>CAWAVE010000001.1:0-135320 GCA_963785435.1 uncultured Solirubrobacterales bacterium
AAATGGAGGATGGTATCGGGATGTCAATAGACTCTCCGATATCGTCGGCTGCATCGTGCCGTTCTTCAATCGATTCCCGATTGTCGGGCCAAAGGCAGAGGACTTCGAGCTGTGGAGAAGAGGAGTCGTGCTTCTCGCAGCAGGCAGCCTCAGCGACCAGGACTACGTCAGGTTCTAGCTCTCCGGGAACGGATGAACCGCGGCGGAAAGAGACGCACGAATGGATGGAATCCTCAGAGACTATACGCCGAGCCCACAACCTAGAGCGATTTTGGGATGATATAGTCCGCTCTCAGGGCGACCAGGAGAGTCGGTCATAAATGTGCCGACCGCTCGGGATGTCGATTGATCTCGGGTAGTAACATGAGGAACGGTCCTAAGGTGACCTTGCGCTGCCTTAGTAAAACCTGGCTGTATGCTGGAATCTCCGAGTATCCGGCGCTACGTCTCTTAGGGGCGTGACAATGCAACAGGTGCGGACAATCAGCAGGGAAGTCGCCCAATTTGTGGGTTGACCCCTCAGAGACCACACGCCAGGGCCCATTTTTGGTGGGTAAGATATGGTCCGGTCTGTATGGCGACATACAGAGGTCGGCAGAGATGATCGATCCGCTGCGACGTAATGTCTCAGTCAATCTGCAGGCTGTGCACTAGGATCCTGGGAAGTAACAGTAAACAAGCGAAATTCCTTGTCGGGTAAGTTCCGACCTGCACGAATGGCGTAACGACTTCAGCGCTGTCTCAACGAGGAGCTCGGTGAAATTGCAGTCTCGGTGAAGATGCCGAGTACCCGCGGCTAGACGGAAAGACCCCGTGAACCTTTACTACAACTTGGTATTGGAGTTCGGTGCACTTCGCTCAGGATAGGTGGGAGGCTTTGAAGCGCTGGTTGCGGCCGGCGTGGAGCCAACCTTGAGATACCACCCTTGGTGTATTGGATTTCTAACAGCGCTCCGTGAATCCGGGCGCTGGACAGTTCCAGGCGGGTAGTTTGACTGGGGCGGTCGCCTCCCAAAATGTAACGGAGGCGCACAAAGGTTCCCTCATCACGGTTGGAAATCGTGTGTAGAGCGTAAAGGTAGCAAGGGAGCTTGACTGCGAGACTGACAAGTCGAGCAGGTGCGAAAGCAGGTCTTAGTGATCCGGCGGTAGCAAGTGGAAGTGCCGTCGCTCAACGGATAAAAGGTACTCCGGGGATAACAGGCTTATCGGGCCCAAGAGTCCACATCGACGGCCCGGTTTGGCACCTCGATGTCGGCTCGTCGCATCCTGGGGGTGGAGTTGCTCCCAAGGGTTGGGCTGTTCGCCCATTAAAGCGGTACGCGAGCTGGGTTCAGAACGTCGTGAGACAGTTCGGTCCCTATCTGCCGTGGGCGTTGGAGAGTTGAGAGGATTTGTCCCTAGTACGAGAGGACCGGGATGAACGCACCTCTGGTGTATCTGTTGTCCTGCCAAGGGCATAGCAGGCTAGCTACGTGTGGATCGGATAACCGCTGAAAGCATCTAAGCGGGAAGCCGGCCTCAAGATGAGCTCTCCCATCCCCTAGAGGGAGTAAGACCCCTGGTAGACCACCAGGTTGATAGGCCGGATCTGGAAGGACGGTAACGTCTGTAGGAGACCGGTACTAATGGGTCGAGGGCTTGACGGATTTTTTATCCCTGGGTGATACCCGTTGTGGCGCTGTGCAGTTTTGAAGGACCGGGAGGGCGTGGTCTCTCGCCCTTTTCCGGTGGCTTTAGCGAGGGGGAAACACCTCTTCCCATTCCGAACAGAGCAGTTAAGCCCCTCAGCGCCGATGGTACTTGGCCCGCAAGGGCCTGGGAGAGTAGGACGCCGCCGGTTTATTTCAAGCAGCTCGGGCCGCCCACAGGCGGCCCGTGTCGTTCGGGCAATGCGCCGGGACGATGCCGCACACGCTCAGGCGGCGCGTCACGCTGCCGTCGACGAGCGTCCAGCGCAGGGTTGTGCGCGACCTCCCACGGGTGCCCGTCCGGGTCGAGGAACACGCCGAATAGCCGCCCCAGAACGTCTGGCGCCGGGCGTCGCGTGACCGTCGCGCCCGCCGCCTCCGCCTCCGCGATCACCGCATCGACCTCCGCCTCGCGACGCACGTTGTGGGCCAGGCCACGCCGCCGAAACCGCCGCCAGCTCGGGACGCGCTATCCTCGGCGAGCTCTCGCGGCCCACAGCGCCAGCACCATCGCCGCCCGCCTGGAAGAAGACGACGTCGAGCTCCGCGGGCAGGTCGCTGCGCCAGCCAAGCGCCTCGTAGAAGCGCCGCGCGACAGTCGCTCCGAGAGTCACGAGGCTGAGCGCTGCTCCATCGTGAGCTCCGTCCGATCGCTGGCGCAGTCTGCGCCCAGGGCACGCCTACAGCCGTTCAGCGCGTGGCGGCAGCGCCGTGCCGACTCACGCGTCGCCGCGAGCGGCACCGTCGCTCGGAGCGGTGACAGGCAGACCTGCGGCGCGTGCCGGCTGGCCGGCGCGGCGACGCGGCGCGCCCGGCGCACGCCCGCCCGCAGCGCCGCTCGGTGCGGATGATCCACCTCGACCGCGCTCGTCCTGGTCGACCTCCCAGTCGACCTCGTAGTCGTCCTCGAGCAACAGGAACGAGCGGGCCAGGCCAAGCGCACCGAGCGTGCGCTGCGCAAGCGTCGATGTTCGCGGTGAGGAGAACATGTGTTCGTAAGATAGGACGGCGCGTCGGACGGAAGCCGCGCGAACATGTGTACGCGTCGCCGAGTCGAGCCGGGATCTGGCTCTAGCAGAGCCGATTTCGGCGCGGCTGGACTGCAAGGAAGCTTGCAGCTGCGGCGGCTCGCTGGGGCTGACCGCGCGCCGGCGCGGAGCGGCGCTCGCAGGCAGGGCCACGCGGCGCGGCTCGAACTCACTGGAGCAGATGGCTGTTACGCTTGCCAAGCGCCACGACCGGCGGGCCCGATCCTGGGCCGCAGGCGGCGCCCACAGCTCATGGAGAAGTTCGTCATCGAAGGCGGCGTCCCGCTGTCCGGCACGATGGTTCCGGCCGGCAACAAGAACGGCGCGCTGCCGATCCTCGCCTCCAGCGTCCTCACCGAGGACGAGGTCGTCGTGCGCAACGTCCCGCGCATCCGCGACGTCGAGGCGATGCTCGAGATCCTCGCGCGCGATCGGCGTCGACGTCAGCTGGCGCGGCCCCAACGAGGTCGCGCTCTGCGCCGCCGGCGTCCACGAGGTCGAGATCGAGCGCGAGCTCGCCGAGCTGATCCGCGCCTCCTTCCTGCTCGCCGGGCCGCTGCTCGCGCGCTTCCACCGCGCCGTCATGCCGCCGCCCGGCGGCGACGTGATCGGCCGCCGGCGCCTGGACCCGCACCTCGACGCCTTCCGCGCGATGGGCGCCGAGCGCCGAGTGCGGCCGCGAGATCGTGCTCAGCGCGCCCGCGCGGCCTGCGCGCCGACCGACGTGTTCATGGACGAGCCGTCGGTGATGGCCACCGAGAACGCGCTGATGGCCGCCGCGCTCACGCCCGGCACGACCGTCATCGGCAACGCCGCCTGCGAGCCCCACGTCCAGGACCTCGCGCGCATGCTCGTGAAGATGGGCGCCGACATCCAGGGCATCGGCTCCAACCTGCTCACCGTCAACGGCGCCGAGCGCCTGCACGGCTGCGAGCACCACGTCGCGCCCGACCACATCGAGATCGGCAGCTTCATGGCGCTCGCCGGCGTCACCGGCGGCGAGCTGCGCATCAAGGACACCGTGCCCGGCGACCTGCGCATGATCCGCCTCGTGTTCGAACGCGTCGGCCTGCGCTCCGAGCTCGACGGCAACGACGTGCTCGTCCCCGGCGACCAGAAGCTCGTCGTCGCAGGCCGACGTCGGCGAGTACAAGAGCAAGATCCAGGACGGCCCCTGGCCCGCCTTCCCGGCCGACCTCACCTCGATCGCCGTCGCCCTCGCCACCCAGGCCGAGGGCTCGATCCTCGTCCACGAGTGGATGTTCGAGAACCGCCTGATCTTCACCGACAAGCTGATCCTGATGGGCGCCGACATCGTCATGTGCGACCCGCACCGCGCGATCGTCACCGGCCCCCGCCGCCTGCGCGGCGAGCGCGTCGAGTCGCCCGACATCCGCGCCGGCATGGCGATGCTGCTCGCGGCGCTGTGCGCCGAGGGGCGCAGCGAGATCGGCAACATCCGCCAGATCGACCGTGGCTACGAGCGCATCGACGAGCGCCTGCGCGAGCTCGGCGCGCGCATCGAGCGCGTGGCCACGGAGCCCGTCCACGCGTAATCTCCGGGTCGCCATGATCCACCCGATCCCCAGCGGCACGCGCGACGTGCTGCCCGACGAGACGCGCGAGGTGCGCGCGATCACCGACACGCTGCGCGGCGTCTTCGAGCGCCACGGCTACGGCGAGGTCTACACGCCCGCGCTCGAGTACGAGTCCGTGCTCGCGCGCGCCGACATGGCCGAAGCGCAGCCCGCCTACCGCGTCTTCGACGAGTCCGGCGCCGTGCTCGTGCTGCGCTCCGACATGACCGTGCCGATCGCGCGCGTCGTCGCCACGCCGCTACGCCACCAGCGAGCCGCCGCTGCGCTTCTGCTACTTCGCCCACTGCTACCGCGGCGTGCGCCCCCAGCGCGGGCAGCCGCGCGAGCTGCTGCAGGCCGGCATCGAGCTGATCGGCGCGCCCGCGCCCGCAGGGCACCGCCGAGGCGCTCACCGTGCTCTGCCACGCGCTCGACGCGACCGGCCTGAAGGACTACCGCATCGGCCTCGGCGACGCCTCGCTGTATCCCGGCGCTGATGGCCAGCCTCGACGTGCCCGAGCGACGCCCGCGCCGCGCCTGCTCGAGGCGCTCGTCGTCGCGCGACTTCGTCGGGCTCGAGCAGCGCGCTCGCCGACTCCGGCGCTGCCGGCGAGGCCGCCGAGCTGCTGCTCGAGCGTGCCCCAGCGCCGCGGCGGCCCCGAGGTGCTCGCCGACGCCCCCGGCCGCGGCGCCGAGCGCCGTCGACCGGCCTGCGCCAGCGTGCACGAGCTGCTCGAGCCCGCCGTCGCCGAGCGCGTCATCTTCGACCTCGGCCTCGTGCGCAACATCGGCTACTACACCGGCGCGGTCTTCGACGTCTACGACCCGGCGCTCGGCGCGCCGATCGGCGGCGGCGGGCGCTACGACGACCTGCTCGGGCGCTTCGGCCGCGCGCCTGCCCGCCGTCGGCTTCGCGCTCGGCGTCGACCGCCTGCACATCGCGCTCGCCGGCGAGGAGCGCGGCACCGGGCGCTGCTCGCGCCGTCGACGCGCTCCGAGCAGGCCGACGCCGCGCCGGTGATCGGCCGACGCGCTCATGAGCCCGATCAACGGCCTCACGATCGCCGTGCCGCGCGGCGCGCTGTTCGACGACACGCGTCGACCTGCTCGACCGCGCTCGGCCTCGACACCGCCGAGCTGCGCTCCAACGACCGCAAGCTGCTGTTCGAGGACATCGGCGTGATCACGATGCGCCCCTCCGACGTGCCCACCTACGTCGAGGCCGGCGCCGCCGACCTCGGCATCACCGGCAAGGACGTGCTGCTCGAGCAGGGCGGCCCGGCGCCGACACGGCGAGGGCGGCCGCGAGGTCTACGAGCTGCTCGACCTCGGCTACGGGCGCTGCACGATGGTGCTCGCCAGCAAGGCCGGCCCCGACCCCGCCGCACGAGGCGCTGCGCCGCCTCGGCGTCATGCGCGTCGCCACCAAGTACCCGCGCATCGCCGCGCGCCACCTCGAGGAGACCGGCCGCCAGGCCGAGATCGTCGAGGTCAAGGGCTCGGTCGAGCTCGCGCCGCTGACCGGCATGGTCGAGGCGATCGTCGACCTCACCGCCACCGGCACCACGCTGCGCGAGAACAACCTCGTCGTCCGCGAGGAGATCGTCGTCTGCACCGCGCGCCTGATCGCCAACCCCGTCGCCCACAAGCTCAAGGCCGCCGCGATCGACGAGCTGCTCGGCGCGCTGCGCGAGCTGCTCGCCGGCGCCGGCCGGCGCGCTGACGATGCAGCTGCATGCGCCTCGACGCGGCCGACGTCGCGGCGCCTCGGCGGGCCCGCCGGCGCGGCCGCGCAGCGTGCGCGCGCTCGTGCCCGGCGGCGACTCGGTCGCCGAGCGAGGTGCGCGAGATCATCGCGCGGCGTGCGCGACGCGCGGCGACGAGCGCGCGTGCATCGAGCTACACGCGCCGCTTCGACACCGCCGGCGCCGAGCCGCGCGCCGCTGCGCGTCGGCGCCGACGGAGCTCGACGAGGCGATCACGCAGCTGCCGCTCGAGCTCGTCGCCGGCCTGCAGGTGGCGATCGCCAACGTCGCGCTCGTCGCCGAGGCCGGCGTCGGGCGACGACACGCGCCGTCGAGCTGCCGCAGGGCCAGCGCGTCGTGCTGCGCGAGGTGCCCGTCGCGCTCGGCCGCCGTCTACGTCCCCGGCGGCCGCGCGCCGTACCCGAGCACGGTCGTGATGGGCGTCGTCACCGCGCGCGCCGCCGGCGTGATCGACGTCGCCGTCTGCGCGCCGCCCGGGCCCGACGGCGAGATCGACCCGTGATCCTCGGCACCTGCCGCCTGTGCGGCGTCGAGCGCGTCTACCGCATGGGCGGCGCGCAGGCGATCGCCGCGCTCGCCTACGGCACCGAGACGCGTCGAGCGCGTCGACGTGATCGTCGGCCCCGGCAACCTCTACGTGCAGGAGGCCAAGCACCAGCTCTCGGCGCGTCGTCGGCATCGACGGCTTCGCCGGGCCCAGCGACCTGCTCGTCGTGCTCGGCGCCGAGCGCCGGCGAGCGCGAGCTGCGCCTCGCCGCGCTCGACATGCTCGCCCAGGCCGAGCACGGCGCGGGCAGCCTCGTCGCGGCCGTCTCGCCCGCGGCCGACGTCTGCGACGCGCTCGCCGCCGCGCTCGAGCAGCTCGTGCGTCGAACGCCCGACCGTCGGCGAGGCGCGCGTTCGCGATCGTCGAGGTCGCCGACGCCGCGCGAGGCGATCGCGTTCGCCAACGCGTTCGCGCCCGAGCACCTGCAGCTGATCGGCGCCGACGTCGAGGCGCTCGCGCCGCGCGTGCGCACGCGCCGGCTGCCTGTTCGTCGGCGCCGACAGCGCGCACCGCGTTCGGCGACTACGTCGCCGGCTCCAACCACGTGCTGCCGACCGGCGGCGCCGCGCGCTTCGCCTCCGGCGCTCTCGCCGCGCCACTTCCGCCGCCGCATGGCCGAGGTGCGCATCGGCGCCGCCGCCGCCAAGCTCGCCGCCGCGGGCGCGCCGATCGCGCGCGCCGAGGGCTTCGAGGTGCACGCCGAGTCGATGGAGGCGCGCGTGCGGGAGAATCCAGCAGCACATGAGCCGCACAGCCAGCGATCGAGCGCAAGACCGGCGAGACCGACGTGCGCCTCGACGCTCGACCTCGACGGCAGCGGCGCCGGCACGCGCGCCACCGGCGTCGGCTTCCTCGACCACATGCTCGACCTGCTCGCCCGCCACGGCGCGCCTCGACCTCGACGTGAGCGTCAGCGGCGACCTGCAGACCGGCGCGCACCACACCGCCGAGGACACCGCCATCGTGCTCGGCCAGGCGCTCGACCAGGCGCTCGGCGACCGCGCCGGGATCGTCCGCTACGGCGCCGCCGACCGTGCCGATGGACGAGGCGCGCGCGAGCTGCGCGATCGACATCTCCGGGCGCCCGTTCACGCTGTTCGAGGCCGAGCTGCCGCCGGGCGCCACCGGCGGCTTCGAGCACGAGCTGACCGAGGAGTTCTTCCGCGCGCTCGCCAACGCCGCCAAGCTCACGCTGCACCTGCGCGTCGAAGCGGGCAGCAACGCGCACCACATGATCGAGGCCGCCTTCAAGGCGTTCGCCCGCGCGCTGCGCGCGGCGGTCGCGATCGACCCGACCGAGACGGGCGTGCCGAGCACGAAGGGGACGCTCACCGCATGAGCGCCGCTGCTCGACGCAGCCCGTCGAGATCGCGATCGTCGACTACGGCATGGGCAACCGCCGCTCGGTCGAGAAGGCGCTCGAGCACGTCGGCGCGCGCGCCGCTCGTCAGCTCGCGACCACGCAGCGCTGCGCGCGGCCGCGGGCTCGTCGTGCCCGGCGTCGGCGCCTTCCCGCGCGCGATGGCAGAACCTGCGCGAGCTCGGGCCTCGACGAGCTGCTGCGCGAGCGCGTCGCCGCCGGCACGCCCGTGCTCGGCATCTGCCTCGGCATGCAGCTCGCGTTCGAGCTCCTCCGAGCGAGCTCGGCGGCGCGCGAGGGCCTCGGCATCGTCGCCGGCGAGGTGCGCGCGCTCGACGCCGGCGGGCTGAAGCTGCCGCACATCGGCTGGAACGAGGTCGCGCTTCACGCGCCCGGCTCGCCGCTGCTCGCCGGGCTGCCCGAGCGCTGCGCCTTCTACCACGTGCACTCGTTCGCGCCCGTGCCCGCGACGACGCGCGACGTGCTCGGCACGGCCGAGTACGGCGAGCGCGTTCGTCACCGCCGTCGCAGCGCGGCACCTTCTACGGCGTGCAGTTCCACCCCGAGAAGTCCTCCGCCGCCGGGCCTGCGCCTGCTCGCCAACTTCGCGCGCATCTGCGCGCGCGGCGCGCGCCGACCGCGTCGCCGCAGGTGAGGCTCTACCCGGCGATCGACATCCTCGAGCGGCAACGCCGTGCGGCTCGTCAAGGGCGACTTCGACGCCAAGACGGTCTACGACGAGGACCCGCTCGCGGCCGCGCGCGGCTGGGTCGAGGCCGGGCGCCGAGCAGCTGCACGTCGTCGACCTCGACGGCGCGCGAGGCGGGCGAGCCGGTCAACCTCGAGCACCTGCGCGCGGATCGCCGCCGAGCGCGGGCGTGCCGGTGCAGTACGGCGGCGGCCTGCGCTCGCGCCGAGGCGGTCGACGACGCGCTCGACGCCGGCGCCGCGCGCGTGATCCTCGGCACCGCCGCCTTCACCGACCCCGACGATGCTCGACGACGGTGCTCGCCGCGCACGGCCCGAGCGCGATCGCTCGTCGGCGTCGACGTGCGCGGCGGCCACGTCGCCACGCACGGCTGGCTGCAGACGAGCGACGTGCCCGCGCCGCGAGGCGTTCGCGCGCGCTGCGCGAGCGCGGCGTGCGCCGCTTCGTCTTCACCAACATCGACCACGACGGCATGCTCGACGGCGCCGACCGCGAGGAGGTCGCGTGGGTCGCGCGCGCCGTCGGCGACGGCAGCGCTGATCTTCTCCGGGCGGCATCGGCACGCTCGAGGACCTCGAGGCGCTCGCCGCGCTGCGCGCGGAGCGGGCCTCGAGCGCTCGACGGCGTGATCGTCGGCAAGGCGCTCTACGAGCGGCGCTTCACGCGTCGCCGAGGCGCAGCGCAGCGCTCGGCCGGCTGAGCGCCGAGTCGGCGAGCGCGACGGCTACCGTGGCGCGCGTGCACTTCAAGCGCGTGATCCCCTGCCTGGACGTCGACGCGCGGCCGCGTCGTCAAGGGCGTCGAATTCGTCGACATCCGCGACGCCGGCGACCCCGTCGAGCTGGCCGCCCACTACGACCGCGAGGGCGCCGACGAGCTCGTCTTCCTCGACATCACCGCGACGCACGAGAAGCGCGACACGATCGCCGAGCTCGCGCGCAGCACCGCCGACGAGGTGTTCGTGCCGTTCACGATCGGCGGCGGCATCCGCTCGGTCGCCGACGCCCAGGCCGTGCTCGACGCGGGCGCCGACAAGGTCTCGGTCAACTCCGCCGCGCTCGCGCGGCCCGAGCTGCTCGACGAGCTCGCCGACGTGTTCGGCGCGCAGTGCGTCGTGCTCGCGATCGACGCCAAGGCAGCGCGACGGCGACGAGCGCGCTGGGAGGCCTACGTCGCCGGCGGGCGCACGCCACCGGGCGCGACGTCGTCGCGTGGGCGCGCGAGGCGCGTCGAGCGCGGGGCGGGGGAGATCCTGCTGACGAGCATGGACCGCGACGGCACCAGCGACGGCTATGACCTGCCGCTGACCGCGCGCCGTCAGCGAGGCCGTCGGCGTGCCCGTGATCGCCTCCGGCGGCGCGGGCGAGCTCGAGCACCTCGCCGAGGCGCTGCGGGCCGGCGCCGACGCCGTGCTGTGCGCCTCGATCTTCCACTACGGCCGCTACACGTCGCCGAGGCCAAGGCCCACCTGGCGGCGGCCGGGATCCCGGTGCGCGCGAGCGGCTGAGCGCCGATGCCGGGCAAGCGTCCGGCTCGGGCGCCGAGGCAGATGCTGGAGCGCGCTCGCCGGGCTGCCCGGCGGCCGCGAGCTGCTCGCGCTCGCCGCGCGAGCGCGAGGACGTCGCGCTCGTCGGCGGCGCCGTGCGCGACCTGCTGCTCGGCCGACCGCCGCGCGAGCTCGACGTGTCCGTCGCCGGCGGACGCCGCAGCAGTTCGCCGCGCGAGCTCGCGGCGCGGTCTCGCCCGACGGCGCGCGTGCGGAGCGTCGAGCCGACGCTGCACGAGCGCTTCGGCACCGCGTCTGGTCGAGTGGGCGCGACGGGCGCATCGACATCGCCGAGCGCCGCGCCGAGACCTACCCCGCGCCCGGCGCGCTGCCCGAGGTGCGCCCGGGCACGCTCGCGGAGGACCTCGCGCGGCGCGACTTCACCGTCAACGCGATCGCCGTGCCGCTCGGCGGCGCCGACCGCGGGCGAGCTCGACTCGGCGTCGACGGTGCGCTCGAGGACCTGCACGCCGGCGTCTGCGCGTGCTGCACGAGCGGAGCTTCATCGACGACCCCACGCGCCTGCTGCGCCTCGCCCGCTACCAGCGCGCGCCTCGGCTTCGAGATCGAGCGCCACACCGCCGAGCTGGCGCGCGCAGCGCTCGCCGAGGGCGCGCTGGCAACGTCTCGGGCGCGCGCATCGGCGCCGAGCTGCGGCTCGCGCTGCGCGAAGCCGACGCGCGTCGCAGTCGCTGAGCGCGATGGCTGAGCTCGGCGTGCTCGCGCGCTCGAGCCCGCATGCTGCACTTCGACCACGCTGCCCTCGCCGCGACGCGCTCCGCGCTGCTGCCCGGCGACGGACGGCACGACGCTCGACTGCTGCTGCTCGCGTCGCTGCTGCTGCCGGCGGCGTCGACCGAGTCCGGCGCCGAGATCGAGCCGAACTCGACGGGATCTGCGGAGCTGCTCGACGAGCTCGAAGTTCACCGCCGCTGACGCGCGAGTCGCGTGCTGCGCGCAGCGTCTCTGGCGCAGCGAGCGCTGCAAGCGCTCGCGCGCGCGCGAAGCCGCTCGGAGCTGCACGAGGCTGCGTCTGCGACGCCGCTCGAGGCGGTCGCGCTCGCGCGGCGCGCTGGGCGAGCGAGGCGCCGTCGAGCGTGAGCGCTGCAGCGCACGAAATGGCTCGCGCGAGCTGCGCCACGTCAGCGCTCGCAGATCACCGGTGACGACCTGCTCGCCGCCGGCGTTCCCGAGGGGCCGCGAGATCGGCAGGCGCCTCGGGCGGCGCTGCCCGCAAGCTCGACGAGCAGACCGAGCCGGCGCGAGGAGAGCTGCGCGCGCGGACGCCAGCTGAGCTCGACGCAGCGCTACGGGCCGAGCTGTGAGCGACGACTCGGCTGTGCTCGAGCTCCCGCGGCGGCGCGCGTGCTGTTCACCGACCGCGCCGACGGCAACCTCTCGAGCGTCGGCGGCGAGCGCGCCGAGCACGGCGCGCGAGGCGCGCGAGCGGCTGCGCGAGCTGATCGGCGTGCAGCGCCTCGCCCGCGGCTACCAGGTCCACGGCACCGTCGTGCGAGCGCGTGCGACGAGTCCCGAGCGCGCCGAGCCGGACACCGGGCCGCCGCGCGACGCCGACGGCCAGGCGACGGCGCTCGCGCGGCGTCGGCGCCGATGGTGCTGGCCGCCGACTGCCTGCCCGTCGCGCTCGGCTGCGAGCGGCGCCGTCGCGATGGTCCACGCCGGCTGGCGCGGGCTCGCCGCGGGCGTGCTCGAGGAGGGCGTGCGCGCGCTGCGCGAGCTGGCGCGACGCGGCGAGATCACGGCCGTCGTCGGGCCCGGCGCCGGGCGCCTGCTGCTACGAGGTCGGCGCCCGAGGTGCACGCGGCCTTCGCGCGGCCGCCACGCGCACGGGCAGCGCATCGACCTGCGCGCGATCGCCCACGAGCGCCTGCTCGCCGCGGGCGTCGCCGAGGTGCGCGACGTCGGCGGCCTGCACGATCTGCGACGAGCGCTTCTTCTCCCACCGCCGCGAAGGCGCGCGCGCGGGCCGCCAGGCGGGGGTCGCATGGTTGAGCTGATCGCGAGCCTCGCGCCGAGCGCGTGCGCGCGAACCTGGCGCGCATCCGCGCGGAGCTCGCGACGCCGGCGCACGCGCCGCCGGCGCCGCGAGGACGCCGTCGAGATCCTCGCGGCGACCAAGTACGTCGCCTGCGAGGAGCTGCCGATCGCTCGCCGCAGGCCGGCGTGCGGCTCGTCGGCGAGAACCGCGCGCAGGACCTCCAGGAGAAGGTCGCCGCGCACGGCGAGCTGTTCGAGTGGGACTTCATCGGCCAGCTGCAGAGCCGGCGCGTGCGCCTGATCGTGCCGCACGTGCGCCTGATCCACTCCGTCGCCTCCGAGTCGGCGCTGCGCGAGCTCGAGCGCCACCGCGACGCTCGCGCGGCCCGGGCTGCGGCATCCTGGTCGAGGTCAACGTCGCCGGCGAGGAGGGCAAGGCCGGGATCGCGCCGCGCGAGCTCGACGAGTTCATCGAGCGCTCGCCGCGTGCCCGTCGCGGGGCTGATGACGATGCCGCCGCTCGTCCGAGCGACCCCGAGCGACAGCCGCCGCTGGTTCGCCGCGCTGCGCGAGCTGGCCGCCGAGCACGGGCTCGCAGCAGCTCTCGATGGGCACCTCCCAGGACTACCTCGTCGCCGCCGAGGAGGGCGCCACGATCGTGCGAATCGGCACGAGTCTGTACCATTGAGCGCACCGGCGCCTCGGCGCGGATCACTAGCATCTGCAGGGAAACCCGCTCGCCGGGCGAACACGCTACTGCACCATGGCTTTCCGCGACTCCTGGCACAGCGCGCTCGTCTACTTCGGCCTCGCCGAGGAGTATCACGACGACTACGAGGAGGAGCCGTCGACCCGGCGCCGAGGCGGAGATCGAGGACCGCTACCGCGAGCGCCCGAACGTCCGGCGCCTGCGCCGCCGCCGCGACGAGTTCGACGACATCTTCGCCGAGGACGACGACGAGCCCGACGCGCGGCACGCGCACGCGCGCCGCCGACCGTCGCTGAAACCCGTCGGCGGCGCGCGCAACGGCGACGTGCGCGTGCACCTCGTGGTGCCCAAGTCCTTCAACGACGCCCAGCAGATCGCCGACAAGTTCAAGGACTCGATCCCCGTGATCCTCAACCTGCAGAGCTCCGACACCGACCTCTCCAAGCGCCTGATCGACTTCGCCTCCGGGCTCACCTACGCGCTCGACGGCGGCATGCAGCGGATCGCCGACAAGGTCTTCATGCTCACGCCGCGCAACGTCGAGATCTCCGCCGAGGAGCGCGCGCGGCTGATCGAGAAGGGCTTCTTCAACCAGTCCTAGACGCGATAGCCGGCGTCTGGCGGTGTCCTCGATCGCTCGTGTGCACAGCACACTTCGCTCACTGCGTCCTTGCCAGACTTGACTCTCGCGCCTCAGAGGCGTCACCGCTGATCTGAGGCTCAATGAAGATCGGTCTGATCGGTTGCGGCAACATGGCTCGGGCGCTGGCGCGTGGCTGGGGGCGCCCGCTGCTGTGCGCCGACCCGGTGGCCGAGCGCGCGCAGGCGCTCGCCGCAGGAGGTCGGCGGCGAGGCGCTCGGCCACCAACGCCGAGGTCGCCGAGCGCGCCGACTCGTCGTGCTCTGCCACAAGCCCGCCCAGCTGCAGCGCGGTCGCCGCCGAGGTCGCGCCGCACGCCAAGGCGGTCGCCTCGATCCTCGCCGCCACGCCGCTCGCGGCGCTCGAAGACGCCTACCCCGAGCAGACCCGTCTACCGCTTCATCCCCTCGCTGCCCGTCGAGGTG
Source organism: uncultured Solirubrobacterales bacterium (assembly GCA_963785435.1). Taxonomy (GTDB): domain Bacteria; phylum Actinomycetota; class Thermoleophilia; order Solirubrobacterales; family Solirubrobacteraceae; genus Palsa-744. The sequence continues at coordinate 13,997 of CAWAVE010000001.1, forward strand.
CGCCAGGGCGCCGTCGTGCAGGCCGCCGGGCCGCGCGCAGGACGCGATGCGCTCGACGCGCAGGTCGCGCGAGCTGTTCGCCGAGCTCGGCACGCTCGTCGTGCTCGACGACGCGCTCGTCGACGTCGCGATGGGGCTGATGTCCTGCGCGCCCGCCTACGTCGCGCTCGTCGCCGAGGCGCAGATCGACGCCGGCGTGCGCCGGGGCATCCCCGCCGCGCAGGGCGCCGAGCTGGTCGTGCAGACGCTCGCCGGCACCGCCGAGCTGCTGCGCCGGCGCGGCAACGACACGATGGCGGTCCGCCGCGAGGTCGCCTCGCCCGGCGGCCTCACCGCCCGGGCCTCGACGCGCTCGAGCGCGGCGGCATGCGCGCCGCCTTCAGCGACGCGCTCGACGCCGTGCTCGTGGAGACGTCTGATGATGCTCGCGAGCGCGCGCACCGAGATCGCCGACTTCCTCTCGACGGTGATCTACGTCTACACGCTGCTGATCATCCTGCACATCGTCATCCAGCTGCTGTTCGCGCCGGGCTGCGCCCGCCCTACTCGCGCGCGAGCAACGCCGTGCTGGGCTTCCTGCGCGACGTCTGCGAACCGTTCCTGCGCCTCTTCCGCCGCATCCTGCCGCAGTTCGGCGGCTTCGACTTCAGCCCGATCCTCGCGATCCTGACGCTCGTCGATCGTCAACAGCATCGTCGTCGAACGCATCATCCACGGCTGAGCGGCCCGGTGCGCGCGACATCGCAGAGCGCCCGGCGCGGCGCCTGGCTGCGTCGCGCTCGTCGTGCTCGCGCTCGTGCTCGCGCTCGACCAGCTCACCAAGCACGCTGTGCGCGACTCGATCGCGCCCGGCGAAGAGCAGCGCTTCCTGCCGGGCGTGCAGCTCGTCAACACCCGCAACCACGGCGTCGCCTTCGGCTTTCTGCCCGGGCAGCCAGACGCTCGTCACGATCCTGATCGTGCTCGCGCTGCTGGTGCTGCTCGTCTACTTCGCGCGCCACACCACGCAGGCCGCTGATGTGGCTGCCGACCGGGATGCTGATCGGCGGCGCGCTCGGCAACATCATCGACCGCATCCGCGACGGCTCGGTCACGGACTTCATCAAGCTGCCGCTCGGCTGGCCGCCCTTCAACCTCGCCGACGCCTCGATCACGCTCGGCATCCTGCATGCTGTTCTTGCTGATCGACAGCTCACGCCGCACACAGCCGTGAGCGCGCCGAGCGCTTCACGATCGCGCTCGAGGACGAGCACCTGCTCGTCGTCGACAAGGGCCCCGGGCTCGTCGTGCACCCCGCGCGCGGGCACCGCGAGGACACGCTCTCGCAGCTGCTCGCGCCGCTGATCGACGGTGGCGGAGGAGGTGTGGGGCAACGAGCGCGCCGGGATCGTGCACCGCCTCGACCGCGACACCTCCGGCCTGCTCGTCGTGGCGCGCTCGCGCCGAGGTCCTGCGCCGGCTGCAGCGGGCGCTCGCCGAGCGGCGGATCGAGCGCGAGTACCTCGCGCTCGTCGAGGGGCGCCCGCCGGCGCGGTCAGGGACGATCGAGGCGCCGATCGGGCGCGACCCGCGCGTGCGCACGCGCATGGCCGTCGGCGGCGCGGCGCCGCGCGAGGCGCGCACGCACTTCACGCTCGAGCGCGCGCTCGCCGAGACCTCGCTGCTGCGCCTGCGCCTCGAGACCGGCCGCACCCACCAGATCCGCGTGCACCTGCAGGCGATCGGGCATCCCGTCTCCGGCGACCCCGAGTACGGCACGCCGGGGCTGCTCGGCCTCGAGCGCCAGTTCCTGCACGCCACGCGCCTGGCCTTCGAGCACCCCGTCACGGGCGCGCCGATCGAGGTGCATCTCGCCGCTGCCCGCCGACCTGCAAAGCGCCCTGAGCCGCGCCGAACGGCTATCCTGAGCGTCTCAACTCTGATCTTCGACCCGCGCGGCAGTGGATCGCGGCCCTGCCCGGAGAGGCGACCCAAGCGTCGTTGGCTCCGGGTCCGCCCCATCCACGCGGAACTTCAACATCTACATACAAGGGAGTAGCCCGTGGCTGACGTAGGCATCGCGGAGCTGCTGGAGGCCGGCGTTCACTTCGGCCACCAGACGCGCCGCTGGAACCCCAAGATGCGCCGCTTCATTCATGGCGAGCGCGGCGGCATCTACATCATCGATCTGCTCAAGACCTCCTCTGCTGCTCGCGCAGGCACAGGAGTTCGCGAGCGCGCTCGCGCACCGCGGCGGCACCGTGCTGTTCGTGGGCACCAAGAAGCAGGCCCGCGACACCGTCAAGGACGTCGCCGAAGCGGCCGACATGCCGTTCGTCAACCACCGCTGGCTCGGCGGCCTGCTGACGAACTTCCAGACGATCAACCAGCGCATCCGCCGCCTGCACGACCTCGAACGCTATCGAGGCCGAGGGCCAGCTCGCGCTGCTGCCCACGCGCGAGCGCATGGCCGCGCAGGCCGACCTGGAGAAGCTGCGCGCGAACCTCGGCGGCGTGAAGAACATGCAGCGCGTGCCCGACGCGATGTTCGTGATCGACCTCAAGACCGAGGAGATCGCCGTCAAAGAGGCGCGGCGCCTGCGCATCCCGATCATCGGCCTCGTCGACACCAACTGCGACCCCGACGGCATCGACTTCGTGGTGCCCGGCAACGACGACGCGATCCGCTCCTGCGCGCTGATCACGCAGGCGATCGGCCAGGTCGTCTCCGAGGGCCACTCGGTGTTCCGCGCCGAGGAGGAACGCGCGCGCAAGGAAGCCGAAGAGAAGGCCCGCATCGAGGCCGAGGCGCGCGCCAAGCGCGAGGCCGAGGAACAGGCCAAGCGCGAGGCCGAGGAGCAGGCCAAGAAAGAGGCCGAGGAGAAGGCCGCAAGCGAGGCCGCAGCAAGCGGCCGCCGCAGCCGCTGCCCCGGCGACGCCAGCGCCCAGGCTCGGCTCCCGAGGCTCCAGCACCGCCAGCCGCCCGCGACGCCGGCTCCCACGGCACCCGCCGACGCCGAGCCCCGGCGGCCGCAGAGCGCCGCGGCTCCGGAGCCCGCAGCCGCGCGAGGCCGCCAGCGCCCGCGGCCCCGGCCGCGGAGCCCACCAGCGAGGCTGCCGCCGCAGCGCCGGCACCGCCGAGCAGAGGCAGAGGCGACCGCGCCCGCAGCAGCAGCCCACAGAGCCCGCCGCAGCAGCGGCGACCGACAGCGAGCAGACGACAGCGGAGAGCGAGCCCAATGAGCACAGTCGAGATCGGAGCAAAGGACGTGAAGGCCCTGCGCGAGCGCACCGGCGCGGGGATGATGGACTGCAAGAAGGCCCTCACCGAGGCCGAGGGCGACATCGAGAAGGCGATCGAGATCCTGCGCGTGAAGCAGGGCAAGAAGATCCAGGATCTCGGCGAGCGCGCGGCCACCGAGGGCACGATCCAGTCCTACGTGCACGCGGGCTCGAAGGTCGGCGTGCTGATCGAGGTCGACTGCAACACCGACTTCGTCGCCAAGAACGAGGACTTCACCGAGCTTCGCGCGCGAGGTCGCGATGCAGATCGCCGCCACGCCGACCGTCAAGCTACGTCAGCCGCGAGGACGTGCCCGAGGAGCAGCGCGAGGCGGAGGCGCGCATCTACGAGCAGGAGGCGGCCGACAAGCCCGAGAACGTGCGCGAGAAAATCGTCGCGGGCAAGCTCGACTCGTGGCTGGCCACGATCGTGCTGCTCGAGCAGGAGATGCACAACCCCAAGTTCGACGGCAAGACCGTGCAGCAGCTGCGCGACGAGCTCACCGCGACGACCGGCGAGAACGTGGTCATCCGCCGCTTCGCCCGCTTCGCCATCGGCCAGTAGTCCGTGGACGCTGCGCGGGGCGGTGTCCTCCTCGCTCGCGTGCTGGCCGATCGGTGACCCGATCGGTACGCCACGCTCCCTGCGTCCTTGCCCCGCTTGGTCCACGGACTACTCGGACGGGATAGGCTCTGCCGCTGATGGCGCCTGCCTTCAAACGCATCCTGCTGAAGCTCTCCGGCGAGGCGCTGATGGGAGAGCTCGAGTACGGCACCGACCCCGAGCGCGTCGCTGCGGTCGCGCGTCAGGTCACCGCGGTGCGCGACCAGGGCGTCGAGGTCGCGATCGTGGTCGGCGCGGGCAACATCTACCGCGGCATGAAGGGCGCGGCCGCGGGCATGGACCGCGCGACCGCCGACTACATGGGCATGCTCGCCACGGTGCTCAACGCGCTGCCGCTGCAGGACGCGCTCGAGAAGACCGGCACGAACACGCGCGTGCAGTCCGCGCTCGGCGTCTCCGAGGTCGCCGAGCCCTACATCCGCCGCCGCGCGATGCGCCACCTCGAGAAGGGCCGCGTGGTGATCTTCGCGGCCGGCACCGGCAACCCGTTCTTCACGACCGACACCGCCGCCGCGCTGCGCGCCGCGGAGATCCACGCGGAGATCATCCTGATGGCCAAGAACGGCGTGGAGGGCGTCTACACGCGCCGATCCCGCGCTCGACCCCAGCGCCGAGTTCATCCCCGAGATCACCCACATGGAGGCGATCGAGCGGCGTCTGCGCGTGATGGACTCGACGGCGCTCGCGCTGTGCATGGAGAACGGCATGCCGCTGAACGTGTTCAACATGGACGACGAGACGAGCCTCGCGCGGATAATCTCAGGCGAGCGCGTGGGAACGCTCGTAACGACAGTCGGAGGAGACGGCGATGGCCGCTGAGAACCTGATCGACGAACTGCTCGAAGACGCCGGCGAGCGGATGGGCAAGTCGGTGGAGTCCGCCCAGCACGAGTTCTCGACCGTGCGCACCGGCCGCGCGAGCCCGCAGCTGCTCGACCGCGTCGATGGTCGACTACTACGGCGCGATGACGCCGCTGAACCAGCTCTCGACGATCTCCGCGCCCGAAGCGCGGCTGCTCACCGTGCAGCCCTACGACAAGTCCTCGATCAAGGCGATCGAGAAGGCGATCAACGAGTCCGACGTGGGGCTCACGCCCGTCCAACGACGGCAACGTGGTGCGCCTCGTGGTCCCCGAGCTGACCGAAGAGCGCCGCCGCGAGCTCGTCAAGATCGTGCGCAACCTCGCCGAGGAGGGCCGCGTGGCGATCCGCAACGTGCGCCGCGACACGATGCAGCACCTGCGCGAGCTGAAGGCCGAGGGCGAAGCCTCCTCCGACGACGAGCACCGCGCGGAGGTCGAGCTGCAGAAGCTCACCGACGGGCGCATCGGCGAGCTGGACAGCGTGCTCAAGGCCAAGGAAGAGGAGATCCTCGCAGTCTGATGGGCGGCGCCGAGGAACGGGCCTCGGCGGCCGACCCAGGACTCCGCGGCGGTCCAGCGGCCCGCTATGTCGCCGTCATCACCGACGGCAACGGCCGCTGGGCGCGCGCGCGTGGGCTGCCCGTCAACGACGGGCACAGCGCCGGCGCCGACACCGTCAAGGCGCGCCTGCGCGACGCCGCCGAGCTGGGCATCGAGGAGTTCACCGTCTACTCCTTCTCGACCGAGAACTGGACACGGCCGGCGTACGAGGTGCAGGGCCTGATGGAGATGTTCTCCAAGCGCATCGCCGGCGAGACGCCCGAGCTACACGCGGAAGGCGTGCGCATGCGCTTCATCGGACGCCGCGAAGGCCTCGGCGAGCGCCTCAGCGAGCAGATGAGCTGGGCGGAAGAGCTCACCGCGCGCCAACACGCGCATCACGATGTTCGTGGCCTTCAACTACGGCGGGCGCGCCGAGATCCTCGATGCGGCGCGGCGCTTCACGGGCGACACCGAGGAGGAGTTCCGCGCCTGCCTCTACGCGCCGGAGATGCACGACCCCGACCTGATCATCCGCACGAGCGGCGAGCGGCGCCTGTCCAACTACCTGCTCTGGCAGTCCGCCTACTCCGAGCTCGTCTTCCGCGAGGAGCTCTGGCCCGACTTCACGCGCGCTGCGCTCGAGCAGTCCTTGGGCGAGTACGCCGAGCGCCGGCGCCGCTTCGGCGGGCGCTGAACGGCACGCGCGATGGCCAGCGGACCACAGCGGCGCACCACGCGCAGCGCACGTCGTCCTCCACGGCGCCGCAAGCCTGCCAGACAGCGCTCCGATCTCGGCGCACGCGCGATCACCTCGATCCCCGCGATCGCCGTCGCGCTGTTCCTCGTGATCGAAGGCGGCCTGATCTTCACGCTCGGGCTGCTCGTGCTGGGCGCGATCTGCATGCACGAGCTATACGGCATGTATGAGCGCGCGCGGCCCGTGCGCCTGGCGGGCCTGATCGCGCTCGCGGCGCTGCTGCTCGCGGCGCTCTACGGCAATCAGGTCCAGCTGCTGCTCGTCGCCGCCGCGGCGCTACCGGTGATCTTCGGGCTCACGCTGCTTCAGCCGCGCCCTTCGGTGGGCGCGATCGCGGTGACGCTGCTCGGCATCTACTGGATCGGCTTTGCGCTCGCGCACGCCGTGCTGCTGCGCGGCCTGCCACACGGCCTGGGCATCGTGATCGACGTGCTCGTGGGCACCTTCCTCGGCGACACCGGCGCCTATCTCGGCGGGCGCATCTGGGGCCGCCGTCCGCTCGCGCCGAGCATCTCGCCGAACAAGACCGTCGAGGGGCTCGCGATCGGCATGCTCTGCGCGGTGCTCGGCGTGTGGATCGCAGGGCGCTACCAGGAATGGCTGCCGGGGACCCACGCGCTCGTGCTGGGCCTCGCCGTGGCGCTCGTGGCGCCGATCGGCGATCTGTTCGAGTCCTTCGTCAAGCGCGAGGCCCAGACGAAGGATTCGGGCGGCCTGTTCGGACCGCACGGCGGCGCGCTCGACCGCCTCGACGCGGTGCTCTTCAGCTGCGTGGTCGGCTATTACATGTGGGCCGCATACGTGCACTAGGCGAATCGCGATTCGTCCGCGCACACTGGACAACAAACCCCTTCGACGTGTAGCGTTGTCATCGGAGCGAGGGAATCCGACGAGGGAGAGATCATGGAGCGAGTGTCCGAACGTGCGCAGCGACAGACCGACTGCCTGGCGCAGCGCCACCAAGGCCGTAGCGCACGGGCGCTGCTGCTCGCGCTGCTCACCGCCGTCGCGCTCAGCGCGAGCGCCGGCAGCGCCTCCGCGGTGATCGTGCACCTTCCAAATGGCAAAGCGCTCAGCTACCAGCCGCTGCGCGGCGCGAAAGCGCCCGGCGCGCAGAGCCTCCTGCAGCCGTTTGCGGGCGGCAACCTGATCTACCACGGCGGCCCCGTGATGACCTCGAACACGAACTACACCTTCTACTGGGCGCCCTCCGGCTCACCGGAATACGCCGTGGGCTACCAGGCGGGCGTGAACAAGTACATGGAAGACCTCGCGCACGACAGCGGCGGCGTGCAGAACGTGGACTCGCTCGCCACGCAGTTCACGAACTCGAGCGCCGAACCGGCCGCCTACGATTCGCACTTCGCGGGCGCGATCATCGATACAAATCCTTACCCCGCCAACGGCTGCAAAGCAGCCACGATCTGCCTGACCGACGCGCAACTGCAGGCGGAGCTGAAGAGCTACGTCAACGCTCACGGTCTGCCGCACGATCTGCAGCACGAGTACTTCATGCTCACGCCTCCCGGCGTCGAATCGTGCTTCAACTCGGCTGGCAGCGAATGCTCCGCGGGCACGAGCCACCCCGCCTACTGCGCCTTCCACAGCTTCATCACCGTCAGCGGCGGCGTGATCGTCTACGCCGATGATCCCTACGTGCTCGGCATCTCCGGCTGTGACTCGAGCGAACACCCCAGCAACGGCCCCTCGGACTCGGCGCTGCTCGGCGGTCTCAGCCATGAGCACAACGAGTCCACGACCGACCCCGAACTGAACGCCTGGTATGGCTCTGAAGGGGCCGAGAACGGCGACAAATGCCGCACGTTCGTGGAATCCAGCGAATACGGCTCTCCGCTCGGCCTCGCGCCCGATGGCTCGCGCTACAACCAGCTGATCAACGGCAGCGAGTACTGGTATCAGCAGGAGTGGAGCAACGAAGGCTCCACCTGCAAGCAGCGCACCGCCACCACGCTCGTGACGCCCGCCGTCACGAAACTCGCGCCCAAAGCGGGGCTTGCAGCGGGCGGCACGTCGGTGACGATCACCGGCACCGGCTTCATCGGCGCTAGCGCCGTGCACTTCGGCACGACTCCTGCCGCGAGCTTCAAAGTCAACACCTCGACCTCGATCACGGCGGTCTCGCCCGCCGGCACATCCGGCTCCGTCGATCTCACCGTCACGGTGCCCGGTGGCACGAGCGCGACCTCGAGCGCGGATCTCTTCAAATACAAACCGCCGACGATCACGGCCGTCAGCCCCAACACCGGTCCGAAAGCGGGCGCCACGAGCGTGACGATCAGCGGTAGCGGCTTCGCGCTCGGCGCTGCCACGACGTTCAAATTCGCGACCGGCATCGCCACGAGCGTCAACTGCAGCTCGACGAGCAACTGCACAGCGACCTCGCCCTCGCGCACCAAAGCGGGAGTCGTCGACGTCAAAGCGACAGCCAACGGCTTCTCAAGCCCGAAAAGCGTTCCCGCCGACCAGTTCACCTACTTCTAGACCGCGCTTGCCGCCCCATGAGCTGACCGCGCGCCTATGATCGGCGCATGAAGCGGCTTTTGATCCTCGGTTCGACGGGCTCGATCGGCACGCAGGCGCTCGACGTCTGCTCGCGCAGCTCGGAGTTTGAGCTCGTGGGGCTCTCCGCGGAGCGCTCCTGGGAGGACTTGATCGCGCAGGCGCACCAGCACGGCGTAACGCAGATCGCGCTCGCCGACGAAGACGCAGCGGCGCGCGCGTCGGAGGCGTGGACCGACGGGCGCGTGCTCGGCGGCGCCGAGGGGCTCGTGCAGCTCGTGCTCGAGTCGCGTGCGGAGCTCGTGCTCAACGCGCTCGTCGGCTCCGCGGGCCTTGGGCCGACCGTCGCGACGCTCGGCGAGGGCATCGACCTGGCGCTCGCGAACAAGGAGTCGCTCGTCGTCGGCGGCGAGCTCGTGACCGCGCTCGCCGAGGCCACCGGCGCGCGCATCATCCCCGTCGACTCCGAGCACACAGCGCTACACCAACTGCTCGCAATGCAACCCGCCGGCGCGGTGGAGCGCCTGACGATCACCGCCAGCGGCGGACCGTTTCGCGGGTGTAGCCGCGAGCAGCTCCAGGACGTGAGCGTCGAGCAGGCGCTCGCGCACCCCACCTGGGCGATGGGCGGCAAGATCACGATCGACTCGGCCACGCTGATGAACAAGGGCCTCGAGCTGATGGAGGCGCACCACCTGTTCGGCACGCCCTACGAGCGCATCGACGTCGTCGTGCACCCGCAGTCGCTGATCCACGGCGTCGTGCAGCTCGCCGACGGCGCGATGCTCGCGCACCTCGGCCCGCACGACATGCGCATCGCGATCGCCTACGCGCTGCACGGTGGCGAAAGCACAGCGCAGCAGATCGTGCCGCTCGATCTGCCCACGCTCGGCGCGCTCACCTTCGAGCCCGTGGACCTCGAGGCCTTTCCCTGCCTGCGCATCGCCCGCGAGGCCGCGCGGGCGGGGGGGACCGCGCCGTGCGTGCTGAACGCGGCCAACGAGATCGCCGTGCACGCCTTCCTCGCGGGCCGGCTGCGCTTCCTCGAGATCTCCGCCGTGATCGAGCAGGCGCTCGAAGAGCTCGGCAGCGAGCCGGTGAGCTCCTTCGAGTCGCTCTATGAGGCGGACCGCCTGGCGCGCGAGCTCGCGGGGGAATCGGTGGCTCGCCTGCCACACTGAGGCGATGAACCTGGTCTGGACGCTGCTCGGGATCATCGCGTTGATCGTGCTGCACGAGCTCGGCCACTTCGTCGTGGCGAAGGCCGTGGGCATGCGCGTGGAGCGCTTCTCGCTGTTCTTCCCGCCCACGATCGCGCGCGTCAAACGCGGCGAGACCGAGTACGCGATCGGCGCGATCCCTGCGGGCGGCTACGTGAAGATCACGGGCATGAGCCCCGAGGAGCTCAAGGACCTCGACCCAGAGGTCGCACGCCGCGCCTACTACAACATGGCGCCCTGGAAGCGCATCGCCGTGATCCTCGCCGGCCCCGGCGTGAACCTCGCGATCGCCTTCCTGCTGTTTTGGGCGGTGCTGCTGGGCGGCAACCTCAATGCCGTGTCAACGCTCGGGCGCCTCGACGAATCGGTGCGGACGATCGCAAAGAGCACCTCTGTGCTGGCAGTAGAACGCGGCACGCCGGCCGACGGGGTGCTGAAGCCGGGCGATCACATCCTCGCCGTGGATGGCCATCGCGCGACGATCGAATCGGCGCGCGCCGCGATCGCCTCACACAGCTGTGCGGGCGCACCCAGCAACGGCTGCCAGGCGGCTAGGCCCGTGGCGCTGAGAGTGCGCCGCGGCGGCAAGCAGGTGGCGCTCTCGATCTACCCGCGCTACAACGCGCAGGCCAAACGCATGCTGATCGGCTTCGGCTTCGGCTCGGTCAAGGACTTCGGCGTGATCGCCGCGGCCGGTGGGGCGCTCAGCGAGATGTGGCACACGACCACGGGCACGATCACGGGCTTCGGGCACGCGCTGACGAGCTCGAAGGTGCGCCGCGAAGTGCACAGCATCATCGGCATCACCGAAATCGGCAGCCAGCAGGCAAGCGCAGGCGCGGCCAACGCGCTCGTGTTCCTCGGCTACCTCTCGCTGATCCTCGCGGTCATCAACCTGTTCCCCTTCCTGCCGCTCGACGGCGGCCACGTGCTTTGGTCGCTCGCTGAGAAGGTGCGCGGCAAGCGCATCTCGCTGCTCGCGATGTATCGCTACAGCACCGTCGGGATCGTGCTTTTGCTGTTCCTGGTGGTCAACGGCATCAGCAACGACGTCAGCCGCCTGGCGGGCTGACGCAGACCCAGCTCTTCACGAGCCCCGCAAAGCGCTCGGCGCGCGCGGGCCCGAAGAGCCTTTCCATCTCGCCGCGGCGCAGCAGCGCGATCTCCTCCCAGGCGCCCGCCGCGCCGAGAGCCCAGTAGCGCCGGCGAACGGGGGCGGGCAGCCAGTGCGCGCCGGGCAGCAGCGCGTGCGGCTCGATCGGAAAGGAGTAGGCGGGGCTCTGCACGAACCAGCCACGCCCCACGCGGCGCACTTCCCGCGCGAATGCCGCACGACGCTCGCGCGCCACGTGCTCGATCACGCTCGAGCAGTACACGAGGTCGAACTCGCCATCAGCGAAGGGCAGCCCCGCGGCCGCATCGGCACACACAAACGGCCCGGGATAGTCGGGGCGCGCAGCGAGGTCGACGCCAGTGATCTCTAGCTCGGGCTCCCCCTCCGGGGACGATGCGAGCGCACGCAGGCCGAGCGCGCCGCAGCCCACGTCGAGCACCCGCGCGCCCGGCTCGAGCTTGGTGAGCGCGAACAGCTGCGCGTGACGGCGTTCGCGCGCGCGTGCCGCAAGCGGAGTGGCGAGGCGCGCGAGCGGGCCGCTGGCGGTGGCGTAGACCTCGGGCATCTAGAATCAGCCTATGGCCTCTGAGCGGCAGATCCACGTCGGCCCCGTACCCGTGGGCGGCGGCGCGCCCGTGGCGGTGCAGACGATGACGAAGACGGAGACCGCGAACCTCGCGGCGACGATGGATCAGATCCTCACGGTCGCGGAGGCCGGCGCGGACATCGTGCGCGTGGCGGTGCCGCGCGAGCAGGATGCGGAGGCGCTGAAGACGATCGTGGAGCGCTCGCCGATCCCGATCATCGCGGACATCCACTTCAACCACACGCTCGCGTTGAAGGCGATCGAGGCGGGCGCGCACTGCGTGCGGCTGAACCCCGGCAACATCGGCGGTCCGGAGAAGGTCGCCGAGGTGATCGCGCTGGCAAAGCTTCGCGGCACGCCGCTGCGCGTGGGTGTGAACTCGGGCTCGCTGCCCAAGCACCTGCGCCAGCTCGAGTACGACAACCCCGTTGAGGCGCTCGTGACGGCCGCGACCGAGACGGTCGAGCTGATGGAGCGCCTGGACTTCGAGAACTTCAAGGTCTCGATGAAGTCGACCTCGGTGCCGAACACGATCGCCTCCAACCGCCTGCTCGCGGAGCGCATCCCCTATCCGCTGCATCTCGGCGTGACCGAGGCGGGCACGAAGTGGTCGGGCTCGCTGAAGTCCGCGGTGGGCCTCGGCACGCTACTCGCGGACGGCATCGGCGACACGATCCGCATCTCGCTCTCGACCTTCCACGCGGAGGAAGAGGTGAAGGTCGCCTGGGAGATCCTCAAGGCGCTGAAGCTGCGCGAGCGCGGCCCGGTGCTGATCGCCTGCCCGACCTGCGGGCGGCTGCAGTTCGACATGGACCGCGTGGTCGTAGAAGTCGAGCAGCGTCTGGAAGCCTACGATGATCCCGTCGAGGTCTCCGTGCTCGGCTGTGCGGTCAACGGCATCGGCGAGGCGCGCCACGCGGACTTCGGCATCACGGGCGCGAAGGACATGGGCATGATCTACTCCAAGGGCGAGCCGCTGAAGAAGGTGCCCACCGAGCAACTCGTCGATGAGCTCTTCAAGGAGATCGACCGCTACTACGCGGCCGGCAAGAAAGTGGAGCGCGACGAGACGGCCGCGGCGGAGGCACGCGCGTGGCTCGCCGAGAACGAGGATGAGACGGCGATGACGCCCGAGCGGATCGCCGCGCTGGAAGCCGCCGCCGCCGAGAACGACGAGATGGCGGGCGCGGTGCTCGATCGATGCTGGTCGGCAACGGCCCGGTCGAGCCTGATGCCGGGGTCGAGATGGACGAGACGGTCTCGCCGGTCGCCGGGCGGCGCTTCTCACGTACCTGAGGCGCCGGCGGAGGACCAGCCTCAGCTCACGAGTCGCACCGGCTCGAAGGCCAGCACTTCGGCGAGCAAGTCGTAGTGGCGATCAATGTGGAGCACCGCGGCTTGGTGTTGCTGGGCGCAAGCCGCAATCAGGAGATCGGGGATGGGGATGCGGTGGCGGCCTTTCTCGCCAAGTTCCCGATGTGCCGTCACAGCGGTGAGGATCGTCTCGGCGTTCATGCTCAGCTCGCGAAATACCGAGAGGCTGTCCTCGATTTCTGTGTAGTTGTGAGGGCTCCGGGCGCTGTAGAGCATCTCAAGACGCACGACGGCGCACACGCAGATCTCCCCGAGTCTGAGCGTTTCCGGGGTGGCTCGTTCCAATGCCGACTTGTCCGCGAGCAGCAGCCCGCCTAGCTCCATGCCTGGTCGTCCCTGATTGCATCCCAATCAACCGTGCGTTGCAGATTCGCGAGCGCTGCGAGCTGTCGCTCTCGACGATCGTTCTCCTCGGCTTCTATTCGATCCAACTGCAGCGAGTCATGGCCTGCTTGTGCCAAACGCACTAGCAGCTCCTTGCGATCAGTTATCTCCGGCCAACGACGATGGGCATCGTCTAGGAGGGCGCTGATGGAGCCAGTGTCCGTGATCGTGTAGCGGGGGCGGGTTGTCGGCATCCATCAAGTGTAACACCACTCCAATAGGTGTCGCACTTGGCTCCCCCTCGCGTTTTGACGAGGGGGAACCGACGAGGATCGCCTACGAGGCGGCGCTAAAGCGCTCTGCGACCTTGCTCCAGTCGACGACGTTCCACCATGCGTCGAGGTAGTCGGGGCGCTTGTTCTGGTACTTCAGGTAGTAGGCGTGCTCCCAGACGTCCACGCCGAGCAGCGGCGTCTTGCCGTCGGAGATCGGGTTGTCCTGGTTGGCCGAGCCAACGACCGCGAGACCCGAGCCATCGTGCACGAGCCAGGACCAGCCCGAGCCGAACTGGTTGACGCCGGTTTCCTTGAGCTTGGCCTGGAAGTCTGAGAAGGAGCCGAAGGCCGAGGCGATCGCGTCGGCCAGCGCGCCGCTGGGCTCGCCACCGCCGTCAGGACTCATGCTCTCCCAGAAGAGGCTGTGGTTGTAGTGGCCGCCGCCGTTGTTTTTGACGGGGCCTTTCTTCTCGCCGAGGCTGTCGAGGTTCTTTAGGACCTCCTCAACGGGCTTATCGGCCCACTCGGTGCCCTCGAGCGCCGCGTTGGCCTTGTCCACGTAAGCCTGGTGGTGCTTGTCGTGGTGGATTTCCATCGTCGCCTTGTCGATGTGCGGCTCAAGCGCGTCATAGGCGTAGGGAAGCGGTGGTACGGAGTAGGCCATGTGCAGGCTCCTTGTCATGTCTAAATCGAAGTTCGCTAGATGCTCGCTGTTCTATCAGAGGGCGCTATTGAGGTTGTGTAGCGGACTGCCCAGCAAATCAGTACACAGAACGTGCCTTTATGTGTACTAGGATGGTTAGCATGAGCAATGGAAGCCGCCGTCTCAACGTCACACTCGACGATGAGCATGCCGCACGCTTGAGTCGACTCGCAGAGCGCACTCACGTGCAGGAGGGCACATTGGCGCGTTCGCTGTTGGCCACCGCGATCGACGATGCAGACCCCGACGCCCGTGATGTCACTGCGCTCCTGGACTGCATTCCCGGAGCCTATGAGAGCGCACAGCTGGGCCTTGAGCAGGCGCGTCGAGGGGAAACGATCCCGCTGGAGGACCTGTAGGCGCGTGGCGCGCGTCGAGCTGACCCCGGTTGCGGTCGAAAACCTCGAGCGCCTGATTCTCACGCACAGCCTTCCAAGCGACACTCGCTTGCGGCTGAGCAGGTCACTACGGGTGATCAGAGAGTTTCCACTCATCGGCAGGCAACTGTCAGGGGAGTGGGAGCAGATGCGTTTCCTCCTTGGTCCCTGGCGTTGGCTGCTCGTGGTGTATCGCTACGACAAGCTCGAAGAGCGTGTGTTCGTCGTGACGATCCAGGATGCGCGATCTCACAGTGCGGCAACATCCGAGCGATAGGGCGATCGCGAGGCCTCCGATGTGCTCGAAGCTGACGCCCGTGATCGCAGGCAGATACGCTCGACGCCGATGACGCGACTCTCCGAATACTTGCTGCCAACCGAGAAGCAGGCACCCGCTGACGCGGAGGCGATCTCGCACAAGCTGATGGTGCGCGCCGGGCTGATCAGGCAGATGGGCGCGGGCATGTGGACGTGGTTGCCCGCGGGTTGGCGTGTGCACCAGCGCGTCGTGGCGATCATCCGCGAGGAAATGGACGCGATCGGCGCCCAGGAGATGCTGATGCCCGTGCTGCAGCCCGCTGAGCCGTGGCGCAAGACCGGACGTCTGGAGATCGATGAGCTCTTCAAGCTCACCGACCGCAAGGGCTCAGAGCTCGTGCTCGCGATGACGCACGAGGAGGCCGTCACCTTTCACATCGCGCAAACCGTGCGCTCCTACCGCGATCTGCCGCAGATCGTCTACCACTTCCAGGTCAAGGAGCGCGACGAGCCGCGCCCGCGTGCAGGCGTGCTGCGCACGCGCGAGTTCGTGATGAAGGATTCCTACAGCTTCGACCGCGACCAGGCCGGCATGGAGGAACGCTACAAGCTGCACATCGGAGCCTATGACCGCATCATGGAGCGCACCGGCCTGCGCTACTACCGCGTCGAGGGCGACGTCGGCATGATGGGCGGCACAGGCGCCCACGAGTACATGGCGCCCTGCGCCGCAGGCGAGGATGAGATCGTGCTCGGCGATGGCTACGCCGCCAACGTCGAGGTGGCGCTCGCGAGCTCAGGCGTGGAGAAGGTGGGGGAGGGCTATGCACGCGGCGGGCAGCCGCTCAGCCTCGAGCCCGCGATCGAGATCGGCAACATCTTCAAGCTCGGCACCCGCTACTCCGAGCCGCTCGGCGCCACCTATCTCGACGAGACCGGTGCGGAGCTGGCGATCTGGATGGCCTCTTACGGCATCGGCCCTGCGCGCATCGTGGCCGCCGCCGTCGAGCAGTTCGCCGATGAGAAGGGCATCTCCTGGCCGCGTGCGCTCGCGCCATTCGCGGTGCATCTCGTCACGCTCGGCAAGCCCGACACGCCTGAGCGCGAAGCCGCCGACACCGTCTACACGACGCTGCGCGATGGCGGCGTGGAGGTGCTCTACGACGACCGCGACCTCGGCGCGGGTGAGAAGTTCGCCGACGCGGAGCTGCTCGGCTGCCCGCTGCGGCTGACCGTCGGGCGACGCTCGCTGGAGTCCGGTGAGATCGAGGCGCAGATCCGCCGCGGACGCGAGCAGGCGCCCGCGCTGGCGCTCGGCGGCGACGCGTCGCAGCTCCTGCAAGCCGTGGATGAGCTGTGGCGGAGCCTCCCCTAGAGGACGAAGAGCGCGCGACGGCGAGCCCGCGCCTCACCGTCAAGCGGCTGTTCGGCCTCGATCGCTCGGGCCCGCCGCCGCCGCAGACGCAGGCCGGCGAGCCGCTGCGCCCGTGGACGGTCCCCAACGCGATCGGCTTCTTCCGACTCGCGCTGATCCCCGTCTTTCTGATCGTCGCGCTCTCGAGCCGCGACGGCACGGGCGCGCTCGCCGCCACGCTGTTCGCGGTGATCGGCTGGGGCGACTATGCCGACGGTATCGCCGCGCGCGTCACGCGCCAGTACAGCCGCCTGGGCGCGCTGATGGACCCCGTCACCGACCGCCTGCTCGTGATCTGCGGCGTGATCGTCACCTGGGACTTCCGGCTGTTGCCGCGCTGGGCGCTGGCCGTGCTCGCGGCGCGTGAGCTTGCGATGCTGATCCTTGGGCGCTACGCGCTGCGTCGCGGCGTTGAGCTGCGCATCAACTGGCCTGGGCGCCTTGGCGTGGCGCCCGTGATGGGCTCCTTCTTCTTCGCGATGGCCGGCCTTGAACGCTTTGGCGAGGTGCTGCTCTACATCGGCCTCGCGATGGCGCTCTGTGCGACCGTGCTCTACGTGCGCTCGAGCTTCCAGCAGCTGCACGCGAGCCCTGCCGCCCAGCCCTAAAGCTCAACCTGACAGTTTGGGCTATAATGCGGCGCTCTGGCCGGTCACGCGGGCATCCGCATCGCCCGGCACAAGTCCGCGAGAGGAGAGGCCACATGGACGAGACGTTTCCGGATCTCGGCTCACTGACGGATCTCGAACTGAAAGACGTGATCCGCCAGCTCACCGAGGAGGAGACCGAGATCTCCTATAGGCGTCGCATCCTGCACGGCAAGATCGACATCCTGCGCGCCGAGCTCGTCAACCGCCTACGCCACAAGCACGACGACGGCGAGATCATGATCACCGGCGAGGACGTGCAGAAGCTCACCGACATCCTCGCCCAGCGCCAGCCCGAGGGCGCGGCGGAGTGAGACCCGCGCACAAAACGGCCGGGCTCTAGCGGAGCCTCGCCGCATGGCACTGCACTGCACCGAGTGCGGCTTCGTCAACGGCGAGGGCGCCAACTACTGCCAGCGCTGCGGCGCGCTGCTCGAACGCGCGGAGGTCTCCGGCAGCGATCCCGTCACGGCGACCTATCGCATCGATGAGACCGGCGAGCTGATTCCCGTCGAGATGGGCGCCGTCACCGCGCACGGGCCGGCGCTCGTGATCCGTGCAGGCGGCGGGCGCGTGGGCGAGAGCTTTCCGTGGAGGGCGAGCGCATGAGCATCGGCCGCCGCCCGGACTCCGAGGTGTTCCTCGACGACGTGACCGTCTCGCGCGACCACGCGCTGCTGATCGCCCGCGGCGGCGACTGGTATCTCGATGACTGCGGCTCGCTGAACGGCACCTACGTAAACCGCGCAAGGATCGAGTCGCATCGCCTCGAGGAGGGCGATGAGGTGCAGGTCGGCAAGTACAAGCTCACCTTCCACGCGCGCTGATGGCGATCCAGGCCACCCCCGCCGACAACGATGGCCTGCTCGATCTCGCGGGCGAGGCCGGCGCGCCCGTCGAGCTGGGCAAGCGTCAGAAGTCCTTGACGATCGGCGCCGTCTGCAAGTCTCTCGCGCAGGAGTTCCCCGACATCTCGATCTCCAAGATTCGCTACCTCGAGGATCAGAAGCTGCTCACGCCGCGACGCACACCCGGCGGCTACCGCCTCTACACCCAAGGCGATGTAGCACGCTTGCGCACGATCCTGCGAATGCAGCGCGACGAGTTCCTGCCGCTGCGCGTGATTCGCCAGGAGCTCGCCGCAGGGCGCTCAGGCGACGCTGCGCCGGTGCCGGGGCGCGTGGCCCGTGACGGCGCGCGCCCGTGGCGAGCGAGCGTGAGCGTGCGTGAGGCCACCGGCGCGCTCTACTCACTCGAGGATGTCCTCGAGGAGACCAAGGCCGAGGCCAAGCTCGTGCGCGAGCTCGAAGAGTACGGCGTCGTCAAGGGCGAGCTGCGCGGCGGCGTGCGCTACTTCGATGAGACCGAGCGCGAGATCATCGCCGCCGTCGCCGAGCTCGCGCGCTACGGCGTGGGCGGGCGCAACCTGCGCGTATTTCGCTCCTCGGCCGACCGCGAGGCCAACCTGCTGCAGCAGATCCTCGCGCCCGCGCTGCGCTCGCGCAACCCCGAGCGCCGCAAAGAGGCCGTCGAAGCGCTCGAGAACCTCGCCGCCGTCGCCACGCACCTCAAGCACCTGCTTTTGATTCGCGATCTGCGCAAGATCGTGCGCTGAGCGCGATGGCCGCCGCGCCGCTCGATCTGCGTTCGCTGATCCGCGAGATCCCGGACTTCCCCCGCGCGGGGATCGATTTCAAGGACATCACGCCGCTGCTCGCCGACGCCGCCGCGCTGGCCGAGGCGGTGCGGCTGCTCGCCGAGCACGCACGCGCGCTGGACGTCGAGTATGTGGTCGCGGCCGAGGCCCGCGGCTTCCTGCTCGGCCCCGCGCTCGCACTCGAGCTCGGCGCGGGCTTCGTGCTCGCGCGCAAGCCCGGCAAGCTCCCCTACGACACGGTCAGCGCCGAGTATCTGCTCGAGTACGGAAGCGACCAGCTCGAGCTGCACAGCGACGCGTTCGCGAGCGGCGGGCGCGTGCTCGTGCACGACGACCTGCTCGCCACCGGCGGCACCGCGGCGGCGCTATGCGAGCTCGTGGAGCAGCTCGGCGGCGAGGTCGTGGGCTGCGGCTTCCTCGTCGAGCTCGCCTTCCTCGGCGGCCGCGGGCGGCTGTCCGGCCGCGAGGTCCACGCGCTGCTCAGCTACGAGTCCTAGGCTGAGCGCAGATGCCCACCGCGCGCCGCAGCCGCCAGATCCCGGCCTCCGCGCAGGAGCTCTGGGCGATCGTCAGCGACCCTCATCACTTGCCGCGCTGGTGGCCGCGCGTGGAGCGCGTGGAGGACGTCGTCGCGGGCGCCTTCACCGAGGTGATGCGCACGCGCAAGGGGCGCATCGTGCGCGCCGACTTCGAGCTCGGCCGCCGCGACGAGGCGGCACAGACGC
This sequence comes from uncultured Solirubrobacterales bacterium, assembly GCA_963785435.1. GTDB lineage: Bacteria > Actinomycetota > Thermoleophilia > Solirubrobacterales > Solirubrobacteraceae > Palsa-744. Next base: position 33,240 of record CAWAVE010000001.1, read on the forward strand.
TGAGCTGGTCACAGCTCGTCGAGGGCACACCGTTCGGGCGCGTGCTCAGCTCGGCGGAGACCGTCGTGAGCCTGCGCGCGACGGGCGAGGAGCTCGCTGCGGCGGGGCTGATGACGGAGGTCACGCTCGAGCTGCGCCAGAAGCTCACGGGCATCTTTCCCCGCTTCGGCGGCTTCATGGTGCGTCGCGCCGCCGCCGCGACGCTCGAGGAGGCACTCGATGGGCTCGAGCGGCTCAATGCCTGACGGCCGCGGCGCAGCGACGATGCGCTGGTGGGGCTGGGGCGATCCCGCACACCCGAGCGCGCTGCCCGCGCATGCGCTCGAGTTCCTGCGCGACACCGTGGGTGTCGCCGAGCAGCCGCGCCCGCCCGTCGCGCTCGGTCAGGTGAAACTCCCGGCGAGCGCCCTCTCGGAGTCGCTGCTCGCCGAGCTCGCGGCGCTACTCGGCGCCGACGCGCTCACAAGCGGACACGAGCAGCGTGTGCTGCACGCCGCGGGCAAGGGCTACCCCGATCTCGTGCGCCTACGCGCGGGCGAGCCGGAGGGCGCGCCTGACGCGATCGTCTATCCCGCCAGCCACGAGCAGCTTCGCGCGCTGCTCGAGCTGTGCGCACGCCGCTCGCTCGCCGTGGTGCCCTTCGGCGGCGGCACGAGCGTCGTCGGCGGCGTGGCGCCGCTGCGCGGCGAGCACGGCGCGGTGATCGCGCTCGACATGGCGCGCATGGGCGCGCTGCTCGCGCTCGAGCGCGAGTCGCGCACGGTGCGCGTGCAGGCCGGCATGCGCGCACCCGCGCTCGAGCGCGAGCTCGCAGGCGTTGGGCTCACGCTCGGGCACTTCCCGCAGTCCTTCCAGTACGTATCGCTCGGCGGCTGCGCGGCCACGCGCTCGGCAGGACAAGCCTCCAGTGGCTACGGCGCGATCGCGAAGATGATCGACGGCCTGCGCCTCGCCGCGCCAGCTGGTGAGATCGAGCTACCGGCGCTGCCCGCGAGCGCGGCGGGGCCCGACCTGCGCCAACTGCTCGTGGGCTCGGAGGGCACCCTGGGCGTGATCAGCGAGCTGTCGCTGCGCGTGCGGACAGCGCCGCGCGAGCGCATCTATGAAGGTCTTTTCTTTGCGAGCCTGCAGGCGGGCGCGCAGGCGCTGCGCGCGCTCGCCCAGGAGCACGTGCTGCCCGATGTGGCGCGCCTCTCAGATGAGGCCGAGACGCGCATGTCGCTCGCGCTCGCGGGTAGCGACGGGCTGAAGGCGCGCCTCGGCAGCGCCTACCTGCGCGCCCGCGGCGTCCGCGAGGGCTGCCTTGCGATCTTTGGCTTTGAGGGCTCTGAGCAGGACGTGTCCGCGCGGCGCACGCGCGCGCTCGAGCTGGCGCGCGGCTGCGGCGCGGTGCGCGTCGGGCGCGCGCCGGGCGCGGCCTGGCTGAAGGGCCGCTTCGCCGCGCCCTACCTGCGTGACGAGCTGCTCACACACGGCGTGATGGTCGAGACGCTCGAGACCGCCGCGCCCTGGTCGCGGCTGCTGGACGTCCACGCGCGCGTGCGTGGCGCGATCGCGACCGCGCTCGAGCGCTTTGGCACGCCGGGGATGGTGATGTGCCACATCTCCCACGTCTATGAGACGGGCGCCTCGCTGTACTTCACGTTCATCGCCCCCCAGCACGAGCAGCACCCGATCGAGCAATGGGCGCACGTCAAGGACGCGGCCTCGGCGGCAATCGTCGCGGCGGGCGCCACGATCACACACCATCATGCGGTCGGCCGTGATCACCTGCCGTGGCTCGAGCAGGAGATAGGCGCGCGCAGCCTCGATGCGCTGCGTGCGGTCAAGGCGGAGCTCGACCCCACGGCGATCATGAACCCGGGGAAGCTGCTCGCGCTCAGTGCCCCACGCTGAAGGCGCCGCGCAGCACCACGCGACCTGGGTGCGTCGGCCGCGGATTGGTCTCGCGCGTCACGATGATTTCCTGAAACTGAGCCGCGTTTGTGGGTAGCGCCGAGCCGCCCGCGAGCTTGTGATCTTTGCCGACCGCCGGTGCACGGCTGAGCGCGAGCGCGCTCGTGGGGGAGTTGTAGAGCCAGATCGCGTAGAAGAACTTGCGCGTTTCCGGCAGATGCTGCGCTTCGATGTAGAAGGCGCGCTTTTCTTTTTCGCTGAGCACCGCGACAACGCCGACGCTGCGACTGTTGACGTTCGGCGAGTGCAGCTGTAGCTGAGCGCTGACCGTGGGCCCGGATTTGCTCGCCGTGCTCGTGGTCTTGGTGGCGTGTTTTTTCGGGGAGCCACCGCTGCCTGTGATCAGCACGACCGCCACGATCACGCCCACGACGATCGCGGCGAGCAGCAGCGCGCCGCCGAGGCGTGAGCTCGGCGGCGAGAGCGGCGTGCTCGAAGGGGCCGCCGCCGTGGGCGCGCTAGCCGCTAGCGCAGAGACAGGCTGAGGGTCATAGGAGCCCGGCGCAGCGGGAGGTATCTCCGGCAAGGGCGTGCCCGCAAGCGGCGCGATCTGTTGAGCGATCGCGCGCGCCCAGGCGCGCGCTGGCTCAGAGCCTTCGAGGTAGGTGCGCGTGCGCAGCCGCGCCGCGACGGTGGGCTGCTGCGCGAGCAGATAGTCGCCCACATCCTCGCGACGCTCGGCGGGCAGCACCCGCGCTTGTGCTGGCGCGAGCATCGCGAGCGCCGCATGCGCGCGGTCGTGCACGGCGCGCTCGGCGATGCCGAGCAGCTTGGCGAGCTCGGCGTAGCTCTTGCGCTGGCGCAAGAGCAGGGAGAGCGCCGCGCGCTGGTCGGGAGGGAGCTCGTCCAATCTGCTCATCGTCTGGGACTCCGCTTCCTCGGGGTTGCCCGCGAGGGCTGGGGCGGAGGAGCGTAGGCTATCGTGGCCGCTGGATGCTCACAGCCAGCGCGGAGCAGATCAACGCAGCGATGCACGGCTTCGACCGTCTCTACGGCCTCGAGCTGCTCTCCTGCTCCGACAGCGAAGTGCGTGCGCGCGTGCAGGTGCGCGAGGAGCTCAAGCAGCCCGCGGGCCTCGTGCACGGTGGCGTCTACGCCTCGATCGCAGAGTCGATCACCTCGCTGGCGACGGCGCTGGCCGTGCTCGAGCAGGGCGAGATGGCGATGGGGCTCGCGAACAACACGAGCTTTCTGCGACCCGTCACCGAGGGCGTCGTGCATGCGCTCGCCACGCGCGTGCACCGCGGACGCACTACCTGGGTGTGGGATGTGCGCTTCAGCGACGACGCAGAGCGCACCTGCGCGGTGACGCGCATGACGATCGCCGTGCGCCCCACGCCGCCCGGGTCGAGCGCGCCCACGCTGTCATAGCCACAGCGGCGACTGGGAGGGAAGGCAGCCCTGTCGCTAAGCGCCGGGAGGCAGCGGCGAAGGTACCTGCGAGGGCAACGGCCGCGCGGCAAAGCCGCTGTCGGGTAGGCGCGCGGGCAGTGGATCGGCGGCGGTCGCGACCGCGTTGATCGGCACGATCACGCGCGCCGCGGCGTCAGCGGCGGCGGCGTCGGTGGCGTAGATGCCGACGATGATCCTGCCGGTCGCCAGCAGGATCGTGCGCCCGCCGGCCGCGACCGTGGCGCTCACGCCGCGGATCGTCTGCGTGTGTGTTTTCGCGTTGCCGCCCGGCACGAAGCTGTTGTCAGGCGAGCTCACGATGCGCAGTGGCGCCACGCAGGTGCCCTGCCCGCCCTGCAGGCAATCGCCGTAGAGCACGCTGTAGGCGCCGCCGGGGTCGTGCGTGGCTTCGGTCACGGGCATGCCGCGGAAGGAGCCGCCGAGCCAGTAGACGGGGAACGGCGCCACGAGCAGCCCCTCGAGGATGTTGTGCGCGAGCGGGCGCTGCTGCACGGTGTCCGCGCAGGCGCTGAGCGCAAGCGCACAGATGCAGGCGAGCGAGAGCAGCAGGGGACGCACCTTGCGGAGAGTAACCGGCGTGCTAGCCGCGGTAGCGGTTGGTGATCGGCATGCGCCGGTCGCGGCCGAAGGCGCGTGTGGAGATCTTGATCCCAGGCGGCGCCTGGCGGCGCTTGTACTCGGCGAGATCCACGAGCCTGATCGCCCGGTCGACCGCCGCGGCGGGCATGCCCTGCGCGATCAGCTGCTCACGACTGCGGTCGAGCTCGACGTAGCCCTCGAGGATGCGGTCGAGCAGCTCATATGGCGGCAGCGAGTCCTCATCGCGCTGGTCATGGCGCAGCTCCGCGGAGGGAGCGCGCGTGATGATCGAGTCGGGTATCGGGTGCGCCGTGATCCGTGCCGCGCCGATCGCCGCAGCCGAGTTGCGCCACGCACAAAGGCGATAGACCAGCGTCTTGGGCACGTCCTTGATGACCGCGAAGCCACCCGCGAGGTCGCCGTAGAGGGTCGTGTAGCCCACCGACATCTCCGACTTGTTGCCCGTGGTGAGCACCAGCCAGCCGAACTTGTTGGAGAGCGCCATCAGCAGGTTGCCGCGAATGCGCGCCTGCAGGTTCTCCTCCGTGAGATCCTCCTCGCGGCCCGCAAAGATCTCGGCGAGCGTCGCACGGTAGGCATCCATCGCGGCCTCGATCGGTAGCTCCTGCACATCCACGCCGAGCGCGGCGCTCAGCTCGCGCGCGTCGCTCTGCGTTGCGGGCGAGGAGTAGGGCGAAGGCATGATCGTGGTGCTCACGCGCTCTGCGCCGAGCGCGTCGACGGCGAGGCAGGCCACGAGCGCGGAGTCGATGCCGCCGGAGAGGCCGAGCACGACGTGCTCGAAGCCGTTCTTGAGCACGTAGTCGCGCAGGCCGAGCGTGAGCGCCGCATAGATTTCCGCCTCGGCGGGCGCGAGCAGCTCGCGCAGCACGGGCGTGGGCAGGGGAAAGGCCGCGCTCGCGCTCGCGAGCGATGGAGCACCGGCGAGGGGTGGCAGGATTAGCGCTTCACGCTGTGCGCGGCGCGCGAGCGGCCGATGTCCCGTATCGCGCAGGCGTGCGGCGGCTGCAGCCTCGAGGTCGACGTCACAGAGCAAAAGCTCCTCCTCGAACTGCGCGGCGCGGGCGAGCGTGCGGCCGGTGTGGTCGATCACGCAGGAGTGCCCGTCGAAGACGAGCTCGTCCTGGCCGCCCACGAGCGCGCAGAAGGCCACGCAGGCGAGGTTCTCGCGTGCGCGCTGCGCGAACATCAGCTCGCGCTGCGCGCCCTTGCCGGCGTGGTATGGGGAGGCGGAGATGTTGAGGATCAGCGTGGCGCCCGCGAGCGCCTCCTCGCTGGCAGGCGGGCCGGGCTCCCACATGTCCTCACAGATCGTCAGCCCGACGCGCTGTGAGCCGATGTCGAGCACCGCGCCGGCGCCGCCCGCTTGAAAATAGCGCTGCTCGTCAAAGACGCCGTAGTTGGGCAGGTAGACCTTGCGGTAGATCGCGTGCACGCGCTGCTCGGCGAGCACGGCGAGTGAGTTGAAGACATCCTCGGCGCGCTCGGGAAAGCCCACGATCGCGACGATCTCCTGCGCCTCGCCCGCCAGCTCACCGAGCGCGGCGAGCGCGTCGGCGAGGAAGTGCTCCTTGAGCAGCAGGTCCTCGGGCGGGTAGCCCGTGAGCGCGAGCTCGGGGAAGAGCACCAGCTCCGCACCGGCCTCACGAGCGGCGCGGACGCCCGCGCGCACGCGCTCGGTGTTGCCGGCGATGTCGCCGACCGTGGTGTTGATCTGACAGAGGGCGAGGCGCATCGTCGTAAGGCTCCTGCTGGGGCCGACGATGTTAGTGCGCGCGAATGGCTTTGGCTTTGGTTTTGCCTTTGGCTTTGGAGCGTTTGGTCGGGGGAGCCACGCCGGCGGCGCGCGAGAGCGCCGAGATCGCCCACTTAAGGTCCACTGAGATCGTCTCGAGATCGGCGAGCGCGTCGTAGTCGCCGAGCAGGCCAAAGCCGAGGTGACCGTCGTAGCTCATCACCGCGATCCCGAGCGCCTGACGCTGCGCGAGCGGCACGACGGGATAGAGGACCTCGAGGCGGCGGCCGAGCAGATATAGCGGGAACTGCGGGCCGGGTACGTTCGTGACGACCAAGTTGAAGAACGGCTGGCGTGCCGATAGGCGCGCGGCCTGGCTGAGGATCGTGGGTGGCGCGAAGCCGGCGAGGTTGGTGAGCACCTGCGCGCCCACCGCCTGACCGGACTTCTTCAGATCTTCCATCGCAGCTGCGATCGTGCGCAGGCAGTCGGCGGGGTTCTCCACGCCCACGGGCAATGGCGCCCACATCGCGGCGACCTGGTTGCCGAGCGCGCCGCGCTGAGATTTGGTGCGCACGGACACCGGCACCATCGCCTTGAGCACGAGCCCCTCGGTGTCGTGGCCGTGTTTGCGCAGGTAGCGCCCTAGCGCGAGCGCCACCGAGGTGAGGACGGCGTCGTTGAGCGTGCCGCCGAGTGAGTCCTTGATCGCCTTCAGGCTCGCGAGGTCCGCGTCGAGGAAGGTGTAGCGGCGGTGCGGGCCGATCTCCACGTTGAAGGGGCTCGGAGGCGCCGGCGCGTTGATGCCCGCAAGCGTGGTCGCGCCGACGTTGGCGAGACCGTCCTTGAGCTGCCCGAGCGCGCGCCGCGGGCGGCGCAGCAGCGCGCGTCCACCGCGCAGCATCTCGGCGGGGACCGTCGAGCGCTCGAGCAACGCCTCGCCGAGCAGCTTTGCGGGGCCAGGCAGCGGCTGTGCGCTCCAGGGCGCAGGAGGCGGTGGCGTCGCTACGGGTTCACGCGCGGTGTCGAACAGCACGGTCGTGATGTCCACGCCTGAGATGCCGTCGACGAGCGCGTGGTGTGTCTTGGCCACGAGCGCAAAGCGATTGCGAGACATCGCTTGCACGAGCCAGATCTCCCACAGCGGCTTTGAGCGGTCCAGGCGCTGGGAGAACAGGCGTCCTGCCAGCTGCTTGAGCGCCGCGTCGTCCGCGGGCTTCGGCAGCGCGCTGTGACGTATGTGGTAGTAGGGGTTGAAGTGCGGGTCGTCGGTCCACACCGGACGTCCCTGGCCAAGCGGCACGTAGGCGAGGCGCTGGCGGTAGCGCGGCACGAGGTGCAGGCGCCCGAGCACGTGGTCGATCAGCTCTTCCAGCGTGGGAGCCGCGCCATCGAAGACCATCACCGACGCGACGTGCATGTGCGCAGTCGAGTGATCCTCGAGATGCAGAAACGTCGAGTCTAGTGCCGTCAAGCGGTCCGGGTTGGCCATCGCTCTCGATTGTCGCTGTTGTGGCCTACAGAAGTCAACGACTGCTCGAAAGATGCGTCGGATGAGATGATGGCCGCTACCTAGAGGATTCGATTGGAGGAGACACCATGGCAGGCCCAGAAGCTGGCGACGCGAGTGAACGCGAAGGTCCGGGCGATCCGCGCACACGACTGATGCAGGAAGTCGCCGACCAGATGGACGCGATCGAAACGGACTTCGGCGACGGCTACCAGATCGGTCACGTGGTCACGATCGTGGAAGTGATCCAACCAGATGGAAACGTTGGGCTGCGAGTGCGCAGCAACCAGCAGCCCTGGATCAGCCTGGGGATGCTGCAGTTCGCGCAGAAGTTCGTAGAAGCGCAGATTTAGACTCAAAGCGCTACTCGCCAATCGCTGACTCAGGCTTCTACAGAGGTTTGACCAGTGTGCGCACGATCACACAAGAACCCATCTAAGGTCTTCTAGCGTACGAACAATTGTTCGACTCGCCGAGTCGTTCCCGTCGTTGGGAGCGAACGGGGGACCCATTGCCGAGCCGCGGGATGGCGGCACGGATGGGGCGAATCGGCCGCTGCTGCGGCCGTAACGCCCGGCTCGCACGCGCCCATTGCGCCTGCGCTGCCGGCCGTGAGCCCGACAGCTAACCCCGTAGGCGTAGGCAAGGAGGTCTCAATTGGTTCCTGTCCCCGCTACGCCTGCGCTGCCTGCGCAGACACTGGCTCCGCCCGGAATTCTCGCGGCCGCGCCAGGCTTCATCGCCTCACCGCTGCATACCACGCTGCGCCTGCGCAGCTCACAACTCGACGTCCTGATGGACCATCGCGCCACCGTCACCGGCGCCCTCCGCGAAGGCCACAGCTTCGGCCACGCCGGCCGCAGCGTTCTGTTGCAGGGCCTTGGACGCCACGGCTGGCAGACGCTCGCCTCCACCCGCACCGGCGCGCTCGGCCGCTTTCGCCTCCGAGTACATCGCGCGCCACCTCGCCAGCGAGCGCGTGCGCCTGCGCTTCGCCGGCGACCGCTTCGCTCGCCCGGCCCACCGCCCACTCGGGCGCCTGAACGTCTACCGCCTCGCCGGAGCCTCCTGGTATGGCGGCGGCGGCGGACTCGCCTGCGGCGGCTCGCTCACGAGCTCCACGCTCGGCGTCGCCAACAAGACGCTGCCCTGCGGCACGCTCGTCACGCTGCGCTACCAGGGCCACAGCGTGCGCGTCCCCGTGATCGACCGCGGGCCCTTCGTCGCCGGCCGCGAATTCGACCTCACCGAAGCCACCAAGCGCGCGCTCGGCTTCGGCGACACCGGTCAAGTTTGGAGCACCGGATGAGCGCCTGGGGGCTTGGGCAGCTTCATGCAGGGCTTGGGTTTCTCGCGCTCGGTTCGTTGAATCCCCTGGGATGTCCAGCCGCAACCAAGATCTCGCGCACCCAGGTGTGGATGGACACCATGGGCGATTGGAGCTGGCCAGGCCAGGGTGGCGCCGCAGCCGAGGTGCTGCCGCCGCCCTGGGTGCCCGCCTTCCCGCCACGTCGCGAGCCCGTCGCCGCGCCGCCCGCGCCCGCTGCCGGGACGTACGCGCTCGCTGATCATCGCCGCGCTGCTCAGCGCGCTCGCCGCCGTCTGCGTCGCGCTCGCCGCGCAGGGTCGGCTGAACATCGAGCAACTGCTCGGCATCGCCAAGCCGCAGCGAGATCGCACAGCCCGCCATCAGCGCGCGCACGCCCGCGCCCGCGCCGCTGCCCACGCTCGTGCCCTACGCCCTACAGCGCCGACGCCAGCGGCAGCGCCATCGACACCGCCTCCTACCACTCCGCCGCGCTGCGCCGGAGCGGCTCCTTCTTCGTCTACCTGCCACCCGGCTATGCCAGCACCACCCGCCACTACCCAGTCCTCTATCTGCTGCACGGCAACAGCCAGCCCGCCACCGCCTTCCTGCAGATCGGCCTGCAGGAAGAGCTCGACCAGCTGATCGCAGCCACACCATCCCGCCGCTGATCGCCGTCATGATCCAGGGTGGCCCCGGCGCGAACAACTGGCGCAACATCGGCCCGATGCACTACGAGAGCTACGTGCTCGAAGTCCAGGAGCTGATCGACCGCATGCTGCCCACCATCCCCGCACGCAGCGCGCGCGCCATCGCCGGCGACTCGATGGGCGGCTACGGCGCCATGAACGTCGCGCTCGGCAATCCCTTCCGCTTCGCCGTCGTCGAGAGCTGGCTCGGCTTCTTCAACGGCCTCGGCGATGAGCTGCGCGCCGACCGCCCGATCATCGCCAGACTCGGCCTGCACGCCTTCCTCTACGGCGGTGATCCGACAAAATCGCCGACCCCGCCGAGAACGCTCCCTTCGCCGCCGCCCTGCGCGCTGCCGGCGCGCACGCCACCGGCGTCGTCTACCCCGGCGACCACAGCGTGGAAACACTCCAGGCCCACCTAGCGAGCATGCTGCGCTTCGCCGGCCACGCCCTCGCCAAATCGCATGCCGCGGCCTAAGCGGCTCGCACCAGCACTTCAAGCTGAGGAGCCTGCACGGCGCCGGCTCACTCGGCGCGCTCGCTATCGGCGCCTGTGCAGGCGGCGCACTTGCGTTGGGTGCTGCCGCCATGGGGGCGCTCGCCATCGGCCGTCTCGCGATCAAGCGAGCCTCGATCGGATCGCTCGACGTCGGCGAGCTGACCGTCGGGCGGCTCGTCGTCGATAAGCTCGAAGTCCGCAACCGCAGCTAGCAACCCTGCCTGGAGTCGCCCTGGCCAGCCAGCCAGTATCATCGGTCGCATCCTGTGACATCGAGCACGGAGGTCCAGATGGCGGCGCTTGGCAGCGATCTCGAGAACGTCCTCGTCGGTGAGCGCGATCTCTGGCTGGAGGGGCCGCCACACGAGCTCTTCAAAGAGCTGCGCGGCAAGTGCCCGTGCACTGGACCTCAGAGATCAGAGACTTTCCTGGGGAGCCCGGCTATTGGTCGGTGACGACCGCCGAGGACATCCACGCCGTCAGCCGCGACTTCCGTACCTACTCCTCAGAACTCGGTGGCATCACCGCCGTCTCCACCGTCCTGCCGCTCGAGCTCACGCGCGCCATGTTCATCGGCATGGACCCGCCCAAGCACGACCGCGTCAAGGCGCTATTCCAGGCTGGCTTCACCCCCAAGCGCATCGCCGCGCACGAGGACGCGATCCGCGCGATCACGATCCGGGTCCTCGATCGCCTCGAGGGTCGTGAGGAATGCGATCTCGTCAACGACGTCGCGCAGCCCGTCGTCGCGCGTGTGATCGGCAGCTTCATGGGCATCCCCGAGGAGGACGACGCGATCTGGGCAAAACTGATGACCTCGACGCTCGGCGCGGGCGACCCCGACTTGAACCCCAACGGCTTCGACGGCGCGGTCGAGAAAGACGTGCCCGAGATCTTCGAGCGTTGTCGCGTGCTGATCGCTGAGCGGCTAGCCAACCCTACGGATGATCTGACGAGTGTGTTGGTGCATGCGGAGGTTGATGGTTCGAAGCTTGAGGAACATGAGATCGTGATGGGTTTCTTCTTGTTGATGGCTGCGGGTAACGACAGTACGAAGGCGACCTATTGCAGCGGCATGCGTGCGTTGATGGAAGACCCTGTACAGAAACGGATGCTGCTCGATGATCCTTTGTTGATCCCGGGTGCTGTGGAGGAGTCTTTGCGGATGTTCCCTGCCTTTGCGCATTTCCGTCGTACGGCTACGTGTGATACGGAGTTGCATGGTCAGAAGATCAGGGAGGGTGAGAAGGTCGTGATGTGGTACGTCTCATCGAACAGGGATGAGACGCGTTTCAAGGATCCCGAGCGTTTTGATATCACGCGTGAGGAAGATCATCAGGCGTTTGGTGCGGGGGGACGACATTTCTGTCTTGGTAGCGCGCTTGCGCGGCTGGAGTTGAAGATCATGCTCGAGGAGACCCTCGAGCGCTATCCCCACATCCAACTCGCCGGCAAGCCCGTCTACGTCGAATCGCCGTTCATCAATCAGCTCAAGACGCTGCCTGTCAAGCTTCACCGTTGAGCGCCGTCAGCGAGGTCTGACACAGATCGCGCACCTCTACAAGGCGCGAAATGCGCCTGCTGCTCATTTCTGAGCCGAGCAGCGCACATCAGAGAGAGACGGCACTTGCCAGCCCCGGGGCTAATCTTATAAGGTCGAATTTATTGACCATATGAACTTTTAGTCTGGCCAGTGACCTTCGCGTCATCCTTCGACTGGGGGCAGCGATATGAGCGCAGCTTTGCGCTGGATAATGTGTGTGCTGACAGTAGCGCTTATGTCTTCATCAACCGGTGCACTCGCCGCCACTCCTCCAGGAGAAGGGCTCGTCATCCCGGGTACGCCTCTCAAAAGCGAACCGCCCGTCGCTAAGCCGAAACACGGGCTGCCTGCGAGCATCTCGCTTCCTGCCTGGGCGGTCGGAACTCACGCTCATTTCTTTGCAGACCGTAGCGCCGCCACGATTGGCTCAGGCGCTGGTCTCGCCCAGCCGATGTCGGAACTCGGGCCACGGTGCGGACCCGAATACTGCCCAGAACCTCCGCTCCTCTACAAAAGCGGCAAAGGCGTTCAGCACACGCCAAAGCTCTACGTCATCTTCTGGGGCAAAAATTGGGAAAAAGCTCCCGGTAGCGAACTGAAGACCCAGCTCCTCAAAATGTATGAAGGCCTCTCAGGCTCCGCCTATCAAGGGATCCTCACCCAGTACTTTGACTCCACAGGCCGCATATCGGCAACCGTCACGGTCTCCTCCTACATCGACACTAGCGTCATCGCACCAACGGCAGTCAACGACAAAGCTCTACAGGAAGAGGTATCAAAAGCAATCAAAGCCAAGGGCTGGACGCGGGAAGCAAACGCCCAATTCGTCGTGATTCCCGCACCGGGCACCACATATGCAACGGGCTTCGACACTGGCTTCTGCGGTTATCACAGCGTTACCACCGAAGGCGAATCCAGCTACACGCTGGTGCCATATATCGGCGAAGAACCGTTCAAAAAAGGCTGTATTGCCTACGATCCACACGAAAACGCCAACAACGTGACGTCGATGGTCGCTGCACACGAGTACGCAGAGAGCGCAACCGATCCGGCACCTGAAGGTGCGGGCGCCACGTGGCAAGACAGCCAAGGCTTCGAGATCGGCGACATATGTATTTCTGGCGATGACGAACTACCGAACGGCTCGTTCGTGCAAGGTCTGTGGGACGACCACCAAAACGCCTGCTCGCTCTCAGACGCGAACCCTCCACACGTCTATACCGTTACCGAAGGTCCCTCGAACTTGACGCGTCATGAAGCAACGCTCAACGGCTCCGCAAATGCGGAGGGGACGGAATCGCGCTATCACATCGAATATGGAGCCACGACCTCATACGGCACGAACCTACCCGTGCCAGACGCGCTGTTTGGCTCGGGCGTGAGCAATCAATCGCTATCGCAAAACGTCGGCGGCCTATCACTTGAAACGCCATATCACTACCGCCTCACAGCCACCAACAGCACCGGCACCACGAGCGGGGAAGATCACGTGGTCGTTACGACGCGATGGGCGATCCAGCCAACCGCAAACCCGTCCGGCTCGGGGCCCGTCCTAGAAGGCGTCTCATGTGCAGCCGCGGAAGCCTGCATCGCCGTCGGCAACTCGCAGGAAGCCGGCGGCCGCCAGTCGCTCGCGGAGCGTTGGAATGGCACAGAATGGTCCACCCAGACAGTACCGCTGCCGACAGGCGGGAAATACGCACTGCTCGCTTCGGTCTCCTGCTCCTCGGCGACTGCCTGCACCGCGGTCGGCGAGTACGAAACCAGCTCCGCAGTTCTACCGCTTGCCGAGCGCTGGAACGGGACGACTTGGTCGGCCCAGACCCCACCAGCTCCGGCCGGTCCCACAAACCTTAGGGGAGTCTCCTGCGCCAGCTCGACTGCATGCACCGCTATCGGCCTCTATGAAAACAGCGAACACAGATATAGGGTGGTTGCCGAGCGCTGGAACGGTACCGAATGGACGCTGCAAACCCCGCCGAACCCCAAAGAAACCATCGCGAGCGTGCTCAACGCGGTCGCTTGCTCAGCGGCAGAAGCCTGCACCGCCGTTGGATACGCCGAAAGTAGCTCGGGCCGTGCTGCACTCGTCGAGCGTTGGAGCGCCGGCGAATGGGCGGTCCAGACAACGCCCAGCCCCAGCGGCAGCGCCGTCGTCTTGCACGGCGTAGCGTGTCCTTCTGCGACCTCCTGCGCCGCGGTCGGGACCTACCGCGACGCCTCCAACAACCAGGTTACGCTCGCGGAGTCCTGGAACGGCACCGAATGGAAAACCTCGACGCCTCCAAACCCCACAGGCGGGACCACGCCAATACTGTCTGGCGTCGCATGCACCGCATCGAGCGTGTGCACCGCAGTCGGCTCCTATCTTGCCAGCGTCAACAACGCAAACATCGAAGCGCCGCTGGCCGAGAACTGGAACGGGACGAGTTGGTCCATCGAAGCGACACCGCTCTTCGAACAACCTGCACACAACCGCAAAGCAATCATGCTCGGCGCATCATGCCTCACCTCCGGCTGCACCGCTGTGGGCCAGCGCATCGACGTCGCCAGCGAAGCGACCGCGACGCTTGCGGAGAACCGCGCCATGATCAAGCCATATGTCGAAACCAATCAAGCGAGCGCGATCAGTCCCGCCGAAGCAACGCTGAACGGCGTCGTAAGTCCCGAAGGAGCGAGCACGAAATACTTCTTCGAATACGGTACGACGACTTCCTACGGAACAAAAACAGCCGAAGTGAGCATTGGATCCGGTATAGCCAACCTCCCAGAGAGCAAGACTATTACCGGCCTGCAGCAGAGCACCCTCTATCACTTTCGCATCGTCGCCTCGAACAGCTTCGGAACATCTCTCGGTAGCGACCACACGTTCACGACCTCGACTCCGTCATGGAAAATCGCTTCATTGGCAACCCCAACAGGTACGCTCAACAAGTACATAGGGGGCGTTTCCTGCACATCGTCGAGCGCCTGTACGACGATTGGCGACTACGAACTCGAAGCAAGCCCCGGCCTGCTCCAAAGTCTCGCCGAGCGCTGGAACGGCAGCGAATGGAAAATCCAATCCTCTCCTAACCCCAGTGGCGCCAAACGAACCGTGATGGGTGATCTCGCTTGCTCCTCATCGACGGCCTGCATGGCCGTCGGCTACTACCAGAACGCCGCTGGCGCCTATCTGTCGCTTGCGATGAGCTGGAACGGCAGCGAATGGAAAATACTCTCCACACCAGAACCGAGCGGCACCGTGCTCAGCTATCTCTGGGGCATCTCGTGTACGTCCGCAAGCGCCTGCACCGCTGTCGGCGAGTACGAAAACAGCTCGAAAGCCGCGTCGCTTTTTGCCGAGCGCTGGAACGGGAGCGAATGGACGCTGCAGAGCACCCCCAACCCGTCAGGAGCCCGAGAAAGCAATCCGTGGGGGGTCTCCTGCACCTCCGCGACCGCCTGCGCGATGGCTGGTTACTACGAAAACAGCTCCGGCACGCACCTCCCATTCGCTGAGTCTTGGAATGGCAGCGAATGGAAAGTCCAGACGACTCCCAACCCGAGTGGCTCCAGCGCGACCGAAATACGCGGCATCTCATGTACGGCCGCCAATGCCTGCACGATCGTGGGGGACTACAAGAACAGCGCAGGCACCTGGGTGACGCTCGCCGAGCGATGGAATGGGACGGAATGGGCCATACAAACCTCACCCAACCCAGCTGAAGCAAAAGCAAGCTATCTCAACGGTGGCGTAGCCTGCACATCGAGCACGAGCTGCATTGCGACCGGCGACTCGCTCAACAGCGCCGGCCACTATGTGACGCTGGCCGAGCGATGGACCGGATCAGAATGGCAGCTGCAGTCGACGCCGAACGACGAAAAAGGGGAAGGTGCCCTGTCCGCTGGCATCTCGTGTATCTCGCCGACTTCATGCGTAGCGGTCGGCCAGTCGTTCTCCGAGATCTACGGTTAGGACTAGCGTCAAGCCAACACTCCGCCTGCGTCTCCACGGGGGTTGCTTTTTGTGCCCACATCCCGCACTCTCAAGAGACATGATGCGATTTCAGTCGCAAGAGCCCCGGCAGTAGGCTCCTCGATGTCGGTTCTCCGCCGCCTGCGCGAACATGAATGGTTCTGGCCTCTGGCGTTCTGGCTCGGCCTTGGCTTCATCGGCAGGATGTTCAGCCATCCCTTGTGGAATGTGCTGATGGCGGCGGCATTCTTCGCCACGCTGTTTGGTGTCACTCTCGCTATTCCTACGCTTGGCTTGTCTAGCGGGATCGGGTTCATCGTGCTTGCCGTCGTGGTCGCGGCCACAAAAGGCGCGAGGTTGAAGTGGAAGGCCGACCGTTGGACACAATCCAGCGCGACAACATTGATTGAGGAGTGCTGTCCGACGCAGATTTGCAGATCAGCCGAGAGCGGCCTGCTGGTCGAGCTACGCCGCGATCTCTTTCAGTCTCCACACGTGATCTGCGACCCCGGCGACCATCGCCGGCAAGCGGCTTTGGGTCAGAACTCAGACGACGTGCCCAACCACCTGCACCGCACGGTGAACAGATAGAGCACGTTCCGCACTACTAGTTCGTCTCAGCGGGTGCAGGCGGGCATCTCGGAGCGGCGGGCTTGCAGGTATGTGGGACAGCACCGCTCGACGCAGCGCCGCGAGCCGTGCATCGCCAAGGATGATGCGGCGTTGCGTGGCCGGCTGCGGGAGATCTCAAGGCAGCGGCCCAGGTGGGGCTATCGCAGAGTGCACGCCACGCTGCGTCAGGAAGGCTGGGCGGTAAACCGCAAGCGGGTGCAGCGCCTGTGGCGCGAGGAGGGCCTGAGAGTGACGCTTAGACGCAGAAAGCGTCAGCATCTTGGGGTCTCGACGGTCCCCGCGAAGCGGCTGCCCGCTGAACGGCCCGACCATGTGTGGGCGATCGACTTCCAGTTCGACCAGACCGCCGGCGGCAGGATCCTGAAGCTATTGCACGTGGTTGATGAGTTCACCCGCGAGGCACTCGCCGTCGATCGAGCCTGGCTCACCCTGGCAGAACGCCTACGTCGAGTCCTTGGGCTCACGCATCCGCGACGAGCTGCTCGCCGTCGAGATGTTCACCTGTCTCGCCGAGGCGCAGCTCATGGTCGAGGACTGGCGCCAAGACTACAACCAGCACCGACCACACTCAGCTCTCGGCATGACCTCACCCGCCAGGTTCGCCCGCGCCTGGAGGGCCCACCACGGCGAAGCGCTCGCCCCTAACCTGCAGCACAACAACACCCACCGACTCTCACAACAGGTGGACCCATGAACGGGGTCCGGCCACTACATTCCAGCCGGTGTGTTGTCTCTATCTCTTGGCGCTGATCGCCCACGCTTTTCACGAATGGCCCCGGTTTTAGGGGCTATCGCGCTGGCAAGTTGAGAGTTCAAGCTACTAGAATTAATTTCAGTCATCCGTATTGTTATACGTCTCAGGTGTTGGTATGTTGCGCCGGTGCTGGCAAGGTTCATCGCGTGTGCAGCAAGGGGACGCACGTATGCAGCAAAGGTACGTGCATCGTCCGCGATCGCTGTCTCAGTCGGCGCTCTGTTCGCGATAGTCGGCGGCACCGACTATGCAGCCTCACTTGTTCTCGCCAGAGACTCTTCGCCTCGCGCCCATCTAGGCGCTCACGTGCATTACTACGCCGTTCACGCAAGAAGTCACGGCGCATCGCAAATGAAGGTTGGCCCTAGAGGCCCGCGCGGCGCGCAAGGCATTCCAGGGCCTGCTGGTCAAGCGGGCCCCGAAGGAGCTAAGGGTCAAACCGGGGAAAGCGGCGCACAAGGCCCACTGGGACCACAGGGCCCCAAGGGCGAAACCGGAAGCCAAGGCGAACCTGGTCCACAGGGAGTCTCTGGCGCTGCGGGCTCTCCGGGCAGTGCCCGCGCCTACGCGTTCGTTGAACCCGGCACGACATGCCATTGCACACCAACCACCCCGCTTGCCATCACACACAACGTCAGGCTGGGAGCAGCACGTCAGGGAGCTCCGAGCGGTACCTGGTGCTTTGCGTTGGACGAAGGCATCGATCCATCAACCGCCGTAGTGCTCACAAGCGTTGAGGGTGCATCCAGCGCGCTGGAGACGGCGCGTTGGATCGCGGGCGGCGCAGACTGCTCGCCCAACGAGATCGAGATACATACCGCCAGATATAGCGTTGTGGGCTCGAGCCTGGTCGCCGAAGGCGCCGGCGATATTCCTTTCTCTTTCCTTGTTCCCTAGCCTGCGCGCGCAGCCGCACCTAATCATCAGCCGCGCACCCGAGCGCCGTGGCGGGCCGCCACCGCCCTGATCGTCTCAAGGCCGCGTTCAGGGTCCACGGGGATCTCCGCCAAGCCCTGCACAACCTCCAGCGTGTCGTCGATGCTCGCGCTACGCCCCAGCTCTCCGCACCAGCGCTCCAGCCAGCGCAACGTCCACAGGTCATAGTCATCCGGGCGCTCGCTCGCGATCAGCGGCAGAAAGCGCACCGTCACCGCAAGCTCCAGCGGGCGCTCGCGTTCCACCGCGATCGCGCGCGCCAGCGCCAGCGCGAACTCCAGCTCACCGCGCGCCAGATGTGCTTCGAGCTCGCGCACAGGTCGATAGGGCCTTCCCATACGAACACATGTTCGTGCACGTTCGCGCTCGCCGCCACAGCTAGCTAGATGGAAGCTAGAAGGCTGACGCCCACCGCCTGCCTATCCTCCTAGCGATGTGCGGCCGCTACACCAACACCCCCGGACCCGAAGAACTCAACGACCGCTTCCGCATTCCGATCCCCTTCAGCGAGGGCACCCGCCGCTACAACATCGCGCCCACCGAGCAGGTGCTCGCGATCGTCGCGCCCAAGGGCGAGCCCGAAGCGCGCCTCTTGCGCTGGGGTCTCATCCCGCACTGGTCCAAGGACCTGAAGGGTGGCGCGCGCATGATCAACGCGCGCATGGAGACCGTCGACTCAAAGCCCGCCTACCGCAACCTGATCGGAAAGGCCTCCCGGCGCGCGCTGCAGATCGCCGACGGCTACTTCGAGTGGCTCAAGCCCGAGCAGCGCTCCAAACGGGCTGGGGACCCACCGCGCCAGCCCTTCTACTTCCAGCTCGACGAAGGCCTGCCCTTCGCCTTCGCCGCGCTCTGGACGCCCGCCAAGATCGACGGCCAGTGGATCGAGAGCGTCACGCTGCTCACCTGCGCCTCGGAAACCAACCGCGTCGCCGCGCCCGTCCACGACCGCATGCCCGTGATCCTCGCCGACGCCGACGCCCAGCGCGCCTGGCTCGACCCCTCGCTCGGCGCCGAGGACGCGCTCGCGCTCTGCGGAGCGCTGCCCAGCGCGCGCCTCTCAGCACGCGCCGCCAACCCAGCCGTCAACAAGGCCGGCGACTTCGACGCCGAGGGGCCTGAGCTGCTCTACGCGCCCGCCTAGCTAACAGCTCGTGCGGAGCCTCACAGCCCGCCTCAGGCCGTCAACCAGCGACGCGGGTTATCTATAAAAATCGTCTTGAAGCTCTCGTCATCCAGCACGCCCAGCTCGCGCAACGCCGGCACAACCTCGTCGAACACCAGCGTCATCGACCAGTTGCGGATCGCGCCCGCCGTTTCGAAGACCTCCGCCGCCTCCGGCGGGAACCAGTCGATCGTCGCGCAGAAGTCCTGGGAGATCATCAACCGCTCCGCATGACCGCGCCGCAGAAGCTCTGCCGCCGTCGCGTTGCGCTTGTCCATCGGTAGGTACATCTCAAGGCCATAGCGGTCCAGGCCCACGTACACGCCCTGCTCGATCAGCCCCTCGATGTAGCCCACGTCCTCGCTGTCGCCGCAGTGCGCGATCTGGATCTTCGCTGGCTCCACGCCCTCCTCCAGGAAGATCTCCACCTGGCGCGGTCCCGTCGCCACCGCCGGCATCGAGTGCGCCATGATCGACGCGCCCGTCTGCACGCTCGCCCGCGCCACCGCGCGGTGGATCTTCTCCACGTGCTCCGTCACGCCCGCCGCGTCCGCCGCGCACTTCAAGAACGCCGCCTTGATCTCCGTGCCCTGCACGCCCACTTCGATGTCCTCCACGAAGTGGTCCGCCATCACGTCCACGTCGCGATTCTCGAAGTAGTGGGGGAGATAGTCATAGCTGTAGATGCCCGTGCACGCCACGATCTGCACGCCCGTCGCGTCCGCCACGCGCTTCATGAAGCGCACATCGCGCCCGCCGAACATCGCCGTCGGGTCCACGATGCTCCGCACGCCGCGCTCCTTCGCAGCGTTCACCGCCACGAGCGCCGCGTCCAGCTCGAGCTGCTCGTCGTAGCGGCCCGGCCACTCCGCCGCCACCGCCTCGTCGCGGAAGCGCACGTGCTCGTGCACCAGCGTCACGCCCAGCTGCGACTCTGCGATCGCGCCCTGCACCGTCTCTATGTTTGCCATCCACTCTCTCCTCGGGTTTGTCTCAGCGAAGCGCCCTGCCCCATTGCGTCTCCTCGCGCAGCTGCTGCTTCAATAGCTTGCCGCCCGGGTTGCGCGGCAGCGCCTGCTCGCGCGTCACGATGTACTGCGGCACCTTGAAATCCGCCAGGCGCGCGCGGCAGTGCGCGAGCACCGCCTCCACGTTGAACGCTGTGTCGCGCGAGGGGATGATCACCGCGCCCACCTTCTCGCCCATCATCTCATCCGGCACCGCCACCACCGCTGCTTCGCCCACGCCCGGTGCGCCTGCCAGCGCGTTTTCGACCTCGATCGAGTAGATGTTCTCGCCGCCGCGGTTGATCATGTCCTTCTTGCGATCCACGATGTAGAGCAGCCCATCCGCATCCACGCGCGCCAAGTCGCCCGTGTGCAGCCAGCCATCCACGAACGTCTCCGCTGTCGCCTCCGGCTTCTGCCAGTAGCCCTGCACCACGTTCGGCCCGCGCACCAACAGCTCGCCCACACCGCTCACCGCGTCGGGCTCGTAGAGCGCCAGGTCCACCACCGGCATCGCAAAGCCCACCGAGTCCGCGTGCTCCGCCGCCTCCTCGTGCGGCAAGAACGACGTCAGCGATGAGGTCTCCGTGAGGCCGAAGCCGTTGCCCACGCGCGCCGCGGGAAAGGCCTGCATGATCTGCTCCACGAGGCTCTCTGCGATCGGCGCGCCGCCGTAGGAGATCCAACGCACGCCGCTCACGTCGAGCTTTGCGAAGTCCGGGTGGCGCAGCAGCGCGTGATAGATCGCCGGCACCGACACCAGCTTGTTCACGCCGTTCACGCCCACCGCCTCCAAGAAGCCCGCCAGATCGAGCGGGGCCGAGAGGATCTCCACGCGTCCGCCCATCTGCAGCACCGGGATCAGCTGGCTGTTGCAGCCCGTCACGTGAAACAGCGGCACCGACACGAGCGTCGAGATACTCGGGCCCTCTGAACGCTCCACCGACAGCGTGCGAAACGCGTTCTCGCTGTTCGTCAGGAAGTTCGCGTGTGTCGTGATCGCGCCCTTCGGAAAGCCCGTCGTGCCGCTCGTGTAGAAGATCGCCGCCAACTCCTCCGCGCGCAGGTCCTCCACCGCCAGCGGCTCGCCCTCCGGCAGCGCCTCGCCGGGTTCGAAGGTGAAGCTCGCGCCCGAGTCCTCCACGACATAGAACACCTCCTCCTCCGTGAAGCGCGTGTTCACAGGCACCACCACCGCACCCGCCAGCTGCGTCCCGAAGAACGCCAGCACCCACTCGATCCCGTTGGGCAGGCGGATCGCCACGCGATCGCCGCGGCGCACGCCGAGCTTCTGCAGGCCGCCCGCCACACGCGCAGCGCGCTCCCACAGCTCGCCATAGCTGAGCGAAGCGCCGCGCACCTCCACTAGCGCCGTCGCTGCGGGGTCGCGCTCCACGCTCGCTTTCAGCATCTCTACGAGCGACACCGGGAGGCCTGTGTAGTGCGCGATGCCCGCCTCGTCGCGCACCACTCCTGTCTCATCAAACGGATTTCCTCCGCGCGGCAACAGCTCTATCACTACGCCCCCTTCTAGCTCGCCAGCTCGAGGCTGAGCCTACCCATCGCCGCGCCGCCGAGCGCCGTCACTCAACGAAATACTTTGCCGCGAGCTGCTCGATCGTGCCCTTCGTGCGCATCGTCATCGCGCCCAACGCGCGCTCGATCGCCTTCATGTCGAGCTTTGACTCGAGCACGCCGCCACTCGGCAGCCAGTAGAGCTCCGATGCTCCGAAAGCGAGCTTGTCCTCTTTGCCTGCGAGCGCCAGGATCTGCTTCTGCGCCTGCGCCGAGCTGCGCCGCTGCAGCAGCGCGACCTGCAGCTTGCCCGCCGAGCACTCGAGCAGCTGCGCTGAGAACGGTTCCTGCGCCGCGATCTTGCCCAGTTCATCGGCTGTGCGGATGAACGTCGGCACCGCATAACCGAGCGCCTGCAGCAGACCCGCTTCGATCTCCTCGCGCACCTCCGCCGGCCGCCGCTTCCTGCCCGCGAACACCACGTTGCCGCTAGCGCGAAACGTCGCCACCTCCTCGAAGCCGAGATCCTCGAAGTGGCTGCGCAGCAGCTCGTTCGTGAGGCGGTGCCCGCCCACGTTCATGCCGCGCAGAAAAGCCGCGTAGCGGGACATGCTCTCAGCTTCCCTTTCCGCGCAGGTTGTCATCGCTGCGGAACAGGCCCACCACCCCCTCATCCTCATCCTCGCCCAGCGCCACGAACGGGTGGCGCGTTGCCACGCCGACCGTCTCGTTCTCGGGGTAGATCACCACGTCCGGCGTGTTGGATGTCGAAACCGCCAGCACCAGCGCTGGCTCATGCGAGCGGTTTGCGATCGAGTGCATCCCCTCGCGCCCCCGCACGCACGCCACCACATCGCCCGTACTCAGCTGCTCCTCGCCCTCCTCACGCCGCAGCGTCGGCGTGCCGCGCAGCACCACGAACAGCTCCTCGTTGCCATAGTGCGCGTGCAGGTTGAAGCCGCTCGCCCCCGGCGCGAGCTCATAGACCGTGCCACCGAGCTCGCGCGCCCCGGCCGCGTGCGCGACCATGCGTCCACGGACGCCCATCTCCTCGCGATCGATCTGAAAATCACCCTCAAAGATATTGGGATGGCTCACGCCGTCTCCTTTGCTTGTTTGCCGATCAGCCCGTTGCTCCTATGACAAGCTTGATCCGCAGTTTGCGGGGTTTCACGCGGGGAGTTGAGGCGGATCCGCCTCCAGTTCGAGCTGGTCATCCTTCGATAGGCGCTCGGACGTCGCCGACGGATGTCGCGTCATAGCTGGCGGGGGTGGGCGCCTTGATCGTGCGGATCAACCCGTCGGCACTGTTGAGCCATTCGATCTTTGTCGGATCAGTCTTGCGCAAGAGCATGTTCCACCGCGTCGTGAGGGTGCGCTGCTGGGTGTTTGTGAGGTGCCCGGCGAGCAGTTTGTGCAGCAGTCGTTTCAGCTCGGAGTCGACGCTGGAAGGCAGTGGCGCAGGCGGCGTGAACCAGAACGCGTTTTCCCTGATGGGCACGACGATCGGGGCGCGGCCTCGATAGGCGATCCGCACCGAGCTAACGCCGTCGGGCGCGAGTTCGACGATCGGTTTGCGGATGAAGTCGCTGGCGTCGAACACGCGGATGCTCTCGTCGATGGCGGCGAAGGGTTCGCAGCCAATGGCGGGCGACGGCCCGCTGCGCACTTCGACGAGGCAGTAAATGGTCTCCACGGTTCGCCGCCGTTGCTGTTCGACGAGTTTCGGGCGATCGGCTCGCTGGCTGGCTGGCAGACACCGGGGCGCGGGCACGGCTTTTGGCCGTGCGAATGCGGGGACCACGAAATAGCGTCGTCCATCAGGGCGCTTTGCCAGCTGACGGACATAGGCGGGGTAGTAGCTTGAGAGTTCGTATTCCTTCGCGAGCCTGGCTGCCACTCCCGCGCGGATCGCGCTCTCGCTCGGCTCGGCAGATGTACGCAAGAGGGCGAAGCTGGAGAGGATCGTCGCCGCCAGGGGTGTCGCGAGTTCTGCGGGGGAAGCCGGTCGGGGTCCGAATAGTGTCAATGACGACGTGCAGGATGACGTGGGCTGAGGCCCTGCGGCTCTCGCCGCGCCGTCGGCACCAACGGACCCGCAACCCGAAACGCCCAGAACACCCAGTGCGACACCGATGATCGCTGCACGGTTTGGTTGCACGACGACGAGTCGAGACCAGATCGGCGCGGCTCCTCCAAGTGGACGTAGTTTGCCTGATGTTCGGAACTCCACTGACGCGCACACTTGCGCCCTGCGCTGGCTATGTCAAGCAGCGCATTGGAATGGGTGCGGGTCCGATGGCTGCCGGACGAGGACCGGCCGATCCTGGTGGCCGGAGAGGCAGCCGGTGGTAGTGGCGTGCGAGGTGGCGCTTGAAGCAGCGCATCGCCTCGATGCGGTCTTGCGCTCGGCTTCCTTGCGCTGCAGGTAGACGCGTGTCCCGGGTCCAGGCGCCCGCGGGTGATAGCGATGACGTGCTGCACATGGTTGAGCTGGCGATTGCCGCCACGATCCAGGCGGTGGCGATCGGTGCGGCCGGATGAGACGGGGATCGGTGCGACGCCGGCGAGTCTCGCGAAGTGCGCGTCGCTCTTGAAGCGCTGGGCTCCAGCGGTGCATCGCTCTCAGGCAACTGGTCACGCGTTGCAGCTGGCCTGGGTAGTCGAGCTTGCGAGCGGGGATCGTCGCCTCCAGCTCGGGGTCGAGGATCACGAGGTTGATCCGTAGCCGGTTGATCAGCGGTGTGCGCTCGTTAACGAGCACTTCGCGGTGAGGCGTTGCCCGGTGTTCGCGTCGACGGCCGCGAAGGGCGTGTGTGCTCTTGTGGACATCAGCTCCGATCACAATCATCCAGTACGTCCATTCGATCGCTGGCTTTAGTGGAGTGGCGGGCGGACAGGCATTCCTGGGGCAGTTGCCACGCCCTATTAGGTCACGCCAAAAGTCCCGGGTGGTGGCGGACGACACAACGGACGTTCGGTCAGGCCACAGCAATGGCTGACAGACAGACTACGAGTCAGTCCGTCGCCAGCCCGGGACCTAACCCGACCAACCGGACAACACCAACGGCAAGAACCTTCCTGCCAGCGATGGCCGATCGACCGGCCCTTCCGACCGCAACTAGCCCCCGGTCCCAACACACTGCCAGGAAGCCAGACTAGTGCGGCGGGAGCTGCTCAGGCGGGGGCGGAGGCGGAGACGCGCTCGGCGAGGATTGACGCGATCCGCGCGCGGTGGCGTCCCGCGCCACCGAGCAGCACCGCGTCGATCTGTGCGCGCTTGAACAGCCAGTGCACATCCGCCTCCCACGTGAAGCCGATGCCGCCGTGCGCCTGGATCGCGCTGGAGGTCACCTCGCGCGCCGCATCTGATGCTGAGGCCTTCGCCATCGCCGCCGCCTCCGCAAGGCCCTCGGGGTTAGCGTCCGCCGTCCACGCCGCAAACGCCGCCGTCGAGCGCGCCTTCTCCGTTTCGAGCAGCATTTGCGCGCAGCGATGCGACACCGCCTGATAGGCGCCCACCGGCACGCCGAACTGCTTGCGCTCCTTCACGTAAGCAACCGTCATCTCAAGCGCCCGGTCGCACACACCCACGAGCTCTGAGCTCACCGCCACAAGCGCACGGCCAAGGCCCACGCAGCCATCCGGCAGCGCCTCGCCCGCATCGCCCGCGCTCACGCGAGCCGCCGAGCGAGTTGGATCGATCGAGCGCAGCACGCTGACCTCCGCGTCCTCGGCGCTCAACACCTGCGCTGAGCCGTCGTCTTCGATCAGCACCAGCACCTGCGCCTCAGCTGCGCCGACCACGAACTCCGCTGTGCCCTCGACGGCGTTGCCGAGTGCGCCGATCGTCTCACCTGAGGCCAGTCCTGGTAGCCAGCGTTCGCGCTGCTCGGGCGAGCCACCGTGCTCGATCAGCGTTGCCGCCATCACCGTTGGCAGGAACGGCACAGGCGCCAGCGAGCGCCCGAGCTCCTCGCACAGGATCGAAAGCTCGATCGGGCCGAGGCCCTGCCCGCCGTATTCCTCAGAGATCGCGATCCCCGGCCAGCCGAGCTCGCACAGCTCGCGCCAGAGCTCTGTGTCCATGCGGCCGGCCTCCGCGTGCTCGCGTACGCGCTCGGGCTTCGCGCGCTCACCCAGCAGGTCGCGCGCCGTGCGCTGGATGTCGCGCTGGTCGTCTGTGAAGCCGAAGTCCATCGTCCTACACCGCCGCCTTCAAACGCGGCAGCCCCAGCACACGCTCCGCGATGATGTTCTTGAGCACCTCCGTCGTGCCACCCTCGATCGTGTTGCCGCGTGCGCGCAGCAGCTCATAGCTCCAGCTCTCACCCGCCGTCAACGCCTCCGGACCAACGATGTCCACCGCCAGCTGCGTCAGGCGCTGGTTCGTGTCCGACCACAGCCACTTCACGAGCGAACCCTCCGGCCCCGGCTGGCCATAGCGCTCCACGTCGGTCAGGCCCTTCCAGGCGAGCAGGCGGATCGACTCACAGCGCATGTGCAGCTCCGCGAGCGCGTCGCCATAAGTCTCGAGCAGCTCGCGCTCCGCCGCCTTCGCGATCAGGTCATCGAGCAGCTGGCGCAGGCGAATCTGCAGCGCGAAGCCGAGACCTGCGCGCTCGTTCATCAGCGTCGTAAGCGCCACCTTCCAGCCGTTGCCCTCGCCGCCCACCACGTTCGCGTCGGGGATCCGCGCCTCCTCGATGAACAGCTCGTTGAACTCCGCCTCGCCCGTGATCTGGCGCAGCGGACGCACCTGCACCGCCTCCTGCTCCATGTCCATCAGGAAGTACGTCAAGCCCTTGTGCTTTGCCGCTTCGCCATCCGTGCGCGCCACGAGCATGCACCACTTCGCGTACTGCGCGCCGCTCGTCCACACCTTCTGGCCCGTCACCACCCACTCATCGCCGTCCCTGACCGCGCGCGTTTTCAGCGCCGCCAGATCCGATCCCGCGTCCGGCTCGGAGAAGCCCTGGCACCAGATCTCCTCCGCCGAGAGGATCGGCGGCAGGTAGCGCTCCTTCTGCTCCGGCGTGCCCCACACCATCAGCGTCGGGCCGCCCAGCAACAGGCCCAGCACGTTCGCTGCCATCGGCACACGCGCGCGCCCGAGCTCTTCGAAGTAGATCGCCGACTCCGTCAGCGACGCGCCGCGCCCGCCGTACTCCGTCGGCCACGCCGGCGCCGCCCAGCCCGCGTCATATAGACGACGCTGCCAGTCCCTGCGCCAGCCATAGTGCGCGTCCTCGCCGCCGTCGCCGTCCGGCTCGGCTGCCGGCGGGTTCGCAGCGAGCCACGCGCGCAACTCGTCGCGGAAAGCCGTCTCTTGATCGCTAAACGTGAGGTCCATCGCTGCTCTCTGTCAAGCCTAGCGGGGCACGCGCTTGCGCGGGTGGCGGGCCTGGAGCACTCTCAACTTATTTCAATCGGCGTACCGAGCGAGATGCTCGCCCACAGCCGGCTGATGTCTTCGTTGCGCATCCGGATACAGCCGTGTGACGGACGTCCCGGGATCAACGACGGTTCGTCGGTGCCGTGGATGCCGACCACGCCACCGCCCGGCCATTCGCTGAGCGTCGGCGCGTAGGCGCTCGTGCCGAGCGCGTAGGGGCCGTAGATCGGCGCGTTCACCGTGCGCAGCTTCTCCAGCACGTAGAAGCGCCCCGCGGGCGTCACCGTGCTCGCCTTGCCCACCCCCACAGGCGCTTCGAAGATCGCGCGCCCACCGCGATACAGCGTCGCGCGCAGGCTCGAGCGATCGATCCGCAAATAGCCGCGCACGCTGTTCAGTGGACCGAGCGCCGCGCGCGGCACCCAGCCGCTGCGGCCGTTGGGACGACCCGGCAGCTCGACCCGCAGCCAGCTCGCGCCCGAGCGCAGCCGCGCCGAGGCGAGCACGATGTAGAGCTCCGCCTGTTCGTCGATCGTGAAGAAGCGCAGCTGCCCGATCGTCGCTGCATGTGGCGAGGGCGCAGCGCGCACCACCGCCTCGCTCGCCGTGTAGGCCCAGTGCGTCAGCGTGTGTAGGTCCGAGACGCGCTTGTAGGCGACCTTCGGCGCCGGGCGCGCTGACGCGGCGGCGGGGGAGAGGAGCGTCGCGTTAAGCGCCGTGAGCGCGAGAGGCACGGCCGCGCCCAGGCGCCAGCGAGCGCCTTGCTGGCGAGCGCGGCCGCGCAGGCGCATCTCAGCCGGTGAAGCGCGGCGAGAGCACCGCCGAGCGGCAGCGCAGCACGGTGCTCCTGCGCGTCGCGTGCGTCGCCCTGGCCGTCGCCGCCGCGGGCGCCATCGTGATCTTCGCCATCAGCTGGTGCGCGCCCACCGGCAGCTGCGAGGGGTCCACGCTCAACGTCAGGCGGCCTTTGCGCGCGTTCCTCGCACGCAGCGTGGCGAGCCTGTGGCCATCCAGGTAGAAGCTCACGCTGCGCACGCCTACCGCGCGGATGCTCACGTGGAAGCTCGCCCGCACGCAGCCACTGGGTCCGTCAAGCGAGGGCACCGACGCCGATTTGAAGCCGAGCACGCCAGATTTCGGCTTGGAGCTCGTCGTGCTGCTCGAGCCCGAGGAGCCCGCCGGCGTGGAGGTGAAGCCGAGTACGCCTCCGGAGGCGGGCGGCGTGCCCGATCCACCGGGCGGCGTGCCTGACCCACCCGGCGGTGTGGTCGGTTCTTCGCCTGATGGTTTGCCTGGCGGCGGCGCCACTTCCACCACGACCGTGTTCGTTTCCTTGCTCACCGGCTGACCGCCGCCGACCGGCGTGCTCGTCTCGCTAGCGGTGTTCGTGACGCTGCCTGCCGTCTGATCGGCGGCGCTCAGCAGGTGCGTGCACGTAAAGCTCGTCGATGCGCCCGGCGCGAGCGGGCTCGGCGGGGTCGCGGAGATCGTGCCCGCGTCACAGCGCGGGTCAGAGAGCGCGCCGAGCGTGAGCGGGATGTTGCCCGTGTTCTTCACCACGATCTCGTATTCCACCGTCTGGCCGGCTTCGCCTTTCAGGGGCGCTGTCCCGTAGGGGTTCGTGGCGCCGATGCGCTGGAGCTTTTCGAGCGTCATCGCCGGTTCCGGCGGACAGGTCACCTTGCCGCGGATGTCGAAGTGTCCTCTTAGGCCGTTCGTGTTCCAGATCGCCCACGCGTCCACCTGGTAGTGGCCCGCGTGAGCGTCGAGCGCCGTGGTCGTCGTCCCGCTAGGGCCGTCGAACACGAACGTCGAGTTCAGCTGCGTGCTGTGGCTATGTTCGACCGTGACCTGTAGAGCGATCGTGTTAGCGGGTAGCGCAGGGAAGCTCCTGAACGTCCACGTCACCTGTTTGCAGGAGAACGTCGCGAGGCCAAACGGATGCTTTTCTTCGAAGCTTTCGCTGTGCTTGAGCGCGGCTGCTTCGCGGCTGGCCTTCAACGCCGCCTTCGCCGCTTCGCGCGCTGCGCGCTTTTCGGCCGCGCGTTGTTCGCGTTCTGTCTGTTTGCTGAGCGCGATCGCCTGGCGTTCTGCGGGCGAGAGACCATCTGAGGCGCTGGCCTGAACCGTCGCACCGATCAGCAAGGTGCAGGACAGCAGCACGCTCAGCAGCGCCAGCCTGCGCCCGCGATGCGCGCGGCGGCGCGCAGCGACGCGGGCGCGCTCGCAGCGCCCAGCTCGCATCCTCCCGTCATGGCCAGTCGGCATCTGCCTTTGTCTCCCATCCTTGAGCGCCCGCCAAGCGAGCTTTCCATCTCTCTGACGGCCCCCATTTGGCCGTCACTCCAGGGCTTTCGCGCTAAATGATCTCACAGATTGTCTCTAACAGCCAGAGGTGGAGGCGATCTTCATGCCCCCCTGGGCCTTGTCCGTCGCGCGCTCTACCTTGGAGTCGATGGCATCGTGCGTAGCCCACCTCGACGCAGACGCCTTCTACGTCTCGATTGAGCTGCGCCGCCATCCCGAGCTGCGCGGCTTGCCCGTCGTCGTCTCCGGCAGCGGTCCACGCGCGGTTGTCACGACCGCGAGCTATGAGGCGCGACGCTTCGGTGTGGGCTCGGCGATGCCCGCTTCGCGCGCGCGGCGGCTGTGCCCGCAGGCGATCTTTCTGCCGCCGGACTTCCCCACATACCGAGCGGCCTCCGCAACGATGATGGAGATCGTGCGTGCGCACGTCGAGAGCGTCGAGATCGTGGGCTTGGATGAGGCTTACCTTGACCTTGAGGGTCTGTTCTCGCCGCGCGCCGCGATGCGCCGGCTGCTCACCGAGATCAAGGCCGCCACAGAGCTCACCTGCTCGGTCGGTATCGGCCCCAACAAGCTCGTCGCCAAGGTCGCCTCCGACGCTGAGAAGCCCGCCGGCTTTCTCGCCCTCACGCGCGAGCAGGCCTGCTCGCGCTTCGCGGGCTCTGCGCCCGGGCTCGTGCCGGGCATCGGCCCGAAGACCGAGGCGCGCCTGGCCGAGCTCGGCCTGCGCACGCTCGCCGCCGTCGCCGCCGCAGAGGAGCAGTTGCTCGTCGAGCGCTTCGGGCCGAACCTAGGACGCGAGCTGCGCAGGCGTGCGCGCTTCGAACACGACGGTGAGGTGGGCGCCGCGCGCAAGGTCGTGTCAGAGTCGCGCGAGCGCACATTCGATCAGGACCTCCACGATCCTGCCGAGCTGCGCGCCGCGCTCGCCAAGATGGCGTGCGAGCTGAGCGCGAGCCTCACCGCCAACGCGCGCAGCGGTCGCACGATCGCTATCAAGGTGCGCCTCGATGACTTCACCACCGTCACCCGCGCCCACACCGTGCCGCACGCCACCTGCGACGCGGAGCTGATCACCGCGCACGCGCTGCGCCTGCTAGAGCAGTACGCCCCGCCGCGGCCCGTGCGTCTGCTCGGCGTGCGCGTCGCTGGGCTTTCGCGCGAGCGGGCTGAGTCAGACGGAGAGCCGGCTGGAGAGCCGCGTGAGGCGCCGCACGGCGAATCGCCGCCGGGCGAATCGCAGCTGGCGCTTCCCGTCTAGCGAGTAGCATCCACCGCATGGCAATCGTGCGCGTGGGGGAGATCGAGCTCGACTGCGACCGCAGCGGGTCCGGGCCACCGCTGCTCGCGATCATGGGCATGAGCGGCACCGCCTTGCACTGGGGCGAGCCGTTTCTCGCGGCGCTGCGCGAGGACTTCGAGGTGATCGCCTACGACCACCGCGGCGTCGGAGCGAGCTCACACCTCGACGGCCCGATCTCGATCGTGCAGCTCGCCGAGGACGCCGCCGGACTGCTCCGCGCGCTCGGGCTCGAGTCCGCGCATGTGCTCGGCATCTCGATGGGCGGCATGGTCGCCCAGGAGCTCGCGCTCGCCCATCCCGAGCTCGTGCGCACGCTCACGCTCGGCTGCACCTACTGCGGCGGCGAGGGGAGCGCGCACGCCGCGCCCGAGGTGATCCAGCGGCTCTTCGAGGCGATGAGCTCGGGTGATCGCGAGCGCGCGATCCGAGCGGGCTGGGAGATCAACGTCTCCGCCGCGAAGGCCGCTGAGGCCGACGCCTACGCGGACTTCCTCGCGATCGCCGAGCGGCGCGCCGTGGCGGTGGCGGTCGTGATGGCACAGGCGCAGGCGATCCTCGCGCACGACACGAGCGCGCGGCTCGCAGAGCTCACGATGCCAACGCTTGTGATTCACGGCAGCGAGGACCAGATGCTGCCCGTCTCAAACGGCCGCATGATCGCCGCGCTGATCCCGCACGCGCGCCTTGAGATCTTCGACGGCGTTGGCCACCTGTTCTTCTGGGAGCGCCCCGACGAGTCGGCCGAGCTGATCCGCGAGCTCGCCGCCGTTCCCGCCTGAGCCGTTCGCGGCCTACGCGTTCTTCGGCCGTGAGCAGCAACGAAGCCACTCCGCTGAGCGTCGAATCCGCGGGAGTGTCGCTCAGCGGCGAGCAACGTTGCGCGGGCGAGCCCGGGAGCGCACCGGTCGTGCTGCTGCACGGCCTCAGCGCAACCCGCCGTTACGTGGTGATGGGCTCGCGCACGCTCGAACGTGGCGGACAGCGCGTGATCGCCTACGACGCACGCGGCCACGGACGCTCTGCGCCGGCGAGCGAGCGTGCCTACGGCTATGAGCACCTCGTAGCAGACCTCGCTGCCGTGCTCGACGCAGCCGGCGTGCAGCGAGCGCTGCTCGCAGGCGCATCGATGGGTGCACAGACCGCGCTGCGTTTTGCGCTCGAGCACCCCGAACGC
Source organism: uncultured Solirubrobacterales bacterium (assembly GCA_963785435.1). GTDB lineage: Bacteria > Actinomycetota > Thermoleophilia > Solirubrobacterales > Solirubrobacteraceae > Palsa-744. The sequence goes on from CAWAVE010000001.1 coordinate 64,641, forward strand.
GTGGCCGCGTTGGCCTTGATCACGCCCGCCTTTGAGCCAGACCGCCAGAGTACGCCGCAGGAGCTCGGTCAGTGGGACGCGCTCGCCGCCGGGTTGCGCGAGCGTGGTGTTGAGGGCTTCGTGGCCGCCTACGACCTGCAGGCGCTGCCGGACGCGTGGCGGGGGACCGTCGAAACCGTGCTGCGCCAGCGCCTCGCTGCGCACGAGCACCCGGAGGCCGTCGCGCACGCGCTTGAAGTCGTGCCGCGTTCACGGCCCTTCGAGGAGATGGCACAGCTCGCCTCAATCACGGTGCCGAGCATCGTGATCGCAAGCCGCGACGAGGCCGATCCGACGCATCCGCTCGCGGTCAGCGAACGCTACGCGCGGGCGATCCCGGATGCAGAGCTCGTCGTCGAGGATGCAGGGCCGCCGCCGCGCTCGCCGCTGGCCTGGCAAGGCGGGCAGCTCTCAAAGCTCCTGCTCGCGCTGGCCGCACGCGCCGAATCGGCGTAGCGTTCAGGTCATGGCTGTGCGCGAGTGGGATGGAGCGGACTACGACCGCGTCTCGGGCGTGATGGAGGCGCTCGGGCGCGAGGTGCTCGAACGCCTACAGCTGCGCGGCGATGAGCGCGTGCTCGACGCGGGCTGCGGCTCGGGGCGCATCACCGCCGAGCTGACCGCGCGCCTGCCGCGCGGCCACGTGGTCGGCGTCGATGAGTCCGCCTCGATGATCGCCGCCGCACGGCAGCGTCTTGGAGCGGACGCCGATCTGCGCGTAATGGATCTGCTCGCGCTCGACTTCGCCTCTGAGCAGCCGTTTGACGCGATCCTCTCCACGGCGACCTTTCATTGGATCGCAGATCACGAGCGTCTGTTTGGCGGGCTGCGCTCGCTGCTGCGCCCCGGCGGTCGGCTCGTGGCGCAGTGCGGCGGGAGGGGCAACATCTCGATCCTGCGCGCGACTGCTAACGAGGTGCTGGAGCGGGACCCCTACGCGGAGCACTTCCGCGATTGGAGCCCACCGTGGAACTACGCCGGCTCGGAGATCACGCGCGATCGCCTGCTCAGCGCCGGCTTCGCACACGCAGAGTGCTGGCTTCAGCCCGCGCCGCGCGAGCCATCGGAGCCGCGCGCGTTCCTCTCCACGATCGTGCTTGGCCCACACGCGCAGCAGCTCCCCGAGGAGCTGCGCGAGCGCTACATCGACGACGTGCTCGCGGCGCTCGGCGAGCCGGTGGTCGTCGACTACGTGCGCCTCAACATCGACGCCACCGCCTGACACGGCGGCTGAGCTCAGGCAGGCACGAGCAGCTCTAGTCGATCGGCAACCGCGACCGCGCCGTCGCTGCGCGCGAGCGCCGTGGCGATCGCGCTCGCACCGTGCTTGAGCTCGGGATTCTCAAGTGCCGCGACGATCGCGCGGCGGAGCTTGCTCGGCGCGGTCCGCTTATGAGCGCTAACGCCGGCGCCTGCGAGCACCACGCGCGCTGCATTATCGGGCTGGTCGCGGCCGTCAGGGATGCAGAGCAGCGGCACGCCGTCAGCGAGCGCCGCGTTCACGGTCTGCCAGCCGGCATGACTGATCACGAGCGCGGCGTGCGGGAACACGCTTCGGTGCGGCGCGAAGTCCACCGCACGGGTGTTCGCGGGGAGGCGCAGGCCGCCTTGCTCGAGCGCCGGTCCCGCCGTCAGCAGTGCCCGCACGGGCAGGCCATCGAGCGCATCGAGCACGCGCTGCACGAGCGCCGACTGGTCCATATAGCTCGTGCTGAAGCTGATAACCACGAGCGGATCGGTGTTCGTGTCGGGCCACGGCGAGATCCACTCGTGCTCGTAGGGCTCAAAGGCAGGGCCAACGTAGTGCACGTTCGCGGGCAGCTCGCCGCGGCTTGAGAAGTCGAGCTCGGGCGCGGTCAGCATACAGATCGCCTCCGTGCCGAGCAGCTGATCTTCCCAATGCTCGAGTGGCGCGAGGCCGTGTTCGGAGCGCGCCCTGTTGAGTGCCGGTAGGCCCATGTCGTACACACGGCGCACGATGCGGTTGAGCAGGCGATCGCGCGCAGAGCCGAGCGGGCCGGGGAGCGGTTGCAGGCCTGAGCCGGTGAACATCGGTGGCACGCCGGGCACGGGAAGGGGATAGGGGCAGTGCACGAGCTCGACCGCCGGTATGCCAGCGCGCTCGGCGGCGATCGAGGCGCCGGCGAGCATCCAGTCGAACACCATCACATCGGCGGGTCGCTCATCCAGCCGCTCGGTGCACTCACGGCCGACGTTGCCCACGAACGCGAACAGGAAGTTCTCGAGCGAGCGCATCCCTGCGCCCATCCGCGTACGAGCCTCCCAGTCACGCAGCGAGTCGGTCTCGCGGTGCGTGATGTCGAAGTCGGGGTGCGAGTGGCGGAACTCAATGAACTCCGCGCCTGTAGCCTCGATCCGCTCTCGTGCTGCGCGATGTGCGAGCACCCGCACCTCGTGACCGCGTTCGAGCAGCCGATGCGTGACGGCGAGCTGCGGCGAGGCGTTGCCGCTAAACGCTATGAGTGTCTGGAAGACGCGCACCTCAAATTGACTTTACTCTGTATCAAATGAAAGTGTCGGAGCCCTCGCCACAGAAGCGTCGCTACCGGATGACCGCGCGAGCCAGCGAGGCCGCCGCGACTCGGGAGCGCCTGCTCGGCGCCGCATGGGAGCAGTTCGCGAACTGTCCTTACGAGCAGGTCCGGCTGAGCGAGATCGCTGCTGATGCGCAGGTCAGCGTGCAGACGCTGCACACCCACTTCGGCTCCAAGGAGCAACTGTTCACCGCCGTGGCACAGCGCTGGGGGCGCGAGGAGATCACACGCCGCGACGAAGCGCCGGTGGGCGAGGTGAAGAAGGCGATCGAGATCCTCTTTGAGCGCTACGAGGCCAACGGCGAGATCGTCCTGCGGATGCTCTCCGAGGAGGAGCAGATTCCCGCTGTGCGCCGCATCACCGACGCCGGCCGCGCCTACCACCGCGCCTGGGCGGCACGAACCTTCCAGCCGCTGCTACACGGCCTGCGCGGCCGCGCACGCGAGCGGCGTCTGGCCGCGATCGTAGTCGCGACGGACCTACTCGTGTGGAAGCTCCTGCGCCTTGACATGCAGCTCGACCGTCGCGGCGCCGAACGGATCGTCATCGAGCTGCTCGGGTCGTGAGCGTATCTTGTGCGCATGGACGATCATCCGCTGATCCGCTTCGCAGACGGCCCCTCGGGTCGGCGAGCGCGGCTCATCGGCGGTCCAGACGTGTGGGAGGTGGTCGCCGTTGCACGCGACAACGACGGCGACCTCGCCGAGACAGCCTCATATCTGGAGCTTTCGCTCGGCCTCGTGCAAGCTGCGACCTCTTACTATTCGGCCTACCCGCAGGAGGTTGACGAGCGCATCGAGCGCAATAGCCGCGCGACTCGCGATGCCCACGGCGCCTTCGTCGCGGCCCGCGTCGCAAACGGCGAGGACTGGCTTTAGGTAGGCCTGTCTTGCCAACGATTCGCGCCGGCGATCAGGCGAGCGCCGCGGAGGTGCCCGTCACGTCCTCCTCGGCCAGCGCCGCGCCGCTGAGCAGCGCCGCATAGCGGCCGCCGAGCGCCACGAGCTCCTCGTGGGTGCCGCGCTCGAGGACCTGACCCGCGTCGAGCACGAGGATCTGATCGGCGTCGCGGATCGTCGAGAGCCGGTGCGCGATCGCGATCGTGGTGCGCCCGCGCGAAAGCTCATCGAGCGCTTGCTGCACCGCGCGCTCGGTCTCGTTGTCGAGAGCCGAGGTCGCCTCGTCGAGGATCAGCACGGGCGGGTTGCGAAGCACCGTGCGCGCGATCGCCATGCGCTGCTTCTCACCGCCCGAGAAGCGGTAGCCGCGCTCCCCCACCGGCGTGTCATAACCCTCCGGTAGCGAGGCGATCAGCTCGTGGATCTGCGCGGCGCGCGCCGCGTCTTCGATTTCCTCATCGCTCGCCTCCGGGCACGCAAAGCGCAGGTTCTCGCGGATCGAGGCATGAAACAGATAGGTCTCCTGCGAGACCAGGCCGACGGTAGCCGCGAGCGAGCCGAGCGTGATGTCGCGGATGTCAACGCCGTCGATGCTCACGCAGCCGCGCTGGGGCTCATATAGGCGCGCGACGAGGTAGGCGAGCGTGGTCTTGCCCGAGCCCGTCTCACCCACGAGCGCAGTGGTCGTGCCGGCGGGGATCTCAGCGGCGATCTGTTGCAGGGTCCAGGGTGCATGCTCGGCGTAGCGGAAGGAGACCCCCTCAGGCGCACGTCGCCGCGCACGTTCGACACCACGCGCGCGTCGGCGCGCTCGACGATGTCGACGGGCAGGTCGAGGTACTCGAAGATGCGTCCGAACAGCGCGAGCGAGGTCTGTACTTCAAGGCCCACCGAGAGCAAAGACTGGATCGGGAAGAAGACGCGCGTCTGCAAAGTGGTGAACGCCACCACGGTGCCGATCGAGATCGAGTGCCCGCCCGCAGCGATGTTCTCGCCTGCGAACCAGTAGACCGCGGCGGGCATGATCGCGAAGCTCAGCTGCACCGAGGCCATGCGCCAGCGCCCTGCCATGCGCGCACGGACCTCCAAGTCCGCGAGCTCCGCCGACTCGCCGCTGAAGCGTCGTACGAGCTCGGGTGAGCGCCCCATCGTCTTGCCGAGCAGGATGCCCGACACCGACAGCGACTCCTCCACGAGCGTCGACATGTCCGCGAGGCGGCTCTGGCGCACCGACTGGATGCGCCGGCGCTCCTCACCGACGCGGCGCGTCAGCCACACGAAGAACGGCAAGAGGAAGAGCGAGAACGCCGCGAGGCGCCAGTCGAGCAAGAACATCGCGATCACAACCGCCACCACAGTGGTCACGTTCTGCACGATCGACGTCGCCGTGGAGGTCACCACGCTGTCCACGCCGCCGATGTCGTTGGCGATCCGCGACTGCACCTCGCCCGTGCGCGTGTGCGTGAAGAAAGCGAGCGACATGCGCTGCAGATGCGCATAGACCGCCGCGCGCAGGTCGTGCATCACGCGCTGGCCCACCTGGTTCGATATCCAGGTCTGCGCCACGCCGATCACGCTCGTGATCACCGACAGCGCGATCATCCCGATCACGAGCTCCGCGAGCAGCGTGGTGTCCTTGTGCGGATAGGCCGTGTCGAGCACGCCGCGCAGCAGGAACGGGCTGATCACGCCGAGCCCCGCCGCCAGGAAGATCAACGCCAAGAGCGCGCCCAAGCGCGCGCGGTAGGGGCCGAACAGCCGCCCGATGCGCCGCAGTGAAACCGGCGTCGCGGGGATCTCCTCGGGCTGTAGCTCACGCGGCGCGCCGTGGTGTCCGTCACCCGTGCGTCCTTGGGCAAACGGTTGGCTACTCACACCTTGACTCTATCGGCGCTCCCTCGGCTACCCTGCGGAGCATGGACGCAGCAAGTTCCCCGGCCCTCACACGGCCCCGGTTCGCCTCGCTGCGCTCGCTCGGCGCGGTTGAGATCCGCGTGCTCGGCTGCTTGATGGAAAAGCAGCGCACCACGCCCGATGCCTACCCGCTGTCGTTGAACGCGCTGCGCCTGGCGTGCAACCAGTCGACGAACCGCGAGCCCGTGGTCGACTACGACGAGGCGACGATCCGCGACGCGCTGCACCGCCTCGAACGCCGCGGCCTCACGCGGCTGGCCAGCGGCGCGGGCAGCCGCGCGCCAAAGTATCGACACCTGCTCGCCGAAGCGCTGCCGCTCAAGGACGGCGAGCAGGCGATTATCTGCGTGCTGATGCTGCGCGGCGCACAGACGCCGGGCGAGCTCAAGCAGCGCACCGAGCGCATGCACGCCTTCGGCGACCTCGCCGCCGTGCACGAGACGCTCGCGGCGCTGATCGAGCGCGAGCTGATCGAGCGCCTGGAGCGCCGGCCGGGCCAGAAGGAGGAGCGCTACAAGCAGTTGCTGCAAGACGATGAGGAGACGGCGTCCGTGGCAGGCTCCTCGACACCGCCTATGCACAGGGAGAGCGCAGAGGCGGCCGAGCGATCGCCTGCGCCGGTGGGAGCCGCGCAGATCGACCTCAGCGAACTGTTGGCGCGCGATCGAGCGCCTCGAGCGCGAGCTCGCCGAGCGTTGCGCGCGGAGCAGGGGAGAGCGTGGATCGGAGCGCGGGAGCGGGGAGGGCGACCCGTGAGCAGCCACGCCGCCGCGCTCGTGCTCGGCGCCTCCGACAGCGCTACGCGGCGTCGGCATTCCGCTGGCGATCGCCGCGGGGCTCGTCTCGTTCCTCTCGCCCTGCGTGCTGCCGCTCGTGCCGGGCTATCTCTCGACGGTGATCGGCGTGACGCCCGCCGACCTCAAGGAGGGCGTGGGCGCACGACGCGTGCTGATCCCGAGCCTCTTGTTCATCGCGAGCTTCTCCGCGATCTTCATCATGCTCGGGCTGAGCGCGACGGTGATCGGCGCGGGCCTCAAGGAACACAAAGAAGCGCTGCAGCAGATCGGCGGCGTGGCGATCATCGCGATGGGCGTGATCTTCCTCGCGACGCCCTTCGTCGTCGCTGCTCAACCGCGAGTGGCACTCCGAGAGCCTCCTGCGTCTGGCGGGCCGCGGCGGGCCGCTCGTGGCGGGCGCGGCGTTTGCGATCGCCTGGACGCCTTGCACGAGCATCACGCTCGGCGCGATCCTCACGCAGGCCGCGGTGTCGAGCTCGCCGCGCACGGCGCGCTGCTGCTCGCCTTCTACTCGCTCGGCCTCGCGATTCCCTTCCTGCTGATCGCGCTCGCCTTCGAGCGGATGACCTCAGCGCTCGCGATCGTCAAGCGCCACTTCCCCGTGATCATCGGCGTCGGCGGCGCGGTGATGATCGTGCTCGGCGTGCTGATCCTCACGGGCGAGTTCACGATCCTCGACAACGCTCGGGCCTCCAAGCAACTGCCGCTTCGGCAATTGCGCGAGGAAAGCATCTGAGCGCTCGTGCGCGGAAGCGCGCTTCCCAGGCTTCCTGGTTGCGTTTAGCGTCGAGCACGAAGGGCGAATAGCCGATCGCCTTGACGATCCGACGGTTGATCAGCGACTCGGGGAAGGGGAGCGGGCGCAGCACGTCGACGAACAGCACCACGCGCGTCTCGTCGGTGTCGTTCCAGACCTCGTGGTTGAAGGTGTCGTCGAAGATCATGCTCTTGCCTTCTCGCCAGTGGCGGAAGTCCTCGCCCACGCGGATGCGGCAGGCCTCGGCGTCCTCGGGGACGATCAGGCCGAGGTGGTAGCGCAGCACGCCCTTGTAGGGGCCGCGATGGTCGAGGATGTGCTTGCGCGGGCGAGAGGATCGAGAACATCGCCGTCGCTCATGCCCGGGATCTCGCGCATCAGCGCAGCGGTACGCGGGCACATCTCCACGCCGAGCTCGGCCTCGAAGCCGTAGCCGTAGAGGAAGAAGGTCTTCCAGCGATCGTCGTCGGTGATCTCGATCTGGTCCTTGGAGATGTCCTGGAAGTTGGGCAGCGCCTCGCTGGTCCTCGAGCACGCGCTCGACCTCCTCGCGGATCACCTGCCAGTTGGCCTCGAGTGCCGCCACCCAGGGGAAGCGCTCGAGTCGAAGAAGGTGGCGTCGCCGACCAGCGAGCGTTTGCCGATGAAGCGCTCGATCGGCACGAGCACGCGTTCGCCGACCGTGATCGTGAGCTGGACCGTGCGCTCCCACAGGCTCTTCTGCGTCATCGCTTCGCCTCCTCTGCTGGCTCGGCTGGTGATTCTGGGCCAGCTTAGCCCGTACGTAGGTCCAGCTCCCCCGAGGAGCAGAGCAGTCAGGGCGTGGTGAGGGCCAGCGGTACGTCATAGGCAGCGAAAACACGGTCCGCGGTCACGATCGTGAGTGAGCTTGGTCAAGCTTGGCCAATAGACTGTGGTGCGGAGATCGTGCTTCTCTGTCTCGGACTCCTCAACGCCCATCGGGACACATCAGTACCCACATTCAGGGATGGCCGCATGCGGCCATCCCCCGGACGCGCATGCGCGTCCGGCCGACAGGCGCATGCGCCTGTCGGAACCACAAATAGAAAAGACCACACCCACCCCCGGCCACTGCTGGCGAGCCGGGGGCGAATGCGGTCAGAGGGTGGGGCTAGGCGGCCTCGCGCAGCGCGGCCAGCTCGGGCGACTCGGCGAGCTTCTTCAGCGCGCGCTGCTCGAGCTGTGAGGCACGCTCGGCGGAGAAGCCGAGGCGCTTGCCGATCGCCGTCAGCGTCTGCGGCTCCTCGCGGCCTGTGCCGAAGCGCAGCGTGAGAACCTTGCGCTCGGTTTCGGGCAGCTGTGAGATCGCCTCGTGCACGATCCGCTCGCGCTCGTTGTCCCAGGCCGTCTCCTCGGGCACCTCTGCGTCGGAGGGCAGCAGGTCGCCGAGGGCCGTGTCGCCGTCCTCGCCGATCTGCTGGTCGAGGCTGACGAGCGCAGCACGCTGGTGGCGAACCTCTTCGACCTGCTCGATCGGCAGGCCGGTCTCCTCGGCGAGCTCCTCGAGCGTGGGCTCGCGGCCGAGGCGCACGGACAGCTCGCGCTCGACGCGCCCGACCTTGCGGGAGCGCTGGGCCACGTGGACGGGCAGGCGGATCGTGCGTCCGGAGTTCTCCAGGCCGCGCTGAATCGCCTGACGGATCCACAGCGTCGCGTAGGTGGAGAAGCGGAAGCCCTTGCGCCAGTCGAACTTCTCGCTCGCGCGGATCAGGCCGAGCATGCCCTCCTGGACGAGATCGCCCAGCGGCAGGCCCTGGTTCTGGTAGCGGCGGGCGTTTGAGGCGACGAGGCGCAGGTTGGAGTTGACGAGCAGTTCCTTGGCGTGCAGATCGCCGCGCTCGATGCGCTTGGCGAGGTCGATCTCCTGGGCCGGGGTGAGCAGGGGGTAGCGGCGCGAGTGGGCCAGCAGCTGGTCGACCGCCTCGGGGATGAACGTGTCGGCGGCGCCGACCTCGATGCGCTCGATCGGGTTGTCCAGCCGCTCGGGCGCAGCGACCGTCTCGCCGTCGGCGTTCGCCTCGGCGTTCTCATCGTCCTGGGAGCGGGAGTGATCGAGCGTTATGGTGTGTGTCTACGGGGGAGTCTGACATTGGCGTCCTTCTTAATCCGATGCTTGGAGTCGGAATTATACGCCTCGATAGTTGCGTTGTCAATTATCTGCTTCGGGGCGGCTTCTCGATGCTCGTTCGACGCTGAGACGGTCCCGCACCTGCCTGGGGCTGCAGCATTGAGAATGCCCGTCCCGCTGAGGGCTGAAACCCCGGAATCCGACGAAAAGAGCGATACGAGGCGCCTGAGCAGCCTATCGGCCGGCGTCGGCGGTCGACGCTGAGCCAGAGACGGCTAAGCTCGGCAAATGGCCATCGACCTCTCAGACCAGGTGGTCGCGGTGACCGGCGCCTCCTCGGGCATCGGCGAGGCAACCGCGCTCGCCTGCGCCCGCGCGGGCGCCGCCGTGGCGCTCGCGGCGCGGCGCGGCGAGCGCATCGAGGGGCTCGCCCAACAGATCGTCGGCCGAAGGCGGCCGCGCGCTCGCGCTGCCCACCGACGTGGGCGAGGAGGATCAGGCGAAGCGCCTTCGTCGAGCGCACCCACAGCGAGCTGGGCCGCCTGGACGTGCTCGTCAACAACGCCGGCGTGATGCTGCTCGGCCCGATCGAGAGCGCCCCACCGAGGAGTGGCGGCGGATGATCGACGCGAACGTGTTCGGCGTGCTCTACTGCTCACACGCCGCGCTGCCGCTGATGCACGCGCAGGGCGGCGGGCACATCGTCAACGTCAGCTCCGTCGCCGGGCGCGTCGCGCGCGCCGGCTCGGGCGTCTACAACCTGACCAAGTTCGGCGTGGGCGCCTTCTCGGAGTCGCTGCGCCAGGAGGGCGTTGCGATCGGCGTGCGCGTCACCCTGATCGAGCCCGGCGCCGTCGCCACCGAGCTGCCCGGGCACAACCGCCCCGAGGTGCTCGAGCAGATCGCGAAACGCTTTGCCGGCGTCACGCCGCTGCGCCGCCGAGGACATCGCCGGCGCGATCCTCTACGCGATCGGCCAGCCGCCCAACGTGAGCGTCAACGAGGTGCTCGTGCGCCCCAGCGGCCAGGGCGCCTAAGCGCGGCGCGCAGGCGCGATCTCGAGCAGCTCGCCGGCCGCGTGGTCGACCTGCAGCGTCGTGTGCTCGAGCGCGAAGCGCTCGCGTAGCAGCGCCTCCATCGCGCGGCGCGCCGATGGCAGTCGCAGTCTCGGCTCGACGAGCACGTGCGCCGAGAGCGCCGGGAAGCCGCTCGTCACCTCCCACACGTGCAGGTCGTGCACCTCCACCACGCCCGTCCTCGGCGACCAGCGCGCGCCCGATCGCGTCGGGATCGAGCCCTCGGGCGCGGCCTCCAGGAAGATCCGCCCCGAGGCCCTCACGAGCGCGAGGCCCGAGCGGATCATCAGCGCCGCGACCAGCAGCGAGACGATCGGGTCGGCGCGCTGGAAGCCCGTCAGCGATGATCACCACGGCGGCGATCGCGGTGCCGATGAAGCCGTAGAGGTCGGTGAGGATGTGCTGGAAGCTGCCCTCGATGTTCAGGCTCTCGCGGTTCGCGCCCGCCAGCGTCCACGCGACCGCGAGGTTCACGAGCACGCCGCCCAGCGCCACCGCCAGCACGAGCCCGCCGTGCACGTGCGGCGGGTCGAACAGGCGCTGCGATCGCCTCGTAGACGATGAAGCGCGGCGAGCACCAGCAGCGTCACGCCGTTGGCCTGCGCGGAGAGGATCTCCACGCGCCGGAAGCCGAACGTCATCGCGCCGCGCGCCGGGCGCGCCGCGAGACGCAGCGCGAGCAGCGAGAAGCCGATCGCGCCCGCGTCGGTGAGCATGTGCCCGGCGTCTGAGAGCAGCGCCAGCGAGTGCGCGAGCACGCCCGACCGCAACCTCGACCGCCATGAACGCCGACGATCAGCGCCAGCGCGAGCGCAGGCGCGCCCGCGTCAGCGCCCGCGTGCGCATGGCCATGGCTGTGATCGGCGTGCGCCGCATGCGGTCGTGGGTCACGCATCCACGATACGCCCCAGCCGTGATGTCGCTTGCGCTGCGGCGCACTGCCGGGGACGCCCGCTTTAGGCTGCAGCGATGACGCGGGACGCCGAGCGCGAGCAGGCACACGCCAGCGGCGCACCACGCTCGTCTCGATCGCCGTCGGCGGCCGTGCTCGTGGCGATCAAGCTCGGCGTGGGCCTCGCGACGCACAGCCTCGGCCTGGTCTCCGCCGGGATCGAGTCCAGCGGCGACGTGGTCGCCGCGGTGCTGACCTTCTTCGCCGTGCGCCTCGGCGGGCGGCCCGCCGACCGCGGCCATCCCTACGGCCACCGCCGCGCCGAGAACCTCGGCGCGCTCGGCGAGGCCGCGATCCTGCTCGCCGGCGCGCTGCTCGTCAGCGTCGAAGCGATCAGCCACCTGATCGCCGCCGAGCGGCCGCCGCAGATCCACTGGTACCAGTTCGCGGTGATCGCGCTCGCGCTCGTGCCTCGACTTGAGCCGCACGCGCGATCTCGCTGCGCGGCCGCGCGCCGCTACGACAGCCCCGCGCTGCGCTCCAACGCGCTTCCACTTCGCCGCCGACATGCTCGGCTCGCTGGCCGTGCTCGCGGGCCTGCTGGCCGTCGATGCGGGCTTTCACCAGGGCGATGCGATCGCCGCGCTGCTCGTCGCCGCGATCATCCTGCTCGCGGCGCTGCGCCTGCTCGCCGAGAACGCGAACGTGCTGATGGACCGCTCGCCCGAGGAGGCGCGCGCGATCGCCGAGCGCGCGATCGCGCGGGCTCGGCGCCGACATCGAGCTGCAGCCGCCTGCGCCTGCGCGAGTCCGCCGGGCGCTACTTCGCCGACGTCGTCGTCAGCGTGCCGCCCGGGCAGGCGGTAGTCGAGGGCCACAGCGCCGCCGACCTGATCGAGGCGGCCTCGAGAGCGCGCTGCCCGGCAGCGACGTGGTCGTGCACGTCGAGCCGCGCCGCCGCGGCCTCGACCTGCGCGACCGCGTGCTCGCGATCGCGCTCGCCGAGCCGCTCGTCAAGGAGGCGCACGACATCACGATCTTCGAGCAGGACGGTGCGGCCAGCGTCTCGCTGCACCTGAAGTTCCCCGGCGACCTCGACCTCACGAGCGCGCACGAGGTCGCCGAGCGCGTCGAGCGCGAGATCCGCGCGCGCCCCGAGCGTGGCCGACGTGCAGACCCACCTCGAGCCGCTCGAGCGGCCGCTGCAGCACGCACCGCGCCGACGCGCACGCCGACAGCGCGGCGGTAGCAGAGGTGCAGCGGCTCGTGCGCGAGCGCACCGGCCGCGCGCCACAGCTCGTCAAGCTGCTCTCGCACCGACATCGGCCGCGTCCTGTTCCTGACGCTAGACGTCGGCGCGGGCGAGTCGCTTGAGCGACGCTCACACGCTCGCGGGCAGAGCTCGAGGACGAGCTGCGTCTGCGCATCGGCGACATCGCCGACGTGGTCGTCCACACCGAGCCCTGAGCAGCGCGGGAAGGATCCCGCCCGCTGCGGCATCTACCCACAGCGAGACCGAAAACCAGCGACCAGGAGGTCCAAGGTGAAGAACTCGCTGACACTCAGCGCAGCCGCACTGACGCTCGCGCTCGCGCTGCTGGCGGGCTGCGGAAGCAGCAGCTACAGCAGTAGCGGCACGACGGGTTCCAGCAGCGCCGCCACGACGAGCTCTGCCGCCGCGACGAGCGCCTCGCCCTACAGCCATGCGAGCACGCCCACGACGAGCACGACCACAACAGCCGCCGCTGGCACGGGTGCCGGCGCAATGACGATCACGAGCAAGCACGACAAGCTCGGCACGGTGCTCGCCGCGGGGCCGAAGAAGCTGACCGTCTACCTGTTCGAGGCCGACAAAGGCGCAAGCTCGGCCTGCTCGGGCGCCTGCGCGGCGGTCTGGCCGCCGGTGACCACGAGCGCCGCGCCGCATAGCTCCGCGGGCGCGATGGTCGCGGCGATCTCGGCACGATCACCCGCTCGGACGGCAGCAAACAGGTCACCTACAAGGGCCACCCGCTCTACTACTTCGCCAAGGACAAAGACGCCGGCGACGCCTACGGCCAAGGCTCGAAGTCCTTCGGCGCCGGCTGGTATGTGCTCGCGCCGAGCGGCAAGAAGATCGACCCGTCATAGGAGCGTGCGCATCGCAGCGAGAAAGCCGCAGAGCATGAAGCCGATCAGCGCGAGCACCCCGAAGCCGTGCGCGAGGCCGCTTTCGGCGATCGTGAGCAAGCCGAAGGCCGCAGTCAGACAGGCCAGCGACAGCCTCGCGAGCAGGCTCGCCGGCGCGGGCGCGGGGCCAGCGGTGAGCGCACGCGCCGGCGCGCCTCCTCCATGATCGAGGCGCCCGCGCAGCACGAGCCCAAACAGCAGCGCAAGCGACGGGGCCAGGATCACGCCGCCGGCGAGAACCGCCACAACGACGGCCACAAGCGTGTCGTGGGGCGCAGCCGCCTGCTGCACGCTCAGGCCCGGCAGCAGCGTCGGGCTCTGCGCCCAGGCCCAGCTCGCGATCACCGCCGCCACGGCCACCGCAGCGCTGTAGCGGGACGCCTCGTAGCGGCCGCGCCAAAGCAGCACGAGCGTCGCGATGCCTGCCAGCAGCGAGATCAGGACGCCGGCGAGCGCGTCGCTATGCAACAGGCCGTGGTAGAGCGCCTTGGCGTCGCTGCGTAGCACGAGCAGACCCCCAAGCGCGATCGCGCCCGCGATCGCTCCAGCGATCAGAGCGCGCGAGCGGAATGCGCGCTGCAGCTCCGCGTCCTCGAGGCGGGCCGCATCAGCCGCCAGGAAGACGGCGGCGAGATACGCCGACGTCGCCACGGCGAGCGTGCCGATCAGGATCGAGCTCGGGTTCAGCCAGCTCGTGAATTGACCGCCGAGCACGCCGCCGGCAGGCACCCGCCGTGAGGCGATCGCGCCGATCATCGTGCCGAGCGCAAATGGCGTGAGCAGCGAGGCGAGCGAGAACACGGCGTCGATCGAGCGTTGCTCACCGTCGCTGCTCGTGCCCGCGCGCAGCGCATAAGCGGCGCCGCGCAGCACGATGCCTACGGCGGCGATGAACAGCGGCACCGAGAGCGTCGAGGCGATCGCGCCGAAAGCGCCCGGGTAGGCCGTCCAGGTGACGGTCAGCACGAAGATCAGCCACACATGGTTGGCCTCCCACACCGGCGCCATCGAGTTGTGCGCGTGATCGCGCACCCGCATGCCACGCGCGCTCGCTACGGCGAGCAACTGCCACAACCCCACGCCGAAGTCCGCGCCGGCGAGCACCACGTAGAGGATCAGGCCGCAGAGCACGAACAGCATCGGCAGCGTGTAGAGGTGCATCGCTCAGAGCTCCGCGCTTGCGGCAGCGGGGAGGGGGCGAAGGCTCAGGCGGCGCAGCATCCAGGCGACGCCCACCGCAACGCCCAGGTAGATGAGCGCGAGCGTCGCATAGCCGATCGGGATGCCGCTCGCGCCCGTGACCGCCTGCGAGGTGAGCAGCACGTGGTAGACGACCCACGGCTGGCGTCCCACCTCGGTCGTCACCCAGCCCGCGATCAGCGCGACCACAGAGGCAGGCCCCGCGAGCGCGAGCGCCCGATAGAACCAACGCGACTGCGGCAGCCGGCGGCGGCGCAGCAGCACGAGCAGATTAAAGAGCCCGAGCGCGGCGAGCATCGTGCCGATCGCGACCATCAGCTGGAAGGAAACGCGCACCACGTTGACCGGTGGACGACGGTCGGGCGCGACCGTGTCGAGGCCCTTCACGACCGCGTTCGGGTTATGGAAGGCGAGCAGCGAAAGCAGCTTGGGGATGCGGATGCCGGCCTTGACTTGCCCTTCGCTGTACCAGCCGAGCAGGTGCTCGGGAGCGCCCGCTGTGGTGCGTGTGAGGCCCTCGATTGCGGCCAGCTTGACCGGCTGGGAGACCGCCACCTCGCGTGCTGCCCAGTCACCGATCAGCACCTGCGCGGGGGAGGCGAGCGCGGCGATCGTGAGCGGGATCGCGAGCGCCGTGCGCTGGTAGCGGCTCGGCGCCACGCGGCCCGCGCGGAGCATCGCGATCGCATATGCGCCGGCGAGCAGAAAGCCCGTGACCATGTAGCCGGCGATGTACATGTGCGCGAGCTCCGACCACAGGAAGCTGTTGCCGAGCAGCGCCGCGACGGGGTGCACGTCGATCACCTTGCCAGCGGCGAGGCGAAAGCCAGAGGGATGATTCATCCAGGCGTTGACCGAGATCACCATCAGCGAGCCCGTGATCCCAGCGAGCGCGATCGGCAGACCGCTGAGGAAGTGCGCGCGCGGCGAGAGCCGCTCCCAGCCATAGACATAGATGCCGATGAAGATCGCCTCGAGGAAGAAGGAGAACCCCTCGATCGCAAAGCCGAGCCCGAACACGCTGCCAAAGCGCGCCGTGAAGCTCGGCCACAACAGGCCCATCTCGAAGCTGAGGATCGTGCCCGTGATTACGCCGACCGCGAACAGCGCGGCCATCACGCGCGTCCAGCGGCGAGCGAGCGTGCGGTAGAGCTCATCGCCGCTGCGCAAGAAGCGCCACTCGGCGAACAGGATCAGCGAAGGGAAAGCAATCCCGAAGCAGACGAGCGGGATGTGCACCGCGAAGGACAGCGCCTGCATCTGGCGTGCCTGCAACAGGTATGCCTGATGCACCGCCGTCATCGTAGTTGTGTATAGACCATCGCTCGGCCGCGAGCTGCCAGCGGCGCGGGAAGGATCCGTGCTGTTTGGGGTCCTAAGGCCGACCGACACCCAAACACGGAGGATCCGAGCAAATGCGCCGTCACGTCGCAGTCCGAGCATCCAAGAGCATCTCCGCGAGGACGCTCACACCCACGTTGATCGCCGGGCTGCTCGCGCTCGCCGGCTGCGGCAGCTCCTCGACGAGCAGCTCCACCACGGAATCCTCACCGCCAGCTGCCGCCACGCCGACGACCTCGAGCTCAGCGGCAACCTCCACGCCGGCAGCGGCTCCGACGAGCACTGCAAGCTCGTCGTTGACGCTCGCCGCGGACCCCGCAGGTCAGCTGAAGTTCGACAAGACCTCGCTGACGGCCAAGGCGGGAGCGGTCTCGATCGCCTTCACCAACTCTTCCTCGGTGCCGCACAACGTGACCGTCGAATCCTCCTCGGGCGCCACCGTTGGCGCCACGCCCACCTTCTCCGGCGGCTCAAAGAGCGTGTCGCTGAACCTCAAAGCAGGTACCTACAAGTTCTACTGCTCGATCCCTGGACACCGCCAGGCAGGCATGGAAGGCACGATCACCGTCAACTAGCTCCGAGCGCCGCGGAGCGCAGCGCTGCCTGGGCTCACCGCGCTGCCTGGCCTTTCAGGCACGAGTCCAAGCGGCATCCGCCTGCGAGAAAAGGTGCACGGCGAGCGTGACCACGAGCACCGTTGCACAGGCGAGCCCCAGCGCCGCCGCAATCGAAACGTGGAGCACGAGCAGCGCGCCGCAGAGGGCGCCGAGCAGCATCGCCGCGACGGCCAGCAGCCGGCGTCCGAGCTGAGCACCAGGACCGCCGGCCAGGCGCGCTTCGGATGCAAGGCCCGTCAGCGTCCGCGTCAGCACGGTGGTCGTCAGCTCTGGAATCGCCAGGCGCTGGGCGGCCGCGTTTTGCACGCCCATCGCCAGCGCGAGCGCCACGAGCAGCGCGTAGCGCGCCGCTTCGGACGGCGGTTCGCTTCCCAAAAGCGCAAGCCCCAGCGCGCCCAACACGAGGACGCCCTGCAGAAGGCTCGCGCCGCGCAGCATGCGTCCGCGATGCTCCGCCGTGCGCGCGACGAGCTGACCCCCGGCGAAGGCGCCGAGCAGAAATGCAGCGATTGCCGTCAGCGAGCTCGCGACCGAGAGTCCACCTGCGCCAGCGATCGCGAAGCCGAGGAACACCACGTTGCCGGTCATGTTCGCGACGAACACATGGCCCAGCTCGAGATAGCTGGCCGCGTCAACGACGCCCGTCACGAACGTCAGGATCAGCAGCAAGGGCGGTAGCGGGCCGTGGCGCTCGCCCGAGGGCGGGCGCAGCGTGTGCCTGACTTCGCGCGCAATGCTGATCGCGGACACGCGTTTCAACCTAGCGCGGGAGAGAGGTGGAGCTCACTCGAGATAGCTGAGGATCTCCGCGACGGCGGCGCGCTCCGGCACGCGCTGCTCCTGCACCGGTGCGCCGAGATAGAGGATCCCCACGGGGGTCTCATCGGCGCCGAGGCCGAGCAGCGCACGCCCCGCGGGCGCGTCGAGCAGCGGCACGGTGCGCCAGTAGCCCGCCAGCCCGCGCGCGTGCGCGCCGAGCAGCACGAGATAGGCGGCCACGGCGGTGGCGAGCAGGTCCTCGCGGTCCTGCGCCGCATCGCCCTGCACCCGCGCGCTGACCGCGATCAGCGTGGGCGCGCGCTGCAGCTTGACCGCCGAGCCTGGCTTCTCGGCCTCGGCGAGCTCCATCAAGCGCGCACGTGTACGTGCGCCGATCACGTGAAAGCGCCAGGGGTTCGTGAGATGGTGGTTGGGCGCCCAGCGCGCGAGCTCGATCAGCTCCTCGATCGTCGTGCGCTCGAGCTCGAGCGCACCGAAAGCCTTGTGCGTGCGTCGCGTGCGGATAGCCTTCTCGACTTCCATGCCCCAACCGTAGAGGGTGGCTTCGCACGATGAGCGCGCCAGAGATCATCGCGATTGCCTTCGCCGGGCTCGCGGCGGGGACGATCAACACGGCGGTGGGGAGCGGCACGCTGATCACCTTCCCCGTGCTGCTCGCCTTCGGATATCCGCCCGTGACCGCCAACGTGTCGAACACGATCGGCCTCGTGCCAGGCTCGATATCGGGCTCGATCGGCTACCGCCGCGAGCTCGCCGGCCAGCGCACGCGGATGCTGCGCCTCGGCGCGATGTCGCTGAGCGGCGGCGTCACCGGCGCGGTGCTGCTGCTCGTGCTGCCCTCAGCCGCATTCAAGGCGATCGTGCCCGTGTTCATCGCCGCGGCGGTGTTGCTCACGCTCTCCCAGCCGCGCCTGGCACGCGCGCTCGCGCATCGCGAGATCGACCTCGAGCGCCACGTCGCGCTGCTGACGCCCTTCGCGGTCTTCCTGACGGGCGTCTACGGCGGCTACTTCGGCGCCGCTCAGGGCATCCTGCTGCTCGCGATCCTCGGCGTCGCGCTCACGCAGGATCTGCAGCGCACGAACGCGCTCAAGAACGTGCTCGCCGGGCTCACAAACGGGGTCGCCGGCGTCTACTTCATGTTCGCCGCGCACGTCGAGTGGGGCCCCGCGGCGATCATCGCCGTCGCCTCGATCGCAGGCGCGCAGATCGGCGCCCGCTACGGGCGTCGGCTCCCACCACGGGCGCTACGCGCGGTGATCGTCGCGGTCGGGATCTTCGCGATCCTGCGCCTGCTGCTCTATTGAGTCGGCATCGCGGCGTACGCCGGCCTGTCAACTCCTAGCAGCCGGTGAAACGACCTGAAAGAGAGACACCCCGATGAAGCTTTAAGCGCGCCTGGCGGGCGCTGCGGGTGAGGCCGCTTGTCGCAGCGAGGGCCGGCTGGTAATCCTGCCCGCTCGAATTTCCCCAACACCGGCAGGAGGATTGAGGATGACCATCAACTTCCGCGCGCTCGTCGCCGCATTCGGCGCGGTGCTCGCGCTCGTCTCGCTGAACGTGGCCTCAGCACAAGCGACTACGCCAAGCTCGATGGATGCGCTCGGCGACTCGATCACGCGCGCCTACAACACCTGTTCGTTCCCCTTCATCGATTGCCCTGAAAACTCCTGGGCGACAGGTACGAACAAAGCCGTCAACAGCGTCTATGAACGCATACTCGCGAAAAACGCCGCGATCAAAGGAAACAACAACAACGACGCGAAAAGCGGCGCGAAAATGAGCGAACTGAACGGCCAGGCCGAAAAAGCGCTCACACGGAAAGTCGAACTCGTCAGTGTCCTGATGGGAGCCAACGACGCCTGCACCTCGAGCGTCTCCACGATGACCTCGGTGGCCAATTACAAATCACAGTTCGAAACGGCGATGAACACGCTCACGAAAGGCTTGCCGAGTGCGCAGATCGACATCGGCTCGCTGGCGAACGTCTACCGCCTGTGGGAAATCTTCCACACGAACTCGAGCGCTGTCAGCACGTGGAACAGCCTGAAAATCTGTCAGTCGCTGCTGGCGAACCCGACGTCGCTGGCGAAAGCGGACGAAGAACGGCGTCTGCAGGTAAAAACGCGCGAGGAAGAATTCGATTCGACGCTGGAAAGCGTTTGCGCGAAATACACGCAGTGCAAGTACGACAAAGGGCTCGGCTTCAAAACCGTGTTCAACACGAACGACGTCGGGACCAGGGACTACTTCCACCCAAGCATCGAAGGACAGGCGCTGATCGCGAGCGCCGCGTGGGAAGCCTTCCCGTTCTAGGGCAGCTGGCCAGGGGGCGCCCTCCTGTGTTGGGGCGCCCCGCCACGCTCGCAGCGGCGCTCAGTGCAAGCGTGCGATGAACGTGTAGATGACCATCGCGCTGAGAAGGATCACGAACACTCGCAAACCCCACAGGCCGACGGTTGCCCTGCGCCCGAGATCTGCGGGAGCGACGGGACGCGCCGTCTCGGCGACGATCTGGTCACGCTCGAGGTGCATGATCAGCTCCTCATCGCCGCGCGGGTCAGGCTCGGCGTGCTCCGCGGGTAGCGTTTCACTGCTCATGGGCCACCGATCACGTGCACGGTTTGCAGGAAGGAGTCGATCCCGTAGGCGGCCCCGCAAATGCTCACGAACACGATCACCACGATGCCGCAGGCGTTCGTCGAGTGCCTGTTGGCCCAACGTCCCATCAGCGTGCGGTCGTTCGCGAGCATCAGCACGAACACGAGGCTGACGGGCAAAAGCACCGTCGCGAGCACGTTCGCGTTCAACGCGATCGAGAGTAGGGGGGCCCCAGGGATGAGGATCACCGCGGCGGCGAGTAGCGCCACGCCGACGTTGGCGCCGTAGAAGACCGCGGCGCCGCGCGGCGAGGCGTTGAAGCTGTGCGACACGCCGATGCATTCGCCGGCTGCGTAGGCGGTGCTCGCGGAGATCGTCAAGATCGCGACTGCGCCCGCCTCGATCAAGCCGAGCGCGAACACCGTCCCCGCCGCGCCGCCCGCGACGTGCGAAAGCGCTTCCGGGAAGCCCGCGCCGGCGAAGCCCTGGATCCCCACGCCCTGGTGCAGAAGCGCCGCGCCCGCGATCAGCGCGCCGATACCAAACGTCGCCGCGAGCACCGCGCCGAGGCCCGTGTCATAGCGGCCATGGCGCACGTCGGTGGGTGTCATGCCCTTGTCCGCGGAGGCGCTCTGCTGGAAGAAGATCATCCAGGGCGTCACCGTTGCGCCGATCGTGGAGGCGAGCAGCAACAGCAACGTGTTGAGGCTGCCGTGCGGGAAGGGCGTGAACGACAGCGCGCTCGCGACCGTGCCGAGGTCAGGCTTGACGAGGATCGCGGCGAGCAAGAACAGCCCGTTGAAGAGCGCGATGCCGAGCACCGTGCGCTCCCAGCGCCAGTAGCGCCCGCCACTGAGCGTGAACAGCACGAGCACCAGACCGAGCGCCACCGCCACGCCGGCGCCGAGGTGAAAGTAGGCGAGGCCCACGCGGATCGCGACGAACTCGGCGATCAGCGTGATCAGGTTCGTGAGGCACAGATCGCCCGCGCCGAACCAGCCCCACAGCCGTCCATAGCGCTGCAGCACGAGCTCGCCGTAGCCGCGGTGGGTGACCGCGCCAATGCGCATGCACATCTCCTGCACCACGAAGGACATCGCGAACAGGATCGGGATCAGCGGCACGAAGAAGCCGATCCCATACTGGGCGCCGTCGGAGGCGTAGGCGATCATGCTCGGCCCGTCGTTCTCGCCGAGCATCGCGAGGATGCCCGGCCCCACGAGCAGCCAAAGCAAGCGCCAGCGCTTGTTCTCTGAGCGCGCCTGGTGCACGCGCGAGCGATCCTGGGAGCGCGCGTGATCCTCCTCGCTCAGCAACGGCTGGGCGCGCAAGGCGGGGGCAGCAGCCTCCGAGGCGCTCAAACTGCCTTCCCGGCGAGCTTCGCCGCATCTGCCGATGAGACCTCGACTTCGACGCGCATCGCGTTTGCGAGCTCGCCGCCGATCGCGTGCTCGCGCTCGCCGAAGACCACGAACAGCGGGCCGCCGAACGGTTGGCGCTCGCGCACGAAGAAGCGTTCGCCAGGCGCGATGCCGCGCTCGGCGAGATAGCGAAGCATCTCCGGATCGGAGTCTGAGACGCGTACGAACAGCCCTCGATCTCCTGGTTGCAGGCTCTCCATGCGATCCGTCAGGGGCTCATCGAGCTCGAGCTCCGCCGTCGGGATCGGGTCGCCGTGAGGGTCCACGGTGGGGTGGCCGAGCTTCGCCGCGATCAGCGCCTCGAGATCCTCCGAGAGCACGTGCTCGAGCACCTCCGCCTCAGCGTGCACCCGGTCCCAGGGCATGCCGAGCGCCTCTGCGAGGTAGCTCTCGAGCAGCCGGTGATGGCGGATCACCTCCAGCGCGATGCGTCGACCGTCATCGGTCAAGCGCACGCCGCGGTAGGGCACGTGGCTGATCACGCCGAGCTCACCGAGGCGCTTGAGCATCGCCGAGACCGAGCCAGGCGTTATGCCGAGGCGCTCAGCGAGAGCATTCGTTGATACCGGCTGCTCGCTGCGCGTCTCCAGCGCGAAGATCGCCTTGGCGTAATCCTCCACGGCCGCGGTGCGAACCATTTCCTTGGCGCTCATAGAAATAGAATATGGCATGCCAAGAAATCTTTCAAGTCATGAATGATTTCCAGGCGTCCTGATCACAAGGCAGCGCCAGCCGTTACATGACTGACCAGACAGGCGACGTAGGACGGACACGCGCTGCGACGGGCGCAACGCTCACAGAGGAAGGGGGACTCAGCCGGTGGCGTGCGTGCGCAGCGGGCTGTTGAGCATGCGCGTGACGCGCTTGCTGAGCGCCGCGGTGCGCGCGTCTGCCTGAGCCTTCGTGAGCTTCCCTGACGCGGAGGCCGCGGTGATTCGCGCTTGGCGCGCTGCAACGATCGCTTGCACCAGTCCGGCCACAGACTTGCCGGGAACGGTGTTCGCGATCTGTGCGAGCGTGTGACCGGCTCTCAGTTGGAGGTGCAGTTGGCGCGGCGTGAGGCCGAGGTAGCTGCGCACCGCTGCGCGGGCGCCACGGCGGGCGCTGCCGTGCCGGTGGCTGTGCCTGACCTGCGCAGCCACGCGTTCTTCCAGATGCGCCGAGAGCGCGGCGATGCGCGCACGCTTGGCTGCCACGAGCGCCGCGATCAGCCCTGCTTCGCTGTGGCCGCTCGCGCTTGCAAGCTGTGCGAGCGTCTTGCCCGACTGCAGTTCCTGCTTGATCTGAGCCGGCGCGATGCCGAGATATTTCGCAGCCGTCTGCAGCATCGCGCCGCCGCGACGGTGACCCGCTCCGTGTGCTGCATGCCTGCTGTGGCTGTGCGGGCCGCCTGCTGCGAGCGCGGCGACCGCGCCACCGGCAAGAATCGCAGCGATGGCCACAACGAGCGCGAGCTTGCGTTTGATGGTGCGACGCATCGCGATGAATCCTGCCAGAGGCGCTTAAAGATCTCGTCAGTTGTCAACCCTGACGAGGAGGTGATGATCAAGGCCAGGGACGAGTCAGCAAATAGGCTGCACTGATGCGCCGCCCGTGGTTTGCCGCAAAGCCCGTCGATGAGCAGTTCTTCCAGACAGCGCCCGTGTTGCTCCGCGACAGCTTCGAGGTCCCGCAGAGCGCCGCGTACGTGTGGGCAGAGCTGACCAACGAGCACCCGCTGGCGTGGTGCCGCTTGCTGCGCAGCGTCACCTGGACCTCGCCACGACCCTTCGGTGTGGGCACCACACGCACGGTGCGTGTAGTCGGCAACGCAGCGGTGATCAAGGAGCGCTACTTCCTATGGGAGGAGGGACGTCGCCACTCGTTCTATGCCGTCGAGCTGAGCATGCCGCTGTTTCGCAGCCTCGCCGAGGATTATCTCGTGGAGCCTCTTGGCGAGGGCGCGTGTCGATTTAGCTGGACGATCGCAATCGAGCCATATCCGCTCAGCCGCCCTGCCAACCCCATCAACCGAGTGATGCTCTCCACGCTGTTCAGCGATACGCGTAAGCACTACGGCGTGGCTTGACCGACTCGGCGGTCGTCGGTACCCTGACACCGTATGCGGTGTAGCGCAGCGGATCTACTACGAGAGGCGCGAACGCGACAGGGCATCAGCCAGCGCCGCCTGGCGCTACGAGCCGGTACGAGCCAAGACGCGATCAGTCGCATCGAGCGTGGCGTGGAATCGCCCACGCTGGAGCGTTTGGGCCATCTGCTCACAGTGCTGGGAGAGCGACTCGAGCTCACAGCAGAGCCTCTCGGTGCGCCACACGATCATGCTGCCGCGGGCAGCCCCAGCGAACGTCTGCGTGAAGCCGCCTCCTGGAACCTGGTCGCGACCCAGCTCGAAATCGCCGGCGCCAAGGCACGACGCGTGGGCCATCCTGCGACGCGCCTCACGCAGGAGGGCTAGAGCCGGCGTCGCCTCAGGTCGGGCTCCGCAGGAGCTCTCGCTCGTGTCGTCGCACGCGCTCGCGACGGGGTAGCAGCAAAGGGGTTGCGAGCATCAAGACCCCCGCTAGCGCGATCGCAGTTCGGGGGCTTGTGATACCGGCCAGTAGGCCCCAAAGGGCGGTGAGCACGGCGATCGTTGCGTTGCTCGTGATCGACCACGCAGACAACGTACGAGCGACGCGGTCGGTCGCGGTTTGTTCGAGCCGGTAGCTCGCGAGCACGGGATTGAAGATGCCCACGCAGGTCACGAGGCCGAACTCGACGGCGATCACGAGCAGTATCCCGGCGAGACCTGGACGGATGAAGACGAGCCCGAGCGACCAGCAGGCGCGCAGCGCACCTGCGCTGAGCATGACCCTGTGCTGACCGAACCGCGTGACCAAGCGACGCGCCAAGCGTGAGCCGATCAGGCCTCCGACACAGGGCGCTCCGAAGGCGAGGCCGTACTGCCAGGGGGCGAACCCGAGGTGGCCGAGCATCAGCACGGCGAGGATCGGCGCGCTCGCCATGATCAGGCCGTTGACGAGGATCGTGTTGAAGAACAGCTGGCGCAGCGTGCGGTGGGCCAGGATGTAGCGCCAGCCGTCGAGGAGATCGCCCGCTCGCAGCCGTGTGGCGTCGCTCTTTGGCGGTTCTGGCTCGTGCCCCCCGATCGCGCGGATCCCCAGCGCAGAGAGCAGGAAGCTGAGCGCATTCACCAGCACGGTGATCACCGGGCCGAACAGCCCGATCGCGGCACCGCCGATCGGCGGCCCGAGCACGATCGCGGTCCAGCTCGTGGACTCAAAGCGTCCATTGGCCACGAGTAGGTCCTCCGGCGCTACGAGCGCCTTCAAGCATGCGCCACTGGCTGCCTTGAAGGCGATGTCGGCTGCGCCGACCACGACCGACACGAGCAGCAGCTGCACGAAGCTGAGCCAACCAAGCGCAAACGCGAGCGGGATGCTCATCACGGCCGCGAAGCGGGTCAGGTCCATTGCAACCATCACTGCACGCTTGCGGCGGAACTCCACCCACGGTCCGAGCGGCACCGCCACGAGGGCCGCCACAGCAAGTCCCGCAGCGGCCAGTCCGGAGACCGCAGCAGGACCCGAGTGCAGCACGATGATCGCGATCAAGGGGAGTGCATCGAAAGCAAACCAGGTACCGAGCGTGCTGACCGCATACGCCGCCCAAAGCCATCCAAATGGCCGGCCGAGCGACCGCCTGTTCACCTGCGGCTGCTCGTCTTTGTTGTTTCGCTCAAATGTGCTCACGATGAACCGGTGCTGGACCGTAGCGAGCGGGGCAGTCGCAACGTTCAGGTTCCTTTCAGTTTCACTCGCAACGATTGCGTGATGCGCCTGCTCGTCGTCGACGACGACGCCTCGGTACGCGAAGCGCTCGCGCTCGTGCTCGACCTCAACGGCTTTGAGGTCCAGACCGCGACGGGCGGGCGCGAGGCGATCCGCACGCTGGCGCTCGCTGCACCCGACGCTGTTGTGCTCGACGTGTTGATGCCGGGGCTCGACGGCCTAGAGGTATGTCGGCGGATGCGCGCGATTGGTGACCGCACGCCGGTCCTGATGCTGACGGCTCGAGCTGAGGTGAGCGAGCGCGTGGCAGGCCTGGAGGCGGGCGCAGACGACTACATGGCAAAGCCGTTCGCCCACGAGGAGCTCGTCGCGCGTCTACGCGCACTGCTGCGGCGCACCGGCTGGGAGGGCGATGACAGCGTCTTGCGCTTCGACGATCTCGAGCTCGACCCGGTTGCGCACGAGGCGCGCCGCGGTGGACGGCTCCTGGAGCTCACGCGCACCGAGTTCCTGCTGCTCGAAGCGCTGATGCTGCATCCGCGTCAGGTGCTCACGCGCGCGACGATCTTCGATCGTGTGTGGGGCTATGACTTCGGCCCTGCGTCCAACTCACTCGAGGTGTACGTCGGCTACCTGCGTCGCAAGACCGAGGCCGCGGGCGAGGAGCGCGTCGTGCAGACGGTTCGCGGCGTCGGCTACGTGCTGAGATCGGCGTCGCGATGAGCTTCCGTCTTCGCGTCGTGCTGCTCTCAGCAGGCGCCGTTGCGGCGGCGATCGTGCTCGCGTCGGTTGTCGTCTACGTGGTCACGCGCAACGAGCTGAGCGGCCAGGTCGACGCCAGGCTACGCCAGAGGGTGACGCCCGGCCTCCCGCAGGCGGTACAGATCCAAACCGGGCTGAGCGCGCGCGAGCTGGCGCGATTGAAGCGTGAAGGAAAGGCGCCGCCGCTTGCCACAGTGCAGTTCGGCGTTGCTGGGAGCGTCGCCGCTGAGGGCTCGCCGAAGTCGACGGTAAAGGGCCTATCGGGGCGAGCTACGGGGGTAGCGCGCTCTCCGGGGGAACTGTTTGCAATCGAGAACGGCGCTCTGAATGCTCGGGATGTCGCCAAGCCGCTGCCGGAACACGCCGTCACCGGCCAGCGGGTACGGCTCGTGCTGCCGCCTGCGAAGCTCGGCGGCGCGACGGGGTACGCGCAGCTGATCCAGTCCGACGGCCAGATCCTGCGCTCCGAAAGCAAGGGTTTGTTGCTGCCCGTCACAGCCTCTACGCGGGCGGTCGCCGCAGGGCGGCATGCGGCGTTCTTCAGCGACACGACCGTGGCCGGCACACGGGTGCGCATGCTGACGACGCGGGCTGGCACAGCGGGCGTGTGGCAGGTCGCGCTGCCGCTGAGCGACCTAGAAAGCACGCTCGGTCATCTGCAGCTGATACTCGCGCTCGTGTGTCTCGGCGGCGTCGCCTTGCCCGCAGGGCTCGGTCTGCTCGTGTCGAGAGGCGCGCTCGTGCCCGTGCGCCGACTGATGGGGGTCGCCGAACGCGTCGCGCACACGCAAGATCTCGGTCAGCGCATCGATACTCGCGAGGAGGGCGAGCTCGGGCGGCTGGCGGCGAGCTTCAACACGATGCTGTCCGCGCTAGAGCGTTCGCGTTTGGCCCAGCGCCAGCTGATCTCCGATGCCTCACACGAGCTACGCACGCCGCTGACGAGCGTGCAGGCGAACCTGGACGCGCTCGCCCTCGGTGAGCGCCTGCCCGAGCACGAGCGCAGCCGCGTGCTCGCCGCTGCGCAAGCGCAACTACGCGAGCTCACGGTGCTGGTCGGCGACCTCGTGGACCTTTCCAAGACGGAGGTCGAGAAGGTGGAGCTCGAGCCGGTTCGTCTCGATCTCGCCGCTGCCGAGGCGATCGAGCGCGCGAAGCTGCACGCGCCCGCCTGCGTGATCGTGCTCGACGCGCGGCCGTGTCTCGTGCACGCTGCGCCCGCTCGCCTGGACCGCGCGATCGCGAACCTGCTCGACAACGCCTGCAAATGGAACCGGCCGCCGCCGGTCGGCGGCCCGGTCGAAGTGCGAGTGCGCGACGGCACGCTGACCGTGCGCGACCACGGGCCTGGGATCGCTGTGGAGGATTTGCCGCGCGTCTTCGATCGCTTCTACCGGGCGCCTACCGCGCGCGGCAGGGACGGATCCGGACTTGGCCTGGCGATCGTGCGTCAGGTTGCCGAGACGCACGGCGGCGTCGTGCGCGCCGAGAACGATCAAGGCGGTGGCACCAGGCTGACGCTGGAGCTGCCGCCGCTACAGATGACCGAGGCCGAGCTCGCGCCGGGCGTTCATGAAGCTCCTCTAGTCCTCTAAGGCAATTTTCAGGCTGGCCGGGCTTGATGTCGGTATGTCGCCGATTGATCGAGCTCCTCAAAGGAAATCCTTGCTGCTCGCCGCGTTTGCCGCAGTGGTGTGCACGCTCGCGCTGGCGGCATGCGGAGGAAGCTCCTCACCGGGCGCCAACGCGCAAAGCTCG
Source organism: uncultured Solirubrobacterales bacterium (assembly GCA_963785435.1). GTDB lineage: Bacteria > Actinomycetota > Thermoleophilia > Solirubrobacterales > Solirubrobacteraceae > Palsa-744. Next base: position 92,100 of record CAWAVE010000001.1, read on the forward strand.
GTAGCGGATGGCGCGCTGAAGTTCGCCCGCTGCATGCGTGAACACGGCATCAAGAACTTCCCCGACCCGCAGGTCGCGGGCGGCGGCGCAAAGTTCTCGTTCCGCAGCAAGGGGCCCGGTCAAGGAGGGCTGAGCCCACAGACGATGGAAGCGGCGCAACGCGCATGCAGGCACTTCATGGCAGCCGATCGACCGAAGCTGACGCCCCAGGAAAGGGTCCAGCGCGAAGAACAGGTGCGCAAGTTCGCCAAATGCATGCGCGAACACGGGGTCAACGTGCAAACGTCCACGGCCGGCGGCGGTGCGCTGATGAGGATCCAGGCGGGTAAAGCGACGGGCGGGCCAAACCCAGAAAGCCCCGCCTTCCAGGCTGCACAGAAGGCCTGTCAGGGCTTGCTGCCGAGCAAGGGTCCCGGAGGCTTTGCCACAAACAGCGCCAAGGGCGGCGGCGGCAGCGGTCCCGCCGTTGGCTTCTCGGTCGGCGGTTGAGCCCATGGCTCCGAGCCTGCTCGAGGAGTCCGACGCGGCGCTTGGTGAGAGAGGCGAGCCGTTTGATCAGAGCGGCCTGAGCAGGAGGTCGCGACGCAAGCGCATAGCTGCAGCCGTCCTCGCGCTTGGGTTCGTAGCGCTCGGTGCGCTTGCGATCGTGCTCTCATCCTCGGATTCGGCGCCCCGCAAAATCGCTGGCGCGGCTCTTGCGCCGGGCGAGACGACCGCCACCGTCACACGCCGTACGCTGAGCGAACGCTCGAGCGTCGACGGGACGCTTGGCTACGGGAGCACGCTCGAACTGTATGACCGGCTGGCGGGCACCTTTACGTGGCTCCCCGCGGTCGGTGCGGTGATCGGACGGGGCGGCACGCTCTACCGCCTCGATGACCTTCCGGTCGTGCTTATGTACGGATCGGTTCCCGCGTACCGCGCGCTGAAGGCGGGCGTCAGCGACGCCCCCGATGTGGCCGAGCTCAACCAGAACTTGATCGCGCTCGGCTTCGATCCCTACGGCGCAATCGGCGAAGCGGCGCACTTCGGTAGTGCCACTGCCGCGGCCGTGCGCCGTTGGCAGGAGGCTAAGGGTCTTGCGCAGACCGGAGAAGTGCCGCTCGGGAGGATCACCTTCTCCGCCGGCGCCCGGCGCATCACCGCAGTGCATGTAGCGCTCGGACAGGACCCGCCCGGCGCGGCTCCGTCAGATGTACCCGTAGCCACTACACCGGCAGCCACGACGCCCGCAGCCACGACACCTACAAAAAAACGTCACAAAAAACGTCACCCGAAAGCAGAACAGGCGAAAAGTACCGCCAAAGCAGCCGCCTCCGAATCGTCTGGCAGCGGCAAAGAACCAAGCGCTGGCGCCGGCAAGCTCGTCTTGGGCACGACCTCGACGCGGCAGCTCGTCGAGCTCAAGGTCAAGGCCGAACAGCAGCAGCTCGCGCATGTTGGCGAGTCGGCGCCGGTGACGCTGCCCGGCGGGGAAGTCCTCGGCGGTCATATCACCAACGTCGGGACCGTCGCGAGCGAATCACAGGAAGGCGAAAAAGGCGCCGAAAAAGGCGGCGGCGGGGGAGGGGGCGAATCGGCGACGATCGCCGTGACGCTGGCGCTCGATCGTCGCGTGGCGCGTCTCGACCAGGCGCCGGTCAGCGTCGAACTGGTCAAGAGCGTGCGCCGCCACGTGTTGACCGTGCCGGCGACGGCCTTGACCGCAACAGCCGGCGGCGGCTATGCGATCGAGGTGCTTTACCACGCGCGTCGCTCGGTGCTGGACGTGACCCCCGGCATGTTCGCCGATGGCTACGTGCAGATTGAAGGGCCGGGAGTCCACGCGGGCCTGAGCGTCATCGAGTCGCAATGACGGGCGCGCCGGTCGTCGAGCTCGTTGACGTCGTCAAGCGCTACGCGGGCGGCGTCCAAGCGCTACGCGGCGTTTCGCTGACGGTGCGCGAAGGCGAGCTGTGCGCGATCGTGGGGCCGTCGGGATCGGGTAAGTCGACGCTGCTCCACATCATGGGCACGCTCGAAAGGGCCAGCAGCGGCGTCGTGCGTATCGCGGGCGCCGACGTGGCAGCGCTCTCCGACCGCGAGTTGGCGGCGCTGAGAGGGTGGCGCATCGGCTTCGTCTTCCAGCAGTTCCACCTGCTCGAGGCGAGTAGCTCGCTGGAGAACGTCGCCACGGGTCTGCTCTACACCGGCACGCCTGCGCGTGAGCGCCGCCGCCTCGCCCAGCAGGCGCTCGCGCGCGTGGGCTTGAGCCATCGCGCCGGTCACCTCGCGGCGCTGCTGTCCGGTGGCGAGCGCCAGCGCGTGGCGATCGCGCGTGCGCTTGTGAGCTCCCCGGCGATCGTGTTCGCTGACGAGCCCACCGGCAATCTCGATTCGGCGAACGGCGCCGAGATCATCGCGCTGCTGAAGACGCTCAACGCGCGCGGCACGACGGTCGTGGTGATCACCCACGAGCGCGAGATAGCTGCCGCGCTGCCGCGACGTGTTGAGGTCCGCGACGGGCGTTTGATCGACGATGAGCGTGTAGCGTGATGTTGCAGGGAGGAGTCGCCGCAGTCGCCTGCTTGCAGCTGACGCGTTGCTTGTGGCGAGCGCCGGCTTGCGTACGCGGCGGTTGCGCGCGGCGCTGTCGGCACTAGGCGTGGCGATTGGCATCGCCTCGATGGTCGCCGTGCTCGGCGTCTCTGAATCGAGCAAGGCCGGGCTCGTCGCGCAGCTCGATGCGCTCGGCACCAACCTGCTCACGGTCGCGCCCGGCCAGACGTTCGCCGGGGGCGAAGCAAAGCTCCCGGAAGCCGCCGACAGGGCCGTACGCCATCTCGCTAGCGTTCGCGATACGGCCGCGGTCACGACCGTGGCAGGCGCCAGCGTACGGCGAAATCAGTACATCGAAGCCGCCGAAACGGGCGGCATCGTGCTCGACGCGACCGACCCCGAGCTGCTGCGCACGCTCGGCGGTCGCGTGCTCGCCGGACGCTTCATCGATGTCGCTAACGGTCGCTACCCGCTGGTTGTGCTCGGCGCGGTGGCCGCACAGCGGCTTGGCGTGCAAGCGCTGACCGTCGCCGCTCGCCCGCTGCAGCTCTACGTGTCGGGCACCTGGTTCACGGTCGCCGGCGTGCTCGGCCCGCAGCCGCTCGCGCCGGAGATCGAACGCGCCGCTTTGATCGGCTATCCGATCGCGCACAAGCTGTTCGGGACGACGCATAGCGCCAGCACGCTGTACGTGCGCACCGATCCCGAACGCGTAGTCGAGGCGGCCTCGTTGCTGGCGGGGACCGCCGATCCACAGAACCCCGAACAGACTCAAGTGGGCCGTCCCTCTGACGCGCTGCAGGCGCGTGCGGATGCACAAAGCACGCTGACGGCCGTGTTCCTCGGACTCGGTGCCGTGGCGCTGCTCGTCGGCGGCGTGGGCATCGCGAACGTGATGGTCATCTCGGTGCTCGAGCGCCGCCCCGAGATCGGCGTGCGCCGGGCGCTCGGCGCGAGGGCCGTGCACATCGGCGTTCAGTTCCTCGGCGAGTCGGTGCTGATGTCGCTGTTCGGTGGCGGCGTTGGCATCGCGCTCGGCGCCGCCGCCACGGCTGGCTATGCATCGATCCAAGGATGGAGCCTGGTCATTCCCGTGGCGGCTGTCGGTGGCGGCGTTGCGCTAGCGCTGATCCTCGGAGCGCTCGCCGGCCTCTATCCGGCGATACGCGCCGCGCGACTGACGCCGGCTGCGGCGCTGCGAAGCATCTAGTCGAAGTAGTGACCCGTCTCGACGTCCTCGACCCAGCCGGGATGGGTCGGCTCCCAACCCAGCACCTCGCGGGTCTTGTCGTTTGAGGTCGGGTTGTCAAGGCCGGCAAAGGCGGCGAGAAAGCCGAGGTACTGCGGCGCCTCCTCAGCCGTGATGCTCTTGGCATCTACCCCGAGCTTGCCGGCGATCGTTTCGGCGATCAGCTTGCGTGAGATGCCCGTGTCAGCGACTCCGTGGAAGGTCGAGCCGGCAGGCGCCTTCTCGAGTGCCAGGCGGTAGAGCACGCCGATGTCGTGTGTGTTCGCCGCCGGCCAGCGGTTGCTGCCGTCTCCGGTGTATGCCGCGGCGCCGTTCTCACGGGCAAAGCCGATTAGCGCGTGGGTGAAGCCGTGATGGTCAAGCTCGCTGTGGACCATCGGCGCGAGCCGGATGACCGATGAGCGCACGCCCTGCAGGCCGAGGCTGATCGTGTAGTTCGCCGCGTCTATCCGGTGAGCGCCCTCGGACTGGTCCTCCTCGGTTCCGAACCGTCCACCCGGGCCCGTGATCCCGGCCATGGCGAGCATCAGCGTGCCGCCGGTTGAGACGAAGGGCTTGTCGGTGGCGATGAGCGTCTCGCCGATCGTCTGTGTGGCCACCAGATCGGCGGAGACCGCGCCCACGAAGTCGCCCGTGAGCATTGCGTCGTGCTTGAAGGCGAGGTGGATCACGCCGTCGGCCTCAGCGGCGGCGGACTTGAGCACGTCGAGATCGTCGAGATCGCCGCGGCGAACCTCGGCGCCGAGCGCGGCGACGGCCTCCGCGGAGGCGTCGGAGCGAGCCAGGCCGAGGACCTGGTGCCCGTTGTTGAGAAGCTCGGGGATGACGGCGGCGGCGATGTGGCCTCAGGCGCCGGTTACGAATACGCGCATTGGGATCTCCAGTCGGTGGAGGATGTCACCTGGTGTCATCAAGATAGCACTCCGATGCCACCGGGTGTCATCAACTACGCTCTGCTCTCGGATGTCACGCTGGAAGCCAGACGCTCAGGGTCGCCTGACGAGCGCCGCGATCGAGCTGTTCGACGCGCAGGGATATGAGGCGACGACCGTCGCCGAGATCGCCGAGCGCGCGGGGCTGACGAAGCGCACCTTCTTCCGTTACTTCTCCGACAAGCGCGAGGTGCTGTTCAGCGCCAGCCACGAGCTGCAGCACATCTGGCTAGAGGGAATGGGTGCGGCGCCGGCGCACGCGACTGCGCTCGCGGTCGTGACGGCAGGACTCGATCCGGTCGCGGAGATGTTCATCGAGCGTCACGGCTTCGCGCGTATCCGAGCACGAATCATCGAAGCCAACCCTGAGCTGCAGGAGCGTGAGCTGATCAAGCTGCAGAACCTCGCCGGTGCCGTCAAGGCCGCGCTGGTCAAGCGAGGCGTTTCAGCAAACACGGCGATGCTCGCCGCGCAGGCGGGCGTGACCGTCTTTCACGTCGCGTTCGCTCGCTGGGTGGCGCAGGATGACCCGAGCGCTTTCCGGCAACTGATCGACGAGTCACTGGAGGAACTGCGGTCGCTGGCGTCTAGCGCATGAGGTGATGTGCTGGATGAACAGAGGGAGCGAGTAGGGGATAAGGGCGGTCTCGACCATTGGGTGTCGAATCGTGGCACCTATTGGTGCTATGTCTCGGCACCGTTTGGTGCCAACGGGCGCAACTGACCTCGGACTGGCCCGACCGACCTCCGAGTTGGCGGCGTGCGAGCATGAGCTCAGTGACCGCCGTCGAGCTTTGGCGTCGCGGCCAGCTGGGTTGGCCGCGACGCTTCCCTATTGCGCAGTTCCCGAACCCGCCGCTGCTGCTCGCGTTCGCGGGGTGGGGACTGGCCGGTGAGTCAAGCGGTACCACACATGAGGTCAGTCGTGCGGTCTTCACGCTCGCCCTCGCAGTGTGGGCGTGGAAGGAGATGGTGAGCGGAGTCAACTGGTTCCGTCGTCTCCTTGGGGCGGGCACGCTCATCTGGCTCGTCGCCGGCCTGGTCGGCTAGCTCGGATGTTCGTGCGCCCCCGTGCGCTCGCCCATGCTGGATGCCGTCAGCAGCGCCTGGATTGCGGCCGTGACGCGTTCGACTACCACCGCTGGGTTGGGAGCCTCGAGCTTGCCGTCCAGGTGCAGGAATGCGAGCCCGTGGACGAGTGCCCAGATCGCAGTCGCCAGTGCTTCAGTGTTTGCCTGGGGGAAGCTGCGCTCGACAATCCCGCGCACGTACAGCGATACCGCGGCGGTCGCGGCAACGCGCTCCTCATTCTTCCGGTCGCATGGCTCTCCGAACATGGTTCGGAACAAGGCTGGCCTCTCGAGGGCGAACTGCACGTACGCGACCGCCACGCTGGCGAGCTGCTCCGGGGTTGATGGCGAGGGGTGTCCCGCGGCCAGCCGCTCGGCAAGCTCGCGGTAGCCGACCGTCGCGACAGCTGAGACGAGTGCTTCACGGTCGGCGTAATGCCGGTAGGGAGCTGCAGGAGAGACCCCGGCACGGCGGGCAATCGCGCGCAGCGACAGGGCACTCTCGCCACTCTCTTCGAGCAGTTCAAGGGCGGCGCGTACAAGCGCCGAGGGCAGGTCTCCGTGGTGATAGGCGGCCTTGGATGACATCAGTCGCATAGATGTTGACAGCGTTTACTCTACTGAGCTAATGTGAGCACCGTAAACATTCTACCTGAGCTGAGGCGGTGCTTTTGATGTCTGGTGAGCTGTTTTCTCCGTTGGTCTTGCGATCGGGCGGAAGGCTGCGCAATCGGGTCGCGAAGGCGGCGATGGAGGAGGGAATGGCCGGCGACGCCCAGCTCCCCGATGAGCGGCTCATATCGCTGTACCGTTGCTGGGGGGACGGTGGTGCGGGCCTTCTAATCACCGGAAACGTGATGGTGCACGCTGAGGCGTTGACTGGGCCGGGCGGGATCGTGCTCGACGATCGCGCGGAGCTCGATCCGTTCGCCCGCTGGGCGGAGGCCGGGAAGGCCGGCGGCGCGGCGATGTGGATGCAGATCAGTCATCCCGGCCGGCAGGTGCAGGCGAAGATGCCGGGGGTGGTGTGGGCGCCTTCGCCGGTCACGATCGAGCTTGGAAAGCACAGCAAGCGCTTCGGTCAGCCGGTGGCGATGACCAAGGAGCAGATCGGCGCGACCGTTGAGCGCTTCGCGACGACCGCGAGCCTTGCCGAGCGCGCTGGGTTCGATGGTGTGGAGGTCCATGCAGCCCACGGCTACCTGATCTCGCAGTTTCTCTCGCCGTTGGTGAACCAGCGCACCGATGAGTGGGGCGGGAGTTTGGAGCACCGCTCACGGCTGCTGCTTGACGTAGTGCGCGCAATTCGAGAGGTCGTGTCGCCGTCGTTCGCAGTTGCGGTGAAGCTGAACTCCGCAGACTTCCAACGCGGTGGGTTCGATGCTGAGGACGCGGCGCGCGTGATCGGGATGCTTGAGCCCCTTGGGGTCGACTTGGTCGAGCTTTCAGGCGGCAGCTATGAGAGCCCTGCGATGTCCGGGCGCCCAGCTGGCGGCCGCACCGCGGCGCGCGAGGCTTACTTCCTCGAGCTGGCCGCCCAGCTCGCCAAGACAAGCCAGCTGCCGCTGATGCTGACCGGCGGTATCGCCCGTCGCGAGACGGCCGAGCAGGTTCTCGCGAGCGGCGTTTCGTTGGTCGGCATGGCGAGCGCGATGTCGATCACCCCGGATCTCTGCAGCCGCTGGCAGCAAGGCCGTGAGGCTACCGAGCGGCTCCCGTCCGTCACATGGTCTGACAAGACGCTCGCCTCTGCCGCCGGCATGGCGCTCGCGCGCCACCAGATGCGCCGCATCACGCGCGGTCGGCACCCCACGAGCAAGACGCATCCGGTCTACGCGCTCGTGTGCGAGCAGCGCGCGCAACGACGCGCGCTCGGCCGCTACCGTGCTTGGCTCGATACCCGAGCATGAGGTCAGGCGGTGCGCCGCGGCGGCGGGCCGGGCGGCACGGGAGGATCGGGTGAGCAGCGCCGAATAGTACGGTCGCGATGCCGGCTACCGCAAAGGCGGGTGCGCCTCCAGGAAAGTGAGGATCCGTGGGTCTTCGTAGCCCGTCCACCCGCCAAACGGGAACGAGATCATCCTCGCCTGCTCTGCCAGCGCGCGCAGCGCGTCCGCGAGCTCCTGGTCGCTCATTGAGAAGACGGCTTCGCGCATTGCGGCGTCTCACCGATGTGAGACGGCAGCGTCTCATCTAGTTGAGACAGCGCGGACGGTCGGAGCCGTCTTCCGCCGACCTGCCCCGGCCCCCGGCAATCGCCCAAGCTCGCCTCGGCTCAGCCCGCCTTCGACGGCGGGATGTTCTGGTTCAAATGGAACAGGTTGGTCGGGTCGTAGCGGTCCTTCAGCGCACGAAGCCGGGCGAACTTCTCGGTCCCGTAGGCCGCCTGGACCCTGTTCTCGCCCTCGGAGGAGAGGAAGTTGATGTAGGCGCTGCCGGTCAGCGACGGCTCGATCTCGGCATAGAGACGCTGCGCCCAATCGATGTGGGTCTCCAGCCCGGTCGGCTCGTGCGTGGTGGCGATCGCGTTGAGCACGAACGGTGCCTGGCGCTCGCCGTAGGCGGTCTCGTCCTCGCCGACACGGGCGATCGCGCCGCCGAAGTGCTGGATGTGGATCTCCGAGGACGGGGAGGTCGCGTTCTGATGGAAGCGGGCCATCGTCTCGATCGCGTGGTCGTCGAGCTCGCGGAAGTAGCCCGCCTTCATGTAGGCCTGGGTGCCCTTCGGCCAGAGCGCGTCGAGCAGGCTCTGCATCTGCACGTAGGGCATCGGGCCGACCAGGTCGGCGACGGGGTCGCCCAGGTCGCGGATCGGCTGCAGCGCCTTCATCCCCTCGTCGGGGTGGCCGGAGTAGCAGCCGACCAGGGCGATGAGCTTCTTGCCGTGCCAGTCCTCGGGGAGGAACGGGGCGGGCGGCGCGGTGAGCAGATTGACCAAGGTGCTCAGCTCATCCGGGAGATCGCGCGCGAAGTCGCGGTAGAAGCGCATGACCTCCTCGGCCCGGTCGCCCGGATAGAAGACCGGGCCGGCGGCCACGGTCGGGCCGACCGGGTGCAGGTCGAACTCGAAGGAGGTGACGACGCCGAAGTTGCCGCCGCCTCCGCGCAGGCCCCAGAACAGGTCGGGGTTCTCGTCGGCGCTCGCGCGTGAGGATCTGGCCGTCGGCGGTGACCACCTCGGCCGAGCGCAGGTTGTCGCAGGCCAGGCCGTACTTGCGCATCAGCCAGCCGATGCCGCCGCCCAGCGTGAAGCCGGCGACGCCGGTGGTCGAGATCAGGCCCCCGGTGGTGGCGAGGCCGTGCTCCTGGGTCGCGGCGTCGAACTCCCCCCAGGTGAGGCCGCCCTCGGCGGTGGCGGTGCGACCGCTCACGTCGACCGTGATGCCCTTCATCGGCGAGAGGTCGATGACGATGCCGTCGTCGCAGGTCGAGAAGCCGGGAATGCTGTGGCTGCCGCCGCGCACGGCGACGTCGAGCCCCTCGCTGCGCGCGAAGCCGATCGCGTGACGCACGTCGGAGGAATCGGCGCAGCGGGCGATCACCGCCGGGCGCGCGTCGTGGGCGCCGTTCCAGATCGAACGAGCCTCGTCGTAGGCGCCGTCGCCGGGCCGGATCAGTTCTCCGTGCAGCCCGTCCTCGAACTCCCTCAGCGTTGCCGCTCCAAGCACTCCTTGCGTAGCCATCCCGGCCTCCTTCTCAGTTCGGTTGTTTGCCGTCGCGTTCGACGGCGCTCGGCGAGGCTACGGGCCGTCTCTTAGCGCTCACTTTGCAGCGTCTTAGCCTCCAGTTCCCGGCAGTACGCGATGCCGGCCGCGCAGCGCCAAGCAGCTCGAAGTGCCGAGCTCGCCCGTTCCAGCCAGCGGCGCCCCGTCGCCGCCTCGCCGTCCTCTGCGCAGATCGCCGCCAGTACCGCCAGCGCCCACCCCTCCTGGTGGGTCGGCTCGATCCGCTCCGAAGACCGACGCGGCGGCCTCGAGATGGCCCGGGCATCGGCGCGATCGCCGGCGCAGAGCGCCACGCTCGCCAGGGTCAACTCGGCGGCGCCGAGACCGATCAGGTCGTCGTTTTCGGCGAACCAGGTCCGGCTCTGCCCGGCCGAGATGGCGGGCGCCGTCCGCGTCGCCGGAGCGGGCCAGGAGCATCCCCAAGCAGCCGAGGGTCAGCCCGGCGCCGCGGCGGTCGCCGATCTCCTCGCCGCAGGGCGAGACTGCGCTCGAGCAGCGACCGGCCCCGTTCGAAATCGCCACCGGAGCGGGCCAGGTTGCCGAAGGCGTTGAGCGCGAAGGCCTCGCCCTGCCGGTCGCCGAAATGCTCGAAGCGGGCGAGACTCTCCTCGATCAGCTCTTCCGCGTGGGCGAAATCGGCCTCGGCGCGATCCACGACGGCGAGGTTGACGAGGATGTGGGCTGCGGCCGCGGCGCCGCCGACGCGGCGGGCGATGAGCCCGGTGTCCTCATGCAGGAAGAGCGGGTAGCCAGCCTCGGGCTCGACCGAGAACGCCGCGTAGCTGAGCGGCCAGAGCGCCGGGCGCGGCTCGGCGCTGAGAGCGCCGGCGTGCTCCAGCGCGGCTTCCAGCTGCTCCCGTGCGGGGCCGTATTCGCGCCGGAACCAGCAGCGATACCGCGCGTGTGCGCCGCCCACATCGGCGGCCGGGCGGCTGGCAGATCGTCGCCGAGGAGCGCCTCGTGTTCGCTCACGAGCAGCTCGACGTCCTGCGCTGGACTGACGATCGCCCGGTAGGCGGCCGAAACCTCGACCGCATCGAACATCCCGGCCCAGTCCTCGAGCTCGCGGAAGATCGCCACGCTCTCGGCCGCGAACTCGTGGATATGCACGGGGACGCCGCGGCGGAGCCCGATCACGCAGGCGGCGAGCAGCGCGCGGGCGCGCACCGCCGTCGGCTCGGGCGTCGCGGCCAGGGCGGCGGTGAGCCAGCGGTACCCCTCGGCGAGGTAGCCGCGCATCAGCCAGAAACGCCAGAGGGCGACGGCAAGACGCAGCGCCGTCTGGGGATCGGCGACCAGCGCCGACGCCAGGGCGGCGCGGAGGTTGTCGCGCTCCCGATCGAGGCCCCGCAGCGTGATCCGGGCCGGCAGATCGCCGGCCGGCGTCGGGTCGCTCTCGGCGAGCGCGAGGTACCAGTCGCGATGGCGCCGCTCGAAAGGGCAGCGCTCTCCCGCCTCCTCGAGCCGCTCGACCGCGTACCGGCGCACGGTCTCCAGCATCCGGTAGCGGCGGTCCTCGGATCCCTCCTCGACGTCCACCAGCGACTTGTCGATTAGCCGGCCGAGCACGGCGACGGCCTCGCTGCGCCGCAGCGGCTCCTCGGCGCCGATGTCCTCAGCCGCCTCCAGCCCGAAGCCCCCGGCAAACACCGCGAGCCGCCGTAGCAGCACCTGCTCGTCGGCCTCGAGCAGCTCGAAGCTCCACGCGAGCGTCGCCCGCAGGGTCTGCTGCCGGGTCATCGCGGTGCGGGGCCCGGCCGAGAGCAGATCGAGCGAGTCGTCGAGCCGCTCGACGATCTGAGCCGGAGTGAGAACGCTCACCCGCGCCGCCGCCAGCTCGATCGCCAGCGGCATCCCGTCGAGGCGGTGGCAGAGGGAGGCGACGGCGTCCGCGTTGTCGCCGCCGAGCTCGAATCCGGGCGCGGCCTGCGCGGCCCGGGTGGCGAACAGCCGCACCGACTCCGCCTCCAGCGACTCCTCCGCAGGAGCTCCGGGAACCAGCCTGGGGAGCGAGAGCGACGGGACGCGCCAGGTCACCTCGCCGGGAATGCGTAGTGGCTCGCGGCTGGTCGCCAGCACGGTCAGGTTCGGGCAATGGCCGAGCAGAGCCTCGACGAGGCGCGCAACCGGCTCGACCAGGTGCTCGCAGTTGTCGAGCAGGAGCAGCAGCCGGCGATCGCCGATGTGCCCGGCGAGGGCGATCTCCGGTGCCCGGTCGGAGGCCAGCCGCATGTCCAGCGCCTGAGCGATCGCTGGCCCGACCAGCTCGGGCTCGCCGAGCGCCGCCAGCTCGACTGGCCAGACCCCATCAGCAAAGTCCTCGGCACGCTGCCCGGCGAGCCGCAGCGCCAGCCGGGTCTTGCCGCAACCACCGGCTCCGGTCAGGGTGAGGAGCCTCGCGTCACGCAGCAGCGTCGCGGCCTCGGCCAGCTCACGCTCGCGGCCGACGAAGCTCGTCAGCTGTGACGGCAGCGCGGGCCGGCTGGCATCCGCACGGTGCGGGTCGGACTCCCGCTCCAGCTCGGCCAGCTCGGCTTCCAGGGCGAGGCGGAGCTCGGCGAGGGAATCGCGCCGGTCCAGGCTCCAGTCCTCGTAGCGGTCCGCCGGCAGCAGCTCGGCATCGAAGCCCTCGAGGGCCGAGCGATAGGCGCCGGGCTCGCCCTGCTCGCGCGCTGCGGCGGCGAGCTCTTCGAAGGCGACCGCGTCGATCTGAAGCGGGTCCTCGGGGCTGAGCAGGATCAATTCTTCGCGCAGCTCCAGGTAGCGGCTGCCGTCCAGCCCGATCGAGTCGAGCGCGCGCCGGGCCGCGAATATCGCCTGATGGAGATTGTTACGGGCGGAGTTCGGGTCACGCCCCGCCCACAGCAGCTCGGCGGCCTGCTCGACGTGGAGGCGGCGCTCGGGCGCGAGGGCGAGCAGCTTGATCAGCGTCTTTGCCTTGCGAAGCCGCCAGGCATTGTCGGCGATGACGCTGTCGCCGACGCTGATCGAGAACACGCCGAGGAGACCGATGCACAGCACCTCGTCGCCCACCGATGTGTCTTTCGTGCCAGGACTCGCCACCGCATAAGAAAACCACTCCGAAACGCTGCCAGCGTCCCGATCACGTCGATGCGCTGCCTCCGGAGGTGATGTGCTCGATCACGGGCGTGAACTGCTCGGTTGGTGAGAAGTCGACGTACTCAGAGTCCTCGAGCGCCTCGGGAGCATGGCCGGGAGCCCAGTAGAACGCTTCACCGGCGGCGAAATCCTGATGTCCGTCCAGTGTGTGCATGCGTACGCGGCCCTTGATTATGTAGCCCCAGTGGGGGCAAGGGCACAGGTCGTTCGGTAGGCCCTTGGTGGCGGGACGCAGGTCGGCGCCGGCTGGCAGACGCACGAACCCGACGGATAGCCCATCCTCGTCGCGCAGGCGGACCTGAACGTCACCGTCTTCGATTGCGACTGGCAACTCCTCAAGCGTGATGGCCTTCATGGTGGCTCCTCCTCGTGTGTTGGAGTTCAGGGCGCTTAATCGTGCCACTCGACCTCGAAGTGCCCGATGGGCTCGTCGAAGCCCTTCACGTCGATGGGACCGCCGTCGGAAAACCGGATGCCCTTGCCGCGACAGAGATCCTGCACTCCGGAGGAAACAACAATGCAATCCGGCTGAGCCCACGCGCACAACCGCGCGGCCTGCTGCACTGCTGCGCCAAAGAGATCGTTTTGCTCGGTGACAGGCTCCCCGGCCGCGACCCCGACACACACGTGCAGGTGCCCGTCAGCATCGTCGTCACGCTCGTGGAGTGCGCGCTGGATTTGGATCGCTGCCGCTACGGCCTGAAACGCCGAGGTGAACGCAGCCATGATCCCGTCGCCGGTGTGCTTGATCTCGCTGCCGCCGAATCGTGCCAGGACGGCGCGTACGACGGAGTCGTGTACTCGAAGCAACCGCATCGCTGCACGGTCTCCAAGCTGCTGAGTCAGACGAGTGGAGTCGACCATGTCGGTGAAGAGGATGGCCCGGAATGCGCTTTCTGTGTATGGCTCGCCAGGAGGATGGGTATTGAGCCGGCCGAAGAAGCCACGCACCACGGCCTGATCAACCTCAATGACGTTCGATGGAACCAACCCATGGGCTGCCCGATGCGCGGCCTCAACGGCCTCCTCGTCCGGGCCCTCGACCAGGCAAAAGCCACTTCCTGCCCCCTCTTCGAACCAGTAGGTGATGAAGCGCACGCCGAATCCGTCCTGAACCTCGAGATCGCGCATGTGGGCAGCTGAGAGGTCCGCCGCGGTCGCGTCCGGGAGATCGTGGCGGTCCATGTAGAGGGGCATCGTGATCGGGCCACCGAGCGTCAGCGCATCGCGCTGTCTTGCATCTCTGTTGGTCCCGCGTCGGTGCAGGAAGCGGCCGCCACGTATGCAGGGCGCCGGTTGAGACGCTTTCTGCGGACATCCGTCCTGATGAGCGCGCCGACCTCGCGCAGCAGGTTCCGTCGCTGGCATCCCGGGCGCAGGAGCAGCCGGCCGGTGGCGCCCAGCAGGCGCGGTGGCGTGATGACCTGCGAGGGGTGCGAGCGGTGGGTGAACAGATCGATGACCACGTCAATCTTGCCCTGCTCGAGCAACCGCTTCTGCATCTCGGGCAACACGGTGGGCATCGCGCCCGCTCTGCCCATATCGGTTGCCAGCCAGTAGTGCCCGGCGGCATCCCGGTCTCGCCAGTGGACCCAATCCGCCAGTGCATGGTCAAGGTCCTCGCCGGAGTCATGCAGAGCGCCGGCGATCGTCGGCGCGAGCGCGTCGACCTGCCGGAACGCGTCCTGGATCCCCTGGCCGGGCGTCGGGTCCTTGAAGTGGCCGGCGTCGCCCGCCAGCACCCAGCCAGGGCCAGACGCCTCCCGGAAGAACCCCTCCCAGCGCAGCATCCCGAAGATCTTTCCCACCCGCCGCGCGCTCCGCAGTGCCTGTGCCACCGGCTCGCAGCTGTCGGACGTACTCCGTGAAGCTGCCCTCCAGGTCCGCCCGGAAACGTGGGAGCTCACGCAGGTCGGCAATGACACCGGCCTGATACAGCCCGCTGTCGGCGGGCGTCCGAACACGAGTCGCTCGTCCCAGCGATGCTGAACGAACGCCGGCTCGGGGCACGGGTCGGCGCCTTCAAAGAATGCCCAGTAGGCGAAGCGCTCGTTCGGTGTGAGGTTGTACTTGCGCGCCCCGACGAGGTTCGCGATCGTGGAGTTGCGACCGTCGGCCCCGACCACCAGCCGCGCCTGCAGGGTGGTCTGTGAGCCGTTCTGTTCACCCGCACGCCGACCACCCGGTCGCGATCGAAACCAGCCCTGTCACCTTGCTCGCCATACGCACATCGGCGCCCGCATCCGCGGCAGCTTGCACCAGGATCGGATCGAGCAACGTGCGTCGCACCGACACCGCACCGCCTACGTCACCCGGCCGTTGGGGAATCGAGGTGGCATACCGAAGATCCTCCTGGCGCACGTCAAAGTGGCCGACGAGTGGCGCGCCGGTGGCGCGGATCTTCTCCATGACCCCGAGCCGATCGAGGAACGCCAGCGCCTGCGCTTGGATGAAGTGCGTCGAGAGGGTGTCGCGTGGAAATGTGGCTTGCTCCACCATGGCGACGCGCACGCCGGACCGGGCGAGCAACGCCGCCAGCGGCGACCCCGCACAGCGCGCCCCGACCACGATCACATCAAATTGCTCCATTGGCCGCACCAACCCCTACGCCTGCGGCTGGATGTTCTGGTTCACCCGGAAGAGGTTGTCCGGGTCGTAGGTGGCCTTGATCCGCGCCAGGCGATCGTAGTTGTCGCGGTAGCTCGCCCGTACCCGCTCCTGGCCCTCGTCCATCATCATGTTCACATAGGCGCCGCCGGCCGAGTAGGGGTGGAGCGCCTCGAAGTAGTCCACGCACCAGCGGCGGATGGCCTCCGCGTTGGCGGGGTCGTGATCGACGCCGGCGAAGACCGAGCCCCAGACCGCGTCGCGGTAGCTCCACGGGGTGTCGGACGGGCCGACGTCATGGGCGGCTCCGTCGATCGGGTACAGGTGCATCGTCGACTGCCAGGTCGGCATCTCGGCGCCGAACTTGGCGTGCGACCTCGACGGCCTCGTCGGGGATCTCCTTGACGAAGTCGGCGCGCCAGTACCACTGGTCTCCGGCCGGATAGACCGGGTCGAAGGCGCCCTGGAGTGCCGGGAGGGGCATCGGCTGCCGCCGTGCAGCAAGGGCTCCGGCAGCGCGTCCAGCAGCGGGGCCATCGCCTCGGCGGCGTCCTCGGGGCGCCGACATAGCACCAGACGACCCCGCAGACCTTGCGGAGATGGAGCTCCTCGGGGAAGGGCGGCGCCGGCGGGACCGATGCGAAGGCGAAGAAGCCGTTGAGCTCGCGCGGGGCGTTCGGCAGGAAGTCTCGGTAGGCGGCCAGCACCTCGGCGCCCAGCTCGACCGGCCAGAAGGTCGGGCCGCCGACGACCGTTGCCACCTCGTGCAGCCTGAACAGGAAGGAGGTGACGACGCCGAAGTTGCCGCCGCCGCCGCGGATCGCCCAGTAGAGGTCGGGGTGCTCGTCCGCGGCGGCACGAACCGTCTCGCCGCTCGGCGAGCACGACCTCGGCCTCGAGCAGGTTGTCGATCGTGAGGCCGCACTTGCGGGTCAGGTGGCCGAGGCCCCCGCCCAGCGTGAGGCCGCCGACGCCGGTGGTCGAGATGATCCCGCTCGGCGTCGCCAGGCCGTGCTCGTTGGTCGCGGCATCGACTTCGCCCCAGGTGCAGCCACCGCCGACCCTCGCCGTCCGAGCGCCGGGATCGACCTCGACTGCCCTTCAGGCCCGAGAGGTCGAGCACCACGCCGTCGTCGCACGTCCCCAGCCCGCCGCCGTTGTGGCCGCCGCCGCGCACGGCCAGCAAGCAGGTCGTGGTCGCCGGCAAAGGAGACGACCTTGGCGACGTCGCCGGCGTCGGCACAGCTTGCGATCAGGCCGGGCCGCCGGTCGATCATCGCGTTGTAGACCTTGCGGGCCTCGTCGTAGCCGGGGTCCTCGGGGGCTGTAAGCCGTCCCTGGAATCCAGGCATCCCGCTGCGGGCCGTCTCTATCAAAGCGTTGGTGGTGCTCATGCGCTCCTCCTGGCCGGTCGGTCTCAACACTCGTCTCGGTCGAACCTAGGGCACTCGTATCCCCCTGTGATGACCTGACCTGACCCAATTCGAGTGCCGCCAGCCTCCATCGATCCCAGGCGGCATGGTCAAGACTGACTAGTGTCTTTGCATGGACGCCGAGATCCTGGACCTTCCGGGCCCGCTTCGCCCGACCTCGAGTTCCCCGTTCGTCGGGCGCGCGGGCGAGCTGGAGAAGCTCCGGACGCTGATGCCGCGAGCCAAGGGCGAGCGGCGCCGCATGGTGCTGCTCGCGGGTGAGCCGGGCGCCGGGAAGAGCCGCCTGGCGCGCGAGTTCGCCGGCCGAGGCCGCAATCGAAGGGGCGCTCGTTCTCTACGGCGCCTGCGACGCGGTGGTGCGGACGCCCTACGGGCCTTTCGTCGAGGCACTCGAACGCCTCGTGCGGGTGACCGAGGTGGCGGAGCTGCGCGCCGCGCTCGGCGCCGGCGGTGGCGAGCTGACCCGGCTGCTGCCCGATCTACCCGCCCTGGTCGGCGAGCTGCCGGAGCCGGTTGAGGCCGATCCCGATACCGAGCGCCATCGCCTCCACACGGCGGTTGCCGACCTGCTCGCGAACGTCAGCCGCGAGAAGACCGATACTGCTGGTGCTCGAGGACGGGCATTGGGCGGACGGGGCGACGCTTCTGCTCCTGCGCCACCTGGCGCGCTCCGCCTGGAGCGCCCGCCTGCTGATCCTCGCGACCTTCCGCGACAGCGAGGCCGACGTGCCGGTGGAGCTCTCGGAGACGCTCGCCGACCTGCGCCGCGCCGACGACGTCGTGCGAATGCGTCTGGAAGGGCTCTCCGGAGCGGAGATCTCCGACCTGGTCAGCCGTGCCGCCGGGAGCGACCCCGACCCCGAGCTACGCGAGCTCGCAGCCACGATCCACGATCTCACCGGGGGCAATGCCTTTCTCGTCTGCGAGCTCTGGCGCGCCCTGGTCGAGACGGGGATCGTCGAGGTCGCCGCCGGGCGAGGTCAGGGTGACCCGCCCGCTGACCGAGCTCGGCACACCCGAAAGCGTCCGCGAGGTGGTCAGCCAGCGGCTATCGCGCCTGGCCGCCGAGGACCACCGACCTGCTCGAGCTCGCTGCCGTGGCCGGGCCGGAGTTCGAGCTGGAGCCGGTCCGCCGCGCCGCCGGCCTTGCCGAGTCCGAGCTGCTCGTCGCCCTCGAGGAGGCGGTGGGCAGCGGCATGATCGAGGAGCTCTCCTCGCAGCGGCTGGCCTGTCGCTTCACCCACGAGATCGTGCGACGGGCG
Organism: uncultured Solirubrobacterales bacterium; assembly: GCA_963785435.1. GTDB lineage: Bacteria > Actinomycetota > Thermoleophilia > Solirubrobacterales > Solirubrobacteraceae > Palsa-744. The sequence goes on from CAWAVE010000001.1 coordinate 110,036, forward strand.
CTTTACGACCGGCTCTCGCGGCTGCGGCGGGCCGAGCTGCATCTCCGCGTCGGGGAGGCCCTCGAGAGCGCCGGCGCGGGCTCGGATCGCGCGCTCGCGGACCTCGCGCATCACTTCGGCGCGGCCGCCCCGTTCGGCGGGGCCGAGCGGGCGATCGACTACAACCTGCGTGCGGCGCGCGCGGCGAGAGTCGCGCGCTTGCCTTCGACGATGCCGCGATGCGGCTGCGCACGGCAATCGAGATCGGAATCGAGGGCGAGCGCGAGCGCGCCAACGCCCTGCTCGAGCTCGGCTCGGTCAGCCATCGGGCGGGCAAGGCGACCGATGCGCTGGAGTCCTTCGCATCGGCGGCCGCGATCGCCCGCTCGCTGGAAAGCCCCGAGCTGCTCGCCCGAGCGGCGATCGGCTACGAGGACGCCATGCTGGCGCCCCGTGGTAGCGATACGGGATGCGGTCGAGCTGCTCGAAGAGGCGCTCGCGGCGGTCGATGACAAGAGCGAGGAGCTGCGAATCGGCCTACTGGCGGGACTCGCGCGAGCGCTCGACTTCGAGGGGGAACGCGAGCGTGGGGCGCTCGTGCGCGAAAACGCCGTCGCGCTGGCCAGGCGACACGAGGACCGCGCGGGGCTCGCGAAGGTGCTGGTTCGCTCCTACTGGGCGCGCGGCACGACCCCGCTGGAGGAGATCCTCTCGATGCTGACCGAGGCGAGGGACCTGGCAGAGGAATTGGCGGACGCCGAGACCAACGCGGAGGCGATGGCCTGGCGCGTACCGACCTTCGTCGCCCTCGGCGACCTCGAGTCCGCCAGGGCGAGATCGTCGTCCTGCGTGAGATGGCCGAGCGCACAGCGCAGCCGGTCATGAACCACATAGCCGAGCACTACGGGTCAGCGATCGCTCTCTGTGACGGGAACCTCGCGGACGCAGAGGCGATGGCGGCGCCGCTCGCACGATTGGGGCCGGCTACTGACCGGTCGCGACGCATCGGGCACCTACGGCATCCAGATGTTCGGCGTTCGCCGCGAGCAGGGGCGGCTGGCAGAGCTCGCGCCGGTGGTCAGGATCCTCGCCGGCGCCAAGCCGACCGAGAGGGGCCATGGCGTCCCGGGCTGGTCGCGGTGCTCGCCGAGCTGGGCATGGAGAGCGAGGCGAGGCGAGAACTCTCGAGCGCTTGCAGCCGAAGGCATCGACGGCTTCCAGGCATCGCTGTGGGTGGCGACGCTCACCTACCTGACCGACGCCTGCGCCGCGCTGGGCGACGAGGCGATGGCGGCGATCGTCTATCCCGAGCTGGAGCCGCTTGCGGGGACCACAGTGATGATCAGTCACCTGGTTGCCTGCTACGGAGCCGCCGACCGCTATCTGGGGATGCTCGCCGCGACGCTGGGGGAGCCGGGGCTAGCCGAGGAGCACTTCGAGCGGGCCATGGAGCAGAACAAGCGGATGGGAGCGTCGACTTGGGTGGCTCACACGGGTTACGAGTACGGGCGCTTCCTGCTTCGACGGGGGCCAGGGGTGCGCGACCGCGCGCAGGCCCTACTCGGTGAGGCAGCCGGCCTGGCAGAGCAGATCGGCATGGAGGGACTACTCGGAAAGATCCGCTCGCTCGGGGTGCCCGCCTCAGAGGGCGTTCTCCCAGGCGGGCTGTCCCCGCGCGAGGCGCAAATCCTGAAGCTGGTCGCCACCGGGCTCAGCAACCGCGCGATCGGCGAAGAGCTGACGATCAGCGAACACACCGCGGCCAACCACATCCGGAGCATCCTGCGCAAGACCGATTGCGCGAACCGCACCGAGGCCGCGTCCTACGCCCACCGCCACGGGCTCGCCCCGGGATGAGCGGAAATCCCAGCTACGATTAGCCGATGGCCCTGTACGTGATCGAGCGCAGCTTCGCCGATCAGCTCGACCTCACGGACGACGACGTCGAGCTGATCGAGGAGATCAACGGCGACGAGGGAGTCCGCTGGCTGTTCTCGTTCCTGAGCGCCGACCGGCGACGCACCTATTGCCTCTACGAGGCGCCATCACCCGACGCGATCCTCGCCGCCGCCCGTAAGGCGAACGTCCCGGCCGACGTCGTGGTCGAGGTAAGCGCAGCCACACCGCAGTTCTCGGACCGTCTGCGCGACTGGGCCGACGCCGTCCACTGAGTTGCCCGGTCACGGGACGAGCCCCGAGTGGGAGGAAAGCGATGAAGTGCGTGCTGCTGATTCGGTAGGGCACGACCACCGAGCAGCGCCTGCGCCGGCTCGCTGGCGTTCCCTAAGAGTGAGCCATTCACTAACTGAAGGCGAACTATGAGCGCCACACTGCAATTCGACGAGGACGCCTCCCGGCGCGTAGAGAGAATCTACACCACGCCCGATGTCATCGAACAGCGCCAAACGATCCTGCGGGCACTCGCGCTCCAGCCCGGCGAGCGCGCGATCGACATCGGCTCGGGTCCTGGTCTACTCGCGTGCGAAATGGCCGTTGCTGTCGGGGCCGGCGGGCGGATCTGCGGAGTGGACGTCAGCGAGAACATGCTTGCCCTCGCCAGGGCGCGCAGACCACCAGCCGACAGCGGCCCGATCGAGTACCAAGAAGCTGGCGCGCACACGCTTCCCTATGCGGAGGAGAGCTTCGACGTCGCAGTCTGCACACAGGTCTACGAGTACGTCGCTGATGTTCCCGCCGCGCTGCTGGAGCTAGGGCGGGTGCTGCGCCCGGGAGGCCGGGCGCTCGTGCTTGATACCGACTGGGACTCGATCGTATGGGCTTCGAGCGACGACGAGCGTATGGACCGAGTGCTCGCGGCGTGGGAGGAGCACCTCGTTGACCCTCACCTGCCGCGTACGCTCACACGGCTGCTGCACGATGCTGGGCTGGAGGTCACCGACCGCCAAATCGTGCCGTTGTTCAACGCCGGCTATGACCCCAACACCTACAGCGCTGGAATGCTTGAGCTGATCTCCACGTTCGTATCCGATCGCAACGGCGTGAGCGAGGCCGAAGCCACAGCATGGGCACAAGACCTAACCGAGCTCGGCCCCAACTACTTCCTCAGTCTCAACCGCTACCTTTTCCTAGCGCACAAGCCCACCTGACGACCGGGCAGGTAGCCGTCACCGAGGAGCAGGAGAATCGGGCAAGCTCCCGGGACTGTGGCCGGCGAGGACCTCTGCGTCAAGCCCCGCCGCCTCGGCATACTTCTTGACCGTCCGGGCAACCGCGCGATCACTCCCACGCAGCGGCTTGTTCCGCCTCCTAACACGGCAAACTCCGAGCACCATCAAGAGACGCATCGCGATCCGAGCGGGAAGCAGACGGGCGTTTCACAAGCCACAGTGCTTCCGAAAGCGCTGGTCGATCTGTGGGTCACGCTGCTGGACGAAGGCGACTCGTGGTCGCCCGACAAGATTCAAGAGTTCCTAGAAACCGCCGCTCGCAAACAGCGGCGGGGTCCTTGCCGTCGTCCTCGGGCGTGTCCTCAGCCTCGCCTGTCGCGATAGCACTCGAGCCATACGCTAACGGAGAAATGCCCGACCAGCCCGCCAAGCGCCCCAAAGCGCCAGACAAGGACCTTGACAAGTACGTCAAGAAAGCGTGGGCTGCGGTAGTCGGGTCATCGACCCGGAGCGCCTGATTTTGACCTCGAAGGCGGCGTGCGTCAGACCGCGATCAGCCCCAAGTCATCGAGCCACGACAAGCACGGGGAGGCCCCAAAGCGGCTCGCCGTGCCGGATGACCACACGATCAGCAGCGAGCGTCTTGACGGCCGCGACAGCGCCCGAGCCGAGTAGCCGCTCAAGGCCATCGAGCCTGCGCTCGCGTTCGAGACCAGACTTGCATCGCCTCTGAACGTAACCCGTCAAGGTTCTCGCGTCGGGCTGAAATCCAAACTGACGCCCTATCATCCAATGCCCGATAATCGATGTTATGTCAACTAGAGAGTTGCGAGCGGCGCGTCGAAGTCCTCTGGAACTGCGAAACCTCCTCGATCAACTCCAGCTTGCGGACAGCCGAGCTGCCGGTCGGCACAAGGCTTGCGACCACTTCACCTCGACGCGTAATCAGAGCTTGTTCGCCCGCGATCACGTCATCTAGCAGGCGCGACATATGGGTTTTCGCCTCACTCACACCAACGACCTTGGTCATGCGAGTAAGTCTGGCACTAGAAGTCGAGGCGGTTACCACCGAGCTCACGGAGCGCCGCGGCGAACGTAACGACCCCGGCGCCTGAAAGCGCGATCCCACCCACGATTGTCTGGTCGTGCTGCCCACGGGCTTGAAGCTCCAGGACCGCCGAGGTCACATCGGACGCGTTGATCAGGAGGCAGAGCCCTGCCGCTGCAGGGGCATATCGCGGTGAGCGTGCTGCGGCGAGCATCAGGCATCCGGATATCAGCAGATGACCGCCGAAAGCACGCAGGAGAAGTCTCGGGTCAGCCAGATCATGTGTATCGGGCGCATATTGCGCTGAGACCATTTTCTCAGGCGCCAGCAGCGATCCCACGCCATAGGCCACATGCACCACGCCACCAGCCAGCATCAGCGAACGCGCTCGAGCGCTCGTGCGCGCCTCGCTTGCGTTCTTCACTCGGCTTAGATATGACATCACTGATGCATCCGAGCAGATACGCACTGGATTCGCAAGAGGTTTCGTGGAACCGATCCCAGCGAGCCGATCGCAGACAATGAAGCTGAAGCCCCCGGCTTTCCTGATGCTCGGCATGATCCGCCTCGGCGCGCGATCGGGCTATGCGATCAAGCAGGCCGCGGACGCATCCACTCGTTTCTTCTGGCCGACCTCCCTGGCACAGGTCTACCCCGCGCTCGCCCAGCTCGAGCAGCAAGGTCTGCTCACGCGGCGCGATGACTCCCATGGCTCACGCACACGATCGGCATACGAGCTGACCGAGCAGGGCGAGGCGGCGCTGCTCGCCTGGCTCTCCTCCACGCAGCACGCTCCCACCCAGTTTCGAGACGAGGGCGTGCTAAGGCTCTTCTTCGCCGACGCCCTCCCGCAAGAAGACCAGCTCGTTCTCATCCGGCGTCTGCGCGAGCGCGCCCACGCCGCCAGTGTGCATCTGCGCGCGGAGATCGTGCCGCTCGCCGAGACACTCGCCTCGAGTGGCACGCGCTATCCGGCCCTGGTCGCACGGTTGGGCGCCGACACCTACGCCTACGCCGAGCAATGGCTCGCGCGCCTCGAGGCCGAGCTGGAGCATGGCTAGGATCTGAATCACGAACCGAAGCGACGAGTGAGAGGCGAGGGCAGATGGCGAACACGATCTACACGGCCAAGGCACACGTGACCGGCGGTCGTGCCGAGGGTCACGGGCGCACCAGCGACGGCGCGCTGGAGGTCGATTTGCGGCTCCCCGCTGAGATGGGCGGCTCCGGCGGTGGCACTAACCCCGAGCAGCTCTTCGCGGTCGGTTATGCCGCTTGCTTCGAGGGCGCGCTCGGCGTGGCTGTCGCGGCGAGCAAAGGTCGATGCCGGCGAAGTCGCAATCGACTCCAAGGTCTCGCTCGCGCCCGACGGCAAAGGCGGCTTTCTGCTGGGGGTCGTGCTCGACGGTAACACTGCCCGGTGTCTCTGACTCCGAGACCGCCGTGGAGCTCGTCCGCGCCGCGCACAAGGTCTGCCCCTACTCCAACGCCACGCGCGGCAACATCGAGGTCATGCTCACCGCCAACGGCGCGCCGCGTCTCCGAGTAGGCCGCCGCTAGCGGCCCAAAGGTGCGCATCAGCTCGCGCGCGCGGCCCGAGAGCGGCCCGATCAGCTCGCGCACCTGCTCGAGGCCCGCGCGCAGCTCGGGGTCGCCCACCTCGATCGGCAGCATCGAGTCCTGCAGCGTCGGCGAGCGCCAGGTCGGCTTCGCCGATCGCCTGCATCGCCGCCTCCAGAAAGCCCTTCACGCCGTGCGACGGCGCCCCGCGCACCGCCGGCTCGAAGCTCTGCGCAGGTAGCTCGTAGCGCGCCGCGAACTCCGCCTGGGTGCGTCGCGCACGCCCGTAGGCCATCTGCACCGGCCGAAAGAGCTCATCCTCAAGGCGCTCGCCGCGCTCTCATCCAGCAGCTCATAGGTCTCTGTCAGCGAAGCGAGCGCCGCGCCGAGCGACTCAGCCGCAGCCGCCACCGAGTCGAGCAGCTGCTGGCGGGCGTCGGCGGTCGCGTAGGGCACGACCGCCAGACTAGTGCGCCGCGACGCCGCTCACGGCAATGCAAGCAAATCTCGCTAGTTCACCGATGGTCGCGCCGCCAACGCGAGCGAGCGGGCCAGCACCGAGTCGATCATCGGCTCGGTGAGCCTGCCCGTGAACGTGTTCTGCTGGCTCGGGTGGTAGCAGCCGATCAGCGTGTAGGGCTCGCCCGCCAGCTCCGCGCCGTGCGCGAAGCGTGGTCGCGGACCGCGCGCACGCTCCTGGCCGCGCGCGAGCAGCAGTCGCAGCGCCGCATCCCAGGCGAACGCGCCGAGGCAAAGCACCACTCGCAACGAGCCGAGCTGCTCGAGCTCGGCGAGGCTCCACGGCAGGCATCGCTCGCGCTCCTGCGGCGTGGGGCGGTTCGCCGGCGGCGCGCAACGCACCGCCGCGGTGACCCACGCGTCGCTCAGGCGCAGCCCATCGTCGCGGCTCACCGAGCCTGGTTGGTTGGCCAGCCCGCAGCGCCACATCGCTGCATAGAGAAAGTCGCCCGAGCGATCTCCCGTGAACATCGCGCCCCGTGCGGTTCGCGCCGTGCGCGGCCGGCGCGAGGCCGAGCAGCGAGAATGCGTGCCTCGGGATCGCCGAAGCCCGGCAGTGGGCGACCCCAGTACTCCTGATCGGCGAATGCCGCACGCCGCTCGCGCGCCACCTGCTCGCGCCAGCTCACAAGCCGTGGGCAACGCCTGCAGTCGCTCACTTGCTCGGCGAGCTCCGCGAGCGCCTGCGTACTGTTCGATTGCACCGTGCAGTAGTACCATCGACTGAGGATGCCGATGTGGCTGTGGATCGTGATCTTCGCTGGGCTGATCAAGCTTCCGATCGCCGCGTTGATGCTCTGGATTCCCTTCCGCTACGACGAGTCGATGCGCTCCGTGGACGCCTCCTCCGATTCCTCCGAAGAGGACGGAGGCTCACGCGCCCTGCCGGGAGGGCCACTCGACCCCCACCCCCGCAGCCCGCTGCCGCGCAACCCGCGCCGCGGACCGCACGGCTCCCCCTCCCCTACGCCTCCCGCGCGCGTGCGCACAAAGCTCACCGGGCGCAAACCCGCAAGGCTTCCTGGCTAGGCGCGCCGCCCGCGCTAGCGCGTTCGTTTGCGCTGTTTGCGCGCCGCCTTCGCTTTCGCGCGGCGCTTGCGTAGCGCCACTGAGGCGTCGCGCCCCGAGCGACCATCGGCGAATTCATCTGCGGTCGCTGGCGCCACGCGACGCGCGTCGCGCACGATCACAAACGCGATTCCACTGAGCAGCACCACAGCAGCGATGCCCGCGATCAGGATCGTGCTTTTTGAGTTCGTTGTTTCTGTCGTGGATGTCGTCGCCGTCGTTTGTGTCTGCGTCGCTTCTGCGCCGCCTTCGGTCAGGCGGTTGCCCGCACCGCCGCCTTCGAAGCCCGCCGCCGAAACGTCCGTCGCGCGCGCACCCGCGAGCGTCAGCAGCACGAGCAAGCAGCACAAGCAGGCGCTCGCGCGCAGGTGTGGAGTTGCAATTGGACGCACGCTCGGCACGCGGCGAGCATACCTGCTGCGCGGCCAGCCGATCGGGAACTGCAGATCCACAAGTCCGCTCCCGCGGAGCGGCACGCCCAAGCCATAGAATGGCCGGCGTGGCCCCCAAACAACGCCAGGTTCGGATGGAGCAGCGCGGTGGACTGGAGGCGATCCAGGCACTCGAGTCGCGCTCCGATGAAGAGCTCGAAGCCGAGACCAAATACAAGGCTGCCGCGATGGCGATCCTCGGCGCGCGTGCTTCTGAGCGTTTCGACGCCGAGGCAGCCCGCGCTTTCTTTCAGCGCGCGATCGCCGCCGCGCGACCGCAAGAGCGGATGCAGATCCGCCGCATGGCCGACGCCTCGCTCGCTCTTGCCGAACGCCGCGCCGGCGATCTCAAGAGCGCCGTCGAGCGCCTCGGACAGACGCCGCCAAGCGCTCGCCAGCTTTTCGCCCTGCGTGCGATGGGTCTGCTCGTCCCCCCCGCCTCGGCCGGCGTCATCGCGCGCACCCGCGGCGTGCTCCTGATCATCTTGCTGATCGTCGTGCTGCTAGCGCTCGGGCTAGGCATCGTCGAGCTCGTCTCCCTGCCCTTCGGCGGCATCGGCATAGCTCCCGGCCTGCTGCTGGGCCTGTTCGTCGTGATCGCCGCACTAGCGATCCTCGCCGCCGTCGGGCGTCGGCGACGCGACCGCGCCAAAGCCGCCGCAAGCTCCTGACGCCGCGGACGGTGCCGCGGAGCCCCCACTAGGCTTGCCTCAGTGCACGATCGGCCCGTCTGCCTGCTCGTCAACCCCGCTGCCGGCGGCGGCAAGGCGGCGCGCCTTGCTCCTGGCGTCGAGCAGGCGCTGCGCGGCCACGGCCTGAGCGTGCGCCGCGAGGACACGCGCGACCTCGTGCACGCCCGCGAGCTCGCGCTGGCCGCGAGCGGCGCCGGTGAGACGGTGCGTCGCGCTCAGCGGCGACGGTCTGCGTGGGCGCGTTGGCCGACGCCTTGCGCAGCGTGCCAGACGCAGTGCTCGGCATCCTGCCGGGCGGGCGCGGCAACGACCTCGCGCGCGTGCTCGGCATGCCCGACGACGCGATCGCCGCTTGCGCGGCGATTGCCCACGGCGTGCACCGCGCGATCGACCTCGGCGTCGTGCTCGACACCGCCGGAGACGGCGGACGGTCGCAGCTACGTCGGCATCGCCTCCGCCGGCTTCGACAGCGACGCTAATCGCATCGCCAACGAGGCGCCCGCCTGGCTCGGCGGCCAGGTCTACGCCTACGGCGCCCTGCGCGCGCTGCTCTCCTGGCGACCGGCGCGCTTTGAGATCGAGCTCGACCCGCCCGGCGAGCGCCGTAGCTTCGTCGGCTACTCCGTTCGCCGCCGCCAACTCCCGCGCCTACGGCGGCGGCATGAACCTCGCGCCTGACTGCGCTGCTCGACGACGGTTTGCTCGAGATCGTCGTCGTCGAGCGCGTGAGCAGGCTGCGATTCCTCGCGCAACCTCCGCAAGGTCTTCAGCGGCACACACGTGCAGATGCCGAACGTGCACGTCTTCCGCGCCGCCGAAGTAGCGATCAGCGCCGACCGCCCTTCGTGCTGTACGCCGACGGCGACCCGATCGGTGAGCTGCCGCTGCGCGTGCGCGCGCAGCGCGGCGCCGTGCAGATGCTCGTTCCCGCCGACGGCACGCCGCGCCGCCGTTCGCGCTCGCCGTTGCCAACAGCAGCGTGATGTCGAGCGCGATTCGCCTTCGAAGCTCGCTCGCTCGCGCGGGCCGTCGGCGCGCTCTCGCGACTGCGCGGCGGCGGTGCCACGAGCGCTCCCGGGAAGGTGCTGATGCGCCTGGAGCCGCAGCGCGATCGCCAAGCTCGGCGCGCGCCTGAGACGCGGCAGCGTGCTGATCTCGGCGACCAACGGCAAGACAACGACAGCCGCGATGGCCGCCGCGATCTTCGCGCGCGCGCGGATCGGGCTCGTGCACAACCAGGCCGGCGCGAACATGGCGGGCGGCATCGCCACCACGCTGCTCGGCGCCGCGCGCCCGCGCGGAGCGATCGACGGCGAGCTCGGCCTGTTCGAGGTCGACGAGCTCTGGCTTGCGGAGCTCGCCGCGCAGCTACACCCGCGCGCGATCCTGCTCGGCAACCTCTTTCGCGACCAGCTCGACCGCTACGGCGAGCTCGACGCGATCGCCGACAGCTGGGAGCAGGTGCTGCGCAGCGCCAGCAGCACGCCTCATCGCCAACGCCGACGATCCGCTGATCGCCGACCTCGGCGCGTGATCGCGATGCGCTCTTCTTCGGCGTGCAGGACGACAGCCTTGCGTTCGTGGGCATGGCTCACGCCGCCGACGCCAAGCATTGTCGACGCTGCGGCTCCCCCTACGCCTTCGATGCGATCTACCTCGGCCACCTCGGCCACTACCACTGCCCCAACTGCGGCCAGCAGCGCCCAAGCCCGAGCGTGACCGCTAGCGAGGTGCGCCTGGAAGGCGTACGCGCCGCGCGCTTTCAACTACATACGCCAGACGGCGAAGCCGAGGTCAAGCTCGCGCTGCCCGGCCTCTACAACGTCTACAACGCGCTCGCCGCCGCCGCACTGGCAAGCGCTCTGGAGGTTCCGCTCGACGACGATCGTCGCTGGCCTCGCAGCTACGCGTGCAGCATTTGGGCGCGCCGAGACCGTCAACCTCAAGCTCGCATCCAACGGCGCCTCCCCCGCCGCCACGCGTGAGCTGCAGATCCTGCTGATCAAGAATCCCGCGGGTACCAACGAGGTCCTGCGCACGCTGGCGCTCGAGCCCGGCGAGCACGACCTGCTGGGCGTGCTCAACGATCAGATCGCCGACGGTCGCGACGTGTCCTGGATATGGGATGCAGACTTCGAGCTGCTCGCGGGGCGCGTGCGCCGCGTGATCTGCAGCGGCTCGCGCGCAGCCGATCTCGCCACGCGCCTGAAGTACGCCGGCGTCGAGCCTTCCCGTATCGAGTTGCAGGCTGATCTGGCGCGCGCACTCGACGCGGCATCGCAGCCATTCTCAGGCTCTCCCACCCCGCTCTACGCCTTGCCCACCTACACCGCGATGCTCGCCTTGCGCGAGCTGCTCGTCGCGCGCGGAGAGGCAAGCAGCGCGTGGTCGTGAGCCAGCCTCGCCAGCTACAACAAGACGAGAGCAGCGCCGATCGGGCGGTGATCTGGCACGACTTGGAGTGCGGCGCCTACCGCGCCGACATGCCGCTCTGGCGTGAGCTCGCCCACGAAGCTCGCGCGCAGAATCCACCTGGCTCGATTCTCGACCTGGGCGCAGGCAGCGGCCGTGTGAGCTTGGAGCTGGCGCGCGCCGGCGCCGCGGTCACCGCGCTCGACGTCGACCCTGACCTGCTTGCCGCGCTCGAGCGCCGTGCCGGTGCGGGCACGTCAGTCGAGACCGTCTGCGCGGACGCGCGCGACTTCGATCTCGAACGCAGCTTTGCGCTGTGCCTCGCACCGATGCAGACGATTCAGCTGCTCGGCGGCGTCGAGGGGCGCGCCGCGTTCTTTCGCTGCGCACGCGCGCACCTGCGCCCTGGTGGACTGCTCGCCTGTGCGATCGTCACCGAGCTCGAGCCGTTCGACTGCACCCGCTCGGGCCCTGGCCCTTCACCGGAGAGCACCCGCATCGACGGCGTCCTCTACGTGAGTCGTGCCGTGCGCGTGCAGCTCACACGCACGCTCGTTCGCATCGAGCGTCATCGCAGCGTGCTCCGTGCCGGGCAACACCCCTCCGCGCGCGCGGCGAGCTGGGAGACCAACGTGGTCGAGCTCGACCGTCTGAGCGTCGCGCGCCTGCAGCGCGAGGGTCGCGCCGCGGGGCTGAAGCTCGCGGGCACGCGCACGATCGCCGCCACCGACGAGCACGTCGGCAGCCGCGTGGTGATGTTCGGTGTCTGAGACCAGCCCCCGCACGCTGCGCGTATGCGCGCTCTATCCGGAGCTGATGAACATCTATGCAGACCGCGGCAACCTGCTCGTGCTGGAGCGCCGCTGCGCCTGGCGTGGCATCGGCTTCCAGCTCTCCTCCAGCACGCTCGGTGAAACGCTCGACGGCGAGCGGCATGACCTTTTCTATATCGGCGGCGGACAGGACCGCGACCAGCGCCTCTGCGCGGAGGATCTGATCGAGAACAAGCGCGCCGGCCTGCAACGTGCCGCCGCGCGCGACGCGCTCGTGCTCGGCGTCTGCGGCGGCTACCAGCTGCTCGGGCACTCCTACAGCCTCGGTGGCGAGGAGATCGAAGGCGTGGGGCTGCTCGACGTGCACACCGTACGCGAGGACGGGCCGCGTCTGATCGGCAACGTCGCGATCGAGCGTCGCACTCGAAGACGGCGAGCGGCCGCAGGTGCTTGCGGGCTTTGAGAACCACGGTGGGCGCACGCGCCTCGGCACGGCGCAGGCCGCGCTTGGACGCGTGCTGAAGGGCCACGGCAACGATGGTCGTAGCGGCGCCGAGGGGGCCCGCTCGGGTAACACGATCGGCACCTACCTACACGGCCCGCTGCTACCCAAGAACGTGTGGTTCGCCGACTGGCTGATCTCGCGCGCGCTGGGCATCGAGCCACAGGCGCTGGCCCCGCTCGACGATCTGCTCGAGCGCGAAACGCATCTGAGCGCCCGACGCGCTGCCGGCGTCTAGCTCCGCGCTGCCGTGTATAGCGGGCGTATTCAGAGTCCGCAAACTGCGTGCTCACGCGCGCCCATCAACTCGAGCGCTCCATACGATCAAACCGATGGAGCTCTCCGAGTACCAGCGTCTATCGCGCCGCACCGCCGAGTATCCACGCGAGGCGTGGCTTTCCTACCCTGCGCTCGGGCTAGCCGGCGAGGCAGGCGAGGTAGCCGAGCACGCCAAGAAGACGATCCGCGACGACGGCGGCGAGATCAGCGACGGGCGCCGCGCTGCGATGTCCAAGGAGCTCGGCGACGTGCTCTGGTACGTCGCGCAGCTCGCAAGCGAGCTCGAGCTCGACCTCGATGAGGTCGCGCAAGCCAACCTCGAGAAGCTGCTCTCCCGTCAGCGCCGAGGCGTGCTTTCCGGCAGCGGCGACGAGCGCTAAGCCACGGCGAACTTCGCAAAGCGCTGCGCAAGGCGCTCGGGCACCAAGGCGCGCACGCGCACGCCCTCGGCGGTGTCCTCGCGCGTGACCTCGCCCGCGATCTCGTGTAGCTCCGCGAGGCTGCCGCCGTCCGCATAGGGAACGAGCAGCTCCATGCGGCGCAGCATGTGCGCGAGCTCGCGCTCGATGCGCTCGCCGAGCTGCTCGAGCCCCTCACCGCTGACGCCGCTGACGAGCACCGCTTGGGGGTGGCGCAGGCGCAGCTCCTCACGCGCCTCGCGCTCGAGCAAATCGATCTTGTTCAGGACCAGCACGCGTGGCTGCTCACCCGCGCCGATCTCCTCGAGCGTCTGCTCGACCGCGTGCTGCATCGTCTCGGCCTGCAGCTCGGGTGCGGAGGCGTCGAGCACGTGCAACAGCAGCTCCGCGCGACGGGTCTCCTCGAGCGTCGCCGCGAAGGCGTCGACGAGCTGGTGCGGCAGCTTCGCGATGAAGCCCACCGTGTCGGTCAGCAGATGTGAGCGGCCGCTCAGGCGCAGCGTGCGCGTGGTCGGATCGAGCGTGTGGAAGAGGCGATCGCGCACGCCAACCTCGGCGCCCGTCATCGCGTTCAAGAGCGTCGACTTGCCCGCGTTGGTGTAGCCCACGAGCGCCACCGTCGGGAGCGCCGCGCGCTCGCGCTCGGCGCGCTGCACCGCACGCGTGCCCTTCACGTGCTCGAGACGCCGCTTCAGTGCCGCGATGCGGTCACGCGCGAGGCGGCGATCGGTCTCGATCTGCGTCTCACCCGGGCCCCTCGTGCCGATGCCACCGCCGAGTCGCTCGAGGTGGCTCCACAGCCCGCGCATGCGCGCGAGGTTGTATTCGAGCTGTGCGAGCTCGACCTGTAGCTTGCCCGCCGCGCTGCCCGCGTGTGCGGCGAAGATGTCGAGGATCACGGTCGTGCGGTCCACCACGGGCAGCCCCAGCGCCTCCTCGAGGTTGCGCTCCTGACGCGCGCTGAGCTCATCGTCACAGGCGATCAGGTTCGCGTCGCAGGCCTTCGCAGCGGCCTTCGCCTCAGCGACCTTGCCGGGGCCGAGATAGGTGTTCGGGTGTGGCAGCTCGCGACGCTGGATCATCTCGCCGACCACGCCCACACCAGCCGTGCGCAACAGCTCGCCGAGCTCCTCGAGGTTCTCCTGCTCGCTTGCCAGCGCCGCAATGCAGAACGCGCGCTGGCGAGCGCGCTGCGTAGGCTCGGTGCCGTTGCGTGCCCCCTCGCCCCGCTGTGCACTGTGGCCGTCGCGGCCGTTATGACTCGAATCCATCCACCACTGAGTCTAGGACTCCCGCGACGGCCTCACTGAAGAATCCGCGCCACAGATCGGCCAACTAGCCACGCTCAGGCGTAGCGCCGGTCTAAGTCAACCCCCGAGCGCCCCCAGCCTCTGCACCGCCTCGAGCAGCCTGTCATCGGGCGTCGTCAGCGAGATCCGAAACCAGCCCTCTCCCGCGGGGCCATAGATCGCGCCCGGTGAGAGCACCACTGCGGCCTGCTCGAGCACGTGCTCGCAGTAGGCCGCCGAGCTCGCAAAGCCCTCCGGTACGGGCGCCCACACGTAGATCGTGCTGCGTGGCGGCTTGACGTCCACGCCGATCTTCTGCAGCGCCTCGCAGACGAGATCGCGCCGGCGCTTGTAGAGCGCGTTCATGCCCGCGACGTCCGCGTCGGAGTCCGGCGAAAGCGCCGCCACGCCCGCCAGCTGCACCGCCTCGAACAGGCCCGAATCGATGTTTGTCTTCAGGCGCCAATAGGTCTCGAGCGCCTCCGCGTTTCCGACTAGCACCGCGCACCGCCAGCCCGTCATGTTGTAGCCCTTCGACAGCGAGAACACCTCGATCCCCACCTGCTTCGCGCCCGCTGTCGCCAGGAACGAGGGCGCGCGGTAGCCGTCGAAGGTGATCTCCGAGTAGGCGTTGTCGTGCACTACGAGGATCTCGTGCTCCTGCGCGAACTCCACCACGCGCTCGAAGAAGCCATCGGGCACGACCGCGCCTGTGGGGTTGTTGGGGTAGTTGAGGTACATCAGCTTCGTGCGCGCGAGCACCTCGGCGTCGATCCCCTCCAGATCCGGCGTGAAGCCCCGCTCGGGCTCGAGCGCCATCAGCACCGGCTCCGCGCCCGCGAGCCACGGACCACCCGTGTAGACCGGGTATCCAGGGTCAGCTGCGAGCGCGTAGTCGCCTGGGTCAAGGAAAGCGAGGTTGAGGTTGAAGATCGCCTCCTTGGCGCCAATCGCGGGGATGATCTCGCGCTCGGGGTCGAGCTTCACATCGAAGCGGCGCTCGTAGAAGTCGCGCACCGCGCCGCGAAAGTCCTCGCGCCCCCGGTTCGACGGGTACTGGTGCGTGCCGGGCTCGCTGACCGCCTCCTGCATCGCCTCCACGATCAGCGCCGGCGTCGGGCGGTCGGGGTCGCCGATGCCCAGGCTGATCACATCTACGCCAGCCGCGCGCTTGGCGGCGATCTTGCGCTCCAGCTGGGCGAAGGCATATGGCGGGATGCGCTCCAGGCGCTTACTCGGTTTCATGCAGCTCCTTTTCGAACTCCTCGCTGAGATGACCCGTGAACACGGGTCGCGCCCAGCCTGTCAGGTTGACCTGCAACTCTTCCCCTACCTCCACCTCCAGCTCGCCGCCGTCGAGCAGCACCTGGACGCAGCTGGGACGCAGCGGCTCGTCAAATTCGAGCGCATGAGCCACCGCCGCGCCTGTCGCACCGGTCCCAGAGGAAAGCGTCTCCCCCACGCCGCGCTCGAAGATCCGCGCACGGATCGCACCGGGGCGCCCGGCCTCGAGCTCTGTGTACCAGGACACGTTCGTGCGATTGGGAAACTGCCCGTCACCTTCGATCGCCGGCCCGATCGCCGCGAGATCTAGCGCCTCCAACGCGGCGAGGTCAGCGACGTGGATTGCGCATTGCGGGTTGCCGATCGAGACATGGCGGAAGGGCCACAGGCGTCCACCGCTCATCACAGCGCCCTGGCCGTCCTCGGCTCCCTCGAGAAAATCCTTCGAGGCAAGGCGCGCCCGCCCCATGTCCACCCTGCAGGTGTCGGGGCCCGTGATCTGCGGGCGGATCTCTCCCGCGGCGGTGTTGATCGTGAAGCTGTCCTGCTCTGTCCAGCCGCGGCTACGCATGTAGAGGATCGCCTCGCGCGCACCGTTGCCTGAGAGCTCCGCCTCCGAGCCGTCGGGGTTGAAGATCCGCAGCTCGGCCACGTGCGCGGGATCGCTCGGCTCTGCGAGCAACAGCACGCCGTCAGCGAACACGCCGAAGTGCCCATCGCACAGACGACGTATACGCCCAGGGGTCAGCTCGAAAGGCAGCGCGCCCCGCTCGAGAATCAGGTAGTCGTTGCCCAGCGCCTGCCACTTCTCGAATTTGAGCGTGTCGGCCATCAGGCGGCGGAGTCTAGGATCTCGCGCGCGATCGCAGCAGGGTCACGATCGGTCACGTCGATCATCTGCACCCCCGCGAGCTTGCGCATCCAGGTCAGTTGGCGCTTTGCGTAGTTACGCGTGCGGCGCTTCATGCGCTCGTCTTCGCCCGCCAAAAGCTCCTCGAAACCGAGCGCCTTGCGCGCGGTCTCTGAGGCGCCTGCCGCATACGCCAGACGTACCTCCCGCGCCGCGCCCGCGGCGATCATCGCCTCTACACGCCTGTCGATCGCTTCATAGAGCGCCTCGCGCTCCATCGTCAGTCCCGCGAGCAGCGTGGGATGACGCAGCTCCTCGCTCCACAGCTGCGATGGTCCCTCCGGGGGCTCGAGCTCGCCGAGGTCGAGCAGCTCGAGCGCACGCACCAGGCGCTGGCGGTCGGTAGGTCCGATCTGCTCTGCCGCCCACGGCGCGCGTCGTGCCAGCTCGCCGTGTAGTGCGGCTCCACCGCGGCGCTCGAGCGCCGCCTCCCAGCGCTCACGCACGCCCTCCGGCGGCGGCGGGCGCAGGTTGAGCTCGCACAGCGCCGCACGCAGGTAAAGCCCCGTGCCGCCCACCACGATCGGGCGGCGCCCCGCCGCGAGCAGCCCGTCGATCTCAGCGTGCGCGAGCTCTGAGTATTGGCCCACGCTGAACTTCGCATCGAGTGGCAGGAAGGAGAGGAGACGATGCTCGAGCTGGCGCTGCTCGGCGGGCGATGCGACGCCGGTGAGCGTCTCGAGGCCCACATAGACCTGCAGCGCATCCGCTGAGACCGCCACGGGATCCTCGCCGCGCTCTCGCAACAGCGAGGCGAGCGCAACGGCCACAGCCGTCTTGCCCACACCTGTGGGCCCGAACAACGCGATGATCTGCATCCGGGTAGGGTCACAGCTCGTGCAGATTTCTGGCTCCACCGTGCTGTTGACAGGCGCCACCGGCGGCATCGGACAAGCGATCGCTCGCTCACTCGGCGCGCGTGGCGCGAAGCTGATCCTCACCGGCCGCCGCAGCGAGGTGCTCGCGCCGCTTGCCGCAGAGCTGGACGCTCGTGCGCTGTCGGTGGACCTCAGCGCGCGAGCAGAGCTACAGCGCCTGCTGGGCGAGGCCGGCGACATCGACATCCTGATCGCCAACGCCGCGCTGCCCGCGGCCGGCACGCTCGACTCCTTCTCAGTCGAGGAGATCGATCGCGCGATCGAGGTCAACCTGCGCGCTCCGATCGTGCTTGCCCACGCGCTGAGCCCCGCGATGGTTGCGCGCGGCAGTGGGCAGATCGTCTTCATCTCCTCGCTCTCCGGCAAGGCCAGCACACCGGGCGGCGCGCTTTACAGCGCCTCCAAGTTCGGCCTCCGTGGCTTCTCGGGCGCGCTGCGCGCGGATCTGCGTCCAAGTGGCGTGGGCGTCTCGACGGTCTTTCCCGGCTTTATCCGTGACGCCGGCATGTTCGCCGAGGCCGGCGTAGAGCTGCCCGCGGGTGTCGGAACGAAGACCCCCGAGGACGTCGCCAAGGCGGTCGTGACCGCGATTGAGCGTAACCGCGGCGAGATCGACGTAGCGCCCATAACAATGCGCGCGGGCACCGTTTTCGCCGGCGTCGCCCCCGAGCTCGCAGCCACCGTTGCGCGTAGGCTCGGCTCAGTGGAGATCGCACGCCAGATGGAGGCGGGACAGCGCAACAAGCGCTAGCGCTCAGAACAGCCCTGTCACCCCTCTTGCCGGCCTGAATCACGAAAGATCGTTTAGCAGAGCCGGTTTTCTCCAGCCGACGACATCAAAAATGCGGAATCTGTTTGCGGAGCGCACCGTCAGGCAGTTGCGCACGCAAGAACGTGCGGCAAACCACCTATCAACTTCCGTCCAGGTGCCCCGCGGGGGGTCATCGATCGGCGCTTATACGGAGCGACTAACTACACATGGCGGTCGATCCGAACCAATCGCAGGGACGCCTCGTGCAGTCCTCGTGGCTGTGTCGCGATGACTTCGATCGCGAGCGCATGCTCGACATGGAGGAGCGTGTCAGGCCCGTGCGTAGGCGCACCTTCGCGATCCTCGCCGCCGCGATCGCGATCGTCGCGCCGTGGATCGGCTGGTGGCCGCTGCTCTTCCTGATCCCCGCGAGCGTGTTCTTCGCCGCCGCCGACGCGCTGATGCCGAAGGTCGCACGCCCCGAGAACCTGATGTTCGCGGCCTGGATCGGCAGCGAGCTCACGATCGCGGGCGCCGTCGCGCTCGACGGTGGCCCACGCGTGGCCACGCTGTCCTGGCTGGCGATACCGGTGATCACGCTCAGCTCGCGCTTTTCGATGCGTGGCGTGATCGCCGGCGTGAGCATCGCGATCGCGCTCACGCTCCTTGTGGCGCTGGGCGTCGACACGCCCGCAGTCCTCGCCGCTCCAGAGTTGGTCATCGCACCGCTCGCGCTGATCCTCTGCGTGGCCGTGCTCTCCACGCCGCTGATGGCATCGGACATCCAACACCGCAGCGATGCGGTCATCGACCAGCTGACCGGGATGCTGAACCGCAAGGCGCTGAGCATCCGCGTGCTCGAGCTCGCCCAACAGTCGGAGGTCACAGGCGAGTCCGTCGGCGTGATCGTCGCCGACCTCGACCACTTCAAGGAGATCAACGACACCCGTGGACACAGCGTCGGCGACGCCGTGCTCAAGGAGGTCGCCTACGTGCTGCGAAAGCACCTCCGCGCCTTCGATCTGGCCTACCGTCTCGGCGGCGAGGAGTTCCTGATTCTCGTCCCCGGATCCGATCTCGCCCATACCGCCGAGCTCGCAGAGCATCTGCGCGAGGGAATCAGCTCAGAGCACTTCAGCGGCAATATCGAGGTCACGATCAGCTGCGGAGTCGCCGCCTCGGCGCACGACGAGCGTTTCGACTACGCCGCCGTTTTCTCCGAGGCGGACGCTGCGCTCTACGGCGCCAAGCGCAACGGACGCAACTGCGTGTGTCTCGCTGACAGAGCGCTCACAGCGATACCGACCGCCGCCTAGCGCTAAAGCTCGATCACGCTGCGGATGCCGTCCTGCGCCTCCATCAGATCAAAGCCGCGGTTTACGTCTCCCAGCGTGAGGCGGTGCGAGATAAATGGGTCGACGTCGATTTCGCCGTCCATGTAGCGTCGCACGAGGTGTGGGACGTCCGCGCGTCCCTTCAGGCCGCCGAAGGAGGAGCCGCACACGCGTCTGCCCGTGATCAACAGGCGCGGCACGATGTCGAGCGTCTCGCCGCGGCCCGCTACGCCGCAGACGGTGCACAGGCCCCAGCCCATGCGCGCCGCTTCGACCGCCTGGCGCATCGCCGCCACGTTGCCGGTCGCCTCAAAGGTGTAGTCAGCGCCGAAGCCGCCCGTCATCTCGAGGATCTGTGCGACCGCGTCCTCGCCGCCGAGCATCACCTCTGTAGCGCCCTGCCCGCGCGCGAGCTCGAGACGCTCGGATGCCATGTCCACACAGATGATCCGCTCCGCCCCTTGCAGGCGCGCGCCAGCGACCGCGCCGAGGCCGACCATGCCGGCGCCGAAGACAACGCACGTCGAGCCCTCACGCACCGCGGCTGTCTTGATCGCCGCGCCGAGACCCGTGGAGAGCCCGCATGCGAACAGGCAGGCGCGGTCGAGCGGCGCCTCGGGGTCGATCTTCGCCAGCGCGATCTCGGGCATCACCGTGTACTCGGCGAAGGTCGAGGTGCCCATGAAGTGGCGTAGCGGCTCACCGGCCAGTGAAAGTCGTGTGGTGCCGTCGGGTAGATAGCCGAGGTTCTGCTGCTCACGGATCGCGAGGCAGAGGTTCGTGAGCGGGCTGACACAGTGGATGCACTCGCCACATTGGGGCGAGAACAGCGTCACCACGTGATCGCCCTCCTTCAGCAGCGTCACATCCGTGCCGCAGCGCTCGACCACCCCGGCGCCCTCGTGGCCGAGGACCGTTGGTGCATAGCCCGAGGGGTCAACGCCTGAGGCTGTGTACATGTCTGTGTGACACACGCCGCAGGCGACAAGCCTCACGAGCACCTCGCCCGCTCCAGGCTCGGCTAGCTCGACCTCTTGGACGACGAGTGGCTTGGCGAACTCCTCGAGCACCGCTGCACGGATCTTCACCGCGTCACGCTCCTGTGCGCGCCAGCAGGCGCTCCTCGCCGATGAGCGTCTGGCTGGTAGCGGTGAGGATCTCTACCTCTGTGAGCTCGCCTGCAGCGGCGAGGCCGGAAAAGTTGACGACCTTGTTGTGGCGGGTGCGCCCGCGTAGGCGGTCTGGGTCGGTGCGCGAGCTGCCTTCCACGAGCACCTCTACGGTGCGTCCCACGAAGCGCTGTGCGCGCTCGCGCGCCCCCGCCTGCACGAGCTCGAGCAGCCGCCCCATGCGCTCGGCCTTGACCTCGTGTGGCACGACACCCGCGCTGATCTCAGCCGCCTGCGTGCCGCGGCGCGGCGAGAATATGAACGTGAAGGCGCTGTCGTAGGTGACCTGCTCGACCACCTCGAGCGTCTCTGTGAAGTCCTGCTCTGTCTCGCCTGGGAAGCCCACGATGATGTCCGTGCTGAGCGACACGTCGGGCACGTGCTCGCGGATCATCGCCACGCGATCGAGGTAGCGCGTGCGGTCGTAGGTGCGGCGCATCGCCTTCAAGATCCGGCTGGAGCCCGACTGCAGGGGCAGGTGGATGTGCTCGCAAACGCTCGCGAGCTCTGCGTGCGCCCGGATCACGTCCTCGCGCATGTCCTTTGGATGCGGGCTCGTGTAGCGGATGCGCTCGATGCCCTCGATCTCATCGATCATTGTGAGTAGCCCCGCGAAGCTAGCCCGCTCGCGGCGCGAGCCGGCCGGCGCGCCCGGTAGGGGCGCTGCGCTCGGCAGATCACGTCCATAGGAGTTCACGTTCTGCCCGAGCAGCGTCACCTCGCGCACACCCTCGGCTGCCATCGCTTCCACCTCCGCAATGAGCTCCTGCGGCGGGCGGCTGACCTCGCGGCCACGCGTGGACGGCACGATGCAGTAGGAGCACGCACAGTTGCAGCCCACGCTGATCTGTAGCCAGCCTTGAAAGGGGCGCTCGCGACGCGCGGGCAGGTGGCCAGTGAAGCCCTCGAACTCGAAGAAGCCCTGTGCGGTGAGCGAGTCGCTCGTGAGGAACTCCGCGAGCTTGTGCACCTGGCCGGGCCCGAACGCCACGTCCACGAACGGGAAGCGCTCGAAAACCTCGTCCTTGAGCGATTGCGCCCAGCATCCTCCTACCCCGATCACGCGCTCCGGCGATTCGAGCTTCAGCCGTTTCGCCTCGCCGAGATGCGCGAGGAAGCGGCTATCCGCCCGCTCGCGAATCGAGCAGGTGTTGAAAAGGATCAGGTCTGCACCGCCGCGCTCGGACGCCTCCGCATAGCCGAGCGACTCGAGCATCCCCTTCATCCGCTCGGAGTCGTGCTCGTTCATCTGGCAGCCGAACGTCGTCAGGTGGTAGCGCTTCATCATGCCCCTACATAGAGTAACCGCGTAGGCATTCTTGGCCTTCGCAGCGCTACCATTTTGGGTATGACAGCGAAGAAAGTTGCTTGAGGAAGCGCCCAAGTGGACCGATGCCCAGGTCACCGCCGCACTGCACGCGGTCGAGGTTCAGGCTGGACTGGCGGCGTATTTCGATGAGGAGGCGAAGCTCTCGACCTCCGAGCTAGACGCACGCGAGGATCGCTGGGCAGAGGCGAACGCCCGCGAGGCGGTCCGCGAAGAGCCTTGGTGAACTGAGGCGCGAGTATCTGAGCGCACCATCACCTATCTGCGGTGAGTTACCCTCCACCGATGGAGGAACGCCCCGGATCTGCATGGTTCGGCCTGCCAGCGATGCTCGCCGTCGCGACCTTCGTCGCGGTGGGCAACGCCGTCAGTGGGCTCGGAGGTGTGATCGTCGCGGCCGTGGCAGTCGTCGTCCTGCTGTTGGTGATCGGCCTAGCAATGACGCTCGCCGACAAACGCTGACGCCGCTCCGTCCCTGCCACTGCCTAGCGGGTCGTGGACCAAGCGGAGCAAGGACGCAGTGAGCGTGGCGTTCAGCTGCACGCAAGCGATCGAGGACGCCGCTCCGCGCCGGTCCACGACCCGCTAGGCCGCGGCTACTGCTGGTTCGCTGACTATCGGCGGCGCGATCTCCTTGTCGCGCTCGCCTGTACCCGGATGGGTGATTGGCGTCACGAGGTCCTTGCCGATGCCGAGTGCTGTGTAGATCTTCTCTTCGATCTCTTTTGCCATCTGCGGGTTCGCGTCCAGGTGCGCCTTGGAGTTGCCGCGGCCCTGGCCGAGACGCTCGTTGCCGTAGGAGAAGAACGAGCCCGACTTCGAGACGATGTTGTGCTCTAGGCCCAGGTCGATCAGGCAGCCCGACGTCGAGATGCCCTTGCCGAACTCGATGTCGAACTCTGCTTGGCGGAACGGCGCCGCGACCTTGTTCTTGACGACCTTCACGCGCACACGGTTACCGACCGCCTCCGTCCCGTCCTTGAGCGTCTCGATACGCCTGATGTCCAGGCGCTGGGAGGCGTAGAACTTCAGCGCGCGACCGCCCGGCTGCGTCTCTGGCGAGCCGAACATCACGCCGACCTTTTCGCGAATCTGGTTCGTGAGGATGCAGAGCGTCTGCGTGCGGTTCAGGTTCCCCGCGAGCTTGCGCATCGCCTGCGACATCATGCGCGCCTGCGCACCGACCGTCTGATCGCCCATCTGCCCCTCGAGCTCAACACGCGGCGTGAGCGCCGCGACCGAGTCGATCGCCACGACGTCCACAGCGCCTGAGCGCACGAGCATGTCCGCGATCTCAAGCGCCTGCTCGCCGTAGTCGGGCTGCGAGACGAGCAGCTCGTCGATGTCCACACCGATCGTTCTCGCGTACAGCGGGTCCATCGCGTGCTCCGCGTCGATGAAAGCGCACACGCCGCCGAGCTTCTGCGCCTCGGCGAGCACGTGGTAGATCAGCGTCGTCTTTCCCGAGGACTCAGGGCCGTAGACCTCGACGATGCGCCCGCGCGGCACGCCACCGATGCCGAGCGCGAGGTCGAGCGAGAGCGCCCCCGTCGGGATCGCATCGCAGCGCACCTGTGCGCCCTCATCGCCCATGCGCATGACCGAGCCCTTGCCGAACTCGCGCTCGATCTGGGTGAGCGCACCCTGTAGGGCGGCGTCACGCGCCTTGGCTGCCTTCTCCTGATCGGTCACGGCCATGGTCTTGCTCCTCCGGTAGATGTGGAGCGAAGAAGCTAGCTAGTGCCTCGGACGGAACAGCTGTTCGTATTCAGAGTCCGAACCAGCGCGCGCGACGGCTCGATCCAAAGTGCTGCTTTTCAGCCACCAACTCCGCCGAAGGCGCCTGGAACGCACCCGTCGGCTGTGGGCCGGAGAGAAAGTCCACGTCGACCCGACCGACGCGTCCTGCGCCGAACTCGATGTAGCAGGAGCCGCGCCCCTCATAGCCCTGCGGCTGCTCGCCGCGCTCGGCTTGAGCGATCAGCGTCTGTGCCACGACGCGCGCCGCACCCTCGGCGAACACGCCCGCTTTTGGCACGCCGATCGCTGCAACATCACCGATCGCGTACACCCCCGCAAAGCGCGTCTCGAGCGTCCGTGGGTTCACCGGCACGTACACCTCCTCTGTCATTCCTGCTGGCCACCACGACCTCGGGCGCACAGTGCCGGGGAACACCAAGGAACAGGTCGTAGGCCATCTCGCTGCCGTCGTCGAGCACCGCCACTCCGCGTGCGTGCTCGAGCGAGCTCACGCGGCACTGGGCACGAACTCGATCGCGCGCTCGGCGAACGCTGCTTCGAGCGCGCGCGATGTCTCCGGCGACGGCGGCACCGGGGTCCCGAGCGGGATCACGAAGGAGATCTCACAAGCCTCTCGCAGGCCGCGCTCAGTGAGGTAGTCGTGCAGCAGCAGCGCCGCCTCGCTCGGCGCGGGCGGGCACTTGAAGGGTGCGCCGCAGACGCCGATCAGCGCGCGCCCCTGCGTGAACTCGGGCAGACCTCGCAGCAAGCCGCTCGGCGCCCGCAACCGAGTAGAACTCGTTGTCCGCCTCGTGCCAGGCCTGGCGTGGCGTCGAGGTCATAGTCGGCGCCGAGCGCAACGACGAGCACGTCGGCCTCGTGCTCGGCGGCATCAGTGCTCACACGTCTTGCCTGCGGGTCGATCGCTGTAACCGTCTCCTGCAGAAAGCGCACGCCCGGCTTGGCCAGCGCAAGGTAGGGAAGCCTCACAGCCTCGGGCGTCGTGCGCCCGAACATCACGTCGAGCTTCGAGTATCCGAAGACGAACGAGTCGCTCTTGTCGATCAACGTCACCTCGACGCGCTCGCCTAGCCTCTCCGAGAGCATCGTCGAGAGCTCCAGTCCGCCGAACCCCGCCCCCAGGATCACGATCCGCGTGGCCACCCGGCGAGCTTACTGAACTGCTCCGCGCGCTAGGCGCTTGGCGCCGCGCCTGAGCCAATCAGCACCGAGCCGGGAAACACGATCTGATCGTTCTCACGCTGCGAGGCACGCTCGCCGGCTGTGAGCGCGCGCCGTTCGATCGCGTCGCGAACCTCGGGCTCCATGCCTTCTAGGGCGAGCGCGAGTGGGCCAGCCAGCTTCGGCACGCGTTCCCACCATGCCCGCAGCGAGACCGCCGGCATTGGCGTCGAGAAGCTCCTCACCTCGACCTGCTCGAGACCACCATCTTCAAGCACGGCGCGCAATGACGCGGCGTCATCGAGCGAGAACGGACCACGAACTCCAGCAGGCGGGAAGGGCGCGCCGAACTGCTCGCTGACCGCGTCAAGAACACAACCGAGCCAGGGATTCTGCTCCCGTGGCCCCCACGTCATCGCACCGTAGCGTCCACCCACGCGCAGCACCCGAGCGGCCTCTCCTACGGCTCCCGCAGCATCCTCGACGAACATCAGCCCGTGCCGGACGAGGACCGCATCGAAGGTGTGATCCTCGGCCGCGATCGTGCGCTGATCGAAAACAGCCGTGCTCACCTGCGCGTATGAGCTTCCTCGCCGCGCCGCTACCGCGAC
>CAWAVE010000002.1:0-132571 GCA_963785435.1 uncultured Solirubrobacterales bacterium
CCTGCAATCGGCCGAGTCCTGTGAGGATCGCGAGCATCGCGCCGAGCGCGAGCAGGATGCCGACCCACTTTCGCCGCCGCGAGATCGCCATCAGCGCCAAGCACAGCGGCAACGCGATCGCGCCCACTCCGCCGCCGAAGCCCGCCTCGGAGCCTAGGCCCGGCGGTCGCACGCGCGCGACCCCTTCGCTGGTGTAGGTGCGCCCGCTGCCGCTGGCTTCAGAGGGCACGAAGATCAGGTTGTGATAGCCAGGCCCCCAGGCGGCCAGCTGCGTTGGCGTGAGGCCGGTCTGGTAAGCGGACATCACGCCGTTGGCCAGGCCCATCACGCCGATCAGGATGAACAGCATGCGGAAGCGCTTTGTGGAGCGCATCAGCAGATAGCCGAAGAAGAAGAAGGGCACCCATTGCAACTGCTGGCGGAAGCCCCCGATGATCTTCAAGATCCCTTCGGTCTTGGGGTTGAACACCTCGATCAACACCGTGGCGGTGAACGCGATCACCCAGCCCGACAGCGGCGGCAGCTGCACGCGCTGGCGGCGTACGACGATCCGCATCACGATGCCCAGACAGACCGCGAGGATCAGCACGTTGCGCACCGCTGCGGTGACTTCGTGCGCGCCGATCGAGAGCTTGACGGGCCCGTCGAGCATGCCGAGGTAAAGGCCGAGGATCGCCACGGTCACCTCCAAGCGCGCGCTCACCATCAGCGCGACGATGCCCACGAGGCAAACGACGATGCCGAGCACGAGCACGACGCTCACACCGGGGAAGGCGACCGTGACCCCCAGCGCGATCAGCGCCGGGACGAGCGCGGAGAGCGTGAGCGCGGTTAGATCGCGGATGCGCCGGTCGAGGACCACCGGATGGCGGGGCGCCCCGGCGCCGGAGTGGCGCGACGCGGCGCCGCTGCTCATCGCCGAATCAGCCTGAGCGGCCAGACTCGCCCGTTGGGCGAGGCAAAGCCGTAACGCTCGGTGTCCGCCTGCGTGACGCAGTTGGCCACCACCCCAAGCACCGGCGCGCACTCGGTGTGCGCCAGCAGCTGCACAAGGCGCTGCGCAGAGACTTCACGCGTGTGCCCGGCGCGCGCAACGATCACGAGCCCGTCGACGAGCTTCAGCAGCGGCATCACGTCGCTCACCTCAAGCGGTGCGGGCGCGTCGATCAACACGTAGTCGAAATCCGCGGCGACCGTGTGCAGCAGCCCGCTCATCGATGCATGACCGATCAGCGCGGGCGGATTGGCGACGCCAAGACTGCCGCTGAGCACGAACAGCGAGCCGGCGCGCGACTCGACGGCCGTGAGCACCCCGCCGGCCGCCTGCGCCTCACCGCCGTCGCCTGGCTGCAGCGGCAGCACGCGCTGCATCGCCTCGCTCACCGGCACCGATCCCGCGAGCGCCTCGGCGAGCCCGCTGGTGCCTTGCAGGTCGAGCAGCTTCGCCTGCACGGGGCGGCGGAAGTTAGCCTCGATCACCGCGACGCGCTGGCCGGCGTCGCGCTGGGTCATCGCCAGATCGGCGACGAGCGTGGACTTGCCATCGCCGGCGTCGGGGCTGATGAAAAGGATCACGCGACGCGGACGCTCGGGCGCGGGGCCGAGCTTGTCACCGAGCTCGAGCGCGGTATGCAGTCGACGCAGCGGCTCGAGCAACTGGCGCGAGGGCGCGGGCTGCCCGTCGCGATGTGTGACCGCGTGGCTGGCTTTGGGCAGCGCGGCCAGGATCTGCGCGCTGAAGAGCTGCTCGATGCCTGCGAGCGTGCGCAGCCGCCGGTCAAAGCGGCTGAGGATGTAGGCGGCGATCGCGGCCAACACGAGCCCCAACACGAACCCGAAGATCGCGTTCTGGCGCGGCTTTGGTGAGAGCTGGAGCGCCGTGGCGGCCTTGGCGGGTTTGATCTGCTGTGCGCCCGCGATCAACAAGCTCGATTCGAGTTGGTTGATCTTGCTGTTGAGGCTGGCGGCCTGCAGGATGCTCGCGGTGCTCGGCGAGGCTGATTTTTTGGTGCCCGCTTTGGCCCCTGGAGTGGGCGTATTCGCGGCTTCGATGCGGCGCAGCTGCCGGCGTGAGATGGCGATTGCTTTTTCGATCACGCGCCGGTGCTCGATGCGCTGGCGGCGGATGTAGCCCTGCGCGGTGAGGTTCACCAGCAGCGCAGCGCCTTTGGCAGTGTGCGCTTCGGAGCTGATCGTGATGAATTGACCCTTTTCGGCGGCCTTGGCGCGTATCACCGTTCCCTGTAGCAGCGCGAGTTTGTGTTCTGCGCGCAGCTGTTTGTGAACATCTTCAACAACAATCGAGTTGATCACCGCGGCCTGGTCGAGGATGCTCGCTGTCTGACCTTTCGCGCTCGCCTTTTCACCAGGTGCGGCTTCTTCCAAGCCGGCGCCGAGATAGATCTGGGTGGAGGACTGGTAGGTGGGACGCTGGCGCTTGTAGTAGAAGTAGCTAGCGCCCGCTACGAGGATGCCAACTGCGAGGATGAGCCACTTACGACGCCATAGCGGCGCAAAGATCGTAGTGGCATCGGTAGTTTGGTTCATCGCTGCGGGGTCCGTCCGTGGCCGCGGGGCTTTGGGATCATAAAGGCTTGACTAACTGGTCGCTAAAGACTATTGGGGGGTACGCACCCAGGGCTAGCGAAGCAAGCATAGCTGCACGGTTTTCCGTGCCGCTCCGCAAAAGATACCGATTGCAGGCGCACATAGTATGCAGCGGGTGACTAAAGGGAACGACAGCGGTAGCTCGCGGGTCCTGTGCTTCGCAACGCAGGGACGCGGACACATCGAGGATGAACGCGTGCACGGACTGCTGGAAGAGCTCGATCCGGAGGTCTACGAGTTCGATCGCGGCGCCAAGCTGCGCTCAGCGCTCGGGCTGTTTCGCACAGCCCTCAGCAAACGCCCAGCTTTGATCGTGATGGAGGGAACGGGCACAGCCGGCGGCCTCACCTTGATCGCGATCGACGCGCTGCTCGGCGTGCCCTACGTGGTCTCCAGTGGCGATGCGGTCGGTCCTTATCTGCGGCTGCACTCGCGCCTGCTCGGGATCCTCGGCGCGGCATATGAGCGTTTGCTGTGCCGCCGCGCGGCGGGCTTCGTGGGCTGGACGCCCTACCTCGCGGGCCGTGCGATGACGTTCGGCGCGCCGCGCGCGATGACCGCGCCCGGCTGGACGCGCGGCCACGCGCGTGAGGGCGCGCGCGCAGCGGTCCGCGAGCGCCTCGGGATTGCACCCGACGCGCTGGTGGTCGGGCTCGTGGGCACGCTGCACTGGAACGATCACGTGGGCTACGCCTACGGCGCGGAGCTCGTGCAGGCGATCCGCCGCATGGAGCGCCGCGACGTGGTGGTGTGCATCGTCGGCGACGGCTCCGGGATGGAGCGCCTGAAGCAGATGGCCGGCGAGGATCTCGGCGCGCGCGTTGTGCTCGCCGGACGCGTGGCGCCTGAGGAGGTGCCTGACCACCTCGCGGCCTTTGACGTGGGCAGCCTCTCGCAGAGCGTGGATGGGGTTGGCGCGTTTCGCTACACGACCAAACTGAGCGAGTATCTAGCCGCCGAGCTGCCGGTGATCACGAGCGAGATCCCGCTCGCCTACGACCTCGACGAAGGCTACCTCTGGCGCCTGCCTGGCAGCGCTCCATGGAGCGAGATCTACATCCAGGCACTGAGCGAGCTGCTCGAGGCGCTAAGCGCCGATGAGGTGCGCGAACGCACCGAGGCGACGCGCACACGCCAGGGCGAACCGTTCGACCGCGACACGCAAAAGCGGCGGATGACGGCGTTCATCTCAGACATCATCAGCGCACACGCACGCAAGGCTGAAAGCTAGGCGAGGAGCAGCTGGTAGAGCTCCGCGTGCTTGTCGACCATCCGCTCCCAGCTGTACTCCAGCGCGGAGCGCCGCGCGGCAGCGCCGAGACGCTCACGCAGCGCTGGATCGGTCAGCTGCCTGAGCCGTCGAGCGATTGTTGCAGGATCTCCTTCGATCAGGAAGCCGTTCTCGCCATCCACGATCAACTCGCGCACGCCGTTGACAGGGCAGGCGAGGATCGCAAGACCGCTCGCGGCGGCCTCGAATGTGACAAGTGAAAAAGTCTCATAGCTGGAGGGCAACACGAAAGCGTCGGCGAGCGCGTAGACCGCTTGCACGTCGCGCACGACCCCGAGCCAGTGCACGGCTTTGCCGACGCCGAGCGAGTCGGCGAGCTGCTGGTAGTGCGCCTGATCGCCCGCACCGGCTACGACGAGGTCCCACTCGGATGTCTCAGCGAGCGCTTCGATCGCCGCGCGGAGCCCCTTGCGCTGCCACTCGCTGCCCACAAAGGCAGCCACGAGGCGCTTCTCGGCGATCGCCGCCTGCGCGCGCAGCGCACGCGCCTGCTGCAGATGGAGATCAGGCGCGAAGGTCTGGGTGTCCACGCCGTTGTGAATCGTCAGCACGCGCTCGGCGAGCTCTGGATAGTGCTCGCGGATCTCATCGGCCACCCCCTCGGAAACACACAAGAACCGCGCGTCGCGGTTTCGGTGAAAGCAGACGCGCTCGCCGAGGCGACTGAGCAGCCCCATGGCGCGGACGTGAGCGCTGTATAGGCGCGTGCTGCGGCTCGGCGTGACGACGCCAACCTGGTGGCAGTAGTGAACTGCGATCACGTCGACCTTGTTGATGACGATCGCGCCCGTCGCTTGCACGACCCCACGTCGGCGGCGCCAGAGGATGAGCGAGCCGACAAGCAAGAACCAGGGGTATCCGAGCAGGAACGGCCGGCTCGGGCCACGCACGCGATGGAAGACGACGCCGGCCGAGGCGGGAAGCTCACACTCATGGGCGATCACCGTGACGTGATGGCCACGCTCGCGCAGCCCAAGCGCGAGCTCCGCGAGCTGGCGCTCCATGCCGCCGACACGACCGACGTGGTGGGCGACGATCGTGACATCTGGCGTGGGCGAGCTAACGCCTTCCACGGCCATCCCCTGAGAGCGCCTCGAGCTCGTGGTAGAAGCGCCCGCACATCGCGACCTCGGTGTACTCGGCCTCAAAACGCGCGCGTCCCGCCTCGCCGATGCGACGACGCAGGGACGCGGACTCGAGCAGGACTTCGAGGGCGTCGGCGAGCGCCTCGGGCGCACCGGAGCGCGCGAGCACACCGGTCTGGCGGTCTGTGATGAATTCCCTTGGCCCACCGGAGCTCACCGCGACGAGCGCGATCCCGCGCGCCATCCCCTCGAGCAGCACGATCCCGAAGGGCTCGGGGTCAGAGGCGTTGAGGAGGATGTCCATGCGCTCGATGTAGGGCCCGGCGTCGGGCACCTGCCCGGTCATCGTGACGGCCTCTGAAAGATCGAGGCTGCGCGCGAGCTCGGGGAGCGCCGCGGCGTAGTCGCCTGAGAGCTCATAGGCATCGCCACCGACGAGCAGCGTGTGAATCTGATGGCCGCGCTCACGCAGGATCGCCTGGGCGCGCAGCAGGCGATCCTGCCCCTTCCAGGGTTGCAGGCGCCCAACCAGGCCGACGACGGGAACCCCGCTTGGCAGCTGCAGCGCAAGCTGCGTGGAGCTGGTCGCAGGCCGACGGGCACCGGGGTTGACAACGAACGTGCGGCGATGGGGGTAGAAAGCTTTCTGCGCAAGCGCTGAGACCTGCGAGGAGCAGCCCACGGCGAGCGCCGGCAAAAGCGCCGCGCTACGGTCGAGCCAATCGTGTCCTGCGGGGATGCCGTGCTGCCACCAGAGCACGCGCCCGCGCATGCCGGCGAGCACAGCTGCGGGTGCGCCATAGAGATGGGTCTTGGTCATCCAGTTGAGGATCAGATCGGGCTGACGAGCGCGCATGATCCGTGCGAGGCGCAGGATGCTCGCGAGCGCCTTGCCAGCCTGACGCAGCCGCCCGACAGAAAGCACCTCGACGTGCAATCCCGCCCGCCTGAGCTGATCGGGCCACGGACCGGGCTCAAAGAAGACGAGCTCGAGCTCGTGGCCCTGCGCGGCGGCGCCCTCGATCGCCATCTGCAGCATCTCCTCGGCGCCACCAAGAGACTCCCCCCAGGGCGCCGTTATGAGAATGCGCACGGGAGGCCCTCGCTAGCGCTCACCCTCGGCTTCGAGGCTGCTGGATCACCGTTCGAGGCTATCGAAGACTCGGGGGTTGCGTCGCGAAGCAGCTCGTGTACAGAAAGTTGCGCCACAGCGCCCATGGGGGCCGCTCCGCGGCGCACGCCCGGATACGCTTGCACGATGGCCCATGATCCCCCCGCTGAGCGCAGCGTGCCGACGCGGATCACGCTAGCCCACGATTACCTGCTCGTCATGCGCGGCGCCGAGCGAACTTTTGCGTCAATGGCGGACCTGTACCCGCAGGCGCCGATCTTCACGCTGCTCTACGACGAGGAGGGCACCCAAGGGCGCTTTGCTGGACATCCGCTCACCACATCTTCACTTCAGCGTCTGAAAGTTCGCCAGGATTACTTCCGGCGACTGCTGCCTCTGTACCCGTGGGCAATCGAACGACTTGAACTTCCTCCAAGCGATGTGGTGATCACGAGCAGTAGTGCCTTCGCCCACGGCGTGCATGCGCCCCCGGGCGCGCTGCACGTGTGTTACTGCCACGCTCCGTTTCGCTACGCCTGGTACGAGCAAGAGCGAGCACTGCGCGAGCTTCCCGTAACGCTGCGCCCGCTGCTACGCGTGCAGCTTGCGCGGATGCGTAGGTGGGATGTGGCGGCCAGCCGCAGGGTGGACTCATACATCGCCAACTCCCATCTCACACAGGAGCGAATTCGGCGTTTTTACGGTCGCGACGCGCCGGTCATTCACCCGCCCGTGGAGACGGAGCGTTTTCACATCGGCGAACCCGGCGAGGCGCTGCTGGTCGTCTGTGAGCTCGTGGCCCACAAGCGCGTGCAGCTCGCGCTCGAGGCAGCTCGGCGCGCGGGCGTGCCGATTCGCGTCGTGGGCTCTGGGCCCGACCATGCGGCCTTGCAGGAGGCTTACCCCGAGGTGAGCTTTCTCGGGCGGGCAAGCGATGAGGAACTTGTCGAGTTGTATGCGAGCGCGCGCGCTGTGGTCGTTGCCAACGTCGAGGAGTTCGGGATCACCGCCGTGGAGGCACAAGCGGCGGGACGTCCCGTGATCGCCGCACGCGCAGGAGGCGCCCTGGAGACGGTGCTCGACGGACAGACCGGCGTGCTGGCAACGCCCGACGACATCGACTCCTTCGTGCAGGCGATCGAAGGGCTTGACGCGCTGCAGTTCACACCCGAGCGTGCCGTTGCCAACGCGGAGCGCTTCTCGGTCGCACGCTTCCAGCAGCGTCTCTCCGAGCATGTAGCCGCGTCTCTAGTAGACAACGCACAATTCTCATCTCAAGTCGGCTGATAGGGTCCCGCCGGTGAGCGACGCGAAACCACTTCGCATTGCCTGGCTCGGCGGCGCGCCGCTGGAGTCCGGTGGCGCACCGGGCGTGGTGACAGAGCTGCTCGACGGGCTCGCGCGACGCGGTCACCA
Source organism: uncultured Solirubrobacterales bacterium (assembly GCA_963785435.1). Taxonomy (GTDB): domain Bacteria; phylum Actinomycetota; class Thermoleophilia; order Solirubrobacterales; family Solirubrobacteraceae; genus Palsa-744. Next base: position 7,511 of record CAWAVE010000002.1, read on the forward strand.
AATCGACTGCTTCTTCCCCGGCGCGGGCCGCGGGCTACCCGAGCGATTGGCAGCACACGACAATCTCAGCTTCATCTGGGGCACGAGCGATTGGCGCTGGAACAAGTGGTACTCGCGCACGAAGATAACGGCGTTCGCCTCGGGGCTGCTCTCGCGCGCGCTGGCTTCGATCCGCTTGCGCCAGGAAATCGTGCGCCGCCACCAGAATCAGCCTTATGACCTGATTTACCAAAATCAGACGATCGAGTCACTGGGTGTTCCCGCGAGCCTGCTGCGTTCGGTCCCGCTTGCGATCCGCCCTGACAGTCATATGGCGGGCGAGCTCAGATGGCAACTGCGCGAGCGCCGCCTGGCATTCCGCTGCCAGCCCCCTTACATCTTCGTCGTGGTCGCCGCGATCATGTCGTTCCGCGCGCTCGTGCAGGCGGTGAAGATCCGCCGCGCGAGCCTCTTGATCGCCATCAGCAGCGTGTTCCGCGATCACATCGTGCACGACTATCGCTTTCCGCTCGAGAAGACCGTCGTGATCCCCAACCCCGTGCGCCTCTCGCGTTTTGCAAACCCGCCCCGCGCGGTCGGCTCGCCGCCGGTGGTGCTCGTGCCAATTCGCGTATCGGTACGCAAGGGTCTGGAGGACGTCGTGGAGGTGGCCAAGCTGCTGCTCGCGCGCGGCGTCGAGGCGCGCATCCGCGTGGTCGGCGGACCGAGCATCTGGTCGGACTACACGAAGCTGCTCGATGACCTGCCAGCCGAGAACTCCGAGTACGGTGGCAGCATCCCGCCGCCGCAGATGCCGGGCGAGCTCGAACGCGCTGACATCGTGCTGCTCGCCAGCAAGTACGACCCCTGCCCGATGTCGGTGCTCGAGTCGCTTGCCTCAGGTGTTCCGGTGGTGGCCACAGACGAGGTGGGCTCGATCGAGGGCGTCGCTCGCACGGTTGCGGCGGAGGTCCAAACCGGTGATGTCAAGGGCATGGCCGACGCGATCACCACGATGCTCGAGCGTCTCAAAGAGAGTCCCGCCGAGCTTCGCGCGCTCGCCCGCGCTGAGGCTGAGCGCCGGTTCGCCACCGATGTGGTCTGCGCGCAGATCTCAGACGCGCTGGAAGATCTCGCCGCGAGCGCGAAGCGCGCATAGCCCGCGAGCACCGCTGCGCGCCCGTCCGCTGCTGTTTAGAGGCCGCGGCGTCCGAGGACGTGGGGGATCGGTGCGCAGGAGGATCTTGATGTCGCTCCAGAGCGACCAGTTGGCGACGTAGAGGTAGTCGATCGCGACCATCTCGCGCAGCGGCACGCGCGCGGGGCCGAGGATCTGCCAGGGGCCCGTCATGCCGGGCATCAGCTCCAGGCGCCGGCGGTGCCATCCCTCGACGCGCTGGTCCTCATCGATCACCAGCGGACGCGGCCCGACGAGGCTCATCTCGCCCCGCACGATGTTCAGCAGCTGCGGCAGCTCGTCGAGCGCGCTGCGGCGCAGCAGCCGCCCGACGCGCGTGACGCGCGGATCCTCGGCGATCTTGAACAGCCCCTCCTTCGCCTCGTTGCGGTCACGCAGCCCGTCCTTCAGCGCCTCCGCGTCGGGGACCATCGTGCGGAACTTCAGCATGTAGAAGCGCTGCCCATGACGCCCGACCCGCAGCTGGCGAAAGAACACCGGCCCACGGCTGTCGAGCTTGATCGCGACCGCGATCACGATCAACAGCGGCGAGACCGCGAGCAGCCCAAGCGACGCGCCAAGCAGATCGAACGCTCGTTTGAACGCCGCCGAGGAACGCGTCAGATCGAAGCGCCGGACACCCATCACCGTCACGCCGTGCAGATCGTCGAACTCGACCGAGGAGCCCACAACCTCCAGCAGCCGCGGCAGCACGCTGACACGCACCCCGACCGCCTTCAACGTCCGCACCAGGTTCAGCATCTCCCCCGCATCCACGCTGCGCGGCGCGATGATCGCGCGATGCACATCGAGCGTCTGCGCCAGATCGCGGATCTCCGCAAGCCGTGGCTCCGAGAACGTATCCGTCGACCACGGCGCGACCTTGTCCAGATCCAGATGCGCGACCACCTGCGCCTTGACCCCCCCATGCCCCGTCAGCTTCGAGCGGATCGTCTCAGCCGAGAGCTCATCGCCGATGAACAGACACCGCTCGGCCGGCGCAATGCGCAACGCGACCGCCCGCGACACCGTCCGCGCCAAGATCAACAGACGCCGCCAACGCCAACCACAAGAACATCGCCTCATGCCGATCCGAGCTGCCCCTGAACGATCAACCCACCCGCCAGCCACGCCACCAACGTCGACAACGTCGCCAACTGCAAGAGCTTCGGCGCCTCATCCAGCGTCGTCTTGCGCAACAGCGTCTCATCGCGGTCATAAAGACCGGTCAGCTTCGCGCACACCACCACGATCGGCACCCCCGCGATGCCCGCCCAGGTCAACTGCACCGACCGATGCGACAGCGCCACCGTCAACACAAACGCGCCAACGATCGCCACCACATCAGCGACCACCAGCATCCGCCGAAACAACGCATCCCGACGCATACAAGCCGCCGGCCCACGCACCTCGGCGATCCCCCAGCCGATGCCCGACGGCGCCCACCCACGCCCCAACAACCCACGCGACGCAGCCAGCGGCGGAACCCAAGCACACCCCCTTCTCCGCACCGCCACCCGTCTCGACACTCACGGCGCCTCCGCCTCCTTGCTCGCAACACGGGCCCCCATGACTGACCCCACCAACCCCAACAAATGTCGAGATTCCGTGACCTCACCCCAACGACCGCCGCGCATCATAAACACCAGCCAAACCCAAAGCAAGCCCCTCGACAAGACACGGGCGGCGTGCTGCACGAAAAGTCTCTGACAGAGTTCCGCACAGACGCACCAGATCAGCTCTATGGTGTCGGGCTCGTCGGCGCGTCTGAGGGAGGAGATCGCGCGGCCCCGGACCAGTCTGTTCGAGGCCCGCACGCGAGCCTATGCACGTCGATCCATACATCGTCCTGGGGAGCGCCGTCGTCGGCTTCCTCGTCGGCATGACCGGCGCCGGCGGAGGCGCGCTGATGACGCCGATGCTGATCCTGCTGTTCGGCGTCAAACCGTCCTCGGCGATCTCCAGCGACCTCGTGGCGGCCGTGCGTGATGCGCCCGTGTCGGCGCGGCCGTGCACCTGCGCAAGGGCACCGTCAACCGGCGCCTGGTGGGCTGGATGGTGCTCGGCTCGGTGCCGATGGCCTTCTTCGGCGCCTACCTGCTGCATCTGATGGGCCACGCCAAGGCGGCGCAGAGAACATCGAGACGGCGCTCGGCGCGGCGCTGCTGCTGGGCGCGGCGGCGATGGTCCTGCGCTACATCCTCGACCGCCGCACCGGCGAGAGTCGCGCGGCCGTGGTCCACGAGGTCGACGCCGCAGCCCGCTGCGCACGGTCGCGATCGGCATGATCGGCGGGATCATCGTGGGGATGACCTCGGTCGGCTCGGGCTCGCTGATGATCATCCTGCTGCTCTTCCTCTACCCGATGCTCGGCGCCAAGCAGCTCGTCGGCACCGACCTCAGCCAGGCGGTGCCGCTGACGATGGCCGCCGCGCTCGGCGCCGCTGCGCCTTCGGCCACGTCGAATTCGGCGTCACCACCTCGCTGATCATCGGCAGCGTGCCCGCGGTGCTCGATCGGCTCGCTGCTCTCCTCGAGCGCGCCCGACCGCTACATCCGGCCGGTGATCACCTTCGTGGTGAGCGCCTCGGGCCTGAAGTACGTGGGCGTGGGCACCACGGCGCTCGGCTGGATCCTGTGCGGCGCGTTGCTCGTTGGCGCGATCAGCTGGCTGGCCTACAAGCAGCCGTGGCGCGGCTCGCCGCAAGAGATCGGGCCGACCGATGTCACGCCGCGCCCCGACATGGAGTAGCGCCCTGGTGCAGGCAAGTCGCACGCCAACAGCACTAAACGGTCGTTTGAGCGCGCTTCAAGAGCGCTCAAGTCGCGTGCTAATACGTCCGAAGACAGAGATAAGCCCGCGAAACCTCGATGGCAACGGGCTCCCAGCAAATGCTCTTGATACTCGATTCCCACCATCTGGCTATCCCTCGCTGTTCTCGTCGTGCTGCTCTGCCGCATGGCCGCTCGCGGCGATAAGGCGCTCGCACAGCAGACATCCGAGCAGCACGCCACGCCGTTGCCCACCGTGACCCTGCCGACGCGTGCTCGTTGGCGCGAGATGCCATATACAGCCGGATCGCGCCCAGCGCCCGCATGGGCGCCGCGCGCTCGTGCGCAACGTGCCCGCGAGGGTCGCTGCGTCACGGGTTCCTAGCTTGCTGGAGACACACCGCCGGGTGTTTAGCTGAGCTCAGCCAGCAATCCTGCGACGCGCCCTTCGATGTTCTGACGAATCGCCCTGACCTCGCGCAGAGAACGATCCTTGGGGTCGGGCAGGTCCCAATCGATGTAGCGCTTGCCCGGGATGTAGGGGCAGGCATCGCCGCAGCCCATCGTGACGACGAGATCGGCTTGCTCGGCAAGCTCGCGCGGTAAGCAGCTGCGGGTTTGCGGTCGGCGAGGTCGATGTCGAGCTCGCGCATGACCTCCACGACCTCGGGATGGACGTGCTCCGCCGGCGTGGTGCCGGCAGAGAGCGCCGTGTGCCGTCCGTCCGCGGCGCGCTCGAAAAGCGCCTGACTCATCTGCGAGCGGCCCGCGTTGTGCAAGCACACGAATAGAACGGTCGCCATCGAGCGCCTACCGGCTGCCGCTCGGCTTCCGCGCGCTGGTGGTGGGGCAGCAGCGCGCTCGGCGGCCTCGGCCGGCGTCACGTCCGGGTAGAGCACCCTGATCGCGAGGATCGCGCAGGCGCCACCGATCGAGCTGCGCGACGACGAAGCCCGGCACCGACGCCGGCGCGATGCCCGCGAAGGTGTTCGAGAACATGCGCCCCACGCTGATCGCCGGGTTGGCGAAGCTCGCGGAGCTCGTGAAGAAGTAGGCGGCGCCGATGTACGCGCCGACAGCGGCCGGTGCTGTGCTCATGCGTTTGGTGCGCGCCAGCGAGAAGATCACGAGCAGCAGGCCCGCCGTGGCGATCGCCTCGGTGAACAGGTGTGCGGGCGAGGCGCGGTGGTGGGTGGAGATGCTGATCGCCGCCAGGGCGAACATGCTGTTGGCGGCGATCGCGCCGAGGACGCAGCCGGCGACCTGTGCGGGAATGTAGGCGAGCGCCGTCACGCCAGCTGATACCGCCGAAGCTCGCGTCGGCGAGCGAGACAACGGGGTTGAAGTGCCCGCCCGACACCGGGCCGAACATGAGGATGATCGTCGACCAGCCCCGCCGCGGTGGCGGCGGCGTTCTCGAACAGCTCCAAGCCCACATCGCCGGGCGAGAGCGTCTGCGCGGCGATGCCCGAGCCGATCACGAGCGCCGCGCAGGAACGCCGAGCCGAGCAACTCGGCAAGCAGGCGACGCGCGAGTGGCGGGCTCCATGCCGGCGATCGTATTACATTGACAATCTATCACTTCAATAGATATATGTAGATCGATGTCCGTCGATCTGGAGCTGGCCCCGAAGCAGAAGCGAGCCAGCGGGCGAGCGCTGTTGTGAGCCCGTCGTCTATCCCGACGTGCAGCGCGAGCAAGCGCTGCGCATGGCCGAGGTCGCCAAGGCGCTCGGCGACCCGATCCGCCTGCAGCTCGTGGACGTGCTGCGCAAGCACGCCGGCAAGGTCTGCGTGTGCGAGCTGGTGCCGCTGTTCGACATCTCCCAGCCGACGCTCTCCCACCATCTCAAGAAGCTCCGCGACGCCGGGATCGTCGACTCCGAGCGCCAAGGCCTGTGGGCTTACTACTACGTGATCCCCGACGCGCTGGAGGAGCTGTCCGGAGTGGCTGAGCTGAGGAGCACACGCGCGCCCGACAGTACAACGCAGCGGGCCGCCCCATCCCTGGGGCGGCCCTTGCCTTGCTGCTTGCGCTCTGACCCGACGCATCGCTGCGCGGGCGCTACTGCCGGTGCGGCTTAGAAGCCAGTTAGGGCAGAGCCTTTCTGTGCCAGTTTCAGCACCGTACCGGTAAGCGGCTCGTAGTCCTGGCCCTTGATCAGGCTCTGACCACCGTTTTCTTTGTTACCTGATTTTTCTTTCTTGGTGCTGGTCACGAACTGGAGGAAGTTGCTGGCCGTCGTGGCCTCTCCGATCGACGTTCCCGGGAACACGCTGTACTTGGTGAACGCGAGCGCGAAGGTGAGCCCGCAGATCGTGTACTTGGGCTCGGTCACGCGCGTCGTTACTTCAGACCAACTCGCCTGAGCGTTTTCGGGCGGGAATGGGTTTACACCGTCGGTGTATTCCTCTTTACTGCAGTTCGATTCCTTTTTGGCTGCGACCTCTTTGTTGCTTGCTGGGTCGGCGTAGGTCACCGGTTCGGTCGTTTTGTTCTGGATCGGGATCCAGAAGACCGATGTTTTCGGACCACCGGCAGGCGGCACGAATGCGGCATTTGCACGTGCATCGGCCAGGTTCGCGTAGGCGATCGAGCTCGCCGTCGCCGCGACTGCCGCGACGACGCCGCTGTTGCCTGATGCGCGGGTCACTGCGTCTGCGGTGGGCCATGTCGTGTTTTCGGCGCCTTCCGCCGTGCCGCCCCAGGTCACTTCTCCGGCTGATTCGCCGCTTTCCTTCGTACCGGGCCACGGGCTGTTGTCGATTAGACCCAGGTACTTCTTGAATACGTGGGTCGTGCCCGAGCCGCCTTTGCGGACCACGTGTTTGATCGTGGCCGAGCAGGTGCCGGTGAACGCGTCGCCACCGTCTTTGATTTCGGTCCAGTTGGTGATCGTGCCACGCCAGATCTTCTCGAGCGTGTTGTTGTTCAGCACGATGCGACCTTTGTTGGAGGTGCTCGTCGCGGTACAACCTTCCGGCAGGTGTGCGACGACCGCTACCGCGGCCTGAAGAACAGGGATCGTCAGCAACGCTTTCGGCGTCAGTGTCGTCTCGTGTTCTTCGATTTCTTTTTTGGCTGTTGGGTTCGGAGCCTCGTCCGTGCCGACAAACCCGTTCGTCGAGTCGAATTTGACTTCTTCGGGTTTGGCTGGTTCGACGCCCCACGATTTCTCGCCGGGTCCGCTGCCTGTGCCGGTGTACGTGATTTTCGGCGTGCCTTTGCTTCCCTGCGTGCCGTTACAGGCGTGTGCTTCAGACGAGGCGCTGAAGCCGGGGTCCCAGATACCCTGTGCAAGGTTCTGCAGGGTCGAACCCTGGCCGTGCAGATCCGGGCCTGAGCACTGTTCGCCGACGGATGCACTGGCGGCGCCAGGCGCCATCAGCGCGGCAACGCCAGCCACAGCGATGAGTCCCGTCGGCACGAGCCGACGAGCGGAGAGATTCCGCATTGGTTAACTACCTCCTGGTTGACAGCTTCCATTGCTGTATCGGGGAGGAACAATTCCCCCGCCGTAAATCTGCCAGGTACATAACCTGAGTTGGTTATCAACCTGGTTCTTTACGCATCTTCACCGATTCGCAACATTGTGAATGCGAAGCATCCAAGGTCCACACAAAGAGCCACCAGCCGCGATGTGAGCGGCCGGTGACTCTGTCACGTAAGGCGGTTAGTGATGCTTCTTCGCTTTCGCAGCGTGGATCGTCAACACTGCCTGCATCGGGTGCGCCACGCCGGCTGAGTCACGGGCGAGGATCGAGACACGCACGCGTAGGCCATGGCTACCGCTGCGCGCGAGCAGCGTGCGCGCAGCCGCCGAGAGGTGCAGGGTGATCGCCTGCACGTGGCCGCCCAGCACCTTGAACGAGCCGCTCGCGAGCGTCAGCACAGCCTTCTTCTTGTGCTTGCCCGCGCTCACAGCGCTTGCGGTCTTTAGCGTCGCCGTCCCTGTGCACGCGCTCTGTCCGGCGCAATCGATCTTCAGCGTGAGCACACCGCCGCTGCTCGCGGTCAGCGCGCTCGGCGGCACGGCTATCTTGAAGGGCAGCACGCCGCCATTGCTCGGTGGTGGCGGAGGTGTGCTACCGGTAGTCGTCGGCGGGGGCGGCGTTACGATGACCGCGTTTACGAGGACCGAAGCGCTGGCCACTTTGCTCACGAGTTTGTTCGCGTCCACAACCTGCAGCGTGACGGTGTAACGGCCGGGTGTCGCGAACGCGTGCGTGGTCGTCGGCGTCGTCGTCGTCGCGACAGAACCGTCGCCGAAGTCCCACTTGTATTCGGAGATCGCGGCGCCTTCCGCACCACTCGAGCCTTTCGCGTCGAACGTGTCGCTCTGACCAACGGTCAATTCGCTCAAAGTGGAGAACTTCGCCACAGGGATCGGCTTGGAAACGGTGAGCGTGCGTTCGAGGACGAGCGTCGGCGTCGCGAGATTGTCCGATGCGATCGTCGCAACCACTTTGAAAGTGCCTTCGCTCGTGTACTTGTGGAGCACGCTCGGCGCCTGGTGCTGGTTGCTCGTGGTCACTTCGCCTGAGCCATCGCCGAAGTTCCATTTCACGTTCAGCGCATTTGCGCCGGCGAGCGTCGTAGAGAGGCTCACTTCGGAATTGGGCGCGATCAGATCGCTTGATTCCTCTTTTTTGGCACCCACGAACGCTTCGAGCGGGCCGGCTTGCGCCGTCGGACAGCCTTTGCCGCCGGGACCGAAGCGCACCACGCGAGGCGAGACGGGGTCGGAATCGAACATGAACACGTCTTCTTTACCCGCCGCAACCATCGGGTGCCCGGTGAAGCTGATCACGCATTCGCCGGTCCCGATTTTGATCGTCTGACCGCCGGTCCAGCCCCGCACGGCCGGGCTTGCACCGCTCGTCGAGAACGCCAGCGCACCGGGGAGCCTGCCGACGCCCGGCGAGAGGATCTTTGCGAACGTCCACAGCGTGCCGTCCGGTGCCAGCGAGAGGCCCCCACCCTCCAGCGGATGGGGTTCGCCCGGGAATGTCACGAGGTCGAGTTCGCCCGGTTCATATTCGATGTACGGTTTCGCGGCGGCGTGCGTTTTGAATTCCGCGGGAATTTCCACGATCTGTTCGGTCTGCGAGCCGCTTTTGCCGAGTGCTTCGCCGACCACGTAGACGTGCCCGCTGCTCGTCACCACCGGTGAGCTGCCGGCGTCGTTTTGAACTTCGAAGTAAGGCGAGCCTTCGCTGTCTACCCAGCGTGGTTCAGCGAGCGCACCGTTTTCCGTGAAGCGCTCGAGCGCGACGCGCGGTTCTTCGGCGGTCTTTTCTTCAAGACCCATCAGGATGATGTCGTGTTTGACGGGGTCAACCGTCAGCCCACTCGGTTCCAAAAGCGGCTGTCCGGGAGTGTTCGATGAGGGCTTGAGGGTCGACTTGCCCACGAGCACGCCTTCTTCGACGGTGCCCGACGCAGGTTCGAGTTTGCCGCCCACCGCTTCGGTCGAGAACGCATACACCTCGGCCGCCGCGGCGGCGCTTTCTCCGAGTTCCGCTTCGCCGCGTGTCAGCACCACGAGCACATAGAGGCGGTGTGCGGTGGAGTCGACCGCGACGCCCTCGATCGCGCCTTCGCCGGGTAGCGCTTTTATGTTGGCCGAGGCGATGTAAGTTCCGCTCGCGCTGAACTTCTGGATGCGAAAGACTTTTGCGGAGGGCTTATCGCCGACGTAGACGCTTTCATCGCCCGAGTCCACGCCAAAGGCAATCGTTTCGGTACCGGCCTCAGAGAACTGACCATTGCCGATGCCCGCTGAGCCAAAGCGAGAGATTTCGCCAAACGGCGCAGCGCCTGCCGCGGCCGGTATCGCTGCGCCGAACAGCAGGGTGGCTGCGATGATCAGCAACAACAATCTCGGGCGGGTCAGCGGGATCATTGATTTCCTATCTTTCGCTCTTTGGGCAGGAATGGGCGCGTCCAGCAACGCGCAGCGACGCCTCACGCTCTTTGCTTCTCCATCGCGCGGGAGGGCTGACCGTATGGTGCACCGCCGCCGTAAGCATTCTGTTGCGATGCGGTGAAGCGATGTGAAAAGAACGTGACCTTTGAGTGAAAGGGTGCGGCGTTTCTATCGGCCCGCGGCACGCTGCCAGCGCGTCGCAGAGATCGTTGCCGGTGCAACACGCACATCGCGCCGGCCATGGCGCGGGCGCCGGCGCGCAGCTGCTCCCGCAAACGCAGCAAGCACGATGAACGACAGCAGATAGACCGGCAACGGCTCGTGTTCACTTTGACGGTAGGCGACGGCGTTGTTGCCGACCGACTCCGTGGCCTCCTCCTCCTTTTCTTCCTTCTCGGGCGCCTCAACCGGTTGCGTCACCGCTGAGGTCCCGCTGGGAGGTGTAGGGCGCGCCGGCGTCGGTAGCGGCGGCGGCACGATCGCAAGCGGCGCGAACGGTGCCGGCGCCGCGAGCAGGAACGACGGCGCCACGGGCACAGGCGCGGCGTGTGGCGCGGGAGTCAAGGTCGGAGCGGGCGGCAACGGCACGAGCGGCGGCGGCGAGGAGGCGGGCGCTGCGCCACCAGGCGCCGGGCTCGGAGCCGGCGGCGGCAGCGAGGGCTGCGGCGTGCGTTCCGGGAGTTCTTTGAGCGGTACCGTGCCACAGGGTCGCCGCACGCTCCCCGCCTGCACGGTCACGGGCAGCGAGGCGGAGAGGCCACCGGCGCTGATCGTCACGATCGTCGTGCCCGCATTGAACGCGCAGAACAGCGGCGAACTCGCATCTTCGATCGTGTTGCCGCTCGCATCCAGCAGCACGCTCGTACGCCCGAGCGCGAGGTTTTGGCGTACGAAGTTGCCGTAGTCGGGCTTCGAGGAGCTGAAGGAGTAGCTCGGTAGGATTGCGCTCGCGCAGGCCGTGCCTACGCATTCGGCTGGGATCGGGACGTAAGGGTCGGTTTCGGGCCTGACCGCACCCGGCCGCGAGTCGTTGCCTGCGCGCGGGCGCCGCGCGAGCCCGGCAAACAACGCGGTCGCGCTGCGCCTCAGCAGCGTGCCTTCCTGTGCTTCGAGCGCGAGTTCGCCAATGTTCGGGATCAGCTTGACCGAGACCGGCACCACGTTGCTTTCCAGGTCGTGTTTGGAGAAGTCGACTTCACCGAGCAGGAAGCCGCTCGCACCCGTGAACGCTCCGCTGCGCTCGGCGGTGAAGTCGACATAGCCGAGCGTGCCGGAGCCGAACATCGGCACCGTCGTGCCCGCGAGCTTCCCCTGCACGTTGTGTTCGGGCGCGTCGAAAAAATAAGCCGAGGCGCTCGCGGTCGGGTTGCTCAAAGCTCCGATCACGGCCTGCGCTGCAGCGTTGCCGGCGGCCACCTGCGCGTTCAGGTCGGCTGAGCCCACAACGATCGCGGGAATCTGCGCTTTCTTGGCGCCTTCGAGTTCGGACTTCAGCCAGCTCAGCTGTGCAGCGCCGACATTGCCCGTGTCGTCGAGCACGACCACGCGCACCGTTTGACTCGTACCGTTCGTAGCAACGGATTCAAACGAGTAGTAGGCGCAGCCAGGTGTATCGGTGCACGGTTCAACACGACGCACCGACTGGATTCCTGTATTTGCACCGAACGGCTGCGGGAAGGCACCAAAGACCGAGGTGAACGCCACGCCCTCGGCTCCGTTGCCTTCGAGGTCGGTGGGAGTACCCGCAGCGAACGTGGGTAGCGTCAGCGGAGCCGCGCGCATGAGCGCTCCGTAGCGATAGAGCTCGTCGGCGTAAGGCACCCCTTCAGTGGGCGGACCGACCGTTTCTCCGCTCGTGACGCGCGGCCCGGTGTAGATGAACGCGCGCACCCCGATCTGTGCCGCGCGCGCGAGCGCCGCCTGCAGCCACACGTCGGGGCCGATCCGTGTCTGCGCACGCGACGCGCACGGAGCAGCACACTGTGCACCGCCCCCGATTGCAAACGTCGCCTTGCTGGCTGCGAGCGCCACCGGAGCAGTGCCGATCCCGGTGGGCGTCACACCGTCAGCGGGGTAACGCTCGATGTCCGCCGTGTCGAGCACCGCGCCCGCATTGGAGTTGTCCACGAAGCCGCCCACCGCCCACCCCTGCGCGCCACTCGGGTCGAGCAGTACAGTTGCTACGGGGTCGGGCACGTACGGAGTGTCGTAGCGCGCGTAGCCGCCGGGGGGCTGTTCTGCGTTGTTCAGTTCATGCTCCTCATCGGACCAGCCGTTGGCCGTCTGGCGTACCACGCCGCTGTTGATGCCCGAAGGCACGCCGTAGGGTTTGATCAGCGGTGGCGGGAAGCCCGGTGGCGACGGCGCCACGTCTTCGACATCGACGCCCGCCGGCGCTTCACCAGCGGCGACCACGCGCACCGCGCCGTTTTCGCGGAACAGCGCCAGTGACCCCGGCGAGGCGCCACCAGGGAACGGCGTGGCCGAGGGTTGCCAGGCGGCGCCCGCAGCGTTGCGCTCGAAGATCCGCGCCCCTTCGCCCGTCGACAGCGAACGCGCGGCCAGCGCCGCGCCACCGTCGGCTAGACCCGCGACGATCAGCGGCACTTCGCTGCCAAGCACGCTCGCGGCGCTTTCATCGACGCGCCAACCCGAGCCTTCGTTGACGAGCAGGCCCCCCACCGCGCTGCTTGCCGTGGCGGGATCGAGCAGCTTGCGATAGGTCACAAGGGCCTCCGAGCCCGCGAACGCGATCGAGGTGAACGTCGCACCCGCGACGGCCGCCGGCAGCCCCTGTTCCTGCACCCAGCTCTTGCCGTAGCGCAGCAGCACACCACTCTCACCGACCGCGTAACCACGCGTCGGGTTGCTGGGATCGAAGGCGATGCCCATCAGGTTGCCGCGGAAGTTGTAGGGGATCGCGGGGTCCGGTTCCCACAGACCTGTTTCACCGCGCCATAGCCACATCTGCGGGCCGGGCCCGCTGTCGCCGACCGCGAAAGCCCGCGTCGGCGTCGGCCAGGCCACAGCGCGCAGGCGCGGCCGTTCGCGACGTCCGCCGCCCGAGAGAAGGCTTTCGGGGTCCAGCCGCGTCCTGGGCTGTAGCGCGCGACCTCGCCCTGGTCGCCGACCGCAAGCGCCTGGCTCGTGAGCGCGCCTACGGGCGCTCCCGGCTGCGGCGCGATCGCCAGCAGCGCGTGGTGAAACGGCACCGGCCAGGGCGTCAGGCGGCTCGTGATCGGTTCGAGCGTGAGGTGCACGGGCAGGCGCTGCTCGCCGAGCCAGCCCTCGCGCGCACTCGAGAAGGCGGCGCCGAAGCTCCCACCCGGCGAAGAGATGGGCGTGCCGCCGAGCCCGAGCACGCGCGTGAAGCTCGCGCTGTCCAGGCGTAGCGTCTCACCCTCGGGCAGGCCCGTGATCACACGTTCGCCGTAAGGCGTCCCGGGCTGTGCCCAGGCAAAGCTCCGCGACGGACCGCTCGGCAGCGCCTGGGGCAGTTCCAGTTTGCAGCCCACCGTGCACCAACTGGCCTGGACTTCACCGCTCGTATCGTCTGTGGGCTTGAAGTAGATGGTGGTCGAGCTGTGGTTATCGAGGCGTTCGCCGTCGACCCATATCCCTTCGGCGCTGACTGTCAAAAGCTGCGCCTGCACGGAGGGCGGCTCGCCCGTATGCGCAACCGTGAACGTGGCGCTTTCAGCCTGTAGGGGGTGTGCTTCTTCGTCGCCCGCTTTCGGCGTCGTGGCGACCGGCAGCCATCTCGTCAAGCCACCTTCCTGGTGGCGGCGGAACAGCGCGACCGACCCCGGGGGGTAGGGACCGGATGGCGAAAGCTGCGCGAGCAGCCAGGCGTTCGTCGGCGAGCTCGCGCCGATCGCGAGTACGCGGAAGTCGGAGAGGCTCGGCGTCGGCACCGCGATCGCCTCGCGCGTCCAACTGCTCCCATCCCAGTGCAGCACGCTGGTCTCGGGAGCTTCCTTGCTGACGGGCACCACGAGCGCACCGGCGCGGCCTGAGGCTTCGTCGATCGCCGCGAGCAGCGGCGCGCGGTTCTTAGCGAACAGGCTTTCGCCTTCTTTCAAGGCCACTTCTTTGGCGGCTCCTTCCAGCGGCGCGGTCTCGCGGAAGGCACCGCCCGGATCACGAACGAGCAGCACCTGGTGTTCTTCAGGCGGCACTTCGCCCAACAACACGCCAGCTCCCGAGTCGGTGAAGCGTCCGGCGAGCGGGCTCGGCCTGCCACCTTCGGGTGCCGCCAAGCGGAACGCTTTCAACGATGCGCCACCCGTATCCTGGAAAGGGGACCCGAGCGACCAGCCTGTGTCTCGCGTGTAGCGCACGAGCATCGGCGTGAAGACCGCGGCACCGCTGCCGTGACCGACGCCCCATGTCTCCGCAGGTACCTCCGCGGGCGAGGAGCCGATCAGCGTGACGTTCGCGGCCGGCACCGAGTTGTCGGTCTGCGGCGTGGGTTCCCCGCCCGGCGCTCCCAGCGCCGCACGCGAGCTGCTACTGGCACCGAGGCTGAGCAACGAGAGCAAGCCGACGCTCGCGGCCGCCAGCGCGAGCGCGAGCGCCCGCCGGCGGGCGAACCGGCGAGAAGCGCGGTCGACAGACCTCAAGGCAACCGCCCCAGAGCGGGCAGCTCAGCCAAGGGGGGCAACACCGTGAAGCGCGTGCTCACGGTCTGATTGCCCCCGCCTACACCGCCTTCGCCCGCGGGCGCAGTTGGTAGCGGTGCAAGCGCGTGCGTCTGTAGCTGCAGCTTGGTCGGCCAGCGCCGTGGGTCGAGCGCCAGCAATAGACGCCGGTTGCCGGCGCGCAACACACGCCGCGGTGTGCTCGCGACGATCGCATGCTTGCGTCGCGCGATCAAGCGGATGCGGGCCTTGGCGGCAAGGTGGAACCGCAGTTCAAGCGTCGCTCCATTCACGAGCCGCGAATGCAGGTGCGAGAGCAACGCTACGTGCACGAGGGCAGGTTTTTCGCGTCCGTTTTCGGGCAGCGCACCGAGGCTCGGCGGCGGTTCGCCGAGCAGCCCGGAGTTATCGAGCGGGATCGTGTCCGGCTGAACCTGAGGCACGCCTTCATCGGCAGGACGTTCTGTGATCAGCCGCGCGAACGCGGGGTCGCTATCGAGCGGCAGGTCTTCGGCGCCGGTGCTGAGGTGGTAGAGCCAACCCTGCGTGCTCGCAAGCCAGCAGTCGTGCGTGGCCGGACAACTGATGCGCGCCGCCCCTCCCTTCGGTCCAACCGCTTCTTCTGCGGGCAGGTGCAGATCGTCTTCGGCCGAGATCGAACCCGTAGCCGTGATGCGCACGACGTGCGCCTGCGCGACAGGGCTTGGCTGTTCGAAGTCGCCGCGTTCGGAGAGCGCGAGCCATGCCGCTTGCCCACCCGGCTCTGCAGCGAGCGAGCTGAGGACCTCGCCGGGAAAGCGCGTCGCGCCCGACGGTTCGCTCGCCGCGCCGAGCAGCTGGCGCCAACCGAGGCCATCGTTGCGCGCCACGGTGAGCTGCCCCGGTTCGGAGCCGATCGGCGTTTCGTGCACACCGCCCGCACCTGCCCACAGCATGCCGTCGGCTTCGGACAGCCGCAGCGCTTCGAGCGCGGTCGGGAACTCGCCAGCGCCGTAAAGCGGCAACCCGGTGAGGTTTTCAGACTGCGGCACAACCCCCTTGGGGTTGATCGCCCGAAGGGCCGAGGATTCGCCGATCAGCGGTGCAGCCAACTGCACGCTCTCATAAAGTTGCCCCGCGAAGCTGTGCAGCGCACCGATTGTGTACGCGTCCTGCGTGTACGGTTCCGCGGTCATCTTCGACCCGTCCCAGTGCAGCTGAAACGCGCCGCTGTGGTCCGGCAGCGGATCGCCCGCAAACCAGCAGTCGCTGGGGCTCAGACAGGCGGCCGCGTGCAGCGGCTGATAGGAGTCCGAGCGGAAGGCCAGCGAGGCGTAGGAAGCTACGACGCGACCGTTTTCGAAATGGCAGAGCGTGTTGTCTACGAGCGGCGGAAGATTGCCCTTGCCGTCGGCGGCCTGCCCGGGGCGACCATCGGAGACCGTCCAGAAGTCATCCGGCCCAGCCCACGCAATGCGCCCGTCGCTCGCGCCACAGACAGTCGCGAGCTGATGCCAGCCTCTTCCGTTGTAGGCCCACAGCCCCGGCGGGATCGTCGCGCCATTGCCGGCGGTCGATAAGCAGCCCGCGATTGGGCGCCCAGAACTGGATGTCGCCGATGTGTCCGAGCCCTACAGGAGTGCTCGAGCCGGTCACGCCCGGCGGCGGTTCCGGCGACAGGGGCTGCTCCAGGCGCCAGCTCGCGCCGCCGTCATCTGCGAGCGGCTGGGCGACCGCAGATGCGACGAGCAGGAGCGCGAGCAGCAGCGCAGCAGCAATCGCGAGGAGCCCGAGCGCGGCGGCGGGTGCTCATCGCTTACGCCCACTGAACGGCACCTGAGCGCGCGAGCTAAGCGCGTGCCGCTTGAAGACGACTTCGACGTGCTCGCGCAACGGACCGTGCCCGGGCGCTGAGAACACGAGTGCCACGTTGGCTGCGAACCCGCCACCGCGACGCGCGAGCATCGCATAGCGGGCGCTCAGGCGCAGCACCAGATTGACGGCGCCGGCACTCAGCACGCCGGCTTTGCGGGTCGCGACAGTAGCGATCTGCAGGCGTCGGCTACTGCGATGCGCGCTCGTGCCGGCCCCGCTTTTCACGAGCAGGCTGCCCCGCGCGACCGCGTGCAAAAGGCCCGCGGCGGGCACTCGCACGCGCAACAGCACCGTGCCGTCGCGACGTGACTGGGCCGTCGCTGAACAGCCGCCACGTGGGCGTCAGCGTCGGTGCGGGCGGGGGCGGCGAGATGTACTGCTGCGGCACGGTCGAAGAGAACAGCACGCGCGTGACCACAAAGGCGTCGCTGCCGTCATAGATCGTGCCTTCATGGCCCACAGCGGGTGTGTTGCCGTCACCGTAGGCGAAGTTGTCGGCGGTCGAGGAGAAGGCCAGCGTCGAGCCCGTCACCTGTGAACGAGGGTGAGAGCGCGCCGTCACCTGCTTTCACATAGGGGTCCTGCCCGCCGCTGGCGAGCACCGGGTCGACGGGGTGTTCACCGGCGCCACCGCGTAGCTCTGGCTGACGCGCGTGAGCGTCTCATCGTTCAGGTCCGCCGTGAACAGTTCGGCCATTCCCGGTACCGATGCCGGCGCACTCGCGAAAGCCGGCACGCCGAGCGGAAACACGATCCGCTTGGTCGTGAACGCGACCTGGGTGCCGTCAGCGGAGAGCGCGAAGTCGAGGATCGGTGCGTTGGTCGCAAGATCGGCGGTGTTCCCGCTCGCGAGCTCAGACAGCCGGCGCAGTGAAGCGATGCGCGTCGGCGTCGCTCGCATCGAGGCGAGGTAGACGTCGCTGCGTAGGTCGGTCCGTCCGAAGTTCGCTCCCGAGCCGACGAGCGGCGCATCGGCGAGGAACGCAACCGTGTAGCCGTCAGCACTCAGCTGCGGGACAGAACGTTGCCTTCGTTACCTTCCATCAGCCAGGTTCCGACCCCCGCTCCGTCTTTGCGCGGGTTGACGTCGAATGGCCCTTGGCAGGGATCGGCCGTCGAGGCGTTGGGTGGCAGCGCCGTCTCGCCGCTCTGCGATACACGCGGGGTTCGCGGGATCGGAGCCGCCCGTGACCCGCAACGTGGGTGCGAGCGGACCGTCGCCGATGCGCCGCCACAGCGGCTCGCTGTAGCGCGGCGGCGGCGCTTCGCCCGGAAGAAAGCTCGCCTGGCGGCCCACGTTCGCGCCGAGCCAGACGACCGTCGAGCCGTCAGCACTGATCGACGCGCCGTATCCGGGGTCGAGCCGTAGGCGGCAACCGTGTTGAAACGCGGCGGCGCAAGACCGGCGGCATACACCGCGCCGACTTCCTGGCCGCCTTCCAATGAGGAGACCGGCTGCGGTTCGTCGCCCGCGGGCGCGGCGACGCTGACGAGGCTCGTGCGTGCGGGTGTCGAGATCGCGCACAGCGACTTGCATCGCCGGCGTGCTCAGCGCCTGTGGCGGACGTGGGCCGAGCAGGTCAGAGGCGGCGGTCGTAATGAACACGACCTTGCGCCCGTCCGCGCTGAGCGCAGTGCGTCCGGCGGCCAGCGAGCCGTACTCGCCGCCGCTGCCTGCGCCATAGCAAGCGCTTCTTCACCGCCGTCGACCGCAGAGGCGAGCGCGAAGGGACACATGCCAGCTTCACCTTCGCCGAGACATGGCTGGCTCGAGTGCACTTCCATGTCACGCACGTAAACGTCGGGACCTTCGTTCTGATCGCCGGATGTCAGACGCGCGGTGGTCGTAAAGCTGATGTAGCGGCCATCTGCGCTAATCGACGGGCGTTGGGCGTCTCCCGGGCGCTACAGCTTCCACGGCGCCGCTCTGCAAGTCGCGGCGCCAAACTCCGGTCTGCCCTCCGAACGAGCCGTCGAACGCGACGTAGTGCGCGTCTGCTCGAGATCGCAGAATCGTGCGCGTACTCGGCCTGCTGGAGAGGATCCTTGGACACGAGCGAGATCGGCCCGAACACGTCCGCGCGCGCACGCTCGCCGAGCATCAGCAGCATCGCCAAACCGGCGAGCAACCACAGCGCCAAGAGCTCCGCGCGGCGGGTCACGGCACGCTCACGTACCTGACGATCACGCCGCGGTTGCCGACCTTGTCGCGTACGTGCAACACGATCTTGTAGTTGCCCGCGGATGCGTAGACGTGGCTGTAGCGTGCCCGACCACGCGCGAAGCGCCCATCACCGAAGCTGACCGTCGTCGCGTGTGCAGACACGCCGGAGCCGCTGTCGAGCACGCGTACGCTGACGGCGTGACCGCGCTTCGCTCGCACCCGTGCCGTCGGCGGCACGCCGTCGACCCGCAGACTGGCTGCGGGCGTGAGCGTGGCCTCGCCGTTGAGGTCGGTAACGAGCACCTGCACGCGGTGGCTCCCGCTCGCGAGCTCGCCGCGCGGCAGCACGAAGCGCAGCGCGCCAGGCGGTGTGGTGAGAGCGCGCCCGTCGAGAACAACCTGATAGCGCAGCGGCGCGAAGGCGCTCACGGCCTGCTGCCAGGAGATCTGCACGCCGCGCGGGCGTACCCAGGTCTTGGGCACGCTGAGCACGAACTGCTCCGGCGGCGCGCTGACCGCGGAGACCACGATCGCGGCCTGTCCGACCGGCCCCGCACGGAAGCCGAGGATGCCATCGCCGAGGCCCGAGCGCGCGACCGCTAGTTCCGCAACCGGCCCACCGGCCCCTGCGGAGACAAGCGCGGTCTGCACGCCGCCTTCGGGAAAGTCCTCGCGTACAGCCACCGCCGGCGCGCCGTGCGCATCAGCGCTCGGCCAGGCCGAGATGCCGCCACCAGAGGGGTTCATAACGCTGACCGAAGTTGGTTCAGCACCTGCGAAAGCGGGACCGAGCGTGAGCGCGGCAGAGACGCCGCGATCGTTGCCGGCGATCACGTGCGCCATCCCGTTGGCCTCGTAGAGAACGCGCAGCTTCTGCTTTTCATCGACGTCTACGCTCGGGGGCCCAACCGACGCGCTGGTCCCACCGGAGACAGCCGTATCGGCGATCATGGCGCCCGCGAATTGTGAGCCGCTTGCGGATTCGCCGTCGGGCAGCGTGTTGAGGAAGATGCGCGGCCCGGGCAGCGGCGATCCTGGGCCAGCGGCCTGGCGGTAGGCGACGACCGCCTCGCCGAGCCGCGAGATCGCAACGCTAGGTGCATCGGCCTCGCTCTGCAGCGCCACGCCACCCAGGGTGGGCGCGCTGACAGGCAGTACGTAGTCGAGACTGCGACCGAACACGCGTCTTGCCCAGATCCGCGCTTCGCCGGTGATTTCTGGCTCCTGCCAGACGACAACACCGTTGCCCGAGGGACCAATCGCTATGCGCGGCGCGTTGGCTTCGCTCGGCGCGCGCATCGAGATCGCGGAATTGCGATTGACCGGGCCGAGCCGCGACCAGGTTTCGCTGTTGAAGTGCGCCACGCGAACTTCCTCAACTACATCACCAGGGCGCAGAAGCGCGGTCGTGGCGTTGCTTTCGTTGACGACGCGGTAGACCACATCGGCCTGTCCATTTGAGCTCATCGCGAGATCGGGGCTTGTACCGGTGCCGTTACGAATGTCGGGATCGACGATCATCGCGGGCCCGAATGAGCCTGCTCCGGCAGCGAGCGCCGCGCCGAGCAGCTCCTCTACGGGACGCGAGTTTTCGGTCGCAAACGGCGTCGCCCACACGACCTCCAGCTGACCGCCTTCGCCGGCACCGATCCGGGCCCAGCTCGCCGCGTAGGGCTCTTCGGTGTCGACGCGGATCGGCGCCAGCCAGTGGTGTTCGACGTAGCGCGAGACGAACACGTGCGCGACGCCTTCCACACGCTTGAGGTACACCGCGCCGCCGGTCCCGTCTTCAGCCATCGCGACACCGCCGAAGGCGATGATGTTCTCGCTTGGTCCGTCGAGGCTCTGCGCGGGCAGGATCACGGCACGCGCCTTAGCCACGACGAGCAGGAGCAGCGTCGCGCCCGTGAGCAGCGCGAGCGTCGCGGCTCGCCTGAGCAGGCGGGCCACTCCGCGACAGTCGTGCGCCGGGGCCATCTGATCAGCCGTCGCCACGACGCACTCAAGATTCGGCTTTGTTGAGCGCCCCGGCCGTCTTATTGAAGGCGCAGCGGAAGTTCTCCGGGTTCGCAACGGGCTCAGAGCCTGCGAACCCCCCTTTTTGTCCGTTGCTGTAGACCGTCACGTACTGCAGCGATTCCGGCAGTGGGTTGGCAGGCATCGGGATCGGGTTGGCCTGGCCCTGGCGCGGGTTGCCCGTGGAGCCTTCGCTGACGCCCTCAAAGCCCGCGGCCGCCGCACCGCCCTCGGTTGTGATCAAAGTGCCGGTCATCTCACGCTGGTCCTGCAGGCCGCGCGTGGGATCGAGCGGAACCGTCGCCGTCAGCTGCGAGTCGTGGATCGTGGACTCGAGCTTCACGCGATCGGCCGCGCCGACTAGCTGTGCGGCGGTCGGCAGCCAGCCACCTTCGGCCTCGCAGGCTTTGCTCGCCCAGATGTAGTTGTTCTTGCCGATCTGCGCGTTCGTCAGCGGGTAGGGCGCAGTATCGAGACACCAGCTGCCGAGATCGACCGTCTGGGGCGGGCAGCTGCCGGCCAGTTGTTCTGCGGTCTTGCCTCCCACGCGGCGCGCGTTGTTGACGGTGGGGATCGCCGACGCAGGGAACTTGCCGCCGCGTCCGAGCAGGAGGATGCCGTTTGAGTGCGGATGAGTGCTGATCGCGTGGCCCGCGATCGAGCTGACAATCGCGCGGCGCGCTGCATCGGCAAAGCCAGTGGTGGAAAGCAAAAGCGCGAGCAGCGCGACGATCATCGCCGGTGACGGCAGGCGCAGCCTCATACCGATCGTTTGGGGTCGCGAGCCGGCGGCGTAGCCCGGCGCACGTCGTGCAGCTCCTCGAGGGTGGTCTCCTGGACGGTCGAGAGGACCGCATCGAGCGCAACACCTGAAAGCGTCTCCTGCTCGAGCAGCGCCGTCGCTGTCTCCTCGACGGTGCTCCAGTTGCGGTCGAGGATCGCTGCCGCGCGCGCCTCCGCGTCACCGACGAGACGCTCGATCTCGTTGTCGATCACGTTGAGCGTCTCGGGCCCGACCGAACCGAGGTCCTGTAGCGAAGCGCCGAGGAACACCTCGCCGCTCTTCTCACCGATCGTCACGAGGCCGAGCGCTTCGGACATGCCAAAGGAGGTGATCATGCTGCGCGCGAGCGCGGTCGCGGCGTGCAGGTCGTCGTGGACACTCGTGGAGGAGTGTCCGAAGGCGATACGCTCGCCGGCGAGACCAGCGGTGATCACGATCAGCTGGCTCTGCAGGTCGGGCTTGGTCATGATCACCTGGTCACGATCGGAGAGCATGTGCGCCGCGGTGCCGAGCTGGCGCCCGCGTGCGACGATCGAGAGCTTGCGCGTGGAGGCAGTGTGCCCGAGCGACTCCGTCACGACGGCATGTGAGGCCTCGTGGATCGCGATCAGCCAGCGCTCCTTTTCGGTCAGGATGTGACGCTTGGCGGGGCCCGCCACGACGCGATCGATCGCCTCCTCGAGCGTCGCCTGGTCGATCTGCCCGCGTCCATCACGCACGCTCAATAGCGCTGCCTCGTTGACCACGTTCGCGAGCTCCGCACCGCTGAAGCCCGGCGTCTGGCGCGCGACCTCCTCGAGCGAGGCCTCGGGCGCCATCGGACGCTTGTTGCCGTGCAAGCGCAGGATCTCGATACGCCCATGCACGTCGGGCACGTCAACCACGACCTGACGGTCGAAGCGTCCTGGGCGTAGCAGCGCTGGATCGAGGATGTCCGGGCGGTTGGTGGCGCCCATCACCACGAGACCGCCGTCGCCGCCGAAGCCGTCCATCTCCACGAGGATCTGGTTGAGCGTCTGCTCGCGCTCGTCGTTTCCCTGGCCGATGCCCGCACCACGCTTGCGCCCCGCGGCGTCGAGCTCGTCGATGAAGATGATCGCCGGCGAGACTTTGCGGGCCTTGCGAAAGAGGTCACGCACACGCGCCGCACCGACACCAACGAGCGACTCGACGAAGTCCGAGCCAGAGACCGAGAAGAACGCCGCGTCAGCTTCCCCAGCAACAGCCTTCGCAAGCAGCGTCTTGCCGGTGCCCGGAGGGCCCACGAGCAGCACGCCCTTCGGAGCGGCGGCGCCGACCGCGAGGTACTTGCTCGGATCGGCCAGGTAATCGCGTATCTCGCGAAGCTCGGCGAGCGCCTCGCCCGCGCCGGCAACATCGGCAAACGTGATCCGATCGCGTGTTCCCTTGCCCTTCCGCTTTCCTTTGCCCGCGAACTCCGAGAACGCGGCAAGGCCGCCAGCTCCACCCTCCGCGCCGAGGCGCGTGAACAAGGAGAACAGGCAGACGAGCAGCAGAATCGGGATCAGGAACTGCACGACGATCGCCTTCGTGGGCTTGCCCGCTTGCTGGTCTACCGAGACCGTTGCGCCACTGGCAAAGAGTTCGTGCGCGAGCTGCTGGGTCTGCGCGCCCGAGGCGGGATAGGCGGCCCAGAGCTGCTGCGCGCCACCTGCTGCCGCCACCTGCGCGAGCGTGCTAGCGCTGCTGCCGGCCGATCCGACCGTCCCGTCGGCTGCGACAGCGGGTGCCGAGCTGCTCGTCGTCAACTCCACGCGGCTGTCGTGATCGAGCAGCACCGCGGAGGCGATGTAGTGCCCCTTGGCGAGCTTCTGCACTGCCGAGAGCGGGATCTGGCGACCAGCGCTACCCGGCTTGATCGCGCCGAGCAGGCTCGCGAACGTGATAGCCAGGGCAATCGAGGCGATCACCAAGAACAGCGAGAGCGGATCGCGCAGCAGGATGCGGCGCAGCCCGGACAGGAACTCAGCGAGTTTCGCGAGCGCAGGGTTTCGCCGGTGCGCGAGGCCCGAGCTAACTTTGGCGGCGGGCGGCTTGGCCGCGGCACCGCCAGCGGCGCCGTTGGCGCTGGGTGGCGGAGGTGTGGGTGGTGTAGGTGTGGGTTCGTCGCTCATGTGTTGTGCTCGCGCTCAGGACCGCTGACCGTAGTTCAGCGAACCGCGCGCGCCTTTCTCGCCGCTGTTCGAGGTCCGCCTGACGGGTCGAGTGCGAGCCGATTCAGAACATCGATCAAGCACTGCGAGCGGTCTGGACCGGATGAGGCGCAGAGTCACACGCCCCACGCCGAAATGCAATGGCGTTCACAAAAACAAAACACGCCCCAAAGGTCAGCGATAACAATTTATTGACAACGATTATCGGTGCCTTCACAAAATGTACACATCATCGCTGTAGCCCTACCTGCCGTGGCGTTCACAAAAACGAAACACCGAGAGGGATCTCACTCGACACTCTTTCGCCGCGGTGACGAAGTTGGTGCAAGAGCGCATCGATTCACACCTCTGACTGTTGCTGCGGCCGAGCGTCAGCCCCGACGCCCAAGCCGCATTCGCCACCCCAATCGCAAAGGAGCAACAACTGTGCGCGTGCACCGCACCCTCTTCGTTTCGATCATTCTCGCCCTGATACTCGCCGTGCCCGCGGGCGCGCTGGCCAAGCGCCTGATCATCGGTGGCTCGACCTCCGTGCTCCCGCTCGCCCAGAAACTCGCCACCGCCTACCACCAGGCCTACTCCCAAATCCCCTCACCGAAAGTGGGCGGCGGCCAGTCCGACATCGGCATCTCCGGCGCGGCTGAAGGCCAGTTCGACATCGGCGACTCCTCGCGCGACCCGATCAAAGGCGTGGACCCCAAAGGGCTCGTCTTCACGAAGATCGCGCGCGACGGCGTGTGCGTCGTCACGAACCCGAGCAACCCAATCTCCAACCTCTCTCAGGAAACCGTCGAAGGAATCTTCACGGGGCGCATCCGCGACTGGAGCAACGTGCCCGGTGCGAAGATCTCCGGCCCGATCGACCTGTTCGACCGTGACGGCGCCTCCGGTACCCAGGACGCCTTCCAGCACATCTTCCTGGGTGAAACGCTGAAGATCTCCCCGACCGCCACAGCCGAGACCTCCAACGGACTCGAGCAGAACGCCGTCCACGGCGACACGCAGGCGATCGGCTTCGTGTCCTTCGCCTACACGCGCGGGCGTCAACGCCGTGGGCTACAAGGGCATCCCTTGCAACCTGCGCAACGCCAAGTCCGGTCAGTACGTCGGCGTGCGTAACTTCTGGATGGTCACCAAAGGCCGTCCCAAAGGCGAAACGCTCAAGTTCCTGAAGTGGGTCACGAGCGGCAACGCGACCACCAAACGGATCATCAACTCGAGCTGGATCGCCATCCACTGAGCACCTTGTCCGCCGGCGCATCTCATCGCATACGCCCGCGGGCGCCGTCAAGACAGACGAGCGCGCCGAGCGCACGCTCGGCGCGCTCGCGGTCGCCGTGCTGGTGCTGATCGGCGCTGCTCGTCGTCACGGTGCTGATCAAGGCGTGGCCGTCATTCTCCTACAACGGGCTCAGCTGGTTCGGCTCCGGCGGCGAAGTCGACACCAGCTTCGCGCGATGCGCGAAGGCACGCCGATCGCCGGCCACGGCCTGCTCTACTTCCGCGCCTGGCCGCTGATCTGGGGCACGGCGCTGACGACGATCCTCGCGGTGGCTGCTCGGCGCTCGTCATCTCGACGCTCGCCGCGGTCTTCCTGACCGAGTTCGCGCCCGCCCGGCTGCGCCAGCGTGCTGAACCGACCGTGATCCGGCTGCTCGCGGGCGTGCCCTCGGTCGTCTACGGCCTGATCGGGATCCTCGCTGATCGCGCCATGGATCAACGAACACCTGCTCGACAACGCGCGCAAGCAGTCGGTCATCTACGTGGTGCAGCTCAACGGCGCCAACCTGACGACCGCCACGCTGATCCTGACGGTGATGATCACGCCGATCATGGTCGCGATCACCGCCAACGCGCTGGCCGCGGTTCCGCCCGTCCTGGCGCGAGGGCTCGGCTGCGCTCGGCGTGAACCGCTGGCGAACGATCTGGCGCGTGTCGTTGCGAACGGCGTGGCCTGCGATCGCCGCCGCGACCGTGCTCGCCACGGCACGCGCGCTCGGTGAGGCGGTGATGCTCGCGATGGTCTCGGGCGGCCGCGCCTTCTCCGCCAACCCGCTCGACGGGCTGACCTTCCTGTTCGAGCCCGTGCGCCCGCTGGCCGCACGATCTTCCAGGAATCCGAGGGCCTGACGATCGGGCCGCTGGCGCACACGATCTATGCGATGGGAGCCGTGCTGCTCGATCTCGGCGACGATGCTCTCCTTCGCCGGCTGGGCCGCCAAGCAGCCATCGAAGCGCTACGGGATGCGCGCCTGATGGCGGCGAGCCGGCGAGCATCGAGCCCGCGCCGCCGACACGCTGGCAACCGCGCCCGCCCGCGAACGCACGTCCTCGTGGCCGCTCGTCGACCGCCTCTGCTACTGCGCTCTGCTGGGCGGCCGGGATCGGGCTGTGCCTGATCGCCGCGCGCGATCGTGCTCTACATGCTCGTCAAGGGGATCTCCTACCTGAAGCCGAAGCTGTTCGTGACACTCGCCCTCGCCGTCGCTGCATCAGAGCCAGAGCGGCGGCTTCATCGATCCGATCATCGGCACGCTGATCGTCACCGCGATCGGCACACTGATCGCCGCGCCGCTCGGCGTCGGGATCGCGACCTGGCTCTCGGAGTACGCGCGACCCGCATGGCTCGCGCGCACGGTCGAGTCGGCGATCGAGATGGTGGCGGGCGTGCCGAGCGTGGTGCTCGCGATCTTCGGACTGCTCATCTTCTCGCAGGGCTTCCTCGGCTTCCTCTCCGAGGGCGCCGCAACGGGGTCGCTCGGCGAGTCGTTCTTCAATGCGGGCGCCGTGATGTCGCTGCTGGCGCTGCCGCTGGTGCGTCGGCTCCACGCGCGAGGCGCTGGCCCAGCTCCCCGACCGGCTGCGCGAGGCCTCCTACGCGCTCGGCAAGACACGCGCGACGACGATCCGCGCGCGTGCTGCTGCCCGCGATCCGGCCGAGCATCGCCAGCGGCATCGTGCTCGGCATGGGCCGCATCATCGGCGACACGGCGATCATGACGCGTTCTGCTCGGCGCCACGTTGCAAGAACGAACCCGTCGACAAGCGTCCCGCTTCTGGGGACGCTCGCGTGGCACCGGCTCGACGCTCACGAGCTACGTCTACAACAACTCTCCCGCGGGCGAGGGCAACCGCCCGCAGAAGGCGTATGCCGCGGCTTTCGTGCTGCTGATGATCGTGCTGGCACTGAACGCGATCGTGACCCGCCTGACGCGGGGCGCAGGCCAGCGCGGGCGGACGCGGCGCTGGCCGGCCTGCGGAGCGGCGCGCTGGGCATGGACCCGCTGATGCCGCCGCCGATCCGGCGCATCGCGCTTGATCGCGACCCCAGCGTCGCCACCGCCGACTGCCTCGCCGCCGACGAACGGCGAGGGCGCGGGCGCTCATCTCGCCTCGCGCCCGCGCGGCGCGCGTCGTCCGCCTGAGCGCGTGCTCGAGCGCATGCGACTGGAGGGCGTGTGGCTCGCCTACGGCGAGAACTGGGTCGTGCGCGACGTCAGCCTTCCCGTCCGGCAGGGCGAGGTCTTGGCGCTGATCGGCGCCTCGGGCTCGGGCAAGACGACGCTGCTGCGCTCGCTCAACCGCCTGACCGAGATCACCGCGGGGGCCGCGCGTGCCGGGCAGCATCAGCGCTCGACGGCACCGACATCCACGAGCTCGAGGTCAACGAGCTGCGTCGGCGCGTGCTCGATGGTCTTCCAGCAGCCGAACCCGTTCCCGATGAGCATCTACGACAACGTCGCCTACGCCCTGGCAGAGCAGCGCCCGGCGCGCGGACGCCGGCGCCGGCGCACGCCCGAGCTGATGGAGGCGAGTGAGGACGCGCTGCGCGGGCGGGCCTCTACGACGAGGTCGCCGGCGACCTGGACCGTCCGGCGCTGCGCCTCTCCGGGGGCCAGCAGCAGCGCCTGTGCATCGCGCGCGCGCTCGCCGCCGAAACCGGAGGTGCTGCTGCTTGACGAGCCCTGCTCGGCGCTCGACCCGATCTCCACCGCGACGATCGAGGAGCTGATCGTTGGCCTGCGCGAGAGCGTCGGCGTGGTGATCGTGACCCACAACCTGCAGCAGGCATTCCGCGTCGCGGACCACGTCGCCTTCATGCACCTCGGCGAGCTCGATCGAGTACGGGCCCAGCGAGCAGGTCTTCGACCGCCCCCGCGAGCAGCGCACGCGCGACTACATCTGCGGGGCCTTCGGTTGAGAGCGAGCGGCGCTCGCTGCTCCTGCGCGCTGATGTCGACCGGCTGTGAGACGACGGCAGGAAAAGAGCGCGAAGCTCGAACGGGCAGCGCTAAGCTGAAGGCCCGCGGCGCCGCGCAGGCAGCCACCGGCCTGGCGATCACTCGCAGAGCAGCGACGTCGAAGGTCGATCGTGACGCGACGATCCTGCAAAGCCCGCGAAGGCACGGCCGCCGTGGTCACGCTGCGCAACACGCTCGGACCGGGCCGCTGGGCGAGTGCCGCTCGCTGATCTCCGTGCGCGACGGGCGACGGATCGCATCGATCTACTCAACACGATCTCCGGGCCTCGCGCACTCGCTCGTCTCCGTCGCCCTCGATCCCGGCCCACGGGGAGATCACCTGGATCGACGACCAGGTGCAGAGTCCGAGCACCGCCGCGAGCGTCACGGCGCAGGGTGGGCGAAGGCAGCAGGCGCGAAGGGCCCGCACCGCGAACCACCATCGCAGGCGGCAAGCTCGTTCGAAGAAGCAGGCCAACGGCGCCGGCGCCGAAGGCACCGTCGATCAACGACTCGGCGAGTCGAACAGCAGCGAACTGCGTCGTCTATGCGACGCGCGCAGCGCGCCGGTAGGACCGTCGGCCGCAGGACGTGCCGTGTTGCCCGCAGCTCGCCGCCTCACGGCTCCGAGCACTTCCAGCTCTACTTCATCGGCGACCGCGGACGGCGCCCAGCTCGCAGTTCAGCGCGCCCGCCCACTCAGCTGAGCTGCGCAGCGTCTCAGCGCCGTCGGCGCTGCTTGAGCGTGATGCCCTCG
Organism: uncultured Solirubrobacterales bacterium; assembly: GCA_963785435.1. Lineage (GTDB taxonomy): Bacteria > Actinomycetota > Thermoleophilia > Solirubrobacterales > Solirubrobacteraceae > Palsa-744. Next base: position 35,999 of record CAWAVE010000002.1, read on the forward strand.
AGCACGTGCGCGACGGTCTCGCAAGCGTCGACGGCCGCCTCGAGCGACTCGAAGATGTCCTTCCAGCGGATCACCACCATCGGGTCGATGCCGCCGGCGAACAGCGAGGCGACGCCGTCGCGCTGCAGGCGGTCACCCTCGTTCTCCAGTCGATGGATCTCGACCAGGTGCGGTCCCAGCTCGGTGCCCGTGCGCAGACAGCGGAGCGCCTGTGCGATCTGCTCGCCGGCGCCCACCAGCACCTCGGTGAACTCGACCGCCTGCTCCATCGGCGCCTCGACCCCGTAGAGGCCGAGCTGCGCGGCCGCCTGCTCGGAGTGGTCGACGATGTCGTCGAGCGCCGTCGCCAGCGCGTAGCCGTCGCTCGCGTCGAACGGCGCCCGCACACGGCCACGGCCGGCCAGCCGGTGGATGATGTCGTGCGTGATGCGGTCGCCTTCCTGCTCGCAGACCTTCAGATCCTGGGCGAGCGTGGCGTGCTCGGGATAGTCGACGAGCAGCTCGCGCAGCAGCAGGCCGCGCTGCTGCACGTTGCGCGCCGGCCTCCTCGACGAGCTCCATCAGGGCGGCGTCGAACGGCCGCGGCGCAGGAAGCTCATCGCGGCGAGGATATTGACGCCGCGGACGCAGCGCCATCGGGCGCTTTCACGGATTTTTCACCGACTAGATCACGAGTTTGCAACGTCGGCGACCGGGTCGCCTGCGACGCTGCGCCGTCGTGGCGGCCTATCCGGAGAGCGCCGACGTCCCGCGATGTGCTTTATGCCGGCGAGCTCGAGATAAGGCCCGAGGAGGGGCTGGTGCTCGCAACCGGCCAGGCACTCACGCTGTCGGTGCGCGAGTTCGAGCTGCTGGTCGCGATGGCCCGGCGACCGGGCGCGATCATCACCCGTGAGGAGCTTTACCGCACCGTCTGGGGTGGCGAGCTGCGACCGCGGCGACCGCTCGGTCGACGTCTACGTGAGCAAGCTGCGGGGCAAGCTCGAGCGAGCGCTGCCCGACCGCCGCTTCATCCACACCCACCCCGGCTTCGGATACCGCTTCCAGCCCCAGCCTTCACGAAATGTTCACATAGAGGGCGCCCCGCGGCTGAGGAGACTGTTCGCCGGACGAGCCGAGCCTGCGGGTGCTTCGGCGCATCGTGAGCTGGTCGATCGCCATCGTTCAGGCGCAGGCAAAAGACAATCCAGTCAGAGGAGACGTAGTGATCAAGAACAAGATGGGCGCGCTCGCAGGTGCGCGGTGCTCGCGTTGGGTCTCGCCGCATGCGGCAGCTCCAGCTCCTCGAGCAGCTCTACGACGAGCAGCTCACTCGAGCACCGCCCGAGCTCGAGCGCCAGCTCGAAGACCGCCACCACCCCCCCGACCGGCTCGGGCACGATCTCCGGCGCCGGCTCGACGTTCGCGGCCCCCGTGTACGAACAGTGGGCCTCCTCGCAGTCGGGCCTGACCGTCAACTACCAGGCCGTCGGATCGGGCGCGGGCATCACGGCGCTCGAGTGCAAGATCGTCGACTTCGGCGCCAGCGATCCGCCGCTGAAGCCCGAAGACGAAGAAGCGATCGCCAAGAACGGCAGCCCGCGGTCCAGATCCCGATGTTCCTCGGGGCGATCACCGTCTCCTACAACCTCCCCGGCGTGAAGACCGGCCTGAAGCTCGACGGCAAGACGATCGGCGACATCTTCCTGGGCAAGGTCAAGACATGGAACGACGCCGAGATCAAGGCGCTGAACCCCGGCGTGACGCTGCCCAGCACCGCGATCACCGATCATTCACCGCTCGGACTCCTCGGGCACGACTGCCGGCTTCACCGGCTTCCTCGCCGCCGTCGACCCGGAATTCAAGAGCAAGGTCGGCGAAGGCAAGGAAGTGCCGTGGCCCACGGGCACCGGCGCCAAGGGCAACGCCGGCGTCGCCGGCGCGGTCAAGCAGACCGACGGCGCCGTCGGCTACGTCGAGCAGGCATACGCGCTGCAGAACAACTTCACCTACGCGGCCGTGAAGAACAAGGCGGGCGCATTCGTCGCTCCCACGCTGGCCTCGGCCACCGCGGCGGCGCAGGGCGTGAAGATTCCGGCCAACCTCGGGATCAAGATCAGCAACCCCGCGGGCGCCGGCAGCTACCCGATCACCTCGCAGACGTTCATCGTCGTCAACAAGGACCTCTGCAAGGCCGGCACCCCCGGCGGCGAAGAAGCCGCCAAGGGCGTCGTGAAGTTCCTCGACTACGGTCTCGGCGAAGGTCAGAAGATCCTCTCGCAGGCCGACTACGCCGCGCTGCCCGCTGCGATCCTGGCCAAGTCCAAGGAGGCCGTGGCGGGCCTGCAGTGCAACGGCTCGCCGATCGGCGGCTGAGGCGCAATGACGACGAACTCCGCGGATCAGGTAGACAACGCTCCGTGGAGGCAGCATCCGTACCCGGTGGCGACCGCGCACTGCTCGCGCGGTCGCCGCTGGCTCGTCTTCCCGATCGGCTGCTCTGAAGTACGGGCTGACGGTGCTCGCCGGCGCTGATCCTCGTGCTGATCGTCTACTTCTTCGTCCGCCTCGTCGGCGAGGCGCGCCCCGCGTTCGCCAACGACGGGCGTGTTCGGCTTCGCCTTCAACAACAACTGGAACCCGAGCGCCGGACACTTCGGCGCGCTGCCACTGGTCGTCGGCACGCTGATCACGGCCGGCCTCGCGCTCGTGATCGGCGTGCCGGTCGCCGTCGCCGCCGCGATATACGCGACCGAGCTGTGCCCGCTGCGACTGCGCGCGCCGCTGACCATCCTCGTCGAGCTGCTGGCCGCGGTGCCCTCGGTCGTCTACGGGCTGTGGGGCATCTTCTTCCTCGCGCCCAAGCTGCAGGGCGCCGAGCAGTGGGTGGCCGACCGGCTCTCCTTCGTGCCCTTCATCGGCGGCGGGCTGGTCACGATCCCCAACTACTTCATCACCGGCCTCGTGCTGGCGATCATGATCCTGCCGATCGTCAGCGCGATCAGCCGCGAGGTGATGAGCACCGTGCCCCTCGACCAGAAGGAGGCGGCGCTCGGGACTCGGCGCGACGCGCTGGGAGATGATCCGCATCGCGGTCGTGCCCTACTGCCGCGGCGGGCATCGTCGGTGGCGCGATGCTCGGGCTGGGCCGCGCGATCGGCGAGACGATCGCCGTCACGATCCTGATCGGCGACGCGCCGAAACTCGGAAGTCACCTGTTCGGCCAGGGCTACAGCCTCGCGGCGGTGATCGCCAACGAGTTCGGCGAGGCGCAGGGCGTGCACCGCTCGGCGCTGTTCGCGGCCGGACTCGTGCTGTTCGTGCTAACGCTGCTGGTGAACGGCATCGCGCGCGGTTCATGGTGCGTCGTCGGCGCGCAACACGCGCGACGAAGCACCACCGCCCGACCGCGGGCGGCGGCATCGCTCGTGGCCGACGCGGCGGCCGGCGCATGAGCGCGCAGGCGATCACCGGCGACCGCGCTCGGCGCGCTTCGCCGTCAGCCCGGCGCGCAGGCGCAAGGACACGATCGCGCGCGGCACGATCCTCGCGGCGACGTGCTCGCGCTGATCCCGCTGGTGCTGATCGTCTACTACCTGCTGAGCAAGGGCCTGGGCGCGTGGAGCTCGAGCTTCTTCACGACCGACCCCACCGGCAACACCTTCTTCAAGAGCTCGAGCATCGGCGGCATCAAGAGCGCGATCCTCGGCACGATCGAGATGGTCGCGCTGGCCTCGGCGATCGCCGTTCCGATCGGCGTCGGCGTGGCGATCTGGCTCGTCGAGTACGGCAAGAGCAGCTGGTTCGCGCAGGTCGTGCGCTTCTTCGTCGACGTGCTCACCGGCGTGCCCTCGATCGTCTTCGGCCTGTTCATCTACATCGTGCTGATCGTCGGCACCGGCAGCACCTTCGCCGGCTACAAGGGCTCGATCGCGCTATCGCTGCTGATGCTGCCGGTGATCATCCGCTCGGCCGAGGTGATCCTGCTGCTCGTCCCCGCCGGCGCTGCGCGAGTCGGCGCTCGCGCTCGGCGCTCCGCGCTGGAAGGTGATCTTCAGCGATCGTCCTGCCGACGGCGCTGCCGGGCATGGTCACGGGCGTGCTGCTGGCGGTGGCGCGCGCCGCCGGCGAGACCGCACCGCTGCTGTTCACCGCGGCCTCGACGAAGGCCACGAGCTACAACCTGGGCGCGCTTCATGAACTCGCTGCCTGTGCAAATCTACAGCGACGTCACCTCGCCGACCACCGCGGTCGTGAACAGGGCCTGGGGAGCCGCGCTGACGCTCGTCGTCCTGATCCTGCTGCTCAACCTCATCGCCCGCCTCGATCTCGCGAAGGAGTCGCCTTGCATGACACCCACCCGACCGGACACGAAGGTGGCTGACGTGGATCCCGAGGTAGATCCGGATCGACTCGAAGTCGGCAGGCAGTGCCCGGCGACCCGCCCTGCGGACGCCGCTCCCCGCGCCGAGCGCTCCACTCCCAGCACCACGCACGCCGCCGCACACTCCGAGACCGGGCTCAGCGTGAAGCTCGAGCAGCTGCGCGCCTTCTACGGCGCCGCCGAACAGGTGAAGGGCATCGACCTCGAGTTCCGCGCCAACGAGGTGACGGCGATCATCGGCCCCTCCGGCTGCGGCAAGTCGACGATGATCCGCTGCATCAACCGCATGCACGAGGAGATTCCCGGCGCGCGTGCCGAGGGCCGAGTGCTGCTCGACGATCTCGACGTGTATGACTCCGCGGTCGATGTCGTCGCCGTGCGCCGCGCGATCGGCATGGTCTTTCAGAAACCGAACCCCTTCCCGACGATGTCGATCTTCGACAACGTCGCCGCCGGCCTGCGCCTGACCTCTCGCCGCGGCGGCGATCTGCGCGAGCCAGGTGGAGACGGCGCTGCGCAGCGCGGGCCTGTGGGATGAGGTCTCCGATCGTCTCGACGAGCCCGGCGCGGGGCTCTCCGGCGGCCAGCAGCAGCGCCTGTGCATCGCCCGCTCGCTCGCGGTCGACCCCGAGGTGATCCTGATGGACGAGCCCTGCTCGGCGCTCGACCCGATCGCGACGCTCAAGATCGAGGAGCTGATCGCGAGCTGAAGCCGCGTGTGACGATCGTGATCGTCACCCACAACATGCAGCAGGCCGCCCGCGTGGCCGACCGCACCGCCTTCATGCTCGACGGCAAGCTGGTCGAGGTCGGCCCGACGCAGGAGATCTTCACCAAACCCGACCGACTCGCGAACCGAGGAATATGTCACCGGCAAGTTCGGCTAGCGAGGAGGGCGGGCCCACGCCTCCGTCGCGGCACCTGGGGACGGCCAACGGCCCGCACCGGCCGACGGCGCGCACGGACGAGCGCACTTTCAGGACGCAGCTGCGCGACCTCGAGGAGCACGCGCTCGGTGGCCTCGATCTGATCGTCGAGCAGCTCGACCGCGTGCTCGAGGCGCTGCACCACCAGGACGTCGAGCTCGCGCAGATGGTGATCGCCGACGACGACCGCGTCGACGGGCGCTACCTGGAGGTCCACCAGGGGATCCTCTCGCTGCTCGCGCTGCAGGCTCCGGTCGCCGGCGATCTGCGCCTCGTCGCGGCGCTGCTGCACACGATCAAGCACATCGAGCGCATGGGCGATCAGTGCGTGAACATCGCCAAGATGATCCCGCTCTCCGGCTACGAGCCGCCGGTGCACGCCGAGCTTCTCGAGGCGCTCGCCAAGATGGGCGCCTTCGCCCGCTCGGAGGTGGTGCAGTGCAAGGCCGCCTTCGCCGGGCGCGACATCGGGCTGGCCGAGGACCTGGTGCGCCAGGACCGCGAAATCAACCGCCTCAACCGCGACATCTTCCGCCTGGCGATCGAGATCGGCGACGACCCCGACACGCGCGAGTGGGCCATGCACATGACGCTCGTGGCGCGCGCACTCGAGCGCATCGGCGACAACGCCGTCGACATCGGCGAGCAGGTGGCCTTCGTGGTCACGGGCCTGTTCCGGGAGTTCTCCGACTCCTCGCGGCCCGCAGGCTCGCTGCCCGGCTAGGCTCGCCCCGCCAGGACTCTCGTGGAGGCGCGCCGCAAATAGCGATTTAGCGCCTGTGAACATCCTGTGACATTCTTGTCGCAGCCGTTGCACGGGGCGTCTCCATCGCCTACACTCCGCTCCGATGACGGCAAGCGTTCGCGCCGAAGCCACGGGGGGCTCCATCAGTCGCCTCCGAGGGCTCGGCCCCCTCCTCGGCGTCCCTGCGGATCGCCGTACTGGATCGCGACAGCGGCTTCATCCAGGTGCTGAGCAAGCGCCTTGACAGGCTCGGCTGGGAGCACCGCGTGCTCGCGAGCCCCGTTCCGCCCGAGGCGGTCGTCTCGATGCGCCTGAGCGCCCTGGTCGTGGACCTCGCGGTGCTCGGACCGCAGGCGTGGAGTTGGCTCGAGCGTCTCTGCGAGGCGCTGCCCGAGCTCGGCATCGTGGTCTGCACCGGGCCCTCCACCGTCGCCCAGCGCGTGCGGGGCCTGCGCCTCGGCGCGGATGACTGGATCACCAAGCCCTGTCACCCCGAGGAAGTGATCGCCCGCGTGCAGAGCGTCGTGCGCCGCCGGCGCCGCACCACCGAGCGGACGGAGACCAAGCCGGTGATGGCGGGCGAGGTGGAGATCCGCCCGACCGCTTCCAGGCCTACGTGGATGGGCAGAGCATCGACCTCACCCGCCGCGAGTTCGAGCTGATCGAGCTGCTCGCCGCCGCCGAGGGCCGCGTGCTGGAGCGCGAGGAGATCTACTCGCGACTGTGGGGCTACACGATGGTCCGCGGCGACCGCTCGGTAGACGTGTTCGTGCGAAAGCTGCGCCAGAAGCTCGAGAAGACCTCGCCGCAACTGGCGCTACATCCACACCCACTTCGGCATCGGCTACCGCTTTGCGGCCGAATCGCTCGAGGTCGTAGACCCCGCGACGTGCCCTCCTCAGTCCCCGCGGACTGGGACCCCACCCACCCCTCCAGCGATCAAGGCAAGCTCGCGGGGACGCATCAGGACCAGCAGCTCTCCGCTGGCGCCCTCTAGGCGCACGATCGCCAAGCCACCCTTCTTGAGGTCCGCGCGCGCGCCGGTGAGCTCTCCGATCACGCGGGAGAGTCGGGCTCGTGGCCCACGAGCAGCAGCCGTCCTTCGCGGCCGAGCCGCGCCATCGCGTCGAGCGCCTGTGCGCCATCGAAGCCGCCCGCGAGCGGCTGTGCACCGCGAGCGCTGCGCGCTCCTCCTCATTCCAGCTGCTCAGCGGCGACCTCGGCGGTCTGGCGCGCGCGCACCTTTGGGCTGAAGAGGATCGCCTCGAAGCTCTCCCGATCCGCGCGAGCGCGATGCCCGCGATCCGCGCCTGCTGCTCGCCGCGCGCGGTCAAGCGTCGCTGGGAGTCCTCGCGGGTACCGTGCGGCTCGGCATCCGCGTGACGAAGTAGCCAGAGCTGACGCGCCATGCCGATCGTCAGCAGCCTAGCGTGCAGCATCGTGCAGCCGCTCTTGGGCCATTCAGGGTAATCGAGCGATCACCGATGTAGCTTGACGAGCAGTCGACGATCGAGCGTCCGAGCACCGAGCGCTACCGAGGGCGGCGACACCTCGCTGTATCTGAACCGCGAGCTCTCTTGGCTGGACTTCAACGACCGCGTGCTGCAGCTCGCCGAGGACGAGCGCGTGCCGCTGCTCGAGCGCGTGAAGTTCTGCGCGATCTACACGACCAACCTCGATGAGTACTACATGGTCCGGGTGGCCGGGCTGCGCGACCAGATCGACGCGGGCGTCGAGAAGCCCAGCCAGGACGGTCTGATCCGCATCGCAGACGATCGCGCTGATCCGCGAGCGCGTGCTCGAGCAGAGCCGCGGCTGACGAGCTGCTTCGAAGGCCAGCTCCGTGCCGCGCTGGCCGGCCAGGACATCCGCGTGGTTGGCGTGGAAGAGCTCGACGACGAGCGCCGGGCCGAGCTCGCGCGCCATTTCCAGAAGGCGATCTTCCCCGCGCTCACCCCGCTCGCCGTGGCGCCCGGGCGGCCCTTCCCCTACATCTCCAACCTCTCGCTCAGCCTCGCCGTGCTCGTGCGCGACCCGATCACCGACCAGACGGTCTTCGCGCGGGTGAAGGTGCCAACCGAGATCCTTCCGCGCTTCGTGACGCTGAAGCAGCCAGCGCCCGAGCCGGCGCTGCTGGTGCCGCTAGAGGACGTGATCGCACATCACCTCGACGCGCTCTTCCCTGGCATGGAGATCGTCGACTACGACGTCTTCAGAGTGACCCGCGACGCCGACCTGGAGGTCTCCGACGACGCCGCCGATCTGCTCCAGGCAGTCGAGGACGAGTTGCGTCGCCGGCGCTTCGGCGAGGTCGTGCGCGTCGAGGTCGGCGCGAGCTGCTCGACCCAAGCTTGGAGAGGCGCTCGCCAGCCTGTTGGGCGTGGAGGGGGACGAGGTCTATCCCGTTGATGGCCTGCTCGACATGGGTGCGCTGTGGCAGATCGTCAAGCTGCCGGGACACGCCGAGTTGCGCCAGGAGGCGATCGGCGGCATCACCCATCCGCGGCTGCTGCGCCACGAGGGCGAGCGTCCCGACGTGCTCGGCGCGATGCGCGAAGGCGATCTGCTCGTGCACCATCCCTACGAGTCCTTCTCCACGTCGGTGGAGCGCTTCGTCGAGCAGGCTGTCGCTGACCGGAACGTGCTCGCGATCAAGCAGACCGTCTACCGCACGAGCGATGACTCGCCGCTCGTGCCCGCGCTGATCGACGCCACCGAGCGCGGCAAGCAGGCGGTCGCGCTCGTGGAGCTGCAGGCGCGCTTCGACGAGCGAATGAACATCCACTGGGCGAAGGCGCTCGAGGAGGCAGGCGTGCACGTCGTCTACGGCCAGCCTGCGCTGAAGACGCACGCCAAGTGCGTGCTCGTCGTGCGCCGCGAGGGCGACGGCGTGCGCAACTACGTGCACATCGGCACAGGCAACTACCACTCCGCGACCGCTCGCCTCTACACCGACTTTGGCCTGTTCACGACCGACGAGCAGATCGGCGCGGACGTGGCGGACATGTTCAACTACCTCACCGGCTACGGCCGTCCGCTGCACTATCGCAAAGTGTTGATGGCGCCGAACCAGTTGCGCGAGGGGATCATCGCGCAGATCGAGCGCACCGTCGAGGCGCACAGCGATAGCTCGCCAGCGCGGATCTCGATGAAGATGAACTCGCTCGTCGACGGGCGCTGCATCCGCGCGCTCTACGCAGCCTCGCGTGCGGGCGTGCGCGTCGATCTAAACGTGCGCGGCATCTGCTGCCTGCGTCCGGGCGTCGAGGGTCTCTCGGAGAACATCCGCGTGGTCTCAATCGTCGGGCGGCTGCTCGAGCACTCGCGCGTGTATGCCTTCGAGCGCGACGGCGAGCACACGATCTACATCGCCTCCGCCGACCTGATGCCGCGCAACCTCGATCACCGCGTCGAGCTCGCGGTGCCGATCGAATCTCCCGAGCTGAAGGCCGAGCTGCTCGACACGCTCGCACGCGCCTTTGCTGATAACCAGAGCTCCTGGGACCTCGACGGCGAGGGCATCTGGCACAGGCGCTCGCCGGGGCCGGGCGAAGAGCCGCGCAATTTGCAGCTCGAGCTCGCCGAGCTCTACAACGCCCGCGCCGCCACCGAGCGGCCCGCCGAGGAGCGCGAGCCCGCGACCGTGGGGTCTGACCGATGAGAAGCAGCTCGCAGCGCCCACACTGAGGCGTTTTCGGAAACGCGCGCGGGCGAGGCGCGGCCGCGCTATCGCGCTCTCCAAGGCGGTTCTTGCGGCGCCCGCACGCGAACACGCGTCGTAGTCGCCCTCTCTTTTTGATCGCGCACTACGGTCTCATGGCTTCGCCAATTCTCACCAACAGAAGGAGCATCCATGAGCAATCTAAAAGCCATCTTCGGATGCGCTGCGTTGATCGGTGCATTGCTCGTACCAGCAACGCCGGCGTTTGCCGAAAAGTTATTTGAACCCGAAGGTGGCGCTGTCACCGGCACCGGAGGAGAAGCTCAGATCTTCTCCAAACAAATCATCTGCGCCAAAAACAAATTTAGCGGCAAAATCAAAAAGACTCTCGGCATTAGCAAAATCGAAGGACCCGCCGCATATGAAGGATGTATGTTCGGCAAACGCAAAGTCACCAACTTCACGAGCCCGGAACTCGGGCTCAACATCAACGAAACCGTGTCCTTCCGTGAAACCAAAATCGAAGTCGAAGGAGGCTGCGCGGTCACGATTCTCGCGGACGGCCTAAACCTGCTGCTGAAAAAAGCAACCTTTGCAAATGAAGCAGGAAAAAAAGTAAAAGCGACCATCAGCGTCCCGGGCAACGAAGAAAGCGGGATCCTCTACGAAACCAACAAAAATAAAGAATGCGGCTCGCTCGCTGAAAAAGAAAAACAGAACACAGCCTACTCGGGCGTCGAGACGATCACGGGCGCCGAAGTCGTCGAAAAATAGACGTCTTTAGCCTAACCTAGAAAACGACTGTGCGCGGAGCGCGCAACTTCGCGCACATCTTCACACGACGAGCCAGCGCTGCCCGCGCCGCTACGGCGAGGTCGCAGGCAGTGTCTCGAGCACGCTCTTGAGGTCGTCCACCGACTGGTAGTCCAGCCCGAGGCGATGATCGTGGCGGTGGCGCACGACGCCCTGCTCGTCGATCACGATCACTGCACGCTTGACGCCGAGGCGCGGTGAGAAGGCGTCATATAGCTGTGAGACCTGCTTCTCCACGTCCGCCAACAGCGGCACGTTCAGCGCGTGCTTGGTCGCGAAGGCCTCGTGTGAGTCGAGGTCTTGCGCAGAGATGCCCACGATCGTGGCCTTCAGCGCCGAGAAATCATCGGCGCGGTCGCGGTAAGAGCAAAACTGTTTGGTGCACACGAGCGTGTTGTCGCCCGGATAGAACAGCAGCACAACGCGCTCGCCGCGGTGCTCGCTGAGGCCGGAATGGGCCGTCGGTACCGGGGAGCTCGAAGTCGGGTGCCTGCTCGCCGACCTGTGGTTTCTTTGCCATCTGCTCTCACTCCTCCTCGTTTGCGAGCGCAGCATGCGACCCGCGAGGGCAGCATAACGTCCGCCGGGTGAGCCTCCCAACGAGGGAGCCATCCGCTAGAACCTTGCAGATGCGAACGCGCTGGATCGCACCCCTGACCACCGCGATCTGCCTCGCGCTCGCCGCCTGCGGCTCGAGCGCTCCCGGTGAGATCTCGACGCCAACAGCGGCCGTCGCCGCGATTCCATCGAGCACGACGGCCTCATCCGCACGCCTGCTCGACTGGCCCGAGTTCGGTCTCGACGCGCAGCGCAGCGACACAAGCGAAGCATCCAGCGCGATCACTGCCGCCAACGTCGGCCACCTGCGCCACAGCTCCGTGTCGCTGCCTGGCACGGTCGACTCCTCCCCGATCTATCTGCACGGTGTCACCGTCGCCGGCGCCCCGCGCAACGTGATCTTCGTGACGACGCACATACGGCAAGACGATCGCGATCGATGCCGATAGCGCTCGCATCCTCTGGACGTTCACGCCACGCGGCATCGCACGCTGGAGCGGGAGCTCGCAGATCACCACCGCCAGCCCGATCGCCGACCCCGACCGCCGTTTCGTCTACGCGGCCTCGCCCGACGGGCTGATCCACAAGCTCGCGTTGAGCGACGGGCACGAGGCCGGCGGCTGGCCGGTCAGCGTCACGCGCGACGCAACCCACGAGAAGCTCGCAGCCGCGCTGAACATCGCCGGTGCTGCAGTAATCGCGACGACCGGCGGCTACTTCGGCGACGCTCCCCCCTACCAGGGCCACGTCGTGCTGATCTCGCGCGCCGACGGGCGCCGGCTGCGCATCTTCAACACGCTCTGCTCCAACCGCCACGAACTGCTCGTGCCGAGCGGCTGCCGCGCGAGCGACTCCGCGATCCTCTCCCGTGGTGGCCCCGTTGTCGAGCCGGGTGCAGGGCGGCTTTTGATCTCCACCGGCAACGCGCCGTGGAACGGCAGCAGCGAACTTCGGCGACAGCGTGCTCGAGCTGACGCTTGCAAACCTGAGCCTGCGCCAGTCCTTCACGCCCACCAACCAGGCGCAGCTCAACAGCGAGCGACACAGACCTCGGCTCCAGCGCGCCCGTGCTGCTCGGCCACGATCGTGTGGCGATCGCCGGCAAGGACGGCATCCTGCGCGTGCTCGCGCTCTCGCAGCTCGACGGGCACCATCCCTCGCCTGCAAGCCCGCATCAGCTCGGCGGCGAAGTTCAACGTCTCTCGATTCCCGGCGGCGCTCAAGCTGTTCACCGCACCGGCCGTTTGGCGCCACGGCGCCCACACGACGATGTTCATCGCCGATGAAGCGGGCACCGCAGCCTACGTGCTGCGCGCCGGGCGCCTCTACCGCGTCTGGGAGAACAGCACACCCGGCACGAGCCCGCTGCTCGTCGGCGGCCTGCTCTACGTCTATGACCCCTCAGCGGGCGGTATCGCCGTCTACCACCCCGCCTCGCCGCGCCCGATCGCCAAGCTCGCGGGCTCGCCGGGACACTGGAACAGCCCGATCGTGGTCGACGGGCACATCGTGGAGCCGGAGGGCAACGCCAACGACCACAGCACGAGCGGCTCGCTCGAGCTCTTCAGCGCGCGCTAATCCGCTGAACGCACAGTTGGCGCGCGGCTCAAATCGAGAGCAGCGCGCGCGGTTTGCGAAGCCACCAGGGAGTGCTCGGTGGCGCAGGCTGTGCGGGCAGCCCGTCGAGTGCGGGCCCCTTCGAGCAGATGAACGCCAGCCGCCGTTCGCGGTGGTAGTCGGACATGCCCGTGAAGTCCGTGATGTTCAGCGCGAGTGCCACAGTCGCAAAGCCGAGCTGGCGCGCGAGTTCGGTGAGCGCCTCGCGGCTGGGGATCATCACCAGCGGATAGCCCATCACGTCGCTCGTGTCGTAGAGGCTTGAGACCTCAAACAGCGCAAGCCGCGAGCGCGACACTTCCGTATCGATTACCACCAGCTCGGCGCCCGCGGCCGCGATGCGCTCGAACAGCTCGACGGGCTTCGCGAGGCGGTCCATCACGCCGAGGCAGAGCACGAGGTCGAAGTCCGTGCCGGGCTCGTGCTCCAGCACGTCGTCCTGCTCGAAGCGGTAGCGACTCCGATCTATGCCCTTGGCCTCGAAGACGAGCCGCGCCTGCTCGACATAGGATCCTTGACCGTCCACACCGAGCACGTAATCGGCGCCCGCTTCGATCGCGAGCAGCGAGAAGTAGCCGGCATTGCAGCCCATGTCGAGCACGCGTCGCCCGCGCAGCGAGCCGCCGTTCAGCTCGAGCAGACGCTCGAAGAAGTAGCGTCGCCGCTGCTCTTGGCGGTTGACCATCGCGCGGTGCGGGATCGGCGTGGCGACACCGTTGGCAAACGTGAACGGGTAGTGCCAGCGTGGGAAGGCGGCGATGCGCTGTTCGAGCTCCTGTGCCTCCATCGAGCGCCGATCATGCCATGCGCGCCACGCAGGCGAGTGGCCGCTCAGACCTCGAGCAGCCCGAGCCAGATCTCGCTACGGGTTGGAAAGCAGGGGATCGCGTGGAGCAGGCGCTCGATCGGCACCTCGCCGACTATCGCGATCGTGGCCGCGTGCAGCGACTCGGCGACCTCAACGCCCACGAAGCTAGCCCCTACGATCACGCCACGATCCTCGTCGATCACGATCCGCGCAGTGCCCGGTGCGTCGTGCCCGATGAAGCTCGCGCCCGCGTTCGCGCCGACTGGCTGATCGACCGCGCGTACCTTCAAGCCGGCCTCTTCAGCGGCCGCGAGCGTGTAGCCGACGGCCGCGACCTGGGGTTCGGTGAAGATCACGCGTGGCGAGCGGCGCCCGTCGCTAAGCAGCGGCGCGGAGCGGCCCAGGATGTGCTCGGCAGCGAGGCGCGCCTGGTACTTGCCCATGTGCGTGAGCAGCGCGCGCCCGTTCGCGTCGCCGACCACATACAGCCACTCGTGGCCCGCCACGCGCATCGTGTCATCGACCTCCAGATAGCCACCCCCTCAGACCGATCGACTCCAGCCCGAGCGCGTCGGTGCGTGGCTCACGCCCCACGGCCACAAGTAGCTCCTGTGCTTGCAGCACACGCCCGTCCTCGAGCTCGAGCGTGACCGTCTCACGATCCTCGCCCTCCTGCAGCTCGCGTCGCGCGGCGCGCGCCTTGACGCCGAGGATCATCTCCACGCCGCTTCGCTTCAGCCCTTCGCGCACGAGCTCGGAGGCGAACTCCTCCTCGCCAGCGATCAGTCGCTCGAGCGCCTCCACGAGCGTCACGCGCGCGCCTAGTGAAGCGTAGGCCTGAGCCATCTCGACCCCCACCACGCCGCCGCCGAGCACGAGCAGCGACCGCGGGATCGCGTGCGCCGTGGTGATCTCGCGGTTGGTCCACGGGCGCGCCTCTGCGAGCCCCTCGATCGGCGGAATCAGCGCGCGGGTACCCGGCGCGAGCATCACCGCGCGACGGGCCCGCAGCGTGCGTTCTCCCACGCGCACGCTGCGCTCACCCGCAAGCTGACCGTGACCGCGCACGAGCACGATGCCGCGCTGCTCGATCCAGGGCAGCTGCGCGCTGTCGTCGAGGTGATGGATGATCTCATCGCGGCGCGCGAGCACCGCCGCCACATCGAGCTCGTCGCCTACCGCCTCGGCCGCACCCGGCACGCGCCGCGCCTCCGCAAGCACCTGCGCGGGACGCAGCAGAGCCTTAGATGGCATACAGGCGTAGAAGGAGCACTCGCCGCCCACGAGCTCGCTCTCCACGAGCGCCACCGACAGGCCGTGCTCAGCGAGGCGACCCGCGCCGACCTCGCCCGCAGGACCGCCACCGAGCACGATCACATCGAATTCATCGGCCTCGCTCACGTCGATCGCCCTTTCGCCGCAGTGGGATGGAGCACGCTCTGAGGCTTACCCGCCCGCCGCCTGAGCCAAGCCGGTGCGCCGTGTGGCGCTAGCCTCACTGGATCATGGAGGAAACGCTCGCCGGTCAGCTGCTGCTCGCCACACCGGCGCTCAGCGACCCGAACTTCGCGCGCACGGTGGTGCTGGTCGGCGTGCACAGCGAGGAGGGCGCAATGGGCGTGGTGCTCAACCGACCCTCACAGCTGACCATCGCCGACGCGGCACCGCAGCTCGAGCCGGCGATCGACCTCGAGCAGCCCCTCTTCATTGGCGGCCCCGTGCAGCCGAGCTCGATCGTGTTCCTCGCCGAGTTTCTCGACCCCGCGCCCGCCGAGCTGCTCGTGCTCGGACGGATCGGCTTTCCCGCGCCGGATACCGACGTGCAGGAGCTGACACGCGCGACCGCGCGAGGCCGTGTGTTTGCGGGCTATGCCGGATGGGGTGAAGGGCAGCTCGACGCGGAGCTCGAGCAGGGCGACTGGATCCTCGACGCTGCGCAGCCGCAGGACGTCTTCAGCGAGGACCCATCCGAGCTGTGGAGTCAGATCTTGACGCGCAAAGGCGGTAGCTATGCGCTGCTCGCACGCATGCCCACAGACGTGAGCGTCAACTAGCTAACACGCTGTTCACAACCGCGACGCTGACGCGGTTGGGCGTACTAGTGTTAGGCGAGCACTGTCCTCCTGCGCCGGTTTCCCCATACCGGAGCTCCCCTCTGCGAAGGATTCCCGATGCTCAGGCTCGCCCGCTGGTCCACGACCCACCGTAAGTACGTCCTGTTTGGCTGGGTCGCGCTCGTTGTTCTCGTCAACATGCTCGCGCAGTCAGCGGGGACGAGCTACTCCAACAACTTCACGCTGCCCAATTCCGGCGCCCAGCGCGCCGCTGACCTACTCCAGCGGAGCTTTCCCGCGCAGGCGGGCGACCGCGACACGATCGCCTTCAAGGTCAGCTCTCGCACCGTCAACGACCCGGCGGTGCGAGCGCGCATGAGCTCGATGTTCGCCGCGGTCGCAAAGCTCCCGCACGTCAGCGCCGTGATCAGCCCCTACGCAGGCCCGGCCGCGGGACGCACGATCTCCGTGAACGGCAAGATCGCCTTCGCGACGGTCGTCTTCGACAAGAAAGCCAACCTGCTGTCCAAGAGCGCGCCCGAACGGGTGGTCGCGGTGGCGCGCGCCGCACAACGACCGGGGCTGCAGGTCGACCTTGGTGGCCAGGCGATCGAGATGACCGAGCAGGCCGGTTTCGGCGTCTCCACCGCCGTCGGGCTGCTCGCGGCGATCGTGGTGCTGCTGTTGACCTTCGGCTCGCTGATCGCGATGGGCCTGCCGATCGTAACGGCGCTGTTCGGTCTCGGCACGGGGCTCGGCGCCATCGCCCTGTTCACACACGTGGTCGACACGCCCAACTTCTCATCAGAGCTCGCCGCGATGATCGGTCTCGGCGTGGGGATCGACTACGCGCTGTTCATCCTGACCCGCTTCCGCGAGGCCTACGCAACGCCCGGGCCGACGTTCGAGAACGCGCGCGAGTCGGTCGTGCAGGCGATCGACACGGCGGGACGCGCGGTGCTGTTCGCCGGCTGCACCGTCGTGATCGCGCTGCTGGGCATGATGCTGCTCGGCGTCGACTTCCTCTACGGCGTGGCGATCTCAGCGTCGATCGGCGTGCTGCTCGTGATGCTCGCCTCGCTCACGCTGCTGCCTGCGCTGCTCACGATCTCGGGCGCAAAAGTCGCCGCCGGCGGACGCCGTGCGCGCGCGAAAGCGCGAGCCCGGGCGGCTGCCGCGCAGGCCCACGGGAGCGGCCCCGAAGGCGGCGTCGCAGGCACGCCGGGCTCCGCGAGCACGGCGGGCGCGGGAGCCGCTTGGCTGCGCTGGGCCGCCCTCGTGCAGCGTCGCCCACGCTCGATCGCGGCCGTCTCCGCGATCGTGATGCTGGCGATCGCCGCGCCCGCCACCGCGCTGCGCCTAGGCTCGAGTGATGCCGGTAACGACCCCACCGCGCACACCACCTACCGCGCCTACGAGCTGATCGCTGAAGGCTTCGGCGAAGGCTTCAGCGGACCGCTGCTCGTCGTCGCCAAGCTCCCCACCGCCAGTGGCCAAGCCGTGCAGCGCCTGCGCAGCGCGATCGCGGCAACACACGGGGTCCTCGGGGTCGCCCCGCCGCGCCTCAGCCCGGACGGCTCGGTCGCGACGCTGACCGTCTACCCCGGCTCCTCGCCACAGGCCTACGCGACGACCCAGCTCGTGCAGGACCTGCGAGCCAACGTGGTCCCGCCGCTTGAAAAGCAGACCGGGATCGCGGTGTACGTCGGCGGCGTCACCGCCGGGTCGGTCGACTTTGCGACCACGCTCGGGCACAAGCTGCCGCTGTTCATCGGCGTCGTCGTGCTGCTTTCAGCGCTGCTGTTGATGATCGTCTTCCGCTCGCTGCTGATCCCGCTGCAGGCAGCGATCATGAACCTGCTCAGCATCGGTGCATCGCTGGGCGTGATCGTCGCGATCTTCCAGTGGGGCTGGCTCGGCAGCTTGATGGGAGTGCATGAAGGCCCGATCGAGTCGTTCATCCCAGTGATGCTGTTCGCGATCGTCTTCGGTCTATCGATGGACTACGAGGTGTTCCTCGTCTCGCGCATCCACGAGCGCTGGGCGCACACGCGCGATAACTCGCGCGCCGTCGGCTGAGGGGCTCGCGCTGACCGGCCGTGTGGTGACCGCTGCTGCCGCGATCATGGTGTGCGTGTTCCTCTCGTTCATGCTCGGCGAAGATCGCGTGATCAAGGAGTTCGGCCTGAGCCTCGCAAGCGCGGTGTTCCTCGACGCGCTGGTCGTGCGCTGCCTGCTGCTGCCCGCCACGCTGAACCTGCTCGGCGCACGCACCTGGCGGCTTCCGGCTTGGCTTGATCGTGTGCTGCCACAGCTCAACATCGAGGGCTCTGAAGCGGCGCAGATCGCCGCCGAGGGCACGCGTGACTTCCACGCAGGCAGTGGACGCGCACCGAGCGCGCGCTCGGCAACCGAGGGAGCGGAGATCTGAGCGTACTGCGGCGGAGCGCGGCGCTCGCGCTGCTTTGCACGGCCGGACTTCTCTTAGCCAGCTCGCAGGCAAGCGCTGCTGAGCCGGCGAGGAACGCCACCGCGCTCGTGGTTTTCCTCCCCATCGGCGAGCAGGGACTAGCGAGCATTCCGGGGCTCTCGGTGGGGATCGTGTCCGCGAGTCAGGGTTCCTATAGCCAGACCCAGCTGCTGCTGGATATCTCACAGGGTGCGCGTATCGCCACCTCGGCCTACCCGCAGCACGAGCTGCCACGGCTGTCCTTTCAGCGCCGTGGTGACGGCGCGCTGATCGGCGGCTGGGCGGCTGCGCTCCGACGTGCGCACGACGCGCCGCAGATCCTCAGCCCGGGGCTGCTCGCGGAAAGCCTCCCCGGCGGCGCCGGCTACGCGGCAGCAGCGGGCGCCGGCACCCCCGACGCGGTGCTCGCGGCTGACCAAAGCGGGCAGATAGCAGCCGTCTCGCTCGGCTCTGCCCCCTCGCTGCTCACACGCGTGCATGCGCTGCTTGCGCAACGTAGGCTCCTCATCGCAGACCTTCTTGGCGGTAGCAGAGGCCGTGAGCAGCTGCGCAGGCTGAGCGCGAGTCGTAGCGCCCAAGAGCTCTTGATCGTCATACAGCGCAGCTCAGACCCGGTGCGCGGCGAGCTTTTGTGGAGCGGCGTCGCCGGGCTCACAGGAGGTGACGGACGCACGCTCAGCTCGCAGAGCACCAACGAGCGCGGGCTGATCGCCTCGATCGACATCGCCCCGACGATCCTGCGGCACCTCGGGATCGCGACGCCCGTGCAGATGCGTGGCAAGCCGATCGAAGCCGCCGGCGCGCTGGATCAGAGCACGCTGCGCGCGTTCGCGGCGCGCTTGCGCGTCGTTGGCGGGCGGCGCCTGAGCGCGCTCGGCTTCCTGCTCGCCGCCTGGGCGCTGTTGATCTGTCTCTGCTCGCCATCGCCGCGTGCGCGCGCGCGCGCGCTACGCGTGGGCGGCTTGGGCGTGCTGTGGGCGCCTGTGGCGGTGCTCGCGCCGGCGCTCTTCATGCCGAGCGCGGCCGTTGAGTACCTGACCGTCACGCTGCTGTGTCTGGCACTGGGCGCAGCAAGCGATCTGCTGATTCCCTGGCCGCGCGCGCTGCTCGCCCCCGCGGTGGTAGGTGTGCTGGCGCTCACCGTGGATGCGCTCGCGCACACGCAGTTGCTCGTGCGCTCGATGCTCGGGCCGAACCCGATCCTCGGCGCGCGCTTCTATGGAATCGGCAACGAGATCAAGTCTGGCCTGGCCGTGCTCGTGCTCGCTGCGGTGGCCAGCGCTCTGCATCCAACCACCCGCGGCCGGCGCGGCGCCCTCGCGATGGCCTACGCAGGCGTGCTGCTCGCTGCGATTGAGGGCTCCGCGCGGATCGGTGCGGGGGTCGGTGGCGTGATCCTCGTGAGCGCCGGCTTCGCCGTTGCCCTCGCCTCGCTCGCCGGCGGCGCGATCACGCGCAAGCGCGTGATCGTCGTGCTCGTGAGCCCGCTGCTCGCACTGCTCGCCCTCGCGATCCTCGACCTGCTGAGCGCACACGGCTCGGGCCACTACACGGGCAGCATCCTGCACGCGAGCTCACCAGGTGAGCTGCGTGACGTGATCGTGCGGCGCTACAAAGCCGCCTGGGGAGAGCTGCACAACCACGCGATGCCGATTGCCACAGTGCTCGCGCTAGGCTGCGCAGCCTTCGCGGTGCGCTCCCGCGAGCGTCTGCTCGCGCCCGTCGGCGGCGACGCAGGCTGGCTCGCTGCGCTGTCTGGCGGCGTCACCGCAGGAGTGGTGGGCGCCTTCAGCGAGGACTCGGGCCCTGTGTTGCTCGTCGTCGCCGTGTTCGCGCTCGGCTGCGTCGCGAGCTATCTGTGGGGCGGTGAGCCACAAGCCCGTGCAGAGGGCGCCCCTCCCCGCCTACCCCACACAATCCCGACAGGCGCCGTGGATCACGATCTCGTGCTCGGAGACCGCCAGCGGCACGCGCTCTGAGAGGCTCGTGATCGCGCGCTCGAGTGCGGGGTCGGAGAATGGCATCACGACGCCGCACTCGTCGCAGACGAGGTGGTGGTGATGGCCCTCCTCGGCACAGACGCGCTCGTAGCGAACCATCGCCTGGCCGATCTCCACGCGCTGCACAAGCCGCAGGCGCTCGAGCTCATCGAGGATCCGGTAGACGCTCGCGCGGCTCACGCGCCGCGTAGAGGATGCGCGCAGCGCGTCCTCTATCTCGAGCGCGCTGAGCGCGCAACGCTCGCCGCCGAGCAGCTCGAGCACCGCGCGTCGCGCTCCGCCGCGCTTGCGCCCAGCCGCCGCCAGCGCCGCCTCTGCACCGTCGACCCAGCTCGTCGTGCTCATGTGAGGATCCTCGAGAGGTAGTAGATCGAGGCCGCCAGGCCGATCACCGCGCTGCTGGGCGGCAGCGCAGGGATCGCGTAGGCGAGCATCAGGCCTCCCCACATTGCGAGCAGTGCGAGCGCCGCCGCAAGCGCGATGCCCGCCAGCGGCACCACGCGTCAGCTGGTGCGCCGCCGCCGCAGGCGCCGCCAGCAGGCCGAGCAGCAGCAGCGCACCCACAGCTTGCGTTGCCGCCGCCGCGATCAGGCCAAGCACCATCAGGAACCCGACGCCGAGCAGCCGCGTGGGTACTCCGCGCGCACTCGCCGCCTCCGGCGAGACCGACGCGAACAGCAGCGGCCGCGCGATCGCGGATAGCGCCAGCACGACCGCGAGCGCCACAGCGCCAGCAAGCCTGCTTCGCCGCGTCCGAGCCCGAAGATCGAGCCGAACAACGCGTGCGCTGCCTCGATCCCCGAGGCCCCGCCACCGCCCAGGCTCACGCGTGTGAGGAAGAACAGCCCGAGACCGAGGATGAACGTGAAGACGATCGCGATCGTCGTGTCGTCCGCCGGTGTCGCTGAACCCGCGCGCGGCCCGACACCCGTCAGCAGGCCGCGCCCAAGCAGCCCGATCGAGGCGCCCGCGATGACCGTGGCGAGTACCAACCCCACGCGCGCGTCCACGCCCACGGCGGCAGCTGCGAGCGCACCCGGGAAGGCCACGTGGCTGAGCGCATCGCCGGCGAACACCTGACCGCGCAGCACCAAGAACCAGCCGCCGAGCCCACACGCGAGCGCGATCGGCGTCCCTGCGAGCAGCGCATTGCGCATGAATTCCTGGCTGAGCATCAGGCGATCACCTCACCCCGAGCCGCTTTGGCCACGACGGGCGTCTGCGCCCCTCCGCGCGCTCTGAGCGCAGCGAGCAGGCGCGCCAGCAGATAGACCACAAAAGAAATCGTGGCGATGAAGAAGCCGGCTGGATAGGGCGAGAAGTAGGAGATCGCGAGACCCAGCCAGCTCACGAACAACCCAAGCGACACCGTCAGCAACAGGCTCACCGAGGGCCGTGCGGTGAGCACCTGCGCGCTCGCCGCCGGCATCACGAGCAGCGCGAACACCAGCAGCGGGCCGGTGATTTGACTTGTGGCAGCGACGGCCAGCACCGAGCAGCACGAGGAACGCGATCGAGAGGCCCCGCACCGGCACGCCGCGAGCGCTCGCCACATCAGGATCCACCGAGGCGAACAGAAGTGGACGCGCGAGCGCCACGAGCGCGGCCAAGGTCGCGAGCACGATCAGCGCGAGCGCCAGACCTGCCCGTCCGAGATCCCAAGCAGATCGCCGAACAGGAGGCTCTCGAGATCGCCCAGCACACCGCCGTAGAGGCTCACGAACAGGAAGCCAGCCAGCCAGCGCGAGCGCCTGAAAGACGCCGATACCTGCCGCCTGCTCTCCCCACGCTCGCGCCGCTCGCGGCTACCCGCGCCGATCACCAGCGCGCCGGCACCGCAGAACGCGAAGTAGCCCCACGCGCCGCCACGCCTGCGAGCGCCGCGCGGCTCGCGCCGGGGAAGGCCATCATCGAGAGCGTGTGCCCGGCGAAGGTCTCGCGCCGCAGAACCATCATCCACCCCACCGCGCCCGCCATCACCGCGACAAGTCGCTCCAGCCAGCAGCGCATTGATCATGAAGTGGTATTCGAGCACCTTCGACGTCGTGCACCAGGTTCCAGCTGAGCTGCGCTTGCGGCGATCTCAGCCATGCGCGTGCCCATGGCGTGCTCGTGGCGGTCGTGATGATGGGCGGGCGGCTCCGGCTGCCCGACCACCACCAGGCGGCCGTCGGAGGCGCTTGCAGCACCTCCACCGGCACGCCGTAGAGCGCGCTCAGCGTCGCGCTAGTGATCACCTCCTCGACCGGCCCGTCCACGGCGCGCCCGCGGCCAGGTAGACGACGCGGTCGAGATAGGGGAGCAGCGGGTTGACGTCGTGCGCCACGAGCAGCACCGTCACGCCCGTGCTCGACGGCAGAGGTCGTGCCACGAGCGCCGCCACCGCCGCCTGGTTGGGGAGGTCGAGGCTATCGAGCGGCTCATCGAGCAGGAACAGCTCGGGCCTGCCGACCAGCGCCTGGGCGATCAGCAGGCGCTGCTGCTCGCCACCCGAGCACTCGCCGATCGCGCGCGCGGCATATCCGCCCGCGCCGACCATCTCGATCGCCTCATCGACACGCTGCACCGCGCGCCGCAGCGCCGCTCGGGCCGCCGCGCGCCCCCACGGCAGCGTCAGCGGCAACCCCCAGCGGTCGCCGTCGAGTCCAAGGCGCACGATGTCGCGCCCGCGCAGGCGCATGCCGGCGTCGAAGGCACGCCGCTGCGGCAGGTAGCCGATCGCCCGGTTGGCCTCGCCGGGCGCGCTGACCGAGCACCGTCGCGCTCCGGCCGCCAGCCCAGCGCCCCGAGCACCACCTTCAGCAGCGTCGACTTGCCCGAGCCGTTTGCGCCGAGCAGTGCCACGAACTCACCCGGCTGGACGCATCGATGACATCGCTCCAGACCGTGCGGCCGCCGAGCCGCACCGCGGCACTCGAGCTCGATCGCAGGGCCGCTCACGAGCGGTCGCTCGACACGGCCACGGCGAAACCTATCATAAGACTGAGTCTCGTTCTCAGCCTGAGCTGTCGTGGGCGCGCCCGCCGGGGCGCACCACTGAGGCGCGGCAGGCGCCTGCTCATCACGATCTCGTCGGCGAGGACGGAGCGTGAGGCACAGTTACCGTTAGCTCGCCCTCCACAGCCCCCAAGGAGAGCACAGATGCACAACCTGAACATCGACTCCGAGGAGCAGCTCTCGCCGACCTACGCCGGGCGCTCGTTCTCCCACGACATCCCCAAGTACCGCCTGCCCGGCCGCAGGGCGTCACGGCCGAGGCCGCCTACCAGCTGGTGCATGACGAGCTGAACCTCGACGGCAACCCCGCGCTCAACCTCGCCTCGTTCGTGACCAGCTGGATGGAGCCGCAGGCCGACCGTGCTCGCGGCGGAGACGCTCGCCAAGAACCTGATCGACCAGGACGAGTACCCGCAGACCGAGGTCGTCCACCAGCGCGTCGTCTCGATGATCGGGCGCCTCTTTCACGCGCCCACCCACCAGCAGCCGACGGGCACGGCCACGATCGGCTCCTCCGAGGCGATCATGCTGGCGATGCTCGCCCACAAGCGCTCCTGGCAGCGTCGGCGCGAAGAGGCCGGGCTTGCCGACCGACACGCCCAACATGGTGATGGGCGCCGACGTGCACACCTGCTGGGAGAAGTTCGCCCGCTACTTCGAGGTGCAGGCGCGCGTGGTGCCGATGGAGGAGGGCCGCTACACGATCGGCGCCGAGCAGGTGGAGCCGCTGCTGGACGAGCACACGATCGGCGTGGCCGGACTGCTCGGCACGACGTTCACCGGACAGATGGACGATCTGGGCTCGATCGACGCGCTGCTGACGCGCGTGGCGGCGGAGCGCGGCTGGCACATACCGCTGCACATCGACGCCGCCTCGGGCGGCTTCATCGTCCCGTTCGCCCGGCCCGATGAGGAGTGGGACTTCCGCCTGCCCTCCGTGCGCTCGATCAACGTCTCAAACCACAAGTTCGGGCTCGTCTACCCCGGCATGGGCACCGTCATCTTCCGCGACCGCTCCGACCTGCCCGAGGAGCTGGTCTTTCACATCAACTACCTCGGCGGCAACATGCCCAACTACTCGCTGAACTTCTCCAGGCCCTCGACCTCGGTGATCCTGCAGTACTTCGCCTTCCTGCGCCTCGGGCGGCGGGCTACAGCGAGATCGTGCAGACCGTGCTCGAGAACGCCACGGCGCTCGGGGCCAAGCTCGGCGCGATCGACGGCCTGCGAGCTGCTGACCGACGGCTCGGAATTCCCGATCGTGGCGCTGCAAGCCGAGCGACCCGCGAGAAGCATCGACCTGACCCACCTCTCCCAGCTGCTGCGCGAGCGCGGCTGGATCGTGCCCGCCTACACGCTGCCTCCGAACGCCGAGCACATCACGGTGCTGCGCATGGTCATCAAGGAGAACTTCTCACGCGACATGGTGGACATGCTCGCCCACGACGTGGGAGTGGCGATGAAGACGCTGGCCCCGGCGCGCGTCCCAACCCCACGCGCGCCGGCGTCCACACTGCTGAGCGCTCATTCGCGCTCGCGTTTGCGTTTGCGATCGACGAACAGCACGAGCGCCGACCACGATCACCACCACGATCACGATCCCGCCCGCGATGTAGCGCAGTTTGTGTTTACGGGTGCTTTTTTGGCTTCTTTGTCGGCTCAGCGGGCGAAGGATCGTGACCGGCACGCCTTTGGCCTGCAGCGCGCTGCGTCGATCTTCGGCTCTTCGCGGCTGCGTATTTGGCGAGCACGTGGCCGCCGTCCTTGAGCGTCATCGCGCATCGAGCGCAGCCCCTTGTTGATCGTGACCGCCTTGAATCTTGCCGCCGGCGAGCTGCTGTTCTAGTCCTGCAGGCTCTCGGCGCGTAGTTGATCGTGGGTTCGGCGGCCGCGGCGAGAGCGCGCGGGGACCAGCAGGGCGCAGCTCAGGGCCGCGAGCAGGACGAGCGGTCTTAGGTGGTGAGGAGCTGTTGTCGTTCGCATCATCGGCGGTACCCTACAGTCGCGGCGCGTCAGAGGCGCCGTGCCCTCAGGCCGTGCCTCGGGCGTCCTCACACGCGGCCTGTGTCGCGGCGGTAGGCGCGCGCGGCCAGCAGGCTCAGAACGAGCGTCCAGGCGGCGATCACCGTCCAGCCCATCGCGCTCCAGGCGTGACCGCCGAGCGCGACGTGACTGGCCTGCACGAGCCAGTAGGAAGGCAGATACTGCGCGATGTCGTGCAGGAAGCCGTGGTGGGCGATCGGAAACCATGTGCCGCCGAGCAGTGCCAGCAAGCGAGATGCCACCACCGATCGCCGGGTCCGATCGAGTCGGGTGTGAGCATGTGCCCGATCGTGATCCCAAGCGCCGCAACGGGACGAGGCCAACGAGGATCAGGCCCGTCATCTCCAGCCACTCCCCGGCCGAGAGGCTGACGCCGAGCGAGACGCCCGCGGCATACAGAGCGAGCAGGCTGATCGTCGCCATCATGTAGCCGGTCAGCACCTTCACGCGGAAGTAGGCGCGCGGGGTGAGCGGGCTGATGCGCAGCTGGCGATTCCAGCCCACGGCGCGCTCCGCTGCGATCCGAGCGCCGCTCGAGAGCATCGCGCTCATCGTCCCGAAGGAGGCCAGGCCGACCATGTAGTAGAGCGGCGCAGAGATGCCGCTGCCGGCGAAGTTGTGGATGTGGCGCTGGGACCCGCGATCAGGAAGTAGAGCACCAGCGGGAAGCCGAGCGAGAGCAGGAAGAAGCGACGGTTGCGCAGCGTGCGCAGAAGCTCATAGCGCGTGTAGAGCAGCGGCATCAGCGGCGTACCTCGCCGGCGTCGATCGTCTCTGTTGAGGCGTCAGGATCGCCCGTCAGCGCGAGGAACGCCTGCTCCAGGCCCGCAGCCGTGATCTCGACGTCGCGCGCTTCTGCGAAAGGCGCCGAGCAGCGCCCTGATCGCAGCGTCGGAGTCGGCGCAGCGCAGCATCACCGCCTCGCCACGACGCTCCGCGCTCGAGACACCCGGCAGCGCGCGCGAGCTGGGCGAGCTCGACGTCGGGCAGCGTCGCGCGGATCGTGCGCGTGCCCACGCGCGCACGGATCTCCGTGGTGGGGCCGTCGGCGACGATCTGTCCGTGCGCCATCAGCACCGCACGATCCGCGTAGGCATCGGCCTCCTCGAGGTAATGCGTGGCGAACAGGATCGTCTTGCCGCGCGCCGCAGCGGCGCGCATCGTCTTCCAGAACGCATGACGCCCTTCCACGTCGAGCGCCACCGTGGGCTCGTCGAGCACGAGCAGCTGCGGATCGCTCACGAGCGCCACCGCGAAGCGCACGCGCTGCGTTTGTCCGCCCGAGAGCTTCTGGGTACGCTGCTCGCCGATCGACTCGATCCCCGCGACCGCGAGGACCTCATCGACATCCAACGGTCGCGGGTAGAGCGAGGCCATCACGGCCACCAGCTCGCGCACCGACAGGTCCCTGATCAGCTCACCGGTCTGCAGCATGCCCCCTACCGCGCCTTCCGCCACGGCCTGCGCAGGTGCGCGCCCGAAGACCGACACGCTCCCCTCGTCGGGTTCGAGCAGCCCCAGCAGCATGTCGATCGTCGTCGACTTGCCCGCTCCGTTGGGCCCCAACAACGCAACCGTCTCGCCTGCGTCGATCGCGACATCGATTCCCCGCACCGCGTGCACCGGGCCCTGGGGACCACGAAAGGACTTCACGAGCCCCTGCAACCGGATCTCTCCGGCGCCCACGTCTGCTGCGCGTGCGGGTGGCGCTATTTGCGTGCCTGCCTCACAGCCTTCAAGCGGTCGACCTTCGAGAGCACCACCTTGCGCATACGCACCGACGCGGGCGTCACCTCGACGGCCTCGTCCTCGCGCACGAACTCGAGCGCCTCATCGAGCGTGAGCTTGCGATGCGCATCGAGGCGCACGAGCACATCTGATGTCGATGAGCGCATGTTCGTGAGGTGCTTCTCTTTGACGGGGTTCACATCGAGGTCCTCCGCGCGCGTGTTCTCGCCGATGATCATGCCTTCATAGACCTCCTCGCCGGGTCCCACGAACAGCGAGCCGCGCTCCTGCAGCGTGAACAGCGAGAAGGTCACGGTCTCGCCCTTGCGGTCGGCCACGAGCACGCCGCTGGTGCGCGTCAGGATCTCGCCCGCCCACGGCTCCCAACGCTCGAACACGTGATGCATGATGCCCGTGCCGCGCGTCTCGGTGAGGAACTCGGTGCGAAAGCCGATCAGCCCACGCGCGGGCACGAGGTAGTCCATGCGCACCCAGCCGGTGCCATGGTTGATCATGTGCTCCATACGTCCCTTGCGCGCGGCGAGCAGCTGCGTGACGGTGCCAACGTGCTCGTCGGGCACATCCACTGAGAGGCGCTCGACGGGCTCGTCGCGCTTGCCGTCGATCTCGCGCTCGACAACGTGCGGCTGCCCGACGGTCAGCTCGAAGCCCTCACGGCGCATCATCTCCACGAGCACCGCGAGCTGCAGCTCGCCACGACCCTGCACCTCATAGGTGTCCGGCCGCGCGGTGTCGCGCACGCGCAGCGAGACGTTGCCGACGAGCTCCTGATCGAGGCGCGCCTTGATCTGACGCGCGGTGATCTTGTCGCCGTCTTTGCCCGCGAGCGGTGAGGTGTTGACGCCGATCGTGATCGACATCGCAGGCTCATCGACGGTGATCACAGGCAGCGGCCGCGGGTCTGCGGGGTCGGCGAGCGTCTCGCCGATCGTCACCTCGGCGATTCCCGCGACGGCGATGATCTCCCCCGGCCCCGCTTCGCCGGCGTCGACGCGGTCGAGCGCGTCGGTCACATACAGCTCCGCCACCTGCGCTTTCTGGATCGAGCCATCGGCGCGGCACCAGGCGATCTGCTGGCCCTTGCGGATGCTGCCGTGACGCACGCGGCAGATCGCCAGACGCCCGACGTAGGGGGAGGCGTCGAGGTTCGTGACGAGCGCCTGCAGCGGGTGCTCGGGGTCATAGATCGGCGCGGGGATCCGTTCGAGCAGCAGGTCCAGCAGCGGCGCAAGCGTCGTGCCTTCCAGCGGCTTGCTCGGGGTCGTACGCTAGCGAGGCCACGCCGGCCTTGGCGTTGCAGTAGACGATCGGGAACTCGATCTGGTGCTCGTCGGCGTCGAGGTCGAGGAACAGCTCATAGACCTCATCGATGATCTCCGCCACGCGCGCGTCGGGGCGGTCGACCTTGTTGACCACGAGGATCACCGGCAGCCTCGCCTCGAGCGCCTTGCGCAGCACGAAGCGCGTCTGCGGCAGCGGTCCCTCGGATGCGTCGACGAGCAGCAGCACGCCGTCGACCATCGTCAGGCCGCGCTCGACCTCGCCGCCGAAGTCGGCGTGGCCGGGCGTGTCGATGATGTTGAGCTTGACGTCGCGGTAGCGCAGCGAGGTGTTCTTGGCGAGGATCGTGATGCCCTTCTCGCGCTCGAGGTCCATCGAGTCCATCACGCGCGTGGCGACGTCCTGTCCCTCGCGAAAGGCGCCCGACTGCCACAGCATCGCGTCGACGAGCGTGGTCTTGCCGTGGTCGACGTGCGCCACGATCGCGACGTTGCGGATGTCATCTCTGGGGACGAGCACGGCTCGACAGGCTAGCGGCGTGCGACCGCGGCCCTGATACCGGTGCGTATTCCGAAGCGTGCGAGCGCGCTCGGATAGCGCTCTGCGGCGGCGATCGTCTGCTCGAGCGCCGCCGCGAAACGGCGGATCTCAGACTCCTCGATCGTCAAGCGCGGGCAGCGCCTTGATCACGTTCATGTGGTGTCCGGCGACCTGGCAGAGGATGCGGTGCTCGTGAAACAGCGGCACGGTGATCAGCTGCGAGAACAGCCCCGGCTGGCGCCGCTCGACCGTTTCCCACAAGCGCCGCGCTGCCGCAGCGCCCGGCGGCGGCCGAACTCGATCGCCCACATCAGACCCAGCCCGCGCACGTCGCTGCACGACCTCGTAGCGCTCGACCAGCGGCTGCGTCAGCTCGAGCAGCAGCGCACCCATGCGCTCGGCGCGCGCGACCAGGCCCTCGCGCTCGAGCACCCGCAGCGTGGCCAGCGCGGCCGCTGCCGCCAGGTCGTTGCCGCCGAACGTGGAGCCGTGGCGCACCGCGCGCTCCATCCCGTCGAAGACCGCGTCGAACGCGGTGCGCGAGACGAGCACCGCGCCGATCGGCACGAGGCCGCCCGACAGCGCCTTCGCGACGCAGATCAGGTCCGGCTCCAGATCCCAGTGCTCGAGCGCGAGGAAGCGCCCGGTGCGCCCGATCCCCGTCTGCACCTCATCGCAGACGAACAGCGCGCCGGCCTCGCGGCAGAGCCGCTGCGCGCCCGGCAGGTAGCTCGGCGGGCGGCAGGTTCACGCCCTTGCCCTGCACCGGCTCGACCACGAACGCCGCGACGTCGCCGCGAGCGAGCTCGCGCTGCGAGCGCGTCGAGGTCGCCGAAGGCACAGCCTCGCAGCCCGGCAGCAGCGGGCCGAAGCCGTCGCGGAACTCGGCGTTGCCGTTGAGCGAGAGCGAGCCCAGCGTGAGGCCGTGGAAGGCGTGCTCGGCGAACAGCACGCGCGGGCGCCCGGTGGCCGCGCGGGCGATCTTGATCGCCGCCTCGACCGCCTCGGTGCCGCGTGTTGGCCGGGCACCATCGCCGCGACGCTGTCCGGCGCACGCGCGAGCAGCTGCTCGGCCAGCACGCCGCTGAGCAGCGTCACGCCGAGCTGCGGCAGGTTGCCCGTGCGCGCCGCCATCACCTCCTCGAGCGCGGCGATCACCTCGGGGTGGTTGCGCCCGATCGCGAACACGCCGTAGCCGCCGAACAGGTCGAGGTAGCGCTCGCCGTCGGCGTCGATCAGGTGCGCGCCCTCGCCGCCCGTCCAGACCTTGTCGAAGCCGAGCGTGCGCAGGATCCGGCCCATCTGCGGGTTCAGATAGCGGTCGTTGAGCGCCATCTCCTCGCCGCGCCGGCGCGCGAGGATCTCGCGCGACGCTCGGCTCATCGGCTCGGCGCCATGTCGTGAGACTAGCTTCACGCTGCGTCGAGCGATCCCACGCCGTCGAGCGCGATGCCGAGTGGCTAGGACTGCGCCACTGAGCCGCCGAACGTCTAGGACATCCGCTTTTGCGGACAATTGTCTGCAAAGTGCATGTGTTTGAGCTGAGCCCTCCTGCTCAAGCAGCCCCCACGAGCCGCCGAAGCGACGTAGTCATGAAGGGGGAATCCTGGCTCTGCCCAACGAGTTGGACCGCAGCGCGTGGTCGATGCCAAGCACGCGTGCGCATGATCCGCAAGGTCGGCTCGGGCGCCGTCGGCTTCGCGCTGCTGATCTCCGCGCCCTGGCTCGGCTGGTGGACGTTCGTCCTGTTCGTGCTCGCAGTCGCTCAACTACCTGAACGTCGACCGCCGCATGGACACGAGCGCCCACCCGGAGCGCGTGAGCATGAGCGCGATCCTGATCACGCTGGCCCTGATCGCCGCTGGCGCGTTCTCAGCGGCGGCCCCAAGAGCCCGGCGCTCCCCTGGCTGGTGCTGCCCGCGGCGATGGTGGCGGCACGCTTTCGCCCCAGGTGGTGATCGCGGCGCTCGTGGTGACGGTCCTCGTGATCCTGGTCGCCACACTCGGCGTGGATCCGACGGCGACGCTGCACGACCCTGTGCCCGTGTTCGCCACGCTCGCGCTGCTCGCGGCGTCGTCTCGATCGTGTGGGCGCTGCAGGCGGCCGAGCTCCATCACCGCAGCGAGGCGATCCTCGATCCGCTCACCGGGCTGCTCAACCGCCACGCGCTCGCGCCGCGGTTCGTCGAGATCTCGATGCAGGCACGTCTCACCCGCCAGCCGGTCTGCCTGCTGCTCTGCGACGTCGACAACTTCAAGGCGATCAACGACCAGCACGGCCACGACTGCGGCGATGCGGTCCTGCGCGACGTCGCATACGCGCTGCGCAAGCACCTGCGCTCCTTCGAGCTCGTCTACCGGCTCGGCGGCGAGGAGTTCCTGGTGGTGCTTCCCGGGCATCGACGCCGGCGCGCGGACGCGAGGTTGCCGAGCGACTGCGCGCGGCGGTGGAGCAGACGCGCCCGATGGGCTGCTCGTGACGATCTCGCTCGGCCTGAGCGCCGGCTGGGGCGAGCAGGTCGACTACGACGTCCTCTTCAAGGCGGCCGACCGGGCGCTCTATGAAGCCAAGGCCGCGCGGGCGCAATCGTGTGGTGGCCGCGCCCGAGGAGACCGCCCGGACACCGCGGAGCCAGACGCGCCCCGCGCTGGCAAGCGAGGCGTTCCGCGCGGCGCTCCCCGGCGCCGCCGCTCGCCGGCTGAGCGACTGCCGTCGTCGCCGGCACTCGAGCACAGTCTCGGCGCAAGACTGGCGTTTGAGGATCGCTGGATCGGGTACTGGGTAGCTTGAGCGCTGACTCTAGAGTCGGTAGAATCCCCCAGGGACACAAAACCGAGGAAGGGAGTCGAGATGCCAGGGACCACGATCGCAGCGCCGACACCACGCACCGATGCCGGGGACCACTGAGGATCCGCGCGAGCTCTTCGTGCGCTGGCAGCGCCACGGCGACGACGGCGCCCGCGAGGCGCTCGTGCAGGCGCTTCATGCCGCTCGCTCGCAGCCTGGCGCGGCGCTACGGCCGCTCCTCCGAGCCCTTCGAGGACCTGCTTCAGGTCGCCTCGCTCGGCCTGCTCAAGGCGATGGACCGCTACGACGTCGAACGCGGCCACCCCTTCCAGTCCTTCGCCGTCCCGACGATCCTCGGCGAGATGCGCCGCTACTTCCGCGACTCCGGCTGGGCGGTGCACGTGCCCCGCGGCGCGCAGGAGCGCGCGCTGAAGGTGCGCGACGCGCAGGAGCGCATCGCCAACGAGCGCGGCCACGCGCCCACCGCCAACCAGCTGGCCGAGTACCTCGAGTTCGACACCGAGGAGGTGATCGACGCGCTGCAGGCGATCCAGGCCTACGAGACGGTCTCGCTGGACGCGCCGCGTCCCGGCGCCGACGACGATGCGGGCGCCGCCTACGGGGACTTGATCGGCGGCGAGGACGAGCGCTACGAGCTGGTGGAGCTCGACGCGACCGTTGTCCGCCGTGCTCGGGCACATCCCGCCGCGCGAGCGCCTGATCCTGAAGATGCGCTTCGTCGAGGACCTGACCCAGACCGAGATCGCCGAGCGCATCGGCATCTCCCAGATGCAGGTCTCGCGGCTGCTGCGCCGTTCGCTCGATCAGCTGCGGGCGCTGACGCAGGCGCCCGGAGAGGCGCGCTAGACCGCCATGGAGGCCCGCGACGCTCGCGTGGCCTCCGCGCAGTGGCGCGACTCTCACGCGCGTCCTGTGAGATCCGGCGGCACGCGTCGGTGGCGAGCATCCCCAACGTCCAGCCTCAGCCTCTCCAACAAGGCCGAGAACGTCCTGCTCGTCCGCCAGGCGCTGAGCGGCGCTGGCGGAGACGATCGGGCTCGATCCTGTCGAGCTCAACGACATCAGCACCGCGGTCAGCGAGGCGTGCAACAACGTCGTGCTCCACGCCTACGAAGGCGAGGAAGGGCCGCTCGAGGTGGAGATCTACGTCGCCGGCGCTCGGACTGGAGGTGGTCGTCCGCGACCACGGCGTCGGGCATCCAGCCCCGCGAGCGCGATCCCGAGCGAGGATGCTCGGCGGCATCGGGCTGCCGGTGATCCGGGCGCTCGCCCAGCGACGATCGAGTTCCGCGACCTCGCGGGCGGGGGCACCGAAGTGCGGATGCACTTCGTGACCGCGCAGGCGAGCACGCTCGCGCCGCTGCGGCCGACGGCGAGAGCGACCGCGCGCAGCCGCTCTCGCGGAGCGGCGATGCCTCGAGCCGATACGACCTGCAGTCACCGTCGGGCCCGCGCCGCTCGCTCGCGCGGTGCTGCCGCGCGTCCTGGCGCGCTTGCGCCGCGCGCGCGCGCCTTCTCGACCGATCGCATCTCCGACACGCAGCTGCTCGCCGACGCGCTCGTTGCCCACGGCGCGAGGCTCGCTCAACGGCGAGCGGCTCAGCCGTCGCACGTCGAGCGTCGAGCCACGCGCGACCTGCAGGTCCGCATCGGCCCGCTGCGCACGGGACACGGGCGAAGCGGTCATCGAGACCACCGACCGTGGACGGCCTGGGTCCGTGCTCGAGCGCCTCACCGACGGCCACGAGGTCTCGCGCGCACGGAGCCTCGGAGACTGCTGGGCTGCGCCTGAGCGCGCAGCGCTGAACGGGCTTCGCCCCTTCACGCTAGCTGCGAGCGCGGCTCAGCGCTTCTCGCGGGAGCCCACCCATAGGGCGACGTGCCACAGGCGGCTCGTCGACCGCCGCCCGTGGGGGACTAACTGGCGACGGACATATGCCCGCATGTCACGCGCCCCAGGCGATCTTACTGGCAAGCGCTCGGTTTCCGAATCTCGCGTCCGGGAAGAAACCGGTTCGACGTGGCGACCGCGCTGAGATCGGCCCGCCGAGGAGCAGAGCGTGAGCGCCAGCAGGTCGAGACGGGCAAGATCGAGACGGACATTCCGGCGCGCCTCGACCGGCTTCCGTGGTCGCGCTTCCACTGGCGCGTGATCATCGGCCTCGGGACCGTCTGGATCCTCGACGGGCTCGAGGTCACGATCGTCGGCTGCGATCTCCGGGCGCCTCTCCGAAAAGGGCGCCGGCGTGGGCATCTCGGCTGCGCGACGTCTCCGGGCTGGCGGCCTCGCTCTACGTGGCAGGCGCCTGCTTCGGCGCGCTCGTGTTCGGACAGCTGACCGACCGCTTCGGGCGCAAGCGCCTGTTCATGCTCACGCTCGGGCTCTACCTGCTCGCGACGATCCTGACCGCGCTGTCCTTCTCACCGCTGTGGTTCTTCGTCTTCCGCTTCCTGACCGGCATGGGCATCGGCGGCGAGTACAGCGCGATCAACTCAGCGATCGACGAGCTGATCCCAGCCAAGAGCCGTGGCCACGCCGACATCTCGATCAACGGCAGCTACTGGGGCGGTGCGATCGGCGGCTCGCTGCTGGCGGTGCTGGCACTGAACACGAGCATCTTCCCGATCAACCTGGGCTGGCGGCTGTGCTTCGCGCTCGGCGCCGTGCTCGGGCTGCGGTGTCCTGATCGTGCGGCGCAACGTGCCCGAGAGCCCGCGCTGGCTGTTCATCCACGGCCGCGAGCAGGAGGCGGAGAAGGTCGTCAAAGAAATCGAAGACGAGGTGCGCGAGCAGTCCGGCGACAGAGCTGCGCGAGCCCGAGGCGAGCATCACGGTGCGCCAGCGCGCGCACGATCCCGCTGCCGCTGATCGTGCGCTCGGTCGTCACGCTGTATCCGCGGCGCACGATCCTCGGTCTGGCGCTGTTCGTCGGTCAGGCCTTCCTCTACAACGCCGCTGCTGTTCAGCCTCGGCGACATGCTCAAAACCTTCTTCGGCGTGGCGAGCGGCAACATGCCCTACTACATCGCGATCTTCGCCGTGGGCAACCTGCTCGGCCCGCTGACGCTCGGGCGCCTGTTCGACACAGTCGGGCGCAAGCCGATGATCGCCGGCACCTACCTGCTGTCCGGCGTCTCTGCTGGTCCTCACGGCCTTCCTGTTCAAGAGCGGCCAGTTCACCGCGGCGAGCTTCGTGATCGCGCTGATGGTCGATCTTCTTCTTTGCCTCTGCCGGCGTCAGCGCCGCCTACCTGACCGTCTCGGAGGTCTTCCCGCTGGAGACGCGCGCGCTGTGCATCGCCGTGTTCTACGCCGTCGGCACAGGCACGGGCGGCATCGTCGGTCCGCTGCTGTTCGCGCATCTGATCGAAAGCGGCAAGGCAGCCACGTGTTCGTCGGCTTCATGATCGGCGCCGTCGCGATGATCCTCGGCGGCATCGCCGAGCTGCTCTTCGGCGTCAAGGCCGAGCGCGAGAGCCTCGAGAGCATCGCCCAGCCGCTGACCGTGGAGGACGCCTCGAACTCGGGGTCGAGC
Organism: uncultured Solirubrobacterales bacterium; assembly: GCA_963785435.1. Classification (GTDB taxonomy): domain Bacteria; phylum Actinomycetota; class Thermoleophilia; order Solirubrobacterales; family Solirubrobacteraceae; genus Palsa-744. Next base: position 70,969 of record CAWAVE010000002.1, read on the forward strand.
ACCGCGCCGCAAGCCCCCGTTTGGCAAACGCCGTAAACGGGCAATATTTATCGAAGGTCGGCACCACTTTGTGCCCGGCCCCGCGATCGGAAAGTGAGGTATCGAGATGGTGGCTCTGCTAGCGCTCGTGCTGATACTCGCGATCTTTGGCGGCCTCGGTTTCGCGGCCCATATCCTCTGGTACGTGTTGATATTCGCCGTGCTGCTCTGGCTGATCGGCTTCTTCGTGGGCGGACTCCCCGAGGCTGGTGGCCGGCGTCGCTGGTATGGGCGCTGGTAGCTTGCGGCCCGCGCGCGCCTTCAGCGCGCAACCCCACCGCCTACCACCGAACGTCCAGTGTTGATTGCAGGCACCAACGAAGGGGTAGCGCTCCTGCGCGACTCGCTCACCGACGACGCCGAACGAGTCGCCAAGGCCGACATGCGCACCCTCGGAGGAAACCCTCGGGCGAGTGATCGCCGCCTGGCATGAGTTTCTCGCTAGAGAGCGCGCGGCAGAGGCGGCTCACCCGCCATCCCGAGCGCACCGCCAGGGGCCGCCGTACAGCCGAGTCCGCGAGTGCCACAATGCCCCGGCACCCCCCCTGACATCATCGCCGCGGGATGGACATCCTGGCAGCTGCTATGTCCCACTGACGTGGACGGCCTGGAAGATCACCTAACCGCCGAGGCACAGTCCTTCGCACAGGCGCTGACGCCCCCCGTGGAGCCGGTGCGCGAGATGGCCTTCTCGAGCGCGCAACTGGGAGCGCTGCGTCAGGTGCTCTCGGGCTGGGCCAGCGAGCACGGGCTCGACGAGCAGGCGACCGAGGAACTGGTGCTCGCGGTCAACGAGCTCGCGACCAACAGCATCCGCTACGGCGGCGGGCACGGACGCCTGTTCTGCTGTGGCGTGAGCGCGACACGCTGCTGTGCGAGGTCCGCGACGCCGGCCACATCGAGGACCCGCTGATCGGCCGCAGCCGCCCCGCCCCGACGAGCACACTGGCCGCGGCCTGTGGCTCGTGCACCAGCTCTGCGACCTCGTGCAGATTCACTCCGTGCCGCACGGCACCGCGGTGCGCGTGCACAAGCAGCGCGCGCGCATGCACAAGAGCTAGGACACCGCTCGCAGCGGTAACGCCCCCTCTGCGCGCCCGGTTTTGCGATGCTGCGCATACGATGCCAACTGAGCCGGCCGCTGCACATGGCGCCCACACCCATGGCACCGCCGTGGAGCTGCTGCTCGAGGCCGGCGTGGTGCTCGCCGAGTCGCTCGATCTCGCCACCACGCTCCAGCGCGTGGCCGATTCACGGTGCCGCGCCTGGCCGACCTGTGCGTGATCGACCTGCTCGACGAGGACGGCTCGATCCGCCAGATGGCGGTCGCCGCGGTCGACGAGCGGGTGGCCGGGAGCTGCAGCGAGCTGCGCGAGCGCCAGCAGCTCGATCCCGCCGGCGAGCACCCGGTCGCGCGGGTGATCCGCAGCGGCGAGCGGGAACTGCTTGCGGCACATGGACAGACGTACGCTCTGCGGACCTTCGCCGCAGGCTCCGCGCACGCGCGTTCATGATCGACAACGGCTACCGCTCGGCGGTCGTCGCGCCGCTGGTCGCGCGTCAGCGCACCCTGGGCGCGCTGTCGGTGCTGCGGCTCGGCGACGGCGACGCCCTACGGGCAGCGAGGACCTCGAGGCTCGTCTCCGAGCTCGCCCGGCGTGCCGCGCTGGCGATCGACAACGCGCGCCTGTTCTCGGAGGTGCGCAGCGTCGAGCAGCGCCTGGAGGCGATCCTCGTGAACCTCGCCGAGGCGATCACGCTCGACCGACGACCAGGACCGGATCGTGTTCGCCAACCAGGCCGCCGCGGAGCTCCTCGGCGTCGGGCACGCCCGCGGAGCTGACGGGCGCGCACCAGCGACGAGTCATGGAGCGCTTCCTGCTCTTCGACGAGCACGGACGCGAGCTCGGCTCGAGGACATGCCCGCGCGTCGCGCTGTTCGCGGGCGGAGAGCCCGAGCCGCTGCTGGTCAGGAACGTCGTTCGCGCGACGCGGCGAGGAGCGCTGGCTGATCGCGCGTCCTCGCGCCGTCACCGATCCCGAGAGCGGGCGAGCTGCTGTTCTCGGTCAACGTCTATGAGGACATCACCGAGGTCAAGCGCGTCGCAGATGGCGGAGAGCTTCATGGCGGAGGCCAGCCGCGTGCTCGCCTCCTCGATGGACTACGCGGAGACGCTGCAGCAGATCGCGCGGCTCGCGGTTCCCAGCTCGCCGACTGGTGCGCCGTGGACGTGCTCGGCGAGGACGGCGCGTTGGAACGCGTCGCGGTCCACCACAGCGACCCGGCGAAGCTCGCCCTGGCGCAAGCGCTCGACCGCAGCTATCGCCCGTCGCTCGAGGACCCGGCGGGCGTGGCGGAGGTGATCCGCAGCGGGACGAGCCGCGCTGCTACACCGACATCACAGCCGCGAGCGGCTCGCCGCCTACGCCCAGCGACGACGACGCACCTCGAGCTGCTGCGCGAGATCGGCGCGCGGCCGTGATCATCGTGCCGCTGGCCGCACCGACGAGAACGCTCGGGGCCATCACGCTCGATCACCTCCGAGTCCCACCGGCGGCTCGACGAGGCGCGACCTGGCGCTCGCCGTGCGCCTCGGCCGGCGAGCGGGCACGGCGGTGGAGAGCGCTCGCCTGTACACCGAGCGCAAGCGCGATCGCCGACATCCTGCAGGCCGCGCTGCTGCCCGAGTCGCTGCCCGAGATACCGGGCGTGCAGACGCGGGCGCTCTACCGCGCGGCCGGCGAGCTCAACGACGTCGGCGGCGACTTCTACGACGTCTGCGCCTACGGCGCAGGCCGCTGGCTGCTGGCGATCGGCGACGTCTGCGGCAAGGGCCCGCGGGCGGCCGGCGTGACGGCGCTTGCGCGCCACACGTTGCGCGCCGCGGCGATGCTCGGGCAGACGCCCGACGGGCATGCTCGAGACGCTGCACGAGGCGCTTCGCCTCAGCCGCCCGGCGCCGACATGTGCACCGCCTGCCTGGTCACGATCGAACCGCGGCGAGGCGACGCGCGGCTGACCGTCACGCTCGCCGGCCATCCGCCTCCCGGTGCTCATCGACGCCGGCGGCGAGTCGCGGCAGATCGGCGCCCGGGCACGCTGCTGGGGGTGCTCGACCGGATCGAAGATCAGCGAGGTCGAGCGCCGAGCTGCGTCCCGGCGAGACGCTGCTGCTCTACACCGACGGCGTGCCCGAGGCTGGCGCGTCCGGGCGGCAGCTCGGCGAGCAGGGCCTGCTCGCAGCTGTGCGCAGCAGGCACCGGGGCTGAGCCTCGGAGGGCCTGCTCGAGCGGATCGAGCAGACCGCGCCTGCGATGCGCGCGGAGGCACGACTGCGCGACGACATGGCGCTGCTCGGCCTGCGGCTGTCAGATTCCGCGACACGTCGACGTGCCATGTAATGGCTCGCTGGCACGCAGCTGTTTGGGCTAGAATCCTGCGGAATGGGGGTACAGGATCACCTTCAGATCGATGTCTGCGCAGGAGGATGACCGGGTCGTGCTCGCGCTCGACGGCGAACTCGACATGGCCAGCGCGCCGCTGCTGCAGAGCGCGTCGAGGATGCCGGAGCTGACGGCCAAGCCGATGGTGGTGCTCGACCTTCAGCAGCCTCGAGTTCATCGACTCCACCGGGCTGCGGATCATCCTCTCGGCGCGCAAGCGCTGCAGCGAGCGCGGACAGGAGCTCGCGGTCACGCAGGGCTCGCAGCAGGTCGAGCGACTGCTCAGCGTGACGGGCATGACCGCGCACCTGCGCACCGTCACCGCGCCCGGCGAGCTGCACGCCTAGAGCGCTACAGCTCCGCGCAGGCGACGCTGCAGGAAGCGCCGCTCGGGCTCGGAGCGCACCAGCTCGAGCGCCCGCTCATATGCCGTCGCGCGCCTCGTCGTCGCGTCGCCCGAGCCGGCGCAGCAGCTCGCCGCGGGCGGCGTGCAGGTAGTGGTAGCCGTCGAGACTCCGAGCGCTCGATCGCTCGCAGGCCCGCCTCGGCGCCGTCCGCTTCGGCCATCGCGACGGCGCGGTTGAGCGCCACGACGGGCGAGCCGGTCAGCGCGAGCAGCTGCTCGTAGAGCGCGGCGATCTGCGGCCAGTCGCTGCGTCCTCAGCGTGCAGCGAGGCGATCGCCGCCTGCAGCACATAGCGGCCCCCTCGCCGCGCAGCGCCCGCGCGCGCTCCAGCGCCTCGCGCCCGGCGCGAATCTGCGCGCGGTCCCACAGCGCGCGGTCCTGGTCGGCGAGCAGCACCAGCTCGCCGTCGCGCACGCGCGCGGCGCGGCGCGAGTCGTGCAGCAGCATCAGCGCCAGCAGCCCGAACACCTCGGGCTCGTCGGGCATCAGCTCCGCGAGCGCGGCGCCGAGGCGAATCGCCTGCGCCGCAGAGCTCGCCGCGCCCGTCGTAGCCCTCGTTGAAGATCAGGTAGACGACCGCGAGCACCGCGGTGAGACGATCGGGCAGCAGGTGCGCGGGCGGGATCCGAAAGGGGATCGCCGCATCGCGGATCTTGCGCTTGGCGCGCACGAGGCGCTGCGCCATCGTCGCCTCGGGCACGAGGAAGGCGCGCGCGATCTCCTCGGTGCGTCAGGCCGCCGAGCGTGCGCAGCGTGAGCGCGACCTGCGCGTCGAGCGCGAGCGCGGGATGACAGCAGGTGAAGATCAGCTCCAGGCGTTCGTCGCGAAAGGCGCTCTGCTTCGATCTCGTCCTCCACGGCCTCGGGCACCTCCAGCAGCTTCGACTTGGCCGCCGAGCGTGCGCTCGCGGCGGATGCGGTCGATCGCGCGGTTGCGCGCGGTCGCCACGAGCCACGCGCGCGGGTTCTGCGGGCTGCCCTTCGCGCGGCCAGCGCTCGGCGGCGATCGCGAACGCCTCCTGGGCGGCCTCCTCGGCGAGGTCGAAGTCGCCGAGGAAGCCGACCAGCGCGGCGAGCACCCGGCCCCACTGCTCGCGGAAGACCTGCTCGATCAGCGCTCCACCAGCGGTCGCACCTCGACCGCGCCACCCAGTCCGCGCGGCGGGGATGCGCGCGGCGAGCTCGATCGCCGCGTCGAGATCGTCGGCCTCGAGCAGGTAGTAGCCGCCGAGCGCCTCCTTCGTCTCCGGGAAGGGGCCGTCGGTGGTCAGCGTGCGGCCGTCCTGCGACGCGCACCGTCGTCGCGGTGCTCGCGCGGCTGGAGCTGCGCGCCGCCGGTCACGCCGGGCGTCTGGCTGATCGCGAAGTACTCCGCCGATCACCGCGCCCTGTTCGCTCTCGGAGAGGCTCTCCCACGACGGACAGCGCAGTCTCGCTGAGTAGATCTGCAGCATGTAGTTCATCGGCTTGCCTCCTTTGGTGCAGAGTATGGTCGCCCGGGAGACGAACGGCGCCTCGGCAAGACGACACGCTGACCATATATCTTTACAGACATATATATGATTTCGTGCTTATATATAGGAGCACGATGCAGTGCCTTCGAGGTCGTCGCCGAGCCGGCACGCCGCGAGATGCTCGACCTGCTGCATCCGCGGCCCGCGCGCGGTCGGCGAGCTGGTCGACCGAGACGGGCTCAGCCAGCCGAACACCTCACGCCACCTGCGCATCCTGCGCGAGGCCGGGCTGGTGCGAGTCGCGCGCGGAGGGGCAGCGGCGCCTGTACGCGCTGCGCGGCGAGGGCTTCGCGGAGCTGGCCCGCTGGCTGACCCCCTACGTGCTGCTGTGGCAGGGCGGCCTCGACGCGCTCGAACGCCACCTCGAGAGAAAGGAGTAGCCGATGCCCGCTCCCGATCACGCTGTCTTCAAGGAGCTCGACGGACGCTCCGCGCTGCGCTTCGAGCGCGTGCTCGCCCACCCGCCCGAGCGCGTGTGGAGCGCGCTGACGAGCCACGCAGCGAGCTGCTCAGCTGGCACCCCACGCCGTTCGAGTCTCGAGCCGATCGCAGGGCGGCGCGTGAGCTACTATCGCGCCGCGCCCGAAGCTCCCGAGATGCCCGATGGGACGGTGCTCGCCTACGAGCCGCCGCGCCTGCTCGCCTACACCTGGGGCGAGGACGAGCTGCGCTGGGAGCTGCGCGCCCACGACGAAGGCTGTGCTGCTGAGCCTCACGCACTGCTTCGATGATCGCTTCAAGGCCGCGCGCGACGGCGGCCGGCTGGCACCTGTGCCTCGAGAGCCTCGCGCGGCTCCCTCGCCGCGCTGGCGCGACCCGCAGCGTGGTGGCACGCCGCGCCTGCCGGGCGGCTGGCAGAGCCTCAACGGCGACTACCAGCAGCGCTTCGGCATTCCCCCGAGCAGGCCACGCCGACCGCCACAGCGCTGAGGCGGCTGCCTGCTCGATCACGAAGGCGATCTCGTCGAGCACACACCACGACCAGTTCTCGCCCGGCTCGATCGAGCTCATGATCGGGTGTGCTTCCTCGGCCGCGTGCTGGCGAGGCGTGGTGGTTAGGTGAGGAGTCACAGCAGCCCACCTTGCCGCAGCTACGACAGACGCGCAGGTGCACCCAGCGTCCGCCGATCTTCAGGCACTCCTCGCAACCCGGCACCTCCGCGCGTGCGGGCACCTGCTGCACCTCGACCTGATCCAGATGAGAGCACTGCGCGCTCATGCTGAGGCTGATCCTAGAGCGTGCTCGAGCGGCAGCCAGACGTGGAAGACCGTGCGACCCGGCTCGCTCTCCACGTCGATCGAGCCGCGGTGGCGCTCCACGATGATCCGGCGCGCGGTGTCGAGGCCCAAGCCGGTGCCCTGTCCCGACCTCCTTGGTCGTGAAGAACGGGTCGAAGATCCGCTCGCGCACCTCGCGGCTCGATACCGGGGCCGTCATCGGCGATGTCCACGCGCACGCAGGGACCCTCGCGCGCGGTCGTGATCGTGATCGTGCCGCGCTCGCCGAGCGCCTGGATCGCGTTGTCGAGCAGGTTCGTCCACACCTGGTTGAGCTCGCCGCCGTAGACCGTGAGCTTGCGGCAGCGAGCGGTCGTAGTCGCGCAGCACCTCGATCTCGGTGTGCTTGAGCTTGTGGCCGAGCACCGTGAGCGTCGTATCGAGGCCCTCGTGGATGTCGGTTTCGACGAGCTCTCCGCGGTCCATGTACGCGTAGGACTTGACCGCGCCCGACGAGCGCGCTCATGCGCTCCGTCGACTCGGCCAGCTCGCTCGCGAGGTTGCTGCGCGGTCAGCGAGGCGGCCACCCAGCTGCAGCGCCGCGTGCGTGGCCGGACCCGCTAGCTCGCTGACGCGCTCCAGCCATGCGGCGTCGACGCCGGCGGAGCCAGCGGCTCGGAGAGCTTCCACGGCTCGGGCACCTCCGATCGCTTCGAGCGCCTCAGCAGATCGTCCTCCGCGTCGGCCGCGTCGAGCGCGTCGAGGCGCGTGCGCGCGGAGCAACTGCGAGAGCGCCTGGCGCTGCAGCTCCACGAGCTGCTCGCGCCTCGCTGCGCTCAACGCCCGATTCGACGAAGTGCCCGATCGTCGAGCCCAACACCTCGAGCGCCTCCGCGAGATCGTCGGCCGCGCGCCGCGCAGCCGCAGCGGGATTGTTGAGCTCGTGCGTCAATCCCGCTGCCATCGTGCCCAGCGAGGCGAGCCGTTCGCGGTTGGACTCAAGCGCGGTGATGCGGCTGACGACACGGGACGTACCTGCGCCATGATGCGATCGAACACGGGGCGCTGGGCGAGCACGAGCTCGATGAAGCGCTCGCCGTCCACCTCCGCGAGCGTCACGCGCGAGGCGACGAGCATGCGCACGTTCGAGACGCCGCCCGTGAGCACCGCGATCGCGCCCACCCAGGTCGGCGACTGGTGGATACCCACCGGCTCCACGCGCCCGCTGTCATCGACCGCGAACGCCTCCAGCGAACCCTCGAGCACGAGGTTGAAGCCCGGCGATGGTCTGCCCTGCTCGGCGACCGCCGCGCCCGGCTCAAGCTCGCGCAGCTCAGCCGCCTGTGCCCACAGCTCGAGCTCCGCATCGCTCAGCCCCTCGAACAGGTCGATCGCGCGCAGCTGCTCGACGCGGGGATGGCTCATGCCGCGGCGAGATACTCGTGGATCAGCGAGACCGCCATCGAGCCCTCGCCTACCGCGCTCGCCACACGCTTGATCGAGCGCGCGCGCACATCGCCCGCGACGAACACGCCCGGCACGCTCGTCTCGAGCACGTAGGGGTCGCGCGCCAGCGGCCAACCCCGCTCGCGCACCTCTGCGCCGGCGAGGATGAAGCCGCGCTCGTCGCGCGCCACGATTCCCTCGAGCCAGTCCGTGCGCGGCACCGCGCCGACGAACACGAAGCACGCATCGAGCGCCTCCACGCGCTCGTTGCCCTCACCGTCGCGGATACGCAGCGCCTTCAGACGCCCCTGCTCGCCGTCCGCGCCGATTGCCTCGCTGGAGCTGTGCACCTCGATGTTCTCCAGCGCCGCGATCTGCTCGATCAGATAGTGCGACATCGACTTTGCGAGCGAGTCGGCGCGCACGAGCATCGTGACACGCGCCGCGAAGCCGGCGAAGTGCACGGCCGCCTGCCCAGCCGAGTTGGCGCCACCGATCACCACCACGTGCTGCTCAGAGCAGGCGCGCGCCTCGGTCAGCGCGGCGCCGTAGTAGATGCCCGCGCCCGTCAGCTCCGCGAAGCCGGGCGCTTGCAGCTGGCGGTAGGAGACGCCCGAGGCGACGAGCACGCAGTTGGCGCTGAGCGCACCACCACCGGAGAGCTCCACGATCCGACCCGCGCCCTCCACGCGCAGCGCGAGCGCGTCCTTGACCGTCAAGAGCTCCGCGCCGAGGCGCCGTGCCTGGTCGGTCGCGCGCCGTGCGAGATCGGAGCCCGAGAGTCCCGCGGGGAAGCCGAGGTAGTTCTCGATGCGGCTCGACTGACCCGCCTGACCACCAGGCGCCTCGCTCTCGACCATCACCGTGCGCAGCCCCTCTGAGGCGCCGTAGACCGCCGCGGCGAGACCCGCGGGGCCACCGCCGACGATCACCAGGTCGTAGTGGTCGGCCGCCGGCGCCACCGCCACGCCAAGGCGCTCGGCGAGCTCGAGCACGCTCGGGCGCTCGAGCACTGCGCCATCCTCGAGCAGCGCCACGGGCAACCCCGACGCCTCCACGCCGGCGATCTTCAAGAGCTCGCGCGCCTCGCCGTCGCGCTCCACATCGAGCCAGCGCGCGGGCACGCGGTTGCGCGCGAGGAAGTCGCGCAGATCATGGGACTCCTTGGAGAAGCGATGTCCGATCACGCGCACGCCACCCGCGTCAAGCGCCGCGCCGGACTCCCAGGTGGTGAGCAAATCCTCGACCACCGGCAGCAGCTGCTCCTCGGGCGGGTCCCACGGCTTCAATAGGTAGTAGTCGAGCGCCACCTCGTTGATCGCCGCGATCGCCGCCTCGGTGTCCGCGTAGGCAGTCAGCAGCACGCGCTTGGCCTCCGGCACGATCAGGCGTGCCTGCACGAGATATTCGGTTCCCGCCATACCGGGCATGCGCTGGTCGGCCACGAGCAGCGCCACCTGCTCGCCGCGGCGGCGAATCTGGGTGAGCAGCTCGAGCGCCTCAGCACCAGAGCCCGCGCGCATGATCCGGTAGCGCTCGCCGAAGCCGCGGCGCAGATCGCGCGCGATCGCGGCGAGCACTGCGGGCTCGTCGTCGACCGCGAGGATCACCGGGCGTCGTACGCGCTCCTCCGCGGCGGGCATCTGGGCGGAGGCTGTAGCGGACACAAGCCACAACGCTAGCGAGCAACCGACTCAACCGTCGGTGACGAGCCGGTCAACCCCCACGCCTTGCGCCATCTCACGCCTAGATATGAGAGACACGAGCGACCGCACTTGCTGTCAATGGGCGCCCTGAAAATCAAGGGCACTAGTCCATTTGTTTGGCCCCCTCGAATTTCGGTCGCGATCGAGGCTAGGCTCGAAGTCCGATCGGAGGTGCTCATTCGATGTCCCAGCGCGCAGAAGGGACTGCGTGCGTTTCGTGGCCTGGCCAGACTCATCAAGCAGCGTCCTCGCCACGCGGCGGGAAGTTGTCTGGGCTGCCCGCGGGACCATCGCTGCCGCAGTGGTGCCAGACGCTTGCGTTCTGGACCAACGTCGAGCGCTTCCTGCGCATCGCGCAGCGACGTCACGGCCCGCTGTTCACGATGCGCGTCTTCCCCTGGGGCACTGTGGTGGTGATCTCTGAAGCGGCGACGATCAAGGAGGTGTTCACGGGCGATCCAGAGCTGTGGCGCGCAGGCGAGTCATATGCGCTGCTCGCGCCACTGATCGGCGAGCGCTCGTTGGTGCTGCTCGACGGCGCGGAGCATCTGCAGATGCGCCGCCGGCTGCTGCCGCCCTTCCACGGCGAGGCGGTGCGCCGCCATGAAGCGGCGATCGAGTCGATTGCCACGGCAGAGGTCGCGAACTGGCCCTACAACGAAGTCTTCGAGCTGACCGAGCGGATGCGTGCGATCACGCTCGAGGTGATGCTGCAGAGCGTGATCGGCACTGCCGAGCCGCAGCGTCTGGCGACGCTGCGCGAGGCGCTCGCCGAGGCGGTGCAACTGCGGCCGCTGCTGCTCGCGATGTGGGCCTTTGCGCCGCTGAAGCGAGTGGACCCCTGGCGCGCATACGGCGCTCGCCTGGAGCGCGCCAAAGCGCTGCTGCGCGAGGAGATCGCGTTTCGTCGCGCCGATCCCTTGCTCAGCGAGCGCGAGGACGTGCTCTCGTCGCTGATCCGCACCGAGGAGCTCGATGATGAGTCGCTGCTCGACCAGCTCACCACGCTGCTGATGGCAGGCCACGACACCTCCACCACAGCGCTCGTGTGGGCGCTCGAGCGGCTCGTGCGCCACCCACGCGCGATGGCACGGGCGCGCGAAGACGACGCCTACCTCGACGCTGTCGTCAAGGAGACGCTGCGTCTGCGCCCGGTGCTGCCCGCGGTTACGCGCCGCACGAGCCGGCCGGTGGAGCTCGATGGGCACCACCTGCCTGCGGGCGTGACCGTGATGCCCTGCATACGCCTCGCACACCTCTCTGAGGCGCACTACAGCGATCCCGAGACGTTCCGCCCGGAGCGCTTCCTCGAAGGCGAGGGCGGCGGCTACACCTGGATCCCCTTCGGCGGCGGCCCGCAGCGCTGCATCGGCGCGGCGTTCGCGCTCGTGCAGATGCGGATCGTGCTGCGCACCGTGCTCGCGCACGCCGAGCTGCTGCCCGACCGCGCGCGCAGCGAGGCGATCCGCAACCAACATGTCACGCTCGAGCCGAGCCGCGGTGGGCGTGTGCTCCGCAGCGGCTCGCCCACCCGCTGCTCGACGCTGCACGCTCGGCACAGGCGCGAGTGAAGTCAGCGGTGAGTGCCGCCCATACCTGCGCGAGCGGCGTTTGGACCTCGAACTCCACGACGAGCGGGTCCGGCACGGCTAGCGCCCGCCCTTTGGCTCGGTGTTCTCGGCGAGCACGCGAAAGCGCGCGGGGACGGGTGTGACGGCTAAGCTCAAACGCAGGCTTGGCAACGATCGAGCAAACCTCCCATATGCGCCTGACGAGGCGAGGCCCTCGCCGTGAGCATGTGCTCGCACTAAGCGGCGAGCTGGACATGCTCACCGCACCCTCGCTCGAGCAGGCGGTGCAACGTCTGTGCAGCGATGGAGCTCGCGCGATCGTGCTCGACATGCGGGAGCTGACCTTCGTTGACTCGCGCGGACTGCAGGCCACGCTCACGATCTTCAGAGGCTGTCGCGAATGCTTCTGCGAGCTCAGCCTGATCCCCGCGCCCGGTCGCGTGCAGAGCCTGTTCGAGATGACCGGGCTCGCCGAGACGCTCCCCTTCCAGCACGCGGACGATCACGTTCCACTCCCGCCCGACGCGATCTTGCCGACCCTGTTCACGCTCGCGGGAGACGCCGGCGAGGAGGACGCTTAGCCGGATCGGGTTCGATTGCCGAGGCGCTTCACCTAAACGTTGGACTTGGTGTTGCCGCCATCGACTTGGTAGACGGCGCCGGTGATGTAGGAGGCCTGCTCGGAGGCGAGGAAGGCGACGAGGTTGCCGAGCTCGATCGGCTCGCCGAGGCGCCCGATTGGGATCGTGGCAGCGAGCGGCGCGAGCTGCTCCTCGATCAGCTTGCGCTCCGCTGTGTCCGCGGTCTCCACGCCGGGATAGATGCGTGATGTGAGAAACCTGCCGGGCAGCACGAGGTTGATCGTGATGCCATCTTTAGCGAGCTCGGGTGTGATCGCCTTCATCAGCCCGGCCACGCCGGGACGGATGCCGTTTGAGAGGTCGATGTTCTGGACGGGCTCCTTCACCGAGCTCGACTGGATCGCGATCACCCGTCCCCAACCTCGCTCGCGCATCGAAGGCGTCGCCTCGCGCAAGAAGCGGACGAAGTTCAACTGCACCGCCTCGAAGGCCTGGCGCCAATCGTCGTCGCTGAGCTCGTGGAAGACGCCCAACGCGGGACCGCCCGAGTTGACGACGAGCACGTCGATCGCGCCGAAGTGCTCGAGCGTTGCAGCGACGACGCTATGGACGCCCTCTGCCGTGTTGAGATCGGCCGCCACGGCGAGGACCTCCGCAGCGGTCTCGCCTCTGATCTGCTCGGCGGCCGCCTCGAGCTCGGGCTCACCGCGCGCGCAGAGCGTGACCTTTGCGCCCTCGCGTGCGAGCGCGAGCGCCGATGCCTTGCCGAGACCCTTGCTCGAGGCGCCGATCAGCGCCACCTTGTCCGTCAGCCCCAGGTCCACGCCTCTGGAGTCTAGGGCCTGCCGCGCCCGGTGGCACTCGCCAGGCTGGTGCACGCGCCGGTTTGATGCTCGTAGGGATTCATGCGCCCGACCGACATGTGCGCTACCTTTGATCGCGTCTGCGAAGGCGGAACTCCGGTGTGAATCCGGGGCTGACGCGCAGCGGTGTGGGTGACGACCGGGTTGCTGTTCCACTGGGCTCTTGAGCCTGGGAAGGAAATCCGGGAGATCGAGCCCGAGCCCGAACACGTCGCGTAGACAGTACCGATGGAATGCCTCGCGTATAGGCGGCCGGTGCGCCGCCTAACGCGTGCGTGTCGCCGCCCTGAATCTAGGAGATGGCGACATGTGGCACCCCCTCAAGTCCTCGCGGCTCGCACAGGCGAGCGCCGTTGTATGTGTAGGACTCATAGCAGTCGGGCCGAGCTCTGCCGCGGCTTCAGTCAGCGAAGGACAGGCAAGCGCCGCGGCAGCGCGCGGCGCGCAATGGATCGCGACACAGCAGGAAGAAAACGGCAGCCTCGGCTCATTTGGCGGCGACTGGTCGATGACCGCGCTCGCGGCGGCAGGCATCAACGCGGCCGATGTGCGTTCCGCCGTGCTGGACCCAAGCGCGCAGGACTTCTACCTCTCGCAGTGGACAACGGAAGGCCCCGGAGGAGCAGCGACTGACGAGGAGCGCGCGATCCTCGCGGGTTATGCGGGTGGTCTGCAGACCACCCGGCTCGATGCGCACACCAACCTGCTCGCGGACCTCGCAGCGCAGTTCAACGGGCACCAGCTGGGAGGACGGGGCGCGACAAACGCGAACGCCTTCGGCTTGCTGGCACTGGAAGCAAGCGGTGGACCACCGGCGGTTATGGACACGCTGGCGCAAACGCTGCGAACCGAACAAAACGCCGACGGCGGCTGGAACTTCGCTGCTGGGGCGAGCAGCTCAGATGTGGACATGACCGGAGCGGGCATCGCCGCGCTCTGCGCGGCGGGCGCGGACGCGAGCGATCCCGCCGTTGCACGTGCACTCACCTACCTGCGCGCCGCTCAGGATCCGGTGAGCGGCGGCTTTGTGAGCGCCACGCTCGGTCTGAACACCGACACGACTGGCTGGGTCACGAGCGGCCTGCGCCGCTGCGGCATCGACCCTCAGAGCTGGACCACGGCTGAAGGAAAGACGCCGCTCGACTTCCTGATCTCCCAGCAGAACCCCGACGGAAGCTTCCAGTGGCAGGCTGGCGATGGCAACGAGGATCTATATGCCACCCAAGATGCGGTGCGCCCGCTGGCGGGAGCAGCGTTCACCGCGTCGGCGCCGCCACGCGTGGTTCCAAGCGAACCGGCAGTGCGACCGGCGGCGCTCGTTCCCATTGGAACGCCGGTACCGATGACGCTGATCATCGACAGTGGTCTCGAGGTGAGCGGTGGCAGCTCGGTTCGCATGTGCAAGGTCCTCGCCGCAACCGGCGCGAGCGTGGCCCGCCTGCTCGAAAGCGCCGAGATGGCCTCGGAACCGTCCTACTGCGTGAGCGACCTCGAACTGAGTGCTGGTCACATCAGAAGGCTCAACGGTGTCGCGGCGGTGCCTGGCCACTCGAGCTGGCAGGTCATTCGCGAAGCGGGAGCTCCAGAACTGGACACCAGCGGAAGCGTTGGCTTGGGCGCACGTGTGCAGGTCCAGCTCAGCGGCACGGGTGAAGCGACTGACGAAGCGGCGAACAGCGGTGGAGCCGGTACAGGGGCAGGGCTTCCCCCGTCGCAACCCGTCCCGGCCATACAGCGGCGTTCCGCGCCGGCACGTCTTGGCCTGCGAGTACGTTCGTTGACGCGTCTCGTGGACGGTCGCCTGTCGGTTCGGCTGAGCTGTCCGCGAAGCACCGGCATGGAGGGCTGCCGCGGGCTGCTACGCGTTCGCGTGACGCTGCGAAAGGGACAGACCGTGAAGCCGCGTGTGGTGGCCGCAGGTGAGGTTCGCTTGCGAGCAGGAAGCACGAGCACGGCAACGGTCCTGCTCGACGCGGAGGCTCTTCACAGCATCCAAGAACGCACGAACCGTGTGGCCTGGATCGTCGCGGCGATGCGCGACCCAGGATCGGGGGCTGTAACCAACTCGGTGGCCTCAACCGTCTTGCGGTGATGCGTGTCGTGAGGGCGGTGGCCGTCGCCGTGCTGGCGACGGCCACCGCCGGGCCCGGCTCGGAGCGCGCAGCGTATGCCGCGACAACCGCTTCGCTACGCGTGGAGGGGCGAAGCGGCACGCTGTTCGACGGGCTCCTCGCAACGGAGCCGGCTCCGCTCGATGGCGGTGACGGAAGCGGAGCGCATCCCTGCCAGGGCGACTCGCCAGAAGCTGTCCAGCCGACGGCTGGCGACGTGCTCAGCAGCGCGGGACTCTCATGGGAGGGGACCTGGTTTGCCGATTTCCAGGACTTCTTCGTGAACCGCATCGGTCCGGATGCCTCGCAGCCTCCGTTCGCCTACTGGTCGGTGCTGGTCAACTGGCGCTACGCGGGTGGCGCCTGCCACACGGCGGTGCACGAAGGCGATGAAGTGCTGTGGGCCTACGACACAGCCGAGCGGCCACTGATCCTGCGTCTCCGCGGCCCCACGCATGTGAGGCAAGGCGAACCGTTCACGGTCTCGGTGCGAGACGGATGGATCCGAGCGAACGGCTCGGACGGCGGTCCTGTGGCTGGCGCCGCGATCGATGAAGCGCTCAGCGGCGGCGACGGTCTGGCGCAGCTTGAGATCAAAGAAGCGGGACTGTTCTCAGTGCGCGCTCATCGAGCGGGCGCGACCACCTCGAACACGCTCGCGGTCTGCGTCGGCGACTCGGCATGCCGGGCCGAAGCATCCCCCAGTGGCGCTCTGCCGACGCTTGGTAGCGCGACCACGATGCCGGCGAACTCCTCATCTCCACAACAAACAAACAACAAAGGAGCAGCTCATGCAAAGACAACACCTCGCGGCACTCGCCGCTGTGCTGTCACTAAGCAGCATCGCAAGCGGCGCGCCGGCGCTCGCCGGAACGCCCGCAAAAGTGTCGGTCAGGGTCGAGGGCGCCACCTCGACGCTACTTCCGCTCACAAACGTGACCACCACGACCACAGCCACACCCGCGCCCGGAAACTGCTCGGGCACAAGTGCAGCCGGCGCGCTACAGCTCGCCACCGAAGGAAACTGGGACCACGCGGCCTACATCCAAACCATTCTGGGCGAGAAACATGAATGGACCACGCTCGATCCTCGCTACTGGGCGTTTTGGGTCAACGACAAATACGCGAGCGAAGGCGCCTGCACGCTAGAACTCGCCGAAGGTGACCGCGTCTTGTTCCTCGTCGACAAAGCCACCGAACCGAGCTACACGCCGACGGTCTTTCCGCTCGAGCTGAGTGGCGCACCGGCAGAAATCACCCAGGGCGAATCGGCGACGGTGACCGTGCAGAAGTACAGCACCGCGGGTGTCGGTAGCGCCGCCTCGGGAGTGGCGGTCAAAGGTGGCGAAGCGACCGTCACGACCAACGCCTCCGGACAGGCCAAAGTGAGCTTCAACACGCTCGGCGTGGCGCACCTGAAGGGAACGAAGAGCGGGTTTGCACCCACAGCGAGCGTCGCGGTCTGCGTGCACGCGGTGGCGAAAACGTGCTGAGCTAGCGTCCGCCGAGCTGACCCTGCCCGCTGGTTCGCCCGGCGGGCAGGGCTCTCGATCGGTACGCGCCGGCGACTCCCGCGTAGGTAAGTCGGGCCAGAGTTGCGGTACGTAAGTCGGGCCAGAGTTGCGGTACGCAGGATCGCCTCCCCGGCATCGAGCTCAGCTCTCAGATGACGCTGCTTTCCACCGCAGCGGTGAACGCGTTGAACATTTCCGAAGAGGGCGGCAGGACCTGGCTGATCAAGACTGCCGCGAGATCGTGATCTGGCCAGGAGTACCACAGAGTCCCCAGGCCTCCGCCCCAGCCATAACGGCGACCGACGGAACTCTCGCCCACACCAACTCCGTACCCCCACCCGCCCGAATTGAGGAAGGTCGCCGCTGATGGCCCGGCCCGCTGTTCAGCTGTGAGATGGTCGGTGGTCATTGCGGTCGCCGCGGAGCGGGTCAGCAGCCCACCGCCCGCGTCGAGCAGCATGCCCGCGAAGCGCAGAAGATCCCCGCCGGTCGACACCAGACCGCCCCGGCCGTCGGCAAATGGGGGCGGTGACGCCCACCGACTGTCGGCGACGCCGTCAAACGGCATGAGATCGTTCTCGTCTCGGACGAAAGCCGGGACGAGGCGTTCTGGATCTGCCACGAACGCGGTGTCGTTCATCCCTAGCGGAGTGAACAGGCGCTCGGTGAGCGTCACCTCGAGCGGGCGGTCGGCCGCCCGGGCGATCACGATGCCTAGGACCGCGAACGCGAGCTCATAGCGCCACACGGAGCCTGGCTGCTCGAGAAGCGGCAGCTGCGCGAATCGCGCGATCCACTCATCGGGTGGCGGGGGAGTCTGCGGGTCCGGCGGGCCGAATCCGAGCCCGAGCTCTCTCGCTCTATCGACAGCCGGGCATTCACTCTCGAACACCCAACCGAAACCCAACCGCATGGTGAGCAAGTCCTCGACCGTGACCAGCCGCCGTGCCGGCTCGGTCTCGCCGAGCGAGCCGTCGACCCGACGCAGCACCTGCCGATCCGCGAGCTCGGGAAGGAAGCGCTCGACAGGGTCATCGAGACTCAGCACACCGTCCTCGGCCAACATCAGCGTGACCGCCGCGACCATCGGCTTCGTGTTGGAGCTGATCCGTACCTGCGCATCGATAAGCAACGGGATCTCGCCCCCGGGCGCAGTTGTTCCCCAGGCGTCGAGGGTCACCTCGCCGCGCTCTCGCAGGCCCACGACAGCGCCAGGCACAACTCCCGCGTCCAAGAACGGACGGATCGCGGCGATCAACGGCTCGGTCCGCACTGGCTGATCATCGCACCCACCGAACCGCGGCATCCCGGGCAACGGCGGGCTGTCGAGGGCACGTCCCCTCACGGACCGACCAAGGTCGTTCTGAGCGCCGTGCGGTACGGCGGCTCAGCCTGTGCTCGGCACGCCCGCTGCTGCCAGCGCACCCTCGGGGGTCGGGTAGGCGACCATCTCGATGACCTTCCCATCACGAAATGTCGTGACCTTCGCTCGCAGCTCGGCACGGTGGGCCGGTCGTTTGAACGCCAGCGCCTCCTCGCGGTTGCCGCAGGCGCCCTCAGCTGACGGGTCGCCGCCATGCCATTGACCTCGGTATCGAGCAACTCGCCGATCACGTCGCGGTCGCCGCACATCATGGCCTCGAATCCGCGGCGGGCAATCTCCACGTTCGACTGCGACATGACTGACCCCCATTCTTGCGCACACGCTCAAGGCCGCCCCCGGTCAGCCTCGTACTGCGGGCAACTTCCTCGGATCAGCCAACCCGCCACGGACGTCTTGCCCTCAACCCGGGACCTCACCGCAGCTTTTTCAGAAGTCGTTCTACAAAAGCCCTGCAAACCCAAGCTTTGCGGGGCTTTTCAATCGGGGCGCCGAGATTCGAACTCGGGACCTCACCGACCCGAATCGCCGTTGCGTTCATGCGATTCGTCATGAAAACTCCTGCAAATGGTTAGTTTTTGGGCTTGCTGTTTGCTCTCGGGGTGTCTGGATATTGGGGTTGTTTTGGGGGGTTTTGGCAGTGAGGCCGGGCTACTGCCCAAACCCTTGAAACCGTCGTGAACCGCTTGTCGTTTCGAGCTCACAGCCTCGTGTGCAACGGTAGCAAGTAAGCGGCTTGTCACGTTTACGCGGTCCGAAAATCACCGGGGTTTCGGGTGTCGCCTGGAATCGCCCGACCACGCTTGCTGGCGGCCCCGGTCCTTCGGCGGGCGGCGGGCGTTGACGTCGGTTCGCGAGGCCAGGCAGGCTCGTCGGCGCCGGGATGCCGCGGCCGCGCGCTACAGGCCTCAGACGGTCGAGTTGCTGCTGATCGCCGAGGCTCCGCCCAGCGCTCTAGATCGCTGCTTCTACTTCGCTGACGTGCCTGATCAGGACAGCCTCTTCCGCCATGTCGTACGCGCGGTGCTCGGAGGGGAACCCTCCCGCACCGGGAAGGCCGATCAGCTGAACTGCCTGGCCGACCGTGGCGTGTTCTTGATCGATCTGAAGCCCAAGCCGAAGCTGGCCGACGAGACGCTCGAGGACTACGTTGCCGATCTGGTGGCACGCGCGGTGGAGCTTCGCCCGCGCCACGTGATCACGATCAAGGCGAACGTCTGCGATCTCGCGCAGCCGGTGCTGAGCGCCGCTGGTCTGGATGTGATCGATCAGCGGATCCCATTTCCGGGGAGCGGCCAGCAGCGCCGGTTCCTGCAGACGATGGGCGACGCGCTGGATTCGATCGGGTGGCGTAGGTGAGCGCCGCGCACGGGGCTACGGTTTATTGGCATGGTCACCAGCGCACACACGCCAAGCCCGATCCCGGTGCACGTCGGCCTGGCGGAGCCCATGCCGACTGACGAGCAGGCCGACCCGGCCCCGGCGCCCCGACGATCGCTAATCGGCCGGGACCGTCGCGACTCCCCGCTTCATGGATCCGGCGTTTGGATGGGCGGCGCACGGACTCGAGCCCCGCTGGCTGCGCATGGAGAGCAGTGATTGCGCCGCGGCGCTCGATCCGAGCATCTTTCACGACCACGGGGCCGACGAGCTGGAGCGATTCCTCGCCGGCGCGCGCGAGCGCGATGAGCTCGCGCTGCTGATCACCACGATGGGCAACGTCAACGACCAGCGCCCCCGCCCGCTCGGGGCGACGGCGGACACCACGGTCTCGCTTCCGGGCGTGGAGACCTACATCAGCGGCGCACGACTTCCCGCCAGCGCGACGATCTCGCTCGCCGACAACTTGGACCCGGCGGATCGGGATCTCGGGTTGCGCTTGCGAAATGGGCGCGGACCGGACGCGCCGTGGTGGAGTCTGCAGCTGGCAGGTTCCAGAACTCTGGCCAGGCACAGGTGGCCCGCCGACGCGCTACGAGCCGACGGGAGAGCTTCAGCCGATCCTGCTCGACGGGCTCAACCAGCCGGTGGTAGCGGTCTGGAGCTCGGCGGAGGGCGACCAGCGCTGGTACATCGTCCCCGACGTCTGCGATTGGGACAGCATCCTCGACTGGCTCGGCAGCGCGCCCTGGCGCGATATGTCCCGGGCGCTCTGCGCCGCGCGCGCTCGCCGCTGGCACTCGACCTAGCCCTGCAATCCCCGGTAGAGGTCGCCGCGCGGCAAGCACTCGAGCAGCTCGGAGGCGAGCTTCGCGCAGCAGCGCCGCGAGCTCGAAGGCCAACTCGAGGAAGCCAGAGCGCACGCGGAGCCGATCAGAAACGGGTTGCTGTACGGGACGGGCGCAGAGCTTCGAGAACACTGTCGCCACAGTGCTCGAGGCCGCCGACTTGGACGTCGTGAAGATCGACGAGCTGCTGGGTGAGACCAGCTCGGCCGAGCTCCTCGTGTCGCTCGGCGAAAGACGGCGGTTGATCGAGGTGAAGTCCGCCAGCGGCAATGCAGCAGAGACGCTCGTCGGTCAGCTCGAAACACATCTGCGAACGTGGCCGCAGCTGCGTCCAGCCGACCCGGTCGACGGCGGCGTGCTGGTCGTGAACCATCAGCACCGCACGGAGCCAGGCGAGCGCAGCGCATCGGTGTACACGCGTCCCGAGTTCGTCGCCGCGCTTACGGTCCCAGTGCTTTCGACCCGCCAGCTGTTCGACTGGTGGCGCGCATCGGACTGGGCGGCCATCCGCCAAGCAGTGCTCGGCGACACGGACATGGCTGCCGACGCTGAAGGCACCGAGCATCCGACATCGCCACCTTTGGGCAGCGCGCCGACCGAAGACTCGGATCCACGACCGCGACGGAAGCGGTTCCGAAGGCCATCGAGGTCCGACACCGAGTAGTTGACCGCCGTCTGATCTCGACCATCGCGAACCGAGGGATCGGATCAGGCCGTACCGTCGCCTCTGAGCGCCGGCCACCTCACTGGTACTTGATATATAGCGTCTTGTCTGTTTACGTATTGTCTACCGGTCTGGAAGGGTGCGGACATGGCCGGGGGCACGGAGCAATCTGGACGGAGCGATCCACGAGTACGCACCGAGCGCGAGCGGTTCGAGCAGGCGCTCGCTGAGGCGGAGTTCGTCGACAGGGTCGCTGACCTCGTCGCGGATCGTGTCGTCGAGCGTCTTGTGCCCTACCTGGGTGCTGGCGGCGCGCCGCCGGAGGGACTGATCGACGCGAGCGAGGTCGCGCGGATGGCGGGCCGGACTCGGCGGTGGGTCTATGAGCACGCGGGTGTCCTGGGCGCGGTGCCGCTCGGCGGTGGGGAACGGCCACGGCTGGGGTTCCATCCCGCGCGCGTGCGCGACTATCTGGGCCGCGACGTGGGCAAGCCCGACCCGCGCCCGGCACCGCAATACGCAACCCCGCGCCAGCGAAAACCGCGCGCGCTCAGCCAGACCGCCCGTGAACTCGCCGGCGAAGCCCCCCTCGACTCGCCTTGAGCTCGATTGTGAGCAGCCGAGAACGGGCCTATCGCGTGCTGTCGGGCAGGCAGCGCAGCGGCGCCCCCCAATAGACGGATATGGCAGGAAATTGCGGGCTCTTTGACCATCCGAGCTGCCCATTTGCCAAGCGATCGAGCTCCCTCGGGCACATTGGTGGACCAGGCCCGGCGCGGTTGCCGGCGAGCGGTGAGGATCATCCTCTTGAGCGGCTCGTGGAGCTTCTGGCGGGACGAGTCGCAGAGCGGCTTGCGCCGCTGATCACCTCCGGTGCTACGGGGCTGCCGGAAGAGTTGGTCGACGCACACGAGATCGCACGGCGTATGGGCCGCTCACGCTGGTGGGTCTATGAGCATGCCGGTGAGCTCGACGCGGTCAGGCTCGGGCATGGCCCACGAGCGCGGCTCGGGTTCTCGCCCGCGCGCGCGGAGGCCTACCTGAAGGCGGCCGCTGATCTCCGCGCGCCCGTGCCCTCTCCCCCTCGTGCGAGTCCCAGGCGTCGGCGCTCTACGCGCACGCCCGTCGAGTTGCTCGCATTCACCAGAGACCACGAGCGAGCTGGTCGTGCGTCGGCATCAGGGCAGGACTAATGGGTCGGGGTCGTCCAGCAACCGGCAACATCGTCAAGCCGACCAATAAGCAGCCGTCGTTCGCGCTGCGGTTCACCGCCTACGGCAATCGCGAGTACCTCACCCTCGGGCGCCCCGAGGACGGATGGACACTGCTCAGGGCAGAACGCGAGCTCGCCGCGGTGCTGCGCGATGTCGAACTCGGCACCTGGAAGCCCTCACGCCGCCAACCGCCAAAGCCCCCACAGCACCCTAGGTTTCTCGAGTTCGCCTCTGACTGGTTCACGCTCAAGCGCCACGAAATCAAGCCAACCACCGCCAGCAACTACCGCAACGAACTGACCAACCACCTCCTGCCGTTCTTCGCCGAACACAGGATCCCGGAGATCACGTTCGCCGAGGTCGACCGCTACCGCCAGCACAAGGTCCGCGAAAACGCGGTCTGCCAAGCGGCGATCGACGCCGGCCGACCGCTGATGGTCGAGATCGTCGACAAGCGCGGGCGCCGCTACAAGCGCGTCAAGAAGCCGCTCTCGCCGCGGACGATCAACATGCAGATCGACGTCCTGGCGCAGATCCTCGAGCTCGCCATCGAGTACGGATACCTCTCCGCCCCGAATCCGGCCGTCGGCAAGCGCCGCCGGCTGAAGGTCGTCAGGCCCCGTCCGGTCTATCTCGACAGCGCCGAACACATCGCGGTGATGCTCGAAGCCGCTGCAGACCTCGACGAGCGCGACAGCCAGCTCGTTACCGTCCACGATCCGCGCGGGCGGACCTACACCCAGCGCCGGCACAACCAGACCACCGGGCGCAAGGCGGCGATCGCCGTGCTGATGCTCGCCGGCCCGCGTGCCACCGCCGGTGGCGCGCTGCTCGAACGCGACCTCGACCTCGCCAACGGCCGCATCAACGTCGAGCGCGACAAGACCGACGCCGGTATGCGCGAGATCGACACGCTGCCGCTGCTGCGCGAGATCCTCATCGAGCACCGCGCGCGGAAGCTCAGAGAAGGCCTCCCGACCGGACCTGACGACCCGGTGCTGATCACCGCCACCGGCCGCGCCCGCGACCGCTACAACCTCGCCGACGTCGTGGCCGCCGTGGTACGCCGCGCCGACGAGCTACAGGCGCAACGCGGCGCACAGCCGCTCCCGCTCGGGATCACGCCCCACAAGCTGAGACACACGTTCGCCTCGATCCTCGTCGCGATTAAGAAGGATCCCAACTACGTGATGAACCAGCTCGGCCATACCGACGCGGGGTTCACGCTGCGCGTCTACAGCCACATCATGAGTCGCAGCCCCCAAGAGCGCGAGAAGCTCAAGGCCTTGGTCGAAGGACACGACTGGACGCTCAGCACGGAGGCGGGGGAAGAGGAAACCGAACGGCCCTAGCAGCCGGCGCGAACAGAGCCTAACTGTCGTTGCGGCACAAGTACGTTGAGGACATTCGTACGAGAACTTACTGGTGCTCGTCATCTTCGCTTGTAGCTATGAGAGGGCGTCGTCGAGGCGGCGCATGAGCAGGCTTGCGAAAGCGAGCGTCTCGAGGGCCTCCTCGGCATCGAGAGCCTTGAACAGTTCGTGGGCGTCGGGGTTACGGATGCCTCTGACCGCGCCCATGAACAGGAACCGGTAGCCCGCCTGGATGTTCTTGCCGGTCTCCGTCGAGAGGTCGGCGAGCACGATCGGCGGATCTGTGTCCTTGAAGGCCTCCCCCATCAGGGCGGAGCCGTCAAGCTCAAGCCCGGTCATCGCCTTGACCCGGTTGTTGATCGCCTTGAAGACCTCGAAGATCGCGACCTCCGGATGCCCGCTCTCCAGATAGCGATCGGCGACCTGTCGTACATCAGCGTGAAGAGCGGCGATGCGAGCGTCCTGTCCGAGCGGGGTGAGCGCGCCGACGGTATCCGCTGTACGCTCGCCGATCACCAGGCGCCCGTCGGTGACGTGCCAGCCTTGCGCTGCGAGCAGCGCGACGATCCGCTTTCGTACGTCGGCGCGCGGCGGGGTGTGGTAGCGACCCTCGAGCCAGCCGCCGATGAACTGCCGCAGCACGCGCCTCGCGGCCGAGCCGCCATCATGCAGCGCCTCGAAGATCCCGAGCACGTACTCCCACTTGCTGGCGGGGACGCCGTCGGGGATGAACTGCTCGGGGATCCCTGACTCGTACAGGTAACGCGGCAGCTGGGAGCCGGTGTAGATGTCGCCAATCGCGCGTGCGATCTCCTCGAGCGTCATTCCGGTGATCGGTCGGTCGTCGTCCTCGTCCGGGTCGGGCAGCGGTCTGATGATCTCCCGGCCACGGGCACGATCGCGGCCAGCGATCGTCAGGCGCAGATCACGGATCTGTTGCAACCACTGCTGGGCATCGACGATCGGGTCCGGCTGCGCACGGTCCGGGTAGAACTGATCGATCCACTCCAGGTAGCCGGCAACGCGAGCGAGCAGCAGCTCGCGTGCGAACGTTCTTGTGTCGCGGTCCCAGTCGATCGGCTGGCCGCCGCTCGCGGCTCGGATCAGCTCATAGCCGCTCGAAAGCTGCCCGACTCTGGTCGTTCTCCTCGAGCTCGTCGATCAGGCGAAGAAGCTGCAGGTCATCCCAGCGCACCGAGAAAGATTGGCATCAGACCCGGCGTCCCGGCCGTGGCTCGGCAGAGCTCTACAGCCGCCGTATGAACCACCCCCTCGAGCGCCCGAGCTAATCCCGCCCCAGACCATAACCAGGGTGGCAGCCAACTGTCTGCATAATAGTGTGGCTGTAATAGTCAGTGGGTAACACTAAAAGTCACACGTTCCGCGGGCAGGCCGGTATATAGGACGCGCCGAATATGCACAAGCTCGGTGGTACCGTGAGGCCCGCGATGATCGAGGGAGCTGAAGATTCGCACGGACGCCTCGTGGTAGCACGGGTTGTCTCCTGCGCCTGTGTCACAGTGCTTAGCGGTGGGCGAGCTGGCCGGGCGCGGGTTGTCGACTGAGTCTCGCTTCCATACCGGGCCAGCCAAGTGGCTGGTCGCATCGAGTAAGGCCGACCTGAACGGCGAGGTCAACCTTGAGAAGCTAGCCGTGCTTGAGTGGCGTGAGCTACGCGAGCGTTGGATCGAGAAGGCCCGAAGCCCGGATCCGAAACGAGCGTCGCTGCGCAGCG
This sequence comes from uncultured Solirubrobacterales bacterium, assembly GCA_963785435.1. GTDB lineage: Bacteria > Actinomycetota > Thermoleophilia > Solirubrobacterales > Solirubrobacteraceae > Palsa-744. The sequence goes on from CAWAVE010000002.1 coordinate 95,977, forward strand.
CGGCACACAAGTGGTTCGAGTGGTTCGGCGAAGTGGATCGTCTCGCGGTCGTGGGGGTCCAGCTCGACAGCCCTCGCGCAGCGGATGATCTGCTCGCTTTCGTTGTCGAGCCGGCAGCGAAACGCGGCATCGAGCTGATCATCGGCGCAGACCGTCGCATCGACCAGTTGGATCGCGATGCGTTCGTCGAGCCGGAGTTCGGCTACGCGTATTCGCTAGAGCGGCTGTTGTGGTGCCTGCGCGGCGAGCAGCCAGGCTCGACCGCGAGGCGCGCGCTCGCGCCGATGGACTTCGTGCCCGACCGCGCGCAGCAGGAAGCGGTTGACGCGAGGTCCGGGGCCGTGCAGATCATCGCTCCGGCGGGGAGCGGAAAGACCGCGGTGCTAGTCGAGCGAATCCGGGAGCTTCTGCGACGAGGAGCGTCGCCCAGCAGGATCCTCGCCGTCACGTTCAATGTGGGCGCACGAGAAGAGCTTGAATCGCGGCTCGAGCCGGCGGACGCTGCCGGCGTGCAGGTCGCGACCTTCCACCGCCTCGGACGCCGAGTGCTCGTGGGGGCCCGAGAGATCAGAGCGGATAGCAAGCCGTGGTCTCCTTCGATAAATCAGTGGCGGCGGCTGGCCGCGCAGGCGAAGAACACAGCCGGCGTGTGGCTCGATCCGCCCGACGCACAGAGCGCGTTGAGCAACATCAAGCTCGGGAAATTGCAGACCGCGCCTGAATACGCCGCGTCACTGACCGAGAAGAGTGACGATCACGAACGGACACTCGCCACCCTCTATACCGCCTACGAGGAGATGAAGCAATCCGTAGACGGGCGGATCGACTTCGACGACATGATCATGCGCGCCGTGCTGCTGCTGCGTACCAACCCGACCGTCCGAGATCGCTGGCAGCACGAGTACGAGTACCTACTCGTCGATGAGTATCAAGACATCGAGCCGGCACAAGAGCTACTCGTTCGCATCATCGCAGCGCCACATGATCAGCTGTTCGCTGTCGGTGATGAGGATCAGACGCTGTACGCGTTTCGCCGCGCAAGCGTCCGGCGGATTATCGACTTCGATCTGCTCTACCCGGGGCTTGAGCGAGTCGCCCTGAAAATTAACTATCGGTGCCCTCGTGATGTTGTCCTCGCGTCCAGCACGCTGATCAAACACAACAATGTTCGTTTCGCGAAGGACATCCTTCCTTTCCATGAAGGCGACCCGGGCAACTCGATCAACCTCCGGCCCTTCTCTATACAGGACTCTGCTGTTACTACGGCGCAGACCTTGAAGGAATGCCAACGCGGCGATGTCGTCGTGCTGGCACGCACCACCGACGCGTTGCGGCCCGCTGCGCTCGCCTGCGCCGACTTTGGCGTGCTAATTGACGGTCCCGAGAAGCTCTTCAAGCCAACTGGTGCGCGGCTTGCGCTGGAAGATCACCTACGACTCGCATTCGATCCGCACGAGGCAGACGCAGAACTCATCGCACGCGTGTGCCGAACCCCGGCCCGTAACGCCTCCCAAGGTGACATGCAAAGGGCTCTTGAGACGCTCCAAGCAGGCGGCTCCTTTGAAGCAGCATTTGAGGATGTAGCCGCGCCCAACCGAGGGAAAGGCAAGCTCTGGCCGCCTGGGGATCTCTTTACGGCCGTCGCAGGATGCGCTGACGCCGAAGAAGCGATCGGCCTGCTGCGCACAATCGGCGGCCTGGATGAATGGTTTCAGGATGCCGAAGGGACCGGCGGACGAGACCTGTTCGAGTGCGAGGTTCTCGAACAAGCCCAACGCGATGCCGGCGGAATGACTCCCGAGGCCTACCTCGATCGACTACGAGCACAGAGAGAAGCGCTCGCGAAGATCCGCAACCCCAAGAATGGGATCGAGTTCAGGACCATCCACGGGGCCAAGGGACGCCAATGGCCACACGTCATCCTCCTCGCCTGCGAACAGGACATCCTCCCGCACAAGCGCTCACTTGCAGTGACCCAGGAGGAGCTCGAACGCGGCGAGGGGATGGAGGCCGAGCGCCGGTTGGGCTACGTGGCGTTCACGCGTGCCAAGCAGCGGCTGGAGATCCACTACGACAGCGAGCGCCCGAGCCGGTTCCTCACCGAGGCCGGGCTCCTCAAGGCACCCGCCGAGCGCACCGCGCGCGAGCCACCCCCGCCCCCTGGACTCTCCGAAGCCGACTCACCTAGACGCCCGGCGCCAGGCGGCTCGCTTCGAGCGATGCTCAAACGGCTAGTGGACCCCGGGTCGGGATGACCGAGCTGGCATTGGCGCTCGTAGACGCGCTCGACGATGAGGCGCTCGACCGACTAGCGGAGCGGCTCGCACCGCGCCTGGCCGAACATCTTGCCGAGCAGAAAGGTCATGCGCCGTGGCTCGACGTCGAGGCCGCAGCTGCACACCTGCGCTGCCCGAAGAGCCGTATCTACGCTCTCGTCAGCACGAAGCGGATACCGCACCACAGGGACGGCTCACGTCTCTTGTTTCGTCAACAGGAGCTAGACGACTGCGTCCGCGCCGGAGGCGCGAGACGCCCGTAGCCATGAGTCAACAGCCAACCCACCCACCGCCTACTCGACGCGCTTGAGCCCCAACTCGTAAGCGTCCGAACTCGCCTAGTGCTGGTGGCCGCGACCGCGTACCGTGCGCCAGCTCTCGCGGGTGATGCGGAGGATCACAACGGTCATCGCCAGACCGATGAGGGGCTCGAGGATTGAGCTCGACCACGCTCTCGGTTACGTGTTTGGTGATGCCAGGCAGCGCACCACACCGACGGACAGGCGAGTGCGCTTCGAGCGATCCCGTCCAAGCCGCGCGAAACAGCTCCTTCGGCGCGACAAGGGCAAGGCTCCGAGCGTCTGTAGTCGCGCACCGATGACGTTCCGCTGCAGTACCAGTCCATCCAATGGAAGCTGCGGAGACTTCCGTCGACGCAACGCGCACCGAAGGATCGAAGCCGGCCGGTAGCGCGAGATCCTCCGCTAGCTGACGCTCAAGACATGGCCCGGCGACACAGGGTCGACGTCCTCTCGATGATGGGGCCATCTCGGTCTCAGCCCGTGAAGTGCAGAACCTTCGTCCGCACCCCGGGGGCGCGCGGGGTGAGCTTGCGTTCCAGGAGGCTTGCCAGCCGGGTCTCATGGGTCGACACGATGAGCTGTCGGCGGGTGCGGATGTGCCGGCAGAGGTCCGAGAAACCGAGCGCATTGACATCGTCCGTCGACTGCAGCGGGTCGTCGAGCAGCAGAAACGGCAGCGCCTTCGTGGTCGACGACCAGCTGAGCGCCAGGAAGTAGGTGAGCGCCGCCACGTTCGCCTGCGAACTGGAGAAGACCAGCTGTGGGTCAGCTGTAACCCCGCTCTCGGGGTCTGAGACGAACGGGTCGGCGACCCCGCTTCGATACTCCCATCCCGAGTGCAACTACACGATCAGACCCGAACGATGAATACCGTATCCGCGGGCAAGCGATAATGAAACCTCATTGAGCTACAGGCGCTAACGGTGAACGCCCAGCATTCTGCGTGCACGGCTTATTCGGCTAGTCGATAGTATGGTCGCCGTTATGTACATTCGTGCTCCCTGTGCTACGTTCGCTTCCGAAGCACACGGACGAACAGGCGAGATCATCAAGGTCATACGGCTGGACGATTTTCAGCCGATCTACGGAGGACTGAATCGCGTGTCCCGGCGGGACCGCTCTGCCGCGGGACTACCACCGTCGCGGAGGAACCCCCCCCGATCTGTTGGGTTGCGTGTTCGGCTTCCGGAGCACCGTGGCGGTAACGAATGGCCAATGACTCTGACAGTGCACAAGCGCTTGAGGACATCTGTGTCGCTGTCATTGAATGGTTGCGCCAGCGCCAAGGAGAGATTGAGCAGGCAATCTACGCTCGTGTTCGTGATGCCGTACCGGTGCCCGCGCGAGGCGACGGTCCTGAGTATGAAACCGGGTTGCTCACGGCGATCGTCGCTGTCGTCAGCTACAGTCTTGATGCCATCGGGCAGGGATCGCCATGGCCAGAGCCAATTCCGCCAGTCGCCGCAGCGCAGGCACGCCGAGCCGCACGAATCGGAGTAAGTCTCGGCGCAGTACAGCGTCGATATATCGCTGGCCACCACGAGCTCGTCGAGTTCGTCACGCGTGGAGTAGACGAAAACGGCTTCTCGAGCAACGGGAGATTAGTCCAACATCTCCGGCGAACACAAGAGTCACTGCTGGAACATCTCGTCGCCGCAATCGAGCATGAGTACAACCAGGAGCTTGGGTTGATGGCACGCGCGCCGGAGCAGCGCCTGAAGGAGATCGTGGGCCGCTTGCTTGCCGGCGAATCTGTCGACCCGACGGAGATGGCCGAGCTTCGCTACGACATCCACGCCCCTTGGCACCTCGGCCTAGTTGCAGCAGGTGCGCAGGTGGAGAACATCATCGGCTCGCTCAAGCCCAGCCTTGGTCGTCGTCTCCTAGCGGTGCCACAGGGCGATGGGATCGTTTCGGTGTGGTTCTCCGAACAACAGAGGCCTGAGCTTGCCGAGATCGAGCGCATGCTATCTCCCAATCAATGTCCTGGCATTTCTGTGGCGATTGGTGAGCCCCGAGAAGGGATCGACGGTTGGCGACAGACTCACCGTGAAGCTCAAGCGGCACTCCTGGTCGCACTGCATGAACCTCATAGGTTCGCGCGCTATGCAGAATGCCATTTCCTCGCAGCAGCGCACCAGATCGACACGCTGGCAAAATCTCTTCAGCAGAAGTATCTGATCCCGCTTCGTCGCGAGCGCGATGGGGGAGCGATGCTACGCAAGACATTGCGTGCCTGGGTAGATACAGATGGCTACGTAAGCTCAGCAGCCAAGATATTGCAAGTTGACCGACACACGGTTGAAAATCATATACGGACCGTGGAGAAGCTAACGGGGCGCCCACTCCGTCGCTCCTGCCTGTCCGAGTTGGACGTCGCCCTTCATCTCGAAGAGTCGTAGAGCGCTCGGATCTACCCAAAGAAGCTACCCGAATTATCACTGCGGAGGTGCCGTGACAATGTCGGCACGAGCACATTGCGGCCTCGATGATCTGTCAAAGTGTCCAAGCACCGTTGGACAAACCGGCCAACGAACAGTGACCAAAAACGCAAGGTAATATGGTAAAAGACTCCTATGTCTAGGCAGTCTTCGCCGTCCCTGCTAGCCGACGACGGGCCGACATCCGAGCCGACGCGAGGCAGTAACACCGCCGCACTACCGCAGACGACTGCTCGCTCGCGAGGCCCGTCGCGAGCGTCGTTGCTTAGCCAGATCGGCTGGTTCCCTGACTCTGATCTAGATCTGCACCAGTGGCAGAGTGTAGGGAGCAGCCTCGGACGGCTTGGACGCTACAGCCAATGGTGGATCGGCGACTGGTTGCTCTACGCACGCGGCAGGTGGGGAGAGATGTATACCGAGGCCATCAAGATCACCGGCTACGACTACGGAAGCCTGCGCAACATGGCGTCTCTTGCCCAAAAGTTTGATTTGTCACGCCGGCGTGACAAATTGAGCTGGGACCATCACGCCGCCGTCGGCGGTCTTACGCCTGATGAGCAGGACTACTGGCTCGATCGAGCCGTGGCGCTGAAATGGTCACGGGAGGATCTGCGCACCGAACTGCGCGCAGCGGAACGGAATGGAGTCTCACAGTCAGCCTGCGCGCCGTCAGAGTCTGAAGGTGGCGGGTCAACGACGCTCGTGTGTCCGAAATGCCAGGAGGTGATCGAGATTCCGGAGGCCGTGGCCGAAGCGCTCCTTGGGAGCGTACCCGGCTAGTCTCCTCATGCTGTGATCGACGGACGAATTCAGCGGCGGCGTTACAACGAGATGCCATGATCAGGGATTTGAACATCGGTCAGTCCTCCATCGGGGTGGTCGCGCGCCTGCGGGCGGGCCGCGAGTTGCGTTTCGGTGCGTTTAGCGCGAGTGTAAACGAGACATCATGAAGCTCAACCAGTCCGAGATGTAGATGTGGCTGGACTCGGTGCCGCCGGGCTCCGGAGTTGCACTAAGGTCGAAATACCGACCGAAGCTCCCATGTCTGGGGACGCGTGGCCCGAGGCGCTGCTGGACGTCGGCACATTTCAGCCGTGGCGCTCAGCGGTAGGCGACGGCGTCCTTGCTGGCATGGGGCGAGTAAACGATCGTCCGGTCTGCGTATGGGTGCAGGATGTGTGCCACAGAGGCGGCTCCTTGGGTGTCGCCGGCGGCGAGACGATCGTGCGGACGATCAGGCGTGCGAGCCGAGCTGGCGTACCCATAATAGGCCTTCCCCAGTCGGGAGGCGCGCGCCTACAAGAGGGCGTTGCGGCGCTTGGTGCCTACGGTGCGATCTTTCGCGAGCAGGCGCTCGCCGGTGTCGCGCAGATAACCCTGGTTCGAGGCGCCTGCGCCGGCGGGGCTGCATACTCACCGGCTCTTGGCGACTTCGTTGTGATGAGCGGTCCTGATGCCCGGCTATTCCTTACCGGCCCAAAGGTTGTCGAGCAGATCACTCGCGAACGGGTCAGCTCAGAGGAGCTAGGTGGGCCGCAAGTGCATGCGTCCAACGGCGTTACCCATCTCTTCGGTGAAGACGAGCACTCAGCTGTCGAGCAGGTCCGCGAGCTACTGGATTACGTGCCATCGCGTCTACGCGGGCCGCTGCCCATCGTCCCTGCCGTTGACCCTCCGCCGGGGAGCCCAGCCGATCACGTGCCAGCCAGCACACGGCGGGCATACGACGTACGCAACGTGATTGTGAGTCTCGTAGATGGGGGGCGGCACGTGGAGCTTTCGTCTCGATGGGCCCGCAACATGGTTACTACGTTGGCCCGACTTGGTGGCCGACCGGTTGGCGTGATCGCCAACCAGCCCCGCTATCTCGGCGGCACGATCAACAGCATGGCATCCGAGAAGGGAGCATGGTTCGTCGATCTCTGCAACCGCCTCGGCGTGCCTCTTGTGGTCTTGGTCGACACGCCCGGCTTCCTGCCAGGCGCAACCCAGGAGCGAGCGGGAGTGATCCGCTACGGCGCCGCTCTGCTGCGCGCCTTCGCACGCGCAACCACGCCTCGACTAACTCTGACGCTCCGTCAAGCCTACGGAGGCGCTCATATCGTGATGAACTCAGGTGACCTCGGAGCGGACCTCACCTTGGCCTGGCCTGATGCGCAGATCGGCATCATGGGCGCCCGACAAGCGGTTGCGATCATCAATCACCGTGAGCTTGCCGCTGGCGCCGACGCTAGTGAGTTTGCGGAGCGCTACGCATCAACAATGCTCGCAGCGGAGATCGCAGCAACAGAAGGATTTGTTGATGAGATCGTCTCGCCCGACGAGACGCGCGATCGCCTGATCAGGGCACTAGAGCTTTACCGTTGCCGCAGTGAGTGATCGTCGCGCGTATCGACGGACTCACCCCCACCGCGTGAATCGCACAGATCGACCGAAGTCTAGGAGCGCAGCGCGGGCTTGGGCCGAGGCTGCCCGCCAGGGAATGCCAAGCGCACGATCGTGCGATGCACGCTGCCGAGCTGGCGGTGCAGCGGGCCGGTGTTGTAGGGCAGTCCGTAGCGATGGCAGACGTCGCGCACACGCGGCGCGATCTCCGCGTAGCGGCTGGAGGGCATGTCCGGGTAGAGGTGGTGCTCAACCTGGAAGCTCAGATTGCCCGCCATAAAGTGGAACAGCGCGCTGCCTTCGATGTTGGCCGCGCCGAGTAGCTGGCGCACGTACCAACGGCCCTGCGTCTCTCCAGCGACCTCGTCCTCGCTGAACGTGTACGTCTGGTCGGGGAAGTGCCCGCAGAAGATGATCGAGTGCGCCCACACATTGCGCGCGATGTTCGCCGTCAAGTTCGCCGCCAGTGTAGCTCTGAAGCCGCGCCTGCCGAAGATCGCCGCGGACAGCGCCGGGAAGGCTATGTAGTCCTTGACGATCTGCCGGCGCGCCTTCACGCCGATCGCCTTTAGCTCGGACTTGACCTTGGGCATCGGCTTCTCGCCGGAGCGGACCGCGTCGAAGTTGATGTCGTGCAGGGCCACTCCCCACTCGAAGAATCCCATCAACAGCAGGTTGTAGAGAGGCTGCAGCAGGTAGATGGGCTGCCATTTCTGGTGTGGGTCGATGCGCATGATCTCGTACCCCAGGTCGCGGTCCTTGCCACGAACGTTGCTGAACGTGTGGTGCTCGTAGTTGTGCGAGTGGCGCCAGGCGTCTGCCGGCGAGACGGTGTCCCAATCCCAGCTCTGGGAGTTGATGTCTGGGTCGTTCATCCAGTCCCACTGGCCGTGCATCACGTTGTGGCCGATCTCCATGTTCTCGAGGATCTTCGTGACCGACAGCGTCGCTGCCCCGATCAGCCAAAGCGGCTTGTAGCGCGAGCCCAGCAATAGCGCGCGAGCAGCAAGCACGAGCTGGCGGTGCAGCCTGATCGTGCCGCGGATATACCGCGCGTCACGCTCGCCCAGATCTGCAAACACCTCGTCGTGGATGGTGTGGAACTCCCGGCTTAGCTCCTCGATCTGCTCGTCCGAGAGATGGGCCAGAGGACTCTCGGGCTCCTCGAAACCCACACTGGTGCTCGTCGTTTGGGCCTCCGTCTGGGATGGGGTAGTCATGGCTATTTCAGCTCCTTGGTGTGCATGAGAGAGATGAAGGAAAAGGAAAAAGAGATCACAGCTCGATCTCGACGGCGCCCTCGGGGGCGTTGATGCAGGTCGCAGCAGCTCTCCGGCCTCCCCGCGCACGCGGCCCATTCGTAGGTCACGCAGCCAGCGCGCCAGCAACCGCCCGACGCAGCTGTGGCAGATGCCCATGCGACAGCCGTAAGGCATGGTCGCCCCCGCCTGCTCGCCGTCGCTGACCGCGTCGACGCCGCTGCGACAGAAGCGGATCGCGCCGCCCGCACCGCGTGCGCCGTCGCCGACGTGGGCGTCTGGCCGGAAGCGCTCAACGTGCAGCCGGGCCGGATCGCCGTCGCGCTCGAAGCGCTCGCGCATCGCCTTGAGCAGGCCCGTCGGGCCGCACACGAACGTCTCGCGCTCGCGCCAGTTCTCGCACAGCTCATCGAGGCGGTCCGCGCTCACACGACCCATCTCGCCTGAGATCCACTCGTGCAGTTCATAGCCGGGATGGCGGGCGTCGAGCTCGTGCAGCTCGCGCGCGAAAATCACCTGCTCGACGCTGCGCACGCTGTGCTCATGCACGATGTCCTCGATCCGATCGCGGCCGGCAAGGCTGCGCAACATGCTCATGATTGGGGTGATCCCGCTGCCGGTGCTGACGAACAGCAGCCGCCGAGGCGTCGGATCGGGCAACGTGAACGTCCCTTCCACGCCGCCCAGACGTACGATCGCCCCCGGGCGCAGCCGTTTGCACAAAAACGGCGAGCGCGTGGACCACAGCGGTTGAGCAGCTCGAGATAGTCGTCGGGCAGCAATGGCGAGGTGAACGGACGAACCAGGCGTAGCGCCCGTCGTCGCATCGACGAGAGCTGCGGAACGGCGCTCTGTTCAGCCGTCGAAACGGGCTTCAACACCGGAGTCCAGATGCGCTCGCGAGGGCGAGTGGAGTTGCGGCGGGAAGGGAGAGCGAGCGAACGGGCACCTGTGTTACTGAACCAAGGCTGTGCGCTGAATGGACAACGAGTTCGCCTACCACTAGCGTATTTCTCCATCAGACTTCATCAACGCAGGGTCCAGCAACGAATAACAAATGCCTCGACTTTTGTCGAAGCGAATGGAGGTCAAGTTATGGGGCGAGTACGGCCGTTTCTGCCCACCTTGTTGCTCGCATTTGTCGTATCCGTAGCCTACGCAACATCAGCGTCGGCACACTCATTCATCATCGAAGGCAAAGCCATCGCGAAAGGCGAAGTCGTCGCCGCCGAAGGGACTTCGGTCGGCTCCAGTTTTATGGAAGCCGAAGGGTTTAGAACCGAATGCAAAAAAACTACTTCAGTAGACGAATTCGAATTCGAAGGCAAAAGCAAAAGCACGATGTCTACGAAAGAATGCAAAGTCCTGAACGATGCCGGATGCAAAATCGCCGAACCGATCGTCTCTCACGCCAAAACCGAACTGGTCATCTTCAAAGAAAAATTGGCAATCAAGTCGACGCCTGCTTCGGGAGAAGCGTTTGATACGTCGTCCGTCTCGGGCTGCAATCACTCCCAACTCAACGGGAGTTGGTCACTGAAGGGCTCGCAGACCAGCGAATTGCCCGAAGCGGAAGTGGAAGCGGTGGAACACCGGATCGTGAGCAAACCCTCCGGAAGCGCCCTGAAAGAGAGCGGGCCTCCAGGAACCTTCGCAGCAATCTTGGAAGCCGAAGGAAAGACCAAACTCTCTTCGGGTAAGAAATGGCACACCAACTAGGCACAGGAGGCCTACTGAGGTAACGGTGATGACGGCAAAGGCTGGGGCTCGAGTCGAATGGCCCTAGCCAGAGCCGTCAACGCCAAGGACCACGCGCGCATGGCGAGCACAAGCCCGATCCTGTGCGCCGGTCACCGCGACGCCGCCTTCGCTCCGTGATCGGCCGTCGACCTCTGGGTGCCCGACACTAAGCCGCCGTGCATCATCTTCTGATCGTCGCGCGCCGGCCGCGCAGGACTCTCGCGACTCTCGGTATCTTGGCAGTGGCCGCGGCCGTTGTCGGCCTACACACCCCGGACCACCTCTCCGGCAACGGCAACGAATTCCTGAGTCAAGGAACTCAGAGCTACACCGCCGCACGGACATTTCAAACTGCGCTTGGTCGGGTCGCCTTCCCGAACTTCGCTGTGATCTTGCCCCAGGCCAGCATTCACGCACCAAGTGTGCTAGCCACGGTGCAGAAAGTGGCTACACTCGTACCGCAAGTTTACTACTCGCGAAATCACAAGGCGTCCCTTGTCGCTGGCTATTTCCATCGCGGAGTAGCACCCGGGCCGACCGCGATCTCACTTGCCCGCGAGTTCCGGCCGTTTCCCGGAGTACACGTAGGTGGTCGTGCACTCTTCCAGCAAGAACTCACCGACCGGACAAAGGCCGACGTGGTCACTGCTGAGACGCTCGCATTTCCAGTGCTTCTACTGCTCGCTCTGGTTATTTTCCGGAGCGTGATTGCTGCACTGCTTCCTGCCCTAGCCACCTTCACAGCGCTGAGCTTTACACTTCTCGTTCTCGCCGCAGTCAACGCGATACAGCCGATTTCGATCCTGTCGCTCAATCTCGTAGTCGGCTTGACCGCTGGGCTTTCTCTCGACTACAGCCTGTTGCTAATCTCGCGATACCGTGAGGAGATGCTGCGGAGCGATTCCTCGCGCCAGGCAGCATTCTCCACGATCCTGTCAGCCGGCCGGACAGTGGCCATAAGCTCGGCGACCGTCGCTGTCGCTTTCGCGTCACCACTGGTCTTTCCGGTCGCGTTTGCCCGCTCACTAGCGATCGCAGGCATGGTCACCGCGATCGTCGTCGGTCTCGTGTCGCTTCTCGTTCTGCCAGCCGCTCTGTCACTTCTGGGCAGCCGTATCGACACCCTCATGATCTCATCGCCACAGTTTGCCCTTACGCGGCAAGGAGTCTGGAAGCGCACTGCCCGCCGCGTGGTGGCACGTCCATATTTGTCAGCAATTCTCGCCGTCTCCATCCTCGTGGTGCTGAGCGCGCCCGCGCTCGGTACCCGGCTCACAGGGTTTGCAGCCAGTTCGCTGCCGGCGGGTGCGGGCGCGCGCAGCTTCGAAGACCGCATACGAAGCGAATTCACGGCACCCCTGCTGGATGAAGTTGTCGTGGCGGCGAAGGGAAGGGACCGCACCATCACTAACGTCGTGGCGCCGGCACTGGAAAGGCTGCCGAACGTCGCGGCGGGCATCGCCAGACACATACGCGGCAGCTTGTGGGCGTTCAACATCAAGACGAGAGCATCCCCTTTCTCGGCCGCCTCTCAGCGACTTGTCCGTGACATCCGGGCGTTGCCGTTCCATCTCGCCGTCACAGGTACGACGGCTGGCTATCTCGACACGAGGTCCACACTGCAGAAAGACGCACCCCTCGCGGCCGTGGTACTCATCGTCCTAACGCTGGTACTTCTGTTTGCGGCTACCGGATCGATGTTCCTGCCATTGGTGGCGGTAGCTGTGAACATACTTTCGTTCGCGAGCGCTCTCGGCCTAGTTGTGCTGATCTTTCAAGATGGCCGGCTCACGGGCTTGCTCGACTATGGAAGCCTCGGGGCGCTTCTTGTGACCCAACCTGTTCTGCTTGGCGCCGGTGCCTTCGGAATCCTCACTGACTACGGAGTATTCATGCTGACCCGAATGCGGGAAGGGCGGGACGCCGGCTTACCCACCATCGAGGCGGTCGTGGAGGGTCTGGCGCGGACGGGGCCGGTTATCAGCTCTGCCGCGGTTCTCTTGTGTGTCGCGGTGGGTGCTCTAATAACGGCAAAAATGATCTTCGTAAAAGAACTGGGCTTTGGAATCGTAGTCGCAGTCATTATCGATGTGACGGTGGTTCGCGCCCTACTGTTGCCCAGTTTGATGATTCTGCTGGGTCGGTGGACCTGGTGGCGACCACGTCTCGGGCTCCTGCATCATCGAGATCGCGCACGCATATGACGCTGAATCGCTCATCCAAGCCTGGCTCGTCCAAGTGCGCAACCGATCCAGCCGGCGTGGACGATGGCGGCTGCGGGGAGCGATGCGCAAAGGGCTTGCCGCGGAACTCGGATGAACCCGTGGGCTTCGGCGTGAATGTCGCCGATCATGCGGCCCTTTGCGACGTGGTGACGATCGGAGACGAACTCTCGAGGTACTACCTCGACGAGCACGGTCAGGTCCATCTTCTCCTGTAGCTCGGCTGGACCTGTAGCTCGGCTGGACTTTGCGCGCTGCGGGGACAACCATCCGACAGTGCACTCTCGACGCCAGACATCGACGAGGGCGGGCTCACGAGGGCGGGCTCCTCAGAGATCTGAAGGCCGAGATCGGTGCAATCAGGACATTCCAACCGACACAAGGGGATTACGACCTGATGGCCAATGACAGCAAGCCGGAGCCGATCGCGATCGTGGGTATGAGCTGTCGCTATCCAGGTGGCGTTCGATCGCCTCAAGACTTGTGGGAGCTGGTTGCTCGAGGCACTGATGCAGTGTCCGAGTTTCCCGCCGACCGCGACTGGCAGCTTGAGCGTCTCTTTGACCCCGATCCGGATCATCCGCGTACCTGCTACACGCGCCACGGGGGCTTCATACACGATGTAGCCGAGTTCGACGCCGGCTTCTTCTCCATCAGCCCACGTGAGGCCCGCGCGATGGATCCCCAACAGCGGCTTCTGCTCGAAGGGGCGTGGGAGGCGTTTGAGCACGCCGGCATCGACCCCGAGACACTGCGTGGGAGCCGTACTGGAGTGTTTGCGGGGATCACCTCCTCGGGCTATGGGATGTACCTGAACGTACCGGCGGAGTTGGAGGGTCACCTGCTGACCGGAAGCACCACCAGCGTGGCCTCGGGACGCATCGCCTACACCTTCGGCTTCGAGGGTCCCGCACTGTCGATCGACACCGCCTGCTCCTCATCGCTGGTGGCGCTGCATCTGGCATGTCAGGCGCTGCGCGAGGAAGAGTGCCCCTTGGCACTGGCAGGCGGGGTCAGCGTGCTCGTGACGCCCGCCCTGTTCATCGCCTTCTCCCGCCACCGAGCTGCGTCGCCGGATGGGCGCTGCAAGTCCTTTGCGGCGAGCGCGGATGGCGTTGGTTGGGGGGAGGGCATGGGACTTCTAGTCCTCGAGCGTCTATCGGACGCGCGTCACAACGACCATCGGGTCTTGGCGCTGATTCATGGCTCGGCAACCAACCAGGATGGAGCGAGCGAGGGGCTGAGCGCACCTAGCGGTTCGTCTCAGGAAGAGGTCATCCGTCAGGCCCTTGGCAGTGCCGGCCTGTCGCCCGGTGACGTGGACGCGGTCGAGGGGCACGGCACGGGGACCATGCTCGGAGATCCGATCGAGGCCCAGGCGCTGCTCGCCACGTACGGACAAGAACGCCGGAATGGTCCGCTGCGGCTGGGGTCCCTGAAGTCGAACATCGGCCATACGGTCGCAGCGGCGGGAGTGGGAGGCGTCGTCAAGATGGTGATGGCGATGCGTCACGGCCTGCTTCCGCGCACCCTGCATGTGGATCAGCCCACGCCACACGTGGATTGGTCAGCTGGCGAGGTGCGGTTGCTGACTGAGCCAGAGCCGTGGCTTGGCGGTGAGCGTCCGCGTTATGCGGGGGTCTCCTCCTTCGGCATCAGCGGCACCAATGCACATGTCATCTTGGGCGAGCCTCCCCAGGCGCCCGAGCCGAGATCCGAGGACGTTCGCTCAGTGGATGGGGCGTCGAACAGACTCAACGCTTATCCCTTTCTCCTCTCGGCCAAGAGCGATGAGGGGTTGGAGGCACAGGCTCAGCGGCTCCACTCACACCTCCAGGACAATCCAGACTTTACTCTGGCTGATGTGGCGTACACGCTGGCAACGATGCGCGGGCATTGTGAGCGGCGCGCAGCGGTCCTTGGCTCCGATCGCGATGCGCTATTGAGCGGACTGGAGTGCCTGCAAGGTACTCAGCCGACGGCGGGCGTCGTGCGCGGTACGGCCGCTGCGGGCAAGACAGCATTTTTGTTCACAGGCCAGGGTTCCCAACAGCCAGGGATGGGCCGAGGCCTCTATCGCGCCTTTCCCGTGTTCGCGGAGGAGCTTGACGCGGTGTGTGCCGAGCTCGACAAGCATCTTGGACAGTCGCTGAAGGAGGTCATGTTCGCTGGGGAGGGTACTCCCGCGGCGATGTTGCTGGATGCGACCGACTATGCCCAGCCCGCTCTTTTCGCGCTCGGGGCGGCGCTCTTTCGGCTACTGGAGTCGTTTGGGTGCAAGCCGGATGTACTGATTGGTCACTCGATTGGGGAGCTCACGGCGGCCTACATCGCGCAGGTGTTCTCATTGCCTGATATCTGCACTCTGGTGGCGGCGCGGGGACGGCTGATGGGGGCACTCCCGGAGGGCGGCGCGATGCTCGCCATCGAAGCGTCCAGCGAGGAGACCGCGGCGACCCTACGGGGCGTTGAGGGCGAGATAGCGATCGCGGGCGTCAACGGCCCTCGTGCCACAGTCGTCTCAGGCAAGGAGGCGGCAGTCGAACAGCTCGAGCGTGCTTGGAAGGGACACGGGCGCAGCGTGACGCGACTGCGTGTCAGCCACGCGTTTCACTCACCCCTCATCGAGCCGATGCTCGATGAGTTCTCTCGGATCGCCGAGAGCCTGAGCTTCGAGTATCCGCGGATCCCGATCTTCTCGAATGTGTCTGGAGAGCTGGCGGGCGAGGAGCTCGCGAGCCCCGCCTACTGGGTTACCCATGCACGCGAGGCGGTCCGCTTCGCGGACGGCGTCGCGGCGCTGGAGCGCGCCGGAGTGACGCGCTTCCTCGAGCTCGGCCCCGACAGCGCTCTCTCGGCGATGGTTCGCCAGTGCTTGGGTCAGGAAGCACAGCAACACAGGTTGATCGCTTCCACGATGCGTGCTCATCGCTCAGAGCCCGAGACCTTCCTCGGTTTTATGGCCGCTGCGCATACTCATGGCGTCGAGGTCGACTGGCAAGCCTGGTTCGCCGACAGTGGCGCGCGCAGGCTGGAGCTCCCGCCGTACGCCTTTCAGCGCCAGCGGTATTGGCTCGAGGACACCGGTGGCGTCAGCGACGCGAGCTCACTCGGTCAAGCTTCGGCTGAGCATCCCCTGCTCGCTGCGACAGTTCGCCTCGCAGGGGATCAGGGCTGGCTTTTTACGGGAAGCGTCTCGCTACAAGATCAGCGCTGGCTTGCGGACCACGCTGTGATGGGCTTCGTGCTCTTCCCAGGCACGGGGTTCATCGAGTTGGCACTTGCCGCTGGGCAGCGGGTTGGTGCTGGCGTGGTGGAGGAGCTCACGTTCGAGTCACCGCTGATCCTGACCGAGGATCGGACCATGCAGATTCAGGTCGCAGTTACGGAACCAGACGAGCGAGAGCACCGTCAGGTGGTGATCTACTCGCGCCCGCAGGCTGTGGCCGAGGGCGATGAAGTACCGTGGACGCGTCACGCGAGCGGCATCCTCGCTCCGACTGCCGAGGCGACCGATTCCGCGCTCGAGCAGCTCTCCAGCGAGACGTGGCCGCCAAACGGCGCCGCGCCGGTTGAGATCGAGTTCCTCTATGACCGTCTTTCCGAGGTGGGCTACGAATATGGACCCGCGTTTCAGGGATTGCGGGCTGTATGGCAGCGAGGTGAGGAGGGCTTTGGCGAACTCGTCCTCGACAAGGAGCAGGCCCGTGAGGCCGGTAGCTATGGCGCCCATCCGGCACTGTTGGACGCCGCGCTGCACATGGCGCTTCAGACTGTCGTCGCCAACGAGGTGGGAGCGCTCGTGGTTCCCTTCACAGTCCGAGGCGTGCGTCTGCGGCGTGGCGGCGCAGCCTCGCTGCGGGTCCGGCTGACGTCCGCCGGCGAGGGCGCTCTAAGCCTCGCGGCCGTTGATGCCGCTGGCGCGGAGGTGATGAGCATCGAATCGCTGGTGACGCGCTCGATCGATGTGAGCCGGCTCCAGGGCGGCCGGGGTACGAGCCATGAGTCGTTGTTCAGAGTCAACTGGGTCACGCGCCGACTGTCTGGACGTGACGCGGGATCGCATCATCACACGCTACTCGGCGGACTGGATGTAGCCGGCATCGAGGATCGCTATGTGAACCTTCCGGCACTCGTGGAGGCACTCGACGCGGGCGCGCCCGTACCGGACGTCGTGCTCACGAGCGCCGTGACTGGAGCGAAGGATGAGGACGCGGCCCGCGGCGCACGGGACGCGGTGAAGCAAACGCTCGCTCTCCTGCAAGCGTGGCTCGCGCAGGAGCGACTCATCAACGTACGACTGGTCCTCGTCACGCACGGCGCCGCGGCGGTGCACGACGGCGAGATACCCGACTTGGCGATGGCGCCGGTGCTGGGTCTCGTCCGTAGCGCTCAGTCCGAGCATCCGGGTCGCTTCGTGCTCGTGGATCTCGACCCCGATGGCGATGGCGGCGAGCTCGACTGGGCTGCTCTGTTGGCTGCCGGCGAGCCGCAGTTGGCTGTCCGCGGGGGCTCGGTGTACGCGCCGCGGCTTGCACGCGTGGAGAGCCAGGGGCTCCTGGCGCTACCCGTCGATGTGCGCACATGGCATCTCGGCGCGGAGCGCAAAGGGACACTCGATGGCCTGGCGCTGATCCCCAACCCCCACGTGAGCGAGCCACTCGACAGCGGACAGGTGCGAATCGCCGTGAAGGCTGCCGGATTGAACTTCCGAGATGTTCTAATCGCACTGGACGTCTATCCAGGCGAGGCCGAGATTGGCAGCGAGGGCGCAGGCGTCGTGGTGGAGGTTGGACCAGATGTCAGTGACCTGGCTGTGGGGGACAGCGTGATGGGCTTGGTTACAAATGCCTTTGGCCCACTCGCGGTCGCCGATCGTCGCGTGGTGGTTGAGATACCGGCTGGCTGGTCGTTCTCCGATGCCGCGGCGGTGCCGATCGCGTTCCTGACCGCCTACTACGCACTAGCCGATCTAGCAGGGCTGAAGAAGGGCGACGCGGTGCTCATCCATGCCGGCGCCGGTGGCGTTGGCATGGCGGCGGTACAGATCGCTCGCCACCTCGGTGCGGAGGTATTCGCGACCGCCAGCCCCGTCAAGTGGGGCGCCCTGAAGAAACTAGGGATCGATGAGGAGCACCTCGCGTCCTCGCGCGATCTCGACTTCCGGGAGAGAATCCTGTCTGCGACCGGGGGTCGTGGCGTGGATGTCGTGTTGAACGCGCTTGCGGGCGAGTTCGTGGACCGCTCGATGGACGTGCTGCCGCAGGGTGGACGTTTCATCGAGATGGGCAAGACCGATGTCCGCGATCGCGACCAGGTCGCCGCCGTTCACCCCGAGGTCCGTTACCGCGCCTTTGACATGGGCGAGGCGGGACCCGAACGCATCCAGCAGATGCTCAGCGAGATCATCGCCCTGTTCGAGTCCGGCGCGCTGTGCCATCCACCGATTACTAGCTGGGATGTGCGTCGCGGGGTCCAGGCTTTTCGTCACCTCCGCGAGGGGCACAATGTGGGCAAGGTCGTATTGACCATTCCCGACACGCCAGATCCGAGCGGCACCGTTCTCATCACCGGCGGAACCGGCGCTTTGGGGACCTTGGTAGCACACCATCTCGCCAGCAAGCACGGCGCCCGCCACCTGCTACTGGCCAGTCGCAGTGGCCCGGAGACAGAGAGCGCAAAAAGCCTTCAGGCAGATCTGGCAAAGCTTGGCTGCGATGCGCAGATCGCCGCCTGCAACGTCGCAGACAGGACGCAGTTGGATGAGCTCATCGCCTCGATCCCGAGCGAGCGTCCCCTGACAGCTGTGATCCACGCGGCAGGAGTCCTCGACGACGGGGTGATCGAAACACTCGACGCCGAGCAGGTCGATGCGGTGATGCGGCCTAAGGTCGACGGCGCGCTCCATCTGCACGAGCTGACCAGGCACCTCGAACTCTCGCAGTTCGTGCTGTTCTCATCGGGCGCCGCAACCCTGGGAACACCCGGCCAGGGTAACTACGTAGCCGCAAACGCGTTCCTGGATGCGCTCGCTCAGCGGCGCCATGCCCAGGGGCTCACAGCACACTCGCTCGCGTGGGGGCTGTGGTTGCAGGAGCAGGGCATTGGGATGGGTGGCCTCAACGAGACCGACCGTGCCCGGTTCAGCCGGTTGGGCATCGCCGCGCTCACACCTGGCGAGGGGCTCGAGCTGTTCGACGCCGCGTGCGCTATCGATGAACCGTTTCTGGTGCCGGTGCATTTGAATTTCGCGGCACTGCGCGCGCACGCGCGTGCCGGGCTGCTGCCACCGCTGCTGCAAATGCTTGTACGGGCCCCCATCCGACGCGAGCGGACCAGCAGGGGTTCGCTGGCGCTGCGCGTCGCTCGTACTCCGGAGCCAGAGCGGGACGCGGTCGTGCTGGAGGCTGTGCGCAGTGTTGCAGCGGCCGTGCTGGGACACGACTCGCCCGAGGCGATCGATCCGCAGGCAACGTTCAAGGACTTGGGCTTCGATTCGCTTGCGGGAGTCGAGTTGTACAACTACCTATGCCAGGCAACAGGTCTGCAGCTCCCAACGACACTGGGCTTCGACCACCCGACGCCTCTGGCGGTCGCGCAGTTCCTGCGGGCCGAGATGAGCAGCGAGCAGAACAGCGGAGCTGCCAATGGCTCGAACGCGGACGCGAATGGAAGCGCCGTCCTCGGTTCGAGCGCAGACGTGGCTTTGAGGCAATCGATCTCGGACGCCGCGCCCGTGAATTGACAGGGGGGGGGCCGCGACGGCTACGCAGCTGCCGTCGCGACGAGCTGTTCCACGTAAGGCCCGAGCAGCCTGGCAACGGACGCGGCGCTCTTGCCAGCGGTGACTTTCGGCAGCGAGGCGTAGCTGACCGCGAGACGGATCAAGCACTCGCTCAGATCCTCAGCGTTCTCGCGGCCGACGAGCGGCCAGCCTCTGAAGATGACATCGGTGAGACGCTCCGCGGCACGCTCAACGAGCGGCTTGTCTTGGATGCTGATCGACGCGACCAGCTCCGCGGCGCCTCCTCCCCGGACGATCGAGTGGACGAGCGGGTTCTCGGCGACTGCCCGCACGAACACGTCCAAGCCCGCGGCGAGGGCGGCGCCGGGAGCATCGAGACGCGCGTTGACGGCCTCTTCTACAGCGAGCAGAAGGCGGTCGGTCTCGCGGATGACGAGATGCTGAGCGAACTCTTCTCGGGAGCCGAACTGCTTGTAGAGGGTCTGGCGGCTGACGCCCGCCGCGAGTGCGATGTCGGCCATTGTGACGTCAGGCCACGCGCTGCGACTGAGCTGGTGACAGGCGGCGTCGAGCAGCGTGCTGCGCAGCAGCTCGCGCGCAGCCACTGAGTAGGGAACGCCGTCGGTTGTGGTGGCGGCGATGGTGATGGACATCGTCTTCGCTCCTGTCGCACTCGCTTACATTCGTTGTCACTTCACTACATCGCTATTCTCGCCGCATCTTCACAATCCGGTAAAACTTAGAAGGTGACAATTCGAGATGACCATATGGGACGCAATGACAGCCTCAAGCACGCTCGGCCGTGAGATCTGGGAGTGGGACGGCGGACGCTTTCAACGTGGTACCTATGGAGATCTGCTTGCGGACGCACGGCGTGCGGCCGCGGCGCTCCGCAAGAAAGGCGTTGGGCCGGGAAGCGTTGTCGCCGGCGTGCTGACAAACGGACCGGGCACGACACGAGCCGCGATGGGAGTCTTGTTCACCGGGGCAAAATTCGCCTCCCTTCCGATCATTGCGAGGGGAATGACCGTTCCCGCTTATGTGGCACAGCTGTCGAAGCTATGCGAGCATCTCGACGCCGCCTGCCTCCTGGCGGAGGAGAGATTTCTGGCGTTTATGCCCGCGGGCGCTGACTTGGGTGTCGAGGTGATCGGATATCACAACCTGCTCGAGAACGCCGACATGGCCGCCATCGACCCGCCGGCACTCGAGGAGGTAATCTTCATACAGTTCTCCTCCGGAACGACCGGAGATCCACGCGGCGCCCAATTGACAGGAGCCGCGATCGAAGCACAACTGGTCGCGCTGGCCGAGCGTCTCTCCATCGATGCGACCCACGACATCGGCTACATGTGGTTGCCTCTGTCGCACGACATGGGGATTTTTGGAGGCGCTTTCCTCGCATGGTATGCGGGAATGCGCGCAGTTGGATCCACCCCTGAGCGATTCCTGCAATCACCTCGGAGTTGGTTCGACGACTGCGCAGCGTTCGGCGCGACCGTTACTGCCGGCCCTCCTTCAGCGCTCGACATGGCAGCGCGAGTCGAGCGGGTCAGATCGTCTGGGCGCCCTCTCAAGCTCCGCCTTTGCCTGGTAGGCGCTGAAATGGTTGAATGGCCGGTGCTGGAGCGGGCAGCTAGCGCCTTTGCCTCGAGGGGCGTCGGGATAGAGAAGTTCACAACCGCGTACGGCCTTGCGGAGGCGACGCTTGCCGCCACTGTCGGCGACCTAGATCGAGCCCCAGACTTCCTCGATGTCGATTCGGATGCGCTCGCGCTCGGCACTGTTCGCGAGCTGGACGCCAGCAATCCTCGTGGCAGGCGATTGGTGTCGGCCGGCACGGCGCTTGCCAACGCAACGATCTCCATTGATTCTGCGAGCGGCGAGATAGTCGTCCAATCCAGCAGCCTCGCGTCGGGATACTTCAGCAACAGCGAGGCAACCCAAGCACACTTCCACGACGGAGCATTTCGCACGTCTGACCTTGGGTTCATCCACGACGGCAATCTTTATATCTCTGCGCGAAGCGATGACGTGGTGATCGTCAACGGACGCAACATCTTCGTCCACGAGCTCGAGGCCAGTTTGAGTGCGGCGTGCGGCATCAGGGATGGCAGTTGCGCACTCGTCCAAGAGCCCGGACAGGGGCGCCGGCGCGTCAGCCTCGTCGCCGAGATCATCGATAGCCAGGTGGATACGCGTGAGCTGGCGGCACGTCTAAGACGCGTATCTATGGAGACGGCGGGTCTTCCCGTTGATGAATTCGTCTTTCTGCCGACCGGGACGTTTCCTATGACACCCAGCGGGAAGGTGCAGCGTTATCGATGCCGAGACATTATTTGGCGCTCGAATATCGGTATGCGCGTCACCACCTCGACCCAGTGAGTGGCAACACGGGTTCAGTTACTGCCATGTTGCGAGCACGGCAACAGACGCACCGTCGCCTCCTTGGCCGGTACGAATGTTATGCCGCGCCTGCGCCAGTCCTCGTCTGCATCGCAGTCAGCGGGCGGCAGAAGCGCGAAGCGCCTGACCACCTGTCGCAGGACCGTCGTGATCTCGAGCATCGCGAGCCCCGCGCCCAAACATCGTCGCACACCGCCACCGAATGGCATCCCCATGTGCAGGCTGTCCTGGCGACCCGCGAGGAAGCGATCCGGATCGAACCGCTCAGGGTCTGCGTACAGGTCCGCGCGCATGTGCAACAGGTAGATGGACACCGCCACGACGACGCCCTCGGGAAGGATCCAACGGTCGAGCTGCAGCGGCGCATCGAGATACCGGACGGACCACTGCAGCACCGGTCTGACACGAAGAACCTCCGCGACGACCGCGTCCAGGTACTCCGTGGATCCTTGCCCATCCAGCTCGTTCCGCAGCCGTTGCTGGATGCCTGGATTCCGACTGAGCCGCTCGACAGCCCATGCGAGCGTGCCAGCAGTCGTCTCCTCGCCGGCGACCAGCAAAGCGAGCAACTCGTCGACGACCTCCTCATCCGTAAACGGCTTGCCTCCGGCGTTCTTGGCGGCGATAAGCAGACCGATCACGCCCGGTGTCGACTCGACTCCAGCCGTGCGCGCACTGCGCACGATGTCGTTGAGCACTACCCGCGATCTCTGACGCGAGGCCTGAAACTGAATATTGAGCAGATCCTTCTTCAGAGCGTCGCACCAGGTGTCCTCGCGGCCACCAAACACCACTCCAAGCATGATGTCGGCTGAGACGCTCCTGAAACGCGGGTGCAACGCTATTGGCGTCTCGAGTGGCCACGTGTCGAGCTCGCGCCGTACGAGATCCTCGATCACCGGAGCATAGGCATCTAGCTGAGCGCGCCGAAACGCGCGCAACAGCAGCCGCCGGCGGTCGAGATGCTCCTCGCCGTCCAGGAACAGCACCGCGTGTTCCCCGGAAGCGGGCTCCAGGATGCGATTCGCAACCCCGGCCCGAAGAGTGCAGGGCCCACTGAAGACCTCCCGGGCCAGACGCGGATCGGACACCACAACGAGAGGTGGCGAGTGGAGCGGCCGCAACGTGAAGACGTCTCCGTGCGCCTGTCTGAGCTCGCCCATATAGCGCCAAGAGTCGCGCAGGAGACGCAGCGTCTGCTTCGCCGCAGTATCACGAGGCCCGACGGGCAACTGCTCCCAGCTGGCCGCCTCTGCGGGCTCAATCACAGCTTCTCACCACTTCTGTTACCACAATTCGCACAGAACTGGACGCGCCGTGCTGGCGGCGATCGGTTTTGGCCTTGGTCGAGTCCACGCCGTTACCCTCCTTCCTACGCCATGCGCTCGATCAGCCACCAGCGCATGAAGCCCTCAGCCAGCCGCTGTCTCTCGCCGACTTGATTCTCGAGCGCGACGAGAAGCTCGACATCGTCACAAGTGAAGTCGCGGAACGGAAACCCTCTCGCCCCGCCCAATGACATCAGTCGTCGTTCGATCATGCGGTAGTGCCTGGCCAATCTCTGGTCTGCGCTGTCGACGTAACGTGCTCTGCCAAGCACTACGTGACAACCGTCTGACCAATGCACTCGATCTCCGTGCTCAGCCGCCAACGCCTCAACATCTATATCGAGGTGCTCCTCGCGATAGAGATTTCCGGTTCGTCGAGCCCATCTGAGAAATGCGACAAACACTGCGCTGTCGTAGTTAGGCATACCGATCAGGATCCATCGACGTGTCGCGGCACGGTGACGGCGATACGCTTGAGTCAGCTGGGAAGGACTGTAGTGCTCGAGCACTCCGCCACTGAAAACAAGGTCGGCTTGACATGCCCACGGCTCGCTCAGCAGGAAATCTTCTTCGCGCCATTTCATCACATCGCCGGCACCGACGCTCGATGCAATCTCGCTGGCGAGCCGAATCGCCGCAGGCTCCCGGTCGATAGCCGTCGCCACCACGCCGCTGAGTCCCAGCTGTATCGATAGAGTCGCCGTCCCACAGCCGAGCTCCAAGCTCTCCTGGACTGGATGGCCCCACGCCGCGGTGTAGGTCAAGATCCTTTCACCTAGACGGAGGAGAGACGCCCACTTCGTCGGCTCCAGCTCGCGGTAGTCCCCGAGCTCTGCATGACGAGTCAGCCGCCGATGCTCACGCTCCCAAAACTCCCTAACGGTGTCGGTCGCAACTAGTGCGCCTGCTTTGCCCATGTGGCCTCAAATGATGAGCGCACCTCCGGCTCAACTGTCCGGGTGATGAGTGCGCCTAGCTTTGCGATCGAGCTGAACTGCGTGACGTCGGACTGTGTGACGATCGGTACACCCAGATCCACTTCAAGAGTAACAAGCATCTCGACGATGTCCAAAGAGTCGAGCGTGTAGCCGCCGAATGTGTACCCAGTGGGATCGAAGAACGACGCGTCGCAGTCGATCTCGCCGACATCGATCTGATAACTCAATCCCTCGCTCAGACGCTGTGCTATGGCCCGCTCGAGGTCTGTTCGTGGTCCCATCGCGTTATCCCGTCGCCACGAGTCGCCGCATATCGCTGGGCTTGTGGCGCCAGGTGATATATGGCCATCCTGCCCAGTGTGTCTGATGGGCGTCAATCCACCGGCTTGCGGTTGCGGCGAGCTCGGACACATCAGCGCACTCGGTATACCTCACGATCCATCTATGCGACCGCACTTGATGTGGCCAAACAAACATCAACCGGACCCCGCAGCCTCTTGTGAGGACGTCTATCGCGGCGGAGACCGGCATGGTCGTCACTCCGACCTCCAACGACTCGCGTCGTGCCCGGCCGGAGTCCAACGGCGCGTCCACTGCAATGAGCAGGCTACCGCCGGCCCTTATGTGACGCACAGCCCCGAGCAGCCAGCTTGCATCGGTGACCGACAGGAATCGGGAGGCGACGTTGGGCTCGACCTCAGCCCTAGCAAGCAGCAACGCGCGCTCGTCCTCCCAACGAAGCTCTTCGCTGGGCTGAACCGGAAAAACTGCCCAACGAAAGTCACGCGTCGGATTGGCCGATAGGAGCGCCAGTTGGACGACTGGGTCGATCGAGTAGTGCAGATAGGCCATTACGCAGGGTGCACCGTCGGTGATGGGAAGAGTTGGTGCGCTTACCGTGACACTGGCTCGTCGCTGTGAGCTTCTCTGCGTGAGATAGGCAATGCTGGTGGCCAGCCCATCTGCTTTGGCTGCGATCAGATCGGACATGAACGCGTCGCAATCCTCGCCTGGAAAGGCTTGCCGATATGAGAGCCGGGCATAGTGTCGTCTTTCGCTCTCACTAGACCAGCCCCAAATCGCAGGAGCGTAGCTCAGCAGCCGAGCCAGCCCGGCACGGCGCACCTGCTCTGGTACGTACGGCAACACGCGTTCTCCGGTGGCGACGAGGCCTCGCCGGCTGCGCAGAAGCAACGGCTCGAATCTCGGTCTGCTCGTGAGACGCGTTCCACGGGTTCTCAGGCGCAGGGGGACGCGAGCCTCGTGTCGCACTTTATGTCCACGTCGCCTTCTTCTCATCAAACGCAAAGCGCATAGCAAACATCCCAGCGAATACCGCCGCGAAAATCAAAAGCACCCCGCTCGCGACGACCACCGTGACCACCCCCGAGTTGAGGATCACTGCGCGATATCCCCGCAGAGCCCAGTAGCTGGGTACGAACGGTGCCAACAGGCGCGCCCACGCAGGTAGCGTGAAGACGGGCGTAAACCCTCCTCCAAGGCCCGCGCAGACCATGGCCCCGAGATTCGCAGTCGCGTTGACCTGATGAATCGTGCTCGCGAACGCACTGAGGGCCATTCCAAGAGTCACCAGACAAAGGCTGAATGCAGCGATGACGGCTCCCAGGGCTATCGGCGTGCCTCGCACCCTGAGGCCGAACAGTGCGATCCCGAACGTAAGGAGCACTACCTGTTGAGTCACTGCTAGAGCGAATGGCAGACTGACCTTGCCAACCAGTAGGGCCAGCGGATGCACCGGCGAGGCACGTAGCCGCTGCCATGTCCCCCAGCCATGCTCTCGGAACAGCGAGAAGCCGACGAAAGCCACGACGAAGAACGCAAACGTCACACTCATGCCGGGGACGGACTGCGTCGCACCACGTACTTTACCCATCGTGAGGTGGGCGAAAACCAGATCGTACGCAGGCGTAATGAATGCCGTGACGACCAATGGCATCGCGATCAGCACGACGGCTGGAAAGGGGTCCGTTCGCACCAAGCGGAGCTCATGTTGCACCACCGCGAGTATGTCCCGAAGCCAGTTCACGCTGGATTTCCGTAGCGTCGGCCGACGAGGTTGAGATACACGCTCTCGAGACTAGGCCGGATCATCTCGACTGTCCTCAGGTTCGGTGCCGACGCCGCCAGCTCCGCCAACACACGCTGAAGCGCGACTTCAGGATCGGGTGCCGTCACTCGCACTTGGCCCTCGGCATCCACCGCGTTGCCAGCGACTGTCGTTGGTCCTGCCCCCGGGGCAAACGTCAGCTCGATGACACTGTCGCCATGCGCCTCGACTAGGCCCGATAGAGGCCCGTGGGCCAGTATGTGTCCTTTCTCCAGGATCGCGACGGACGCATTGAGCGTTTCGACCTCTGAGAGTCGATGTGTGAGGTAGCAAATCGCGATGCCTTCACCCGCGAGAGTCTTGACCATGCTCAATATCTCGCCTCGATACTCGACGTCGATGCCTGCGGTCGGCTCGTCCAACAAGAGCAGCTTCGGGTGATGAAGGACCGCGATCGCGGTGCTTACCCGCTGACGCTCGCCCCCCGAAAGGGTGCCGGGGGATCGCTCTAGCAGCGATCGCAAACTCAAGAGTGCTGCGATTTCATCGACTCTGCGCCTCAGGTCGCGGCCGTGCAGACCTGCGAGGCGTCCGAAATAATTCAGATTGTCCAGTACCGATACTGTTGGATATAGGCTTGGACTCTGCGGCGCCAAGCCGATCCGTCGACGCGCGGAACGAGGATCCACCGCGACTCCGTCTACGTGGATCGTCACCGAGCCGCCGTCTGGAGAGCTCAAGCCCGCGGCAACAGACACGAGCGTTGTCTTGCCAGCACCGTTTGGGCCGAGCAGACAGAGAACTTCACCCTCTCGAAGATACAGATCAATCCCATCCAAGGCGCAAATCTCGTGGTAGCGCTTCGTGAGCCGTTCAACCGAGAGAACAATGCCTGGGTCGTGGCGAAGCGTGGGGGCCCTGGCTTCTGCGTGCCGGCGAGAGCCGTGGCGGACTGAGTACTCCTGGTTAGCGGCCTCTGTCCGCTTGCGCCGCGGCGTAGTTGGATCACCCCCACCCAACGCGAGAGCTATTGGCCTGCATCGGGGTTGCCCGCGACCGGCCCTAGGATTTTATATCTACACTGAGGCCAGGGACCGTTGACGACGTCCTCGGTCGCAGGCGCAGCAACACGGCGATTCGACGCGTCCGGCTCGTTGCGCCTACCTACCTGCCCGCGTGTTGGCCGTGTGATCTGGGTGCACAGTAAAGCCGCTTGGTTTCGCATAGATTGTCCAGCGGTCTGATAGCTGTGGGCAAGATGACATACTGGAACTGTCGGAGCAAGAGTTGCCGACAGCGGCGCGCCAGGTGTCCCACCGGGGAATTACCGTTGACAGCAGCGTCTTGTCGATCGGTACGCGGAGAAGAGATGCCCAGGTCGGCGAGCTGCTTCTGGGTCGGCGCCACAATCCTGCGGGCTCAAGCGGTTAACTCGGGCTGAGTCTCGGCGAATACAAGCTCCCCCAGGTCGACGATCCGCTCCGCAAGCCGCGCAACGCTCGACAGTAGAGCGATCCTGTTGTTGGCTATCGCTGGGTCCTCGGCCATCACAAGGACCTCGTCGAAGAGCCGGTCAATAGCTGGGACGAACGATTGCATCAACTCGAGCAGGTTGTCGAGCCCCTCTGCCAAAGCGATCTGCTTGCTACGCTGCACGAGCATCCGGTAGAGATCGATCTCAGCGGGCTCTGAGAGCAAGCTCTCGAGGACGGTTGCTTCACCGTTAGCTCTACTGGCAAGCCGCGCGGCGCGCTGGTGCACCCGGTGGATTTCGACGAGACGGGGGTCCAAGCGCTTGTGCTCTAGTTCCTGGGCTACCCGGCGGCGCAGGTCCACACGCTCAGATGTAGCACCGAGAGCTGCGCGGATCACGTCGGCCGAGAGGCCCTCCTCACGCAACACTGACTCGAGGCGCCGCCAGATAAAGTCACGGACATCAGGCAGGATCTGGCTCGCGTTGCCGTCAATCGCATGTGCCGAGCGCTCGAGTGCCGATGTGAGGTCGAGTTGGAATGCGTCATTGAGGATCTGAATGACCCCGAATGCCGCACGTCGAAGCCCGTGGGGATCAGCTGCCGAACGCGGGAGCACGCCGACCGAGAACAATCCGACAAGCGTGTCGAGACGGTCGGCGAGCGCCAAGAGCGCCCCCGGGCGCGATGCTGGCCCTAGCTTCCCCGGTCCGGTCGGACGGACATGCTCGGTGATTGCGTTCGCGACCGCCTCGGACTCGTTCGCCTCGCGCGCATAGTGGCCACCCATCACTCCAGCGAGCGACGTGAACTCTGTAACCATCTCCGAGACGAGATCGTTCTTGAAGAGTTCGCCCGCGCGGCGCAGCACTTCGCGCTCATCATTCCCAAGCTCAACGTCATCGGAGAAGGCCAGCGCTAGCCCCGCCACTCTGCGCGCCTTCGCCGCCATTGAGCCGAGTGACTCGTTGAACGTCATGCGGTCGAGACCGGCGCCCATCGCCTCCAGCCCTTGCGAGATGTCACTTTCCCAGAAGAACTTGGCATCTGCGTAACGAGCCTGGATCACCGCCTCATTGCCTGCTTTAACGAGCTGTGTATCGCGCAGACCATTGGCGATGATCACAAAGTGTGATGCCAAGCGGCCTCCTCGCAGCAGGGGGAAGTACCGCTGGTGCTTAACCATGACGGTCGCGAGAACCTCGTCAGGCAGAACCAGATCTGCCTCATCGAAACTGCCAGTGAGGATCATCGGGGCCTCGACCATGTCAGCGACCTCGTCCAGTACCGCGTCGCGGTACTCGGGCGCCAGCTCAGCGCCCACCGCCTGCGCCTCGCAGATCGCCGCGTCGAGGATCGCCGCGCGCCGCTCTGCACCGTCGATCTCGATGCCCTCATCGCGGATCATGGAGCGATACCTAGAGGCATCGTCGACCTCAAGCTCGTCAGATCCGGCGGCCCTGCGCAGGCCACGCGTGGAGCTACCTGACTGCAAACCTGCAAACTCGAACGCCACCAAGCTTTCGCCATGCCGCGCCAGCAGCCAGCGGACGGGGCGGCTGAAGGCCACATCAGACAAATTCCAACGCATTGCGCGAGCGAAGCGGAGCGTCCCGAACGCTGCAGGCAACATGTCAGCCAACAACAAGCCTGCGTCCACTCCACCGCGGCGAACGCTGGCGGCGGCGAATTCCTGATCATCTTCCTTGACGCGCAGCAGCTCCTCGGTTTCCACGCCGGATCGTCGAGCGAACCCTTCGCCCGCCTTGCTGGGGCGACCGTGGACATCCCATGCAACATCTGCGCGCGGACCCTTGATTACCTCATCTCTCCAAGGTTGGGATCGACTGAGTTGTGACACAATGGCAACGAGACGCCGGGGAGTGGCATAGACACGGACCCCCTCATGTGCGAGGTCCGCCTTAGCAAGCGCATGCTCAAGCGCTGAACCGAGTTGCTCGATTGCGACACGAAGATCACCAGGCGGAAGCTCCTCGCAGCCCAGCTCCACCACCAAGTCGGCGCGATCGTCTAACGCGACCGCGGCAGCCTCGAACGACCGGCTCCTAACCGGCAGAGCCGGCGCGGGGGGCTCAAGGGGTGGTGCCAACTGGTCTCCGACCCAGGCTTCTGAGCACCGGCGGCTGAGAATACGCATCCGAGCGAAGAAGTCAGCTCGCTCACTGACGCCCACGGCGCCCCGAGCATCCAGCACGTTAAACGTGTGAGAGAGTTTGAGCACATATGAGTAAGCAGGCAACACCAGACTGTGGTCTAGCATCGCCTCAGCTTCCTGCTCGTAGAGCGAGAACATCGCGCGAACGCGGTCGACATCCGCCTCGTCCAGGTAGTACCGGCTCATCTCGAGCTCGGAGCGAGCGAAGAGACTGGCGTATGAGACCTCCTTGGCGTAGGCGATTTCCTTGAAATGTCTGACCCCTTGCAGCGCCATGACGATGCGCTCCAACCCATAGGTGATCTCAACGCTTGGGGGATGCAGCACCATGCCGCCAGCCTGCTGGAAGTAGGTGAACTGGGTTATCTCGAGCCCATTGAGCCACACCTCCCAACCCAGGCCCCAGGCCCCAAGCGCAGGTGACTCCCAATTGTCCTCGACGAAACGGATGTCGTTGCGTTCAGTATCGATTCCGAGCGCCTCGAGACTCTCGACGTAAATCTCCTGAGGGTTTCCAGGCTCCGGCTTGAGAATCACCTGGAACTGCGTGTGCGTCTGAACCCGGTTCGGGTTGTCGCCGTAGCGGCTGTCATCGGGTCGTACGCTGGGCTCCACATAGGCGACCCGCCAGTCCTCGGGTCCGAGCACCCGCAGATAGGTGGCCGGGTTCATCGTGCCAGCACCGACCTCGGTGTTCATGGGCTGGAGCACCAGCGCATCGCGGTTCGCCCAGAACTCTTGCAGTCTGCGGATCGCCTCTTCAAAGGTTGGTACTGTCGCGCTCACGGGAATACCGTACAGGTTGACGTGGCTACCTCGACCGTGACAAGCAGACCCAGGCCGCCCCGCAGTTGGCAGGACCCCGCGAGGCACATCGAGCCTCTCCTGGAACATCCATGGTATCGGCTGGTAGCGAGACTGCTGGACGCCGTTGCGTGGGCGACCTGCGCGTTCTGGCGCGACCGGGGTCTAATCTGGGCACAGCTGCCGATTACGACGGGATCTGTCTCCTCTCCGATGGGTTTGGGCAGTGATAGTCGGCCAGTTCAGGTCGTACTCGGGTCTAAGTCCACTTACCTGGCGGACTCGCAGCAATTCGCCCTAGAGCTGATGTGCCGGCTTCATGGCCTGGGCGCGTGGTATCTGATGCCGTCTTTCCGTGCCGAGCTGAACGATAAGCGCCATCTCGGCCAGTTTGTCCATTCCGAGGCGGAGGTACCAGGCGATCTGGCCACGATCATGACGCTAGTTGACGATTACGTCCGCCACCTTGCTGCGTTCCTCCACGAGGAGCTAGGTCAGCAGATCGCCGGCGTCACCGGCGATCTGGAGCACCTTGCGTCCGCGGCATCCGCAGCGTCGATCCCTCGAATGACCACTAGCGAGCTGGCTAGCGAGCTCCTGCCACATGAGTGCAGCTTCGTAGCCGACCCTGCGGGCCGATTCCGGGCGCTGACATCAGACGGGGAGCGCTTGGCATTGGCTCGCTTTGGGCCCATGCTCTGGGTCACCGCGCCCGACGAGTTCGCAGTGCCTTTCTACCAAGCAGTCGAAGTGGATTGCGACGGACGGCGAGTCGCCAGGTCGGCCGACCTCCTGATGGGGATTGGCGAGACGGTAGGAGCTGGGGAGCGCCATGCGACTCCCGACGAGCTATCAAGTGCTCTTGTGCGGCACGAGGTGCCCGGCGAGAGCTATGAGTGGTATATCGACATGCGACGGCGAAAGGCGATGCGCACGGCCGGCTTCGGGATGGGCGTCGAGCGTTTCCTTCTGTGGGTGTTGCGCCACGACGACGTACGCGACCTACAGCTGCTGTTGCGTGCGTATGGCACCGTCGGCATTCCGTGACGCGCGTTCTTCCACCAGCCCTTCCTCGCGGCGGCGTCGTTGGAATTCTCTCGGCGTCGGCGCCCGCCGCGGGGCTGTGTCCGCGTCGGTTGGCGCGATCACTTGCCGAGCTTCGCCGGCTCGGCTACGAGCCGCGTCTGGCGCCACATGCGACCGCTGTCGATCGCCCACGCTCACGTGCAGGCACCGGCGCAGAGCGCGCGTACGATCTGCACACGCTAGTCGCCGACCCCGAGGTGGGTGCGATCGTCAACAGCGTTGGCGGAAACTCGGCAATCGAATTGCTCGAGCACACGGACTGGGGTCTGATTGCCAGACATCCGAAGATACTGCTTGGCTACAGCGATTTTACGGTGGTGCTAGCGGCCATGTGGATCACGACTGGGCTGGGGGGCTTCTACGGCCCCGCGCTACTGCCACAGTTCGGTGAGCCGGGCGGGCTCCATCCGTTCACAGAGCGAGCACTGCGACTGGTCGCGATGTCTCGATCACCTGCCGGCCCGATCCCCTCGTCGGAAGCCGTTATAGCCGATGCCGTGCGCTGGGATGAGGACGACCACAGCCCGCGGAAAGCTGCGCCTGCGCGCGGCCTCCGCGTGGTGCGAGAAGGCGAGGCGCGTGGACCGATCATCGCGGCAAACCTTGAGGCGCTCGGCCGCCTCGGGGGCACCGACTGGTTCCCTGACTGCGCAGGAGTGGTGCTGTTTCTCGAGGCGTCGCACGATGCAGGTCCGGCAGAGGTTGCGGGAACGTGCGCTCAGTTGAGGCACATGGGAGTATTTCGGGACTGTCGCGCCGTTGTGCTGGGACGCTTTCATCCCGCGTCGGGCTGCAACGAGGCGGTCGTAGATGGAATCGTGAGAGAGTTGGTCGATGTCGACGGTCCGGTCTTGGCAGACGCGGCATTCGGGCATACGGACCCAATGATCTCGCTTCCATGGGGGGCGGAGGTTGTGGTCGACACCGCGCTCGAGATCACGGAGCCAGCTGTGCACTGAGGACCCTGCCGCATCTCTCGCCCGAAATCTCGCTCGCCGCCGCACAAGCCTCCACGGCACTCACCCCCGCTGGCCCGAGCAGCGGCGGGATCGCCTGTATGTATCTTCGCAAGATCCCCTGGCGGCCGCGACTGACTGGACGTAGGCCCTCGGCGAGCAGATGTGCCGTAGCGGCAACTGCGTCTGCCAGCTTGAGCTGGGGTTGGGTTTCGGTCGGAAGCAGGTCGGCTATCGGCGATCCTTGGAGCGGATGCGCCAGTCCATCACGCCGTGCAAACGTGGTGCTCACGCCGCATGCGAACTCAACTCCCACCGGCGTGCCATTGCGCTCGACGACTATCACGTTAGCCACGTCCCCCGAAGCGTGGCCTCCAGTCAGAATGGCCAGGTTGAAATTCCGTCCTGAAAGATGTTTCTCACCGTAATGATGGCGGTAGACAGCCATCATGGAACCGTCGATCTCTACCGCGCCGAATATCTTTTCGGCAATGGCGACCAGATCGGGGTCGCGGCTTGAGCAGCGCGCGATCAGGCGACCGGCCTCAATTTCGGCGTCATGCAGGAGGAAGTCCCGTGCGAGTTCTGCGGTGCGGCGTGTCCCAGCATATGACGCGAGCGTACCCAGCGCCATGAACAGCGTTGACCACTCGATCTCAGCACTGGGGTCAAGCAACTTTTGAAGATTCTGCGTGCGTATGGCTGGCTGTGCGAGGCACACAGGCGCGAGATCACCATCGAGACGCGGCTTGAGCACACTGATGGTCGATCCCACGAAACGAACTGTCGGATCGACGCGAGAGCTGACCGGTACGGCCGCGAGATGCTTGTGACCACTGCCTCCGAAGCGCGCACCAAAGCGTCGCACGAGTTGGCGCTCGCGGATCAGCCATTGCCGCTTCGTTGTATGAACGCCCACCATTGCCTACGCTGATATTGCCATGACCCCAGCGTTGGCGGCGAATGATCCAATTTGCGCAATCGTGCTTGACCTCGACGGCACGCTGGTCGACAGCCACGAGCGCTTCCGTCGATCCTACTCCATAGCTTTGGGACTGGACGTGCCTACAGCTCTGTTTTCGGAACGCCTGCGTGCCGAAACGCTGGTTACGGACGTATGCGTTGATGAGAAGGCTGGCAGCAGACTGTGGGCCGAGGTGATGCGCCTTTTCTTGTCATCAGACGTTACGAGCAATGCGTTGCCAGGGGTAAACAACGCGTTGGCGCTACTCGCGGCTGCGAGCATCCCTACCGCAGTTGTCACGGGGCGCGTCTGCCCAGTCGCTGATGTCGAGGAGGAGCTCCGCACCATCGGCCTCGATCGTCTTCTCACGACAGTTCTTACGAGCGAGGCACTCGTGCTGCGAAGCGGGGGTCGCCAGACTAAGATCGACATTTTCGCTACTGCATGCGATGCCCTTGGTTACCCTTCCACGAGGTGCGCTTACGTGACCGACTGGCCGGCCGACCTGCAGGACGGCCTGGATTTTGGTTTCGCTGCATGCGCCGGCGTCATGACCGGCGGCTATCAGGCCGATGATTTCCCCCATGAGGCACGGGTTACAGTTCACAGCTCGCTCGTCGATGTCATCGAGGAGGTGCTCGGAGGGAAGTCTGATCACCAGCTGCCCAGCCAACAGTTTCGGCACGGCAGCCACGAAGACCCATCTGCATAAGGGACTTGCGGCTTGTCTCTCAAATAGCTAGGCCAAGATCGAGCTAGTCCAAGATTCTCGGGCACGCGGCGTCGAGCCCCGACGAGCCGTTTAGCTGCATCAAGCTGCCCGGGTACGTAGAATCTGGCAGAGTGGTCCTTCGCCGTGATCGCTGAGATCCTCCCACTATCCGTTGTATCTGTCGAGGGCGTACAAGGATCTAGATGACATCCTTCCCGGAGTAGAAGGCGATAGTCCCACCTTCGGTAGAGAGCGACGCCTCGCGTTCACTACGGGACGGACGTACGAACGTCGAGCTGGATTTGGCGCCGTTGTGATCCTCGCCTACGGTGTGTCGTGTAACAGCCGCGAGTCTGCAAGGGCGACGCATCTTCCAAGCCATCCAAAAGGACAAACCGCCTCGGTATATGAAGGCTGATGTACCGTCATTCACTGCTCCATTCACGTTCGAACGCCGCGCGCTCGGCATGCTCGGCAGTTTGCTCGACAAGTAGGCTTATCTTCGCAATGGAGTCATATTGTGTAACGACAAAGGTATCCATTATGTTGATATTGAAGTCGAGTTGGAGCGCCGCCACGATATCGACGATGTCAAGCGAATCGAGCACACGGTCTCCCAAAAAGAACCCTGTCGGCGCGAAGAACGACGCGTGGCAGTCGACCGTGGCCACGTCGAGGGGCTCCTCGTTGCAGAGGCGACTCAGGCGCCGAACAATCGCTCTTTCGAGGTTGCTTGACACTGTAGTTAGAGGTGCATCATTCGCTGTACGGATACCCCCGAAAGCTATCGCGTATCAGCTCACAAGAGCAACTTTCTCATGCTGTTGTACAGCAGGCTTCATCAGGAAGGTGTTCTCGCCAGCTGAGACTTCGT
Organism: uncultured Solirubrobacterales bacterium; assembly: GCA_963785435.1. GTDB lineage: Bacteria > Actinomycetota > Thermoleophilia > Solirubrobacterales > Solirubrobacteraceae > Palsa-744. The sequence continues at coordinate 131,131 of CAWAVE010000002.1, forward strand.
GATTATTCGTGCGGGACTCAAGGACGGACGGTGAGAGTCGTCCGTCTGGGTTAGTGTCGTCGGGCTTGTGTATACGGCAGAATGGTCCTCGCCGTGATCGCTGAGATCCTTCCACCACCTGTTGCATCGGTCGAGGCGTACGAGGATCTGGACGACATCCTTTTTCCGGAGGAGGAGTCGGTTGTCGCACATGCTGTAGGGAAGCGACGCCGCGCGTTCACTACAGGACGAGCATGTGCCCGTCGTGCGCTTGTCGACCTAGGCATGGCGCCCGTTGCGATCCCGCTTGGCGAGCGCGGCGCTCCGCAGTGGCCAGACGGAGTAGTCGGGAGCATCACACACTGCAACGGCTACCGAGCCTCGGCTGTCGCCTGGGCAGGTGAGATGCTTGGTCTTGGCATTGATGCAGAGCCGGCGGGCGCATTGCCAAAAGGGGTGCTCCGACTAATCGCGCTAGACCAAGAGCAGTCCTGGCTGCGCAAGTTCACCATCGCCAATCCCGCCGTATCCTGGGATCGCCTCCTGTTCAGTGCCAAGGAGGCCGTATACAAGGTATGGTACCCCTTGACCGGAAAAGAGTTGGGCTTTACCGACGCGCTGATCGTCTTCGATTCAGGAGGCACCTTCGATGTGCGGCTACTGGTACCTGGACCGACCATTGCCGACCATCATCTAACAGGTTTTGCTGGGCGCTGGCTTGCCCGAGACGGCCTGGTGCTAACCGCAATCGCAGTCCCCAGGTCGACTTAACTTGTTCGCGTAGAGCGCGTAGCGTGTCATTGGTGAACTGCGCGTACAGGCAGCGGATGCTCGATCGGACCGGAATCGAGTTCGCGCATGTGATCCCTGGGATTCTCGAGCTGACCGACTTAGGGGCACTAGTCGAGCTGATCGCGCCGCGACGCTTGCGGTCGCTCTCAGCGACCGAAGACCGCTACTCGGTGGACACGCCGGAGATCGTGCTACCGGCCGGACCTGCATCCCGCGATGCGGGAGAGCAGCAAGCCCTCAAGCACGATCGCGCGCAAGGCGGGCACGCCCTCGCTCAGGAACGCTTCGACGCTATTGTCGATTGGGCGACTGCTCAACGGAACGAGAACGCAAGCATCGTTGAAAGCGGCTCCAGGAGACTCTGAGCGTGCTACGCGACATCGCGCTTTGGCTGAGACCGACAGGGTGGCCGCTTCTGCCCGATCCGGTGCGCCGCCGGACGTTGCTGTTGGCGTGGGCTGCGATCCTCGCACAAGTCGTGTTCGTGGGCGGCTGGGTGCTCGCCGGGGCACTCGAACCGCATTACTCGCTGGCTCGCCAGTACATAAGCGAGCTGGGTCGCCACGGCGCTGCGAACCCGGGGGTATTCACGATCTTTGTCGGGATGTGGGGATTGGGCTTTATCGTGCTCGCTGTGGCGATTGTGCCGGCGCTGCATACGCGGCCGTGG
>CAWAVE010000003.1:0-118717 GCA_963785435.1 uncultured Solirubrobacterales bacterium
CATCTTGGGGGCAGCGTCGCAGAGCAGCACAGCCCCGCCGGTGCCGGTGCGCTTCGCTGCGGCGAGCCCAGCGCCTCCAGGTCCACAGGCGAGCTCGAGTACGACGCTGCCGTCACTGACTCCCACCGCATCGAGCAGCGCCTCGGTGGCGAGCGCAAGGTGCTCATCCACGAAGTCGGCGCTGGCCTCCCAACCCGGCGCGACGCTGTGCCAGAATCTGGCATCGCCGCGTCTCTCAGCTTTGACGTCCGCCGCTCTATACGCTGTGGCGATGGAGTCGACCAGCGCCGGAGATCTCGTCACGCTCGCCGGCGAGGGCCCACAGCTCGACGGGATCGTGTTCGACGCGCCCAGCCGCACCAAGATCGTGGTCGCGGTCCTCGACCCCGCCCGCGGACCGGTGTTCCGCACGGTTCATCCAAAGACGCTGAACGAGCGCAGCGAGGAGTCCCCGGATGACCGCGCTTTGCATCTGCTATCCGCCGCACGCCCCAACCGGCTCGCGGCCCGCTCAGCGGCGCGAGGAGCACCGGCACGGCAACGCCGGCCACAGTCGTGCGGCGATGCACCGCACGACCGGGAAGTAGCGTCTCCTCCAGCAGCCGCCAGCTGACGGCGATCCGCGCCGTCCTAACAGGCGCCGTGCAGGGTGTCGGCTTTCGCGAGGCGACCGTCGAGCGCGCCAAGCAACTCGGGGTGATGGGCTGGGTGCGAAACCGAAGCGGACGGCCAGCTCTACGTGCACGCCGAGGGCAGCGCGCAAGCCGTCGAGGCGATCCTCGCCTTCCTGCACGAAGGACCGCCGCTCGCTGCCGTATCCAACGTCAGCGTCGAGCGGATGCGTGTCGAGGGCCACGAGCAGTTTGCGATCCGCGGCATTAGTGCGGGAGCGTTCGTCGTTCAACAGCACAGCGCGAGCACCGAGCACTTCGATCTGCGCCTCGAGCTCGACGGCACGATGCGCTCATGGGCGCTTCCGAAGGGTCCCTCGCTCGACCCGGCCGTCAAGCGACTCGCCGTGGAGGTGCCAGATCACTCGCTCGAGCACAACACCTTCGAGGGCGCGCTCGGCCAAGGGCGCGTGATCGTCTGGGATCGCGGCAGCTACGAGCAGGGCGGACGCGTCGCATGGCCTGAGGCGCTCGAACGTGGGCACGCCGTGTTCGTGCTGCACGGCGAGAAGCTCACCGGTGGCTTTGCCCTGCAGCGCACGCGTCCTGGTGCGAAGGCACAGTGGCTCTTGATCAAGCGCCGCGACGAGCACGCGCGGCCCGGTTCGGACATCCTCGCCGAGGCGCCCCGCTCGGCGCTCAGCGGCCGCACGCTTGCTGAGATCGAGTGGTCCTATTAGGATGATGCTGTGGAGCAGTCAGCCTCAATCGCCGCCGAGTTCGCCCAGGCACTCGCCGCCAAGGACCCCGAGCGCCTGCGCGCGGTGCTACATCCCGAGATCGAGTTTCGCGCGCTGACGCCACGCCGCAGCTGGGAGGCTGACGACGTCGAGACAGCGATCGAGATCATCCTCGGCACCTGGTTCGAAGACAGCGACAACATCGAAGAGCTGCAGCAGCTCGAGACCGACGCCTTCGCCGATCGCCAGCGTGCGGGCTACCGCCTCAGCGTGAGCAACCCCGAAGGGCATTTCCTCGTCGAGCAGCAGGCATACCTTTCTGAGCGCGACGGGCAGATCGGTTGGCTGCGCGTGCTCTGCGCCGGCTATCGCCCCGTGCCGGTACCCGCCTAGCACGCCCTCTTAGCCGCCCCGCTCGCGAGGTGCTGCACCTACGGGAGCAACGCATGTCGCGCTCGCTGTTCGAGCCTTCATAGACGCGCTCTATCGTCTGCGCACTGTGATCATCCGCGACGCCGACCCCCAGACCGACGCGAGCGCCTGCGCAGCCATCTACGCGCCCTATGTCGAGCACACGATCGCGTCCTTCGAGCTCGAGCCGCCGAGCGGCGCGGAGATCTGCAAACGAATTAAGGGCGCATTTGCATGGGTGCTCGCCGAAGACGATCGCGGCATCCTCGGCTATGCATATGGCTCTGCTCACCGCGAGCGCGCCGCCTATCGCTGGGCGGCTGACGTGGCTGTCTACATCGCCGCAGAGCACCACCGCAGCGGTGTCGGACGCGCGCTCTACACGCAGCTGTTCACACAGCTGCGCGAGCTCGGCATCTGGACGCTCTGCGCCGGCATCACGCTGCCGAACGCTTCGAGTACCGCCCTGCACAGCGCGATGGGCTTCGAGCCCGTCGGCACCTACCGCCGCATCGGCTACAAGCAGGGTGCCTGGCGCGACGTGCAGTGGTGGCAGCTCGACCTGCGCCCAGGCGAGCCGGGCCCGCCGGCTGAGCCTGCGCTCGCGCCTGCGCCGCGCTGAGGCCACACCCGTTCGTCCACGTCACAGCCGCACGCTCCCCAGTCCGCTCTCACGCGACGATAGATCCATGCAAGCCAAAGGATCCGTGCACGTCAAAGCGAATCGGACATCACGTGTCAAAGCGAGCCCGACTCCCCCACCTACTCCTACTGCTCTGCGTGCTCACCCTCGCCGTGCTCACGCCGGCCGCGCTCGCACGCACCCATCGCGCCGCCTGCAGCGCACACGCAACTCCTCACGGACATGCCGCACATGCTTGTAGCCACGCTCCGAGCACCTCCAAGCACCATAAGGCTCGCCACCTCAAACACACCACGAAGCGCTCCCGGCCTTTGCCACGCCAATCCCCCGTCTCACAGCCAGCGGTCTGCGAAGACGGGAGCACGCCGAGCGTGAGCGCCGCCGAAGCGATCTGCGCGGACGGCTCGGAACCGAGCTGCGAAAACGGCTCTACCCCGGTCGCCAACGCCGCCGGCGCGCTGCAGTGTCCGGCCTCGGCGACAGAAGCGCAGGGCGACGCAGCACAGTGTGGAGCGGAAGGCTGCAGATTCGACTCCGAAGGCCCCGCGGCGCCCAAGGAAGAAGCGTGCGAAACCTGCGCCGTGTCGGCGAGCGAAGCAGAAAGCTAGAGCTCGCAGCAGGCGAGTCGCTCGTAGCGTGCGCCTTGCGGATCGAGCGTCGAGCGAAACAGCGCGAGCGTTCGGACGTTGAAAGCCAGCTGCGGCGTCGGCACGCCGAGCGCCGGCAACGGCGCCGATGTGCGCGCGTCAGAGCGCATGCGCGCGACCGTCACGTGCGGACGCAGACGGCGACGGTCGGGCTCCCATCCGCTCGCCTCGCTCAAGACCCCAATCAGCGAGTGATGCAGCATTGAGAGCGTGTCTTGGGGGTCGCCGACCGAGACCGCCAGAGAGCGTGGGCGCCGAGGCGGCAAGAGGATCGGCGCGCCGAGTGCGAGCTCTCCCACAGGCTGCACGCCACGCTCGAGCGCGGCGCCAAGCGCGTCGATCTCCGCCACGGGGCGGCTACCCAAGAAGCACAGCGTCAGGTGCAGCGAGCCCGGCTCGAGCACGCGCAACGTGGGCAGCGCGCCGGGCTCGGCAGCGATCGCTCGTGCCCAGCGCGCCAGGCGCTCGCGCAGCGCATTGGGCAGCTCGAGCGCGACGAACAGGCGAGCTCTTGCGCCGCGCGCCATCGGCAGCCTCAGCCCTCCTGGAGCGCCCGGCGCAGCAGGTGCATCGCGACCGTCGTCGCACGGTCGCGCACGTCCGCTCGGCCTCCCGGCAGGTTGACCGAGCGTGTCAGTGGCCCTGCGCCCGCGCCGGCGACGCTCAGCCAGACGAGCCCCACGGGCTTCTCCTCGGTGCCCCCGCCGGGCCCTGCCACGCCGGTGATGCCGACACCGACATCTGCGCCGAGGCGCTCCCGAGCGCCTGCGGCAAGCGCCTCGGCGACCTCGCAGGAGACCGCGCCGTGGCGCTCGATCAGCTCGCTGGGAACCCCTGCGGCAGCCACCTTCACCGCGTTTGAGTACGCCACAATCGCGCCCTTCACGTAGTCCGAGGATCCCGGCAGGTCGGTCAGCCGCGCGGCGAGCAGTCCTCCCGTGCACGACTCGCCTGTCGCCAGCGTACGCCCGGCGCGCGAGCCTTCACCGCGCAGCAGCGCTGCCACCTGCTGGTCGACCGTGCTCCCATCTGTGGAGAACAGCGTGTCTGCGTGGCGTGAGGCGATCAGCTCGGCCAGCGCCTCGTAGGTGTCCGCAGCGTCCGGCTGATAGCGCGTGACCACCTCGACCTCACCGCGTTTGAGGCATGTCGTGACCTCGAGCCGCGCCAGCTCGATGCCCTCGCGCTCGGCCACGCGCAGCGTCTCGGCGATCTCCGACTCGGGGATCCCAAAGATGCGCAGCGTCTGCTGGCGGTAGACGGTCGCATGCTTCAGCGCCCGCCTCAGCGCGGGCTCCCGCACGGCGTTTGAGAACATCGGCTGCAGCTCTCGCGGCGGCCCGGGCAGCACGAGCACCGTCGGCCCCGCGCCCGGCTCGAAGGGCGGCACGATCAGGCCCGGCGCAGTACCCACCGGCTCGAGCACGCTCGCGCCGACGGGCACCGTTGCCTGCTTGCGGTTGGCGTGCGCGATCGCCTCGGGGTCGATGTCGGGCCAGCGCTTCATCAGTGGGCGCACGATCTCTGCGATCCGCTCCGAGAGCGCCTCGTCGAGCTCCATCGCGCGGCCCTGAAAGCCGCCGACCACCTCTGCGGTGAGATCGTCAGCGGTCGGTCCCAGGCCGCCGCTCGTGACGATCAGATCGATTCCCTGCTCAGCCATGAAACGCAGCGCCTGGAGCATGTCCTCGGGGCGATCACCCACGATCGTCGTGTAGGCGAGATCCACGCCCAGCTCGCGCAGGCGCTCGGCGAGCCACGGTCCGTTACGGTCGCTGACCCGGCCGGTAAGGACCTCCGTGCCCGTCACCACGATGCCCGCGCGCGCGCTCATAGCTCGCTCATTTGCACGTCGGAAGCTGCGCAGCCGTGAGCCGCTGGCGACCGTGAGCCTTCGTGATCGCGTAGCCGACCGCGGCGCTTGAAGAGGCGACCGTGCGCGCCTTGCCGTCGACGTACATCGTCAGCGCGTTGTTGCCGAGCCTAATTTCAAAACGACGCGCGTGGTATGTGGGGGTCGATTCGCCTGCCGCCAGGATCAGGCCGGGGATCACCTTGCGCCCGTTGTCGCCGACCAGACAGACGTAGATCGCTGCGGTCGGCTTTAGCGATAGCGCTACCACCTGGCTAGTCGTGCCGGTGTGCTGAGTTGAAGCGTTTTTGGCGTGGTGTGCGTGGGCCGATTTAGTCGCGGTCGCGGCTTTTGTTTTGGTCGGGTTCTTGCTCGAGCCGCCACCGGACACGAGCAGCACGATCAACACCACGATCACCAGCCCGATCGCGCCAACGGCGAGCATGTAGCCACGCGAGGGTCCGCTCGGGGCCTGACGGCGACGGTTACGCTGCGGCGTGGAGACGATCGGCTCGAGCATCGCGTCGCTCGAGCGTTCGTGCTGCAGGCGGTACTCCTCGACGAGCGACTTGCCGTCGAGGCCCAGCGCTTCGGCGTAGGTGCGCAGAAAGCTCTTGACGAACGTCGGCCCCGGCAGCAGGCCCCACTCTTCGTTCTCGAGCGCGCGCAGGTACTTCGCGCGGATCTTCGTCGTGGCCTCGATCTCGGACACGTCGATACGCTCGCGCATACGTGCCTCGCGTAGCGTTGCTCCGATCTCAGGCATCTAGGCCAAGAGGCTAGTCGCTGGCGATCGTTGCGGGCGGGCTGGATGCAGATTCGAGCGCCGCGAGCACGCGCGGCAGCTCCGCCTCGCTGATCAGCACCTGGCGGGGCTTTGAGCCCTCATAGCCCGAGATCACGCCGCGGCGCTCGAGCATGTCGATCATCCGCCCCGCACGCGTGTAGCCGAGGCGCAGGCGGCGCTGCAGCATCGAGGTGGAGGCTGTCTGCATCTCCGCGACGAGCGTGATCGCGTCGCGCAGCAACGGGTCCTCGTCTGGATCGAACTCGTCAGGTGCGCTCTCAGAGACCTCGGGCTCGACCTCCTCGAGCAGCTCCTCGCGCAGCTCCGGCTCGCCTTGGCGGCGCCACATGTCGGTCAGCTTCGCGATCTGAGCCTCGTCGATGTAGGCACCCTGGATGCGCTGCAGACGTGAGCTGCCGACGGGGCTGAACAGCATGTCGCCCTGCCCGAGCAGCGACTCGGCGCCGTTCTGGTCGAGGATCACGCGCGAATCTGTCTGCGAGGAGACCGAGAAAGCGATGCGCGAGGGCACATTCGCCTTGATCATGCCCGTGATCACGTCCACGCGCGGGCTCTGCGTGGCGAGCACCAGGTGTATGCCCACCGCGCGTGCCTTCTGGGCGAGGCGGATGATCGAGTCCTCCACGTCGGCGGGCGCGACCATCATCAGGTCCGCGAGCTCGTCGATCACGCAGAGGATGTAGGGCAGCGACGGTTCGCCGCGCTTTGCGCGGGCTTTGTTGAGCTCGATCAGCGATCGCGTGCGCGACAGCGACATGATCCCGTAGCGAGTCTCCATCTCCTTGACGAGGTTCTGCAGCGCGTTGGCGGCCATCCGCGGGCTCGTGATCACGGGCGTGAGCAGGTGTGGGATCGACTCGTAGTGGTTGAGCTCCACCTGCTTGGGATCGACGAGCACGAGCCGCACGTCGTGCGGCGTGGCGCGCAAAAGCACGCTCGCGAGCATCGCATTGATCGCGCCCGACTTGCCCGCGCCGGTGGTCCCAGCGACGAGCAGATGCGGCATCTTCGCGAGGTCCGCGCCGATCGCCTTGCCGGCCACGTCCTTGCCGAGCCAGACGGTCAGCGGCGACCAGTCCTTCGGCGGCTCCTGGAAGACGTCGCCGAGCCTGACCATGCGCCGATGCACGTTCGGCACCTCGACGCCGACCGCCTGCTTGCCCGGGATCGGCGCGAGGATGCGGATGTCCGTGGCGGCGAGCGCATAGGCGAGGTCGTCCTTCAGCTGCGCGACCTTGCCGACCTTGATGCCCGGTGCGAGCCGGAGCTCATAGCGCGTGATGTGCGGGCCGGCGACCGTGCCGATCACCTTCGCCTGCACGCCGAAGTGCCCGAGCGCCTCGACGAGGCTCGACGGCGGTGCGCTCCTGCCCGGCCGTGTCGGGACGCGACTGCTCCGCGCTCGAGCGCGTCAGGAGCTTGGCCGCGTCGGGACGCTCCCAGACGAAGTCGGGATCGTCGGTGACCGCGCCGCGCAGCCTGCCCTGCGGTGTCAGCTCGGCCGGGTCCGCGTGCGCGACACCCGCGATCTGCTCCTCCTCCTCGGCGCCGCTCGGGCTCGACCTTGCACCTGCTCGGCGCCCGGCCTCCGCCTCCTCTCGACCTCCCGGCCGCAGGGCGGCTCCGCTGTGCTTGCTCCTCGGCCTCCTCGGGCTCGCGCCAGTCGTGCGAGGGAGCCTCCACGTGTGTGGCACGAACGATCAGCTCGCTGTCCTCGGGGGATGGATCGAGGTGGCGGCCGCAAAATGCTCATCGAGCTCACCGCGCGGGTCGCTCCGCTGGCGCTGGCGCTGGCTGAGGCTGCGCATGACTCGGTGGTGTCCAGCAGCCCGTTCCGGTTGCACTCAGCACGCCCGCGAGCGAGGCACCGGTGACGAGGATCACGCCCGTGAGCGAAGGAACACGACGAGGATGTTCACGCCGACGTCCTGCACGAGCCGGTGGCTGAGCTCGTAGAGCGCCTGACCGAGCACGCCGCCATGGCTCTGCAGGTGCGAGGAGACCCAGGCCTGGCTGGCGTCGGCAGGCCCTGAGCTGAGCCCCAGCGTTCCCGCGGCGAGCGCGAGCGTGACCGCCGCGAACAGGCAGATAGAGCCGGTGCGCAGCGGCCGCAAGGCCGGAAGCACCGGGCGCAGCAGCAGCACGCCGCCGCCGATGACGAGCGCAACCGGCGCGAGCACGCGGGCACGACCGAGCGTCCAGCCGAAGCGCCACCGCCAGCGGCATGGCCCGCGCGACCGCCGTCCGGTGAACGCCGTAGAGCACGAAGCCCATGAAGACACCGACCGCGAGCAGCGCCAGGCCGAGCACGTCGCGCTGACGCTGATCGAGCACGGGCAGGCGCGGCAAGCCCGTCGAGAAGAGTGACGCCGCGCCCGCCCGACCGCGCGCGAGCGACGTGAGCGTCAGGGCGCGGGCGACGGGGAGCGCCGTTTCGCAGGGGGTTTACGGGCAGGGGCACGTTTGCGCGTCGCGGCCATCCCGCGCAACTTCGACGCCAGGCGCCCGGAACCTCCCTCGGGGCCTTACCATCGCTTTACACCACCGAGATTACATAAAGAGCCATGAACGACTTCTCCCGCGCCCCACGTGTCCTTGTGGTCGAGGACGACGAGGACATCGCCCAGGCCCTCCAGCGCTCGCTGCGCATGGAGGGATACGACGTGCGTACCGCCGCCGATGGTCAGGACGCACTCGATCAGGGTCGCGGCTTCGCGCCGGACCTGGTGATCCTCGACCTCGGCCTGCCGAAGGTCGACGGCGTGGAGGTCGCGCGGGCGCTGCGCGCCGACGACGACGTGCCGATCCTGATCCTGACCGCCCGCGACGCACTCGAGTCGCGCGTTGAGGGCCTGGACGCGGGTGCGGATGACTACCTGGTCAAGCCCTTCGAGCGCCAGGAGCTACTGGCGCGGATGCGCGCGCTTCTGCGCCGGCGCCCACCGCGCGGCTCAGCGCCACTGCGCGTGGGCGATCTTACGCTCAACGCAGACACCCACGAGGTGGCTCGCGGCGAGCGAGCGATCGAGCTGACCCAGCGCGAGTTCGAGCTGCTGGAGTACCTGATGCGCAACGAGCGCATCGTGATCTCGCGCCAGCGCCTGCTCGACGAGGTGTGGGGCTATGACCCCTTCTCGACGACGAACACGATCGAGGTGTTCGTCTCGAACCTGCGCCGCAAGCTCGAGGCCGAGGGCGACCCGCGCCTGCTGCACACGATTCGAGGGGCCGGCTACGTCCTTCGAGCCTAGGCTCGATCGAGGCGCTCACCCGGGCCAGCGCTCGCCTGTCGGCGAGCTTCGACCGCCTGCCGATCCGCGTGCGCCTCGCCGGCGTCTCGGCGCTGTTGACCTTCGTGATCCTGTGTGGCTTTGCGGTCGCGATCGGCTCGCTGACCGTGCACCGGATCCGCAACGACTTCAATCCCCAGGTCGCCAACGCCGCCAGCCGGCTGCCGTCGTACTGCAGATCACGGCGACATCTGAATCGATCAAGATCGAACCGGCGCTCGAGCGACTTCGCCTCCGATGCCGATCACGCCGTCATCAAGGTTCTCACGGTCGACGGAACGGTCGTCGACGAAGTCGCCCGCCACGCCGCCTACCTTGGCACGCCGCTGCTCAGACCCACGAACATTCACGGCTATCGCGTCGTCAGCCGCGCCGCGGTGGTGTTCGAGAACGGTGCGCCGCGCGGGCGGGTGATCGTCCAGTACGGTCAGCGGCTCTCGGACAACGAGGCGACGGTCAAGCGCGTCGAGCTGTTCCTGCTTCTCGGCGTGCTCGCTGGGCAGTGCTTCGCGCTGCTGGCCGGGATGGCGATCGCGCGCCGGGCGATGAAACCGATCGCCCAGCTGACCTAGACCGCAGCGGAGATCGCGCGCACACGCGATCCCTCCCGAGGGGTGCCCCAGTCGCGAGGCCGACGACGAGGTCTCAGAGCTCGCACGCACGCTCGAGGGCATGCTCCGCGAGCTCGATGCCGCACGTGGTGAGACCGAGGCGATGCTCGACCCGCCAGCGGCGCTTCGTCGCCGACGCCTCGCACGAGCTGCGCACGCCGCTGACGAGCGTGCTCGCGAACCTCGAGCTGCTGGCCGAATCGCTCCACGGCGATCAGGGCGATGCGGCGCGTTCGGCGCTGCGCTCCTCACAGCGCATGCGCCGGCTGGTCGCCGACCTGCTGCTGCTGGCGCGCACCGATGCCGCGCGTGTGGTTGCGCGCGAGCCGCTGCGACCTCGCGCAGATCGTGGTGGAGGCGGCCGGCGAGCTCGGGCCGGTGAGCGCCGAGCACGAGATCACGCTGGATGTCCAGCCCGCGATCGTCGAGGGAGCACGCGATGAGCTGCACCGTCTGGCGATGAACCTGCTCGAGAACGCCCTGCGCCACACCCCTCCCGGAACCGAGATCCACGTCTCCACCGCGATGCTCGGCGACGGCCAGGTCGAGCTCGTCGTCGAGGACGACGGCCCCGGCGTGCCCGCAGAGCTCGCGCCGACGCTGTTCGAGCGCTTCGTGCGCGGGGCGGGCGAACGTGGTGGCTCCTTCGGGCTGGGCCTCGCGATCGTGCAACGCCGTGGCGCGACTCGCACGGCGGCACGGTCGCGCTCGAGGGCCCGCAGCGTCACGCGGGCCGCACGCGACAGGCGCGCGCTTCGTCGTGCGCCTACCGGCGCTACTCAGACCTCGACGACGACGGGCAGCACCATCGGCCGGCGCTTGAGGCGGTCATAGACTAGCTTCGCCAGATCGTCGTGCAGGGTCTGCTGCAGCAGGTCGACCTCGCGGATTTCCTCGCTCGCGGCGCGGCGCAGCGAGTCATCGACGGTGCTGCGGATCTCCTCGAGCAGCTCGTCGGCCTGATCGAGGAAGGGCACGCCACGGAAGATCACCTCGGGGTCGGCGACCGAGCTGCCGTCCTGCTCGGCGATCGTGACGACGACGATGAAGATGCCATCAGCGGAGAGCATCCGCCGGTCGCGCAGCGCCACGTCTGCCATGTCGCCGATCTCGACGCCGTCGACGAAGATCATGCCCGACTGCTCGCGCTCGCCGAAGCGCGCGCCGCGCTCGTCGATGTCCAGCGGCAGGCCGTTGTCGCCCTGGAAGATGTCCTCGGGCGCGACCCCGACCGCCTCGGCGAGCTGGGCGTGCAGGCGCAGGCGCTTGAAGTCGCCGTGGAAGGGCATCACGTAGCGGGGCTTGACGAGGTTCAGCATCAGCTTGACCTCCTCGGCGTAGCCGTGACCGGAGGCGTGCACAGGTGCCTCGCGCGGCGTGATCACGTCGCAGCCGATGTGGTAGAGGCGGTCGATCGTCTCGTTGACCGCGCGCTCGTTGCCGGGGATCGGCGTCGCGGAGAAGACGACCGTGTCGCCGCTCTTCAGCTCGACCTGGCGGTGGTCGCGGTAGGCCATGCGCCGCAGCGCCGAGAGCGGCTCGCCCTGGGAGCCGGTGGAGATGATCACGACGCGCTCGTCGGGGAAGTCGCCGATCTCGCGCGGGCCCACGAGCATGCCCGTCAGGCACCTCGATGTGGCCGAGGTTGCGCCCGATGCCGACGTTCTTGCGCATCGAGCGCCCCACCAGCGCGACCTTGCGGTCGAGCGCGTGCGCCGCGTCGACGACCTGCTGCACGCGGTGGATGTTGGAGGCGAAGCTCGTCACCACGATGCGGCCCTCGCAGCGCGCGAAGACCTCCTCGAGGTGCGGCCCCACGACCGACTCCGAAGGCGAGAAGCCGGGGCGGTCGACGTTGGTCGAGTCACCGCAAAGCAACAGCACACCCTCGCGGCCGAGCTCGGCCAGGCGCGAGACATCCGCGGGCGGCCCGTCGACCGGGCGTCTGGTCGAACTTGTAGTCGCCGGTGATCAGCACCGTGCCGAGCTCGGTGCCGAGCGCGACCGCGCTGCAGTCGGGGATCGAGTGCGTCATGTGCACCAGCTCGAGCGAGAACGGCCCCAGCTCGAAGCGTTTCGCCCGGCTCGACCTCGTTGAGCTCGACGTCGCGCAGCTTGTGCTCGTCGAGCTTGGAGCGCGCCATCGCGATCGTCAGCGCGCCGCCGTAGACGGGTGCCTGCGAAGCGATCGCCGAGGTCGCGCAGCACCCACGGCAGCGCGCCGAGATGGTCCTCGTGCCCGTGCGTGATCACGATCGCCTCGATGTCCTCCGCGCGCTCGCGCAGGTAGGCGAAGTCGGGCAGCACGAGATCGATGCCGACCATCTCGGGGGTCGGGAAGCGCAGGCCCACGTCGACGACCACGATCCGGCCGTCCTGCTCGACGACCGTCATGTTCTTGCCGATCTCTCCCAGCCCTCCGAGGGGCAGGACGCGCAACGTTGAGCTCACGCGGGGCGCTGGGCGCTGCTCAGTAGGCCGTGGCGTTCGAGCATCGCGCGCGACGGCGTCGTCTCCTCGGCGGTCGCCTCCACGAGCGGCAGGCGCAGGCCGCCGACGTCGTGCCCGAGCAGGTTCAGCGCCGCCTTGGTGCAGGTCGGGCTGGAGGTCAGGAACAGCGTCTCGTAGACGTCGCGCAGCGACGCGTCGATCTCCTCGCGGTGCTCGGGCTCGTCGACCATGCGCCGCATCTCGTTGCCGACGATATGGCTGGCCACGAGGATGCCGCCCGCGCCGCCCATCTCCAGCGTGCGCGCGAAGGTGGCGTCGTCGCCCGCGTAGAGCTCGAGGCCGTCGATCGGCTGAAGCTCCTCGGCGTTTGCCTGCTTGACGCCCGCGATGCCCTCGATCTGCGCGAGCTCTGCGAGCAGCTCGGGCGCCATGTTCGTGGCGGTGCGCGCCGGGGATGTTGTAGAGCAGGACCGGCTTGTCGGTGGCCGCGGCGACCGCTTCGTAGTGGCGCTTGAGGCCGAGCGGGCTCGGCCGGTTGTAGTAGGGCGTGACCGACAGCACCGCGTCCACGCCGAGCTCGCCGGCGCGTTCGGTCAGGTGCGACAGCCTGGCGCGTGTCGTTCGTGCCCGTGCCCGCGACGATCGTCGTGCCGGGCGGGCGCTCGGCGACGGCGAGCTCGATCAGGCCGAGCTGCTCCTCGTCGGTGAGCGTCGAGGCCTCGCCGGTCGTGCCCGCCACCACGAAGCCGTCGGAGCCGTTCTCGGCGAGGTGGCGCATCAGCGCCACGAAGGACTCCTCGTTGACCTGCCCGCGCTCGTCAAACGGCGTGACGATCGCCGTGAGGATGGTGCCGAGGTCGCTCATCGGCTGCAGTATCTCACGCACATCGGCGATTAGAAGAGCACGTTCTCGAGGCCGATCACGAGCGGGCTGCTCGAGCGTCGCCCACGCGCGAACCGCGAGCAGCACGCCGGGCATGAAGGACTCGCGGCCGATCGTGTCGTGGCGGATCTGAGCGTCTGGGCGAGATCGCCGAGGATCACCTCCTGGCGGGCGACGAGCCCCGGCAGGCGCACCGAGTGGATCGGCGGCGGCGCGCCACCGCTCGCCGCGGCCATCAGCTGCGGCGGTGCGTGCCGCGGTGCCGCTGGGCGCGTCGAGCTTGCGCGTCGTGGTGCAGCTCGATGATCTCGGCCTTCTGCATGTGCTGCGCGGCCTCCGCGGCGAAGCGCATCATCAGCACCGCGCCGATCGCGAAGTTGGGCGCGATCAGCACGTTCGCACGGGACGCGCCGGCGGCCGGCCGCGCCTGCGCGAGCGGCGCCGGGTCGAAGCCGGTGGTGCCGATCACGACGTGCACGCCCGCGCGCACGCAGGCCAGCGCGTTCTCAAGCGCGGTGTCGGGCCGGGTGAAGTCGACGAGCACCTCGGCGTCGCTCGGCGCGATCTGCTCGAGCACTGCTCGATGCTCGTGTCGAGCAGCGGGTCGGCGCGCCCGACGAGCTCCATGTCCTCGGCGCCCTGCGACCGCCTCGCAGACGGTCTGGCCCATGCGTCCCGCGGCGCCGGCGACGGCCACGCGGATCATCGTGCGACCCTGCGCTCGCGTCAAGCTCGGCGACGGTGCCGAGCGGCGCGATCGCCGCGCGGAAGCGCTCCTCGTCGGGACCGACGCCCGGCGACGGAGAGCGGCTCTGGCGCGAACAGCTCGCCGGCGAGCTCGCGAACGTGCTCGATGCTCGACCGCGTCGACGCGCTCGATCATCTCATCGACCGAGAGGATCGGCATCTCGTTGAGCACGCGACGCACCGAGGCGGCTCATGCGCGCGCCGGTCGACTCCAGCCCGAGCACCACACGGCCCTTGAGGTTCTCGCGCGAGCGCACCAGCTCCTCCTCGCTGGCGGGGTCCTCGCACGCAGCGCTCGAGCTCTGCGGCTCACGACCGCCAGCGCCTCGGCGAGGTTCTCGGGGCGCGTGCCCACATACAGGCCGATCTCGCCCGTCGTGGGCGTAGAGGTTGGAGTAGGAGAAGACCGAGTAGGCAAGGCCGCGGCGCTCGCGCACCTCCTGGAACAGACGCGAGGAGGAGGTGCCGCCGAGCACGCCTTCGAGCACGCGCAGCGCGAAGCGACGCTCGTCGTCGCGCGCGAGTCCCGCTGCCGCCGACGCACACGTGGAACTGCTCGGTGTCTTTCTCCAGAAAGCGCACGCGCGGGCTGGAAGTCCGGCGTGCCTGGCGCCAGCGCCGTGGGCGACGGCGGCGCTGGCGGCGTGACAGCGAGGCTCGCCTCGCGGGCGGACTCGACGGCGCGCGGCCATCTCGACGAGCTCGTCGTGGTCGATCGGAGCCCGCGGCCGCGATCACGATGCTCTGCGGGCCGGTAGCGCGCGGCGTGGAAGGCGGCGAGCTGCTCGCGGTCGACCGGCGCCGACGACCTCGGCGGTGCCGATCACGGCGCGCCCGAGCGGGTGCGAGCCGAAGATCGCTCTGCCGAGCACGTCGAAGACGCGGTCCTGGGGGTCGTCTTCGTACATCGCGATCTCCTCGAGCACCACCTCGCGCTCGGCCTCGAGCTCGCCGAAGCGCGGATGCCAGATCATGTCGCTCATCACGTCGAAGGCGTGCTCGAGATGGCGGTCGAGCACGCGCGTGTAGAGCGAGGTCGCTTCCTTGTCGGTGCCCGCGTTGATCTCGGCGCCCATCGCGTCGAAGATCTGGTCGATCTCCTCCGAGCCGTAGCGCTCGGTGCCGCGGAACAGCATGTGCTCGAGCAGGTGCGAGATGCCGGCCTGCTCGGGCAGCTCGGCGATCGAGCCCGTGGCGATCCAGAAGCCGAGCGCCACCGAGCGCACGCTTGGCACGCGCTCGGTGACGACCCGGACGCCGGAGTCGAGGGTGCTGATGCGGTGCTCGGCCGTCAAGACGGCCGGGCGCTCTGGCTCAATCGCGCGTCACGCCCGTGGCGCGGGCGGCCCGAGCCGCGCTCGCCGCTCGCGGCGCGGCCCGCGGTCGCGATCGCGCCCGTTGCGCGCCGCCACCCTCGCGCGGTCCACGGCTGCCGCCGCCGCCGCCGCCGGTGCCGACGCCGGCGAGCTCCTCGACGGACTTGCCGGCGATGTCCGGGTCGTCGGCGAGGCGCAGGCCGATGCGACCGCGCTCGCGGTCGACCTCGACCACGCGCACGTTGATCTCGTCGCCCTTGTTGAGCACGTCCTCGACGCTCTCGACGCGCTGGCCGGGCGAGACGTTGGAGATGTGCAGCAGGCCGTCGGTGCCCTTGGCGAGCTCGATGAAGGCGCCGAAGGTCGTCGTCTTGACGACCTTGCCGGCGTACTCGTCGCCGACCTCGACCTCCTTCATCATCATCCGCACGCGCTCCACGAGCGCGTCGCCGAGCTCGCCGTTGGCGGAGTAGATCAGCACCTGGCCGTCGTCGTTGACGTCGATCTGCGATTCGAACTCCTCGGCCAGGCCGCGGATCGTTTCGCCGCCCTTGCCGATCAGCAGGCCGATCTGCGAGGGGTCGATCTGGATCGTCTGGATGCGCGGCGCGAACTGCGAGAGCTGCTCGCGCGGCGTGCCGATCACGTCGGCCATCTTGCCGAGGATGAACGTGCGCGCCTCTTTGGCCTGCGCGAGCGCGTCGCGCAGGATGTCGAAGGTGACGCCCGTGATCTTGATGTCCATCTGCAGCGCCGTGATGCCGCGCTCGGTGCCGGCGACCTTGAAGTCCATGTCGCCGAGGTGGTCCTCGACGCCGGCGATGTCGGTCAGGACGATGTAGTCATCGCCCTCCTTGATCAGGCCCATCGCGATACCCGCGACCGGCCGCTTGATCGGCACGCCCGCGTCCATCAGCGACAGCGAGGAGCCGCACACCGAGGCCATCGAGGAGGAGCCGTTGGACTCGAGGATGTCCGAGACCACGCGGATCGAGTAGGGGAACTCCTCGATCGAGGGGACCATCGGCGCGAGCGCCCGCTCGGCGAGCGCGCCGTGGCCGATGTCACGACGCTTGACGCCGCCCATGCGACCGGCCTCCCCGACCGAGAAGGGCGGGAAGTTGTAGTGGTGCCAGTAGTACTTTTTCGTCTCCAGGCCGAGCGTGTCGAGGCGCATCTCCTCCTTCAGGGTGCCCATCGCCACGACGCTCAGCGCCTGCGTCTGCCCGCGCGTGAACAGCGCCGAGCCGTGCGTCCTGCGGCGTCACGCCGACTTCGATCGAGATGTCGCGGATCTCGTTCTCCGCGCGCCCGTCGGGACGCTTCTTGTGCACGGCGATGCGCTCGCGGATGATCGACTTCTCGAGCTTGTCGAAGGCCATCTGCACCGCCGCGCGCTTCTGCTTGGCGGCGACGAGCTGCTCCTCGCGAGGCGCCCTCCGGCGCAGACGGAGCGTGCTGCTCGAGGATCGCCGCCTCGACGGCCTTCGTCGCGTCCTGGCGCTCGAGCTTGTCCTCGACCTGCGTGGCCGCGTCGAGCTCGGCGCCGTGCGAGGCGCGGATCGCGTCGAGCACGCGCCTCGTCGACCGTGATCGCCTCGAAGACTTTCTTCTCCTTGCCGACTTTCGCGGCGAGCTCGCGCTGCAGCGCGCACAGCTTCTTGATCTCCGCGTGGGCGATGTCGAGCGCGTCGAGGATCTCCGCCTCGGGGATCTCGTTGGCGCCGGCCTCGACCATCAGGATGGCCTCCTCGGTGCCGGCGACGATCAGGTCGAGGTCCGACGGCGTCTCGCGCGTCCGCGAGCAGGTCCGCCTCGTTGGGGTTGACGACGAAGTTGCCGTCGATCTTGCCGATGCGCACCGCGCCGACGGGCGTCGGCAGCGGGATGTCGGAGATCATCAGCGCCGTCGGAGGCGCCGTTCATCGCGAGGATGTCGTACGGGTGCACGTGGTCGATCGAGAGCGGGATCGCCACCAGCTGCGTGTCATAGCGCCATTCCTTCGGGAACAGCGGACGGATCGGGCGGTCGATCATGCGCGCCGTGAGCGTGCCCTTCTCGCCCGGGCGGCCCTCGCGCTTGAAGAACGAGCCGGGGATTTTCCCGGCGGCGTACATGCGCTCCTCGACGTCCACCGTCAGCGGGAGGAAGTCGACGTCGCGCAGGCTGCCGGCGACGGCGGTGCAGAGGACCATCGTGTCGCCCTGGCGGACGACGACCGCGCCGGAGGCCTGCTTGGCCATCCTGCCGGTCTCGAAGGAGATCTCGCTACCGGCGATCTCCACGGAAACCCGCGTAACAGCATCACTACTCATATTCACTGCCTTCCTGTTCCGCCCGTCGGTCGGCGGCCCGTTTCTTTTTTCTCATTATTCCGAACGGACGGAGCTTAGCGGACCGCCGCGGCCGACAGGCCCGCAGCGGTCGGCCCGCGGCTGCTCAGGCCGACGCGCGTCGCCAGACGCGGCCGCGAGGCCCTCGCGAGCAGCTCGGCCCGGCAGCTCGCCCGGCGAGGCGGCCTCGATAGCTCCAGCGCACGACGCCGTCGGGGCCGGTGATCACGAGCGCGCGCTGCGGGAAAGCCGCCCGGGTGCAGCACGCCGAAGGCGGCGCAGGCGGCGCCCTTGGGCTCGAAGTCCGAGAGCTGCTCGCTGCTGACGCCGAGCTTCTCCTTGAAGGCCGCTCTGCGCCCAGCGTCGAGTCGCAGGAGACGCCGTAGAGCATCGCCGCCCTGCTCGCGCAGCTCGCGCGAGCAGCGGCTCGTAGAGCTGCAGCTGGTCGGTGCAGACGGGGCTGAAGGCGAACGGGATAGAAGACGAGCACGGTCGTCCTGCCCTGCAGGTCCTGCTCGGTGAAGCTCTCGCCGTCGGCGCGCGCGAGCGTGAAGCTCGGCGCGGGCGTCCCTGCGTTCAGAACCATGCGCGCTGAGACGGTCGTGGGTCGAGCGGGACGAGGACGCAGGAGCGTGGCGTACTGCGTACGCGAGCGACTGAGGACGAAGCATCCGCGAAGCGCCCACGGCCGCTCAGCCTACTTGCGGAGGCCGAGCTCTTTGATGAGGGCGCGGTAGCCCTCGAGGTCGCGCCGCTGCAGGTAGTCGAGGAAGCGGCGGCGTTTGCCGACGAGCATCAGCAGGCCGCGGCGCGAGTGGTGGTCTTTGCTCTGCTCGCGCAGGTGCTCGGTGAGGTGGTTGATGCGCTCGGTGAGCAGCGCGATCTGCACCTTGGTGGTGCCCGTGTCCTGCTCGTTCGCGCCGAACTTCGCGGCGATCTCGCGCTTGCGCTCGCTGGTGATGGCCGCCATCGGCCGGGCACGGTAGCAGACGGCCTGCGGGGCTCAGAGCGGCCGCGGCGATCTCGCGCGTGCGCTGCGACGTCGCGGTGCATCTGCTCGATCAGCGCCTCGGGTCCTCGAAGCGCCGCTCGCCGCGCAGCCGCGCGAGGAACTCCAGGCGCAGCTCGCTGCCGTAGAGGTCGCCGTCGAAGTCGAGGAGGTAGGCCTCGATCAGCTCGCCCCGTGCCGGTCTCGAAGGTCGGGCGCACGCCGATGCTGACCGCCGCCGGGCGGGGTCGCGGGCCGGTCGGCGCAGGCACGCGTAGACGCCGTGGCCGGGGCACACGAGCGCCTCGTCGGGCACGAGGTTGGCGGTCGGGAAGCCGAGCTCGCGGCCGCGCTCGTCGCCGTGGGCGACACTCGCCGCGCAGCTGGAAGGTCGAGCCGAGCAGGCGGTTGGCCTCGGCCACCTCGCCGGCCAGCACGAGCCCGCGGATGTGGCTCGAGGAGACGATCTCGCCGTCGACCTCGAGCAGCGGATGCACGACGGTCGTGAAAGCGCTCGTCGCGCGAGCAGCAAGCCGGGATCGCCCTGGGCCTGGTGGCCGAAGCGGAAGTTCTCGCCGATCGAGACCTCGCGCGCGCCGAGCGCGCCGACGAGCACGTCGTCGATGAACTCCGCCGCCGAGCGCTGCGGCGAACTCGGCGTCGAACGGGATCACGATCAGCTCCTGCCACGCCCAGCGCCGGCGATCAGCTCGGCCTTGCGCTCGAGCGTGGTCAGCAGCTTCGGCGTGTGCTGCGGCGCGACGACCGAGACGGGATGCGGGTCGAACGTGAGCACGCTGTCGGCGCCCGTCGATCACCTCGCGGTGGCCGAGGTGCACGCCGTCGAAGGTGCCGACGGCGACGCTGCGCGCTCGCGCGGCGCTCGACGTCGGGCAGGCGGGTCACCTTCACGGCCGCAGAGCCTATTGCGCGCGCCAGCGTCGAGCGCCGCGCTGCGAGCGCGATCAGCGCGGCGCGCTCGAGCCACGGCGCTCGCCACGCGGCGGCGCAGCGTGCGGCGGCGGCGTCGCGTCCGACCTCGAACGGCCCGATCGCCGTGCGCCGGAGCTCCAGGCAGTAGGCGTCGCCGAGGTCGGCGATCAGCGAGCGCACGTAGGTGCCCGAGCCGCACTCGATCGCGAAGGCCGCCCGCGGCGGCGCGCGGGATCGCCCTCGACGCCGGGCTCGCGCCAGAGCTGCTCGAAGCGCGTGCACCGTCACGATCCGCTCGGGCATCTCGAAGCTCTCGCCGCGGCGCGCGCGCCGGTAGGCGCGCTCGCCGCCGATCTTGACCGCCGAGTGCGCGGCGGGCGCTGGCGGACCTCGCCGGTCGGCAGCGGCGGCGGGTCCGGCGGCAGGCGGCCCGTCTCGGTGATCTCGCCCTCGGTGTCGCCGGTGCTCGAACGTCGCGCCGAGGCGCGCGACCGTCTCATAGCGCTTGGGCAGCTCCATCAGCGCTGCTGCGATTTCGTGGCGCGCCCGACAGCACGAGCAGCAGGCCGGTCGCGAACGGGTCGAGCGTGCCGGCGTGGCCGCGTCTTGCACGCCGCCGAGCGAGCGCCGCACGGCGGCGACGACGTCGTGCGAGCTCATCCCGGCGGGCTTGTCGATCAGCAGCACGCCGTCCATCGCGCCTCGCCGGCGCGGACGCGGGCCGGCGCTCACTCAGGCGAGCCGTCGCGGCCGCGTGCCCGTCGGCGCCGCCGGTGCAGCTGCGCGGCGATCGCGCCGCGCAGGAACTCGACCAGCTCCTCCGCGTGCGAGCGTCGGTCGAGAAGCCGGCCGCGCGGCGGTGTCCGCCGCCGCCCTGGGCGCGAGCGATGATCGACACGTCGACGTCGTCGTCGGTCGCGCGCAGCGAGACTTTGTGCTGGCCCTTGCGCTCGCCGCTCGAGAGCTCGCGCACGAGCACCGCGACCTTCGTGCCCTGCAGCGCGCGCAGCTGGTCGATGATCCCCTCGGAGTGGCTCTCCTCGGCGTCGGCGCGCTCGAAGTCCTCGGCGCTCAGCGCCACCATCGTCAGCTCGCCCTCGTCGAAGCGCTGCATCTGCCCGAGCGCGAGCGCCGAGCAGCGCGAGCTTGCCGGTCGGCATGTCCTCGTACAGGCGGCGGTTGACGCGCGCCACGTCGACGCCCGCCTCGATCAGCTCCGCCGCCATCAGGTGCGCGCGCGGGCCGGTGTTCTCGTACATGAAGCGCCCGGTGTCGGTGATCAGCCCGATGTAGAGCGCCTCGGCGACCGACGGCGTCGGGCTGCACGTCGAGGCCGTGCATCAGGTCCCAGACGATCTCCGCCGTGCAGGAGGCGTCGGGCACGACGTGGTTGAGCGTGCCGAAGCGCGTGTTGTCGTGGTGGTGGTCGATGTTCAGCAGGTGCGCGCCGTCGCGCAGCACGCTCGCGGAGTTGCGGTCGATGTTGCCGCAGTCGAGGAACACGACGGTGCGCTCGGCGATGTCGGCCGGCGGCTCGGTGGATCAGGCCGTCGAGCGCGAAGCGGCGGTACTCGCGCGGCAGCGGCAGGTCGTGGGGCGAGATGAACATCACGGAGTCCTTGCCGAGCGCGCTCAGCAGCCCCTGCATCGCCACCAGCGAGCCGAGCGCGTCGCCGTCGGGGTTCTCGTGCGTGGCGAGCACGAAGCGCTCGTCGTCGCGGATCCGCTGCGAGCACCAGCTCGCGGGTGCCGCTGCACGTGGACGCGTGTCGCTCACGATGGCTCCATCCTCGTCGATCAGCTGCTCGACGCGCATCGCGCGGTCGGTGGTCTCGTCGTAGACGAACTCGAGCGTCGGCGTGCGCTTCAGGCGCAGCTCGCCGGCGAGGCGCGCCTGCAGGTAGCCGTGCGCGCTGCGCAGGCCCGTCGAGCGTGGCCTCGCGCTCGGCCTGCGCTCGGATGGCTCGCCGGCGGCGCCGAGAACGCTCACGTACACGCGCGCGTGGCGCAGATCTGCGCTGGTTCTCACGTCGGTCACTGTCACAAATCCCACCCGAGGGTCCTTCAGATCGCCTGCAACGGCATCGCCGATCACCTGACGAACCGCCTCGTCGACCCGACGCATGCGTCCCGTGCTCATCCTATTCCTCCAATTCCCTGCCGAGCCCGCGTCCCTGCCGCGTGACGGCGATCGCTCAGGAGGACAGCTCGCGCTCGACCTGCCGCGTCTCGTAGGTCTCGAGCACGTCGCCCTCGCGGAGATCCTGGAAGTTCGTGAGCACGATCCCGCACTCGAAGCCGCTGGCCACCTCGCGCACGTCGTCGTTGAAGCGGCGCAGGCTGTCGATCGTGGTGTCGTAGATGACCGTGCCCTCGCGCACGACGCGCACACGCGCGCCGCGCGTGACTTTGCCCTCGGTGACGAACGAGCCGGCGATCGTGCCGATCCGCGAGGCTTTGAACAGCTGGCGCACCTCGGCCTGTCCGAGCGGCGTCTCGACCTCGGCGGGCTCGAGCATTCCCTGCATCGCCGCGCGCAGCTCCTCGATCGCGCGGTAGATGACCGCGTAGGAGCGGATCTCCACGCCCTCGCGGTCGGCGATCTGGCGCGCGTCGCCGACGGGGCGCACGTTGAAGGCCAGGATCACGCCTTCGGAGGCCGAGGCGAGCATCACGTCGGACTCGTTGATGCCGCCGACGCCGCGGTGGATGATGTTGACCTTGACCTCCTGCTGGGGCAGCTTGGCGATCTCGTCCTCGATCGCCTCCAGCGAGCCGGCGACGTCGGCCTTGACGACCAGGCCGAGCTCCTTGACGGTGCCCTCCTGGGCGAGCTTGAAGACGTCCTCGAGCGAGACCTTGCGCCCGGAGCGACGCGCGAGCGCCTCGGTCTTCAGGCGGTTGGCGCGCTCGCCCGCGAGCTGGCGCGCGCGGCGCTCGTTCTCGACCACGCGCACGGGCTCGCCGGCCTCGGGCACGCCGTCGAAGCCGAGCACCTCGACCGGCTGGCCGGGCATCGCGCGCTTCATCTTGTTGCCCGTGAAGTCGTGCATCGCGCGCACGCGCCCGAAGTGCGCTCCGGCGACGAGCGCGTCGCCGACGCGCAGCGTGCCGCGCTGGATCAGGACCGTGACGACCGGCCCGCGGCCGGGGTCGAGCTTGGACTCGATCACCGTGCCCGACGCCTCCGCGCCCGCGTTCGCCTTCAGCTCCTCGAGGTCGGTGACGACCTGGATCGTCTCGAGCAGCGTGTCGAGGCCGTCGTGCGTCTTGGCGCTGACGTCGACGAACTCGATCTCCCCGCCCCACTCGGACGGGCTGCAGGCCGTGCTGGGTCATCTCGGTGCGCACGCGCTCGGGCTGCGCGCCCTCCTTGTCGATCTTGTTGACCGCGACGATGATCGGCACTTCGGCGGCCTTCGCGTGGTCGATCGCCTCCTCGGTCTGCGGCTTGACGCCGTCGTCGGCCGCGACCACGATCACGGCGAGGTCGGTGACGCGCGCGCCGCGCGCGCGCATCGCGGTGAAGGCCTCGTGGCCGGGCGTGTCGAGGAAGGTGATCTCTTTGCCCGCGTGGCGCACCTGGTAGGCGCCGATGTGCTGGGTGATGCCGCCGGCCTCACCGGCGACGACCTCGGTCTCGCGGATCGCGTCGAGCAGCGAGGTCTTGCCGTGGTCGACGTGGCCCATGATCGTGACCACCGGCGGGCGCTCGATCAGGTCCTCCTCGTGCGTCCTCGAAGACCGGCTCGACCTCGACGTCGTCGGCCGCGTGGACGATCTCGATCTTCTTGTCGAACTCGTCCGCGAGCACCTGGATCGCGTCGTCGGAGAGCGTCTGCGTGAGCGTCGCCATCTCGCCGAGCGACATCAGCTTCTTGATCACCTCGGGCACCGCCACGCCGAGGTACTCGGCGACGTCCTTGACGGTCGAGCCGGAGTTCACGCGGATCAGGTCGGTGGCCTCCATCGCGGCAGTTGTCGATCGGCGCGATCGTCTCGTCGTAGGTGCCGCGGCGGCGGCGACCACGGCGCGGGCGGCGCTGGGGCTGGTTGGAGGGGCCGCCCTGCTGGCGGCGCGAGGCCTGCGAGTCGATCACCACGCGGCGGCGTCCTCCGGGCCCGATGTCGCCGGGCGTGCGCTCGCCGGTGCGCGAGTCGCGCGTCGGGCGCACGCGCTCGCAGCTGCGGCTGCAGCAGCGGCTGCGCGCTGCGCGCATCCGCCTTGGCCGCAGGCGGCAGGCGTCCGCGGGCGCGGGCTTTGTGGCTGACGCAGGCTTAGCGGCTGGCGCGGGCGTCGGAGGCTGATGCAGCGCGGTGCGCGGGCCGCTGTGCTTGGCACGGGCGCTGCGCGTCGCTCAGCGGGCCTTCGCGGCCGGCGCGCGGCGCGGATGGCGGGGCGCCGTTGGAGCTCGGCGCGGATCGCGGCCGAGCGCCTTCAGCGCGGCGGCCTCCTCGACCGAGGATGCGGCGGCCTTCGCCTCGACGCCGGCAGCCTTGAGCTTCTCGAGCAGCTCCTTGCTCGAGAGGCCGTGCTCCTTGGCGATTTCGTGTACGCGCTTCTTGCTCATCGACTAACCGATTCTACGAGCTTGGGGTCGAGCGACACCGCCGAGCGCAGCGCGCGTGAGATCCCGCCGCGCTTGCATCGCACGCTCGAGGCACTCAGGCGCGGGCAGCTCGCGCCGCTCAGCGCGACAGAGGTAGGCGCCGCGACCGGGCAGTCGGCAGTCGCGGTCGCAGACGGCGCGCGCACGGCGCCAGGGCGCCGTCGCGTGCGATCGCGATCCGCAGCAGCTCCGAGCTTCGGGGCGCTGCGCCCGCAGCCGACGCAGCGGCGCAGCGGCACGTGCGCGGCTATGGCGCCTGCTCCTCGGCCGTCCGGCGGCGGCTGCTGAGCGCCGCGTCGGCTCAGCGCTCGGCGAGCCGGCAGGAGCGATCGCTGCTCGGTGCGTCCAGCGGCATCGGGCTCGGCTGCCACCGGCGCGGTCTCGGCCGTCCCGGCGTCGCCCTCGGAGGCGAGGTCGGCGATGTTGTCGCTGGCGATGTCCGCGAGCGCCTGGTGGGTGTCAAGGCCGCAGTAGCGCGAGTTCGGGCAGCGAGGCGTTCGGGCAGCGGCGACCGTTGGAGAGCACCGCGGCGCAGCGGCCCTGGACCTCCTCCTCCTCGTAGCCGTGCTCGGCCTCCTCGGCGGCGAACTCGGTCTCCGAGCGGATGTCCACGCGCCAGCCGGTGAGGCGCGCGGCGAGGCGCGCGTTCTGGCCCTCGCGGCCGATCGCCAGCGAGAGCTGGTCGTCGGGCACGATCACGGTCGCCTGCTTGGCCTCGTCGTCGACGAGCACCTCGCGCACGCGCGCCGGCGAGAGCGCCTTGGCGACGAAGCGCGCGGGCTCGTCGTTGAAGGGGATGATGTCGATCTTCTCGCCGCGCAGCTCGGAGACGACCATGCGCACGCGCGAGCCACGCGGGCCGACGCAGGCGCCGACCGGGTCGACGCCGTCGGTGTGCGAGATGACCGCGATCTTCGAGCGGTAGCCGGGCTCGCGGGCGACGTTGGCGATCTCCACGAGGCCGTCGGCGATCTCAGGCACCTCGAGCTCGAACAGCTTCTTGATCAGCTCGGGGTCGCGGCGTGAGACGATGATCGCGGGGCCCTTGGTGGAGGGCGAGACCTCCTTGATCACGGCCTTGATGCGCTGCGAGTGGTCGTAGCGCTCGCCCTCGACCTGCTCGGACTTGGGCAGCAGCGCCTCGACGCGTTCGCGCAGCTGCACGAGCGTGTAGCGCGAGTCGGACTGCTGCACGATGCCGGTGATCAGCTCGCCGACGCGGTCGCGGTACTCCTCGTACATCATGTCGCGCTCGGCCTCGCGGATGCGCTGCAGGATCACCTGCTTGGCGGTCTGCGCGGCGATCCGTCCGAAGTCGTCGGGCGTGACGTCGCGCTCGTCGATCTGGTCGCGGTATTCGGCGAACTTCGCGGGGTCGATTTCCGGTTCCTCGGGTTCGCGCATCTCGCCCGTCTCGGGGTCGACGGTCGTTCCCTCGTCGATCGTCTCGACGATCAGGTGCGCCTCCAGGCGCTCGGGGATGATCAGTTCGATGACGCGGAAGTCGGCCGTCTCGCGGTCCATTTCCACGCGCGCGTACTTGGCCGAGCCGGGCTGCTTCTTGTAGGCGGACAGGAGCGCGTCCTCGAGCGCGATCATCAGCTTCTCGGGCTCGATGCCCTTCTCGCGCGCAAGCGCGTGCATCGCCTCAAGGATTTCGCGTGACATGGTAGCTCCTACTCCTCGATCAGGTTCGAACGACGGATCTCCGAGTAGGGGATCGCGATGACGCCCCCGTCGGCGGCCAGCGTGACCTCCTCCTCGGAAGCCCCCACGAGCTCGCCGGTGAAGCTGTTCGCCGCGCGACGCTCGCTGGCGGGCTCGCCGATCGGCCAGCGGCTGGCGTGCGCGCACCCGCGCGCGGCGCCCGACGAAGCGGCGGAAGTGGGCGGGCTTGGTCAGCGGACGCTCGCTGCCTGGCGAGGAGACCTCGAGCGAGTAGCGCTCGCGCAGGTCGTTCAGCTCGGCGGTCACGCGCTCGCACATCGCGAGCGTGACGCCGTCAGGGTGATCGATGAAAACGCGCAGGCAGCGGCCGCCGAGGACCTCGGCGAGCAGCACCTCGATATCGGGCTCGGTGTCGGCTAGGCGCTTCTCGATTTCTGTCTGCAGCGGGCTCATCAACTCACTCCTTACGCAAAAAAAGCGGGCGGGCGCCCACTCTCGGTACTGCTACCGGCCCAGCTCACCGGTCGAAAGCTGTCAATCGAGCATAGCATCGGCGAGGGTGCGCATATCGTGCTCAGTCACGTTCGGCGTCGCGCCGGGCACGATCTCGGTAGCGCCTGTAATCGTCGCGCTCGGGACGCAGAGAGCAGGCCAGCGCGAGCGGCTTGCACGCCTCGCGGTGGCGCCCCAACAGCTGCATCGAGCGCCCTAGGCAGAACAGCGCGTAGTCGTTGGTGGGCGCGCCGGATGCGACCGCGCCGAACTCCGCGGCGGCGGCCTCGTAGCGCTGCGCGTGGAACATCGCGCGACCCAGCGCCTCGCGGATCGACGCCTTGTCGGGCTCGAGGTCGCGGGCTTTGCTCAAGGGCACGATCGCGGCCTCGTGGTCGCCATGGTCGAGCAGCTCACAACCCCGCTGATAGAGGTCGTAAACGCTCTCCATGAGCGGCCATTTTATCCCCTCGCGCGGAGTCCTCCGACGGCGTCGAGGATCGCCTCGGCGACCCGCGCCTTGCTCGCGCGCGGCACCTCGCGGGACTCGATCTCGCCGCTGGCGCCCACGCATAGGATCGTGACCTCGTTGGCGTCGACCTCGAAGCCGATGTCAGCGCGCGAGATGTCGTTGACGACGAGCGCGTCGAGCGACTTGGCGGCGAGCTTTCCGCGCGCGATCGCGACCGCATCGGCGCCGTGCTCGGCCGCGAAGCCCACGAGCGTCTGTCCTTCACGCCGTCGCGCGCCGAGGCTCGCGCAGCACGTCGACGGTCGGCTTCAGCGCGATCTCGAGCTGCTCGCAGTCGGCCTTCTTGATCTTGCCGTTGGCGGGCTCCGCGGGCGTGAAGTCGGCCACGGCGGCGGCCATCAGCAACAGATCGCAAGCAGGGAAGGCCGCGTCGCAGGCCTGCTTGAGCTCAGCCGCGCTGGTGACGTCGTGGCGCTCCACGCCCACGGGCGTATCGAGCGCGACGTTGGCCGCCACGAGCGTGACCTCGGCGCCGCGCCGCTGCGCTGCTTGCGCGAGCGCGAAGCCCATGCGCCCAGAGGAGCTGTTGCCGATGAAGCGCACGCTGTCGATCGCCTCGCGCGTGCCACCGGCGGTGATCAGCACGCGCAGGCCTGCCAGCTCGCCTCGCTCAGCGAGCACGGCCTCACAGACCTCGAGCAGTTGCGCAGGCTCAGCCAGTCGCCCGATCCCCTGCTCGCCTTTGGAGGCCAGTCGCCCGAGGCCGGGCGCAATGATGCGCACACCCCGCTCGGCGAGCGTGCGCAGGTTGGCGGCCGTGGCGGCGTGCTCGTACATGTGGTTGTTCATCGCGGGCGCGAGCACCACGGGGCAGCTGGCGGCGAGCGCGCAGCTGCACAGCAGGTTGTCGGCGATGCCCGCCGCGAGCTTCGCGATCGTGTTGGCCGAGGCGGGCGCGATCAAAAAGACATCGGCGTTGGCGACAAGCTCGAGGTGGCTGAGCGGCTCGTGGCTCGGCGGCTCCTGGTCGGGAAACGCGCCGCGCGCAGGATCGCGTTGGAACTCTGAGATCAGCACTGCCGTCCCGCTCAACGCTGCGAACGAGGCCTCCCCCACGAAGCGGCGGCTGTTCGGCGTCTGCACCACCCGCAGCGAGTGGCCCGCCGCCGTCGCCAGGCGCACGAGCTCGAGCGCCTTGTAGGCGGCGATGCCGCCACTGACGCCGAGCAGAATGCGGGACATAACTCAGGTTGTAGAGCGACCGCAGCGCGCTGGCAAGCGCTGGCCGCGCGATTGCGCCTGGCTGGTGCGTGCGCCAAGCCCAGACCTAGCCATCCGCTTCTAGGACGGACGCTGGCCAAGCGAGGCAAGGACGCAGGGAGCGTGGCGTACTGCGTACGCGAGCGACTGAGGACGCCGCATCGCGCAGGCCAGCGTTCGTCCTAGCGGTAGTGGTACTTCATCTTTCCTCCAGCTACCTCCTCCAAGGCGATCGTGAGGTAGTTTTTCGACGCCGTTTCGATCATCGGCGGCGGGAACTCGTCGAAGGTGCCCTCGCCAAGGTTGTGGTAGTAGCTGTTGATCTGACGCGCGCGCTTTGCAGCGACGATCACGCCGGCGTAGTTTGAGTCGACCTGCTCGAGCAGGCGGTCGATGCGGGGAGAGATCACGGGTGCGTTGCCTTTCCTTGTGGAGTACGCAGTGTAGTCAGTCGAGCTCGCCGGCCACGATTGCGGTGAGTTGCTCGAGCGCCTCATCGAGGCGGTCGTTGATCACCACGTGCGCGAACTCCGGCTGAGCTTTTAGCTCTTGCTCGGCGACCGTGAGGCGGCGCTCGACCTCCTCTTGGTCGTCTGTTCCACGTCCCACGAGCCGCGTGCGCAGCGCCTGTAGCGACGGTGGCGCGATGAAAACCTGCACCGCCTCGGGCATCGCCGCGCGCACCTGACGCGCGCCCTGAACCTCGATCTCGAGCACCACGGGCACACCCGCGCGGACGCGGCTCTCGAGCTCTGAGCGCAGCGTGCCGTAGCTGCGGCCCGCGTAGTCGGCGTGCTCTACGAAATCGCCCGCGTTGACCTTCGTGTTGAACTCGGTGCGCGTGAGGAAGTGGTAGTCGACGCTGTCGCGCTCGCCGGGACGCGGCGCGCGTGTGGTCGCGGAGACAGACAGCTCGAGCTGCGGCACGCGCTCCATCAGCCCGCGGATCAGCGTGCCCTTGCCGACCCCCGAGGGCCCAGTGATCACAAATACGCGCGCCACTGCCGGGACCCTATTGACGGGTGCGGTGGGAATCCTCGCGGCGCGCTAGTGGTGCAAGAGCGAGACGAGCTCCGAGCGCTGACGCTCGGAGAGGCCGCCGATCGTCTTGCTCGGCGCGATCCGGCAGTGGACCAGGATCTTGTTGACCTTCACGCGGCCGTACTTCGGCACGGCGAGCAGCATGTCGAAGACCTTGGCCGTCTCCACGTACTCGGGCGGCTCGAGCAGCAGCGAGTGGATCGAGCGCCGACCCGACTTCAGGTCGCGCTTGAGCTGCGCACGCTGGATGCGTATCTGGTTTGCCCTCGCAAGCGCATCCATACGCTGATTGAGCGACCGCTCAGGGGCCGTCGAAGTGCTCGAGGACGTCGTGCCGGTCGCCGTCGCCATGGGCGGCGAGTCTACACACCCGCGGCGGACGATCAAGAAAATGTCCCCAATTCACCTGTACCTCAACTTGAGGTTCAGATGCATCGAGGCTTGTGGATGGTGCGCGGGCGTGTTTGCAGGGGTTTTAGACCGCCATCAAAGTGCGAGCTCGTGCGCGATCCGCCCAGCCGCGGCGGGGTCGCGAAAGCTCTCTGTGCCAACCGCAACGAGGCTCGCGCCGACGTCGATCAGATCGCGTGCGTCGTTCGCACTGCGCACGCCGCCCATTCCGATTACCGGTATTCGCACGCGCTCGGCGACCGCCGCTACCTGTGCGAGCGCGACCACACGAATCGCTGCTCCGGAGAGGCCGCCACTGCCACCTCCCAGCCAAGCGCGCGAGGATTCGACGCCGTTGCGTGGCGCTAGCGCAGTGGCGCGCAGGGTGTTGATCAACGAGACCGCATCGGCCCCGCCATCCTCGGCGGCCTGCGCGCACAGCGCGACATCGGCGGTGTTCGGAGTCAGCTTGACGATCAGCGGCTTGCACGTACACGGGCGTACGGCGCGCACGACCGCCTCGAGCTGGCGTGGGTCGGCGCCGATGTCAAGGCCCGTCTTGACGTTTGGGCACGATACGTTCAGCTCGAGCGCCGCGATCTCCTCGCGGGGGTCGCAGGCTTCGAGCAGCCGCGCGATCTCCTCGGCGCTCGCGCCCATCACGTTCGTGATCAGCGGAGGCGCACTGCCCTGCGCGCTCGCCACGCCCGCGCAGATCTCGGCGAGTAGCGGCAAGTCCTCGCCCAGGTAGCCCTCGAGGCCCTTGTTGGGCAGGCCGATCGAGTTGATCATGCCCGCCGCTGACTCCCACAGGCGCGGCGGCGGGTTGCCCTCGCGCGGCTCGAGCGTGATCGTCTTTGAGACGTAGGCCGCAAACGGGAAGCCGCTCAAGAGCTCCTCGCCAAAGGCGCGGCGTGCAGCGATCGCGTCGAAGGTGCCCGAGCCGTTGATGATCGGGTGCGCTAGCTCCAGGCCACAGAAGCTGACGCTCATGCGGGCGCGCCCGCATGCACATCGATCCGTTCGAGCTCCGCCGCGTCGATCACGGGGCCATCGACGCAGACGCGCAGATAGCCGCCGCCGCGACGGGGCGCCACGCAACCGAAGCAGGCGCCGAAACCGCAGGCCATGCCCGCCTCCAGCGCGAGCTGCGCGGGCACGCTGCGCGCGGCGCAGATCGCGCGCACGCCCTCGAGCATGCCCGCGGGGCCGCACGCATAGACCACCGCGTGCGCGTCGCTGTCGAGCTCCTCCCAGAGCAGGTCGGTCACGAGCCCGTGGTAGCCGGCCGAGCCGTCGTCGCTTGCCACGCGGGCGCCCTCAAGCAGCGACGCGCCCGCGGTGCGCGCGGCGTCGCGGAAGCCGAGCAACACGCGTGTGTTTTGAGCGCCCAGCGAGTCCTGCAGGATCGCCAACGGCGCAATCCCCACACCGCCGCCCACGAGGATCGCGCGGCGCCCCTCCGTGGGCGCGCTGAAACCACGGCCGAGCGGGCCCGTCACCCACAGGCCATCGCCCGCGGCAAGCTCGCACAGGCGCCGCGTGCCGGGCCCTACGTCCTCGAGCAGATAGCGGCTTTCGCCGTCGCGCTGGCGCGCGATCGAGAAGGCGCGCGGCAGGAATGGCCTTTGCTCGGCTCCCCCTCCCCATCCCTCGGCCGCGGCGAGCATCGCGAACTGCCCGGGCGCAGCCGGTGGGCCGTTCTCTGTGACGCGCAGGATGCGGTAGGCGCCGAGCGCATCGATCCCAACGACCTCGAGCAGCCGGCGGCCGAACGGCGCCTCGCTCACGCCACGCCGGCCCCGTCAGGGCTTGGCGAGGGCCGCCGTGAGCGCTGGCGCGTGCCGTGTAGCTCCTGCAGGCAGAGCACCTCGGGCTCGCCGTCGCGCCCAGCGCGGGCGATCGCGCGCGCGGCGGAGATGCCGGCGGCGAGCGTCGTCAGACAGGGAATGCCGTGGCCGACCGCGGCGCGACGGATCTCATAGCCGTCCGTCCGTGCGCCCACGCCCGTGGGCGTGTTCACGACGAGGTCGACGTCGCCGCGCTCGATCCAGTCGAGCACGTGCGGTGAGCCCTCAGCGATCTTGTTGAGTCCCTCTACGGGCACGCCCATGCGCGAGATCGCCTCGGCGGTGCCATGCGTGGCGACGATCCGAAAGCCGCATTCGTGCAGGCTGCTTGCCACGAAGAAAGCGCCAGCCTTGTCGGAGTCGGTGACCGTGATGAAGACGGTCCCCGAGCTCGGTAGCGGCACGCCGGCCGCAGCCTGCGCCTTGGCGAATGCGGTGGGGAAGTCGCGCGCGATGCCCATCACCTCGCCCGTCGAGCGCATCTCGGGGCCGAGCAGCGCGTCTGAGCCCTCGAAACGGTCGAAGGGCAGAACCGCCTCCTTGACCGAGACGTGATCGCCGAAGCCCATGCCCTGACGCTCTTGCGGCAGCTCGAGCGCGGCGAGGCGCTCGCCGAGCATGATCCGGCAGGCGAGCTTCGCGAGCGGCAGCCCGATCGCCTTGGAGACGAACGGCACGGTGCGCGAGGCGCGCGGGTTGGCCTCGATCACGTACAGCTCGCCTGCGTGCACGGCGTATTGGACGTTGATCAACCCCACCACGCCGATCGCAAGCGCGATCTCGCGCGTGGCCGCGCGAATCTGTTCGAGCATCCCCTCGCCGAGCGAGTGCGGCGGCAACACGCAGGCGCTGTCGCCGGAGTGCACGCCGGCCTCCTCGACGTGCTGCATGATGCCGCCGATCCAGACCTCGTTGCCATCACAGAGCGCGTCCACATCGACCTCAGCCGCGTTCTCCAGGAAGCGATCCAGATAAATCTCGCCACCCTCGCCGGCCTCACGACGCAGATAGTCGGCCAGGCCCTCGGATGAGTAGACGATCTCCATCGCGCGTCCGCCGAGCACGTAGGAGGGGCGCACGAGCAGCGGGAAGCCGACCTGCTCGGCGCATGCGAGCGCTTCATCGACAGAGCGCGCGGTCGCATAGGGCGGCGCCTTGTAACCGAGGCGCTCGAGCAGCGCGCCGAAGCGGCCGCGATCCTCGGCGAGGTCGATCGCATCGACGCTCGTGCCCAGCAGCGGCACGCCCGCGCGCTCGAGCTCGGCGGCGAGGCGCAACGGCGTCTGCCCACCGAACTGCACGATCACGCCCGCGAGCTTGCCGCCCGCTCGGGCTCCAGCCTCGCCTGATCGGGCGGAGCTCGCGTCATCCGGCTGGCTCTCGACCTCGACGACCGCGAGCACGTCCTCGAGCGTCAGCGGCTCGAAGTAGAGGCGGTCGGAGGTGTCGTAGTCGGTGGAGACGGTCTCTGGGTTGCAGTTGACCATCACCGCGTCACGCCCGGACTCGCGCACGGTCATCGCTGCGTGCACGCAGCAGTAGTCGAACTCGATGCCCTGCCCGATGCGGTTGGGGCCCGAGCCGAGGATCACGACCGACTCGCGCTCGCCACGACGGACCTCGCCGGGTGGGTGGGCTCCGGTTCTATCCCAGCCGGAGTAGTAGTAGGGCGTACGCGCGGGAAACTCCGCCGCGCAAGTGTCGACCGAGCGAAACACGCGCTCGCCAGCGAATGGTGCCTGCGGGTCGAGCGCGAGCGTGCGCAGCTCGCGCAGGAACCACGGGTCGATGCGCGTGCGCTCGTGGATCGCCTCGATCTCTAGACCTCGCCTGCACAGCTCGAGCACGGTCTCGAAGCGATCGGGCCCGGGACGCTCGAGGCTCTCCAGCAATGCCTGCTCGCCGGCGTCCTCGAGGCAGGGCGGCTTGTCGAGCTCACGCGAGCGCAGCGCCTTGGCGAAGGCCTGCCCGAAGGTGCGCCCAATCGCCATCGCCTCCCCCACGGACTTCATGTGCGTGGAGAGCGTCGGGTCTGAGCCGGGGAACTTCTCGAAGGCGAAGCGCGGCCACTTCACGACGACGTAGTCGATCGTGGGCTCGAAGCATGCGGGGGTGACGCCCGTGATGTCGTTGTCGATCTCATCGAGGCGGTAGCCGACGGCGAGGCGCGCGGCGATCTTCGCGATCGGGAACCCCGTCGCCTTGGATGCGAGCGCCGAGGAGCGCGAGACGCGGGGGTTCATCTCGATCACGAGGATCTCCTCGGTCTCGGGGTTGACCGCGAACTGCACGTTCGAGCCGCCCGTCTCCACGCCGACCGCGCGGATCACCGCGAGCGCCTGGTCGCGCAGCTGCTGGTAGAGGTGGTCGGTGAGCGTCTGCTGCGGCGCGACGGTCACCGAGTCGCCGGTGTGCACGCCCATCGGGTCGACGTTCTCGATCGAGCAGACGATCACGACGTTATCGGCGCCGTCGCGCATCACCTCGAGCTCGAACTCGCCCCAGCCGATCACCGACTCATCGATCAGGATCTGCCCGATCGGCGAGGCCTCGATGCCCTGCGCGACGATCTGCTCGAACTCCGCTTGCGTGTACGCGATCCCGCCGCCGCGACCGCCGAGCGTGAAGGCGGGACGCACGATGCAGGGCAGTCCCAGCTCGGCGACAGCGCCGGCAGCCTCCTCCATGCTCGTGGCGATCACGCTGCGCGGCATGCGCAGGCCCGCCTTGGCCATCGCCTCGCGGAACAGGTCGCGGTCCTCCGCGCAGGCGATCGCGTCGTAGTTGGCGCCGATCAGCTCGACGCCGAAGCGCTCGAGCGTGCCGTCGTCGTGCAGCGCCTTGGCGAGGTTCAGCGCGGTCTGCCCGCCGAGCGTGCCGAGCAGCGCGTCGGGGCGCTCGCGCTCGATCACCTGCGCTACAGGACCGGGCAGCAGCGGCTCGATGTAGGTCGCGTCGGCGAACTCGGGGTCGGTCATGATCGTGGCGGGGTTGGAGTTGACGAGCACGACCTCATAGCCCTCCTCGCGCAGCACCTTGCAGGC
This sequence comes from uncultured Solirubrobacterales bacterium, assembly GCA_963785435.1. Classification (GTDB taxonomy): domain Bacteria; phylum Actinomycetota; class Thermoleophilia; order Solirubrobacterales; family Solirubrobacteraceae; genus Palsa-744. The sequence continues at coordinate 34,093 of CAWAVE010000003.1, forward strand.
CTGCACGCCGGAGTAGTCGAACTCGGCGGCCTGCCCGATCACGATCGGCCCCGAGCCGAGGATCAGGATCTTCTCGATGTCGCTACGCCGCGGCAATGCGCTCCAAGAATCGGTCGAAGAGGTAGAGGCTGTCGTGCGGGCCGGGCCCCGCCTCGGGGTGGTACTGCACGGTGCCGCCGGGCACGTCGAGCAGCTCGAGGCCCTCGACGGTGCGGTCGTAGAGGTTCACGTGCGAGAGCGCCGCGGCGCCGAAGTCGGTCTCCCAGCGCACGGGCTCGTCGCTGTCGATCGTGCGCCCGCCGCCCGGACCGAGCGCGGCGAAGCCATGGTTCTGGGAGGTGATCTCCACGCGCCCGCTCTGCAGGTCGCGCACAGGGTGGTTGGCGCCGCGGTGGCCGAAGGGCAGCTTGAAAGTCTCGAGGCCGACCGCGCGGCAGAGCAGCTGATGGCCGAGACAGATGCCCCACACGGGCTTGACGCCGACGATCGCACGGACGGTCTCGACGATGTAGTCGAGCGCAGCGGGGTCGCCGGGGCCGTTGGCGAGGAAGACCGCATCGGGGTCATCGGCGAGCAGCTGCTCGGGCGAGCTCGAGCATGGGTGAAGCGCGACGCGCGTGCCACGCTCGATGAGCTCGCGCACCATCGAGGCCTTGATGCCGGTGTCGATGATCGCGATGCGTGGACCGTCGCCGCTGCCGTGATGTGTGACTTCAGTCGGGCTCACCACGCGCGCGAGATCCTGGCCGGCCATCGGCGGCTCCGCGGCGATCAGCTCGCGCGCCTGCTGCTCGCTGACCGTGGCGGCAAAGACGCCGCCGCGCATCGCGCCCGCCTCGCGGATGTGCAGTACGAGCGCGCGCGTGTCCACGCCGCTGATCGCGCGCACGCCACAGTCGGCCAGCCAGTCCAGCCAGCCGCGCTCGGCGGTGGGCGCGTCTTCGCGGTTACAGGCCTCGCGCATGATCGCCGCGCGCGCCCACACGCGCTCTGACTCCATCGCCTGGGCGCTAGCGCCGTAGTTGCCGATGTGGGGGTAGGTGAAGGTGATCAGCTGGCCCGCGAAGGAGGGGTCGGTCATCGACTCCTGATAACCGGACATGCCGGTCGTGAAGACGACCTCGCCGATGGCGTGGCCTTCGGCTCCGCAAACGTCCCCGTCAAAGCGGGTGCCATCCTCCAGCAGTACGTAGCCGGTTGCAGTCATCGTGGCCATCTCAGAGGATCAGCTTCTGGACGGCCTTGAACTCAGGCGTGCCAGCACGCTCGAGCAGCTCGAAGAGCACTGCCTCGACGCTGCTCACGATCGCGCCCGCGCGCTCCATGCGCTCGAGGCCGCGCTCGTAGTCGAGGGCATGGCGCGAGCCGACGGCGTCGGCGGGTACGTGCACTTCGACACCCTGGCTCAACAGATCGTGCACGGTCTGGCTGACGCAGACGTGGGTCTCAAGGCCACAGACGATCGCCTGGACGCGTCCGTTCAGGCCGAAGCCATCGGCGCGCGCGGCCGAGAAGACGCTCTTCTCGATCACGGGCTCCTGCTGCAAGCCGATCTCGGGCACGCTGGAGCCGAGGCCTTTCGGGTACTGCTCGCTGACGAGCGCGGGGACGTTGAGGATGCGCGCGGCCTCGAGCAGCTTGGCGGTGCTCTCGGCGACGCCCGCAAAGGAGCCGTAGGGACGGAAGCTCTCCTGGACGTCGATCACGACCAGCGCGGTGTTCTCTCGTGTGAGCAGGCTCATCGCGCGGCGGCCATCGTAAGGGAACGGTCGCGGTGTGCGAGCGCACCGGCGGCGATCGTGGCGAGCACGCGACCCTGCAGGCGGCGCCCGGCGAAGCAACAGTTCTCAGAGCGGCTCTCCCAACCGTGCTCGCCGGCGACCCACTCGGCGTCGAGGTCGACCAGCGCGATGTTCGCGGGCTCACCGACAGCCAGCCGTGGCGTGGGCAATCCGAACAGCGCAGCGCCAGCGCTCATGCGCTCCACGAGCAGGCTCAACTCGATCAGGCCTGTGAGCACGAGCCCGGTGTGCAGCGCGGCGAAGGAGGTCTCGAGGCCGGTGGTGCCCATCGGCGCCTGTTCGAAAGGCACTTCCTTCTCATCGCGCGCGTGCGGCGCGTGATCGGTGGCTACGCAGTCGAGCGTGCCCTCGCGCAGGCCGTCGATCAGCGCCTGGCGGTCGGACTCGGTGGTGAGCGGCGGGTGCATCTTCATGCGCGTGTCGAGGCCGCGCACGTCCTGCTCGGTGAGCAGCAGGTGGTGCGGCGAGACCTCCGCGCTCACAAGCCAGCCCTTGCCCTTCGCGTGGGCGACGGTCTCGACGGAGGCGGCACAGCTGAGGTGCTGGAAATGCACGCGCGCCTGCTCATAGCCGGCTAGCGCGGCGTCGCGCGCGACCATCGTGGACTCGGCGATCGAGGGGATGCCGGCGATGCCCAGCGCAGCGCTGACAGCGCCCTCGTTCATCGCGCCGCCGCGCGAGAGCGTGGGATCCTCCTCGTGTAGCGCGAGCACGCCGCCACAGAGGCGCTGATACTGCAGCGCCTTGCGCAACGTGCCCGCGCTGCGCACGGGCTTGCCGTCGTCGCTGAAGCCGAGCGCGCCCTCGGCGCGCAGCTCGGCCATCTCGCTGAGCTGCTCACCCTGCAGGCCACGTGTGATCGCGGGCAAGAAGCCAACAGGCACACGCGCCTCGCGTGCGGCTGCGTCGCGCAGCGAGCGAAGCAGCGGCGCGGAGTCGAGCACGGGGTCGGTGTTCGGCATCGCGATCACGCCGGCAAAGCCGCCGGCGGCGGCCGCACGCGTGCCGCTCGCAAGATCCTCCTTGTGCTCCTGCCCGGGTGTGCGCAGGTGCACGTGCGGGTCGAAGAAGGCAGGCGTCGCGGTGAGCTGCCCGGCGCCGTCGATCAGCTCCTGCCCTTCCTGGATCTCGATGCTGCCTGCGACGGCGAGCTCGACGATGCGTCCAGCGGCTACACGCAGGTCCATGCGCTGGTCGATCGCTGCGCGCGGATCGAGCACGCGCACATCGCGTAGCAGTAGGTCGCAGGGCGGCGCGGGCCCTGCGGTGAGCAGCTCGACGGCGCTCACCTCAGCGCCCCACCGGCGACGGGTGGCTCAGCGATCAGCGGCGCCTGGGTGTCTGCACGCGGTTCGCGGCTGCCTGTGAGGAGCTCATAGAGCACGGCCATGCGCACGACCACACCGGCCTCGACCTGCGCGGTGATCACGGCTTGGGGCGAGTCAACGACCTCACCGGAGAGCTCAACGCCGCGGTTGACGGGTCCTGGGTGCATCAGCACCTGTTTGGGCGTGAGACGCTTGCCGTTGATCTGGTACCAGGATGCGTACTCGCGCATCGAGGGCACCCAGGTCTCGCTCATGCGCTCGTGCTGCATGCGCAGCGCGTAGACGATGTCGGCGCTCGGAAGCTCATCGAGCGTGTAGCGCACCTCACAGCCGAGCTGCTCGAAGCCCCGCGGGATCAGCGTGGGAGGACCCGCGATCGTGACCTTCGCGCCCATGCGTTGAAAGGCGAGAAGATTGGAGCGCGCCACACGCGAGTGCGCGACGTCGCCGACGATCCAGATCGAGGCGCCGTCGATACCGCCAAGGTGGCGGCGCAGCGTGTAGACGTCGAGCAGCGCCTGCGTGGGATGCTCGTGCTTGCCGTCGCCCGCGTTGACGATCGCGGCGCTGCACCATCTCGAGACGAGCTCGGAGGCGCCTACCCAGGGCGTGCGCAGCACGATCGCGTCGGGCTTGTGCGCGCTGAGCGTGAGCACGGTGTCCTTCAGCGACTCGCCCTTCTCGACGCTCGAGCCGCTGGCGGCGAAGTTGACGACGTCGGCGGAGAGGCGCTTGGCGGCGAGCTCGAAGGAGCTGCGCGTGCGCGTCGACGCCTCATAGAAGAGGTTCAGCACCATGCGTCCACGCAGCGCGGGAACCTTCTTGATCTCACGATCTGAGACCTCAGCAAAGCGCTCGGCCTGAGCGACGATGCGTTCAATCGCGGCGCGGTCGAGTTCCTCGATCGAGAGCAGGTGTTTCACGTCGACACCTCCATGACGGCCCGAGCGGTGGAACCGGAGCCACCGGAGATCGCGACCTCGTCGATGCCGTCGAGCTCGCGCAGGCGCACGTGCACGTGCTCGGCGCGCGAGGTGGGCAGGTTCTTGCCGACGTAATCCGGGCGAATCGGCAGCTCACGGTGGCCGCGGTCGGCGAGCACGGCCAGCTGCACGCGCTCAGGGCGCCCGTAGGCGAACAGCGCCTCGATCGCGGCGCGCACGGTGCGCCCGGTGAAGAGCACGTCATCGACGATCACGACGGTGAGGCCGCTGACGTCGAAGTCGATGTGCGAGGCGTGCAGCACGGGCGCGTCGGGACGCGTGTTCACGTCATCGCGGTAGAAGCCGATGTCGAGATCGCCGAGCGGCACCTCCGCGTCGAGCAGCTGCTCGAGCAACACGTGCAAGCGCTTGCCGAGGAAGGCGCCGCGACGGTGGATGCCAACCAATGCGGGCACAGGATCGTGCGGGTTGCGCTCGAGGATCTCGTGCGCAATCCGGGTCAGCGCCCGAGCAACTTCCTCCTCGTGGAGGACGACCTTCTCTTGTGCTGCCATCGATTCCTTCCTGGCCTCGCGGGACCGGGTTAAAGGAGCGCGATGAATGTATCAGGGAGATGCGACAGGCTCGGGCGTGGCGGGCGCCGCATCTGCCTGCGCGCGTTCGCGCGCCTGGCGATCGGACCAGCGCTCGAGCGTGGCGCCGCCGCGCTCCGGGAAGGGAACATCGATCGTGTCGAAATCGCGTGGCGCCTCGGTGGCGGCGAAGACGGCTCGCGCCTGCTCGCGCAGCTCCCCACCGGCGTAGCGGCTGGAGACGTGCGTGAGCGCCAGCAGACGTACCTCAGCATCGCGAGCGAGCTCGGCGGCTTGGCGCGCGGTGCTGTGCTGCGTCAGGCGTGCGCGCTCAGCCTCGTCCTCGGCGAAGGTGGCCTCGTGCACGAGCACATCGGCTTGGTGAGCGGCGAGCGCGAGCGCCTCGCACGGCATCGTGTCACCCGAGAGCACGACCTTGCGCCCCTCGCGGCTCTCCCCCATCACCTGCTCCGGTTTCACACCCGCGACCGTCTCACCACGCTGCAAGCGTCCGAAGTCCGGGCCCGGTGTCACGCCGAGGCGCTCGGCGAGACCGGGATCCAGATGACCAGGACGCGGCGCCTCCACAAACGCATAACCGAAGGGGCTCTGAGCCTTGTGGCGCACGGGGATCGCTGCGACCACGTAGCCGTCGTAGGCAACCGTCTCCGTGGGCTCGAGCTCGATGACGCTCAGCTCGTAGGGCAGACGGCCGTAGACGATGCGCATCACGCTCATCAGCTCGCCCAGGCCCTTGGGTCCGTAGACGCTCAGCGGCTCGCTACGTTCACGCAGGGCAAAGGACTTGAGCATGCCGGGCAGGCCCAGCCAGTGGTCTGCGTGGAAGTGGGTGATGAAGACGGCGTGGAGGTCGGGGAGCCCGACGGAGCGCAGCAGCTGGCGCTGCGCGCCTTCGCCGCAATCGAACAGCAACCGGTCTGAGCCGTGGCGGATCAGCAGCGCGGGGAGCCCGCGACGCGCGCTCGGCACCGAGCCGGCGGTGCCGAGGAAGAACAGCGACATGTCCATAGAGGCAACGGTAGCGGTGCCACGGCTGTGGGGCGCCCTGGCGAGCAGTCCCGGCGCTAAGCTCCGAGCGCGGGACTCGCCAACAAGTGTGGCGTTCTCTGCGCCCGTAGCTCAGTGGATAGAGCGCTCGCCTCCGGAGCGAGAGGTCGCAAGTTCGAATCTTGCCGGGCGCGTGTGGATTGCGCTTTGCTGGAGTTAGACGGCCGCGAATGCCGGCGCCAGCTGCTCAGCCGTTCTCTCAACAGTTTCCGGCACCGTGACTGATAGGCGCCCGTCCCGCTCCAACACGCGCCGTGCGCCGAGCACGGTGAGACCCACGATCCGACTAGTGCCGGGCGCGTAGCGAACGACGTGGCCCTCAGGTGTCTCCTCTCCTTCGCCCGTCTGCGGCTCGCCGACATGCAGGTAAAGCACGACGTTGTCGGCGTCGTAGCTGGCATGATCGAAATTCAGTGGCTCTATCGTGAATTTCACGCGCTCCATGATCTTGGGTCCTTCCGGTTGGCGAACGCGAAACGATCCGCGCCGGTACCTGCTCATAGCTTACGACGACTAGCAGCCATCGACTTGGACCGACGTCTCGGGCGTAGTAGCGCGTGCGCGCGGCGAAGACCGGGTCCGCAGAGAGATGATCGGGCTCTCCGGCACGTACGCGCAGACGCTGAGCGTGGAATTTGGCAGCTTCACGGACCCCAACCTCGAGGAATCGCCCATCTCACGTTCCGCTTTGGAATGCTCGGCGAACACGGCGAAGGAATCGAAACCACGAGCCCACCGACCTGTGCGACAGGCCCCACAGCCGGCACGCTTCCCACGTTCGGCGGCAGCGCGAGCTACAAATCGACTCCTGGCGAACCGGAACCGACGCCAGAACCGTGCGGCCACCATCAGCGCCACGACGACCGTTGTGGTTGTGACCGGCGCGGTAATGACTGGTCGTCGCGTGCGCATCAGGTTCGCTGGGACCGCGATTGCGACGAGAGACACGAGCACAGCGGTCGACACCACTAGCCGAGGCTCACGGCTGATCAAGCTCTACCTACTGGGTCCCGCGAGTAGGATGCGACTCGCGGGACGTCCTCCGTAGGCGCGTGCCGTCGCCTGCAGGCGACGGAATGTGGCTTGGGAGCCTTAAGACGCTCGGCGAGCTCGGAATTCGTCGTGCTTCGTTGCGTTGCCTCGAGCCAGCTCGACTGGGTAGCGGCGCTCGTTGCTGTCGATCTTTGCTGCGATTGCATCGCCAAGCGAGATACCCAGCGTGTCGGCCAGCTGGACGACATAGATCGCGACATCTGCGAGCTCTTCAGCCACCTCACTCTTTGCACTCAGCTCCTCAGCTGCGTTCGCGTCGTCCAGCCATTGAAAGTGCTCGAGCAGCTCGCCGCACTCGACAGCAATCGAGAGCGCGAGATTCTTGGGACTGTGGAAACGACCCCAGTCGCGCGCCTCACGAAAGTCTCGAAGTCGATCGACTATCGCGGCCAATGAGTCCTGATCGATGGCCTGGTCGGCGATGCCTTGGGCATGCCGCCCCGCGAGGACTCGATCCATCTTCTGAAGGTACCGGCTAGTGCGGACAACGCGTGGGCATCATCCCCGTAAGCACCGGACTTTTCTGCCATCAGGGGTGGACCAGAACGGCAACAATGCTCCGCTCAACCGTCCACACGGCTTGATCGGCCCGCACTCTGTGGACAACTCCAAGTCGCTCGTAGTAGTCGACGACCTCAGCGCCCTCGGCCCCCCAAAATGCGTGCCGCAACCCGATGGCGTCATTTGCGTCGTCAGCTCGTGGCTCCAGCGCGCCATCGCAGTAGGTGCAGTGCCCGTCGTGCGATGGCCAGCCCGGCCCGTGAGGCCAGTCGCACTTCATGCAAGTCAACCGGCTCTGAAGGCGCGCAACGGCGATAACTGTGGGGATTTCGAGGAGGACGACCCGTGTTGGCTCGCCCCCGAGAACAGCACGGACACGGCCCACCTGATCGAGCACTCTCGGGATCCCATCGATGATCACCGCACGATCCTGGTCACGTTCATTCATCTTCGCGCGGAGCAGCCCGTAGCTGGTATCGGGTGGGACCGCTTTGCCCGCGCCTATAAGTAGACCGATCTCAACACCAAGCGGAGTGCCGCTTCGCTGCTCCGCTCTGAGCAGCTCGCCCACGCTGAAGAAGTCGGCGTCGAGTCGCTCAGCAAGCAGACGCCCCTGCAGGCTCTTCCCGGCGCCTTGGCGGCCGAGCAGCAGGACCCTGGCATCTCCCGGGAGCGAGTCACCGCCCCCGGTCTGTTCGATGCCGCCCACCCTTATGGGCCCTCCGGTGAGAGCGCCTGGAGAACCTGTTCGGCGACCGAGCGCACCGCTGTAGCTGTCCGCAAATCGACCTTCACCGTGTCAAGCCGGAGCACTGGACAGAGGTCCCAGGCGTCTACAAACTGCTGATAGCGGCGCTCAAGAGCGCATAGGTAGTCGAGCGAGACCGCACGCTCGGCCACGCGATCACGTCGGCGCACACGTGAGCGTGCTGTCGCGGCGTCGACTTCCAGGTGGATGAGCAAATCGGGCGTCGTCGCGCCGTGCATGGCCGTAACCATCAGTCGCTCGAACAGCGCCAGGTCGTCATCGGAGAGAAAGCTTTTGGCATGGAACTCGCGTCCAAAGACCTGTAGATGCTCATACGGGGAGCGCTCCTGCAAGGCGCCGCGCGTGTGCTGCCGAGCGCGGAGATAGTCGCTGACGCTCTGCTCAAAGAAGAACAGAAAGCTCTTGAAGGCCCAAGACTTCGGGTCCTGGTAGTACCGCTCCAAGTAGGGGTTCTCTTTCTCGCGCTCGGGCAGCTCCTCGAACGCCAGCTCGCCCGCCAGCGCTCGTACCAGAGTCGACTTGCCAGCGCCGATCTGGCCTGACACGCAAACAAGGCGTCCTGCGTTGCACACAGGCCGATCATAGTCTCGCACCCGAGCCGCCCGCCCGGTCCGCTAGCGTGCGAAACATGCAACCGGCGACAAGCGCTCACCCAGTTTCACCTCACGCGCTGAGCGCCTACGGACGTCTCGCCTCGGAGTACGACCAGCCCACTCACCGCACGACTCGAGTGCTCGAGGCGCTCAGCGAGCGTGGACTGCGAAAGGCGCACCAACAAGCCGACCTCAGAGCAGTGGAGCACGTGTTCGAGATTGGAGCTGGCACCGGCGCGCTGACAAGAGCTGCAATCGAGCTGTGGCCGAACGCTCACCTGATCGCGACCGACCCATCTCCGGAGATGCTCGACGTGCTCAAACGCCGGATCGTCTCGCTCCACCCTCTCGTGGAGGTCGCTGCTGCCGACAGCTCAACTGCAGCCGGTCTATCTAACGTCGCCCCCGATGTGGTGGTTGCGGGCTTGGCTGATCCGTACCTGGACAGTTGTACCGCAGGCGATTTGCGTGCTATCTGCACGTCAACAACGAGCCTATTCGTATCGACGCCTTCTCGTAGTTGGGCGATCCGCGAGCGACATGGCCGGCTCGGCGTTGACCACAACCGAACACGCTTTCGACTGCGCGACGGATCCGTCGTCTTCGCGCCTTCACTGACCTACGACCAGGAGCAGCTCTGCGAACTGCTCCGTCAGGCAGGCTTCTCAATCCTATGTGCCGACACCGAGCGCTCTACGGCAACCTGGACCCACCCGCAGGTCTGCTGGGTGCTGGCCCGCCCGACATTGACGCCAAGCCAACGCGACTAGCGTCGGTTTAGCCGTCGAAGAGCGCAATGGGCGGTTGCGCTACTTCGGCCAGCTTGCGCGTTACGTTGTCCACTGCAACCGCTAGAGCCCTTACCTGCTCCGTGTCCTCCCATTGCTTGACGTCAAAATGCCCACTCATCTCTGACGCCACGAACAGCAGGCCTATCTCCGTCGTCTCGCTCGCGTTTTTCAGCATCACGCAGGCGAACGTCTTTGCGTCACCCGCCCGCTGGACGGTCTCCTCCCACTTCATGCCCCAGGTCGTGATTAGCTCCCGCGCCTCGGCCGAGACCTCTTCGCACAGCGATTCTTGGAGCCGCCAGGAACGGCCGATGATCCCGAAGCGGACCGAGTAAACCTTGCCACGACCGTCACCGTTGGGGTAGTAGTCGACGAGCCGGTACAGCAAGTCCTTTGCGAGTACGTCCTTTACATAGATTGTGGCTTGGAAGCTCTGGCCCTCCGCGAGAGCTGGCTGGACGACCTCTGTGCAGACCTTTCCGAGAAGGTCGTTGACATGTTCGACGTTCACCCATCGATCAAATTGCTGGATGATCGGGTGGCGGAAGGACTCCAGTGTGTCCTTGAGGTTGCGCTTCACCTCTTCGGATCGCTCGGGACTCAGCTCGATCGCTATGGGACCACCTTTGATGCTCGTGATCCTGCGGGCTAGCTTCTCGAGCAGCTCTCGTCCCCGCTTCGAGAGGAGCAGGAGCCCACACAGAATCAGTACGACCAGTGGCCATGCCAATGACCCGATGATCTGCCCGACTCGGCCGAGGTCCGTTTCTCCACTAGTTTCGCCACCCTCATCATCATCCACGACTACGCTGAGCTGGCCTGGCAACTCTTCGTCTCGCTGCGTGCCCGCGTCACCACGGGGACCGCGGGGTCCCGTTATGCCTACTCGATTCCACACCAGCATTTCTTCGGCCTTGCCACAGCGGCCGTCGAGCCCAATGAGGCGCAGCTCGCGCCCGTCGCGCAGACTGCTGTAACAGGCACTGATCGGTTGAGAGGCGACCGTTGTCGCACCCGCCACCGGGACGCCGGCATACATCACCGCGGCGCTCGCGACTACTCCCATCGCCAGCCTGTTGGCGCAGCGCAAGCCACCCCATAGCGAGCGGAATCGCCTAACGAGAGCTCTATAAAGCCGACTCAGCTTCGATGCAGACATCACCCCGCCTAACCGCGTCTGAACGCTTCAAGTGCTCGGCATGCTCAACCTTCGCCTAGCACCATATATGGCAGTTCAGATAGTCAGACCTCCGGATGACGTCGAGCACACGCCTCTGCAAGCCAGCTGCTACTTCCTTCCAGTGCCAGATTCAGCTTGGGAGCCGAGCGGCGGGTCGGGTGTCCTCGCAACCTTGAGCCCTTCAAGCGCGCTGATCTTGATCAGCTCGTGAAGCGTAGGTGACTCTGTGACCAGGATGTTCACCTCAGCGCCCGCTACGCGGTTGACGCTCTCGGCGAGGCCCCAGGCACAGTCCTCCTTTACCTTCGTGAGCCTGCTCAGGTCAAGCAGGATCTTGCTCGTGTGTGGAGCAACCCTTACGAGCTCGTCCTCGATTTCGAGCAACGCTGGGTAGTCGAGCGCCCCGTGAACCATCAGGACCGTTTGACCTTCATGCTCGCCGACCTCGACACGCAAATGCCTCGTGTTCCCGGCGCGAGCGCGACGTCGCTCGCGGTGCTCGGAAATCTTCACCGCTATCGCGATGATCAGCACAGGTCCACCGAAGACCGGCAGCGAGACGTACCAGTGACCCAGATGCGCGAAGACAGGCGTGTAACCGACGAACACGAGAAGGACTTTCACGAGCCGAGGCTAGCCCATTCAGCTTGCCTAGGAGCGAGCTGGCGCCGTTGCCCACGCTCAGCGCGTAATCTCCATTCCAGATGTCGCGTCGTGCTCTGCAGCTGCTGCTCGCCACGTGCCTCCTGGCCGCCGCTGGGTTGCTCACCGGCAGCGTCGTGGGCCTCGGCTCGGGATTCCTGTTCCTCGCCCCCGCTCTGCTCTTGGTCCTGCCGCTACTCGCTGGCCGCTACCTTGGCGCCGAACGCCTCACTCGCACCGCACGCGCCCGGCTGCCTCGCCGCCGCGTTCGCCTATCGCTCTCGATCCCGCACACATCGCGCGTCGTCCCGCCACGGGGGGGCAAGTTGATCGCCGCCTCGCTTGCCGTGCGGCCACCGCCCGCGCCGCTCGCCGCACACTAAAGAGCTGAAGCGGCGCCGCGCGCGTCTGCCTGAGCCAGCCGAGGAGTTTGATCGTCGGCGTTCGATCAGGAGGTCAACCGATGTCGCGTAATGCGCGTATCGCAGTGCTCGTGGGTACAGTCATTGCTGTGGTTCTGGCTTTCGTCGTGGCGAGCGGCGGTAGCTCGGAGAAGGCGAGCCACACCAGTGGCCGCGCCTACATTCACATCGTGGGCGGCAAGCCCAAGGGCGGCGTTCAGACGCTCACCTACAACAAGGGTCAGCAGGTCGAGTTCACCGTCGTCTCAGACGTGGCCGACGAGATCCACGTGCACGGCTTCAACCTCAAGAAGGACGTGCCCAAGAACGGCAGCGTCACATTCAGCTTCCCCGCCAGCGACCAGGGTGGTCACGTCATCGAGCTCGAGCACCGCGGCGAGCAGATCGCCAACCTGGAAGTCCGATGAAAACCCCACACCTCAACCTCACGCCGTCGCGCGCGCTTTGGCGCCTGCTCAGCGGCCTCGCCGCGCTGCTCGCCACGAGCCTGCTTTTGCCCGCCGCTGCGCTCGCGCACGGCATCGGCGGCAAGACCGACCTTCCGGTGCCCCGCTGGCTGTTTGCGTGGGCGGCCGCGGTCGTGCTCGTCGTCTCCTTCGTCGCGCTCGCGACGCTCTGGCCCAAGCCGCGCCTGGAGCGCGCGCGTAGCCGCGTGCTCGCGCATCTGCCCCGTGTGCTCGAGCCGCTCTGCGGAGCGGTCGGCCTCGTGCTGTTCGCGATCGTCCTTTACGCGGGCTTCGCGGGCGAGCAGGAACTACCCACCGCAAACCTCGAGCCGACCTTCATCTACGTGATCTTCTGGGTCGGCCTGCCGTTTCTGTCGCTGCTTTTCGGCGATGTCTTTCGAGCGTTCAACCCTTGGCGTGCGCTCGCGCGCGGCTGCTGCTGGCTGCTCGCCAAGGCGCGGCCAGGCCGCGCTGCGCGCACGCCCCCGCCTTACCCCGCCTATCTCGGGCGTTGGCCCGCCGTGGCCGCGATTCTCGGCTTTGCCTGGCTCGAGCTGATCTACATCGAACACGACAATCCCGAAATTCTCGCTTGGCTGTCGCTCGCCTACGCAGCTCTTCAGCTGCTTGGCATGGGCCGCTACGGGATCGAGACCTGGACCTCGCGCGGCGACGGTTTCGCGGTCTACTTCAACCTCTTTGCGCGCCTCTCGCCGGTGCAATGGGATCGTGGGCGGCTGCAGTGGCGCACGCCGCTCTCGGGCGTCACGAGCCTCGAGCAGCTACCGGGCACCGTGCCGTTGCTCGCGGCGATGATCGGCTCGACAAGCTTTGACGGCCTCGAGCAGGGCACGCTCTGGATCAACACGTTCTTCCCCGAACTGGAGGGCTTCTTCTCGAATCTCGGCCTCGGCGCGAGCGCCGCATCTGAGTTGAGCGGCACGGTTGGCCTGCTCGTGATGGTCCTCTTGATCGGTGGCTTCTACCGCCTTGGGATTCGCGGTATGCACTCGATCGATCCGCGCACCCGCGACGGTGTGCTCGCCGCGCGCTTCGTGCACACGCTCGTGCCGATCGCGCTCGCCTACGTGATCGCGCACTACTTCTCGCTGCTCGTCTACCAGAGCCAGGCGCTCTCCTATCTCATCTCCGACCCGCTCGGCAACGGCTCGAACATCTTCGGCACCGCCGGCGGTGAAATCGACTTCAGCGTGCTCACGCCGAACTCGATCTGGTACGTGCAGGTCGGCGCGCTCTTGCTCGGCCACGCCGCCGGGCTCACGCTCGCGCACGATCGTGCGCTCGTGCTCTATCGCGATACGCGCGACGCGGTGCGTTCGCAGTACTGGATGCTCGTCGTGATGGTCGGCTTCACGAGCCTCGGCCTGTGGCTGCTCTCCGCCGCGAGCTAGCTGGCGTGCCCCACTTCGATGCCAAGCGCCCGCCGCAGCGCAGCGCGCATGAACAGCCGGTAGGCGACGTCGCTCACCGCGAGCGCGGCCACGATGTGGCGCGCGAGCCGCCGCAGATCCCTGCCTGATTCCCCCATTTTCGTTCCTCCTTGAACTCAAGACGTGTGGTTCCCCAGAGCCCTTCACCACACTCGATCAACGGTAGGGCATCGACGCGCAGGCGTCAACGTGTGAATGCTGCAACTGCGCGGTCGGCGGCGTCAGGTGCGCTAAAGTCCAAGCGCGCTGTGCGGCTCCTGTGGGGCAGCGCAGTGCCAGACCAGCGGCAGGACTCCTTGACACAGCAGGGTTGCCCTCGGTGCCCGATCGGCGCCAGGGTGGCAGTGCAGTCGGGGGCGGACTCTCGCACAGATAGTTGTCAAATGTGCGGGAGGAACCCATGTCTCAGATTGAGCCTGTCTCGTGTCTTCACGGAGCGCTGCGATGAGCCCGATGCATCCGATCGGCCTCGACCTCCGCGAACACGAGCGCGACGGCGAGCGCTCTCTGATGCTCGTCGGAGAACTCGATATCGCCTCCGTGCCCATCCTGCACGGCGCCGTCGAGCGGCTACACGCGAGCACCACATGCGCGGTCACGATCGACTTGAGCGAGCTGCAGTTCATCGACTCGACCGGCCTCGCCGCGATCGTGTTCGCGGGCAAGCTCTGCGAACAACGCGGCTATCGCTTCTCGCTGATCGCGGGCCCTCCATCCGTGCAGCGCCTGTTCGAGCTCACCGGCCTGATCGAGGTGCTGCCCTTCGTAGGCCGCGATGCGCTCGCGGGCGACTCGGCCGCCGAGTGTCACCATTAGAGCTATGAGCAGCAAGTGGAGCGCCGAGCAGATCCCCGATCAGAGCGGGCGTACCGCGGTGATCACGGGCGCCAACAGCGGGCTCGGGCTGGTCAGCGCACGCGAGCTCGCACGCCACGGCGCCACGGTGGTGCTCGCCTGTAGAAACCTCGAGAAGGGGCGCGCCGCGCAGCGCGCGATCGAAGCGGCCGCACCACAAGCGCAGGTCGAGCTGGCGGAGCTCGACCTCGGCAGCCTCGCCTCCGTGCAGGCGTTCGCCGAGCGCTTCCTCGCAGGCCACGAGCATCTCGATCTGCTGCTCAACAACGCCGGCGTGATGGCGCCGCCGCGTCGCGAGACCGAGGACAGCTTTGAGCTACAGCTCGGCACGAACCTGCTCGGGCACTTCGCGCTCACCGCGCAACTTATGAGCGCGCTGGAGCGTCGGACCGATGCGCGCGTGGTCACGCTCTCGAGCAACGCCCACAAGATGGGGCGCATCAACTTCGATGATCTGCAGTCCGAGCGCGGCTACCGACGCTGGTTCGCCTACGGCCAATCAAAGCTCGCTGACCTGATGTTCTCGCTCGAGCTCGACCGGCGCCTGCGTGCTGCGGGCTCGACGCTCACGAGCGTCGCCGCGCACCCCGGCTATGCAGCCACGAACCTGCAGACTGCCGCCGCGCCCACGCTCGACAGGCTCGTGATGCGCGCCACGAACCTCGTGATGGCACAGAGCGCCGAGATGGGCGCGCTGCCCTCGCTCTATGCCGCAACCGCGCCTGGCGTGGCGGGCGGCAGCTACATCGGCCCCGACGGGATCGGCGAGTTCCGCGGTCACCCCAAGGTCGTCTCACCGAGCAGCGCCGCGCGTGATCAACAGACCGCCGCGCACCTGTGGGCGGTCGCCGAGGAGCTCACCGGCGTGCGCTTTGCGCTCGCCGGCGCCCCCAGCTGATCCTGAGGGCGCCCGCGATTGCCGCTTATTCTTCGTGGCCGGTGAATTCGATGACCTGCTGGAAGGTCGAGCGGTTCGTCCAGCGCATCGAATAGGGCAGCAGTCCCGGCGCGAACGTGATGCGCTGGTGCGCTGCCTTCCAGCGGTTCGGGTTCGATCCCTGTGTGGCCGACAGTTTTTCGACCGTCGCCTGGATCGCCGCCCACAGCGAGTTGCGGCACGCTTCGAGGTTGCCGTTGCCGCAGTAGCCGCGGCTGTAGGGCGCCGATACTGGTTCGCCGAGCACGCTGCGCAGGTCCTTGTTGACGTAGCTGTACCAGCCACCGTCAAAGGAGGGAATGCTCGCCGGCGCGTTGATCGATGCGAACTCTGGAAGCAGTTCGCCGAGCACCGGTTTCAGCACCGCTTCAGCGAGCGGCGTCCAGGCCGCGTCGAAGATCGCGGGGCCGGGTCCACGCGGGCCTTCGTTGCCGAAGCGCGAGGATTCTTTGCTCTGCACCCAGGTGTTCACCAGCGCGACCGCTTCTGCTGCGAGCGGGCTCGGTGCGCTGCCGCCTTCGAGCACCTGCTTGATCAGCGGCCAATCCTCGATACCACCGAGGTCCGTCGTGGCGGCCTTGTTCATGATCGAAACGTCGCGTGCCTCGTTCATGTTGTTCGTGAAGCCCGTGTAGAGCTGCACGCGGTGCACCGGGCCATAGTTGTACTGGTCTGAGGCCGCGCCGAATTCGGGCGCGGGCTTGTTGTTCCAGTTCGTGAACAGACCGCTCGCCGGCGATATTTCGTGCGGGTGCTGTTCCTGGGAGAGGAAGCCCTGCCAGTCGTATTCGCCATTGCCGAGCGTTGGCAGGCTCGGGTCGGTGCCGGGCGCGAGGATCGGCAGTCGCCCGGTGGAGAAGTAGGCGATGTGTTTGCTGTCGAGGTAGGACATGTTGAACGTCGTCTCGAGCTTGTTCGCCGTTTCGAAGAACTGTTCGGGCGAGTGCACCACGCCCGAGTCGAGGTTGCTGAAGGCGATCTCCCCGACCGGCTCACGCCCGCGTGTGGAGCGGTCTCGCGCGACTGCATACGGTTCGCCTTTGATCGTGACCGTGCCGCTGACCGGCCCGTGCACGCTTTCTTTGAAGAACAGCTCGTGTTCTCCTTCGCCCGGCGCAGCGCCAAGCAGGCCCGCGTCGACCGTTTTCAACGGAATGCATTCGCCGTTGTAGACGTAGTGCTCAGAAGCGCGCGTCGCCGGGCTTTCGTCCGGGTTGCAGAGCTTCTCGAGGAACTGCATCGTGTTCTGTGAGCCCGCGCTCGTCAGGCTCCAGGCGAAGTCGCGCCCGCGCCCGATGAACACGTAGGGCGAGATCGGCGCGATGATGCCCTGCGCGTCGATGCCGCCGCCGTGAAGGTCGGCCTGCATCACGATCTCCGGATAGAAGTAGCCGAGTTGTGGACCCATCACCGCCAGCGGATGTCCCGATTTGCTGCGGTTGGCGGCGACGAGCAGGAAGTTCGAGGCCTTGCGACGCGCCGCCTTGGCGACCGTGGCAGCGTTTATTGCCGAAGCGCTAACCGAGCCTTGGTCGATCAGCGGTGACCCTGGCGTGGGACCCGTGGGGACCGTGTCGTAGGGGAACGGCTGGCTGGCCGTGGTCGGCGCTTCCGGGTCGTTGACCTGGCGCAGATCGTGGAACACCTTGAGAGCTTCGCTCGCGCCAAGTTTGCTCTCGAGCCCCACGAGCAGGTCGGAGTTGGCGACTTCGCCGCCACCACCGTTGCCGAAGATCGAGCCGATGAACGCGAAGCCCGCGATCGCGTCGCTGAGCGTGACCGTTCGCAGCCGCGCGGCCGGCGGCAGCGTCTGCTCGTAGGCGTTCACGCCTTCAACCCACGTTTCGAGGTCGGATAGGACCTGTTCGCCGCTGGCGCCCTGTTCGAGCAGCGTGTTCTTCTGCTGGGCCACGTATTCCACCGCTTGGGTGCTCGGCGTGAAGGAGCGGCCCGTGAGGAGCAGCCCGAAGGGGTTCACGCCCGGTATTTCCAGCGCCGCGGTGTAGGCGGGGCCGAGCCCGAGGCGCAGCAGAAAACCGCGATCCTCGGCGGCGATCCAGCCTGAGCCGAACATCACATCAGCGCGCGTCTGGCCGAAGACATGCGGGATGTCGTGGCTGTCGCGCTGGATTTCAAGGCCGGCGCGCCCGGTGTTCTCGGTGCGCAGCACGGGGCCCTGCACGCCGAACTTCTCCGACAGATAGTTTTCTTCGATGATCTTTGCGGTGACGTTGCCGCGGTGCGGCGTGAGCGCGTCATAGAGCGCTCCCTGGTCGGTCGAGAACTGCGTCGGCGGCAGGCCACCGTCCTCGCCCGGGGCAAGGATCTGGAAGGCGGGGCCCGACAGGTCGATCAGCGCGCTAGCGGGTGCTGCGCTGAGCGCCAAGAGCGCGCAGCAGGCGAGCCCTCCAAGCAGAACCCTTCGCGTTCCTCGCGCTCGAAATGCTGCAAACGCGCTCGTCAAAGCTCCCCAGGCTGTCGGCATTGCGCCTCCCCATTAGCCGATTAGAGACCGTCATAGTCTCCCGATGACTACCCTCGGGGCGCGATCCTAGCAAGCGGCGGGAAACTAGCGCTCGAGGTAGCGCAGCACGATGCGCCCGAGCACGATCACGTCGCCGTCGCTTAGCTCCGCCTGCTGGACGCGGCGGCCGTTGACGAAGGTGCCGTTTGAGCTGCGGTCATCGAGCACGCGCGCTCCATCGGGGCGCGGCACGAGGATCGCGTGGCGGCGCGACACCGAGCTCTCATCGAGGTGCAGGCCGGCGGACATGCCGCGGCCGATGTGTAGCGGCTCGACTCCAAGCGCGATCAGCAACGTACGCTCGGGGCCCTGGATCTGCAGATAGCGCCCTGGCGCCACCGGCTCGGCAAGCTCTGCGCGATGGCGGATGCGCTCATCGACGCAGGCGGTGGGATCGAACCTCTCGGTCAGCCCGTCAGCGACGGGCCGGAGCATTGTCTGTGTGGTCATAGGGCTAGCTAACCGCATGCTAGTCACGGGGACCTCAACGGCTGTGAAGAACTTCTGAAATGTGCTCGCGTAACCTGAAAGACCATGGTGCACCTCCCGTTGGCCTCCTCTGAGCTTAGCTCCGACGTCATCCAGCTAGCGCCGCTGGCGCTGCTCGCGCTGCTCTATACGCGCCGCGTCCACACGCTCGCAAGCGGTGGCCGAGCGGTCGGCCGCTGGCGTCAGGCGAGCTTCTACGGAGGCATGCTCGTGATCGCTGTCGCGCTCATCGGTCTCGGCAGGCCGAGCGAGGAACTGCTCTACGCGCACATGATCGAGCACCTGCTGCTCGGCGACATCGCCGCCTTGTTGATCGTGCTCGGGCTGACCGGGCCGCTGCTCGCGCCGATCCTGCGCATCGGCTTCTTCGATCGGCTGCGCGCGCTCTCCCACCCCGCGATCGCCTTCCCGCTTTGGGCTGTCGATTTGTATGTCTGGCATCTGCCGAGCCTCTATCAGGCGGCCTTGCGCCACTCGTTCGTGCACGCGCTCGAGCACGCGATGTTCCTCGGGCTCGGCATCAACATGTGGATGTGCCTGTTCGGCCCGCTGCCGATGCCGCAATGGTTCGGCAACCTCGGGCGGCTGCTCTACATCGTCGCGGTGCGCCTGACCGCCACGGTGCTCGGCAACATCTTCCTGTGGTCGGGCAGCGTCTTCTACCCCTTCTACCTGCCCGGCGACGCCATCTTTCACATCTCGCCGATCGCCGATCAGAACCTCGCGGGCGCGATCATGATGGTCGAGGAGTCGCTGCTCACGCTGGGGCTGTTCTGCTGGCTGTTCCTGCGCACCGCGCGCGAGGGCGAGGAGCGCCAGGACCTGCTCGACTTCGCCCACAACCAGGGGCTGGAGCTGACCGAGGCGCGCGCAGCACGCGCGGTCGCAGCCGGACGCGGCCCCGAGCTGCGGCGACGTCTGGAAGCACGTATCGAGGGGGAGCCCGTGGAGGCGGGGACACCCGAGCGGATCTGAGAGCGCTCGCTAGTCTGTGCAGACATGTGCGCAGGATGTGCGATGGCGGCCGCTTCTGCCGCGACTGGCTTTAGAACCTGGCTGCAGAGCCACAGCTTCGGGTGGCTGACCCCGCGCCGCATGCGCGCGTTGACGCTCGCTGCGATGTGCTCGGCGGGCCTCGTCTCTACGGTCGGCTTCAGCGGCTCAACGCCACCGAGCGCTCACGCGGCCAGCCAACAGGCCTCGCGCTGAGCAGCGCAGGCCCACAGCGCTACTTTTAGCCGCCCGCGACGGCGGGCAGGATCGTGAGCTCCGAGCCGTCCTTGACCGGCGTGGCGAGCCCGTCGAGAAAGCGGATGTCCTCGCCGGCGAGGTACACGTTGACGAAGCGCCGCAGCGAGCCGTCCTCATCAGATATGCGCGCGCGGAGCTCCTCGAAGCGGTCGAACAGGCCGTCGAGCACCTCCTGCACCGTGGCGCCCTCGAGCGATGTCTCAGACTCTCCACCAGCCGCCGCGCGTAGCTGTGTGGGGATCTTCACCGTGACCGCCATCAGACGCTCACAGCTCGCGCGGCGTCCGCCGCCTCAAAGGCCTCCACGCTCGGGGCGATCGTGCTCGTCTCAAACGTGCCGCGCACCGCATCCAGTGTCTTCAGGCCCTCGCCGGTGATGACGAGCACCACGCGCTCATCGGGATCGATCTCACCGCGCGCCGCGAGCTTCGCCAGCACCGCCGTGGTGACGCCCCCGGCGGTCTCGGTGAACACGCCGGTTGTCTCGGCCAGCAGCTTGATCCCCGCGCGGATCTCATCGTCGCTGACCGCATCCACGCCGCCGCCGCTGCGGCGTGCGAGGTCGAGCGCGTAGGGGCCATCCGCGGGGTTGCCGATCGCGAGCGACTTGGCGATCGTGCTCGGCTTGACCGGACGGCAGACATCCTGGCCGGACGCGTAGGCGCTGGCCACGGGCGAGCAGCCCTCGGCCTGCGCGCCGTTCATACGTGGTAGCCGGTGGGCGGGGTTCTCTATGAGTCCGAGCTCGGTCCATTCCTCAAAGCCGCGCGCGATCTTCGTGAACAGCGAGCCAGAGGCAATCGGCACGATGCAGCGGTCCGGAAGCTCCCAGCCGAGCTGCTCGGCGATCTCGAAGGCGAGCGTCTTTGAGCCCTCGGCGTAGTAGGGGCGCAGGTTGATGTTCACGAACGCCCACTCGCGCTCCGCGCAGAGCTCGGTGCAGAGGCGGTTGACGTCGTCGTAGCTACCTTCCACGCCGACGAGGTTCGTGCCGTAGATGCCCGTCGCGAGGATCTTCTGCTCCTCCAGATCCGCCGGGATGAAGACGTAGGAGTCCATGCCGAGCGCCGCTCCGTGCGCCGCGACCGAGTTCGCGAGGTTGCCCGTCGAGGCGCATGCGATCGTCTCGAAGCCGAGCTCGCGGGCGCGCGTGACCGCCACCGAGACCACGCGATCCTTGAAGGAGTGCGTGGGGTTGGCCGCGTCGTTCTTGACCCACACCTCGCGCAGGCCGAGACGCTCGGCGAGGCGGTCCGCACGGATCAGCGGCGTGCAGCCCGCCGGCAGGCTGAGGCGAGTGGAGCCTCCTCCTCCGACGGACGGTCCGGGGGGGCCGCCGGGGGCACCGCGGCCGTAGGCCGTGGTCGGCAGGAAGTCGGCGTAGCGCCAGATGTTCTGCGGTCCGCCCTGGATGCGGCGGCGCAGCTCGGCGACATCGCGGATCGTGGTGCTGTGGTCGTAGGCGACCTCGAGCGGGCCGAAGCACTGCTCGCAAACGTAGAGCGCCTCGAGCGGATACTCCGCCTTGCACTCCTTGCACTGAAGATGACTTACAGCCATTTGGGGGGCTCCTTCGCTATAACCTTCGCCTTGTCACGTGTGGCGAAGAGCGCGAAGCCCGGCCACACATCACCTGGAATTGGCACCTTCCCGCCTGTGACTTGGCGGTGGTTGCCGGGGTTTCGCAGGGCCAGGCCCTCCACCCCTCTCGATGTGTACGTCGATCTACTGCGGAAGCTTAGCAAGCGTATCGGCGCACGCAAGTCACATCTTGAGCTCGGCGGACGCTTGGAGGAGACCGCGCGGCCTGCGGGTAACGCGGCGCAGGGCGCGGTGTAGCCCATGCGATGAGTACTCCCGCTCAGGCTCACGAGCTTTCCGAGCCGACCGAGGAGGGCGCCGAGCCCTTCCGCTTCGCCTCGCCGGCTACGCGGCGGCGGATGCTGATCATCGTCAATCCCTACGCCACCACTGTCTCTGACCGCCTGCGCCACCTCGTGGTCTATGCGCTACAGGGCCGCTTCGAGGTAGACGCGGTCGATACCGAGGCGCGCGGCCACGCGACCGAGCTCTGCCGCGAGGCCGCCCACGAGGGCTACGACGTGGTCGTCGCCTTCGGCGGCGACGGCACCGTCAACGAAGCCGCCAACGGGCTGCTCGGCTCCCCCACGCCGCTTTGCTGTTTGCCCGGCGGATCGGCGAACGTGTTCGGCAAGATGCTCGGGATCCCCGGCGACGTCGTGGACGCCACCGAGCACCTACTCGCGATGGCTGATGACTGGCAGCCGCGCCGCGTCGATCTCGGCCTTGTCAACGGTCGCTACTTCACCTTCGCTTCCGGTCTCGGCCTCGACGCGAGCGTCGTGCAGCGTGTGGACTCAAACCCGCACCTGAAGGCGCGCCTCGGCGCCTACTACTTCACCTGGGTCGCCGTCTCGACGTTCATGCGCCGCTATCTCGTGAAGCCTCCGCGCCTGGAGGTGCAGGCGGGCGGCGAGACGCTCGACGGCGTCACGGCGGTCGTACAGAACGGCTCGCCGTTCACCTACTTCCAGAACCGCCCGATCGAGATCACCGAAGCGGCCTCGCTCGACTCGGGCTCGCTCAACGGCGGCGTGCTGCACAGCGCCACGCTGCTCGCGATGCCTTCGATCGCCTGGCGCGCCTTCTCGCCACGCGCGCGCGTGGCCGGACACCGCAAAGTCAGCGGCCTCTCAAACCTCCGCGAGATGACCGTGCGCAGCGCCGATGGGCGGCTTTTGCCGCTGCAGGTCGACGGCGACTACCTCGGCGAGGTCGAGCAGGCGCACTACTCGATCGTGCCGGGCGCGCTCAGCGTCGTTTCCTGAGAGCGCTCAGGCGGCGGTGGCGCCCGGCGTGACGCGGTAGGCGTCGAACACCGAGTCGATGTTGCGCAGGCGCGTGATCGCGCCCTTCAGCGCGTGCGTGTCGGCGACCTCCACCACAAAGCGGTTCTTGACCATCGGCGGCATCGACAGGCAGCGCGCTTCCATGATGTCCGCGCCCGACTCCGAGAAGGCGCGCGAGAGATCCTCCAGCAGACGATGCCGGTCCCAGGCGTCGATCTGGATTTCAACGATGAAGGCCGCGGACTGGTCGCCTTCCCAGGCCACGTTCGCGAAGCGTTCGGGGTTCTTGCGCAACAGCGTCGCGTTCGGGCAGTCCTCGCGGTGGATCGTGATGCCGCGTCCCAGGGAGATGTAGCCGAGGATGTCATCGCCAGGCACCGGCCGGCAGCACTTCGCCAGGCGCAGCATCACGTCATCGACGCCGTCCACACGAATGCCGTACTGGCCCGAGGACTTCGTGGGACGTCGACGCGCGCGTCCTACTCGCAGCAGGTCAGATGCAGTGTCCTCGCCGTCGGCGGACTCGCCCTGCTTCAGGCGCTGCAGCACCTTGCCGACGACGAGCTTCGGCGAGACCTTGGCAGCGCCGAGCGCGATGTAGAAGTCATCGGCCTTGCGATAGCCCACCTCACGGATCACGTCCGCGAGCAGCGCCGAGCCTGTGATCTTCTGCGCCGGCAGGCCCTGTTTGCGCAGGTGCTCCTGCAGCAGCTCGCGGCCAGTGTGCTCGGTGTCCTGGCGCGACTCGGCCTTGAACCAGGCCTTGATCTTGTTGCGCGCGCGCGTCGTCTTGACCATCGCCAGCCAGTCGCGCGAGGGGCCGCGCTCACGCTTGGCGGTGAGGATCTCGACGATGTCACCGGAGCGCAGCTCGTAGTGCAGCGGCACGATTTTGCCGTTCGCGCGTGCGCCCACGCAGCGGTGGCCGATCTCGGTGTGCACCTCGTAGGCGAAGTCCAGCGGCGTGGCGCCCGCGGCGAGCGACTTGACTTCGCCCTTGGGCGTGAACACGTAGACCTCCTCTTCGAAGAGGTCGGTGCGCAGCGTCTCCATGAACTCGCGCGGGTCGGAGAGCTCCTTCTGCCAATCGAGCATCGAGCGCAGCCACTTGAGCTTCGCATCCTCGCCCGCCGCGGGCCAGCCGGAGCCGCCGGAGCCCTCGTCGGCCTGATGCTTGTAGGCCCAGTGCGCCGCCACACCGAACTCGGCCATCTCGTGCATCTCGTGCGTACGGATCTGGATCTCCAAGGGTCGACCCTCGGGCCCGATCACGGTCGTGTGCAGCGACTGATACATGTTGAACTTCGGCATTGCGATGAAGTCCTTGAAGCGACCCGGCAGCGGCTTCCACAGCGAGTGGATCACGCCGACCGTGCCATAGCAGTCCTTCACCGAGTCCACGATCACGCGCATCGCGGTGAGGTCATAGATCTCGTTGAACTCGCGGCCCTTCTTGGTCATCTTCGAGTAGATCGAGTAGAAGTGCTTGGCGCGACCCGCGATCTCGGCGACGATGCCGACGTCGGCCAGCTCACCGCGCAGGTAGTCGCCGGCCTCGTTGACGTAGTGCTCACGTTCGTCGCGCTGCTGGGCCACGAGGCCCTTGATCTCCTGATACTTGCGTGGGTGCAGCGTTGCGAAGGCGAGATCCTCGAGCTCCCACTTGATCGCGTGGATCCCGAGCCGATGCGCGAGCGGCGCGTAGATCTCGATCGTCTCGCGCGCCTTGTCGATCTGCTTCTGCTTCGGCATCGCATCGATCGTGCGCATGTTGTGCAGCCGGTCGGCGAGCTTGATCAGGATGACCCGCACGTCGGTGGCCATCGCGACCATCATCTTGCGGTAGTTGTTCGCCTGCGCCTCATCGCGCGACTGGAAGGTGATCCCCGTCAGCTTCGTCACGCCGTCCACGATCGCCGCGATCTCATCGCCGAAGCGCTCGCGCACCTCCTCGATCGATGCCGAGGTGTCCTCGACTGTGTCGTGCAGGAGCGCCGCGCAGAGCGTCTCCGTGTCGAGACGCATGCTCGCGCAGATGCGCGCCACACCAACGGGGTGCACGATGAAGTCCTCGCCTGACTTGCGCCGCTGCGCGGCATGGTGCTCGCAGGCGAACACGAACGCGTCCTGAACGCGCTCGCGGTCGACCGCGCGGACATCCTTGACCGTGGAATCGGCCGCGTGCTCGGAGACGATCGCGAACAGGTCGCTCAAGAGCCGCCGCTCGGAGACGCTCAGCGTCAGCGACGACTGCGGCCTTGCGGGAGCCTGTGTCGCGGTCGTGCTCGGCGGCGGGCCCTGCGCAGGCGGCTCGGCCAGCTGGGCGCTCTTGGGGTCCTCGGCGATCTCCATCACATAAGGGTAGGCGACCGCCCGCCCGGATTGAAGAGCTATTCAGGGCAGCGCGAACAGGACGAGCTCGCCGGCCTGCTCTAGCACCTCGATCTCCTGCGTCTCGGGCTCCAGCGCAGCCGCCGCGAGCGCCGCGGGCTGCGCCCGGCGTAGCACCAGGCGCGGCTCGCTGACGCCGTTCCATTCGTTGACCTCGAGCGTGAACGTCGCCTCGGCAGGCACGCCTTCGGCGACCGGCAGGCGCGCACCACCCCCGAACGCGACCGCACGGGACCGCGCCCCGCGCGAGGAGACCGTAAAACGCACATGCTTACCCTCCCCCATCCCCCGCGCGTCGCTGAAGAGCGCGTCAGCGACCATCAGCGAGACGGTCGGGTTGCCGCGTCCGAACGGCGCAAGCTGCTGGAGCTCCTCCGCGAGCGCCATGTCGAGATCCGCGCCCGCGACGATCGCATCGACACGCTCCAACACCAGCTGCTCTTGGGAGCCCAACACGCCCGCCGCGTGCGCATCGAGCGCAGCTGCGAAGGCCTCCACGTTGGCGCGCTCGATCTCCAGCCCAGCGGCCGCGCGATGACCACCGAAGCGCTCCAGCAGTGGCGCGCAGGCGCTCAGCCCGGCGAGCAGATCAAAGCTCTCCACGCTGCGTCCCGACGCTCTACCGCGTTCGCCCTCGAGCGCGATCATCACGACCGGACGCCCACTCTGCTCGACCAGGCGCGAGGCCACGATCCCGATCACGCCCGGATGCCAGCCCTCGCCAACGAGCACGTGAGCCGCGCGCTCGCCTTGCGCGGTCAGCTGCGCTTCGGCCTCCTGGCGGATGCGCTGCTCCACCTGGCGGCGCTCGCCGTTGGCCGCATCCAGCTCCTCAGCGATCTGCGCGGCGCGCAGCGGGTCCTCGGTCAAGATCAGCTCGAGCCCTGCGTCTGCGCGGTACAGACGCCCGGCGGCGTTCAGGCGCGGCGCCAGCGCGAAGCCCACGGCGCGCTCGTTGACCTTCGCCGGCTCGATCCGTGCAACCGTCATCAGCGCACGCAGTCCCGGCTTGGCGGTGCCCGCGAGCGCGCGCAGGCCGCGGCGCACAAGCGTGCGGTTCTCACCCCCAGCGCCACCACGTCGGCGATCGTCGCCAACGCCACCAGATCGAGATCCTCGCGCAGCTCGCCCGGATCGCGGCCCACGGCCGCATGGAGCGCTTGCGCGAGCTTGTAGGTCACCGCGGTCGCGCATAGCTCCTTGCAGGGATAGCCGCCGAGCGCCGGGTGCACGATCGGCGCGCGCGGCAGCACCCCGTCGGCGCGCGGCGCGTGATGATCGGTTACGAGCACCGCCATCCCCAGCTCCTTTGCGAGCGCGACCTCCGCCACGGCGGTGATCGCGCAGTCAGCCGTGATCAGCAGTCGCGTGCCGCGGGCAGCCAGACGCCTGACTGTGTCCTCGGCGAGACCGTAGCCGTCGCTCGCGCGATCGGGCAGGTAGGAATCCACGTCGGCTCCGAGCGCACGCAGCGCACGCAGCAGCACCGCCGTCGAGCAGATCCCGTCGACGTCGTAGTCGCCGTGAATCGTGATGCGCGAGCCATCTTGGACATGGCTCAAGACGAGCTCAACCGCGGCTGCGATGTCCTTGAACCAGCTTGGATCGTGCTCCTCATCGGCTGCGAGAAAGGCGCGTGCCGCGCCGGGCTCGCCAAGGCCGCGCCGCACCAGCACCTGAGCCAGCGCATCGCTGACGCCGAGCTCGCGGCGCAGCAGCGCGACCTGCTCGGGCAGGACGGAGATCTCAAAGCGCAGCGCCCGCATCGCGCCTGCACGCTCGGCAGCGACGGTACGGGCCGGCCAGACGGAACATGCGCGCTAAGCCGCGCGCGCGCCGGACGTCGATCAGCTGCGGACGCCCGCGCGCGTTCGCGGCGCATGCCCTCGAGGTAGACCAGCGTCATGCCGATCACCGCACCGGGGATCGCATAGAGGATCACCGCGATATCGGTCGCCTTTTCGCCCGGTACGCGGAGCGCGGAGACCTTCACGCCATAGATGATCAGGCCGACCACGATCGCTCCCACGAGCGAGCCGACGAAAGCGCCGACGATGCCTCCCCAGAAGCGGTCGGGCAGGAAGATCGTGAAGTGCCAGATCGCAAGGCCCATCATCACCCAGCCGAGCATTCCCATCAGCGCGCCCTCCCGTGTCGCTTGTTGCGCGGGCGCCGGTTCTTCTGGCGCGTGTTTGGGCTCGTCCTTGAGCACGAGATCCTCCGGCGTGAGATCGGCCGCGGGGTCGCGCGGCTTCGGCTCTCGGCTGCGCCCGGCTCAGCGCGGCCTGCGCTTCGCGCGTCCACGGCTCGCCGGCTTCGCTCATCGACGTCGAGGTCGCGCACGAGCTCCTGGAACTCGTCGCGCGAGAGCTGCTCGCCCGGCTCCTCCGGTGCGGTGAGCCTGCCGCGACGGCGTCTTTTTGCGCTCGATGCGGGCTCGACGTCCTCGGGCGCACCGCCCGCGGTCGTCGCGTAGGCCGGCACCGCACCGAGTTCGCGCACGATCCGCGCGCGCCGTGAGCGGTAGGCGCCCTCGCGCTCCTTCCAGTGGGTCAGCACCGGTGAGGCGATGAAGATCGAGGAGTACGCACCGGAGGCGACGCCGATCATCAGCGCGAAAGCGAAGTCCTTGAGCGTTTCCCCGCCGAAGAACAGCAGCGCGACGACGGGCAACAGCGTGCAGAAGCTGGTCGCCATCGATCGGGTCAGCACCTCGGACATCGAGCGGTTGACGATCTGCGAGAAGGCAGCGCGCGGCATCCGCGGCACGTTCTCGCGCACACGATCGAACACGATGATCGTGTCATAGAGCGAGTACCCCAGGATCGTCAGCAGAGCGGCGACCGTGGCCGTCGTGACTTCCCTCCCCGTGAGCGAGTAGACGCCTGCGGTGATCAGCAGGTCGTGCATCAGCGCGATCAGCACCGGCACCGCGTACTTCCACTCGAAGCGCAGCGCGATGTAGGCCGAGATCACCAGCAGCGAGGCGATGATCGCGATGATCGCGCTCTTGGCGATCGTCTTGCCGAACGTCGGCCCGATCGAGGTCGAGGAGAAGTTCTTCGTGCCCGGTGCTGCCCGTTGGCGAACTTGGCGTCGAGCAACGCGCGCACCTTCTTGACCGAGCTCGGCCTCAGCGTCTTCGTCGAGATCTGAAAGCCGGTGCCGCCGATGCTCTTGTTGACGAACTTCTGGACCTGGGCGTTGCCGTAGCCCGCGGACTGCATCACCGAGGCCACCTGGCTCTCGCTGACCGGCTTGACAAAGGCCGTCTGGATGCGCGTGCCGGACTTGAAGCTGATGCCGAAGTTCAGACCGCTGCCGCCGATCGCCAGCGCACCCACGGCGAGGATCGTGCCCGACAGCGAGAAGAACCACTTCGAGGCGCCCATGAAGTCGAACGTCCAGCCTTTGCCCTGGCGCTTTGCGCCGAGCGCTGCCGGGTGCGATACCCATTTCGAGCGACCCATCGCGCCGAGCGCCGCTTGCGTGGCGAGCACCGCGGTGAACAGCGAGACGAGCGTGCCGATACCGAGCGTGAAGGCGAAGCCCTTGACTTCGGCG
The DNA here is from genome assembly GCA_963785435.1 of uncultured Solirubrobacterales bacterium. Lineage (GTDB taxonomy): Bacteria > Actinomycetota > Thermoleophilia > Solirubrobacterales > Solirubrobacteraceae > Palsa-744. The sequence goes on from CAWAVE010000003.1 coordinate 62,536, forward strand.
GTCGCCAGCGCGAACAGGATGAAGGCGGTCATGAACGTCACGACGTTCGCGTCCACGATCGCCGCAAAACCGCGTTTATAGCCCGTCGCGATGCCCGATATCACCGATCTTCCGCCGCGGATCTCCTCCTTGACGCGCTCGAAGATCACGATGTTCGCATCGGCCGCCACGCCGATTGTGAGGATCAAGCCCGCGATGCCCGGCAGCGTCAGCGTGATCGGGATCAGCTTGATCATCGCGAAGAAGTAGACGCCGTAGATCACAAGTCCGCCGACAGCGATCGCGCCGAGCACGCGGTAGAAGAGCAACAGGAACAGGCACACGACCGCAAACCCCACGAGTCCAGCGACGAGTCCCTGGTTGAGCGCAGTTTTGCCGAGCGTGGCCGAGACCTGTGAGTTGGAGATCAGTTCGAGCTTGATCGGCAGCGCGCCTGATTGAAGCTCGTCGGCGAGCGCCTGTGCGGAGCTGATCGTGAACCCACCCGAGATCTGCGAGCCGGTCGTGGCGTCGATGCCTTCGGGATACTTCGTGTAATCGATCGAGGGTGCTGTGATCAACTGGCCGTCGAGCACCACCGCGAAGTGCTGCTGCGCGGCTTCCCTGCCGACGCCGGGGAGCTGCGCTTCCTGACCGCGTTCTGCGATCTTCTTGGTCACCGCTTGGAAGACGGCCTTACCGTGGTTGGTGAATCCGAACGTCACGTTCGGCGCGCCGGTTCCGCCTCCACCTTCGTCGAACCCCTGCTGTGGGTTCTTGATGTCCTGCCCTGCCAACACGGGGTTGTCGTTGAGCACGAAGTAGCTGTTGGGGCTTTTCTGGGTGACCTTGCCGGCAGCGCTTTCGACCGGTCGCGCCTGCACGAGCACCGTCCCTGGGTTGATGCGCACCGCCTTCGTCTTCGCGCCCGGCGGGATCTTCGTTTCGCTGTAGAGGTTCTTTTCGGTTTCCTCCGGCCCACGCAGCACCTTTTCGTGCTTGGTGTCGAGCAGGTACCAGTCGCCGTAGATACAGCCTTTGAGCTGCTGCGGGGTGCAGCCGACACTCCAGGTGGTGTCCGTTTTACGCAGAATTGCCGGGCGTTTGGCTGCACGCAGGACCGCTTGGTACTCGACCAGGCCGAACTGCGAACCCCCGGCGTTGGCCCCGCCCGTGGCGGTCGCCTCGGTCGGCGCTGGGTTGCCGTCTGCGCCGATCACGTCCGGCTCCCAGTCGTAGAACAGCAGCTGGGCGGTTGTGCCAACCTGCTGTTCGGCGCGCGCCGCGTTGTTCACGTTGGGCAGCTGAACGTCGATTTCTTCGGCGCCCGAGCGCTGGATTTCCGGCTGGGCGACACCAAGGCGGTCGACCCGCTTGCGCATGATGTCGATCGCGCGTTCGAGGGATTCGTTGTCGACCTTGGATTGGGCCGTGGCCTTGCCCTTGTAGACGAGCTCGATCCCACCCTTCAGGTCGAGACCGAGGCGCGTCTTTTTGGTAGCGATCGCTGCGGCCGAGCCGGCGATCAGCCCAGCGACGATCAACAGGACGAATAGGTTGCGGCGGCGGTCGGTCATGCTCTAGAGCAGACTACTTGTCGGGGGTCAACACGAGCAACAACCCGCCGTCGTCGTCGTAGGCGGGGAACATGTCCGCTTTGGCGTTGGCGGCCACGTCGCGTTCCCCGGAGACCTCCACCTGAACCTCGAGTTTGCGCACGCCCCACTCGAGCACCGTCGCCACCGGATCATCGCCGTTACAGAAGCGCAGGCCGAGCACCTGATCGACCCGCTGGCCGATCACGTCTTCCTCCTCGAGTCCCGTGAAAGCGAAGGAGTTCTTGCCGCAGCCAACCACGCGGCCCTCGCCGTCGCAGACGAAGAAGGCCGCATCGGGCGCGGGGTAGTAGTCGTCGAGCAGTTCAAAGAGGAACGCGAAGCCGCACTTCGTGCAGCCCTTGGGCTGGCGAGTGAAGCCGATGTTGCGATCCAGCTCGCTCGTGCGATGACCGCAGTTGGGGCAGATGAAGGGATGCGCCATGTGTCTCTCTACACAGACTACTCAGGGCCCGCGCGGCGAAGGTGCGATACCTCGACGGATCCCGCTGCCTCTCAAAACAACGATTGCCCGGCGCTCGGAAGCGGCTCGAGGCCGAGGTGCTCAAAGGCGGCCGCCGTGGCGGCGCGTCCACGCGGGGTGCGCTTGATCAGACCCTCCTGCAGCAGGTATGGCTCATAGACATCCTCGATCGTGTCCTGCTCCTCACCGACCGCCACCGCGAGCGTCGAGAGCCCCACGGGGCCGCCGACGAACTTCACGCAGATCGTTTCGAGGATGCGCCGGTCGAGCCGGTCCAAACCGCGTTCGTCGACCTCGAGCAGCTCCAGCGCCTCGTGCGCCGCTGCGGCCGTGACAACGCCCTCCATGCGCACCTCGGCGTAGTCGCGCACCCGCTTGAGCAGGCGGTTGGCCACGCGCGGCGTGCCGCGGCTGCGGGCCGCGATCGCAAGCGCGCCGTCCTCCTCGAGGCCGATCTCGAGGATCCCCGCGGAGCGGCGCACGATCACCGCGAGCTCATCCAGCGAGTAGGGCTCAAGCCGCGCCTGGATGCCGAAGCGGTCGCGCAGCGGTGTCGTCAAGAGACCCGTTCGCGTCGTGGCGCCCACGAGTGTGAAGGGCGGCAACTCGAGCGTGACCACGCGCGCGCCTGCGCCCGCGCCGACGGTGATCGGCAGACGCTGATCCTCCATCGCCGGGTAGAAGGTCTCCTCGAGCGTGCGCGCGAGGCGATGGATCTCATCGACAAAGAACACGCTGCGCGGCTCCAGCGCGGTCAGAAAGGCCGCGATGTCGCCCTTGCGCTCGAGTGCCGGACCCGCGGTCTGCACGAACGGGACTTCCAGCTCTGCCGCCACGATCTGCGCGAGCGAGGTCTTGCCGAGGCCTGGAGGCCCCGCGAGCAACACGTGGTCGAGCGCCTCGCCGCGTGCGCTGCACGCCTCGATCGCGACCGACAGCTGACCGCGCAGGGAAGCCTGTCCGACGAACTCCTCCAGGCGTCTGGGCCTTAGCGAGCGGTCGAGCTCATCCTCGGGCACGAGGTAGGGCGTTTGGATGCGGGCAGCGATCTCGCTCATCGGCTCATGATGGCGCCCGTGCCAGGCGCAGCGCAGCGCCGAGCAGATCCTCGGCGCTGTCTCCCTCTGCGCCCGCGAGCAACTCCTCGGCCTCCTCTGAGCCATAGCCGAGCTCCAGCAGGCCTTCGCGGGCAAGCGCACGCGGTGCCATCGGTTCACCGCGCCGGGCGATGATCGGCATCCGCCCGGGCGCCTCCTCTCCCCCAGCCACACCGACCTTCTCGCGAAGCTCCACGATGATCCGTTCGGCTGTGCGCTTGCCGATTCCAGGCACCGCCTGAAAGCGGGCTGCATCGCCCGCAGCAAGCGCTCCCACCAGCTCCGCCGGCGTGCCCGCGGAGAGCACCGCAAGCGCGACCTTCGGGCCGACGGCCTGCACGGAGAGCAGCAGCAGGAACAGCTCACGCTCTTGCTCGGCGTGAAATCCGTAAAGCGCGAGCGCGTCGTCGCGCACGATCAGATGGGTGTGGAGCGTCACCGGCTCACCCACGCCGGGGACGTGGCGTAGCGTCTCAGCCGAGACCGCCGCGCGGTAGCCGACGTTCCCGCACAGCACGACCACGTGGTCAGAGCGGCGCACCGCGACCTCGCCTGCGAGCAGCGCGATCATGCGCCAACCTGCGCTAGGGCACTCGTCAGAGGTGCGGAGTTGACGTGGCAAATCGCCACGGCGAGCGCATCGGAGGCGTGGTCGGGATGCGGCTCCTCGAGCAAGCCGAGCAGCGTCTTGACCATCCGTGCGACCTGATCCTTCTGCGCGCGCCCGCTGCCGCACACAGCACTCTTGACCTGCTGAGGGGTGTAGCTCGTGCACTGCAGGCCACGCTGGCCGGCAGCGAGCATGACCGCGCCGCGCGCCTGTCCCACGGCGAAGGCGGTGCGCACGTTCTGGCCGAAATAGAGCTGCTCGAGCGCCATCGCGTCGGGCTCGTGTTCTCCGATCAAAGCCTCGATAGCCGCGTATATGTCTGCCAGACGGCGCTCCTGCGCAGCGGCGGCGTGCGTCTGGATCACGCCGCCGTCGAGCGCCACGAGGCGCCCGTCGCGACGCGCCACCACGCCGTAGCCCGTATTTGCCAAGCCTGGGTCTATGCCGAGGACGATCACGCTGAGTGATTCTGCGCTTGGCACCGGACGCCTGCCCGCCAAGCTGTCATACGCTCTCGTAGGATGGATCAGGGGAACATCGACTTCGCGGCCGAGGGACTGCTCGAGAACCTCGAGGGCAGCGAACGCGCTGAGCGCCTAACGCTGCTCGAGCAACTCGCCGCTGATGGCGTGCCACTCGCCGAACTGCGCCGCGCAAGCAGCAACGGCACGCTGATGTTCCTCCCCGCCGACCGCGTGATCGTCGGCTCAGATCGCTACACCTCCAAGCAGATCGCGCAGCTCAGCGGCGTGGAGATCGACTTCCTCGTCACGGTACGTCGCGCGATGGGGCTCCCGATCCCCGAGCCCGATGAGGCCGTCTACACCGACGCGGACCTTGAGGCGACGCGCATGATCCACGTGGCGCGCGACGCGGGCATCACCGACGAGGAAGTGCTCGAGCTGATGCGTGTGCTCGGTCGCGGACTCTCCCAGGCAGCGGAAAGCCTGCGTGCGCTGCCGCTGAAACTTGTGTTGAAACCGGGCATCACCGAGCACGAGCTCGCACACAGCTACGCCGAGGCAGCGGCGGCGCTTTATCCGCTGCTGGACCCGCTGATCTCGAGCCTGCTCGCGCTGCACGTGCGCCACGCCACACAGAGTGAGGTGATCAGCGCGATGGAGCGCAGCGGTGGGCATCTGATCGGTGCGCGCCAGGTGGCGGTCTGCTTCGCGGACCTGGTCGGCTTCACGCGCCTGGGCGAGGAAGTCCCACCGGATGAGCTCGGGCGCCTCGCCGTACGCCTGGAAGCGCTCGCTGGAGATGTGGCCGTGCCGCCGGTGCGCCTGGTCAAGACGATCGGCGATGCCGCGATGCTCGCCTCGGTCGAACCTGAGCCGCTGATCGACGCGGCGCTCGATCTGATCGCTGCCGCAGACGCGGAGGGCGAGGACTTCCCGCTGCTAAAGGCCGGCACCGCACACGGGCTCGCGGTACCGCGAGCCGGCGACTGGTTCGGACGTCCCGTCAACCTCGCCAGCCGCATCACCTCGATCGCGCGCCCCGGCAGCCTGCTCGCAGAGCGCGAGATGCGCGAGTCGGCGCCCGATGCCTACAGATGGTCCTTCGCCGGGGAGCGGCGTCTGCGTGGCATCCGCGAACCCGTGACGCTCTACCGCGTGCGGCGAGCCACAGCCTGAGGGGGAAGGCGAGCGAGCGGCCGCGAAGTCAGGCGCGCGTCGTTGAGAGCACGCCAGAGGGCGCCATGGCGGGCTCGCCCCAGACACGCCAGGGCGCCTCGCCGGTGGCCCACAGGTCGTTGAGCAGCACCGTGTCCTTGTAGGTGTCCATGCACGCCCAGAAGCGCTCGTGGCGGTATCCACGCAGCTGACCCGCGCCGGCGAGACGCTCGAGCGGCTCGCGCTCCAGCACGCTGTCGACCTTCAAGTACTCAAGCACACGCGCCTCGAAGCAGAAGAAGCCGCCGTTGATCCAGTGCTCAGAACGCGGCTTCTCGCGAAAGCCAGTGACCACCGCGCCTCTCAGCTCGGTGACACCGAACTGCAGCTCGGGGCGTACCACCGTCATCGTGGCGAGTCCCCGCTCGCGGGCATGGAACGCGAGCAGCGCATCGAGGTCGACGTCGGCGACACCGTCTGCGTATGTCACGCAGAAGCGCTCATGCTCTGTGAGCTCTGCGGCAAGCAGCCGAATGCGCCCACCCGTCGGGGTCTCAAGACCCGTGTCGTGGCACTCCACATTGATGCCTTCCGGCCATGACTCAGCAGCTACGAACTGGTCGATCATCTCGCCGCGGTAGCCGCTCGCGAGCAGGAAGCGCTCGAAGCCGTAGGCCGCATACAGACGGATCACGTGCCACAGGATCGGACGTCCGCCGATCTCCACGAGTGGCTTGGGCAGCTCCTGAGCACCGCCTCCGGCGGCGGTGCCTCGTTGCTGCAGTCGGGTGCCGCGCCCACCGCAGAGGATCACGACGGGCGGGCGGGCAGCGGCGCTAGCCGGCGACACGTTCGAGCACGTCTGCGGAGATGTCGAAGTTAGCGTGCACGGCGCTCACGTCGTCGTTGTCCTCGAGCAGCTCGATCAGCTTCATCAGCCGCCCCGCCTGTGCCTCATCGACGGGCACGAGGCTCGAAGCGCGGAAGGACATCTCGGCGCTCTGCATCTCCACGCCCGCGTCCTCGAGCGCTTGACGCACCGCCACGAAATCCGCCGGCTCAGTGATCACCTCAAAGACGTCTTCGTCGGTGAGGATGTCCTCCGCGCCGGCCTCCACGGCGACCATCAGCTCGTCTTCGGAGTACTGCGCCGAGTCGATCACGATCGTGCCCTTCTTGTCGAACAGGTAGGCCACCGAGCCGGGCTCACCGAGGCTGCCACCATTCTTGGAGAACGTGTGGCGCACCTCTGCTCCGGTGCGATTGCGGTTCTCGGTGAGCGCCTCCACGAGCACCGCCACACCGCCAGCGCCGTAGCCCTCGTAAAGGACCGCCTCGATCGCATCCGCCTCGCCGCCCTCGCCGGTGCCCTTCGCGATCGCACGCTCGATGTTGTCCTTCGGCATCGACGCTTCCCTGGCCTTGCGGATCGCGAGATCGAGCGAAGGATTTCCCACCGGGTCGCCGCCACCATCGCGCGCTGCAACGGTGATCGCGCGCGTCAGCTTGGAGAAGGCGGCGCCGCGACGCGAGTCCACGATCGCCTTCTTGTGCTTGATGCTCGCCCACTTCGAATGCCCTGACATCTCGCCAAGTTTACGAACCAGCCTGCAGGCGATGTCCCGCGGACCCCGGCGAGCAGGCGGCGGGGTGCATAGGATGCGCTGCGCATGCCCGCAGACTTCACGCCCGAGATCTTCAAGGCCTATGACATCCGTGGCCTCTACGGCGAGCAGATCGACGGCGAGATCGCCGAGCTGATCGGCCGTGCCTTCGCGCGCGTGCTCGCACGCCTCAGCGGCAAGGACGTCAGCGAGCTACGCCTCGGGCTCGGCCGCGACATGCGCCTGAGCGCACCTGAGCTGGCCGCCCGCTACCGCCGCGGGATGCTCGCCGAGGGCGTCCACGTGGTCGACGCGGGGCAGGTCGGTAGCGAGATGCTCTACTTCCTCGTCGGCTCACGCGAGCTCGATGGCGGGCTGATGTGCACCGCGTCGCACAACCCCAAGGCCTACACCGGAGCAAAGCTCGTGCGCGAGGGCGCGATCGCGCTTTCAGGCGACTCGGGCATCGAGGACATCCGCCGTGAGGTCGAAGCGGAGCTGGCGTGGCCCACACCGAGCTCGGGCGGCAAGGGCGCCGAGGCGGGCGCGGTCGAAGAGGGAACGGTCAGCGAAGTTGACCTCTATCACGAGTTCCAAGAGGCGACGCTGCGCTTCATCGACCCTGAGCTGATTCGCGCACCGGCCGACGGAAAGCCGTTGAAGGTGGTGCTCGACGGAGGCAACGGCATGGCGGGACCGATGGTTGGCCCGCTGCTCGAGCGCCTCGAGCTCGAGTTGGTCGAGACCTACTGGACGCCGGACGGCAACTTCCCCGACCACGAGCCCAACCCGCTGCTACCCGAGAACCGCCAGTTCATCATCGAGCAGGTGCTTGCCACCGGCGCCGACCTCGGCATCGCCTGGGACGGCGACGCGGACCGCTGCTTCTTCATCGACGACACGGGCGCCTTCGTGGACGGCGACTTCCTCACGGCGCTGCTCGCCGAGTCGCTGCTCGCCAAGAGCCCCGGTGAGGCGATCCTCTACGACGTGCGCGCCTCGCGCGCGGTCGCCGACACCGTCACCAAGGCAGGTGGCACCCCGCATGTCAACCGTGTGGGCCACGCCTTCTTCAAGACGCGCATGCGCAAAGAGGGCTCGCTGTTCGGGGGCGAGGTCTCGGGGCATTACTACTTCCGCGACTTCTACTGCGCGGACTCCGGCACGATCCCCGCGCTGCTCGTGCTCGAGCTGCTCTCGCAGAAGGGCAAGCGCCTCTCCGAGTTGCTCGCGCCCTACCGCGAGCGCTACTTCATCTCCGGTGAGATCAACTCCGAGGTCAGCGACCCCGCCGCGAAGATGCAGGAGATCGCCGCTGCCTACGCCGACGCGCGCCAAGGCGAGCTAGATGGAATCTCAATCGATTACGAGGACTGGCACTTCAACGTGCGCTCGTCCAACACCGAGCCGCTGCTGCGCCTGTGTCTGGAGTCGCTCGTCTCGAGCGCTGACATGGAGCGCCGTCGCGACGAGGTGCTCGCGCTGATCCGCTCCGACGGGTCGTGAGCGAGGAGGACGAGGCCGCCGAGCGCGATGCGCTGGCGGTCGCGGAGGCCGCGGGAATCCATCGCCTGGCGATCCCCACGCCTTTCATGGTGGGGCGCGTCAATGCATATCTGATCGAGGACTCGCCGCTGACGCTGATCGACTCGGGCCCCAACTCGGCCAAGGCGCTCGACGAGCTCGAGCAGGCGCTCGCCGCGTGCGGACATCGCATCGAGGACATCGAGTTGCTCGTGGTCAGCCACCAGCACATGGATCACTTCGGCCTCGCCTCGATCCTCGCGAGGCGCTCGGGCGCGGAGGTCGCTGCGCTCGCGCCGCTCGCACCGTTCCTCGCGGGCTACGGCGCTCAAACCGACCTCGACGACAGCCTTGCCGAGATCCTGATGCTGCGCCACGGCATCCCCGCGGAAATCGTCACCGCGCTGCGCGCGGTCTCGGCGGGCTTTCGCGCCTGGGGCTCGGCGGTGGAGGTGACGCGCCCGCTGCTCGCGGACTCCGAGCTGAAGCTGCGCGACCGCACGCTGGCAGTGCTGCACCGTCCCGGGCACAGCCCCTCGGACACCGTCTTCCACGACGCCGAGCGCGGCATCCTGCTCGCGGCCGACCATTTGATCGCGCACATCTCCTCAAACCCGCTGCTCGCGCGCCCGCTCGATGCGGGCGAGGAGTACCTCGACCGTGCAAAGGCCGGCGAGCGTCCCCAGGCGCTCGTCACCTACATGGCCTCCTTGGAACAGACACGCGCGATGGATCTCGAGCTCGTGCTGCCTGGCCACGGGCGCCCGATCACCGGTCACGCGACGCTGATCGACGAGCGCTTCCGTCTCCACGCCCGCCGCGCCGCGAAGATCAACGGCCTGATCGCCTCCCAGCCACGTACTGCACATGAGATCGCTCAGGAGCTGTGGGGCAACGTGGCCGTCACGCAGGCCTACCTAACGCTGTCTGAGGTGCTCGGCCATGTCGACCTATTGCTACGCGATGGCCTCGTCGTGGAGGGCGAGGTGGACGGCGTGGTGCGCTTCGAAGCTGCCTAAGTGCTCTGACTCGGACGTTCGGCGACGTATTCGGCAGACGGACACGCTCGCTCTGGGCGGCGAGCAGGCGCCCGTCCGGTTCCGAGACAGAGGGCTGCTTGTCGTCCGCACCAGCGGTCTCGCCGGCTTCCGTCGTCGCACTTGCTATGCAGTGCAATGTGGTAGCGACGGGTGGCGTGGTGATTGGAGTGGCACCCGTGCGCAGAGCGGTCAAGTCGCGGCGACCCTCGGTACGAACCGCTGAATCGCCTCATATGCGTGGTCCTGGATCTCAGGGTCGCGGAAGTCGGGAACGATCTCGGCCTGGTCGATGACCGGTCCGGTGATCGTCTTGGCGGCGCTTGCGTAGAAGACGCCGCTCTGCAGTGACGCGTCCGTGACGGCTGTGACGAATCGCTCGGCCCCAACGTCCAGCTTGTGCCCGATGCGAAGGGCAGGCGCGACGTATGGGAGCAGGATCCGGCTGGCGATGATCCGCACGGGCGCGGGCTGGTCGCGCAGCACGTCGGTTCCCGCGGTGTTTCCCGGCGACATCGTGATGAACCTGAGCTCGGGGTGCATGCGGGCCATCGCGCCCATCCACAGCGCGCCGAGGTACTTGATCTGGCTGTAGGAGAGCATCACGTCGAACTTGCCGCCTTGGAAGAACGAGCCGTCGATCACCGACGCGAACTCCTGTGAGCTTTGATCGGTGAACGTTGGTCGGGCGATCCGCAGCTTCGGGATTCCGCGCGCCCCCTCGCTGCCTGCGAGGACCGCGACATCGATGAGCAGCCCGGCTGCCAGCGGATTCTCGAGCAGAACCACGTGACCGAGCAGGTTCTGGGCGAATAGCTCAGTCACCCCGTCTTGCGTCAACGATGCGGGCCTGGGGCCGCCGATGCCGCCGGCGATCATTGCGAGCGCGTTCAACGGAGCGGCGATCGCGGCCACCGCAGCACCTACCGACGCAAGGTCTTCCAGGTCGATGATCACTACCTCGAAGATCTTGTGCCCGGTGACCTTCTCCAGGTCCTGCTTTGCCCGCTCCGCCTTCTCCGCATTGCGGCAGCCGAGATAGATCCGCTCGAAATCCTCGCGCAGCGCCAGCTGCCTCGCCATCTCCTTACCGAGGCCGGTATTGGCGCCAGTGATAAGGATTGTCTTTCCTGCGGTGGTTTGCATTTGAGTGCTTGGCTCCTTCGTTACAGACATGGTCATTGGTGATCCGAGGTACGGCTGTTCGGCCTTTTTGCGTCTCGTCGAGGTCGCGCAGTGGGTCTTTGGCGGACCCTCAGCGGTCCGTGGCCAGCCGCCGGGGGCGAGCGGCCGGCCACAGTTCTCACGCCTCGTGTCCGAACGTCGCCGGGAGTAGTGACCAGCCTCATCTCCTCCCCTCTCAGATCGCGCGGCGGCCGCCGTCGACGGGGATGATCGCCCCGTTGATGTAGCCGGCCGCGGGAGTCGCAAGGAACGTGATGACATCGGACAGCTCGTGCACTTCAGCGACGCGGCGGAGCGGAATCTGCTTGGCAAACTCCTTGGCCATCTCCAACCTCGGCTCCACCGCCGGGGTCAACGTCGGACCGGGAGCGACCGCGTTGATCCGAACGTTCTGCGGCCCGTACTCGGCGGCCCACGCCTTGGTGAGCAGCTCGATCGCGGCGCGCGAGGCGCCGTAGGCAGCCATGCCTGGCTGGCCATAGCTCGCGACCATCGTTGAGACGTTGATGATCGATCCGCCGCCGCGGGCGGCGATCTTCGGTGCGAGCGCGGCGACGAGGAAGAACGGCGCCTTGACGTTGATCTGGAACAGCCCGTCGAACGCCGCCTCATCGGTGTCAGCCGTCGGTGCGAGGGCGGCAAAGCCGGCACAGTTGACCAGAACATCGATCTCGCCTGCTGCGTCGGCAACGCGCCCCACCTCGGACATCTCCGAGAAATCAGCGGCGATGAACTGCGCATCGTGCCCACCCGCCCGGATCTTCTCCACGGTGCTCGCGCCGCGGGTCTCATCGCGGCCGGTGATGATCACCGACGCGCCCTGCTCGGCCATCGCCAGTGCGGTGGCGGAACCCATACCGGATGTGCCGCCGGTGATAAGGGCGGTCTTGCCTTGAAGTGACATGTATCGCGCTCTCCCTTTGAGTGGTTGTCGCGACCCTCGAAATGGATCGTGCGTTCCACTCTAACATAGAATGGATGGTGCGATCCATTCTGTTGGTAGAATCTGTGGCATGACCACGACTAGCCCCTCCCCTCGCCCGTTGACGCGCAAGGGCCAGGAGACCCGTCAGCGCATAGTCGACGCGGCTGCTGGCCTGATCTTCCGGCAAGGCGTCGCCCACACGACGATCGACGACGTACGCGCGGCGGCGGACGTCTCAAGCTCGCAGCTCTACCACTACTTCGACGACAAGCCGGCCCTGGTCCGGGCAGTCGTTGACCACCAGGCCGACACGATGATCGGCGGGCAGGAGACGTTCGATTTCAGCACCCTCGAGGGCCTGCGAGCCTGGCGCGACTTCCTGGTCGCGTCCCAGCGCGAGCACGACTGCAGCGGCGGCTGCCCAATCGGCTCTCTCGGAGGCCAGCTAGCCGAGACCGATCCCGACGCAAGAGCCCACGTCGCCGAGGGCTTCAAACGTTGGGAAACCGAGATCCAGAGCGGTCTACGAGAGATGCAAGCACGAGGCGAGCTCACGCCCGACACCGAGCCCGACACCCTCGCCCTCGCGCTGCTAGCCGCCCTGCAGGGCGGCCTACTCCTCACACAGATCAAACGCGACACCAAGCCGCTAGAGGCCGCGCTTGACGCAATGATCGAACTGGTCGCCCGACTCAGCGGCGACAGCCGGTAGCGGCCTCGCGCGACGCGCGCGTCCTCTCCACCAGGTCGGGGGTCGTGGACTCATCGGGCATCCTGCATTTTTCCCCGACCGCTGCTTCGGCAGCTAAGCGAGCGCGCGAGGCGCCTGGCTCAGTGCTGTCGCTCTGGACGACAAGCAGCCCTCTGTCTCGGAGCCGGACGGGCACCTGCTCGCCGCCAAGAGCGAGCGTGTCCGTCTACCGAATACGTCGCCGAACTTCCGAGCCAGAGCACTAAGCGCCGCGCTCGATCTCGGCGAGGTGCGCGACGTTCGCGCGATCCTCCGCCTCCGCACTCGGATCGGCGGCGAACCACGCGTCGAGGATCTCTGCGAGCTCCGCCTCGGAGGTAGCACGCAGGCTTAGCGCGAGCACGTTCGCGTCGTTCCAGCGACGTGCGCCCGCGGCGCTCGTGCCGTCGAGGCAGAGCGCGGCGCGGATGCCCGCCACCTTGTTCGCTGCGATCGACGCGCCGGTGCCCGTCCAACAGCAGACTATCCCCTGCTCGGCGCGTCCCGTTGCTACGTCGCGTGCGACGGCCTCAGCCGCCCAGGCCCACCCGTCGCGCTCATCCTGCGCGAGCACGCCGTGGGCGAGCGTTTCATGCCCGCGCGCTCGCAGCGCCTCGATCAGCAGCCCGGCAATCCCGACAGGTTCATCGGCGCAGACCGACAGTCGCATCAGGACCGCCGCCCCGCTTGCGCAGCCGCTGCATGCTGCTCGACACGGTCGAGGAACATGCGGTGCAGGCGCTCGTCCTCGCTGAGCTCGCTGTGAAAGGCGACCGCCAGCAGCGCGCCTTGGCGCGCTGCGACGGGGTGCCCCTCGACGCTCGCGAGGATCTCCACGTCGGGGCCGTGCTCGGCGATCCAGGGAGCACGAATGAAGATCCCACGCAATGGCGGGCCTTCGATCCCGCGGACCTCCAGATCGGCCTCGAAGCTCCGAACCTGACGCCCGAATGCGTTGCGCTCGACGCGCATGTCCATCAGGCCGAGGTGCTCGCGGTCGAGCATGATCATCCCCGCGCAGGAGCCGAGCACCGGCGTGCCCGCCGCCGCGAGCTCGCGCAGCGGCTCAGCAAGCCGCTCGCGCTCGATGCCGAGCGTCATCGTGGTCGACTCGCCGCCCGGGATCACGAGACCGTCGATGCCGTCGAGATCGCAGGCCACGCGCACCTGGCGCGTCTGCGCTCCCAAACGGCGAAATATCCGCTCGTGCGCCTCAAAGCCGCCCTGCAGCGCAAGGACACCGATCAGCAGAGCATCAGGCAAACGCTCGGGGGCCTACCAGCCTCTTTGGGCGAGCAGCTGCTCACCCTCGAGCTTCGAGCTCTCGAGGCTCTCCATCGCCGGCCCCAAACCGCGTGAGGCCTCAGCGACGCGCTCAGGGTCCTGCCAGTGGGTCGTCGCCGCGACGATCGCGCGGGCGCGGCTCGGTGGGTCCTCGGACTTGAAGATGCCCGAGCCGACGAACACGCCTTCGGCGCCGAGCGCCATCATCAGCGCTGCGTCAGCCGGTGTGGCGATGCCGCCGGCGCAGAACAACACGACCGGAAGATGACCCTCGCGCGCCACTTCGCGCACGATCTCCAGCGGCGCGCCGAGCTCCTTGGCCGTAGTTGCGATCTCCTCTGCGCCAAGCATCGTGAGACGGCGGATTTCGCCGGTGATCTGGCGCATATGCCGTACCGCCTCGACGATGTCGCCCGTGCCCGCCTCGCCCTTGGAGCGGATCATCGCCGCGCCCTCGCCGATCCGGCGCAGCGCCTCGCCGAGGTTCGTTGCGCCACACACGAAAGGCACCTTGAAGTCCCACTTGTCGATGTGGTTGCGCTCGTCCGCCGGCGTGAGCACCTCGGACTCGTCGATGTAGTCGACCTCGAGCGCCGCGAGCACGCGCGCCTCCATGAAATGCCCGATCCGCGCCTTGGCCATCACGGGGATGCTCACCGCCTCCTGAATGCCCGCGATCATCTCCGGGTCTGACATGCGCGCCACACCGCCGTCGCGACGAATGTCAGCGGGAACGCGCTCGAGCGCCATTACCGCCGCGGCGCCCGCGTCCTCTGCGACCGTGGCCTGCTCGGGGGTGACCACGTCCATGATCACGCCGCCCTTGAGCATCTCGGCCAGGCCGCTCTTGACCCGGAATGTCGCCTCGTCGCGCATGCGCCTCAGTCTATCTCGGCGGCCACGCAGCCACGTGCCGCTGCTGCCGCCAACCCTGTGGGGAAGGGTTCACCCTCGCGCGAGCCGCTACTTCAGCCGGAAGGCCTTGATGCGGTCGTCGTACTGCGCTGTGTCTTGCGCATAGACGCCGTAAGCAAGAGCCTGGATGATGCTGAGCAGCGCCGTGTGCGAGCGCACGTAGGCGGGGCTGTTCGATGAGTAGTAGAGCTTGATCTGCGCGAGCTTTGCGACCTCCGAGAGCGTCGCGTCGGTGATCGCCGCGGTGCGCGCCTGGCGGTGGCGGGCAAGCTTCATCGCGCGCACCACCAGCGGGTGCGGACGCCCTGCGGAGAGCCCGATCACGAGCGTTGCCGTGTCGATTCGTCCGAGCCGACTGAGCGCCTCTTGGGAGGGACTTGCAACGACGTCGACGCGCAAGTCGAGCAGCATCAGCAGATGACGCAGGTAGCTCGCGAAGAAGGCCATTTGATCGGTGCCCGCCACGAGGACCTTCTCGGCTGAGACGATCGCCCCGATCAGCGCCTCCACGGAGCTGCGCGAGACCTTACGCGCCGTCTCCTCCACGTTCAGATGATCGGCCGCGAGCGCAGCCTCAAACTCGTTTTGATCGAGCGAGAACAGCGGCGTCGAGGAGCCTCCCGCGGGCGCGCCCTCCTTCGCTGCCTTCGCGTTCACGCGTCGGTATTCCTCGCGCGCGGCCGCCTGCAGCTCGGGGAAGCCCTCAAAGCCAAGCGCTTGCGAAAAGCGCACGACGGTCGAGCTCGAAGTGTTTGCGCGTCGCGCCAACTCCTCGGCTGTCTGGAATGCCGCCTCGTCGAGGTGGTCCACGATGTACTGCGCCACATCCTTCTGTGAGCGCGAGCACTCCTCAAAGCGCGCCTGGATGTACTTGGAGAGGCTCTGGTGCTCGCTCGTGCCGTTGGCCGGAACAGGCGGCGCCTCAGGGGTCTTTGTCGCTGAGCGCTTCATCGTCGGCGCTTCTGTTCGACGTCTGCGCCTCGCACTCCTCCCTCGAACGCAGCAACTCAATGATCCATCACCGCTGCGCTGACGTATCTATTTTTGATGATGATGCGTTTCCTGCGATCACACCTATCCACCCGTAGGCCACGTCGGCGTGCTTCGCGCGGCACGGCGCGCGCGTGAGGATCGCGATCGTCGGCGGCGGCATCTCTGGTCTGATCGCCGCCCACCTACTGCACCAAGAGCACGAGATCGCCCTCTATGAGGCCGCTGCCTATGCCGGGGGGCACACGAACACGATCCGGGTAGACACCCCATACGGAAGCCACCACGTGGACACCGGCTTCATCGTGATGAACGACCGCAACTACCCCAACCTCACCCGCCTGCTCGACCGTCTCGACGTGGCGCGCCAGCCCACCCACATGAGCTTCTCAGTGAAGGCCGAGCACATCGACTTCGAGTACAGCGGCACCCCGCGAGGGATCTTCTGCCAACCGCGCAACCTGCTCAGCGTGCGCTTTCAGCGCAT
The DNA here is from genome assembly GCA_963785435.1 of uncultured Solirubrobacterales bacterium. Classification (GTDB taxonomy): domain Bacteria; phylum Actinomycetota; class Thermoleophilia; order Solirubrobacterales; family Solirubrobacteraceae; genus Palsa-744. The sequence continues at coordinate 78,601 of CAWAVE010000003.1, forward strand.
GCTGTTCGACATGCTGCGCTTCAACCGCATGCTGCGGAGCATGCTCGACTCACCCGAGCAGGGGGATCAGGAGGAATCGCTCGGCGCGTTCCTCGAGCGTCACAGCTTCTCGCAGAGCTTCATCGAGCGTCTGATCGTCCCGCAGGTCTCCGCCGTCTGGTCGGCGGACCCGCGCCAGATGAGCTCCTTTCCCGTGCGCTTCATCGCTGAGTTCTTCGCCAACCACGGCATGCTCGGCTTCCGCGACCGCCCCGCATGGTCGACGATCAGCGGCGGCTCCGCTCGTTATGTAGACGCGCTCAGCGCGCCCTTCCGCGAGCGCATCCGCCTGAGCACGCCCGTCCAAACGATCAGCCGCGACGAGCAGGGCGTCTCGGTGAGCATCGACGGCACCGAGGCAGAGCGCTACGACCACGTCGTGATCGCCACCCACTCAGACCAGGCCCTCGCGATGCTCAGCGACCCCTCTCCCTTGGAGTCAGAGCTGCTCGGCGCGATCCCCTACCAGCGCAACGAGGCCGTCCTACACACCGACAGCACGCTGCTGCCGCGCCGCAAGGCCGCGCGCGCGGCTTGGAACTACCACCTGCTCGCCGAGCCCAAGCCACTGAGCACCGTCACCTACTACATGAACCACCTCCAGCGCCTGCACGCCAGCGAGGACTACTGCGTGACGCTCAACCACAGCGAGGCGATCGACCCCGCGAAGATCATCCGCACGATCGCCTACTCCCACCCGCTCTACACAGCTGCCGCGCTCGCCGCGCAGGCGCGCCACGCGGAGATCAGCAACCTGCAGACACGCACGCACTACTGCGGCGCCTACTGGGGCTGGGGCTTTCACGAGGACGGCGTGCTCAGCGCGCTGCGCGCCTGCGCGCCGTTTGCGGTGAGCCTGTGAACAGCTGCCTGTATGAGGGCCGCGTACGCCACCGTCGCGAGCGGCCGAGCGACGAGTTCAGCTACCCGCTCTACATGGCCTACCTCGACCTCGACGAGCTGCCCGAGCTGTTCGACGGGCACTGGCTGTGGTCCGCGCGGCGGCCCGCGCTCGCCTGGTTTCGCCGCAGCGACTACCTCGGCGACCCCGCCGTGACGCTCGTCGAGGCAGTCCGCGCGCTCGTACACGAGCGCATCGGTGTCGTAGTCGACGGGCCGATCCGGCTGCTCACGCACATGCGCTGCTTTGGGCACTGCTTCAACCCCGTGAGCTTCTACTACTGCTACGCCGCCAGCGGCCCCCGTGCGGGTGAGGTCACAGCAGTTGTAGCTGAGGTCACGAACACGCCCTGGGGCGAGCGCCACAGCTACGTGATGGCCGTCTCTGAGACGAGCGATCACGGCAGCGCCGCGCTGATGAGCGCGCGCTTTGCCAAGGAGCTTCACGTCTCGCCGCTGATGGGCATGGAGCACACATACGACTGGCGCCTGAGCGAACCCGCCGAGCGGCTCTCCGTGCACATCACCTCCGAACGCCCGAACGGCGAGCGAGCCTTTGACGCGACGCTCGCGCTGCGTCGCCGCCCGATCGACGGCCCGGCGTTGGCACGCGTGCTCATGCGCTACCCGCTGCTCACGCCGCGCATCATGGCCCGCATCTACGGCCACGCGCTGCGTCTGCGCCTGCGCGGCGCCCGCTACTTCCCCCACCCCAGCCGCCCCGCCGCCTCACGATGAGCACACGACAGATCACCGCCTCCGCCACGCCCTCCTGCGCAAAGCTCGCGCGCCAGCCGCGACACTGGTTTCAGCGTCCTGTCGACCGTCTCGCCAGAGCGCTCGTGCTGCGCATGCTGGTGCGCCTGCGCGGCGGTGAGCTCGTGCTACTCGAGCCAGGCGAGCGCCTGGTGTTCGGCGAGTGGCTCAGAGAGCGACCGCTGCGCGCGGTCTTGGAGGTGCGCTCACCGCGCTTTTACCGCCAGCTTTTGCGCGGCAGCGTCGGGCTTTGTGAGTCCTACATGCAGCGCATGTGGGACTGCGATGACCTCGTCGCGCTTACCCGCATCGCAGCACTCAACGTGAGCTCGCTCGACCGCCTGCGCCGTATAGCGGCGCCCGTGCTCGTGCCCGTGCAGCGCTCGCTGCGCTTCTTGGCGCGCAACACGATCGGGCGTTCGCGCAAGCAGATCGCCGCGCACTACGACCTTGGCAACGAGCTTTTCGCGCTGTTCTTGGACCCCACGATGATGTATTCCTGCGGCGTCTTTGAGACGCCCACCACGAGCCTCGAGGATGCTTCGCTCGCCAAGCTCGAGCGCGTCTGCGCAAAGCTCCAGCTGCGGCCCGAGGACCACGTGCTCGAGATCGGCACCGGCTGGGGCGGCTTCGCCATCTACGCCGCTGAGCACTACGGCTGCCGCGTGACGAGCACCACGATCTCGCGCGAGCAGCACGCCTATGCGAGCGAGCGCGTGCGCGAAGCTGGTCTGGAGGATCGCGTGACGCTGTTGCTCGAGGACTACCGCGAGCTGAGCGGCAGCTACGACAAGCTCGTCTCGATCGAGATGATCGAGGCGGTCGGCTGGCAGTACTTCCAGACCTTCTTCCGCTGCTGCTCGCAGCTGCTCACCGAGGACGGCGCGATGCTCCTGCAGGCGATCACGATCGATGACCGCGCCTACGAGGTCGAGAAGGCGGGGCGCAGCTTCATCAACACCTACATCTTCCCCGGCGGCTGCCTGCCCTCGCTGGAGGTGATCTCGCGCTCGCTCGCGCGCGCCACCGATCTGCGCCAGGTTCACCTCGAGGACATCAGCGCCCACTACGCCACCACCCTCGAGCATTGGCGCGAGCGCTTCCTCGCGCACACCGAGCGCGTCTCAGAGCTCGGCTACGACGAGCGCTTCCGGCGATTGTGGGAGCTGTATCTGAGCTACTGCGAGGGCGGCTTTCGCGAGCGACGCATCCAGGACATCCAGCTGCTGCTCGCAAAGCCCGGCAACCGCGCCGAGGCACTGAACGCGCTGTAGGCTCAGCAGCGGTATGCGCCGCGAGCTCTACGAAGACCTCCACGAAGACTTCCGCGCGAGCTTTCGCACCTTCCTGGAACGCGAGGTGATCGGTGAGGAGGACCGCTACGGGCAGTGGGAGCGCGAGGGCCTCGTACCGCGCGAGGTCTTCGCACGCGCCGGCGCCGGCGGCTTCATGGGCATGGCCGTCGCCGAGGAGCACGGCGGCGCGGGTGCGGAGGACTTCCGCCTGAACCTCGTGATCGGCGAGGAGACCCAGCGCGCCGCCGTCGGCGGCTTCGGCCTGGGCATCACACTGCACAACGACATCTGCCTGCCCTACTTCCTGACCTACTGCAACGCCGAGCAGCGCGAGCGCTGGCTCGGCGGGATCGCCAGCGGCGAGCTGATCACAGCGGTGGCGATGACCGAGCCAGACACCGGCTCGGATCTGGCCGCGATGGCCACGACCGCCAAGCGGGACGGCGATCACTACATCGTCGACGGCGCCAAGACCTTCATCACCAACGGAATCAATGCGGACCTCGTGATCACCGCCGTGAAGACCGACCCATCCGAGCGCCATCGCGGCATCAGCTTGCTGGTCCTCGAGCGCGGCATGGAGGGCTTTACGCGCGGGCGCAACCTCGAGAAGATCGGCCAACACTCCCAAGACACCGCCGAGCTGTCGTTCGCCGACGTGCGCGTGCCCGTCGAGAACCGGCTCGGCGAGGAGGGCCAGGGCTTCCTCTACCTCGTCTCAAACCTCCCCCAGGAGCGCCTCTCGATCGCCGCCTCCGCCGTCGCCGCCGCGGAGGCCGCGCTCGGCTGGACACTCGAGTACGTGCTCGAGCGCAAGGCCTTTGGACAGACGATCGGCTCCTTCCAAGCATCACGCTTCACGCTCGCCGAGCTACGCAGCGAAATCGAGATCGGCCGCGTCTACATCGACCGTTGCGCCCGCGCGCTCAACGCCGGTGAGCTGACAGCCGAGGACGCCGCGATGGCGAAGTGGTGGTGCACCGACCTCCAGGGCCGCGTCGTGGACCGCTGCCTGCAGCTGTTCGGCGGCTACGGCTACATGCTCGAGTACCCGATCGCGCGCGCCTATGCCGACGCACGCGTGACGCGTGTCTACGGCGGTGCCAACGAGATCATGAAGGAGATCATCGGCAAGTCGATGGGGCTGTGATGAACCGCGACCGAAAGGTCAATAATCTCGAACTCATCGTATGCCCGAGATGCGCGCTGTCGACTCGAGCTGGGTTGCCGCAATCGGCTATGACGCGGATGACCGCGAGGTCTACGTCGAGCTGCTCGAGGGCGGCCGCTACGCCTACCTTGACGTAGGCCCAGAAGTCTGGCGCGAATTCGTGGCCGCCGAGAGCAAGGGCACGTTCGTCAACCAGGTGCTCAAGCCTACGTACCGCTTTCGGCACGCTTGAGCGTCTTAGCCAGCTCCACGAAGTAATCCAATGAGGCAGGGTTCGCGAGCGAGTCCACGCTCGCGGCCTGCCGCGGTTCAGCGCCCATCAGGATGCGCTTCACGGGCACCTCGAGCACCTTGCCCGAGAGCGTGCGCGGCACCTCCTCGATCTGCAGGATCTCGTTGGGGACATGGCGTGGCGAGCAGTCCTCGCGGATGCGCCGCTTGATTTGCGCGACGAGATCCTCATCGAGCGTGCCGCCCTCGCGCAGTGTCACAAACAGGATCATCGAGAGCTCGCCGTCGGCCTTCGGCACGTCGACGACGAGCGCGTCCAGCACCTCCCTCACTGCGCTGGCCGCGCGGTAGATCTCACTTGTGCCCATCCGCACGCCCTGGCGGTTGATCGTCGAGTCCGAGCGCCCGTAGATCACGGCGCCGCCGCGCGGCGTGATGCGGATCCAGTCGCCGTGGCGCCACACGCCGGGGAACATCTCGAAATAGCTTTCGCGCATCCGTTCGCCGTCGGGATCGTTGATGAAGTAGAGCGGCATCGAGGGCATCGGCTCGGTGATCACGAGCTCACCGACATGGTCCTCGACGCTGTTGCCTTGCTCGTCCCAGGCCGCCACCGCGCAGCCGAGCATCCGCGCCTGTAGCTCGCCCTCATACACCGGCAGCAGTGGGCAGCCGCCGACGAAAGCCGTGCACACATCGGTGCCGCCGCTCGTGGAGAACAGCCATAGATCGGAGCCGAACTGCTGATAGATCCAGCGGAAGCTCTCTGGTGCCAGCGGCGAGCCGGTCGAGCCGATCGCGCGCAGCGCCTGCAGGTCATATTCGGCCGCCGGTCTCACGCCTGCCTTCTCGGTGCTCGCCAACAGGCCGGCGCTCACGCCCATGCAGGTGATGCCCGCACGCTCCGCCAGCGACCACAGCGCGCCGAGGTCCGGGTGGGCGGGGCTGCCGTCATAGAGCACGATCGCGGCCTCGCTGTGCAGCGCACCGACGAGGAAGTTCCACATCATCCAGCCCGTCGTGGTGAACCAGAACATGCGATCGCCGGCCCGCAGGTCGAGGTGCATGCGCTTCTTCAGCTGCTCGATCAGGATCCCGCCCTGACTCTGCACGATCGCCTTCGGTAGGCCCGTGGTGCCGGAGGAGTAGAGCACCCACAGCGGGTGATCGAAGGGCACCTGCTCAAAGCGCGCCTCAGCGCCACGGCCGCGCTCGATCAGCTCGTCCCAGCCGAGCGCGCCCGCAACGACCGCATCGGGTGCGACACCCGCATCGAGATATGGCAGCACGACCGTGTGCGTCACCGTCTCGAGCTCCGCGACGATCGCGCGCGCGTTCTCCGATCGATCGAAGTCCTTGCCGCCGTGGCGGTAGCCGTCAACCGTCAAGAAGACCTTCGGCTCGATCTGCGCGAAGCGGTCGATCACGCTGCGCGCGCCGAACTCGGGCGCGGCGCTCGACCACACCGCGCCGATGCTCGCGGTGGCGAGAAAGGCGATCAGCGTCTCGGAGATGTTTGGCATGTAGGCCACGACCCTGTCGCCGCGCTGCACGCCGAGCGCACGCAGGCCACCGGCCGCCTCTGCCACACAGGCGCTCAACTCCCCCCAGCTGATCTCGCGCAGCGGGCGCAGCTCGGAGGTGTGCAGCACCGCCACAGCCGCAGGATCGTGCTCGGCAGCGAGCATGTTCTCGGCGTAGTTGAGCTCCGCGCCCTCAAACCACCGCGCGCCGGGCATCGCGCGCTCGCCCACCACACGCGCATAGGGCTTTGAGGCACGCACGCCGCAGAACTCCCAGATATCGGCCCAGAAGTCCTCGAGCTCCTCGACCGACCACTGCCATAGCTCGGCGTAGTCGGCGAAGCTGCGGCCGTGACGCTCACCCGCCCAGCGCATGAAGCGCGCGAGCTCAGAGCTCTCGCGCATCTCCGCGGAGGGCGTCCACAGGGGCTGCTCGGAGGCTGGGCTGGACATACGCCTCCCTTATATCCGGTTTGCCGCCCACGCGAACCGGCGGGAGCGCCCGCGGTGGCAGATATTCTCGGCCGTCGTGGACCCCTCCTCCCTGCGCGAGCACTTCCCCATAACCTCGCGCCTTGCCTATCTGAACGCCGGCACCGATGGCCCCCTGCCGAGCGTCGCGGTTGAGGCCGCTCATGCAGAGCTCGAGCGCGAGCTATCCGACGGACGCGCGAAAGCTCACTTCGAGCGACGCACCGAGCTCACCGACGCGCTACGCGCCGCCTACGCCGGCGCGCTTGGCTGCGATCCGCTGGAGCTCGCGCTGACGACCTGCACGACCGAGGGCATCGCGCTGACCGTCGCCGGTCTCGAGCTCGCGGCCGGCAGCGAGATCCTCACGAGCGATGAGGAGCACCCCGGCCTGCTCGGCGCGCTGGCCGCGGCGCGTGAGCTGCGCGGCGTGCAGATCCGCGAAGTGCCGCTCGCGCAGATCGCCGACGTCGGTGGGGGCAAAGACAGCTTTGGTTGCCTGCTCGCACGTCGGCTGGGTCAGCGGCTCGCTCGCGCCCGCCGAGCTGAGCGAGCTTGATGTGCCCGTGCTGCTCGACGGCGCCCAGGGCGTGGGTGCCGTGCAGGTCGACGTACGCGCACTCGGCTGTGACGCCTACGCGGGCGCGGGGCAGAAGTGGCTGTGCGGACCGGACGGCACAGGCATGCTCTACGTGACGCCCGAGCTGTGCGAGCGCCTCAGCGTCTCGCGTCGCGGCTACGGCAACCTCGCGGATCCGGGCGCCGGGCTCGACGCCCCGCTGCACGAGGACGCGCGTCGCTTCGACACGCTGGCGCTCAACGCAGAGACTGTCGCCGCGGCGCTTGCCGCGGTCACGCTGCTCGCGGAGGCGGGTTGGAGCGCTGTGCACGAACGCGCACGCACGCTCGCCTCCCGCCTCGCCGAGCTGCTCAGCGAGCGTGGCCTCGAGCCGGCGCCGCGTGGGCCGAGCACGCTCGTCTCCTTCCAGAGCGCCGACCCCGAAGGTGAGCGCGAACGGCTCGCCGAGGCGGGAATCGTGCTGCGCAACATCCCTGAGCGGCCCTGGCTGCGCGCGTCGGTCGGAGCGTGGAACAACGAGGAGGACCTCGAACGTCTCCTCAGCGCGCTGCCGCGATGAAGCTCCCCTGGCGGCGCGCCGCCGCCGCCGATGATGCGGCGAGAGAGCAAAGCGCACGCCCGTGGATCTCGCCCTCACACCTCGGTTTCGTGCTCGCGATCGGCGTCTCGGCACTGCTCAACATCCACAAGCTCGCGCAGAACGGCTACGCGAACATCTTCTACTCCGCAGGCGTGCGCTCGATGGGGCACTCGCTGCACAACTTCGTCTTCGTCGCATTCGACCAGGGCGGGCTGGTCACGATCGACAAGCCGCCGCTGGCGCTGTGGGTGCAGGCGGCGAGCGCGAAGATCTTCGGCTTCTCTCCACTCAGCCTGCTTTTGCCCGAGGCGATCATCGGCGTGCTCGCTGTGGCTGCGCTGTATGTGATCCTCGCTCGCCGCCTCGGCCACATCGCAGCGACCGCGGGCGCGCTGGCGATGGCGGTGGTCCCCTCCTTCGTGGCGGTCTCGCGCGAGAACGGCGTCGACCCGCTGCTGATCCTGCTGCTCGTGCTCGCCTGCGGCGCGGGCCTGCGTGCCTGTGAAACGGGGCGTTGGCGCACGCTGATCTGGAGCGGCGTGCTCGTGGGGCTGGCCTTCAATACGAAGACGCTAGCCGCCTATCTCGCGGTGCCGAGCATCGCCGCCGCTTACGTCCTCTGCGCGCCTGGATCGCTGCCGACGCGAGCGCTGCAGCTGGCCGCCGCAGGGCTTGCGGTGTGCGTGGTCTCCTTCTCCTGGATCTCGGTCGTGGAAACGATCCCAGCTGCAAAGCGACCTTTTGTGGGCAGCTCGACGGATAACACCGAGCTCGGGTTGACCTTCGAATACAACGGTGTGGGGCGCGTCGGAGGGCAGTCGGGCGGCCCGCACACCACCGTCGTGCGCCCCGGTGCGCGCGTGCCGGCCAAGGATGCGATCAAAGCCAAGCCGGGCGGCGCAAGCCCACCGCCGGCGAGTGCGTTCGCACCGCTTCCCGACGCGCCGCCCGTGCCGCAGGCGTCAACCCCGGCGGTCACGCAAGGGCGTGCCCGAACGGCCCGTGCGCCTTCGGTGGTGCGCCCGGACCACTGCGGCTGCTCGGCGTGGGCGCTCGGCGACCAGGCCGGCTGGCTTTTGCCGCCTCGGCGCTGTTCGGGCTGCTCGGCCTGGCGTTGCTCCTCGTCGACCCGAGCGCTCGCCACGGACGGCGCGACCCGCGACTGGCCACGGCGATCGTGCTCGGCGGCTGGTTCCTCGTGGAGGCGACCGTGCTCAGCACCTCCAAGGGCATCGTCCACCCCTATTACGTCTCTGCGCTCGCGCCCGGCACCGGCGCGATGGCCGGTGCGGGCGTCGTGCGCGCTCGTCGCCTCGCGCGCGGGCCGACGCGGCTGTGGGCGAATCGCGCTCGCGGCGCTCGCGGCCGCGGCGACGGTTGCCGCAGAGGTCGTGCTGATGCACCGCGAGCACTACATGACGTGGTTCATCCCGCTGCTGCTGATCGCGGTGGCTCGTCGCCGGTCTCGGCGCTCGTGGCTCTGCGGCGCCTGGCGCTCGCCTGCCGTCGCTCGCGATCTTCGCGCTCGCTGCTGTCGTGCCGACGGGCTATGCCGCCTCGACCTGGCTCGCGCCCGTCGAGGGCACCTTCCCTGCGGCCGGCCCCAACCAGGCGGCGGGCTCCGCCAACGGCTACGGCGTCAACGAGCGTGACCTCGAAGTCTACCGCGCGCTCGCCGCCTACGTCTCGAGCCATCGTCCCGGCAGCCGCTGGGCGTTGCTCACGGTGGCCTCGGACACGGCCGCACCGATGATCCTGCTCGGTCTGCACGCCGGCGCGCTCGGCGGCTACAGCGGCACCGACCCGGCACTCGACGGGCCCGGCCTCGCGCGCTACGTGCAGCGCGGCGAAGCGCGCTGGGTGTTGCTCGGCGGCGAGTACTCCGCGCGCGGCGGCAACCGCGCGACGCAGGCGGTGCTGCGCGCCTGCCGCCAGATCGCGCCAGCGGTGTGGGGTAGCCCCGTGGCCTATCCCTTCGGGCTGCACGCTGTTTGACTGCGCCGGGACGCGAACGCGCGCTCGCGCGCGGCTCCTGAGCGCTCAGGCGGCTACCGCGAGCTCGCGGTGAAAGGCGCGCGCGAACAGCTCGCGCTCGCGTCGCGCAGCCCAGCGCGGCACCGCCGCCTCGCCGTCGGCGACCAGGCGCAGCTCGACGGCGGCGCCGTTCAGCTCCAGGCTGGCGCGCCGCACGAGCTGATCGCGCGAGCGCTCGAGATCCTCGGCGAGACGCAGCAGCGCCGCCAGACGATCGAGGCGCTCCACATCACCCTCGCCGAACAGCGCCGCCATCGGGCCCGGCGCGGGCATGCCCTTGCGGTGGTAGCGCGCCGCTTGCGCGATGATCGCGGTCTCCAGCGGCGTGAAGCCCGCGAGACCGCCGTTGAGAATCAGGTAGCGAGAGTGCTTGTGGTGGTCGTCGTAGTCGATCGACATGCCAATGTCGTGCAGCATGCAGGCCGCCCACAGAAGCTCACGCTCGCGCGGATCGCCGGGATGCAGCCCGAGCCGCGCGAGCTCGTCGAACATGCCGAGCGCGAGCATCGCCACGTGCTGGGTGTGCTCGGCGTCGACGCGGTACTGGGCGGCCATGTTCAGGACGCTCGCGCGGCGCACATCCTCGAACAGCGGCGGGCGCTCCCGGCCCGAGCGTTTAGCGAGCAGTCGCTCGAAGAAGACGCCCTCGCGCAGGCCCGCCTCGGTCGTTTCGAGCGCCGCAAAGCCGCCCGCGCCGCAGCACCGCCTGCACGACCACCGCGCCCGCGAGGATCAGATCGGCGCGCGCGGGCTTGATACCCGGCACGCTCGCGCGCTCGGCGGCGGGTAGCGCGGCGAGGCGCTCAACGAGACCGTCCAGCGCCTCGGCGTCGATCAGCATCCCCTGCACCCCGTTGGAGGGCAGTCCCGGCGGCGCGCTGCGCCGCGGCAGCGAGGTTGCGCACGGTGCCGCCGATCCCCACGATGCGCGCCCTCCTTGGCGAGCCCCGCGCCGGCGAGCCAATCGGCCTGCGCGAGCTCCCCGGCGACGTGTTCGCGCAGCTCCTCGATCTGCTTGCGCTTGGCGGGGCCGTTGGGCGGCAGGAAGCGCTCGCTCATCAGCACCGTGCCCACACGCCAGGAGCCCGACTCGCGTGCGAGGCGTCCCGCGACGCGCACGAGCTGCATCGAGCCGCCGCCGAGGTCGAGCACGCAGCCGTCGCTCGAGCGTCGTCGAGTTGACCGCCGCGAGGTAGCCGTAGCGGGCCTCCGCCTCACGGCTCAGCACGCGGATCGGCAACCCGAAGCGCTCGCGCGCACGCGCGAGGAACTCCTCGCCGTTCTCCGCGTCGCGGATCGCGCTCGTGGCGACCGCGTCCACGGCGCTCGCGTCCAATCCGCTGGCGTGGCAGAAGTGGGCGAACACGTCCAGCGTGGCGAGCGCGCGCACGCATCGGCGCCTCGCCGAGCACGCCGCTGGCGAGCAGGCCCTCGCCGATGCGTACCGGCTCGTGGATCTCATCGGTGCGCCGCCACCACCCCTCCCCCGCCTCGAACACGACCAGGCGGAAGGAGTTCGAGCCGAGATCGATCACCGCGAGCCGCTCTTTGGGCTGCATCGTTTGAGCGTATTGACCCCGCCGGAGGGCTCAGCGCCGCCGCGGCCTGCGCTGGCGCTTTAGCGGCTGGCGGACTCGGAGCGCTTGACCGCATACATCGCGCGGTCCGCATCGACCAGCGCCTGCTCGGCGCTGGCGGTGTGCTCGTCGATCAGCGAGAAGCCGATGCTCGCGCTGGGGTGCAGCACGTCGCTGCCGACGATCGATCGTGCAGGCTGGGATCACGCGTGCGAGCCCCTCGGCGACGACCGCAACGCCTCGTGGTCGATGTGCGGCAGCAGCACCGCGAACTCGTCGCCGCCGAGGCGCGCCACCAGGTCGGTTTCGCGCAGGCGGCGCGTGAGCGCGCGGGCGACCGCCTGCAGCGTGTCGTCGCCGACCTTGTGGCCGTAGGTGTCGTTGACCTGCTTGAAGTCGTCGAGGTCGAGCACCATCAGCCCTGCGACCTCGCCGTAGCGCTGCGAGCGCGCCGACCTGCAGCTTGAGGTCGTGCTCGAAGAGGCGGCGGTTGCGCAGACCAGTGAGCGGGTCGTGGTCGGCCAGATGGCGCAGGTGCTCCTCGAGCTCCTTGCGCTCGGAGATGTCCTGCAGCTGCGCGATGTAGTGCAGCGGCGCGCCCTCGTGGTCGCGCACGAGCGACATCGAGACGATCGCCGAGACGGTCTCCCCGGACGCGTCGAAATAGCGCTTCTCGACCTGGTAGGCGGGGATCTCGCCGGCGAGCAGCTGGTCGCTGCTCGGCGCGGTCGTTGTAGACGTCGTCGGGATGGATGATCCCGTCGAAGCGCTTGCCGATCAGCTCCTCGGCGGTGTAGCCCGTGATCTCGCAGAGCGCGCGGTTGACGAGCAGCCAGCGTCCATCGCGGTCGAGCAGCCCGGTGCCGATCGGGGCGCGCTCGAAGACCTCCTCGAAGCCCGCCTGGGGGCTGGGGCGGCGAGCAGATCGGCCTGGCGGCGTGCGGTGATGTCGAGCACCACCGCGACCCCACCGGCGACGCTGCGCCGCCGTCTCGCGTGCGGGAGCCGTTGATGCGCAGTGGCCCCGCGTCGACCATCAGGCAGTGGCGCTCCTCCGCCGTCCAGATCTCGCGCGAGCGCGTCTCGCCCTCGAGCGCGGAGCGGAACAGCGGCTCGACCGCGCTCCAGACCTCGGCGCGGGAAGGCGCTCGGCGACGGAGCTGGCCCTCGCCGCAGGAGCTCGGGTTGCCGAGGCGCTCGAAGGCCTGACCGGCGGTGACCACGAAGCGCAGGTCGCGATCGAAGACGAAGATCAGCGCCTCGGGCAGCTCGCGCAACGCCGCCGCCGCGGCGTGGTCTGCGCTCGAGCGAGGGCATTCGCGGTCGCGGATGAGGGGCTGTCGGGCTCACACGGCCACCCATCGGCGCGAACTCGAGCCTTGACATTCGGCGCGTCTGCCGAGTTGACAGCCCGCCGTGCTCCGCGCTGACGTGCTCAGGGACGAATGAAGGTGTCCGGGTCGGGTCCCGTGCGCCGGCCGGCGTCGAGCGCGTCGATCGCCTCCATCTCGCGCGGTCGCCAGCTCGAAGTCGAAGACGTCGAAGTTCTGCTCGATGCGCTGCGGCGTGACCGACTTGGGGATCACGACGTTGCCGAGCTGCAGATGCCAGCGGATCACGACCTGGCCGCGCGTGCGCCCGTGCGCCTCGGCATCGGCGAGGATCGCAGGATCCTCGAGCACGAGACCCTGCGCGAGCGGGCTCCAAGCCTCGGTGACGATCCCGAGCTGCTCGTGCTCGCGGCGCAGACCCTGCTGCTGGAGGTAGGGATGCAGCTCGACCTGGTTGATCGCCGGCGTCTCACCGGTCTCCGCGATCAGGCGCTCGAGGTGCGCGGGTTGGAAGTTCGACACGCCGATCGCGCGGATCAAGCCCCTCGTCGCGCAGCTCGATGAAGGCCTTCCAGGTCTCCACGTAGCGGTCGTGCGCCGGCACCGGCCAATGGATCAGGTAGAGGTCCACGTAGTCCATCTCGAGCCGCTCGAGGCTCGCGTGAAACGCACGGCGCGCCTGCTCGTGACCGTGATCGTCGTTGAAGCACTTGGTGGTGAGGAAGACATCGCCGCGATCGAGGCCCTGAGGCGCGAATCGCCTGCCCGACCGCTGCCTCATTGCGATAGGCCGCCGCGGTGTCGATGTGACGGTAGCCAGCTTCCAACGCCTTCGTTACCGCCTGCGCGGTCTCAGCGGGCGGGACCTGGAAGACGCCGAAGCCGAGTTGCGGGATCTGCGCGCCGCCGCGCAGCGGGATCTGGGGGAGCTGAGGCGTTGACGTGTTCATGAGTCTAGGACTGCCCGCCTGGCTTGGCTGCTAAACGGGGCGTGCGCCGCGGGCGCGCAAGCCCTATTAGGCTCATACGATGCAGACGCAGGGCAGCGGAGCTCCCGGACGCGGGCGTGCGCCGCGCAGCGCCGGCATGAGCGCCCTGCAGCGCACGTTTGCAATGCACCAGCGCGCCGAGCGCCTCGGGATGCCTGTCGAGGAGCTCGCGGGCTCAGAGGCGATAGCTCGATCGCGCGCTGCGCGGGAGGAGGATGGGCACACGCGGCGCGAGCTGTTGATCGCTGCGGGCGCCGGCGCAAGCGGCCTGGCGCTCGCCGGCCCCACGCTCGCGCTCGCTCGCCAGCTCGCTCGCTCGCCCGCGACGTCCCGCGTTGCGATCGTCGGCGGCGGGCTCGCGGGCCTACGCTGCGCACATTGGCTGTGGACGCACAGCCCCCGACGTCCGATCGCTGCGAGCGTCTATGAGGCAAATCCGGATCGCGCCGGCGGGCGCTGCTGGACGCTGCGCGACTTCTTCGCGCCGAGCCTCACCACCGAGCACGGTGGCGCGTTCATCAACTCCAACCAGCACGCGATCCGCCGACTCGTGGCGCAGCTCGGCCTCGAAGAGGAGCGCCTCGACGGCGGCGACCTGCCGAGCGGCGAAGAGGTCTATCTGATCGCTGGCAAGCACTACAGCTACCAGGAAGCCAACCGTGACTGGGCCGATGTGGGCTATCCGGTGTTCCGCGCTGCGCTGCGCGAACTGGGCTCGCCGGCAGGCGAACGACGCTTGGACTTGATGTCCGTGGCGGAATGGTTGGCGAGCACCGAAATCGGTGTGCATAGCCGCTTTGGGCGGCTGATGCTCGCCAACGCAGTCACCGAGAACGGCGGGGATCCAGCGGACATGTCGGCGCTCGACCTGATCGAACTCACCGGCCGCAACCGGCGCGCCTCGCTCAGCCCGATCCCCGGCGATGACGAGCGCTACCACGTGCTCGGCGGCAACGATCAGATCGTCACGCGAATGATCGCCGCGCTCCCGTCGGGCGCGGTAGAGCACGACCGCGAGCTCGTCGCGCTGCGCGTCAACTCAGACCGCAGTAGCCGTCTCGTCTTCCATTCCTCTACCGGCACGCGCGAAGTCGACGCCGACCTCGTGGTGCTCGCGCTGCCGTTCAGCACCCTGCGCGCGGTGGACCTGTCGCGGTCAGGCCTCTCCGCGGCCAAGCGCCGTGTGATCGACACGCTTGGCATGGGCGCAAACGCCAAGATCCACGTCGAGCTGCGCCACAAGACCTGGCCCGCGCTCGGCTATAGCGGTGCGAGCTACAGCGACTGGGAGGGCTTCTGCTGCGCCTGGGATGACTCTGTGGCGCTCGGCGCAAACGCGAGCCCGGCGCTGCTGCTCGGCTTTCCCGGTGGACGTGTGGGTCGCAGCGGGCTCAGCGGTGGCGCACATGGGTTGGCGCCGAGCGCCGATGTCGATTGGCTGCTCGCGCAGATCGAGCAGCTCTATCCCGGCACGCGCGCCGCCTACGACGGCCTCGCCTACGAGGACCACTGGGCGCTCGATCCGTGGGTCAAAGGCGCCTACTCCTACTGCCGCGTCGGCCAAGGCTCAAGCTACGGTGAAATCGCGGCCGCGACGGAGGGCAGCGTCCACTTCGCGGGCGAGCACACCTCGACCGCCAACCAAGGCTTTCTCGACGGCGCTGTGGAAACGGGTGAGCGCGCCGCACGTCAGATCCACGCCCGGATCACCTAGGTTCGCCGCAGGCGGGACGCGGCTAGGAGCGCATCTGCACGCTGTGTGTGCGCCGGGCGTTGCCGTTACGCGTCTCGCCGGCGTCGCCGAGCGCGAGCTCCTCTTTCAGGAACTTCTCCAGCGCGTCCACCGCAAGCGGCCTTGCAAACAGGTAGCCCTGCACGAGGTCGCAGCCCTCACCCCGTAGCGCGAGGGCCTGCGCGCGATCCTCCACACCCTCGGCCAGCGTCTGAAGACCGAGAGCCTTGCCGAGCTGTATCAGGGTGTGGGCGAGCGCTTGGGCCTCGTCCGAGCGCGCGAGGCCGGTGATGAAGGTACGGTCGATCTTCAGCGAGTCGACTGGAAACTGGCGCAAGTATGCCAGCGAGCTATAGCCGGTGCCAAAGTCATCGACAGCGATGCTAACGCCGAGGGACTTCAGCTCGCTGAGCAGGCGCGCGGTGACGTCCGGCCTTCTCATCAGCACCGTCTCGGTGATCTCGAGCGTCAGCTTCTCCGGCTCGAGTCTGCTCGAGCGCAGTGCCTGGCGTACCTCCTCGGCAAACTCCGTGCGTTCGAGTTGGCGCGTCGAGACGTTCACCGATATGCCCATCGTGTGCCCGGCGGCATGCCAGGCGGCTCCCTGTCTGCAGGCCTCCTCGAGGACCCAGCGGCCGATCGGGATGATCAGCCCGCTGTCCTCCGCGATCGGGATGAAGGCATCCGGCGCGATCACGCCATCGCGCGGATGGCGCCAGCGCAGCAGCGCCTCGACGCCAACGACCAGCTCTGTTTCGAGCTCCAGCATCGGCTGGTAGACGAGGTACAGCTCGCGGTTCGCCAATGCCTCACCGAGATCCATCTCGAGGTGAATGCGATCTTGAGCGGCGACGTGCATCGCGGACTCGAACCGCGCGAAGCCGTTCTTGCCGAGCGCCTTGGCCTTGTACAGCGCGAGGTCCGCGTCTTGCATCAGGTTCTCCGCCGTGCCTGGCATCCCTGTCGCGATCCCGATGCTGGCGCTGATCTCAAGCGGGGCGTGCCCAGAGAGCTCTATCGGCTGGCGCAGCACATCGAGGATCCGCTGGGCTAGCAGGTCGGGGGTGGCGTCGAAACCAACCGGGTCGACCAGCATTACGAACTCGTCCCCGCCCAGGCGCCCGACGGTGTCGTTGTCACGCAGGACCGAGCGTAGCCGCGCTCCGACATGACGCAGGACTTCATCGCCGATCTGGTGACCGTGGCGGTCGTTGATCTGCTTGAAGTCATCGATATCCATGAACAAGGCAGTGGCAGGCACGCCGAGCCTGCGCGCACGCGCCAAGATCTGTTCAGCGCGATCGAGCACCAGCTCGCGGTTGGGCAGATCCGTCAGCGGGTCGTGTAGCGCGCTGTATTCCAGTTCGCCGGTCCGCTCGCCCACCAGTCCCCAGGCGCGCTGGCGCGAGCGGGCGAGGACGTTGTAGAGCAGGTAGGCGAGGGCCGTGATCAGCACACCCACCCCGAAGGCGAGGGCGGCCCGTGCGTTGGCTGTGACCGGCTGCTCCGCGGTCCCGCTAGCGACCACCGACCAGCCTTCGTGCAGGGCGATCCGCTCTGAGTAGATGCCCGAGAGGCCACGCTGGTTACTGCCGGCGTGACTCACAGATTCGACCGGTCCACCAGGATTGCTGTGCTCCAACGTGAGCTTGAGGTTAGGGCGGTCGAGCAAGCGTTGCACGAGCGCGCCTGCGTCGAAGGTCGTGCCAACCGAGCCGATGAAGGCACGGCGCCGCTCGCTGACGGTTGCCACGGGCGCACCAAGCCGGTAAACGGCAGCGCCAACCGCGACGATCGAACGCCTGCCAAAGCCGGGGAGGGCCGTGGCGACGAACGTGCCCGTGTCGGTTGCTAGTGCCGCGAGTGCCGCGACCGGCGAGTGGCCGATGTTCGAGACCACCGGCGCGCAGTAGTCGACGAGCCCCGGATACAGGCTGATCGTCGCTGGATCGCCGACGATCGCGCGTGTCAGGCAGTAAACGCTGCGCCTGCCTGGGGGCAGTATCTGGAACCTCCCGCCGAGCACGGCACGGAACGCAGGGTCGGCTTCGGCTTGGCGTCTGAAGGCCGCAAGCTGCGAGGCCGGGATCGGCTCGATCAGCGCGGTAACGACGTCGTTCTGCACGCCGGCGTCCCGCTGCAGTTGCTCATACCACTGCAGGAAGCGAGTCTCGCTGGCCTGCGGCTCCATTGTCGCGATCGAGCGCATGGCGCGGGTAAGCGACATCGTCGATTTGAGCGTCGCGTCCAGCGAGTTGCTGAGATCGACCGCCTCCGATGCGAACGCCTGATGATTCGCCTCGAGCCCGCTGGCGCGCCATTCAGCCGCCAGCAGCGCGGATGCGCCGAGCCCGACCGTCACGATCAGAGCACCGATGATCGCGCCTCGCAGGCGCGACGAGAGTTTGGCGTAGGACGCTGCCAGTGAACGACGAAGCTCCGCCGACACGCCTCGAAATGGCCGTCCCGTGTGGAGCTGCGGCCGGAGCCGCGGTCGCGTCATTAAGGCGTCAGCACCATGCTCACTGATCGACCGCCGGACGACATCCCCCAATAAACATACTCTTACACAGCCGAATGTCCAAATTCTTCTGAAAGTTCCACTACGGGTTTGACGTCGGCCTAGTCGCGACAGACCTCAGGAACGCTGGATCACGCAGTCTGTGTAGGTGGACGAATGGACGACGCACGTACCCAGCTTCTCAAGTGCAGACGCGAAAGGGTCGGGCTTATAGGTAGGTCGAAGAGACCGGGGAGCGATCCCCTTATATCGCGGTGCTTGCCATCGCAGTTAGGAGACGCCCCATGCATGCCGGCGTCCCGCAGACCGACGAGCTCTCCCACCAGAGCCCTCGTCCAGCAGCCCGACTCTCGGGCCTGCGCAGCACGCACCGGGCCGCGCTTGGCCTGCTCAGCATCATCTCCACGCTGGTGTTCGCTGCAAGCGCACTGGCTGCAAGCGCGCCTGTCGGGCTCGGCTCGGCGACGAGCTTCTCGGTGCTCGCCGGCTCGACTGTGACGAATACGGGTCCCACGACGATGTTCGGAGATCTCGGGCTCACGCCTGGCTCCTCGGTCACGGGCGCCCCGCATGTGCTCGGTCAGACGCATGTCGACGACGCGGTCGCGATCGGTGCCAAGAACGCGCTCACGACGGCCTATAACGACGCAGCGTCGCGGCCCTCGAACAGCTCAGCCGGCACGGACCTCGCCGGGCAAACATTTCTGCCGGGCGTGCGCACCGCAAGCGGCTCACTGCTGCTCTCAGCGGGCGCCGTCACGCTCGACGCCCAAGGCGATCCGAACGCGGTGTTCATCTTTCAGGTCGGCTCCACGCTGATCACGGGCTCGGGCACGAGCGTCTCACTCATCAACGGCGCCCAGGCCTGCAACGTGTTCTGGCAAATCGGCTCCTCAGCGACGCTCGGCACCGGCACGCGCTTCGTCGGCACGGTAATGGCCGCGACGACGATCACAGCCAACACGGCGGCCACGATCCACGGCCGGCTGCTGGCACAGACGGGTGCGGTCAACCTCGACACGAACACGATCACGACCTCCAACTGTGCAGCGGGCGGCGGTGAAGTCGGTGGCGGCGGTGGAACAACTGGCGGTGGCATCGAAAAACCGACAGCCGCTGAAACGGCTGCTCTCGCCGAAGCGCAGGCGAAAAGCCCGCTCGCTCCGATTGGATCACGGAGCACCGTTCAGCAGAGCCGCCGCGCAGCGGCGCGGCGTGCGGCGCATCGGGCCGCGGTACGCCGCCGTCACGCTCGCGAAGCTGCAAAGCGCCACCAACACAGCCGGCCCTCACTCCCGCGTGTACGCGGCGCGTTCACCGGCTGAGTGTTGCGAGGACTGGTCACAGGCAGCCTGCTTGCCGGTCTCATCTCGGCATCGCTCGCCACGAGCTCAACGCAGGCTGCCCAGCCAGCCTCCCAGATCTCCACGAGGGTTCAACAGCTTGCGGTGTTGTTGAGCAACCATCGTGTGCACCGCCTGCCGCAAGCGCGCTCTAGAGCGATCGGCCTGCTCGCCGCAGCCCGCCCACTGACCGGCGAGACCACAACGGTGCCCGTGATTGGGCATTCGCACGGCGCAGATGGCATTCGTTGGCTGCGCGTGATGCTCCCCGGGCGCCCGAATGGGTCGACGGGCTGGATCGCCCAGCAGGGCACGCGCGCGACGGCGACGGGCTGGAGGCTGGTCGTGAACCTGGCGCTCCGACGGGTGCGGGTCTACCGCCGCGGGCGGCTCACGAGAAGCTTTCAGGCGGTAGTAGGCAAGCCCTCGACGCCGACTCCCACGGGCCGCTTCTTCGTGGAGGAGACCTTTCGTATGGTTGCGAGCGAGCCAGGCGGCCCGATCGCGCTCGCGCTAAGCGCACGCTCAAATGCGCTCCAAGAATTCGAAGGCGGGCCAGGCCAGATCGCGCTTCACGGCCGTGACGGCCTGGGTGGCACGCTCGGTGCCGCAGAATCGCATGGCTGCGTGCGCTTGGACACGGCGAGCATCGAATGGCTCGGCGCACACATCGCAGCGGGCGCACCCGTCACGATCGAGCAGGGCTGAGCGGGAAGGACCCACCGTGGTAGGCTTGTAACGGAAGTTACCCGCTCTCGCGATCTGTCGCGTAGGTAGTTTGGCCAGCTCAAAGGCCCTCATCCGCCGGCTCGTCGCCCGTGCCGTCCAGAGCCAAGGCTCCAAGGAGGACCTGATGTCAGATGCAACCACCGCGCCGAGCGCCGCACCAGCTGCGCATCCATCGCAGCAGGACGCCGTTCTCGCCGCGACCCCGGCCTCACCCAGTACTGCCTCTGAGGAAAGCAACCCCGAGTCAGCCTCCACGAGCGGCGAGTCGCGCCGCCGGCGGGTGGCACGCCGAGGACACCGACTTCGCTTGCAGATCTACGCTGTTCTCGCGGTCGCCCTGCTCGTATACGTGGTCGCGCTGGGAGCCTCCAACACACGCCACGTGCGAGTCGATTGGGTCTTCGGCCATGGTTCGGTAGCGCTGATCTGGCTAGTGCTGTTCGCAGCGATCCTTGGCTGGCTGCTGAGCGTCCTCATTACGACCCTGCTCCGCTGGCGCACACGCGCGCCGAGGTCATCATGAGCGCCGGGAGCATCGAGCCCGAGAGCCACCGCGACGAGCCTCCGGTCGTGATCAAAGCGGTCAGCCGCTCGCGGATCGATGAGCTCGAAGCGGAAGCTCGTTACCACCGCGAGCGGCTCGACCTCTATCGGGCAAAGACCTACGGCCCGCGACTAACCAGCGCCGCACGCCTGCGCGAACTCGAGCGAATGCACCTCGGTGCCGAAAGCCGGCTGCGTCGAGCGCAGCAGACGAACTAGGCCCAAACGGCCGAGTCGCGCGCGTAACTTAGACTCGCCGCAAACGAGCGGAGGAGGCGTCGTGGGTGCAATCGAGCTGGACCGCATGAGCTGGCCGGAGGTCCAGGCCGAGCAGCAGCGCGGCCGCGACACCGTGGTTATGGCCTTCGGCGCAACCGAGCAGCACGGCCCGCATATGCCGCTCGCGACCGATGCACTGCTCGGCGACCATCTCGCGCGCCTCGTCGCTGAGCGCCTCGACGCGTTCCTCGCGCCGACTGTGCGCATCGGCTGCTCAGAGCATCACCTCGAGTTCCCCGGCACGCTCTCGCTCTCCGCGGAGACGTTCCATGCGGTGGTCGCCGACCTCGTGCGCTCGCTCGCGCGCGGCGGCTTTAGGCGCCTCGTGCTGCTGCCCACCCACGGCGGCAACTTCGCGCCGCTCGGGCAGGCGCTCGAGCAGCTCGGCCCGATCGAGGGTCTCGAGATCAGCGCGCTGACAGACCTAGGCGCGCTGTTCGCGATCGCGCAGCTCGGCGCCAGCGAATACGGCATCCCGCTCGGGGACGGAGGAGTACACGCGGGCGAGTGGGAGACCTCGATGCTGTTGGCAATCCATCCCGAGATGGTGCACGGCGAGCGCGCCACCCCCGGCTACACGGGCGATCCGCAGGAGGCGATCGCTGCGATCTTCGGCGGCGGCGTGCACACCGTGGCGGCCAATGGCGTGATCGGCGATCCTGCGCTCGCGAGCGCGGAGCACGGTGAGCGTTACTGGCAGGAGGTCCTCGAGATCACGCTCGCATCAATCGCCTGAGCGCTAGGTCTTCAGTTTGGAGACAGATCCCTGATGTCGCTCAGCGATACTCGGGGTTTGGGTGCTCGGGCTGCTCCAGGTCCCAGTCGTAGGTGGAGTTACCGTAGGCCGGGAACCCGCCGGCGTCCTTGAGCATGCGCGCCATCTGCAGCATGTTCCAGCTCATGAAGACCGTGTTGCGCGTCGTCCAGGCGTTCTGCTGACCGCCACCGTGCTCGTCGAGGTAGGACGGCCCAGGGCCGGCCTCTCCCACCCAATAGCTGTCGGACTGCGGCGGGATCGTCAGGCCGATGTGCTGAAGCGCATACAGGACCTGCGCGCTGACGTGCTTGCCGCCGTCCTCGTTACCAGTCGTGAGCACGCCGCCGACCTTGCCGTAGTAGGCCCACTGGCCGCGATCGTTGACCTCACTCGAGTAGGCGTATAGGCGCTCGATAATCGTGCGTGTCTGTGAGCTTTGATCCCCCAGCCAGATCGGGCCGGCGATCATCAAGATGTCGGCGGGCTCAACGAGCGAGCGGTAGATCTCCGGGAACTCATCCTCGTCATAGCCATGCTCACGCATGTCAGGCCAAAGGCCCGGCGGGATCGTTCGATCCACGGTGCGAATCTCATCACAGCGCACACCAAGCGCGGAGAAGACGCGCATTGGAATCGCGAGAAGGCCGTCTGTGTGGCTCGGCTCAGGCGAGCGCTTGGTGGTGCCGTTGAAGACCACCACACGCAGATCTGCGTAGGAAACCGGCGAGCGCTCGACCTGCGCGTCGATGAAGGCAAGGATTGAGGACGGGATGGGCATTGGGCGACGTGATCCTTTCGGCGCTCTGAGAAGCGCACGTTGTTGGTTGGCGGCTGGCACTGCAACTTAGGTCACGACGGGCCGGTGGGCGTTACAGCACCGTGCCAACGCGCCCGACCTTCGTCGATCACAGATTCGACACAGGTGAATCACAGCGCGATAACCAATCTGCGCTCTCCCGCGGCGAGTCTCTCCGAAGCGGCGTTGTAGCCCGACGGGTGCCGTGGATCGCTATCTAGCTCAAGGAGAGACGCATGCGACACAAGCGCGCTGTTTCAGCGCTCCTAGCCGCGCTGGCGGTGTCAGGGGGGAGCGTCCTAGTGACCCAATCGGCGACCGCGGGAGCGCCGCCGCGCGCGATGCCGGTGAAGAGCGCAGAACCGTCGAGCGCGACGCCGATCAAGCACGTGGTCGTGATCTTCCAGGAGAACGTGTCCTTCGACCACTACTTCGGCACCTACCCGCATGCCTCAAACGGTGACGGACAGCCGTTCAAGGCCGCGAAGAACACGCCTGCGGTCGACGGCCTGCCCCCTGCCACCGACGCGTCGATTCCCCTCGCGCTCCAGCACAGCGCGAACCTGCTGTTCAGCAACCCGAACGCCTCGCAACCGGCGCGACTCGACAGCAGCGCGACCGGCCTGGCCGGCAGCGCCGGAGGGCAACTGACCTGCGATCAGGATCACAACTACAGCGACGAGCAGCAGTCCTTCAACAACGGCAACATGGACCGCTTCGTGCAGAGCGTGGGCAACGGCAGCGGCAACTCACCGTTTGGCACTCCCTGCAACCCGGCCTCGGTGATGGACTACTACGACGGCAACACCGTCACCGCGTTGTGGAACTACGCACAGCACTACGCGATGAGCGACAACTCCTTCGGGACCACCTTCGGGCCGTCGGCTCCCGGCGCGATCAGCCTCGTATCGGGCAACACTGGCAACGTGGACACGGCACACGAGGCAAACAACCCCTCGATCGCGACCTCCACCTCACCCAACGCCGACCTCACCCCGGACGGGCTCGGCGGCTTCTCGCTGACGAGCGATGCGCAGCCTTACTACGACGACTGCTCGACACGCGACGCCGTCGCGCTGCTCGGCACCAACATTGGCGATCAGCTCAACGCCGCGGGACTCTCCTGGGGCTGGTTCGAGGGTGGTCTGCGGCCCAGCACGAGCTATCAGGAAGCGCTTACAGCGACCGGCAAAACCGGCCAGCCGAGCAGCACATTTGTCCCCGACCAGTTCAGCTCCTACTTCTCAAACGCCGCCAACCGACCGGCCCACTCAAGCAACCAGAACCTGTGCAGCAGCGTTCATCCGGTCGGCGTCGCGCTCGGCGGCACGGGGCAGTGGGGATACAAGGACGACTACATCCCCCACCACAACCCGTTCCAGTACTACGCATCGACCGCCAACCCGCACCACCTCACGGTGCCCACGGGCCCGGGCGGACAGGACACGCTCGCGGGCCTGCAGCAGATCGGCCAGGACACGCAGGCCTACGTGAACGGTACACCGCAGTTCAACACGCCAAACCACCAGTACGACACGAGCGACTTCAGCCAGCTCGTCGAAGCGATCAACCGCCGCGAACTGCCGCCTTCGGCCCTACCGGCGGTGAGCTTCCTGAAGGCACCTGCCTATCAGGACGGTCACGCCGCCTACTCCGAGCCGGCCGATGAACAGCAGTTCGTCACGAGCCAGATCAACGCGCTGATGCGCTCGCCGGACTGGAAGAACACGGTCGTGATCGTGAACTTCGACGACTCCGACGGCTGGTATGACCACGTCTATAGCGGCGTCAGGAACCCGTCGCTCTCACCGGGCGACAACCTCACAAACACCTCGCTCACAGTGTCCTCGACGGGAACCTCGGGTCAGTGCGGCGGTAACCCGCAAGGCACGCTTGAAACGCCCACGCCGCTGGCTGGCGAGCAGGGTCGCTGCGGGTTCGGACCGCGACTGCCGATGATGGTGATCTCACCGTTCGCGAAGAAAAATGCGGTCGACCACAACCTCAGCGACCAGGCCTCGGCGATAAACCTCATCGAGTACAACTGGGCGCTACCCGGCATCTCAGGCTCTGCCGATCAGATCCTCGCCGGCCGAGACGCAGGCGCCGGCATTCCCTTCGATCTCGCGGGCATGTTCGACTTCGAAGGCAAACACAACAGCAAGCTGTATCTGAACCCCGTCACGGGACAGAGGCAGAGGTAGCACGCACAGCGATCACATGTGGGGTGGCCCGCGGCTCGGTGAGCCGCGGGCCAGTTAGCTCTACTCGATCGCAGTGGGCCGAGCTGCCGCGGTGTGTCCGTCAGTCGAAGTCAAACGCCGCCTGGATTGCGTCGCTGAGATCATAGGAGCTGTCAGGCACTGGCCGCGTTAGGACTGCTGCTTTAGGTCAAGTCGGTCGCTCTGAAGTTCGGGGGGAGCAGATCTTCTTCGACGCGCCAGGCCGTCTCGTTGTTATCCCACCGCCACGCGCCACTCTCAAGCGCCTCGGTCCACCACAGAATCATTCTGCCGAGAGACGGCGCCTGCGGGATACGGAACCCATCGACGTTTTGCCAGTCGATGAACCGAACCGGCGAGGGCTGTCCGGGTCCGACCGAACAGTCAATGACTACAGGATGGCCTTCACCCTTGATCGGCAGCCAAGCCGGGTCCCAGGCCCTGTCGGGATCGTCAAGCGGAGGCGGCGAGTCAGCTGCTATCCGCTCGGCGATCGATCGCGACTGCCGGAATTGCGCTACGGCACCCTCTAGCGACAGGCATTCCTGGTATGGGCCGAACAGCTTGCGTCGCCCGTCGCCGATGGCTCCGTCGTGCCATCCCCACCAGACCTCTCCCTCGATCGGGAGATCTAGCCCTAGCTGAGCCAACACGTGCGCCCGCTCGCCATCGGCGAGCGGCGGCTTTCGCCATTCGTCGACAGGGACTGTCTGCCTACGCAGAGCCGACTCATAGCGCATCATCAGACCAGCATCGAGGAGCGGTGCGGTGCCCTGCGTCATACCTAGTTGCAGAGGTTCTTGATCGTCGGGACGCCGAGACTCGGTGGCACCGGGACCCAGAGAAATGCGTAGTTGGTTTCGCTCCGTTCAGCCATTTTGCATATCGTCACAAAGTTGCCATATAGGCTGCCCTGCGCTTCATTATCGACGGCATTGATGTATTCGAGGCTTGTCGGCGGCGACGGCGGTCCGCCCTGCTGGGTCGCCCAAAGCGGGAACTCATCGCACTGGTCGCCAACCGGCCGTTCGGCCGCGCACGCACCCACGCCTTCATACCATTTGCGGTTTGAGACTTTTTCTTTTTTCGCTTCCGCACTTTCGTAATTCTGCCGCACGAAGCCTGGCTCCACCGCGAGTGCTTTCAGGTCGTGCAGCGTGGCGGCCGCCACGTCGCTGCCAGACACGAATATGGGCAGGCTGGAGCAGAGGTTGCCGTCCTTCGGGACGATCGACATGTACCACAAGCAACGCCTGGCGACATCCTCGATCTGTTCTTTTGTCCGTTCTTCGCTCACGGCTTTGTTTTTGGCTTCGATTGACGAACTCGGCTGGCGTGAGGATCGGGATGCCCTGGAACGAGCCGAGTGTCAGCAGGTGCTCGTCCCCCGAGACGATGCAGTCGACCTCAGCGGAGACCGCCGCCTCGAGCACGCGGTTATCGCTCTCGTCCTCCACGACAGCGAACGCGTCGAGCGGCTCGACGACGACGCTGGCCATCTCGACGAGATCCACAAGTCTCGAACCGTCGGGGATCGCCTTGACGAGCTTCGGATAGGCGAGGACGCGGCGAAGCTCTGCCAACAACGGCGAGCTCGTCACCAGCACAAGTTCGTCGGCAAGCACTGCCTCGACAATGCGTGCTGGGGCGCCCGACCAGCCGAGGCCCGAGACGATGACGTTGGAGTCGAGAACCGCCCGACGGGTCACGCGGCCGCTCGCGCAGCCTCGATCGCCTCGTCAACAACCGAGACATCCAGGCCAGCGGACGCGACGCTCGCACGGATCGCCGCAAGCCTCGCCTGCAGCTCCTCGCGGGCCAACCTACGCCGAAGCTCCAGCAGCGCCTCGTACTCAGCAGGGCTGATAAGGACTGCCACGGCCTGCCCACGCCGCGTCAAGACCACGGCCTCATCCTCCGCCACGATCTCGTCGGCTAGCTGCCCCAGCCGCGCCCGCGCCTTATCAACACCAATCGTGCGCTCCATAATGATCTCCTATCGGCCAACCGTACTGTGCACCTTACCGCAACACCCGATCGGCCGTGCGCGCCACGTCGCCATCCATCTCGGTGTCCGTCTCTGCCTGATCGACTGGGACAGCGGCCGGCCTTCGATCAGCGCGGTCCACTGACTAGCGCGCACGCTGACGGGCGACGCGACAGCGACCAGCCGTCTGGGGCTTCAATCCTCGCGTTTATCCATCAGCTCGCCGACCATCCGCGCGAGCGGGGCATCCAACACCAGCCGTCCGCCCAACGTGATCGAACTCACCCGGTGCAGCTGGCCGTCGCCGCCGGGGATGAACGTCGGCTCACGGAAGCGGTGACTCCTACGCGTCAGCTCTCCATCCCTCGGCAGGTCGTTCAATATCGCGCCGGCGACCTGAAGTAGATTGCCGCGCTCCCGGCCGTCCGCGTCAAAAAACACGACTTCATCACCGTATAGGTCGTCCTCTTTCGCTCCGGCGTCACGGTTCCGATCGTCGCGGTGCAATTTGATGTCCGCCTCGACGATCTCGGTGTGCTCGACCAGGAGCTCATCGTCACCGGTCTCATCGTCGACGCGCTCCACGACGAGGCGCAGGATGTTGGACATCGCCGCAACCCTGATCGCCCCGCGTTGGTAACCGCCACTCGCCACGAACACACCGAGCGGGCGCTTATCAAGATCCTCGAGCACGGCGCGGAACTTCAGCATCTCGCCCTGCTCGACCGGTCTCGCGAGATCCTTGCACTGGAACGCCACCCGCCTGCGGACACCGTCGATCTCGGGTTCCCACCAAACGTCAATCTCGTGCGTCGTAGAGCGTCCACGTAGGCGCGCGCGCTGGCGCAGCTCGTGCGTGGGAACGTCGGTCTCCCGCTGCAGAAGTCGAACGACCAACTCGGTCAAGGCCTCGTAGCTGCGTCCGTCACTGCCCCGCTCGGAATCCCGGCTCATCGCAAACGCGCACTTTCTCCCGCCGATCGCTGATCGCGAGCAGTCTCGCACCTGCCAAGACACCACAGCCGACACCCTGCTCCCCCAGAACGCGCCTCGCCCCCGGGAACACGCGCAAGGTGTAAGTCCGCAGACGCGACGGCCCGTGCCATGCTGGCTCGTCGACTGAAGCGCCTACGTTCGAAATGCAACAGATCACGACCGAGAGGAGGTCGGCAGACGTGCTCCAGATCGTAAGCAAGATGTACTTCAGGGAAGGCGTTCGCCTGCACTCCACCGTCCATCGGGAGACGCTCTACACCAACCGTTTCTTCCTACCGCTGGGCGTGGTTGTCCAGCTGCCCGTCGGGGAGCTCGCCCCGTCGACACCGATGAGACCCGTCAGCACTGCAGCGCTTTCGGTCACCGAGCACCTCGAGGCCGAGATGCCAGACGGCGAGCCATCGATGATCGTCGCCACAGGCGGAACCGAGCTCCTCGACGACCTCGCCGACGTGCTCTCGTTCGCCCTCAACGCGATCTTCACCCGCGATCACGACCTTGCCGGGAGCTTGGTTCCAAACTCCATCCAGGGCTCCGTGCAGTCACAAGCCTCGAAGCTGTTTCGCCACACGTTCGCCGCACACCGCTTCGTCCCCGACACCGAACTCGAAGAGCTCAGACGCTTCATGACAGAACTCCTCGCTTTGAAGCGCAGCCACTTCGAAGCCGCGATGCGTGCGATCAGACGCATCGTCCACGCCACGCAGCACGCCGTCGACGATCCGACGCTCGCTTACGTCGATCTCGTCGCTGCACTCGAGTCGCTCAGCGACGGCAAAAACGCTCCAGCGCCCACCTGGGACCAGATGAATGACGACAGGCGCAAAGTCATCGATAGCGCCCTCGAGGGCGTGGACACACAACTCGCTGATCGTGTGCGGGCGGCCGTTATGCAGGCCGACCGCCTCGGCGCCAAGAGCAGGTTCGTCGCCTTCGTGATGGACAACGTCTCGCCCAGCTACTTCAGGACCGAGGCGACAGACAGCAGTCGACCGGTCCGCGGCGCTGACCTGCAACGCGCCCTAAAGCTGGCCTACGACGTGCGCTCGCGCAATGTCCACGTTCTCAAGGATCTCCCGTCAGAGGCATGGATCCTCGGCGACGCAGCCGACACAGTCATGCCCATCTCAGAGGGGATCATGCTGAGCCACGAGGGACTTCTACGTCTCGCCCGACACGTCATCAAGAGCTATGTCGATCGGGCCCCGGCGGAGACGGACTTCACCTTCGACTGGCGCTTCTTCCTGCCGGGCAAAGTACAGATGCAGCTTGCGCCGCAGTACTGGGTCTGGCAAGCCGGCGGCTTCGACCACAAGTCTGTCGCCCGCTACTTCACCGGCTTCATCGGACACGCACTCGACGCCCTCGCTGCACGTTCTGAGGGCGTAACCAACATGCAAGCAGTGCTCGAGCGCATCGAGCAGCAGGTTCCCGGCGTCGCCGACGGTCCCGACAAGACGATGATGATCGCGATCTACGCGCTCTGGCACGACATTCTTGTCCCCAGCGAGCATCGGCGCGAGGCGACGAAGTTCCTTGCCAAGCACGGGCAACTTCTCGAGCGCCTCGAAATCCCGTCGTTCGTCGTCGGGCTACTAACCGATCGCATGCCGGACTGGACAGCCGCCCAGCTACAAGCGTTGGCGACAGAGCGCCGGGCAGAACGCGAAAAACGCAATCACCTAGAGCTGCCAGCCGTCCTCGACGCCGCCTTGCAAGTCGCTGCGGCCGAGAGCCTTTTGGAGCAAGGACGTAACGACGATGCCCGACGCTTGGCGGGCTTCGCCGTCGAGGAGCTCCCCGGCTATGAGCCACTAATCGCCTGGGAGTCAGCGCTCCACGAGAGCGAGCGACGGTCGCTCGACCTCCGCGAACTCGTCCTGCAGACAGCGCCCCCAGACGGCCCATCGGACGAAACGTCTTCCGAAGGCACCGATGAACAGGTGGATCCGGAGCCGCCGCCGGCCGAGTAGCGCCAATCACCGACCGTCAGTCCGCAGCGCCGTCCATCATCGAGGGATCCCCCGATCGCGCACCCGAATCCGCAGCGCCCGTCGCTCTCAGGAACCGAAACCGCAGCACGTGAGCAGGTATTGGCTCCCCGACGGTGATCCGCTCGACTTCAGCGACCGGGGCTTCATGCCAGACCCATCGAAACCGTGGGCTGCCGCCTGGGCGCCGAACGTTCGCTCATACGCAGACATCGACGAGAAAGCCTGCCTCGTGCTAATCGGTGAGCCAGGACTCGGCAAGACAACCGCACTCCAACAGGCATCCGAAGCTCTCCACGAGAACAGCGAGAGCGACGACGCGGTCCTTTTCATCGATCTCAGTGCGACCACCGAAGAGGCTGTTCTTCGGTCCCGCATCTTCGACTCCCCCCAATGGCGACGCTGGCATGACGGGGACCACCGGCTACACCTCTTCCTGGACACGCTGGATTTCGCGCTCCTCAGGGTCGAGACCATCGGCGACCTCATCCAGGAGGGGCTCGCGGACGCGCCGACCGACAGGCTCGCGCTCCGACTCGCCTGTAGGACCGCGGACCGCTACCTCACGCTCGAGAGCTGGCTGCAAAGGCGCTTCGGCGCTGATCAGTTCGGGCAATTCGGCCTGCTCCCCTTCACCGCCAGCAACGTCCAAGACGCCGCAAGCGCCCGTGTTGAGCACCCACAGACGTTCCTCCGCGCGGTCATCACCAAAGGTCTCCAGCCGCTCGCCATGATCCCGGGAACTCTCAACATGCTGCTCGACATCGCGGCCGAGCACGGCGAGCTGCCGGACTCCCGCGCCGAGGTGTATCAACAAGGCTGCGAGCTTCTCTGCCACGAGCCCGCGGAGCGTCGAACCAAAAGCAGAGCCGCTCGCTACACGCTCAGCCCGAGCAAGCGCTTCGCCGTCGCGCAGCGCATCGCCGGCCAAATGATCCTCGCCGCACAAGCGTCTATCTCCACCACCGCGAAAGCCCCGACACCCGACGCGACCACAGAAGCAGTCCTCACTGGAGGCCAGGAGACCGACCGGCTGCTCGGATCCCCGACAGACTTCGAGGTTGACGAGCTCGCCGTGAAAGACACCCTCAGCTGCAGACTGTTTGCCGGAATCGGAGAGGCGCTGCTCAACTTTCGCCACAAGACCTACGGCGAGTTCCTGTGCGGTCGCTGGCTCGCCAACGGCGCCCTCAGCAAGGAACAGATCGAAGATCTCGTGTTCAGCGACCTCGACGGTCGAGCAAGAGTAATCCCCGAGCTCCGCGAGGTCGCAAGCTGGCTAGCTGCGCTGTCGCCCGAGTTTGCAGAGCTTCTCCTGACTCGCGAACCCGCAGTGCTCGTAAGAGCGGACCCCGCCTCGCTCCCATCGAGCGACCGCGCCTCCATTGTCACAGCCCTGCTTGCCGCGATCAGCTCCTACGAACTTCGTCGCTTCGACATCCCCGTCCGGACCGCGCTGCCCCATCTCGGTCACCCGGGCTTGGCCGATCAGCTCAGACACGTCCTTCACGGCCAACGACGTGACCCCGCCAGCCGTGAAACTGCCGCCGACATCGCGGGCGCCTGCCGGGTCCTCGCCCTCGAGTCTGATCTTGTCGCAATCGCGCTCGACAGCGATGCGCCCCCTGGACTGCGCCATGCTGCGGTAGGCGCGCTCGGCGAGTTCGCAACGCCTGACTGCCGGCGACAGCTGGTCGGACTGGCGACATCAGCGCTGCCCGAGGACACCGAAGACGAGCTGAAGGGCGCAGCTCTCTCCGCGACATGGCCATCAGTGCTCACACTCGATGAGCTGCTCACATCGCTGAGCCCCCCAAAGCGCCTAAACCTCTACGGCTCCTATAAGCACTTCCTTCGCTCGTTGCTCGTTGATGGCCTTCAGGATGACCAACTGGCGCCGGCACTGCGCTGGGCGGCGACCCTTCCGATCGAACACGCGCCGACAGACGGCCTCTCAGACCTCCGCGAGCAACTTCTGGTCCGCTCCGCCGAACGCCTGACGGACACGAACACACTCGACGCCTTCGCGACGGTCGCGAGCAACCTCCTCATCGCCAACGTCGACCTCTTCTCGCGCTTGGCGCTCGAGGAACACCCCGAACTCCTCAAAGACAAAAAAGACAGGCGTCGGCTCCTCTCCGCCATGCTCTCGCGCCCCGCCGAGCAGGCCGCCGAGCCAGCGCCTGACGCCGCCGAACTAGTCATGAGCAGTCCGTCGCTCGCGCCCCCCGAGGATGTCGACTGGGCAGCTCAGCAACTGATCGCCCGTATCGGTACGCCTGAGGAGTCCGCGTGGGCCGCGCTAGTCGAGGCGATGCTGGTCAACGGCGCGAGCGACGAGACCATATTCGCCGCCCGGCTGAAGAGCCCAGTGCTGGCACGCCTAACCAGCTACCGGTACGAGCCGATCCTCATCGACTCCCCAGAGGCCGATGCCATGCGCGACCGGCAGCGCCGGAAAGCTGAAATGGTCGAGCGTCGCGAGGAGATCCGCGCTCCCCGATTCGACGTACGAGCAAAGGTCACCGAAGCAAAAGCCATTTGGGACGAAGGCGACCTCGACGGGTTCTGGGTCGCGCTCGCGTGGATGGAGCAGTCCAGCCCCTCGGAGGGTTCCTCGTCTCAAACCCCCAAAAGCTCGCCGGCTGGGACCTTGTCGGCGACGAGATCCACGTGGCTCACGACCGCAGCCGCAACCTACTTGCGCGACGCTCCAGTCGAACCGTCACGGTGGTTTCAGCGGCGCCTCGTCAACGAGCCAGCGTGGGCTGGCTATAGAGCACTCCACCTACTGGCGACAAACGAGCAACAGCTCTCACTGATTCCCTGCGACATCGTCGAGCGCTGGGCACCCATGATCGTCGGATGGCCATTGGGCGACATGAGCGACGACGAGTTCGACCGCTGGGCGATCGTCAGGCTCGTGCACTGCGCCCCGGACGCCGCCGCCACCTGGCTCAAGCACGCACTTCGACGCGAACGAAGCGACGGGCACGCCATAGCCATCCGTCGCTTCATCGGGCTTGTCGTCGCCCCAGTCGAGAAGGCGATCCTCGCCCGCGCGCGCGACAGCCGCCAGAAGCCCGCTGAACGCGCCGAGCTCGTCAGTTTCCTCATGGCCGAAGGCCTCGAGAGCGGGTGGACTCTCGCGCGACGCCTCGTCGTCCCTTCCGCGGTGAGAGCGGGCGGCCCTCGCCGAGAGCTCGCAGCCGCTCTCGCCGCCCGCCTCGCTGCTGACACCCCAAGCGCCGAATGGCAGAAGATCTGGCCGCTCATACGAGCGGACGACCAGTTCGGGCAAGACGTGATCGGCCGACTCGCCGGTGAAATCGGCACGCACGTAGCCGCCCGACTCACAGAGCAACAGATCGCGGACCTGTTCAGCTGGATCGAGGAGCACTACCCGCGGGCCGAGAACCCGATACCGCAAGAAGCCCACTACGTCGGAGCACGAGAGCAGATCGTCATATGGAGCGAACAGCTAACGCGCGAGCTGGTCGGTCGCGGAACCCTCGCGGCGGTCATTGCTTTCGACAGGCTCGTGCGCGACCACCCAGATCTCGTATGGCTTAGAGCGCTTCGCGAGCAAACAAGAGAGGCAGCCACCCGAGCCTCCTGGACCGCTCCGAGCCCCGCCCAGATCCTAGCGATGGCGCAAGAGAACACCCAGCGTTGGGTGGTGTCAGACAGGGCTCTACGGCGGGTCATCGCCAGCGTGCTCCGCAGCGCCACCGACAAGCTTCAAGGCATCAACCCACAGGTGCAACTCTTGTGGACCGACCCGCCGCCCGAGCCGCGCGGTGAGCAGAAGCTCTCAGACTGGATCGCTGCTTTCCTCGAGTACGAACTTCAAGGACGCGCAATCGTCGTCGGACGGGAGACTCAGATCCGAGCCTCCGTATCCGGAAAAGGCCGAGGCGAGTCGATCGACCTCAAAATCGACGCAGTCGCAGGCAAGTTCACCCAGGGACCCCCGATCGTTTCGGTAATGGTCGAGGTAAAGGGGTCCTGGAACCGGGATCTCATGACGGCCATGGAGTCCCAGCTCGTCGAGCGGTATCTCACCGGCCAAATCACTCAAGGCATCTACGTCACCGGCTACTTCGCCGCCGACACTTGGAAGGACTCAGATCGGAAGCGCACCGCCGCTCGGCGTCACACGATCGCGGGCCTAACGCGGGACCTACAACAGCAAGCCGAAGACGTCTCCACCCGTCGCGTCGTCGGCGTCGAGTCGATCGTCCTCGACTGCTCTCTGGTGGCTCCGCGACCGACGACCTAGTGCTCCGGCCGGCATCAGCCATGCCCAAGGATCAGGGCGAGGATCACACCACCCACTACGACCGTCCCGATCCCTACCACCCAAGGGTGGTTGAGGAGCCTTCGCGTCAACGACTCGACCGGTTCCCCAGCCACGACAGCGGAAACCCTTGGCGCAAAGGCGGGCGCGAGCTGCACGGGTTCCCATCTTCCCCAGCCGAACTGCGGATGCCGCCGAATCTCCTCGGCCCGCAGCTGCAAATACTCGTCCGTTGTCCGTATGCCCGCGTATCGCGCGACGTCTTCCCATATTTCGTGTGCCTCCCCGTCTTCCCCTCGCCCACAAGGAACCTCCTGCCCCAGGAACGGCAGCTCTGTGAACAGTCTCTCCTTCAGCGCCGCGGCGCCCTGTCCATGGATCGCGAACTCGCGTTCGACATCACCGACAGAGAGAAAAGCTCGGGAGCCGGACTCGCGATATCGAGCAACCGCAAGCGCCACAAGCGGCCCGAGCCCGGCGAGCAGCTCTTGCGCCGCGGGGGTCAGGCGCAGGCCGAACAGCGACAGCACAACGCGCTGATCTTGCGGCTCGGTCCAGCCCAGTGGCCTCGGCATGTCGTGCAGTACCCCGGCGACGTACACGTCTCGGCCGTCGGCCATCAGCGCTTGCTGCAGATCGGCTCGCTTAGGTGGTTCCCCGGTCCGCAGCCAGCGTCCACAGATCTCATCGAGAAGCCAGGCGTATTCCTGCGCCCAATCTACGAACGCGCTAGGCAGATAGTCAGGCCTCGAGCTGACGAGGCTCGGGACATCTGCTGCCGCGATGGTCCTGTCGGGCTGTGTGGATCGTCGAAACATGGTCATGGCCGCCTTGCTACCGGTGATACGGTTCTGCGCGTGACCGTATCAGCGCCCCGGACGGACGAGGTCACACGATTTCGTATCACGCTCTGGCCAGGCACGCCTCTTCCGGTGCCGCCGACCGTCCGAATGCAGAGCGAGCTCGATCGCACCGGCCGGGTCATTTTGCCCGTGCCGCTGGAGCACGAAGGGATGCCGGTGCTCCACCGGGAAGAGTTCAGGCCCTCTGGTCAGACCTACCTCCGGCTCCTTGAAGTCGACCTCGATTCGCCGGAGTCCATCCTCGATTTCGTAAACGCCCACGGGATCCTCGACGGAGCGTGGGCGCACGCGAGCAGTCTCCGCGAGCTCGGTGAATACGACAAAGCCCTCAACCACAAGAGAGAGTGGACGAACATCAAGAGAGGGCTGGCTGCAGCCACCGGCACAAGCGATAGTCGCCCGATACCAGTGGAGTTTGAGAACCACGAACTGCGCTATGTCCCGACGCTCTCCGAGCTACGGACCCACGGCTTCGCGACGCGGCTCGACAACCTGTGGCTTCGGATCCCGTTCATCGAGACCGTCAACGAGTTTCGCTTCGCGGCGCGCTGCCTTCACGACGTCTACTGGGCCTGGCGCGTCTTCAACGAGGGCCTCGATCCGGCTGACATCAACTGGCAATCCTCGCCGCACGCCGGCTTCGAAACGCTCGGGCTCGCGTCCAAACTCCTCACAAACGTGCTGCCACAGCTCGGACGAATCGGACCGCAGCTCAGCATCGCCTCAGGCCCTCAAGCCCAAGGGCCAGTCAGGCCATGGGAGCCGCCGCACGAGTCAAGCATCGAACCGGACGCGGCGCCACCGACGGCGCGCCTCTACCAGGCCTGCGCGATCGAGCTCTACAACCACATCGTCGAACGCGCCACCTACCAACTCTGCGCGAACCAAACCTGCAACCGTCAATTCGTGCATCAGGAAGGCCGCGCGCACCACGGACAGCACCGCAAGAAGGGAGTCAAGTACTGCTCACCCGCTTGCGCTCGTAGCGAAGCACAGCGCAACTATCGGCGCCGTCAGCTCATAGGCTAAGCGGACCCAAACGAAGCTTGAGGCTACCCACGGCATAGCGCCGCAATCTGCCCGCGCCGCGATCTAGGCCTTCGTATCAACGCCCGGCCCCTGATCGGGGAGCGGCTACTCGTCTATGCGGATTTTCGCGCACGGAGCAGCGTCGGCGCGAGCCCTCGTCGGAACGCCTCTGAGCCAGCAACTCGCACACCGCGCATGTTGCTACCCGGACCGGATGCTGTTGCGGTGGGCGCGACCACTCTACGACGAGGCCCGTCGAGGTTTCCCAATATTCGTTCGTGACCGCTGGGCAATAACCAATCGAGGCGCCCGGATTTGAATCGAGGATCCTTTGCGAATACTTCCCCCCTGGCCTACGTTAGGGAAACGCAGTCGCTGAGCGGTCGCCCGTGGTGTTCCAAAATTATGTCCGTTTGCAGGTACTTTGAGTGGGCCCGCCTGGACTCGAACCAGGGACCTACCGATTATGAGTCGGCAGCTCTAACCAACTGAGCTACGGGCCCATCACGCCCTCGCGACCTAGGCCGCAGAGACGCTCCAGAGACGCTACCCGAGGCGGATGTGGAATGCTCACGCGCCTCGCCCGCTATCTGGGCGGTTCGGCTGATTTCGTTCATCAAGGGAGAGAGGACCTCATGTCAGCAGCGCGCGCAGCGATCGTCACGGGAGCATCCAGCGGCATCGGACTGGCAATCGCCAAGGTGCTCGGCGAAGAGGGCTACGCCCTCACCGTCGCAGCGCGCCGGCCCGAGAAGCTCGACGCCGCCGCCCAAGGGCTCATCGCCGAAGGCTACGACGTGCACTCCATCGCCGCCAATGTCTCCGATGAGCAGGAGATCAAACGCGTCGTCGATGCCCACCGCGAACGCTATGGCCGCCTCGACGTGCTCGTCAACAACGCCGGCGTCGGCGTTGGCGCGCCCGTCGCCGAGATCGAGACGAAGCGCCTCGACATGCAGCTCGACATCAACCTGCGCTCGATCATCCTCTTCTACCGCGAGTCCATGGCGATGCTCCGTGCGGCTGCCGCCGAGACCAAGAACGTGCTCGTCGTCAACACCTCCTCGATCTCCGGCAAGCACGGCGAGGCCTGGCTCTCGGTCTACTCCGCCGCCAAGCACGGCGTCGTCGGCTGGACCGAAGCGATGAACAAGGAGCTCGGCAAGGAGGGCATCAAGTCGACCGCGCTCTGCCCCGCTTTCGTCGACACGCCGATGACCGACTTCGTCAAGGGCCAGGTCCCCGCCGACGAGATGATCCGTCCCGAGGACATCGCCGAGTCCGTGCGTTTCCTCTTGGGCGTCTCCCCCGCTTGCGTCGTCCCCGAGATGATGTTCGTGCGGCCTGGCGAGGCCCTCTAGGCACGGCGGCGCTTCGGCCGCACCGTGCCTAGCTTCGTGCTGGCCGGTCGCATCCCGGATCCGAACAACCGTCCAGTTCTTGGACTTGTTCAGGCCGGCGTGGCGAGGAGCGACGCACACCTTGGCTCGGTCTGAGCAGCGTCGCTGTCGTCCCAAAACCTCGCCAATGAAGAGCGGCGTAGGCGTCGAGCCACGAACGAGACGCAGGATACTACTAAACGCAGGTGCTGCGCCGCCGCGACGCGACGACCATCCGGCGGCTGGTGGCCAGTCTCGCCGAGCCATTCCGCGAGACCTTCGTGCTGCGCGAAATTCAAAACCTGTCGTATCGCGAGATCGCCGACGTCGTCGGCGTCCGGTCGGTACCGTGATGTCGCGCCTCGCGCGCGCCCGCGCCATGCTGCGCGCCGCATGGATGGCGGAAAGGAGCAACCGACATGACCTGCGACGAGGCCGAAATCCTCATTCATGCACTGCTCGACGGCGAACTCGACGCCGGGCATGCACGCGAGGTCGAAGAGCACATCGCGGGCTGTCCGCGCTGCGCCGCGCAAATGCGCAGTTATCGTGAAATGAGCAACGCGGTCTCGGATGCGGATTTGCATTACACGGCTCCGCCGGCGTTCGCCGGCGCATCGAAGCGGCATTGCCGCAACCGCGCGTGACGAGCCGGCGC
Source organism: uncultured Solirubrobacterales bacterium (assembly GCA_963785435.1). Lineage (GTDB taxonomy): Bacteria > Actinomycetota > Thermoleophilia > Solirubrobacterales > Solirubrobacteraceae > Palsa-744. Next base: position 116,203 of record CAWAVE010000003.1, read on the forward strand.
TCGCTGCTCAAGGGCTTTGCAATGGGATCGGCGGTATCGGCGATCGCGGCGACCGGCCTGGTCGCCATCGTCCTGCGCAACGACGACGAGCAGCGCATCCAGTCCGAAGTGGTCTCGGCGCATCTGCGCTCGCTGCAGGCTGGACACCTGACCGACGTGCTCTCCACCGACCAGCATACGGTAAAACCGTGGTTCAACGGCAGGCTGGACGTGGCGCCGCCGGTGATCGATCTCACCGCGCAGGGTTTTACGCTGATCGCGGCCGGCTCGATGATGGGATGGCCGCGCGCTGGGCGCGGTGGTCTACAAGCGGCGCAGCCACGTCATCAACCTGTTCGTCGCGCAGGGAGCGAAACGGAGCACCGCGCCAATGAAACGGTTCAGGGTTTCAATATCCGGCGCTGGAGCGAACGGGGGTTGAACTACTGGGCGGTCAGCGATCTCGGCGCGGATGAACTGACGGAGTTCGGGGAGAAATTCGAGGCGGCGATGCGAGTGCGGGATGAACTCGTGTCCCGGCACGCGATGCGCATTCTTCATGCCACTTCGCAGAGCCGGGACCGTACCAAGCGCCGGCGTCTGTCGCGGCCCCGGATCAGCAGCGCACCGCTTCGCGAAGAGCTACGCGCTGCGCAGCATCCGGGGCACCTACGCCGTCTTCCGGATCGCGTTGTCGACCAGCGTCTTGCCGAGCGACCAGATCGCGCCGGGGACCTTGTGGCTGTCGGAGATGACGGTGTCGAACGCGCGCTCGATCCAGTTGCAGTCCTCATTCGTGATGGTCAGCGGCGGCAACAGCTTTATGGTGTGGCTAGCGCGGCACGACCGGGCTGTCCACCGGCAGCGCCGCGGTGACGATCCGTTCGACCAGGGAGCAGTCGGCGCCACGGCGGTTAGGGCGGCTCGACCTGCAATGCGCGGCGAACCGCAGCACCCGAGACGGCTCGATCCCCTCCGGAATCTCACCGAGCACCTCGGCGACCGGAACCGGCTCGGCCAAATAAGTCTGCCTGCCGTCTGCACCGGACCGGACGCCGAGTACTACCGCCTCCGGCGCGTTCGGTGTGCCGCTCGGGCACCAGGTTGTCCGGCACAGCCGGTGTTTGTGCCGGCACAGCCGGTGTTTCGACGACCGAAGCAGGTTCGCTGGTCTCCACCACGGATCCCGGGCTTAGGTCGGTGCCAGCCGGGTCAGGGAGCAACCCGTCAGACCGGCATGCCGGCGGGGCCGGTGGACAGGGTCGCCGGCTGCGCCTGCTCGAGCGCAACCGCCTGCTGGATGCTCGCCCGCAACTGCTGGGCGGAGGTGATGCGGGATTGGGCGTCGGCCGGAGCGGAGGTGACCACGCTGATCAGGCTTGCGGCAATTACGGCGGTAGCACCGGCGACAGCAGGACGGGTGTGCTTCATGGGCCCTCCTCGGGCATAACGAATGAGCGGAACATACAGCCTGAGCGCCGTGGATACCAGAATCTTCCATGGAAATCAGCGCGAAGCCGACAGGCAGCCCCCCGCTTGCAACGGACACATTCGCTGCCGGCATGGGCAAGCCTCTCCGGTCCGAACCCGGACGACAACCCGCGCGTCGGGCGGGGTTGATCAGCGCCATGCCACCATCCCCCCCGCCACCGGCCGGCTCGATGTTTCAGTGACCCGTCCGAACCTCGGTCCGGCGTCGCGTCAGAACAGCGAGAGCTGGTCACCCTCGGTCTGTCGCGCTCCAGCTTGCCGAACCGGCGAGGTTGTGACCGGCCATGGTCGGGGGTCCAATGCCGCTCCGGTGGTGGGGGCGGCGGCGGTCCCTCGTGATGGGCCAGCACCCGCAGCGCGGCGGGAGCCGTCCAGGTCAGCTGGTGTGCGGCGTAGACCGACCGAACCGCCTCGGCCGGCAGCGGCAGCACCCCTGGCCCCGTGGAGAGATCCAGACCGAGTTCGAGGTCGTCCTGCATGGTCATCACCTGGCAGTTCAACCGCCAGGCATCCTGAGCTGCCGGGTCGGCCAGCCGGGCGGCCAGCGCTGGTCCGACGGCGGCGGCCACCCGGTCGCCGCCGGCGCCAGGTCGTCGAAGGCCGCCTGCACCGTGCCCAACTCGGTCAACAGCCGGGCTGCCATCTTGGGTCCGAAGCCGCGGACGCCGGGCAGGTTGTCCGAGGGATCGCCCCGCAGCGCGGCGAAATCCCGATACTGGTCCGGCCGGATGCCCTGCATGGTGTGGAACCGGTCCGGGGTCAGCATCGGCGAGGCCTCCACGCCACCGTTGATGATCCGCAGCACCCGGGTGTTGTCGTCGATCAGGGCGAACGCGTCCCGATCCGAGGTCATGATGACCGTCTCGACTTCGCGCCGTCGGCCGAACCGGGCGGCCGAGGCCAGCACGTCGTCGGCCTCCAGCGCCTCGGGCACGATCACCGCCAAGCCCAGCGCGCGCAACACCTCGGCGGCGCTGGCGAGTTGACAGACCAGCGTGTCCAGCTTCTCGGTGCGTCCGGCCTTGTAGGTGGGCAGCGATCGCGG
>CAWAVE010000004.1:0-7813 GCA_963785435.1 uncultured Solirubrobacterales bacterium
GCGGTGAGAGAGAGGAAGTAGTCAGTAGGGGTGGTGGACATGTGCATTTGGCTCAGGTAGCGGGCTATGAAGAAGGATCGTGGGCGGTGGATGAGGCTGTGGATGGCGCAGTGCAGTCTCTCAGGCCCGGCGGTCGATCGGTGGCCCGGTTGGATCATCGTGCGCGAAGCGTGAGCATTGCGTCGGAGCTTCTCCACAGCGTCACGTGTGGCTGCGTCGTCTTCGATGCGAGCGCCCGCTCGACGGCAGGCGTACATCACGGTTGTGTGGTCGCGCCCGCCGAAGTGTCTGCCGATGGCAGGCAGCGACTCGTCGGTCAGCTCACGTGCGAGGTACATGGCCAGCTGGCGCGGCCAGGCGAGGCCCGGCCGCTGCGACTCATTGAGAGCAGCTCTTGCGGTGAGACGCCGAAGTGAGCGCTGACTGCGGCCTGGATCTCTGCGATCGAGCCGGCGCCGGCGTGAGCTTGGCCGGCTGGCCGCGGGTAGAGCTTTGTCGAGGACCTCATCGAGCGAGCTCGCCTGTAAGCGGCCGCCCGGTAAGCGAGCTGAAGGCGACGACGCGGATCAAGGCGCCCTCGAGCGCTCGCACGTTGCTGTCGATGCGCTCTGCGATCGCGTGGAGGGCGGCCTCGTCGGCGAGCTCGACGCCATCGTGCTGAGCGCGCTTGCGTAGGATCGTCAGGCGTGTGGCGAGGTCGGGCGGACCGATGTCGGCCACAAGGCCGGCGGCAAAGCGCTCGCGCAGGCGGTCTTCGAGGGCCTGTAGGTCCTGCGGCGGTCGGTCAGAGCTGAGCACGATCTGGCGCCCGCCGTCGTGCAGTGCGTTGAAGGTGTGGAACAGCTCCTCCTCGGTCTTGGCCTTGCGCTCGAGGAACTGCACGTCATCGAGCAGCAGCACGTCGATATCGCGAAAGCGCGACTTGAACTCGTCTGTCGTGCGGGCGCCGAGCGATTCGAGGAACTCGTTGGTGAACGCCTCGCCGGTCGTGCAGCGCACGGTGAGCGTCGGGTTGTGGGACAGCAGCAGCTTGGCGATTGCGCTGAGCAGGTGCGTCTTGCCGACTCCGGGGGGACCGCAGATGAAAAGCGGGTTGTAGGCCTGCGCTGGCATCTCGGCGACGGTCAGCGCAGCGGCGTGGGCGAGGCGGTTGCTGTCGCCGATCACGAACTGCTCGAATGTGAGCTTCGGATTGGCAAGCGGTCCGGGTCGGGACGCCGTGGCTGCTCCCGTCGCGCTCAGGCGGCGCCGCGAGGGTTGCCTCTGCTGTGCGCCTGCCAGCTGGCCGCGGCGGTCGACGATCTCGACGATGAGACCGTCGGCGATCACTACAGCGGCGCAGGACTGGAGTACGCGCCCGAAGCGGTCGCGGATCCAGCGAGCAGGCGCCGGGCGGCGCTTCGAGCAGGAGCCGTCGCTCGTCGAGCTCGCATGGCCGCAGCGGCGCCAGCCAGATGCGGTAGGCGCTGTCGTCGACTGCGAGGGCGAGCTCGGCCTGCATCCGTGACCATATGTGCTCGAGCTCGGCGCTCACGGCAGCGTTGATCGGCCTCTCTCCCAAAGCAAAAGTTGACGACTATTCGAAGGAGGGGCCGCGGGGGCCCCGGTGCGGGCGACTATAACCGACGTCTCTCGGCGGACGGACGGCGTCGCCGCAACTGCCGGGAAAAATCAGGCGGCGCGGCGTGCTTCCGGTGAGCAGCGACGGTGCCTATACTTGACGGCCGACGCGGAGGCAAGTCCGCGCTCGCGGACCCGCGCCGCGGCAGGATTTGCCGGGCATCCGTCGAATACACGATGAAGCGCACCTACCAGCCAAAGAAGCGCAAGCGCGCCCGTGCACACGGGTTCCGTTCCCGTATGAGCTCGCGGGCTGGTCGACTGACGCTCAAGCGCCGCCGCGACAAGGGGCGGAAGCGACTCTCAACCTGAGCGTGATGAGTTGCGGCGATGAAGCCGCGCGTCTCCAGCCGCGGTCGCCTGTCGCGCAGTGCGGAGTTCGAGCGCGTCTATCGCCAGGGCCGCTCGACGGCGAACCGTCATTTGGTGCTGTATGCGTTCCCCAACGCCGCGACAGAGCGCCCACGCTTGGGGCTTTCGGTGTCGCGCAAGGTCGGCGGTGCGGTCGAGCGCAACCGCGTCAAGCGGTTGCTGCGCGAGGCGTTTGCGCGCAACGAGCAGGGCCTGCGGGCAGGGCACGACCTCGTCGTGGTCGCCCGGCCGTCGGCGGCTGAGCTGGTCGAGCGCGATGGGCTCGCAGGGTGTGAATGAGGCGTTGGCCGAGCTGATCGCCAAGGCCGGTCTGCGGGAGGGCGCGGAGCAGCCGTCCGGGGAGGCGCCTCGACGGAGGATGACGAGCAAAGCGCCGAGCACGACAACTCGCCGCAGAGATGCCCGAGGGAGCAGCCCGAGGCGCGGGCGGGATGAGCGCGGCACCCCGCGAGCGATCTCCGGGCACCGCATCGCGCGACGCGCGTCCTGCGAGCCGTGGCGACAGCCCCGATCGTGATCTACCAGCGCTTCGTCTCGCCGGCGATCCCGCGCCGCTGCAAGTACGAGCCGACGTGCTCGCGCTACGCGGTCGAAGCGGTCAGGGAGTACGGCATACTTAGGGGCGCGGTGCTCGCCGCGTGGCGGTTGCTCAGGTGCAACCCGTGGAGCTACGGCGGATACGATCCGGTGGAGGCCCAGCGGGTGTTCGGGGTCGGACCCGCAGCGGCGCCTGAGAGCACGGGGACGCGCGAGCGGCGCGCGTCGATCAGCGAGCCGCACGACACACCACATCTAGCCCGCATGCCAATCTTCGCCAACGTCATCGAGGACGCGTTCTCGCCGCTGATCAGCGCGTTCGAGTCGATCATGGTGTTCATCCACGAGCACCTCGTGGGCGGCAGCTGGGGCCTTGCGATCATCGGGCTGACGGTGCTGATCCGCGCCGTGCTGGTCCCCTTGACCTACCGGCAGCTGAAGGGGATGCAGGAGATGCAGCGGCTCTCCCCGCAGATCGCGGCGCTGAAAGAGAAGTACAAGGAGGACAAACAGCGCCAGCAGCAGGAGATCATGGCGTTCTACCGGGAGAACAAAATCAACCCGCTGGCCTCGTGCCTGCCGCTGCTCCTGCAGCTCCCGGTGTTCATCTCGCTGTTCTACATGCTGCGCACGGACCTGAAGCTCGACATCTGTGGCACGCAGCTGCGCGAACACTTCTCGCAGGTGCTCGGCAAGACGATCACGCACAACAGCGAAATCCCGTCGGGCGCGATCACGCACGCCGGCCAGCACATCAAGGGCCTCTCGGAAATCAGCTGCAACGCGGTGGCGCCGCACTCGGCGAAGTTCCTGTTCCTGCCGGACATCACCGAAAAGGCGACTGGCGCGGCGTTGATCGTGCTGATCCTCCTGTACGTCGGCTCGCAGGTCTTCTCGACGCTCGTGGCGACGGCCTCGGCAGACCCCAACCAGCGCCGACTGATGCTGCTGCTGCCGGTCGTGTTCGTGGTGATCCTGTATCGCTACCCGGCCGGCCTGTTGGTCTACTGGATCACCACGAACGTGTGGACGATCGGCCAGCAGTACCTGATCAAACGACATATGGGACCGCCGCCGGCGCCGGTCGAGGCGGACGGCTCGAAGAACGGCAAGTCGACACGAGCGCTCAAGCCGGCGCTGGCTGGCGTGGGTGCAGGCGACGGCGACGCGGGCGCTTCGACGAGCAGTCCTGGCTTGCTCGGCCGACTGGCCGGCGCAGGGGCGGCCCGCCCGCAGCCGGAGGCCAAGCCGAAACCGTCGACGCCACCGCCGCGCTCGCCGCGCAAGAAGAAGAAACGCTCGGGCAGGCGCAGATGAGCGAGACGCGCGAGCCGGTGAGCGATGAGGAGGAGGAGCTCGAGCCGGCAGAGCTGCTCGAAGAGCTGCTCGAGGAAGTCACGGCCGGCCTCGGCTTGGACGCCGAGATCGAGGTCGAGGAGCGCGAGGGAGTGCTGCGCGGGCGCCTCGTGGGCGACGATGTGGGCCTGTTCATCGGTCGGCGTGGACAGACGATCGACGCTGTGCAGCACTTGGCGCAGCGGATCGTGTTCCCCGAGGGCCCGTCGCAGACGCGCGTGGAGATCGACGCGGACGGCTATCGCGAGCGACGAGCGGAGCTGCTGCGCGCCGATGCAGACGACGCGGCCGGGGAAGCGTTGCGCGACGGCAGCCCGGTGGAGCTCGAGCCGATGCCGCCAGCCGAGCGGCGGATCGTGCACGAATATCTCCGCGAGCGCGGCGGCGTGGAGACGCACAGCGAGGGCGAGGAGCCGCATCGCTTCCTCGTCGTCTCGCCCGTGGATGACTGACCCCGCAGAGGAGCGTTTCACGGGAAACACTCCGTCGTGGAGCGCCGCGCTGGCTGGCCGCGAGCTGAGCGAGTCGCAGCTTGCGAAGCTGGGACGGGTGCTCGAGGTGCTGCAGCGCGACGAGCATGCGCCGACGACGGTGCGAGCTCCGAGCGAGGCCTCGGAGCGGCACTTGGCCGACTCGTTGGCCGGTCTCGATATCGATTTAATAAATAAAGATGGCCGCGATCTGGCGGACGTGGGCGCGGGTGCGGGGTTCCCTGGCGTGGCCTTGGCGGTCGCACTGCCGGACGCCCACGTCCGACTGGTCGAGAGCCAGCGCCGCAAGTGCCAGTTCCTGCAGCGGATGTTGGCGGCTGCGGAGATCGAGAACGCGAGCGTCGTCTGCGCGCGCGCGGAGGAGTGGAGTGAGGGGCTGGCGCGCAACGACGTGGTGCTGGCGCGCGCGCTGGCGCCGCCGCCGGTCGTGCTCGAGTATGCAGCGCCGTTGCTGCGTTTGGGCGGCGCGCTGGTGGATTGGCGCGGGCGCCGCGATGCGCAGGAGGAGCAAACGGCGGCGAAGGCGGCGCGCGAGCTCGGCATGGAGTTGCGCGAGATACGCCGGGTGCAGCCTTTCGCGACGGCGACGGACCGCCATCTGCACGTGTGGTTGAAGACGGAGCAGACGCCGGACCGCTTCCCGCGCCGGGCGGGGATCGCGCGCAAGCGACCGCTGGGCCGATGAACCCCGCTCTGTGCGCAGATCGGCGCTCCTGGCGCGGCTCTCTGACCGCGAACGTCGCTAGCTTGCAGGCGATGGCCACGATCTACGCAATCGCCAACCAGAAGGGTGGCGTCGGCAAGACGACGACGGCGCTCAACGTGAGCGCTTGCATCGCGGAGGCCGGCTACAGCACGCTGCTGGTCGACGTCGACCCGCAGGCCAATGCGACGGTCGGTCTGGGCGTGGCGCGCACGCAGTCGCCGGGGCTGTATGAGGTGCTGACGGGCGAGGCGACGGCGGAGGAGGCGCTGACGGACTCGAGCGTGCCCGGACTGCAGTTGCTTCCTGCGGGCGCCGGGCTGGCTGGCGCCAACGTCGAGCTGCCGCGGATCGAGGGCTTCGAGCAGCGCCTGCGCGAGCGGCTGGAGCCGCTGCGCGAGCGCTTCCGCTACATCCTGCTCGACTGCCCGCCGTCGCTCGGCCCGCTGACGGTCTGCGCGCTGGTAGCGGCCGACCGCGTGATCGTGCCTGTGCAGACGGAGTACTTCGCGCTGGAGGGGCTGGCGGGCCTGCTGGAGACGCTCGCGCTCGTACGGCGAAACCTCAACCCGAGGTTGACTGTTGCGGGGATGCTGCTGACGATGCACGACAGTCGTACGCGCCTGGGGCGCGATGTGGAGCGGGAGGTGCGCGAGCACTTCCCGGAGCTCGTCTTCTCGACAGTGATCCCGCGCAACGTGCGCGTCGGCGAGGCGCCGAGCTACGGGCTACCGGTGACGCACCACGACCCGCACAGCGCGGGCGCAGAGGCATATTTCGAGCTGGCAAAGGAGGTGGCTGCACGTGGCTAGGCCAAAGCCTGGGATGGGCAGGGGGCTGGAGGCGATCCTCTCGGTCTCCTCGGCTCCGGCGGAGACGAACGAGGGCGAGCAGGAACTGCGGGAGCTGGCGGTCGAGCTGATCGAGCCGAGCCCGACGCAGCCGCGACGGCGCTTCGACGAGGACGCGCTGGCGGCGCTGGCCGACTCGCTCGGCGAGCGCGGCGTGCTGCAGCCGGTGCTCGTGCGCCCGAAGCCGGGCGGTAAGTATGAGATCGTCGCCGGCGAGCGACGCTGGCGCGCGGCACAGATCGCAGGGCTGGAGACGATTCCGGCGCTCGTACGCGAGCGCGACGACGCCGAATCGATCGAGCTCGCGCTGATCGAGAACATGGCGCGCGAGGACCTCAGCCCGATCGAGGAGGCGCGTGCCTGCGCGGCGCTCGTCGAGGAGCTCGAGCTGACGCGCGAGGAGGTCGGCCGCCGCGTGGGACGCAGCCGCGTGGCCGTGAGCAACCTGATCCGCCTGCTCGACCTGCCCGAGGAGGCGATCGAGCTCGTGCAGGGGGGAACGCTCAGCGAGGGCCACGGACGCGCGTTGCTGCTCGTCGAAGACCACGGTGCCCGCGCAGGGCTCGCGCGCACGGCGGCGCACGAGGGCTGGTCGGTGCGCACGGTCGAAGCACGCGCCCGCGCGCAGAACGCATCGGCCGGCGGCGGTAAGCGCCCGGAGATACGCCGCAAGCGGATGACGGCGGGCGGTGCACCCCGACCAGCTGCAGGCCGCCGAGGAAATCTCCGAGGCGCTCGGCGCGGCGCTCGGCGCCGAGGTCAGCGTGCGCCCGGCGCGCGACGGCGGCTACCGTGCCGAGCTGTCGTTCGCCACGCCGCAGGAGGCAATCGAGCTGGCGCGGCGGCTACGCCCGCGGGCCATACCCGGTCTGCTCGAACATTCCAGATAGCCGAATTGCGGATCGGGGCGGAACGAGTGCGCGACGGCCTTGTTTCGACGACGCCGGCTTGGCGGGCACCGATAAGATGGACGATCTCGGTGTGTCGCGGATGCGTGCTTCGCAGGCCCGATCCGCAGCTCGCTCGGGCGATTAGCTCAGTTGGTTAGAGCGCTTCTCTGATAAGGAAGAGGTCCCTGGTTCGAATCCAGGATCGCCCATTCGATACGCGCAGCGACGAGCCCGCTCGCGCCCGGTTTCGGCGAGGCGCGCCTCGTGGAACGCGGTCAAGACCTGCTTCGGCGCACCTCCCTCCGTCCGGCCGGCTGCAATGTGTGGCCGAACACGCGCTGACGTAGAGCTCTCCTGGTTGGCGAGTTCCGCGCCGGCCGTGTGCCATCAGCGAGGTTGTCAAACACCAGTAGCTCTCCCGGCTGCAGGGCTATCTCGACCTCGGCGCGCTGGAGGTGCAAGGCCGTAGCGTTGAGAGGAACGCGAGCCTCGCGAAGACAGAGCTGTCGAACTCCAAGGATCCCGCAGAGAAAGCCGGGCTGAAGCTTGACGCTGGGGAGAGGCCGGCGATCCCGGGTCTGCGGCGGCCTCGATCAGGCGGGCGAGGCTCCCCTCCGCATAGCCCTCGTCATCGTCCCAGGCACCGTGTGTTCTGCCGTAGGCGACCAGGCGTCTCACGAGCTCGGACTCGAGAAGGCCAGGAGCGCTGGCCCAACAACGCACCGAGGGGCTACCAACCGAGTGACACGCGTGTACGCCCGCGACGTCCGCCGGGACATGGAGAGCGGTATAGCGCGCCACGTCCCTGGGCGACTCTCGGATCGATCGGCAAGCCGAAGTCGAAGGTGCAGCGTCTGAAAGTCGCGCGTGGCGGTGCCGTCGGGAGGCGGAACGGCGAAGCCACCCAGCTGATCGACACTGGCGGCCAGTCCGCGCGTCGAGGCGACACTGCTCGACGAGAGTCATTCGCGGCATTGAACGCGTCATCGGCGT
>CAWAVE010000005.1:0-1492345 GCA_963785435.1 uncultured Solirubrobacterales bacterium
CGACTGACTTGTTGCCGGCGGCGTCTTCTACCGCGACTTCGACCAAGTGCGGGCCGTCGGCGGAAAGACGTGGTTGGCAGTTCGATCCTGATCCTGGGCTTCCTGTGGGCAAGGGTTCGCGTAGTGGAAGTTCAGCGCATTTTCATAGGTGCCGTAGGCGACACAGCGGCCGTATTCGGTGTTCGGCGTGGCCGCCGATACGTTGCCGCCGTCGATGGCAGCCGTCACCCGGTAGACGCCGGGCCCTTCTTTGTCGTGGGCAGTGAAGGCGATGTTTGCGGTGCCGCTGACCGGGCTTTCGGTGAGGCTGCCGGTCAAGCCGGTCGCTTCGGGGGTCGCCGTGCTGTGCAGCAGGATCGTTGCGGTGCTGATGCTCAGTTCTGCGTTGACGCCGCCCGTCGCGCATTTGCTTTGGCCCAAGGGCGCTTTGCAGTCCGCTTTGGCGTTCATAAGCCACCACTCGGTGTCGGGGATAGTGACTGTCGCGTTGTGGACGCCGCTGCACGATTCGGTGCAGCTTGCGAGGACTTTCCGGCCCGTTTTCTGTCGTTCGACCGCGAAGGACGCTTCGCCTCCGGGGCTCGTCATCGCGATCTTTGCGACGCCTCCGGCAATCAACGATCCCAGCGGCGCCTGGTACACGTAGTTCGGGCTGCTCCCCGGTTCGGAGTCCAGGGCGCCTTCGTCGCGGAGCGTCATCGCGCCGCCGGGTTCGTTGCAGGTGTCGAGGTGCCCGGACATCTGTGGGTAGTTCACATCGGAATGGGAGAACCAGTCTTCGGGGACGATGGTTTCTTCGCCTTCCGAGCAGACGGTCTGCGCGAAGTAACCCGGCCGTGGCGACGCTGGTGGGGGCGTGGACGCTTGGGCGGCGGGCGTGAGGCCGCCGAAGAGGGGCAGTCGCGCTGGGCAGGACGCGACAACGGCGAGGGCCGTGACGGCGAGCATCACAGCGGCGAGCGCTCGGCTGGGGATCGCGGTGGGGATCATCGTTTGGAGTCCTTTCCAATGGTCTTTGCTTGTGGTCACTTGCCGAGGTAGTTGAGGCTGGTGCCTCCGCCGCTATGTGACGGCGGCGGCGATTCTTCGACATACCCGGATGGGTGGGTATTCGCTGTTACGGCGACAGGCTTTTGTGGGGCGGTGCCTCCGCCCGTGCCTCCACCGAGCGCGAGATATCCGAGGTCGTGACTCGGCGGCGATGTCGAATGGTGCTTGGCACGAGCCGGGGTCGCGGCGTGCGGAGTGGTCGGCGTCCGGGTGGAGGTCAGTCCGCCGGCAACTGTCGTCGGCTCGATGCTCGATGCGGATGCGCTCGCGGCCGGGTGCGCAGCGACCTTGTGATGGTGGTGGACAGGCGGGGGCGCTTCAAGGGAGTGGACAACTCTCGCGCCGACGCCGGCACCCGCGATCACGATGGCGGAGGTCGCGGCGGCTGCCTTGACCAGCCCGCCGCCGCCGAGCACCCCGGCCGCGCGCTCGGCCGTCGCGGTCCCGTTCGGCGCGCGGCCCGTGGAGAGCAGAGAGGTCAGTCGCTCGATCCAGCGGCCGTGTAGGTGGACGGCGAGCATCGGCGGCGGCAGGAAAGCCGCGCTCGCGGCGCGCTGGAACTCACGGCCGCTCATCTCCCGCAAAAGGGTGGTGTAGGAGGATCGACAGCCAGCGCACGCGGCGAGGTGCGCCCGTGCGATCTTCTCTTGCTCGGCCTCTGCGGTCCCGTGAGCGTGCGCGTGGATCGCCTGCTCGCGGTAGTCGCACAAACGCCCGGCGGCCGTGATTGCCGCGACCTGATCGAGCTTGCGCTGCGCGCTACGCGACGCGGCGAGCACGGTCTTGATCGGCTCGCCCAAGGCCTTCGCGGCACGCTTTACGCCCAGGTTGTGGGTCGCCATCACCGCGACTACCCGCTGCTCGAACGGGTCGAGCTGCGCCATGAGGTCGGCGGCCGTGGCGATCCGCTCACGCGCGGCAACCAAGTCGAAGGGCTCGCTGTCGTCGCTGAGCACGTCGGCGACGGGCTCGAAGTCCACGCGGCGGCGGGAGCCGACGTGCAGATCATGGCGACCGGAGCGATGCTCGACCAGCAGATAGCCGATTGAGGCCCAGAACGCGCCCTGTAGGTGCTCCTCGCTACGGATCGGCTTGCTGGACATCACGACCAAGCCGATCGCCTCGTCCACGATCTCATCGCGCACATGGGCAGGCATCCCCGCCACGTCGCGCCGCCAGTCGAGCCGCTTGCGCAGCTCCGCGCGCCTGGCCTTCAGCGCGTGCGCCGCCTCCTCAGGAGACAGCGCGCCCTGCCGGCCCGGCGCCCGCACGAGCCACCGCGTATGGCCGCGCCGCACCAGCGGCAAACCGGCGGGCCGGGGTATCGCGGCAGATTGAGCAGAAGAGGCCATCACCCCGTTAATGCGAGCTGGTGCCTCAGCGCGACAATCAATTTCATCCAGGGGCAGAGAAGCCGTCGCCGACGACGGCCCCGTACCGGAGCGACGGCTATTCCAGCGCATACGCGATCACGTCCCCTTTCAAGGACTATTCGGCAGGCCGGACTAGTGCTGTAGGCGCGCAACCCAGCCGTCAGCAGACCTCCGGTCGCAGCCGTCCCCTCAGAGGGCGATGATTCTCGCGTGCCCGACGTGCTACTAGCCCCCTATCTGCCGCTCTCCGATGAGGCTCGTATAGGTCCGTGGCGGCTCGTACCGTTCAAGGCGCTTAACGAGGCCGAGACGATACCTGTGGAGTTCCGCCGTCCGGTGTCGCGGTTGATCGATGCGTACCGCTTGCCTAGGGGTGGCGGGTCCACACTCGGGGCAATAGCGTTTCCTTGCGATGCTCAGGTCGGCGCTTCATTTGAGCTCTCGACACTGCGGACGCTCGGACATGCACTCCTCGTGGGGGCGGTAGCGAATAATCCGCTCATGGCAGTGCCGGAAGACGAGCAGGAGCCAAACGCTGGCTGGGCTGGCGCTACGGCAGAGAACGCCTTGCTTTACGGACATCCGATCGGTCAAGGCGATTCATACGCAGTCCAGACAGGTGTCCTGGTGAAGGTGACTTCGATCAGCCACGCGCCGGACGACGAGCCGCTGCCGAAGGTCATCCCGCCGGTCGGGCTTCCGCGGCCTTTGTTCTGCATCTTCGACTACGAGCTTGCTGATGCAGCGTATGTCGCTCTAAACACGCAAGACGTATCAGCTCGGCGGCTGCATCGAGCCTTGGACTGGTGCCGGATCGCGCTGAGCAACGCGGAGGCAGTGACTCTCGATGTCCGTGTGGGTGCGACACGGGCGGCATTGGAGGTGTTGACTGGGGCCGGGGACGAAACCAGGCGTCTCGTCCGTGCCTACGGCCGCTTGGTACGCGAGGACGATACCTCTGCCGCAAGCCACGATGATGTCTTTTGGGCCAAGGGCACCGTGGAGCTGACATCGGACGAATGGTGGATCACAAGACTCTGCGAATTGCGAAACGCGATCGTTCACGGCGATGATGTACCAGCTGAGCTATGGGAACACAAAGGCCAGCACCAGCTGAACCATATGCACGATCGACTTATCGCAATCCTGAAAACCCATGTAGCCGCTGCCGCTAACGATCCACTACTCCGGAGCCCGCTGGCAGACCGGGTGTTTTGCAGGATCGGCGAGGAACTGGCCGAGCGAATGCGCCAAGATCGTCGATGACCGTGAACGGCCCAGGACCGGACTTCCTCAAGGTTGACGATTGGCTCGGCAAGTCGGAGCCGACGGTGTGCAGCCAGCTCGTCATGCCAGTGCTGCAAGAGCTTGGCTACGGCGAGCACACGCTGCACAAGGTCCTGGAGCAACAGACATACACGCTCAAGGACCCGAACATCCAGAAGGGCAGCAAGAGGCAGGTGCGTCTCGACTACCAGCCACGTGTGTACGAGGAGGGGCTGTGGATCATGGAGGTCAAGGGCACGGACGAGAAGGTTCGCGGAAGACGCTCGGGCAGGTCCGCGACTACGCGATCCACCCCGAGGTGCGGGCCGCGCTCATGGTCACGGTGGACGCCGCCGGCTTCCGCGTTTTTGACCCGTGGGATGAGCACTGGACGAGCCGATCTTGACGATCGGCGTCAACGAGATCGGGGGGCGGCTTGGCGAACTGCGAGCGGTCCTCGGCGTACAGCAGGTTGCGCAGTTCATTCGCCAGCGCCACTTCCAACACCTCAGGCGCGCTATGTCCGCGTCTCTTGAGTTCGGCGTGCTCACGGACGCCGAAAAGGAATGGCGGGAGCTGGTGAAGGACGTGCAGGCAAACATTGACGCAAAGCGGCGAGAGCTACACCGCAAGGTCGCCGACGAGTACGAGGCTCTGAACGAGAGCGTTTTGCGCAACAGCGGCGTCTGGGGTGTCGCCCAGCAGAACAACCAACCGTGGATCGGGTCCGTGCGCGAGTGGCGAGATTTCAGGGACGCAGTGCTGTATCAGCCAGAGGTGCAAAGGCCGACGCAGATCATGTCGGCGTGGAGGGCCGTGGAAGCGGTCTACAAAGCTCAGTGTGCCGGGGGCGCCCATCTCCAGCGCGCTCTCTGGTGGCTCCATATCGTCGTACTCGGCGGCTGCCTGAAACTACGCGGTGGGCCCGGCTGCGAGCCTTACGCGACCGACTACGCGCGACAGGAGATTCGGAACGCCCTGCTGGAGTTTCCAGACGACGAGGTGGAGCGCGCGTTCTGGCGGTTGCAGCGCGTCCTCATCCCCATGACGGTTCGCGTCGGTGGGTTCTTCCCCTTCCAGGACATGTCGGAGCAGGCAAAGGCGAAACTCAGCCCGGAGGACCGCATCCGCTACCGGATGGACCCCACGTGGTTCTACATGCACATGGTGCGCGCCTCGCTCGTGAAGCATGTAAGCCAGATCGAGCCGTGGACTGCGGAGCGTATTGACGCGGAGAGGGCGGAGGTTCAGAAGTCTCCGCTTCTCCAGAACACACCAAGCGTAGAGTGGATCGGCCCACTCGGCGACCCGTGGCTTGCGACCTGGCAAGAAATGAGCCCGTTGTTGGAGTGCGGACTCGCTACCTTGAACGACAACCCGGAGGGCGACGACCTCCTGGATGACCCGGAACTGCGCGCAGTCATCATTGAGGCAGCACACAGCGAGCACGAGCTACTGCGGCGCCCGGCGGTGCCTCTTGCGAAGCGGCTCGGGCTGGAGATCGGCAAGGAACTTAACCAGCACAGCACCTCTTCGCCCGGCTGAGCAGCCGCGCCGCGATCTAGATAGCGGCGCGAAAGCCGGTCGGTGAGACTCCGAAGCAGCCCCGGAACGCGCGGGCGAAATGGGGAGGCTGGCGGTAGCCGACTTGTAGCGCCACGTCGCGCACGGGGATCGCGGGCTGGGATAGCAGCTCGGCAGCGGCGCTCATCCGTCTGGCGACTAGATCGTCGTGGAAAGTGCTGTCGCTGAACTGGGCGAAGGCGCGTTGTATCTGGCGAGGGGATGTTGCGAGTGCCTTGGCGACCATCTCAAGCGTCAAGGGTTTGCGGTAGTGACGCTTGATCGCCACGCACGCAAGCAAATACAGCCGGCGACGCTCGATGAGCGTGTGCTTGCGCAAGCTTGGGGGCGGTGGTCTGCGCGCTTTCGCTGCGGCGGGTACTACGTCTAGGCGGAAATGCAGGCGTAGTAGCTGGTGGATGCGCCCACGGCTGAGGTCGAATCGCTCAGCGATCTCATCGAGGGTAAGGCCCGTGACTGCGCGCAATCGGAACATTTCGCGCTCGCGCTCGGTCTGAATGTGCTGTCCGTTTCGGGCGAATGTGAGGCCGTGGCGGTGTAGCTCGCAGATGATCTCGTACAGCTCCAATCCCTTGCTGAACTTGGGGTGCTGGATCAGGTCGCCAGTCCCGTGTTCAAGTAGCTGGTCAACCAGGTGAATGTCGGCCGCTTTCAAGCAGGCGAGAGCGGCTGGGCTGAGGTCAAGCTCGGTGACGTGCATGGCTTCGCGGGGCGACGCTAGAGCGTCATTATCTGGTCGAAGCTCTTGGCGACCTCGGAGACGATGGCTCGGTCGCCACGGCGTTCGATGAGGCCGGCGCCATCCAGACGACTCAGCGCGTCGGTGATCGCGAGCTTCTGCTTCTTCTTCTTTGCGCTGAAGGCGTAGCGGAGGTCTTGCTCAGAGAGCGGCCCTTGGCCGTCGCTGTCGCGTACCAGCAGCGATTCGAGGACTGCTTTGTCCCAGTGGCGCTCGCGCTCCGAGGCGGGGTCCTTGGGCGATTGCGTGATCTCGTGGAAACGCACGGCCGGGTGCGAGGCGGTCGCCAGGTCGTTCCAGCGGTGGACGAGGCCCGCTATGCGAAGGCGCTTGAGGCTGGCGGGGACATTGCCGGGGGTGCTGATCGTGCGGGCGATCTCGGCTTCTGACCACGGCCGCTGCCTGTCGGGGTCGAGCATGAGTTCGAGGACGGCTTTGTCGAGGCAGGCGTTCGCCTCGGATTCAACTGAGCTACGTTGATCGTGCATGGGAGTCACAACCTCCTGTGTCACGGTCCCGGGCGGGGTTGCCGCCTCGCGCCGGGGCCATATTTGTTAGGACGTGTCTACATCTACAGTGCTTTACGAGGTCCGTGCGCGCGATGAACGAGTCCGACACGAGTCCGTCACGGTCCTGTAACGCACCGGTGTAGGGCTACCCCGCCAGCAGCGAGCGCTGGCAGTTCGGGGCGAGACGGTAGCCGACGCCACGGGTCGCGGGCACCCAGTCCTCGGCGCCCGCGCGAGCAAGTGCTTGTCGCAGCCGGCAGGCGTGAGAGTCCAGGGTCCTCGTGGTGCCAGCGGAGCGGAAGCCCCACACTTCTCGCAGCAGCTCATCCTTGGTGTGGACGCGCTCGGGGTCCCGCGCAAGATGCACGAGCAGCGCGTACTCCAGACGGCGCAGGCCGACACGCATCACGCCGACCGAGACCTCGTGCGCTGCGGTGTCGATCCGAAGCTCGCGGTACTCGATCACGCCAGGAATGTTCCCCGCTGGGTCTCGGCGCACGAGTGCTTGCACGCGGGCGCGAAGCTCGGTGTAGGCAAAGGGGGCGCGGAGCACGTCGTCTGCTCCGGCGTCGAACCCGCGCAGCACGTCGCCCAGCTCGCCGTTTGGGCTCATCCACAGCGTGCGTAGACCTGGCTTGACCTCGGGGGCGAACGCTCCCGCTCGCAGTTGGCGGAGCACGTCGAGCCCGGCACCCCTGCGCGTGGCTCGCCCGAAGATCACGAGGTCGACCTCGCAGGCGTCGCACGCCGCTCGCAGCTTCGCAGGGTCGCTGGCGCGGCGGACCTCGTAGCCATCGAGTGCCAACTCGTCGGCTAGCGCCAGGTTCACGTGCTCCTCGCCATACAGGAGCAGGACAGCCCGGCTTATGGTCAAGCACCCACCCAGAGCGTCGAGCGAGTGCTGAACGGGATACTCGGGAACGCCGGCCCGCGTTGTGACGGGCTCGACAGATGCTGCGCTCATTCGGCCTCCTTTCGAGCACCGAAGACGCGTGTCAACGAGCACACCGGATCATCCGCAGACAGCTCTACGGTGGGAGGCGTGGCATCGAAGGTAGGTGCTTCGGTGCTACAGGCCGGGCGGGTGCGTCAACACCTGCCCGGCCACATCGGTTTTTGGGCTCGCTGGCGATCAGAGCAGACCTACCGGCGGAAGCTTTGGGGCCGAACAGGACACGGCCAAGAGCGGTGTCGCCTGGCTTCGTTCTTGGCCACTACGCTAGCTCCGATGGCCGCGAAGAAGGACAAGCGCCGCATCAAGCAGGGTCGTCAGCGGCCCGGAGAGCCACAGCGGCTACCAGGTCCACGAACACGTCTGAAGGATCTGTTCACGACGATGAAGACGGTCACGTCGGCTGGCGACAGAGCAATTGCACAGACGCCAGCGGAAGGGAGCGAGCTGGTCAGATTCGACGCGGAAGTGCTGGTTCGTGGAGTAAACGCCGTCAAGTCGGCACGGCTACTACTGGAGAACGCACATTGGGAGTCGGCAGCTGGTCCGGTCCGCCAGCTTTTTGAGCTGTTGGTCAACGTAGAACACATCGCCGCGCAACCTGATCGTGAGGAGGCGGTGTTCCGCTTTGCGAAGTTTGGGTTGCTGCAGATGGTGCGCAGCCAGCGCGTGATGCTTGACTATGAGCAGGCGACCGGTCGCCCTGTCGATCAGGGTCGTGCTGCCACGCTCGACGGCCTTCTTGAGCATGGGTTCCCCGAGTTCCGAAAAGTGGATGCGAAAGGTCGCGTCGTCTGGGCAAGGAGCTGGTGTGGCAAGAACGTCAAGGCGTTGACACGGGGTTCGCGCAACGCTCTCCGACATGCTCAGTACGAGCAGCTATTTGTGTTGTGGTCCGAGCAGGTGCACGCCGCGCCAGCGGCGCTCATGGGCGGTCTCTTTCCGTCTGGCGCTACCGGCGGCATAGCGAGCATCGTCGCTCTCGATGATTTGCGCGTCGCGGAAACGGGGTCGATGGCCGTGACGCTGTTCGCCGAACTGTGGCGCGTACTACCGACGGTTGCGCCGCTCGACGATCACGTTCTCGGCGGGTGGGCGACAGCACTCATACGGCTGGCCCAAACACTCGGCGCTCCCATGCCGGTAAGTGTGGACGGAGCCTCTGGCGCTTTTGCTGGCGACCGGTCACAAGGCCGTGATTGAGCATATGAGATTGGTTGCGTTGCCAGCTCCGCCTACTCGGGTCGTACGCTGGGACGATGGATCCGTTCGAATGGCTCTCGCTCGCTCGGCTGATACGCCCACGCCTGGTTGCGGTTGTCGTCGCGGTGGCGTTCGTTGCGTTCCCTCACGTCGCGGAGTTCGTGTTCTGGCGGGCTGTCCACGCACGTGCAGCACAGATCACCTCGGAGTTCAATCAGGCTTTGCGCCCGATGCTCGCTCATGCGCGCCACCATACGCTCGCTACGCCAAGGGCCACCGCGCACAAATAGATGCGCTGGAGGTCGGCCTGGCGATCTCTTTAGAGTTCAAAGGTGCTTTCCAGCAGCGCCTCCTGATCCGGCCGAAGTCGGAGCCGGACTCGACGGGCTAGAGTCTTCGGTCGAATCGCCAAGTCGCCGAGCGGTACTCCCGGCTTGCGCAGTGCTCGGAGTTCAACTGACGTCTCCCAAGCCCAGCCGTCCAGTTCGGATACGTCAGGTTCGCCGATGACCTCCCACACCTCGCTTACCTCATATGAACCGTTCCAGTAGCCCCCTATGAGATCGCCAACCTCGTAGCTTGGCTTGCCCATCGGCTCGCCATGACGAGTTATCTTCGGCGAACCATCCGAATTGAAACTCAGAGGCTCGAAAAAGATCAGCCGACCGCCGACCTCGGGGAGATCGGTAGGTGATTTGCGGGGAGAGAGCGCGTTGCCCTCACGGAATGTCTTAAGCCATACGGCCATATGTTCCCTTCCTCGTGGTCAGGGTTCGGACACCGCGTGGATGTCCCTTATCCGCCATCGTAGCCCATGACTTGCCGGTTGGCATCATGGGAACGTGCGCAAGCTTCTCCCACCGACCCCCTCGAACAGCCCTCAGGCAATAGAACACGAGCTTGACCTGCTCGCATCGGAGATCATCGTGCTCGTCGAGCCACAGGAGCTGCTGCGTAAGCCGAAGAACCGGAAGCAGGGAGCGCAATTCGCATACAGGGAGGAGGTGTTCAAGGATGAAGCGCGCCGTCAGTCGGCAGAACTCGGACGCCGTATGCTCGCCGCACCGACGCCGGTTTCCGTTCAGCTTGAGATCCACGTTCCAGAAGGTGGGCAGCAGCCGCTGATGCCGGGCGTGGTCAAGGCCTACATCGACGCGCTTGAGGGGATCGCGTACGACAACGATCGCCAGATTGAGCACCTCGTCGTGCACCGCCGTGGTCTCGACCACCCGATGATGGACGGTTACGAGCCCGAAGACGGTGGCCGGAAGGGCCAAGTGTACATCGAGATCAAACCGCTGGAGGCATATACGCGACTGTACGATCGCACCTTCCGCCGCTTGATCTTCCGTGGCCACGCCCGGTCGCCGTTCCGAAACAATTGGGGCATCCGGGACGAGACGAAGCTCCTGAAGCTCAAAACAAAGCGCAGCGCCATGTCCGATGGACCCGGCGCTCAAGCCACCGACAACCTGATCGCCTTGCATGAGGAGGAGCGGCTGACGTCGGGGACGTTCGCCGACATCGACCGGCCCGGCCCGCTCTCCGACGACATGCGTCGGGCGTTCCAGCTTCTTCCTGCGCACAACCTGCACTCGGCTTTGCGCGGCGTCAGTGGCTCTCGGCTGATGCTTCCTCTACGCGGGATGGGCAAGGGCACTAGCTCCACGTGGGAGAGCGAGGTTGAGCGGCGGATCGAGCGGCATCGCCGACACCTCCTCATGGCGCGCGCGCCGCTGCATAGCTGGGTTGCGCTCGACATCGCTGTCCGAGGCGAAACGACCGACGGCATGGATCTCGACAACCTCGCGCGACTGATCATCAAACGCTTCGAGAAAGTCTTTTGCGTGCGTGACGGTACGGTGGCCTCGTACCGGGTCTACCGGGCGGTTGGGTCGCCCGAGGGAATACAAGTACGTGTGATGAGCGATGCCCGAATGCTGGGCCTGGAGATCGCGCTCGGGGAATCGCGGGGCCAGATGGTCGATGCCGTCTACGGCGGCCAGCAGCCCAGCGGAAAAGCCCGAGCCTAGCCCCAGCGATCCAACGGCAGCGTCCCCGGAAAGCCGGCTCCGTCCGCTGATCCTAAAGCGCCTGCTTGATCTTTGCTTGATCTCTGCTGTGGCCCGCCGCTGCCGCCAGTCCCAAAACATGCCAATTAGCAGGCATTTCTCAAGTGGAGCCAGCCGGGATCGAACCGGCGACCTCCTGCTTGCAAAGCAGGCGCTCTCCCAGCTGAGCTATGGCCCCGCAGCGACTCAATATAGAGCGTCACGTACCGCTCGACAGATACGGCACCTGCTGCATCGCCGGATACGGACGCGGACTAAGATCCGCTCGGTGCAAGGGCTTCGAGGACCAACCTAATGCCAACGCGCCGCACCATCTGCGGTCGACTAGGCACGCCTATCGCCGTCTCAGCAGCCGCACTACTTAGCTGTGCAAGCGCTCAAGCAGCCGAACCGCACCCCACGAGCGTCGCGGTCAGCTGCGATGCCGCCTCGGTCGCCTTCGAGCCGGCGAAATGTCAGGTGACGGTTACAGACACTGCTCCGGAAACGCCCGCGCCGCCCGCCGGCACTGTCAGCCTCGAAGCGAGCTCTGGAGGTGTGATTACGCCTGCCCCGGCCTGCGAACTGACACCCGTGCCGGCAAGCGAAGAACGCATCAGCGCTTGCACAGTCACCTACGAACCAGTGCAATCGGGCACGCCGACGATCACGGCCACCTACCCCACGGATGGAGCCCACACAGGATCAACGATCGTAGTCATGCTCACCGTTGAAGCGCGCACCACCAGCCTGGCCGTGAGCTGCGGCTCCGGGGTCACACTCTCCCAGCCCGCCACTTGCACAGCCACCGTTACGGACACCAGCGGCTCAGCACATCCACCAAGCGGCGCAGTCAGCTTCACCTCGGACACCAGGGGCGGAGTGTTTACGTCCGAAGCAACTTGCAGCCTCAGCTCGGTGCCGCCCACCCCGACGGCCCAGGCGAGTTGCGCCGTGCAGTACACGCCCGGCCAGCTTGGCTCTGGCTTGCACACGATCACCGCTCAATACGGCGGCGACGCCGCTCATGCACTCGCCCGCAGCTCAGGCGCTCTGGCAGTCAGCGCGCCGCCGCCTGTGATCACCACAACGCCGCCGAGCATCCCTCCGTCCTCACCAGCACCGACGCCTCCCGCCGCCGCGCCGGAACGGCCGAAGTGTCGGGTTAAGGCCCGCGAGCGCGCGATCATGAGGGCCGCCAAGCGCAGTTCCGCAAAGACCAAGACCTTTGAGATCCTCGTCAGCTACCGCTGCGATCAGAGTGCCGCCGTACGTGTTGGAGGATCGATCGTGATTGCTGGCGCTACGCAAAGCGGCAAACACTCGAGGGCGCAGACGCTGAAGCTGCGAGCACTGACCTCGAGAGCGGCACCCGGCGGACGTCAGCCGGCTCTCGTCCTGATGGTCCCTGCGCGCGTGGCCACCGCGCTGAGCCACGGTGCCAAGGCCTCGACCGCCGTCGAATTCACCGTCAGCAACGCCAATGGGATCGGCGTCGCCACAATCCGCTTCAACCTCGCTCCCTGACTGACGGCCACAGGCGCAGAGACGCTCTGCGCTACTCGAAGGTGAGGCGCTCCTGGCCCGGGATCTCCTGAGGCGGTGGCGCGCCGTCTGCAGTTCCGCCGATGCCCCGCGCCATCTCCCATTCAAGTGACTCCGCCTCAGCGGGCACCGAACTCTCCGCCACACCGCCGTCGAGCACCTCGCTCATGTCAAGCTCCGCCGTTTCTTGGCCTACGTGCTCGAAGT
Source organism: uncultured Solirubrobacterales bacterium (assembly GCA_963785435.1). Classification (GTDB taxonomy): domain Bacteria; phylum Actinomycetota; class Thermoleophilia; order Solirubrobacterales; family Solirubrobacteraceae; genus Palsa-744. The sequence continues at coordinate 12,480 of CAWAVE010000005.1, forward strand.
CCGGGCGCTCAGGGTCGGCCTCGAGCTCGCGCGGCTGGAGCTGACCGTCGGCCACAGCGGTCTCCTCATCCGGGAAGACCGGAGCGAGAGCCTCGTGCTCCTCATGCGCGATCTCGCCGGGGTCTGCGCCGCTGCGGCGCTTGAGCTCCAGGTGTTCGCGAATCGCGTCGTCGAGCAATCCCATTGCGCCCCCTAACCATACTGCGCTCGCCCGCGCGCGTTCTGCCACTACACTTCCTGCGCCGGTCGATTCGACCCGCCGGCACCCGCCCGCGGGGCTATAGCTCAGATGGGAGAGCGCCTGGATCGCACCCAGGAGGTCGGGGGTTCGAGTCCCCCTAGCTCCATTGCTCAGCGAAGTGCAAACCCTTGGCTCGAGAAGCGTGGGCGGGTTATTCGTTCTGCCACCACATTCGGCGCCCTTGCGGGTTTTAGGTGTGAGGTGGGCGGTGGTGATCGGCCGGCGCCGTCTCACGTCGTGTTCGCCGCGGCTAAGCTAGATCACCTGTTCCGCCCCTCGACTCATCGGCGGGTTTGACCGCCAATCGCCGTGTTTCGCGCGACCGGCTTGCCTGCGACTTAGCGTCAAGGTCGAGCAGATGCTCCGCGAGTCGATCGCTCGCAAGCAGGAAGGAGATCATCTGAGCCGGTGCGAGCACGGCGAGCCGAGGCCCTCGTCCGCCCTCAACCGGGCCAACGAGGCCGGTCGCGTGCAGGAGTTTGACCGCACGGGAGACACTCGATTGAGCGATCTCGAGTCGCGAGACGAGATCGGCTTGGGAGAGCTGCTCCGATAGGAGCAACCTGACGACCCGTCGAGCAATGGGGTCACCGACAACATCGAGAAGTCGGTCTGCGAGCGGTTCCGTCATGTCGAAAACCTATCATCGCAATATGGCATATAGCGATTTGAGCCGCGACGATGTTGCGACCCCTTGGTTTGCAGCCGCCGCGACGAACAGCGACTGGCACACGCGGGGATGTGCTGCGAGATTTGGCCGAGTACGTCTATCACCGACTCCCGACCGCTGCGACGGTGCAGATCTGCCTGAAGGAGAGCACGAGGCCTTCGCAGCTGTTGCCACGATCGCGAAGTCTTCGCGATCGGTCCCGGCGATCGTGGCGTCGAGGATTGAAAGCGGTTCGGCGCCGACGGCGTCCACGATCAGCGTCTGCGTGCCCGCCGGGCGACCCACGACCTGCGATCCGAAGTCTCCTCCTTCAACGAGTGCGCGAGCAGGCGACACGTTCAACACTTCGGCGCTCGCAGTGGAGCTGAACCCGCTCGAGCCGCCCGCGATCAGCACCCGGCCGTCCGGAAGTGGTGCGGCGAACGAGGATGTCCGCGGCTGACTGAGGGCCTGTCCGCTGCCGTTGAGGGCCGTGAAGGTCTCTGTCGTCGGATCGAATACTTCGGCGCTCATCAGTTCCACGCCGTTGGTACCACCCGCGATCAGCACAGCGCCGGAGGGCAGCACCGAGCTCACCGCGTTGCGGCGGGGCGTCGTCATGTATCGGCCGGTTCCTTTGAGCAGCGTGAAGCTGTCGGTCGCCGGGTCGAAGATTTCAGCCGTGGCATTGTTGACGAACCCGTTCGACCCACCGGCGATCAGGATCTTGCCGTCAGGCAGCCTCGCGGCCAGCGGATACCCACGGGCTTCGTTCATTTCGTGTTCGGCACCGGTGAGCGCCGTGAACGTGCTCGTCACCGGATCGAACAGCTCTGCAACCTTGATCGTGCTGGCGCCTTCGCCCCCGACGATCAGCACCCTTGCCGTCGGGAAGCGGTACCCCGACGCGGGCGATGTTGAGTTCGTGGCGGAGCGCGCTGAACGTTTCGGTGGTCGGGTCGAACAGTTCACCGTTCGCCATCACGCTGAAGTACGACCCTCCGACGATCAGGACCTTCCCGTTGGGGAGCGGCGCGGTGGCGGCTCCGTAGCGTTTTTCATTGAGGGTGGCGCCCAGTTTTGTGAAGGTTTCGGTAGCGGGATCAAACACTTCCGCCGTTTGCAGAACGCCACCGTTGGAGCTGCCGGCGATCAGCAGCCGGCCATCGGGGAGCGGCGCGGTGTACGCTCCCGATCGCGCTGTCGTCATCGGAGGCCGTGACCGGCGCGGAGGCGATCGTCACCGTGTTGACCGATGCCGAGACGGCGCTCGAGGTGATGCAGCAGGCGCTCCCGTCCGTGTCGCCGGGCGCGGTCTGGGTGCAGAGGGCGACGATCGGGGCCGAGGGCACCGAACGCTGCGTGGAGCTCGCACGCAGGCACGAGATCGTGCTCATCGACGCGCCGCTGCTCGGAAGCAGGCTGCCGGCGCTGCGCGGCGAGCTGACGATCCTCGCGTCCGGGCCGAGCGAGGCACGCGCGCGCATCGCTCCGCTCTTCGACGCGATCGGACGGCGCACGCTGTGGGTGGGAGAGGCCGGCGACGGCAGCCGTCTGAAGCTCGCGGTCAACGCGTGGATACTCGGCTGCGTGGAGAGCGCCGCCGAGTCGCTCGCGCTCGCCGGCGCGCTCGGGCTCCATCCGAGCGTTCTGCTCGACGCGGTGGCCGGCACCGCCGTCGACGCGCCACTGCTGCAGATCAAGGGCAAGGCGATCGTTGAGCAGGACTTCGAGCCCACGCTGCGCCTGTCGCTCGCCGCCAAGGACGCGCGTCTCGCAGCCGACGCGGCCGCCGAGCACGGACTCCAGTTGCCCGCGCTGGCCGCGACCGCCGTTCGCATGCTCGCAGCCGCGGAGCTCTACGGCGAGCAGGACATGTCGGCCACTTATCGGCTGTGCGACCCACAGAGTCCGGGTATAACTTAGTTATACTAAGCGTCGTGAAGACCGCAATATCGCTCTCCGACGACACTTTTTATCGAGTCGACCGTGCAGCGAAGCAGCTGGGCGTGTCGCGTAGTGAGTTTTTCGCGCGCGCCGCCGAGAGTTGGCTGACCTCGCTCGAGGGGCAGGACACAACAGAGGCGATCAACAGCGCGCTCCGTGGGCTCTCAGTTGATCACGAGTTCACAGACGCCGCTGCTGCAGCTTTGGCGGCCGCAGACAGTTGATTGCTCTCGAGCGGGGCGAGCTGTGGTGGGCAGATCTCGGCCTGCCACGCGGCTCGGCTCCGGCTCTGAGGCGGCCGGTGCTGATCATCAGCGCGGATCAGTACAACCGCTCCGGGCTACGCACGGCCACGGTCGTCGTGCTCACGAGCAACGACCGACTCGCCGCGCTTCCCGGGAACGTTGTCGTGCCGTCAGACCTCACTGGCCTCGAGGCCAACTCCGTAGTGAACATCACACAGATCGCAACGATCGACCGCGCCGGGTTCGACGAGCGCATCGGCGTGTTGCCTGACTGGCTGATCGCTCAGGTCGACGCCGGCCTCGAGCGTGCCCTCGCACTCGGCCGCGCGCGATGAGCACGGTCTGCGAGCAAGCATGTCGGCCACTTATCGGCTGTGCACCGCTCCACGCAGCGGACTGCGGCGCTCCACAAGCTCGACAAGTCCGGTGTCGAGGTCATAGACCAGCCCGGTGACCGACAGCGAGTCGGGGATTAGAGGATTGGCTGCGAGCGCGCAGATATCGACCTGCACAGCGCCGTGAGGATCGGCCACGGACTTTCCATCGAGCTCCTCGACGCTACAGCCAAGGAACGCGGCAAGACCGTCGCGCTGCTCAGCGTTTGTGAAGTGCCTTATGCCGCAGTCGGTGTGCTGCATCAGCACAAGCTCGAACGCCGTCTGACCCGCGCCTTCGGCGGCGCCGGTGGCATGCAGAAAGAGAAGCTGCTGCAGCACGATGGGCGAGATACGACCTGCCGCTGCACGCACTACGGCGGCGTCACCGAGCTCGAGGCCCAACACCTGAGCAGGATCGACACGTGGATCCGGGCAAGCGACTATGCATGTTCCTAGCCGTGGTAGGGCGCGCAGGCCGGTCTCGCGACTTTCCGCGAATCGCTCGTTTCGTTCGAGCAGCTCCTCGACGGGATTCATCCTGGATCCTCCATGCGATAGTTTGCATAATGTCGCTACATATTTTCATAATCTAATTACGCATGTCAAGATGGTCACCCACGCCGAACGAAACCAAGCCACTCGCAGCGCACTGCTAGACGCCGGTCGCGATCTGTTTGCAGAGCACGGTTATGCAGCTGTATCGGTCAGCGAAGTCGCCGCGCGCGCCGGCGTAACAACGGGCGCGCTCTACCACCAGTTCACCAGCAAGGAAGGTCTGTTTAGAGCCGTCTACGCGAACCTCGTCCAACGCGTCTGGGCGCTCGTACTCAACGCTCGCAAGAGTCATGAGCAGCCCAGCTTGCTCACCGACTGCGAGGCCTACTTGGACAGCTGCGCAGATCCAGCTTTCAACCGCATCACCATCGATGGGCCCACGGTCATCGGCTCCGACCAGCTCCTCGATGAAGCCCAATCCATGGTCGAAGCCAGCCTCAGCGCCGCGCGTGATCGCGGCGAGATCGCGATCGAGCCAACGGTGCCTCTCGCCCGCATGCTCGCGGCCGCGCTCAAGGAGGCCGCACTGACGATCGCCGCTGCCGAGGATCCGGACACGACCCGCGACGCTGCGCGCGAGAGCGCTCGGCATCTAATCGCGGGGCTGGCCCTCGACCGACCACGATGACACGTGCGCGCAAGCGCGGCGCTTGATCGCTTCTATTAGGGGTATACGCTACAGACAAGCTGCAGCTCTACGCAAACCGGCAGGAGGCCAAATGAGGCGTCGATACCTCCTAGCAACGCTCGTCACGCTCGGAACTGCGCTGGCGCCGTCAACCACCACATCGGCCCTCGCCGCCGCGAGCTCAGCTCCTGCCCCGGCGACGTTCCTGCAGAGCAGTTCGCCCGTTGCCGCTCCAGCCAACCAGCTCGGCGCGGCTCCCGCTAGCGAACCGATCGACTTCAACGTGGGACTCGCCCCAGCCGACCCCGCAGGCGCGGCAGCCTTTGCGCGCGCTGTCACCGATCCGAGCAGCCCGAGCTATCGGCACTTCCTCACCCCCGCCGAATGGGAGAGCCGCTTCTCTCCGAGCCAGGCCAGCGTCGACAGCGTCACCTCCTGGCTGCAATCGCAGGGCATAACCGTCAGCGGCGTTACGCCCGATCGGCTGACCGTTCAGGCCACCGGCTCCGCGGAAGCCGTGCAGCGCGCCTTCGCGACCAGCCTCGGCGAGTACAGCCATCTTGGGCGCACCGTGCGCCTTGCCTCCGGGCCGCTAAAGGTGCCAGCGAACCTCGCGTCACTGATCAGCGGCGTGAGCGGCGTCGATCAGCACCTCGCAAGACCCGCGCGCCTGACCGGCGCCGCAGCGCCAAGGGCGGCCAAGGAGCCCCCGACGAAAGAAATCCCGCTGCCGCCCGGCTTTCGTAACGCTCCTCCCTGCTCGCCGACCTACGCCAAGAAGCTCGACAGCAGCGACCCGGCCTACGGCGGCGGCTACCCCAACCCGCTGCCCTACGCCGTCTGCGGCTACAGCCCACCTCAGCTACAGGGCGCCTATGGCCTCAGCACGCAGATCGCCGGCGGCCTCGACGGCAAAGGCGTGACCGTGGCGATCGTCGACGCCTACGTGTCGCCCACGTTGCGCAGCGACGCGCAGGAATACAGCACAAGGCACCAGCCTGGTGAGCCGCTCAAAAACGCGCAGTTCAGCGAGCTGCTGAGCAAATCCTTCAACAACACCGAACTCTGCGAAGCCAGCGAATGGTATGGCGAGCAGACGCTCGACGTCGAGGCCGTGCACGCCACCGCTCCCGGCGCGAAAATCCTCTACGTCGGCGCCAAGAACTGCATCAACGGTCTCTATGACTCCGTCCAGCAGGTCGTCGACGGGCACCTCGCGCAGATCATCACCAACTCCTGGGGCGACGGCGGTGGCGATCTGCTCGACTCGCCCGGTTCGCGGCGCGCTTTCGACAACGTCTTGATGATGGCCGACGCCACAGGCATCGGCGTGCAGTTCTCCTCAGGCGACGAAGGCGATGAGTTCACCACGCTCGGCATGACCGTCGCCGACTACCCCGCCTCGAGCCCCTACCAGACGGCTGTCGGCGGCACGAGCCTGCAGGTCGGCAAAGGCAACGCGCGCGTTGGCGAGCTCGGCTGGTCAACCTCCAAGAGCACGCTCTGCACGCCGCTCACGCAAGCTGAAGAATTCCCCGGCTGCAGCGCTGGGACGCTCAACACCTGGCAGCCGCCCGCGCCCGGCAGCTACCTCTATGGCGGCGGTGGCGGCACGAGCTATCAATACTCTGAGCCGCTCTATCAGCAGGGCGTCGTGCCGGCCGCGCTCGCCGAACGCAACAGCGCGATCACTCATATCCCCAACCGTGTCGAGCCTGACATCTCGATGAATGGCGACCCCACCACCGGCATGCTCGTCGGCCAAACACAGGTGTTTCCCAATGGCAGGAACTACGACGAGTACCGCATTGGCGGCACGAGCCTCGCCTCGCCGCTGTTCGCGGGCGAGATGGCGCTCGCCGACCAGGCCGCCGGCGGAGCGCTCGGCTTCGTGAACCCGCTCCTCTACAAGCTCGCCGCCTCCCCTACCTCCGCCGCGAACGCCTTCTACGACATCGTGCCCGCCGGCAAGCAGGCGCTTGTGCGCAGCGACTACGTCAACGGCGTCGATGCGAAGGAAGGCACGCTCACCTCCGTGCGCACGCTCGACTACGAAGGTCGCGAGACCTTCTGCAGCGGAACCGGCAACTGCACCCACCAGCGCGTCGCGCTAAACGCTGCGCGCGGCTTTGACTCGATGACCGGCCTCGGCTCACCCGCGCCCGGTCTGCCCACCGCAATGGCCAAACCCTAGGATCACAGCGCGCCCGCGCGCACGCGGTCGCGGATCAGCTCCTCGATGAACTCCAGCTTGATCTCGATCTGCGGGCCGAGCACGAACGGGTAGAGGTCGCGCGTGCCCATGCTGCGGCTGATCGCGTTGAGCGCGTAGGTGAGCGGGATCCACGCCTGCAGCATCGCGCCGATCTCGCCGGGCTCCTGCGCGGGTGCAGAGTCGAGCGGCGCTACGTCCGCCGTGTCCAGCGCAGGGCCCTCGACGCGCACGCCGTGCGCGGCCGCGGTCTGCAGCGCGTCGTGCACGTGGAGGTAGTGCGCGAAGCTCTCCGCCCAGTCCTCCCAAGGATGCATCGTGGCGTAGGCGCTCACGTAGCGCTGCTCCCAGCCGGCGGGAGCGCCGGTTGCGTAGTAGCGATCCATCGCCTCCTGGTAGTCCTCGCGCTCATCGCCGAATATCTCCCGGCAGCGCTCCTGCGCGGGCGATCCTGGCGGGACGAGCAGCGGCTGGTAGTAGTGGCCGATCTCGTGGCGCAGGTGCCCCAGCACCGTGCGATAAGGCTCGTCGAGGTTGACCCGCATCCGCTCGCGGTGCGCGGGGTCGGTCTCGTCGAGATCCAGCGTGATCAGCCCGTCTGCGTGCCCCGTGGTGACCACTTCGTGCTCGCTCGAGAGCAGGTCGAAGCCGAGACCGCCCGCTCGTTCGTGCCAGCCCACGACGGGCAGCTCGAGGTCGAACAGCTCAAACAGCAGCCGGCGTTTGGCCGCCTCCGCTGCGGCGAAACCGCCTAGCGCGGCGCCGTCGTCGTCGTTTGGGCGCGTGCGCGTCAGCACGCAGCTCGCACACAGCTCGCCCGGCTCGAGCACCACCCAGTTGCACGCCGCGACCACCGAGTTCGCGCAACGGTGCCACGTCTCCTGCGCGACCTCTCCCACGAGTGCGACCATCGTGCGGTCCTCGGGCTCATACCCCAGCTCACTCGAACAATGCAGGCAGCACACGCTCTCGAACGTCACGAGACGGGCACAGACTGGGCATGCGAACGCGAGCATCGGACCGCGCACTGTAGCTGGATCTAGACTGCGCGCAGATGACTCAGAACCCGATCAACGCGGAGATCCTCGTGCTCCAGCACGCCGACTGCGAGCCGCCCGGCGTCTATGAGGATGAGCTCCGCCGCCGCAACATCCCCATACGCCGCGTGCTGCTCGACGAGCAGCACGCGCTGCCGGACTGGCGCCCCTACGCCGCGATCGTCGCGATGGGCGGCGCGATGGGCGTCTATGACGAGGAGCGGTATCCGTGGCTTGCCGCCGAGAAGCGCCTGATCGCCGAGGCGGTGAGCGATGGTCGCCCTTACTGGGGCGTGTGCCTCGGCGCGCAGCTGCTCGCCGCGAGCCTCGGCGCGCGCGTCGCGCCGGGTCCGCACGCCGAGCTCGGCGTGCTGCCCGTGGAGCTCACCGAGCACGCTCACGCGGATCCCGTGTTCGCCACCGCGCCCGCGAGCTTCGCGACGCTGCAGTGGCACGGCGACACTTTTGAGCTTCCCCATGGAGCCCTGCAACTCGCGCGCTCGCGCGCCTACGAGCAGCAGGCGTTCGTGCTCGGCCGCGCCTACGCGCTGCAGTTCCACCTCGAGGTCGACGCCGCGCTGGCCGAGGAGTGGATGGAGATACCAGTCTATGTGGCTGAACTGGAGGCGCTCGCCGGTCCCGGCGCGGCCACCACAATGCTTGCGCAGGTACGCGCCGCGGAGCCCGCATCGGTGCCGCTCGCGCGCGAGCTGTTCTCACGCTGGCTCGAGCTCGTGGTGGGGTTCGCGCCGCTTGAAGCTGCCTAACGCTCGATGACCACACGCACCGTGCGCAGCAGCCGATCGCTCGCGCCACGCACGCTGCCGCCCTGCTCGAGCGTGTCCTGGATGTAGGCGAGCGTCTCCGCCGAGAGGCGCTCGCCCGGCAGCACGTTGGGGATACCCGGCGGATAGGTCGCAAGCGACTCCGCCGCGATCCGCCCCACCGCCTGCGCCGCGGGCACGACCTCCTGGGCGCCGAGGTACGCCTCGCGCGGGGTCATCGCGAGCTCACCCCAGGGCGGCGCCGCCGCAAAGCTCTCACGCTCGCCCTCCGGTTCGAGCCCGACGCGCTGCACCACCTCGCGCATCGCCTGCACGAGCCGCGCGGCCTCGCCGAGGTCGCGCTCACCCATCCCGAACACCGCCACGAGCACGTTCTCGGCGTAGAGCTCGAGGTTGATGTCGCCGATCTCGCGCAGCAGCGGTGCGAGCTCATAGCCGCTGGCCGCGATCCCGCGCACGTCGATCGCGAGGCGCAGTGGGTCGTAGGCGAACACGCCGGGGCGCCCCGCGAGGCGATCGTCGAGCACGTCCAATCCCTCGATCGCGCGGATCTCCTCGCGCGCGCTGGCGAGCGTCGCCATCGTGCTCGCGAGCAGATCCCTGCCGTGCACCGCGGCCTGGCTGCGCGCTGCGTCGAGTGAGGCGAACAGCAGCGAGTTCGGGCTCGTGGACTCCGTCAGCGTGACCGCGCGGTCGACCGTGTCCTCGCCGATCGTCTCGCCCGCCGCGCGACCGAGATGCAGCATCGCCGACTGTGTGAGGCTGCCAACGATCTTGTGCGTGCTTGAGATCACGAGATCCGCACCCGCCGAGAGCGCGTGCTCGGGGAGCGCGTCGCTGAAAGCCATGTGCGCGCCCCACGCCTCATCGACGATCAGCGGCACGCCGCGCGCGTGGGCCACCTCGGCGAGGCCGCCGATGTCGGCCACCGCGCCGAAGTAAGTCGGCGAGATCACCCACGCGCCAACCGCCTCCGGCGTCGCTTCGAGCGCTTGCGCGAGCGTCTCGGGCGCGAGGCAGTGTGCGATGCCGAGCTCCGCGTCGAGCTCTGGCGCCGCGAACGTTGGGCGCATGCCCGAGAGCACCAGCGAGTCGATCGTGCTCGAGTGCGCGTTTCGCTGCACGACCACCGCGCGGCCTTTGTGCGCGAGCGCGAGCCCCGCAGCGAGGTTGCCCTGCGAAGCGCCGTTGATCAGAAACCAGGCACGCCTCGCCCCCCAGGCCTCTGCCGCCAGACGCTGCGCTTCTTCGAAGGGCGTCGGATCAACGCCGACGTCGATCCCGTGAGTCAGCGCCGGCACATCCATGCTCAGCGCCGCCTCGCCGATCGCCGCGAGCAGCCCGGGGTCAGCACCTTGACCGCCCTTGTGCCCCGGCACGTGCAGGCGCGCAGGGTTGCGCCGCGCGTAGGCGCTTACGGCATCGAGATACGGCGTTTGACGCTGGCGATCGTCCATCGCTTCAACTCAACTTAGAAGCATGGCTGCGCAAAAGGCCCGTGTCGCGCGTCAGACGCTGGGCGAGCGCCACCGGGATCAGCGTCACGAGGATCACGAACAACACCACCACGTTCACCTGCGGCAGCTGCTGGCCGAGTCGGATGTTTCCGAAGATCCAGATCGGCAGCGTGTTCTGCGCGCCGGCCGTGAAGATCGTCACGACGATCTCATCGAAGGACAGCGCGAAGGCGAGCAGGCCGCCCGCGACGAGCGCCGTCGCAATCACGGGCAGCGTGACGAAGCGAAACGTCTGCCAGCCGTCCGCGCCGAGGTCCATCGATGCCTCCACGAGCGAGGTCTGAGTGCGCCGCAACCGTGCGAGCACGTTGTTGTAGACGACCACGATGCAGAAGGTCGCGTGCCCGATCACGATCGTCGTCAAGGAGAAGTTGACGCCGGCGAAGATGATGAACGAGTTCAGCGCCATCCCCGTGATGATGCCCGGCAGCGCGAGCGGCAACACGAAGATGAACGAGATCGCCTCGCGCCCGAAGAAGCGGAAGCGGTGCACCGCGAATGCGGCCATCGAGCCGAGCGTGAGCGCGATCGCTGTGGCGAGCAACCCGGCGCGCACCGACAGCCAGAAGGCGTGGCGCATTTCCGCGTTGTGCCACGCCGATGAGAACCACTTCGTGGAGAGCCCGTGCAGCGGCCAGCTCTGGACGTTCGAGGGGTTGAAGGCGTAGAGCACGATGATCGCGATCGGGATGAACAGAAACGCCATCATCAGCGCCGCCCATGCGGCGAGCGCGACCCGGCTCCATTTGCTCGTGCCGATCACAGCGCTTCGAAGGCCCCGAGCCGCCGTGCGATCAGCAGATAGATACCCATCACCACGAGCGGCACCACCGCGAAAGCCGCCGCGAAGGGCACGTCGTTGGCGACGCCCACGTTCTGGAAGACGACGTTGCCGATGAAGTCAGAGCCCGCGCCACCGACGAGCGTCGGCGTGATGAAGTCGCCGAGCGTCAGCGCAAATGTGAAGATCGAACCAGCCGCGATGCCGGGCAGCACGAGCGGGAAGACGACCGTGCGAAAGGTGCGCCAGCCACGTGCTCCGAGATCGGCTGAGGCCTCGATGTAGGAGTCCGGCAAGCGTTCGAATGCCGACCAGATCGGCAGGATCATGAAGGGCAGCCAGATGTAGCTGAAGACGATCCAGATCGCCCAGTTGGAGTAGCCGATGTTGAGCGAGCCGAGCCCGATGTTCGCCAGGGCCCAGTTGAGCACGCCGTCTTTGGAGAGAATCAGCCGCCACACGTACACGCGCACGAGATAGCTCGACCACAGTGGGATCAGCACCGCGACGAACAGCGCCGAGCGCAGCCGCTTCGGCGCGAGCCTGACTGCGAAGAAAGCGAACGGCAGCGCGATCAGCGCGTCTGTGAGCGTCACCGCGGCGGCGATGCCGATCGTGCGCAGCGCGATCGTGCGGTAGGCCGGAACTTTGAAGAGCTGTTCGAAGTTTTCGAAGGTCCAGTGGTGAACGAGCTTGCCGGTGAACGGTTCCACGCTCCACAGGGCCGAGATGAACAGCAGCGCGAGCGCCGCGAGGTAGATCGCCACGAACCAGGCGCCGGGCGCAGACAGCAGCAGGACAGCCCGCAGCCACGGCCGGCGGAAGAGAACCGCCGACGCGCGGATGCGTGCCGCCCTGAAGCCCGTGGGGCGCGCGGTGAGGACCGCCGCCCCGTCGGGTCCTAGCCCGTGACTTCTGTCCACTTGCGCTGCCAGGCCGTGTAGTCCATGCAGTCGCTCTGGCCGTTGCCGCATTCTTTGACGGGCGTCTTCCAGAACTTGATGCTGTCGAAGTAGGTGCTCGGCGCGTTCGCGTGGTACACGCCACAGGAGCCTTTCGAGAGCGTTTCCATGACCGCACAGGCCTTGGTGTTGGACGGCGTCTCACCGTAGGAGAGCGCCTGCTCGGCTTGGACCTTCGGGCTCGAGACCCAGTTCACCCACTCATACGCGCAGTTCGGGTGCTTGGCGTGCGCGGCGAGCATCCAGGTGTCCGCCCAGCCCGTCGCACCCTCGCTCGGGATCAGCGACTTGACCGCCACTTTGTCCGCCTGCAGCGTGCTCTGCTGGTACGGCCACGCGGCGCCAATCGAAGCGTCGTTGTTCTTGAACAGTTCGATCTCATCGGAGGCCAGCGCCCAGTACTTCTTGATCAGCGGCCGCTGCGCTTTGAGCAGTTCCGCTGCCGCGTTCAGCTGCGCTTCGGTGAGCTCATATGGATCTGAGATACCGAGGCTGGGCTTCGTCTTCGACAGATACAGCGCCGCGTCGGCGATCTGGATCGGGTTGTTGGGCACGCTGATCTGACCTTTGTACTTCGGGTCATAGATCGCCGCCCAGCTCGTCGGTGCGGGTGAGATCGTCTTCGGGTTGTACATCAGGATGTTCGGACCCCACTGCAGTGAGATGCCGTAGTGCTTGCCTTCGACCGTGTTGTGCGATGGCGACTGCAGCTGCGGTATGAAGTTCTTCCAGTCCGGCACGAGCGCCACGTTCATCTCAGCCACGTCGCCGCCACGGATCAGCCGCAGGCTCGCGTCGCCTGAAGCGGAGACCATGTCGTACTGGCTGCCGCCCCCCTGGCGCATCAGCGTCACCATTTCATCGGATGAGCCTGCGTACTTGGCGTGCACTACGCAACCCGACTGCTTTTCAAACGGCTTCACCCATTCCGGTTGCGCATAGCCTTCCCAAGCCACGAGGTTGAGCTGCCCCTCGCCCGCACCGATGCTGGTCGGCAACTTCGCCGCGGAGGTGCTGCTGCTGCTCGAAGAGCTGCCGCAGGCGCTAACGCCAATCGTCATCAATGCCAGCACGGCCCCCAGGGCCCAGTCGATTTTCGCAAGCTTCATCAGTCCGCTTCCTCCTCTTGGTTTGTGTCAAGCAGCGCTGCATCCTGCACCCGCCAGGCGAGGCGCACGGGCCGACCACGTTCCTCGAGCGCGGCCGCAGCGGACAGCTCCAGGTTCTGGCGCAGCACGATCAGCGTCTCTGCACCCTCGAGCTCCACCGCGTAGCGCGTGACAGAGCCGAGGTAGGCGACCTCGCGCACGACGCCGCGAACGGCGTTCGCATCGTCGGCTTCATCTGCGCTGAGCATGCGGATCTTCTCTGGGCGCACCAGGTATCTACGCCCCTCACGCACGAGGATGTTCGAGGTTCCCACAAAGCCCGCCACGAACTCGTTGGCCGGACGCTCATAGATCTCACCGGGCGTGCCCACCTGCTCGATGCGTCCGTCGGAGAAGACCGCGATGCGATCGCTCATCGTCAGCGCCTCGTCTTGGTCGTGGGTCACATAGATGAAGGTGATGCGCTCGCTGAGCTCGCGCTGGATTGCCTTCAGCTCGAACTGCATCTCTTGACGCAGCTTTAGGTCGAGCGCGCCGAGCGGCTCGTCGAGCAGCAGCACGCGCGGGCGGTTGACGATCGCGCGGGCGAGCGCCACGCGCTGACGCTGCCCGCCCGAGAGTTGGATTGGGCGGCGCGCCTCGACATCCGGTAGGCGTACCATCTCAAGCGCCTCCGCAGCGCGCTCAGAGCGCTCGCGCTTGTCCACGCCCTTTACGCGCAGACCGTAGGCGACGTTGTCGAGCACGCTCATGTGCGGGAACAGCGCGTAGTCTTGGAAGACCGTGTTGACGGGGCGCTCATACGGTGGGCTGCGCGTCACCTCTACGCCATGCAGCTCCACTCGCCCTGCGTCCGGCAACTCGAAGCCCGCGATTACGCGCAGCGTCGTCGTCTTGCCCGATCCCGAGGGCCCAAGCAGTGTGAAGAACTCGCCGGCGCGTACCTCGAGCGAGAGCTGCTCCACGGCCACCACCTCGCCGTAGGTCTTGCGTATTCCCGCGAGCCTTACCGCCGGCTCGCCAGAGGTATCCGGGGCCGGCAGGGGATGCGAGCTGGACAGATCGATCGTCCTTCCTGCACCGGAGATCATTCGTGGCGAGTCTATTCCTCGCGGTGAAGGCCAGCAACTGGCCCGCCTGGATAATCTAGACATCCTGGCTACTCCGCCCAGGCAGCGCCCGGTTGTTTTTCACACGAGGCAAACAGGTGTGTCAGAGCTGCAAATTCTTTGCGCCAATACAGCAACTTGGTCGTAGTTTGCCTTGAGTGCCAGGCGCCGCGCGGCTAGCGTTCGAGCCCCATACAAGCAGTGGCCCGGCGGTGCGTCAACACCCCGGGCCCGGCACCGAGTTGCTCGTCCTCGATGCCAGTCGATTGTCGCTCAGCCGCGCGCGCGATGTCAGCCGCTCGCTGCCCGCCGATCGACGGCGGCACTCGGCGCTCTCCAACGAGAGGAGGCGTTATGTCCAAAGCGAAGCGCAAGCGGACTCCAGCTGCAGCAGATAGCCCGCCGCCGGAGCTGATCCTTGCCGCCGTCGACCGCGCGCGACGCCACCGCATGGCCGGGCATGCGGGCGCGCCCGTGTGGGCGATCCTCGAGCACCTGGCGATCCCACGCCGCGGCGCGAGCGCGCGCGCCGTGCAGACAGCGCTCGCCAAGCTCCACAGTGACGGCATGGTCGAAACCACACGCGAGCACGGCGTGGAGCTGTGGGTGCTCGCGCCCGCCGTGCGCGCGCGCCTCGCGGACGCCACCGCCGCGCTGCCCGAGTCGCCGCAGCACGCCGAATGGCGAAGCGCGCGTGCGGCGGCCGCGCAGGAGATCGAGCGTTTCCGCGCGACGCTCGCCCAGCGACTGGAGGAGGCGCGCGCGTCTCTCGTTGCAACACCTGAGGCTGACTCCGACGCCTGGCTCGCGCTTGGTGAGAGCTTGCAGCGCGACTGCTGGCTGCTCGCATCGGCGACCCACTGTCTGTACGAGTGGGCCGAGCCCGACGATGCCGTCGCCGACCTCGGCGAATCCCAAGAGTCGGGGCCTGCTGTCGACGTCGCCGCGCTGGCCCGACGACGCTCGCGTCGCGCCGGGCTGCGCAACGTCAGGCTATGGCGCGAGCGCCACGAGCGCAGCAAGTAGGACGGCCGCCGTCAGCTCCGCCCGCGTGAGGCGCGACGTGAGGGCGGAGGTGGTTTGCGCTCGCGTGGCACCGGCAGGTCGCGCACGAGCTCGCTGACGGGCACTTTGAGGGAGTCGGCGAGGATTAGGAGCGTCGAGAGACGTGGATCGGTGTTGCCCTGCTCGAGACCGCCGATCGTCGTGCGATGCAAGCGTGCGTGTTCGCCAAAGATTTCTTGCGAAGCGAAGCGTTCGCGGCGCAGCGGCACGAGCCGCTCAGCGAACAGGTTCCTGAACTCGGCGATCTCTGCGTAATAAGGATGCTTGCGCGCCACAGCGCCGGGGACACTGCTGGCGTGCAGCGCATATGTCGACAGACAGTTGGCTGCATTGGTCGCACTAGCGCGTCAACAGCTCAGCTCGACACAGAACTACCAGCCACCACCTGGCGGCGCTGCGCCGCGATCACGCGCAGCGCGAACTGCCCTGCGGGGTGCTCGCGCGCGCGCTGCACGAGCGCGGCGATCTCGCCCGGCAGCAGCTCGGGCTGGGGCAGTGGCGTGCCGTAATCGCTCGGCACGATCACCGCCGCCGAGAGCGCCGCGAACGTGAGATCTGCGGCGCCGAAGCGCTCACCACACAGGTAGGGCCGCCCATCGGCGAGCAGCCCCGCGATGTAATCGAACTCACGCCACACAATGCGCTCATCTTCGACCTCCACGCCCGGTGTGATCGCGAGGACCTTCTCGGCAAAGCGCTTGATCCCCGGCCAACCCCAGCGGATCGCACGATCCTCCCAGGCGGGCACGCCCCGATTGTTGAAGCTCAGCATCAGCTCGCGCTGGGGGAACATGTTCACGTACATCAGCCGTCGCCCGCACGGGCCGAGTTGCTCATCCAGGCGCGCACAAAGCGCCTTCACCCGATTGCGCTCTGCAGGCTCCTCAGGGAATAGCCGCTGCTCGCCTTCGAGGCGCCCATCGACCCATTCGAGGATCTCCGCGGACTCGCCGATCGTGCGCTCGGGCGTGACGAGCACGGGCACCGTGCGCCCACCGCCGGCGCGGCGCGCGGCGAGCTGGTGCACGCCCTGCACGTGGCGCTCCTCACGGTAGGCGAGGCCGGCGCGCTCCAAGCGCCCAGCGCGCCTTCTCGCAGTAGTGGCTGATCGGGATCGTGACCAGCCGCAGCATCTAGCGCAGTATGACCCCTTTGCTAGGGTCTTGCGCGAGGTGCCGAGCTGATCCCCAGCCAAGGCAGCGACAAGCGCGAGGAGCAACTCCAGCGCGCCTCGCAGCCGCACTCGGTGGCGAGCATCGCGCCGCAGTTCGAGGAGTGGCAGATCGCGCTACACGGCCGGCGCGTGATCTACCGGATCGCTGGCAGCGGGCCGCCGGTCGTGCTGATCCACGGGATGCTCAACTCATCGAGCCACTGGCAGGCCGTGGCGTCGGAGCTGGCCGTCACGCACACGGTCGTGGCACCCGACCTGATCGGCCATGGCGACTCGGCCGCACCGCGCGGGGACTACTCACTAGGCGCGCATGCCGCCAGCATCCGCGATCTGCTCGCAGCGATCGGCATCGAGCGCGCGACGATCGTCGGACACTCGCTCGGCGGCGGCGTGGCGATGCAGTTCTTCTACCAGTTCCCCCAGCGTGTCGAGCGCCTCGCGCTGATCTCCAGCGGCGGCCTCGGCCGCGAGGTCAGCCCGATGCTGCGCACCGCTGCGCTGCCCGGCATGTCGGCTCTGCTGTCGCTGACGATCCACCCACGCCTGCTCGGCGCGCTGCGCGGGAGCGGCACACGCCTGCGCGAGCGTGGCATCGGCGCCGGCATCTACCTGCAGGCGACGCGCCGCGCGCTGCGCCCGCTCGAGAACGCAGATGCGCGCGCAGGCCTTCCTGCACACCCTGCGCGCCGTGATCGACGTGCACGGCCAGCGCGTCAGCGCGACCGACCGCCTCGTATCTGCTGGAGTCGATCCCGACGCTGATCGTGTGGGGCGAGCGCGACCACACGATCCCCATCGAGCACGGGCGCCGTGCGCACGAGGCGATCCCGGGCAGCCACTTCCGCACGCTTGCCCGACGCCGCACACTTCCCCCATCTCGAAGACCCCGAAGGGCTCTCGACGGCTGCTCAGCGAGTTCCTCGCCGAGACGCGCCCCGGCCGCATCGAGGACGCCGACTGGGGCGCCGTGATGGCTCGCCGCTCGCCACGCTCGCGCCGCCTCGGCGACGCTGGCCTAGCGGCATCGCCTACTCAGACGAGCGCCAGGTGTGCGCCAAGCTGGCCCGCGTCGAGCTTCTGCGAGCAGCGCACGCACGCAGGCCGGGTCGAACTGCGTGCCCGCGTGGCGTTCGAGCTCCGCGCGCGCGCTCGAGCCGCAGACGCGCCTGGCGGTAAGGGCGCGTGCTGGTGATCGCGTCGAACGCGTCTGCGACGAGCATGATCCGAGAGGCCTGCGGGATCGCCTCACCGCGCAGCCCGTCGGGATAGCCGCTGCCGTCGAAGCTCTCGTGGGAGTGCCGGATCCAGGGCACGATCGTCTCCAGCCCCTCGACCCGTGCGACGAGCTCGGCGCCCGCGATGCTGTGGCCCTTGATCAGCTCGAACTCCTCCTCGGTCAGCCGACCCGGCTTGCACAGGATGCGGTCCGGGCACCGTGACCTTGCCGACGTCGTGCAGCATCGCGGCGATCCGCAGCATGCCCAGCATCTCCTCCTCCCAGCCGAGCGCCGCGGCGATCGCGACGGCGCAGTCGGCGACCGCGCGCGAGTGCTCGTGCTCGGCGTTCATGCGCATGTCGACCGCATGTGCGAGCGTCGCCGCCCAGCTCAGGCGCTCGTTGACGCTCGCGCGGCCGAGCTCGGGCCGCCCATGGCGCGAGGCGTACAGGCGCGCGTCGGCGCAGCGCATCAGCTCCTCGAGCTCGCTGCCGTCCATCGGGAAGCGTCGCCACGCCGATCGAGCAGGGCGCGCGGCCGCTCAGCGCCGCGACGATACGCGCAGCGCTGTCGAGCGCATCGGCGGGCTCGATCTCGGCGAACAGCACCGCGAACTCATCGCCGCCGAGCCGCCCGATCGCGTCGTCGGGGCGAAGCGACCTGCCCGCAGCGTCGCCACGACCCAGCGCAGCAGCTCATCGCCGGCAGCGTGTCCGTGGCGGTCGTTGACCTGCTTGAAGTGATCGACGTCGAGCAGCAGCACGCGCACCCTGGGTGCCGCGCCGCGCTGCCGCGCCGAACTCGGCCAGCGCGCGCTCCTCGAAGCCGCGTCTGTTCAGGCAGCCGGTCAGCGGATCCGCACGCGAGACGTCCATCAGCGCCGCGCGCTGGCGCTCGTGGTTGCGTGCCTGCCAGGCGCTCATCGCGCCCGTGCAGAGCAGCATCACCGCGAACAGCGCCTGATAGCTCCACGACGCGCCGCCCACGACGACCGCGAGCGACAGGTAGGCCGCGACCGAGAGACCGCCGACGGCCGCCACGGAGATCAGCGGGTAGGACATCGCGGCGAACACCACGGGCACGAAGAAGACCAGCGCCAGCGGGCTGCCTGTGCCGCCGTCGGCGAGCGAGACGAGCACGATCAACAACAGGTCGACAGGCTCCAAGCGAAGAAGAAGACCTCGCGCAGGCGGCTGCGCACGATCTGCTCGCGCGGCAGGCGCGAGATGACTACCGCGCCGAAGAGCGCCGCGCCGAACAGCGCGAGGATCGCCGAGCGGTGCGGCGCGTTGCCAGGTGAGCGCGATGTAGATCGAGCAGCTGCCGCAGACGACATAGGTCAGCCACACGCCTGCCGCGAACGTGGCCTCGCGCATGCGCAGCGCGGACTGATCGACGATCCCGCGTGCCTCCCCACTAGCTCATGAGTGTTTATCGGGGCTCTGCCAGCGCCTGAGCCTGAACGCTGGAGCGGCGCTCAGGCAGCGGCTTGCGGACGCGCCACCATGCGGCGGGTAGGGCAGCGGCTTCAGCGTCGCGGTCGAGCTGCTCGCGCAGCGGCTCGAAGGGCGGCGGGCAGCGAAAGCCGCTCGCCGAGATGCAGCTCGTCCTCGTCGACCGCGAAGCCAGGGCCGATCGTGGCGATCTCGAACAGCACGCCGCTGGGCTCGCGGAAGTAGACCGATTTGAAGTAGAAGCGCTCGATCACAGGTGTCGGCGTGGCTCCGGCGTCGCTCACCCGCGTGCGCCACGCATCGAGCTCATCGATGGCGGCCGCGAAGGCAACGTGGTGCACCGTGCCCGCGCCCTGGCGACGGTTGATCTCGGGCGGCGCCGGGTCATAGGCGTAGAAAGCGCCGCGCCGCTCGCCCCGCACCTCCCAGCTCTCGCCCTGGCGACGCTCGAAGCCGAGCGTCTCAGCGAGCAGGCGCTCGCTGCGCAGCGGCACGCTCGCTGTAGGCGCGCACCCCCTCGAAGCCCTGCAGCGCATGCTCCTCGGGCATCTCCGGCGAGCGCGCGCTGCAGCGGCGCATCGCCGGTGCTCGGCACGAGCTCGTGTTCGAGGCCCTCGGGGTCGACGAACAGCAGGCTCTCGCCCGCGAGCTCCGCCTGCACGCCGTGCGCGGCCAGGCGCTCGCTGCCAGAACTCGAGCGCCTGCACCGAGGCGACGCGCCAGACGATGCGGTGCACCATCCCTGCCCCGGCCACGCCGGGGGCCGCGCCGGGGTACTCGAAGAACGTCAGGTCCATCCCCGGCGAGCCATGCTCGTCGCCGTAGAAGAGGTGGTAGACGTTCGGTTCGTCCTGGTTGACGGTCTGCTTGACCATGCGCAGACCGAGCACGCCCGTGTAGAACTCGACGTTGCCGGGCGCATCGCCGGTGATCGCGCTGATGTGGTGGATGCCCTCGAGCTTCATCTCAGAGCATGAACTCTATGCACCCGCGCGATGATCGGCGGGTGCAAGACGGGTCGCTCATCCCGCGCTTCGGGCGCGCCAGACGCGATCCCGAGCTCGCCGTGCTGGAGGGCTTTCATCCGCTCAAGCACGCGCTGCGCTTCGGAGCGGAGCTGCAGGACGTCGTCTGCCGTGACCCCACCGAGCTTGCCCGTCTCGCAGCGCAGCTCGCGCCCGAGCTCGCTGCGCGCATGCACGAGCTGGCGCGGCCCGTCGACCCCGGAGGTCTTCGCGCAGCTTGCGCCGCTTGCGCCCAGCACCGGCGTGATCGCGATCGCCACCCGCCCGCGCGTGGATTCGCTTGAGCTGCTCAGCACGCCACGGCGCGCGCCACTGGTTCTGCTCGAGGACCCACGCGACCTCGGCAACATGGGCGCCTGCGTGCGCGTGGCCGCTGCAGCGGACGCGGCCGGGGTGCTCAGCACGGGCAGCCACGACCCCTGGCACCCCGACGCGCTGCGCGGCGGCGCAGGGCTGCACTTCGCGCTGCCCGTGGCGCGGCTGGAGCAGCTCGCGACGCTCGAGCAGCGCGACGGACCGCTGCTCGCGCTCGACCCCGACGGGCGAGCCGCTCGATCCGGCCGCGCTCGACCCGCGCTCGCTGCTCGCCTTCGGCACCGAGCGTCGTGGGCTCAGCGAGCAGCTGCTCGCAAGCGCCGACGCGCGTGTCTGCATCCCGATGCGCGCGGGCGTATCGAGCTTGAACCTCGCGACCTCGGTGGCCGCCGTGTTGTTCGCTTGGCGCCTCGCGAGCGCAGGCGCCACACATCGCGGTCGCTAGTTGCGGCGCATCTCCGCTTCGACACCGTCGAGCAGACGCCAGTTGCCGACGAGTGCGGCCTTCGCGCGCTGCACCATGCGCTCGGCCTGCTCATCTGGGTCCTCGACCTCGGCCATCAGCACGTGCGATCAGCTCGCGTGCCTGACGGGCGTGCTCGACGTCGAGCAGCGCGTGCACGTTGAAGTACTCCGTCGCGGGGCCTTCCTCGCTGTAGCCATAGTGCGCGCTGAGGCCGTTGAGCTTGGTCTGGGAGATCTCCGGCTGGGAAGCCTCGATCGCATAGAGCACCGCGAGATGCTCGAGCAGCCCGTCGCCGGCCGTCCAGCTCTTTACGCACTCCTTGGTCTCCGTGCGTGCGGGCTCCTCCACGGCCTCTGAGGCGCCCATCGCGCGGGCGAACTCCTCCCACAGCGCGATATGTGATTGCTCCTCGCGAGCATGGCTCTGCAAGCCCCTCGCGAGCGGCGCCTCGGCCGTCTCCGCCGCCAGCTCCGAGGCGCGGGCCAGCGCGCGTACCGCGTGGCGGTACTCGTCTGCATAGCAGCCGAGCTCCTCGCTGCTGAGCTCACCTGCATTCCAGCGCTGATAGAACGGATGCTCGAGCACGTTGATCGTGGCGCGAGCCTCGTCGAGCATGGCTAGGACATCCATGGCACGGTCCCTTCGGTCGAGTTTTGTGTGCCTGAGTAGGAGGACAGTCGACCTCCAGCGCAGAAATGTACGGTCATAGCGTCCTCATCGGAGCGGACGGCTGGACTCTCGTCCGTCGGCTGTGCAAATGTCCGCATGGGGAGCTGGGTCTAGCGAGAGTCATGGGGTGATTTCCGTGATCATCATCGTCTTGGGGCTTGGCGCGGTGGTGTTCAGCGCGGTGCTCGTGCTCGCGCTCGGACGCGTGGCAGCCCGAGCCGATCACGCGATGGAGGAGCTGCTGAGCAGCCAGCGGGCCGCTCAGCCGCCGCTCAGGACGCGTGCCGGCTACGCCGGGTTCGCTCGCGCCCACTCGACGATCGCGTGTGAATCGGCGATGACCGTGCCGTCGTCCAAGGTGAGCGCCGGCACCCAGCGCTTGCCCGTCAGCTCCTGCACCTCACGGCGCCCGCGTGTCTGGTTGAAGACGCCCGGCAGGGGCGCGAAACCGTAGGACTTGATCAGCTCGGGCTCGTGGCCCGCGTCCTTCAGCGCGTGGTAGGCGTTTGCGCAGGGATGTCCGCCGGGTCGCGGTGTGGGGAAAGTGCCCCAGCAGATGTAGAGCTTCACGAGACGGTCAGCGTGCCTTCCATGCCCGCCTGGCGGTGACCTGGGACGGTGCAGTAGAACGTGTACTTGCCCGGCCTCAGCTTGATCGTGACGCTCTTTGAGCCACCCGCGAAAGTCGGCGTCGAGCCGAGCTCCTTGCTGCCTTCGGCGATCGCCACGTTGTGTTCGATGGGCGCCGCGTTGCTCAGCGTGATCGTCACGCTGCCCGCCTTGGCGCTCAGCTGCTTGGTGTCGTAGCTCAGCTGCCCTTCGGGGTTCGCGGCGAGCTTCAGCGCGGTGGCTGCGGGCGATGAGGGGGGCGTGGACGTGCCGGTCGTCGCGGTCGGCTGCGTGGAGGCCGGCGCCCCCGCACCGCCGGCGCCGGTGCTCGTCGTTGGCGGTTCGGTGGTGGACGCAGAGCTCTGCGTGGTGAGAGGCGCCTCGGCCGCTTTGCTCACCGAGCCTCCGGAGCTGACGACTGCCATCGAGACCGCAAACAGAACAAGCACCGCGCTGATCGCCATCACGGCGCGCTGCTGAGAAGTGTTCGCCGGGAAGTCACCGCGACGCATCCCGAGCCCGAGCGAGACGAACAGCGCCCACACGACGAGCACGCCGCCCGCGATGTAGAAGGGGGTCTTGCTCTTCTCCGCCGCAAGGATCGGCGCGAGCTGGACAGCCAGGGAGTGCATCGGGCGCGAGCCTAGCCGATGAGCCACGAGTATGCTCCCTAGCGCGATGACCGACGCGGTGCGCACGAGCGAGGAGGCTCTGCAGGGGCTCCCCGACTTTCCTTTCCAGGCGCACTACCGCGAAGTGCAGGGTCTGCGTCTGGCGCACCTCGACGAGGGCACAGGCGCACCGGTGCTGTTCATGCACGGCGAGCCCACCTGGTCGTATCTGTGGCGTAAGGTCATACCGCCCGTGCGCGACGCGGGCTTTCGCTGCATCGCGCCCGATCTCGCCGGCTTCGGACGCTCGGACAAGCCGACCGACATCGACTTCTACTCATATGACCGTCACGTCGAGCTCGCGGCGACGCTGCTCGAGGACCTCGACCTCAGCGCCACGACGATCGTGGTGCACGACTGGGGCGGGCCGATCGGGCTGCGCTTGGCGGTCGAGCAACGCGAGCGGATCGAGCGGATCGTGATTCTCGACACCGGCCTATTCACAGGACATCAAAAGATGAGCGACGCATGGATCGCCTTCCATGATTTCGTGGAGCGCACCGAGGACTTGCCCGTCGGGATGCTCGTACGCGGCGCCTGTAAGAAAGACCCCGGCGACGCGGTGATCGCCGCCTACGAAGCTCCTTACCCCACCGCTGCCTCGAAGGCCGGCGCGCGCGCTTTCCCGTTGATGATCCCGCAGAGCCCCGACGCGCCCGGCGCAGCGGCGGGCCAACGCGTGCTCGAGGAACTACGCGGCGATGAGCGCCCCACGCTGATGCTGTGGGCCGACTCCGATCCGGTCCTGCCGCTGGCCACGGGCGAGCGCTTCGCCGAGGCGCTCGGGCAGCCCGTACCGCGCACGATCGCAGACGCGAGCCACTTTCTGCAGGAGGATCAGGGGCCGCTGATCGGCAACCTGATCGCGGACTGGCTCACGAGCGCCTGAGCGCTCGCTCCGCTTACTCGCTGCTCGGCTGCGCCACCTCGGGCTCGACCGCGCTCATGACGGGCTGCGGCTCATCGCTTGCCGGCGCGAGCTGCAGGGACTCGGCGGCGGGCTCGAGGCCAGGCTCAGAGCGCGCGGCGCGCAGCTCGTAAGCCCGGCGCGTGTTGAGGTCCGCGCTCGCGAGCACACGATCGGCCTTCATCGCGCGTGCCATCACCTCCGAGAGCGAGCGCGGCAGCACCACACCGAGCACGTTCGTGCGCTTCGCCGACTTTGGCACCCACACATCGACGATGCCGAACTGCAGCGCCTCGACGATCGCGTCGGCGACATCCGTGGGCTCGAGGTTGCTCATCCCGCGCGCCTCGCCAAGGCCCGAGCCAAGCTCGGTGTTGACGACAAACGGCATCACGTAGCTGAGGTCGACATGCGCGCCCATCAAGCGCAGCTCGCCACGCACCGCCTCGGTGAGCCCCACGACAGCGTGCTTGGTGGCCGAGTAGGTGGCGCCACCGGGCGCGCCGAACTTGCCGGCCTGCGAGGAGATGTTGACGATGTGGCCGCGATCGCGGGGGATCATCCGCGCGAGCGCGAGCTTCATGCCGAGGATCACGCCGTGGATGTTGATGTCGACCATCCGTCGTGCGGTGAGGTCGTCCTCGTCGATGAAGCGCCCCACCTGCATGATGCCCGCGTTGTTGATCAGCACGTCGAGCGGACCCAGCTGCTGCTCGGCGCCGTCGAGGAAGGCAGCGTAGGAGTCGCGGTCGGTCACGTCCAGTGGCAGCGCGACGACGCTCGCGCCGAGCTCTGCGGCGGTCTTCTCAGCAGCCGCGAAGTCGACGTCGCCGATCGCCACCCGCATGCCCTGGCGCAGACACGCTTGTGCGGTGGCCCGTCCGATCCCGCGCGCGGCGCCCGTAATTGCGACGGTCTCTCCGGCGAGGATGCGGGGCTGCTTGGCCATTTGTTCCTCCTGCTCGTCACTTGCGGATGGTCTGTGCTGCAACGCTAGCGCGCGCGGGCGCCCACCGCAGCGCGGGTAGTACGCTGGGTCGATGCCGTTCTTTAAGTTCGAGGGACAGCGCATCGCCTACACCGAGTACGGCGGCGGCCCCGCCGCGCTCACCGCCACCGGCGCGCGTGGACGCACGGCGCGCAGCGCAGATGCGGGCATGCGACCGCTGATCCTGCTGCACGGCCTGCTGCTCTCCCAGGAGATGCACCGCCCGCTCGCGGAAGACCTCGCGGCGCTGGGAAACCGCGTGATCACGCTTGATTTGCTCGGTCATGGGCACTCTGATCGCCCGCGCGACATGTGGCGCTATTCGATGCCGATCTTCGGCGAGCAGGTCGTCGCGTTGATGGACCACCTGAAGCTCGAGCAGGCAGCCGTGATGGGCACTTCACTGGGCGCCAACGCTGCGCTCGAGGTCGCCTCCAGCCACCCCGAGCGGCTGCGCGGCATGGTGATCGAGATGCCCGTGCTCGACAACGGGCTACTGGGTAGCGCGCTCGCCTTCACGCCGCTGCTCGTTTCTCTCACCTTCGGTGAGCCGGTGATGAAGCTGCTCTCGCGCGTGACGCGCGCCGTGCCGCGGCGCCTTCTGCCCCATTACGGAAACGTTCTGCTCGACCTCGTGCGCCAAGAGCCGGGACCAGGTGGAGCACTGCTGCAGGGGCTGTTCTTCGGGCGCATCGCGCCACCGCGCAGCGAGCGCGCAACCTTCCAGACGCCGACGCTCGTGCTCGGCCACCAGCGTGACCCCGTACACCCCTTCTCCGACGCGGGCATGCTCGCCAAAGAGATGCCCAACGCGCGCCTGCTCGAAGCCAACTCGCTGGTCGAGCTGCGCACCCAGCCCGAGCGGTTGACGCGCGAGATCGCGGCCTTCCTCGACGAGCTCTGGCAGCGGCCGCGCAGCCGTCGAGCTCCGAAGCAGCGTGCAGCGGCCAAACGGCCCGTCAAACGCGCGCGCAGCGGCTCAGCCTGAGCGCGTCCGCAGCGCTTTTAGCCGGCTGGGAAGAGTTCGAGTTCGTTGACGCTCACGTGGCCGGGCGCAGCCGCCGTGCCGATCGCGACCGCCGGCGCTTGGCTGATCCAGAGCACTACGAACGTGAACGCCTTTTTGGGATGTTTCAGCGTGATGCGGATGTGCTTCTTGCCCACGACCATCGAGTGGCTCAGCGCCACCCATGCCGGGTCGGTGATCGAAGCGGGGGGTTTCGCGCCATTGGCGCCATAGAGCTGCACGGTCATCCCCGGTGAGGCGGTGGCCAGCTTGACGGCCTTGAGCTTCTTGCGGGCCTTCAAGTCGATCAGCACGCCCTCGGCCATCTTCGGCGCCGTCGCGGGCTGCACCTGCGCGGTCCAGCCCGTGGAGGTGTCACCGTCGATCGTCAGGCTCGGATCGCCGTAGTCGGTCGCGGGGTAGTTGTAGGGGTTGTAGGTCGAGGCGGCGTTGGTGTCGAGCAGCAGCGGCGTCGGTTCGGAAGCGCCCGCGCCCCCGGTTGGGCTCGGAGTTGTGCTCGTCGGCGTGGTCGGCTGGGGAGTCGAGCTGGTCTGGAGCGGGATGGTCGGCGTGACCGTCGGTGTCGTGAGCGGGATTTTCGGCGGTTTGATGGCCGTGGTCGGCACGCTCGGCGTGATCGTCGTGGGCGTCCCGGGCGTGATCGGCGTGGTGGGCGTCACGGGCGGGGATGCCTGCGCGACGGTCGTGGTCACAACCGGCGCCTTGCGGGGCTTTTTGCTCAGCGCCGCGTAGCCGGCGGCTGCCGCGCCGAGCGCGAGCAGCGCCGTTGCGGCGAGGATCGTGGCGGTGGAGCGCCACCCCGGCGAGCCGATGCTGCCGGGAGCTCCAGCACCGCACTGCAGGCACCAGTCTTGCCCTGGCGCCATCGGCGCCTTGCACTGCGTGCAGCTCCGCTCGCCTGCAGTAGATGTTGCGCGGACAGGCGTGCTCGGCGGCAGCTGACCGGCGGGAGCGCCTGCGGGCGCGTCGGCCGGGCGCTGCTCGCTGGTCGGAGCAGGCTGAGAATCGACGAGCAATGTGGCCACTGCCCCCGATTCTAGCCCCACGACGGCGCTACGGCGACGGTAGGCGGACGGAGGGCTGCTCAGCGCGGTGGTGGTGGACCGCCGTCGCGGATCTCGCGTCCGGTGGGGCGCAGCGCTGTGTCGAGCTCGAGCTGCCAGTAGTAGCGCGTGAAGCTCATTCCCGCCTGGAAGTCGCCGACGTGCGGCACGATCGACTCTCCGGCCGCCATCCGCACGATCAACTCCGGGTAGCTCTGTCCCGCGCGCGCGGCGTAGACGGGCGCTGGGAAGGCCCCGCCGAAGCGCGTGTTCACGTCGGTGATGCCGAGGCCGATGTCGGGGTCGCGGAAGACCTGGATCGTGGCCGGGCCGCGCACCTCGAGCGCCTCCATCACGCGCACAGCGAGCGCGATCAGCTCCGCATCGTGGATCACCTCGCCCTTGATCGACTCGCCGCCGCGCGACTCGAGCATCGTGCGCGGGATCGCGTTCAGGCACCGGCCCTCCAGGTCCCCGAGGCAGTCGATCGAGAGCTCGGGCCCATTCATCGCGCGCTGCAGCATCGTGGGCTCAGGCACGTAGTCCACGAAGAAACGTGCCTGCGCAGCGTCAGCGGCGAGATGGATCGAGCGCGCGCCCGAGCCACGGCGCGGCTTGACCATCACCGGCCAGGCGAGCTCCGCGGGCGCGTCCTGCGGGAGCAGCGTCGGCGGCGATGGCAGCCCGAGGCGCTCCAGCAGCAGGTGCGTCTCATACTTGTCATACGTCGCGCGCGCGATCTCCGGCGCGGGCACGAGCGCGGGCAGGCGGCCTTCCTGCGCGGCGATCGCGAGCACCTCGATGTCGAGATCTGTGAGCGGCAGCACCGCGCCGACGCCATGCTCGGCGCAGAGCTGCTCGAGCGCTCCCACGTAGCCGGGGTCGCTGATCAGCGGCACCGCGGCGCGCACATGCGCGGCGTATTGCGCGGGCGCCAGCGGCGATGGGTCGGCGACGATCGTCTTCGTCAGCTGTGCGAAGCACGAGACGATGTCGTAGCGCTTGCCGGCGCCCGTGAGCAGCACCGCCGGCGCGCTCACAGCTTGCCCTCCCAGCCGCCGTGCTCGCCCTTGTAGATCTCGCCGCCACCCAGCACCATCGCCGCGGTGCGCCACAGGATGCGCAGGTCCATCGCCGCCGAGCGGTGCTCGATGTACTCGAGGTCGAGCTCGATGCGCTGCGACCAGGGCAGCGAGGCACGTCCGTTGACCTGCGCCCAGCCCGTGATCCCCGGCTTGATGGCCAAGCGCCCGCGCTGACGCTCGGTGTACTGCTCGACCTGCACCGGCAGCGTGGGGCGCGGCCCGATCAGCGACATCTCACCGCGCAGCACGTTGACGAGGTTGGGCAGCTCATCGAGTGAGCTTCTGCGCAGCAACGCGCCTACGCGCGTGATGCGCGCATCGTTCTCGTCCACGCGCAGACCGGCGCCGAGGTGCTCTGCGTCCGCAACCATCGTGCGCAGCTTGATCACCTCAAAGTGAGCTCCGTTCAGCCCCACGCGACGCTGGCGGTAGATCACGCTGCCGCGACTCTCGAGACGGATCGCGAGCATCGCCAGCGCGAGCACGGGCGCGCTCACGAGCAGCACGGTCGCCGAGATCGCGATGTCGAGCGCGCGCCTGATCACCGCTCGGACAATAGGACTCCCGCTCAGCGTGTGCCCTCGGCTGCCTCCCACGAGGCGATCGTGCCGTGGCGCAGCCAGTCCCACAGCCCGGCTGCGGGCGAAGCTGTGGTGAGCACGTAGTAGCGCGCGATCAGCAGTGGGCGCAGGCGCAGCGCACCGCCGAGCGCGGCGGCCACAAGCAGCGCCAGCTGTAGCGCGAGCGTGATCGTGTAGAGCACATCGGAGCCGCGTGCGACGAGCGCGACGTTCGCCGCCAGCGCGAGCAGGTGCAGCCCGGGCGTGGCGTAGCGCAGCAGGCGATGCGAGAGGATCATCAGCGCGTAGCCCGGCGGGTAGCCTCGCGGTGAGAGCATCCCGCCGCGCAGCAGGATCGGCCAGGTGTGGCTCATCATCCTGCGCTTGCGCGCGAACTCGCCGCCGAGCGAGGGGACCATCTTCTCGCTCGCCCGTGCCTGCTCCACGAACACGGCGCGCCAGCCGCGCTTGACCATGTTGAAGGGCAGCGAGAGATCATGGCCCATGATCGGGTCGACCACCAGATAGGAGTCGCGGCGTGTCGCGTAGATCGCACCGTTTCCGGCCGTGATCGAGCTGAGGCGGGACTCGAGCGCGCGCAACGCGAGCTCGTAGCGCCAGTAGACGCCCTCCTGATTACCGCCCGCGGCACCGCTGGCGGCCTGGATGAAGTGCACCGCGCCGCAGGCGTAGCCAACACGCGCGTCTGCGAAAGCCGAAACGAGTACGCGTGCGGCGTCGGGCGCCCACAGCG
Organism: uncultured Solirubrobacterales bacterium; assembly: GCA_963785435.1. Classification (GTDB taxonomy): domain Bacteria; phylum Actinomycetota; class Thermoleophilia; order Solirubrobacterales; family Solirubrobacteraceae; genus Palsa-744. Next base: position 41,663 of record CAWAVE010000005.1, read on the forward strand.
CATTGGCATCGGAGAAGGCGAGTATCTCGCCGCGTGCCCGCTGCACCGCCGCGTCCTGCGCGCGGATCTTGCCGCCGCGCGGCAGCTCGAGCACGAGGTCCGCGCCTGCCGCGAGCGCCACCGCCGCCGTCTCATCCAGGCAGCCGTCGCACGCGACGATGATCTCCAGGCGAGCGCGTGGATAGTCGAGGCTCAACGCGTTTGCGATCTTCGCTGCGATCACCGCTTGCTCGTTGTGTGCGGCGATGATCAGCGACACGCTCGGCGGCTCCGCTGCGCGCTGGGCGGGCGGCGCATCACGGCCAAACACGCGCACGACTAGCGCGAGCGCGAGGCCGTATCCGGCCTGGGTCCAGAGGATCAACGCCGCGGCGAGCCAGAAGACGATCTCAAGCGCAACGCTCATCGACGGTATGCCTCTCCGAGCAGAGCCTCATATAGCGCGAGCGTGCGGCGCGCGGCGAGCTCCCAGGAGTAGGGCCCCTCCGCGGCCGCCTGCGCGCGGCGAGCGAGCTCATCGAGCTGCGCGCGGTCGGCGAGCAGCTCCTCGAGCGCGTCGTGAAGCGCGGCGGCATCCCCCGCCGGAAAGATCCGCGCGGCGCCGTGCGCGCCAACCTCGGGGAAGCCGCCCACGTCGCTGAGCAAGAGCGGCTTGCCGAAGGCGAGCGCGGTGAACAGCACCCCCGACTGGTCGATCTCGCGGTAGGGGAGCACGAGGAGGTCGGCGCGCGCGAAATAGGCCGGCAACTCCTCGTCGCCGATGAAGCGCGCCACGAAGCGCACACCCGGCGGCGCGGCGGCCTGTAGCGGTGCGATGTCCATGCGCGGCATGCCTGCGATCCACAGCTCCGCGCCGTCGATCCCGCGCCATGCCTCGAGCAGCACCTCGATGCCCTTGTAGGGGCGCATCAGCCCGAAGCAGAGCGCCACCGGCAGCTCGGTGGCGAACGGCGGCTCCCGTGAGGCCCTTGAGGAAGCGAGATGCGTAAAGGCGCCGTGGGGGATCACGTGCACGCGCGCCGCCTCCACGTCGAGCTCCTCGCGCAGACGCGCCGCGCCGTGCTCGGAGTGCACGATCACCGCGTCGAAGCGCTCATAGAGCCGGCGCTGCGCTGCGCGCTGTCCCGGACGCGGCTCGCGCGGCAGGATGTCGTGCGCGCTCAGCACGAGCGGGCGCCCACGCGGCAGCAGCCGGCCGTCGAGGTGCTGCACGGTCAGCCACTGGAAGTGCACGATCTCCGCCGCCTGCGCGCGGCGCCGGTAGCGGAGCATGTCGGGCACGTGCTCCGCTAGCTTGACCGCGCGACGCGCGCGCGGTCCGCCGGGCGCGCGCGCGGCGAGACGGTAGAAGTCCTCATGACGCGTGTAGCCCTCGGCGTGCGCGACGGGGCCGTAGGCGAAATGGCTCGTGTGCAGCTCGACCTCGGCGCCTGCGGCGGCGAGCGCGGCGCAGAGCGCGTGGTCGTAAGGCGGCGTGTAGGCGGAGGGGTCAACGACGTGGACGCGCACGGAGACGGACAATAGGCGGGATGGGCACGGAGATCGAGCTGAGCTACTGCGTGGTCAACACCTCCCAGCGCGAGCTGCTGCTGCGCGGCCTCGACGCGATCTCCGCAGAGCTCGCGACGCTGCCGTTCGCCGCGGAGGTGCTAGTGCTCGACAACGGCTCACGCGACGGCTCGGCCGATGCGGCGCGCGCACACGCAAGCGTCGATGAGGTGATCGCGCTCACCGCGCGGCGCGGCAAGGGCGCCAACGACAGCGAGTTGCTCGAGCGTGCGCGGGGGCGTTTCGCGCTGCTGCTCAACGAGGACTCCGAGCTGCGCCCGGGGGCGAGCCTCGCGCTGCACCGCGCGCTGATCGAGCACCCCGACGCTGCGTGCGCGGGCGCGCGCCTGCTGCGCCCTAACGGACGCGAGCAGCCCTCGGCATGGCGTTTTCCCACGCCGCTCACAGCGCTCGCCGGCGCGCTGTGGCTGCACCGCCGCCTGGTCGTGCAAAGCCGCGGCGAGCAGACGCGCGCGGTCGACTGGTGCCAGTCGGCGGCGCTGCTCGTGCGGCGTGAGGCAGCGGCCGCGGTGGGCTATCTGGACCCCGACTTCTTCGTTTACTCCGACGAGGTCGACTTCGCACGGCGTCTGCGCGATGCGGGCTGGCGCAGCCTGTGGGTCCCGCAGGCGCAGGCCGTCCACCACGAGCAGCTCTCGACCGACTCGGTGCCCGAGCGGCGAATCGTGGAAATGTCGCGGGGCCGCGACCTCTACATGAAAAAGCACCACACGCGCGCGGCCGCGCTGGCGGTGCGGCTGCTGACCGCCTGGGCCTACGCGCTACGCGCGCTCGCGGCGCTGCTGCTGCCGCAACACTCGCCGCGGCGCTACTGGCGCCACGTCACGGCTACGCTGCGAGGGCAGCGCGGCGATGGTCTGCGCGAGGCGGCGGCGCGCTATAACCGCGGCGACTGACGCCGAGCTCTTCAAGTAGCGCCTTGACCACAACTGCGTCGAGCTGTGAGCCGCTCACGCGCTCGAGCTCGCCGAGCGCGTCTGCGAGGCTCAACGCCTTGCGGTAAGGGCGGTCTGTGACCATCGCCTCGTAGGTGTCGCAGGCGGCGATGATGCGCGCCGCGAGCGGGATCTGCTCGCCGGCGAGCCCGTCGGGGTAGCCCGCGCCGTCCCAGCGCTCGTGGCTCGCGCGCACCGCTGGAGCGAGATGCGCGAAGGCGTCGATGCGCGCCACCAGTTCGCCGCCGACGGCCGCGTGGAGTCTTCATGACCGCCCACTCAGCGTCGTCCAGCGATCCCGCCTTGAGCAAGATCTCGCTCGGCACGGCGACCTTGCCGACGTCGTGCAGCAGCGCGGCGTAGCGCACCTCGCGCGAGCGGGAGCTCGGCTCGCCGAGTCGCACCGCGACGCGCTCGGCCAGTTCGGCCACCTGCTGCTCGTGCGAGGCCGTGTACTCGTCCTTTGCCTCGACGGTGCTCATCAGCGCGGTCAGCGTGGTCGTGAAGGTCTGCTCGAGATCGGTGACGAGCATCGCGCGGTGCAGCGAGGAGCCGAGGCTCGCGGCGATCGCCTCGACGAGCACGGCGTCGGCCTCGCTGAAGGCACCGGAGTCGGGTGACTCGATGTTGAGCACGCCCCAGACGGCGCCGTCGAGAAGGATCGGCACGCTCAGCTCCGAGCGCGGGTCTGTGTCGGGGTCGCGCACGATGTAGTCGCTGTCGAGGCGTGTGTCGTTGACGAGCGCGGTCGTGGCCGAGCGCGCAACGCGGCCGTTGATGCCGTGCTCGCGAGACTGCTCGAGCAGCAGGAACTCCGTCATCACCTCCGCCAGCGCACCGCGACCCGCGATCAAGCGCAGCACGCCGTCGGGGTCCAGACGCTGGACCGCGGCGAGGTAGAAGGTGAAGGTGCCGTGTAGCTCCTCGACGACCAGCTCGACCATCTCCTCGACGCAGTTCGTGGCCGCGAGACGGGCCGTCAGGCGACTGGCGAGACGCAGCTGGGCGCGCAGGTAGCTGAGCTCGCCGACCGCGCCAATGCTGCTCGCGCGGCTGCTCTCTTGGTGGCGGCGCAGCGCCTCCGCCCGTCGGCGGCGCTCGTGCTCGCCCACGGGCTGGTGCTCCGGCGCGCTCGGCGCTGGGGTAGCGGACGACTCACGCATGTAGGCGCGCATCGGACCGCCAGGCAGCCGACTTTAGGGCCTGCGGGGGCCATTCGACACTTCCGTAGTTCAGAGATCGCGCAGCGGATCATCGGCGTAGGCCTCGAGCTCGCCGCGGTTTGCGCGGAAGGCGCCCACGCGGCGACGCCCATCGGCCAGCAGCGCACGCGCGCCATCACGCTCGTGACGGTGAAAGAAGCGCGTTGCCGCGAGCGCTGCCGGCACGAGCGCGAGCCAGGCGATGCGGCTCAGCAGGCCGAGCGCGCCGCTCGTGGGCAGGAGTAGCTCGCCAGAGACGGCAACCGCGATCAGGATCGTCGCGAGCTGCGCGAGCCTCACCCATTCAAAGCCGACGCGAAAGAGCGTACGGGTGAGCAGGTAGAGCACGGCGAGCATCCCGACGTAGGCGCCGCACAAAGCGATTCCTGCGCCGGCGATGCCCAGACCGGCGCCGCTTGCGGGCACGAGCACGAGCAGCAGGACGACGTTGATCGCGAGCCCGGCTGCGGCGGCGGGGAGGTTGCGCGCGGTCACGCGGGCGCGCGCGGCGATTGCCACCAGAACGAGGTAGAGCCCGTAGAGCGCCCAGCCGAGCGCGAGCCACGGCAGCGCGCGATACGCGCCGAAGTACTTGTGCGCCGGAGCCAGCAGCTGCACCATCCAGCGTCCAAGCAGCGCGACCGCGCAGACGACCGCGCCTGTGGCGAGCGCGTAGTAGGTCGTGACGAGCGAATACAGGCGCCCTGCCTCCTCGTCGCTCTCGATCGAGTAGGCCAGCGGCGGCCAGGCGTACTGGAAGCCGCGCACCGCCACGAACACGACCGTCGCGAGCTTGATCGCCACGGCGTAGAGGCCCGCCGCGGCGTGCGAGTAGGAGCGATAGAGGTAGAGGCGATCGGCGACCTGCAGCGCGTAGACGCTCATGTCGGCTGGGACGGTGGGCAGCCCAAAGCGGAGCATCGCGCGCAGACTCCGCGCGAGCGGCGATCGAAGAGCGCGCGCAGCGAGACGCGTCTGCGCAGCACCCACCACAACCCCAGCACGACGAGCGCCGAAGCGCCGAAGTTGCCGAGCAGCAGACCACGCGCGCCTTGGTGGGCGAAAACGACGAGCGCGATCGTGAAGCACACCGTCAAGCTCACGTTGGCGGCGGTCGCGAAAACGTAGGCGCGGGCGCGCTCGTCCACGCGCAGCTGCGCGTAGGCCATCTCCAGGTTCGTGAAGGCCCACAGCCCGAGGAGCGCGCAATCGAGCAGCAGCGGATCGTCGATTTTCAACAGCAGCCGCGACAACGGCCCGGCGAACGCGAGCGCCAGGAGCGCCGCAAGCGTGGTCGTCCATGCAACCGTGGCGGTGGCCGTGCGCGCGATCCGCTCGCGGCGTGCGGTGTCCTCGTCGTCGAAGTAGAAGCGAATGAACGCCTCGCCCACGCCGACGCGCAGCAGGATGCTCGAGAGGATCACGCCCGTCAGCAGCAGTTCGGCCGCACCGTAGGCTTCGGGGTTCAGATGGCTGCGTGTAGAGCGGCAGCGTGAGCAGCGCCAGCGCCTTGGCGAGGATGTCCCCGAACTGGTACGCCGCGCCGGTCGTGACGAGGCGCTTGAGGTAGCCGAGCACTGCGCCTAGACGCTACTGCGCGGCGCAGCTCGGCGCTTGGCGTGCGAGCGCCACGCCAACGCCCAAAAGCGCCCAGGTGAACGGGTCCTCGAGGAAGTCCGCATAGGTCCAGGTGTGCAGCAGCAGCGCCGCGAAGCATGCCGCGAGCGCGATGCGCGGCGGTGAACGCCCCGCGCCACTGAACAGCACGAACAGCGCCACGAGCACCAGCGCGACATAGAGCACGAGCCCGAGGAGGCCCTGCTCGGCGGCGACGGTGATCGGGATCGTGTGCGAAGCGGAGGTCGCGTTCTGCGTTGCGTCGTCTTGCTGTGGCGCTTGTACTCCGTTTCAAAGGAGCCCGAGCCGAAGCCCTGCGGTGGGCGTTTGGCGAACAGTTCCAGGCCGCCGGAGATCAGCTTCGTGCGCCCGCTCGTGGCGTTGCTCGTGGAGCCGCTCGTGCCCTTCAACCCAAAGTGCAGGCCGGTGGGGGCGAGCAGCACGATCGCGGCAGCGAGCGCGAGCAGCGCCGTCGACGCATACAGCGTGCCCCGCAGGCTCCAGCGCCATGCCGCGAGCACGGCCAGCCCGAGCAGCAGCGCGGCGATGCTCGACTGCGAGAAGCTCGTGATCAGCGCGAGCAGCAGCCAGGCGAGGCCCGCCGCGCCGTAGAGGACCTCACGGCGACGTGCGCTCCACATCACCACGGTGCTCAGCGCGAGCATCACGAGCGCGAGGAAGCGGCCGTAGATGTTGGGGTCGAAGAACAGCGAGTTGACGCGGAAGTAGTTGTCGTACTGGTTCGCCGCCACGACCTTCGGGTTGAGGAACAGCGACTTGCGGGCGTACTCGATGAAGCCGATCCCCGCGAAGACCGCGGCGAGCACGACGAGCACGCCCAGACAGCGCAACAACAGCTCACGCGTCCAGCGCACGCGCGCCAGCAACACGAACAGCAGCCCAAAGGGCAGGTAGAAGAAGACCACGTTCTCTGCGGCGCGTGTGCGATCCGCGGAGTAGAGCGCTTGCAGTGCATACAGCGCGACGGCGAGCGCGAGCAGCGCTTCCAAGCCGCGCGGCGTGGCCCACGCGGAGAGCCGCCGCGGCGAGAGCCCGTCTTCTGAAGCGGGCTCGTGACCGCGGCCGGAGCGCCAGGCGATCAGCTGCACGAGCGTGCCCGCGGCTACGACGAGATACAGCGGGATCAGCAGGTTCACGGTCTTTCCGTCGGTGGCGATCGGCACGCGAAAGGGCAGCGCCGCGACGGCGAGCAGTGGGAAGGCCTGCTCGTGGCGGCGTATGATCGCAACGAGCAGCGCGATCACCACCACCGCACCAGCCGCGCCCGCCGCGAGCACGCCGCTGCTGGGCAGCTTTGTCGCGAGCACGCCTGCGCTCAGCGCTGCGCTCACGAGCCCACCAGCGTGAACGTCCACTGCGATTCGACGCTGCGTTCCTGTCCGCGCAGCGTGACACGCACGCGGTAATCGCCGGGCGGCGCCAGCGCGCCGCGGTTGTGCGGCACGACGAACGCGCGACCGCTGGAGGTGTGCCCGAGGCTATAGCCGTGGGGTGCTCCACGGCGGCCGTTCCAGCGCAGCGAGAACTGTTTGTAGCGGGGCACCGGATAGCCGTCCACGAGCGTCGCGACGGTCGCGCCCGTGGCGGCGTCGAGGATCGTCACGGTGACGCGTTCGGCGCGGTCGAGCTTGAATGAGATCTGCTCGAGTTTGTTGTGGCCGGCGGGGTAGGGCGAGAAGCGCGGCGTGCGTTTGAACTGCTGCACGGGAGTGGGCGTGTGCTTCAGGCGTTGCGTGACGAAGAACGCGCCGAGGCAGGCCAGCACGAGTAGCGCGAACACGACACGCACGAGCGGATCGGCTCCCGGCGCCCACCCCCGGTCTCCGCTCCCGGCGCCCACAGGCGCGAGGTGGGTCTCGCTCAATCCTCGCCGCCCAGCGCAAAGCGCTCGACCGTGTCCGAGCGCAAGCCGAGGCGCAGCGTCTCGAGCGAGAGCACGTCATCGGGCGCGATGTTGCCGACGTTGCACTCGGTGCCAAAGCGCTTGAGCAGCCACACCTGTTGCTGCTGAAGCGGCGCGTCGAAGATCAGCCGCTCGGGGGCGATCGCGTGCGACGATCTCGTCGATCAGCCCCATGCGCACCTCGCCGTTGGCACGGTAGATGCCGGCGGTGCCGGACTCGCGCGCCTCGGCGATCACCTTCCAGGCGCCCGCCTCGAGGTCGCGTTCGATCTGCTCAACCCAGATGTAGGGGGCCATGATGAAGTCCGCGTCCTTGCTGCCGACCTCCGCCAGCACCACGAACTCGTCCGCGAGCTTTTCGATCAAGCCGCGCTTGACCTCCGCATCAAGCGTGATCGTGCCGTCGGAGATCTCGACGTGACGCAGGCCGAGCTCGCGCAACCAGGCGATCAGGCCATCGATGCGCCCCTGGCGGATCGCGATCTCGGTGAGCGTGCCGCCGAGCACCACCGGTATGCCGCACGCGGCATAGCGCGCGAGCTTCGGCGCAAGGTTCTCGGTCACCAGCGCCGTACCCCAGCCGAGCTTGACGATGTCCACCGCCTCACCTGCGACCTCGAGCAGGCCGTCGACCTCGGCGATCGAGAGACCCCTGTCGATGACGTGCGTGATGCCGTGCTCGCGCGGCTTTACCGAGCGCGCGGGAATATCGAGAAAGGCCGCTATGGGACCGCCGTGGCCCGGTCGTGGCCGACGATCACCACCACCCTTGCTGAGCCCGCCAGCGTCGCGGCGCCCGCTTCCAGCGGCTGCACCTGACTGACGCCGAGCGAGTGCGCGACGGCTTCCGCTTCTGCGCGGTGGCCGCTTGAGTACTGCACAACCGTGACTTCGTTGGCGCCTGCCGGGCGCCCTGCCACAGCGGCTGCCTGCGAGTAGCCGCTCTGCTGCAGGCTGGGCGGAGACCTGATGGGCGAGGCCCGCCGTTTCGGTGCCGTTGAGCACCGTGATCGTGGTTTCGGCGGCGCTCACGCCTTTGCTGGCGGGTGGCTGCTTTGGCAGCTTTATGGTGGGTGGCGGCGTGCGTTTTGCCGGTAGTGGTGAGCGTGCTCGTGGTCTGCGTCGCGGTGTTGTTCTTCGTGGAGCCTCCCAGCAGTGAGAGCGCCGCAACGACGAGCACGACGAGCAGCACGAGGCCGCCGAGCACGATCGCAACGGTACGCCGCGAGGAGCGCTGTGGCGTCTCGCGCTGGCGACGCTCCGCTGCTGCAGCACGCGCTGCAGCGGTGCTGCCCGCGGTAGGCGCCGCGCCGACGGTGCTCGCTCGCGTCCCGGCGCGGCGTGACTCGATCGGCGCAGGAGGCGCAGGCGGACGGCGGGGTGTGGCCGGTACAGGAGGTGGGCTTGGCGAGCGTGGCGCTGGCGGCGGCGGCGGCGGCGCGGCTGCCGTGGGCGCAGCGGCGCCCGGCGCGGCTGGGGCTGCACCGGGGGGACGCAGGCCCTGCGCGGCGCCGGCAGCCGAGGCCGGCGCGCCGACCGGCGTGGCGGGCGCCGCCGCCTGCTCGGCTGCGGGCGCGCCGGACGTGGCGGCGCCGGGCGCGGACACGGGCGCCTGCCAGGGGATCGGCGCCTGCCCGGCGGCGGGAGCGGCGGGTTGGGCAGGAGCCTGGGGCTGTTGGGGCGCAGCCGGAGAGGAAGCCGCCGGCACCGGCGTCCCGGCGGCGGTCACTGGCTGGGTTGCGGGTGTCACGGCCGGGGGTACGCCCGGCGCGAGCGGCGCAGCAGCGGGCGGCGTCGCTCCCGGAGCGGGTGGAGCACCGGTGACACGCGTGGCAGTAGCTGCGCTCGCGGCGGCCGCACGCGTGTGTATTGGCGCGGCACGCGGGACAGCCCTTGCGGGCGGCGCAGCGGGAGCGGCCTGCTGTTGCACGCGGGCTGCAGCAGCGGCGGCGACGCGCTGGCCCGCATCGGCGTCGCGCTCGGGGGCACGTCCTGCCCACTCGCGCAGGCGCTTGATCTCCCGCGCCTGCGAGAAGACGAGCAGCGAGAGCACGGCGATGCCGATCAGCGCGGCGAACGCGACGACGGCGCCGATCTTGGTGAACGTGCTCGAGAGGGAAAGCGCGAGCGGCAAGTACGTCATGAATCCGGGGAGTGTACGAGGGGAGCAGGCGCCTCGTGCGCAGCAGCGCGCGGCTGAGCGCCGTTCGGCGGCTGAGCGGGCGTCTGCTCGGGCGTGGTCTCGGCGGCGGAGCTCTCGCGTCGCTCGGCTGAGAGCTCGGAGACCTTGGCGGCAAGGCCGGCCGCGTCGCCTTCGAGCACGAGCAGGCGGATCTCGTCGAACATCGACTCCACGGCCTCGACGGGCAGGGGCTCGCGCTCAGCGAGCAGGATCTTCTCGGCTTCGGTGGGCCGCGAACGCTCGTAGCTGTTGAAGAGCTCCTCGTGGAGCTTCTCGCCGGGGCGCGCGCCGACGATCTCCACGTCGATGTCGCGGTCGGGGTCGAGCCCCGAGAGATCGATCATCGCGCGGGCGAGATCCACGATCCGCACGGGCTCGCCCATGTCGAGCACGAACACCTCCGCGCCGCGCCGCGCACGGCGGCGCTCAACGCCCAGCGGCGGTGCTTCGCGCTCGGCGCGGCCGGCGACGAGGGACCCTGAGCGGATGATCAGCTGCACCGCCTCGGGGATCGTCATGAAGTAGCGCGTCATGCGCTCGTCGGTCACGGTCACCGGGCCGCCACGCTCAATCTGGCGGCGAAAGATCGGCACGACGCTGCCGGAGGAGCCGAGCACGTTGCCGAAGCGCACCGCCGCATAGTGGGTGGCTGGATAGCGCGCGGTGGTGACTTCCAGCGCGAACTCGGCGAGCGCCTTGGAGGCGCCCATCACGGTTGCGGGGCTCACGGCCTTGTCGGTCGAGACGAGCACGAAGCGTCTCGCGCCGTGATCCCCGGCGACGTGCGCGACGACACGCGTGGCGAGCGCGTTGTTGCGCACGGCCTCGACGGGGTTGGCCTCCATCAGCCCGACGTGCTTGTAGGCGGCAGCGTGGAAGACGATGCTCGGGCGGTGCTCCGCGAAGATCTCGCGCATGCGCTCCTCCTCCTTGCAGTCCGCGAGCACCGCGGCGAGCATCGAGGGCGGCACGTGGCGCTCGTCCTCGAGCTCGCGCTGAATCGAGAAGAGGTTGTCCTCGGCGTGGTCGAGCAGCACGATGCGGTGTGGCTCCACACGCGCGATCTGACGGCAGAGCTCCGAGCCGATCGAGCCGCCGGCGCCGGTCACGAGCACGGTCTCACCGGCGAGGTAGGCGCCGACGCGCTCGAGCTCCATGTGCACGGGCTCGCGGCCGAGCACATCCTCGACGCGCACCTCGCGCATCTGCCGCGCGAGCGCACCGCGCGTCTGCAGCAGCTCGAAGACCGTCGGTAGCGTGCGCACAGGGATCGAGCGCGCACGGCACTCGCGCACGATCCGCGCTCGTGTGGAGCCAGGGGCGGAGGGAATCGCGATGATCACTTCGTCGGGTTCGGTCTCGTCGAGCACGCGACGCAAATCGCCTTCGGTGCTGCCGCGCACGCGCACGCCGTCGATTCGCAGCCGGTGCTTGGCGGGATCGTCGTCGAGAAAGCCGACGGGCAACAGCCCGAGCTCGCGGTTACGCAGGATCTCGCGCACGACCATGCGCCCGCCCTCGCCGGCACCGGCGATCAACACGGTGCGCTCGCCCTTGCGCCCGCCACGAAAGGCCGCCAGCGGACGACGCTCATAGGCACTACGCGCGAGCGCGCGCACGCCGACCAGGAACACGAGGGAAAGCAGCGCGAACAGCACGATCACGCCGTTGGGCAGCACGACGGCGACGGTGTTGTGGTGATGCGTCGAAACGCCGTCGACGAACACGAGCGGGTAGCTGTGCACGGGGCGCAGCACCTCGATCGCGACAACCGTGAGCAGCACGATCGCGACGATCGCGCGTACTACCGCCTCATAGTCGCGCTGCCCGGCGTAGCGCCAGCGGCGCTGGTATACGCGGGCCAGCACAAGCAGTGGCAGGCTGCCGGCCGCGATCCACCAGATCGTCTCGGCGCGCAGCTCCGCGTACGGTTTCCGCGGGCCGCTGTCGAAGCGCAGCTGAAAGGCGAGGTAGTACGCGAGCGCGACCAGCGCCCCGTCCACTGCGAGCTGGGGCAGCGCGTGACGGTGGAGGGGTAGGGCCGCCGAGCGGATCCGTCGGCGCATTGTGGTGATTGTAAGGGCCTATCCCGACTGGAGCGTAGTTGGGGCGCTCGCTCTCAGGGCGAGCTCAGCGGCGTGAGCAACTGCTCGATCAGCAGTTGCGGGTCGCGACGGATGCGCGCGGGGGAGCTCGCGCGATCGCGACGGCCGAGGTCGAGCTGATCGACGTCTGAGAGCATTCTCATTCGACCTTCGGCGAGCAGGCGCTCATCGACCGCGCCGAGGCGCCCTTGGAAGGTGGTGTAGACGGGTGTGCCGAGCGCCACCGCCTCGCGGTTCATCGTGCCGCCCGCGGAGATCACGAGATCGGCGTGGGCGATCAGCGACTGCGCGTCGATCGCGTGCTCGGGCACGATGAAGCCCCCCGCGCGGCGCAGCTCCGCGCGCTGGGCCGCGACACGGGGGAGCACCACGGCCTGCGTACCGAGCTCCGCCGCCGCGCGGCGCAGGCGCTCGAGCAGCTGCGCGAACAGGTCGTTCTCGAAGCGGTGATAGAGCGAGACCTCCGGCGGCGTGCGCACCACCACAAGCGGGCGCGCAGCGTCGAGCGTGAGCTGCGCGAGCACGCCCGAGTCGGGCTCGAAGTCCGCGAGGTAGTACTCCTCCTTGAGCCCCTCATATGCACGGATCTTGCCGCTTGCGCCGTAGCGCGCGAGGCGCTCGGGCGGGATCGCGTCGGGCACCACGACGGCGCGCGCGAGGCGGCAGTTGACGTTGTGCTGGACGCTTGCCCACTCATAGTCGAACATCGTCGAGCTGGGGATGCGCAAGAGCGCAGCGGCGACGCTGATGTCGTTGGAGCCGTGGCCGAGCGCGATGTCGAACGGGCCGCCGGCTGCGCGCGCCCAGCGCACGAGCGCTGCTGAACGCGAGGCAAGGCCGGTGGCCTTCGCCGCCAGGCGTCCGCCGCGATGGTGCCCGATCGCGGTGTGCTCGATGCCAAAGCGCTCGCACAGCTCGATCGTCTGCGCGAAGTTCCGCGCGGTCACGCGCACCTCGTGGCCGCGCCCACGCAAACCCTCGATCAGGGGGCGCATGACCAGCACATGCGGGCTGTTCGTCAGGTCAATCCAGACGCGCATTGCGCGCTGACGCTAGCGGGTCACGGTATCGTTGCCGACCATGCTCGTCCTGGCGTCGGTCTCAGAGTCGCTCGTCAACCTCGCCTGGCACTTCGTGCGCGACGCGGGTCTACCGGCGGTGTTCGTGTTGATGGTCGCTGAGAGCGCCTGCATCCCGATTCCCTCCGAGGCGACGATGCTGTTCGCCGGTTTTGCCGTGGCCGACCCCGGCCAGAGCACCACCCACCACCACCTGACGCTGCTCGGCATCGTCGCGGCCGGCGTGCTCGGCAACCTCGTCGGCTCGTGGATCGCCTACGGCGTCGGGCGCGCGGGCCGTCTGGAGCTGATCGAAAAGCACGGTCACTGGCTGCACATCAAGCCGAGCCACATTGCCTGGGCGGATCGCTGGTTCGCGCGCTATGGGGCTCCGGCGATCCTCGTCAGCCGCGTGCTGCCGATCATTCGCACGTTCATCTCGCTGCCCGCGGGCGTGGCGCGGATGCCGTTCATGCGCTTCACGGTGCTGACGCTGCTCGGCTGCATTCCGTGGGTGCTCGGGCTCGCGCTCGCCGGCGAAGCGGTCGGTCACGAATGGACGAGCGCGCGCAAGAGCTTCGAGTACGTCGACTACGCGATCGTCGCGCTGGTTGTGGTCGGGCTCGCGTATGTCGTCGTGCGCCGGCGGCGGGGCCGCCGCGAGCCGGCGAGCGATGCCGCAGCCTGAGCCGGGGTTGGCGCTGGGCCACGCGGTGACGCTCGGGCTGGTGCAAGGCCCGGCGGAGCTCTTGCCGGTCTCATCCTCGGCGCACACCACGCTGGTTCCCTGGCTGGCGGGCTGGCGCTATGCCGAGCTCGACGGTGAGCTGCGCAAGTCCTTCGAGGTCGCGCTGCACGCGGGCACCGCACTCGCGCTCGCGCTCGAGCTGCGCGAGGAGCTCTGCCCGGATGGCGCTCGCGAGGTGGCCTTTTTGACACTCGCGCTAGCACCCGCTGCGCTCGCCGGCTTTTTGCTGCGCGAGTCGATCGAGCGGCGCCTGGGCACACCGGACTCGATCGCCGCGGGTCTCGTGCTCGGCGCAGTGGCGATGGTGCTCGCGGATCGGGCTGATGGGAACGGTCGAAACCTTGCAGATGCGGGCGCCCTCGATGCGCTGGCGCTCGGCCTCGCCCAGGCGGCGGCGCTGATCCCCGGCGTCTCGCGCCACGGCGCGACCCTGACCGCTGCGCGAGCTCGCGGTTTTGGGCGCGGCCCCGCGCAGAGCCTCTCCTGGCAGACGGGGCTGCCCGTGATCTTCGCCGCAGTAGCGCTGAAGGGGGCGCGGCTGATACGCGGCGGCGTGACAGAGCCCGCGCGCGCGCCGCTTGCGGCCGGGGCCGTGAGCGCCTTCCTGTCCACGCTTGCGAGCGCGCGCGCTTTGCGCGGCGGGCGCCTTGCGGGACGGACGCTCGCGCCATATGCGATCTATCGCAGCCTGCTCGCGTTGCTCGTCTTGGCCCACGGACGGCGCGAGCGCTAGATCCGGATGAGCATCATCGGCACGCTGATCGCGGGGCGCTACCGGATCGAGGCAGAGATCGGTCGCGGTGGCATGTCGAGCGTCTACCGCGCCTTCGACACGGTGCTCGAGCGCCCTGTGGCGATCAAGCTGATGCACCGCGAGATCGCCACCGACTCCGACCAGCTCGAGCGCTTCCGCCGCGAGGCGCGTTCGGTAGCGCAGCTGAATCACCCCAACGTGGTGACCGTGATCGACGCCGGCGAGGAGCCCTCCGGAGAGCTCGGTCAGGGAGAGGTGGGCACCCCCTACATCGTGCTCGAGTTCGTCGACGGCGAGACGCTCAAGGACGTGATCCGCCGCGAAGCTCCGCTCGAGATCGCACAGGCGCTCGCGTATGCGATCGAGATCGCGCGCGCGCTCGGCGCGGCGCACGAGCGCCAGATCGTGCACCGCGACGTAAAGCCTCACAACGTGCTGATCAGCGGCGAAGGCGCAGCGAAGATCACGGACTTCGGGATTGCTCGCACGCTCACCGAGGAAGGCTTGACGATGGTCGGGCGCGTGCTCGGCACGACCGACTACGTCTCCCCTGAGCAGGCGCTCGGCGAGGCCGTCACAGGCCAGTCCGATCTGTACTCGCTCGGCGTGGTGCTCTACGAGATGCTCACCGGCGAGGTCCCCTTCAGCGGCGAGACGCCTGTGGCGGTCGCGATGAAGCACGTACGCGAGGAGATCCCCGACGTGCAGCTGAAGCGTCCAGCGCTCTCCGCCGCGACAGCGGCGGTGGTCGACCGCGCGGTCGCGAAGGACCTCTCACGGCGCTACCCCGACGCGCAGAGCATGGTGGCGGCGCTCGAGGAGGTGCTGGCACTGGAGGCCTCGCGCAGCGGCCAGGCCACTGGCGAGGCGACGACCGTGTTGCGTTCGCTATCGGGGCGCGCGCGCAGGCGCCTACCGTGGCGGATGCGCCACCCGGCGCGCTGGATCGCCTCGCTCGCGCTGGTGGTGGTGATCGCTGCGCTCGTGCTGTTCTTGGCGGCCGAACAGACCCACCGCGGCACCGGCACTGCGGCTGATCTGACCAAGCGCGCAGGCCTCGAACAGGTGCCGTTGAGCCAGAACGCCGCGCACGGCTACAACCCGTTTGGCACCGGCCCGGAAAATCGCGACCAGATCGACAACCTCGTTGATAACGACCCGAACACGACGTGGAGCACAGAGCAGTACTACGAAGGGACGCTCAAGAAGGCCGGGGGCGTGGGGCTCGGCGTCTATCTCGACGCTGCACCGAGCGTGGCGGGACGGGCGATCGCGATCCAAACACCGACGCCAGGTTTTGCTGTGCAGGTCTACGTGGCCAACCACATCGTGAACTCCAACACCTACGGCACCTCCAAGCCGCTCAGCGAACGCGGTTGGGAAGGTCCCGTCGCCACGAGCGCGCACGTGCGCTCAGGCGAACACATCCCGCTGCGCCTGAACGGCGCACGCCACCGCTACTACCTGATGTGGATGACTGCGCTTCCCCCCGGCAAGCAGTCGGCGACGATCGCGGAGCTCACGCTGTTCAGATAAGCGGATCAGTGCAGGCGCGCCGCGCTCACAGCGTGGCGTTCGAGGCCGAGGCGGCAGAGGCGCTCGAGCAGCTGCGGGTAGGGCACCTCCGATGCCTCCATCAGCTTGGCGTAGACGCTCGTGGGTGTGAAGCCTGGCATCGTGTTGAGCTCGTTGACGAGCACCTGCTCGCCGTCGACGAAGAAGTCGACGCGCGCGAGGCCCTCGCAGCCGCTGCCGAGAAAGCTCTGCACGGCGAGCTCGCGGACACGCTCTCTCGCGCGCGCTGAGATGCCCGCGGGGATACGCAGATCCATGCCGCCGGGTGTGTACTTGGCGGCGTAGTCATACCAGCCATCCGCGAGCAGGATCTCGCCCGGCTCGGAGGCGATCGCACCCTCACCAGCGGCGTCCGCAGGCAACTCCAGCACCGCGCACTCGACCTCCACGCCCCTCCCGAGCGCCTCGACGATCACGAGGCCGTCGTGGGCGAAAGCGCTCTCCAGGGCCGCGGCGAGCTCGCCTGCCTCGCTGACCTTCACGATGCCAACGGAGGAGCCGAGGTGCGCAGGCTTGACGAACACGGGCAGCTCGAGCTCGGCGAGCTCGGCGAGCACCTCCGCGCGCGCCTGCGCAAAGCGCCGCGCGCGCACGCCGCGGTAATCGACCTGCGGGATCGCGAGCGTCGTGGCGAGCTGCTTGAAGAGAACCTTGTTGAGGCAGAGCGCCGAGGCGGTGACGCCCGCGCCGGCGTAGGGCACGTCGAGCATCTCGAGCAGTCCCTGCACGACGCCGTCCTCGCCGTAGGGGCCATGCAGCACGGGGAAGACCACATCGGCGCCGAGCAGCCCGCCGCCGGGCGTCACGCTCAGCGTCTCCCCGTCGCGGCGCCAGCGACCGTCGCGTCCGATCTTCACGGCGATCACCCGGTGGCCCGCCTCGAGCAGCCCCGCGCGGACGGCCGCGCCGGAGGCGAGCGAGACCTCGTGCTCGGACGAGCGCCCGCCGGCGAGCACCACGACCTCCAGCCGCTCGGGCCCGGCGTGCATCTCAGCCCGCTCCTGTGGGCGGCGTGACAGGCGGCGGCGTGGTGGTGGTAGGCGTGGTCGTGGGTGTGGTGGGCGTCGTCGGTGTACCGAGCACGCCCACGGTCAGCTTCACGGTCGCGCCCTTGCGGGCGTTGGTACCGGCGGCGGGGTTTTGTGAGAGCACGATCCCGACCTGCGTCTGTTCGCTGACCGTTTCGGTTTTTGTCTTCGGCGTGAAGCCGGCCTGGCCGAGCGTCGCGGCGGCGGCGGTCGCGTCCTGGCCGACGACGTTGGGGATCGCGGTTTCCTTCGGTGCCTGCGCGACCACCAGGTTGACCTTGTCGCCGGCGTGCAGCGCGCTGCCGGTGCCCGGCGACTGCGCGAGCACGGTGCCGGGCTGCTGTGTCGTGGAGGTGCGCTGCGTGACGGTGCCGAGCCCCAGTTCGGCATTTGTGAGCGTCGCTTCGGCAGCGCTTTGTGACTGCCCGATCACGTCGGGCACGCGCACCGGCGCGGGTCCGCTGGAGACGGTCAGCGTGATCGTGGAGCCGACCTGCACCTCGCTGCCGGCGGAGGGTTCGCTGCTGATCACACGCCCTGCCGCGACGGTCGAGCTCGGCTGTCGTTTGCTTGCCGTCTTGAATCCCGCTTGCGTCAACTTGGCGCTCGCTTCGCGCAAGCTCATCCCCGTGACGCTGATCAACGCTGTCGTGGCGGGACCCCGCGAGATCACGACGTTTACGCGCGAGCCTTTTTCGACGCGGCGTCCCGCGGCGGGCGCCTGGCTGATCACAAGGCCCGTCGGCACGGTGGAGCTGGCAGCAAGCGAGGGCACGGGATCAAGGCCCGCGCGGCGCAGCGCGGAGCCGGCCGCCTGTTCGCTCAGCCCGCCGACGCTTGGCACGGTGACCGTCTTGGCAGGTTGCGCGAGCACGAGCACGAGCACCGCTATGCCGGCGAGCGCCAAAAGCGCGAGCGTCCACCAAAGCGCGCGGCGTCCGCGCTCTGCGGGCTCCTCGGGAGCGTACTCCCCGGCGAGCGCGGCAGGCGCCAGCAGCAGCGCTCCCGCGGCGGCATGGGGATGGTGCTCGGAGGTGTGGTGCCCGTCGTAGGGGCTCGTGGGGCTTCCGGGCGGGGACAGCGCCTCACGCTCTTGCTGCAGGGCGGTGATCAGCGCGTCGGCGTCGGCGAAGCGCTCCGCCGGGTCCTTGGCGAGCGCGCGCAGCACGACGGCATCGAGCGAGTGCGGGATGCCCGGGTTGAGCTCGCTCGGCGGACGCGGCGAGGCGGATACCTGCTTGAAGGCGATCGCGACCGCGGTCTCGCCCTCGAAGGGGACGACGCCGGTGAGCAGCTCGTAGAGAATCACGCCGATCGAGTACAGATCCGAGGCGCCGCTGACGGTGTAGCCCTGCGCCTGCTCGGGCGAGAGGTACTGAGCGGTGCCCATGATCGAGCCCGTCATCGTCATGTCTGAGGCGCCGGCGCGCGCGATGCCGAAGTCGGTCACGCGCGCGCGTCCCTCCTCGTCGAGGATCACGTTGTGAGGCTTCAAGTCGCGGTGGATCACGCCGCGACGGTGCGCGAAGCGCGCGGCGCGCAGGATCTGCACGACGATGTCGATCGCGGCAGCGGCCTGCAGCGGCCCCTCCTCGCGCACGATCGCCTTCAGCGAACGCCCGGCCACGTACTCCATCGCGATGTAGTAGGTGCCGTTCCACTCGCCGCGATCGAAGATGCCGACGATGTTCGGGTGCGAAAGCGCCGCTGCGCTGGAGGCCTCGCGGCGGAAGCGCTCGACGAACTCGTGATCTTCGGCGAAGTGGTGGTGCAGGACCTTGACGGCCATCTCGCGGCCGAGCAGCTGGTCTTGAGCGAGGTAGACGTCCGCCATGCCGCCGGAGCCCAAGCGCGAGATCACGCGGTAGCGCCCGTCGATGATCGTCTCAGGCTCAATCATGGAGCAGCCTTTCGATCACGGCCTTGGCGATCGGCGCAGCGAAGGCGGCGCCTTGACCAGGAACTTTTTGCAGCGTCACGGCGATCGCCACGCGCGGCGCGCTCGCGGGCGCGAAGGCGATGAACCAGACGTTGTTGAGCTTGTTAGCGATCTGCGTTTCCGCGGTGCCGGTCTTGCCCGCCACCTGCACGCCCGGGATCTGCGCGGGTGTACCGGTGCCTTCGTTGACGACGGCTTCCATCATGGTGGTCACCGCAGAGGCCGTCGAGGGCTTCATCACGGTCGCCTGCAGGCGTGGTTCGACGCGTTGCACGGTGCGCCCTTCGGCATCGACGATGCGGCTCGTCATGTGCGGCGCCATCAGGCGTCCGTGGTTCGCAACGGCGGCGGCGACCTCGCTCATCTGCAGCGCCGTGACGTTGAGTTTGTCTTGGCCGATCCCCATGCGCCCGACGTCGACGTAGGTGCTCGTTGGCGATAGCAGCCGTCCACCTCGATACTCGCCACTGCTCGACATTTCGTTGGCGGGATAGTCGAGCTGCGGCTTGTGGTCGAAGCCAAAGCGCTGCATGTAGCGTGCGATCGTGCTCTTGCCGAGGTGCTCTGCGACCTGCGCCCAAACCGTGTTGACGGATTTGGCGAGCGCTTCGGTGAGCGTGATCTGCCCGAGGCTCTCGTTGGCGTCGTTCTGCAGCGCCACGCCCGAGATCGGGATGTTGTTGCGGCCGCTGACGCGCGATTCGCGAGTGTAGGCACCGGAGTCGATCGCGGCGGTGGCGGTCACGACCTTGAAGGTCGAGCCCGGCGCGTAGCCAAACTGCAGGGCGCGGTTGATCAGGCGGCCCGAGGGGTCGCTTTTGATGCTCGCGGCGCTGGCGGTGGAGCGTAGCGAGTTGGGGTCATAGCCGGGGCTTGAGGCCATCACGGTGACGGCGCCGCTGCGAGGGTCGAGCGCGACGACCGCGCCTTTGTGTTCGGTGAGCGCGGCGTTTGCGACCTGCTGGGCGCGGGGATCGAGCGATGTGACGACCTTCTCACCGCGCTGCTTCTTGCCCTGCAGCTGGTCGAGCACGCTCTGCAGGTTGCCCACACTCTGCCCGCTGAGCTGCGAGTTGCGGAATCGCTCGAGACCGGTGCTGCCGAGCGTCGTGAAGTAGTAGCCGATCGCCTGTGCGAACTCGCCGCCGACGGGGTAGGTCCGTTCGAAGATCCCGCCCGGCCGCCTGACGCTGCGTGCGAGCACCGTGCCGTTAGCCGCCACGATCGCTCCCCGGGCGATCCGCTCCTGCTCGAGCAGGGGCCGCGCGTTGAACCTGTTGGCGCGCAGCGAGGAGGCTTCGAAGACGGTCCAGCGCGAGGTGAACGCGACGAGCAGCACGAACAGCAGCACGACGAAGCCGTAGAGACGTAGGATCGGGCGGTTCACGAGCGCCTCATTCGAGCTGCCCCAGTTCGAGGCTGCGGATCAGCGAGGCGCCATCGCCTTCGGAGCGCAGCGAATGGTCGAGCAGCGTGCGGCGGCGCTGCGGCGTCAGCGTGGCGGCGCTCACACCGGAGACGTACTCGCCGCTGTAGAGCGCGATGTTGCCGGGCAGGCGCACGGGCAGACCACGAAACAGCGTCACGAGACCACGGTCGTTGGTGCCGACGAAGTACACGCGCTGCAGCGCCAGGTAAGCGGCGGCGGCGAGCACGCCCGTGACGGCAAACGTGACGGCGAGCGCACCCAAACGGCGCATGCGGCGGCGGCGCGCGGGCGCCTGTGGCGAGGGTCCCTCCTCGCCGCCGGCGCGCGGGTTGCGCGGCACACGCGCCTCGCTCGACTGCGGGGGCGGGACCACCGCAGCCATGTCGGTGAGCGTCGCGTGATCCCCGCCGTGGGGTGCTTCGCTGTGCAGCGCACCGCCCGGCAGCACCTCCTCGAGGCGCATCAGCAACACCGTGATGTTGTCGCGCCCGCCGGCCTCGTTGGCGGCTGCGATCAGCGCCTCGCCCGCGTCGCGCAGGGTGGAGTAGGAGAGCAGAAGCTCGGCGATCTGCTGCTCGGGGAGCATCGTGGTGAGGCCGTCGCTACAGAGCAGGTAGACATCCCCCGCGCGCGCCTGAAAGGAGCGCGTGTCGACTTCGACCGTGCCCTCGGGCCCAAGCGCACGGGTGATCACCGAGCGTTGCGGATGCTCGATCGCTTCCTCGGGCGTGAGCCGTCCTTGGCGCATCAGCTCATCGACCAGCGAGTGGTCGTCGGTCAGGCGCAGGAGTTCCTGGTCGCGTAGGCAGTAGGCGCGCGAGTCACCCACGTGGGCGATCGCGATGTCCTGCTCGCCGACGTAGACGGCGGTGAGCGTGGTGCCCATGCCGGCTTGCTCGGCGTTGGTGTGCGAGAGCTCATGGATTCGCGCGTTGGCCTCATGCGCGCGCTCGGCGAGCGCGAGCTCCGGCGCGAGCTCCTCGGCCAGGCCGAGCTGGAAGGACTCGACAGCGATCCGCGAGGCGACCTCGCCGGCCTGCGCGCCGCCCATCCCGTCGGCGACGACGAACAGCGGCGAGCGTGCGAGCAGCGAATCCTCGTTGGCGCGGCGCTGGCGTCCGGTGTCGGTCCCGGCGTAGTGCTCGGCGACGCGCAGCACTCAGCCGGCCTCGAAGGAGAATTCGCTGTCGCCGATGCGTACGCGATCGCCTGGGTGCAGCGGTCGTGGTGTCTGCAGGAGCTCCTCGTTGAGATAGGTCCCATTGGTGGATGCGAGGTCTTCGATCACGATCGCGTTGCCCTGCTCGTAGATCAGCGCGTGCCGCGAGGAGGCGAAGGGATCCTCAAGACGAATCTCGGCGCGGTCGCCCCGCCCCAACACGATCTCGCCGTCGAGGTCGTAGATCATGCCCGCCTCGTGGCCGGGGGCGCGCTCCACGAGGAGCCGCGGCGAGCTGGCTGCGACGCCGGCGGGTCCAAGACTCGAGGCGGAGTGCAGCCCCGTGGCATCCAAAGGGATCGCTTGAGGCTGCGCGCCGGGTTGGACGCCGGCGCCGCCGCGGAGATCGCGGCGGGCGCTGCGCACTACCCACAGCAGGAACAGGTAGAGCACCGCCAGGAAGCCGAACTTGAGCGCGACGGACACGGGTTCGAGCGTGTTCATCCGAGCTCGAAGTTCATCGTGGTCGAGCCGAGCTCGAGCAGGTCGCCGCTGTGTAGCGGCTGCGCACCGCGGATCTCGCGGCCGTTGATCAACACGCCGTTGGTGGAGCCGAGGTCCTCGATCGTCCAGCCCTCGCCGTGTGGGCGCAGCTCCGCGTGGCGCCGCGAGATGCCGGCGTCTTCGAGCACGACCTCGCAGTCGCGACTGCGTCCCACCACCCCGCCGTCAGGCGGGATCAGCAGACGCCGCGAGCCGACCACGAGCAGCGCGCGCTGGGCGCGGCGGCGCGACTGGGCCTCCTCCACGGGGCCGCCCACTCGTGCCGAGGTGCTGTAGATCATCGTCTGTCCATGCACCTCCGCAGGATGCTCCTCGGCGGCGTGCTCCTCGGCGCGGATCAGCCGTGCCTGGATGCCGAACTCACCGAGCGCGAGGCGCTCGTCGGTCTGGAAGTCGATATGTGGTGGTGAAGCCATGATCAGGTTCTCGCGGCGCGCGTGCTCGAGCAGGTAGGCACAGAGTTCTTCGATCACCTCGTGCTCAACGCCGTCGTAGCGGGCACGATCCTCGGGGGAGAGCCAGACGGAGTACTCGTTGGGCACGTAGATGCGCGAGACGGACACCGTGCGGTGAGCGTCCATCTCGCGGGTGAGCTTGCGGGCCAGCTCCATCGGGCGGACCTCCGAGCGGAAAACGCGGCCGAAGGTCCCCTCGACGAGGTTGGCGATCGTGGTCTCGACGCTCTTGAAAAGGTTCATCAGGCGGGGGCTAGGCCGATCGAGTGGGGAGCAGCCGGCGGCCTTGAGCCATGCTACGTCAGACGGGCCCGCGCAGAGCCCGCGCGGCGACCGCCAGCAACGCGCCGAAGATGGCGCCGAGCAGCGCGCCGCGCGCAGCGAGCTGTGTGGTGTTGCCCGCGAGCCCCCCGTCGAGGAAGGGCGCGGCGAGCAGGACGCCGACGCTCCACAGCACAGCGCCAGCAAGGTCCGCCAAAGCACTGCGACCACGCACGAGCCACGGCAGGACGACGGCGGCAGCGGCCCACAACAAAGCGCCGAGCAGCAAGCCGAGCGTGAGCAGAGGTCCGATCACGTGGGTGGCGGTGAGGCCGATCGCGCCCTCCCAGGCGCCACGAGGGGGGGTCTGGGCTGCGGGACCGAGCCACAGGTGTCGGGCGAGCAGCGGCTCTGCGAGCGCGAGCCACCAGTAGCCGAGCGCGCCCAGCAGGGCGCGCTCGCGCCAGCGCGTGGCCTGCCCGGCGAGCGCGGGAAAGGCGCCGGCGAGGCCCACGAGGCCGAGGAGCGGCGCGAGCAGGGCGGCGAGCCAGCCGATGCCGAGACGACGCCGCTCGACGCCCAAAACGAGCACGGGCACAAGCGCAGCGAGCGCGAGCAACGCGACGCCGGCGCGCCCGGCTGCCACCTCCCAGCCGATAAGCCCCACGAGCGCCGCGAGCCAGATGGCGCGGGGCAGCGCCAGCCGCCGGCGCGCTTCGCCCAGCGCCACCTCGGCGTTCTCGCCAAGCTCCGGCGCGGCGAATGCGCTTGGCGCCATGCGCGGAAGGCGTTGTGATTTGGCTAGGAGCGTGCGCGGCGTGGCCTCGCGCCTCGGAAGGTCCTGTGCGTTGGCTCGCGTGCGACGCTCACGGGCGCCGCGAAGATTGCGCGTTGGCTGCGGCGTTTCCGCGAGCGCGTCATCGAGCGCGTGATGGAGATCCTCGAGCGAGCCACGGTCCTCGGGCGCAGGCGCGAGCGCGTCATCGAGCACATCGGTGAGGTTTCGGGGTAGGTCCCGGCGGTGGGTACGCAGCGAGTCAAGCTCGCCGCCGATGCGCCGCGCGGTTGCCGCTGGCGTCGCTCCACGCACAGGATTGAGGCCGCTGAAAGCCTCATAGAGCACGAGCGCGAGCGCATAGATGTCGGCCTCGACGCCGACGTCTTCGCCCTCGGACTGCTCGGGCGCCATGTAGGCGAGCGTGCCGAGCACGTCACCTGTGCGCGTGAGTCCATCCTCGCCGACGAGGCTCGCACCGCCGAAGTCGGTGAGCTTGGCGGCTGCTCCCTGCTCTCCGACGCGTCTTGGGATCAGCACGTTTTGGGGCTTGATGTCGCGGTGGATGACGCCGCGGGCGTGAGCGTGGGCGAGCGCCGAGACGAGCGCCAGACCGATCTCCAGCAGCTCGCGATCCTCGAGCTCGCCGTCTGCGATCAGCCGTGCGAGCGTCTCGCCGTCGATCAGCTCGGATATCAGGTAGCAGGCGTGCTCGACGACACACGCCTCATAAAGAGCCACGATCGCGGGGTGCGCAAGGCGTGCCGCGGCCAGCGCCTCACGCGTGGCGCGCTCGCTGTCGCCGTCGGGCGCAATCAGGATCTGCTTGAGGGCGACCTCGCGGTGCAAGAGCTCATCGCGAGCGCTCCAGACCACGCCGAAGCCGCCCGCGCCGAGGCGCTCGAGCAGGCGGTAGCGGTCGAGCACGAGCTCTCCTGCGCTGAGCGTTGCGTCGGGCGGCGGCGGCGGACTGCGCGAGATCCGCCGCGTGCGCTCGTAGCCCCGCGGGCTCTCTTGGACAAGCGTGTGAGGAGACTCCACCGGATGCCGCGTTCGCCGCCCGTGGCCTGTGCCCCTGCTCGCAGAGGCAGGAAAAGGCGCTCTGACCGAGAACTTGCAGGCTCGTCAGGAAGGATGCCTGCAGTCATACTGGCTTTTTCCGGGAAGTCCCTGCAAACGAGGCGGTTGACTTTGTCGTTCTTTGACGATGGCGAGGAGGAGACAGCCGCACGGCCGGCCGCTCGCACGGCTCAGCCACGCCCGCGACGCCCACAGGCGGCGGGGCACGCGTCGGGGCTTGACCAGCACACGCTGATGGTGCGCCGGCGTATCGCGGCAGGCGTCGCGCTGGTGTTCATCGTGATCATCGTGCTCGTGATCAACGGCTGTTTGAAAAGCCAAAAGCAGCAGTCGCTGAAGGACTACAACCGCGAAGTCAGCCAACTCGCCTCAGAATCGGACGCGCAGGTCTCAAAGCCGCTGTTCAGCGCCCTCGCGGGCGCCAGCGGCAAGTCGGCGCTCGACGTGGAGGTGCAGATCGACCAGCTCGGCGTGGCGTCGCGCAAACTCGCCGAACGAGTGGCCGGGCTCAAGGTTCCGGGCGAAATGGTAGGCGCCCAGCGCGCGCTGCTGCTCGTGTTCCGTCTTCGCGAAGAAGGCATGGCGAAGGTTGCGACGGTTGCGCGCATCGCATTGGGCGCGAAAAGCAAGCAGGCGAGCACCGAACTTGCGGGCGACATGGAGATCTTCCTCGCCTCTGATGTGATCTACTCACAGCGCGTCGCGCCGCTAGTCGCACAAACGCTCTCCTCGACGGGGATCAAGGGTCTGAGCACGACGCCCACGCGTTTCCTCGCGAACATCGGCTGGCTCGACCCCAACACCACTTTCTCGCGCCTCACTGGGCAGACGGCAGGCTCCTCGACGACCGGTCAGGCGGTCACGGGGAACCACGGCAGCGCGCTGAAGGCGGTGAGCGTCGCCACCAACACGCTCGCACCAGAACCGACGATCAACCACGTGAGCGGCGGCGGCAACCCCACCTTTACAGTGCAGGTCGAAAACTCCGGTGAATTCACCGAGACGAACGTCAAGGTCGACATCGTGGTGACGGCGGGAGGCAAACAGTACAAGGCGTCACACGTGATCGAAAAGACCGAAGCAGGCAAGAGCCTGAACGTCGAAATTCCCGTCACGGGCATCCCGCTAGGCGCCGCAGCGAAGGTGCAGGTCAACATCGAGGGCGTGCCCGGCGAGAACGACCTCGAAAACAACAAGAACACCTTCCTCGTGATCTTCGGCGCCTAGCGCCGCCGGAGAGCAGCCAAAGCGAGGATGCGCCGGTCGGCTGGGCCAGCGGCTAACTTGTGAGGATGGCTGCCACCATCACCAATACGCAAGGGATCATCGCGCTCGGCGCAGCTGCGGTGGCGCTTGCGGCGCTCCTTGGTTGCGCGCTGCTCAGCCTGCGACTGCGACGTCTGCGTAGCGCCCAGCGCACGGTGCTCGGCACCAGCGGCGCACAGGACTTGGTGGCACATGCGGCCGCTATGCAAGCGGCCTTCGAAGCGTTGCAGGAGCAGGTCGATGAGACCGCTGGGCGCCTGGACGCGCGGCTTGGCGGCGTGGAGGCGGGGCTGCGCGGAGCGATCTCGCACCACGCGCTTGTGCGCTACGACGCCTACAACGAGCTTTCCGGCCGGCAGTCGATGTCGATCGCGCTTCTCGATGAGGATCAGTCAGGCATCGTGCTCTCGTGTATCCATCACCGCGATCAGGCGCGCGTGTACGGCAAGCAGGTGCGCGGTGGTCGCGGTGAACTGGAGCTCTCACCGGAGGAGGCCGACGCGGTGAGTCGCGCGCTCAGCGGCGAGGGCCGAGCGGAGCAGGATGAGCGAGACGCCTGAGGCGCAGCGCGCGCCGGCGCGGGTCGGCTATCTCGGACCAGAGGGCACTTTCAGCGAGGAGGCGTTGCTGGCAAGCGTGCAGACGGACACGGTCGAGCCGGTTCCGCTGGCGACGATCTACGACACGATCACGGCGCTACGAGACGGCTTGGTGCGCTGGGCGATCGTCCCGATCGAGAACTCGCTGGAGGGCTCGATCAGCGTCACGCTCGACGAGCTTGCAGGCGATCCCGGGGATCTGGTGATCGTAGGTGAGGCGGTGCTGCGTGTACGCCATGCGCTGATCGCCGCCGAGATGCTGGCGCTGGAGGAGATCGAGACGGTGATCACCCACCCGCAGGTGCCTGGCCAGTGCACGCGTCTGCTGCGCGGAGAGCTCGCCGCCGCGCGCGTGTTGCCCGCAACATCAACCGCCGAGGCAGTGCGCGCGGTGCTCGCCGGTGGTGTGCGCGGTGCGAGCGCGATCGGTACGCCGCTCGCGGCGCAGATCTACGGGGGCACGGTGATCCGCTCAGATGTGGAGGACGACGAGAACAACGAGACGCGCTTCGTATGGCTGGCCCGCGCGGGGGAGCATGAGCATCTGCGCATGCGCCGCGAGCAGGGGAGCGAGTGGAAGACCTCGCTCGTTTTCTGGGGGCTCGGCGCGAAGGAACCGGGCTGGCTCGTGCAATGCCTCGACGCGATCGCGCGGCGTGCCATCAACCTCACCAAGATCGAGTCCCGCCCACGTCGTGAGCGGCTCGGCAGCTACATGTTCTTCGCGGACCTGAGCGGCGAGGTCGGCGAGGAGCGAGTGGCGGACGCGATCCAGGGGATGCGCGAGCTCTGTGAGGAGGTCCGTGTGCTCGGCTCCTACCGCGCGGCGCCTGGCGAGGTGGCAGGAGAGAGCTAGGGAGCGATGAGGCGTATGGCGCACGCAAAGGGTGCTCCCCCGCTACACTCGGCGCTGAACATGGAGAGCACAGTCCCACCAGAGCCGGTGGGGTCCGTGCCGCCCTCAGAGCACCAGCGGCACGGACCTGAGTCATCGCCCCGTGGGGCGATGGGCGGCCGGGTGCTCGTTTTGAATGCAACGTTCGAGCCGATCAACGTCTGCACGGTGCGCCGAGCGGTCGTGCTGCTCTTGAAGGAAAAGGCGGAGTTGCTGGAGCGCAGCCGCTGGGAGCTGCACTCCGAGAGCGCCACGCTGGCACGGCCGGTCGTGATCCGCCTGGTGAGCTACGTGAACGTCCCCCGCGATGCGCACCGGCGCAAGATCACGAGGCGCGCGGTCTTCGCGCGTGACAGCTGGACCTGCCAATACTGCGGCTCGCGCTCGAACTTGACCGTCGATCATGTGATCCCGCGCTCGAAGGGTGGTGGCTCCAACTGGGAGAACATCGTTGCCTCCTGCGCGCCTTGCAACCGCCGCAAGGGCGATCGGCTGCCGCGCCAGGCGGGCATGCACCCGCGGCGGGTCCCGCGCACGCCACGCGCGGAGATCTTCATTCATGTCGCGAGCCCGACGATCCCGACGGCGTGGCTGCAGTACCTGCCGCAAGCGGCTTGAGCCGCTCTGCTTAGAACACGTGAAGGGCGCCTGATCAGGGCGCCCTTCACGGTGCTGCTTATGACTGGATAAACCGAGTGCGACGTGTAAAGAGCCGGAGGGACCAGACCGGCGGTCGTCTCGGGGTGTCCCGGGTTGGATTCCGCTAAGCGGACCAGCCTCCCGACCTAGCGGCCGGTCACCTCCAGGGTCCCGCAAGGCATGTCAGTCAACGTTTGGACCACCTCCTTTCTCTGGTCAAGCCAGGGTAGCGAAAGCAGATGACGGGCGAGGATTCGCGTGGGGAGTGCTCAGTGGATGATGACGCCGAACTCTTGCGCGTAGGTGCCGCCGGGGGCGCCGTTGGCCAGTGAGGCAGGTACGGCGGCGGTGATGCCAAGTCCGGTTTCTGTGTACTTGGCTTCGAGGATGTTTGCAAGGTGGCCGGGCGAGGCGATCCAGGCCGCAACGATCGCCTGCGGCGTGGCTAGATCGTAGGTGCCCCAGGCGAGGTTCTCGCCGAGCACGTAGCCAACGGAGGGTCCGGGTATGTAGCCCGTGCCGCGGATCCGGTCGACGGGCGTCTCGCCGCTGGGGGAGACGTGCGCAAAGTAGTCATCGGCGATCAGTTCGCTGCAGTGCCCTTCGGCGGCTTCTTCGAGCTGCGCGTTGAGGCGCAGGGGGTTCTCGTTGTGCTCCGCACGCTCGCGGTTGACCAGACAGAGGAGCGCTGCGCGGATGCGGGCGAGGTTGCCGGCTTCGGGAGTGAGTTCGGTGTCCGCGCAGGGGGTCGCAAGCGCGGCGGCCACGGCGGCGGCGTCATGCAGCGAGGCGTCGCTGGGGTGGCTGGCGGAGCTCGATTCGGTGACGGTATGCGGTGGCGTTGGCGTGGTGGCGTTTGGCCGTGCGTGCGCACGCAACTCGGTGCGCAGCTTGCGCACGAGCGCCCGGCAGACGCCGTGACGCGCGTGCTTGTTGGTGCGTGCGGCTGAGCGGCAACCACCGTGTCTGACCCGCGCTGCACGACGCGGCTTTGGTCGCGCATGCGCAGCGGTTGCGCTGGGCTTCACAGCGAGCGCAGAGGACGATGCGGAGAGGCCTGTGGCGGCGCCGAGTGAGGCGCAAATGGCTGCCGTGGCGATGAGCTGTGCCGGGCGGTTCACGCCTTCTCTGTCGGATCAGCACCACCGCTATCTGAGCGTGGGAGGGCGTTATTGGACGGTTTGGGGGAGGTCGGGCGGCTTCTATGCGGCCGCGACCAGTAGTCCGAGCGGCGCTGGAGGGGACTACTCCGCAGCAGGAGCTGCGGGGTCTTCCTCAGGCGGCTGCGTGGCCTCGGGGGCCTCCGGCAGGGCGCTCTCCTCGCCGGTGTCCACGACGAGCGCGACGGCGCTCACAGCGTCGTCATCCTTGAGGTTCATCACGCGCACACCGGTCGCCGAGCGACCCTGCTGGGAGATGCCCGCGGCGGCGGTGCGCTGCACCATGCCGGTGACGCTGATGAAGACGAGCTCCTGGTGGTCGCGCACCACGAGCGCTCCAGCGAGGCTGCCCTTCTGCTCGGTGAGGCCGATCGTCTTGACGCCTTTGGCGCCGCGGTTGGTCTTGCGGTACTGGCTGATCTGCGTGCGCTTGCCATAGCCGTTCTCGGTGACGACGAGCAGGTCCATGTCGTCGCGCGCGACGTCCATCGCGATCACGCGCCCGTCCTTGCCGACGTCCATCCCGCGGACGCCTGTGGTGTCACGTCCCATCGCGCGCGCGTCGGACTCTGCGAAGCGCACGGTCAGCCCGGCACGCGAGACCATGATGATCTCGTCCTCGGGATCGACGGCGCGCACGGCGAGCAGCTCGTCGTCGTCGCGGATGTTGATCGCGATGATGCCGTCGGCTTTGATCGGCGTGTTGTAGGTGGCGAGCTCTGTCTTCTTGATCGTGCCGTTGCGCGTGGCGAAGACGAGGTACTGCGTCTCTGAGAAGTCGCGCGTGGAGACGACCGCCTGAATGCGCTCATCTTCGCGTAGCGGCAGGATGTTGACGAGCGCGCGGCCCTTGGCGGTGCGCTGAGCCTCGGGCAGTTCGTAGACCTTCGAGCGGTAGACCTTGCCGCGGTTGGAGAAGAACAGCAGGTAGTCGTGCGAGGAGCACACGAAGAGGTGCTCGATGAAGTCGCCGTCCTTCATGTCCATGCCCGTCACGCCACGGCCGCCGCGTGCCTGCTGGCGGTAGGTGGCCAGGGGCAGTGACTTGATGTAGCCGGTCTGCGTGATCGTGATCACCATCTGCTGGTCGGCGATCAGATCCTCGATGTCGATCTCATCCTCGGAGTGACTGATCTCGGTGCGTCGCTCATCGCCGAAGCGCTCGCGGATCTCGGCTAGCTCCTCCTTGATCACGGCGAGCACGCGTGACTCCTCGCCGAGGATCGCGCGCAGCTCGGCGATTCGCTCAGAGACATCGGCGTGCTCTTGTTTGATGCTGTCCGCCTCGAGCGCGGTGAGCTGGGAGAGGCGCAGATCGAGGATCGCGGTAGCTTGAATCGGGCTTAGCTCGAAGCGCGCGATCAGCTGTTCGCGGGCAGCGTCGCGGTCGCGCGAGGCACGAATCAGCTCGATGATCGCGTCGAGATGCTCGAGCGCGGTCAGCAGGCCCTCGAGGATGTGCGCGCGCGCCTCCTTCTCGGAGAGCTCGTGCTTGGTGCGGCGTACGATCACCTCGCGCTGGTGCGTGACGTAGTGGTGGATCACCTCGCGCAGGTTCAGCGTCTTGGGCACGTTGTCGACGAGCGCGACCATGTTCACGCCGAAGGTTGTCTGCATCGAGGTGTGCTTGTAGAGCTTGTTGAGCACCACCTTGGGGATCGCGTCACGCTTGAGCTCGATCACGAGACGCATGCCGCGCTTATCGGACTGGTCGATCAGATCGGAGATCTCGGGGATGCGTTTGTCGTTGACGAGTTCTGCGATCTTCGTCATCAAGTTGCCTTCACCGCCCTTCTTGACCATGAAGGGCAGCTCGGTGACCACAATCGCCTCCTTGCCATGCGTGAGCGGCTCGATGTGTGCGCGCGCCTGCACGCGCACACGGCCACGCCCGGTCTCGTAGGCATCTTTGATGCCGCCGTGGCCAAGGATGATGCCGCCGGTCGGGAAGTCTGGTCCTTTGACATGCTGCATCAGCCCAGCCGTGTCGATGCTCGGGTCATCGATGTAGGCGACCGTCGCGTCGATCACCTCGCGCAGGTTGTGCGGCGGGATGTTCGTGGCCATTCCCACCGCGATCCCGGAGGAGCCGTTGACGAGCAGGTTCGGGAAGCGCGCTGGCAGCACGAGCGGTTCGCGGCGCGAGCCGTCGTAGTTGGCGACGAAGTCGACCGTGTCCATGTCGAGGTCGCGCAGCATCTCGGTCGCGATGCGTGCGAGGCGCGCCTCTGTGTAGCGCATGGCAGCTGCAGGGTCGTCGTCGACGGAGCCGAAGTTGCCCTGTCCGTCGACGAGCTCGTTGCGCATCGAGAACTCCTGCGCCATGCGCACGAGCGTGTCGTAGATCGCGGAGTCGCCGTGGGGGTGATAGTTGCCCATCACCTCGCCGACGATCTTGGCGCACTTCGCGTAGGAGCGCGTCGGCCCGAGGCCGAGCTCGTTCATCGCGTAGAGCACGCGACGATGGACGGGCTTGAGGCCGTCGCGGACGTCGGGGAGCGCGCGCCCGACGATCACCGACATGGCGTAGTCGAGGTAGGCCGTGCGCATCTCCTCCTCGAGCGCGCGCGGTTCGACGTTGCCGCCGCTTATGACATCAGCGCTTGCCATCTCTCACCTCCTAGACGTCCAGGTTGGCGACGGCGCGTGCGTTGTCCTCGATGAAGGCGCGGCGCGGCTCGACCTGGTCGCCCATCAGCATCGAGAACGTGCGGTCGGCGGCGAAGGCGTCGTCGAGCGTGACCTGCGCGAGCGTGCGCGTGGCCGGAGCCATCGTGGTTTCGCCGAGCTGCTCGGCGTTCATCTCGCCGAGTCCCTTGAAGCGCTGCAGTTTGGTGCCCCTCTGCGCAACCGCCATGACGGCGGGGTGCAGATCCTCGAACGACGGCGCCTGCTCCCGCGCGTCGCCGAGACGGACCTCGAAGGCGGGCGAGCCGGCGAGCTCGATCAGCTGTGCGTGCACGCGAGCGAGGGAGCGGATACTCCTGGGACTCGAACAGCGCTGCGCTTGATGCGGTGCACGCGCGCGAAGCCGGTCTTCTCTTCGACGGCCCGCACGCGCATCTCGAGCGGGTCGGTGTCGATCAGCTCGGTGGCGTGGGTGTCGCCGTCGACACCGGCCTCGGAGAGCTGCGCGATGGCAGCGTCGGCGGTGAGGACCTGGTCGTCGAGCAGCGAGGACTCCTCGAGGAACTGCACCACGTCGTGGCCGTGGACGGCGCGCAGCGAGGAGGACCAGCCCTCGTACTGCTTGAGCAGACGCGTGAAGCGCTGCCAGCGGGCCTCGGTCAGCTTGAACTGGGTGCCGTGGCGGTCGAAGACGTCGATCTTCTCCCACTTGTCCGAGAGCAGGATCTCCTCGAGTTCGGAGTCCTTCTCGATGTAGCGCTCGCGTGCGCCCTGCTTGAGCTTGTAGAGCGGCGGCTTGGCGATGTAGACGTAGCCCGCTTTGATCAGCTCCTCCATCTCGCGGAAGAGCAGCGTGAGCACGAGCGTGCGGATGTGCGCACCGTCGACGTCGGCGTCGGTCATCAGCACGATCTTGTGGTAGCGCGCGTTCTCGATGTTGAACTCGTCACGCACGCCCGTGCCGATTGCGGTGATCAGCGCCTGCACCTCGGTGTTCTGCAGCACCTTGTCGATGCGCGACTTCTCGACGTTGAGGATCTTGCCGCGCAGCGGCAGCACCGCCTGGGTGTTGCGGTCGCGGCCCTGCTTGGCCGAGCCACCGGCGGAGTCACCCTCGACGACGAACAGCTCGGCGAGAGATGGGTCCTTGACGGAGCAGTCGGCGAGCTTGCCGGGCAGCGTGGAGTTCTCCAGGGCCGACTTGCGGCGCGTGAGGTCGCGTGCCTTGCGCGCCGCCTCGCGCGCGCGCTGCGCCTGGACGGCCTTGGAGATCACCGCGCGCGCCTCGCTGGGGTTCTCCTCGAGGAACTCGGCGAGGCCCGTGTTGACGATCGACTCCACGAAGCCCGCCATCCCGGGGTTGCCGAGCTTGGTCTTGGTCTGGCCCTCGAACTGCGGGTCGCGCAGCTTCACGGACACCACCGCGGTGAGGCCCTCGCGCACATCCTCGCCGGAGAGGTTGTCCTCTTTCTCCTTCAGCAGGCCGTGGTCGCGCGCGTACTTGTTGACGGTGCGCGTCAGCGCCGAGCGGAAACCGGAGAGGTGCGAGCCGCCCTCGGGCGTGTTGATGTTGTTGGCGAAGGAGTGAATCGACTCCTGGTAGGAGGCGTTCCACTGCATCGCGACCTCGGCAGCGCCCTCCTCGGACTCGCCGGCGAAGAAGATGACCTTGCGATGCACCGTCTCCTTGTTCTCGTTGAGGTAGGCGACGAAGTCCTCGATGCCGCCCTCGTACTGGAACTCCGCGTAGTGACCCTCGCCGCGCTCATCCTTGATCGAGATTTTCAGGCCGCGTGGTGAGGAAGGCCGTCTCGCGCAGGCGCTCCTCGAGCGTAAGGAAGTCGAAGTCGAGCGTCTCGAAGATGTCGGCGTCGGGGAGGAAGGTCAGGCTCAGGCCCGTTGGCCGCTGAGGCGGCCAGCTTTTCGCCCTGTGATCGAGCTCGGTCTGCGGGACGCCGCGTGCGTACTCCTGAGTGAAGACGTAGCCGTCGCGGCGGACCTCGACTTTCGAGGCGCTCCGAGAGCGCGTTGACGACCGAGACGCCGACGCCGTGCAGGCCGCCGGAGACCTTGTAGCCGCCGCCCTCGCCGAACTTGCCGCCCGAGTGCAGAACGGTCAGCACTACCTGGACGGCCGGCTAGCCCCTCCTTCTCCATCTTCGCCACAGGGATCCCGCGTCCGTTGTCCACGACCGTGACGGAGTTGTCTGGGTGGATGACGACGGAGACCTCTGTGCAAAAGCCGGCCAGCGCCTCGTCGACGGAGTTATCCACAACCTCATAGACAAGGTGGTGCAGGCCCATCACGCCGGTCGAGCCGATGTACATCCCCGGCCGCTTGCGCACCGCCTGCAAGCCCTCGAGAACGGTGATGTCCTGAGCGTCGTAGCTCGCGGAGCCGCCCATCATCGATGGGTCGTTGGCACCTCCGGGTGCGGCGCTCTCCTCAGAGCTATTACTAGCTGTTGCCAATGGCCCTCCGATGACGTGAGAACGCCCCGGTTTCCGGGGCGCAAAAGACCACGGCCGGGGCGGGTTAGCTGTGCCTGCAAGCATAGCACGAGAGGCGTTTGGTCCCGCGTCCGACGCTGCCCTAAAACCCTGCAAAATGCAGGCATTTCTTGGATGTTGGGCGAGCTCTGGTGGTGTACCTCGGCGAGTGCCCGGTCAGCTCGTTCGACAACGTATCGCGCTGATCGCCTCTTCGCCGAGCGCCTCGTTTAGGCGGGCGATCAGCACAGGGCCCATCAGGTCGAGCTCTTGCGCCCATACAGCGGCGCTGCAGGTAACCGTGAGCAGCCCCTGGTGCTCGCCGCTGGGGAGTGCAGCGGCGGCTATCGCGGAGCCGGTGACGCTCTCCCAGATCCCCTGTACACGGGCCAGCGTGCTCGCGGGCGCAAGCGCGGCACTTAGACCTTCGAGCGCGCTTGCGATTTGCCGGGGAGCGCCTCTGCTCACGCGGCGATTGCCTCCTGCAGGATCGCGCCGGGTGAAATGCGCAGGCGTGCGACCGATGGCTCACCTGCGCCCGGGACGTGCGCGAGATCGGTGGTGGCGATCACGCTCTGCCCCCCGCGGAGAGCTCGCCGGCGAGCAGCTCACGACGTGTCCCATCCAGCTCGCTCATCACGTCGTCGAGCAGCATCAGCGGAGTGCGTCCACGTTCGCGGGCGAGCACGGCGCGCTCGGCGAGCAGCAGAGCCAGCAAGGCCAGGCGCTGCTCGCCTTGTGAGCCATAGACGCGTAGCTCGCGGCCCTCGCGAACTGTGGCCAGCTCGTCACGGTGGGGTCCGTGGCCGGAGAAGCCGCGTTCGAGGTCACTGCTCGAGGCGCTCCTGCAACTCGGCGATCAGCTCCTCCTCGCTTTGCGCCCGTGAACGCGGGCGGTATTCGAGCGTCGGCTCGCCGCTACAGCCGAGCAGCGAGGCGCGTTCTGCAAAGGGAGTGGCGAGCAGCTCGACCGCCTCTGCGCGGTGGCGCTGCAAAGCCAGGCCCTTTGCGGCGAGCTCGCGATCCCAGACTGACAGCGTCGCGGGCGTAGCACGGCCGGCGCGGATGCGGGCGAGCAGCGCGTTGCGCTGTGCGAGCACCTGTGAGTACTCACGCCGCGTTTGCGCGCGCAGCGGCCAGAGCGCAGCGATGAGTTGGTCGAGGTGGGCGCGGCGCAGCGCGGGGGCGCCTTTGACGAGCTCGAGTCGGTCGGGGAGGAAGACGCTGATCAAGGGCCGGCTCTCGACGTCGAGCATTCGTTCGACCTCCGCGCCGTCAGCAGTCATCCGCTTCAGCGCCGGAGATCCCGGTGCGGGCGCTTCGTAACCGACGGCTAGCTCGTGAGGCTGAGCGCCGTCCAGGAGGTGCACCACTATGCGTGTGGCCTTCGCGCCGAAGCGCACGAGCTCGCGGTCATTGCGCGTGCGTGGCGAGCGAGCCGTGCAGCCGAAGTAGAGCGCCTCCAGCAGATTCGACTTACCGGCGCCGTTGGGGCCGTGCACAACGGTTAGCCCTTCGCCGAGGCGCGCACCGGCACGGGCATAGGTGCGGAAGTCGCGCAGCTCCAAGCTGAGCACCCGCATCTCAGTCGCCTCGGAGATCAGCTCGCGGCGTGAGATCTCACGGTCAGCGATGCACCGTCCACGTGATCACACGTTAAGGCGGATGGGCATGATCAGATACACGAAGTCGCCCGCCTCGGGCGATTCGATCAAGCCGGGACGCAACGGGCTGATCAGCTTCAGCACGAGCTCCTCGGAGGCGATGCTCTCGAGACCGTCACGCAGGAACTCGGGGTTGAAGCCGATCTCGAACGGCTCGCCGTGGAAGGGCACGGGGATCGCCTCGCTCGCCTCGCCGACGTCCGGTGTCTGTGCGGAGACGGTCAGCGTGCCCTCGGAGAAGCTCAACCGCAGCGGCGCGTTCTTCAGCGCGAGCAGGCTGATGCGGCGGACCACGTCGGTTAGCTCAGCGCTTGCAAGGCGCAGCTCATGCTCGACGGACTCAGGAAGCAGCTGGCGGTAGTTGGGGAACTGGCCGTCGATCAAGCGCGAGGAGAGGACCGTCTCGCCCAGCTCGAACACCACTTGGTTCTGCCCGACGCTGGCGGCGAGGGAGTCTCCCGGCGCCTGCTGCGCGATGCGTACGAGCTCTTGCAGAGCACGCGCCGGCACGTTTGCCTCGAGGGTGCCCTCCAAGCTCGAGGCGAGCTTCGTCTCCTTGACGCTCAGTCGATAGGAGTCGGTCGCGACCATGCGCAGCTCTTGGCCGCTTGCTGACATCAAGATCCCGGTCAGCACTGGTCGCGTCTCGTCACGCGAAGCCGAGCGAACAACGCGGTTGACCGTCTCTACGAACGACTCCATCGGCAACGTCACGCGCGTCTCGGGTGAAGGACCCGGCAGCGTCGGGAAGTCCTCAGCTCGCAGCGTGCGCAGGTGGAACGTCGTGGGCCCGCAGATCAGCTCAACGTCCTGCTCGGCAGCGCGAAGCTCCATCGTCAGCTGATCACCCGAGAGCGAGCGAGCAACGTCGAGCAACAGCCGCGCGGGCAGCACCGCGGAGCCTGGCCGGAGCACCTCGGCCTGTAGTGGCACGCGCAGGCCAATCTCCATGTCGGTCGCGAGGAGCTCCGGCGTGGCGTCGGGTTGTGCAGAGATCATGATTCCCGAGAGCGCCTGCACCGCGCTGCGCGTAGAGGCGACGCGCGCTGCGGTCTGCAGTTGGGCTAGCAGGTGGCTTGTGGAGAGGGAAAGCTTCATTAGAGGTGATGGAGAAGAAGACAGTAGTTAGTAGGTGCGGTGAGTTTGTGCATATGGGGCTGTCAACGGCGATTCAGCCGGCATCGCTGTGGGCATCGCTGTGGATTACAGCGAGCAAGTCTCTCAGGCGCAGCGGTCGAGCGTGAGCAACGGCTTAGGGAGCCGTGCAATCGAGGGCTTTGCACAGCTTTGCCACAGCCTCACGCGAGGTCTCGTCGGTGGCGATGCGCGTGCCTGTACGGCGACAGGCGTGCATCACGGTGGTGTGGTCGCGTCCGCCGAAGTGGCGACCGATCGCTGGTAGGGACTCGTCGGTGAGCTCGCGCGTGAGATACATGGCGAGCTGGCGCGGCCAAGCAACGCGTGCGGTGCGTGTGCTCGACAGGAGCTCCTCCCGTGAGAGGCCGAAGAGCTCGCAGGTGGCACGCTGGATCTCGGCTACGTCGAGATTGGAGCGTCCGGGAGCCGTGGGCGTGGGATAGAGGGTTGCGAGCACCTCTTCGGCGAGCTCGCTGGTGAGGGGCCGCCCGGTGAGCGAGCTGAACGCGACGACGCGGATCAGGGCTCCCTCGAGCGCGCGCACGTTGGTATGTACGCGTGTGGCGATGATCTGGGCGGAGTCGTCGCTCAGCTCGATCTGATCGCGTGCCGCGCGCATGCGCAGGATAGCCAAGCGGGTCGCGAGCTCGGGAGGTTTGACGTCGGCGACGAGGCCGGCCTGGAAACGCTCGCGCAGTCGATCCTCGAGCGCTTGAAGGTCGTGTGGTGGCCGGTCGGAGGTGAGCACGATCTGGCGCGCGCTGTCGTGGAGGGCGTTGAAGGTGTGGAAGAACTCCTCCTCGGTCTTGGTCTTGCGCTCGAGGAACTGCACGTCGTCCATCAGCAGCACGTCGATGTGGCGAAAACGCGCCTTGAAGGCCTCGGTATTACCGTCGGTTAGCGCGCTGAGGAACTCGTTTGTGAAGGCCTCGCCGGTCGTGCAGCGGATGCTGAGTCCAGGGTTGTGGGAGAGCAGGAGGTTGGCGATCGAGCTGAGCAGGTGGGTCTTGCCGACACCGGGCGGACCGCAGATGAAGAGCGGGTTGTAGGCCTGTGCGGGCATCTCCGCAACGGTCAGCGCGGCGGCGTGGGCGAGGCGGTTGGAGTCGCCTATGACGAACTGATCGAACGTGAGCTTCGGGTTGCCCAAGGGTCCGCCACGCGTCGTGTCGGGGCTCGCCGCTTGCGTGGGCTGTGCTCGCGTTAGGCGTTGCGGTGGAGATGCGGCTGCAGCAACACCTGGCGCAAGCAGCTCGACAAGCACCTCGGGGCCGAGCAGGGCGGTGACG
Organism: uncultured Solirubrobacterales bacterium; assembly: GCA_963785435.1. Taxonomy (GTDB): domain Bacteria; phylum Actinomycetota; class Thermoleophilia; order Solirubrobacterales; family Solirubrobacteraceae; genus Palsa-744. The sequence continues at coordinate 79,789 of CAWAVE010000005.1, forward strand.
CTCGCCTGGATGTGGCGTCCGAAGCGATCCTGGATCCAGCGATGGGCGTGGGCAGGTGCCTCGATCGTGAGCTGCCCATCGCGGAGCTCGAGTGCACGCAGCGGCTCGAGCCAGATGCGGTACGTGGACTCATCGACGGTGAGTGCGAGCTGTGCCTGCACCCGCGACCATATGTGCTCGAGCTCGACGCTCACGACAGCGTTGTTCAACCCCTCTTCCCCGGAGGTAATGATCTAACTATTCGAAGGAGGACCCGTAAGGAGCCCGGTCGGGCGACTATATCCAACGCCCTGGTAGCGGCTGCGTGGCTGCCCGCAATTGGCGGGAAAAACTGGTGATGCTGTACTTGACAAACCCAGAGTGATCCGGTAGGTTTTGGGTATGGGTAAGCCCACCTTCCTTCAGCTCGCCGACAAGCTCCGCACCGAGGGCGACGCCTACCTGGTCCTTGAGGAAATGCGGTGGGGCGATGCGCCGGTCTGCCCGCACTGCGGGAGCGTCCGCAAGCACTACTTCCTGACGCCGAAAAACGGCACCGCCCGCAAGACCCGCACGGGCGCGGCGACGGAACGCCGCGTCTGGAAGTGCGCGGACTGTCGCAAGCAGTTCACGGTCCTCGTCGGAACGATCTTCCACGGATCGAAAATCCCGCTGCGTGTCTGGCTGCTCGTGATCTTCGATGCCTGCTCGGCCAAGAACGGGATCAGCGCGCGCGAGGTCGAACGCAAGTACGGCCTGACCGCCAAGTCAGCGTGGTTCCTCATGCACCGGCTGCGCGAGGCGATGAAGCGCGAACCCATAGCCGGGCTACTGTCGGGCCGCGTCATCGTGGATGAGACGTGGTACGGCGGCACGCCGAAGAACCGCCACGGCCACAAGCGCACAAAGAAAGATCGTCTCCAAGGCGCGACCGACAAGACGCCGATCGTTGCCCTGGTGTCCCGCGAGACAGGCGAGGTCCGCTCGCAGGCGATCCCGAGCGTCCGCGCCGAGAACCTACGGCCGATCCTCCAAGCCAACATCAACCCGAAGCGGGCGCACCTGCACACCGACTCCGGGCTGCACTACCAATCGCTGGCCGAACCCTTTGCCGCGCACTCAACGGTCGATCACAAGGCCGGTGAGTACGTGCGCGGCGACGTCACGACCAACCACGCAGAGACGTACTTCTCGCAATTGAAGCGGTCGCTCGACGGGACGCTCCATCATGTCTCCCGCGAGCACCTCGACCGCTACCTCGCGGAGTTCGACTTCCGCTACACGACCTGCAAGCTCACGGACGTCGAGCGGATCGATCTGCTCGTCAGCCGCACTGGCGGGCGGAGGTTGACGTACCGCCAACCCGCTTAGTGAGGGTGCGGTGAGGGCTGTTTTCGTCGGTGCCGTTAGCCGCGTCTGAGACTCGGTAGGCGAACTCGCGTCCACCGCCGGGGACGGCGATGGGCACACGGATAAGTGCGCCCATACGGAGTAGGGCCTTGAGCCGGTTGTTCATTGCCTGAGGCGAGACTCCTAGCTCAAGGCCGAGCTGCGAAGCCGAGAACTGACCGCCGAGCCGAGCGGCTGCCGCGATCGTCTGGCGCAACGCCGACTCTCCACCTAGCAACTCCGCATCTCCCGTCTCGCGCTCGCCGCGAACGGATACCACGCCCATGTTGCACAGTCTGAGCGCAGCGTCGATCGTCTCGGCGACAGCGCGATTCGCGCCGAAAACGACGATGGGGTGCTCGTCGTAGTAGCCCGCGATCCACCCACTCAACAGCGGGCCAAAGAAGCTATCTGCGAACGGGAACGAGATTGCATCGACGTTCCGAGCGTCGATCCCGACCGGCATGTCTGGCGGGGTCGCGGTCAGCTCACGTTGCAGCGCAGAACGCGCTGCCTCACCTTGCTCACGAGTTGCCAGGAGCCCAGTTTCGCCCGTCCAATCGGAAAGCCGGAAGTGCACACCATCGAGGTTAGCGCGTTCAGGTGTAGCCATGAAAGCCATCGTAGGAGGATAATATCCTCCCAGACGGAAGAACGCAACCGGGATGCCACGTAAGCCGGATCTCCTACCGGACTGGTTTGTAGGCGGGGCCGGGAAGCGGAAGCTGCTTCGCGCTCTCGTCCAGGGCGAAGCTGCCGGGACGCCACCGCCCTGGGATCAGAAGACGCTGGCCCGAGCTGCCGGGGTGCATGAGAAGCACACGGTTTTCCGACACCTCGAAATCCTGGTGGAGGCGAAGGTCCTGATCCACAGTCCGACTGGCTACAAGGTCAACCAGAAATCGCCACTGCTCGGCCCCCTCGCCGCCCTGATCGAACAGCTCGACCAGCTACCGACCAGCGAACTGCCACCATCCCGTGGAGCGTAGGACACGCGATCCTGTGCTAAGATGATCGCGTTTCAGTCACTCCGGGTTGGTGTATCTGGCAACACAAGCGGGCTTTCACTCGCAAGTACTGGGTTCGACCCCCAGGCCCGGATCTAAAGCATTGGCCATCGATGGTCGATAGCATCGCTAGTGAAAGCCCGCTGTGTTGCCGGTCCGCTTTGGGAGCGGCGCACGCCAGAAAGGACCCGCCCTAGGTGGGTCCTTTCTATTTCGAGGTGCTCCGGGGAGCTGGCAGACGCCGAACGACTCACTGAGACACACGGGCCGAGAGCAACAGCCGCTAGGTCCCGTCGTCGGCCGCCGGGCTAGTAGGTGGATGCTCCTGGTTGTATCCCATAAGTATCCCGGCGAGCTGCGGCACCGTGATCTCCAAGACGAGCGCTGACACGATGACTTCTTGCGTGGCGGGAACCCCAAACCGCGTCTGCACCAGCTCTGGCAGGGTGCCTAGACGCCGCAACGCCTCAGGCGTGATCTTCGCCGTTGTCCGTTTCTTCGTTGCCATCCGCGCTGGTTCCCTGGGCGTGAGTATCCCAAAGGTATCCGCCTGGGCCAGGAGTATGCTTGCGGAGCACGGAACAGAACTGGCCCCGGCGGTCGAGACCAAGGCCAGCCTGCACTACCTATTTAGGAGGCGGCGGCATAGCCATCACCTCCGTTCTGTCGCATTCCCCCGGCTGCGTTGCAGCGCAGTCGGGGCTTGCACCCCGGAAACTGCCATAGAGAGCGGACGGTGGCATGGCGCGCTATCGTCGGTTTCGCGTGGCTGAGAAACAGAAATCCGCAACGACCGAGGAGCGCGAGCCGCTGGCAGGGCGCGATCAGCAGGTCAAGATCGACTTGGACCCGGAGGTTGCGCTGCGGGCGCTGCTGAAAGTCGAGCCGGACTCCGCGCCCGTCAAGGCGCCAAGCGGTAGCCCACGCCCCAAACCGCGCTGACCCAACCCTTAGCCCCGGCGCGTGCGAGCGCGAGCCGCAGGCGGCACGCATGGCTGTCTACGGTGCGCGTCTTACCCTCCGCGCGGTAGCCCCATACGTCGCGGAGGAGTTCGTGTCGTGTCCAGACGCGCTCGGGGTCGTGGGCGAGATGCGTGAGCAGTGCGTACTCGCGGCGCCGAAGTTCGACGGTCATCAGCCCATACGTGACCGTGCGTGTGCGCGTGTTGATCGTGAGTTGTCCATAGCGCAGGACACCGGAGCCCGCGAGTTCACCCGGACGCGGGATGCGTTGAGCGTCGAACCTCGCGCCCTGCGATCTGCGGTCGAGTATGACCAGCTCCCCGCCGAGCAAAGCAGGGTCGCCGACGATCCGCACATCGTGGCCATAGATGGCTACGGCCAGGGGCAAAGCTCGCGGGATATTCTCCGGCTGCATGAGGAGTTACGGCTCCTTGTGCCACGCCCCCGGCCGTTGACGCGGCGCGGGGGCACTTTGGTTGCTCGGAGCGGAGCCTACCGCCTAAAGCGGCGGGGAGCTTTAGCTATGGACCTTATGCCCCGGCGGATGCGATGTTCTGCCGGTGTCTCGCGCCCCCGCTCCCGACCCGGTGCTCGCAGCCGTGCTGAAACGCTTCCGCGAAGATCGCGGCCTGACTCAAGAAGCGCTCGCCTTCAAGTCGGGCGTATCGATCAGCTCGCTTGGCCGGATCGAGATGGGGCACACAAGCGCCGCATGGATGACCGTCGTCCAGCTCGCCGACGCGCTCGGCGTCAGCATGGGCGAGCTTGGCACGGCCGTTGACGCCGAGCGATAGGACGGCCTGCGTTACCCGGTGGGTTTGTCACGTACAGCGTCGCCGAAAAACTCCCCGAGCTCGCCACGGCCCTATACTTGTGCTCGATTCGTCAGGCCGCAGATGGCGCCCAAGGGGCGCATCAGGAGAACTCGAGAACGTGAAGCGCACCTACCAGCCAAAGAAGCGCAAGCGCGCCCGCGCCCATGGGTTCCGGGCCCGCATGAGCTCACGCGCGGGCCGGCTCACCTTGAAGCGCCGCCGCGACAAGGGTCGCAAGCGCCTTTCCACCTGAGGCGCGCGAACGCGATGGCGGGTGCGATGCAATGAAGGCGACCGTCCGACGCGGAGGGCGGCTCTCCCGCAGCGCGGAGTTCGAGCGCGTCTATCGCCACGGCCGCTCAACGGCTAACCGACACCTCGTTCTCTACACGTTTCCGAACCCGGCAGCGGAGCGGCCACGGCTCGGCCTTTCGGTGTCGCGCAAGGTCGGCGGTGCGGTGGAGCGCAATCGCGTCAAGCGGCTGCTGCGTGAGGCCTTCGCGCAAGCGGAGGCCGGCTTGATACCAGGAAACGATCTCGTGGTGGTTGCCCGCCCGCCCGCCCGTGAGCTCGCTGAGCGAGAGGGCCTAGCGGGCATCGATGCGGCTCTCGCCGAGCTGTTGCTGAAGGCCGGTTTGCGTGGAGGCGTCCCAGCGGCCGCTGGGGAGGGCGAGAGGTGAGCGCGCCGGCCGAAGAGGCGCCGCTGGGCTCCGATCGGCGCCGCTGGGCGAGCCTCGCAATAGCGGTGCTTGGCGCTCCAATCGTTTTCTATCAGCGCTACATCTCGCCTGGAATCCCGCGCCGTTGCAAGTACGAGCCCACCTGCTCGCGCTACGCGCTCGATGCGATTCGCGAGTACGGCATACTTAGAGGACCGGTGCTCGCGGGGTGGCGCCTGCTGAGGTGCAACCCCTGGAGCCACGGGGGATACGATCCGGTGGAGGCGCAGCGACTGTTCAAAATTGGGCCCAACCGGGCGCACTGAGCGGGCCCGAAGCCCGAAGTCCGGCGTCGATCGCGGCACCGCAGTCCCCCAGCCAAACGCTGACCACCACTACCGACGAGAGCTCTTTAGCAATGCCAATCCTCGCGAATGTGATCCAGGACGCGTTCTCGCCGCTGATCAGCCTGTTCGAGACGGTGATGGTGTTCATCCACGCCCACCTCGTGGGCGGCAGTTGGGGCCTCGCGATCGTGGGACTGACGGTCCTGATTCGCGCCGTGCTCGTCCCGCTTACGTTCAGACAGCTGAAGTCGATGCAGGAGATGCAGCGGCTCGCGCCTGAGATCAAGCTGCTGAAAGACAAGTACCAGGACGACAAACAGCGCCAGCAGCAGGAGCTGATGAAGTTCTACCAGGAGAACAAGATCAACCCGTTGGCATCTTGCCTGCCGCTCCTGATGCAGCTGCCCGTCTTCATCTCGCTCTTCTACATGCTGCGCAGCGACCTCAAGAAGCACATCTGCGGAACGCAGATGGAAGCGCACTACCACATGCACCACAAGGTGGGCGAAACGCTCTCGAAGTTCATCGAAAACACGAGCTGTGACGCCGTTGCGCACCACTCGGCGAAGTTCCTGTTCTTGCCTGACATCACCGAAAAGGCGACAGGCGCAGCGCTGATCGTCCTGATCGTCCTCTACGTGGGCTCGCAGCTGGCATCGACGTTGATCGCGACCGCGACCGCAGACCCCAATCAGCGCCGCCTGATGCTGCTGTTGCCGATCGTCTTCGTCGTGATCCTCTACCGCTACCCGGCGGGCCTGCTGGTCTACTGGATCACCACGAACCTGTGGACGATTGGCCAGCAAGCTCTGATTCGCAGGCATATGCCACCGCCTCCGAGGCCAGTGGAGACGGCCGATTCAACGAATGGCAAACCCCGCGCATCGCTGCGCGCTGCGCTCTCCGGAATCACAGCGGGGGCGGCGCCGGCTGCTGAGCGCGCTGCAAGCGGCGGCGCTACCGCGCGTGCGACGGGTCCGACGGTCACGCCCCCTCGCTCGCCACGTAAGAAGAAGAAACGCTCCGGGAGGAGACGATGAGCGATCAGCAAGAGCACGAGGATCTCGCCGAGGAGGATCTCGATGCACCAGACGCGCTGGCCGAGTTGCTGGAGGAGATCGTCGACGGCCTCGGTCTCGAGGCCGATGTCGAGGTGGAGGAGCAGGAGGGTGTGCTGACGGGGCGGATCGAGGGGGAGGACGTGGGCCTCTTCATCGGCCGTCACGGACAGACGATCGACGCCGTGCAGCATCTCGCGCAGCGGGTCGTGTTCCCCGAGGGCCCGTCTTCGGTGCGTGTGGTGATCGACGCAAACGGCTATCGCGAGCGCCGCGCCGAGGCGTTGCGGGGCGAAGCGGACGATGCGGCTGACGACGCGCTCAACACGGGCAAGCCCGTCGAGCTCGACCCGCTGCCGCCGTTTGAGCGTCGGATCGTCCACGAGTATCTGCGTGAGCGCGGCGATGTCGAGACGCATAGCGAGGGCAACGAGCCAGAGCGCTACCTTGTGGTTTCCCCGGCAGGGGCGAGGGACGACTCGTCAGACCGTTTCACGTGAAAACTTCCTGAGCGCCCGTGCCCGGGCAGGATGAGCTCCGGCGTGGTCTACTGCGTCTTGGCGAGCGGTACGGGCTGGAGGACGAGCAGGTGGACCAGCTTCACCGACTGCTTGCCCTGCTTGAGTCCGATCCGCAGGCTCCCACCACGGTGCGGAGCGCTCCACAGGCGCTCGACGTGCACATCGCGGATGCGCTCGTCGCGCTGGAGCTTCCCGGCGTGCGGGCGGCGTGCCGGATCGCCGATCTCGGTGCTGGTGCAGGCTTTCCAGGTCTCGCGCTGGCGGTGGCACTGCCCGAGAGCTCCGTGCGTCTCGTCGAGAGCCAGGCGCGCAAGTGTGCGTTTATGCAGCGGCTCATCGACGCGGCTGCTGCCAGCAATAGCGAGCTAGTCAACCGTCGCGCGGAGCAATGGGCGGAGGGCATCGGGGCGCATGAGCTGATCACGGCGCGCGCCGTGGGGCCGCAGTCGGTGGTGTTGGAGTACGCGGCCCCGTTGCTGGCGCTCTCAGGTCAGCTCGTCGACTGGCGTGGTCGTCGCAACCCCTCCGAGGAGGCGCATGCGCTGCTGGCAGCGGAGCAGCTCGGCCTACGCCGTCTGGAGGTTCGGGCGGTCGAGCCGTTCAGCGGCGCGCGCGAGCTGCATCTGCACGTGTTTGTGAAGGTTTCAGCGACCCCAGCAGGCTTCCCGCGACGCGCGGGGATGGCGCGTAAGCGTCCCCTCGGCTCGTGAGCGAGCTTTGCAGCAGCGAGCAGTTCCCCCAATTTGCTGCGGAGGAGACGGCTCCCATCGCCGTTCGTCGCTAGCTTGCAGTTGATGGGCACGATCTATGCGGTTGCCAACCAGAAGGGCGGCGTTGGAAAGACGACGACGGCCGTCAACGTGGCGGCCTGTATCGCGGAGGCCGGCTACTCGACGTTGCTCGTGGACGCCGATCCGCAGGCCAACGCGACGGTTGGGGTAGGGATTGCGCGTACACACACGCCGGGCCTCTACGAGGTTCTCACGGGCGAGGTAAAGGCGCAGGAGGCGGTGACGAGCAGTTCGGTGCAGGAGCTTCGCGCGATCCCGGCCGGCGCGGGCCTCGCGGGTGCAAACGTGGAGCTACCGCGACTCGATGGGTTCGAGTATCGCCTGCGAGACTGCTTGGAGCCGCTGCGTGGGAGCTATGAGTACATCATCCTCGACTGCCCGCCGTCGCTGGGTCCGCTCACCGTTTGCGCACTTGTTGCGGCCGATCGGGTGATCGTGCCGGTGCAGACCGAGTACTTCGCGCTCGAGGGGCTGGCGGGTCTGCTCGAGACGCTCGCGCTCGTGCAGCGTGAGCTGAACCCTCGCCTGTCCGTGGCGGGAATGCTCCTCACGATGCACGATGGACGCACGCGGCTCGGTCAGGATGTGGAGCGCGAGGTGCGCGCACACTTCCCCGAGCTCGTCTTTGACACGGTGATCCCGCGCAACGTGCGCGTCGGCGAGGCGCCTAGCTATGGCCTGCCCGTAACGCACCACGATCCACACAGCGCGGGCGCAGAGGCCTACTTCGAGCTGGCCAAGGAGGTGGCCGCGCGTGGCTAAGCCGAAACCAGGCATGGGGCGAGGCCTCGGCGCGATCCTCTCGGTCTCAGCAGCTGAGGAGCCCGCCGTGCAGGAGTTGCTCGAGCTGCCGCTCGAGCTGATCTCACCCAACCCAAAGCAGCCACGCCGCCAGTTCGAGCAAGAAGGCCTCGACGCGCTCGCGGCCTCGCTGGGTGAGCAGGGCGTGTTGCAGCCGGTGCTCGTTCGGCCGGTTGCGGGCGGGCGATACGAGCTGGTGGCCGGGGAGCGACGCTGGCGCGCGGCGAAGCTGGCGGGCTTGAGCAAGATCCCTTCGCTCGTGCGGGAGCGTGGCGATGCGGCGTCGTTGGAAGTGGCGCTGATCGAGAACATGGCGCGTGAGGACCTCAACCCGATCGAGGAGGCGCGCGCATGTGCGGCGCTAGTCGAGGAGCTGGGCCTCTCGCGCGCCGAAGTAGGCCGCCGCGTGGGTCGTAGCCGCGTGGCCGTGAGCAACCTATTGCGCCTGCTGGATCTACCGGATCCTGTGATCGAGACGCTCGAAGAGGGCGCTCTGACGGAGGGCCACGGCCGCGCGCTGCTGCTCGCGGAGGCCCACGAGGACCGCGCCTCGCTCGCGCGCAGCGCCGTTGAGCACGGTTGGTCGGTACGTACCGCCGAAGAGCGTGCGCGCGAGAGCAATCTCGCCGAAGCCGCCCGCCCGCCGCGTGTGAGTGCTCGCGCTGTGCATCCCGACCAGGAGCACGCCGCGCGCGAGATCGCCGACGCGCTCGGTACGGCCCTCGGCGCAGAGGTCCGCGTGAAGGTCGGCGCAGGCGGACGTTACCGGGCGGAGCTTTCCTTCGAGCACCCTGATGAGGCGCTCGAGCTGGCGCGTCGGCTGGGTCCGCGCGCAAGCGTCTGAGGTCAGCACCGATCCTCGCGATGGCAGCACGCCTGCCATCGGTAAGATGGCAGGCGTGCGGCGCGCGATAGAGCGTGCAGCAGAGGGCGATTAGCTCAGTTGGTTAGAGCGCTTCTCTGATAAGGAAGAGGTCCCAGGTTCGAATCCTGGATCGCCCATAAAAGCGCGTAGCCGAGCCTCAATGCGGATGCACATGACGCCGCCAAATGAACTAGGATCTAGGGCTCGAGGGCAGGAATGTATCGGGTTCCCCGTCGCTCGCCGACGCGGACGAGGTGCCCGGCGCGTACGAGCTCTTCGAGCAACGAAAGTACATCCTGGCGGTCGAGGCCAGTACGCTCGCGCACACTGGCGTTTGTCACAGGGCCACCCTCGGACGCCATGTCCAGCACAACCGTCAGCAGCTCCTGGCGGTCGAGGCGCAGTCCAGCAGGCGGGGCGAGCTCGCCGGCAAGCTGGTAGCGGGTGCCTCCACGGACACCCGAGCGCTCAAGGAGGCGGGCGGCGACGAGTCGCCGCAGCGCATTTGCGGCCACGTCGCGGCTGACACCGCCTAGCAGCTCACGAGCGCGTTGGTTGCTCAGCGTCTCCCCCCGTCGCGCATGCACAAGTAGGACGCGATCGCGGTCTTCGATCGTTCCGCGTGCTACCACCTCGTTAAGCCATGCGCGCTCCTCAGGACGCGTACCGCTGAGGACTGGAAGGCTGACGCTGACCCAACCCTCGGAGGCGTCGAATGTCGGCCGGGCGAGCAGCTCATCACGCATCATGTCCTCGATCAGATCAACACCCTGGCCGGAGTCCTCGGCCAGGCGAAAGGCTCGCAGTAGGCGAATGATGTTGGTGTTACGCGCGGCATAGGCGTCCCGCATCGTCTCAAGTGTGACTGGGGCAACTAGTGGTCCGGGCGAGGTGATGACGGTCCGGTCTGGGTACATGTCAACGCGAATCGGCGTGCCACGCTGCTCATAGCTACGATGGGCGACGGCATTTGCGAGTGCCTCTCGCACGACCTGAGCAGGCAGGCGGGGGAGTTCGTGCCTGCGCAGGCCGAGCACAACCGAGTCCGACCCGACCTCGTTGAGTACCAGTTCTGTTGCGAGTTCGACCTGGCTGTTCGCCGGTCCCGCCACCTCGATGCGGCGGTTGAATGGCTCGCCATCGGCCGGGAAGCGCCGCAACTCGATATATGCCTTTCCGAGTGTGTGCTGTGGATGTAGGGTCAGATAGAGGACGCCGGCGACGGTGAGCCGCGCGAGCCCATTTTCAACAGCTACGAGCCCGCGATCGACAAGGCGCGCTTCGAGGTTGTTCTCTCCAAGTCGCAGCGCCGCTGCGACAGCCAGCAGTAGGTCGGGATCGGCGCTGTCGAAGGGGACGTCGGTCGGAACGGACTCAAACGTGCTTGACATGCGCTCCTGCATAAAGCGCACGAGCTCGCCGCCAATCAGCGCGAGACGCCTGGTCCCAACACGCACGAGCACCCGACCGTTCCCAGTCTGTGCAAACCCTTCGCGCAGTTGTCCGACGCCGATGACCGTCACGGGCCGGCCTTCGATGCTCAGCCCGTGGATGCTTACCGGGGCAATGGCATGAGCGTGCTCTACGACCTCCCGGATTTTGTCCTCGACTGCGGGAGTATGCTCGCAGCCTGTCAGGGAACCGTTATTGGCGACGCCGATGAGGATCACGCCACCACGAGTATTCGAGAACGCAACTACGCTGTCCTCGATGGAGCTGGCGCCCTGCTTGAACTCGACGGTGTCGCTCTCGCAGGGAAACCGTGCGCGAAACTCATCCGCTGAGAGTGCTACGGGCCACGTGGATGTGCGATCTGGTACTAGCCCGCCATATGCCAAAATTGCGGTGTCAATCATCAGGTCCGCAATTTTGCCATAACGGCCAGATCGGACGGAGTCTCGGTCCCACTCGCTTCCAATCAGTCATAACGTGTCCGCCAGGGAAGCAAAGGTCCGTCCCCTCCTACCTGGCGCTCACCGACTCGTCACGGGTGCCCTAACCCGCTCACCACGCGGATCAAACAGCGGTTCGCGTATCACCTCACCGCCGATCCACTCGCCGAAGATGTCGACCTCCACCGCGCTGCCAACCTCGACGTCGGCCGGTAGGTAGGCGTAGGCGATCGAGCGCTCGACCGTATAGCCATAGCCGCCGCTGGTCACACGCCCGAGGATCTCGCCACCCACTCGCACCGGCTCGTTGCCAAGCGCTACCGAGCGCGGATCCGCGAGCACCAGGCAACGCAGTCGCCGCGACGGCGCGGTGGGCCCATCCGCAGAGTCGACCTCGAGCGCATCAGCGCCCACGAAGTCGCCCTCACGCTTCACACAGAACCCAAGGCCTGCCTCAAAGGGCGTCTCATCGGCTGTGATGTCCGCGGCCCACACCCGGTAGCCCTTCTCGAGGCGCAGCGAGTCGATCGCGCGGTAGCCACCCGCCACGAGCCCGTGTGGCTCGCCCGCCTGCCACAGGGCCCGCCACAGGCCCGCCCCGTACTCGCTGGGGCAGTAAAGCTCCCAGCCGAGCTCACCGACGAACGTCACGCGCAACGCGCGCACCGGCACATCGCCGACGCTCAGCTCGCGCATCTGCATGTAGGGGAAGTCCAGCGGGTCGGGCGTGAGCGGTGCGAGGATCTCCCGCGCGCGCGGACCCCACAGCGCGAAGCAGGCCCAGCGCGCTGTCACATCCGCGCAGCGCACGCTGCCGTCATCGGGCGCGCTGCGGCGGATCCAGCTTAGGTCGTGGTTGCCGAAGGCCGTGCCGGTCACGATCGAGAACAGCTCCTCCTCCACGCGCGTCACGGTGAAGTCGCACTCGATACCGCCGCGCGCGTTGAGCATCTGCGTGTAAGTGATCGCGCCCACCTCACCGGCCACGCGGTTGTCACATAGCCTTTCCAGGAACGCTGGCGCACCTGGCCCAGCGATCTCGAGCTTCGCAAAAGAGGACTCGTCAAACAGACCCGCGCGCTCGCGCGTCGCGCGATGCTCGACGCCGATCGCCGCTGACCAGTGCATGCCCGCCCAGCCGCGTGGACGTAGCGACTCGTCGCCCGCCGCCGCGTTTGACTCATACCAGTTCACGCGCTCCCAGCCCGACTTCTCACCAAAGGCCGCGCCGTGGGCTGCGTGCCACGGATAGGCGCTCGACGTACGCAAAGGGCGCCCCGCCTGGCGCTCGTGGCCGGGATAACGGATGTCGTAGTAGGTCTCATAGACCTCCTTCGCGCGCTTCAGCGTGTAGCTCGGCGAACGAAAGTGTGGCCCAAAGCGGCGGATGTCCATCTCCCACACGTCCATCGTCGGCTCGCCCGCGAGGATCCACTCCGCCATCACGCGTCCTACGCCGCCCGCGCCCGCAAGGCCGTGTGCGCAAAAGCCCGCGGCCACGTAAAACCCGTTCACCTCGCTCTCACCGAGACAGAACTCGTTATCCGGTGTGAACGCCTCCGGCCCGTTGATCAGGCGCGTGACCGTGATCTCATCCATCACCGGCACACGCTTGGATGAGTTCTTAGCGATCTCCTCGAAGCGTGGCCAGTCCTCTTCGAGCAGGCGCCCGTTGAAGTCCGCGGGCACCGCGTCGAGCAGGTGCTCATCGAGCGCCCAGGGCGCCGACTCGCGCTCGTAGCCGCCCATCACGAGCCCGCCGCCCTCCTCGCGGAAATAGATGAGTAGATCTGGATCGCGCAGTGTCGGTAGATGCTCGGTTGGCTGCCTCTCTCGGAATGGCTGCGTAACGAGGTACTCGTGTGCGAAAGGCACGATCGGCACGCGCACTCCCGCGAGCCGGCCGATCTCGGCGGCGAACATGCCGCCAGCGTTGACCACCACCTCGGCCTCGATCGGGCCCCACTCGGTCTGCACGCCACACACGCGCGGACGTCCGCCGCCGCGATCCACATCGATCGCGGTGACGCGTGTATGTGTGAAAACCTCACAGCCACCTGCACGCGCTCCGTCGATCAGCGCCGTCGTCAGCAACGACGGGTCGAGGTAGCCGTCGGTCGCGAGGTAGGAGCCGCAGCGCACCCCCTCGGTGCTCATCAGTGGGAACAGCTCGCGTGCCTGCTCCGCGGAGATCAGCTCGAGCGGGAGCCCGAACGTCTTTGCCCAGGCCACCTGGCGCAGCACCTCCTGCTCACGCTCCGGCGTGCAGGCCAGGCGAATGCCGCCGCACTGCACCCATCCGCAGTCGAGCGTGCGGTAGAGCTCCACGGAGTCCATCATCATGCGCGTCAGCGACACGCTCGAGCGCAGCTGTCCCACGAGGCCCGCGGAGTGAAACGTCGAGCCGCTCGTCAGCTCGTCTCGATCGAGCAGCACCACGTCGCGCTCGCCGAGCTTGGCCAGGTGGTGCGCGATTGAAGCGCCACCGACGCCCCCGCCGATGATCACCACACGCGCACGCTCTGGTAGCTGTCGGGGTCTGACCATCGCTAGCTCCGCTCAGCCGCGCGCGACGGCGAGCCACTCCTCGAAGTCCGCTGTTGCGACAGTTGTTCTGAGACGCTCGAAGTGGCGTCTCGCGTAATCGTTGAAGTCGAACTCGAGCTCGGAGACGACCCCCTGCAGAACCCCCCAGGCGCCCTCGCGCGCGTCGGAGAGCACGCGCATCAGCTTCAGCGCCGCCCGCTGCGCGTCTGAAGGTGGCGAGCCGTAGTAGGCCGTGAGCAGGCGCTCGTCGTCGCCCTCGCCGAAGTCGTTGTTGATCGACAGGTTGCCGAGATCGAAGCGAGGGTCGCCCATGCCCGCGTACTCCCAGTCGACGATCATGACTCGCCCCGCATCCGTGCAGATCATGTTTCCCGGCAGCAGGTCGTTGTGGCAGGGACGCGGTTCGCGCAAAGGCAGAGCGGTCGCGATTTGCGCGCAGATCAGCATTGCCTGCGCGTAGCCTGCAGGCAGGTGCGCGCCGCGAGCGCTCGCGATCTCCGCATAGTTCTCGAGCAGCTCCGGCACCCAAAAAGTCGTCGGCAGCTTCAGCTGCGAGGCGTGGAACGCGTGTAGCGCACGCGCGATCTCCTCGACCGCCACCGTCGGCTCGGCCGGCGCGCAGCTGATGAAGCACGTCACCAGGCAGCTCTCCATAGCCGCCGCAACACGCGGCGCAATCCCGAGCGTCGCAGCCGCGCTGTTGGCCAGCTGCTCGGCCGTGCGGTCGATGCCAAGCAACTGGGTGTCCTTGCCAGGACGGCGCAGCACGTAGTCGACTCCTCCGAGCTGCACGCGATAGTTGTGGTTCGTGATGCCGCCGTCGAGCGTCACCGGCTCTCCGCTGAGCGGGCCGAGGGATGCTTCGAGGTCGTGCAGGATGTCGTTTTGCTCGCCCACCGCTCCCAGCCCGCCGTTGCGCGATAAGGCATGCAGCCTATACCTTCAACGCCATGACCCGCGAACAGCAGATGAGCCTTCAGGCAGCAGAGGCGCTCGCTGCGCTCGACCCTGAGGCGGCGCGTCTCGCGATCGCCGGTGCGGTGCGACGCACACCCCTGCTCGCCTGCGAGGAGCTCGCCGAGGACGCCGGCGGTGAGGTGCTGCTGAAGGCTGAGTGCTTGCAACGCACGGGCTCATTCAAGCTGCGCGGCGCGCTCAACAAGGTGATCGCGCTCGGTGAGCGCGCCGGCGGAGGCTTGGTCACCGCAAGCGCCGGCAACCATGCCCGCGCGGTAGCCCAGGCCGCACAGCTGCGCGGCGTTCGCTGCGAGGTGTTCATGCCGCGCGATGCCGCCGTTTCGAAGGTTGCGGCAGTGGAGCGCCTCGGTGCACACGTCCAGCTGGAGGGCGCGTCCGTCGAGGATGCAGTCGCCCTCGCCGAGGCGCATGCGCAGAACGGTGGCCCCGCGTTCATTCATCCCTTTGACGACCTCGACGTGATCGCCGGACAGGGCACGATCGGCCTCGAGCTGTTCGAGGACGTATCCGAGCTCGCGCGTGTGATCGTTCCGGTCGGCGGCGGTGGGCTCGCCGGTGGGATCGGCGCAGCGCTGCGCGGCCTCGGTGCGGACGTGCAGCTGATCGGCGTTCAGGCGCGCGCCTGCGCTCCGCTCGCCGCCACCCTGTTTCCTCGTGATGGCGTTGGCGCAAGCGAGCCGATTCGAGGTGCGACGATCGCGGACGGGATCGCGCTGAAGCAGCCCGGACGGCTTACGTTGCCACTGCTGCGCGAGCTGCTCGACGGCATCGAGACCGTCACCGAGGAGGAGATCGGCGAGGCGATGGTCTTCCTTGCCTCGAGCGTCAGGCTCGTAGCGGAGGGCGCGGGCGCGGTGGCCGTGGCGGCGCTGCGCAGCCGCCGCCTGCCCGCTGTGTCGGGCACGACCGTGGCGATCGTCTCCGGCGGCAACGTCGACGGCGGGTTGCTCGCCGGCCTGTTGCGCCGCCGGGAAACCGAGGAGGGGCGGCGCGTGCGCATCTTCACGCGCGTCGCCGATCGCCCCGGCGCGCTCGCTGAGCTACTCGGCCTCGTCGCGGAGGCGCGCGCCAACCTGCTCAGCCTCGAGCACGTGCGCGACGCGGTCGCGCTCAGCGTGCGCGAGACGGGCGTGGAGCTGACGCTCGAGACACGCGGGCGTGCCCACACCGAGGAGCTCCTCGCAACGCTCCAGCGTGCCGGCTATGAAACACGCGTCGAGTAGCCATCTCCAGCTAAAGCTGCTGCGCGACCCGCACGAACTCCCGCCACCGCTCGCGTTGCGCCAGGCGCTCGCGCTCTGGCAACCGCGGCTCGATGCGACGCGGCTCGGGTAGACGGGCGGCCGCGTCGGCGGGGCTCGCGAACACGCCGGCGCCCACGCCCGCGAGCATCGCCGCGCCGAGCACCGTCGTGTCGATCGCGCCCAGCGTCAGCTCGAGGCCGAGCGCGTCGGCTTGGAGCTGCGCGAGCAGCGGCGAGCCAGCGAGTCCCCCGTCGATGTGCAGCGAGCGAACCGGCGTGCCCACGGCGACCGCCTCGACGATGTCCGCAACGCGCTGTGTGATCCCCTCCAGCGCAGCGCGCGCAAGGTGCGCACGACTCACCCCTGCGTGTAGGCCGGCGAGCACGCCCCGCGCGCGCGGCTCCCACCAGGGCGCGCCGAGCCCTGCGAGGGCAGGCAGCACGAGCGCCCCGGCGCTGTCCGGGACCGACGCCCCCGCGCTCATCAGCGTGGGCACGTCGTCGGCCAGGCCCAGATCCTCGGAGAGCCAGCGCAGCAGCGTCCCGGCCGTGAACACGCCGCCGTCGAGCGCGCGCGTGATCGCGCCGATGCCGCCGGTCGCATCGGGCGCGGCCCAAGCCACCGTGGGGATCAGCCCGGCGGGCACGAGCTCGTTATGGGTGGGACAGAGCAAGAACACGCCGGTGCCGTACGTCGCCTTCAGCGCGCCCGGCTTCACTGAGCCGGAGCCCGCGAGCGCCGCCTGCTGATCGACGAGCTGCGCCGTCAGCGGGAGCTCCACGCTCCAGCGCTCATCGCGCAACAGGCCAAGCGCTCCGAAGCTCGGTCCGAGCTTCGGTAGCCACTCTCTGCGCAACCCAAAGCCCGCGAGCAACGCAGCGTCCCAGTCGCGCCCGCCGAGCGCGATCAGCTGGGTGCGCGAAGCGGTTGAGAGGTCGCTCGCGAACCGTCCCGCAAGCCGGTCGCAAAGGAAGGCGTCGACGGTGCCCATGCGCAGCGTGCCTGCCTCGCGTGACGCGCGCAGTGTCTCCTCGTTCTCCGCCAACCACGCGAGCTTTCCCGCCGAGAAATATGGATCGATCGGCAGCCCCGAGCGCGCCACCAGCTCCACGTCGAGCGTGCTCAAAAGCTGCTCTTGGCGCTTGTCTTGCCAGAGCACCACCTTGCTGAGCGCACGCTTGCTGTGAGCATCCCAAGCGAGCACGGACTCGCCCTGGTGGTCGAGCCCGGCCGCGATTACCGTGCGCCCGTTGCGCTGCGCGAGCACCTCGGCGATGCTGTCCACGACCGCTTCGAGGATCTCCTCGGGGTCCTGCTCGGCCCAGCCCGGCTGTGGGTGTGAGACCGCTAGCGGTCTCCTGGCCTCGGCCACCATCTGCAGGTCGGTGTCGAACAGAGCAGCCTTCACGGCGGTCGTGCCCTCGTCGATGCCGAGCAGCAGCGGGCCACTCATGGTTGCTCGCCTGCGGCCGAGCGGTTGTGATGGCGCGCTGCGCGCTGCCACCAGGGCGCGGGCGCGGTTGGAGCGCCAGGGCGCTGCAGCGCACGCGGCTCCCCCAGCGCGACCGCACCCGACGCGGCAAGCATCGAGCACACGAGCTCCGCGATGCCGAGCGAGGAGGAGAGCCCCGTCGAGCGAATCGCAGCCACGTGGATCAGACCAGGCAGCGTCGCGGAACGCTCGATCACATAGTTCGCATCGCGCCCCGCAGGACGCAGCCCGGCGTAAGCATCGACGAGCTCAGCGCCGGCGAGCGCTGGATACATCGCAAGCGCGCGCGCCTCGATCAGCTCTCTGGCGTCCGGCTCCACCGACCAGTCGTGCTTGTCCTCGCGCTCGCGCGCGGTCGGACCAGCGATCACGTGACCGTCGAGCGTGGGGAAAACGAGCACGCCCTTGCCGTGCGAGGAGGGCACGGGCAGCAGGATCTCTTCGAGCGAGCTATCGGGTGCGGGGCGAAACACGAGGAACTCACCCTTGCGCGGATAGATCGCCACGGGCGCCTCGCCCGCCAGCTGCGCGATCTCATCTGCATACAGCCCCCCGCAATTCACAACCGCCGCTGCCTGCAGTCGCTCTCCCTGCGCGAGCTCCACGGCGAGGCCCGCGCGCGCCGCGCCCAGGCCGTACACCTTGGCGCCCAGCTTGATCTCTGCGCCACCGATTTGCGCGGCCTCCGCGAGCGCGTGCACATATGCGACCGGGTCGGTGATCCCCTCGCCGGGAATCCGCAGCGCTCCGTCTGCGTCGAGCTGCGCCGCGACGCCGTTGCTCTGCGCGTTTACTGCCAACGCGCGCACGGCCGACTGCTCTTGCTCACCTACAGGCGTCAGGCGTGCACCGCAACGCCACACCTCGATTCCGAGCTCCGCGCTCAGCTCGCTGCGCAGCTCAGCCGAGCGCAGGATCAGACGTGTCTCGAGCGCCCCCGGCTGGGAGTCAAAGCCGGTGTGCAGGATGCCCGAGTTCGTGCCGCTCGCAGCGAGACCGAGGCCCGGCTCGACCTCGAGCACCACGGCCGCTACCCCGCGGCGCGCGAGCGCGTGCGCGACGGCACAGCCGAGGACCCCTCCACCGATCACCGCGACGGCTACGTCGCTGCTGTTCATGACGCGAGAGCCTAGAGCGCCTGTTAAGGCTCGACGAAGCGCTTGACGAAGGCCAGCGCCGTCTCGGCGACCTCGCGCCAGCCGCTGTCGATCGTCAGCGCGTGCCCGCGCTCGGGCATCTCGGTGATCTCCGTGACGCCCTCGTTGCGTGCCTGCTTCTTGTAAGAGGCGTTGGCGATCGCCCAGGGCACCGTGTGGTCGTTCTCGCCGGAGATGATCAACAGCGGACCGCGGTCGGGGTTCTTGCTGTTGACCTTCGCCTCCGTCCACGGGTTGAGGTTGGCGCTCGCTGCCTGGAACAACGGTGCGCCGGCGGCGGGCACGGCGAAGGTGTCGTAGAGCTCTTGTGCCTCCTGTTCACTGACGGCGTTTGCGAAGCCGTAGCGAAATTGCTCATAGGTGAGCGGCACCGCACGATTGCGGTTGGCGGGGTTGCCGAGCACGGGCTGCGCTGACTTCAGCGCTGAGACGGGCAGCGGCAGCACGCCGCGGAAGGGCGCCGGATCGATCGCGACGGTCACCGCGCCCAGGCCTCGACCGGCGAGGATCTGCGCGAGCAGCCCGCCGAAGGAGTGACCGATCACCGCGGGGGTCCTCGCCAGCTGCTCGATCGCCTCGGCGAAATGATCGGCGACCTGCCCGACCGTCTTATGTGCAAAGACCTCGGGGTTGGCATTGGCCTCCTCGACCGTTCTTGGGTCGTCCGGCCAGCCTGGTGCGAGCGCGGTGTAGCCGGCCTCCTCGAACACCTCCATCCAGCGATCCCAGCTGCTCGGCAGCAGCCACAGGCCATGTATGAAGACCACCGGGCGCAGGCTCGTGGCGTTGGCCTTCTCGATCTGCTCGCGCTCGTATTCGGTGATCGTCACTCGCTCTTCTCCACGGTGTCCGGGGTAGTCCTATCCGACCGCCATCATGGCAGCCCGCTGGGCCAGCCTTGGGCGCTTTCGACGAGTTGACGAGCCAGCCGCCGCTAATGCACGGCGGGAGCGCTCTCTGTGATCGCGGCGCCTGCGCCCGCGGCCGCGCGCTCGATCCCAGCGATCGCGCCGCTCGCGGTCTCGATTTCGAGCAGGTTGAAGTTTCCTGCCTTGAGCTTGCGCAGCGCTGCGCCGAAGCCGGAGCTGAGCAGCGTGAGCTGGGTGGTGAGTTTGTTGAGCAGCGGGCTCGCTTTGGCGTCTGCCGTCGCGAGCTTCAGCTCGTGCACCACGAACAAGGCCGCTGCCGTCGCCTTCACCACAGCGAGCTTGTGCCGCAAGAGACCTTTGAAGGCACCCGCCTTCAGCGGCTTGTAGATGTAGCGGTGAAACGCGCCGAAGGCAAGGCCGGCGTGGAGCGCGAACTTCGCTGTTGGCAGGTGGGTGGGACTGCTGCTCGTGCTTGTCGTGGAAGCTGCCGCGGTGCTCGCCGTTTTTTCAGAGCTCGAGCCGCAGCCGGCCAAGGCCAGAACGATCAGGATCAATAGGACAGGCAGCAGGCGCATCGCGGCTCCTCGTTTTGATTTGACAGCTCAAGCCCTCAACTGAGGTTTGAGTCAAGGGCGCCAGGCTAACGCCGGCGCCGGCGGTCGCGACGCCGTAGCATCGGCTGATGGAGATCAGGCCGTTTGCGATCGAGCGCTTCTATGATCGCTGGGAGTTCCGCGCCGAGCTGATGCTCTCCAGCAGCGACTGCGAGTCGAGCGAGCTCAGCGAGCTGCTCGAGCTCGAGCCCGACGCACAGGAGCGCCTGCTGGCGTTGCGCCTCGGCTACACCGAAGTGTCGGGCTCGCCGGAGCTGCTCGACGCGGTATCCGCGCTCTATGAGCGGATCGCGCCCGGCGAGGTGCTCACGCTCGCTGCCGCCGAGGAGGGGATCTTCACCGCCTATCACGCGCTGCTGCGCCCCGGCGATCACGCGATCGTGGAGGCCCCCAGCTACGGCTCGGCGATCGAGCTCGCGCGCAGCACAGGTGCGCAGGTGAGCCTGTGGCAGCGGCGCTACGAGGACGGCTGGGCGCACGACGTCGAGGCGCTCGAAGCGCAGCTCGCCCCGCACACAAAGCTGATCTACATCAACAGCCCACACAACCCGACCGGTACCCAGATGTCCGCAGAGGTCTTCGCGCGGGTTGTGGAGCTCGCGCGCGAGCGCTCGATCGTGATCTTCAGCGACGAGGTCTATCGCGGCCTCGAGCACGATCTCACGCAGCGTCTGCCGGCGGCCTGTGACGTGTACGAGCGCGCCATCTCGCTGGGCACCGTCTCAAAGGCGCACGGTCTGCCCGGCTTGCGCATCGGCTGGCTCGCCTGCCGCGACGTGCAGCTACTCGCACAGATCAGGGACCTGAAGCTCTACACCACGATCTGCTCGAGCGCGCCAAGCGAGCTGCTCGTCGCGCTCGCGCTGCGCCACGCTGAGCACTTCGTGGCGCGCAACCGCCGTCTCCTGCTCGCCAACCTGCTGCTTATCGAGAACTTCCTCGCAAGTCGCTCGCGGTTGATGGAGTGGGTGCCTCCCGCCGCCGGCCCGATCGGCTTCCCGCGTCTGAAGGGCATCTCTGATGTGGCCGCGTGGTGTGAGCAGACTGCCGAACGCGCCGGTGTGCTCCTGCTGCCCGGCAGCGTCTACGAGCAGCCCGGGCACGTGCGCTTGGGCTTCGGTCGAGCCAACCTACCGCAGGCGCTCGCGCGCCTCGAGGAGTATCTGGGCTGAGCGCCTAAAGAACCTTGGAGAGGAAGGCCTGCGTGCGCTCGTGGCGTGGGTTGGCGAAGACCTCCGCGGGCTTGCCAGTCTCGACGACCACGCCGCCGTCCATGAACACGACGGTGTCTGCAACCTCACGCGCGAAGCCCATCTCGTGCGTCACCACGATCATCGTCATGCCGTCGCTCGCCAACTGCTGCATCGCCCGCAGCACATCGCCGACGAGCTCTGGGTCAAGCGCCGAGGTGGGCTCGTCAAAGAGCATCAGCTTTGGCTCCATAGCGAGCGCACGTGCGATCGCCACGCGCTGCTGCTGTCCGCCGGAAAGCTGCGCGGGGTAGGCGTCGAGCTTGTCCGCGAGGCCCACCCGCCCGAGCAGCTCCTGCGCGAGCGTGCTCGCTCGCTCGCGTGTTAGGCCCTTGACGCGAATCGGCGCGCAGGTGACGTTCTGCAGCACGGTCATGTGCGGGAAGAGGTTGAAGTGCTGGAAGACCATCCCGATCTCCGCGCGCTTGCGAGCCACCTCGGCTTCACGCAACTCGTGAAGCTTGTCGCCGACCTGCTTGTAACCTACGAGCTCGCCGTCGACCGAGAGTCGTCCCGAGTTGATCTTCTCGAGGTGGTTGATGCAGCGCAGCAACGTCGACTTCCCTGAACCTGAGGGGCCGAGCAGGCACATCACCTCGCCGGCCCTTACCTCCAGGTCGATGCCCTTCAGCACCTCGAGTCGCCCGAAGCGCTTGTGGACGCCTTCGGCGCTCACCATGGCCGCGCTCATGCGATGCCCCCACCGTGCGGTGAGGCCACGCTGCTCGCGGCCAGCTCGCCTTTCGCGCGTTCGCTGCGAGAGCTACCCCGCCCGTAGTAGCGCTCGAGGTAGTGCTGCCCGACATAGAGCACGCTTGTGCACACGAGATACCAGATGCTCACGGCGATCAGCAGCGGGACCACCTTGTAGTTCGCCGAGTAGATCAGCTGCCCCGCGTAGAGCAACTCGGTGACCGTAATCACGCTCGCCAGCGATGTGGTCTTGAGCATCGAGATCGTCTCGTTGCCTGTGGGCGGGATGATCACGCGCATCGCCTGCGGCAGCACGATCCGCCGCAACGTCTGCACGCGCGTCATGCCGAGCGATTGCGCTGCGTCGGTCTGGCCTTGATCCACGGAGATGATCCCCGCGCGCACGATCTCTGCCATGTAGGCGCCCTCGTTGAGACCAAGCCCAAGGATCGCCGCACGGAAGGCGGTGATCAGCGTATTCGCGTCGGGGTGAATAAACGCCGGGCCGAACGGAATACCGAGCGCGATCTTCGGGTAGAGCGCGGCGATGTTGTACCAGAACAGCAATTGCACGAGCACTGGCGTGCCGCGAAAGAAGAAGATGTAAGCCCAGCTCGCGCGTGAGAGCAGCGGGTTCGGCGAGAGCCGCAGCACGGCGAGCAGCACGCCGAGCACGATCCCGATCGCCATCGCGATCACGGTCAGCTCGATCGTCACGAGCAGCCCTTCGAGCACGCGCGAGTCAAAGAGGTATTCGCCGACCACTTCCCACTGGAACCCGGCGGCGCTGACGATCGAGCGAATCAGCGAGGCGGCGATCACGAGCACGACCGCCGCCGCGATCCAGCGGCCGGGGCGCCGGACTGGGACGGCCGTTATCTCATCGGGCCGCCCGCCCTGGCTGGCGTCCTCAGCCGAGGACACTCCTTACACGCTCAGCTCGTCGCGCCGTTGATCTTCGGTTCGGTGATCGCGCCCGACTGCAGCCCCCACTTGGCGAGGATTTTGCTGTAGGTGCCGTTCGCGATCAGTTCTTTTAGCGCCCCGGCCAGCGGTTTGGTGAGCCCGCTGGTCTTGGGGATCGCGAAGCCGTAGGGCGCAAAGCCATAGCTTTTACCCGTCACCTTGAAGGCGCCGGCAGCCTTCTTGACCTGGTAGTCGACGACCGGCGAGTCCGCCATGCCGACTTCCGCCCTGCCGCTGGAGATCGCAAGGTTAACCGCGTCCTGGCCGGGATAGATCAGCACCGTTACGGACTTCTTGCCTTCTTTGGTGCACTTCTTGCTCTGTTCCTGTGATTCTTCAGCCTCAACCGTGCCCTTCTCGGCGGCGACGGTCTTGCCGCAGAGGTCGGCGACCGTGTTCACGCCTGGGTTGGCTGTGCTCTTCGCGTAGAAGGAGATCCCAGCGGTGTAGTAGTCGACGAAGTCCACCGTCTTCTCGCGTTCCTTCTTGTCGGTGAAGGACGACGCGCCGAGGTCATAGCGTCCGGCGGCGAGCCCGGGAATGATCGTTTCGAAGTTTGAATTAACCAGCTTCGCTTTCAGGCCCATCGTTTCAGCCAGCGCGTTAACCAGATCGGCGTCCATTCCGATGATCGTGTGGCCATCGGGCGCGATGAACTCGTTTGGCGCGTACTGCGCTTCAGTCGCCACCGTAAGCGTGCCCTTCGATTTGATCGCCGCGGGCACCTGCGCAGCGATCGCCGAGCTCGCGCTGCTCGCCGCCGTGGTGGCGGACGTTGAAGTGGTCGTGCTGCTGGAGCTGCTGCCACAGCCGGCAAGCGCCAGCAGGGCCAGGGCGGGAACGCCAAGTCGGGCGACCAGCTTGATCATCGTGACCTCCGTGAGGTGAGGCGAGTGGGTAACAGACCTGAGGCGCAGCGGAGTATAGGCTCAGACAGGCTTTCAAGCGATGTCGGGCGACCTATGTGTACAGCAATGTTGCGCGATCTCAGGCCACGGGAGAGTCCGCACCAACGCGCTCCGCGCCTGAGCGCAACAGCGGGCCGATCAGATCTGCCGGACCCGGGCGGCCCATCAGAAAGCCCTGTGCCATCTCACAGCCCATCTCTTCGAGCATTGTCATCTGGCGGCGCTCCTCGATGCCCTCGGCTACCACCGACAAAGACAGCGCCTCGCCGACACCGAGAATCGCCTGCAGGAGCTCGCGGCTCTGCCCGCCATCGTTGAGCGCGGCGACGAAGCTGCGGTCGATCTTGAGGATGTCGACCGGCATGCGCTGCAGCTGCGAGAGCGACGCGTAGCCCGTGCCGAAGTCGTCGATCGCCACGCGCACGCCCAGCTTCTTGATCTCCTTGAGCGCTTCGCAGGCGGCGCCAACATCGCGCATCAGCGTGGTCTCCGTCAGCTCGAGCGTCAAAAGCGACGGGCTGATCGCGGATTTCTCGAGCGCCGTGCGCACGTCATCGGCGAAACCTTTGCGGCCGAGCTGCTGCGCTGAGACGTTCACGGCGATGCTGAGCTCGAGGCCTTCTGCAGCCCACACACCTGCTTGCCGACAAGCCTCCGCGAGCACCCAGCGACCGATCTCGACGATCATGCCCGTGTCCTCTGCGAGCGGGATGAAGCGATCGGGTGCCACGATGCCGCGCTCGGGGTGCTCCCAGCGGATCAGCGCCTCGACGCCAATCACGCCGTGGCTGGGGAGGTCGAAGATCGGTTGGTAGAGCAGAAAGAACTGCTCTCGTACGAGCGCTTCGCTGAGATCGACCTCGAGTTCCATACGACCTTCTGCGCCTTCGTTCATGCTCGCATCGAAGAGGGCGTAACGATCCTTGCCGGCGGCCTTCGCGGCGTATAGCGCCAGGTCGGCGTCGCGCAGCAGCGCGTCGGGCGAGCTGTACTGCCCAAAAGCCACGCCGATGCTGGCTGTCACGGCGAACCGCTTGCCGCCGCCGTCGAGCTCGACCGGTTCGCGCAGCACCTCGGTCAGCCGATCGGCGAGGAGGTCGAGCGTCTTCTCGTCGTCTGCGCCGTCGACGAGCACCACGAACTCATCACCCCCGAGCCGCCCAACGGTGTCGCGCTCGCGCACCGCACTGTGCAGGCGTTGGCCGATCGTCTTGAGCAGCTCATCGCCGGCCGCATGGCCAAGGTTGTCGTTGACGTGCTTGAAGCCGTCGATGTCGATGAACAACGCGCCCGCGAGCATTCCCGGTTGACGCGAGGAGCGCGCGATCATCTGCTCGGCGCGGTCGAGCACGAGCGCGCGGTTGGGTAGTCCGGTGAGGGCATCGTGTAGCGCTTGATGAGAGAGCTCGCGAGTCTTCTCGTGTACGAGCGCGAGCGCGCGGCGACGTCCAGTGCCTAGCACGAAGCCGAGCGTGCCGAACAGCAGGCTGAGCAGGATGCCGCCGATCAGCATCGTGAGCGCGTGCCAGTTGCTGAGCACGCCGTATGCGATCGGCGGCCCAAAGCTCTGCACGGTCCAACCGTTGTGCAGGTTGACGTTCGCAATTTCCTCACCCGCCTTCGTGTGGCCCGCCTTGAAGGCGACGTGTGAGCCCGCGGAGTCATAGTGGAAGCTCACCGCCATCGTGGGGTGACCTTCGAGCGCGCGCGTGAGCACCACCTGCGGCTTGAGCAGCTCGCCGAGCCAGCCGCGGAAGGTAGCTCGACGCGCGGCCGGCGTGGCGGGGACGCCTCCGCCTCGATAGACGGGCGTCTCGATGCCGAGCATCGTTTCGCCGCTGGCCATGAATGGCGCGTAGTTAGGCACGCCGCTGTCGCGTCCCGCGACAAGGCTCGGCGCAAGCGCGCAGTAGTCCAGCGCGCCCGGCAGATAGGTCTTGGCGCTTCGTGTGAGCCCGGCCACCGCAAGGCAGTAGTAGGGACGTGTTCCCGACGGCAGGATTTCGTTCGTTTCCGGTGGCAACAGCGTGTTGGGTCCGAGCGGACGCAGCGGGTTGGCTGCCATGTGCGCCTGGAAGGCGCGCAAATGTGAAGTGGGCACCAGCGTCACGAGGCCGATGTCGAGCAGCTCCGGATAGCGCTGCATCGCGTGCACCGATTCGGCCCAGCGGTCGAAGTCGGCGGCGGAGCTGTTGGGGTTGCCTGTTGCGTAGGCGCTGGCGCTCACGACGAGGTCTTCCTCGTGCTGGATCGCGAGCTTCAGCGTCGAGGCGATCTCGGCGGTGGCGAGGTGAAAGCCGAGGCGTGCTTTCTCTGCGTCGGAGCGAGCGACCGCTTTCGCGCCGAAGATCGCGGCGAGTGTGCCCACGATCACGAGCAGACCGGTGGCGCCGGTCCAGATACTCTGGCGGCTGCCTCCGCGCAGCCGCGCCGGAACGGTGAAGCCTGCAAAGCGCGTGCCGGGCTTGGCTTGGGAGCCCATGCTCGGGCCGGTAGTTGCGGTTGCAGGCACTCGTTCTCGGTGGCGTTGTTTGATCGGCGCGTCCGGCGCCAAGATCGGGCTGGACGATCACTTCCGTTCACGTTTACGGTGGCGCTGGACAGATATTCGGCTCAACGGACGGTTTACGTGAGCCGCTTGCCGTGACCGCGCGAGGATCCGCGGCTTTCGCTAGTCTTGCGCTCGCCTAATCACGGACAGTGTCCGATGAGCGGGGGAACCGAGTTGTTGGGGCGAGTTCTGCGGTAATCCGCAGAAGGCGCAGGCCGCGCTAGCCCGTCAGCTAACCCCGTCGGCCGACGATGAGAGGTCGACTTGCCACTGCGTTCCAAGGCGCGTGCAGCTCCGATCGCTGTGACGCTGACAACAGTGCTCTGCGCTGCCGTCCCGACGGCGCTCGCTGTCGGCACAGGCGGGACAGCCGTGCCCCCGCCGCAACCCACACCTGTTCCGGCGGTCAGCCCGCCATCGACGGCAGGGACGGGCGGCACCTCTGTCGCCTCGGCCCCCGTCTTTGCGGGCAGCCCGTATCCATTGAGCGCGGGTGGTTGGGTCTTCCCGCTCTACCCGCTCTCGCACGTCGGATCGAAACGCACGTGGTCGCTCGACCAGGGCATCGACCTGGGCGGCAGCGCAAACCAGTGTGGGGCGCACCTGCGCGAGCTGGCGGTCACGAGTGGCACGATCGTGCAGGAGGGACTCGGTGGCTTCGGCTCGGCGGCGCCCGTGCTGCTCGTGGACAGCGGCCCAGATCGCGGTCGCTACATCTATTACGGGCACGCCGCCCCCGCGCTCGTGCCCATCGGCACCCACGTCAGCGCCGGGCAGCCAATCGCGGAGGTGGGATGCGGACAGGTCGGCATCTCCTCGGCGCCGCACCTGGAGATCGGCATCCTGGCGGTGGGCGCAGATAACCCTGAAGCATTGCCCTCAGTCGGTGAGACATCCCATGAAGCGCTCACCAAACTCGACTCGGCCTACAAGAGCGCGGTGAGCGCGAATCGCGCCGCGGCAGCGAGGGCCAAAGCGAAGCGTCACAGCGCGCGTCGGCGCTAGTCGGCGAGGAGCGTCCAAGGCCCCTAAGGTTGCCGCGCATCTCTGCCGATGATGGGCTCGTGACCATCTTCCGCTTGGCTCGCTCTGAGAGCCCCACTCCCTCCGCATCTCGTCGTTTTTCCAAGCTCTGCGTCTCGGCGCTCATGACCGCGCTGCTCGCGCTGCTCGCGATTGCACCCTCGGCAGGAGCCGTGGTGAGAGAAGTAGGTGGGGTTAAGGTGGGCCTTCAGCCACCCGAAGCGGGCCTCTTGCGGGATGGCGAGTTCATTCAGTTTGAAAAGAAATGGTTCGAAGTCGCGCAGCCGCAAACGTTCGCCAACTCCGCGGGCAGTCCTGTGCTCCATGCGAGCAACGTCGTCGCGGTCTACTGGGACCCGACGGCGAGCTACCACGGCGACTGGCAGCATGTGATTGATGGCTTCCTCCAGAATGTCGGGGGCGCAGGCAACACCCTCTCCGACGTCTTCGCGGTTACCGCTCAATACACCGACCTCACTAACCAGCCGGCCTACAACGGCATGAACTTCCGTGGCGCCTACACCGACACCTCGCCCTATCCAGGTGCCGGCTGCACAGACCCCGCACCACTGGTGGGGGGCAAAGTCGACAAAGTCGGCCCAATCACCTGCCTGACCGACCAGCAGATTCAGCAGCACCTGCAGGCGTTCGTCACCGCGCACGGGCTGCCCTCTGGACTCAGCACGGTCTACTACCTGCTCACCCCACCCGGTGTGACCGTGTGCCTTGACGGCGGTGGCGCCAAAGGTCACTGCTCGGATTTCACTGCTAGCGCAGAAAGCGTCGAACACAGCTTCTGCAGCTACCACTCGGCGATCAACCCCAGCAAAGCGATCAACGGTGACGCCAGCACCGTCCTCTACGGGATGATCCCTTGGACAGCGGGGGGCACGGGCGACGGGGGATTCGCAGCACAAGACCAGACATCCGCGTTCTGGTGTCAGGACGGCGGCTTTGACCCGAGCTCCAAGCCGATTGAGAAGGAAGAGACGGAAGGCACAGAAACGCCCCACGTGCAAGAGCCCAACCAGGTGAAATGCCCGAGCCCCGATGGTTATTGTGACACCGGTCTCGCAGACCTGGTCGTAAACCAGATCGCGGTGGAGCAGCAGAACATCATCACCAACCCGATGCTCAACGCGTGGCAGGACAACGGCGGTAACGAGGGCACCGACGAGTGCCGCAACTTCTTCGCGCCGACACTCGGTGGCGGCTCAAGTGTACAGGAAGGCTCAAATGCCGGCACCTTGTACAACCAGTCGCTAAGCGGAGGTAACTATTACCTGAACACAGCCTTCAACCTGGCAGCGCTGCGTCTTAGCTACCCAGGCGTCCCCTGCCTGCCCGGTGTGCAGCTCACCCCGCAGTTCACAGCGCCGAGCCCGGTCAATTCCGGCGAAGTGGTGGGCTTCAACGGCATGGAGTCAGATATATCCTTGAACGCGGCGGTCAAGTACGTCGCTGGCTCTCCCTCGCCTAACTACGCCACATACACATGGAACTTCGGCGACGGGACGCCAGAAGTGAGCGGTTACGCCCCCGGCGCTCCGGCATGTGAAACACCATGGCTGAGCCCCTGTGCGGCAAGCGTCTTTCACTCCTACCAATACGGCGGCTCCTACAGCGTGACGCTGACTGTCAAAGACGTCGCAGGACATGTCGGCGCGATAAGCAGCTCCGTGACCGTTGTGGGACCGCCGCGGCCCGTTCCTCCTGTCGAAGGAGGACCCGGCACGACGCCCGGCTCAGCGACGCCAGGCGGCTCCGGCAGCGGCTCGGCGGGTAGCGGCTCGACGCCTGCGGTCCCCGCGCCGGTTGCGGCAGCAGCGATCGTCTCGAAGTCACTGAAGGCCGTTGCCAAAAAAGGCCTTGTCGTGCGCTACTCGGTCAACGAGCAGGTTGCGGGACGCTTCGAGGTGCTGATCCCGACCAGCGTGGCCAAGCGCCTTGGCATCTCGGGCGCGCCCGCCACCGGCTTGCCCGCCGGAAGTGCACCGGAGATCGTGGTGAGCAAAGCGATTCTCATCACCACCAAGGGCGGACGCAGCACGGTCACGATCCCGTTCTCCAAGAACACCTCCGGGCGCCTTCGACGCACCGGCAAGCTGGTCGTGACGTTGCGGCTGATCGTGCGTAACGCTGCCGCTCACAGCCCCGCAAGCACCGCCGTGGTGACCGCAGCGACGCTCACCCACTGAGCGTTCTGCGGCGTTAGTCACGCTTACGTGGCCCGCGTCGCCCGCGCGCCTTGGGACTGAACACGAAGTACCAAAGCGCGGCGAGCAGCAGGTAGCCGAACACCATTGAGATCGCCGCGATGATCGCGAGCGCGGTGTTGCTCGCCGTGACCGCTTCACCGTCGAGTGCCAGCGGGATCGAGATCGTCACTACTACTAGTTGCACTGACGCTCCTACAGCCCGGGCCAGTGGCGAGCCACAAAGCCCGAGTTATCAACCGACCCTACCTGCCAGCGCGACGCGTAGACGCCGCTGCGGCCCGCTGTGTCGTAGAGGACCCCGTCCACATACATATAGGTGTGACCCGCGTTCGCATAGACGGTGATGTAGCGCCCAGGTCCTGGAGCGCCCCAGCTCTCGAGCGTGCCGGAGGTCTCCGGTTCACTCAGCAGACCCCCCGCTGCAAGCGCGTAGCTGACCGACCCCGAGCAGTCGTAGGCGTTGTCCACAAACGAAGCGTGGCCGCCACCGAATACGTAGGGGAAGTTCGTGATCTCGTTCGCGCCCGCGATCACGCGCTGGATCACTTCCGGCACGCTCGTCGGAATCGGCAGCGTGCCATCGCCGCCGATTGATTGCCCCCCAGGAACAGGAGTCAGGCGATTGTGCTGCGCCTGCTTGGCGCTGCGTTCGACGGCCTGCATCTGTGAGAGCTCGCGCCTGACTTCAGCATCGGAGGGTGCCCCCGCCGCGATCGCCTCAGCGGCCTTCTTGGGCGTGCTCGCCGCCGCGTGTTTGACCGATGCTGGCGCTGGGAAGCTGCTCGCTTCCTGGGGGTCCGCGACCTGCTTGAGCTTGCCCGCGCCGAAGCTCACAGCGGGTGCGGTGCGCGGCGCGCCGACTGTAGCTGCGCCGATGGTGGCTCGCGCCGTTTGGACCTTCGTGCCCGCCGTGCCGACCTTGGCGTCGCCACAGGCGCCGAGCGCGAGCGCGGAGAGCGCGCAGCCGCACGAGAGGAACAGTTTTCCGGGAGACCCCACAGCTCTAGGCTAGCGCTCGCGTCTGGCGTGAAGTGTCGCTACCCTGATGCGATGCCCGAGGACGCCACCGCCGTGGAGTTGCGGCCCCACGCGCGCTTGCTCCACGGCATGCGCCGCCCCGCGAACTGGCTCCAGCTCGTTCGCTTTGGTCTTGTGGGTGCCGTTGGATTCATCGTCAACCTCGCCGTCTACGCGCTGTTTGTGCATCCGATCGGCGTCGACTACCACGTGGCAGCCGTCGCAGCATGGGTCGTGGCGGTGCTCAACAACTTCGTGCTCAACCGGCACTGGACGTTCGATGCGCGCGATGGTCTCGCCCGCTTCCAAGCCATGCGTTTCGTTGTGGTGAGCCTTGTGGCATTCGTCTGCAGCCTGCTGCTGCTTACGCTGCTCGTGGAGAGCGCCGGCCTCGCCAAGGTGCCGGCCCAGGCGCTCGCCGTCGTTGCTTCGACGCCGCTGAACTTCCTGGGTAACAAGCTCTGGAGCTTTCGAGCTCAGGCATGAGCGCAGCGACCCGCTGAGGGCCCGTGTCGAGGCCGGCGCCTTTGATCGGCGGGCCAGTGCGGACCTATACTCTGACTTCCCCCCGCTCGGAGGATCTTGTGCAGGAGATGGTGATTTATGGCGTCAGCTTCGACATGGTTGGCAAGCAACCGATCGTGCTGCTGAAGACGGTCGACGGCAACAAGTTCCTGCCGATCTGGATCGGTCACCCCGAGGCGGCGTCGATCCTGATGAAGCTGCAAGGAGCCGGCACACCGCGGCCGATGACGCACGACCTGCTCTGCGACATCCTCGGCGAGCTCGATGTCAAGTGCACGCAGGTGTCTGTCACCGAGCTGCGCGAGAACACCTTCTTCGCCTCGATCACCCTCAGCGTCGGTGGCCGCGAGCTCGAAATCGACTCGCGCCCCAGTGATGCGATCGCGCTGGCGGTGCGCTCCGGCGCGCCGATCTACGCTGCCGAGGAGGTCATCTCGGAGTCCGCCATCGAGTTCGAGCACGACGTGGAGGAGTCAGAGGACGTCGTTGAGAAGTTCAAGGAGTTTCTCGACGAGGTCTCGCCGGAGGACTTCGCCGCCGGCGACTCCTAGGAGGATCGCTGGCCGGCGCAATGCTGCGTCCTTCCTCGCTCGCGTACCAAGTACGCCACGCTCCCTGCGTCCTTGCCTTGCTTGACCAGCGAGCGTCCTAGCTGGTCGAGACGCTTAGTCAGCGGCTGAACGCGCTGGCTAGGACTCTTGAGACGAGCTCGTCGAAGCCGACACCGGCTGCGTCGGCGGCCTGCGGCAGCAGGCTTGTGGCGGTCATGCCCGGGACCACGTTGCACTCGAGTACCCACAGCTCCTCGCTGCCGTCCTCGAGCAGCAAATCGATGCGGGCGAGCCCTTGACAGCCCAGCAGCTCATAGACCTCGAGCGCGAGCTGCTGTGCGCGTGCGGTCGTCTCCGGCGCGAGCTCCGCGGGGCAGACGAACGTGGTCATGCCGATCTCATAACGTGACTCGTAGTCATAGAAGTCCTCCTCGCGAGGTACCGCCTCAACAACAGGTAGCGCCTGCGGGCTCGCGCCTGCCTCTGCGCCGTCGAGCACTGAAACGGCGAGATCGCGTCCTTTGATGAAACGTTCGAGCAGGATCGTGTGGTCATAGGAGAAGGCGCCGACCATCGCGCCGGGCAGCTGCTCGCTCGTGCGCGCGAACTTGACGCCGAGCGCTGAGCCGCCTTTGGCGGGCTTGACCACGAGCGGAAGCCCTAGGTCGGCCTCGATGCGCGCCAGCGCCGCACCTGCGCCGAGCTCTTTGATCGAGGTCTCGCGCAGCGGGTGAAAGTCCGGCGTGGGAATCCCCGCCTCACGCATCAAGCGCTTCGCGAGCACCTTGTCGGTGGCGCGCACGCAGCTCGCCGGCGATGAGCCCGTATAGGGAAGCCCGATTGCCTCGAGCACGCCCTGAACCGTGCCGTCCTCGCCGTAGCGTCCGTGTAGCGCGATGAACGCCACGTCCGCCTCGCTCGCGAGCAGATCCTCGACCAGCGTCTCGCCGACGTCGAGCGCGATCACCTCGTGACCCAGCCGCTGTAGAGCGTCCTGTACCTGGGCGCCGGAGCGAAGCGAGACGCTGCGCTCGAGCGAGCTGCCCCCCTTGAGGACCGCTACGCGCCTAGCGTCGCTCATCGATCGCGCTGCCGGCGGGCTGCGGTGCGCTGCTCGCGACGCGGCAGCGCCACGACATCAGCCAGAGCCGACTCAGCTTCGCCCTCGGGCTCAGCGGGCGGCGCAGCAAGCTCCGCGCCGGGCAGCACCGAGCCAGTGAGCGAGCCCAGCAGCCGCAGCTGCTCGCGTACCGAGCGCCCGATTCGCCGGATGCCCTCGCGGATGTCCTCGTCGGGCACGCCCGCGAAGTTCAGGCGCATCGATGAGGCGCCGCTGCGCCCGTCCATGTAGGCGGCGCGGCCCGGCACGAAAGCAACACCCTCGCTCCCCCGCGCCAGCGCGAGCAGGTCGGTCGTGTCGATGCGCTCATCGAGCGTGGCCCAGATGAACAGGCCGCCCTCCGGACGCGTCCAGCTGGCCGCGCTGCCGAAGTGCGACTCGAGCGACTCGAGCATCACGTCGCGCCGCCTGCGGTACAGCTCTCTGAGCGCCTCGACATAGCCCTGCCAGGCAGGCTTGCCGCTGCCGTCGCGCTCGCCGAAGTAGGCCGCGACGAACGTCTGCGTGACGCTCGAGGAGCAGAGGTCTGCGCCCTGCTTGCCGAGGTTCAGCTTCTCGAGCACGGGACGTGGCGCGACCGCCCAGCCGAGGCGCAGTCCCGGCGAGAGGATCTTCGAGAACGTGCCGAGGTAGATCACGAGGTCTGAGGCGCCCTCACGCCCCACCGCAGCCGCGTCGAGCGAGTGCAGCGTGGGCAGCGGCGCACCCTCGTAGCGCAGCAGGCCGTAGGGGTTGTCCTCGAGCACGAGCAGCTCGCGCTCGCGTGCCACCTCGATGAGCCTGCGTCGCCGGGGCAGCGACATCGTCACGCCGCCGGGGTTCTGGAAGTTGGGGATCGTGTAGATGAACTTCGGCCGGCGCCCTTCGGAGTGCAGGCGATCGAGCGTGCGCTCCAGCGCGTCGATCGGCATCCCGTCGGCGTCGATCTCGATCTGCTCCACCTCGGCCTGGTAGGCGCTGAACGTCGGCACCGCGCCGGGGTAGGTCGGAGCCTCGGCGACGATCACATCGCCGGGGTCGATCAGCGTCTTGCAGACGAGGTCGATGACCTGCTGGCCGCCCGTTGTGACGATCACCTCAGCCGGGTCCACGAGCGTGCCCTCGGCGGCCATCACTTCGACGATGCACTCGATCGTGGCCGCCATCCCTTCGGTCGGGCCGTACTGCAGCGCGCGCGCGGTCGACTCAGCGGCCACCTGCGACATCAGCTTCGCGTAGAGCTCGGGCGAGAAGGTGCTCGTGTCCGGCAAGCCGCCCGCCAGCGAGATCACGTCTGTGCGCTCCGTCAGCGCCATCATCTCGCGCATCGCCGAGCTTTTCATGCCGCGCGTGCGTGCCGCGAACAGCGCCTCATAGCGCGCGAGCTCGTGCGCCGTAGGACGAGCTTTTCGCCCGCCTCTGCCTCCGCTGGTCGATTGCTGCATCTGCGTCTCGTCTCCTATTCGCCGTCGCGTCCCCCGGACCTCGTGGTCGCATCCACGCATCCCCGCTGCACGGGTCGTCTATCGTGCTCACCGATCGGAGACCGAAAGCGCACGGTATCGCACCTCCGCCAGCTCTAATGCACGGCATCTTCTTCTACATAGGTCTCGGCGCTGGGCTCGCCGCCGCCTGTGGGCTACGCCCCTTCACGCCCGTGCTGCTCGCCGGCGCGCTCGCCTCCACAAAGGCGCTCGGCGTGAGCTTTGCGCTCGACCCCTTCCACTTCCTGCAGGCCGGCTGGTGGCTGCTCATCGTGGCCGTCGTCTTGGTAGCCGCCTATGCAGCGCAGCTGCTGCTCGGACAGACACCTGCGCTCGACCCGGCGAGCAAACGCTCGGCTCCCAGCCCGCTTGCGGCAGCGATCGCGGGCATGGCCTATGGCACCGGTGCACTGCTGTTCGCGGGCACGCTCGCGGCTCACCGCGACGCCTGGTGGCCGGGCGTGATCGGCGGTCTCGCCGCGGTGTGGCTCGCCCAGGCAGCCGTAGGCCCGGTGATCGCAGGCGCCCGCTCGCGGCTACCCGACCGCGCCGCGCGCGAGGCTTTGAGCGTGTACCTCGACGCTGCCGCGCTCGTGTGCGCGCTGCTCATCGCGCTGCTTCACCCGCTTGGCTACATCCTGCTTGCGGCACTCGCGTTGCTGCTCCTGCGCGCGCGCTCTCGCGCCGATGAGAAGTACGCAGGACTGCGTGTGCTGCGTCGCTGATGGCCGAGCGCCGGTGAGCTCAGCTCCGCCCAAGCTGGTTCTCTGCGTGATCGACGCGATGGCGCCCGCGATGCTCGAGCGCGCTGTCGCTTCCGGCGCGGCGCCGGTGCTCGAGACGCTGATGCAGCGTGGCCGCTACGTGCCGGACTGCGTCGCGGCGTTTCCCTCTGTGACACCCGTCTGCGCCGCGTCGATCGTCACGGGTGTCGCTCAAGACGCCCATCGTATCCCCGCGATGAACTGGTATGACCGCGAGGAGGAGCGCTATGTGGAATACGGCTCGAGCTTCCGCTCCGCGCAGCGCTTCGGGATCGCACGTCAGCTGACCGACACGGTCTACAACATGAACCGAGCCCACCTTGCGCCCGAGACGGAGACAGTTTTCGAGTCGCTCGACGACGCTGAGGTGCGCACCGCGGGCACCACCTACCTGATGTATCGCGGCCGCCACCGCCACGAGCCGCAGCGCGACACCGCGCTGACACGCGTCGCCTCGACCCTGATCCGCCACCCCGTGATGGGCCCGCGCGAGCTTTTCTACGCAGACATCTTCGCCTCACGTCGCACCGGCTGCCGCTCCGGGCTCGGCATGCCCGGCGTACGCGACCGTCACTCCGGCTGCGTCTCGGCCTACCTCACCGAGCATGACCTCTTCGACTTTCTGTTGCTATCGCTGCCCGACAACGACTGGTTCTCGCACAAGCGCGGGCCCGAGGGCCAGGTCCAGTCGCTCGCCCAGGCCGACCTGCAGCTCGCGCGCGTGATGAACGCTGCCGGCGGCATCGATGAGTTCCTCGAGGAGCACGCGGTGATCGCGATGGCCGATCACTCTCAGGCCGAGGTGCTCGACTCGATCGCGCTGCAGGACGAGCTCGCCGACCTCGGCGTGCTCGGCCCCACGCGTGCGAGCGAGGGCGTGCGTGACACCGAGCCGCGGATCGCGGTCTGTCCCTCTCAGCGCGCGGCGATGGTTTACGCGCTGCACGCCTCTGAGCGCGACGCGATGCGCGCATCCGTCGTGACGCGCACGCTGAACATCGAAGGAGTCGACCTCGTGCTGTGGCTCGAGCGCGACGCGCACGATGCGCCCCGCGAGGGCGTGATCACGAGCGCGAGGCGCGGCGAGCTGCGCTTCGCTCCCGGGAGCTCCGTGGTCGACCCGCGCGGCATGAGCTGGGACTTGGAGGGTTCGCTCGCGGCGATCGGTGCGGAGATCCGGGACGGGCAACTGCTCAGCCCCGAGTATCCCGATGCGCTTGCGCGCTCCTGGTCGGCGCTCACCTGCGCGACCTCCGGCGACGTGCTGCTCTCAGCGTCGCCCGGTTATGAGTTCATCGACTGGGGCCGTCAGGCGCACGTCGGCGGCGGCAGCCACGGTTCGTTGCACGCATCGGACTCGCTTGGCGCGCTCGTGCTCTGCGGTGTCGAGCTGCCTGCGCCCGAGCGCGCGCAGTGGGCGATCCGCGACGTGGCCGCGCTCGTGCGGGGACACTTCGATCTTGCCGGTGGCCCACGCGGCGAAGCGTCTCGATAGAGGCGCGCGGCGGTTAACCTGCCGCGATGGGCCGATTGCTCGCGAGCATCCTCTGCGCTTCGATCTGCCTGGCGCCTGCCAGCGCCTCAGCTGACCCGG
Source organism: uncultured Solirubrobacterales bacterium (assembly GCA_963785435.1). Lineage (GTDB taxonomy): Bacteria > Actinomycetota > Thermoleophilia > Solirubrobacterales > Solirubrobacteraceae > Palsa-744. The sequence continues at coordinate 116,421 of CAWAVE010000005.1, forward strand.
GCTTTCCCGCGGGTATCTCCGCAAAGCCGTTCACGGTCTCTCAAAGCCACCCCGACACGACAGCGCCGAGCGCCACCTCGCCGTCGAGCTCGACTAACCCCGATGCGCCGATCCCCGTTGCTGCGTCGGACACACCGCCCGCGGGCCGTCGCCTGTCGGCCAACGCGGTGCTTGCGATCGCCGCAAAGCTCCCGAAGATGCGCGCCGAGCGCGCCAAGTACCGCGGTTCATACGGCGGCGCCTACCTCAAGGGACAGTTTCGCTGGCAGGTCAGCTACTTCACACGGGGCGGCAAGAAGGAGATCGGCCAGGTGCTGATCGACGACCTGTCGGGGCGCGTGCTCGAACAGTGGACGGGCTTTCAGGTCGCCTGGACGATGGCGCGCGGCTACAACGGCGCCTTCGGGCGTCACGTCAACGCGCTCTACGTGTGGTTGCCGCTGTGCGTGCTGTTCCTCGTGCCCTTCTTGAACTTCCGTCGGCCGTTCGCGCTGCTGCACCTCGACCTGCTCGTACTGCTGTCCTTCTCTGTCTCGCTTGCGTTCTTCAATCACGCGCACATTTACGCGTCGGTGCCGCTTGCCTATCCGCCGCTCTTGTATCTGCTCGCGCGCATGCTCGCGCTGCTGCGAGGAACGCGGCGAGGAGCCCCCCTGGCCTCACCGGGTCCGCTGCGTCTGCTCGTGCCGTTGCCCTGGCTGGCGCTCGGCGTGATCTTCCTGCTCGGCTTTCGCATTGCGCTCAACGTGACGGATGCGAACGTGATCGATGTCGGCTACGCGGGCGTGATCGGAGCTGATCGAGTGGTCAAGGACCGCCCGCTCTACGGCTCCTATCCATCTGACAACGAACGCGGTGACACCTATGGCCCCGTCAACTACGAGGCCTATGTGCCCTTCGAGCAGGCGTTTGGCTGGAGTGGCAAATGGGACGATCTGCCCGCGGCGCACGCGGCGGCGATCTTCTTCGATCTGCTGAGTGTGGCGCTGCTGTTCTTGCTCGGGCGACGCATGCGCGGCCCCACGCTCGGCGTGGCGCTCGCCTATGCATGGGTCTCCTTTCCTTTCACGTTGTACGCGCTCGAGAGCAACTCCAACGACACGCTCGTCGCCGCGCTCGTGCTGGCCACGCTGCTCGCTGCGAGCTATCGATCAAAGCTCGAGCCGGGCGCGCGCGGCGCGCTGGCGGCGCTCGCCGGCCTCAGCAAGCTGGCGCCGCTCGCGCTCGCACCGGTGCTTGCGACGCACGGCTTGCGTGGCCTTTCGAGCGCCCGCAAGCTCTGGGCGCTGGCCCTTTTCGCGTTGGCCTTTGCCGCCGCGGCCGCCACCGCGCTGATCCCCGCGCTCAGCCACGATTCGCTGCACACGCTCTACGAGCGCACGATCGCCTATCAGTCGGCGCGCGGCTCACCGTTCTCGGTCTGGGGCCTCTACGGCCTCGGTGGGCTCGAGCAGGTCGCGGAGGGCGGCGCGGTGGCGCTCGCGCTGCTGCTCGCGCTAATTCCGCGTCGCGGCGATCTCGTCGGGCTTGCCGCAGCCTGTGCGGCGATCGTGATCGCGACGCAGCTGGGCATCGAACACTGGTTCTACCTCTACATCCCCTGGTTCTTCGGGCTGGTGATGCTCGCGCTGCTCGGGCGCTTCAGCGATCCGTCACGCCCTCCGGCGGTCGCGGCATCAGCACCTGCTCAATCGATGCAGCCCGCCGTGGTCCTGAGCACCTGACGAGCACGCCCATCAGCCAGGGGTCCTCGGCTGAGGTCTCAAAGCGCACCGGCATCTGTGTCAACAGCGACTCGATTGCCTGCTCGCGCTTGACGCCGATCACGCCGCCGCGTGGGCCGGTCATGCCGACGTCAGTGATGTAGGCGGTGCCGCCTGGGAGCACGCGCGCATCGGCGGTGGGCACGTGCGTGTGCGTGCCGAGAACCGCGGTCACGCGCCCGTCGAGGTGCCAGCCCATCGCGACCTTCTCCGAGGTCGCCTCCGCGTGCATGTCGAGCAGGATCTGGTCGACCTCGCCGAGCTCTGCGAGCGCTACCTCGACCTCGGTGAAGGCCGAGCGTCCTGCGCGCAGATAGAGGTTACCGCTGAGGTTGACCACGCCTAGGCGCAGGCCGCTCTTCTCCACCACGCAGGCACCGCGACCCGGTTGGCTGCGCAGGTAGTTGGCCGGCCGCACGATCCGTCGCTCGCGCTCGAGGTAGGGGAAGATCTCGCGGCGGTGGTAGGTGTGGTTGCCGAGCGTGATCACGTCGACGCCCGCGGCGAAGATCTGATCGGCGATCTTCGGCGTGATGCCCAGACCGCCCGCGGCGTTCTCGCCGTTGACCACCACGAAGGTGGGTGCGTAGCGCTCGTAGAGCACGGGTAGACAGTCGAGCAGGGTGCGCCGGCCGAGGCCGCCGACGACGTCCCCGACGAACAGGATGCTGGGCGCCGCCGCCTCGGGCTCAGCCATACTCTGGCAATGGTGGGAGGGAAGTGAGCGGAGTCTCCGAGAAAGCGCAAGAGGCCGCTCCGCCGAGCGCCGAGGAGCGCGAGCTCACAGCTTCAGCCGACAACGAGCCGCGCGAGCCGCCGCGCGCCGTGGTGCCGCGCTGGGTGCAGCTCGTGCTGTTGCCGCTCGCGTTGCTCGCGGTGTGGGTGGTGGCGAAAGCCGCCGGGAAAGTGCTCGTTATCTTCATCGTGGCGGCGCTCATCGCGCTGATCCTCAACCCGGCGGTCGCGTTTCTCCAGCGCGGCAGGCTGCCGCGCGGGATGGCCGTGCTCGCTGTGTATCTCGCATTCTTCCTCACCCTGAGCGGGATTGGCGTACTAGTTGCCAACCCTATCTCCAACCAAGTCGCGTCGTTTAGTCGCGATGTGCCGAATCTAGTCAAGAAAGCGAACCGCTCGCTGGCCGAAACGCAGGAAACGTTGAACAACAGCGGCGTGCACATTACGTTCATCAAGCAGGGCGAGACCGCGCTGCAGACCCTCCAAGACAAACTCGTCAAGGGCTCGAGCTCGATCGTCTCATCAGCCGGTGGTCTGCTCACCGAAGTGGTGAGCGCAAGCTTCGACGTGCTGCTCGTGTTCGTGCTCTCGGTCTACATGCTGCTTTACGGCCAACGCATCGGCAGATTGATACGTAAGTACATGCCCGACGGTGACGGCAGTCCCGCTGATGACTATCCGACGCTCGTGCAAAGCGCCGTCGCGCGCTACGTCGGCGGCCAGCTGCTGTTCAGCCTGATCATGGGCGCGACCGCTGGGATCGCGCTTTACATCTTCGGGCTCGTCGGCATCTTCCCGGACGGAAAGCGCTACGCGGTGGTGTTCGCTGTTTTCTACGGCCTGATGGAGCTCGTGCCCTACATCGGCCCGATCGTGGGCGCCCTGCCGGCGGTGTTGATCGCGCTGTTCAACGAACCCGTCTCAGCACTCTGGGTGTCGGTGATGTTCGTCGCGCTGCAGCAGCTCGAGGGACACATCGTGGCGCCGCAGATCTTCGGCCACACGCTGCGTATCAATCCCCTGCTTGTGATCTTCGCGCTGCTGCTCGGTCTGCAGCTGCACGGTGTCGTGGGAGCTCTGATCGCGCTGCCGATTCTCTCGGTGCTGCGCGAGACGGTCGTCTATCTGGGCCGCCACATCACCTTCGAATCATGGGACCGCCCCTCGCGCGAGCTGTTGTGAGCGCCGTGCTGAGCGTACGCGCGCTTGCCAAGCACTACGGCGAGCTGCAGGCCTTGAGCGATGTGAGCTTCGAGCTCCAAGCGGGTGAAACGGTCGCGGTGATCGGACCCAATGGCGCCGGCAAGACCACGCTGCTCTCGATCATCGCCGGCGTCCAGCAGGCGAGCGCCGGCAGCGTCAGCTGTAGCGCTCGCGAGGTCGGCTGGGCTCCCCAGCATTCGGCGCTCTACGCGAAGCTGTCCGTGGCGGAGAACCTCGAGCTGTTCGCGCGCCTGCAGAAGCTCACAGAGCCTGCCGCGGCGGTGCGCCGCATGCTCGCGCAGACCGGTCTCGCAGACCGTGCTCGCGAACCGGTCGGGCGACTCTCGGGGGGCAATCGCCAGCGCGTGAACGTGGCGCTCGGGTTGATCGCGGACCCACCCGTGCTCGCGTTCGATGAGCCCTCTGCTGCGCTCGATCCAGCGCAGCGCGAGCGGCTGTGGAGCTTCATCGACGGGCTCAGCGCTGCGGGCACCGCGGTGCTGTTCTCCACGCACAGCCTCAGCGAGGCGCGCCGCCACGCCGATCGGCTGCTGGTGCTCGCCGCGGGGCGCCTGCTGCTCGATGGAGCACCTGCGCAGCTGGCCGCAGCGGGCTCTCCGGAGGACGATCTCGAGCAGGCTTTCGTGCGCTTTCTGGCTGCGCGCGAAGCAGCGAATGGGGGCGCTGGAGCGTGAGGTGGCTGCTGTTGAAGGATCTGCGCATCCTGCGCCGATCCCGCTTGTTGGTGGCGCTGTTGATCGTCTACCCCGTGGCTATCGCGCTGCTGATCGGCTTCGCGATCTCCCGCAGCCCTGCGCGTGCGCACGTGGCGATCGTCGATGAAACGCCGCCCGGAGAGACGATCAAGGTCGGCAGCCAGCGCGTCGCGATCAGCCAGTACGCCACGCAGCTCTTCAGCCAGGTCGACTCGCTGCGCGTGGCTTCGCGTGCGCAAGCGATCTCGAAGGTCAAATCGGGCGCGGTGATCGCCGCGGTGGTAATCCCGCAGAACATCGCCGCGCGGCTCTCCTCGGCGACCGAGCAGGGGCAGCTCGAAGTGCTCTACAACGGCGATGCGCTCGAGCAATCGCTCGTGCGTTCCGCGCTTGACTCGGCGATCGCACAAGCCAACCTGGGTTTCTCAGAACAGATCCAGCAGGCCGCCGCGAAAGCGATCGCGGGGCTGCTGCAGGGCGGCAACCTCGGCGTGCTCGGTGCGCCTGAAAACCTGATCGGGCTCAGCAAGATCCCGGCAACGCTGAACGCGATCATCGCCCGTCAGCCCCATGGCCATGTGCGCAGCGAACTGGAACGCGTCGCCGTGTTCGCGAATTTCGCAGCACAGAACCTCACGCTGAGCAAGCGTGTGCTCACGACGATCAGCCAGCCGATCAAGGTCAAGAGCTCGTTGCTGAAGGGTCGGCGCACGCCGCTTAACACGTTCGCGGTGGTGGTCGCCGTGAGCGTCTCGCTGATGTTCGTCTGCGTGCTGCTCGCCGCCGGTGGCGTTGCGCTCGAGCGCGAGGAGCGCACGCTCTCTCGCCTGCTGCGGGGACTCCTTAGCCGTGAGCTCCTGCTCGTCGAGAAGGGCCTGCTCGCGGCGGGCTGCGCCTTTGTTCTGGCGCTCGCGATGCTGGCGGGGGTCGGTGCGTTCGTGCCGCTTGACTGGGGGCGCTTTGGGCTCTGGCTCGTGGCGCTCGCGGGCGGCTCGATCGCCTTCGCCGCGCTCGGCGTTGCGATCGGCGCACTCGCTCGCGAGGTGCGCGCCGCCTCCTTGCTCGCCTTCCTGCTCTCGCTGCCGCTCGCCTTCCTCGCGCTGGTGCCTTCCGGTGCGGTGTCGGGTGGCTTTTACACGGCGATCAAGGTCATCTCGTTCCTCTTTCCATTCAAGGCCGCGCTGCAGGCGCTCGACGCGGCGGTGAACGGCGCCTCGCCGCCGCTGGGCGGCACGCTCGCGCACCTGAGCGGCTTGACGCTCGTGTTTGGCGCGCTCGCGCGGGTGGGCCTGCGCCGCGCGGACTGAGCCCCCGCGAGCGTGCGCGAGGCTCTACCCTGAGCTGAGCTATGGCCTTTCCACAGACGCGCATGCGCAGATTGCGCGCAACGGCCGGCCTGCGCGGCCTGATCCGTGAGACCGAGCTCCGCGCGGGGCAGCTGGCGCTGCCAATGTTCGTCGCCGAGGATCTCCCAGCGGCTGCGCGGGAGCCGATCGCCACGATGCCGGGCGTCGAGCGCCTCTCGCTCGCTGCTGCCGTGGAGGAGGCGCGCGAGGCCGCCGCTCTCGGGATCGCCGCCGTAATGCTGTTTGGCGTGCCCAGCGTCAAGGACGAGGAGGGCTCGGGCGCCTGGGAGCAGGACGGCGTCGTGCAGCTCACCGCGCGCGCGATCAAGCAGGCGCTACCCGAGCTGCTCGTGATCAGCGATGTGTGCCTGTGTGAGTACACCACGCACGGTCACTGCGGTGTGCTGCGCGGCGACGGCGCGGTCGACAACGACGCGACGCTCGAGCTGCTCGCGCAGACGGCCGTCAGCCACACGCGCGCGGGCGTGGACGTCGTGGCGCCGTCGGACATGATGGACGGGCGCGTCGGCGCGATCCGCGAGTCGCTCGACGCCGAGGGCTTCAGCGACACGCCGATCCTGGCCTACTCGGCGAAGTTCGCCTCGGCCTTCTATGGCCCCTTCCGCGACGCCGCCGGCTCCACGCCCGCGTTTGGCGACCGCCGCGCTTACCAGATGGATCCCGCCAACGGCGAGGAGGCCGTGCGCGAGGCGCTGCTCGATGTGCAGGAGGGCGCCGACATGGTGATGGTCAAGCCCGCGCTCGCCTACGGCGATCTGATCCGCGCAGTCAAGACCGCGACGCGCCTGCCGGTGGCGGCCTACAACGTCAGCGGCGAGTATGCGATGGTCAAGGCAGCAGCTGCCGCCGGCTACCTCGAGGAGCGCGCGGCGGTCCTCGAGATACTGACCTCTCTGCGCCGCGCGGGCGCTGACACGATCGTGACCTACCACGCAAAGGACGCAGCCAGATGGCTAGAGCAGAGATGATCGGCGACGGCACAGGCACAGAGACCGAGCGCGCGGCCGCTGCCACACCCAAGATCCGCTCGCGCAAGGATGGCGCTGCGGTGGCGCTCGATGACACCGACCGCAAGCTCTTGAACCTGATGCAGGGGAAGTTCCCGATCGCACCGCGCCCTTACCTGCACGTCGCTGAGCTCGGTGGGCTCAGCGAGGCCGAGGTGATGAGTCGCGTGGAGCGCCTGCTCGAGAAGCGCATCATCCGCCAGGTCACGCCGATCTTCGATACACGCGCGCTCGGCTACTCCTCGATGCTCGTCGCCGCGAAGGTCGACCCGGAGCACCCACACCGCGCGGCGCAGGTGATCAACGAACACCCCGGCGTTTCGCACAACTATCTGCGCAACCACGACTTCAACCTCTGGTTCACGATCGCCACCGAGCCGGACTCAAAGCTGGGCCTCGACGGCACGCTCGAGATCCTCGCGCAGGAGTCCGGTGCGGAGTCTGTGCGTCAGCTGCCTACGTTGAAGCTCTTCAAGATCCGCATGGACCTGGAGATGGAGGGCGACACCAAGGCGCTCGCGAGCGCCGCTGAGGTCAAGGAGCCGATCGACCTCGAGCCTCAGCCCTATGACGAAACGGACATCGCGGTGATTCGTGCGTTGCAGGGCGACATGCCCGTGATCGAGGAGCCCTATGCGCCCGCCGCCGCCGAGCTCGGGATGACCCAGGAGCGTCTGCTCGACCATCTCGCCGGCATGCAAGAGCGCGGGCTGCTCAGACGCGTGGCGGCGATCCTCTACCACCGACGCGCGGGCTTCTCGGCGAACGGCATGGGCGTCTGGAAGGTGCCTGACGAGCAGATCTTCGAGCTCGGCTGTCGGATGGCTTCCTTCCGCGGCATCTCGCACTGCTACCAGCGCCCGACCTACGAGGATTGGCCCTACTCGGTCTTCACGATGGCGCACGGGCGCTCCAAGGAGGAGTGCGACGCGGTGCTCGAAGCGATTGCCGACCAGACCGGCATCCAGGAGCGAGCAACGCTCTACTCATCGACCGAGTTCAAGAAGATTCGCCTCACTTACTTCACCGAGGACTTCAAGAACTGGGAGCAAAAGCACGCCTGAGGCGTCTGTGACGGCGTCCCTACTGGACACGAGCTCAGCCGAGCTTTACGCGCGGGCATGCAAGCTCTTGCCCGGCGGCGTCAACTCGCCGGTGCGTGCGATGCGCTCGATCGGGCGCGATCCGATCTTCATCGCGCGCGGCGAGGGCGCGGAAATCCTCGACGTGGACGGCAACCGCTACATCGACTACGTCTGCTCCTGGGGACCGCTGATTCACGGACACGCGCATCCACGAGTACTGCAGGCGCTCGGCGATGCGGCGAGCAGCGGCACGAGCTTCGGCGCGCCGACCGCTGCCGAGGTGAGCCTCGCGGCGGAGGTAGCGGAGCGCATGCCGAGCGTGGAGATGCTGCGCATGACCTCCTCGGGTACCGAGGCGAGCATGACCGCGATCCGCCTCGCCCGAGCCGCAACCGGGCGAGAGCGCGTGCTCAAGTTCGCGGGGGCCTATCACGGCCACCTCGACGGCCTGCTCGCGGAGGCTGGCTCGGGATTGGCCACGCAGGCGCTGCCGGCGAGTCCCGGCGTGCCGGCGAGCGCAGCGGCGCAGACGATCGTGATTGCATGGAACGACGAGGCGGCGCTGCGCTCGGCAACGGAGGGCGAGGATCTAGCGGCGATCATCGCGGAGCCGCTGCCCGCGAACATGGGCCTCGTGCCCGCCGAGGAGGGCTTTCTCGCGCTGTTGCGTGAGCGCGCCGATGCTTGCGGCGCGCTGCTTTTGCTCGACGAGGTGATCAGCGGCTTTCGCGTCGCGCGCGGAGGCGCACAAGAGCTATCGGCGGTGCGCGCAGACCTCACGATCATGGGCAAGATCATCGGCGGCGGGCTGCCGGCCGCGGCGCTGGGCGGAAGCGCCCAGCTGATGAACATGCTCGCGCCTGCGGGCGCCGTCTACCAGGCGGGCACGCTGTCGGGCAACCCGCTGGCCGTGGCGGCGGGCCGCGCGACGCTGGAGATGCTCGACGAAGACGCCTACGCGCGCCTGGCCTCCTACACCGAGCGACTCGCGCAGGGCCTGCGCGAGGCTGCTCGCGCCGCGGGGCGCACGGTGCAGGTGGTGAGCGCCCCAGGCCTGCTGACGGTGTTCTTCAGTGACTCTCCGGTCAGAGACTTTGGGCAGGCCACGCGCTGCGATCTGCTGCTGTTCGCGCGCTGGTGTCGCGAGCTGTTGGCGCGCGGCGTATACCCGCCGCCCTCGCAGTTCGAGGCATGGTTCCCCTCGCTGGCGCACAGCGAGGAACAGCTGCAGCGAACACTTCAGGCTGCCGCGGAGGCCTTTGCCGTCCTCGATGAGCCGGAAGCGCAAGCGTGAGCTCGGTCAGCGAGCGCACCGTGGAGGGCGGGCTCGAGCGCCTGCGCCAGCTGCTGCTTGGGCAGGGCGGCTTGATCGCCTCGCTCGTGCCCGTCGGTGAGCTGAGCGCGGCGCGCGAGCGAGCGGCGAGCCCCGCGCTGCTCGCCGCGGAGGGACCGCGAGCGATGATCGCGCGCGAGGAGTACGAGCTGCTCGTGGAGGCGATCTATGAGGGCTATCTGCTCCATTACGGAGATCCCCGCGTGGTGCAGGTCCCCGAGGCCGATCTGCGGCTCCTCGCCGGCGATCAGCTGTATGCGATCGGGCTCGCGCGCTTGGTGAGCCTCGGCGACACGATCGCGGTTGCGGAGCTCGCGGACACGATCACGCTCAGCGCGCTCGCGCAAGGTGCGGGTGACTGCCCGCTCGCGGACGCGGTTTGGGCGGCCGGCGCGCGTGCTGTGGGCTGGGGTCCGAGCGAGCTTCACGCGCAAGCCAAGCAGCTAGTCCGCGACGGAGACAGGCGAGCGATCGAGGCGATGCGCACAAGCGCTCAGGCGATCCCAACGCCACCCTGAATCGCGCCTCGATATTGTTAGCGGCGGTGTCAGACAAGCGCGCGAAACAGAAGTCCAAGTACACGATCGACCGCCAGATCCCCGGAGCGTTCGAGGGTGAGACGCTCACCCGACGGCGCTTCATGACCGGGACCGCGCACACGGCGGGAGCAATCGCGGCGAGTGCCTTCGCGCTGCCGGCACTCGGCTTTGCGATCGGACCGATCTTCAAAAGCACACCCCAGCACTGGGAAGCGGTGGGCCCGGAGAGCATGTTCACCGACCTCAACTACGTGCCCGTCGTGCTCACGGTCGTGCCGAGCATCGGCGAGGCGGGCAAGACGACGGTGTATCTGCGCAAGTTCAACCCGGCGATCGACACGGACCCCTACGACAGGGAAACGCCGTACATCGCGATCTCGAGCCGCTGTGCGCACCTCGGCTGTCCGGTGCGCTGGGTCGATGCGGCTGAGCGCTTCATCTGTCCCTGCCACGGTGGCGTCTATGACCTGCTCGGCCGCCGCGTCGGCGGACCGCCCGTGCGCCCGCTCGACCGCTTCTACACGCGCGTGAACGCCGGCAACGTCGAAGTCGGTCCGCGCTTCAGCGTCAACAGCGAGCTGCGGCGCTTTTCCCCGCGCGACCCGGGCGAGCCGCTGGATGGCATCGGCCAGTATCTCTACCCCTCGCGCCCGGGCGCGCAGAAACTCTAGAGGCGCGTCGATGCCGAAGCTGCCAAAGCTCCCCGCCCCGCCGCTGCCGCCGCCGCTGCGCGAACCGCCGCCGCGACCCGGACAGTCAAACGGCAAGGGCGGCCCGATCGAGGAAGCGAAGGCGGCCGCCGTCAACGTCGTCGACTGGGTCGACGAGCGCACCTCGCTGAGCGGCGCGGGACGCTGGCTGATGTTCCGCAAGGTGCCCAAGGGCACCAACTGGTTCTACACGCTCGGCTCAGCCACGATGTTCGCGTTCCTCTCCCAAGCCGTGACAGGCGTGTTCCTGGCGATGTACTACCGCCCGGACCCCGCCGGCGGCGCATACGAATCGATCCGCTACGTCACCAACGACGTGTTCCTCGGCCAGTTCGTGCGCGGCATGCACAAGTGGGGCTCGAGCGTGATGGTGATCCTGATCTTCCTGCACATGGGGCGCACGTTCTTCTTCGGCGCCTACAAGTACCCGCGCGAGCTCAACTGGGTGATCGGCGTGGTGCTGTTGATCTTGACGATGACGATGTCGTTCACGGGCTATCTGCTGCCTTTCGACCAGCGCGCCTACTGGGCGACGATCGTGGGCGTGAACATCAACGGCACCGGCCCGCTGCTCGGGCCCTACCTCTCGGACTTCCTGCGCGGCGGCTCTGAATTCGGCGCGACCACGCTCTCGCGCTTCTATGCGATCCACATGCTGCTCGTGCCGGGCTTGATCGCGGCGCTGATCGGCGCGCACCTCTACCTCGTGGCGAAGCTCGGCACGACCGCGCCGCCCTGGCAGAAAGCCGAGAAACGCTCGGAGTTGCGCGAGGCGGAGGTATGAACCAGCGCGAGAAGGAGGAGTACCTCCGCGACTACTCGATCCTGAAGGCCCAGGGCAAGCCGTTCTTCCCCTATGCGGTGGCGAAGGACGGCGCGATGGCGGTCGTGGTGATGGCGGTGATCATCACGATGTCGCTGGTGCTCGGCGCAGAGCTCGGCTCCAAGCCAAACCCCACGACAGGCACCTATGTGCCACGCCCGGAGTGGTACTTCTTCTTCCTGTTCGAGGTCCTGCGCGTGATCAAGCCGCCGAGCCTCGTGCCGCTGGCGACGATCGGCGTGCCGACGCTCGGCATGATCCTGCTGTTCCTGCTGCCCTTCTACGACCGTGGTCCTGAGCGCCGGCCGGAGCGCCGGCCGATAGCGACTTTACGGGCATCGCGGTGATCGCGGCGATGGCCTATCTGACATACGCCGGCGCCAACGCGGGCTCGCCGACGGTGATCGAAATGCCGACCCCCGCCGCCGTGGTGCACGCCGGCGGCTCAACGCTCTCCGAATATGAAGCGGGCAAGAAGGTGGTCGCCCAATCGGGCTGTTTGGCCTGCCACAAGATCGGCGAGAACGGGAACGCCGGGCCCGGGCCCGACTTGAGCAAGATCGCTTCGCGATTGCCTCGGCAGGGGATCGCCCGCACGCTCGTGAACCCGACGGCTCCGATGCCGTCGTTCAAGAACCTGCCGCCGAAGAAGTTCACGGCGATCGTCAACTTCCTCGCCCAGCTCAAGTAGCGCGGGCATGCCCGCTCGCAACCGAGCCGGCGCAGCCCTCGGGGCAGAGGCCGGAGCGCTGCAGGCGGGACAGGTACGCGCGATGTTCGACCGCATCGCGGGCGTCTATGACCTGTTGAACACGGCGATGACGGCCGGCTTGCACCACCGCTGGCGTGCGCGCGCGGTCGATCTGGCAGGCGTGGGACCCGGTAGCCGCGTGCTCGACGTGGCAACCGGCACAGGCGATCTGGCGATCGAGCTCGCGCGACGGGTCTCGCCCGGTGGCGAGGTTGTGGGGAGCGACTTCGCCGAGGGCATGCTCGACCGCGCGCGCATCAAGGCGGCGGCGCTCGACCCGCGCGAAGTGCGGCCGCGCTTTGAATGGGCCGATGCGATGCGCCTGCCCTACGACGACGCTTGCTTCGACGCTGCGACGGTCGGCTTCGGCGCGCGCAACTTCGATGATCTGAGCCTGGGGCTGGAAGAGATGGTGCGGGTGGTGCGCCCAGGAGGGAGGGTAGTGGTGCTCGAGATAACCAACCCCACGCGTCCGCCGCTCTCGATCTTCTACGGGCTCTGGTTCGACCGTGTGGTTCCTCAGCTGGGTCGCCTGACCGCTGCGCTCGAGATGCTCTCAGCCCGCTTGCGGGGAGCCGAGCCGGATCGGAGCCTCGCGGATGCGTACACCTATCTGCCCAACTCGGTCAAGCGCTTCCCCGGCCCCGCGCTGCTCGCGGCCGAGATGGAGCGTGCGGGGCTGGAGCAGATCCACTACCGCCTCACGGCTGGGGGAATCATCGCAATCCACACCGGCGCCGTGCCCAGCGGCGGGCAGTGATGTCGAGCGCTGCCAAGACCGCCGCACCGCCCGGTGAGGTGGATGGGTTGGGCGCGATCATGAGCCGCGGTGGCGAGGGGCTGCGCGAGCGGATGGTGCGCTGCGAGCGCCATCTCGAGCTCGTCACCGCAGATGCTGGACGGCCGCTGGCCGGACACGCCAATGCCACGGTCACCGCCGGCGGCAAGCGCCTGCGGCCGCTGCTCGTGGTGCTCGCTGCGGAGTCGGCGGGCGGGCCGCCGGACACAGCCGACGGCGAGGAGCGCCTGATCAGGGCGGCGGTGGCGGTCGAGCTCGTGCACTCAGCGACGCTCGTCCACGACGATCTGATCGACGGGGCGCTCCTGCGGCGCGGACATCCCACGGTGGCGTCGACGGCGGGCCGCCAGGTTGCGGTGGCGACGGGCGATCTGCTGTTCTCGCGCGCCTTCGCGGAGCTGGCGCGCAACGAGAGCCCCGCTCAACTGCGTGCGCTCTCGGAGGCCAGCTCGGCGCTGGCCGAAGGCGAGCTGCTCCAGCGTGAGGATGCTTATGCGGCGCATGTGCCCGTTGAGCGCTATCTGCGCCGCTGCGAGCTGAAGACGGCAGCGCTGTTCGAGGCGGCCTGCCGCCTCGGCGCGCTGACAGGCGCGGAAGGTTCGCCGGCGCTCGCCGAGTCGCTCGGCGCGTTCGCGCGCCGCATCGGCCTCGCCTTCCAGATGCTCGACGACATCCTCGATGTGTCAGGGCCGGTCGAGCGCACGGGCAAGGCACGCGGTACCGACCTGCTGGACGGCACCGTCACGCTGCCCTTCATCCTGGCACGCGAGCGCGAGCCGGAGCTGGCCGCGATAGATCTTGCCTCGCTCGGCGGTCCCGAGCAGGCGGAGGCGCTGTGTGAGCGGATCGCGGCAACGGGCGCGCTGGCGCAGGCGCGCGAGCAGGCGCTTGCGATCGTGGCGGAGGCAAAGGGGGCTCTGCCTGCATTGCTCCCGGCTGGCCGCGCGGTGCTACTCGAGCTGGTGGCCGACGCGGTGGTGGAGCGCTACCGCTAGGAGCGTCGGCGGGGGCTAGAAGTCGCCGGGCGTGATCAGATCGGCGTCGAGCGCGCGCACAAAGAACTCGACTTCCTCAGACATGTTCGCGTGGGTCATGCGTCGCAGATCACCGAGCAGCGCGCTCGACCCGCGGTCGAGCTCGTCGTCGAGATGTTCCACGGCGGCCTGCTCGAAGACACCCTCGCGCCGGGACTCGCACTCCGGACAGCGCAGCACCACACGCCAGTGGCGCGGGACCCTCCTCTGACCAGTCGAGCGGGTAGACGAGCTCGCCTGAGCAGTGGAAGCAGATGTGCAGATGGTCCGGGGCACAGCTCGTGTCCGGTGTCGCGTCGATGCCGTAGACGACGTCGATCTGTTCGCCACCGGGGAGCGACTCTGAAGGTTGGATGTGGGGGTCTTTGTCGGTTGCCATCTGATCTGCAGCTGTCATCGACGGGGGAGAGCGCCGGCTTTAGCGAGATACGGGGGTGCTCTTCGGATTGATGGTGGGTGTAACTACGCAAAGCGCACCAGCTCTCCACAGGGAGCTCGGGCAGGGGATGTGCGCGCCACGCGCGGTGGTAGGTTCATGCCTTGATGGTCCGCGCGATCCGCACGATCGACCACGAAGATCGCCTCAGCCTCGTGGATCATCTCGATGAGCTTCGCTCGCGTCTGATCATCAGCGGCGCGGCGCTCGCGGTCGTTTTCGGCATCTGCTTGTGGCAGAACCACCTGCTGCTGGAAATCGTCAACGAGCCGCTCAAGAGCCAGACCAAGAAGCAGGTCGCCAAAGGCCAGGGAACGGTAGGTCAGGCGGTGCTCGCGCAGAAAGGCGTGCTGAAGATCGCCGGCGATACCGAGGCCGCGCTGACGGCGCTAAGCGAACCCGGCAGTGGCGTCTCTGCGGAGACACGGGCGAAGCTGCAGCCGCTATTGAAATCGCTTCACGCCGCCGCGCGCGCGCTGCCACGCGGCTCGCCGGGCGATAATCCCGTGACGCTCGGCGTCGGCGAGCCGTTCACGACGACGATCACGGTGACGCTCTACTTCGCGCTGATCATCTCGCTGCCGGTGATCCTCTACGAGCTCTACGGCTTCATCATGCCCGCGTTGCTTCCAAGTGAGAGACGCGCAGCGGCGCCGCTGCTGACGGCCGTGCCGTTCCTGTTCGTCGCGGGCGTGCTGTTCGGCTACTTCGTGGTGCTGCCCGCCGCGGTGCGCTTCTTCGTGAACTTCAACGCCGGCCAGTTCAACGTGCTCGTGCAGGCGAGCCAGTTCTATGGCTTCGCCGCCACGGTGCTGCTGGCGATGGGTCTCGTCTTCCAGATACCCGTGCTGATCCTTGGCGCGACACGCCTTGGGCTCGTAACTCCTCAGCAGCTGCGGCGCAACCGTCGCTACGCGCTACTCGGCTGCGCGATCGTGGCGGCGCTGCTGCCGGGAGACGCGGTCACGCTCGTGCTCGAGACGGTGCCGCTGTATGTGCTCTATGAGGCGAGTATTCTTTTGGCCAGGTTCGTCAAACCGCATGTGAGCGGTCTCGAGGATGAGCAGAGCACCGCAGCCGGAGCCGCGCGAGCGACTCGTGGGGAGACGCCGGCACAGAATGACGAGCCAGAGCCAACCGTGCAGCAGATGATCGACCACGTAGACCCAAAACTCTCAGACTGATGCTCTTCGACCTGCGTGGTAAGGGCCGTCGGCGCACGGTCCGCATGATCTACACGGGCCTTGCGCTGCTGATGGGCGTGGGCCTCGTGGGCTTCGGCGTGGGCGGCGGTTTGGGTGGTGGCGGCCTGCTGAACGCGGCGAGCAACAACGAAGGCTCAAATTCGGCGAGCTTCTCCAGCCAGATCAAGAAGTACCGCAAGATCACTGAACGCCAGCCGAGCAACCTCGTGGCGTGGGAAAAGCTGACCGAAGCGCAGCTCCATGAAGCGGGCGGCGAAGCATACGTGTCGAGCACGGGCGTGACGAGCAAGGGCAAAGAACTCTTTCATCAGGCCGCGCAGTCGTGGACGAGCTACCTCGCGCTGAACCCGCCCAAGCCGAGCGCGAAGCTCGCGCAGCTGATGCTGCCGATCTACAGCGAAGGTGGACTAAACCAGCCTGCCGAAGCGGTGCAGGTGCTGCAGATAGTGGTCGCGGCGAAACCGAAAAGCGCGGCGCTGTTCGCTTCGCTCGCTCAATACGCCTACAAAGCCAAGAACATCCGCGTCGGTGACCTTGCCTCCGAAAAGGCGGTCAGCCTCGCGCCAGCCAACCAGAAGGTGCGAATCAAAAAGGAACTCGCCGAAGTCAAGGCGAACCCGAGTGGCGAAAAGGTCTACACGACGACCACGAACGGCAAAACCTATACGGGCAAGCTCGGGGCCAACGGCCAGCTGCAGGCGACCGAAGTCAAAAAGGCCACGCCCGCACCGGCCGCTACGACGAGCACCAAAAAATAACCGCCGAGGCCGAGTCGCCCCGTTTCAGCGCAAGGCTGCTGATCGCCTGTGCGGATCGCCCCGGCATCGTCGCGGCGGTCTCGAGCTTTCTGTTCGAGCGCGGCGCGAACATCGTCGATTCGCATCAGTACTCATCCGACCCCAGCGGCGGGCGTTTCTTTTTGCGCACCGAGTTCTTCCTCGAGGAGCCGATTGATCGCGAGGCTCTGCAGCGGGCCTTCGCCGTGGAGGTCGCTGTGCGCTTCGCGATGGAGTGGGAGATCCGCTGGTGGGGAGAGCCCCGGCGCATCGCGATCCTCGTGTCCCGCCACGATCACTGCTTGCTCGATCTGCTCTGGCGGATGCGTCGCGGGGAGCTCGCTGCAGAGGTCGTGGCCGTGATCTCAAACCATCGCGACCTCGAGCGCGAGACGCTCGCCGCGGGCGTGCCCTTCCACCACGTGCCCGTTGAGCAGGGCGCGATGGCGCAGGCCGAGGCGAGGATGCTGGATCTACTCGACGGCCGCGCCGAGCTGCTAGTGCTCGCGCGCTACATGCAGATCCTCAGCGGCGATTTTCTCACGCGCCTCGCGGCGCCCGTGATCAACATCCACCACTCATTCCTGCCCGCCTTTGCCGGCGCTGAGCCCTACCGCCGAGCTCGTGAACGCGGCGTGAAGCTGATCGGCGCGACCGCGCATTACGTCACCGAGGAGCTCGACGACGGACCGATCATCGACCAGGACGTGGTGCGCGTGGATCACCGCCAGAGCGCCCGCGATCTCGAGCGGCTCGGCCGCGACGTCGAGCGAATCGTGCTCGCGCGCGCCGTCGCACTGCATCTCGACGACCGCGTGATCGTGGACGGCCCGCGGACGGTTGTCTTCTGAGGCGGCTCCGCACGCACGGCTTGGGTAGAATCCTGCCTTCGCGTCGGCCAGTCTCGCTGGCGCAGCTCATGGGCCGTTAGCTCAACCGGCAGAGCAGGGGCCTCTTAAGCCCAAGGTTCCGGGTTCGATTCCCGGACGGCCCATCCCCTAAATGTCAGCAAATCGTCTGGTTTGGCACGGCTTAAGCGGTCCGAAAATGAGGTCGCTTCGGCCGTAGCTACCATGTCTCTCACCTCGGTGAGCTGGGTCGCTGCGATGAGTGCAGATGTGCGAGCGGAGAAGCTCGCGCAAATTGACGCGCTGATCCGTGCCGGTAAGACACCTGCAGAGGTGCCGGTGCACCTGGTCATCGGCCTGACCACGCTCGCCTGAGATCCAGCCAGCAATAGCCCTGCCCGCCCGCAGCCTTCGGCTTGCGGGCGGGCAAACGCGTCAGCCTGCTAAGGCAGTACGGCCTCTACTTCTTTGGTGAACTGCGCGTGACCTTTGACGTTCGGGTGGTAGCTTTCTTCAAGCGGGTTGGACTGGCCGTTCAGCCACTCTTCCCCTGAGCACACCGCGTGGGGTCCGAAGGCGCTCCTCGGGTCCACGAAGGTGAAGCCGTGAGCTTCGGCGCGTGCTTTGATCATCGCGTCGAGTTTGTCGCCTGTTTCGTTCAGTTTCTTCTCGTTGCTCGAGGTGAGGAAATTGACGTTGCAGGTTTTGCCATCCGATGTGAAGAGGTGTGGATAGCCGAGCACGACCACGTGTGCTGTGGTGGCGTGTGAGCGGATGTTGTTGTAGGTCGTGTCGAGCAGGCCACCCAGTTTGGTTGCGATGAAGTTGTTGGCTTCATTGATCGCGCTACCGCACGTGAAGTAGTAGAGCGCGCAGTTGAGGATCACGTTGCTGAAGCCCGCGTCGTTCCCGCCGATCGAGATCGTCACGAGGTTGGTCGTGCTCGAGAGCGTGCCGAGCTGGTTGCTGTTCACGTCCGTCGTCTTCGCTCCGCTGCACGCCTGGAAGCTGAGCGTGTAGCCCTTTGCTGCAGAGACCTTCGGACCGTAGGCTTCGGGGCTGCGCTTACAGCTCCCGCTTTCGCTGTAGAAGACCCTCGTGCCCACGCCCGATGCGTAGGAGTCCCCGAGATCGACGTACTGCGGCAGCGCGCTTGCCGCGGCCGCCGGTACGAGCACGCCCAGGCACACTGCACCGGCACCGATCAGTCGACGCCACTTCCCCATAGTTACCTCCCCACTCATGCTGCATACCGTCTGTGCGGCCCAACCGGTCAACCCGGAGTCCCTCGGCCCCCACCGACGCTGTCGGGATCAACCTATTCGCAGGCACGCGGCGGCGTCAAGAGCGCGAGATATCAGGGCGGCAATCGGCAGGCTGCAGGCCGTTCTTCCCTAGAAACACGATCGAATGACCTCTAGCCGGTCCCGCTCGCGAAGCTTGGCAGCGTAGGCGCGCTCGGCGCTGGCTGTCCTGCTTGCTCGCGCCATCCCACCACAAACGAGCCGTCGCTCGCCGCCGGTGGCGTGGGCGCGGCCAGCACCTCTTCGCCCGGCGGCGCCGTCGCTGCGCGCAGGTGCGCAACCGCGCTCTGGTGCAGTTCCAGCGCTGTCAGCGACCACATCGTGTCGGAGATCGAGCCAGTGTGTCCGTGTGCGGTGGCGCTCGCGCTCGTAAAGGCCACATCGCCAAAGTCGCTGAGCGCGAGCGTCGAGCAGTTTTCCGAGCTCGAGCATTCCGAGGGTGCCTCCACGATCCACTCGGCCGAGGTGACGTCGATTCGCCTCAGGTGCCGCGAAGTACTGAAGCGCGTAGCGCTTGTGAGGTTGCGCAGGCGCATTGTTAGGAGGTGTCGATGGGCGGTCACGGAAGCTGCGATGAGATCGCCGGGGTGGACCTTTAGTCGTAGCGGGATCGGTGCTGCGGGTAGGAGCTCAAACCAGCTTGCGTAGAGGGCGTGGCCGCTGCGCGAGCAGTTCGCGTCTACGCCAACCTGCTCGAGTGAGCTTGCCGTTTCGCGGTAGCCACCGAGACCGACCCACACAGCCGAGTAGCTGGCGTGTCCCTTCACGCAGAGCACGCTCGGCACCGTCCAGCTGCCGGACACGCTCGTGAAGCGATTGCCCGTCGCGAGCGTTGGCTGTGCGACGTAGCCCGCCCAGTTGCTTGACACGGCGGTGCTCGCCGCAGCGTCTGCGCGAGCTTCTGCGGCGCCTGCACCGGCCAGCGCCAGGCAGGCGAGTAGGCAGGCCCGGGCGCTCCCAGCCAGTCGCGAAGTACGCACGTTCAGATCATCGGTGCAGCGCCGCTGGAAGCTATAGGGATTTGCCCCGAGTTGGCTAGGAGTTCGACGGCGCTGCGGCGCTGCGGGGCGCGATTAGCGTGCTCAGGCCCGACTCGGTCCAGACCGTCTGCTCGCGTCCGGGGCCCACGCCGATCATCGCCACCGGCACGCCGATCTCCGCGGCGATGAAGTCGAGGTATTCGCGCGCGCCGCTTGGCAGGTCAGACATGCTGCGACACTCGCCCAGGTCCTCTTTCCAGCCACCCACCTCGGTCAGCTTCGCGCGCGTGTGGTGCAGCACGGTCTGGTGGTAGGGAAAGTCCTCGAACTCCGCGCCGTCTGCGCCGAGATAGCTGGTCGCGACCTGAATGCGGTCGAGGCCGGAGAGCACGTCGAGCTTGGTCACCACGAGCGAGGTCATCGTGTTCAGGCGCGTCGCATAGCGCAGCGCCACGAGGTCCAGCCAACCGGTGCGCCGTGGCCGCCCCGTCGTCGTGCCGAACTCGCCGCCGCGTTCGCGCAGGCTCTCGCCCATCTCATCGTGCAGCTCGCTCGGGAAGGGTCCCGCGCCGACGCGCGTGGTGTAGGCCTTGGAGATGCCCCAGATCTCATCGATCGCCTTCGGCCCGATGCCCGTGCCCACGCAGGCTGCGCCCGCGAGTGGGTTTGAGGAGGTCACGAACGGGTAGGTGCCGTGGTCGATGTCGAGCATCGCGCCCTGCGCACCCTCGAGGATCACCGTCTGCTCGTCGTCGAGCAGCTGCCACATCAGCTTCGAGGTGTCCGCGATGTGCTGCTCGAGACGGTGACCGAAGGTGAGAAATTCCTCGGTCATCGTGTGCAGATCGAGCGCTGAGTCCTTCTCGTAGGGACGCAGCGAGAGCCGCTTTGGCTCCATCGCCGCCACGATCTTCTTCTTGAGGATCTTCTCGTCGAGCAGGTCCTGCAGGCGAATGCCCAGACGTGCCGCCTTGTCCGCGTAGCAGGGCCCGATGCCGCGGCGCGTGGTACCGATCTGCAGGCTGCCGAGCTTTGCCTCGCCGGCCGAGTCCAGGAGCATGTGGTAGGGCATGATCAGATGCGCGTTTGCTGAGATCTTCAGCCCACCCGTGTCGATGCCGCGCGCACGCAACGCATCGAGCTCCTCGATCAGCACGCGCGGGTCGATAACCACGCCGTTGCCGATCACGCAGCACTTGCCCGGATAGAGGATCCCCGAGGGGATCAGGTGCAGCTTCCACTCCTGCTCGCCGCGCACGATCGTGTGGCCCGCATTGTTGCCGCCCTGGAAGCGCACGACCGCGTCGGCGTGCTCGGCGAGCAGATCGGTGATCTTGCCCTTGCCCTCATCGCCCCACTGGGCGCCAACTATCACGATGCCTGGCATGAGCAGTGCAGTTTAGGGGGCGGCCCGGTGAGCCTCAGCCAGCGAGCTCGGCGCTCGCGGCCGGCTCGCCGAGAATCTCGGCCGGCCGGCGGCGGTCCTCGCCAAAGAGAGGCAGGATGTTCCCGCAGATCTCCCGCAGGCGCGAGACGGTACGCGAGCCGAGCCGTACTTCGAGCTCGTCGGGCATCAAGTTCGTGGTCGCGACGATCGGCCGTTCGGCCTCGTAGCGGGAGTTGACGATCGAGTAGAGCTGCTCGAGCACCCAGTCGGTCTGGTTCTCCGCACCGAGGTCATCTAGGTGCAGTAGGTCAACTGCTGTCAGACGGTCCATGAAGTCGAGCATCCCCTTGTCGGAGTCCATCGAGTCGCGCAGCAGGCTCAGAAGTCTCGGCAGCGAGTAGATCGCCACCGAGCGTCCTGCGTCGAGCGCCGCCTTGGAGACGAGCATCGCGAGCGTCGTCTTGCCGGTGCCCACATCACCTGCGATCCACAGCCCGCGACCTGCGTCGAGGTTCTCCTCGATTGTGCGTATGTAGCTTCGGATCGTGCGTACCTGCTCCGGTGCTGTGCGCGCGATGTCGCTGACCGGCGCGCGGTCGAAGGAGACCCCCTGATAGCGGCGCGGGATCCGTCCCGCGAGGCCGCGTGTGCGCGCGCCCGCAATCCGCCCAGCACGGCACTCACAGTCGCTGGCCGTGTTCGTCGCCTCGTCGATCACAAAGCCGCTGCCGTCGCATACGCCGAGCGCGCAGCGATCGCCTGCTGCAATTGAGCCGGTGATGCGCCGCGCGGTCAGATCGAGCGGTTGGATCGGCTGCGGGCTGAAAGGCGCTTCGGGCATCACGCGTAGCGCTCGCCCGCATAGTTCATGAACTTGGGGTACTCCTTCTGGAAGGTCAACGTGACTTTGCCGACGGCGCCATTGCGATGCTTGGCGATGATCAGGTCGGCCTCGCCGGGCCGTTCGGAGTCCTCGTTGTAGTACTCGTCGCGGTAGATGAACATCACCAGGTCGGAGTCCTGCTCGAGGTTTCCACTCTCACGCAGATCTGACAGCTGTGGCTTCTTGTCGGGGCGTGTCTCCACCGCGCGACTCAGCTGCGACAGCGCGATCACGGGCACGCCCAGCTCGCGCGCGAGGATCTTCAGCCCCCGGCTGAGCTCACCGACCGCCGTGACGCGGCTGTCGTAGCGGCTGTCGGTGCGCATCAGCTGCAGGTAGTCGATGATGATCAGCCCCAGGCCGCCCTCGCACTGGCTGTGCAGGCGGCGCGCCTTCGCACGGATCTCGAGCATGCCCACGTCGCTCGAATCATCGACCCACAGCGGTGAGGCAGCGAGGCGTTGGCTGGCGCTGAGGATCTTCGGCCAGCGCTGCTCGGCGACGCGGCCCTTGCGCAGCTCCTCGCCCTTGATGCGCGCCTGCGAGGCGACAAAGCGTTGCGCGAGCTCGGCCTCTGCCATCTCCAGCGAGAACAGCGCCACTGGCTTGCCGTGTTCGACCGAGGCGTTCTCGGCGATGTTGCAGACGAGCGCGCTCTTGCCCATCGCCGGGCGGGCGGCGATGATGATCAGGTTGCCCGGCTGGAAGCCGCCGGTGATCTCGTCGAGATCCTTGAAGCCCGACGGCGTGCCCGTCAGCGAGGTCCCTTCGATCGAGAGACGGTGGAGCTTGTCGAGCTCCTCGTGGAGCACCTCCTCGATCGCGCGAAAGTCCTGCTGGCGATCGTCGCGCGCGACCTCGAGCATCGCCTTCTCGGCCTGCTCCACGAGCTCGCGCGGTGGTGCGTCGTGGCCGAGCACGCTCTCTTGGATCTCGTAGGTGCTCTTCAGTAGGCGCCGCAACAGCGCGTTCTCGCGCACGATCTGCGCATAGCGCCGCGCGTGCCCCGCGGCGGGCACGACGCCCGTGAGCTCATCGACGCTAGCTGCGCCGCCGACGTTCTCGAGCTTGCCGAGCTGGCGCAGCCGGTCGGTGACGGTGAGCACGTCCACCGGCTCGCTCTCGTTGTAGAGCGCGAGCATCGCTTCGTAGATCAGCGCGTGTCGCTCGCGGTAGAAGTCCTCGGGGCGCAGGCCCTCCTCGATCACCAGCGCATAAAGGGAGCGATCCGAGAGCAGGATCGCTCCCAGCACCGACTGCTCGGCGTCGAGGTTGTGCGGCGGCGCGATCACCCGGCTGCTGGGCGTGCCGTTGGCGCCGTTGGCTGTCGAGACCACGCTCATGAGTCCGCGCAGTCTAGGTCGACGCGCCGCGCTCGCCGGCGAGGTTCTTCGCAATACGCGGGAGGAAAAGATCTTGCGCCACTACGAACACATGTTCGCAGAAGCTGCGGCGGGGAACGCGAAGGGCGCCGTCGCTATTTCTTAGCGACGATCATCGTCTTGATCGTCGCGGTGACGTTCTCGACGACTTCGACCACGACCATGTAGGTGCCGACGTTCTTGATCGGCTCCGGCAGGTGCACGTTACGTTTGTCGATCCGCAGCCCGCGCGCTTCGCGGATCGCGCTGGCGATGTCCTGTGCGGTCACCGACCCAAACAGGCGGCCATCGGCTCCCGCTTGCTGGGGGATCGTGAGCACGGTGCGGTTCAGCAGGTTGACGTTCTCCTGCGCTTTCTCGATAGCCTCGCGCGCAGCACGCTCGGCCGCCGCCTGGCGCTGACGGATCGTTTCGATCGCACCCTTCGTTGCCGGCTGGGCCAGCTTGCGCGGCATCAGGTAGTTGCGCAGATAGCCCTTGGAGACATCGACGACCTTGCCCTGCTCGCCGAGCTCGTCAACGTCCTTGAGGAGAATCGCTTCGGGCATCTCGATCGCGCCCTAACGTTCGCGATCGCCGCGTTCGCGGCGGCCGCCCGGAGCGTCGTCGCGACCGCCCTCGTTGACGTAAGGCAGCAGCGCGAGCTCGCGCGCGCGCTTGACCGCACGCGCGATCTGCACCTGATGGCGCCTACAAGAGCCCGTGATCCTGCGCGAGCGGATCTTGCCCTTCTCGGAGATGAACTTCTTCAGCGACGTGACGTCCTTGTAATCGACCTGGTCGATCTTGTCGCGACAGTGCTGACAGGGCTTGCGCCGCCCGCTGCCGGGTCCGCCCTTCTTGTCGCGACGGCGAACCGGCTTGCCGCGTCCTCGCGCCTTAGCCATTAGTGGTTCCCACCGCTACTGCGGTCGCGCTCGTACATGGCTACGGTGGAAAACACTAAGACCTCGCTGTCTGACTAGAACGGAATATCGTCGTCGCCGGCTCCGCTGGCGACCGGTGCGGGCTGGAAGTCCCCTTCATCGACGGGGATGTCGCTGCCCTTGGAGGCCCCGTTGCCCGCGAACCCGCCTCCACCGGAGGCGTCATCGCGCGAGCCCAGGAACTGCACCGAGTCGGCAATGATATCGATTGCTTGGCGTTTTGCGCCCTCCTGGGTCTCCCACTCGCGCCAATCGAGCCGTCCGTCGATCGCGACCGGGCGTCCCTTCGCGAGGTAGCGCGCGGCGTTCTCGCCCTGCGCACCCCATACCTTCACGTTGAAGTAGTTCGGCTTGTCGACCCATTCACCCGTGCTTCCGTCCTTGCGGCGCGAGTTGCAGGCAATGCGCAGCTCGCATACCGACGTCCCGCTCGGCAGCGAACGCAGCTCCGGATCAGTGGTCAGGTTTCCGGTCAGCACGACGCGGTTGATGTTGGTGCCAGCCATGGGCTCTATTCCTTTCAGCTTGTTCCTCTAACGACCCTTGGGCCTGAGCGATCTCGCTCATCGAACTCGAATGTCGAGTCTAGACAGGCCTGCGGGCGCGACTGTCGTGCGGGGCGCTACTGACCCCGCTTATTGCGAGGATCGCTTCGTGCGCGGCGAGGTGCGAAAGACCTCGTCCCAGTAAGGCGCGCTGATGCCAAAGCCGCGTGTGTCGTCCTGGAAGTGATGGCGCATGTGGCGCTCGCGCAGCATCCGTCCCAGCCGACCGTGTGGGCGGAAGTGGTGCAGGTAGTAGTGCATCATGTCGTAGACCAGATAGCCCGCGAAGAACCCCGCGCCCAGCGAAGGCGCTGAGTCCTCGCCGAAGATCAGATAGAGCACGCCGAACACGATCGCTGCGAGCGGCACGCTCACGGCGGGTGGCATCACGAGACGCATCGGGTCGTTGGGGTGGTCGTGGTGCACGCCGTGGATGATCCAGTGCATCCGCGCCCCGAGCCCCTCGGCGGGCTCGAAATGGAAGACGAGGCGGTGCAGCCAGTACTCAAACAGCGTCCACAGCGCATAGCCGCCGACGGCAAGCGCGAGCGTCGCGGCGACGCTGCGATCGGACAGACCCCAGGCGACCATCGCGGCGATTGCGGGCAGGAAGATCAGCACCGGCACCGCGGGATGCACACGTGAAAGCGCATCGAGCACGCGTGACTCGAACATCGGTGGTGATGCGCGCAGCACGTCGCTGCGGCTCGAGGGGTGATCGTTCATGTCTTCAGCCCAGCCCATGAGGCCGATCTTATTACCACTGAGCCGCGACCGTAAGGGAGGAGCGTCGCGTAGCTGAGAACGAAATCGCTGCGGCGGCCTGCCGCGGTCGACTAGGCCGTCTCGAGTGGTGTCTCGGCAGCGGCCTCGGGCTCTGCCTCGAGGGCAGCTGCCGGCTCGGGCGTTGCCTCGGCTGGCGGCGCCTCGACGGCGACGGGCTCGCTTGGCGTCTCGCTCGCGGCGGGCGCTTCGGTCTCGCTGCGGCGTACCGCGCTCGAGCTCATGTCGGGCGCGTCGGGCACGCCGGGCTTCAGCTTGATGATGCGGAAGCGCAGGATGCCGTCGGTGATGCGCAGCGTGCGGTTGAGGCCATCGAGCAGCTCCGATGAGGAGGCGTGGAACTGGAAGAGGTGGTACTCCGCGTTGGTCTTGCGCTCGATCGGGTAGGTCATCGCGCGCTCGCCCCACTCGTCGTAGCGCACGAGCTCACCTTCCGCGTCGATCGCAGCGCGCGCGTCGGCGACGATCTTTGCGCGGGCCTCCTGCTCAGCCTGGCTGTCCAGGAGCAGGACGAGGTCATATGTCGGTGCGGGCAGGGTCATCGAGCGGACAGAGTAGCGGGTCGCGCTAGCCGGCGCGGGCCTTGGCGCGGATGTCCGCGAGCTGCTCGTCGATCCAATCGCCCGGATCGCGCGAGGTCACGATCTCGATCAGCCCCTGCGCACGCCGCCTGCGCTCGGCGGGCTGCATCGTCAGCGCGGCGTAGATCGAGTTCGCCAGCTCCTGGATGTCGAAGGGGTTCACCGACAGCGCGAACTCGCCGAGCTCCTCGTGCGCGCCGGTGTTCTCCGAGAGGATCGAGACGCCCTCGTGTTCGTTGACGATCGGCCCCTCCTTGGCCACCAGGTTCATGCCGTCGAACATCGCATTGACGAGCAACACGTCGTAGTGCTTGTAGGCCGCCATCGCCTCCTCGAGGTCATCGCGCAGCTTCAGCTGAATCGGCATCCAGTCAGGCGTGCCGTGGCGGTGGTTGACGACCGCCACGAGCGCCTCGATCCGCTCGAGGTACTCCGCGTACTGCGGCACGTCGGTGCGCGAGGGCATCATCTGCGCCATGAACGTCACGCGCTCGCGGAACTCGGGGTGCTCCTCGAGGAACAGGTCGAAGGCGGAGAAGCCGCGCAGCACGTTCTTGGAGAGGTCCGCACGGTCGACGCGCAGGATCAGGAAGTCGCGCCGGCGCCGCAGCAGCTCGCGCTCGAACCCTGCCACACGCTCGCCCTGCGCGATCTGGCGTGTCGCTGCGTGGTCGATCGGCAGCGGATAGGCGCGCACCCACACCTCGCGCTCGCCGAAGCGCACCACGCCGCGCTCGAAGTCCACGTCGAGGTTCATCAGGTCGTGACAGCACTGCAGGAAGTTGTGACGGTAGGAGCGCGTGTGAAAGCCGATGATGTCGTTGGCCAAGAGGCCTGTGTAGATCTCCTCGCGGATGCGTGTCGGCAGCACACGCCAGGCGTCGGGCTGGGTCCAGGGGATGTGGATGAAGTGGTGCAGAAAGACATCCGGGCGCGCTTTGCGCACGAGGTCAGGCAGCGTGTAGAGGTGGTAGTCGTGGACCATCACGACCGGCTCCGCCTCGTCCTGAACCTCCTCCACGACCGCCCTTGCGAGGTCTTCGTTGACGACGTTGTAGCCGAACTCGAAGGCCTCGATCTCCTCGCGACGGATGTCCGGTGCGTTTGAGAGGTCCCACAGGTAGTGCTGGATGAACCACAGCATCGGGTTCGCGAACACGTTGTAGAAACGGTCGTAGGCGTCCGGGTCTGAGACGACCAAACGCACCTGATATTCGCCACCGCCGGGTGAGTGCACCGGGAACGCACGCCCGCCGTGCGCGCGGGAGACCTCGGCGTCGTGCTCGCTCATCGCCGAGGCGATCCAGACCGCTTCGCGGTGGGACGCGAGACCCGTCAGCGCGGTGACGAGGCCACCGGTCCCTCGCTGCACCTCACCGCCCGCGTGGAAGGTGACAGGCCCGCGGTTGCTCACCAGCACCAGCGGAGTCCGCTGTGCCGGTGTCTCGGTCACGCTTCTCTTAGCTCGTTGAAGATCCGCAGGTAGTCGCGCAGGTAGCGCGGCGTCAGGAAGTGCTCGCGCACGTGCTCCTTGCCGCGTCGGCCGAGCGACTTGCCGAGGCCCGGGTCCTTGAGGATCTCCATCGTGCGCTCGGCGCACTGCTCGGCGCTCGAGACGAGAAAGCCCGTGACGCCGTCCTCGATCTGCAGAGGTATGCCGCCGACGTTGCCGCCCACGAACGGGCGCGCCTTCCAGATCGCCTCCGAGACCGTCAGGCCGAAGCCCTCGCGTGTGGACTTCTGGATCAGCACGTCCGCGTGCGACTGGAAAGCGTTGACCTCGATCGCGCCGACGTTGTTGAAGTTGTTGAGGATGTGAATGTCGGAGTCGCCATCGGCGTGGGCGACGGTCGCGTTGAAGAAGTCCCAGCCCTCGGGGTCGTCGCTGGCCATCGAGCCGACGAGCGCGAGCTGCACGTCGGGCATCGACTCCTTGACCTGACGGTAGGCGTCGATCACGCCGAGCGGGTCCTTCCAAGGATCAAAGCGCGAGACCTGGCAGATCAGCGGGCGGTCCACGTCGATGCCGAACTGGCCGCACACGAAGGCGCCATCCTCGGGCGAAAGCGCCATGTTCTTCGGCGTCAGCGGATCGATCGCGGGCGGTACCACGTTGACTTTGCCGCCCATCCCCGTGGGCACGTAGTCCTGCATGTGAAACAGCGACTGTGGATAGTCCTGGATGTAGGGCAGCAGCTGCGCGATCGTGTCCGGGTTGGGCGTTGAGACGTCGATGTGGCAGCGCCACACCCAGCCCTTGGCCTTCTCGGGCACGAGCTTGAACAGGCCGGCGGGCTGCGGGTCGTGCACGAGGCACACGTCCCAGCCGTCGGAGAGCTCCTTGGCGTTGATCTCGTTGTAGCGGCGCCAGGTGGCCCACTGCTCCTCGTCGAGGTCCTGCGGAGCGCCCTGCAGCGCGTTGTGCATCAGCTTGGTCGCGTTGAAGAACTCTTCGCGGCCGTAGATCACGTGCCACTCGCAGTCGAGGCCCACGTCGCGCATCAGCGGCACGAGCGTGTAGAGGATCTCCGAGACACCGCCGCCGAAGGCCGTCGCGGAGATGTGCACGACGCGCTGGTCCTTCAGCGGCTCGGCCAGCTCGCGGATTTCGGCGATCAGCTCGCGCCCACAGATGTGGGTGTAGTCGGCGAGCGTCTTGTGGCCTACGGCGACGGGCTGGAGCACGCGGCGGCACGATACCTAACCTGGTCCGTGAATCCACGCGCGCTATCGCAGCGTGCGGGCTCGCAGCGAACTAAGGTCTATGCGGATGCTCAACGGGCGCCTTTATCGAGCGGCCTTCGTGCCCTTTCTGCTCACCCTCGCGATCGCCGCGTTCTCGCTCGGCCCGCAACCGCGGCCGCTCAGCTCAACGCTCGCGCCGGATGCCTTCGACGGCCAGCGCGCGCTCTCAGAACTGCGCAGCCTCGCCGCCACCTACCCCAATCGGCGGCCCGGCAGCGCCGGCGATACACGGCTCGCAGCCCACATCGCGAGCACGCTGGAAGGGCTCGGCGGCACGGCCGGGGGCGGCTTCTCGGTGCGCATCGAGCACATTCAGGGGCAGACGATCGATGGTGAACGCAGCCTACAAACGGTGATCGCCCAGCGACCCGGCTCCACCAGCGAGACGCCGATCTTGATCCTCGCGCACCGCGACGCGGCGCGGCCTGGCTCGGCAGGCGAGCTCTCGGGGACCGCAGCGCTGCTCGAGCTCGCACGCGTGTTTGCTGCGCGTGAGACCAAGCGCACGATCGTGCTCGCCTCGACCAGCGGCGGCAGCGGCGGGGATCTCGGCGCGGCGCGACTGGCGGCGCAGCTGCACGAGCCACTTGATGCAGCGATCGTGCTCGGCGATCTCGCCAGCGCGCGCCTGCGCCGACCCGCGCTTTTGCCCTTCTCCGATGCGCTCGGCTCGGCGCCGCTGCAGTTGCAGCGCACGCTCACCGACGCGATCACCCATGAGGCCGGCGTCAACCCGGGCGCGCCGAGCGCGCTGGGACAGCTCGCGCACCTCATCTTCCCGCTGGCGATAGGCGAGCAGGGCGTCCTCAACGCGCACGGCGTGGGAGCGGTGCTCGTGCAGGTCAGCGGCGAACGTGGTCCGGCGGCCAAGGGGAGTCTCAGCGGCGAACAGCTACAGGGCTTTGGCCGCGCGGTTCTCAGCGCGGTCGATTCGCTCGACGGCTCCGGCGACATATCGAGCGCGATGCAGCAGAGCGTGCTCCTGCAGCGCCAAACGCTACCGGCATGGGCGATTACGCTACTCGCGATTACGCTGCTCTTGCCGGTGCTCGTGGCGGCCGTCGATGGGCTCGCCCGTATGCGTCGTCGCAAAGCGCCGGTCGGACGCTGGGTGGCCTGGACGCTCAGCTGCGCGCTGCCGTTCTTTTGCTGTGCGCTGTTCGCCTACCTGCTGGGCTGGCTCGGAATCGTTGATGCGGCACCGCCCGTGCCGGTGCTGCCTGGCGCGATGCCGCTCGACGGCAAGGCGCTGACAGCGGTGATTGCCCTAGCGCTCACCTTCGCGCTCGCCTGGATGCTCTGGCGTGTGCTGATTCGGCGCCTCGGCTGGAGCGCGCGCCCGGACGGCGAGGTCGCGGGCCTATCGCTGCTGTTGATCGCGCTCGCGGTCGCGCTCGTCGTGTGGATCGCGAACCCCTTCACGGCGCTGCTGACGCTGCCTGCACTACATCTTTGGCTTTTGCTCGCCTCGCCCGATCTGCGCCCCCGCCGCCCGGTGGCATTCGGGCTCGTGGTGCTCGGCGTGCTGCCCCTCGGCCTGCTGATCGCCTTCTACGCGCACCAGCTCGGCCTCGGCGTCGGGAGCCTCGCTTGGATGGCGCTGCTGATGCTCGCCGGTGGTCATGTGAGCTTCGGCGCTGCGCTGCTGTGGAGCGTTGCGTTCGGCTGCGCGGCGGCTGCGGCGATCCTCGCAGCAGCGGTCGCATCGCCGCCGCCGGGACCCAAGGCGGCCGATGGAGTTGAGGTGACGATCCGTGGTCCGATGTCTTATGCGGGACCGGGCTCGCTCGGGGGCACTGAGTCGGCATTGCGCCGCTAGAAGACAGGGCATCCCTCTGCGACTATGGGGCGATGACGGATCTCACGCTGAGGTCGTCCCCCGCTGGGCGGGGCTTGCTCAGGGGCGGGCGACGGCGCCGCGCCTCGCGCTTGGTGCGTTTGCTCGCGCTCGGTCTGATCTTCGTTGGCGCGCTCGCGCTGATCGACGCCGGCATCACGCTGTTCTGGCAGGAGCCCGTCTCGGCGCTCATCGCATCGCTGCGCCAGGATCATCTGCAGCGCGTGCTGCACGCCGAGGAACGTGCGCTTCCCACCCCCGCCGAGCGACGCACGCTCGCGAGCCTTGGCGATGAGCGTCGCCGGATCGCCTATCTCGCGGGCGAGCTCGAACGCCGTGCGGGCGACGGCAGCCCGGTGGGCAGGATCGTGATCCCGCGCATCGGCGCGAACTTCGTGCTGGTCAAGGGCACGAGCACCGAAGATCTCAAGAGCGGACCCGGCATCTACTCGGGGACGAGCCTGCCCGGCGCCTCGGGCACTACCGCGATCGCGGGGCATCGCACGACCTATCTCGCGCCATTCCGCCACATCGACGCGCTCGCGCCCGGTAGCCGCATCGTGCTGAAGATGCCCTATGCGCACTTCACCTACACGGTCGTCAGCCGCCGGGTGGTGCAGCCCACCGATGTACAGGCGGTGCTCGGACAGGCCGGGCGCGGGCGGCTCGTGCTATCCGCCTGCACGCCGCTGTTCAGCGCGGCCAAACGACTGCTCGTTTACGCGAAGCTCACGCGCACCGTGCCCGTGGGGCCGGCCCGGCGCCTACCCGGAGGGGCGATCGCGCACCCGATCGAAGCGCACGCGCCTGAGCCGCCGGCGCGCACGCCGCTACCAGCGGTGCTCGAATCCCTCGATCCGCGACTGCTCAGCTCCCTCTATTGAGAAGCTCGCGCGCGCTGTGCCCGCGCGTACCTCACCGACCCACGTGAGCTGCGTGTCCCCGAGCGCGCGCACCTCCAGCTCGAGCCGCTTGCTGTCCGCGGGCGCTGCACAGACGCAGAGCTCGTAGTCTTCGCCGCCGCTTGCCGCTAGCTGCCATGGTGCGAGACCGAGCTCACGAGCGACCTCGGCGACGCCCTCGTGCAGTGGGATCGCGGTTGCGTCGATCGCGAGCTCGAGCTCGCTCGCCTGCGCGATGTGCGCAGCGTCGCTTGCCAACCCGTCGGAGATGTCGATCATCGCGTGTGCGCCACCGCGCGCCAGCGCGAGACCCTCGCGTATCCGTGGAGATGGGTGGCGCGCGCGCGAGAGTGCCGGCTCGCAGGAGGCGTGTCGTGTGGCCTGCCCGCGCATCAGCGCGAGCGCGGCGCCGGGCGCGCCGAGCGTGCCGGTGATGCCGATCAGATCCCCCACGCGCGCGCCGCTACGCCCGATTAGCTGCTCCTCGCGCTCGGCCCATCCGACGACCGTGACGCTGAGCATCAGCGCCGGCGCCGCGACGACATCGCCGCCGGCAATCGTCACGTCGTGCTTGGCTGCGAGCGCGTTTGCGCCGCGCACGAGCTCGAGCGCGCGCTCCTCGCCAAACTGGGCGGGAAGCGCAAGCACGAGGTATGCCTCGCCAGGCTCCGCGCCCATCGCGGCGAGATCGGAGAGCGCACCGGCCATCGCCCGGTGGCCGACCTCCCCCACGCTCGACCAGCCCTCATCGAGACGGAAGTGAACGCCCTCGACGACCGCGTCGACCGAGGTCACACAGAGCGCCCGTGCGCGAACGACCGCAGCGTCGTCGCCAATACCGCGCACCACGCGCGTACCCGCTCCGGCGGCCAGCTCGGCCGCGATCGATTCGATCAGGGAGCGCTCAGCGATGGGCCCGGCTCAGCGGTGGCGGTAGACGATCCGCGCGCGGTCCAGGTCATAGGGCGAGAGCTCGCAGCGGACGCGATCGCCGGGCAGGATTCGGATCCGGAAACGACGCATCTTGCCCGCGACGTGGCCGAGCACCACGTGATCGTTGTCGAGCTTCACGCGGAACATCGCGTTCGGCAGGGCCTCGATCACCTCGCCCTCGAATTCAACCTTGTCCTCCTTCGCCACGCCGCATCCAATCCGGCCGCACGCCTGAGCGGGGGCCTTTCGTTTCCAGTGCTAGGTCAAACTACCAGCGAAGCCACGGCGCGGGGTTATCGCCCACGCGCAAGCGCATCACGGAGGTGAGGCGCCGCCCGTCTTACGGGCTTCGGCCGGAGGCGCCTGCGGACCTCCGCTGGGTTCGTGGGTCGCTTCTTTGTGCGGCTTGGATTTCTTCTTCGGCGCTTTGGCTTCGACTTCGCTTTCCTGATTGCTCTGCGCCTGTCCCGTCGCGGCATATTTACCGTAGAAGGGCTGGTAGGAGAGCGTTTCCTTGGGTGGCGGGAATTCGCTACAGGGCTGCCCTTCGGTGACGGCTGCCATGTAGGCGTGCCAGATTTCTGCGGGCAGGTAGCCGCCCTGCTGGGGCTGGCCGTGCACGGAGGTCATCGAGACCCTGCGCGAGGGGTAGCCCATCCACACGACCGTTGAGTACTTCGGCGTGTAGCCGTCGAGCCACGCGTCGACTAGTTCGCTCGTCGTGCCCGTCTTGGCGGCGGTCGGGCAGGTGATCGCCGAGCGCCCCGCGGTGCCGCCGAGCACGTTCTGGTGCAGGATGTTCGTCACCTCCGAGGTGACGCCGTCGCTGAGCACCTTCACGCGGTGCGGCTTGCCCCAGTTGTTGTCGGTGTGGCCGTCGGGGAAGACCACCTTTGTGATCGCGATCGGCGTGTTGCGCCAGCCGCCGTCGGCGAGCGTGGCGTAGACGTTGGCCATCTCCAAAGGCGTGACACCCAGTTTGAGCCCGCCGAGCGCCTCTGCGGCAAAGTTGTCGAGTGGGCTCGTGACGCCGAGCTTGTGCGCCATTTCGGTGATCGTGCTCTCGCCGAGGTCGGCGGCGAGCTGCGCGTAGACGGTGTTGTCGGAGGCAAGCGTGGCCTGTACGAGGTTGATCGACTTGTTCAAAGATGTGCCCTCGAAGGTCTTGACTTCGTATGTGGGATAGGCCGGCAGCCAGCCCGGCGAGAGCGTGTGGGAGACGTAGTAGGTGCTGTTTGGATCCACGCCACGAGCGATCGCGTCGGCGAGGTCGATCGCCTTGAACGTCGAGCCGGGCTGGCGGTGACCGTCAGCTGCGAGGTTGTACTGCGATTTGGCGCCGTAGGTTTCGGACTCGGCCATTGCCTCGATGTTGCCGTTGGCGGGGTTGATCGTGACGATCGCCGACGCGGGATCTTCGGGCTGGTTGAGCACTTCGCCGATCGCTTTGCGCGCGAGGCGCTGCATGTTCAGGTCGATCGTCGTATAGACCTTCAGGCCACCTTGCTGCACGGTGGTGGCGCCGTAGCGGTGCACGAGCTGCTCGCGCACGTATTCGAAGAAGAAGCTCTCGCGCCGCTGTGAGTAGAAGGTGCCGAGGTGAGCGCCGAGCGGTGAGGACTCCGCCGCGCTCGCCTGTGCGGGAGTGATGTAGTGAAGTTCTGCCATCTTCGCGAGCACCTCGTTGCGACGCTGCCGTGCGGAGTGTGGCGCGCGGAAGGGGTTGTACTGCGAGGGCGCCTGGGGTAGTCCGGCGATCAGCGCAGACTGCTGGAGGTTCAGCGCGGAGGCGGGCTTGTTGAAGAAGATGCGCGCCGCGGCCTGCACGCCGACGGCAGTCTGCCCGCCGACGGTGCCGTAGGGGACGCTGTTGAGGTAGCTGGTGAGGATCGAGTGCTTGCTGTGATGTTTCTCGTAATCGATCGCCTCCTTGGCCTCGATGATCTTCTGCTTGAGCGTGTGTTGATTGCCTCCGAGGTAGAGGTTGCGCACTAGCTGCATCGTGATCGTCGAGCCGCCCTGTAGGGCTGCGCCGTGCGTGATGTCCTTGATCGCCGCGCGCATGATGCCGGTGAAGTCGACGCCGTTGTGTTTGTAGAAGCGCTGGTCCTCGATCGCCACGGTTGCATCCTTGAGGTACTGCGGGATCGAGCTCCAGCCAATCGGCGTGCGCAGCTGGTCGGACTGGATGAAGCCCAGCCGTGTGCCGTCGGAGGCGAAAACCTGGGAGGAGCCGCCGCTGACGATCGCGCGCAGCTTGCCGATCGCGGGCGCCGAGTCGGCGACGTGCACGACGTAGATCGCAACGGCGGCAGCGGCGATCGTCATCGCGGTCGCCAGAACGCCGCCGGTGATGGCGAAGACCCGCGCTCCCCCACCGAGTCCGTGCCTGCGACGGCGCTGTCGTGCTTGTCGAGACATCCCTAGAGATTCGAGATTACCGTGCCGGAGTGTGATTTCCTGCCGATCTCCTCGCAGCGACCTCTAGGCTCGCTGTCAAGCGCCATGAACCCCGACACCGCCGAACGAGCCGCTCCGGCCGTGCACCCGCGACCGTTTGCGGCCCTGCGCGCGGATGAGGGACGCATGACGGCGCTGCGTGAGAGCTGGCGCGCGCTGTGGAGCTCACGCCTGCTCGTCTGGACGGCGGGCGCGGGCACGGTTGCGCTGTTCGGCTTCGGACCGGTGCGCAGCGCCCTCAACCCTCCGGGCTTGACGCGCGGGCTCGGCCGGATCGGCGATGTGCTCGCAGCTCCCGCTGCGCGTTGGGACGGCGCGTGGTATCTGGTGATCGCGCACTACGGCTACCGTCCGGATCTCGGCGCGTTCACGGGCTCACGAACCGCCTTCTTCCCGCTCTATCCGCTCGCGCTGCGCGCGATTGCCTGGCTGGGTGCGCCGCCTGTGCTCGCCGGGGTAGCGCTCTCGATAGCTGCGCTGGGCATCGCGCTTTACGGCATTCATCGACTTACGACGTTCGAGCTCAGCCGTGCGCGGCTCCTCAGCGACCGCGCGCTCGTGCCTGAGGCAGCGCGGCTGGCTGTGCTGCTCACGGCGTTCGCGCCGATGGCGCTCTATCTCTCGGCGCTTTACACCGAGTCGCTTTACATGGCGCTCTCGGTGGGCGTCTTCTGGAGCGCGCGCCAGGGTCGCTGGACGTGGGTCGGGATCCTTGGCGCGCTCGCGGCGGCGACGCGCAGCACGGGCATCGTGCTCGCGCTACCTGCGCTGATGATCTACCTATATGGGCCACGCGAGGACCGCGTGCCCGATCGACGCGAGCTGCACGCGCGTCTGCTGCCGCGCTATCGCTTGCGTCGTGAGCTCTTGTGGCTCGGCCTGATGCCCGCCGGCGTGCTCGTCTACTGCGTGTCGCTCGGGCTCGCCGGCGGCGACGCGCTCGCGCCGCTACACGCGCAGGGCGTATGGGGGCGGCATTTTGCTGGCCCCTACCTCGGGATCTGGGACGGGCTGAAGGCCGCGTTTGAGGGCGCTCGTCAGCTGCTCTCGCTGCAGCGTCATCACGTCTACTTCACCGAGGCGGGGGGCAGCCCGTTCGTGAACGCAGGGCACAACCTGATGCTGCTCGCCTTCCTGCTAGCCGCGATCCCGCTGCTGATCGGCGTGCTGCGCAAGCTGCCGCTCGCCTACGGCGTCTACGTGATCGCGGCGCTCGCGCTTCCGCTCTCATACCCGGTCGCCTCGCAGCCGTTGATGTCGCTGCCGCGATTTCTCGTGGTGCTGTTTCCGCTCACGATCTGGCTCGCCGCTTGGCTGAGCGAGCGGCCGCGGATGAGATGGCCGGCGGTAGCGTCATCAGCTGCCTCGATGGCGTTCTTCGCGGCACAGTTCGCAACGTGGCACTGGGTCGCTTAGGCATGCAAGAGCCAGACAGCGCCGTGATCTACCCGCAGCACGCAGAGATGCAAGAGGAAGATCAGCGCAGCTCGCCACAGACAAGCTGGCCAGCGTGGAGCGCGGCGGTGGCATTGGTGGGAGGGGTGGTGCTCGCTGCTGTTGCGAGCTTTGTGGTCGATCTGCCGGCGCTCGCATTTGGGGTCAAAATCACGAGCTCGCACACGCCTCCGGGCCTCGCGATTCTCGACACGATCGTCCAGGACGTGGCTTTTGTGCTCGCGGCTGTCTACTGCGCGCAGCTCGGCGGGCGCGCGGTCCGCTCGTGGCAGTTTGGGCTGCGTCGCCCCGGTCGCGGCTGGAAAAATGCCTGCGCCTGGATCGCTGCGCTGATCGTGAGCTTCCTCGTGCTGAGCATCGCGTGGGCGGCTCTGGTCAAACCGGAAGACGAGGAACTGCTCAAGCAGCTCGGCTCAAACCAAAATGCTGCGCTTCTGATCCTCAGCGCCTGGCTCACCTGCACGATCGCACCTGTAGCCGAGGAGCTGCTGTTTCGGGGCTACATCTTCACCGCGCTACGCAACTGGCGGGGCACGATTCCAGCGGCGCTGATCACGGGCATCCTGTTCGGCGGCGTGCACGCGGGATCGGCGCCCGCGCTGGATCTCGTGCCGCTGGCGGCGCTTGGCTTTGGCCTATGCCTGCTCTACCGCCAAACCGGCTCGCTCTACCCCTCGATCGTGGCGCATTCGCTGAACAACTCGATCGCCTTCTCGAGCCTCGAGCACTGGAGCTGGCAGATACCGATCCTGCTCGTCGGTGCGCTGCTCGGCGTGGGTGCGCTGGCGTGGCTTTTCAAATCGCTGGGTGTGATCGCGCCCGCGCCACTGCTCGCCCGCGCAGGCAACTAGGATCTCCGTCAATGAGACGCATCTTCCACCCCTTGGCGCTGCTCACTGCGCTCCTCTGCCTGGCCAGCGTGTCGAGCGCTATGGGCGCGACGACGCCGACTACACCCGTGGCGCCCGAACCTGTGGGCCCGCCTGCCCCGCCGCCGGGCGCGCCGGTCGCCGGGCGCATGAAACTGGTGCTGCAGAAGGTCGGTGGGAACCCGCTGTTTGCGCTCGTGGGCCAGCGCGTGGTGGTGCGTGGGATCGTGATCCCCTACGTGGCCGGGCAGACGGTGAAGGTGAGCTTCTACCGCGAAGGACGCAAGATCGCGGTCAAGCGCGTGAGCGTGCTCGCGGTGGGCAACGGCGCGGGGCAGTTCCACCTCAACTTCACGAGCGCCGACGCGGGTCTCCTGCAGGCGCGCGCGGCGCACTACGCCACGCCGGAACAGGCCGCCTTCAGCACGCGCGCGCCGGGGGTCAGGTTCGTCAACGCCAACCTCGGTCTCGGCGCGAGCGGGCAGTCGGTGCGGCTCCTGCAATCAGAGTTGAACGCGTTGCACTTTGCGGTGCCGCTGACGGGTGTGCTCGATGAAGGCACGGGCCGGGCGCTCGTGGCCTACCGCAAGCTGACGGGCCTGGAACGCACGCCCTACGCAGGGCGCCGTGTGTTTGAGCTGCTGGAGCGCGGCGCGGGCGCATTTCATGTGCGCTACCCCCACGACGGGCGCCACATGGAGGGCGATCTCACCCGTCAGGTGCTCGCGGAGATCGAACCGGGCGGCAGGGTGCGCAGCATCTACACGATGAGCTCCGGTAAGCCGTCCACTCCGACGGTGATCGGACGCTTCCAGGTCTATCGCAAAGAACCGGGCACGAACAGCCACGGGATGGTCGACTCGAGCTATTTCATCAGGGGTTATGCGATCCACGGCTACGCAGAAGTGCCTACCTACGCGGCGAGCCACGGCTGCCTGCGCGTGCCGATCCCTGACGCGGCGGCGATCTACGGATGGGTGAGCGAAGGCATGCCCGTGGATGTCTACAACGAGGGCGGCGGCGGCAGCACGAAGGTGCGCGGCAACGCAGGGCCTTAGCTCGGCGCTAGACCCTGACGCGCAGCACGCGCGCGAGATAGCTGAGACCGAAGCCGTAGACGACGAGCGTGAGCAGTAGCTTGAAGCCGCGTGTTGCCCATTCGCTTGACCCTGAGACGATCCCGTCGAAGGGCGAGGTGAGTTCCGCGGAGGCTTCGTCGAGCGCTTTGTGCACGCTGCCCTCGCGCCGAGAGGAGTTGGCGGGGATCGGTTTGGAGGAGCCGGTTGGCGAGGCGGCCTGTTCGCCCTGACGGCCCGAGGCCGATTTGGTCTGCTGCACCGCAAAGACGGTGAATGAGGCGATCACGATCAGGCAGATCGCGAACGAGGCGATCCTCAGCAGTTTGATGATCACCGAGCCCACACCGCTAGATTAGGTTCCGCGGTGGACGCCTTGGACGCACATACGAGCCGGCTCGACGTTGCGCGTGAGCGACTCGTGGACGAGCTGCGCGAGCACGCGCTCGTGCTCGGCACGGTCACGCTCACCAGCGGCGCGCAGGCGGAGTACTACGTGGATGCAAAGCGCGCGATCCTTCGCCCGGCAGGCTTCAGCGCGCTCGGCGAGCTGCTGGCGGCGCTGGTCGAGGACTGGCAGGCTACTGCGGTGGGGGGGCTGACGATGGGCGCAGACCCGGTGGCCTGCGCTGCGCTAGCTGCGGGCGCGAACGCAAAGGCGTTCTTTATCCGCAAGGACGCCAAGGCGCATGGTCTGCAGCGCCGCATCGAGGGGCCACCGCTCGGCGCGGAGGACCGCTGTGTGGTCGTCGAGGACGTGGTCACGAGCGGCGGTTCGACGCTCGCGGCGATCGCGGCGCTGCAAGCGGAGGGTCGTGAGATTTGTGGCGTTGTGAGCGTCCTCGATCGGCTGGCAGGCGGCGGCGCAGCGATCGAGCGCGAGTCTGGAGCGCCCTACGTGGCGCTTACGACGATCGATGACATCTACCCCGATCGACCTGACCGCAAGGCCGGCTGAACGAGCAATGAGCGACGGCGAGCACCGAGATCGCGAGCTGCGCATCCGTCCTGCGGATCCGCAGGACGTGGCGCTGCTACTCGAGCTGTTCATCGAGCTCGCCGACTATGAGGACCTGAAGCACGAAATGCAGGCGACCGACGAGCTCCTTAGCGAGGCGCTGTTCGGTGAACGACCGGCGGCTGAGGCGCTGATCGCGGAGCTCGACGGCGAGACGGCGGGCTATGCGCTCTACTTCCCCACCTTCTCGACCTTCCTCGCGATCCAGGGGATCTGGCTCGAGGATCTGTTCGTGCGTCCGGCGCACCGCAAGGCGGGCGTAGGGCGAGCACTGTTGGCGGCCGTCGCGGCAGCTGCGCGTGAGCGTGGCGCCAAGCGCCTGGAATGGTCAGCGCTCGACTGGAACGACCTCGCGCTGGACTTCTATCGCGGCCTCGGCGCGCAGCAGATGACGCAGTGGATCACGCACCGCCTGATCGGCGCAGAGCTCGAGCAGCTCGCAGGCGACAGCGGTGTGGAGTCGAGCGTCCAGCGGCGCTAGCCTTGGCGGGCGTTTGCTGCCCACGCGCGGCGACGCGAGCCCTCGTAGTCCAATGGATAAGACGACCGCCTCCTAAGCGGTAGATCCAGGTTCGACTCCTGGCGGGGGCACTCGCCCAGAATCGCTGTCGTGAAGCGGTGGAGTCGGGCACAGGAGTACGCCGTGCGGCTAGTGCAAAGCCCTGGTACTAGTTGAGGGGTGCGTATGCCTACTCGACAACACTCGGATAGGCAAGCGGCTGCGCGTTCGCTTCGGTGGGCGCTGGATCGAGCCCGGCCTGTAGGGAGGCGGCAACTTCGTTGATCACGCGCGCTGATCGTCGCCAACCTACAACCCGCCAGGTCAAAGCGTCTGAGCTGTCGTCTCCACGCACGGCTTGCACGACCCAGGGACGACCCAGGAGCGTTCGTCCCGTGATGCCCGCCGCGACCACGAGCGCGAGCACGATCAGCTCGATGCCAAACAGCAGCAGGGGGATCACCACGATGGCGAACACGACGACCGCGATCCCGATCAGGATGGCCCCGCCGAGCTCTTCGAGTCCTCCGATGTCCGGAATGAGCGCCGCTTCAGCAGCGTCGTTAGCGCCTACTTTGCCCATGCGCAGCTTGCGCCAGCGGAGCATGGGACGGTTGAGCCAGAGGCGCCCGACTCGCCACTCCTGCCCCGACGGCGTTTGTACGGTACGCACCCCGATGCCCATGGCTTGCCGTTGCCTACGCTGTGGCCGTTGTGTGCACCTGAGCGTGCGTGTAGAGCGTCTCAGGCGCTATGTCGGCACCATTGGGCCAGACGATCGTGCCGGCTTCGGTATCCACTTGAAGCTGTGCGAAGTACGCGGGGTCTCGCAGTGGCTCGAAAACCCCCCCGTATTCGAGAAGGTAGGAGAGATCCACATCTGCGGTAGTGCCGTCCTCGAAGTCAACATGCACGACGTGGCTAGCAAGTGGCTGCGCGTCAGTGAGAAGGGGTGTGCTGCGCATAGTGACTAATGGTAGTGAGTTCAGCGGAGTGGCTCAATCGCTCGAAGAGGCTCGTTGCGACGCGCCCGAGCCCAATTCGAGCGCAGTTCGGCCTCATGTGCGCGGGCCCACTCGACGACGAGTCGCTCGGCACGGGCTGGGAGGCCGCCAGCGATGATTGCGACGCCCTCTATGTCGATAGTTGCCTCGTCCTCGCCGTACCTCGCATGGAAATGTGGACGTCCCCGGTGGTGGGGCTCGTCGTAGTACATCCAGATCGTGATCCCATAGAAAGCGCTGATCCGCGGCACTGCGGCAACATACGGACGCGCTGCGACGCAACTCCTGCGAGACGCCTACCGTGTCGCCCTCAGCAGTCCACGCACAGCGCGGGCAGCGCCTCGGGCCTGATCCCTTTCTCGATGCACGTCAGGTAGGCGATGCCGCGGTGGATCCCGTCGATCACGAGCGTCTTGCCGTCGAACACGCCCACCCGCATCACAACCTCTTGCCTCCAGCGGTTGCTCGCCATGTCCTGCACAAATCGCTC
Organism: uncultured Solirubrobacterales bacterium; assembly: GCA_963785435.1. Lineage (GTDB taxonomy): Bacteria > Actinomycetota > Thermoleophilia > Solirubrobacterales > Solirubrobacteraceae > Palsa-744. Next base: position 157,610 of record CAWAVE010000005.1, read on the forward strand.
GATTCGCAGGTCATTCGCGGCATCCTCGGCTGCGGGCAGCGTTCTGCTGCGATCTCGATAGATCGCGCGCAGCTGCCCGAGCGTCTTGTAGCGTGCGTCCATGTAGCCCATGAAGCTCGCGAACAGCGTGGGCGTGGCCGCAAGCTCCTCTGCAGATAGTGGTTTGAGGGCCATCGTGACCATCGTCTCCGCGAGCGTGCCTTGGCGCCATGGTCCCGCGGCCAAAGATCGCAGCGACCGTTGTTACATCTGTCGGGCGCCTTGGACACTTGGCTAGGGTGGCCGTTCTCGTGCCCGCCCTCGATCCGCCCGCACCGCCCGTTGCGCCGCCCATCACACGACTACGCCGCCTAAGCGGCTCGCTCGATCGAGGTCTGGACAAGCGCGTCATGTGGCTCGTCGCGAGTGTGGGCACGCTCGTGCTCGCGCTGCTCGCGGCGGTGCTCAGGGAGGAGCCCACGCCGCGAGGCGACGACCTCATCTATGAGCGCATGGCCAACCACCCGCTCGCCACGCACACCTTTCCTTTTGGCTTTCGGCTCGGTCTCCCTGCGCTCGTCCATCTGCTGCCGTTCAGCCACGAGACCTCCTTCATGCTGTTGGCGCTGCTCGCGGCGGGCGGGGCGGCAGCATTTGCCTTCCTGCTGATGCGTGAGCTCGGCGCGCCGCTGGGCCTCGCGGCGGGCCTCGCGGTCCTGATGTGCGTCTCACCGCCCTTCGTGATCGTGATCCTTCGCCACGGACGCAACACCGACATCGCGACCGTCTTCTTCATGATGGCCGCCACCTACTTCGCGCTGCGACGCGATCGCCGCCCGCTCGCCCTGGCGCTGCTGCTCGGTGCGGCAACCCGTGAAGCGGTGCTCTTTGTGATTCCGCTCGCCTACGCGCTCTGGGCGCTGCGTCCGCTCGACGCACGCGCCGCGCGCGCGGCGCTGGTCACCGCAGCGCCCGCGATCGCGGCCTACCTGATCATCCGGCTGAGCGTCACGACCGTTGGCGCCGCAGCCGTCCCAGGCTACGGCGGCTCGCTCGTTGCGGAGCGATTCACGGTCATCAAAACCGGTCTCGCGAGCGCCTTTCAGGAGGCGCGGCGCATGTTCACGATCTACGGTCCGCTATGGCTGGTTGCACCGCTTGCGCTGCGCAGCATGGCCTTCGCGCGCCGTGGCCTCATCCTCGTCGCGCTGAGCCTCGCGGCGATGACCTTCGCGCTCGACTGGGGCCGCATGATCCTGCTCGCCGCCCCCGTCTTCTACCCCGCCGCCGCCCACGTTCTCACGCGCAAGCCGCGCTGGCGCGCCCCCGTCATGCTCGGCATGCTCGCGCTCGCGATCGGCTATGCCGTCTACATGGATGTCGCAGGCGTGCAGTCGGGCATCATCAACAACCCGCCGCCGCCTTATCCGGTGCAGTAGAACAACTGGTCATGTGCGACCGTATGACTTCAGAGCAGCTGGCAAATGAGCCTCAGGGAGGCCCTGAGACAGGCCGCGCGCCGCTTCATTGGGTGAGCCGGCGAATGGGCAAGGCCCTGGTTGACCTCGAGGATCGCGACGCCGTGTGGAGGGTGATCGAGGGTGAAGCCGATAAGTCGGCCGCATCTTGAGCGCACCGTCGTCGTTGCCAATCCCATCTACAGAGCGCCATCCCCACGCGCCACACTCATCGGGTGAGCCCTCCGCTCGTCGAGCCCTCCCCCGCTGCTGAGATCCCCCGAGCTCGTCGCCGCTTGATCCTCGCGATCTGCTGCATGAGCCTGTTGATCGTTGGGCTTGACAACACGATCGTGAACGTCGCGCTGCCCTCGATCGGACGCGAGCTGCACACCACGGTCTCGGGCTTGCAGTGGACCGTTGACGCCTACACGCTCGTGCTCGCGAGCCTGCTCATGCTGTCCGGCTCGATGGGCGATCGCCTGGGCCGCAGACGCGTCTTTCAAGCGGGTCTCGTGCTGTTCACGAGCGCCTCGCTGCTCTGCAGCATCGCGCCGAGCCTCGGCTGGCTGATCGCCTTTCGCATGCTGCAGGCCGTTGGCGGCTCGATGCTCAACCCGGTCGCGATGTCGATCATCCGCAACGTCTTCACCGACGAGCGCGAGCGCGCGCAAGCGATCGGCATGTGGGGCGCCACCGTCGGCATCAGCCTCGCGCTCGGGCCCGTCGTGGGCGGTACGCTCGTGCAGTCGAGCGGCTGGCGCTCGATCTTCTGGATCAACGTGCCCGTTGGGCTCATCGCGCTCGCCTTGACCGTTCGCTTCGTGCCCGAATCGCGCGCACCTCGCCCGCGTCGCCTGGATCCCGTCGGCCAGGTGCTCGTCGTCGTGCTGCTCGCCTCGCTGACCTACGCGATCATCGAGGCGCCAGGCGTAGGTTGGCTCTCTGAGCAGACGCTCGGGCTGATGCTCCTCGCCCTCGCCTCGCTGTCAGCACTCATCCTCTACGAGCGCCGCAGGATCGACCCGCTGATCGACCCGCGCTTCTTTCGCAGCATGCCCTTCTCGAGCGCAAGCGCGATCGCGGTGCTGTGCTTTGCCGCGCTCGGTGCCTTCCTGTTCTTGAACACGCTCTATCTGCAGGAGGTGCGAGGGCTCTCTGCGCTGAGAGCGGGCCTCTACACGCTGCCGATCGCCGCCATGACGCTCGTCTTCTCGCCGCTCTCCGGGCGCATCATCGGCCGCCGCGGGCCGCGCATCGGCCTCTTGGTTGGCGGTCTGGGCGTGATGCTCGGCGGCCTGCTGATGACGGGCCTTTCGCGCACCACCTCACTCGACGCGCTGCTGCCTGCCTACTTCCTGTTCGGCATCGGCTTCGGCATGGTCAACCCGCCGATCACGAACGCCGCCGTGCTCGGCATGCCGCCTGCGCAGGCCGGCGTCGCAGCCGCGGTCGCTTCGACCTCGCGCCAGGTCGGGCAGACGCTCGGCGTTGCGCTTGCCGGCGCAATCCTCGCCGCGGGCGCAGGTCACGTGGGGCGTGGCTTCATCACCACCAGCCACGCCGGCTGGTGGCTCGTTTTCGGCTGTGGCCTGCTCGCCGCTGTGCTCGGCCTCGCGAGCACCACCGCGCGGGCCGAAGCGAGCGCGCGCCGCGCAGCCGCCGAGCTTCAGGCGCCGGCGCCTGTGGCTGCGGCAATCCGTGAGGCTATATAGCCTCTGGGCTATCAGATGCTCAGGAGCAGCCACCGAGGCTGCCAACGAGTGCTCTTCAATCCAGGGGGTACCCCAGAAATGATCCGACGCCGATCCTCGTGGCTAATCGGCCTGTGCATGAGCGCTGCGCTCATCGCCGGCTGCGGCTCGAGCTCATCCATCACGAGCTCGACCACCAGCAGCCAGAGCAGCACGCCCGCTACGACCAGTAGCACCCCCGCGGCGAGCACCTCCTCGACAACCCAAAGCACCTCAACCAGCACCGCCGTGCCGCCCGCGAACATTGCGCAGGCCATCGCCACGTGCAAGTCGCAGATCCAGGCACAGAGCACGCTGCCGGCCGGTGCGAAAACGAAACTCGAGGCCGTCTGCGAAAAGGCCGCCAAAGGCGACACCGCCGCGGTCAAGGTCGCAGCGCGCGAAGTCTGCGAAGAAGTCATCAAAAACTCATCCGTTCCTGCGAGCGCCCAGCAGCAAGCGCTCGCGGCCTGCAAAGCCAGCAAAAAATAAGCCGAGTCCCCTGCGTCTGCGCCGCGGGCGCGGGGGATTTCTACGGCTTGAGCGTGCCGTAGCGGGCTGGTAGCTTGGTCGCATGCCCCGGCGGTTCACCGGCGCGCTTTTTAGTGGCCGTCGGTTTTCCACGGCCCTCTTCGCCTGCCTGCTCGCCGCCACGATCTGCGGCTGTGGCAGCGGTGGCGGCGCGCGCGCGCCTGCGCCGTCGCGAGAAGTGCTCGAACACAGCGAAGAAGCCGAACAGCGCAAAGAAGAAGCCGCCGAACTGGTCAAGAACCGGGAAGTGCTCTCGACGGTGGAAGGCAAAAAACGCGAAGAAGTCGCCGAAGAAAACGCCAAGCACAAAGAATCCGTGGCGGCAGCGCGCGCCAAGAAGCATCTGGAGCTCGCCGAAAAGAAAGCGCGGGCGACTGAACGAGCGGCGGAAGCTAAAGTCAAGCAGCAGGAAGCCGCGACAAAAGAAGCCGCGAAGCGCCAGCAAGCCTCTCGCAGGCAGAAACTCGTGACAAAGACCAAAAGCAAAAGCCAAGGCAACAGCGGCGGCGGCGAATCCACCACGACCAGCCCAACGGGCGCCGGTTGATGAAGAGGCAACGCACAGCATTCACCGACAGGTTTATGAGGGCAAGGCTTCTCTCGGCGGCGATTCTGGTTCTGCTGGCCTTGTCCCTCGGCGCCTGCGGTAGCTCATCAGGCGGTGGCGAAGGCGCCGGCGCGGAAGGCAGCGCGGCCTCCACAGCCGGCTCCGAGGGGGCCGCCGAAGCGGAAGCCAAGAAAGAAGCCGCCGCCGCAAAACTCGCATCCACGCGCCGCGAAGCCGAAGAAGTCAGCGAACTGAAGAAGAAACGCGAAGCGCTCGTGAAGAGCGAAGCAGCCGAAGCAGCCGAAGTCGCCACGCGCAAAGGGCATAAAGGCAAAGGCGGCAAAGGCGCTGGCCGCGGTGGCAAACACAGCGGCGGCGGTGGCGGTGGCAAACACAGCAAAGGCAAAAGCGAAAAAGCCGGCAAACACTCCGCCGGAGCGAGTCCTGCCGAAGAAGCTGCTCGCAAGCAGTACGCCAAGGAAGAAGCCGCCGAAGTGCGCGCCTACAAAAAACTCCAACACCAGCAAGGCAAATAACGAGTGCGCCAGCCCCGCCTCGCGCTGAGCCTTACTCGCTCGCCTACGCCTCCTCCTCGTCCTCGTCCTCTTCCTCTCCGGCGTAGAGCGACTCGCTTGTCAGCTCGCGTCCCTTGATGTCGAACAGCTTGATCTCGAGTAGGTCACGCCGGTAGTCATCTGGCGCTATCAACGTGAAGCGCTCGTCGATCAGCTCGCACTGATCGACCGCAAGATCGGCGAGCTCCGCTGTTGCGATGCGCCCGCCCGAGATCAGCGGACGGCCCCACACGAGCGTCATCGCCGCGACCGCACCGAGCTGACCGCGCCAACTGCCGATCACCTCATCGCAGAGATCGAGCTTCCAGTCGGGGTTGCGCTCGGCTGTCTCCTCCGTGAAGTCCGCGTGCGCGGAGAAGTCTGAGGGCTCGCCCTCCTCGCCCCCTGGAACGAAGCGTACGTAGCCAAAGAGCTCATAGCCCGCGCTCGTGCGCGCGCTCGCGGGCACATAGCTGCGCCCGTGCCAGGTGCGGTCGGGGTACCAGACGATCGCCTCCGCATCGCCGAGATCGGGCTGCTCCTCCTGCAGTCCCGCGGCGGCCTTGAGGAACTCCTCCGCTAGCCGTTCCTCCCAGCGCCCGTAAGGGAGCTCCTCCTGAGGAGGCTCGGCGACAAAGCGTGGTACGAAGCGTTCCTCGGGCGGCATGGCTGTCGCGCAGCCTAGCCCTCTCGCGCTCCCCTCGCGTGCTCAAGCCGCACGCAGCAACTCCGCCGCATGCTCGGGTGCGACGATGTTGAGGTTCACGTCTGTGGAGAGCTCGAGTCCCGCCAGATGTGTGAGCCGGGGCATCACGTCGATCCGCCAGCAGAAGCTCTCCGCGCCACGCGGCGCTGTGCGCACCCACAGGTTTAGCGGCGGGCTCGAGCCAAGGTGGCGTGCGAGCCGGCAGAGGCCTTCGTGCAGTAGGCGCGCACCGAGCGGACCGTCATCCTCAAAGTGTGCCCGTGGCGTGCGCGGTGCGAGCATCAGCTGAAAGGGCAGCCGCGATGCGTAGGGCGCGAACAGCACAGCCTCATCGTCGATCGCCACGATCCGCTCGCCGCGTCGGACCTCCTCGGCTACGAGATCGCCGAGCAGGCTCTGGCCCATCGTGCGCGTCGTGTAGGCGCTCGCGCGCTCGCGCTCGCGCGCCACGCTGGAAGGCACGAAATCCAGCGCATAGAGCTGCGCGTGCGTGTGCGGCAGCGAGGCGCCCGCCTCGCGTCGCTCGTTGACGATCAGCTGCAGATAGGCGCTATCGCTGTGCGCGCGCATCCGCTCGCGCCAGACCTCCACGGCGGCGAGCACCTGCTCCGCAGGCAGCTCGGCCAGCGAGAGCACCGACTGTGGCCCGTTGATGATCACCTCGTGCGCACCCGTCGCGGGCAGCGAAACGAAAAGCTCATCTTCATCGGGCTCCTGCGGGTGAACCGCCGCCGCAGCAGGATCGAGCGCGGGATAGAGGTTCGGCACCACGCGCACCTGCCAGCCGGGTGAGTCCGGCGCGCCACCATCGGGGCGTAGCGCCTGTAGCTCAGGCGGCGTACGGTCCTCGTGTCCCGCCGCAAACGGGTCCTTCTCGACGTCGATCGGCTCCGCGGGCGCGCAGCTCGGCGCTCCGCCAGGACGGCGCGAGCGCTCGCCGGCGACGATCGTGCGGTGCCCGCTGAGCGGGTCGATGCGCAGCTCGGGCACGTTTAGGCGCCCAGCGCGTAGCGGTGGACGTCTGCTTCAAGGCGCGTCGTGCTCAGGTAGGCGCCCTGGTGGATGTACTCGTGTCCCGCTCGATCGAGGAAGACCGTCACAGGCGTGAAGCCCGAGTCCGTAATCGCCAGGCCGGCCTGGCCGCTTTTGTCGTAGTAGCTCGGATAGCTCACGGGGAATGATCGTAGGAAGCTGAGCGCGTCCGCACGCTGTGGCTCGGCCGAGTCGATGCCGATGAACGCCACACGCCGTCCCTGTGAGAGGGAGACATGCTGAAAGACGCTGAACTCCGAACGACAGGGCTGACACCAGGACGCCCACTTGTTGATCACCGTCGGCTGACCCCGCAGCGAGGCCAGACGCGCGCGCAGCGCGGGCAGCCCACCAGAGAGCACCTCGCCGCCCTGCGCGTGCAGCGCGGCCAGCGGCGCAGGCGAGCCGGCAAGCCGTGCGCGCATCTGTGCGAGCGTCAGCCGCACCGGCGCGGGGGGACGTGAGGAGCGCCCGAGCTGCGTGAGCCCAATGATCAGCAGCGCGAGCACGACCAGACCCGCGATCGTTAGCGGGAGCCGCTTCAGCGTCATCGCGTGAAGGGTGTCAGATCCGCCACCCTTCAATCAAACCGTCGCGTGCTATATCCTCAGCTTACGTCAGGTCCGGAGCTCTCCGAGCACCGGCTAACGGCGCCGTTTGGGCGCCACAGTTTCGAGCCGCGCCGAAGCCACTTTCGACGCCGGCTCTGTCTCGAAGTCCAGAGCCTCTTATGGCCGAGCCCACCTCAGTGGCCCTCGCGGCCGCGCCCATTCCAAGTCCCGCCGATATCTCTCGCGCGGAGAAGCTCGTGCGCGAGCGCTTCCTGCACGACGGCGAGGACGCCGCCGTCGCGCTCGCGCCCGGCACGCCGCGGCGGCGCGCACTCGACATGGCGCTCGCCGAGCTTGCCGCTGATCCCAAGGTCAAGCATCCGTCGACCGCCTGGCGCCGCGAGTTCTCGCTGCTGCTCGGTCTCGAGCGCCTGCTCTCCGAGGCAGAGCCCACGCTCGTCGATGGCACCGTGCTCTCCGCGCATCAGGTCGACGCGCTGTCGGGCACGCTCACAGCCCTGCTCGCCGAGGCGCAACGCACCGCGCCCGGCGCCAACGGCCACGCCGACACGGCTTCGCCCGAGCTGCTCGCCTCGGCTGACATCCTCGGCCCCGAGGACCCGGGTGAGGACGCCGCCGCCGATCTCACCGCCGCCCGCGATAGCGAGGCGCCTGAGGAAGATGAGGAGGAGGACGAAGACGAGCTGGACGAGGAGGAGGATGACGACGACGAGGACCTCGGTCCCGTGCAACGCGCCGCCCCTGACGAGGACGACGATGACGATGACGATCTAGAGGACGAGCCCGAGGAGGAGGAAGAGGAGCCCGAGGAGGAGCCCGAGCTGCAGAGCGACTCCGATGAGGAGCCCCGCGACTGGGTCGATGAGGACGACGGGGAGGAGGAGTCGCTCGGCGAGCAGCCAGAGGACCCCAACGCCGCCAAGCGCTTCTGGTTCGAGCACGCCACCGGCGCCGGCAAGACCGTCGCCGCGCTCGGCTTCGTGGAGGCCACACAGACGGGTGGCGTGCTGATCCTCACGCACCGCCGCAACCTCGTCGACCAATTCCATGGCGAGCTGCGCGATCGCGGCTACTCCAAGCGCATCAGCCGTCCATTGCTGCAGGGTGAGGACTCCGTCAACGGGCCTGTCACCGTCGAGACCTACCAGTGGTTCGTGCGCAATGCGGGAAAGATCTCAAGTGCCTACACGATCGTGATCTGCGACGAGGCGCACACCGCGCTCGGCGAGAAGACCAGCGGTGCGATCCGCAACTGGACCGGCCCGATCTTCATCGGCATGACCGCCACGGGCGCGCTGATCGCGCGCCACGTCACCGACCTGTTCCCCACGCAGACCTCGCGCTTTGACCTCGCGCAAGCCGCCCGTCGTGGCGTGATCGCGCCGCTTCGCTGTGTGCGCATCTCCCCCGGCGTGGGCGTGCGCACGATCGCCAAGGTGCCGCTCAGGCGCGGTGAGATCGACACCGAGTTCGACCAGGACGAGCTCGCCAAACTGCTCGACCAGCAGCCCTTCAACATGGCGGTAGCGAACCTCTACAAGACGCGCTTCAACGGCGTGCCCGGCGTCGTCTACGCGGCCGGCGTGCGCCATGCCTACAACCTCGCTGAAGCTTTCCGCGCGGAGAACATCAAGGCCGAAGGCGTCTCCGGCGAGACGCCCAAGCGCGAGCTTGTGGACATCCTCGCGCGCTACGAGCGCGGCGACATCGACGTGCTGATCAACGCGCAGCTGTTGGCCGAGGGCTGGAACAGCCCGCGTGCGACCGTCTGCGTGCACCTCGCGCCGACGGCCTCAAAGCGCATCTACCAGCAGCGCGTCGGGCGCGTCACGCGTCGACACCCCGGCAAGGAGGCCGGTCTAGTGGTCGACTTCGTGCATCCCGCCACCAAGCACGACGACCCCGTGGTGACGTTGCACTCGCTGCTCGACCGCGACGTCTACCGCGGCGGCGCGATCGTCGTCGGCCCGGTGCGCCGCGGGCGCGGGCGGCGGATGCGCGTGGAGCGGCGTGTGCTGCCGGTGTGTGCCGAGGAGGAGCGTCGTTTCGCGGTCTTCGAGCGCGAGCTCTGGCGCATCGCCGTGGAGCACCTCGACTACGGCGAGCAGCACCTCTGGGCCGCGCTCGCCGGCGCGCGCGTCGCGCCCAACGGCTGGCGCAGGGCGCGCGCGATGCTGCACTTCGACAAGACAGGCGAGCTCAAGGGCCGCTTCCTGATCACGGCCGTCAAGCGCAACAAGAACGCACAGCTGCGCCTGCGCGCGCTGACCGACATCGCAGCGCTGCGCGAACCGGACTCCTTCGATGAGGCGATCGACATCATCGGCGGCTGGCCGCGCGAGGAGCGCAAGGAGGCCACCAAGATCATGCTGCGCGCGCTCGTCGAGCGGCGCATCGGCCGTCGCGACCAGGCCAATGCCTGGATCTGGCGCTTGGCCGAGTACACGCGCGACGTGCACGAGGAGTACGCCGTGCAGCGCTGGCCCGAGACCAAGCGCCTGCTCGGGCTGCTCGTCAACTCCGCCGGCGGCGCCCACGCGCGCAACGCCAGGCGACTGATCCATGCGGCGCGCAAGCAGGACAGACGCCTAGCCGCCGCGTTGCTCGCCGCAGCGCTCGCGCACACGCCCGAGGCCGAGGAGGCGCTACGCGGTGCACGCACGCGCATGGCGCGAAAGCCGCCCGCGCTCGCGCGCGAGCTACTGCGCAACTTCCCCAAACGTCGTGCACGCAACGCGCGACGCAGGCGCAAGGGTGCCGCGAAGGGCGGCTCCGCCAACGGCGCTGCCGGACAGGGCGCGCAGGCGCGTGCGCGCTCGCAGGCGAGCGCTGAGCAGAGCTCGAACCACAGCGAGAACGAAGTCCGCCAGGACGTTCGCGACGCGCTTGCGCGCGACGCCACGCTCGACCACGCCGGCGAGAAGGCCTAACCGCTCAGCCCACCCGCAGGTGCACCTCGCCCGCGCCGATTGCAGTGCGTCCGCCGCCGGCCAGCGCCACGAGCAACCGTCCATCGCCGTCGATCCCATCCGCGCGCCCGCTGCCTTCACTCCAGGCAACCTCGCGCCCGCGCAGCGCATCGCGCTGCCGCCAAGCTGTGAGCGTGACATCGGGCGCCTCGCGCATACGCGCCGCGAGCGCCGCGAGCAGCCGCTCCAGCGTCGGCCCCAGCGCGCTCGGCGCGAGCCCCATCGTGGCCGCCGGCAAGCCGCCCTGCGCATCCCGCGTGTTCGTCGCGCCGGGAAGCAGCTCTGCCGGCAGGTCCTCGAGACGTACGGCCACGTTCATGCCGATCCCGAGCACCGCCCACCCCTGCTGTGGTCGCGCCTCGATCAGGATTCCAGCGAGCTTTGCGAGCGTGCCGTCCGCTGCGGTGCGCACCACGTCGTTTGGCCACTTGATCGCTGCGTCCGCGCCGGCCGTATCGCATACCGCGAGCGCCGCGAGCAGCGGCAGCAGTCGCGGCGGTGAGCGCAGCACGAGCGAAGCAAGAATCGAGCTGCCCGGCGGCGCCGACCAACGCCTGCCCTGGCGTCCCCGTCCGGCGCTTTGCTCGGAGGCGGTCACGAGCGTGCCGTGCGGGGCGCCCGCATTCGCAAGCTCGCGCGCGCGCTCGTTCGTCGAGTCGGCCAGTCGCAGGTGCAGACGGGGGCACCCCAACCGCCCCAGCGGCTGCGAGGCGCCCGTCACGCTGGGCGAATCACCAGCTCGTCGTCCTGGTCGGCGCCGAGCAGCTTCGCGGCCGAGCCGCGGTTCACCGCGAGCGAGACCATCTGCTGGGCGTCCTCGTAGACCAGGAGCTCGCCCGGCGTCACGTCTGCGAAGGTCGCGGCATAGACGGCTGTGTGGCGCGTGCCGCCGTGCAGCACGCTGAGCGCCTCGCCCAGCTGCGCGCCCACGCTTAGTAGCTGCTCGCCCGAGCCGTTCAAGATCAAGTTGCCGAACGTGTCGCTGCGCAGTACGTGCGCTGTGAGCACGCCGTCGTCGAGGTGTGCGACGGGTATGCCCATGCGCCGCAGCTGCTCAGGCGCGAGCGGCTCGCCGATCGCCGCCAGCGGCTCCCCAGCCGCCAGCGCCGCTGCCACCGGGGCGAAGATGTCGCGGCCGTGGAAGGTGCGCGAGATCGGTCGCAGGCACTCGACCGACTCGCCGATGTCGACCGCTTCCGCGACGCCCGACAGGCGTTCGGCGGCCGGCATCAAGAGGCCGTTGTCGGGGCCCACGAGCAGATGCCCGTGCTCGACCGTGCGCAACGCCACCGCACGACGACCGTGGGGCCCGGCGGCGCTGACGCCTGGATCGACGACCGCGAGGTGCACGCCGCTGGGCAGGTAGGGCAGCGCGGCGCGCAGCAGGATCGCGCCCGCACGCACGTCATGCGAGGGCACGTCGTGCGTGAGGTCGATCACGCGTGCGGTGGGGCAGCGGCGCGTGATCACGCCGTGGCAGACGCCCACGAACTCGTCGTGATGCCCGTAGTCGGACAGGAACGTGATGACCGGAGGGATCGAGCTGGTGCTGTTCACTGATCGGTGCGCTGTGCTGCGGCTGTGGCGTCGGCGAGAAGCGCGGCGATCATACCCTCGATGTCGTGGCTCGACGCTTCCACGTGAGGATCTAGCTCGTGCCCGCGAAGTGCCTCGCTCGTGATCGGCCCGATCGAGACGATCCGCGTGTGCGCCGATAGCGCCGCCTCGCCGCCGGCGGCCTGTAGGAAGAAGCGCACGCTTGAGGCTGAGGTGAACGCGATGTAGTCGGCCGTCTGCGCCGAGGCGAGCGCCGCCTCGCTCAAGGGCTCTGCGTTTGTCTCATAGAGCGCGAGCACATCCACCTCCGCTCCGCGCGCGCGCAGCGCGTCCGCCAGCACTGCGCGTGCCTGCAGGCCCTGCGCCACGAGTGCGCGCTTGACGGGTAGCTCGGCGAGCGCCTCCACGAGCGACTCCGCGACGAACCGCTCGGGCACGATGTCCGCGCGAATGCCGTGCGCGGCCAGTGCTCGCGCGGTGCCGGGGCCGATCGCCGCGATTCTCGCCGCTGCCAGCGAGCGCGCGTCGCGTCCGCCGCCCTGCAGGCGCCGAAACAGCGCCTCCACGCCGTTGGCGCTCGTCAGGCAGATCAGATCGTAGGGCGTGGGATCGAGCGCCGCTCCGGGGAGATCGCGCACCTTGATCACGGGCGCCTCGCGGACCTCCGCGCCGAGCGCGCGCAGCCTGCCGGCCAGCTCGCTGGCCTGCGCGCGCGCGCGTGTGACCGCCACGCTGCGCCCCGCCAGCGGTCGCGGCTCGAGCCAGGAGAGCTCGTGTGCGAGCTCCGCGACCGCGCCAATGATCGTGATCGACGGCGCGCGGATCTCCTCGCGGCGCGCGGTCTGTGCGATCGTCGCGAGCGTCGCCGTGACGCTGCGCTGCCGTGGCAGCGTGCCGGCTTCGACGAGCGCCGCCGGCTCTGAGCCTGCGCGTCCTGCCGCGATCAGCGCGGCGCTGACCTCCGGCAGGCGGCGCACGCCCATGTAGAGCACGAGCGTGCCCGGGAAAGCCGCGAGCGCTTGCCAGTCGATCGCGGTTTCCTCCTTGTCCGGATCCTCATGACCGGTGATCAACGCGACCGCGCTCGCAAGCCCACGGTGCGTGACGGGGATGCCCGCATAGGCGCTCGCGGCCACCCCCGCCGTCACGCCGGGAACGATCTCGAAGGGGATGCCGGCCGCGCGCAACCTCAGCGCCTCCTCGCCGCCGCGGCCAAACACAAAGGGGTCGCCGCCCTTCAGGCGCACCACGCTCGCTCCCGCCTGCGCGCGCTGCACCATCAGCTCTTCTGTGCGCTCCTGCGGCACGGAGGGGCCGCCGCCCTCCTTGCCGACGTAGAGCAGCTCCGCATCCGCGCGCGCACCCGCGAGCGCCGCGCTCGGGATCAGGCGGTCATAGAGGATCATGTCCGCACTCGCGATCAGCTCGAGCGCACGCGCGGTCAGCAGCCCAGGATCGCCCGGTCCCGCGCCGACGAGGAAGACCGCGCCCGTCATTTCCCGACCGGCCAATGCTCGACCTCGAGCTCCTCCATCGGGAAGTGCTTGGGGTTTCCAGTCGCAAGGGGTATGCCGACGCTAACCGCGGCTGCCGCGATCAGGCAATCGGCTTGGCTTAGGGTGATGCCCCGCTCGGGCGTAGTCGCGGCGCCAGCGGCCCGCGCGCTCACCCTCTGTCTCGGCCCAGCGGTGCCATCTGAAGACCGTTCAACAGGCGCATCACGAGCGCTTCCTCCTTATCGTGCGTGCCGCGGAGGACCTCCTCGACGTTGATCGCGCATATCCAGGGCACGTGCGCCGCATCTTCTCATGCCCCGCACGCGCTCTGCTGCTGCACGGCCGCGCAATGCATCGATCAGGACGGTCGTGTCGAGCAGGAGCGGCAACGACTCAGCCGACGCGGGCTCGGGTTGCTGTTGCGCTGCGCTGTTACCCAGCCGGCAGGATCGCGATCCCACTCGTGCTCGCTGTCCGCGAGGGCGCCGAGCCCGGCTTCGATGTCCTCCCAGCGCCGCTCGTCTTCGAGCGCGCGGCGGAGCCGTCTCGCTGATGAACATGCTGCGTTGCCGCTTGCCGACGCGCCGGTCGAGCTGCTCCACGAGCGAGTCATCGTCGAGACTTATGTGCAGCCGCATGGCCACAGCCTAGCACACACCAGCTTGCGGCCCTAGAGGCGGTGCTACCTGGCTGCCATCGACCTCGGCGCGTCCGAGTATCTCGCCTGCTCCCGCGAGCTTCAGTCGCGTGGCCACGGTGTGTCCGAGCATCTCGGGATCGCGCGCATCGCCGTCGAGCTCGTCGCTGATCCACGCGGATCCGTCGGGAAGTCCTACCCAGGCACGCAGGCAAATAGCTGCCTGGTGCTCGCTGCTCACAGTCACGCGCGTGCGCGCCGAGCGGCGTGTGGCAGCTCGCCTGCGGGCGCTCGCGCGAGCGCGCGCTCGGCGAGCAGGCAGGCGAACGCGCTCGCCTCGGTGATCGCCTGTGCGCCCGCCGCCGCCATGTTGTCCTCTGCGCGTCCCTCGAGCGCGATCACGCCTTGTCCTGGAGCGGGGACGAAACGCGCAGGATCGAGCACTCCGCCGCCTCGTTCTCGCGCCCGAGACGCTCGAGCCCCGCACGGGCGAGCACGATCGCTTGCAGCTCGGCTCCTCCCTCGGCGAGCTTGCGCAGGCGCGTGTCGACGTTGCCGCGCAGCTCGACCACCTCGAGATCCTCGCGCGCCGCGCGCAGCTGAGCCATTCGGCGGATGCTGCTCGTCCCGACCCGCGCGCCGTGCGTCAGCTCCTCCAGAGCACCGACGCCGCAGAGCACGTCCTCGCTCGCCGGCCCGGGCGGGTGCGCCGAGCAACGCTAGTCCGTCCGCGAGCTCGCCGGGGAGGTCCTTGGCGGAGTGCACCGCCAGATCGATCTCGCCGTTCGTGAGCGCCTGCTCGAGCTCTGTCACCCAGCGCGACTTGTCGCCCTGGCGCGCGCCGCGGTCACCGCTCGTCACGATCGGGACGATCTCGCAGTCACCGATGAAGCTCGCGACGATCTCGGCCTGCGCGAGCGCGAGCGCGCTGCGCCGGGTGCCGAGCCGCATCAGCGCGGTGCGCGGGCGGCGGCGGGCGCTACGACGGTCGCTCAGGTCGTGGACCTCTGCGAGCTCCGCTGCCGACGGCGCCTGCTGCTCGGCGGCGTCCTCCTGCAGGCCAAACAGCTCGCGCACGATCTCGAGGCTCGCGTGGCCGCGCTCGGAGCTGAGGCTGCGCAGACGGATCGTGGGCTCGTGCAGCAGGCGGCTCATGATCGCGCGCGCGATCGCCTCGACGCGCGCGATGTCCCGCGCGGAGGCTGACTCCCAGCGGCCGGAGTTCTCCGCGAGCACCTGCTCCACGATCGTGCTGCCGTGCTCGCGCAGCGCGCTTACGGTGGGCAGCGCGTCGAGCTGACCGAGCCAGCGCGCGAAGCGGTGGATCTCCTCCTCAACGATCTCGAGCGCGCGCGGCGCATGTACCTCACGCGAGCTGAGGTTGCGTGCGACGACCGCCTGCAGGTCGTCGATGTCATAGAGGCTCACGCCCTCCAGTTCCGCGCAGGTGGGGTCGATGTCGCGGGGCACCGCGATGTCGATCAACAGCAGCGGGCGTCCGCGGCGCTCGGCCATCACCACAGCCAGCTCCTCGCGCCCCACGATCGGGTGCGGCGAGGAGGTCGAGGAGAGCACGATGTCGGCCTGCAGCAGCTGGTCCGGGAGTTTGTCGAGGCCCACCACAGAACCGCCGAAGCGCTGTGCGAGGCTGAGCGCGCGATCGGCGTGGCGGTTTGCGACGAAGATCGTGCCCGCGCCCTGCTCGGCCAACGCACGCGCGGTCAGCTCGCTCGTCTCGCCCGCGCCGAGGATCACGACGTGGCGTTGCTCGAGCTCGCCGAGCACGCTCAGCGCGAGGTCCACGGCCACCGAAGGCACGCTCACGCGGCTCGCGCCGATCTCGGTCTCCGAGCGCACGCGCTTGCCGGTCGTGAGCGCCGCGGCGAACATGCGGTTGGAGAGCGGTCCCGTGCAGCCCGCGCGCATTGCCGCTTCGTGAGCACGGCGAACCTGGCCCTGAATCTCGGCCTCGCCCACGATCATCGACTCCAGGCCGGCCGTCACGCGGTAGAGATGGCGCGCCGCGTCGCAGTTACGCGGCGAGTAGATCGCCTCGGCAAGCTCGGTGGGGCGGATGTCCGCACGCCTTGCGAGCAGGCCGAGCACGTCAGACTCGGCGCGAACAGGGTCACCCACCACGAGGTATATCTCGCTGCGGTTGCAGGTCGAGATGATCACCGCCTCACGCACCTCCGCGCTCGCCGTCACAGCGCGTGCGAACTCAACGGCCTCCTCCTCGGTGAAGGCCAAGCGTTCGCGCAACGCCACCGGTGCGGTCTTGTGCGAGATGCCCAGCGCCAGCAGCTCGTTCATGCGAGCGTCGACTCTCTCGCCGGCATACCCTGCTGCTCGCCTGCCGGCGGCGCCTTCTCCGCGAGCTCACCCTCGCGGGCACAGGCGAGCAGCTCGCCCAGCTCACGCTCGATGTGGCTCAGGCGGATCGCCATGATCGCGATGTAGATCAGCAGAATCACAAACGCCACCACGTAGGCACCAGCCACGTACTTGCCGGCCTCGTGTAGCGGCAGCGCGGGCAACTCGGCGAAAGGAAGCACCGTCACGCCTCCGATCCCGCAGCCGAGTGGGCGGGAAGCGTGTCGCCCGCGGTCAGCGCCGGCGCCGCGCTGCGCGCGCGCCGCGGCGTGTGCGCCTCTCCGGCGAGCCGGCGGCGCAACGCGCGCACCTGCGCGCGCGTGTGCTTGGCCGTCAGCTCGTATTTGCAGAGCGTCGAGTAGAGCAGCGCCATCGCGATCAGCGAGACCAGGAAGGTGAAGGCCATCGAGCCCGGCAGGTTGGAGGTGCCGCCGAGCACGCGCGGGTGCAGGTAGGCGGTCGAGAGACGCACCGCGATGAAGTTCATCGGCACGAACGCGCCCGCGGTGACCGCGAAGACGGACGCGTAGCGCGACTGGCGCTCGGGGTCCTCGATCGCGAAGCGCAGCGGCTGGTAGGTGGCGTAGAGCAAAAACACGATCAGGAAGGACACGAGCGTGGGCTCGTTCCAGACCCACCAGTGCCCCCACGAGCCCTTCGCCCAGATCGCGCCCGTGATCAGCGTGGCGACGGCGAAGATCAGGCTCATGTGGATCGCCACATAGGAGCGCATGTCCCAGCGCGCATCGCGCGTGCGCAGGTGCTGGATCGCGAGGAGCCCACCGATCACGAAGCCGCACAGCGCGACGATCGCCATCGGCACGTGCAGGTAGAAGATCTTCTGCAGAAAGCCCTGTTCCGCTTCGAGCGGCGCGTAGAAGAAGACGAGCGCGAGCGCGACGGCCATCGCGACCACGGTGAAGATGCTCAGAGCGCGAAGGCCCTTGCCGTACATGGTTCTTTAGTCCTCCAGGAGGAAATCGAAGAGGGCGTAGGCGATCAGCCCGAACACCAGATCATAGAGCCCCAGCGTCACCAGCCAACGTCCCGGAGCGCCCGTCTGGCGCCCCAGCGCCAGCAGCGGCGAGCTGGCGCGCGCGCCGCCGATCACGATCGGCACGAGCAGCGGCAGCGCGAGCAGCGCCCCGAACAGGTCGCGTGCGCTCGTTTGCACCGCGAGCGCCGCCACGAGCGTGCCGATCAGTGCGATGCCTACGTCGCCGAGTGCGAGCGTGCCGATCAGTTCGCCCAGTCCTGGCCCGAGCGAGGGGCCAAGCAGCAGAAGGCCGAAGGCGGGCACCGCCACGAGCTCGAGCGCCACCAGGTAGGCGAGCAGCGTCAGCGCCTTCGCCACGAGCATCGCGCTGCGGTCCACGGGTGCGAGCAGAAAAGCGTCAAATCCCCCCTGATCGGCGTCGGCCACGAACACGCGGTTGATGCCGAGGATGCCCGCGAACAGCAGCGTCACCCAGAGCACGCCCGCGGCCAGGTCGCCGTCGAGGCTGTTGCGGTTGAGCGCGAAGTGAAAGACCACGAAGGTGCTCACCGCGAACAGCGACATGCCGGGTACTGACTGCAGGGTGCGCAGCTCCACGAGTAGCTCCTTGCGCAGCAGCGCGCCCACCGTGCGGCGCATCCCCACGCTTCTCTTCATCGGTAGAGCTCGGTGATCTGATCGGAGGCGAGACGCTCTGCGTTCTGCAAACAGCACGGGATGCCCGCGCGCAGTCCGAGCACGAGGTCCGCTTCGCCAAGACCGCCGGCCGGGTCGTGGCTACAGATCACGCGTGTGCGTCCGCTGCTCGGGCCGATCAGCGGACGCACGAGCTCGACGGCGGCCGGGTCGAGATTGGCGTAGGGCTCATCTAGCAGCAGCAGCTCCGGTTCGTGCAGCACCGTGCGCGCTACCGCCACGCGCTGCACCATGCCACGCGAAAGCGTGCGTAGCGGCTCAGCGCCGCGGCCGGAGATCGCGACAGCTTCGAGCACCTCATCGACGCGCTCGTCGCTGACGCCGTGCAGACGCGCGTGAAAGCGCAGGTTCTCGCGCGCGGTGAGCTCGCGGTAGAGCAGCGGCTCATGTGCGAGCAGCCCCACACGCCCGCGCACCGCCCAAGCTTCGCTCGGAAGCGCTGCGCCGAGCACGTGCAGCGAGCCGCTCTGTGGGCGCAGCAGCGAGGCAAGCACGCGTAGCAGCGTGGTCTTGCCCGCGCC
Organism: uncultured Solirubrobacterales bacterium; assembly: GCA_963785435.1. GTDB lineage: Bacteria > Actinomycetota > Thermoleophilia > Solirubrobacterales > Solirubrobacteraceae > Palsa-744. The sequence goes on from CAWAVE010000005.1 coordinate 175,967, forward strand.
GTTTGGGCCGAACACCACGAGCGTTTGTCCCTCCTTGAGCGACAGCGTCACGCCCGCGAGCGCCTCACGTTCTCCGTAATTGCGCCCGAGGCCCTCGAGCTGGAGAACGTCCACGCTCAAACCGTCTCCGCCATGCGCGACTTGCCGAGGCGGCCGCTCATCCAGATGAAGGCTGCGGCTACAGCCAGCAGCAGCACGGTGACGCCGAGAATCGACACGAACACTCTTCCCCAGCCGTGTGCGTTGACGTCGAGGAAGTTGTAGGGGTAGCGCGACAGCACCCCCGCCTCGATGCCCGGGAACCCCGGATGGCTGACAGCTCCACGCACCATCGTGTACACGATCCAGAGCGCAGGCCAGGCCATGAACGCGATGTCTGAGCGCTCAAAGCGGATGCGCGGCCCGACCAGCAAAAACCCGAGCACCGCGAGTGAAGGCACCACGTAGTGGAGGATCACGTCGTTGACCAGGTCGATCCCCTGGGGGTTGGTGTGTGGTGCGATCACGGTCGCGTAGACGGCGCCGGTGATCGTGATTCCTGTGAGCGCAGCGAGGCGCAGAAGCCTGATCGCAGTGCGGTCGCGGAGTCGGCGGAGCACCGCCAAGACCGAAACGAGGAGCACGAGGAAATTCGACTCGACTGTGAAGTAGCTGAAGAAGTTGGGGAGGCTGCTGTCGTGTCGGATCGTCATCGCCGCGGTGCTCGCGAGCGCGAATGCGCCAAGTAGGGCCAGCGCGGCATACCAGCACCGCGTGATGGTCTCGGATGACACCGGCGCGACTCTAACGAGGGAGGTGCGCGCGAGCTTTGCGTCTTAGACGCCGGATGCCTGCAGCGCGTGCATGCTTTGCGCGCGCGCGATCAGCTCGCGAACGGCCTGCTCGCCCGTGCCTGGTGCGTCTCCATCGGCGCGCAGCAGCGCGATTGGGTCGGGGTCGCCGTTCACGACGCCCTCGAAGAATTGCTTGCGGTCTTGATAGGTGGGCAGCGTACCCTTGGCCCAGCCGCGGACCTCGTTGAGCAGCACCGCGAGGCGGGCGTAGGGCTCGCCGAACTGCGCTTCGATCTCGCGCTTCATGCGCTTGGCGAGCGCCGGCGAAGCGCCTGCGGTGGAGATCGCGATCGCGAGCGGGCTCATGCGCACGATCGCCGGCAGGATGAAGTTGCACAGCGGCGGCACGTCGACGATGTTCACGAGCATCGCGCGTCGCTCCGCGTCCTCGAACACCGCGATGTTGACGTCGGTGTCGTTTGTGGCGGCTATCGCCATGAACGTCCCCTCGAGATCCTCAGGGCCCGCATAGGGGCGCTCTTCCCAGCTGATCGAGCCCTCGCGCGCGTACTCCTGTAGCGCCGGCCCCGCCGTGGGCGCGATCAGCGTCACCTGTCCGTCGCAGGCGAGCAACCCCTCGACCTTCTCCAGGCCGATCTCGCCGCCGCCGACGACCACGCAGCGCCGGCCCGTGAGCTTCAGGCAGGCGATGTAGAAAGGCGTGTCGAGCATCCCCTGCACGCAGCTCTGGTCGCAGATCCCTCTGCGCAGCTGACAGACGCACTCCTTGCCTGCGTAGGCCTGGGCGGGCATGCCTCGAGGGTAGTGCAGCGCCCGCCGTCTTCGCCCGCGCTAACGCGCTACACCGCGCCCGAAGGCGCGCGCGCCGATACGCGCCAAGGCCACTGCGCCCTCGCGCCAGGCACGATCACGGTCGGACTCGCGCGATGAGCGGAGCTTCGCGACGGCGCGCGTCGCGCGCAGGCTGGTCTCGTCGTAAGGCCCCCACCACTGCCCGCGCAGCGCGGGTGGGTCCCAGGTGATGAGCTTCTCCTGTGCGCAGGCGCGCAGCCCGGCCTGCCCGAGCGTGCGCCCGATCCCGCCCCCCGCGGCCGCCCCCCATGGCCCGCGTGAGACGGTAGGCCCGGGCAGGTGGTCGTTTAGCCAGACCATGCCCGCGCGCAGCTCGCGTGCGATGCGCGTGCCTTGATAGCGGTCCGCGGTCCAGACCGATGCACCCAGCCCGTAGTCGCTCGCGTTGGCCAGTGCAATCGCTTGCTCGACCGTGTCCACCGGCTCGACCACGAGCACGGGACCGTCGATCGGCTCGCGTGCGATGCGCATCTCGGCGCGGACGGCGGTGATGATCGCGGGTGCGTAGAAATGGCCGGCCTCGCAGCCCTGTGGGGCTTGCAGCGGACCGCCGCAATGCAGCGTTGCCCCCGCCGCGATGGCCTCCGCGACGAGCCCTTGCACGCCTGCTGAACGCCGCTCGGAGGCGAGCGGGCCGACATGCACGCCCGGCTGGGTTGGGTCGCCCACGCGCAGCGCTTTTGCGCCCGCCACCAGCGCGGCCAAGAAACGCTCATGTACCTCGCGTGCGACGTAGATGCGCTCGACCGAGCCGCGCGCCTGCCCAGCTGCAGCGCAGCCCGCCCATAGCGCCCCGGCGACCGCGCGCGGCAGGCTCGCGTCAGCGAGCACGAGCATCGCGTCCTTGCCGCCGAGCTCGACCGTGACCTCCTTCTCGCGCGAAACGCACTCGCGCGCCACCGCGCGCCCGACCGCCGGGGAGCCAGTGAACAGAACCTTGTCCACGGCGGCCTGTGTGAGCGCCTCACCGACCGCGGCGTCGCCGTGCACAACTCGCACGAGTCCCTCGGGCAATCCCGCGCGCGCGAGCACGCGCGCGATCCGCTCACCGGCAAGGCAGGCCCGCTCGGCGGGCTTGAAGACCACGCCGTTGCCCGCCAAGAGCGCTCCCGCGATCTGTCCGAGCGGCTGCGCAAACGGAGCGCTACCTGCAGCGATCACCGCCACGACGCCGAATGGCTCAAAGGCGATCCGGCCGCGCTTGAGCAGTGACATCGAGCGATGCACCGCCACACGTCTGCCGCCCAGCACGCTCGTCCCGTCCTCGGCGACCCAGCTCAGCGCGTCGATCGCCGCGAGCAGCTCCAATGCAGCGACCTCCGCGCCTGGGCGACCCTGCTCGCGCGCAAGCAGCAGCTGTAGCTCATCGAACTCATCGATCACCGACTGCGCCATGCGGCGCATGTAGCGCGCGCGCTCCTGCAGGCGCAGGAGCGCCCACAACGGCTGCACCTTCGCGACCTCGCTCACGACCTGCGCGACCTCCGCCGCGGGTGTTGCGGAGACGGCGCCGAGCACCTCACCGGTGGCCGGGGCTGCGTGCGAGGCAGTTCGCTCATGGTGCGAGGCCCCCGTGCGCTGCGGATCTCCTCGAGCCGTGCAGCGAGCGCCCCCTCGGCCTGATCGGGCACATAGAAGCGCGCGCCCGCTACGCCTTCCGGCAGGAGCTCTTGAGGGGAGAGGTGGCCGGGATGGGCGTGCGGGTTGTCATAGCCGCCGCGCTCCTGTCCGGGGCGTGGGCCTGAGCGCAGCGTGCCCGGCACCTGCCCGGCGCCGTGCTCACGGACGTGTGCGGTGGCCGCCCCCAGCGCCCTGCCGGCGGCGTCGGACTTGGGCGCGAGCGCGAGGTAGATCGCGGCCTGCGCGAGCGCATAGCGCGCCTCGGGGAGGCCCACGAGCTCGACAGCTTGCGCCGCTGAGGTTGCCACCGAGAGCGCTGCTGGGTCGGCGTTACCGATGTCCTCCGAGGCGAGGATCACCATGCGGCGCACGATGAAGCGTGGGTCCTCGCCGCCCTCGAGCATGACCGCGAGGTAGTAAAGCGAGGCGTCTGGGTCTGAGCCGCGCGTGGCCTTGATCCAGGCTGAGATGTAGTCGTAGTGGCGGTCACCCTGTTTGTCGTAGAGGATCGCGCGCCGCTGCAGCGCATCCTCGACCTGCTCGAGCGTGACCCGCGCGGAGCTCGGGTGCTCGCCGGGCTCTCTGGCGGTTGCCGCCGCGAGCTCGAGCGCGTTCAGGGCGGTGCGCGCGTCGCCTTCGCAACGGGCGGCCAGGAACTCCAGCGGGCCGTCATCGATCTCGATCGAGTCCGCGACTGCTGCGCTGCGCAGGACCTGGACGATCTCCTTGGCGCTGAGTGCCTGGAGCGCATAGACGCGCAGGCGCGAAAGCAGCGCGCCGTTGACCTCGAAGGCGGGGTTCTCCGTCGTCGCGCCGATCAGCGTCAACGTGCCCTCCTCCACGGCGGGCAGCAGAGCGTCCTGCTGAGCCTTGTTGAAACGGTGGATCTCGTCGAGAAACAGCACCGTTTGCGTGGCGCTGAGCTCGCGACGATGGGCGGCGCGCTCGATCACGGCACGCACCTCCGCGCGCCCCGCCTGCACGGCGCTCAGCTCCTCAAAGGCTGCCTGCGAGCGCGTTGCCACGAGGCGCGCGAGCGTCGTCTTGCCCGTGCCGGGCGGCCCGTAGAGCACCATCGAATGGGGGTGGCCCTGCTCGATCGCCGTGCGCAGCGCAGATCCGGGGCCGAGCAGGTGCTCCTGGCCGACGAACTCCTCGATCGTGCTTGGCCGCACGCGTGCTGCCAGGGGGGCGGGAGTCCGCAACCGAGCTTTTTGTCGGCTCCCTGCCTGGATTCTCGTCAAACAGGGTATGCATGGGTGTGAGTATCGCGGCTGTGGGGGTCGCACCTGGAGTCCCGTAGCGGGATCGATCTGCAGGTTGACTTCTAGGGTTGTCGAACGTAAGGGTCTCGTGCCAACAATTGCCAAGCCCAAATATGCCTTGCTCGGGAGGCATTCGCGTTGAGCGCGCACGCCACCGAGACGCTGCCCGGCGGGGCCGGCCTGGGATTCCTGGATATTGGCGGTGAGATCGCCGCCCGCTCGCCGCTGCAGCTGTTCTGGCGCCGTTTTCGGCGGGACCGCATCGCGATGATCTCCCTCGGCTTCATTGCCTTTCTCGTCCTGCTCGCGATCTTCGCACCGCTGGTCGTTGAAATTCTCGGGCTGCCGAGCCCCTACACGCCCAACCCCAACCTCACCGACTCTTTCGGTAGCCCGCTGGGGCCGAGCGGTGCACACCCATTCGGCGTCGACCAGCTCGGTGAGGATGTGATGTCCCGGGTGATCTATGGCACGCGCGTATCGCTCGAGGTCGGCATTTTGGGGACTTCGATCGCAACCGTCATCGGCGTCGTCGTCGGCGTGCTTGCCGGTTTCTACCGTGGCTGGATCGACACGCTACTCTCGCGCGTGATCGACGTGGTGCTCTCGATCCCGATCCTGCTGCTCGGTCTCGGCATCGGCGCGGCCTGCTCGGTACGCGGCTGCGTCAACGGTGCGATTCAACCCGGGCTCGGTGTGATCATCTTCTTGATTACGCTCGTCAACTGGACCTACATCGCACGCATCGTTCGCGGTCTCGTGCTGTCGCTGCGCGAGCGCGAGTTCGTTGACGCTTCTCGCGCGCTCGGCGCCTCAAATGCGCGCATCATGTTCCGCGAGATCCTCCCCAACCTGATCGCGCCGGTGATCGTCTACGCGACGCTGCTCGTGCCGATCAACATCCTGATCGAGGCCTCGCTTTCGTTCCTCGGCGTCGGCGTGCGCCCGCCGACCGCGAGCTGGGGACAAATGATCGCCTCCGCCACGCCGATCTTCAACACGGCCTGGTGGTACATGACCTTTCCCGGCATCGCGCTGCTGTTGACCGTGCTCGCCTTCAACCTGCTCGGCGACGGCCTGCGCGACGCCCTTAACCCCCGTGCCGCCCGGTGAGACGGGCATGAAAAACAACACAAAGGAGGCGCCTCGATGAGGTCGCTCAAAGTGATTCTGCTGGTAGGCCTGGCTGGAGTGCTTGCACTCGCGCTATCGGCCTGTGGCTCCAGTAGCTCTACCAACAGCAGCTCGAGCAGCACAGGCGCCTCTAGCGGCGTTGCGAGTGGAGTTATGACACCCGCGAGCGAGTCGCTCACCGGCGGAACCAAGGGAGGGACGCTGACCGTCCTCAACCATGAGGATTTCGAACACATCGATCCAGGTCAGTCCTACTTCTCGATCGACTACGAGGCTGTGTATGCGACCCAGCGGCCGTTGTACTCATACAAGCCCAACACCTTTTCGGAAGTGACCCCCGATCTGGCTGAAGGACCGCCGACGATCAGCAACACCGGCAAGCTCGTCACGGTCAAAATCCGCAAAGGGGTCCACTTCAGCCCGCCCGTGAACCGCGAAGTGACCTCCGCCGATGTCGCCTACGCGATCGAGCGCGCAGCCAACCCGAACGTCGCCAACCCCTACTACCTTGGCTACTTCAGCGCGGTCGAAGGGATGCCGAAGGCCAGCGGCGGCCCGGTCGCGGGGATCAAAACTCCCGACAAGAACACGATCGTGTTCAAGCTCACCGAACCGAGCGGGCAGATCGTCGCCGACGCGCTCGTGCTGCCGATGAGCGCAGCGGTGCCGCCGGAGTACGCGAAGAAGTTCGACACGAGCAAACCGAGTGAATACGGCAACCACCAGGTAGCGACAGGTCCTTACATGTTCAAGGCCGACAGCTCCGGCAAGGTGCTCGGCGTTGGCTACCAGCCGGGCAAGTCCGCGACGCTCGTGCGTAACCCCAACTGGCAGGCGAGCACAGACTTCCGTCCCGCCTACCTCGATGAGATCGACATGAAGATCGGTGGCGACACCGAGGTGATCGGTCGCCAGGTGCTCGAAGGCTCACACATCGTGCAGAACGACACGGTCGCTCAGGCGATCGTCAAGCTCGCGTATGAAAAATTCCCCAAACAGCTGTTGATCGCACCGGGTGCGGGTGACCACTACGTGGCCGTCAACAACAGCTACGGGCCGTTTAAGAACGTCAACCTGCGTAAGGCCTTCTGGGCCACGCTCGACCGCGAAGCGATGGACAAGGCCCGCGGTGGCTCGCTGGTGACGAATGTGATGACGCACTTCCTCTATCCGGAAACCCCCGGCTTCGATGAAGCGGGCGGTCTCACGGGTCCGAAGGTCGACTACAACGAACACCCGCAGGGTGACATCACGGTCGGCGAAAAGTACATGAAGCTCGCGGGCTACCCGAGCGGTAAATACACAGGCTCGGAAACCGTGCAGATCGTAGGCTCGACCGGTAACCCGGCACCGCAAGATGCGGAAATCGCCAACCAGGCGCTCAAGAGCCTGGGCTTCAAGACTAAGCTCAACCTCGTCGACCAGTCGGTCATGTACTCGAAGTACTGCGGTGTGGTCAGCGAAAAGATCGACGTCTGTCCGAACGTCGGCTGGGTCGCCGACTTCGGCGACGGTCAGGCTGTGCTCGACGTGCCGTTCAACGGCAAGCTGATCGTCAAGAACGGGACCAACTCCAACTGGGGTCTCGTCAACCACGCGAAAATCAACACAGCGATGGCTGCCGCCGAGAAGGTGATCGGCGCGAAGGCACGCGCTACGGCGTGGGCGAAGATCGACGAAGAACTCGTCAGCGAAGCGGTCGCAGTCCCCTATGACTGGGACAAGCAGGCGGAGATCGAGGCCAAAGACGTCGTCGGCGTCGGCGACCAGTGGAACCTCGGCTCCTGGGACTTCAACTACACCTCGGTGAAGTAGACAGGACCCACAGGAACTGCCGTGTGGGGGAGTGACTCCAAGTCGCTCCCCCACACGGCTTCACACCGACAGTGCTCCCGACCACTCCAAAATTGACCAAATGAGCGACTAGCGACATGGGCCGTTACATCATCCGCAGGCTCCTGTGGGGCGTCGCGCTGCTGATCATCGTCTCCGCGCTGACGTTTGTCCTGTTCCGGATACTGCCCACGGGCGACCCGGCCAAGCTCCGCGCAGGGCGCTTGCAAAATCCCAAGATCATTGCCGAGATCCGCCACACGCTGGGGCTCGACAAGTCGATCTTGACGCAGTTCTGGCTTTACATGAAGGGCATCTTCCTGCACTTCGACCTCGGCTACAGCTATTACTCAAACGCGCCCGTCAAGTCGCTGATTTCAAGTCGTCTACCCGCCACGCTCTCACTCGTCTTCGGCGGTGCCGTCTTGTGGCTCTCGACCGGGCTCGCCGTCGGCATCATCTCGGCGCGCAAACCGCGCTCGCGTGTGGACCGCGCAAGCATGGGCGGCGCGCTTGTGCTCGTCTCGGCGCCCGAATACTGGCTCGGTCTGATCCTGCTCTATCTATTCGCCGCAGACATCGGCCAGGTGCACATCTTCCCTGGATCCGGCAGCTATGTCGGGCTCACAGGCGATCCGCTGAAATGGTTCACCTCGCTGATCCTGCCCTGGATCGTGGTCGCGGCAGGGACGGCCGCGATCTATGCGCGGATCATGCGCGGCAGCCTGATCGAGACGATGGATGAGGACTACATTCGCACCGCGCGCGCCAAGGGCCTTACGGAGCGTCGCGTGGTCATGCGCCACGGCGTGCGCGCGGCGATCAGCCCGATCATCACGATCCTCGGCCTCGACATCGCTGCGCTGCTGGGCAGCTCGGTGCTCGTGGAAACGGTCTTCAACATTCCCGGCATCGGGCGCCTGAACTACGACGCGATCACGCACTCCGACTTCCCGATCGTGCAAGGCACCGTGCTGGTCGCCGCGCTGTTCGTAGTCGTCGCGAACATCCTCGTGGACATCGCCTACGCCTATCTCGACCCGCGGGTGCGCTACTCATGAGCGCTACCGCATCTCCACTGGAGGGGGAGCCGCTGCTGCGCGTCGAGGACCTGCGCGTGGAGTTCCCCACCGAAGACGGTGTCGTGCATGCCGTCGATGGGATCAGCTATGAGGTGCAGCGTGGCCGCACGCTGGGGATCGTGGGCGAGTCGGGGTCGGGCAAGACCGTCTCCTCGTTGACCACGCTGGGGCTGACCCGTCGGCAGGGCGCGCGCATCTCGGGGCGCATCATGTTCGAAGGCCGCGACCTCGTGGCGCTGCCTGAAGAGGAGCTCCGCGCGATCCGGGGCAACGACATCGCGATGGTCTTCCAGGACCCGCTCTCATCGCTGCACCCCTTTTTCAAGGTCGGCGCGCAGCTGATCGAGGCTGTGCTCGCCCACCGGCAGGTGTCCAAGGCCAAGGCGCGCGAGCGCGCGATCGAGCTGCTCGGGCTCGTCGGCATCCCGGACCCGGCGCGTCGCGTCGATGAGTATCCGCACGAGTTCTCCGGCGGCATGCGCCAACGCGCGATGATCGCGATGGCGCTCGCCAACGAGCCCAAGCTGCTGATCGCCGATGAGCCCACGACCGCGCTAGACGTGACCGTGCAGGCGCAGATCCTCGCGCTGATGGAACGCCTGCAGCGAGAGCTCGGCATGGCGATCGTGATCATCACGCACGACCTCGGCGTGGTCGCCGAGCTCGCCGATGACATCGCCGTGATGTACGCGGGGCGAATCGTGGAGCGGAGCACCGCCGAGCTGCTTTTCTCTCAGCCCCAGCACCCCTACACGTGGGGCCTGTTGAAGTCGATCCCCACGCTTGACGGCGCGCGCGAGGAGGAGCTCGTGCCGATCTCAGGCTCGCCGCCGAGCCTGATCAACCCGCCCTCGGGCTGTCACTTCCATCCCCGCTGTCCCTATGCGCAGCCCGAGCACGCGCAGATCGACCCGCGGCTCGAGCCGGTGCCGGGTGAGGCCGGCCACGAGGTCGCCTGCCTACTCCAGGCAGATGTGCGCCGGCGCCTGTGGAGTGAGCTGCAGGCCGGGCGGCTACCCGAGCAGGCCCGCGCCGCGGTCGCCCAGACGGGCACGGAGTCGCAATGAGCGCGCTTGTCGAAGTCCGCGACCTCGTGAAGCATTTCCCGATCACGCGCGGCATCGTGATCCAGCGCAAAGTCGGCGCGGTGCAGGCCGTCGACGGCGTGAGCTTCGACATCGAGCAGGGCGAGACGCTCGGGCTCGTCGGCGAGACAGGCTGCGGCAAGAGCACGACCGCACGGTTGATCATGCGCCTGCTGGCACCGAGCAGCGGCAGCATTCGCTTCAACGGACAGGACATCACGCACCTCAAGGGCGCGCGCCTGAAGGCGATCCGGCGCGACATGCAGATGATCTTCCAAGACCCCTACTCCTCGCTGAACCCGCGCAAGACGATCGGCTCGATCATCGCCGAGCCGTTCGTGATCCACGGCCTCGAGCAGGGCAAGGGCGAACGGCGTAAAGCGGTGCAAGCGCTGATGGAGACAGTCGGCTTGAACCCCGAGCACTACAACCGCTACCCGCACGAGTTCTCCGGCGGGCAACGCCAGCGGATCGGCGTGGCACGCGCGCTCGCGCTGAAGCCCAAGCTGCTGATCGCCGACGAGCCGGTCTCGGCGCTCGACGTCTCGATCCAGGCGCAGGTCCTGAACCTGCTGCGCGAGTTGCAGCGCGAGTTCGGCCTTACCGTGATCTTCATCGCCCACGACCTCTCGGTCGTACGGCACATGTGCGACCGCGTTGCCGTGATGTATCTCGGCAAGATCGTTGAGATCGGGCCGGGCGATGCGCTTTATGACTTTCCCCGCCATCCCTACACGGGCGCGCTGCTCTCCGCCGTCCCGGTCGTGGACCCCTCACGCCACGGCGAGCAGCGCCGGCTGCTCAGCGGCGACGTGCCGAGTCCCGCCAACCCGCCGAGCGCCTGTCGCTTTCACACGCGCTGCCCGAAGGCTCAGGGGCGCTGCGCGCGCGATGAGCCGGCGCTCGAGCAGCATGACTCAGGAACCGCTGCCGCCTGCCACTACCCACTCACACGCGAGGAGGTCCCGGCGATCGGCGTACGATCCCGGGGATGAGCGGCGAGCCCTCTGAGCAAGACGTCGGGCGCAGTGCAGAGGCGCAAGCGCTGCTCAGCCGGCTGATTGCCTTCGACACGGTCAACCCGCCGGGCAATGAGCGCGCGGCCCAGGAGTACCTCGCTGCGCACCTCGGCGCAGCGGGCTTCGAGTGCGAGCTGCTCGGCGCAGAGCCTGAACGGCCGAACCTCGTGGCGCGGCTGCGCGGCGCTGAGCCGGGCCCCACGCTCTGCTACCTCGGGCACGTAGACACCGTGCTCGCCGACGCTGCGGAGTGGACGCACGACCCCTGGTCGGGCGATCTCGCCGAGGGCTTCATCTGGGGGCGTGGCGCGCTCGACATGAAGTCGCAGGTCGCCGCCGAGATCGCCGCTGGAGCCTCGCTCGCACGCGATGGCTGGCGCCCCGCGCGCGGTGAGCTGTTGATCGTGGTCGTCGTCGATGAGGAGACCGGCGGTGAGCTGGGCGCGCAATGGATCACCGAAACGCACCCCGAGAAGGTGCGTTGCGATCTGCTCGTCAACGAGGGCGGCGGCGCCTACTTCGAGTATCAAGGGCGGCGCTGCTACGGCGTGTGCTGTGCGGAGAAGGGCGTCTTTCGCTTCACGCTCGCCACCGATGGCGTCGCCGGGCACGCGTCGATGCCGGGCATGGGCGAGAACGCGCTGCTGAAGATGGGACCCCTGCTCGAGCGCCTCGCGGCGCGTCAGCCTTCCTACCTGCCGACCGAGGAGCCGCGCGCCTTCCTGCGTGGAATCGGTGAGGATCCCGATGATCCGGAGGGCTCGATCGCGCGGCTACGCGCCGCCGATCCGCGACTGGCCACGATGTTCGAGCCGATGCTCGGCGTGACCTTCACGCCAACGCGCATCCGTGCCTCGGAGAAGATCAACGTGATCCCCAGCCGCGCGGAGCTGAAAGTGGACTGTCGCGTGCCTCCCGGGCTCGGCGAGGCGGAGGTGCGCGCAGGCATCCTCGAGGTGCTCGGCGAGGAAGCAGGCGGCCCGCATCCACCGTTTCGCATCGAGTTCAGCGAGCGTGTGGTGGGCAATCGCTCGCCGCTTGAGTCCGAGCTGATGGACACGATCGCGACGTGGATCGCCGAACACGATCCGGGCGCGGAGGCGGTGCCCGTGATTCTCCCCGGCTTCACTGACTCGCGCCATTTTCGCCTCGCCTTCCCCGAGTGCGTCGCCTATGGATTCTTCCCCCACCGCCATCAGTCGCTGCTCGAGAGCGCGCCGCTCGTGCACGGCGCCGATGAGCGCATCGACGTGCGCGATCTCGCCTTCGCAACAGAACTTTTCCGAGATCTCGCACAGCGCGTGCTCGGTTGATCGCAGTCAGCCCTCGACATTCGCGCCGCGAACACGCATAATCGAGACAGATGCCAAGGATGGTGCGTTTCAGGAGGTTTTACGGATGAGCACACAGTCGGGCGCGATACCCAACTCGACTGGCGTCTCCCACGCGGCGCATGCGGGCGCGCACGCGGTCACCGGCACGCACGCGGCGAGCAGCCAGGCAGTGGTGAGTGACGCCGCCGCCAAACACGCGGCGTTGATACACGCCAAAGCGATCACCACGGTGCCCGTGGCCTCCACGCCAAAGCTGTCCTTCGCTCAAGAAATCCAGAACTGGGCGCTGAACTGGCAGCCGGTTCTGATGATCGTTTTCTTCGGCGCGATCCTGTTCGTGCTGTGGCGCACGTTGAAGGTGATGCCGCGCACGAAGCCGCAGCAGATCAAGCCGTCCTCCGACCAGTCCGTCACGTTCGCGGACATCGCGGGCGTGGACGAGGCCAAGGCGGAGCTCCAAGAGATCGTCGAGTTCCTGCGCGACCCCAAGTCCTTTCAGGCGCTCGGCGCGAAGGTACCGAAGGGCATCCTGCTGCACGGTCCGCCCGGCACCGGCAAGACGCTGCTCGCGAAGGCCGTGGCGAACGAGTCCGGCGCGCAGTTCTTCGCCCAATCCGCAGCCTCCTTCGTGGAGATGTTCGCGGGCCTCGGCGCCGCGCGCATTCGCCGCCTGTTCGCGATCGCGCGCAAGCACGAACCGGCGATTATCTTCATCGACGAGCTCGATGCCGTCGGCGGACGCCGCGGGATGGACATTTCGGGCGAGAAGGACCAGACGCTCAACCAGCTGCTCGTGGAGATGGACGGCTTCGCCTCGAGCGGGCGGGTGGTCGTGATCGCAGCCTCGAACCTGCTCGACAAGCTCGATCCGGCGCTACTGCGCCCCGGGCGCTTCGACCGTCAAGTGTTCGTTGTGCCGCCCGACGTGCGCGGGCGCCTCGGCGTGCTGCAGGTGCACACGCGCGACAAGCCGCTCGAGGATGTGGACCTTGGTCTCGTTGCGCAGCAGACGAGCGGCCTGACAGGCGCAGACCTCGCCAACATCTGCAATGAGGCCGCGATCTTCGCTACGCGCCGCGGCGCGAAGGCGATCGCGAGCCGTGATTTTGACTCGGCGATCGAGCGCGTGATCGCGGGCGTGCAGTCCAAGCGCGTGCTCAACCAGCACGAGAAGCGCGTGGTCGCCTTCCACGAGGCTGGACACGCGCTCTGCGGCGAGCTCTTGCCGTCGGTGGACCGCGTGCACCGCATCTCGATCGTGCCGCGCGGGCGCGCGCTCGGCTACACGCTGAACCTGCCCGCGGAGGACCGCTATCTGAAGACGCGCGAGGAGCTGCTCGACTACATGACCGTGTTGCTCGGCGGCCGCGTGGCCGAGCAGGTTGTCTTTGGTGCGATCACCACGGGCGCCTCTGATGACCTCAAGCGCGTGGCCGACATCGCGCACTCGATGGTCCACGACTTCGCGATGGTGACATCTGGCGTGGGTCGCTCGCCGGACGGCGATGTGCGCCTGTCGGAGACGACGCTGCGCATCCGCGACGAGGAGCGCCAAGACCTGATCGACGAGGCGCGGCGCGCAGCGTCGAAGCTGATCGTGGCGCACCGCGCGCATCTCGATGCGCTTGCGCATGAGCTGCTCGAGAACGAGGTGCTCGACCGCGACGCGATCGACCGCATCATGGAGGGCGTGCCGCGCATGGAGCGCGCGCCCGGTGTCGGTCTGCGGGTGGTCGCAGCAACACCGCACCTACCTCCGAGCGGACCTGCGCCGATCGGCTTGCCCGACGTGACCCCCTGAGGCGGGGGCCGGCGGCTATAGACTGCGGCTCATGTTCAGCCGAATCGACCACATAGGCGTGGCCGTCCAAGAGATCGAGCCCGCGCTCGAGCTCTACCGCGACAACTTCAAGCTCACGGTTGCCCATCGCGAGGTCGTAAGCGAGCAGGGCGTCGAGGCGGTGCTGCTGGACGTCGGTGAGAACCACGTCGAGTTGCTCGCACCGCTTGCGCCCGACACGCCCGTGGGTCGCTTCCTCGCAAAGCAGGGCCCGGGGCTGCATCACGTCGCCTATCAGGTGCAGGACATCGAGGCGACGCTCGAACAGCTCAAGCAGGAGGGGCTTGCGCTGATCGACGAGCAGCCGCGCACGGGCATCCGCGGCTCGCGGGTTGCCTTCATGCACCCGCGCGCGAGTGCGGGCGTGCTGACGGAGATCGTCGAGCCGGCGAGCGGAGCGGGAGCGCACTGATGGCCTCCACGCGCCGCGTGACCGTTGGCTTTCAGGGTGGGCAGGTGCTCGCGCTGAGGCTCACCGATGAGTCGCTGAAGGCCTTCAACGCCGCGCTCGGCACGGTCGGCTGGCACGAGCTGGACAGCGAGGATGGACCGGTGCGGGTCGACCTCGGCCAGATCGTCTACGTTGGCGCAGATAGCGAAGAGCCCCGCGTCGGCTTCGGTTAGGACGGCCGCTGGGCGGCGCGCTACGGCGTCCTCGATCGCTCGCGTGCCAATGCACGCCACGCTCACTGCGTCCTTGTATCGCTTGCCCATCGACCGTCCTAACCTGGTGTCCCCTCTTGAATCTTGATGAGCGGCTTTTGCGGGTTGCTCGCACCTGTGGGCACAGTCCGGGCGCTGAGCGCGCGGTGGCTCGCTTCTCGCGGCTTGGTGAGCATGCGGCGATCTGGCTTGCGCTCGGCATTGCGGGGCAGGTGCTCCAGCCGGCTCGGCGCGAAAGCTGGCGCCGAGCAACGGCGACCGTCGGCGGGGCCTACCTCGCGAACACCGCGATCAAGCTGACCGTGCGCCGGCGGCGTCCGAGCCTCCCAGATCTACCCCCGCTGACGGGCACGCCCACGGGGCTCGGCTTCCCCAGTGCACACACCTCGACCTCGTTCGCTGCTGCGCTCGCCTACACGCGTCTCGGCCTACCAGCAGCGCCGCTGTATGGGCTGGCGTTCAGCCTCGCGCTTTCGCGGCTGTATCTGGGGGTGCACTATCCGTCGGACGTGCTCGCGGGGATGGCGCTTGGCACCGCGGTGGCTTCGCGCCGGACCTAGTGGAGTGCGGCAAGGTGTAGCACGATTTGTGGTACCTTTGAGCCATGTCGCGCGCTCTGCACGTTCGCCTGGATGCCGATGCTGAAGCGGCTCTTGCGGTGCTTCGCGCGGAAGGGATGAGCGACTCGCAGGCCGTCAGAAGCGCTTTGACTGAGGCACGCGCACGACGGCGAGGGCGCATGGCGCTACGCGAGGAGGCACGACGGCTTGCTCGCGACCCAGAGGATCGCGCGGAGCTGGTCAGATTGCGTGAGGAGCTCGACGAGCTCACACCGGCCTGGCCCGCGGACTGATGGTACGCGGTGATCTCGTGCGGCTCGTCGCCCCGCGTCGCGCGCGTGGACACGAGCAGCTAGGAGCAAGACCGGGAGTGGTGGTGCAAGCCGACGAGCTGCTCGATCTCAGCACGGTGCTGATCGCCCCTACTTCGCGCTCGGCAGCCGCGGCGAGTTTTCGCCCGACGATCGAGGTTGCGGGTGCGTCTACGCGAGTGCTCACAGATCAAATACGCGTCGTCGACGCGCAGGCGGTAAAAGAGGGTCTCGGGCATCTAAGCCATGGCGAGATGGCCGCGTTGGACGATGCCTTGGCGCTCGTCCTAGGACTTCCAGGATGAGGCTCTCATGAGCACTCGTATCGGCATCGTGGGAATGCCCAACGCGGGCAAGTCCTCACTGTTCAACGCGCTCACCAAAGCTGGAGCGGAGGCGGCGAACTACCCCTTCACGACGATCGAGCCAAACGTCGCGGTGGTGCCTGTGCACGACGAGCGCCTGGAGCAGGTCGTGGCGACGGTGGGCGCCTCCTCGATCGTGTGGGACACGATCGACTTCCATGACATCGCGGGGCTCGTGGCGGGCGCGAGCAAGGGCGAGGGGCTCGGCAATCGCTTCCTCGCGAACATTCGCGAGACGGACGCGATCGTGCACGTGGTGCGCGCGCACGGCGATGAGAACGTGATTCATCCCGAGGGCCGCGTGGACCCGCTGGCGGACATCGAAACAATCGAGACAGAGCTGGTGCTCGCGGATCTAGAGCAGGCCGAACGCCGCGTTGAGCGCGTGGCCAGGCAGGCGCGCAGTCTCGACCGCGCGCTAATCGCCGAGGAGGCGTGGCTGCGCGCCGTGATCGAGGCGCTACAGGCGGGTCGTCCAGCGCGATCGGTGCCGGTTCCCGAGGAGGCTCCGAACGCGGCGCGCGATCTCGGCTCGCTGACGAGCAAGCCGGTGCTGTTCGTGGCCAACGTCGATGAGGGCTCTGAGGTGCTGCCCGCTGCGATCGCCGAGCACGCTGCCTCGCAGGGCGCGGGCGTGGTCGCGGTGTCCTCTCGTATCGAGGCCGAGCTTGCCGAGCTCGACGACGAGGACGCGGTCGCGATGCGCGCCGAGCTCGGCGTTAGCGAGTCAGGCTTGACGCGCGTGGTGCGTGGTGCCTTCGATCTACTTGAGCTGATCGCCTTCTTTACCGCAGGCGAGGGCAAGCCCGCGCAGTCTTGGCACCTGCACCGCGGCGAGAGCGCGTGGCACGCGGCCGGGCAGATCCACTCGGACATTCAGAAGGGCTTTGTGCGCGCCGAAGTGATCGGTTGGCGCGAGCTCGTCGAGGCGGGTGGCTATGCGGGCGCGCGCGATCACGGCACGCTGCGCCTCGAGGGCCGCGACTACGTGATGAGCGACGGCGACGTGATCACCGTCAAGTTCACGCCGTAGCGAGCTTCTCCAGACGCTCGGCCAGGCGGCGCATGCCGAGCTCACGACAGCGCAGCGCGCCGGCTGCAAGGTCACTCTCGCGATCGCTCACGGGCTCGACGTCGATCAGCTGCAAGGTCGCGATCTCGCGGAAGTCGCGCAGCAGTTGCTCGTGCTCGAGCAGCACGCCCACAAGCCGTGGGCGCAGTGGCGGCAGCGGCGCGTGTGCAGCCGCGAGCAGCGCCTCGAGCGTCTCGTGCTCGCGCAGCAGCTCCGCCGCGGTCTTCGCGCCGACGCCCGGTGCGCCGGGCAAGCCGTCGGAGGGGTCGCCGCGCAGCGCGATGAAGTCTGGGACCTGCTCGGGCTCCACGCCGTAGCGCTCGCGCACCTGCTCGGGGCCGATCTCCACATGCTGCTCGCGCTTACGCATTTCGAGCACCGCAACCTGCTCGCTGGCGGCGCCGTAGAGGTCGCGATCGCCGGTCAAGAGCAGCGCGCGCCGCCCTTGCTCCTGCTCGCGGCGGGCATAGGAGAACATCACGTCGTCGGCCTCGAGCACGTCGCTGCCGGGAACGCTCCAGCCGAAGGCTTCCAGCAGCGAGGGCGCGAGCTTCCACTGCGCGGCGAGCTCGGGCGGCATCGGGTCGCGGTGGGCGTGGTAGGGGGGATAGAGCTCTACGCGGTAGGCCGCCTGCTCGGCGCCCGTACAGGCCACGATGCCGCGTGGGCGCCCTGAAGGCGGAGGCGCTTCGAGCAGCGAGAGGATCACGTTGACGGTGCCGAGCAGCGCGTTGACCGGCCGGCCCTTCTCGTCGGTGATCGATTTGGGCAGCGCGAAGAAGGAGCGGTAGAGCAGCCAGGGAACGTCGGCGATGAGTAGCGGTGCGGACACCTCCTGCAGCGTATGCGCCCGCCATCGCGGACGGGCTACTCAGCCCTCGAGCATCCAGCAGTTTTCGGTCCATAGAAAGCGATTCGGACCGTTGATGAGGGGCGAGCGGAGAGCAAGCGTGGCGAGGTCGCCATGGATGACCACATCGGCTGTGGGGACTGCACGCAGCTGCCTGTGTAGCTGCGCTCGGCGCGCCGGTTCGCGTAGCAGCGCCGCCAGCCGCGCGTTCCAACGCTGTGCGCAGGTGCGGTGCTGCAGCGTGACACGCAACGGCGCGTTGAGGATCGCACAGGCACCAGCCCCGTTACGCGCGAGCTCGGCGTTGAGGAAGTTCGTCGCGGCGCGGCGCACCCATTCGATCTGAGCGTGCGTGCCCACGGAGTGAGCGCTGGCAGTGCCTGTCGGTAGGAGTAGCGCGGCGCAGCACACGATCAGGGCTGTCAAGCACCGTCGATTCATAGCCCAATGATGACGCGCCCAGCGGCGTACCGGGCACACTTCGGCGTCTGGCGGACGCATGTCGGAGCGCAGCGGGAGCCCGCTAGGCAGCCGCTGCGCCGCCTGTCTTGGCTGTCGTCGCTGGAGCGCTGCCCGGTGCTGGCGCGCCCCCTTGAGGCGCGGTCGGCACGGGTGGCGGCGGGCTTGCCGGCGGGCTCGTCTGCGGTGTGCGCCCGCTGCGGTCGGGCTCGTGTCGCAGGCCACCGGCGCTCTTGACGCTGAAGTAGGCCCAGGTGCTGCTGAGACCAAAGGCGCCCGCGAGCTGCGCTCCGCTGACGGGTGTCACGCCGCGCGAGCCGAGCAGTTGGGCTGCGACGATCCGCGGCGAGACGCCGCGGCTCAGCACTTCGATACCGCGGAAGGAGCCCTTCAGGAGGCCGTGCAGGCGCGCGGCCACGGCATGGAAGCTGAGGCTGAGTTTCCAAGCTGAGCTGCTGTGGCTTTCATAGGGGTCGCTCACGCCGCGCAGCCACGGTTGTGCTTCGGAGCCGAGGAAGCCGTCCTCGACGTTCTCGGTCATGCCGCCGGAGCTCGCGAAGAAGTAGGTGGGCACGGGCTTGCCCGCATAGAGCACGACCTCTCCAGCCGTGGCCTTCACGGCGCTGTTCGTCGCGGCCGTTTCTGCGGCACGACCGCGGTAGACCTGCGAGCGCGTGTCGGAGAAGACGTCAAAACGCGAGCCGCCCGCGTGCGCGGTCAGCGCGTAGGTGCGGCTGGCGATCGCTTGAGCTTCGAGCGCCGCCTGCGGCCAGCTGGAGGGAACCTCCGCGGAGACCACGCCACGGACGTAGCGCTCGAGTCCGACCTTCACTACGCGCGAGCCGACGAGCACGCGCACGACCTTCTTGGGTGGTGCGAGACCGAGCGTGGTGCCCGTGTAGTAGTGCGCGAGGATCGCCGGCGCATTCGCGCCGTGCTGGGCGAAGCCGAGCGCGCCGTCCTGGCTCATGCCGACGCCGTGGCCGTTGCCGGCGCCTTCGATGATCAACGTCGAAGCCTGCGCGGAGACGCTCGCAAGCAGGCTGCCCAACAGCGCCGCGAGCGTTGCGAGACAGACGCGACGAGTGGCCGCCCGGCGGCCGCGAGGGCGGTGGTAGGTTGAGAGCGTGAGCGGCATCGCTGCCAACATCAACACGCCCAGGCTGTCACGGTCGCGCTCGAGGGGAGCATCCATGTGTCCACGGTCGGGCGCTCGCGCGCCGGGCCTGAGGGCTGCACGATGACTGGCGCGCTGAGCGAGCAGACCGTGCTTGAACACGTACCGACGCAGCTCTACATTGGCGGCGAGTGGCGTGAGGCGAGCGGCGGCGGACAGCTGTCTGTGGAGGATCCTGCCACCGGCGAGGCGCTGATCGAGGTGGCCGACGCGCAGCCGCTGGACGCGCTCGCGGCGCTCGCGGCGGCGGCCGAGCAGCAGGCGGAGTGGGCCACGTGCGCGCCGCGCGATCGCGGCGAGATCCTGCGCCGCGCCTATGAGGCGATCGTGGCACAGAGCGATGAGCTCGCGCTGTTGATGACGCTCGAGATGGGCAAGGCGCTGGCCGAGTCCAAGGCGGAGATCTCCTATGCAGCGGAGTTCTTCCGCTGGTTCTCCGAGGAGGCGGTGCGCATCCACGGCCGCTACATGCTCAACACGACCGGCAAAGGGCGCATCCTCACGATGCGCCAGCCCGTCGGGCCCTGTGTGTTCGTGACGCCCTGGAACTTCCCCACGGCGATGGGCACGAGGAAGATCGCGCCGGCGATCGCGGCGGGCTGCACGATGGTCGTAAAGCCCGCGCAGCAGACACCGCTTTCAATGCTCGCGCTCGCCAAGATCCTCGAGCAAGCGGGTTTGCCGGGCGGCGTGCTGAACGTGATCACCGCAAAGCGCTCCGGCGCGGTGATCGAGCCGCTGATCAAGGACGCGCGCACGCGCAAGCTGTCTTTCACGGGCTCGACCGAGGTGGGGCGCAAGCTGATCGAACAGTCCGCCGAGCAGATTCTGCGCGTCTCGATGGAGCTCGGCGGCAACGCGCCCTTCCTGGTGTTCGAGGACGCCGATCTCGAGCAGGCTGTGGAGGGGGCGATGCTCGCAAAGATGCGCAACGTCGGCGAGGCCTGCACCGCGGCAAACCG
Organism: uncultured Solirubrobacterales bacterium; assembly: GCA_963785435.1. Classification (GTDB taxonomy): domain Bacteria; phylum Actinomycetota; class Thermoleophilia; order Solirubrobacterales; family Solirubrobacteraceae; genus Palsa-744. The sequence continues at coordinate 196,244 of CAWAVE010000005.1, forward strand.
CTTTCACGTGCACGAGTCCGTCGCGGATGAGTTCGCGGCGAAGCTCGCCGAGCGGATGGGCGCGTTGAAGGTTGGGCGTGGAACCGAGTCCGACGTCGACGTCGGACCGCTGATCGACGGCGCCCAGCTGGAGAAGGTCTCTGAGCTCGTCGAGGACGCGCTAGGGCGTGGAGCGCAGGCGCTCGTGGGCGCTAGCCGCGTTGGAGGCCAGGGCTATTTCTATGAGCCAACCGTGCTCGCGGGCGTGCCCGATGACGCGCGCCTGCTGGCCGAGGAGATCTTTGGGCCGGTGGCGCCCGTAGCCACGTTCACGAGCGACGAGCAGGCGCTCGATGCGGCCAATCGCACGGAGTATGGCCTCGTAGCCTACGTCTATACGCGCGACCTCGACCGCGCCTTCCGAATCTGTGAGGGGATTGAGACGGGCATGGTCGGGCTCAACCAGGGTGTCGTCTCAAACCCGGCCGCACCCTTCGGTGGCGTCAAGCAGTCTGGCTTCGGGCGCGAGGGCGGCTTTGAGGGCATCGGCGAGTATCTCGAGACGAAGTACGTCGCGCTGGCCGTCTGAGTCACGTCAAACGACCGTGTTGACCTCGACCGCTTCTTCGTTTGTCTGTGTGGCGGTGAACGAGATGCCGACCTGTTCGTTCAGCGAGTTCGTGAGGACTTCGCGCAGGCCCCCTTCAAAGGATTCCGGCTTCTGTTTGCCGGCTGATGCGGCCAGTTTGAAGGTCGTTGTTTTGGCCGTTTTCCCACCCACCACAGGCGCGACCAGCGAGCCGTCGAGGACCGTCACCCCGCTGGTTTCGCAGGTGTATTCGATAAGTGGTCCCGAATGCCCGAGCGGGTATAGCGCGAGCGCGGCATGGAGCGTTTCTTTGCCGGCTTTTTCGGTGAGCTTTTCGACGCCGAGCGTGCCTTCGAGCGTGGCGCTTTGTAGTTCGCCTGCGGCGGCGCCCGCCGTGGTGCATTTGCCACCGAGCGATTCACAGCCCGTGAAGCTGAGCGTCACGCTGCCGACCGTTTTAGCGCCGGTGATTTCGCCACCACCGCTCTCGCCCGTGCAGGTCACTTTTTCTTTGCTCGTGGCGCTTTCCAGCTTGACCGTGGTACCGGCCTTCAGCGATGTCGTGAAGCCAGGAGCCAGCACGCCGCGCGTCCATTCGTAGTTGCCTGTGGCGGAGGTGCTTTCGATCTGACAGCTCGAGGTGGTGAATTCGCCGCCACCGCCGACCTTTGTGCAGCGCCCGAATTCCGGTGGCTGGGTGGCGCCTTCTCCTCCTTCACCCCCGCCGCCGGTTTCGCCGTCTTCGTTGGTGCTCGTCGCTTCGATCGGCACGCTCGGCACGCTCGTGCCTTCGGCGTCGCTGCTCGTGACCGTGATCTTGTAGGTGGTCAGCGGCTGTAGCGGCCCGATCGTCGCGACCGTCGCGCCTGCGCCTGCGCTCACCGTGAGCACCGGCGCGCTCGAGCTGACGGGCGTCGCTGTCACTGTCGAGGAGCTGATCAGGCTCGCGTTAGACGGATCGGGTGTCCAGCTGACCTGAAAGCGCAGCTGGAACGTTTCGCCCACTTCGATGTTGGACTGCGCGGCCGTCACGTTCGTGGGAGCGCCTGGCGACTGGATCGGCGGTGAGCCCGTTTCGAGGTACGCCGCGCTAGCGGTGTTGTAGAGGTGATCGCCGTAGGCGTCGTCGGCTGAGAACGTGGTGCTGACTTCGGCTGGGCCGTCGAGTCTTGCGAAGCTACGCGTATTCCCGTACCAGTCCCACGTCGCGCTCGCCCAGGCTGAGTAGGTCGTGACTTTGTAGCCGCCACCGCGGCCGCTGCCGCCGCAGCGCGTCTGCATGTAGAGCGCGCCTGCGGGATGGCCGCCGGTGTCGAAGCCGGTGGCGTATACGTGCTCCTGGATGCCTCCACAGGAGCGTCCGAGGATCGAGAAGGCGGCGTTTTGGTTGAGCAGCAGCTGGGTCGTGGTGGCCCCGGCTGTAGGCGCCAGGCTAAGCGCACCAAGCGCGACCAACATCGCTACGACAGCACCGCACCTGACCTTGCGCATCTCCCGCCCCCTATCGAACTGGTTGTGGCTTTGAGCATAAGACACATCCGCGGTTAAACAATCACGCGGCGAGCGAGAATTTGCTCGAGCTGAGCAGGAGTGGCTCCGGCGGGCTATGGTCCGTGGATGTTGCAGGCGGTCCGACCGTGAAGATCCACGCGCTGCAAACGGGGACCGTACGCGTCAAGCACAGCTTTCTTTTCCCGAGCAAGGGTCTGCGGCGCCAGCTCGACCTGTTCCTGCCCGGCGAGTTCTCTGAGCCGCTGCCGATCCACTGCTGGGCGATCGAGCACGAGGGCGTGCTGAGGCTCGTCGACACCGGCGAGACCAGCGCAGCAAAGAACGTGCCGTTTGCGCGCATGGAAGTGACCCATGAGCAGGAGCTTCCTGCTGCAATGGCCGCTGCGGGCCTGCGTCTCGAGGATGTTCTAGAGGTCGTGCTGACTCACGCGCACGGCGATCACATCGACGGCCTCGTTCACCTGTCCAGCCGCGTCCTCGCCAACGCTGCGGAGCTGAGCTACGTGGCCGCTCCATTTCCGCGCGTCATGCGAGGCGTGCTGCGCCAGCCGCTGCCGCCCGGCTTTGCGCCGCAGCCATTCGCGCTCGAGAAGGCTCTTTTCGGCGCGTTTGCGCGCAGCCGTGCGCTCTGTGAGGACGGGCGCATCGTCGCTGTCGAAACGCCGGGGCACACCCCAGGTCACATCTCGGTGATCTGCATCGACGATGCAGGCCGTCACGTGATGCTCGCGGGCGACGCAACGGACACGCTCGAGCAGCTGCACGCGCTGCGTGCTGATGCGATCGCGCCCGACCCCTCAGTTCACGTGCAGACCCTGAAGACGATCAAGGCGCATTGCGCCGAGCACCCCACGATCTACCTTCCTTCGCACGACCCGGACTCTGCGGCGCGCCTGCAGGGCGGGCTCACCGTCGCGTAAGCGCCGTTCGCAGCGTTGCGCTGCTCCTGCGGAGTCGACTGACGCGCTGGCTAGAGTTTGTGCTCAATGCGTTTGCGGCTCCAATTTCTAGGCGCGTTCTGGCTGGTACTCGCGATTGCGCTGCTCAGCGGCTGCGGCTCATCCTCTCCCGCCGGCAACGGCCTTGCATCGAAGAGCCCCACGGAGGTCGTCGCGGCAGCCAAAGCCGCGGCTGCTGGCGCAGCCTCGGTACACGTGGCGGGCTCAATCGTGGATAAACACAAGCCGATATCATTGGATATGGAACTCCTTGCGGGCAAGGGCGGTAAGGGCAAGCTGACGCTGGAAGGGCTGAGCATCAACCTGATCCAGCTCAACGGCGCGGTCTACATGAACGGAAGCTCTGCCTTTTACACGCACGTCGCGGGTGCTACGGCGGCGCAACTGCTTCAGGGCAAATGGCTGAAGGCCCCCGCCGCCGGCGGCAACTTCGCTTCGCTCGCACAGCTCACGGACCTCAGCAAGCTGATCGGCACGGCGCTTGCCTCGCACGGCAAGCTGGTGGGCGCGCCCGGCAAGACGATCGCGGGGCAGAGGGCGGTGGGCGTCACCGACGCGACCAAGGGCGGCACGCTGTACGTGGCGAGCACGGGCACCGCCTTTCCGATCGAGATCACAAAAAGCGGCGCCAGCGGCGGCACGATCACGTTCGATCGCTGGAACAAGGCAGTCACTTTGAGCGCACCGGCCAATGCGATCAACATCGATCAGTTGAAAAGCGGTCATTAGCCGAGAGGCTCTCGGCCATACGTCTATGTGCGCCAAACCCGGGTCAAGCCCGCTGCGGCGGGCGTCGAACCCGAGGCTGACACACGACGCGAACCTGGGACCGGACAAGGACGCGAGAGTTCTCAGTGAATGGTGCAATCCAAGCAAGTCTTTTGCAGAGCCCGCCCGAGCGCGGGGAGCTAGCGCACGCCAGCGCGAGCACGGGCACGATCGACGGGTTCGGTGGTTTCGTGCGTAGACTGGATCCTGTGGGCAACGGGCATGGCAGTCGGCCACCCGCGGGCGACCGAACTCCACGGGGGTCGGCCAAGCGTCGCTACCCGCTGTTGGGGCTTGTGGGATGGGCGCTGCTCTGCCTGGCTGCGGTCGCAGCGGCGTTGGTGGCCGATGTCTCGATAACGGTCGCAGGATGTCTCGTGGTGCTCGGCTGCTCGGCTGTGGCGCTCGGCTGGCGCGTCGGAGAGTACGGGCGCGGCGCGCTCGAGGACGAGATCGACAACCGCACGGCGGACCTCAAACGGGCGCTTTCCGAGCTTGAGATCGCGCAGGCGGAGACCGTGCAGCGACTATCGATGGCGGTCGAGTTCCGCGACGAGGACACCGGTGCGCACATCGAGCGGATCGGACGCTTCTCGGTGCTGTTGGCCGAGCACATCGGCATGGACCCTGAGTTCTGCGAGCGCTTGAAGCACGCGGCTCCGCTACACGACGTCGGCAAGGTCGCGATTCCCGACGCGATCCTGCTCAAGCCCGGCCCGCTTACGCCGGAGGAGCGCGCGATCGTGGAGACCCACGCCGAGGAGGGTCATCGGCTCGTGCGCGGCTCCTCCTCTTCAATCCTCGACATGGCCGCAACGATTGCGCTCAGCCACCAGGAGAAGTGGGACGGCACGGGCTACCCGCGCGGCCTGAAGGGCGAGACGATCCCGATCGAGGGGCGGATCGTCGCGGTTGCGGACGTATTCGACGCGCTCACGAGCGACCGTGTCTACCGCAAGGCCTTCTCGGTTGATGAGGCGATACAGATGATGCGCGAACAGCGCGGACGTCATTTCGACCCGGTGCTCCTGGATGCGTTCATGGAAGTGCTCGGCCGCTCTGGCCCGGACGCGCGCGAGCAACTGCGCTCCGATCCCGCAGCGCTCGTGGAGAGCACGCTCGAGACGTTCGCCAATGCGCTCGAACGCGGCGATGCAGAGATGGCGGAGGGTGCGATCGCGACCGCGATCGAGGACGGCATCTCGCCTACGACGCTGCACGCGGAGGTGATCGGGCCGACGTTGCGACGCATCGACGTGCTTGCGCACTCGGGCGCGCTCGACGCCGAGCGCCAAGCGCGCGCGAACACGATCATCCGGCGTGTGCTCGCGACGCTCTACCGCTACATGACAGGCAACACCGAGCCGACACGCCAGCGGGTGCTGATCGCGGGTCTGGAGGGCGATGAGCACACGCTCGGCCTGCAGATGGTTCACGACCAGCTCGCGGCCGCGGGCTTTCGGACCGTCTTTGACACCGAGCTCTCGGCGGACCGGCTGCGAGCGATGGTCGCCAGCCAATCGCCCGAGGTGATCGTGTTGGGCGCTACAGGGACGGACTCAGCCGAGTCGATCGAGGGCGCGTTGCGCGAACTGCGTTGCAACCACGCGAGCATCCCGATCGTGCTCGGCGGCCCCGCGGTCGGCGGCGCTTTGCCGCGCGAGCGCGAGGGCATGCGCGTGCTCGAGCGCATCGATGAGACCGTTGAGGCCGTCGAGGATCTCCTCGCGCCCGCTGCATCGACGGCGTCGGTATAGATTCCGCGCATGAGCGCACGCGCGATCGTCACCGGCGGGGCCGGCTTCATCGGCTCGCACGTTGTGGATGCACTGCTCGGCGAGGGCTATGAGGTAACTGTCATCGACGACCTCTCCTCGGGCGATGCTGCGCGTGTGCCCACGGGCGCGGAGCTCCGACAGATCGACATCGTGGACCTGCCGGCGCTGCGGCAGATTGTCAGCGAGGTCTCGCCGCGCGCGATCTTCCACCTTGCGGCGCAGGCGAGCGTGGTGGCCTCGGTCGAGGACCCGGGACGCGACTGCGAGGTCAACGTGCGGGGCACGCTCAACGTGGTGGAGGTTGCAGGCGACTGCGGCGCCTCGGTGGTGTTCACCTCCACCGGCGGTGCGCTCTATGGCGATGACGTGCCGATGCCCACTCCAGAGACGCGGATACCCGCGCCGCTCTCCCCTTACGGCGCCTCGAAGTGGGCGGCGGAGGCCTACGTAAAGACGTGGTCGCTGTCCTCGGGCATCCCCCACGCGGTCTGTCGCCTCGGCAACGTCTACGGCCCGCGCCAGAGCCCACACGGCGAGGCTGGCGTGGTCGCGATCTTCACGCACCACCTCTACACCGATCAGTCGCCCAAGCTCTACGGGCACGGGTCGCCGACGCGCGACTACGTATACGTCTCAGATGTGGTCGGCGCGCTGCTCTCGGCCTCGGGGCGTTCGGGCACCTACAACATCGCCACGCAGGTCGAGACCGATGTGGCGACGGTCTGGAGCGAGCTCAGCAACGCGGCCGGCAAGGAGATCGCGCCGCAGCTAGCTGAGCTGCGCGCAGGCGAGCTCAAGCGCAGCTGCCTCGACGTGAGCCTCGCCGAGCGCGAGTTGGGCTGGCGCGCAGAGGTGCCGATCGAGGAGGGCCTCGGTCTCACCTACGAGGCGCTGATCGCCGAATTCGAGGCGCGCAAGAGCTAGGTCCGCTCCGCAGCACATCAGCCGCGGCCACTCGGCGGTCTCGGACATGCGTGCAATCAGCTAGTGCTCGCTTCGACTTGTCCTCGCGGCGACCGAGAACAGACACATGCGGATCACTTCCGGGGCCGCGCTCGTGGCCCTGACGACATCTGTGCTGCTCGGCGGCGCAGCATCAGCCGCAGCGCTCACCGGCGCGCCCGGCGGTGCGCAGGCACCCTCATCGCCGCAGGCGGGTGGGATCGAGTACGGGGTGGCGGCTGCTCCGCCGCTGCGTCCCGTGATCAGCGCCTTGAGCGTTCCCACCTCGGGGCTCGCGGGGCCACCGCCCAAGGTGACGCTGCGTGTAGATGAGAGGGGCGTGGGGACGGTCTACCTGCAGATCAGCGTCACGAACCTCGCCACGCATCGCGCGGCGGTGGTGGCGAACATGGGCTGGACGCACACCGGGCACACGATCGTGGCGCGATGGCCGCTTGGTGCGGCGCTAGCGCCAGGCAGCTACCAGGTGAGCGTGAGTGCGCATGATCACCATGGCATGACGCTCCTGCGCCGCGCGCATAGCTCGGGTGAGGCGACGCTTACGATCAAGTCCGCGCCAAAGCCCGTGACCCCCCCACCGCCGTCGGTCCCCACTCCTGCGCCCGCGCGGGTGACGCCCGAAGCGGGCGTTGCCACGCCGGCGGAGACGGTGGCCGCGGGCGCGGTCTTCCCCGTGGCGGGCGCGCACAGCTTCGGCAACTCCGAAAACCGCTTCGGCGCGGCGCGCAGCGGGCACGTGCATCAGGGTCAGGATGTGCTCACCGCCGAAGGCACACCGGTGCTCGCGCCGCTCTCCGGCACGATCGAATCGACGAGCTACCAGGCCGGGGGCGCCGGCTACTACGTGGTCGAGCACACTAGCGTGGGCCTCGACCTGTTTTTCGCGCACTGCCAGGCGAATAGCTTCGCGATCAGCGCTGGTCAGGGCGTGAGCCCGGGGCAGCTGCTCTGCCACGCAGGGCAGACGGGCGACGCGACCGCGCCACATCTGCACTTCGAGATGTGGGTGGGCGGCTGGCAGGCGGCGACCGGGCACCCGATCGATCCGCTGCCTTACCTTGAAGCGTGGGGCTCCTGAACACCCGTATCGCTCATCCCTTGACGGGAGAGGCGGTAGGATCGCGGGTCGCGGCGAGATAGCTCAGCTGGTAGAGCACTCGACTGAAAATCGAGGTGTCGGCGGTTCGAGTCCGCCTCTCGCCATCTGTTTTGCCTGCTAATGCGGACTTCTACTCGGTCTGTCGGCGGCATGTACAATAGCCTCAAAGCCATGGCTGTGGTTGGGTTCGTAGGCGCTCTCTCGGTCTTTAGGGATAGGAGTTAGGCAGGCTCTCTACATCGATCCTGCCCCATCCCACCCAACGGGATTGCCGACCGCCTCGGAGGGTGTCCTCGTCCAGGCTGGGCTTGAGCAGCCAGTCCGAGTTCCGCTCGACGCCACGAGATATCCGCCCCAGCCCCCAAACAAATAGTCATTCAAGGCCCCACCCTGCAGGTGCACTTACGGCTACATCGGGAAACCCCGCGGACCTCAAGCCGATAGATCAGCTACGGAATGCCTGGCGGTTTCCGGCTAACGTCGCCCTGAGTTGCACCACTTGACCTCCTCCGCGTTCGACTGTGTGGAACTCGACGGGCCACTCATGGCGCCGTTGGTGCGCCCATCGCCTCCAGCCAGAGTTGACGCCGAGCACCCAGGCTCCTGTGTCTAGCGACGATCCATGCGATCGCCCCGCGCTCTGCCTCTATACACCCTAGCGAGCTATGTAGTGTTTATTGGAGCGGCCTATTTAGAGTGTACGGTAGATGCCGCCTTGAAGTGCCTAAAGTGCATACGCCTATACTCTCAGATCATTTGCTGATCACTAGACGATCAAGGCCCCGCTTGTTATCGTTGTGTTTTATCTTCTAGACAATGTTTACGAAGTTGATGGCAAGCCAACATGAATAGCCTGCTCGAAAGCTCCACAGCAACGCCTAAGTTGAGCCCCGGTCCCAAAGCCATGCCCCGTGGTCGCGTGACCGAACTCCAGCGCCAGCGAATGCTGACGGCGGTCGTCGAAGTGGTCAATGAGGTCGGCTATCCGGGTTTGACCGTGGCACACGTCATCTCTCTCGCGCGCGTCTCGCGAAAGACCTTCTACGACATCTTCGACGATCGTGAAGACTGTTTCCTGGAGGCTTTTGAGCAGGCTGTCGCCCAGGCTCAGCTGATCGCCGCTGAGGCGCGCGAAGTTGGTACGGGCTGGCGTGAGGGGCTTCGATGTGTCCTGGCGCGACTGCTGACGTTCGCAGAGGAAGAGCCAGCGATCGCCAAACTCTGTGTCGTGGAGACTCTGGCTGCCGGTCAGCGGGTGCTTGCACGTCGCAGCGCGATCCTGTGTGAGCTGGCGCTCCTGATAGATGAGGGACGTCTTCTGACCAGCCGTGAGCCACCGTCGGTCACCGCCGAAGGGATCGTGGGGGGAATCCTCGCGGTCCTTCACACACGGCTGCTTGACGATGAGCGGGAACCCATGACCGAGCTGTTAGGGCCGATGATGAGCATGATCGTGTTGCCCTATCTCGGGCCGAGGGCTGCGAACCGTGAACTCGCCAGACCAGCTGCGGAGGAGCCCGGCGAGCGACGGGAAGCCTCGAGCATGCGTGGCAGGGACCCGCTGGCTGATCTCAAGATTCGTCTCACCTACCGCACGGTGCGGGTCCTGATGGTCGTTGGCGAGCATCCAGGGGCCAGCAACCGTGAGGTCGCCGACAGCTCGGGGATTGTCGACCAGGGCCAGATATCGAAGCTGCTGCGCCGGCTCGAGAGGTTGGGCCTGCTGGAGAATCGGGGTTTTGGTCAGCAGCAGGGCACAACCAATGCTTGGCATCTTAGCGAGCGTGGCCTGCAGGTCGAGCGGGCTACACGTCCGCGCTGATGCCGTCAGCGCGAGAACCCGGTTCGAATGGGCCAAACGCTACCACCAGCCGATCAGGGCGGGAGGCGAGCCTGATGCGAGCCCAAACGCATATCTCGTCATCAGGGATGGGGTGGCCGAGGGCGCTCGGCAACACTGCACATTGACGTTTCCTTTACTCTTCATCAGGTCGTGACAGTGGCGAGGGATGCTCAAGTTGCTCCGATGCACTCAGCGGTCAACTGGGCGCTGCTCGGCCTGGTGATCGAGCGCCCAAGCTATGCCTACGAGCTGGCGCAGCGCTTCGAGCGGACCTACGACGGGGTACTGAGCCTGAGTAGCGTCTCGCATATATACACTGCGCTTTCAGCGCTTAAGGCCCGCTCGCTGATCGAAGAGATAGCGGGAACCAGGACCGGTCGGCAGCCCAAGCCGCGCTACCGTGCGACTGTGTTGGGGCTGAGTGAATATGGGGACTGGCTGGTGGGTCAGGTCGACGAGGATCGTCGTCGCGGCTGGCTGTTCGTGTTGCAGCTCGCGACCTTCACCGCCGCCCCCGGGGCAGCCCTCGAGATCCTCGATCGCTATGAGCAGGCCTGCTTGGTCGCGGCTCGCGCCACCCCGATCGCAGCTCAGCGCGGAGCCGGCGAAGGTGGGCGCCCCCAGTTGGCCATCCGGCTTGCCGGCGAGCAGGCGCGACTGGCGCTCGGCGCCAAGCTCGCGTGGGTCGAGTACGCGCGACAAGAGCTGAGCGCGCTGCGGCTCGCACGACAATGAGCCTGCTCGAGCTGGAGCACGTGGCCAAGCGCTACCGACATGGCGAGCTCGAGCGCCAGGTTCTGCGAGATGTATGCCTGCGGATCGATCCCGGTGAGATGGCTGTCGTATGGGGCCTGCGCGGCTCCGGCCGCTCGACGCTGTTGCGCTTGGCCTCCGGCATCGAGTCACCCGATAGCGGGATCGTGCGTTTCGACGGACGGGATCTGGCCAGGCATGCCGAGAAGGTGTTGGGCGCAGGGATCGGCTTCTGCCAGCGCCCACCCCTTGCCACCGGCTACCGGCCCGCCCTTGAGCTGGTCATGATCCCGCTTCTCGCATCTGGGGCGGCGCCTCGACAAGCGCGCTGGGAAGCCTCGCAGGCGCTCGAGTGCGCGGGCGCCGCCGACTACGCCGATGTGCGCATCTCGGCGCTCGAGCCTGACGAGGCGCTACGGGTGGCGATCGCCCGTGTGCTTGCGCTCGCACCACGCCTGCTCGTAATCGACGATCCGATTCACGGCATCGATCTACTGCGACGCGATGGACTGCTGGCACTGCTGCGCTCGCTCGCCGACGGCGGTCTTGCCGTACTCGTGAGCACCGGCGATTCGACCGCTCTGTCGGGCGCCGATCTCACTCTCTCGCTGAGTCAGGGGCTCCTGCGCGGTCCGCCGGCGAGTGAGTTGGCGCTCGTGCTGCCGCTGCGCCGCGTGGCGCAGCGGCCCGGCGCGTGAGCATGCTAGAGCTGGACGGCGTGGTCAAGACCTACAGCGCCGGGGGTGAGTTGCTCCGTGCCGTCGACGGCGTGAGCCTGCGGGTCGCTCCGGGTGAGATGGTCGCAGTGCAGGGGCCCTCAGGCTCCGGCAAGACGACTCTGTTGACGCTCATCGCTGCGCTGCTCAGACCCGATGAGGGCATGATCCGCTTCGAGGGCCGCGAGCTTTCGCGTCTCTCCGAGCAGGAGGTCTCCGACTACCTGATGCACGACGTCGGCTTCATCTATCAGAACTATCGTCTGATGCCGCGTGTCTCAAACCTGGAGAACGCTGCCCTGAAGCTCCTCCTCGGCGGTGTCGGGCCGCGCGAAGCCCACGAACGAGCGCTCCCACTGTTGCAACGCCTGGGACTAGGCGAACGGTTGGCGCACACACCCGAGCAGCTCTCGGGTGGAGAGCGCCAGCGGGTCGCGATCGCGCGCGCGCTCGCAGGTGGGCCGCGGTTGATCCTCGCTGACGAGCCCACAGGAAACCTGGACAGCGCCCGGAGCATCGAGACGATCGCGCTGCTGCGGGAGCTCTCCCACGAGCAGGGCGCCTCGGTCGTGCTCGTTACCCACGATGCCGAGGCCGCCGCGACGGCCGATCGTCGCTATGTCCTGCGCGACGGATCTCTGCTTCCCGTCGGGCACGAGAGCGTCCCTGGGGCGGCTCCCTCTCCCGATTCGCCGCTGGCCGGCCGTTGAGCTCGATGCTGGGCTGGCACCGTCTACGCCGAGGCGCGCTGCACCCCTACACACTGGTCTACCTCTATCGACGGCGACTGCGGGTAGAAGGCGCGCAGGAGATTCTGGCGGGGGTCGGCGTGGCTGTCGCCGTTGCGCTCGCGCTCGCCGCCACCGTCGCGGAGGGCAGCATCGCCGGCTCGTCGCGCCAGGTGGTCAAGGCCGTTGTCGGGAAGGCGAGCCTGCAGCTGCGCGCTCCGAGCAGTGGAACGATCGACGAACGCCTGCTGGCCCGCGTCGAAGCGGCGCCTTACGTCAGGCAGGCGGCGCCTCTGTTGGAGCAGACGGCGACCGTGTTCGCAGCTGGGCGCAGGGTCACGGTCAACCTCGCGGGAACTGACGTGAGCCTTGCGGTCCTGGACGGCCTCGCGGCGACATTGCCCCTAAACGCGCTCACGCCAGGCGGAATCGGTTTGAGCAGGGCAAGCGCGAATGTCCTGCACATCCGCGCCACTGGAACCAAGGTCACGCTGGCGCTGCGCGGTCATGCACTGCCCCTGCGGGTCTCCGCGATACTCGGTAGCGAAGCCGCCGGGGCCGTCTCGGGTGCGCTGGTGGCCGTTATGCCGCTCGCCCGTATGCAGCAGCTCGCCGGTACCCCGAGAAAGATCACGCGAATACTGGTACAGCCGGCCGCAGGCCACGAGGGGCAAGTTCGCGCCGAGCTGCGTCGCATCGCTGCCGGGCGACTGTCTGTCGCGTCTGCCGAGCAGGACGTCACGCAATTGCGCGAGGCGCTTCGTCCTAGCGATCTCGCGAGCCAGCTGTTTGCCGCAATCGGGGCTCTGCTCGGATTTCTACTCGCGTTCAACGCCATCTTGCTGAGCGTCCCCGAGCGCCGGCAGGCGATCGCCGATCTGCGCGTCGCGGGCACGAGGCGCAGCGCGGTAATCCAGATCGTGCTGTTTCAGGCACTCTGCCTGGGCGCAGCTGGCTCCGTGGTCGGGCTCGCGGTCGGCTACGTGTTGTCGGTGTGGGTCTTCCACCAGCCGACCGGATACCTCGCGGAGGCCTTCACCCTGTCGGGCTCGACGGTGGTCGGTGTCGGGCGGTTGCTGCTGGCGGGGCTTGGCGGTGTGGCAGCGACCTGCCTGGCCTCCGCCATACCGCTGCTCGACCTGCGCGCCGGGCGTCCGCGCGACAGCGTCTTCCGCGAAGAGGGCACGCCAGGAAATGCTCTCGGCGCGCGCGCGCAGCGTCTCCTGTTCGGTCTCGCGCTGGCCATGCTCGTCGCGGCGAGCCTTGTATTCCTGCTGGCGCCCTCCGCAGCGATCCTGGCCGGCGCGATGCTAGCGCTCGCCACTGTGCTCGCCGTCCCGGTGGCTTTCGCCGCCGCGCTGCACTCTGCGCAATGGCTCACCGAGCGAAGCCAGCGGCTGACCTCGATGCGCGTCGCGCTCGACACGCTCAGGGCCACCACGCTGCGCTCGCTTGCGCTCGCTGCCACAGGGGCGGTGGCGCTGTTCGGGAGCGTTGCCCTCGGCGGCTCTCGCCAGGATCTCCTGCGCGGCATCCACACATTCGCATCCAGCTATGTGGCCGATGCGCCGATCTGGGTCTCGACACCAGCAGACAATCAGGCCGTACAGGAATTCTCGGCGGGCTCGCGCCTTGCCACGATCGCAGCTGTTCCGGGCGTCGCCTCCGTACGCCAGTTCCAGGGCGGCTTCCTGACGCTCGGCAACCGACGCGTGTGGGTCATCGCACGTCCGCCCGGCGGCGCGCGCAACGTGCTCGACAGCCAGATCGTCACCGGGGATCGAGCGATGGCCGGCGTCCGCCTTGGCCAGGGCGGCTGGATCGTCGTCTCGGCGCAGATCGCCGCCGAACACCACACGGCGGTCGGGGACACGCTCGTCCTGCCCACCGTGGATGGCCGACGCGCCTTTCGAATCGCTGCGGAGAGCACCAATCTGGCCTGGCCGCCGGGAGCGATATTCATGAGCACGACCGACTATGCCCGCTACTGGAGCACCGCCTCGCCGAGCACGCTCGCGGTCGCGCTCACAGCCGGCGCGCGAGCACCGGCGGTTCGGAGGGCGATCGTGAAGGCTCTCGGCCCGGCGAGCGGCCTCGAAGTGTCGCTCGCATATAGACGGGCAGCGCGTATCGACGCCCTCGCCTCCGAAGGCCTGGGGCAGCTGGGGGAGATCTCGACGTTGTTGCTGCTGGCGGCCGTCGCGGCGATGGCGGCGGCGCTCACCTCGACCATATGGCAGCGACGCAACTCGCTCGCGGGGCTACGTCTGCTGGGCATCAAACCAGCTCGCCTGCGACGCATCCTCGCGCTCGAAGGCGCCCTCATCCTAGGAATCGGCGCATTGACCGGGGCGCTCGCCGGTGTCTATGGCCAGCTGGTCCTCGATGGATATCTCAAGCGCGTGACAGGCTTTCCGCTCGCTCGTGTGGCGACCGGGGGGCGCCCGTTCGAGATACTTGCCCTGGTGCTCGCGGCGACGATGCTGATCGTCGCTGTGCCGGGATGGCAGGCCTCGCGTGTTTCGCCGGCATTGGCGCTGGAGGACCAGTAGCTGCTTCGCGGCCACGCTGCCCTGTTGAGCTGTCAAGCGGATAGCCTGGCTTGGGTGAGTGGCATCAGCGATTGGAGGCTGACCCTGCAGGGCGTCCTGGAGCTGCTGAGAGTGAATGTTCGCTACTGGGTCACGGTGGCACCGGTGGTGCGCAGGGAGCTCGCGCGCTGGCAGCTTCGCGCCGAAGCAATCCCCACCCCCGCGATGCGGGCGATCGCTCTGCAGAAGCTCGATCAAGAGCGTTTCAACGCCGAGGCGGCTGGGATGCTCGCGACGCTCGCGCCGCGATCCCAACGCGCGAATGCGGTCCGCGCGATCGTGGCGATGGAGGTCCTGTTCGACGTACTCGATGGCCTCACAGAGCGACATTTGAAGGACCCGCTGCGTGAAGGCGAGGAGCTGTACCTCGCCTTCACTGATGCGCTCGCGATCACCGCTATCGAGGGGCCCAGCGAGTATCTGCGTGAGCTCTCAGCCGTGGCCGGCAGCGCCTTCGCCCAGCTTCCTGCGGCAGACGTCGTGCGAGAGCACGCTCGCCGGAGCTCAGCGCGGGCCGCGCAGGCGCAGATCCGCATGCACGCCACCCCACGGCTTGGCGACACCCAGCTACGCGAATGGGCACAGGCGCAGAGCCACGCCACACCGCTCTCCTGGCGCGAGCTGCTGGCCGGGGCGGCATCCTCGGTGCTCGCCGTCCACGCTTTGATCGCGCTCGCCGCCGACCCTGCGGCCACCGTCGAGCGGGCCAGAGAGCTGGACGCCTGCTACTTGTCGATTGGCGTGCTGCTGACCCTGCTCGACGGGGTCGCAGACCAATACGAGGACGCCGCCTCGGGGGAAGTCGCATATGTCGATCTCTTCGAGGGTTGCGGGCTGTTGAGCGGCACGCTCGCCGCCGCCGCGCATCGCGCGCGCCATGCTGCCCAGGAGCTGCCCAATGCGCCGGCGCATCTGGTCATCCTCAGCGGCGTTGCCGCCTACTATGCCTCGGCGCCGGGCTCATCCAAGCTCCTGTTGGCCGAGGTAAAGCGCGATCTCGGACCCCTGATGAAGCTGACGCTGCCGGTGATGCTCGCATGGCGCCGTGCCCGCCGCTCACGTGGACCGGCGTCTTGACACTGCGTCTATCGCAATGGGCTCGACTATCATTGTCTCCGTGCTGGCCGTCCAGAACGACCCGGCTCTGGGGTGGCCCGGACGGGAGCTGCGAGTGGTGGGAGAGCAATGATGCGCGACCGAGAGCTCACATTGATGCGCGGCCTGCTCGTCGCGGGTTTCGCTGCGCTGCTCAGCCTGGTCGCCGGGCTGGGGATCGCGACCGCCCAGCGGACGATGGCGCACGCCGCACGAACGCTGCGCATCCACGACGAAGGCCATCTCGCCTTCAGGCGCGCCTCAGGCTCGCTGTTGCTCGACGAAGGGTATGTCACGGGCAGCTTCCCGGCCTCGGTGAAGGCGCGTTTCGTCTACAACGGGCAGCCGACCGTCACCGCCCAGCTCACGATCTCCGGCGCTGGAGGGTCGATCAGCGCACGTGGCACAGGCCGGCTGAGTAGCCCCACGAGCCCAGACCCGAGCTTCAAGGGCAGCCTGCGCGTAACCGGCGGGACCGGGCGCTATGCTCACATTCGCGGCGCTGGAGAACTGTTCGGCGTCTACAACCGACGCAGTTACGGGCTGACGGTCCAGGCGATCGCCAAGCTCCAGTATTAGTCGACAGCCTGGACGATGGCGTCGAGAGCAGGTCCCCCGCTCCTTCTGGCCCTCCTCCTCTGCGCCTGCCTCGGGGCATCGGCATCGGCATCCGACTCGGCGAGGATCTCCGCGGTCCTCACGCCAGAGCGTCTGGGGTCCGCAACGACCCTCACCTTCGGGTTCGCGATCAGCGACGCGGGTCGGCCTCCGTCCGCGCTCAGTGAGATCGACGTTGGATATCCGAGCAATCTCGGGTTCGCGACGAGCGGTCTCGGCGTGGCCGCCTGTCCCACCGGGCAGCTGGAAGTCCTCGGACAGCAGGCCTGCCCGGCGAACTCGAGGATGGGCCACGGTCAGGCAGAGGTGGAGATCCCGATCGGTCCCGAGGTCGTGCACGAGCGGGTCACCATCGAAGTGTTCGCTGGACCCTCGCCCGACGGTTATCTGCACGTGCTCGCCTACGTCGTCGGCCTGTTCCCGATCGAAGCGCGGGTCGTGCTCTCCGGCGTGCTCCTTCCCGGCCATCTGAACATCGTCATGCCGCCGATCCCGAGTCTTCCCTTCGGCCCCTACGTGGCAGTCTCCGATATGCGCTTGGTGCTTGGGGGGCGCCTGACCTACTACGAACGGGTGGCAGGCAGGAATGTCGCCTATCACCCCGCCGGCGTCGGGTTGCCGGGCAACTGCCCACATGGCGGCTTTCCATTCACCGCGAGCTTTGCCTTCATCGATGGGCGGCATTCCAGCGCAAACACGGCTGTGCCTTGCCCGCGGCACCAGCCGCGGCGTCGGTAGCCATCGAATAAGCCAGGCAGTCAAGCCTTAGAACTTTCTATCGCTTGGCTTACCCCGCGGCGGGGGCGGCCCGATGATCGCGATCATGGCGGGGACCTCTCAGACGCCGGGCCCTCAGCGCCGGGTCAGCCTGCGGTGCTCCTGACACAAGCAAACCCAGGACTTCGCAACACGGCAGCAGCGAGAGCGCTGGGTTCCTCTGCAAGTCAGCGCACACGGATACTCAGCGCCATCACCGAGCTCGTCTCCCGTGACGGCTACGCAGGTGTGACCGTCGCGCAGATCATCGGACTCGCGGGAGTCTCCCGGCCGACGTTCTACGAACAATTCCCCGACCGAGAAGGCTGCCTGCTGATGGCACTCGCCCCCGCGCGTCGCCGACTCCTCGGCGCCGTGAGCGCCGCGGTTGGCAGCGTGCCGCCCGGCCGTGGGGCGCAGGCAGCGCTCGGAGCGCTGGCCCAGTTTGCCGCCGCGCGGCCCGTCACGGCCCGTCTGGCGATGAGCGAGCCGCTTTCGGCGGGGCGTCGCTGCCTCGAGACGCACGATGAGATGATCGCCGAGCTCGCACAGCTGATCGAGGGCTCCAACCAGGCCGTCCCACGCAACGTCCTCAGCCCCGACCTGCCCAGCAGAGCGCTCATCGGCTGCTCGATCCGCATGCTCGCCCAGCGCCTCGGCGCGCGCGAACAGGTGACAGCCGACTTCGTCATCGAGCTGGACAGTTGGCTCGCGAGCTATCGACGTCCGCTGGCCGAGCATCGCCGTCGCATGCGGGCTCTCGGCTCGCCCGTTGAGCGATCCACGGCCTGCCCGTCGCCGCCGCTACTGCGTCCGCCGCCAGACCTACCGGCCGACGAAGGAGGGCGCTCGCGGCGGCGCGCGACCGAGCAGCAACGGCTGCGCATCGTGTTCGCCACCGCCGAGGTCGTCAGCCGGCAGGGATTCCAGCCGGCGAGCGTGGCCGGCATCTCCCGGCAAGCGAAACTCGACACGCACGCCTTCTACCGGCTCTTCGCCGACAAGGGTGCAGCGTTCCAGGCATGCGGCGAGATGCTCTTTCGCCACCTGATGGCAGAGAGTGCACTTGCGTACGCCCGAGCGGAGGTTTGGCCGGAGCGGGTCACAGAGGCGATCGCGGCCGGCCTGAACTACCTGCAGGCGCATTCGACGCTGGCTCGCGTGGCCCTCGTCGACAGTCAGACGGCGGGGTTGGACGCAGCCCGCCGAGTACACGAGGGCGCACGAGCCTTCGCGATCTTCCTCGAGGAGGGCAGTCGCTACGAGGAGGGGATCCGGCGTCCGTCGGGTCTGGGCCTGGAGGCGATCAGCACGATGGCGTTGGAGCTCTGCTACGAGTGCCTGTTGAGCCGCGATGGCGATCTCCATACTCTGGCCCCGCAGATCGCGTTCGTGGCTCTGGCACCCTTCCTCGGCGTCGAGCGAGCGTCAGCCTGATGAGACATAGAGGCCACGGCGCTCGGCGTCAGCCCGATCTCTGCCATCGAGCAGCAGCTCGATATTCCTGGTCGGTGAGCACCCTTCGGCGCTGGAATCTCTTTACTTCGTGCTGTCTTCGCCCCCACGGCTCAGCTGCGCGTCAATCGTCTGCTCGGCGGCGTTGCGACCTAGAAACGGCGTGAGACACAGATAGACGATTGGGGCGAGCAGGGCTGCCGTCCGGGGCTTCGCGCTCGCTCGGATCTGAAGATAGACGATCTCGAAGATGGTGGTGATGATCGCCTCGATTGCCACCTGCGAGGGTGGAGCATCCTTGGCTCGCTGATCGCGGTAGCCTTCTTGCAGGAAGATCGCGAAGGCCATTCGGCTGTCCTCGGCTCGCTGGATCGCGATCGGGCCACCCGCGTAGGCCTCCACGAAAGCCACATGGGCGAAGGTTGGCATGTCGTCGATCCTCTGACTTGCCGCGCGGAATGCCTCCCAGATGCGCTCCGCCCAGGTGCTCGCGGCGAAGAACGCTGCGGCGGTGGCGGCCATCAGGTATTGAAGCCCGAGCTCGTGGATGGCACTGAACGCCTCCTGCTTGTCGGTGAAAAGTTGATAGAAAGCACCGCCGTCGACACCCGCTTGGCGGGTTATCTCCGAGACGGTGGCAGCGCTGTAGCCTCGCTTCCGTACCGCCTGTGCCATCGCGAACATGATGCGCTGGCGGTGGTTTTCAGCGACCTCGGCCTCGCGTAGCCGCGGGCGGCCGGGGCCGAGCCGCGGCGGTGCCTCCAGCGCGACCGGAGAGATGTGTGGGGAGCGCTCTGGCACGCGATGAGGCTGGAGTTTGCGCCAGCCCTGTTCGTCCCCGCGCCGCGCATAGCTCTCGGTCCAGGTCAGGAGGTCCTCCAGCAGTGCGCTCAGCCCGCCGCGTTCGCCGCGTCGCAGCCTTGCCGCAAGCAGCCGGTGGGTCGCGCCGAGCACAGCCACGACTGGAAGGTCGGGAATCATGCTTTCAGCGGCTGCTCGCCCGAGAGCTGCTTCGATGCGCTTTGCGGTATCTCTCAATCCGCTGTCGCGCGTGTCGAGCGCGCGCGGTCCGCCGGCGAGTGCCTCCTTCATCAGGAATCGGGCGTCGGCCGGGTTCGCCTCGACAAAGTCGAACGTGGCTCTCAGTCCGCTTGCCAGCGCCTCTCCGGGCGTCCCCTCTGCGATCGCGTGGTGGACCTCGCCGAGCAGGCGTTCCTGTACGTCGGCGATCGCAGCGATGAAGCAGTCATCACGGTCCTCGAAGTAGTCATAGAACGTCGGGCGCGAGACACCGGCCTCGGATATCACCTGCGACACGCTCGCCCCGACGTAGCCCTCGCGGTTGGCAGTGCTGATCATTCCGCGCAGGAGCCGCTCGCGCTGCGTCGCCTTGCGCTCGGTTTGCTTCGGTGTGTTTATCTGCGTGTCGGTCTCTGAGTGGCGCGGCATCGGGCGCTAGACCCTAGCGGGCATGCGCTCCGTCGGGTCTAATCCAACCGGGTGCGTTTAGCGAGGCACGGCGGGTTCAGCAGCGCGATCTGCACCTCGGGATCGTCTGGCTAATATACAAGTGGAATCGTTTATTAATTAGCGGGAGACCCGTGTCTCGATCGTTCAGAGATAGAGCTATGGCACAATGTAACGCCCCAGGTGATATACGTCGGCCGGAACTGTTTGTCGCTTGGTAAAGTTTATGGAGAGGTGACCCGCGATGAAACGATCGAGGTCGATCGGCGAGGCGCCCGCGGCGCGTGGGGCACACGAACGGCTGCTGGGCGCCATCACCGAGCTCGCCGGTCGTCACGGCTACGGGCAACTGACTGTCGAGGCGGTGCTCACCGAGGCACACGTCAGCCGTGCCACCTTCTATCAGTACTTCACGAACCTCGATGACTGTTTTGCCAGCGCCTATCGCGAGAACGCCGAGCGACTGATCGCCGACGTCATGGCGGCCGTCGGGCCCGGCAAGCACAGCGAGCCGGCGGTGCTCGAGGCGCTGGTCGATGCGGCGATCTCCCGGCCACAGCTGGCGCGGCTGCTGATGAGGGAGGGCTTGGCGGCCGGACCGGCGGGCCTGCTCGAGCGCGATGCTCTGATCCGCCGGATCGAGCAGACGGTCTGCCCGCCGGCGCACTCCCGATGCATGATCGACATTCCCTCCTCGATCCTTGTGGGCGGCGTCTTCAGATTCCTCTCGATGCGGATGGCGGATGGGCCGCTCAGCCGTGAGCTCAGCGAGGAGATACTGAGCTGGGCGCGCGCCTTCATACGGCGGCCAGAGTCATGCTGGAGTGCCACCTTCATGCCGAGACTGCCGGATCGTCCGTTGCGCTTGCCTGAGCAGACAACCCAAACGAGCGCCATAGCGGTTTCCTCGCGTGAGCGCATCCTGCGGGCCACGGCGAGCGCTGTTCGCAAGGAGGGCTACGGCGCCACCACCGTCTCGGACATCGTGGCCGCGGCGCATGTCTCGCGCCGGCGCTTCTATGACGAGTTTCCAAGCAAGTCGCACGCCTTCGTGGCCGCCTACGAGGAAGTATTCAAGCGATCGATGGCAGCCTGTGCGCCGGCCTTCTTCAGCTCGAAAGCATGGCCCGAGCGTGTCTGGGAGAGCGCCTTGGCGTTTACCGCCTTCGTTGCACGCGAGCCTGTCTTCTCCTATCTTGGGTTCGTCGAGTGCTACGCCCTGGGGCCCGGCTTCGTCCCGCGCGTGCACGACACACAACTCGCCTTCACGCTGTTCCTGGAGGACGGCTACCGACAGCGCCCGGAGGCGAGTGAGCTACCACGCGCATCCTCCGCCCTTACAGCCGCGGTGATCTTCGAGGCTGGATTCGAGGTCTGTCGCTGCGGTCCGAGTGCATACATACGAGGCATGCAGCCGCTCGCTGTGTACATCGCGCTCGCTCCTTTCATCGGTTCAGAAGCGGCAGGATCGTTCGTGACGCATAAGCTCAACGACACCAGCTCGCGTGCGCCGGCGGCCGCGTGAGCGATTGCCGGGGGCCTCAGCTCGGGCACGCGCAACGGCCATTCCTCTGCACACGCTGTCTGCGCCACCTGCCGCGAGAGGTGCGAAGGGAAGACCCATCGGCTGCGTGCAAAAGACCCATCGGCTGCGTGCAATTTAGCGGCGTTCCCGCTCCGCCGCGTGCCCGGTGACGAGCCTTCAGCGAGTGACCACGATGCCGGCGCGTGGTTCCTCGGCGGGTTTGACACCACCGCTGTTCAGCATCGTCAGGCCGCTCCTGTTCAACTCACTTGGGTGCAAGTCCCGCTGAGTGCTTTGGCTCTAATAGAGCGCCGAAATGAAGCAGGGCGCGCACCGGCAGCAGAGATCGACGCCGGGGGCGCCGCGGAAGCCCGCGGTACGTCTCTCGGCCCTCAACGAAATACCAGAAAGGCACTATTTCATGCGATTCGTTTCTCGAAATGCGTTTGTCGCGCTCTTGGCGGTGCTCGGATTGAGCGCGCTGGGCTCAGCCTCCGCCTCCGCAGCTGAATGTAGCGGGGCGACCGAAACCACTACCGTGCTCTGCGCTGAAGGAAAAGCACAGTTCGGAACCGTTCCTTTCAAAGCCGCGAAAACGCCCTCCTCGGCTATGGCGTTGAACACGGGTGGTGGTCTCACAGTATCCTGCAGTGGTATTTCAAGCGTGGGTAGCTTCCGCTCTACGAGCGAAAAACAGCTGCAAGCCAAGGCACTCATCCTGAAATTCACGGGCTGCGAATCAGGATCGAAAACCGCCTGTGAAGTACCGGATATCACCTCCAACGAACTACTTGGTAGTTTCACCGGGACCGGGAGCGTCAGGCTGACTGGCGCAAAAGGGGGGTCAAGCGAAGTCCTTTTCCTCGTGAACATCAAAAGCAGGCCGGGGCAGACCTGTGGAACCGCACTGGAAAACTCACCCGTGAGCGGGGCACAGGAATGCAAACTGCCGGGAAGCACAATCGAAGCCGTCAAACACGAAATGAACTGCACTACGACGGGAAGCGCGTTGAAATGGATCGGGAAAGTGGCGACGCTCGAAGCCGATCAGGAAGTGAGCCTCACAGGGGCGTTTTCAGGCGACGCCTGGTTCCTCGCATAGAGGCGTCGAACCGGCAGCGCTCGGCAGGATGACAAGGGCAGGGGGCGCCAGGACGCATTCTGGCGCCCCCTGCCCCATATCTCGTGGCCTTTCCTACGGCTTGGCTCGCTGCACAGGCACGCTGCGGCGGTATTGAGAGTGAAACCTTCTAAGTCTTGTCTTATCAATCGCTGTCGTGGCGATCATGATGGGGTCGTGTAGCACCGGCTCGCTCGGTGGGTCGGCGCCTAGTCCGCGTGGCTTTGTTTATTTTTGCAATACTTGGGATCATCCTTACCGGTTTCGCCGCTCTTTGCGTCAGTGTGACTTCTGCCTTGACGGTTGCTCAGGGTTCGTGCTAACGTTTATTTTCAACCGGCTGGGTGCCGGCAGCAGGACGCAGACCTGCAGGACGCAGACTTGGATACCGAAGTGGGATCGAGGAGAGGAACGTGATGAGCAGCAATGCCGGTAGCGCCCCTGGGACAGGTCTCGTGCGCGGAGCCTCGATCGAGCGGATTTCGTGTGCGTCCCGTGGCTTGGGAGGCGCCCGCCGCCTCGCCGTCGCTGCCCTCGCGATTCTGACGACTCTGCTCCTGGCCCTGCTGCTCCCGACCGCGCCGGCCTTTGCCGCCAAGGAATACATCAAAGTCTCCTCGTTCGGCGAACCGTGCTCCAACCCCGAAGCGTGCGGCGTCGGCCAGTTCCAAGCGCCGATCGCCGTTGCCGCGAACGATTCTGTCGAACTGAGCGAAGCGGCAGGCGATGTCTACGTGCTGGATGCCGAACACGGCAACGGCATCCAGCGCTTCAGCTCAAGCGGGACGTTCCTCTCGAAGACCACCGGTTCTGAAGTGCCCGGCGGAAGGCTCAGCTTCAGTATACCTCAGGATATCGCGGTAGACAATGCACGAACGGGGCTGGAGCCGTCCGTCGGCGACGTATACGCTGCAGGCCAAAACAACAAAGGGGAATGGGTCGTGGCCAAGTTCACCGCCACCGGTCATTATCTCTGCGAGCTAACCGGGCTCGAAAGACGTTGCCTGAAAGAACCCAGCGAAGAGACACTGGCCGAAGAAGACAGTCCTGGGTTCAGCAAAATCTTTGGAGTGACAGTCGATCCGCAGGGCAATGTCTGGACAGTTGACGCGACCGAAGAAGAAAGAAACGGCAGGGTCTCGGAGTTCAGTGGCGCCGGAGCCTTCCTGACGAGCTTTTCTACCAACCGTGCAATGGAACCGGGTATCGCCGTCGATTCGGCGGGCAACATCTACGTTCAGTTTGCCTGTCAGTGCCTGGGGAAGTACAGCTCGAGCTTCGAACAGCTCGGGGCCGGTGAAACAGAACTGACCCGCGGCATTCTCACCGGGTTTGCGGTTGATCCGTCGACGAACGATCTGTTCGTGGGTCAACTCAGCAGCCACAGCATCCTGGTCTTTGGCCCGTTCGGCGAACCGTACAACGATCCCGTGCAGAGGTTTCCGCGGGAAGGCATCGCTGGAACGAAAGGTCTCGCGCTAGGCGCCAATGGGACTGTATACGTTGCCGATGAATCCACGCACGCCATTGACGTGTATGAAGAAGAGATCCTGCCGAGCGTCACGACCGGCCAGGCGAGGGAGATCGACCCGACGACAGAGATACTCAACGGCAGCGTGAACCCATCTGGCGAAGCCATCACCGAATGCCGCTTCGAATACGGGACCGAAGTGTCTTACGGTCAGAGTGTGCCGTGCGCGCAGACTGTAGGGGAAGTCGGCGCCGGAAATGGACCGGTTCCGGTAAGCGTCGAACTGAATGAACTCCAACCCCTGACCGAATATCATTTTCGGCTCGTGGGCTCAAACGCCCACGGCACAAATGTCGGCGCGGATGAAACCTTCTTCACCTCGACCAGTCCGACAATCGAAAACGAGTCGGTTTCCGCAATCGCCTCCGCCGGGGCGGCCGTCGGCGCGAACATCGACGCCGCGGGGCTACTCACCGACTACCATGTCGAATACGGAGCGACCGAAGCATACGGATCGAGCACGCTGAGCCTGACGGTCGGCGCAGCCAAAAGCGCTGTCGGAGTGCTCGTCCATCTGAGTGGCCTTACTCCGGGTTCCACCTACCACGCGCGGGTTGTGGCGCACAACGCCTTGGGCACCGCAGACGGCGAAGACCTCGCATTCACCACGCCTACGTCCCTTGGGCCGACCACCTCGACACTCCCCGACGGTCGCTCCTACGAGCTTGTCACCGTGCCCGGCAGCTCCGCTGGAAACGTCTACGTGCCAGAGACGATCGGCATCGAACCCGAAGCTAGCCATCAGGTGTTCTCCGGGCAGCCGATTCGCGCCTCCGCAAGCGGCGAGCGCGTCGTCTTCGTGGCTGAACCGCCCCCCGAAGCGGGCGGCAGCGGCAGCTCGGGCGACGGAGGCGGCAACAACTTCCTCGGGCAGCGCAGCACGGCCGGCTGGACCGCCACCAGCATCATGCCGCCGGTGGCAAACCACGATGTCTACAGGGGGTTCTCGAACGACCTGTCGTCAGCGTTCCTTCTTGCCGGCGAAGTGGGGCAAGCGCCCCTGACCCCCGATGCGCCGGGTGACTGCTCTGTCGAGTACGCGCGCACAACGAGCGATGGCCGCTATCACGCGTTGTTCACCAGCCTTCGGACTCCCGGCGACTGCGGTCAGCCGCACTTCGCAGGCGTATCCGCTGATGATTCGTCCGCGATCTTTGAATCCGAAGTCGCCCTGACGCCCGAAGCGACACCGGGAAGCGAGCTCGGTTCTCACGAAGAAGACAATCTCTACGACTCGGTCGGAGGGCGGCTGTTCCTCGTGAATGTGCTGCCCGATGGACACGCCGACGTCAATGCGGCGTTCGGCGGTGTGAGTGTACTGGGCGAGGAAACGAACGCCGAATTTCAGGTCAGATTTACACCTGGCTATCACCACTATGGGCAGGCTGTATCGACAGATGGTTCGCATATAGTCTGGACGGATCTCAACACGGGCGATCTCTACGTGCGCCTGGATCCCGCGACCCCGGCGGCGAGGACCGTACAGGTCGACGCGTCCGTGGGCGGTGGAGGCCGCTATCAAGGCGCCAGCGGCGACGGGTCGAAGATCTTCTACACCAAGAGCGGCAACCTGTATGAATATGACGTCAATGGGGAAACGACGACCGACCTCGCGCCCGGGGGCGCGGTTCTTGGCGTCAATGCAATCGGTGAAGACGCATCCCATGTCTACTTCGTCGCCGAAGGCGTCCTTGCGTCCAACGAAAATGCGCACGGGGAAACTCCTACCGCCGGCGCTCCGAACCTGTACCTCGCCGCCGGTGGGGAAACGCGCTTCATCGCCTCGCTGTCAACCGCCGACGGGGACGACTGGCGCTCCAGTTTCGCTCTGCGGACCGCCGAGGGCTCACCCGATGGTCGAAACCTCGTCTTCACATCGTCGCGGAGCATCACCGGATACGACAATCGCGGCACTCCGGAGGTGTTCGTCTATGACGCGCTAACCGGAGATCTTTCCTGCGCCTCATGCAACCCCAGCGGGGAACCGCCGACCGAGGGTGCGCCGTTTCTGCCGCGTCCAGAGATCAGCGCCCGTGGTATCTATCAGCTTAGATGGATATCGGCCGATGGCAGTCGTGTGTTCTTCGATACTCCTGAGCCGTTGGTTGCACAGGACACCAACGGAGTCCAAGACGTATACGAGTGGGAGCGCGAGGGTGCGGGCACGTGCCGTCAGCCAGGTGGCTGTGTCTATCTGATATCCAGCAATCTCAGCAGCGAAATGGCGTGGTTCGTCGATGCCAGCGCCAATGGAAACGATGTGTTCTTCGTGTCGCGAGCGCAACTCGTGCCGCAGGACGGCGGTCAGGAAGTCCAGCTGTACGACGCGCGCGTCGGCGGGGGCTTTCCACAGGCCTCCACGGAATGCACCGGTTCGGGGTGTCAGGGGGCCCCGCCCGCGCCGCCGAGCTTTGCGACGCCGCCAAGTGCGACCTTCAACGGGATCGGCAACTTCGTGTCACCGCCACCCGGCAAGCCGGGATCCGCCGCGCAAACGAACGCCCAGCGACTTGCCAAGGCGCTGAAGGCGTGCCGAAGCAAACGCAGCAAGCACAAGCGGGCCGTGTGCCAGGCACAGGCCCGCAAACGATATGGCCCGCCACACAAGGCTGCCAAGTCCCGTAAGCGCTCCAAGAAGGGGAGGAAGTCATGATCGGGCGATCCCACCGCTCCAGCTGGATGACCGGCGTAGGGGCCATCCTGGCGGTCTTCGCCGCGTGGGCCTTGAGCTGTGGCAACGCCTCGGCGTCAACGCCAAGGGCGGGATGGGAGGCGACAGCGGAAGCTCTGCCGAGCCATCTGGCGCCCGGGGGCAGCGGCGTGCTGCTGGTCAACGTATTCAACATCGGCGCGGCCGACAGCGCAGGTCCGGTGACGGTGACCGACGTGCTGCCGCCCGGGCTGACTGCGACAGATGCCGGAGCCTACGGCAAAGGCCGCGTGAGCCACGAACCGCAACTGTGGGACTGCAAGGGGACGACAGTCGTGGCATGTACGAGCGATCCCTTCAACCTGCCCTCCATTTCGGGCGGCGCGGGAGTGCCCGAATCGGTGAACGGCACCACCCCCCCGATCGCGATCGCCGTCAAGGTCGCGCCGGAAGCCGCCGGAACGGTTGTGAACCGCATATCGGTTGCCGGCGGGGGTGCCCTGACGACAGCGGCGACGACCAACCGGGTCACGCTGAGCTCAGAAGCCGCCCATTTCGGTATCGCAGAGTGGGACGCATGGTTCAGTAACGAAGACGGGACCATCGACACGCAAGCGGGCTCACACCCTTACTCGGCGACGTTCGATGTCAACATCAACACCATAACACGCCAGGAAGGCAAAGAAATCAGCTACGTTCCGCCCACGAGCGAAGAACTGCGAAACGTCACCGTGGAATTGCCTCCGGGCTTCGTCGGCAATCCGCAGGCGGTACCGCAGTGCCCTCGGGAAGACTTCGACGAAGGCCCTTCCCTCGAAGTGCACTGTCCTGCCGACACGCAGATCGGCGTCTCCTCGAGCGCCTACGGGGGCCAGTTCTTCAACGAGGCGCCGGTGTACAACCTCGTTCCGCCGCCGGGATCCGCCGCCCTGTTTGGCTTCACGTTCGTCGGAAACAGCGTGTTCTTGAGATCCAGTCCCCGTACGGGCGGCGACTACGGCATCGACACACGCACAAACAATGTGCCGCAAGGACGCGAAGCGCGAGGCGCGGCAATCACCCTCTGGGGCGTACCCGGCGATCCGAGTCACAACGCGTGGCGATGCATCGGGCACGGTGGCTGCGCCGGCGGGGGCGTCAGCCCGTTCCTGACGCTGCCGACGGCATGCGGGGCCCCGCAGCCCTTCAGAGTGCACGTGTCCGAGTGGCAGAACCCGAGCGTGAGCGACGAAGCAACGCTTTTCTCGCACGACGAAAATGACGAGGAAGTCGGATTCACCGGCTGCGAGCACCTCGGGTTCGAACCGACACTCTCCATCTCACCCGACACCACCCAGGCGGATTCACCCGCCGGATTGACCGTCGAAGTAAAGCCCTCCGTGGGAGGGTTGACGAGCCAGCACGGCCTCAGCACCGCCGACATCCAGAACACGACCGTGACTCTTCCGGAAGGGTTGAACATCAACCCGGGACAGGCCGCCGGACTCGCGGCCTGCCAGCCAGATCAGGACGGAGTGGGAACGGAAGGGCCATCTGCTTGCCCACCTGCCTCGAAGGTCGGCACCGTGCAGATCACGACCCCGCTGCTCAAAGACAAGCTCGAAGGCAATGTCTTCGTACTCCAGTCCGATCCGCCTGAGCTCGAACTGCTCGTGGCGGCCTCTGCGGACGGCGTCAACCTCAAGCTCGTCGGACACGTGCATCTCGACGAAGCAACCGGGAGGTTGACGTCCACGTTCTCGGGTACGCCGGAGCTGCCGTTCACCGATTTCAAGCTCGCCTTCAGCGGCGGTGCGCAGGCGGCGCTCACCACGCCAACGGCCTGCGGGCTCTACACCGCGACTTCCGACTTCGGGGCATGGAGCAGCCCGTTCATCGTCGATGCCTTTCCGCAGGCGAGCTTTGCAATCACGGGCGGACCAGGCGGATCGGCCTGTCCATCCTCGCCGCTGCCATTTGGGCCGTCGATGACAGCCGGCTCGACGACCGATCAGGCGGGAGGCTTCACCGACTTCTCGCTGCTGCTGCAGCGTGAAGACGGTCAGCAGCGCATCGAAAAACTGCAGTTCAAGGCGCCGCAGGGACTGTCGGGAATGATCTCGAGCGTACCGCTCTGCCAGGAACCGCAGGCCGCCGAAGGCACCTGCCCCGCCGCGTCTCACATCGGTCACGCGGTCGTGGCCTCCGGACCGGGACCATACCCGCTCGTGCTGCCGCAGCCCGGCAAGCCGGAGCTGCCGATCTACCTGACGGGTCCCTACAAGGGTGCGCCGTTCGGACTGTCGATCGTTACACCTGTGCTCGCAGGCCCATTCAACCTCGGCACGATCATCACCCGCGCGAAGATCGAAATCGATCCGACCACTGCGCAGATCACGATCACGACAGACCCTTTGCCTCAGATCGTCAAAGGCGTGCCCACCGATCTGCGCTCGATCGACTCAGTCATCGACCGGCCGGGCTTCATGTTCAACCCGACCAACTGCAACTCGCAGGAATTCAGTGGCACAGCGACCAGCGCGGGTGGCGCGGCTACGGCCCAGATCTCGAGCCACTTCGGGGTCGGCTCCTGTCGCAGCCTCGAGTTCCACCCCAAAATCGCAGTCACGACGATTGGGCAGGCCTCGAAAAACAACGGCACTAGTCTCAAGTTCAAGATCAGCTATCCGAAGGGCGCGCAGGGCAGCGAGTCGTGGTTCAACGAGGCGAAGTTCGAATCTGCCGAAGCAGATTCCGGCCACGCCTATCCACGATCCAGCAGGCCTGCGCCGACAGCATCTTCGCGGCAAATCCGGGCAACTGTCCAGGACCGTCGAAAATCGGCACCGCCGTAGTACACACCTCCGTGTTGCCGGTAGCGCTGGAGGGGCCGATCTACTTCGTCTCACACGGCGGCGCAAAATTCCCCGATGCCGTGATCGTGCTGCACGGCGACGGCGTCGCGATCAATCTACGTGGTGAAACGTTCATCAACGGCAAGACCGGGATCACGAGCGCGACGTTCCGCGACACGCCAGACGTGCCCTTTGAAAGCATCGAAGTGAGCCTGCCCACAGGCCCCTTCTCCGAGTTCGGGGTGAACCTGCCCGCGAAGGCCCACTACAGCTTCTGCGGGCAGAAGCTCACAATGCCAACGTTCTTCAAAGCGCAGAATGGACTCGAAATCCACCAGAACACTCCTGTTGCGGTCAGCGGCTGCCCCAAGGCGAAAGCGAAGAAGACAGGCAAGCACAAGAAGAAGACGGCCAAGAAGAGATCGGCGAAGAAGTAGTGGATCGGGCGATCGTGCGGACATCTGGGTTTGCTCAAGGTCGCATGAACCTTGGTGCTCGTGCGGGTTCTCTGGCCGCGCTCGCAGCCACGGCTGTCCTCGCTGCCCCCTCCGGCGTCGTGCCGAGCATCCTGGCGGCCACCGCGCGCGCGGCGGGCACCCTTTCGCTGAGGGAGACTGGCCGCCTTCACTTGACGAGCCACCGGGGCTTCACGCTCAACGAGCAGGGCTCGACCTCGGGCACGGTCTCCGGCACGATCTACATACACCTGCACATCGTCTCGACCAACAGGGTCACCGCCGAAGTGTAACATTTACCCGGGCGGCGGCTCGATCAGCGGCTATGCCAGCGCCAGCTACCACTCCTCCGGTGCGGTCGCGACGTTCAACGGCACCATGAGCATCACCCGGGGGACGGGCCGCTTCGGCCACGCACATGGCGCGGGACTCGGCTTCACCGGCACCGTGCAGCGATCCAACGACGCGGTCGTCGTGCACGTCAATGGCCGCATCTCGACTTGAGGCAGACAGGCTGAGCTCCATGCCCAGATGCTTGCGCTTCGCGGTGCTCTCGGCAGTGGCACTGTGCGTCCTGGTGGCGGCCGTCGCGCAGGCCACTCCCGAGCTGGCGAGCCTGCACGCCGCTTTCTCCCCCAATCGGCTCGGCACCCCGACCACGATCACGTTCGGCTTCCACCTCTCCACCTCCGAGGGCGTTGCGCCTCCGCCGCTCACCGGCCTCGACTTGCGCATGCCCTCGGGCATGAACTACACGACCACCACGCTGGGCCTGGCGATCTGCCAGCCAAAGGCGCTTGCCGAACGGGGACTCGCCGGCTGTCCTGCCAACTCACGCCTCGGTTACGGACGCGCGTTCGTGGAAGTGCCATTCGGCACAGGCGCCGGCCACGAGATCCCCGAAGTACAAGCCGTCTCCGGTCCCTCACCCAAGGGCAACCTGGTCGTCCTCTTCTACGCGAACGGCCTCTATCCGGTCTTTGCACAGCTTGCCTTCTCCGGCGAAGTGCTCCCCGACTACGGCCGCTTCGGCTCGCAGCTCTCGACGAGCGTGCCCCTCGTGACGAGCGTGCCGGGAGGCCCGGATGTCTCGATCCTCAGCGTCACGAGCACCATCGGCCCGAGCCACCTCACCTACTACCGTCATTCGCATGGGCGTCTAGTCGCCTTTCACCCCCGCGGCGTCTCAGTGCCGGAACGCTGTCCACACGGCGGCTTTCCCTTCGCCGCACATTTCACCTTTCAGGATGGCAGCAGCACGAGCGCGGAGACCTCGGTGCCGTGTCCACCGCGCCACCGCTAGCCGCGCCATGGGCGCCGGTGCTCGCCCCTGCAAGAGGCGATGCGTTCACGGACACTGTGCTGCGCTACCTGAAGCTGGTCCTGCCACCCGTGAAGGGTGAGCTCACGCGCTGGAGCGCGCAGGCGGCCACGATCCCCACCGAGCGGCTGCGTCGTTTGGCGGCTGTGTCGCTCGCCAAACGCGGAAACATCGAGGGTGCCGCACTGTTCGCCACCCTGGCCCCGAGCGCACATCGTCGCTCCACGGTTCGGGCCTTGGTTGCCTTCCAGACTGCCTACAACTACCTCGACACGCTCTCTGAGCTACCGAGCATGGATCCTCGCGGCAACGCCCGGCAGCTGCACCGAGCGCTGCTCCTAGCTCTGCAGCCGGGTGCGGAGCACCCCGACTACTACGCGCTCAATCCCGAGCGCCATGACGGGGGATATTTGCTCGCGATTCTCGACACCTGCCGCGAGGCGCTCGCCTCCCTTCCCTCCTATGAGGTGGTTGCGCCGCTCGCACTGCTCGCCGCGGAGCGCATCAGCGACTTCCAAACGCTCAACCTCAGCGAGGACCAGGGTGGCCACGGCGCCCTGAAGAGGTGGGCCAGCGAGGCAACCCCAGTTGGCGGCGAGCTCGAGTGGTGGGAGACGGCGGCCGGCGCCGGGAGCTCACTAGCCGTGCATGCCCTGATCGCCGCTGCCGCTCAGCCACAGCTCGATCTGTCCCATGCCGCCGCGATCGACGCTTCCTACTACCCGCGGATCGGGGCGCTTCACTCCCTGCTCGACAGCATGGTCGATCGTCGCGAGGACAAGGCTCTTCGCCAGCGCAGCCTGCTCGACTACTACGGCTCCTCCACCGAGGCGGCCCACCGGCTATCCGCTCTCGCCGCGCGGGCAAGAGCAGCAGCCGTGAGCCTGCCCGGCGGTGAGGCTCACCAGACGATCCTCGCGGCGATGTGCAGCTACTACCTCTCCGCGCCTGAATGCGATCGGCAAGAGGCGCGGGAGATCCGACGCGCCCTCAAAGGCGTCCTGGGCCTTCCGCTCGACGCCGCGATCGCGATGTTCCGTGCGCGACGCCTCATTCACACCGTCAAACGGCGCGCCTACAGCTGACGGAGCGGCATTGCTCGAGCTCAAAGACCTCGTCAAGCACTACCCCACGGCAGGCGGCGAGCCAGTACGCGCGGTCGACGGGGTCTCCCTGCACGTCCGACCTGGGGAAATGGTGGCGCTCTACGGACCCAGCGGATCGGGCAAGACGACGCTGCTGCTGATGATCGCCACGCTGCTGCGCCCCACGGCCGGCAGCATCACAATCGACGGGCGAAACGTCTCCTCTCTCAGCGAGCGTGAGGCCTCGCATTTCAGGCTCTCCGAGCTGGGCTTCATCAGGCAGAACTTCGATCTTCTCCCCGGGGTCAGCGCGATCGACAACGCGGTCCTGAAGCTGTTGAAGAGCATGCGCTGGCGCGAGGCGCATAGGCAGATATCCCCCCTGCTCGAGCGCCTCGGCCTCGGTGAGCGTCTCGGCCACCGCGCCGAGACCCTCTCGATGGGTGAGCGTCAGCGCGTCATGATCGCCCGCGCCCTCTCGACCGATCCGAGCCTGCTGCTCGCCGACGAGCCCACGGGCAGCCTCGACAGCCAGCGCAGCCGCGAAGTCCTCGAGCTGCTGCGCGGACTGTGCCGCGAGCGCAACGTGGCAGTGGTCCTCGTCAGCCACGACCCGCTGGCCGCGGGCTATGCCGACCGGGTCTTCGCGCTCACCGACGGCAAGCTCACCGATCGCCCCGGCATGTCGCCAGGCGCCTTTACCCCTGGCGCAGCCTAGATCGCGGGAGGGGAGCCGACGTGGGGATGGGCAACATCGCGCACCTCTATCGCATCCGCGTTCGCGCCCGTCTCGTACAGGAGCTCTTCGCGATCCTCGGCATCGCTGCCGGCGTCGCCCTCCTGTTCGCCTCCCAGGTCTCCAGCCAGAGCCTCTCGAGCTCCGTGGCCCAGTTCTCCCACGGCATCACCGGCCGCGCCTCACTGCAACTGCTGGCACGCGACCCCCACGGAATGCCCGAAGCTCTGCTCGGCAGCGTTCGCCACATTCGCGGTGTACGTGTTGCCGCTGCGCTGCTCGAAGCGAGCGCGAGCGCAAGTGGGCCGAAAGGCAGCAGCTCGGTCGAGCTGATCGGTGCCGATGCGAGCCTCAGGGCGCTCGGCGGCGCGCTCGTGCGCCACAGCGACTTGGAACCCTTTGCCGGCATCGGTGCGGTCCTGCTCCCGGCGCCACTGGCGAGTTCTCTGGGCGTAACGCGCTTCGGGCGCGAAGTCACGTTGCAGCTCTACGGCCGCAGCGAGCGAGCCCCGCTCTATGAGCAGCTGCACAAGCGGCAGATCGGCGGCCTGGTCGTCAGCCCGATCGTCGTCGCGCCCCTGTTCTTCGCCCAGGAACTGGCTGGGCTTCGTGGTCGTCTCAGTCGCATCCTCGTCCAGCCCGCAGCCGGGATGTCGAGCGTGGTGCGCGCGAGCTTGCTGCGGGTCGCAGCCGGGCGCCTGGACGTGCAGAGCGCCAGCTATGACGAAAGGCTGTTCGCCAAGGCCGCCTCCGCGAGCAACCAGTCGACCGCGCTCTTTGCCGTGATCAGCGCCCTGGTTGGTTTCCTGCTCGCGTTCAACGCGATGCTCCTCACGGTGGCGCAACGGCGCCGGCTAATCGCCGACCTGCGTCGCGACGGCTACCCGCCGGGCAGCGTCATCCTGATCCTGCTCGTCGATGCGCTCGTCTTGGGGATAGCCGCCTGTCTGCTCGGCCTGCTCCTCGGCGAGGAGCTCTCCATTCACCTGTTCCACGCGAATCCCGGATACCTAGGATCGGCCTTCACCGTGGGTAGCACTCGCGTGGTGGGTTGGCAGAGCTTCGTGCTGGCCGCCGGCGGTGGGATGCTCGCGGCGCTCATCGCGGTGTT
This sequence comes from uncultured Solirubrobacterales bacterium, assembly GCA_963785435.1. GTDB lineage: Bacteria > Actinomycetota > Thermoleophilia > Solirubrobacterales > Solirubrobacteraceae > Palsa-744. The sequence goes on from CAWAVE010000005.1 coordinate 230,281, forward strand.
GAGTCCGCTCAGGGAGATCCTCTCTCGTGATCCGCTCGCCGCTATCGCGCCCAGACGCGCGACCGCTGGCGCCGCGGGTCGGACGGGGAGTGCCCTCACGGGGACTCTATGCCTCGGTGGCGCTACGGCGATCCTGCTCCTTTTCCCGCGTCAGGCGATCCTCGGCATGGTGTTGCTGATCGCTGCTCTCGGCCTCGTGCTCCCGCTCGCACTCGACGGTGCGCTTGCGCTCCTCGGTACGATCGCGCGCCGCCTCACCGGTGCGGTGGCACACGTCGCGGCGATGGAGCTGGCCGCGGGTCGCAGGCGAGCGATCGCGGTGGCGGCAACAGGCGCCATCGCCGTGTTCGGCGCGGTTGCTATCCATGGTGCGCACAACGATCTACTCGCGGGGCTCGAGAACGCCTCGCACGATCAGAACTCCTTCACCGACCTGTGGGTCTCCCCGCCGGGGGCCTACAACCTCTTGCGTACCGCACCCTTCGCGATCGGCCGGTCGCGCGAGCTCGCGGTGTTGCCCGGCGTGCGCGCCGTACGCGTGTATCGAGGCGGCCTGCTCGATTGGGGTGAACGGCGCGTGTGGGTCATCGCCCCGCCGACACAGGCCGTGCCGCTGCTCCCGCCCTCGCAGACGCTGACCGACTCCGTGCCGGCGGCGAGCGCTCGCCTGCGCGCGGGGGGCTGGGTGGCGCTCTCGCAGGCGCTCGCCTCAGAACATCATCTGCATATCGGTGAGACCGTGACGATTCCCTCACCCCGCCGGACAACGCTGCGCATCGCAGCGCTCACCACGAACATCGGCTGGGCATCCGGCGCGGTGATCATGAACGCAGGCGACTACGCCCACGCCTGGGGCAGCACGGACGCTTCCGCGTACAACATCCTGCTTGCAACTGGCGCCAACGCCGCGACTGTCTCGGGCGAGATCCGGGCGGCGCTCGGACCCAGCTCTGGGCTGCTGGTCCAGACCGCCCGCGCCCGTGCCGGCGAACAGAACGCCCTAAGCCGCCAGGGACTGCAGCGCCTCACACAGATAGCGACCCTCATCCTCGTGGTCGCGGTCCTCGCAATGGCGGCGGCAATGGGCAGCATGCTCTGGCAGCGACGCCCCCGGCTGGCAAAGCTCAAGCTCGAGGGCTTTGCCCGAGTCGAGCTGTGGTACACCACGCTGCTCGAGAGCTTGATGCTGCTCGTGGTGGGCGGTCTGTGCGGCGCGCTCTTCGGGCTCTACGGTCAGCAGCTGCTCGACCGCGCGCTGGCGAACGTCATCAACTTCCCCGTCGTCTACTCCGTAGCGGCGCTGTCTTCGCTTCTCAGCATCCTGCTCCTCACCGCGGGTGCGATTGTGGTGATTGCGATTCCCGGCTATCTCGCCGCCGGTGTCTCACCGGCTGTGGCGTTGCAGGACTGACGGTCAGGCAGGAGAGACTCCAGCGGCGAGCGGGATCTCGCCCCAGACTCGGGTTTGGGCCGACGACCACCGCCCGTTGGCCCAAACCCCAGGAATCAGAGGGTATCCGAGGGTCTCTCGATAAGCGGCACGGTTCTCAAACTGTCGCCGTACGCAAGCCAACATACCTGCAAACACTCGCCTTTTGCTAGCTCCCGGATGCGGAGCCAGGTTGGTTAGCCCCACGGCTGAAAATCGAGGTGTCGGCGGTTCGAGTCCGCCTCTCGCCATCGCTTCGCTGGGTTTCTCGCCCTGCGTGCTAGTCAATGCGTGGAGTCGAACGTATCACCAGCGCGGGAATTATTGCCAACGCGAAAGCCGACGCGGAGTCCATTGCATGAGCGTGAACCGCACAAACGATCACGCTCGTTCCCGCGCCCCTGGATAAGCATGTCGGAGGGGCGGTCGCTGGTCAGAGCGCGAGCGACAGGGCCTGCATGGCTCCGTCCTCCAATCGATCAACTCGGGCGCCGAGAGGCGGAGTACGTACGGCCTCACCAACGACGCGCGCAACGCAACGCGGTAAGCGCGGCCACAATCCGGCCGGGCCGATTCCCGGCGCACGACAGCCGTGACCTGCGATGCGCCGATGGGCGCGCCGCTGCGGAGGTTTCGAAGCGACCCGAAGCGAAGCTCACCGTGGTCCTCGAGACGTAGTGGCTCGTCGCTGCGGCAGACCAACGCGTAGCGCGCAGCGCCAGGCCGTTCGGGATCCCACCGACTCGTGACAGAGGCGTGCTCTGGAAGGAGCATCGAGTCCCCGGACAGCCCCTCGCCCGCCGACCAGCGCACAACGTGTTCGGGACTCACATCCACGCGACGCGGAGCACTCGCGATCGGGCTGAACAGCACCTCGGGCTCATCGACACGTTCCACCAGCGCCTCGAGAGCCGGCCCAACGGCGGACCCTATTCCCCAGTAGAAGACCCCGCTACCCGCCTCACGCTCCGCGTCCTTGCGGTCAAGGATGTCGCTGAATGACTCACCAGCCTCGGGGCCGAAGCGCGTCCAGCAAAATGCGATTGGCAACGTGGCCAAATTAAGGTTATGCATTACCATTCATTTATCATGCAATTCGGACGGAGGCTTGAGGGCCTAATGCGCGACCGTCGGCTCACGCAGGCGGATGTCGCTGAAGCCGCAGAAGTCAGCCAGGCGACTGTTTCGCGAACCCTGCGCCGCCAGCCGCAGCGCTCAGGGGGAGCCTACCTCCGGCTATGCAGTTATATTCAGTCACAGACTGTTCCGGTCGAAGGCGCTCCGGCGAACCTCATCGCGGCAGTGCGCCGGACATGGGACGGTTCCGAGAGGCATGCAGCAGCGCTCGCCGAGCTGATCGACGCCTCCGGCCGGCTCTGGCCTGACCTAGCAGATAGCGAGGAACGACCATCGACAGCGCCGCGCAGCTCCGCACCAGGCTGAAGAACCTTGGTATATCCGACCCGGCGATCAAGGCTGCTTGGCCGCGCTGGTGGAGCGATGACGCCGAGGTCTCGCTATCGGCACGAGCCGAGCTTCGCTTCGGCGTCGCCCGCAGGCTCGGGCTCGACCCAGGCTCGTTGCTCGCCGACGACGACGAACCGCGCTTCCTCTGGCATGAGGAGGCACGCTTCAAGCACCTCGCCAGCGAGGACGCGCTTGAGCAGGCCGGTATCGCGTCCTTCGGGCGCGCGGTCGCCATCGCGTTGGCGTCTGCGGTTGCCCCGCCCCAGGTCGACCTCGCGGGTCAGGGAGCCAGCGATCTTCGCGCGCGGCTGCTCGGCAGGGAGCGGCCTTATGTGACGTTGGACAATCTCGTCGCCCTGAGCTGGAGCGTCGGTATCCCAGTCGTGTACCTCCGGATCTTCCCCTGGCCGCAGAAGCGCATGGCAGCCATGACCGTCCGGATTGGCGCGCAGAGCTTCGTCCTGCTTGCCAAGGACGCGATGTATCCGGCGTGGATCGCCTTCTATCTAGCTCACGAGCTTGCCCACATCGCGCTGGCCCACATCGACGCCGACCAGGCGCTCGTCGACTTCGACGACGGCGGCGGGCAGCCTGCCAAGGACAACGACGACGAGGAGCGGGCTGCCGATGCTTGGGCGCTTGAGCTTCTGACCGGTCGTCCCACCCCGAACGTCGTCTCGAGCGACGGCGCAGCGTCGGCTAGTGAGCTCGCGCGCGTAGCACTGTCGTCCGCTCAGGAACTAGGCATCGAGCCGGGGACCCTCGCGCTCTGCTTCGGCTACTCCACAGGCTTGTGGGCCGTCGCAAACGGCTCGCTGAAAGGCATCTACGGCGCCCCTGCCCCCGTCTGGCTGGCAATCAACTCCTTCGCACGCACCCAGCTCGCGCTTGATCAGTCCACGACTGACGCCTCCGACTTTCTCGAAGACGTGCTGGAGCTAGGCGCGGTTGAATAGTCCACAGACGTACCTACCCGACGTGGCCGTCGACAACGACGTGTTGATCAAGGCTGCCTGCTACGGCCTAGCCTCCGAGCTTGATGCGTCTCGCTCGCTCGGCGTTCTCGGCGCCGCGCGGTACGTCGTCGCCAAGCGCATGGACCGAATCGCGCTTTCTGGCGACCGCGACTCTGCTCGGAGCGCCGCACTCGAGCTCATCGCCCGCAGCGCGGTACTAGAGCCCACGGACGATGAGCTGGCTATCGCGACGACCATCGAGACGACCGCACAGCGTCGCGGCCTCGAGCTCGACGCCGGAGAGAGCCAGCTGGCAGCGATGATCATCGCTCGCGGCATCGCCGTGCTGGAGACAGGTGACAAGCGCGCCATCAAGGGTTTCGAGGCGCTACTCGATGAACTCTCGGATCTTGACGCGCTGCGCGGGCGGCTGCGATGCGTGGAGCAGATCGTCGCCCGATGCATCGACGGCGCTGGCGCAGACGCGCTTGCGCGCGCCATCTGCGCCGAGCCGCATGTCGACAAGGCCCTCAGCATCTGCTTCCGCTGCTTCTCCCCGCCGCCGCACGGAGCGGCGCTGGACCGCGACGGCCTGGAGAGCTACATCGCCGCGCTGCGTGAAAACGCTCAGCGCGTCCTCGAGCCGTAGCTGACGCGGCTCACGCCCGGACGAACACCGCAAACGGCTTGACCAGCTCGGCTACGAGCCCGATCTGCTCGGCCTCCCGCTCGGCCCCATCGTCGTCCCTCGGCTCATCGACGACTTCAAATATGGCCTTGTCAACTCGCCCCTGAATGTATTCATCGCCACGCCGGCCGCGGCTGTTGCCGAGAGCAACGCGCGTCTGAGAAAGCGGGAGCGCAAACTCGACAGGCTCGAGCGTGGCGATCGCCAGGGCGTAGCGCGAACCCAGCACGTTGATCGGGTCGGGGATTGGAGTCCACTCCTGACCATCCTTCGACATCTCGTCAGCCCGAGCGGTAACGGCGAAGTGGTTGGAGACCATGGGGTGCATCACGAGGTGGATCGTCTCGCCACGCACCTCGAAGTCGCGAGCGAACGGCTGCACCATCGTCGTGGGGTGGCAGGTGTTGCCGCCGTAACCCCACAGCGCGAAGCCAGCCGCGTCGATCTCGGCTTGCTTGCGCTCGATGATCGCGTCGAGGGGCTCGTTGGCATGAGTCCCGACCTTCATGTAAAGCACGCCCGCTCCCGGCTTGATGATGTCGCTCACTGCGTGTCCTCCAAAGCCTCGACCTCGTACTCGTTCTCGTTGGCCTTACCGTAATCCAGCCGAACAAGCTCGCGCACGTAGCGGACCTTCGGTGCTGCGCCGCGGCCATAGAAGTGCTCCAGCCGCTCGGCGTCGTTGATCGGCTCGCTTACCACGGGGCTCTGTTTCTCGCTGCCGACAGAGCGGACGAGCACGTTGCAAGAGCGCAGGTTGGGGGCGTCATCGAGATGGTAACTGTGTACCTGGGTCATCATCCTCTGCACGTAGAAGCCGGCGTCCAGGGCAGCGCGCTGCAGGTTGGCCAAGACGCGGGAAGGCCACTCGAGCGTTGGGTCGTCGGCCACTACGACAGCACCATCCCCCACGAACCCGACGGCCTCCATGCCGCGCTGCATGAACACGTTGACACTCTCGCCGTGGTTGCTCGCTCCCCATGGCGGATTGGTGTAGAAGGCTTCGAACTGCGAGCAGGCCGGGAATGCATCGAGGCAGTTGTACAGCTGCGCATCGAGATTCTCGAGGCGCTCCTGATCAGCGAAGCGCGTGACCGCGTTGCATATCCGTTCGTCGAAGTCGAACACGGTCACGTGCGCGGGACCATAGGGAAGGATGCCCCGGGCCTTCAGGTACACGACGCAGACGCTGATCGCGTCGCCGTCGCCAATAAACGCAAGACGCTTGCCGTCGGCCCAACGCGCGATGAACTCGCTCTGCATAACCATGTCGCCGGCCTTCATGTAGATCTGGTCGAACTCGCGCAGGGGACGCGGCCTGTTCTGGATCACGTCCGACACAGCATTCAGCGCAGCCCGAAGATCGATCTCCTCCGCCACAGTACGAGCAGCGTACTCCAGAGTGGAATCCGTCTGACCATTGGGCTAGAAGCCACGTTGCGCCGAGACCATAGTCAAAGTTCGCCGCCACGGCGGCTACTTCTCTGGCCCGGCGATCAGCGCCGTGAGGGAAGTGCTTTCGGGTTTGGGCCGACGGACCCCGCCCGTAGGCCCAACCCCCCGGCATCCACCGGTATCCGGCGGTATCTCTGCGGACGACGCGGCCCACAACTGCCGCCCGGAGGTCACGCGAAATGCCCGCGAACACGGGCCTTTCAGCTAGCCCCCGCAGGGCGGTCGGGTTGGTCGCCCCACCACTGAAAATCGAGGTGTCGGCGGTTCGAGTCCGCCTCTCGCCATCGTCCCGCCGGGGTCGCATGGGTTTTGGACAACGACCCCTAGCCGTTGTCCAGAACCCGCCGGCAACCGCGGGCAACCGGCGGTATCTCGGCGGGTGGCATCGCCGTCCGCCTCCGCTGAGGCACCGCAAAATGCCCGTAAACGTGGGGCTTTTCGCTAGGATCAGCACGGCGGTGAGTTTGGTGGGCACACGGCTGAAAATCGAGGTGTCGGCGGTTCGAGTCCGCCTCTCGCCACTAAAAAAAGCCCTGCAAATGACTACAACACTGCTCGCTCGGTTGGCGCCTTGACGCGCTCACCCAACGACCGTAGCGGGTCGCCGGCGATCAGACGCCTGCTCGAGCCGAGCGAGCACACGCTCTAAGTCCACCTCGATTGGGTGAGGGTCAGCACCCAAGACCCGTCGTGCTCGCGCTACCTAACAGGCACGAGGCAGGTCAAGTGCGTCGTCCTACGCCGCATCACGAGAGGCAAACGCCCTGGCCAGATCCATTCGGACTGACCGCAAGCTCTCGAGGGGGTAGAAAAATCGACCGTTGTTCATCTGTTTACAGATCGACTTCCAGCGCAGATAGTCAGGCGATGAACAACAAATGATCACTACGAGGCCGAGCGGTCGGCCTATCTCAGAGGCTTAGCCGCCAATGTCCAGCGCCTCCGCGCTGTTGCGGACAGCGGGCTCTCTCAGGAGCAGCTCGCCGACATTACCCGGCTGCATCGCACCGAGATCGGGAAAATTGAGCAGGCTTCAGTCGAGCCGCGTCTACCCTGGCGATCCTCGCGGGACCCCCTGGGCATCAAGATCGATGACCTCGTGGGGGTCTGCCTGTGCCAGGGGAGCGCAGGTCCTCGCCACACGCAGTACAAAGGCTAGGCAGGTAGCGCTTCACCTTCCCATTGGTCTGGGGCCGGTAGGACCTGGTGCGTAGGTACTTGATTTCTCCTGCGGCGAGGAGCTCACGCAGGGACCGGTTCTGGGTGTAGACCCAAGCGTTGTCGCGGACCTTACACAAAGGCTGTCGCACCTCCCGTCCGGGCGCGCACGCTGGGTACCGTGCTGATAGCAGGACACGTACAGCGCCCAAATAGCCAATGGAGCGAGCATGCGCACGCCGAACTCGACAGACCCGACGCTGGCCTATGCGCTACGCCATTTGCGGCTTGCTCGTGGCGACACTCAGGAAGATCTCGCCTCACGGGCCGGCATCACGGTCACGGCACTCGCGAGGATCGAGCGCTGTCAGGCAAACCCGTGCTGGACGACCGTCAGACGTATCGCCAGTGCCCTTGGGATCAGCCTCACCGAACTCGCGTTGGAGGTAGAAAATGCTGCTGTGTAGAGAACGAACGCACCGAAGATCACTCGGGCTCCGATCCCGCCCAGCGTGGCCCCGCCCGTCACGCCAACGCGGCGAACCGGTCAAGCGGTGTGCTCGCCGCCCTGGACTCAGAGTGCGTCGCGTCCCGAGAGCGGGAGATGGGGCGGTTCGGGGTCTGTGCAGACCCAGTCAGTCAGTGACAGGGGCCGGTATCACGGTCGAATGCAATAAAGTCTCGTTCGTCGGGGAAAGCAAAATCTCCGGGAAAAAGAAGCGGAATTTGTCCCACTCCTATTTGAAGGCTGGGGAAAAAGCCTGCGCCAACGTAGTTAGTTTGGAAGTAGCCGGCATCCTCGTCGCGAAGATCGATTCATCGATAGCCGCCAAAGCCCACAAATGGGAATTCGGAAAAAGCACCGGCACAAGGTTGACGGTTGGAGGCGAAGAAGCCACCTTTACGGGCACTGGCGAATTCACGCTGAAATCCGGGAAAGAATGGGGCGATATATAGTAGGTGGAGTGTGGCCGCGTCAGGATGCACCGTCAGGATGCACCCCCCGGCAAGCAACGCCTAGCCTGCCCCAACCCCTCACTCAACGGTTCTCCCACGGCGTCTTCGGATACTCCACGCATACAGCAAACATGGTCTTCTGGATCGCATCCAGAACCGTCGTCGGCGGGCTCGCCCCGGGCATCGTCGGAAGCTCATCGATCTATGCCGCTCGACTTCCGAGAGCAGCCAGCCGAACCTGGTGAACGACCTCTGTCGTAGCTAGCATTTATCGCGATCGTCGGGAGTAGGTGAGTTACTTAGCTGTGGGGGTCAGGGCGCGGTTCCCACCGTAGAGTGGTTGTGCGGACCCGTTTGCTCTGCCATGTTTAGCGTCTCTACGACACCCCGCGACACCCGGGATCGGGTCTCCTAAAGGAGCTCAGGGGTTCGAGGCCCTCTCTGGCTCTCTTGGCCTACGCTCGAATCTGGACGACGCGTCCATATTTCTCCGTGACCTCCCGGAACGCCTACGCCTTGACCTTCCTCGAGGGTCGATCCCGCCTTAAGCGGCCGCGATGAGGTCGAGCCGCGATCCAGGTCGTCGAGCACCTCGGCGTCCACGTCGATGTCGAACTTCCGCGCGAACAGCTTGCCCGACGCGCGCATGCTGTCGAGGTCGTCGGTCCGCAGAGTCTTCGGATGGTAGCCGTCCCAGTTCATGAATCGCAAATCCTCGTTGACGAGCGTGTCGCGCAGGGGCGAGGCCAGCAGGAGCATCTGAAAGAGATTCTCATCTGGGATGAAGACAAAGGTGAAAAACCAGCGCAGTATGGGACGACGGCGCACCGTCTGCAGGCAGTACGCCGCCGCATCAGGTGTGATGGCCCAGTAAGCCAGTCCCTGATAAGGCGTGAGCCCACGCGGAATCCGACGTCGGACTCGGGGCTGGAGGTGCCACCACCGATCGCCCAATGACACGTGCCACCAGTTCAGTGGCCACATCTCCCCCGACCAGATCCAGACCGCGTTGCCCGGTCGCTCGCTGTCGAGCACCTCGCGGCCCGTGCCGGCTGACCAACTGATGTATGAGCACCCTTTGGCGCTGGCGAAGAAGGTCTGGATCTCCGCGGTTGAACGGATCGGATAGTCCTGACCGGTAAGCAGCACCAGATGAGAGAAGCGCCGCTCTGAGCGCAGCGCGGTGCGGATCCCGAGCATCGTGGCCCTGATATGGCTGTAGCTGGCCCAATACACCCTGACTCGCCGACGCAGTACAACGGGCGGGCGGGGAAGCTTGGCAAATGCCTCATGAAACGACGCGAGGTTGGACTTGCGGTCGACGTGAACGTAGACGACATCCTCGGAGCTGCTCAGACGGCCCACCAAGCGAGCGACCTGCTCAGGGTTGCGATGGGCTAGGATGATATATGCAACCGCCATGTGCTTCTGAGCCTACATCGCAGGTGCCGCCCACCGCACTGCTGCAGGATCAGGCGTCTCGGCCGTGTCGTGCATGATCCGCCCGCGTGAGGTTGACGACGTGCACGCCATGGCGGTGGCGATGCCTGCCACCGTCGAGGCTGCCGTCCCCTGGTCCAGCACACGACGAAGCGAACCGGGGTCACAAGGTCTGTGCCAAGCACCTCGTGCCCGCCGCGCGCGAGCAGGTGACGAACGCCCGCCCCTGAAAATCAAGGTGTCGGCGGTTCGAGTCCGCTTCTCGCCCTCCTCTCGCCGGGACCGGCGCCAGGGGTTAGCGACGAGCTTGTTGGCCCGATACCGAGATGAGGCGGGGTCTGAACGGTTTCCCGGCTCGAGATCTTCCCACCACGTTCGTCAAGTGCCGTGACTGTGATCGTATGTTGACCCGCCGCGCCAGTCAAACGAGCTTTGCTTCGCTTGGCTCGCGATCCGTCTCATCCAGCGACCCTGTTGGAGCCTGCTTGCTGAATGGGTTTAGCCTGCGCTTGGATCGCTTCGAGGATCGTCCTTAGACCGCCCTCGGTTTCGGTGTTCATTGCATCGAGGATCGCCTGGGTGTCCTTGAACGTGTTTTCCGAGCGGGCGTCGGCGGCGATCGACTGGACGTCCTGGCCGACCATGATGATCGAGAGGAGGACGAGCTGGATGAAGGTCTGCGCGATCCACGCTACGACCAGGATGAGCCCAGGCTTCGTGAGGAACTTGGGCACATCACTGTTGGTCAGCACGCCCGCCTGAATCAGGATGGCGGGAAGGCTCGTCAGGGCGATCACGCAAAAGATGTACGCCATTGCCATCGACCCAACGGCGTGAGTGATGATGACGGCGAGCTTGGCGTTGAAGCCCTCCACCTCGCTCATTGCGTGTCTGATCTCAGACGGGCTGAGGCGGACCGCCTTAGCGAGATGGTGTCGTGTCTTTTCCGGGTTCGGCGGCTTCGTTGCGACAGGCTCGGCAGTCGCAGTATCGGATGTAGGGTTTTGTGGTGTCATCGGCGTATCCCTTCGGGCAGTGGGTTGAGCGTGTTCCGGCGGTTTCCGCGTCCGTGGTAACAGCCGCGGCACCTTCGACTGAAGATGTCCATGTTGCGCTGCGAACGTCGATAGCCAGTATCCCCCAGGTCTCGGTGGCGATGCCTCCTTTGCAACTGCGAGCATCTCACTCCCGGTGCGCCGCGGGTCTGCATGGACGGGGCAGGAGCACCAAGCGCGTACGTGTTTGCTCGCGCCCGTTTTCCGCCAGTAGCGCAAGTTGCCGCTGGCCGTGATGAACGGTCTTGGTGCTAGAGGTGCTACAGCCGACCCGGCGAGCCCACCTGCGTGCCGGCCCTATATCGCGCTTCTTGATGCGGTCGAGGCGTGGAGGGTACCCCAATGGCATGACGAGTCACGTTCACGAGTTCGAGGTCCGCGAAGGTGGCGCGTTTCGGGTCTCGCTCACCTACGACGCGTCGCCCGGGGCTTGGCAAGACAACGGCATACACTGACACGTATCACTGCCACTTCGTGGAACTTGTGCCGGATGGGCACGCGGACGGCCCCCGCGAGCCACGCTTGTTGAGACAGGCTGAGTAGGCGTCGCACAATTCGTTATTGTGAGCCGGCTCTGTAGTGGAAGCGGAAGCGAAGCGCCGAGGCCGACACGTTCAACCACGCGGAAGCGGAACTCCGGCCCCTCTAGGCTCCCTCGATCGGTGCCGGACGTCCGAGGTAGAACCCCTGAGCGAAGGTGACGCCGTAGTCGGTGAGAAGGGTGAGCGTCTCGGCGTCCTCTACTCCCTCGGCGATCGTCTTATAGCCAAAGCCGTCGGCCAGCCCCACGATTGCCCTGACCAGGTGCTGGTTGGCCGGATTGGACGCTAGGTCCCGCACGAAGTCGATGTCGATCTTCAAGTAGGCGACTGGAACCGTCTTCAGGTAGGTGAAGCTGCCAAACCCTGTGCCGAAGTCATCGAGAGCGAGCTGACACCCGATCCCAGCCAGCCCATGCGCGAACGCCGTGCCGGCCTCGACGTCCTCCATTAGCGCCGTCTCTGTGATCTCGAAGATGAGATTTGATGGATCAGCGCCAGCAGTGCGCAGTTGTCGCTCGATCAAAGACAGCAGATCGAGGTTGCCGATCGATGCTGCCGAGAGGTTCGCCTCGACGCGCAGGCCGCCGGCGGCCAAACGGATCGCTTCGCCGATTACCCAGCGGTCGATCTCGCCGATTTGCCCGTACTTCTCAGCCACTGGCAGGAAACTCCCGGGCGCGATGATCTCGCCGTCCTGTCCACGCATACGCAGTAGCAGCTCTTGGCTGGGCTGGCCCCCTGCGAGGGGAACGATCGGCTGTGAGTAGAGGACAAACCGGCCGTGGTCGAGCGCGTCCTGGATGCGACCAACCCAGGCGAGCGTGTCCAGCTCGCGCCTGGCTCGGCCCTCCTCGGCATGCTCGAGGCTGGTGTCGCGAAACACGACGACGACTCCACGAACGTGCGTCCCGCTCATCAGGGGCGCTGCCGAGTAGGCGACGGGGAAGATCGTGCCGTCCTTGCGGGTAAACGCGTCATGCGTCATGCGCACGGGCCGGCCTTGCACCCTGACCTTCAACAACTCACATTCAGCCTCCGGGTAAGGCGATCCGTCCGCATGCTGGAAATGGATGGCAGCGTGCACCGACTTCCCAAACAGTTCTTCCTCGCTCCAGCCGAGGAGCTTCGAAGCTGCCGAGTTCATGAACGTCAGGCGACCTTGGTCATCGAGTGCGTAGAGCCCCTCCACCATGGTGTCCATCACGGCGGCGCGAAAGTGCTCCGCTTCCTGGCGCTCAGTGACGTCGGTCACTATGACGCCGAGCCCGAGCACGTCCCCACCGACCCGAACCGGGTAATAGCTCGCAAGCCAGTACTGAAAGCCGGGCTCTCCATGCGTCTGACGCTCGACCTCAATGTTCGTCGCGGGCTCGCCGGTTTCCAGTACGCGACGGTACACGTGCTCCATTTGGGCCCACACGTCTGGGACCATTTCGGCGATGGTCCGGCCGATGTGCTCATGCGGCGGAGCTCCGTTGACTTCGGCAAGCTTCTCGTTGATTCGAACGATGCGGCAATCGCGATCGACAAAGGCAAAGCCGACCGGCGCGGCCTGCTGGAGTGTCTCCATGAGTGTCAACGACTCGGCTGTGTGCTGCTGCGACTCCGAAAGAGTTGTCACGTCCTGGACTGCACCGACGAGACGGCGCGGACGACCCTCGTGCTCGTCCGCCACAGCCGGAAAGGAGCGCAGGAAATGGACCGTGCCGTCGGGCCAGATCGTGCGATAGACAGGACCGGGCAGGCTCCCATCCAGTCTGGCCGCTTCAACCTCGCGCTCAACACGGTCGCGGTCGTCTGGGTGTACGCGCCCGATCACGTACTCGGGGGTTGGAGCGACCGAACCCGGCTCAACACCGAGAAGACGAAACATGTTGTCCGACCACAGCAGGACATCGGTATCGAGGTCCCACTCCCAAGTGCCGGTTTGCGCGAGTTCCTCAGCTCGCTCGAGCGCCGCTCGGCTGGGGCGCCCTCGCGAAGCGTCACGTCGCTCCGTCGCAGGTTCCGGGCCAGTGCTCCCGCGAGGGGGACGCTGAGATCGCTGCCGGTTGCTGGGCTTCGGCGGCATGGGACCCACCGCACTTTATCGGCGAAAACGCGGCCTCGGCCCTCATTTAGACGAATAGTTCAGTTGAACAGAGCACCAGTCTCGCTTCTTCCGCTGACCGTGCATCGACAGGAACACCCCGCGCCGCCCGGCGCAGCGAGCATGATTCGACCCTCAAGCGACGCGCTCTGAAGTCGTCCTGAGCGGGAGCAATTAAGCGCCTGGGAGCATTGCGAGCGTGGGAGAGAGAATGCGCATCGCCCAGGCCCGGGTTCTCGTCGCCGAGGATGTGCCCTGGCGGCCGTGGCGCGCGTGCTGCAGGTCTCTCACCAGTGCGCGGTGCACCTCGTTGTAACGGTCGTAAGGGAGGGGGGTCCTAGAGGGAATGGGGGGAGTAGGGTTCGCGGCCCTGTGTTGGAAGCGATTTTGTGTTTGTTGCCTGCGTTGGCGCTTGCGCTCCCGTTGTTCGTGCGGCGCTATCCGGGCGAGCGGCTCTTGAGCGCTCTGCGTGGTAGGCGGCAAGTCCGTTGGCCACACCCTCGCTCTTCTGCGCGCGTGCGCCGTGGTGTTCTGCTGGTGGCGGCGCATGGTGGCTTGTTGATCGCTCGCTCGCTCGCGGTGCGCCCGCCGCCTGCTGTGACCTTGGCGAGCTGACCCGCGCCGGCTGCGGGCGGGCTGCTCGCGTCGCTGACGAGGATTCGCCGGCGGCCCCGAGGATGGGTCCGTGGTGGGTGCTCGTTGTATGGGTCTATGTACGTATGCGAGGAGCTTTTGAATGTTTCGTCGTCTCGCTGTCGCGGGGCTGGGTGCGTTGTTGTTGGCGTGCCCGTCCGTGACGTATGCGCAGGGCAGCACTGTCGCTGAGCAGGACAACCCGATCAACGATCAGGGGAGCAGCTTCCACTATCGCTCCAACGTAACGACGGTCCAGCCGAGCGTCGCGGGTGTCCGTTTGCAGGTGTTGGAATTCGCCGATCGGTTGCAGTTGAGCAACCACAGCGGAAAGACGGTGGTCGTGTATGGCTATGAGGGTGAACCCTACGGACGGGTGCTGGGAGACGGCACGGTCGAGCTGAATACGAACTCGCCTGCCTACTACCTGAACCAGAACTTCTACGGCAATGTCACGGTCCCGGCGACCGCTTCGCGGTCCGCTGTCCCGCGGTGGAAGGTCGTTGACCGCACGGGACGCCTTGAATGGCACGACCATCGCATCCACTGGATGTCCCCGGCGATACCCCCCGAGGTCAAGGATCAGGCGAAGCGCACGAAGATCTTTGACTGGCAGGTCCCGATCCAGGTCGGCGCACGCAAGGGAGCGGTCAACGGTGAGCTGTTCTGGACTCCCGTGAGCGGCTCGAAGACTCCAACGGGGGCGATCGTCGCGCTCGTCGCTGCCATCGCGCTTGCTCTGCTGTTTGTGTTGTTCGTCCGCCGCCGCCGGGCAAGCAGACCGCCGGGCGCTGAGCATGAACGGTCGGATGACGAGCCTGATGAGACACCTCGAGAGGCGTGGTAGGCGCAGGTGCGGCGCGGTTGGCACGAAGCGCTGTTGAGTTGGTGGCCGTCGCGCCAGCGAATGCTGCTGGCGACGTTGGCGCTGATGGGCGCCGGCTTGCTTGTGGGTGCCCCGGCCGCGTCTGCTCATGCGCAGCTGCTCGCGACTTCGCCGGCGTCCGGCGCGACGGTCGCGACTCAGCCGAGGGAGGTGGTGTTTGAGTTCAACCAGGCGGTCGGTGGGACCCTGGGTGCGGTTCGTGTGTATGACGCGCGGGGCGCGCAGGTCGACAACCTCGACGTATCTCACCCGGGCGGCAATGAGCGCTGGATGGGTGTCGGGTTGAAACCGGGTCTCCCTGACGGCACCTACACCGCGACCTACCGCGTGATCTCGGCCGATACGCACATTGTCTATGGCGGCCTGGTGTTCAGCATCGGCCATGCTGGTGCAGCGCCGCGGTTCACTGTCGCGGGTCTGATCGGCCGCACGGAGGCAGGCGAGGTCACAAGGATCGCGTTCGAGGTCGTGCGGAGCCTGGACTACCTCTCGATCGCTCTGCTGCTTGGTGCGCTGGCGTTCGTGCTCATCGCGTGGCTGCCGGGCTTCGCGACCCTCGCCGTGGGTGATCCGCAGTGGCAGGCCGCGTCGCGGAGGTTCGCCGCGCGGATGCGCTACCTGCTGATCGTGGCGGTGGCTATGGGGCTAGTCGCGAGTGTGCTCGGCGTGCTGTTGCAAGGCGCGAGCGCCGCGGGCGTGTCGCTGTGGCAATCGCTGAAAGGCACAGTGCTCCAGAGCACTCTCGAAAGCCGGTTCGGGGAGGTATGGGGAGCCCGGGCGATCGACTGGATTGTGCTCGGTGCACTGCTCACCCTCGCAAGGGCGCTCCGGCAGCGCACCTCGCAAGATGCAGTTGGGGATAGCCTCCTGGCTGACCGCGAGGCGGGCGTCGCGACGCTCGCGGTGCCGCGCTGGCTGGCGGTCTCGATCACGCTTGGCTCGGCCTACTTGGCGTTCACACCCGCGCTTGGCGGACACGCAAGCATCCAGAGTCCGACCTGGCTGTTCTTTCCCGCTGATGTGCTGCACGTTCTTGCGGCCAGCGTGTGGGTTGGTGGGATCGCCTGTTTGCTGCTGGTGGTGCCCGCGGCGACTCGCCAGCTCGAGCGGCCACAGCGCAGCCGGCTACTGCTAGCGACACTGATGCGGTTCTCGCCGCTCGCGTTGGCGTCCGTAATCGCTATCGCCGCGACCGGCGTGATACAGGCGTACATCGATGTGCGCAGCGTCGATGCGCTGCTGCACAGCACCTACGGTGCACTGATCATCGCTAAGACCGTGCTGCTGCTCTTGCTGATCGCGCTTGGATGGGTCAACCGCGAACGGGTGATCCCGGCCTTCAAGCGGATCGCTGGCACTGGCGAGTCGCCTGGCATGGCCGGGGTGCTCGCACGTCGCACACTGCGTGGCGAGCTCGCGATCATGCTTGCCGTGCTAGGCGTGACCGCAGCGCTCGTTTCCTACGTACCGCCGATCGATGCCGCGTCTGGGCCATTCTCGGTGAACACCACGATCGGTCCGGCTGAGCTGGAGATGACTGTCGAACCCGCGAAAGTCGGGTTGAACGCCATCCATCTCTACCTGATCGACGCCAAGACCGGCACCCAGTACACCGCCACCAAGGAACTGACGGTGAAGGCCGCCCTGCCATCCAAGCGGATCGGCCCGCTGACGCTCACAGCGACCCCGGCAGGCCCAGGCCACTACGTTCTCAGCTCTGCGGCGCTGAGTCCCGGCGGCAGCTGGGAAATCCAGCTCACCGACCGCATCTCCGAATTCGCGGAGTACCACCGCACCGTGAAAGTCCCGATCGAATGAGCCGACACGGCGATCGCGCGCACCTCAACATCGCGCTGGCCGTCGCGGTAGCGCTGCTTGCGCTCCTCGCGCTAGCGCACGTCCCCGGTCTGACGGCTGGGCTTGCCTACCTCAGCCCTGCCATCTTCGCCTTCGTGCTGTTGTGGCTAGGGCGCTACCCGGGCGAGAAGATCCTCGCGCTGATCACCGCCACACGCCTCCCCCGCGTCTGCAACACCCAAGCGCGATCCCGACGAGTGCAGACCCTGATGCCACGCGGCGGCGCGCTGCTCGCCACCGCTCTCGCTGGCCGTGCCCCACCCCTGAGCGCACAGCTCTAGCGAAACCCTCTGGCTGCCACAAGCCCCGGCTCCGCGATCACCGGACGCCGCGAGGCGCCCTGGGCAGCCAGATCCCCGTTCCCTACTCAGGAGGAAAATTGCGAACCATGAAAGCCAACAAGCTCGCCGCACTCATCGCCGCCGCGGTGCTGATAGCGCCCGCGAGCGCAGCCGCTCACATCAGCATCCACCCAAACACCGTGCCAGCCGGAGCATTCGCCACACTCGACGTCAGGGTCCCCGGCGAGCAGGAAGGCGCACACGTCACAAAGCTCGACACGCTGTTCCCCCAAGGATTCATCGGCGTCAACTACCAAAACGTGCCGGGATGGACCGCGAAAGTCATCGAAACGAAGCTCGCCACCCCGATCACCGAAGGCGGCGAAACGATCAACTCCGATGTCTCCCAGATCGTGTGGACCTGGACCGGGCCGCTCGGACAAGTCAACAACGGACAGTTCATCAACTTCCCGCTGTCGCTCGCTATCCCCCAGGGCGCTACCGGCAAGGCGCTCGAATTCAAGACGATCCAGACCTACAGCAACGGACAGGTCGTCCACTGGATCGATCCCTCGCTGAACGCAGAACACCCCGCACCAAGAATCAACATCACAACCAAAGGCGGCGTAATCCAGGACATCGCCGGAGAGGAGGCAGGACCCACCGCAGGCCAAACCGGCCCAAGCCAGCCAGCCTCGGCGACTCCCACCCCCGCGGTCGCGAAGGCGAGTAGCGGCGCCAGCAAGGGCCTCACTATCACCGCGCTTGTCCTCGCCGCGCTGGGCCTGCTCGTCGGACTCGGAGCCATCGCCATCTCGCGACGCAGCACAACAGCCCCCTAAGACACGACCAACCAGGCGCACCTCGATATACCCACGAGCCGTCGCGTTCGGCGGCTCGTGGAGCCAGGACGTAACCCAGGCGCTTCTTGCACCGCAATCGAGGACCGCTCGGCGGCGTGACAGACGATGCGAAACGCCTGCAAAGCTACGGCTTTCTGTGATACGTCATGACGTTGTCCGCGCGATACGTGATGTCGATGCTTGCGATCTGGTTGCTCTGAAGATGATGGCTGGTCGCGAACGCGATCTCCTCAACCTTCGCGATCTGGAGATCGCGCATGGTGAGTTGCCAGACAGCGGAACTCCTTCGTGATGCGTCCATGTCGGCGCGCGCAGTCAAGGATCCGCGCTGGTTCCCGGCGAGTGTACGGTCACCCCGGCCGCTGCAGCCTGCGCACTAAGCTCTCCGTCGTAGGTGACGATCTCATCGGCGCCCACTCTGAGCGCGACGGCGAGGTGGATGGCGTCGTTAGGTCGCAGCGGTGCGTGGGTGCCGGCTGCGAGTAGATCCCCGCGCGTGAGGTCAACCAGGCTCACCGCATCGAGCACCGTGCGCACGGCCTTGAGGTCCACATCTTGGGGGTGGCGCCCTGCGGCGCAGTGCATCTCGGTGTGTAGCAACCATGAGGAGAAAAGTCGCCGGTCATCGCGGCTGGACAGATCGGCGCTCAGCGTGTTGGATTGGGGCTCGTCGAGGACGAGCTTCATCGCAGCCGAGGTATCCAGGTAGCTGATCGTCACCAGCGGCCACGGACGTCTGCAACGATCGCCTGACTGTCAGTGGTGCTCTTGCGTCGAGGGATTGACCGCAAGCTAGACGGCGGGTTTCGCGCTACGCGCACCTGACCTCGAGAGACGAGGCCCGCGAACGCGTCTGTGCCCGGCGGAACGATCACAGCCGCGACCTGGCCGTGATTGGTCACTTGGATGGTCTCCCCATCGGCGACATGACGCAGGATCTCTCCACTCTGGTTGCGCATCTCGCGATGTGTGACCGTCCGCATGTCGCACAGCGTAGCCCGCAGTTCGCTTCACTCGCGCTCGAGCCAGCTCGCGATCAGCGAGAACCTGATGATGATCCCTACAACAACCGCGTAGAGGAAGGCGAGCGGCGGCGCCAGCAGGTAGAGCACCACGCCGATCGCAAGCAGAGCCGTCAGCCACGCCAGCGTTGGCCAGAGCGGCTTGTCTTTCACACCGTTTGCATGTTGCGCCAGTCCTTGCCACACACAGAAGCCCCCGACGACGAGCGGAGCAATTCCGCCGTTGCCTTTGCGCCAGATATCGCCGCCGTGGGCTATTTCGTGCCCGAGACCCACGATTCCGACCGCCACTAGGACAACTCCAAAAATGGCGAGCAGCGTCCACCTCATGCGGTAGGTATCGGCGCGCAATCCGAGGGCCTAAAGATGCCGACAACGGCTCCGCTAGCTGTCAGCCGGCACCTTCGCCGCTGGGTGGCGATCCGGCGCCACCTTCCGGCGGGGGAACGCCGTGGCCGCTCGCCAGCGGACGGCCGCCGCCGAAGGCTCCCTTGAGCGCTCTGACACTTTGTTCGCGCGCTTTTGAACGCTGCGCTCGCGGTGTCGATGCCTTTGGTGTTGAACACGGGGCCGTTGCCGTTTGTGTTGGCCGGTGGCAGCTTTACCCCGTTTTCGCGCATGCACTGCGAGTATCGGGCGAGCGTCGTCCTGTCGAGGCCGCGCCGCGCGCCGCCGGGGAGGTTGCTGCCGCCGCACTTTTTGATCGCTTCCCGAAACTTCGTCTGTGAGGTGCCGGCGGGCAGTTTGAAGCCGGCACGTGCGCCGGGGGGTCTACCGCTCGGTGGCGGGCCGCTGCCAGGCTGTCCACCTCCGACCGCTGGCGTTGAGGGGAGGTTGATGCCCTGCTTCTGCAAGCAGGTTCTGAGCATTTTGAAACGGCCGAACCTGGCGGCGCTGGGTTTCGTTGCGCTTGCGCTGGTGACCGTCAGATTTTTGCTCGAGCCGCCACAGGCGGCCAAGAGCACAGCGGCCGCGACGATCGTCACGAGCGCGGTTACCGGGCGTGTTCGCTCGCGCTCCGCGAGTCGCGCGACAGCGTGTGTTTCGTTTGACATTCGCTGGTTCCTTGTCGGTCGGGTTGTGTCCTAGCCAGATCCAAAGAGCTGCTGAGTCGCGCCGGTGCCGCTCGATTCGCTCGAGCCACCCCCGCCGCTGCCGGACCCGCTCGCGTTGATGTTGAGCGAGCTGGCTGTGATGCTGCCGTTCTTGTTCTGGCTGCCCGTGACCGTCACGGTGTCGCCCGGATGGATGCTGTGCACGCTCGTCGAGACCGTCTCGCTCACTTTGGTTACCGTGGCCGCAGTCACCTTGACCGTGCTTCCTTGACCGCTCGTGACGTAGAGCGTGTTGTGGCTCACATAGGAGACTTCTCCGACGGTGAGTGCACCAGAGCCGCCGGCCCTCGGGAAGCTCCCCGCTACGGCGAAACCGGCCGCCACGCCCGAGCTGCGTGCACCTTCGCCGCTGCCGCTCCCCGCACGGGCCGCGCGTCTGAGCGCAGCGAGGCCTGAGGGTAGGTCGTGATCGCAGCCTGGTTCGCGATCCTATTCACGGGCCGCTTCCCGCGGGGATGTTCGACTTCCTGGTCGGCGTCGGCCGCTGGACCAACCGGATGATCGCCTACGCCCACGTGCTGGTGACAGATCGCTATCCGCCGTTTCGCCTCGCCCCGTAAGCGCCCGATCCTAGATTGCCAAACTTTTTTGAGGGTTGGTAGATTCTCGAACAAGGGGGTATATGTCGCAACACAACGACATGTACTACCGAAAGGAGCTTCATGAAGCGTGCAATTTTGATGTTCAGTGTCGTAGCTGCACTGTTCGCGAGTATCTTGGCTGCGCCCGCACTGGCTTACACCAAAGCACAGGCTGAGCAGGCTGCGTCGGAATACGCGCAGAACCATTACGGCGGATCATCGAGTCGGGCTTCATGCACTGCATCTGGAAAAAACAAAGCAGGTGAAGCACAGTATTACTGTCACGGAACGTACAACTTTGGCGCAAATGAATATAAAGTAAACGTAGGGCCGTACGGAGAAATCACGTACCACAATCCATGAGATCAGCGAGGTAGCGTCGGCTCTCCACTGACGAGCTCTGCGTCTCAGCCATGGGGCCGCAGAGCTCGTGGTGGCAGCATACGCGGTTCCTTAATCTCATTGAGGAGCGGGTGAAGCAGGATCACGCAGCCAAGCATTAGCCCGTCCAGTGTCACGGCGAGGACCGACTCCCACGCGCACGGAAGGCACGCGTGGGAGGCGGGATGCGGGTAGGCTGGGGCGGCCTGCGAGCTCAGCCGGCAGCGCCGCCGGACGGCGGGGCGCCGTGACCCTGCATCACGCTGTAGGAGCTGTCGAGATGGACCTCGACCTTGCTGCCATCGGACTTCGTCACGGTTGTCTCGTAGCCGCTTCCGGTGAAGTCACTCGTGACGGCACCGGCCGTACCGCTGCCGACAGACTTGACCGCAGCCGCCTGAGCTTTTTCGGCGGCAGCGCCTGTCACTACTTTCTCCGCTTCCTCGTGTGCGGCCGTGCCGTGGGCAGGGCCGTTGAACGGTGGCGCGGTAGCGGCACTCGACGTGCTCGGCGCCGCGCTTGTCGTTGAGGTTGACGTAGAGGTGGCTGCGCCGGCGATCGCCGAGCCGCCGAGTGCAAGTGCGGCAAGCGCTGCGAGACCGGCTAGCACTTTCTTGGTTGAGCGGAACATGGTGTCCTTTCGGTCGTCCGGGTGTCCCGGGGTTGACCTACTACGGTGGACGCGCCGCATGAGAGGGGCTTCCGAGGACGCTGATAGATCGCTGTGATGTAAGCGCGTTAACGCAGCTCTGCCGAGCTCTTTCCCAACAGCTGTCGCGCGATGATCAACAGCTGGATCTGCTGGGTGCCCTCGAACAGGTCGAGGATCTTCGCGTCGCGCGCCCACTTCTCCAGCAGCAGCTCCTGCCCGTAGCCGAGCGAACCGCAGAGGCGCACGCAGCGCATCGCCACAGCCACACAGGTGCGTCCCGCCTTGGCCTTGGCCATCGAGGCCTGCAGTGAGTTCGGCTTGTCGTTGTCGGCCATCCAGGAGGCTTGCAGCGTGAGCAGCCGCGCGGCCTCGTAGTCGGCTTCCATGTCGAGCATCTCTGCCGCCGCCGCGCTCTGTACCTGCGGTGCGGCGCGTCGGGGTCGACTGTCGACGCCGGCCTCGGCGAGCAGCCTGCGGGTTTCCTCAAGGCACGCGCGTGTCAGCCCGACGGCCATCGCCGCGACGAGCGGACGCGTGTTGTCGAAGGTCTGCATCACACCGCCGAAGCCGCCCTTGACGTCGACGGTCGGGTGAGCCCAGCAGGTTCTCCTTCGGCACGCGGCAGTTCTCCAAGCGGAAGTCCGCCGTATCTGAGGCACGGATGCCGAGCTTGTGCTCGAGGCGCTCGAGGATCAATCCCGGGTTGTCGCGCTCCACCACGAAGGACTTGATCGCGGCGCGCCCCAGCGAGGCGTCGAGCGAGGCCCACACCACGATCAGATCGGCACGGTCGCCGGAGGTGACGAAGATCTTCTCGCCGTTGAGCACGTAGTCGCCGCTCTGCTCATCGAGCACCGCGGTCGTGCGGATCGCCGCCGAGTCCGAGCCCGCCGCCGGCTCGGTGATCGCCATCGCCGCCCACATGCCCTTGAAGCGCTCGCTCTGCTCGTCGTTGGCGACCGAGGCGATTGCGCTGTTGCCGAGACCCTGGCGCGGCATCGAGAGCAGCAGGCCGACGTCGCCCCAGCAGAGCTCCATGATGCCGAGCGCCGTCGACATGTTCGAGCCGTTGCGCACGCCTTCATCCGCGCCGCGTGTCCGCGCACGCCCGCCGCACCCGCGCCACCCGATTCGCTGCCGTCGTTCATGCCGTCGATCAGCGCCGCGAGCATGTCGAGCTCCTTCGGGTACTCGTGCTCGGCTTCGTCGTACTTGCGCGAGATCGGGCGGAAGACCTCCTTGGCTACCTGGTTTGCCTGCGCCACCAGCGGCACAAATTTCTTGGGGACTTCGAGGTTGATCATCGCTCAGCTCTCCAGTTCGTCGCGGACGGGCTCATACGAGCAGGGCGCCCTCGAAGACGCCCACGGCCTGCAGGTCGCGGTACCAGCGCTCGACCGGGTGCTCGGTCACGTAGCCGTGGCCGCCGAGCAGCTGCACGCCTTCGGAGCCGATCTGCGCACCCTTCTCGCGCACAGAGCCTGCGCGCGAGCGCGACCTCCTTGGCGAAGTCCTTGCCGGCGTCCGCGCGGCTCGCCGCGCGCAGCGTCGAGAGGCGCATGCCTTCGAGCTCGATCGCGATGTCCGAGATCGCGAAGGCGACCGCCTGGCGGTGGCTGATCGGCTCGCCGAAGGCAACGCGGTCGTTGACGTAGGGGATCACGTAGTCGAGCACCGCCTGTGCCGTGCCCACGCGCCAGCGCGCACCAGGCCAGGCGCGCGCGCCGCACGCACTCGGCGTAGACGTCCGGATCGCCGCCGCCGAGCAGGGCGCCGGCGGGCACGCGCACGTCCTCGAGCAGCACTTCGCCGATGCGCGCCGGCGCGTACGCCCATGCCCGGCGTGGGCTTGACGAGCACGCCGCCCGTGCCCGCCTCGAGCAGGAACAGGCCCGGGCGCGACCCGCGATCTGCGCAGCCACGATCAGCAGGCTCGCGCTGCCGCGGCCAGCGGCACGAGCGCCTTGACGCCGCGAGAGCACGTAGTCGCCGCCGTCCGGTCGCGCGATCGTCGCGGGCTTGCGCGGATCGAACAGCGCGCGCGGCTCGTGCAGCGCGATCGCCGCGGCGGGAATGTCCTCGCCGACGAGCGCCGGCAGGTAGGTCGCCTGCTGATCGCCGTCGCCCCACAGGCTGAGCGCGCTCGCGACGGATGCGGGCGCGAGCGCAGCCACGGCGAGCCCCATGTCGCCGTGAGCGAGCGCCTCGGTGGCGAGCACCGAGGTGACGGTCGAGCGCTCGCTGACCGCGCCGCCGAGCTCTTCGGGCACGCCGAGCATGCGTCAGCCCGAGCTCGCCGATCTGCGCGAGCAGCTCTGGCGGCGCCGCCGCGGCGGCGTCGGCTGCGCCGGCGCGCCGGGCGCATCTGCTCGGCGGCGAAGGCCGGAAGCTCTCCTGCACCATCTGCTGCTCGTCGGTTGGGGTGAGGTCGAACAGCCCCTGCTCGCTGCCGGCTTGAGCCGCGCGGGAGCCTCGTCCGCGCTTTCGCCGCCTTGAAGCGGCGGCCGCCCGCAGCTCGCTGCGCGAAAGCCGTCGCGGGTCGCGCGGTAGAGGACCCGCTCGGCGGGCCTGCGCACGCCGAGCCGGTCGACAAGATCCGAGCCCGCGATCCGTCCCAGCGTCCGCAGGCCGAGGCCCATGCTGCGCTCCGTCAACGCTCATGGCGTCACCGTCCCTTCGAGATGGATGGTCGAGTTCGTCCTTGCGCGGCGCACCGCAAAGAAGCTCTTGCCCCTCGGTGCGCGCCTCGGCGAAGCTCACGCGTCCGGGCAGGAGGATCGGCTTGCGGAAGTCACCTCGACCGCGTATGCGTCGGGGAAGCGAGGACTGCAGCGCGGCCAGGCAGCGCGCCTTCGTCCACATGCCGTGCGCGATCGCCCGCGGGAAGCCGAACAGCCTTGGCGCTGAGCGCGTGCATGTGGATCGGGTTGCGATCGCCCGAGACGGCTGCCGTAGCGGCGTCCGAGATCCTCGCGCAGGCGCCACTCGGCCGTCTCGGCGAGCGCTGAGGCGGCGGTAGCGCCCTCGAGCCGCCGGCTCGCCCGCACTCGCGCCGCCGCCGCGGCGCAGCATCGTGCTGTGCTCCTCCCACACGACCTCGCCACCGACGCTGGCCTCGGTGAGGATCGTGAACGTCCGGCCTTTGCGGATGCGGCTGGAGCGGCGTGGCGCGCACGCGCAGGTCGAGTGCCTCCTCGGCCCGATCGGCCGGTGCGGCGCGATGCGATTGGAGAGATGCACGAGCCCGACCGCGCCGAAGGGAAAGGAGCCGTCGGTCATCAGCGCCATGTGCAGCGGGAAGGCGAGCAGGTGCGGCGCGGTCGCGGGCATGCTCGCGCCGAGCCGTAAAGCCGCAGACGCGCGCGTAGTCGGCGAGGCGCTCGGGCTCCAGCCGACGGCGCGCCAGCGTCAGCTCGAGGTCGGGGATCTCGTTCCGGCGCCGGCCACAAACGGCAGCGCGGAGGCGCCCGGTACGAGCGCGAGCGCGGCGCGCAAGCGAGAGCCCGAGCAGTGCGGCGGGGCGGTGAGCTCGCGTGTGGTAGCTCATCGCGCCCTACGCCCCCAGCAGGCTCTGCCCGCAGACTCGGATCACGTTGCCGTTGACGCCGCCCGAGGCGGGCGAGGCGAGCCAGGCGATCGTCTCGGCCACGTCGATCGGCAGCCCTCCTTGGGAGAGCGAGTTCATGCGCCGGCCCGCTTCGCGCAGCGCAAAGGGCATCTTCGCCGTCATCTGCGTCTCGATGAAGCCGGGGGCGACGGCGTTGATCGTCGCTGCCGCGGCTTGCGAGCAGCGGCGCATAGGCGTCGACGAAGCCGATCACGCCGGCCTTGGAGGTCGCGTAGTTGCTCTGGCCCGCGTTGCCGGCGATCCCGCTGATCGAGGACACGCCGACCACGCGCCCGCCGCCTGCGCAGCGCCTCCTCTGCGATAGCGCGTCGGTGATCCGCTGCGCGCGCGCACAGGTTGACGTCGATCACGCTGTCCCAGCGCTCGGCGTCCATGCGCCCGAGAGTCTTGTCGCGCGTGATGCCCGCGTTATGCACGACGACGTCGACGCCGCCGTGCGCGGCGCGCAGCTGCGCGGCGATCTCCGCGGGCGCCGCTTCGGCGGTGATGTCGAGCGTGATCGAGAGCCGCCGAGCGCGCACGTCACAGCTTCGAGGTCGTCTCGCAGCGCCGGCACGTCGAGGCCGACCACATGCGCGCCGTCGCGGGCGAGCGTGGCGGCGATCGCCGCGCCGATGCCGCGCGAGGCGCCTGTGACGAGCGCCACCTTGCCGCTCAGCGGCCGTTCCCAGTCGAGCGCCGGCGGCGGCGCGGCCGGCGCGATGCGCACGACCTGTCCCGAGACGTAGGCAGAGCGCGGCGAGAGCAGGAAGCGCACGGTCGCGGCGAGCTGATCCTCGGCGCCGGGCGCCACATAAACGAGCTGCGCGGTGCCGCCGCGGCGCTGCTCCTTGCCGAGCGAGCGCGTGAAGCCCTCCAGCGCGCGCTGGGCGATCGCCTCCGCGGGGGTCGTGGCCAGCCTCGGGCGGCGTGCCGAGCACGAGCACCCTGCCGCAGTCGCCGAGCGAGCGGATGCTCGGGATGGAAGAAGCCATAGAGCTCGTGCAGCGCCTTCGGAGTCGGCGATCCCGGACGCGTCGAAGACGAGTGCCTGATGGTGCGCTCCGCTTCGCTCGGCGCAGCGCACCTCGACGCCGGCGTCGGCAAGCAGCTGCGCGAGGGCGTCATGCAGCCGCCCGCCCGGGGCGCCGCCGAGCAGCAGCGCGACCGTCGATCAGGCGGGCGCCGGGGCTGTAGCGCTTGAGCGCGACAGGCGCCGGGAGGCCCACCTGCCTGGTGAGCACCCTGCCGATCGGCGTGTTGACCAGTTGCGTGTATCTGTCGGCCATTCAGCTCTCCTGTGGTCGGGGTGTCTCGAGAATCGCCACGACTCCCTGGCCCCCGGCGGCGCAAACGCTGATCAGGCCGCGACCGCCGCCGCGCTCGTGCAGCGCCTTGGCCAGGCTCGCCACGATCCGCCCACCGGTGGCGGCGAAGGGGTGTCCCGCGGCGAGCGATCCGCCGTTGACGTTCAGGCGCTCCCGGTCGATGGCGCCAAGCGGGGCATCGAGACCGAGGCGCTCGCGGCAGAAGTCGGGATCTTCCCAGGCGGCGAGCGTCGAGAGGACCTGCGAGGCGAACGCCTCGTGGATCTCGTAGAGGTCGAAGTCCTGGAGGGCGAGGCCGGCTCGGGCGAGCATCCGCGGGGCGGCGTAGGCGGGTGCCATCAGCAGCCCCTCACGGCCGTGCACGTAGTCGACTGCTGCCGTCTCGGCCTCGATGAGGTGCGCGAGCACGGGCAGGCCGTGGGCCTCGGCCCACTCGACGCTCGACAGCAGCGCGACCGCCGCACCGTCGGACAGCGGGGTGGAGTTGCCGGCGGTCATCGTGCCGCCGGGGCCACCGAAGACAGGCTTGAGCTTGGCGAGCTTCTCCACGCTGGAGTCGGGGCGCAGGTTCTGGTCGCGCTCCAGCCCGAGGTAGGGCGTCATCAGATCGTCCTGGAAGCCGCGCTCGTAGGCGGCGGCGAGGTTGCGGTGGCTGCGCGCCGTTAGCTCGTCCTGTGCCTCGCGTGTGATCTTCCACTGCGCTGCCGTACGCGCCTGGTGCTCGCCCATCGACAAGCCCGTCCGGGCTCCTCGTTGCGCAGGGATCGCCGGCAGCAGTTGGCGCGGCCTGACTTTGGTCAGCGCGAGCAGTTGCCCTGGGTGAGCGCGCGCGGTTTGCTCGAGCAACACCGCGCAGCTCGTCGTTCAGCGCCAGCGGAGCGTCGGAGGTCGTGTCCACTCCACCGGCCACGCCCACATCGATCTGTCCGAGCGCGATCTTGTTGGCCACGAGGATCGCCGCCTCCAGGCCGGTACCGCAGGCTTGCTGCACGTCGTAGGCGGGGGTCTCGGTGCGAGGCGGCTCCCGAGCACGCACTCCCGCGCGAGGTTGAAGTCGCGGCTGTGCTTGAGCACCGCCCCGCAGCGACCTCGCCGAGACGCTCGCCGGCGAGCTCGAAGCGAGCGATCAGGCCTTCAAGCGCTGCCGTGAGCATGTCCTGGTTGGAGGCGTTCGCGTAGGCGCTGTTGGAGCGCGCGAACGGGATGCGGTTGCCGCCGAGCACGGCGACCTGCGCGTTGTCGCGTTCATGCGGCGGGCTCCGTGGGACTTTGGTTCGTGGCTGCGGTTCGCGGCGCCGGAGCGCTCGCCGAGCGAGACGAGACCAGGTTCGACAGTCGCGATCAGCAGCTCGGCGGCGTCAGTGGCGCTGATCGCTCCGGTCCTCAGCCACCAGCGCGCCAACGCCTCGCTGGCGCCCAGCAGGGCAGTGGAGAGCGCCTCGGTCTCGGGCGCTGCGCTCGCGGTGTGGCTCGGAAGCGTGGCCAGCCGAGCGTCGGCGATCATCGCAGCAGCCGCTCGCGGTACTCGCCCACGCGCTGCGCGATCTCGCCGCCGGCGGGGAGCGTCTCATCGAAGAGCACGCGCCAGGAGATCGCGATCGCCCTCGACGAAGGCAAAGAAGGCGCGCACGCCGTCACGCAGCGCGTCGGCGGGAGCGCCGGCGCGCACCACGCTTCGGCGACCGTCGCAGCATCGCCTCGCCCGCGGGCTCCATGCAGGCGACATAGAGGCGGTCCTTGTTGCCGAAGTACGCATAGAGCAGCGGCTTGGTCACGCCCACGCGGGCAGCGACATCATCCATCGTGACTGCGCCAAAGCCGCTTTCGGCGAACAGGCACGAGCCGTTTCGAGGATCTGCGAGCTCGCGCTCCGCGCGGGGAAGTCGACTTCGCGTCGGGTTCGATCCATCCATCGCCAATAAGTTACCAGAGTATAAATTTATATGTCGGTCAGCACGTTGCGAGTCTGCATCTGATCAGCTGTGATCCGTTTAGCTGCTAGGCGCGTAGTACCAGGCAGATGCCTTCGGGGAGCAAATGCGGTTTGGCCGTCTGAGGCCACCTCAACGCGAGTCCCGCGCGCGCATACGTGTGCGCGGGAGAATTGTCGACGCCTACGCGCTGCTACGCGGGCGCGCGCCCAAACGCAGGCGTGGAAAGTCGGGCCCGGCCTGTCGGCGCCCGCCTGAGCGCTGAGCTCCGCGAGTCGTCGATTCGGTGAGTTGCTGACTGCAGACATCAAGGCCGGCGCAGCGGCGCCGATACCAGACGCGCCGCAAACTACTTACGGCGCCACAGCTGAGATGACTGAGAAGACCCTGAACACTGCTGAGCCGGATCATTTCCGCCTCCTTGGCGAGGCGGTTGTTGCGCGCTGCGGGGAGGTGCTGGCGGAGACGGTCGTGCAGACAAGTGGCTCGGGTCAGATCGTGGAACAGGCGGTGCAGGGCAGCTTCGAACGCATCTGCACGAACTCGACGATCGCGGTGGCGCGCTGGATCGCGGGCGATGGGCTCGAGGTGACCAACGAGGCGGCGATCGAAACGTCGAAGATCTTCGGCGAGCTCGCCGCGCACCGCGCGGCGTCGCTGCACGAGGTGACGAGGCGCAGCATGTGGTGGCGCAACGTGATGGGCGACGTGATGCGCGACTGCGCCGCGAAGCTCCAGACCCCGCCCGAGGTGCTCGCGAAATCGCTTGAGATGCTGCAGCTAAGCCTCGAGTTCAGCCTGCTGCGCGTATGTGAGTGCTTCGAGGAGGAGCGCAAGCGCACCGATGACGAGCTCGCACGTCGTGACGAGGAGCTCGCGTTCTTGGCGACGCACGACCCGCTCACGGGCCTGCCCAACAGGACGCTGATCCTCGACCGCGTCGAGCAGATGCTCGCGCGTGGCGCGCGCAGCAAAACGCCGGTCGCGGCACTGTTCATCGACCTCGACAACTTCAAGGGCATCAACGACACGCTCGGCCACGGCGTGGGCGATGAACTGCTGCAGTCGGTAGCCGCGCGTTTGAAGGGAGTGGTGCGCCAGGCCGATGGGCTCGGTCGGCTCGGTGGCGATGAGTTCGTGGTGATCGCCGAGGAACTCTCGCTGGCAGCCGGACCAGAGCTCGTGGCCGAACGGCTGCTCGGCGCGCTCGAGCAGCCGTTCAAGCTCGGCGCCAACGGCGAAACGCGCCTGACGGTCACAGCGAGCGTGGGCATCGCGATCGGCGAGCGGATCACGGCCGAGGAGCTTCTGCGCGACGCGGATATCGCGATGTACAGCGCCAAGTGGGACGGCAAGAACCGCTACGCGGTGTTCGCGAGCGAGATGCAGGATTCGGTCCAGAACCGCATGGCTCTCGAGATGGATCTGCGCGAAGCGATCGAGCACGAGCAGTTCTTCCTCGCCTACCAGCCCACCTTCGATCTCAGCGAGATGCGGCCCACGGGCGTGGAGGCGCTGATCCGCTGGGAGCACCCCACGCGCGGCACCGTGCAGCCGGACGCCTTCATACCGCTGCTCGAGGAGACGGGCATGATCGTCGAGGTCGGCGCCTGGGTGCTGCGCGAGGCGTGCACGCAAGCCGCCGCGTGGCATCGGATGGGGCACACGGTCAACATCGCCGTCAACGTCTCGGGACGCCAGCTGGACAGCGACCAGCTGATCGCGGAGATCGAAGCGGCGCTCGCCGACAGCAAGCTGAGCGCCGCGGCGCTGACGATCGAGATCACGGAGACCACGCTGATGCGCAACATCGAGGAGACCGCTCGCCGGCTGACGGCGATCAAGGATCTCGGTGTGCGTATCGCGATCGACGACTTCGGCACCGGCTACTCATCGCTGGCCCACCTGCAGAAGTTTCCCGTGGACGCGCTGAAGATCGACCGCTCGTTCATCACCGGGCTGCGCCACAACACCGAGGGCGAGACGCTGATTCACACGCTCGTGCAGCTCGGCAAGGCACTCTCGATCGAGACGCTCGCCGAGGGCATCGAGGAGCCACACGAGCTCTCGCTACTACGCAGCGAGGACTGCGACAGCGGACAGGGCTTCCTGTTCGCACGTCCCCTCGATGCGAGTGCCGCGGAGGAGTTCTTTCGCGCGTGTGCCGAGGGTGACCCGCGCACTGCCGCCGCTGTGCAGGCAAGCGGTTTGATCGTGTAACGAGATCAGCGTTCTCGAGACCTAACGACAGCGCTACCTTGAGCTGAGCGCGCGCGCTTGTCAGGTCACCGTCGATCACGAGGAACGGAGTACGCCGTGGACCACACCACCCCCAGCAACCAGGTTGCAGTCGCCAAGACAGATGAGCAGTGGCGGGAAGAGCTCACGCCTGAGCAGTATGAGGTTCTGCGCCGCGGCGGCACAGAGGCGCCCTTCAGCGGCGAGTACGCGTTCACCAAGGACGACGGCATGTATCGCTGTGCGGCCTGCGGCCACGAGCTGTTCAGCTCCGAGGCGAAGTTCGAGTCGGGCACCGGCTGGCCGAGCTTCACCGAGCCGACGTTCGCTGAAAACGTGACGCTGCTGAGCGACAGGAGCCATGGCATGGTGCGCACCGAGGTTCGCTGTCGCAACTGCGACTCGCATCTCGGTCACGTCTTCGACGATGGCCCTGGGCCTGCAGGGCAGCGCTTCTGCATCAACTCCGCTGCGCTTGCGCTCGATCGCTCGGAGAGGGCGCAGTAGTACGACGTGCGGCTGCGGGTGGGCCGTGGAAATGCCAGAAAGACCGAGGTGGCGCGCAGCAGCCCTTTATGGATCCAGCCAGACAGGAACGTCCTGGCGTCAGGCCGCGCTGGGCCCGGCCACGGTCTGGGCGCCGGCTCCACGCACCGCCGCCGGATGCCGCCTGCCGGGCAGCGCGAGTGCGCCGATTGCGCCGAGCGCGCAGACGCCGGCGGCGAGGATGCAGCCGGTGTGCAGACCGCTCATGAAGGAGCTCTGCACCGCGTCGAGCAGCGCGCCGCGCGCCGCGATGGGAGCGTGGGTCGCGATCGCCAAGCCTGCGCCGACGGATTCCTTGGCGGCGCGCAGCGTGGCGGAGGGCAGATGGGCGGCGCCGTGTGCGAGCTGGGATGAGTAGATCGAGGCGTAGACGCTGCCGATGATCGCCACGCCGAGCGTGCCGCCGGCCTCACGGGTGGCGTCGTTCACGGCCGATCCGACGCCGGCCTTCGCTGGGGAGAGCACGCTCAGGATCGACTCGGTGGCAGGTGCGGAGGTGAGCCCTAGGCCGGTGCCCATCAGGAGCATCTGCACGACCACGATCGCGTAGGAGGTGGTGGTGCCAGCTTGCGAGATCCACAGGAAGGCGCTGCCGAAGAGCAGCAGGCCGGAGCTCACGATCGCGCGCGTGCCGAGACGGCTCGCGAGCCGGGCACCGAGCACGGAGGCGGCGCCGATGCTGAGCGCCACGGGCAGGATGCGCGCGCCGGTGGAGAGCGTGCCGTAGCCGCGGATGAACTGGAAGTACTGGGTGATCAGGAAGATGAAGCCAAAGAGCGCGAAGAAGGACACGGTGACCGCACCGCTGGCCGCGCTGAAGGCGCGCTCTCTGAACAGGCTGACGTCGAGCATCGGGTGCTCGCGGCGTTTCTCGATTGCCACGAAGACGATTCCGAAGAGCAGCGCGGCGGCGAAGCCCAAGAGCGTCGCGGGCGCTCCCCAGCCGTGGCCGGGCGCCTCGATGATCGTGTAGACGAGCGTGCCGATCGTTGCGGTGGCGGTGAGTAGCCCGGCTCGGTCCAGCGGCGGCGTGGTGGGATCGCGCGACTCGGGCACGACGCGATAGACGATGAACGCGGCGAGCAGGCTGACGGGCACGAGCGCGACGAACACGCTGGGCCAGCCCGCGAAGGAGAGCAGCAGGCCGCCCGTGACTGGCCCGGTCGCGACGCCGAGCCCGGTGACGGCACCCCAGATGCCCACTGCCTTCGCGCGCTCGGCGCGCTCACGGAAGGTGTTGCTGATAACCGCAAGCGTGGTGGGGAAGATCAGCGCGGCGAAGGCGCCCATCACGAAGCGCACGGCGATCAACTGCCCCGGCGAGGAGCACAACGCGCCGGCGGCGCTGGCAGCGGCGAAGCCGAGCAGACCCACCAGCAGCGCAGGGCGGCGGCCGAAGCGATCGCCGATGCTGCCCGCGGCGAGCACGAGTGCGGCGAAGGATAGGTTGTAGCCGTCGACGATCCACTGCAGATCGCGCGTGCCCGCGCCGAGCTGGCGCGTCAACGAAGGCAATGCGACGTTGACGATGGTGGTGTCGATGTTGATCGCGAAGGCGGCGAGGCAGACTGCGGCGAGGATCAGACCGGAAGAGGAAGATCGATTGCTCATTGATGGCACTCCAGTGGACGAAGTTGACAGCAGCAACATCTGAGTTGGCCTAGCCTTGCACGTAATGTGGCCGTTGTCAACATCTGAGCTATGAACACATCGCCAAAGCGCTACCACCACGGCAATCTGCGCGCGGCGCTGATCGAGGCGGCCTTCGAGCTGGCGCGCGAGGGGGGCCCCGAGGCGGTGGTGCTGCGCGAGGCTTCGCGCCGCGCGGGTGTCTCGCACAACGCGGCCTATCGCCACTTCGCCGACCGCGACGCGCTGCTCTTCGCGGTCTGCGAGCGCTGCATGGCGGCGCTCGCGCGGCTGATGGAGCAAGGCATCGCGACGGTCGATCCGGCCGACGGCTCGCTCGCGGCGGCGCGGCTGCGTCTGCGCGCGACCGGCTCGGCCTACATAGAGTTCGCGTTGAGCGAGCCGGGTTGGTTTCGCACGGCTTTTGCGGTGCCGGCGGAAGTGGGCTACAGCGACGACCACGAGGGCGTGGGCGAGGGTGGTCTGGGTCCGCTGGAGTTGCTGGGCGCGCAGCTCGACAGCGTGGCGGCTGCGGGCGGCCTTGAAGCGTGGCGCCGTGACGGTGCGGAGCTCACGGCTTGGTCGGCGGTGCACGGGCTGTCGATGCTGCTGCTCGAGGGGCCGCTACGAGCGCTGGGCGAGGATGAGCGCGGGCAGGCGATAACACGCCTGCTCGACACGGTGGAGCGTGGTCTTTAGCGACCAATGGTTTGCCTGCGCTGTGCTGCGGGCAACTCAGTGGTAGATGCGAGTCGAGCAAACAGCCGCCGATCTAACGATCTCGTTGCCGCTCGATGCCTATGCGCCGCGCGCCGCGCGCCACCACGTGGCGCTCGTCGACCGCCCCTCTCCCGACCTCCGCGACGCGGTCGTGCTGCTGACGAGCGAGATCGTCTCGCGGGCGGTGGAGCGCTGCCAGTTCAAGGGAGCGCTCGTGGTGCTGCGCGTGTGGATGCCGCGGAGCGTGGTGCGCGTGGAGATGCAGGCGCCGCGAACGTTCCTCGCGGATGAAGACGAGAGCGAGGAGTCCGATTACGGCCTGATGCTCGTGCGCAGCCTCGCCGACCGTTGGTCGCTGGCCGGTCACGGCGATCTCGCGCGGCTGTGGTTCGAGATCGATCGCCAGCCGACGCGCGATGAGCCAGCATTGCCGGTGTGTCCGCCTCAGACGCGCGTCCGCAGCACAGCGGTGGTCGGCTAGAGTCGCTGCAGACCTGCTGTGAGTATCTCGATCAGCGCCTGAAAGGATGCATCGCGATCGCGCGGCATCGCAAAGCCGCCGCCTTGCTCGAGCACGACAAAGCCGTGCAGGGCGCTGCGCATAACGCGGACAGCGTCGATGGTGGCGTCGCCTTGCAGCTGCCAGTGGCGGAGGATCGCGGCAAGCAACTCGAGCAACCGCTCGGCGGCGGCGCGAAGCTCGGCGTCGTGCTCATCGGCGGCAGCGAGCGTGGCGGCGTAGATGCCGGGATGGGCGTGTGCGTAGGCGCGGTAGGCGTGTGCGGTTGCGGCGAGCGCGGCCCCGCCGGAGAGTCCCGCGGCAGAGCCTGCGATCAGATCGCCGAGCTCGTTCAGGCCGCGCAGCTTGATCAGCCGCAGCAGCTCGCGCCGGCCGGCTATGTGGTTGTAGAGGGAAGGCGGGCGCACGCCGAGGCGCTCGGCGAGCGCCACGATGCTGAGCTGCTGCAGGCCGCGTTCGTCGGCGAGCTCCACGGCGGCCTGCAGAACCCGGGTGCTGTCGAGTCCCTGCCTGGGCATGCTCAGCTCGCCCGTGCGATCGCGGCGTCCATCGCCGCGCCGGGCTGCGCCACGATCTTGCCGTGCCCGGGCGCGAGATATGCGGGCTCGAGCTCGCGTAGCGCTCGCGCGCTCTGCAGCACGAGTGGCCGGTTCCAGGTGCCCATCACGACGAGCGGGAAGCGCGGGTTCATGCGCGCTGAGGTGGCGACGCCGCCGAGCGTGGAGTAGGTGTCGCCGCAGAACAGCGTGTGGTCACGCTCGTCGAGGAAGGCGAGGTGGCCCGGCGTGTGCCCGGGGCTCGCGACGGCGAGTAGCGAGCCCACGCGCTCGCCGTCCTGCAGCGTTCGCGTGGGCGTGGTCGCAGCGCCGCGGTAGTCGCCGCGGAGCTTGTCCTGGGGCTCATGGGGGTCGAGGCTCATGTCCTTCGCGAGCAGGCGCGCGTCGCGCGCGCTGATCAGCACCTCAACGTCCGGGAGGGCCTGCTTGAGGCGGTCGAGTGCGCCGATGTGATCGCCGTGGGCGTGCGTGAGCAGGATGCGCCTGATCGGCGCGTCGAGATCCTCGGCGGCGGCGAGTATCCGCTTCCCACCCTGCGCCATCGTGGTGTCGATCAGGGTCAAACCGTCCTGCTCGCGCACGAGGTAGGCGTTGACGAACCCCCAGAGGTTGACGCGGGTCACGTTGCGCATCGCGATCTCCTTTCAGCTAGCTATTGAGAATAGGCTAAAAACTAATATATATAGTTTAGCGCGTTGCTGCTTGGCAGCCCAGCGGAGGGTGTCCTGCCTCCGCGCGAGACTGTGACCCGTGGTGGCTTTGGGCAGCGCATGAGCAAGAGCCGGTTGGAGGCGTTTAGCGACGGCGTGTTTGCGATCGCGGCGACGCTGCTCGTGCTCGACCTGCATGTGAGCGCGCGGCCTGGACACCTGGCGCACGCGCTCGGAGCAGAGTGGCCGCACTACGCGACCTTCGTTGTGAGCTTTCTGACGATCGGCATCATCTGGGTCAACCACCACGGCCAGTTCCACCGCATTGAGAGCGTGGATCGACCGCTTTTGTTCTTGAACCTCTTGCTGCTGATGTTCGTGGTGCTGATCCCCTTCCCGACGCAGCTGCTCGGCGAATATCTGCACGAGGGCAGCGATCAGCACGTAGCGGCAGCGGTCTACGCGGGCACGCTGCTGGCGATGGGCCTGTGCTTTGCGGCCAGCTGGCGCTACGTCGCGGCGCACGGCGCGCTGCTTACGCGCGCGATCTCCGAGCGGGAGCTGGGCGCGCTCGTACGCCGCAACGCGGTCGGCCAAGGGCTCTACCTGCTGGCGTTCGTGCTCGCGTTCGTGAGCGCGCCGGCATGCCTGGGGCTGTGTGGTCTCTCGGCGATCTACTACACGCTCCCCGGCCGGCTGCCCGAGGGCGACCGCGAGATCAGCTGATCGCGGGCGTCGATCGCGTGCGGGGCGGGTAGGTTGGGCAAAGAGCTGAAGTCAACCGCGGAGGCGCCACGATGAGCACAGAAGCAACGCCCTACACAAAGATCAAGCTGACCGACGCTGAGGACAAGGCGCCCGGCTTTGGCCTTTCGGAGGTCGGCGAAGCGCGCTTCCCGAGCGAAGATCTGCAGGCGCAGGACACGGGGCTCAGCCACCAGAAGCTGCGCGCAGGCGCGCGCCACCCGTTCGCGCATCGCCACGAGGACGCCGAGGAGGTCTACGTGATCCTCTCGGGTAGCGGGCGGGTGAAGCTCGACGAGGAGATCGTCGCGATCGAGCGGCTTGATGCGATCCGCGTGGCGCCGGGTGTGACGCGCAACTTCGAGGCGGGCGAGGAGGGTCTCGAGCTGCTCGTGTTCGGCGCACGCCACAAGGGCGACGGCGAAGTGATCCAGGGCTGGTGGAAAGACTGAGCTAGCTACTCGCCGGCGTGACGCGCAGACCGTCGAGCAGGCGCTCGAGCGTGGCGGCGACGGCGTCGGTCCCGTCGGGGTCGCGCACGACGAGCAGCGCGGCCTCATCGAGCGCGCCCATCAGCAGGTGCGCGAGCGTGGCGACGGGTAGCGGCGTGATCTCACCGGCCTCGATCGCGGCGCCGATTACGGCCTCGATCAGGCCGAGCCCATAGCGCTCGGCGACCTCGCGCCAGCGCTCCCAGCCGAGCACGGAGGGTCCGTCGATCAGCACGATGCGCTGCACCTCGGGCGTGCGACAGGCCTCGAGGAAGATACGGATGCCGTCGCGCAGCGCTGCGAAGGGCCCGTCGAGCTCGTCGCCGAGCTGCGCGGCGACGTGGCCGGTTAGCTCCTGCTCGACCTGTTCGTAGACGGCGAGGAACAGGTCCTCCTTAGAGGGGAACTGGTGATAGAGCGCGCCGCGCGTAACGCCCGCGCGGCGCACGATCTCCGCGGTGCCCACGTCCGCGTATCCCCTGCGCGCAAATAGGGTGCGCCCAGCCTTGATCAGCTTCGTGCGTGTTGCCGCCGATCGCTCGGCTTGCTTATTGACAGTCATGCAGTCTGTATGTAAGTTACATGCAGGTTGTATGTAATGAGGTCACGATAAGGGAGCGTGCGGACATGCAGAGGAGCGTGGAGCTCGAGCAGGGGACGATCCACTATCGCGAGGAGGGCGCCGGCGATCAGCCGATCGTGTTCGTGCACGGCCTGCTCGTGGACGGGCGGCTGTGGCGCAAGGTCGTGCCGCCGCTCGCTGGAGCGCATCGCTGCATCGTGCCCGACTGGCCGCTAGGCGCGCACCGTAGGGCACTGCGCGCAGGAGCCGACAGATCGCCGCGCGGCGTGGCGCACTTGATCGCGGACTTTCTCGAAGCGCTCGAGCTCGAGCGCGTGACGATCGTGGCCAACGACACCGGTGGCGCGATCTCGCAGATCCTCGCGAGCGAGCGGCCCGAGCGACTGGCTGGGTTGGTGCTCACGAACTGCGACTGCCTGGAGAACTTCCTGCCTCCCGTGATCCGTCCGCTGCAGTGGCTCGCGTACGTGCCCGGCGCCTACGCGCTGCTCGGAGAGCTCACGCGATCGGCGCGCCTACGCCGCTCGCCGCTCGGCTTCGGAATGCTCACGCACCGCCCGATCCCCGACGAGCTGACGGCCGCTTGGATGGCGCCGTTGCGTGACCGTGCGGTACGTGGCGATGTGCTGCGCACGCTCAAGGCGATCAGCTCGCGCGACACGCTCGCGGCGGCCGCGGCGCTGGGCGAGCGCCCGCTGCCGACGCTGCTGGCGTGGGCGCCCGACGATCGCATCTTCCCGCTGCGCTTCGCGGAGCGGCTTGCCACGATGATCCCCGGTGCGCGCTTGGAGCAGATCGCCGACAGTCGTGCGTTCGTGCCCGAGGATCAGCCCGAGCGCCTCGCGGAGATGATCGCCGCGTTCCTGGCAGAAAGCGGCCTGCCCGCCGCCGCGCAGCAGGCGCGCTAATTTGCAGCGAGGGTGGAGCTCTCCGAAAAGCAATACGAGAAGGAGCTTCTGCGGCTGCAGACGGAGCTCGTCTACATGCAGGAGTGGCTGGTGGCGCAAGGACGGCGCCTGGTGGTGCTGTTTGAGGGACGCGACACCGCGGGCAAGGACGGGGTGATCAAGCGCGTGATCGCATATCTGAACCCGCGCACCTGCCGCGTGGTGGCCGTGCCCACGCCAAACGAGCGCGAGCGCAGCCAGTGGTACTTCCAGCGCTACGTCGCGCACCTGCCCGCCGCGGGGGAAATTGTGCTGTTCGATCGCAGCTGGTACAACCGCGCGGGCGTGGAGCACGTGATGGGCTTTTGCACGCAGGCGCAATATGAGGAGTTCCTGCGCTTCTGCCCGAGCTTCGAGCAGGCGCTGCAGAACGACGGGATCATGCTCGTCAAGTACTGGTTGTCGGTCAGCGACGAGGAGCAGGAGCGGCGCTTCAAGAAACGCTTGTCTGATCCCCGCAAGCGTTGGAAGTTCAGCCCGATCGATCGCGAGGCACGTGCGCGCTGGGTCGACTACGCGGAGGCCAAGGACCGGATGTTCGCGCACACCGACACCGACGCGAGCCCCTGGTATGTGGTGGAGGCCGACAGCAAGCGCTCGGCGCGGCTGAACCTGATCAGCCACCTGCTGTCGATCGTGCCCTACGAGCATCTCGACCGCGAGGAGCCATTGAAGCTGCCGCCACGCCAGCGGCGTAAATACAGGCGCCCTCCAAAGCGCACCGAGCGCCTGGTGCCGGCGCGCTACGAGGTGCGCTGAGCGGGCGGCTCAGCAAACGCGGCGCGGGTCGCGCTCGCCCCCGTCTTGGCAGCTTCGAGGTAGCTGTAGGTGCCAGCATCGCGCAGCTCGGTAGCGGCCTGCAGGAGCGCGGCGTAGGCGACCGATGCAAAGGCGCCGCCGACCGAGACGCGGCTGACGCCGGCCTCGGCGAGCTCGGCGACGGGCGGCACGCCGGGGAGCGCGAGCACGTTCAATGGCTTCTCGACTGACGCGAGCACGCTGCGAATGTCCTCGATGCGCTTGATGCCCGGCGCGTAGAGCACATCGGCGCCGGCCTCTTGGTATGCCTGTAGGCGTGCGATCGTGTCGGCGAGGTCGTCGCGGCCACGTATGTGGTTCTCGGCGCGTGCCGTGAGAACTAGCCTTGCCTGCCCGCCGTGTGTGGCCTCGGCAGCCGCGGCCACGCGCTCGACAGCGATCTCGCGCGGGTAGATCTCGCTGCCGCTCCAGTCCTCTACCGAGCAGCCCGCGATGCCGGCGGCGAGCGCCAGCGCGACGGTCTCAGCGACCGCAGCGGGCTCATCGCCAAAGCCATTCTCGAAGTCGCCGTTGACCGGTAGGCCGCTGGCCTCCGTTACGGCGCGCGCGTGTGCGATGGCCTCCTCGCGTGAGACCGCGCCGTCCGCGCGTCCAAGCGACGCCGCGAAGCCGCCGCTCGTGGTCGCGAGCGCCTTGAAGCCCAGCGACGCGAGCAGCTTTGCCGAGCCGAGATCCCAGGGGTTTGGCAGCAGCAGCGGACGCTCGCTGTGGTGCAGCGCGAGGAAGCTTTGAGCTTGCGCGGCGGGGTCGCTCATGACGCCAGCATAGGCACTCAGCGGTGGCTCGGTAGGCCCAGGACGTGCTGCGCGATGAAGTTCAGCGCGAGCTCCTGTGAGACGGGTCCGGAGCGCGCGAGGCGGGCGTCGAGGAAGACGTCGAGCATCCCTTCGCGCTCATCCCAGGCGAGTGCTCCGAGCGTCTGCATCGCCTGGTCTGCCGCATCGAAGACGAGGTCGGCACCGAGCAGCTTCGCCATGTTCGCTTCGCCCGCGAACGCGATGCCATCGGCACCGGCATCGAAGCTCGCTGCCGCGCGGTAGACGAACAAGCGGGTGGCCTCGATGCGCGCGTGCAGGCGCGCAAGCGGGTGCTGGACCGCCTGCTCGGCGCCGATCGGCAGCGCGCCGAAGATCGAGCGCTCGCCGGCATGGGCAAGCGCGCGCGTCACGCAGTAGCGCGCGCTGCCGAGTGATAGAGCGGCGGTGAGCATGCGCTCGATGTGCGTGAAGGGCCATAGCGTCAAGAGGCCCTGGCCCTCCTTGCCCACGAGCGCCTCGAGCGGAGCCTCGACGTCGTCGAGCTCCAGCTGCCACTGGCGCACGCCCTCGCGCCCGCGCATCGGCAGCTCCTCACGCGTGACGCCCGCTGCGTTTGGGTCGATCAGCAGCGTGGTGAACTGCGCGGGTGCGCCCGCCGCACGTTCGCCGGGCACGCGGCCGAGGACGAGCACACGATCCGCGCACTCGATGCCCGAGGTGACGCCCTTGCGGCCGTTGAGAAGAAAGCGCTCACCGTCGCGACGCACGGTTGTGCTGCTGCGAAAGACATTGTGACCCACCTCCGGCTCGGTGACCGCGAGTGCGAGCAGGCTCTCACCGCGTGCCACGGGCCCAAGCCAGCGCTGGCGCGTGGCCTCGGGCCCGACCTCGCAGATGGCGTGCGCGATCGCGGTCGTGAGTACGGGCATCCACAGCCCGAGGTTCGCCGCGCCGAGCGCCTCGAGCACAAGCACGGCGGCGAGCAGGCCGCCGCCGTGACCACCCCGCTCTGCGGGAACGAGCAGTCCCGACCAGCCCCGTGCGCTGAGCTCTTGCCAGAGCTCAGGCAGCACGCCGCCTTGTTCGAGGCCGTGCGCGCGGACCTCGCGGTGGCGCGATGCGAACTGTGTGGCCAGCTCCTGCGCCTGCGTGTGAATCTGAGCGTGCGCTGCAGGCAGCGAGAACGCATCTGCGGTCGAGAACTCGGCGATTGACGTCATGACGCTCCTTAGCTCGAGAGGCGGTACGTTGATATCATAACGCTGTTCCGAAACAATGTCATGAAATAGCGGACGGCTTCGTTGGGAGTAAAGCGAAACGACGTCACGATACGGTGGGCGGATGCCACGGCCCAAGCAACGGACCGACGAGCTGCGAGAACACGTGCTCGAGACCGCGCTTGGCTGGCTCGCGCGGGAAGGCGCAGCGGGGTTTACGACGCGGAGCGTGGCGCGTGAGGCGGGCACGTCAACCCCCGCGGTCTATGAGCTGTTTGGCGATAAGGGAGGACTTCTGCGTGAGGTCTACTTCGAGGGCTTTCGCCGTCTGCGTAGCCGGCTGGATCTGCTCGATGAGTCTGCGGATACGCGCGCGGACCTGCTCGCGCTCGTGCAGGCATATCGCGGCTTCATGGGCGAGAACAAGGTGCTCGCCGAGCTGATGTTCTCGCGGCCGTTTACCGAGTTTCAGCCCGGTCCCGAGCAGCTGCGTGCTGGGAGCTCGGTCAGGACCTTCATCCTCGCGCGGGTGCGCCGCTGCATCGAGGCGGGCGTGCTCGTGGGCGATGAGACCGACATCGCCCACGTGCTGATCGCGCTCACACAAGGCCTCGCAGCTGCAGAGAGCACAAAGCGGCTCGGCAGGAGTCGCGCATCGGTCGATCGGCGTTGGGAGCTCGCCATCAACGCGCTGCTTGACGGGCTTGCGCGCTAGCCGCCCTCTGCTCGGCGCTTGAGCTCGCCCGGGCGACCGTTGACGAAGATCGCGCGCGTGGCGGCCTCCACAGGCCCGCGGATCAATAGACCGAGCACGCGTCCTGGGTCGGCGTCCATCGTGAAGCTCGCGCGCGTGCGAGCGTTGCCGAGATCCTCGAGCACCCAGGAGCCCTCAACGGACTTCATGTCTCCCTGCTCCTGCGTCCAGGAGAGGCGGTTGGGCCCGTCGTAGCTGAAGCGCACGCGCGCCTTCACGCGTCGCACCTTGATGTCGCTTTCGGTCTCCACGAGCGTGGGGCGACCTTGCGGATCGCTCTCCAGCGCGCGTGTGGCGTCCAAGCCGCCCTGCCAATCCGGCGCGCTCAGCACGTCCTCGACGATTTCCCAGACGCGCTCAAGTGGCGCCTCGATCT
This sequence comes from uncultured Solirubrobacterales bacterium, assembly GCA_963785435.1. Taxonomy (GTDB): domain Bacteria; phylum Actinomycetota; class Thermoleophilia; order Solirubrobacterales; family Solirubrobacteraceae; genus Palsa-744. The sequence continues at coordinate 272,203 of CAWAVE010000005.1, forward strand.
CCGTGCTCGCGCTGCCGCCGAGGTGTGCCATGGGCTCTCTCCTTCGCGTCGTCGGGATCTGCCTTGAGACTAGCTCGCCGCCCCTTGCGCCTCGCTCACTCGCGACGCTCGACGGACTGCTTCAGTCGCGCGAGGCGTCCGTCCCAGGCGGCCTCGGCCTCGTGCAGCCATGAGCTGGCCGAGGACAGCGCGCCGGCGCGCAGGCGGTAGCGGACCTCACGACCGCCGCCCGGTTCGCGCTCGAGCAGACCTGCCTCGTCGAGCGTGGCGATGTGCTTCGCGACGGCCTGCCTGCTGATCGGCAGCGCGGCGGCGAGGGTGGGAACGCTCGTGCTGCGCTCGCGCAGCAGCGACTGCACCATCCAGCGCCGCGTGGGATCGGCGAGCGCTGCAAAGACTGGGCCGACGTCCGCGCTCAAGCGCACACCAGCGCAAAGCTCTGCGCGAAGCTCGCGATCGGGAAGGCGGGCATGCTCTCGGTCACGAGCACGCGTGTGCCGGCGGGAGCGGCAACCACGAGGAACTCAACGCGCGTCGGCGCCTCTTCTGCATAGGACCACCACCAAACGAGGCGATGCGGCTCATCGGCGTGCTCGATATGGATCTCGCGCTCGGGCTCATCGAGCCAGCGCTCGCGTCCCTGCTCGCTCGCGATCGCCTCCCAGACCTCCTCGGGGCTCGCCTGCACGTGCACCTCGCGCGTTACGGACATCTCCGCCTCCTTTGACAACCAGATGGTTGCTATTGTTGTCTGACAACCGATTAGTTGTCGAAAGGATAGCCCATGCCACTGGTCCCGATGGTCGTCGAGCAGAGCGCGCGCGGCGAGCGCTCGTTCGACATCTACTCGCGCCTGCTCGCAGAGCGCATCGTCTTCATCGGCACGCCCGTCGACGACCAGGTCGCGAACCTCGTCGTCGCGCAGCTGCTGCACCTCGAGAGCGACGACGACGAGAAGGACATCTCGCTCTACATCAACTCACCCGGCGGCGTCGTCTACGCGGGCCTCGCGATCTACGACACGATGCAGTTCATCAAGCCCGACGTGCAGACGACCTGCTTCGGCGTGGCGATGAGCATGGCTCGCTGCTGCTCGCGGGTGGCGCACCCGGCAAGCGCATGGCGTTGCCGAGCAGCCGCATCCTCATTCACCAGCCCTCCGGCGGCTTTGAGGGACAGTCGGCGGACATCGAGATCCACGCACGCGAGATCCTCGAGCTGCGCGCACAGATCGATGAGATCTACGCGCGCCACACCGGCCAGCCGCTCGAACGCGTACACGAGGACATGGACCGTGACCGTTACTTCACCGCCGAGCAGGCCTGCGAGTACGGGCTCCTCGATCGCGTGATCTCCTCACACGAGCTGACCCGAGTACCGACCGGCTTCGCCGCACGCGCAGACTAGTCCGTGGCGCCCGGCTCAACGGCCGAGGCTGCGCTCAGCATAATCCGTAGCTGCATGAGCTCGCCGATCTTCTTTGCCGGCGCCGAGGAGTGGCGGGCCTGGCTGACCGAGAACCACGCCGGCGAGAGCGAGGTGCTCGTTGGGCTCTACAAGAAGGCCAGCGGCCGCGGTGGCATGAACTGGTCAGAAGCGGTCGACGAGGCGCTCTGCTTCGGCTGGATAGACGGGATTCGTAGCCGCGTGGATGAGGATTCAACTTCGCTTCGCTTCACGCCCCGCAAAGCGCGCAGCACCTGGAGCGCGGTCAACATCGCGAAGGCCGAGCAGCTGATCGCCAGCGGGCGCATGCAGCCCGCCGGGCTCCGTGCTTTTGAGGCGCGCACGGAGGAGAACTCGCGGATCTATGCCTTCGAGCAGGGCGAGGTGGAGCTTCCACCGGAGGCACTCGAGCGTCTGAAGGCCGACCGGCAGGCGTGGAGCTACTGGAGCTCACGTCCGCCCGGCTACCGGCGTATTGCAGCGTGGTGGGTGATCTCGGCGAAGCGATCGCAGACGCGCGAGCGGCGCCTGGCGACGCTGATCGAGGACTGCGCGGCCGGGCGGCTGATCAAGTCGCAGCGACGCAGCGGCAGCTGAGGTTCACTGATAGCGTCGCCCGATGGCCTCCGCCTCGCGCGCCACGCTGTATGTGATCCCGGGCTCGCATGCCTGCCGCACGGGCATGCTGATGCTCGAGCGCAAGGGGATCGACTATCGCGTCGTGGAGCTGTTCACGGGTATGCACGGCTTGAGCGTGCGGCTGCTCGGCTTCCCCGGTAATCCCAAGCCGATCCGCGAGGTCGACGGACGCACGTCCCGAATGCTTGCGATGCTCGACAAGGCCGGCACGGTGCCCGCGCTGCGCTACGCAGATCAGCGCGTGCAGCGCAACCACGAGATCGCGCGCTTCCTCGAGCGAGAGGTGCCCGAGCCGTCGCTATTTCCCGACGATCGCGCGCAGCGTGCCGCCGTCGAAGAGGCTGAGGCGTGGGGCGATGAGGTGCTGCAGATGCACGCTCGCCGCGTCGTGCTTGCAGCCTCTACGCAGGGTCTTGATGCGCTACACAACCGCGGTAGCCGTGGTCGGCTCGGGCCGCTGCTCGCGGGCAACGAGACCGTGCGTGCGCTCGCCTCGCGTGGCGCGCGGATGAGCTTCAGCGTCAAGCAGGGCCACGAGGCTCAACTGCTCAGCGAGCTCGAGCCGATGCTCGACAAGGTGGACGCATGGATCGAGGCTGGAGTGCTCGGTGGCGAGGAGCCGAACGTCGCAGATTTCGTGATCGCACCCAGCCTCGCTCTGCTCAGCTACCGCCCCGATCTGAGCACGCAGATCGCTGCGCGTCCGCTCGGCGCGCTCCTCGACAGGCTCGTGCCCGAAGCGCCTGGCGAGGGCTGAAGCTCAGGCCAGCGTGCTGTTGGCGGCGTGCGCGCTGGCGGCGCGTCGCGCGGTCTCGGCGCGCACGAGCGGCGCGACCTCGCTGCCAAACAGCTCGATTGAGCGCATCACGTCGCGGTGGGCGACCGCGCCAACGCTCATCTGTGCGATGTAGCGCTGCTGATCGAAGAGCTCATGCTCAAAGAGGATCTTCTCGGCGACCTGCTCTGGTGCGCCGAGCGCGAGCGCACCATCTGGTGCACGCAAGGCTTCGTACTGCGGGCGTCCGGCGGGCGGCCAGCCGCGCTCGCGGCCGATCCGGTTCATCATCGCCAGGTAGGGAGCCGCAAAGGCCGCGTCGGCTGCTGCCTGGGAGTCCGCGACGAAGGCGTGAGTGTTGATCGCCAGGCGCGTCTGCGCCGGGTCGTGACCGGCTTCGCGCGCGGACTCGCGGTAGAGCTCGACGAGCGGCGCGAAGCGCGCGGGCTGCCCGCCGATGATCGCGAGCGTCAACGGTAGGCCGAGCCTGCCGGCGCGGATAACCGACTCCGGCGAGCCGCCTACCGCGACCCATACCGGCAGCGGCTCTTGCAGCGGACGCGGCCACACACCGGCCTGCGCGAGCGGCGCGCGCAGCCGACCCGACCAGCTCACGTGCGTCTGTGCGCGGATCGCGAGCAGTAGCTCGAGCTTCTCTGCATATAGCTCGTCGTAGTCTTCGAGGTCGTAGCCGAACAGCGGGAAGGACTCGGTGAAGGAGCCGCGCCCCGCCATGATCTCAGCGCGCCCACCAGAGAGCAGATCGACCTCCGCAAAGGCCTGAAAGACGCGGACGGGGTCATCGGAGCTGAGCACCGTGACAGCGCTAGAGAGACGGATGCGCTCGGTCTTCACGGCGGCCGCGCCGAGCACCACCGCCGGCGAGGAGATCAGGAAGTCGGGACGGTGGTGCTCGCCGATCGCAAACACATCGAGCCCGAGCTGATCGGCGAGCTCGATCTCCTCCATCAGGTCGAGCATCCGCTGGCGGGGGCTGACGCCGCCGGCGAGATCCGCGAATGTGGCGAGCCCGAGTTCCATGACTGACTCGAGCCTAGCCGCTCGCGGTCTCGCCCCAGACCGTCGCGAGCAGCGAGCGCGCTCCGCCCGCGTCACGGTGCTCACACAGGTAGATCCCCTGCCAGGTGCCGAGCGCGAGCTGGCCGGCGGCGATCGGCAGCGAGAGCGAGGCGCCGAGCAACGAGGCCTTGATGTGCGCGGGCATGTCATCGGCACCCTCGAACGTGTGCGTCCAAAATGCAGCGCCCTCGGGAACGGCACGATCGAAGTAGGCGGCGAAGTCGCGGCGCACGTCGGGGCTGGCGTTCTCGTTGAGCGTCAGCGAAGCGGAGGTGTGGCGCAGAAAGAGATGCACGAGCCCGACCTCGAGCGCAGCGATCTGCGGGAGCGCCGCGAGGACCTCGCCGGTGATCAGGTGAAAGCCGCGCGGTCGCGGCTCGAGCTTGATCGCGTGTTGTGCCCACATGCGCGCAACCGTAGCGGGCAGCGGCTCTGGCCTACCGGAGCGCTTCAGCTGACTCGCGAGAACCTGTGCGTCCGGTGGCTGCGAGCACGGCGGCGCCGAGCGCGGCGGCGGCTGCGAGCACGAACACCGCCGGATAGCCGGCGATCGCCGCAGTCGCGCCCGCAAGCGGCGCGCCGAGCCCGACGCCGATGTCAAAGAACATCGTGAAGGCTCCGAGCGCCGATCCACGCCGGTCCTCGCCGACATCGCCCACGACCATCAGGGCAAGCGACGGGAACAGCATCGAGAAGCCAACACCCACGATCAATGCGCCGGCAAGGGCCACGGGCAGCGAGTCCGCGAGCGCGATGATCATCAGGCCGAGCGCCTCGATCAGTCCTGCGGCTGTGGCCGTGCGGCGCGCGCCGGCGCGATCCGGCACGCGGCTGAGCGCGAGGCGGCTCGCGAAAACGGCGAGCGCAAAAACCGTGAAGACGCTTGCGCTGCCGCCGATGCCGCGTGCGCGTAGATGCAGCACGACGAAGCCGGCGAGCGCCGCATAGCCGATGTTCGCGAGCGCCAACGCGATTCCGGGACGGCGCGCGGGATGCGGGAACAGCGCATTCGGGCCGGAGTCCGTGGCGCTCATCTGGCGCGCGGGCTCCGGCAGGCGTGCCGCGATTACGGCTCCCGCGAGCGGTAGCGCGGCGGTCAGAACCCACACCGCGTCATAGCCGATGCTCGAGCGCAGCAGCTCGCCGGCCACTGGCCCGAGCGAGAGCCCGCCCCAGACCGCGAGGCCGAACAGCCCAAGCGCGAGGCCGCGACGATCGGCGGGCGCGAGATCCACCGCCCAGGTTGCACCGGCGGTGTAAACCGCACCCTCGCCTGCGCCGACCACGAGCCGCGCGAGGATGACGGTGGCGACGCTGTCGCTGAGCAGATACAGCGCGCCGCCGAGCGCCATCGTGAGCGCGCCGCAGACGAGCACGATCCGTCGCCCGCGCCGATCGGACTGGCGTCCCGCGAAGGGCCGGCAGACAATCGATGTGATCGCGAAGGCGCCCACCACGACGCCGACAGCGAGGTCGCTCGCGTGCAGCGGGCCGCGCACGAATGGCGGCAGCACGGGCAGCGACGCGCCGATCGCGATGAAGGCAAGCAGCGCGCTTCCGAACAGGCCCGCGGATGCGCTTGCGGGAGGGCGAGCACCGGGCGGCTCCTCGCCCTCCCAGGTGCGAGAGCGAGGAGCCGGACCCGGGCGCAACTACTTGGTGACGGTGATCGTGCCGTCCATGTTTTCATGGACGATGCACTCGAAGCGGTAAACGCCGGGCTTGGTGAACTTGATCTTCGCGCTGGAGGGCAGCGGGCCGCCGCCAGCCGCGAGGATGCCGGTGCCCTCGAAGCCGTTGCCGTGGTTGGTGCCCGTGAACGGCGGCAGCGGAGCCGGATCGCTGGGGTAGGCGCCGAGCGGGTTGATGAGCAGCGTTGGCGGCCCACCGGGGTTCGGCTGCGCGGTGGTGAAGGTCTTCTCGATCGCCGTCGTGTAAGCGGCCGGGCCGATCGTGATCGTGTGGATCTCACGCTTGGTGGCGAGCTTGAAGTTGACGGTCGTTCCGACTTTGATTTTGAGGTGTTCGGGGAAGAACCGCAGCCATGCGACCGAGCCGTCGCCGTCGTTACCCGCGAGCACTGTCTTGCTCGGCACTTTCACAGCTTTTAGTTTGCGCGCGATGCGTAGGCCGGCCTTCTCCTCAGCGAGCGCTTTGGCGTTGTCTTCGGTGACGGTGGGAGCCTTCTTCCCGGCGGGCAGCACCTTCACGACGCCTTTCATGCCGGGATGCACGAGGCAGTCGAAGGTGAAGCTGCCCGCTTTGGTGAACTTGACGACGAAGGGCTTCGGCGGCCCTTCCGGCGAGGGCGTGCCGCTGCTCACGAAGCCCGTGCCGTCGTAGCTGTTACCGCCACTCGGGAAGGCCACGGCCGGGTTGATGATCTGCTGCGGCTGACCGTTGAACCAGAACGGTGTTTTGGCGCCATCCAGCTGCCCGCTCAGTTTGGTCGCAGATGCCAGAAACGGCTGCGGTGCGGGCGTGCCAGACAGGAAGCTGACGGTATGGAAGCCGTTGATCGACCAGCTGACCGAGTCGCCGACGTTGATCTTCACGATCGAGGGGAAGAAGCCGTTGAAGTCGAGATGCTTCAGATGCGGACGCTGCGGCGGCCCTGCGGAAGCCGGTGCGATGAGTTCGGCCGCACCTGCGCTGCTTGCCAGCGCGCCGGCGAAGATCGCCGTTGTGGCTGCTGCTGCCGTCAAGAACCCTGTGATGCCGCGTCTGCTCTGCACGTTGCTGTACCCCCTCTAGGAACCGTGAAGTCGGACCGTAGCCGATCTCGCGCTCGGAGCGCCGGCCCACGATGGTCCAGCGTTCACGCTAGGGTCGACTCCGGCAGCCAGCAGTTCAAACGGCAAACAGGGGGTTTGATATGCCGCTGCCTTAAAGGCGGGATGGGCAGCTACTTCGCTGCCTTCATTTTCGACCACTCCGCCTTGTGTGCGCGCTTGGCGGCCTGATAGTCGATCAGCGCCTTTGGCGAGTTCACGTCGCCGAGCGTGGGGTGCGGTGGCACGAGGCTCTTCGCCTTCGCCATTTTGTAGCGCTTGGCGAGCACCGATCCGAGCGCCTTGACCTTCATCTCGCCAAAGCCGGGCAGCCCCGCAATGTTCGCGCGGAGCTGCTCTCCGTTGCGCGCGCTCTTCCAGACCTGCTCGGCGTCGCCGCCGTACTCGGCGCAGATGTGCGCTGCGAGGTCGTGGACGCGTTCGGCCATTTTCGCGGGGAAGCGGTGGACCGCCGGTTTCTCGCGGAACACAGGATCGAGGTCAGTCGCGGCGAGCTTCGCGGGGTCGAGCGTGCCGACTCGCTCCAAGATCGCCAGCGGGCCCGAGAACGCCTTAGGCACGGAAACCTGCTGGTCCAGGGCGAACCCGATCAACAGGGCCATCGGGTCCTGCGCAATCAGCGCGTTGGCCTCGTCGGAGTCTGTGAAGTAGAGGCGGTCAGGCATCGAATGAATGCTATCCACAGCTCGCATCCGGTCGCTGCGTCCGTTCGAGCCGGTCACGTGTCCCCGAGCTCCGCGCGCGTAGCCGCGAGGAAGAGCACCGCCTGTGCGCGTGCCACCGTGCCGACGGCGGCGTCGGGCACGAGCAGCTCGGGGTGATGCAGCGGACGTGCAGTGAAGTCGGGCGCTCCGTGGAGGCCGACGAAGGCCATCGCCAGCGGCGCGAGCTCGCCGAAGAAGGCGAAGTCGTCTGAGCCGCACGAACGCCAGGGTGGCGCGGCGCTGAGTCCTGCTGCGGGGAGCAGTGCGCGCGCGGCGCGCACGATCTGCCCGTCGTTTGCGAGCGCCGGCTCGCCGCTCGTCAGCGTGACCTTGCCGCGGCAGCCGCTCGCGGCGGCGACCCCGGCCACGACCTCCCGGGTCAGCTCCGCGAGCGCACGACGATCCTCGCTCCGATATGCGCGTAGCGCGCCGCGCGCGCTGGTCTGCGCCGGGATCACGTTCTCGGCGCTACCGGCCTGTAGTTGGCCGATCGTGAGCACGGCCGGATGCAGCGGGTCGATTCTCCGTCCCACCTGTGCGTGCAGCGCGACCACGATCTCCGCGAGCGCGAGCACGGGGTCGCGTCCTTGATGGGGATAGGCACCGTGCGTGGCCTCGCCTTCGACCACGATCTCGATCGCGTTGCAGGAGGCGTTGACGATGCCAACGTCGAGACCCACCGCTCCCCATGCGAGCTCTGGGTGGATGTGCGCAGCCACGATCGCGCGCGGCGCGAAGTCCAGGAGTGCGCCGTGCGCCAGTTCCTCCGCGCCGGAGGGGTATGCCTCCTCGCTCGGCTGGAAGATCGCGAGCAGCCGCGCCGGGAGTGCGTCGCCGAGAGCGTGCGCCGCGCGCGCGAGCGCGATGAGCGCAGCCATGTGAACGTCGTGGCCGCAAGCGTGCATCGCCTCACCCGTGGCGCTGAAGGATGCACCCGTGCGCTCGCTGATCGGCAGCCCATCGAGCTCGGCGCGCACCGCGACGGGTGCGCGCGATGAGCTGCCGACCAGCGCCACGAGCCCCGTGCCCGCGACCGTAGTGCCCGCCACGGGGAGTGCGGCGGCGACGCTTGCCGCTGTCTGGTGCTCTGCGTGCGCGAGCTCGGGATGGGCGTGCAGGTGCTGGCGCAACTCGATGGCCATCGGGAGCTCGCGCTCGATGCCCTCGAGCAGCGCCGCGAGCAATGGGTCAGTAGATGGCGGCATAGCGCCGACAGGTCTCCTCGAGCGCCTCGCGGCTCGTGGCCTGTAGCTCGGCTTGCTTGACGGCTACGTAGGCCTCATACATCAGCGGGCTAAGCCAGCCTCGCACGGTGTGGTCTGCAGCGAGCGCCTGCAGCGTCTCCTCGAGAGAGCTCGGCAGCGCGTCGAGTCCGAATCGCTCGGCGTCGCCCTGCTCGAGCGCGGATGGGTCGCGGTCGAGGATCGCCGGTGCGGGGAGACGATCGCGGATGCCCTCGAGGCCGGCGCGGAGGATCGCGGCTAGCGCGAGGTGGGGGTTGGCGCTCGCGTCGGCGCCACGGTACTCCAGGCGCATCTGTGTTGCTGCGTCGGCGCCGCCGAGCGAGATCAGCGGCGGGATGCGCAGCAGCGCTTCGCGGTTCTGCTGTGCCAGACAAACCGCGCCGGCGCTCCAGCGGTGCGGGCGAAGGCGCGCAGCAGAGACGGGGCTCGCCGCAGTCAGCGCGCTCAGCGCACGCGCGTGGCGCAGCACGCCGGCGGCGAACTGTGCGCCGAGCTCGCTCAGGCAGCCCGGCTGGGCTGCGTCATAGAACAGCGGCTTGCCTTCGGTGTCCAGCAGGCTGATGTGGATGTGCAGCCCGTTGCCCGCCTCGACGGGGTCGAACAGTGGCGCGAAGCTAGCGCGCTGCCCGAGCCGTCTTGCGACCTCGCGCACCACCTCCCTGAAGACCACGGCGCGGTCCGCGCCGGCGAGCCCCGCGGCGGCTGCGATGGGGATCTCGAACTGGTGAGGCGCGTACTCCGCGAAGTAGCGCTCTGGCTCGACGCCCGCTGCGACGAGCGCGTTCATCACGCGTGTCGCAAACGGCTCGCTCGCGCGCTGCGCCTCGAGCGAGAAGGGCAGCGTTGCGGGCCGCGCCTCTCCACTCAGCAGCTGGAACTCGTGCTCGAAGCTGGTCGTCACACGTGCGTCGAGCTCCCGCTCGAACAACGCGAGGGTGTCGCGCAGGAAGCTGCGCGGACAGCACTCCCAGGGCGCACCGCCGATCTCTGTGATGTCGCAGAGCACGAAGTCCAGTGCGCTGCCCGTTGGGTGCTCCACGTCAGGTGCGACGCGGACGCGGGTGGCGAGGTCCGGCATCAGCCGCAGATCGCCGGTTGAGCCGAAGGGGTTAGGCTCGGCCACGGGCCCGAGCGGCGTGAGGGCGTGGTTAGCGGGAACCCAGCCGACGCCCTGAGCCAGATGCTCATCCAAGCTCGATGCGAGCAGCGAGCGCCCGCGCACGATCGCACCGAGGTCACAGCAGACGAGCGCGACGAGCTCCTCGTGGCTCATGTGTCTGTGCTGCTGGTGATCGTGCCGTTGTCCCAGATGCCCTCGCGCAGCCCTGCTGCGTGCGCAGCTGCGCGCAGTGCCGGCGCGTCCTGCTCGAAGGCGACCGCGAGCATTCCGCCAGAGGGCATGTCAACGCGCTGGAGTGCTGCTGCGAGGCGCTCGGCGGGTTGCAGGTGCACGCCGCGATTGCCGAGCGCGAGATAGGTGTCAGCAACCGCGTAAAGGCTGCCGCTAGGTCCTGCGACGCGGGCGACGACGCAGGCGAAGTGCCCGACGTGCCAGTCTGGGGGAGGGCCGCTCTGCTCCCCCTCGAGCAGGTAGGCGAGTAGCTCAGACGCGCTCGCATGCGAGCCCCAGAGATGGTGCGTGGCGAAGTTCGCGATCAGCGTGACGGGGTGCTCGGCCGCTGCGGCCGCGTCGAAGAGCTCGGCGAGCGTCTGCGCGCTCCACGGTCCCTCCAGCGGGATTGAGCGCAGCTGCCCTGCAGAGAGCTTCTCGATCGCCTCCAGGACTCCAGCGGCGGTCGTGCCGGAAAGGTCGGAGTCCTCAATCTGCGGGATCGCGAGTCGGTAGTCACGCCGACCCGCTTCGCCATCTGGGAGCACACCGTCCTCACGCTTACCGGAGATCACGCTGCCCGCGGCTATCGCAACTGCGTCCTGGTCGAGCGGCTCGCCATCGTGTTCGCTTAGCCCGGCGGCGCCGAGCGCCAATGCACCGCAGAAGGCGCCGCAGAGATCGTCGCGCTGAGGTAGCGTGGCAGCGTGGATCTCGAGCAGCCTCCGCGCGCCGGGCAGGAGTGTGATTGCCATGGGCGCGGGCGGGCTCATCCAGCAAATATACGGTCGGGAGAGCACCGCGGTCGGGGGAGAGCACCGCGGGCCAGGCATCGGGCGTGCGCCGTGCGTAACGATCCCCGGATTTCGGGGCGTGGGCAAGCCGAATCGCGGCGAGCATGCTGTCAACCGTTGGCAATTACCTCGCCAACTCAGGCCATTTGCAGGCAGTTTTGCATAGTCGGAAACACCCAACTACTCGTCTTGACAGTGGACCAAAGCGCTGCGATAGTCGGACCCGCTCGGACGGCGCTGTTTCTCGGAGCTTCCGCTGGCGGGGACGGCTCGATAAGGCTAGGAGGAGAGGCTGGGAGGCGTGTGTACGCGCAAGCTGGACAGCGCGTCTGGCTGCTCATCAATCGAAAAGGAGCACGGGCTAATGCACCGCGTGGGGATGGTCGGAAGAGCTCTTGTTGCCGCACTCGCAGTTGCCGCACTCGCCACCGGATCGGCATCGGCGCACGAATTCGTGGCGAGCAAAGCCGGAACAACGAAAGACAAACAGCTCAACGTGCAGAAGTTCAAAACTAGCGCGGGCGTGTTCGAATGCAAAAAGGAGGCTTCGGAAGGGTCTGTGGTCGCGGGCTCGCAGAAAACCACGACCGAGAAAATCAAATACACCGAATGCACCGCGTTCGGGTTTGGTGTGAACGTCTCGGAAGCGGAATTTGAATTCAACGCGGAAGGGACCGTGACGATCAAGAAACTCGTCACGATGGAAGTGCCGCTCGCGGAATGCAACGTCACGCTCCCGACAACGGGAAACAGCAACTTGAAAACCGTGACCTACAAAACCAACGCAGGCAAGGTCGAAATCAAATCGCTCTACAAAAATATGACCTACGGCGCGACGGGCGGCACCTGCGGCGAACCAGGCACTAACGGCGAATACAACGGCAATTCCGAAGTCGAACTCGTTGGCGGCACGCTCGAATGGAAATAGCCCTCCCGGGCATGGGCGTGGGGCGCGCGTGATCGCGTCCGCGTCCCACGTTCGGGCGGCGGGGCTCAAATGGCGTTCTTGGCTACTCGACCGTGGCAGCGTCTGGGTGGTTGGGCTCATCCTCGTCGCGTTGGGGCTTGCGAGCACTGCGGCTCCTGTTGAAGCCCAGACTGCATGCCCCAACCAGCAGTTGCGCGCTGGATCGTCGGTCAATCTGCCCGACTGTCGCGCCTACGAGCAGGTCTCGCCTGTCGAGAAGGGCGGCTTCGACTCCGTCTCCACGGGCCCGCGTCAGTATCCAGCCGACGGGGCGCCGAGCGGCGAAGCAGTCGCCTATATGGGTTTGGGCCCGCTTCCAGGTGCCCTAGGCAGCGGACTTCCCCATGCCCACCTCAGCACCAGGACCGAAGCCGGGTGGAGCACAACCGAGGTCACTCCCGCGACGAAACAGGCGACGCCCGCAGGGGGCTGGTATTTCGGCTATGACTTCTCCGAAGATCTCAGCAAGGTTGTGCTGAAGGTCCCGCAGCAGGCACTCACCGAAGACGTGCCTCCGGGCGCTGAACATCTCTACAACCTCTTCCTGCGCGAGCGTGAAGGCGGCTACTCGCTGGTGAACTCGGCTCCGCCGACTGTGCTGCCGCCGCCGAACTGCTTGGAAGTCTGTCAACAGGAAACCGATACGAGCGCGTTCGCTGGGGCTTCGCAGGACTTCTCACGGATTCTGTTTGAGGCCGATGACAGCCTTGTGGGGACAGGTGCGCCGGCCGGCTCTCTCACGAACCCGATCGCGAACCTATACGAAAACGTGGAAGGGCAACTGCATCTTGTTGGCATCCTCCCGGACGGTGTGATCGCCCCAGAAGGCGCGGTCGCCGGCGCGGGTGGGGCCGTGTTGGGGGGTGTCAAATACTCAAGCGAAGCCACGGGCGCATGGCGCGATGTAAACCACGCGATGTCCTCAGACGGTACGCGTGTGTTGTTCGAGGCAGCCGCCGACGGCGGAGCGCCCGAACCAGCGCAGAAAGGCATGGTCGAGCTCTACGACCGGGTCAACGGGGTGGAAACGATCGAGGTCTCCCAACCGGCGCAGGGCGCGACGCCTGCCAACTCGGCGCCGCAGCCTGCTCAATTCCGGGGCGCCTCCGAAGACGGTACGCATGTCCTCTTCACGAGCAAAGCAGAGCTGACCACGCAATCCAATACGGGAGCGACCAACGAAGGCCAGGACCTATATCGCTATGACCCTCCCGTCGGCAAAGCGAGCCCGGCCAAGCTCATCGACCTGAGCGTTGACACCAACCCGGCGGACGCGGCGACGGGAGCCGGTGTCCTCGGGGTTGTGGGCAACTCACGAGACGGCTCCTACGTCTACTTCGTCGCGACCGGCGAACTGCTCGCGGGTCAGGGTGTCGACGGCCAGCCGAATCTCTACGTCTGGCACGAAGACCTCCCGAGCGGCGCGACCGAACTCAGGTTCGTCGCGACGCTGAGCGAAGCTGATAAGCGCGACTGGACTGAAAAACCTGTCGAATCGCAAGCGTACCTGACGCCTGATGGCCGCCACCTGGCGTTTATGTCGCTAGCGAGCCTGACCGGCTACAACAACCTCGATCGCGAAAGTGGCAACCCGGATAGCGAGGTGTATGAGTACGCCGGCGACTCCCGATCCGTCCAGTGTGTCTCCTGCGATGCGAGCGGCGCACAGCCGTCGGGGAGCTCTTTCATCGGGGCGACGATGAAACGCACCGCGAGCACTCCCTTTCATCAGTCGCGCGTGCTCAGCGATGACGGGAGACGGCTGTTCTTCTCCTCCGTCGATGCTCTCGCGGCCGGTGCGGCGAACAGGTACGTGAAGGTCTATGAGCACGAGCAGGCAGGTGCCGGCAGCTGCGAGACGGAATCCGGCTGCACCTATCTGATTTCAAGCGGTGAAGCCACCTCGGACGATGCGTTCCTCGACGCCAGCGCCAGCGGGGGTGACGTGTTCATCGCCACGCTCGGGCGACTTGTCCCCGGCGATGGCGACAATCTGCTCGACGTCTACGACGCTCGTGTCGACGGTGGAGTCGTGGTCGCGACTGTGAGCGAAAGCTGCAGCTCCGCTTGTCAGCCGTCGCGAGAAGTCACGCCTCCTCCGCCCCTGCTCAGCGGATCAACAGGTCTTTCGGGCAATCTGCTTCCTGTGCCGAGCACGCTCATGACGCCCTCTGTGCGGGCCAAGGCGAAGCGACCGCCGTGTCGGATGAAGGCACTGCGCATCAAGCACAACCCAAAGGCCCGCCGACGTGCTCTGAAGCGCTGCCGGCAGGCAACGCAGCGCGCGGCTCGCAAGGGCAAGCCGTGAGGTCATAGTGGCACCTCCGCCGTCGCTCGGAGTGGCGTCTGTGGTGCGCGTGGCGCTGCTTGCGAGCTTCCTGCTGCTCCTCGCGATGCCCTCTAGCAGCGAGGCGCTCGCGCTCCGGCCGCACTGGATCATCATCTCCACGGCCGCGCCCACGTACTTCAAGGCTGGCGACGAACACGACTACTACGAACTGATCGCAATCAACGATGGCGGCGCGCCAACGGACGGGAGCACAATCACGATTGCAGACAAACTCCCCGAAGGCGTCACAGCAACCGCCGTCGGAGGCGAAGCAGGCATCTCCAATCACGGCTTCGTCACCTCCGCTCTCAGCTGTTCCGGTGCGTCCAGCTGCGAAACAGAAGCCGGCACGGTCGTGCCGCCGGGAGAAATGATGCGCGTCAAGGTCCTGCTAGCGGTGCAATCGGGCGTGAGCGACAGCGAATTGGTCAACGACGTGACGATCTCCGGCGGCGGCGCGGCCGCCGCGTCGGCATCGAGCTCGACACCGATCGACGACGCTGCCGTCCCCTTCGGTGCCGCGATCAGCTCGACCGTCACGGGGCTCGACGGCGCGGCGGCAACGCAGGCGGGTTCACATGACTTCTCGTTTACCACGATGCTGGCTCTAAACGTCGCGGGCGTTGACTCAGAACACGAATGTCACGAAAGCCCGGGCTGTCCGCTCCTCAACGCCGAGGCCAAGAACATCCGCCTCGAACTCCCAGCTGGGATGACCGGCAATCCGCAGGCCGCGCCTCGCTGCCGTCAGCCGGACTTTCAGTCTTTTGGCGATCACAACTGCCCCCCGGACACGCAAGTCGGCAGCGCACAGCTGTTCTTCTACGGTGGCGGTACCGCCACGCAGTATGCGCCCGTGTACAACATCGAAGCGCCTCCCGGCGTGCCCGGCGAGATCGGCTTCACTGCGGCGGGGCAGAATCACATCCCCGTCTTCTTCCATCTGCGCAGCGACAGCGACTACGGGCTCACCACCTCTTTGACCGGCATCAGTGAGGCCGACCCAGTGCACGTGGCCTTGTTGACACTGTGGGGTGTGCCGGCCGACCCCAGCCACGACAGCCAGCGCCAGGGTCCCGCAAACGGAGGCTGTGAAGAAGGGTGTCGCAGCGAAGCCCTTTCGCGTCCATTCCTACGCCTGCCCACCGATTGTCCCGGGGCGCCGCTCGAAGTGGGCCTGGCGACCGATTCATGGCAGAACCCCGGCGTTGAACCGGAACTGCCTTCGGCGACGATGTCGTCTACGAGCGGTTGCGATGCGTTGTCCTTCAAGCCGTCGCTGGAAATTCAACCCGACACTCTCAAGGCCGGCGCGCCCGCTGGTTACACGACCCAGCTCAAAACGCCACAGAGTGAAGACCCGGCGGGGCTCTCAAGCCCGGACATGCGAGCCGCGGTTGTAACCATGCCGCCCGGGACGACGCTCTCGGCTTCGGCGGCAAACGGTCTCGAAGCATGCCCGCTTGACCAATTTGTGCTGGACACGGAAATCCCTGCGGCCTGTCCGGTGGCGTCGACGATCGGCACAGCGACGGTAACGACGCCGCTGCTCGAAAAGCCGCTCACGGGCCACATCTATCTGGGCGAATCGGAATGCTCTCCCTGTGGACCAGGAGAAGTCCAAGACGGTCGCCTGATGCCTTTGCTCGTCGAAGCGGAAGGTTCTGGGGTCATCATCAAGCTCTCGGGTGACGCTCGCATCGATCAGGCCAGCCAGACCGTGACGCTCACCATCAAGGAAAGCCCGCGACTGCCGATCAGCGATCTGAAACTCTCGCTCAAAGCAGGCGAGGACGCGCTGCTCGCCAACCCGCACGCGTGCGGGGCCACATTCGCGAACGCAGAGCTCAAGCCATGGAGCTCACCCGCCCCGGTCGCGACGGCCTCACAGCAGATAACGCTCGGCGGCTGCTCGACGATCGGCTTCACCCCGTCGATGCAGGCGGGCACCACGGAAACGGCACGAGCTGGTGCCTATGGTGGCTTCGCCATAACAATCAACCGCCCGGATGGAAACCAGGAACTCGGCTCCTTTACCCTGAGTCCGCCACCTGGAATGCTGGGCAAGCTCGCAGTCGTCCCGCAATGCGCTGACGCCCAGGGAGATGCAGGCACGTGCCCGTCGACGTCGCAGGTCGGAACCGCGTCACTTCTGGCAGGGCCAGGGCGCCAGCCGTATGAGCTCACCCGGGGCAAGGTCTTCCTGACGGGTCCCTATGCGGGCGAGCCGTTCGGGCTCTCGATCGTCGTTCCAGCGGAAGCTGGCCCCCTGAAGCTGGGGGGAACCACCGGCAGCGGCACGATCGTGGTCCGCGCGTCGATCGCGGTCAATGAGCACACGGGAGCGCTCACGCTCGCGAGCGCTCGACTTCCTCGTGAAGTCGATGGCGTTCCCCTAGACCTCACCCGGATCGTGCTGAACATCGACAGGAAAGGCTTCATGTTCAACCCCACCAGCTGCGCGCCCATGGCGAACACGGGTAGCGTGGTGAGCTCTGCGGGAGCGTCAACCCCAGTATCGCTCCCGTTTCAGTCGGTCGACTGCAACAAGCTTGCGTTCACGCCTAAGCTCACCGGGATCACCCCTGCGAAGACAAGCCTGGCAGGGGGAGCCTCGCTACATGTAAAGTTGCGCTTTGGCGCCGGCGAGGCCAACGTCGGCAAACTCAAGATCGCGCTGCCGAGCCAGCTACCCACGAGGCTGACGACCCTTCAGAAGGCCTGCCGCGCGCCCGTGTTCGAAGCGAACCCGGCGAGTTGTCCTGCCGGCTCGGTTGTGGGAACCGGCTATGCCCAGACGGTCGTGCTGAAGAGCACCATGGCGGGCCCCGCCTACCTCGTCTCCCACGGGGGTGCAGCCTTCCCCGACCTCGAGGTTGTCCTGCAGGGCGAAGGCGTCACATTGCTCCTCGATGGCCACACGAACATCAGCAAGGGCATCAGCTCCGCGAACTTCTCAGAGCTCCCGGACACGCCGGTGAATGTCTTCGATCTGGTGCTGCCTGAAGGCCCTGGGTCTTTGCTCGCGGCCAACTTGCCGGCGCGTGCGCGGCACAGCATGTGCAGACAAAAGCTGGTCGCGCCTGTGCGGATCACCAGCCAGAGCGGCGCGGTGCTCAATCAGCGGATGAAGATCGCGGTTGCCGGATGTCCCAAGGCGAAGAAGGCCAAGCGCGCTCAGCGAGCTGGCGGTAGGCGGACGCGTCGCGGGAGCGTGCGACACAAGTGATCGGTTGTAAGTACTGATTCCGCAAGTTCGATTAGTCGGAAATCTTTACGCTATTTGCTTGACGGACACGGGTCTCTGCTGGGATAGTCGCTAGCCCGAGGCTCATCGCTTGAGAGTTTCCGATTGCCTGATCCTCGGTCGAGGTTGGGCCGGTATCTCGTGCGCGGGCAAGCTGGGATTCGGATCCTGCTCCGACTATGGATCGACAAAAGGAGAGGTCGGCTGATGCGTCGTGCGGGGAGGAAGATAGGCCTACTGGGAGCAATCCTCACGCTCGCCGGGCTGGCTGCTGGGCCAGCGTCGGCGCACGAATTCGTAGCGAGCAAAGCTGGCACTACGAAAGGTAAACAAACTACGGTGCAGAAGTTTGAAACAAGTGCGGGTGTGTTCGAATGTAAGAAAGATACCACCGAAGGATCTGTCACGGAAGGATCACAAAAAACCACGATCGTCAAAGTGCAGTTCAAAGAATGTGCGGCTTTTGGATTCGGCGTAAACGCCTCAGTAGCGGAATTCGAATTCAGCGCCGAAGGAACCGTAACGATCAAGAAACTAGTGACGATGGAAGTGCCACTCGCTGAATGTAAAATAACGTTCCCTATAACGGGCAATAGCGGCTTGAAAGCGGTCACCTACAAAAACCTCGCGGGCGGCAAGCTCGAACTCAAATCGCTTCTCAAAGGGATGACCTACAACTCGACCGGTGGCACCTGTGGAGAATCGGGAACGAACGGCGCGTTCAACGGCGGCTCCGAAGTGGAACTGCCGAGCGGTACGCTCGAATGGAAATAAATGAGCAGTGGTCTTGGTCGCCGTGGGAGCGGGCCGCGTAGGAGCGCGCTCTCAGGCGTCCAGCCGCAGTCTCACCTTGGGTGACATGCGAATCTCTCGATGGGCTTCAAAATGGCGTAAGTCGGAAACGATGTCAGGTGATAGTGGACGCCTCGTGTGCTGACTGACGTAGCCCTGCCTCGAGGTGCCGGCCGACAAAGGAGAGCTTACCATTTTGACTGAGTATCGTTTGCTCGACCATTGAGGTTAGCGTCGATCGAACAGGAGCATATGATAATGAACCGCTCGAAGGTTGGCCTGGTGGCGACACTGGTGCTCATTGCGTTGGCACCCGCGTCGGCGCTGGCACACGAATTCGTCGCGAGCAAAGCCGGGACGGTCAAAGGTAAACAAGTAAATGTACAGAAATTCGAAACTAGCGGGGGGATTCTCGAATGTAAGAAAGATGCCAGTGAAGGATCGGTGGTAGCCGGTTCGCAGAAAACGATTGTTCTCAAAATCCAGTTTCTTGAATGCACAGAGTTTGGGTTCGGGGTGTTCGCCTCAATCGCAGAAATGGCATTCAACGCAGAAGGCACAGCGACGATCATGAACCTAGTGGAATTTGAAGTTCCGCTAGCGGAATGTGAAATCACGCTGCCCACGACAAGCAACAGCAACCTGAAAGTGGTTATGTACAAAAATCTCGCGGGTGGTAAGCTCGAAATCAAATCGGTACTTAAACCCTTGAACTATGGTACGACGGGAGGGACTTGCGGCGCATCGGGCAAAAATGGAGCGTACGCAGGTAATAACGAAGTGGAACTGCCTGGCGGCACGCTCGAATGGAAGTAGCTCTCAGCTCCAGGCGGATTGCTCGCTGAGTGGGGACAGCAGTGCCCGGACGGGAGGATGTCCGCCTGGGCACTGTCTGCGAGACGATCCCGAATCCTCCCAGCGCGTACGCTTGCCTGTGACGCTGACGCGTGTTCCCGACCGAAAGGACGCGAGGATGAGCTGGGACTTCTCCACCGACCCTGCCTACCAGGAGCAGCTCGACTGGATGCGCGACTTCGTGCGCGCTGAGATCTGGCCGCTGGAGACGATCTGGCATGAGCTCGGCCTCGAGGGACTGGCGGCCGCGATCGCACCGCTCCAGGAGCAGGTCAAGGCGCGCGGCCTGTGGGCGACGCACCTGCCGCCGGAGCTCGGCGGGCAGGGCATGGGCCAGGTCAAGCTCGGGCTGATGCACGAGATCCTCGGCACCTCGCCGATCGCGCCGCTGGCGTTTGGCAACGCCGCGCCCGACTCTGGCAACTCGGAGATCCTCGCTTTGGCGGGCACGCCCGAGCAGAAGGACCGCTGGCTGCATCCGCTGCTCGCGGGCGATCTGCGCAGCGCCTTCAGCATGACCGAGCCGAACTCCCCTGGCTCGGACCCCACGCAGCTGCGCACCCGCGCGGTGCGCGACGGCGAGGACTGGGTGATCGACGGCCTGAAGTGGTTCACCTCCAACGGCTCGATCGCGGACTTCTTGATCGTGATGGCCGTCAGCTCCCCCGAGGCGCGCCCGTCGCAGCGTGCCTCAATGTTTGTTGTTCCCGTCGACACGCCCGGCCTGGAGATCGTCCGCGACGTGCCCACGATGGAGCATCCCTGGGAGCAGTTTGGGGCCTACGGCGGGCACTCTGAAGTGGTCTACAACAGCGTGCGCGTTCCCGCCGAGGCGCTGCTTGGAGTGGAGGGTGAGGGCTTTGTGCTCGCCCAGCAGCGGCTTGGGCCTGGGCGCATCCACCACTGCATGCGCTGGCTCGGCGTTGCCAGGCGCGCCTTCGACATGATGTGCGAGCGCGCCACCTACCGCGAAGCTCACGGCTCGCTGCTCGCGCAGAAGCAGACCGTGCAGAACTGGATCGCCGACAGCGCCGCCGAGATGCAGGCCGCGCGACTGATGACGCTACATGCCGCCTGGCTGATGGACACCGAAGGTCACCGCGCCGCGCGCACCGATGTTGCGCTGATCAAGTTCTACGGCGCGAAGGTGCTCCACGACGTGGTCGACCGCGCGCTGCAGATCCACGGCTCGCTCGGCTATTCCACCGACCTGCCGCTCGAGCAGATGTATCGCTTCGCGCGTGCCGCGCGCATCTACGACGGCCCGGATGAGGTGCACCGCCAGTCGGTCGCACGTCACATTCTTGCCGGCTATGCGCCGCCCGAGCACGCCGTGCCCAGCGAGCACCTGCCCACGCGTCGCGAGCAGGCGCGTGAGCGCTTCGCGCATCTGCTCGAGACGGTCACCGCAAACGACTAGAGGCCGCGCTCCGTGCGCGGCGCCTTCTAGGCTTGTGGCGATGGTCGCCGACGTCAAGCCGCGCAGCGCCTTCGATCCCAGCGCCTTTGCGAGCTTCCGCTTCCTCTCACGCGAGCTCGATGCCGCGGGACACGTCACGCTGCGCTACGCACTCGACGAAGATCTCGAGTTCGTTGAGGAGTTCGACCTGCCGATCGAGCGCGATCTGAGCGAGGACGAGCGCGAGCGTGTCGCGGGGCTGCTCTCGTTGCTTCATTGGGTTGCCGGTGTCAGCTACTTCAAGCTTGCCGCGCCCGCGCTCGTCCGCTGTGAGTCGAGCACACCCACGCCGGTCGTCGCCGCGCTGCTGCAAGCGCTTTACTCCGAGGGGCTTGGCGAGTTTGCCTACACCAACGCGCTGCCTGCCTTGCCGCGCCCGAGCTTCCCCAGTGCTGAGCGCGCAAACGCCGGCGCGCCACGACCCGCCCGTGAGGCGCCCGCACGGCTGCTCGTCCCGGTCGGTGGCGGCAAGGACTCCGCCGTGGCGCTCGAGATCGTACGCCGCTCAGGTCTGGAGCTGGCGCTGTTCTCGATCGGCGACGCAGCGCCGATCGCGCGCGCAGTCGCTGTCGCGGAGCTCCCACACCTGCTCGTGCGCAGGCGTTTGGATCCGAAGCTCGCCGAGTTGAACGCAGGCGGTGCGCTCAACGGGCACGTGCCGATCACTGCGATCGTCTCCTGTGTTGCCGCGCTCACGGCTGCGCTGCGCGGCTTTGACGTGGTCGCGATGGCCAATGAGCGCTCTGCCTCCGCGGGCAACCTGCACTGGGATGGCATCGAGGTCAACCACCAATTCAGCAAGGGCCTGCGCGCCGAGCGGCTACTGGGCGCCGCGCTCGCCGAGATCGACGCGGGGGTCGACGTCTTCTCGATCCTGCGTCCCGCCTCGGAGCTCGCGATTGCGCGGGCCTTCGCGCAGCTGGAGCGCTACCACGGCGTATTCACGAGCTGCAACGCCAGCTTCCGGCTCGACCCCGCGCTGCGCGCGAGCTCCTGGTGCTGCGACTGTCCCAAGTGTCGCTTCGTGTTCCTCGCGCTCGCACCCTTTAGCTCACCCGAGCAGCTACGCGAGATCTTCGGCGCGGACCTGCTCGAAGAGGACGGCCAGTTCGCCGGCTTTGCACTGCTCACCGCGAGCGGCGGACACAAGCCCTTTGAGTGCGTCGGCGAGGAGCAGGAGAGCCTTGCCGCGATTCGGCTGCTCGCCCGCGATCCTCGCTGGAGCGAGCACCGCGGCGTGCGTCGCCTCGTCGCGGAGGTCTTGCCGCAACATCCCCCCACCGCCGGCGACCCGGATGAGGTGCTCGCACTTAGCGACGAGCATCGTGTGCCCGCCGCTCTGATGGCAGACGTCCGTGCGTTTCTCGGAGCTTGACGGCGTCAAGGTCGGCGTGTGGGGCGCCGGCCGCGAGATCGGCTCCTTCGCCCGCCAGCTGGCAAGCCGGCTGCCCTCGGCACGGATCGTCGCGGCCGCTTTCGACTCGCCACCCAGCCGCGTCGAGCGAGCGATTTTCGAGCACTCAGGCGCGCAAACCGTTTCAGCCTCCCAGGCAGTGGAGGCGATGTCGAGCTGCGCGGTGATCGTGCGCTCGCCCGGTGTCTCCACGTACCGCCCCGAGCTTGTTGCGCTGCGCGCCCGTGGCGTGTGCGTCACGACCGCTACAGCCCTGTGGCTGGCCGAGCACGGTGCTGATGGCGTGATCGCGATCACGGGCACGAAGGGCAAGAGCACTACCGCCGCACTCGCTTTTCATCTCGCTCGTGCGGCTGGCTGTGAGGCGTGCCTGGCGGGCAACATCGGCGTGCCCGCACTCGACCTGCTCGACCAGCAGCCAGAGCTCGTCGTGCTCGAGCTCTCCAGCTACCAGATCGCGGATCTGCAGGACGGCCCGGAAGTCGCGCTCGTCACGAACCTGTTTCGCGAGCACACCGAATGGCACGGCTCGGAGGAGGCCTATCGTGCCGACAAGCTACGGCTGCTCGCGCTCCCGGGCGTGCGCTGCGCGGTACTCAACGCTCGCGATGAGACCCTTGCGGCGCTCGCGCCCGCCGCGGAGCTGCACCTCTACGGGATCCCCGGCGCATGGGACGTCGCGGACGGGGCGATCCTCTGCGACGGGCGCGAGGCCGTGGCAGTTGAGGATTTGCCTCTGCGCGGCGAGCACAACGCGCTGAATCTCTGCGGCGCTTTGAGCGCACTGCAGGCGGCGGGTGTTGAGCTGCCCGAGCTCCCAGCTTCTCTCAGAGATTTCAAGGCGCTCCCCCATCGCCTACAGCCGATCCTCGAGCGCGACGGGCTGACCTGGGTCGATGACAGCATTTCGACGACCCCGGAGTCGAGCGTCGCGGCGCTCGCGAGCTTTGCGTCGAGCGACGTCGTGCTGATCGCCGGCGGTCAGGATCGCGGCCAGGACTATGCACAACTCGTGTCCGCGCTGCTCGCGAGCGGTGCAGCCGTGATCGGGGTGCCCTCGACGGGAGCGCGCTTGATCGAAGCGGCGCTCGCCGCCGGAGTGCCAGCAGAGCGGGCTCGTCAAGCCGGTGATCTCGATACGGCTCTCGAGCTCGCCTCAGAGCTCGCGAGCGCCCCGGGCGTCGTGCTGCTCTCGCCTGCAGCACCAAGCTATGACCACTACCGCAACTTCGAGGAGCGCGGCGAACGCTTCCGGGAGCTCGTACTGCGCCGAGGGTCCGCTGAGCGCGACCGCTAGGCTCTCGCATCGATGCAACCTCTGAAGGGCTTGATCCTCTCCGGGGGCAAGGGCACGCGCCTGCGCCCGATTACGCACACGAGCGCCAAGCAGCTCGTGCCCGTTGCCAACAAGCCGGTCCTGTTCTACGGCATCGAGGCGATGGCTGAGGCGGGAATCGAGGAGGTGGGGATCATCATCGCTCCGGAGACCGGCCCTGAGATCGAAGCCGTGGCGGGCGATGGATCGCGCTTTGGCGTGCGCATCTCCTACATCGTTCAGGACCAGCCCGCGGGGCTTGCGCACGCGGTGCTAACGGCCGAGCGCTTCCTGCAGGAGAGCCCGTTTGTGATGTATCTCGGCGATAACCTCCTGCAGGGTGGCATCTCCGATCTCGTGAGCGCGTTTCGAGAGCACGAGCCCGACGCGCTGATCCTGTTGACGCCGGTCCCTGACCCCGAGAGCTACGGCGTCGCCGAGCTGGCGCCCGCCGCCGCGGGCGACGTCGGTAGGGTGCTGCGGCTTGTGGAGAAGCCGAGCGAGCCGGCCTCGGATCTTGCGCTCGTGGGCGTATACATGTTCACCGCGGCGATCCACGAAGCTGCGCGCGCGATCGAGCCCTCGGCACGAGGCGAGCTCGAGATCACCGATGCGATCCAGTACCTCGTCGATCGCGGCATGCGCGTCGAGCCGCATGTCGTGCGCGGCTGGTGGAAGGACACCGGACGCCTCGAGGACATGCTCGAGGCCAACAGGCTGATCCTCGACAACCTGCTCGAGCGCGTCGAGGGCGAGCTGATCGACTCGCAGGTCGACGGCCGCGTTGTGATCGAGCCGGGCGCGCGCCTGGAGCGCACGATCGTTCGCGGTCCCGCGATCATCGGAGCCGGCACGCGCTTGACCGACTGCTATGTAGGCCCCTACACGGCGATTGGCGAAGACTGCTCGATCTCCGGAGCCGAGGTCGAGCATTCGATCCTGCTCGCAGGCTGCACCGTAAGCGACCTCGACGGACGCATGGAGTCCTCGCTGCTCGGCCGGAACGTGACCGTGCGCCGCGGGGAGCGCCAGCCGCGTGCCTATCGGTTCCTGGTCGGCGACAACTCGGACATTTCGATCCTTTGAGGCTGCTCGTGACCGGGGCCGGCGGGATGCTCGGCCAGGCTCTGCTGCGCGCGGGCGAGCGCGCCGGGCACGAGCTCACGGGCCTCACACGCGCCGAGCTCGACATCACCGAGGAGAGCGCAGTGGAGGAGGCGATCGCGCGGCTCGCCCCGGATGCGCTCATCAACTGCGCAGCGTGGACCGACGTGGACGGCGCCGAGGTCCACCGCGATGAGGCCCACGCGATCAACGCCGGCGGTGCGGGCAACCTCGCGCGTGCGGCCTCCGCAGCGGGCGTGAGGTTGCTGCACGTCTCCACCGACTACGTCTTCGACGGTGAGCCCCCCGTCGGTAAGGGTGGCCCGCGCGCTTATCTGGAGTCTGATCTGACCGGTCCGCGCTCGGTCTACGGCGAGAGCAAGCTCGCCGGCGAGCAGGCCGTCCGGGCCGCCTCGCGTGGCCATACGGTCGCGCGCACGTCGTGGCTGTTCGGCTCTGGCGCACGCAACTTCGTGGAGACGATGCTCGCGCTCGAGCGCGACACGGTGCAGGTCGTCGTTGACCAGGTCGGATGCCCGACCTGGGCTGGGCATCTTGCGCCCGCGCTGATCGGCCTGCTCGAGCGAGAAGTGGGGGGACTCGTACATCTCGCTGGCACGGGACACGTCTCCTGGCACGACTTCGCGGTTGAGATATTCCGTCAGGCCGAGCGCCACTGCGAGGTGCAGCAGGCCACGAGCGAGCAGATGGCTCGTCCCGCGCCGCGACCGCCCTGGTCCGCGCTCGAGTCCGAACGCGACGATGTCTTGCCGCTTCCTCCCTGGCAGGACGGGCTTGCCGGGTTTCTTGCTGCCCGCGCAGGGATAACGCGAGATTGACGCATGGCGTCAGATGACTAACGCGACCGCCGCCCCAAGTGGGGCGGCGGCAGCTGCGTCATCTCGTGCTGCTTTGGTCTTTCTCCGTCTTAGGGGCAGAGTGGATTTTTCGGCACCCCTTCGCACGGTTTGGGCATCGTCGGCTGCGGCCCGGGGACGGGCTGCGGAACCGATACGCGCGCTTCCGATTCACCCTGCAGCTGCAGCAGGTATTCGATCGCGCCGAAGCCGTTGTTCGGGTTCGGCGTGGTGTTGTTCTGACAGCCCCACGTTTCCTCGATGTTCGCCGGGTAGGTCACGCCCGAGAAAGCGTTGCCGCTGAGGCAGTTCATCGTCGACTGCGACTTGCCCGAGCTGAAGATGCCGCCCTGCAGCGTCACGTCGCTGGCATATGAGGCTTTGCTGTAGCCGTTGTTGACGAACGTGTTGTCGCTGATCCTGTTTCCAGCGAGCTGGAAGTAGATCGTCTGTTCGGTCGGCGGGAACGGGTTGGGGTACTCGAAGCCGAGCACGCCGTTGTTGGGGTTGTCGCTGATCGTGTTTTTTTCCACCAGGTCCGCGTAGTCACCCGGGAGCTCCACGCCGACGCCCCAAGGCGCGCGGTTCGTCGAGGGGTTGCCAGGCGCCGAGAGGTTGTCGTTTTCGGTGATCAGGTTTTCCTTGATGACCGTGCACCGCGCGATGTTCGTCGATGTGAAGTGCGGTGTCGGGTTGGGGTGCTGGAGGTTTTTACGGTTGCATTCGCCGTCCTGTGGCGGCGGCGGGTCGCCGGGGTTTTCGGCGTTTGGCACGATCCCCGAGCTGTTGTGTCGGAAGGTCGAGTTTTCGATCACCAGTTCGCCACCCGCGTTTGAGCCCGAGTAGCCGACCGCGTTGTATTCGATCGTCGCTTTGGAGATGTGCGCGCGACATTCCTGGCAGGCACCGAGGTAGATGCCCGAGTCGTTGAAGCCAGACGCGTAGATGTTGTTCCACGAGCCGATCGTCTCGTTGCTCGTGAAGATGCCGTAGCCGCCGTTGAGGCCGTCGTCATAGGCGGTCAGGTACTGCCCGTACCATTCGCGCGCGTTGACCTTTCCGGAGCCGTCGCCACCGTTCCACCAGATCTCGTTGCCGTTGGGACCGTCTGCTTCGGCGCGGTCGAAGTTGCGCGCGGTCAGGTTCTCGATCCAAACCTTGCTCGTCGCCTTGACCTCGATGCCGTTGCTGCCTTCGGGGAGCGGTTTGTGCTGCCCGTCGAGGATCACCCCATTGCGGTCGAGCCCGCGGATGTGGATGTTGGAATGTGGCTTTTCGACCTTGACTTCTTCGGTGTAGATGCCCGGTTCGATCAGCACCCAGTCGCCGTGGCCGGTCGCGTTCACGGCATCCTGAATCTTTGTGAAGTAGTGCGTGTTGCTGGGGATTGGCCCCGGCGGTGGACCGCTCTGGCTGACGATCTCCACGCGGCCTTTGGCGCTCGCGTTCGCGGCTAGAACCCCGAACACCGCTGCCACGAGCATCGCCACCAGCACGTAGCGCGAACGCGCCAGGGTGGCCCCCCTAGGATCTTGCATCGATGACATACAGCCTGCTCCCTCACTCGTTGGAACGCGAAAGTCGCTCCGAGGAGAGGTGATCGAGCTCACGAACGCAAGTCTTGTGCAGAGCCCCATCCGCCTCGCCTACGAGGCGTACTACCGCATGTCCGGTTGACTCCGGACTCGCCACGAGTCTATAGAAATCTCAGGCGCGCGATCAGTGTCGCAGCGGGTTTACTCGCTTGCGGATGAGCGCGGTGCGGGGGGGTCGCCCGCCTTGCCTGGTGACTCGCCGCCCGCTGGCGGCTCCGGCGGCTGCAGGCTCGCCAGCGCGTCGGGTGCGGCCTCCGCGGCGGCGCGGTTCTCCTCGCGCACCGCCAGCCAGATCTCCTCGCGGTAGATCGGCACCCCCGAAGGCGCTTCGATTCCCAGGCGCACCGTGTGTCCGCTTACGCTCATCACGGTCACGAGCACGTTGTCGCCGATCACGACGCGCTCTCCGGGACGACGCGTCAGGATCAGCATCACCGCTGATTATGCCCCAACAGGCGGCGACCGCGGGCTTGCACCCGGGCGCGGCGCTGCTCGTGGCGCTCAGGCAGCGTCGAGTGGCTGAGCGCTCTGGGCCGGCTCGGCGAGCGTGAACAGCGGTGCCTGCAGATGTGCTTGCTCGTGGTTGTTGAGCACCTGATAGCCCTGACCGTCTTTGATGATCAGCGGAGCGCGCAGGTTTGCTGTGATATCGAGCGGGTCTGGTGTCGCGCGCACCGTCACGAGGATGTTCTCAGCGGGTGCGCTCTCGATTCCTGTTCGCTCGCGGTCCTCGGGGGCGATCTCGAGCTGGAAGTCCGCGAAGAACTGGTAGGGGCTCACGACCGGCAGCGCCAGCGCGGCGTCTTCAACGGAGTGCAGCCACAAAAAGCCCGTGCCGGGGTTGCGATCGATCAGCGCGTAGCGCAGGCCACCGAGGCCGACGAGGCCGAGCGGAAACTCGAGCACCGCCGTGTCGGGCACCTCCACGCTGCCGAAGCGAACGCTCTGGAATGTGGTTGGCATGCTGAGCGGATCCTTCTAGTGGAGGAAGTTGAGTAGCGATTCCTGGACGATGCTCGCACCTGCGCGCAGCGCGGCTTCATAGGCGGCGCGCTCGTTTGAGTAGGCCAGCGAGGTCTTCGCGAAGTCGGCGTCCTGCGTGCTCGACAGCGCGCCCGTGATCGAGGTCTGCATCGATTCGATGCGGTTCTTGGCGCCGTGCAGCTGCACGGTCGTGCTGCCGTTGGTGGCCTGCAGCCCCGCCAGCGTTTCGGCGTTTGCGTCGAGCGCTTTGAGGTCGCTCGAGTTGAGCGCCGCCTTCGCTTCGGGCGTGCCTTCGCCCAGATGCTGGGAGATCGTGCGCAGCACGTCGAGCAGCTTGCCGTCTTTGGACGCCTGGCCGCCCCCGAGCAGCGAGGACACGTTCGAGTTGATCGTCACCGACGCGCCGGGGCCGATCGAGCGCGCGATCGTGCCCGCATCGCCCTGGTATTCGTCGGCTTCGCCCTGCGGGTAGGGGCGCGTGGTGGTGAGCGCGCCCGCGAAGATGTACTGCCCGGCGTACTGCGAGTTGGCCGACTGCTTGATCGATTCGGTCAGCTGCGTGACCTCGGCTGAGATGTTCTTGAGATCGCTCGGGTTGAGCGTGCCGTTGGAGGCCTCCACGAGCAGCGTGCGCACGCGCTGCACCGATTCGCCCATGTTCGCCAGCGCGCTTTCCGAGCTGTTGGCCCAGCCGATCCCGTCTTCGGTGCTCTTCGCGTACGCGCCGAGCCCGTCGAGCTGGCTCTGCAGGTCGATCGCGCGGCTCGCGCCATAGGGATTGTCGGACGGTTCGAGGATCGTTTTGCCCGAGGACAGTTCCGCGGAGCTGCGTTGCAGCGCAGCGAGCGACGCGTTGACGTCGTGCAGCGTGGCGGCGCTCAGCATCGCGTTTGTGATGCGCTCGCTCATCGCTATAGCCCCGCCGTGCCGGTGTGCGAGATCAACGTTTCAAGCATCGCGTCCATCACCGTCAGCGTGCGCGCTGAGGCCTGATAGCCGCGTTGGAAGCTGATCAGGTTCGTCATTTCTTCGTCCATCGAGACGCCCGAGACGCTCTGGCGTTGGTTGCCGATCGCGCTCAGCGTGGTCTGCAGGTTGCCCGCTTCGTTTTTGGCGCCGCGCACGTCGCTGCCGACCTGTGCCACGAGCGCGGAGTAGCCCTGGTCTGCGCTGCCGCCGCGCAGCGCAGCGAGCGCGTTCGCCACGTCGTTGCCGCCCACCGTGCCTGTCGAGGAGGTCTGCACCTGCGCTGCTTTGACGGCGACACTCAGCGTCGTCGCTGTTTCGCCGGCGAAGAACGCGGTGCTCGTGTGCAGCGCGTTGACGCTGCTTGCGAGGTTGCCCGCCACGGCGTCGAGCGCGCTTTGGTATTTCGCGAACTGGCCTCCCGCGCCGGTGAGCGCGAGCAGCGCGCCGAGCTGCCCGCCCGCCGCCGCGGTGATCGCCTGCGGCCAGTTGGCGGTCGTGCCTTCGACGAGCGGTTTGGCGGCATCACCGAAGCTCACCGTGTCGGTGCCGTCGGGCTGCTTGGTGACGCTGATCTGCGCGAGCGCGGAAAGCTTGTCGAGCAACAGGTCGCGTCGGTCGAGCATGTCGTTGGGTGGCTGCCCGGCCTGTTCGGCGAGCTTGATCTGACCGTTGAGCTGCGCGATCTGCTTGGCGTATTCGGCGACTTCCCCGGAAGGTCCCGTGCGAGCCGCGTATTGCTGGCTGGCCTGCGTGGAGGCCGCCGCGACCTGTGCGCTGGCCTGGTGCAGCGAGGTCGCGAGCTGTTCGCCGGCCGCCACCACCGCCTGCTTGGCCGCTTCGCTCGTGGGCGCGCTCGCAAGGCTGCTCCAAGCGCTCCAGAAGGCCGAGAGCTTGCTCGATATGCCGCTCGCCGAAGGCTCGTTGAAAGCGCCCTGGGCCTGCTGGAGCACTTCGGTTTGAGTTTCGGCGCCGTTGAACGCGCTGTTCTGCGTGCGGTACTGGGAGTCGAGGTAGCTGTTGCGGATGCGCAGGTAGGTTTCCACGCTCACGCCCGTGCCGAGCTGGCCTCCCTGGCCTGTGTTCGCCGAGATCGCGGGCACTTCGATCGCGGGGTTCGTGTGCAGCACCACGCGCTCGCGCGAATAGCCTTCGGTGTTGATGTTCGCGATGTTGTGGCTCGTCACGTCCACCGCCTGCTGCTCGGCGAGCAGCCCGCTCAGCGCCGTCTGGAGTCCTTGAAGGGTGGGAATTGACATGGCTCAGGCGCGCAGGTCGAGGATGTGCAGCCCGCCGCCGGGGCGCGAGCGTGTGATCGAGGTCGAGGAGCCCTGCGTGTTGTAGGCGCCCGCGCTGTCGAGCGCGAGCACGCCCATCAAATGGTCGAGAAAGCCGAGTTCGATCTGCATCAAGGTGCGGTTGCTCGCGTGCTCGCGTCTCAGCTCGTGCAGCAGCCCACGCAGCTCCGCGCTCAGCGCGTTCGCGCGCTCCGCCTCGGCCGGCGCCATCAGCGTGCAGAGCAGTGCCAGCGTCACGTCCTGTGCGGCTACGCCGAGACGTTCGCCGCTACGCGCGAGCAGCTGTGAGCGCTGCTCCTCGAGCGTTTGGCGGCGGCTCATCTCACCGTGCAGGATGCCCGCGAGGCGCACCACCGTCTGGACGTCGCGAGCGCGGATCGCGCTGCCCTGATCGAGCACCAACACGAGCAGGCTGCGTGCTGAGGCGAGCTGAGCTTCGAGATGTGTGAGCACCTCGCTCGTCAAAGCACGATCCTGCGGGTGGGGGGCCGTGAGCGTTGTCACGGTGCCACGCCTCCCGTTGGCCCGCTGCTCGGAGTCGGAGCGGGCGCGTGCGCAGCGGTTGCGCCCGAGTTGCGCGGAGTACCCGTTCCGGCGACGCCGCGTGTCAGCTCGGCGGCGAGACCGAAGCCGCCGTTGCTGCTCACGCCTGCGCCGAGCGCCTGCGGCAAGAGCGAGGAGAGCAGGCTGCTGCCCGCGTCGCTGGGAGCGGCGCCTTCTTCGGCTCCCGCTTCGCTTTCGCCGGCGCCGAGACCGTTGCCGGCCAGCATCGATCTTGGCGAGCTGTTCGACGAGCGTCTGTTCGAAGGCGAGCGCGGCCGCGTAGCTGCTCTGCACCTGCGGCCGAGCCGTTGCGCACCCAGGCCGGCTCGAGTGGCGCGGACGGCGCTCGGTAGGCCCGCTGCTCCGCTGGCGGCCGGCGTGCTCATGCGCGCATCTGGTTGGCGATAGTCATCATCTGGCTCGCCGTCTGGATCGCTGAGCTCGCCATCTGGAAGCTGCGCTGCGTGCTCACCATCTGGCTCATCTCCTTCGCGATGTCGACGTTGGACTGCTCGAGCGCGCCCTGGCGCACGTCGCCGCGGCAGCGGGGCGAGGTGCACCGCTGGCCGCGTTAGTGCTCAGCAGGCCGTTTGCCTCCCCGAGCAGGTGACGCGGGCGAGGGCACCGTGACGATTTCGATCTTGCCGAGCTTGTGCTTGCCCGCCGTCACGGTGCCGTCGGATGCGATCCGCACTTCCTCTGGCGAGACGCCTTTCGGCAGCGTGATCGGTGGCGAGAGCTGGTTGCCGAAGCGTTGACGATCGCTCCGTTTGCGTCGACGGAGAAGGTGCCCGCGCGCGTGAGCGCGACCTTGCCGCCGGGGCCCGTGACCTGGAAGTAGCCCTCGCCTTCGATCGCGAGGTCCAGCGGGTTACCGGTTCTTGCATCGATCCCTCGCTGGCGCTCGTGCCGATCATCGTGGCGCTCGCGCCCGCCCCGTGCGTGGTCTGGGTGCCGGCGAGGTTGACCTGGTTGTAGAGCAGATCGCTGAAGGCGATGCGCGAGCACTTGTAGCCCGTCGTGGATAGGTTCGCGAGGTCGTTGCCGATCGCGTCGAGCTGCTGCTGTTGTGCTGCCATCCCTGCTGCGGCGGAGTACATGCCTTCGAGCATCAGAGGGTCCTTATGATGGTTTGTATCGGCGGGCCGGGCCTCCGCATGGCGGTGCCGGCTCGCGGTGGACTCGTGCGTCGGCCTTCAATCGGGTGATCGGGCCACTGGCGCAGGGAGAGGCTTGAGCGCCGGGATCTACGCTGCGCCGTCGAGGCTGCCGACCTGCGTGGAGGCCGCCTGCAGCGTCTGGTCGATCGCCTGAATCGCCTGCTGGCCGGACTGGAAGCTGCGCAGCGAGGTGATCATCTCGATCATGATCTTCGCCGCGTCCACGCTTGAGCCCTCGAGCGCGCCCTGGCGCACGCCGCCCGTGGCTTTGCCCGCTGCGATGCCCGTGTAGAGGTTTTCGCCCTGCTTGACCGGCGCCGGGGACTTCGAACACACCGAGCGCGCGCGTGGGGACGGTGCCCGCTGGTGGGCACCTTGATCGGCGCGCCGCTCTGGCCGAGCACAGGGTTGCCTTTGCTGTCGGTGAGTTCGCCCTGCGCGGAGCTGATGAACTGGCCGCCCCGCGTGTAGCGCAGTCCCTGCGCGGTTTGCACCGCGAAGAAGCCGCTGCCCGTGAGCGCGAAGTCGAGCGGTTCGCCCGTTTCCTGGATCGAGCCTGGGTCATGTCGGTGTAGGTCTTGCCGAGCGCGACGCCCGCGTTGACAGAGCCGATCGGCGTGCCGCCTTGCGTGTTGGCCAGCAGCACCTCGCCGAAGCTGTGCTGCGGCGACTGCGTCGGACTTATAGCCCGGTGTGGAGGCGTTGGCCAGGTCGTTTGAGAGCTGATCCTGGCGCGTCTGCTCGGCGACCATGCCGGTGGCGGCGATGTAGAGACCGAGATCCATGTCTCAGGTCGTCGGCCGCAGCGCGGGATCTTTTATCGCTGCGGGCCGTCTGTCGCGCCGACGCTGATCAGGCGACAGCTGAGAACAGCGGCAGCTCGCCGCGAGAGCTGCTCGTAGAGGCGCCGGCGCAGCTGTGTGTGGATCTGGGAGACGCGGCTCTCGGAGACGCCGAGGCGCTCGCCGATGTCGCGCAGCGTACGTTCCTCCACGTAGAGCAGCACCGCTACCTCGCGCTCCTGGCGGACGAGGCGGGCGAAGGCTGTGCGAAAGCGCTCCTTGGCTTCGCGGCGCTCGGCGCTGCGCGATCGGGTCGCTCTCGCGGTCGTCGCTCTCGAGCGTGTCGATCCGCTCGATCGTGGCGCTTTCATCCGAGCGCACGATGCGGTTCAGCGAGCCGACCTCCGCGAGCGTGACCTCGTCGAGTGCGGCGCGATCAGCTCATGGGCGCTCATGCCCACCTGCTGCGGCCAGCTCGTCGCGGTCGGGCTGGCGCTCGTGCAGCGGCACGAAGTTCTCGCGCGCGCTGTTGATCGCTCGCTCATCGCGCCGCAGCGAGCGCGGCGCCCAGTCGTGGCGGCGCAGCTCGTCGAGCACCGCACCGTGAACGCGTGTCCATGCGTACTGCTCGAGCGTCGCGCCCTTGTCGGGGTCATAGCGCTCGATTGAGTGGATCAGCGCCTCCAGGCCACAGGAGAGGAAGTCCTCCACATCGCATTGCGCGGGGATCTCGCGCACCTTGCGATAGACGATGAAGCGCACCATCGGCATGAACGCGAAGATCAACCGGTCGCGGATCTCGCGCGAGCCCGTGCTCTTGTACTCCTGCCAGATCGCGAGCACCTCGGCGGCGGGCATTCTGACTGCTCGCTGTGCGGTTGGTTGCATTCTTAGCCCCGGGTGTCGAGATGGCGGCTGCGGCGATCCGCTTGCCGTGGCGTTCCGCTCGCGGGCCCCGCGGCAGTGCACCGCAGCTCTTTTTCGCGACCGCCTCGCCATCCCCTGCTTGGCGGAGCGCTCAGATATCTCCTGCCGCGGTCGATGACCGGGCCAGAACGCTTAGCCCGCGGTGCGCAACATCTGTCCCATCGCGGACGAACCTTCAAGTTTCTGCAGAGGACGTCGATCACATGAACGAACACATCGTCCGCGAGGCGACCCAGGGACCGGGCCGCGCAACACGTTTTCAGGGAGAAAACGCAACATGAGCTCGCCGATCAAGCTGATACCGGGTCACACCGCTGAGCCCACCCATACTGCCTCGCTGCTGGAGCTCGGCGCAGCCGCGCCGCCGCCCGTGCTGCTCGAGGAGATCGCGCAGGCCGCCGAGACCTACGACGAGCTCTATGCAAGCGGCCACGAACTTGCCTTCACGCCCGGCGCCGCCGGCGAGCGTGTGGCGGTCGAGGTGCGCGACACAGGCGGCAACGTGCTCGAAACGCTCTCGATCGCGGATGCCCTCGAGCTCGCCGCCGGCAAGCCGCTGCGCTAGGAAGGTCACGATGTCGAGCGCATCCGTCGGCACCGGCTCCGGCTCGCCGATCAACATCACCGGCCTCGCATCGGGCCTCGACTCGGCTTCGATCATCAAAGCGCTGCTGAACGCGGAACGGATCCCGATCACGCAGCTCACGCACCGGCAGGAAAAACTTCAGGGCCAGGCAAACGCGCTGGCGAGCATGCAGAGCAGCATGCGTGCAGCTCTGCTTCGCCGTCTTCGAATTCAGGCTCGGCGTCGCTGTTCGAAACCTCCCAGACGGTCAGCTCAAGCGAACCGCTGCGCGTCAGCGCAGCGACCACGAGCGGCGCCGGCGTGGGCGGCTATCAGGTCGAAGTCACCAGCTCGCCAACTCCGCTCAGCGCACCTTCACGTTCGCGCCGCCGGCGGGCGAAGACACGGTCACGATCGAAGGGCGCGAATACAAACTCAAGGCGGGCGCGACCGCCAACGAACTGGCGAGCAAGGTCAACGCCGACAGCAAAGCGACCGTCTACGCGGCGGTCGCTGAACAGCGAAACGATCGTCTTCTCCAGCCGCACCACCGGCGCCAGCGGCGCCGAATTCATCAAAGTCAGCGACACCGGCGGCGGCGCTGACCGAAAAGGCGGGCACGGCCAAGGAAGGGCGCGAACGCCGAATACACCGTCGACGGCGTGGCCGGCAGCTCGAAGTCAACATCGTCACCAGCGCGATCGCCGGCGTGACGCTGACCTTCAACGGCCTGACCGCCCGGCCCGGTCACGATCGACCGTGCAGCCCCCGGGACCGTCAGCGTGACCGCGATCGAAGCGCAGGTGCAGTCCTTCGTCACGCTCTACAACACAACCGTCGAAGCGATGCAGAAGCAGCTCACGACCAAGCCGCCCACGAACCCGCAGAACGCGAAGAACTCGGCCACCGGCTCGCTGTTCGGCGACGCCGACCTCACGAGCCTGCTCAGCCGCATGCGCCAGACGATGTACGAACCGATCGTCGGCCTGCCCGCGAAATGGCGAGCCCATCGGCCATCGGCATCAGCACCGGCGCGCCCACACCGGCACCTCCTCGCAGTCCTCGCTCGCAGGGCTGCTGAAGCTCGATCCGGCGAAGCTCGCCAACGCGCTCGCAGCCAACCCCGAAGGCGTCAAGACGATGCTGCAGAAGGTGGTCGCTCGGCCTCGCAGAAGACGATCAACCAGACCGCCGAACCGGGCGGATCGCTGGAAACCCGGGTCAACGGCGACGGCGAACAGATCATCGCAGCCTGAAAGCCCGCATCGGAACGATGAACGAAATGCTCGCCGATGCGCCAGAAGTCGCTGCAGCAGACCTATGCCAAGCTCGAAGCGGCAATCTCCAGGAACAGCTCGCAGGGTCGCTGGCTGGCCAGCCAGGCCGAACAGCTCACCAAATCGGGGCTCTAGCCGCTCCGCGCTTTCAGCGCTCAACTTTGCCCGCCGCACGCCGATCGAACGGACGGCGATGAGCAACATGGCGGCATCACCGCAGGCATACCGTCAGGGAGCGGTGCTGGCGGCATCTCGGGGGCAGCTCGTCGTGATGCTCTACGACGGCGCCCGGCGCTTCCTGCGCCAGGCGGCCGTGGCGATGCGCGCAGGGAGAGATCGAGCGCGGCCACAACACCCTGCGCCGCGCGGAGCTGATCATCGCCCACCTCGACGGCACGCTCGACTTCGACCAGGGCCACGTCTCCGAGCGCCTGCACGCCATCTACATGCTTCTGCCTCAGCCACCTCAACAGCGCACGTCACAGCCAGGATGCGGCGCAAGCTGGAGCAGGTCAGCTACTGCTCGGCGAGCTGCGCGAGGCCTGGGCGCAGGTGGCGGCGGAGTCAGCCGCTGCATGAGCGCCGCCCTCTCGCAGCGGCCCGCAGCGCCACTGGCCCGCTATCGAGGCGATCCTGGCCCACGCCGAGCTGGAACTCGAGCTGGCCGGCAGGGGTGAGCTGGAGCAGTTGACCGAGCTGGGCGAGAGCTGGGAGCAGCTCGTCGCCGGTCTCCCGGCGCACCCGCCCGCCGCAGGCCGCCTCGCTGCTCGAGCGCGAGCCCAGCTGATCCACGAGCGCACCCACATCGAGCTGATCCGTCTGCGCGAGCGGCTGCTCTCCGAGGTCGCCGTCGCGTCCAGAGGCCCAGCGTGCGGCCGACGGCTACGCCCCGAAGCTCGGGGCCCGGCCGCGCCTGAACCGCAGCGCATGAGCCCGCCAAGCTCGCGCTAAAGATCTCCCGCCGCGGCCGATCACGGGGGCGGCCCTCGATGGCCTCGATGCGAGCGACCTCATGGAGAGCGTCGGTTTCAGCCCAGGGAGGGCGGAAAGGCACCGGTTTCGCCATGGCTCTAGTGGATTCGACCCAGCAGCTGCTCGAGGCTGCGATGCGTGGCTCCTGGCTGCGCGAGACAGCGCTGACCAACAACATCTCCAACGCCGACACGCCCGGCTATCAACGCCAGGAAGTCAACTTCGAGTCGACGCTGCAGAGCGCGATGAGCGGCGGCAGTCGCCCGACCCAGATGCGAATTTCAGCCCGAAACGCAGCCAAGCGAAGCCGGTCCCAACGGCGCAGCGCGTGAGCGTCGATCAGGAATCCGCTCGTCTGGCCGAAAACGGGCTCGACTACCAGGCGCTCACCGACGTCGTGGGCACACGCAACGGCATCATGCGCTCGGCGATCGGGATCCTCTGATGGGCCTCTTCGACGCGATCGTCGATCGCCGGCACGCGGCCTGACGGCGCGAGCGCGTGCGCATGGACGTGACGGCCGAGAACCTCGCCAACGCGGACACCACCAAAGCGGCCAACGGGCAGCCCTACCAGCGCCAGGAGGTCGTGCTCTCCCAGCAGCGGCTCTCCGGGCGGCTTCAGCGGCGCTCTCTCGGGCGCGCTCGCGCAATCGGGCGGCGGCGCGCC
Source organism: uncultured Solirubrobacterales bacterium (assembly GCA_963785435.1). Lineage (GTDB taxonomy): Bacteria > Actinomycetota > Thermoleophilia > Solirubrobacterales > Solirubrobacteraceae > Palsa-744. The sequence goes on from CAWAVE010000005.1 coordinate 309,084, forward strand.
GCCGCCGGCGGCGTTCGAGGTCGCCGGGATCGTCGCCGACAACACGCCCGACCAGCAGGTCTATGACCCCGAGCAACCCCGAAGCCGACGCAAAGGGCTACGTCAAGATGCCGAACGTCAGCACGGTCACCGAAATGACCGACCTGATCTCCGAGCAGCAGTCCTACCAGTCGGACGTGACCGCGATGCAGACCGCCAAGTCGATGTTCACCTCGACGCTGGGGATGCTCAAATGATCATCCCTCCGATCGGCGGCCTCAGCGGAGGTCTCAGCAGCGCGCTCTCCAGCCAGCCGGGCACGAATCCGGCCGAAAGCCTGCAGAGCGGTTCCCCCACCGCGCCAGGCCGAAGGGGTCGGGCTGGGCGCTCCGGCCACCGAGAGCCACCAGCGGGGGCACCGGCTCCAGCTTCGGCAGCTCGCTGACCGAAGCGATCTCCTCGCTCGAGAGCACCCAGAAGAGCGCCGACTCGGCCTCCCAGGCACTCGCCTCGGGCACCGTCTCAGACCCCGAGGCCGCCGTCACGACCGTCGAGGACGCCGCCCTCTCGATGCAGCTCGCCGCACAGATCCGCACCAAGGCCACCGAAGCGGCCCAGACCATCTTCCAGACCCAGGTTTAGGTCGATGGTTGATTCCACGACCATGCACCGCCGGTTGGCACGTCTGGCCTTCGCCAGCCTGTGTCCTCGGCCTCGCCCTTGCCACCAGCAAGGGCTTCGGCCTGCGTCCTTGGCTGACTCGACCATCCGCACCCCCGAACGGCACATCGCCGTGGAATCAACCATCTAGTGCCCATCGCCCAGCTCGCATCGAGACTGACGACCCGCGCATGGCTGATCTCGGCGGCGGCGCGGTCGCCGCGATCCTCTTCGTCTACATCTTCCTGCACACTCGTCTCCGCGCCCGAGCTACTCGACGCTGATGAGCGGCTTGGACCCCTCCCAGACGGGCAAGATGACCAGCACGCTGAGCGCGCACGGTGATCGCCTACCAGCTGCAGAACAACGGCACCGCGACTGGCCGTGCAGTCCAACCAGACCGCCGAAGCGCGCGTGGCGCTCGCCGGGCGCCGGGCTGCTCGGCAACAGCCAGCCCGGCTTCTCGCTGTTCGAAAAACAGAAGCCTCGGCGAAAGCAACTTCCAGCAGCAAGTCACCTATCAGCGCGCGCTGCAGGGACAGCTCGACGAAACGATCAACAGCGTTCAGGGCGTCTCCGGCGCCCAGGTCGAGCTGGTGCTGCCGAGCTCGACCAGAACCAGGCCTTCGGGGAAAGCCAGAACGCATCCTCGGCGGCCGTGCTGCTGTCGGGCACCACCTCGCTGGACCCCGGCTCGGTGCGCGGTATCGCCCAGCTGGTCTCCTCCAGCGTGCCCGGGCTGCAGCTGAGCAAAGTCACGATCACCGACGCCTCGGGTCAGCTGCTCTGGCCCCAGGCTCGGGCAGCTCCGGCGGCTCCGGCACGAGCGTCCAGGAAGCCGAGCAGCGCTACGACCAGACCACGGCCGCGAGCCTCGACGCGATGCTCGCCCAGACGCGTCGGGCAGGGCAAGGCCCAGGTGCTCGTCTACGCCAACATGAACGTCGACCAGACGACCAAGGAATCGCTCGAATACGGCAAGAAGGGCGTACCGCTGCAGCAGAGCAAAGACGCTCGAGACGCTGGCCGGCAACGGCACGGGCGCCGGCGCCACCGGCACCGCCAACCTCCCCGCCGCGACCGCAGAGCGGCGGCAAGTCCAACTACAAGCGAGAAACGACCGACTCCTCGCTCGGCGTCTCGAAGATCGTCACCCACTCCACGATTGCTCCCGGCGCCGTCGAAAGCCAGCACGTCTCGGTGCTGCTCGACCACTCCGTGCCCGCCGCCTCGCTGCCGGCGATCAGGAAGCGGTCACCAACGCCGCCGGCATCCAGACCAAGCGCGGCGACACGATCTCGATCGGCCAGGTCGCCTTCGCCAAGGCGCCGGCCGCCGCCGCGGCTGCCGCCGGCGGCATGCTCGCCGACGCCAAGTACGCGATGCTTGGGCTGGGCGCCGCGCTGTTCCTGTTCTTCACGCACCCGATCGCTGCGCAAGCGCGAGAAGGAGCGTCATCGAGGAGCCCGTCTGGCTGCGCGAGCTGGAGGCGCCGATGCGCCTCTCCGAGCTGGAACGCGAAAACGCTCCGCGACCGCGCTGACGTGGGCGCCGGGCCGGGCGGATGCCCTCGGCAGGCAACGGGAACGGCAACGGCGCGCTGGCCGGCGATGACATCCGCCGGCAGGTCGAGCAGCTCGCCGACAACGACCCCGACCGCGTCGCCCAGCAGCTGCGCAGCTGGATGCAGGAGGACTAGTCGCAGATGTCCGCCGAGCTGCCGGTCGGAGACCGCTCGCCGCGCTGCCCGCGCCGCGCCCGCCGACCGCCTGCCCGGCCGCACCCGCGCCGTGTCACGGGCGCGCGCAAGGCGGCCGTGCTGATGGCGGCGCTCGGCTCCGAGCGCGCTGCCAACGTGCTGCAGCGTCTGCGTGAGGACGAGATCGAGAGCCTCTCGATGGAAATGGCGAGGCTCAGCCCGGTCGGCGCCGAGACGACCGACTCGGTCCTCGACGAGATGGCGCGCGGCCGGCGGCGCGCGGCACCGGCGCGAGGGCGGCATCGACTTCGCGCGCGAGGTGATCGAGCGCGCGCTCGGACCCGAGCGGGCGGCCGAGCTGCTCGGGCGTCTCGGCCGTGGCGACCGAAGCCGGCCGTTTGAGTTCCTGCGCCGCATGCCGCCCGAGCGGATCGCCGGCGCTGCTGCGCAAGCGAGTCGCCACCAGACGATCGCGCTGGTGCTCGCGAGCCTGCCCACCAGCCTCGCCGCGGCGGTGCTCGCGCGCCTGCCCGAGCCCCAGCAGCCGGACATCGCGCTGCGCATCGCCCGCATGGGCCACGACCAGCGCGCGCGTGATCGAGGCAGATGGAGGAGGCGATGCGCCACAAGCTGACGGCCGTGCGCCGAGCGCGAGTACGCCGCCGCCGGCGGCACCAAGGCGCTGGCGGGGATCCTCAACCACGCCGACCGCTCGCTCGAGCGCAACGTGCTCGAGAACCTCGCCACCTCCGACAAGGGCGCTCGCCGAGGAGGTCCGCGGGATGCTGTTCGTCTTCGAGGACATCGTCAAGCTCGAAGAGCGCGCGATCCAGCAGGTGCTGCGCGAGGTCGACCAGAAGGACCTCGTGCTCGCGCTGCGCGGCGCGCCCGAGAACGTCAAGGAGGTGCTGCTCGCGAACATGTCCGAGCGCGGCGCGGCGATGCTCAAGGAGGAGATGGAGATCCAGCCGCCGCAGCGCAAACGCGACGTCGACGACGCCCAGAGCCGGGTCGTGGCGGTCGTGCGCAAGCTCGAGGAAGCCGGGCACGATCGTGATCCGCCGGCGACGAGCGAGGGCGAGGAGGGCGAAGCGGTTGTCTGAGACGGCCGTCAGCTACGACTTCGAGCAGCTCGAGCCCTCCGAGCCGCCGCCGCGTGACGCGCCCGCCCGAGCGCTCGCCGAAGCCCTGGCCCAGGCGCAGGAGATCCGCGAGCAGGCGCGCGCGGAGGGTCGCGCCGAAGGGCGCGCCGCCGGGCACGAGCGGGGCGGGCCGAGCGCTGCAGAGCGCCGCCGCTGCGCCTCGGCGAGGCGCTGCGGGGAGTCCAGGCGCTGCGGCGAGGAGGTCGCCGACGCCGTCGAGCGCGACGCGATCGAGCTGGCGCTCGCGCTGGCCGGGAAGATCCTCGCCGACCCTTGCAGGCGCGCCCCGAGCTGGTCGTCGAGGTCGTCCAGGGCGCGCTGCGCCGGGTCAGCGGGCAACGCACGATCGCGTGCTCGTCAACCCCGTCGACCTGCGAGACGGTTCGGCCGCGATCGGAGACCTGCAGACCCAGGCATGGCCGTCGAGCAGTGGGACTGCAGCCCGACCAGCGCGTGCAGCCCGGCGGCGCGATCGTGCGCACCGCCGAAGGCGAGGTCGACGCGCGCGTCCAGACCCAGCTCGAGCGGGCCGCGCGAGGTCGTTCTTCGCGAGCTCGGCCGCGGCGCGAGCACTCCAGCGTGAGCGCGCCGGCGGCACCCGGCGCGCTGCTGGAGCGGGCATCGCAGGCGATCCGCGAAGCCGACCTGGCACGCCGCCACGGCTTCGTCAGCAACCTGATCGGCCTGATCATCGAGGCCACCGGCCTGCAGGCGGAGGTCGGCGAGGTCTGCATGGTCGGCACCGATCGCAGCCGCGCTGCGGCGCGTCTCCGCCGAGGTCGTCGGCTTCAGGGAAGGGCGCACGCTGTCTGATGCCGCTCGGCGAGCTGCACGGGATCGGCCCGGGCACGCGCGTGCTCGCCACCGGCGCGCCGTTTCGCATCGCCGTCGGCAAGCGAGCTGCTGGGGCGCATCGTCGACGGGCTCGGCGCTCCCGACGACGGTCTGCCCGCACCCGCGGCGGGCGTGGCCCGCTCGACGATCGCCGCCCCCCCGGCGCGCTCATCGCGGCCGCGCATCAGCGAGCGCGTCGGCCTCGGCGTGCGCGCACTCGACGGCCTCGTGCCGTGCGGGCGCGGCCAGCGCCTGGGGATCTTCGCCGGGCTCGGGCGTCGGCAAGTCCTCGCTGCTGGGCATGATCGCGCGCTCGACCAGCGCCTCGATCAACGTGATCGCGCTGGTCGGCGAGCGGGGACGTGAGGTCCGCGAGTTCATCGAGCGCGACCTCGGCGACGCGCTCGAGCGCTCGGTCGTCGTCGTCGCCACCTCCGACCAGCCGGCGCTGGTGCGCATCAAGGCCGCCTTCACGGCCACCACGATCGCCGAGCACTTCCGCGACCAGGGCCACGACGTGATGCTGATGATGGACTCGGTCACGCGCTTCGCGATGGCCCAGCGCGAGGTCGGCCTGGCGATCGGCGAGCCGCCGGCCACCCGCGGCTACACGCCCAGCGTGTTCGCGCTGCTGCCGCGCCTGCTCGAGCGGGCCGGCACCAGCACCAGCGGCTCGATCACCGCTCTCTACACGGTGCTGGTCGACGGCGACGACATGAACGAGCCGATCGCCGACGCCGTGCGCTCGATCCTCGACGGCCACGTCGTGCTCACGCCGCTCGCTCGCCCACGCCGGGCACTATCCGGCGATCGACGTGCTGCAGAGCGTCTCGCGCCTGGTCGGGGAGATCGTCTCGCCCGAGGTCGAGCAGCGCCGGTCAGCGGCTGCGCGCTGCGCTGGCCGTGCTGCGCGAGAAGGAAGACCTCGTCGCGATCGGCGCCTACCAGCCCGGCAGCGACCGTCGCTCGACACCGCGCTCGCGCACCGCGCGCGGATCGAGGCGCTTCCTGCGCCAGCCGGTGCAGCGAGCGCAGCGACCCGCTGCAGGGAGACGACGCGCAGCTGCTCGATCTCGCCGGCTCGCTCGGCAGGACGCCTTGCGCCGACTCAGGAGATCACCGACGCCGAGGAGGTCCTCGCGCGCGCGGGCGCCTCCGGGCCGCTGCTCGGGGCAGGCTCGGCCGCCGACAGCGCCCGCGCCATCCCGCCACTCGGGCTGAGCATCTGATGCCCGGCCGCTCGGCTCGCTGCCAGATCGTGCCCAGCAGCGGCCCGCGGCTAAAGAACGGCGTCCGCGCGGTCGATAACCAGGCCGTGACGACCGGACCCTCGTTCCGCTTCCGGCTGGAGCGCGTCCGCGCTGTGCGCGAGCGCAAGGAGAAGCTCGCCAAGCAGGAGCTCGCCCAGCGCGGTCTGCGCATGCTCCGAGCACCCAGGCCGAGCTGCGCGCCGCCGAGGCCGACCTCGAGCAGGCGCCGCGTCGAACAGCGCACGGCGTGTCGGAGCCGGGCGATCGCCGACGCAGCCGAGCTGCTGGCGCGCCAGGCCTTTCTCGAGCGCGTCGAGGCGCGAGCGCCGCCGCCAGCAGCTCGAGCTGACGCGCCGCGAGGCGCGAGGTGGCCGAGCGCGACGCGAAGCTCGCGACCGCCGCCGGCGAGCACGAGATGCTCAACCGTCTGCGCGACCGCCGCCGCGGCGAGCACGACCGCGAGGCGGCACGGCGCCGAGAGCAAGCACGCTCGACGAGATCGCGGCCGTGCGCTTCGGGCGCAGGGAGCCGCGCATGAGCACCGAAGCGATCGGCGCGCCGCACGGCGAGATGCAGCCCGGGTGCAGCGCGCGGCCTCCGCAGCGCGTGCAGACAGCTCCAGTCGCTGATCGAACGGACGCCAGGCGGGCCGCTCGGCGCGTCGGCGTACGCCGGCCGCGACGATCGCCACGCACGAGCGCTCCCGCCACGAGCGACCTCGCCGACGGCTTCGCCTCGACGCTGCTGGCGGCCTGCCACGCACCACCGGATGCGTCCGCACAGGCGCCGGCGGTCGGCAAGCACGAGCCAGTACGACGCGCTCGATCGAACAGGCGGCGTTGCGCAACGGCGTCGATCCGGCCGTCCTTCATGGGCTGATCCAGCAGGAGTCGGGCTTCGACCCCAACTCCCAGAGCAGCGCGGGAGCGAGCGGGCTGACACAGCTGATGCCCGGCACCGCCTCCTCGCTGGGCGTCGCGAACCCGCTCGACCCGGCCGAATCGATCGAAGGCGGGGCGCGCTACCTGGGCCAGCTGATGAACAATTCGGCGGCAACACGACCGACGCGCTCGCCGCCTACAACGCCGGTCCGGGCGCCGTCAGGCAGTACGGCGGCGTGCCGCCATACGCCGAAACCCAGAGCTACGTCACCAAAGTCTCGGCTACGCCGAAGGCTACCGCGTCCAGTGAACACGAGCAGCGATCCGCCGCACGAGCGCACCGGAGGGATCGCCGCATGAGCGCTGCAGCCTCCGCACCGCCGCCGGCCTCGCGGCCTCCGCCGGCTCAGGAGCGGCTCCCACCGGGGGCCCCGCCGCCGGCGCAGCCGCTTCACAGCGCGCTCGCCGAAGCAATGGGCCCGGACCGCACCTGCGGAAGGCCAACAGAACAACAGCGAGCGAGACGCGCAGCACGACGCCCGCAGAAGGGCGAGCGACCCGCGCAGGGCGAGCGCGGCCCGCACGGCCAAGGCGCTCGAGCGTCCGGCGCGCAGGAGCGGGCAGTCCAGCGAGCGCGCGCGGCTCTCGCGCGACGCGTACCGCCACCGGCAGGCGAGCGCGCCGCGCGCGGCTGCGCAAGGCCGACGTCCGGGCGCCACGGGATCCACCGACGCCATGCAGCTGCCCGGCACGCGCCGCGAGCGGTCGCGGTGACGCCGCTCAAGCAGGTCACGACATGACCGCGACGGTCGCTGCGCCGGGTGTCGCGAGACCTTCGCGCCGGCGAGCAGCTGAGAGTCGTGAGCTCCGCGCACAACGGCCGACGCTCAGCCGAGGCCCACACGCCCACGGGCGCCGGCAGTGCCCACCCCGCCAGCATTACCGGCAGCACCAGCGTCACTGCCAACGCCAGAGACACCGGCCGCGTCAGCACCGCCGGTGTCTTGCAGCCGTCGCAAATAACACACGCGTCTGCCAAGACCACCGCTCCGCAGGCCACGCACGCGCCAAGCCGCGACGGCCTGCCTGTGCCCGCGGCGAGCGCAAGCGCTGCGAAGCCGACCGCGCAACCGCGCTCGAGCTCAGAGCACGCACAGGCCGCCGATGCTCCCGCGGCACCGTCCCTGAGCAGCTCCACCGCGCCCGTCGCTCAGAAAGCCACCGGCAGGTGCGCGGCTCGACGCCGATGACGGCAACGCAAAGCGCACCCCCGGCCGGCCGCGACGACGCCGACCGGCGACGCTCGAGCAGCCGCCCCGGCGGCGCACACGAGCTCGGCGCCCGCGCCACCGCGCGGAGCCTCTCGGCGCGTGGCGCCACTGCAACGTCCGCCAGCGCGCCGGCGTCCACTGGGCCCGTGCAGTCTCCTCAGCTGCCGGTCGCGGCGCTGCCAGCCTCGCAGCTGCTGCATCGCCGGCGGGCCTGCCTGCGGGCGTTGACACTGCAGGACGTGATCGACGTCGATCCGCGCGACGGTCGAGCTGGCGGCACGCCAGGGCATCGGCGCAGGCACGGATCGCGCTGCAGCCCGCCGAGCTCGGGCAGATCCGCATTCACCTCAGCCAGACCGCCGACGGCCTGCTGGCGCGCGTCACGCGCCGACACGCCGGCCGCCGCGCAGGCGCTCGCCGGCAGGCCGCGGCGAGCTGCACCAGTCGCTCAGCTCGCTCGGCACATCGCTGCTGCGACTCGACATCGGCTCCTTCGGGCAGCCCGACACGCGCGATCGCAAGCGGCCGCTCGGCCAACGAACAGAGGACGCGCCCGCGCGTCGGCAGCGATCGATGCGGCCGTCGAGAGCGAAGGCTTGCGGGCCGTCGATGAGCTGCAAGACGGCCTCGCCCTACCGGGCTCGCACGGCGGCGCTCGTCGACGTGCTCGCCTGACCACACGAAAGGACCAACAGCCATGACAGCACAACCCCACTGCACCAGCGCCGCCGCCACCGCGACCGTCGGGCGCAGCTCCGAGACCGATCACCAACCCCAACGGCACGCTCGGGCCAGAACGACTTCCTGAAACTGATGATCGCCCAGCTGCAGGCGCAGAACCCGCTGGAACCGGGCAACACCAACGAATACGTCAGCGAGCTCGCGCAGTTCACGCAGGTCGAGCAGACGACCAACCTGGCGCAGCGCCAGCGAGCTCTCGAGCGCCGTGCAGCTGATCGGTCGCACCGTCATCCTTCAACAGCGCGCACCGGCGGCGCGGGCACCGGCAAGGTCGAGAGCGTCCAGTCGACCGCCTCCGGCACGACGATGACCGTCGAAGGTGTCGCCGGGGTCAAGCTCACGAGCATCACGGAAGTCCAATTGAGCCCGATCTACGAACCCCGCACTGCTCCCGCCCGGCGCGGCTCGCCGCGCCGGCGCGCCGACGCGGCTCCGGCAGGGCCTGCGCCGCGCCGCGCACCGCCGACGCGCCGGCTGCGCCTCGTTCGCGCGATGCGCTCGAAGGCAGGCCGATCGAGCGCGCAGCCGCTGCAGTTCTCCCGCCACGCGCTGGCCCGCGTGCAGCGTCGCGGGATCGAGCTCGACAGGCCACGCTGCAAAAGACTTTCCGAGGGAGTCGACGCGCGGCCGGCAAGGGCTCGCGCGACTCCCTCGTACTTGTCGACGGCACCGCCTTCGTGGTGTCCGTCAGCAACCGCACCGTGATCACGGCTGTGGGATCCGAACACATGAAGGACAACGTGTTCACCAACATCGACAGTGCCGTGATCGCATGAACAGCGACAAGGCAGCACGACGGCGGCTGGACCTCATCGAGGAGGCCGCGAAAGGAAGGGCAGTCACGATGATGGCCGGAATGTATGCCGCGATCAGCGGCCTCGACGCAAACCAGGCGATGCTCAACGACACCGCCAACGACCTGGCGAACGTGAACACCGTGGGCTACAAGGCCTCGAGCATCACCTTCGCGGACGAGCTCACGCAGGTCATCCGCGGCGCCTCTGGTCCGACGAGCAGCAACGGTGGCTCAAACCCAGTCCAGATCGGGCTCGGCGTGCAGGTCAACGCGACCCGCAACGAAATGACCGAGGGCTCCTTCCAGTCCACCAACAACCCACTCGACGTCGCGATCGAGGGCAACGGGTTCCTGCGCGTAGGCACGGGCGAACCGCCGGCCAAAGAACCGTACACGACAGGTACTCCCGGCAAGCGTGGACTACACGCGCGCGGGCGATCTGACGACCAACACGCAGGGGTTCCTCACGACCGCAGCCGGGCTGAATACGTGATCGGCCGCAACGCCGTCGCCACAGAAGGCGAAGCGGGCACCACCTACGCGCCGGGCAAAGAAGACACCTACCTCAAGATCCCGCCCGGCTCGACCAACGTCTCGATCGGCCAGGACGGATCGGTCAGCTACACCGACAACAACCCCGAATCGAAAACCTACCAGCAGCGTGTCACCGCGGGTTACCTCTCGCTGGCGACGCTTCGCCAACGAATCGGGGCTCGAACGGCTGGGCGGCTCGCTGTGGGCGCAGACCGCCAACTCGGGCACGCCGATCGTCGGCACACCCGACACGGTCGGCTTCGGCTCGACGATCGGCGGGCGTGCTCGAGATGTCGAACGTCGACCTCGCCACCGAGATGACCAACGATGATCACCGCCGAGCGCGGCTACCAGGCCAACTCGCGCGTGATCACCGCCGCCGATCAGATGCTGCAGACGCTGGTGACAGATGCAGTAGCGCACGACCGTCCGAGGCATCGCGCAAGCTGAAGGTGAACCCGCGATGCAAACCGCAAGGGAGTCGTCAGATGTCGTAGAGACACTCCGCAGGAGCCCGATGGTGGGGCCACGCGCGCCGCGCGTCTCACCCCGCGGATCAGTGCTGAGCGAAGAGGGAGCATCGAGGATGATCACGCTGAACCGGCTCGGCCACAGCGACGAGCCATTCCAACTGAACCCGGACATGATCGTGACGATCGAGTCGACGCCCGACACGGTCATCGCGCTGGCGACCGGCGCCAAGGTCGTCGTCGCGGAGACGCCCGAGGAGGTGGCCGCTGCCGTGCACGCCTACCGCACCGAGCGTGCTGAGCGACGCGCTCCGGCGCCGGCGCTCGCCGCGCCAGCCGGCGCCCAGCTCGGCCCTCGCCGGCGCGAGTCGCCGCGCCTGCTCGGCCGTCGAGGACGACCCCGCCTAGAAGCACCGCTCCGCGTGAGCGCGCGTTTGCGCGCGTTCTAGAAGGTTCGTGCAGCGAGCTTCTCAAGACTGAAGGATTTCTGGCGCGGCCGATGCGGGGGCGATGAAGGCTGCAACAGCCATCGGAATCGGGCTGGCGTTCGGCTCCCTGCTGCTGAGCTCGATGATGGACGGGACGAGTCCCGCCTCGTTCATCAACATCCCGGCGCTGATCATCATCCTCGGCGGCACCGGCGGCGTCACGCTGGCGAGCGTCGGCATGCAGTCGATGAAGCGCATGCCGAGCCTCTACAAGCTCGTCTTCTCAGCCGAACCGCCGGACATGCGCGGCCAGCTCGACCGGCTCGTCGACGCTCGCCGACAAGGCCCGTCGCGAGGGCCTGCTGGCGCTCGACGCCCAGCTCGGCGAGATCGAGGACACCTTCACCCGCAACGCCCTGCAGCTCGTCGTCGACGGCACCGACCCGGAGATGGTCCACGCGATCCTCGAGGCCGAGGTCGACGGCATGGCCGCCCGCCACGAGGCAGGCGCGGCGCCGTTTGAGAAGGCCGGTGGGTTCGCGCCGACGATGGGGATCATCGGCACCGTGCTCGGGCTCGTGCACGTGCTCGCAGAACCTCGCCGCGCCCGTCCACGCTCGGCCCCTCGATCTCCGCCGCCTTCATCGCCACGCTGATGGGCGTCGGCGCCGCCAACGTGATCTTCCTGCCCGTCGCCAACCGCCTCAAGGCGATCTCCGGCGAAGAGGTCGAGCTGCGGATGATGACCGTCGAGGGCATCCTCTCGATCCAGGCCGGCGACAACCCGCGGCTGGTCTCCGAAAAGCTGATGTCCTACGTGCCGCCGGCCGAGCGCTCCGAGCGACGAGGACCGCTGGCGACGCGCGCCGATGCTCGAGTCGCAGGCAGCCTGAGCATGGCGCAGGGGGGCACGCGCGGGCGCCGTCGGCGGCGGCCACAGGAGGAGGAGAGCGCCGAGCGCTGGCTGTTGACCTACGCCGACATGATCACGCTTCTGATGGCGCTGTTCATGGTGCTGTTCTCGATCTCCTCGGTCAACATCTCCAAGTTCCAGACCCTGCAGAAGTCGCTGCAGCGCGGCCTTCTCGGGCAACATCCTCCCGGGCGGCAAAGCGATCGCCCAACCGGGCGCGACGCGCCAACTCGAGCCACGCGCCCTCGACCGTCGACCTGCAGGCGATCGTGCCCGTCACCGCCACCGAAGAGCGCGAGCGCCCTGCAGCAGCACGCAGCACGCACACGCGCCACGGCCGCCGCCCAACAGCAGGTGGCCGCGCAGCACGAGGCCGCGAGCGTTCGCGCACATCAAGCGCCAGCTCGACGCCTACGCCGCCAAGCACGGCTTCGCCAAGAGCGTGCAAGACGTCGATCGAAGCGCCAGGGGCTCGTCATCCGGGTGCTGACCGACGACCTGCTGTTCGCTTCTGGGCAGGCCACGCTCGACGGCCGCAAGGCCGACTCGCTGCTCGGCGAGATCGGCGCGCTGCTGAACGTCGATGCAGCACCCACCCGATCGACGTCGAGGGCAACACCGATGACGTGCCGATCCACAGCGGCGCCTACCCGAGCAACTGGGAGCTCTCGACGGCGCGCGCCAGCACCGTCGTGCGCTTCCTCGTCGGCACGGGCGTCGGTGCGAGCCGCCTGACGGCCATCGGCTACGCCGAACAGCGCCCGCTGGCGAGCAACGCACGGCCGCGGGGCGGGCTCGCAACCGGCGCGTGGAAATCGTCGTCCAGCGGATCTACGGGTCCGAACAACGAACCCTAGTCAAGGAAGACCGAACGCATGCTCAAGAACAAGAAGATCATGCTCGCCGCCGCGCTCCCGATCCTGCTGTTCGCGCGGCTACACCATGACCAAGCCCAAGCCGGTCGTGAAGACGAAGATCAAGGGCACGCATCTACGTGATGCCGCAGTCCTTCCTGCTCAACCTGACCGACGGCCGCTACGCCAAGCTCACGGTCGCGCTGCAGCTCGCGCCCGGGCCAGAGCGACGGCGCGAGCGCCGAGGCGCCGGCTCGTCGAGCTGGAAGGCGCCCGGGACGCTGCCCGAGGAACCGCTGGTGCGCGAAATCGTCACCAACACGATCACCAACCAGAGCGGCGAAGCGCTCGTCACGAGCACGCGGCCGCAGCGTGCGATCCGCCAGAAGATCCTGGCCGCGATCACGCAGGCAGACGGACATGAAAGTCGAATCGGTGCTGATCCCGGACCTCACCGTCCAATAGGAGCAGCGTGGCCGAGACAATCGAGTACGAGCAGTTCGATCAGGCGGACGCAGCCGAGCGCTGCCGCCGGCAGCGACATCGACCTGAGCCGTCTCAGCGACATCCCGATGGAGCTGAGCGTGGAGATCGGGCGCGCGCACATGACCGTCGGCGAGACGCTCGACCTGCGCGTGGGCTCGGTCGTCGAGCTCGAGCGCTCAGGCCGGCGAGGCCGTCGACCTGCTCGTCAACGGCACGCCGATCGCCCGCGGCGAGGTGGTCGTCATCGACGAGCAGTACGGTCTGCGCATCACGGAGATCCTCGACGGGCCCAAGGACGCGGCCCAAGACGCATCGCTGCGCCGCAGAGCCCTCGGCGAGGCCGCGGCGCGACGACTCGCAACTGACCGGGAGGCCTGAGCAGACAGCATGGCGGTCGGGCCGAGCGGCGAGCGAGGCCACAGCCGAAGCCCGAGCTCCTCGGAGGGCGAGGCTCGAGCCCGAGATCCGCGCGCTCGACTTCTCCCAGCCGACGAAGTTCACGACCGAGATCCGCCAGCGCATCGCCGCCGCGCTCGATCCCGTTCTGCGAGACGCTCGCAGCCGAGCTGACGGCGAGCTGCGCACGCGAGGTCGAGGTCGAGCGTCGGCGAGATCGCCCAGCACACCTGGGCCGCCGCCAAGGCGCAGCTGGCCGCCGACTCGCTCGCGGTCGCCGTGCTGAGGGCGAGCCTCGAGCGACAGATGCTGCTCAGCATCGAGCTGCCGCTGCGTCCTGCAGAGCGCTCGAATGCCTGCTCGGCGGGGAGGCCGCCCAGGCACCCGCCCGAGCGCCATCTCAGCGAGATCGACTGGGCGCTCGCCAAGGGACTGCTCGACGGGATCGTCGGCGAGCTCTCGGCCGCCTGGGGCGAGCTCGGCGGCCCCGAGCTCACGCGCGGCGAGGTCGACCTCGAAGGCGACGCCGGCGTGCTCACGCCGGCCGGCGAACCGACGCTGGTCAGTCGCCTCACCAGCACGATCGCACGGCTGTCACCTCGAGCATGTCGCTGCTGATCCCCTGGGCGGCGGTGAGCCCGATCGCCGAGAGCATCCGCACTGCCGCGCCACGCGCCGCGCCCGGCGCATCGTCGCGGAGAGCGAGACGTCTGCGCCAGCGGCTCTCGCGGTGCCCAGGTGCTGCTGCGCGCGGAGGTCGGCTCGGTGCAGATGCCGATCGAGCAGATGCTCGAGCTCGACCCGGCTCGCTGCTCGACCTCGCCGGAGCGCGCAGAGGACGGCGTGGTGCTCTACGCCGAGGAGGTCTCGCTCGGTCGCGGACGTCCTGGGCGCAGCGGGACCCGCCGGGCGATCAAGCTGGAGTCCACCGATGAGCCGCCCGTGCGGGCCGACACCTACGCCAAGCTCGGCCGCGGCGAGCTCGAGCGCGCGCGCGCGCACGTCCGCCAGGCCAGTGAGCGCGGCCGGCGCGCAGGCGATCCTGCGCAGCATCTTCGTGCGTGTCTGGGCCGAGCTCGGCACGCACCCACATGCCGCTCGGCCAGCGCCCTCGAGCTGAGCACCCGGAGCCGTCGTCGAGCTCGACCAGGGCGCCGCAGGCGCCCGTCGAGCTGTTCGCCAACGGCCTGTGCTTCGCCAACGGCAGCCTCGTCGTCACCGCCGAGGGCGGGTGGGGCGTGCAGCGTCGAGCAGCTCGTCTGATCCTCCGCCGCCGGCGCTCGCCTCAAGACGACAGGCCTCAGGGCCGATAACCGGGGCGACTCTTCCTCGGAGTCGTCCCTCGATGACCAAGCTGATCCCGCTCTCCCGTGCGGCCGCGACGGCGGCCGCGGTGCTCGGCGCCTGCCTGCTCGCGTTCGCGTGCCCGCCCTCGCGTGTCGGCGCGAGGGCGCCCGGCGCGCCAGCGGCGAAAACACGCCGCTGAACCTCGGCCCCGGTGCTCCACCGGCGCCGCACTCCACGAGCTCCGGCGGTGCCAGCATCGTGCGCACGATCGTCGGGCCTGGCGATCGTGATCGCCGTGATCTGGGGGCTCGCCTGGATCCTGCGCCAGGTCAAGGCGGGACGCGACCCGCAGGTCTCCAGCGCCGGGCCTGCGAGCGTCGCCGCGCTGACGCTCGAGCACTGGGCGCTCCGTGCACCTGGTGCGCGCCGGCAGCGACTACGTGCTGCTCGGCGAGCGCCGAGCAGGGCGTCGTGCCGATCCACCGCTACACCGAGAGGAGGCGCGCGAAGCGGGCCTGCTCGCTGCTCGACGAAGCGCCGCCGCGACCGCGGCGCTCAGCTGCTGTGGCCCGCCGGCCGGCTCGGCCGCGCCCGAGCCCTCCGAGCAGCGTCGCGGCGGGTCGCCGGCAACGGGCACCGCCCCGACCCGATGCGGATGCCCTCGCCGCTCCTCGCGGTGCTGCTCGAGCGCGTGCGCGGAACTGACGGTGCGCCGGTTGAACCTCAACTCCTCAAACGCCGTGCAGATCCTGCTGCTGATCGGCGGGCTCACGCTCGTGCCCGCCGTGCTGTTCACGGTCACCGGCTTCAGCCGCATCCTGATCGTGCTCGGCTTCATCCGCACCGCGGTCGGCACCAACAACGCGCCGCCCAACCAGGTGCTCGTCGGGCATCGCGCTGTTCCTGACGATCTTCGTGATGGCGCCGACGATCAGCGCGATCAAGAAGGACGCCGTCGAACCGCTGACGCACGCACACATCAGCACCACCACCGCGCTCAAACGGGCCGAGGTGCCGATGCGCGAATTCATGTTCCGCCAGACACGCACCCAGGACATCTCGCTGTTCGTCAGCCTCGCCCACGACAAGACGCCGCACAAGCGCTCGGAAGTCCCCACCGAGGTGCTGATCCCCGCCTTCATCGTCTCCGAGCTGAAGACCGCCTTCCAGATCGGCTTCCTGATCTTCCTGCCGTTCCTGATCATCGATCTGATCGTCTCCTCGACGCTGATGAGCATGGGCATGATCATGCTCCCGCCGACGTTCATCTCGCTGCCCTTCAAGGTCCTGCTGTTCGTGCTCGTCGACGGCTGGGACCTGGTCATCAAGGCGCTCGTGCAGAGCTTCCACTAGGAGATCGCACGACCGATGAACCAGGACACCGTCGTCAACCTCGCCTCCCAGGCCATGAGCCTCGCGCTGAAGATCGCCGGTCCGCTGCTGCTCGTCGGCGCTCGTGATCGGGCTCGTCGGTCAGCGTCTTCCAGGCCGTCACCCAGATCCAGGAGCAGAGCCTCTCGCTGATCCCGAAGATCGTGGGCGTCGCGGTCGTGATCGTGGTGCTCGGCCCGTGGATGCTCGGCCAGCTCGTCTCCTACACGACCGCGCTCTACACGGCGATCCCGACGATGGTGGGCACGTGAACCAGCTGCTCAGCCGATCTGGCGGGCAACGAGCTGGCGCGGCTTCATCCTCGTGCTGGCGCGGGTCACGCCGCTGTTCATCCTCGCGCCGCTGTTCTCCTCGGCGCTGATCCCGCCGCGCGTAAGCGGGCTGATCGCGGTCGGGCATCGCGATCGGGCTGACGCCGATCGCGATGCACGGCCAGCACATGCCCGAGCGACGCGATGATCGCTCGCCGGGCTGGTCGTCGAGGGCCTGCTCGTGGGCTCGGCTTTGCCTTCGCGCTGGCCGTGCTGATGGCCGCGATCGAATCGGCCGGGTCGATCATCGACGTGGTCTCCGGCTTCTCCTACGGCGCGCTGATCAACCCCATGAACAACGAGTAGAGCGCTGTGATCGCCCGCTTCTACTCGCTCGTCGGGCACGCTGATCTTCCTGGTCATCGGCGGCGATGCCTGGACGCTGCGCGGGCTCGGGCGCACCTTTCAGCTGGTGCCGCTGACCGAGCGCGCCGCGGCTCGAATCGCTGCTCGGCGGCAGTCGAGCACGTGTTCGGCACCGTCTTCACCGCGGCCCTCGAGATCGCCGCGCCGGTGCTCGTCGGCGCTGCTTGATCACCGACGTGGCCTTCGGGATCGTCTCGCGCGTGGTGCCGCAGCTGAACGTCTTCGCGGTCGGCTTCCCGACGAAGGTCGCGGTCGCGCTGCTCGTCGTCGGCGCCTCGCTGCCGTTCGTCGCGCAACTGGATCAACGACCAGCTCTCGGTGAGCGTGGGGCAGGCGCTCGGCGCGCTGCACGTGGCGTGAGCATGGCCAACGAGGACCGCACAGAGAAGGCAACACCCAAGCACCGAAAACGCGCGCGTGAGAAGGGGCAGGTCGCACGCAGCACCGACCTTGGCGGATCGGTCGTGCTGGTCGCGCGGCCTGTTGGCGCTCAGCGCGATGGCGCCCGCGGATCGCCCAGGCCGGCGCCGCCAGCTTCCGCGAGATGCTCGCCGACATCGCCCACCCGGCCAGCGCGACGAGCGCCGCGGGGCTCAACGGCCTGATGCACTCGACGCTCTCGACGATCGCCCTGGCCGTCGGCCCCGTCGCCGGCACCTGCATGGTCGCGGGCCTCCTGGCCGGCGTCGCCCAGGTCGGCGGGCGCCCGACGCCGCATGCGCTCAAACCCGACTTCCGCCGCATCAACCCGGTCTCCGGCCTGAAGAACCTGCTCGGGCCGAACCTGATCTTCGAGGCGCTGAAGGCGATCGTCAAGGTCGCTGTGGTCGGCGCCGTGGCCGCGCTCGCGATGCTGCCCGGCCTGACGCGACCTGGCCGCCAACGTCGGCATCTCGCCCGGCAGCGCTCGGCTCGTTGCTGGGCATCGCGCGCTCGCGGTCGCCCAGCGCGCCGCCTTCGCCTACATCGGATCGGGCTGATCGACTACGGCTGGCGCGCTTCCGCCACGAGCAGCAGCTGAAGATGACCAAGCAGCAGGTGCGGGACGAGGCGCGCCAGTACGGCGTCTCCGCCGAGGTCAAGTCGGCCCTGCGCCGCCGCCAGATGCAAGCCGCCCGCGCACGCATGATGGCGGCCGTGCCGAGCGCCGACGTGGTCGTCACCAACCCCACCCACTTCGCCGTCGCGCTCGTCTACGACGGCTCGCGCAGCCGCGCCCGAGGTGGTCGCCAAGGGCCAGGATCTGATCGCGGCGCAGATCCGGCGCGTCGCGCGAAGAGAACGACGTGCCCGATCGTGCGCCGACCCGCCGCTCGCGCGGGCGCTGCACCAGCTCGGCCGAGATCGGCCAGGTCATTCCCGAGGAGCTCTACGCGGCCGTCGCGCGTGTGCTCGCCTTCGTCTACCGCCTCGCGCGGGGCGCAGGAGGCTGGCCTCGTGAACGGCTCCTCGTGCGGCGCGTGCTCGCGCCACACCGATCTGCTGGCCGCGGTCTCGGTCGTGCTCGTGGTGACGATGCTCGTCGTGCCGCTGCCCGCGGCGCTGCTCGATCTGCTGATCACGATCAACATCTCGGCCGCGCTTGACGATCGTGGTGGCGACGATGTACCTCGGCAAGGCGCTCGACTTCGCCTCCTTCCCGAGCCTGCTGCTGCTGACGCACGATGTTCCGCCTGGCGATCAACGTGTCGGTCACGCGGCTGATCCTCACGACCGGCGACGCGGGCAGCGTCGTCAAGGCGTTCGGCGAATTCGTCGTCGGCGGCAACGTCGTCGTCGGTCTCGTGATCTTCCTGATCCTCGTCGTGATCCAGTTCGTCGTCGTCACCAACGGCGCCGGGCGCGTCGCGGAGGTCGGCGCGCGCTTCACGCTCGATGCAATGCCCGGCAAGCAGATGGCGATCGACGCCGACCTCAACGCCGGGCTGATCACCGACGAGCAGGCGCGCGCGCGGCGCGCGGAGATCGCCCAGGAGGCCGACTTCTACGGTGCGATGGACGGTGCCTCGAAGTTCGTCAAAGGCGATGCGATGGCGGCGCGTGATCATCACCGCGATCAACCTCGGTCGGTGGGATCGTCGTGGGCATGCTGCAGCACCACCTGGGCTTCGTCGAAGCGAGCCAGCACTACTCGCTGCTGACCGTCGGCGACGGCCTGGCGGCGCAGATCCCCGCGCTCTTGATCTCGGTCGCCACGGGCATCATCGTCACCCGCGCCGCCTCCGACCGCGACCTCGGCTGCGACATCGCCAACCAGATCCTCGCGCAGCGCAAGGCGCCGCTGGTTGCCGCCGGCGCGATCGGCGGCTTCGCGCTGATTCCCGGCCTGCCGAAGCTGCCCGTTCCTGATCATCGCGGCGATCTTCGGTGCGATCGCCTGGGGCGTGCGCAACGGGATGCCCGGGCGTCCAGGACGAAGCCGTGCGGCCGCCGCCGCGCCGCTGCTGCCCGGCCGCGGCGGCGAGCCGATGGGCGAGGTCGGGTCGACGCGCTCGAGCTCGCGATCGGCTTCGGCCTCGTGCCGCTCGTCGACGGCGGTGGCTCGGGCGAGCTCGCTGCTGCGCCGCGTGAGCATGATCCGCCGCCAGATCGCGGGTGAGCTCGGGATCGTGATCCCGCCCGTGCGCATCCACGACGAGCTCGGCATGGAGTCGCACGAGTACGTCCTGAAGGTCCGCGGCTCGGAGGTCACGCGCGGGCGGATCATGCCGGGGCATCTGCTGGCGATGGACCCCGGCGACGCGAGCGGGCACGCTGCAGGGCATACCCACGCGCGAGCCCGCCTTCGGCCTCGAGGCGGTGTGGGTGCACGAGTCCGGCGCGCGCCGAGGCCGAGGCGCTCGGCTACACGGTCGTGGACGCCGAGTCGGTGATCGTCACGCACCTCACCGAGACGATCCGCTCGCACGCCGCCGAGCTGCTCACGCGCCAGGACGTGCGCGCGCTGCTCGACCGACTCAAGGAGACGAACGCGGCCGTCGTCGAGGAGGTCGTGCCCGACGCGCTCTCGCTCGGGCGAGATCCAGCGGGTGCTGCAGTCGCTGCTTGGTCGAGGGCGTTGCGATCCGCGACCTCGGCACGATCGTGGAGGCGATCGGCGACAAGGCGCGAACAACACGTGACACTAGCCTCCTATCGGAGTACGCTCGCCAGGCCCTCGGCCGGGCGATCACCGCTCCCCACCTGGATGAGCAGTTGCGCCTGCAAGCGATAACACTGGACCCGGCGATCGAGCAGGAGGTCTCGACCTCGATCACCCAGACGACCGACGGCGAGTACCTCGCGATGGATCCGCCGCGTGCGCAGGCGATCGTGACGGCGCTGCGCACCCAGGTGGAGCACGCCAGCGGTCTCGGCTCGCGCCCCGTGCTGCTCTGCTCGGCGCGTATCCGACGCCATCTGCGCCGCCTGATCGCACAGGCCCAGCCGCACCTCGCGGTCTGCTCCTACAACGAGATCGCGCCCGGCATCAACGTTGAAACGGTCGGCGTGATCCACGCATGAGCACCCCTGGTGAGATGCTCGACGCGCTCGGCCGCGAGGCGCGCAACCGGCTCGGTGGCGGTCGCGGGCGTGAGGTCGAAGGCGCGCGCGTCTATCGCGGTCGCACCGTCGAGGAGCTGATCCCCCAGATCGAGCGTGAGCTCGGCTCCGACGCGATCATCCTGCGCCGACGCGAGGGGCTCGCGGGCGGCGTCCTCGGCTTCTTTCAGCACAGTCCGTCGAGATCGAAGCGATGCCCGGCGCGCCCGGTGTCGACCTCTACGACGAGGACGAGCCCACGCCGCCGCCGAGCTATGCGCCGGTGAGCGAAGCGGCGCCCGCCGCGCAGCCCGCTGGCGCGATGCCTGCGTGGGCCCCCGAGCAGCCGCCTGCGCCCCCGTCAGTGAGCAGCCCGCGCCTCCCGGCGCTCTGGCGCCTCCCGTCGCGCCGGCAGCACCCTCCGCTCCAACTGCGCCGCCGCCGGCTCCCTTTGCGCCCGCGCCCGTCCAGCCGTTTGTGCCCGCGGGCCAGCTGGGCAGTCAGCCGGTCGGAGGCCCCTACGTGACAGCTCACCTCGCGGCGCTCGCCCGCGCCGGTGCGTCGTCCCCGTCGCTCGCATTGCCGCCGCGTGCGTTGCCCCCGCGCCGAGCACCCGTCCCGGAACCGGTCGACTTCCAGGAGCTGCTGCCACGCGAGCGCGCTCCGCTGGAAGCAGCCCGGCGCGCTTTCGAGCCCGCGCGCCCGGCCTTCGAGGCTGAGGCGCCGCGTGCACGCGGCGAACGGCGCACGGTGGCGCCGGGCTCGCACGCACGCGCCCGCGCGGGCGTCGAGCAAAGCTTGCGGCGCTTCGGCGTCAGCGAGGAGCTGCTCGGCGGAGCTGATCGACGGCAGCGGTCGCGCACGCGCTGCCGCTGGCGCCGCGCGCGGGGCTGGCGGAGGCGGTGCGCACCACGCTTCGCGCAGCGCATCCCGGTGCTCGCGCCGCTATCCGACCGCGGGCGCGGCGATCGTGCTCGTGGGCGCGGGCGGGTCGGCAAGACGACCTGCTGCGCGCGCTGCTCGAGGCCTACCGCAGCGGCAGCACGCTGAGCGCGAGCTACGCGACGTTGCTGCGCGAGCCCGACGCAGCGGCGAGCTGCAGAATGCTGCTCAGCCCCCAGCTGATGAAGCCGACGGCCGCCGGCACGCCGCGGGCGCTGCGCGCGCTCGCGCGCGCGCGCCGAGGGCCTCGCGCGTGATCGACACCCCGAGCGTCTCGCCGGCCGACGCGGCGCGATCCGTGAGGCTCGCACAGACTGCTCGCGCGAGCTCGCGCCGGAGCGGGTCATCGTGGCGCTGCCCGCCACGCTCGGCGCGGCCGCCGCGACGGCAGCTGCTCGAGGCGCTCGCGCCGCTCGGTGCCAACGCGCTGGCCGTCACCCACGCCGATGAGACAGACCAGATCGGCGTGGCCGTGGAGGCCGCCTGCAGGTTCGGGCTGGCCCCCGAGTACATGCTCGACCGCGGCCGCTCCGGCGCGCTGGCGCCTGACGTCGGGTCGATCCGGCAGCCTCGCGGCGAGGTGCTGCCATGAGGCTCGGGCCGCTCAAAAGCCGCGAGGCCAAGGGGCCGATCGTGCTGCCCCCGAGGCGATCCGACGTGATCCTCTCGACCAACTCGGGCGGGCGCATCCCGGCGCGGGTGCATCGAGCAGGGCCCGACTTCTGCCGTCGCGATCATCGTCCCCGCCAAGCCGCTCAGCGCCAGTCAGCTCGACGGCGCTCGTGCTCGAATACTCGAGCATCCGCGGCCGCGTGCGCCTGCACGGCTCGGCGGTCGCGATGGACCGCCAGCCGAGCCCGATCTGCTGCGCATCGACGACTCCCCGCTCGGTCGAGGTGCTGCAGCAGCGTGAGTACGTGCGCATCAAGTCCGCTCGCCCGGTGCTCGATCTCAACTCACACGACGACCGTGCAGATCCAGAGCTTCACGGTCGACCTCAGCGGTGGCGGCTTCCTGCTCGCCGGCCCCGACACGCTGAAGGTCGGCCACGAGGTCGGCTTCCGGCTCACGCTGACGCCCGGATGTGCTGCCGATCGGCGGCACGGGCAAGGTCGTGCGCATCGACCGACAGCGGGCACCCGCGGTGGCGTTCGACGAGATCAGCGACCTCGATCGCCGGCGCCTGGTGCGGTTCATCTTCGAGTGCCAGCGCGCCGAACGCCGCCGCGGGCTGAGCACGGAGGAGCGCGATGGCAGCTGAGACGGCGACGGCAGGCACCGAGCCGGAGCTCGCCCGAGTCAAGGTGGCGGACTGCTCCCAGACGGCGGTGATACCGGTGGCGCCGAAGGCCGCCAAGCCCGGCAAGAAGGACAGCAAGAAGGAGGCAAGAAGGCAAAGAAGAAGGGCGAGGCGGCCGCGGCTGCGAGCGGCGACGCCCGAGCGTGGCTGCTCATCCGCGCGCCGTTCGCGCTGTTGCGCGCGCCAAGAGCTGGGGCGGGCTGTTCGGGTTCCTGTTCGGCGGCTACGTATCGCTGCCCACGCAGCACGATCGCCGAGGCGGGACTGCGCGCGCTGGTGGCCGGAGTGGTCTGCTACGTGGCTGGATGGGCGGCCGCCGTGTTCGTCTGGCGCCGCCTGGTGGTGCTCGAGATCAAGGCCCGCGAGCAGCAGCTGATCGTGGCCGCACAAGGCCCGCCAGCGAGCCTGCCGCTGGAAAACGAGCGAAAGCACCCGGCGCCTAGCAGCGCGTCGCGCCCAAGACCATGGACCCGATCCACCCGATCGCCCCCGGGCCCGAGCGCGATCTCACGCAGGCTCGGTGCCGGTTGAGCGTCTGCAACGGGTCTCCCGCGAGCGCGATCGCCGCCATCGCGAGGAGCCGCGCGCGATGGGAAGCGCCCGCTGCTCGCGATCCCGCGGACCACCACGCTGCTGCTGCTGAGCCGCCTCCCGAGGAGGGCGAGGGCACGCACATCGACGTGCGCGTCTGCGCAGGATATGCAGGCTGCGTGAAGCGGCTGTGGCCACTGTGCCGGTTCAATCCTCTCAAGTTTCCCAGCACGTCCTGACGATAATCGCGGTGGGTCGACATGGAGTCGGCTCGGGACCCATAACCACACGTCATCAAGGAGATGAACGCATGTCCCTAACGATTAACACCAACCTCAGCGCGATAGACGCGGCGAGGAACCTCAACGCCACCGAGAGCATGCTCTCGACGTCGATGCAGCGTCTGTCTTCGGGCCTGCGCATCAACTCGGCTTCCGACGACGTCGCCGGTTACGCGATCAGCGAGCGTATGCAGGGCCAGGTCAACGGCCTGAACCAGGCGACGCAGAACATCGCCGGACGCGGTCTCGCTCGCGCAGACGGGCCAGGGCGCCCTCAGCGATGTCGTCGGGCATGCTTCAGCGTATTCGCTCGCTGGCCGTGCAGTACGCCAACGGCACCACCTCGGAAACGGACAAGGAAGCGATCGAACTCGAGACCGGGCAGCTCAAAGAAGAGATCAAACGAGTCGGTGAAACGACGACCTTCAACGGCGTGAAACTGCTCGAAGGTGGAGCAGCGATCGTCCTTCCAGGTCGGCGCCAACGAAAAAGAAACGGTCGACGTGAAAACGATCGAATTGGGCAAAGCAGTCGAAAAAGCGTCGGTCAAAGAAATCACGACGATCGACACGGCTCTCGGCGAAGTGACCAAAGCGGCTGGTGAATTCGGTGCGGTGCAGAACCGTATTCAGTACACCGAGGCCAACCTGGAAGTTTACAGCCAGAACCTCTCCTCGGCTGTGAGTGGTCTGAAGGACGTCAACATGGCGACCGAAATGACCAACTTCACCAAGGACCAGGTCCTTCAGCAGGCCGGCGTTGCCATCCTGGCACAGGCCAACCACCTGCCGGACGCAGTCCTCAAGCTCCTGCAGTAGGAGCACTGAACTTCCTCAGCGGTGGCGCCCACTGGACGCCACCGCTGCAGCGAAGCCCATCTGATCGCTGGTCGACCTCGGTCGGCCGCCGCGACAGGGGGTCATAACGCTTCGGAGGGCCTGAAAATGGCCATCTGCAAGCCATATACCGCCGCTTCATCGAGGGAACGGTGGTTGAGACGGGCGGCGACGGCCGCCCGTCTCGCCTTTAGGACTCAACCCTCCCGGGTCGCGGCCGATTACCCGGGTGATGTCGATCGAATCCACCCTCGCACGCGTCGGCGTGATCCGGCAGGCGATTGCCGATCCAAGCAGCCTGATCGCCTCTCGCAGCGCGATCACGGGCGGCACCGAAGCGCCCAGCTCGGCGGCGCCTGCCGCTGCGAACGGCTCCTTTGCAGCGGCGCTCACCCAGGCGAGCACGGGCACGGGCGCCGCGCCTGGCTCGGTAGCCGCCACGATCGCCAATGCGAGCAGCGCGATGCTGGCAGGCCGCGGCGCTGGGAGCGGCGTGTTGGGCGCCGGCTCCAGCTATCCCTACGCGCTAGGCGGCCTGCAAGGGAGCGCCACGCAGATGGGTCTTGGCCCCGGCGGAACGGGAAACTCACGGCTCCTCACGGCCGCCGAAAGCCAGCTGGGGCAGAGCGAGCAGCCGCCGGGCTCAAACGAATCGCCGGCGATCGCCGAATACCGAAGCGCCACTGCCGGCGCCATGCCGGGTGAGCCGTGGTGCGCGTATTTCGCGTCGTGGGCCGCGCGCCAGGCGGGCACGCCGCTCGGCGCGGGCGGCGAAGGTCTCGGCTCGGTCTCGGGGATCTGGTCGTGGGCGCAGGGCGCAGGGCGCGCTGTGCCAAATGGCCCCGGCGTGCTGCCGCGCCCCGGCGACCTGATCGTCTTCGGATCTGAGCACGTGGGCATCGTTAGGGGCGTGACGGCAAGCGGGCAGATTGCGACCATCGAGGGCAACTACCAAAACCAGGTTTCAGCGAACGTGCGCAACGCGAGCGAAGCTACGGGCTATGTCAGCATGAGCTGAGGGCCTTATGAGCGAGCAGAGCAGCCAACGACCGCAGGGCTTGTGGCCGCGGCTCGTGTTGGGGTTGGCAGCGCTGCTGATCATTGTCGCTGGGCTCGCCCTGTTGCTGGGTGGTGGCGGCAAGACGGCGCTGCCTGGCGGCGCCAGCGAAGGGGCGAAGGTGAGCGGCCTCTACGGCACGCCCACGCTGCCTGCGAAGCCTGCGCCGGCGATCGAGCTGCGTGACTACCTCGGTGAACGCGTCACGCTCGCGCAATACCGCGGCAAGGTCGTTTTCGTGACCTTCCTCTATGCGCACTGTCCTGACGTCTGTCCGTTGATCGCCGCCAACCTGCGCGTGGCGCTGAAGCTGCTCGGCGCGCGCGCTGACAGGGCTCAGTTGATCGCGGTCTCGGTCGATCCCAAAGGCGACACCGCGCGCGTGGTTCAGCACTTCCTCGCTGTTCATCAGCTGCTCGGCAAGATGCAGTACCTGATCGGCTCGCCCAGCGAACTGGCGCGCACCTGGAAGGCTTGGAGCGTGGGCTCCGAACGCGAGGTCGGCCAGCCCGAGCTGGTTGCGCACTCAGCGCTCGTCTACGGGATCGCGGCCAGTGGCCGACTAACCGACGTCTATCCAGCGAGCTTCGAAGCCAGCGAGATCGCGCACGATTTTCCGCAGTTGGCTGCGCGCTAGCCGTGAGCACTCGATCCTCACGCGCGGCCAACTAGAAGCCTGAGAGAGTTTTAAGCGGATTCCCGGTTGTTTCTCAGCTACGCGGGGAACACTCTGAGCATGACTCTTACACTCGCAATCACATTGATAGTCGTGCTCGACGTGGCGCTGATCGCAGCGCTCGCCTACGTGATGTCCCGCGCAGCCAAGTTGACCCCGCACAAGCCGGGGGTCACAGGCAACCACTGGCGCCCGCGGCGTCCGCTAAAGCAGCGCAGCGCGCGCAGTGTGCGGGGCGAGCGTGTGCCCGCGCACTTCGCCTCCGCGCTGGACTAGCGACGGCTGCAGTAGGGAGGGCTCGGGCGGGCGCTCTAGCGTTCGCCCGAGCCGCGCCGCCACAGCACGACGTACCAGATCGCCACGGCGATCAACACGCCCAGCGGCAGCACGAGCGTGAGGATCGAGCCGGTGAGAAAGCCTGAGGCGATTGGAACGAGATCTGGCATGAGGCCTCCTAATGCTCGCCGATCAGACGAACTGCCCGGTTGCCAGCGGGCTCGCTCGGCATCAGCCAGCGGTGGACATAGACAAACACGACGATCAAGAAGGTGATCGAGCCCGGCACCCACATTATCCCCGCCGCGAGCTGCTGATCGGCGAGCGCGGAGATGCCGCCGAGGCGGGAGCTCTCGTGGGCATAGTGCGCGTAGAGGGGGTGCGGTGCGAGCGCCAGCACTACCGCGAGCACCCAGCTGACGATCATCGCGCCGATCGCGTAGAGGACGCGCAGCGGCGGCGCGAGGCTCAGGTGTAGCGGCGGCGAGGGGATCACCTGCTTGAAGAACAGCACAGCGGCAGCGAAGAACAGGCTGTGCTCGAGGCCGTGCAGTGCGCCCGAGCTGAGCGTTGCGTTGAACATGTGCTGGCAAATGCCAGCCGAGCAGCACGACCGAGAACAGCAGGAAGCTCGTGGCGGGGCGGGCGATAAACGCGCTCAGGGCACGCAGCGGCGCGGTGCGCCGGCCTTGGCTGAGGCCGCGTGCGAGCCAGCGGCGAGTGGTGAGCGCCAGGCAGCGCCAGAGGCGAATCCAGGGGCGCGAGAGCACGATCAGCGGCGCGGCCACGAGCATCAAGCAGCACGTGCTGGAGCATGTGCGCCCAGAAGAGCTGCTCGCTGAGTGCATCCAGCGGTGAGCTCAGCGCGAGCACGAGCACGAGCAGCGCGCTGTAGAAGCAGACGTCGCGCCAGCGTTGGAGGGCGCGCTTGCGAGCGGCGTGACGGTCCGCCGCGAGCCCAGCCAGTAGAGGACCGCGAGATCCACGCTGAGCACCAGCGGCGGGTCCAGCGACCAGTCGCCGAGCCCGACGCCGGTGGCTGCCGCGGCGAGCACTAGAGCAGGTACAGCACTACGTACGTAGCACGCCGATGCCGCCGAGAAAGCTCCAGTAGAAGACGGCCGCGTCGAGGCCTGGTGCGATCAGCTTGTCGGGCTCTGAGATGTCACCGCCTTCGCTCTGCTCGGGCGTGCGGTGTGCGGGTATGCGCCGCGCACGCAGCTCGGTGGCCAGCTGTGTCTCGAGCCAGTACATGCGTGGCGAGCACCGCGATCAGGTAGAAGCCGCTCCAGGCGCAGAAGACGCTCGCAAAGGCGCCGTCGGTGGGACCGAATTTCTGCACGGTGTACTCGATGCACTGCAGCACGATTGCGAGCAGGCCAAGCGCGATTCGCCGCGATCGCGGGCGCCAGCCAGCTGCGCGAGCCCTGCCTTCATCTGCCGACCCGCCACGATGCTTGCAAGCACGCTCAGCACCACGCACGCGATGAAGAGGGCGCCGAGCGCCTGGTCGGGCTTGACGTGCGCGGGACGCCACATGTGGTCCTGATTGAGCGAGCGCAGGTAGAAGTAGGCGAAGACGAAGGCAAGGAAGAAGAAGGTGCTCGCGCCGCCCAGCAGGCGCGCGGCGACAGACAGCGCGCGCGCTCCCACATCGGGTGGCTCGGGCGGGATCTCGGTTCCCGCCTCCACTTGCGGGATCATCAGGCCGAGCGGCAGCTCTTCGCTTGAGGCAGACATCGTCTATGCGCCCGCCGTCGCCGGGGCGCCGTTGCCGACCGCGAGCGGCGTGCCGTAGTCGTAGGGGTCGGAGTCGAAGATCGGGATCTGCTCGAAGTTGTTGACGGGCACCGGCGTGGGCACCTGCCACTCCAGCGACTTCGAGCGCCAGGGGTTTGACTCGGCTTTGATGCGCACGAAGATCAGCGAGTAGACGGTGTTCGCGAGGAACACGAGCATCGAGAGACCGAGCACGAAAGCCGAGATCGAGACCCACACGTTGAGCGAGTGCAGCTTCGGTTCATAGAAGGAGACCCGTCTCGGCATGCCCTCCATGCCGAGCACGAACAGCGGCATGAACGTCGAGTTGAAGGCGAGGAACATGCTCCAGAAGTGGATCTTGGAGAGGCGCTCGTTGAAGCGCAGGCCCGTCATCTTCGGGACCCAGTAGTAGATCGCGGCGAAGAACGTGAAGATCAGCCCGCCCATGATCGTGTAGTGGAAGTGGGCCATCACGAAGAAGCTGCCGTGCGTGTCGGTGTCGCTCGGCGTGTCCGAGAGGAACACGCCGGAGAGGCCGCCGATCAGGAAGTTGAAGGTCCAGCCGAGGCAGAAGAGCATCGGCACCGAGAAGGACGTTCGCGCCTTCCAGAGCGTGCCCATCACGCACAGGAAGATGAAGCCCGTGGGGATCGAGATGATCTCGGTGGAGAGCATGTAGAAGGGCCGCAGATCGGCGTTGATGCCGCTCACGAACAGGTGGTGCTGCCAGACGAAGAAGCTCAAGAGGCTCACACCGAGCATGCCCGAGACGGCAAGGCGGTAGCCCCACAGCGGCTTGCGCGTGAAGACGGGCAAGAGCTCGAGCACGATGCCGAAGCCCGGCAGCGCGAGGATGTAGACCTCGGGATGTCCGAAGAACCAGAACAGGTTCTCGAACAGGTATGAGCTTCCGCCGCCGCCGGCGATGAAGAAGGAGGTGTTGATCGAGCGGTCGAGCGCCGCCATCGCGAGCGTGGCCACGAGCATCGGCGCGGCGAGCACCATCAGCACGGAGGTGGCGAAGACCGACCACACGAAGATCGGCAGCCGCGACCAGGTCAGGCCGGGCGCTCGCATCGTGATGATCGTGGCCATCATGTTCAGCCCCAGCAGGCACATCGAGATGCCGACGAGCGCGAAGAAGACGATGTAGGAGTCCATGCCCATCACGGCCTGGTCGTTGAGCGGCTCATAGCCCGTCCAGCCGGTGGGGAAGCCGCCGAAGAAGATCGTGGAGGTGAGGATGAAGCCGGCGGCCATCAGCAGCCAGAAGGTCAGCGCCTCGATGCGCGGGAAGGCCATGCGCCGCGCGCCGATCATCAGCGGCACGAAGTAGTTAGCGAACGGGCCGAGGATCCCCGAGGTCATCATTCCCATCATCATCGTGCCGTGCATGCCGACGAGCGATAGGTATTGGTTGGGACCGACGAAGGTGGGGCTGCTCGTGAGCAGCTGCGTGCGGATCAGCATCGCGTTGAGGCCGCCGATGAAGAAGAACAGGCCGATGCCGACGAGGTACTGGATGCCGACGACCTTGTGGTCTGTGCAGAGGCCGAAGTAGCGCCCGATGCCCTGCTCCTCCTTCTCGCGCAGCGAGGCCGGGCGTCCGAACATGCGCGCGACGGGGTAGTTCGCGAAGCCGAGGCCGATCAGGAAGCCGACGACTCCGAAGATGTAGGCGAGCAGCAGCGCGATGTCGTTTTCGTCAATTTTTTCCCTGAATTCGAAGCTTTTGCCGTCAATCTGATGGCCGATGAACCATCCGAGGTAGTAGCCCCCCACCCCAAGGATCACGGCGGTCAGGAGGTTGAAGCCGAACAGGCGCCGCCACAGCGGCGCTCTAATCGGCTGGGGGATAGGAGCAGCTGCGGCTGTCGAGCTCATCCTGCGCGCCTCGTCGGTTCGGGGGAGTAAGTGTGTGAGTACGGTGGTAGGACCTTCGTGGCGGGGGCCATCGCGGCCTGCTGCTGGTGGATCCAAGTTTCGAAGACCTGCGCTGAGACCACGTGGCCGTGGTCGAACATGTAGCCGTGCCAGATGCCGCACAGCTCTGAGCAGTGCACTTCGAAGGTCTCTTCCCTTGTGGGCTTGACAAACAGCACGTTGTCCACGCCGGGGTTCGCGTCGGCCTTCACGCCGAGCTGGTAGGCCCAGAAGGAGTGGATCACGTCAATCGAGGTGACGTGCATTTCGACCATCTGGTTGACGGGTAGCTCGAGGTGCGTGGTCTCGACGCCGCCATATTCGGGGTAGCGATAGGTGAACGCCCACTGCTGCGCGATCACCTGCACCTGCAGCTTGTGGCCTGAGGGAGCGGTCAGAGGCGTCGGCCCTGAGCCCGAGCCGGCGCCGTTGTCGGCGAGCAGGCGCACGGTGCCGTAGGCAGCGAGCGAGAGCACGAGCGTCGAGGTGATCACGATCCAGGCTGTCTGGATACGCGTGTCGCCGTGTATCGCAGGCCCTTCGAGCACGCCGCCTTGGGGTTGGCGGAAAACGATCACCGCATAGGCGAGGTAGAGCAGCACGAGCAGCAGCACAGGCGTAGCCATCGCGAGCAGCACCGTGTTGTCGGTGACGTGCCCGGCGGCCTGTTCGCTACCTTTGCCGGGCGGCAGCTGTGGGCCCAGCAGGAAGATCACGAGCGGCAGCGCGATCACGGTCGCGATCAGCCAGATCGCGGCGAAGCGACGGGCGTGGTTTGGTTCCGGCATAGCCGGGTGCGTCTCAGCGGCCATGATCAGACCACATTGATGAAGCCGTCCATGTAGCCGAGCGTCTGCATCGGCCCTCCGAAGCCGTCGATCGTGCCGGCCGCGCAGGGCACGAAGCACTGCCAGCGATAACGACCCTTCTTGCCCGTTTTGAAGCTGAAGGTGATCGTGTGGTGTGTCGCTCCTTCACAGGGCGCGAATTCGCATGTGTTCTTGGCTTCTTCTGGCACTCCCGGCAGTGGCACGAACACGCCGAGTTGGGGGATCACGAACGTGTGTGACGCTTCTTCGGGGTTGATCGAGTTGATGGTCTTGCCATCTACTGTCTCTGTTCCGCCGACGGTGCCCTGGACCTGAGAGAGGAACGGATTGCGCAGGCCGCTGTTGCCGTCGTATTGATAGAGCGTCACGTGCACGATCGAGTTCGCGGGAACTGTGTAGATCGTGCTGCGCACCCACTTGTCGTTCTTGCGCACCAGGTAGGAGACCCAGTCGGGGTGCGACGAGCTGTACTTCGGCCCGGCCGCTGCGACCGTCTCGAGCGTCAGCTGCGTGCCTCCGCTGGATGGTGGCGCCAGGGTGCCGGCGATCTTCGGCGGCTGGCTCGTGGCCCAACTGGACACGTAGAGGCCAATCAGCACGCAGAGCAGCACGACGGCGCTGCCGACCCCAAGGACCTTCTTCGCAGACTGGCTCACCCGCTCCCCAATTCTTTCGGCGCTGCCCCTGCTCCCCTTGCAGTCGCGAGTGTACGCCTGCGAGCGGACCACGCATATCCCCTAATAATGAGAGTTCTCTTAGAAATCCCTGTGGAGCGGTCTGGCTCGCCGCCGCGCTGGAGGGCGGATACGATCGGAGCTTGCCCACGTCTGAGTCAGCCGACCCCCGCGAGATAGCCGCGACCCCTGCGGCCGCAGCCGCGCGCGTGCCCGTTGCGTCCGTGCCCGAGCGCCCCACACTCGAGGGTCTCGAGCAAAAGTGGGATGAGGAGTGGGAGCGCAGCGGCGTCTACCGCTTCGACCGCGCGGCTGCGCGCGAGCAGGTGTTCTCGATCGACACGCCGCCGCCCACGGTCTCCGGCTCGTTGCACGTGGGGCATGTCTTCTCCTACACACACACGGACACGATTGCGCGCTATCAGCGGATGCGTGGCATGGAGGTCTTCTACCCGATGGGCTGGGATGACAACGGCCTGCCCACGGAGCGTCGCGTTCAGAACCACTTCGGCGTGCGCTGCGACCCCTCGGTGGCCTACGACCCAAGCTTCGAGCCGCCCGCAGAGCCATCGGAGAAGGAGCCCGTCTCTGTCTCGCGCCCCAACTTCGTGGAGCTGTGCCTGCGCTTGACCGAAAGCGACGAGCAGGCCTTCGAGGCGCTGTGGCGCACGCTGGGTCTGTCGGTCGACTGGTCGATGACCTACACGACCGTCGGTCCGCTCGCACAGCGAATCTCGCAGCGTTCCTTCCTCGGCTTGCTCGAGCGCGGCGCGGCTTATCAGCTTGAGGCGCCCACGCTCTGGGACGTCGACTTCCAGACAGCCGTCGCGCAGGCCGAGCTCGAGGATCGCGAGCGTCAAGGCGCAATGCACCGCGTGCGCTTCACAGCGGCGGGTGGAACTGGATCCCAATCAGCCGCGCTGATCGAGACGACGCGACCCGAGCTGATTCCCGCCTGCGTAGCGCTGCTCGCGCACCCCGAGGACGAGCGCCACACCGATCTGATCGGTAGCGAGGTGCTCACGCCACTGTTCGGAACGCGCGTGCCCGTGATGACCCATCGAGCGGTCGAGCGCGAGAAGGGCACCGGTCTCGTGATGGTCTGCACGTTTGGTGATCTGACCGACGTGATGTGGTGGCGTGAGCTTGGCCTGCCGGTGCGCTCGGTGCTCGGTCCCGACGGACGCTTGCTGGAGGTCCCCTGGGGCGAGCCGGGCTGGGAGTCGAGCGACCTCGAGCGCGCGCGAGCAAGCTACGGCGAGCTGGGCGGGCGCACGGTCAACCAGGCGCGCAAACGGATCGTCGAGCTGCTCGCGGAGTCGGGCGAGCTGATTGGCGAGCCCCAGCCGGTGACGCGCGCGGTGAAGTTCTTCGAGAAGGGCGAGCGCCCGGTGGAGATCATCACCTCCCGCCAGTGGTTCATTCGCACGATCGAGCACCACGACGCGCTGATCGCGCGCGGTCAAGAGCTGGGCTGGCATCCGCCGTACATGCGCGCGCGCTTTGAGGACTGGGTGAACGGTCTCACGGGTGACTGGTGCGTGAGCCGCCAGCGCTTCTTCGGCGTGCCCTTCCCCGTCTGGTACCCGATCGACGCCTCAGGTGCGGTGCAGTACGACCGCCCGATCGCCGCGCGCGCGGAGCAGCTCCCCGTCGATCCCTCCACTGACGTGCCCGACGGTTACGAGGCCTCCCAGCGTGGTGTCGCGGGCGGCTTCGCGGGCGACCCCGACGTGATGGACACGTGGGCGACCTCCTCGCTGACGCCGCAGATCGCCGGACAGGCGGGCACCGACGAGGAGCTCTACCGCAAGGTCTTCCCGATGGATGTGCGCCCGCAGGCGCACGACATCATCAGGACCTGGCTGTTCTCGACGGTCCTGCGCTCGCAGCTCGACGAGGGGGTGCTGCCGTGGAGCGATGCGGCGATCTCCGGCTGGGTGCTCGACCCGGACCGCAAGAAGATGTCGAAGTCCAAGGGCAACGTGGTCACGCCGATGCACCTGCTCGAGGAGCACGGCGCGGACGCCGTTCGCTACTGGGCCGCGAACGGGCGCCCGGGCACGGACACCACGTTCGACGCGCAGCAGATGAAGGTGGGGCGCCGTCTTGCGGTGAAGCTGCTCAACGCGTCGAAGTTCGCGCTCGCCGATCTGCCCGAGGCGGGTCAGGCGCTCACGCATCCGCTCGACCGTGCGCTGATCGCGCGCCTCGGCGCGGTGGTGCAGGAAGCGACGGCGAGCCTCGAGGGCTATGACTACGCGCGTGCGCTGGAGCGCGCGGAGAGCTTCTTCTGGTGGTACTGCGACTTCTATCTGGAGCTCGTGAAGGGCCGGCGCTATGACCCAGACCCCGCGGTGAGCGCCTCGGTCACCCTCGCGCTGCGCAGCTCGCTGTCGGTCTTCCAGCGCCTGCTCGCGCCGTTCTTGCCGTTCGTCTGCGAGGAGGTCTGGTCGTGGTGGCAAGCGGGCTCGGTGCACCGCGCGCAGTGGCCGCAGGCTCAAGAGTTGCTCGAGGCCGGCAGCGGCGAGGCACGCGAGGCGGTGGCGCTCGAAGTTACCGCGGAGGTGCTGCGCGAGGTGCGCAAGGCGAAGTCCCAGGCGCAGCGCCCGATGCGCGCACCGGTGTCGCGCGTCGTTGTGCACGACACGGCTGAGCGTCTGGAGGCGCTCGAGCTGGGCGAGGGTGATCTCAAGCTCGCGGGCTCGATCGAGCTGATCGAGCGAGCGCCGGCGAGTGAGTTTGCGGTCGAGGTGGAGCTCGCGCCGGAGGACTAGGGCGCTAACGCAGGCCGCCTTGGATAGGGTCCGTGCGTGCGCAGAACAATGATCGAGGATCTCCCCGCCAGCGTGGGCGAGCAGGTGCGCGTCCGTGGCTGGGTACACACGGTGCGCGACCAGAAGCGGATGCAGTTCGTGATCGTGCGCGACGAAAGCGGTCTCGCGCAGGCGGTGCTCGCCAAGGAGGAGCCGGCGAGCGCGCTGAACGAGGCGATATCGGCGCTGACAGTGGAGTCGGCGGTGACGATCACGGGGACGGTGGCCGCAGATGAGCGCGTCAAGCTCGGCGGCCTCGAGCTGAAGCTGGAAGGCGTGGAGGTCGACTCGCTGGCGGAGCCTGAGGTGCCGATCGCGGCGGATTCGGCGCTCGACAAGCGGATCGACTGGCGCTATCTCGACTTGCGTCGCCCCGACCGTCGCCTGATCTTCGAGGTACAGACGACGGCTGAGCACGCGATGCGCGAGCTCTGGCACCAAGAGAACTTCGTGGAGATCCACACGCCGAAGCTGATGGGCTCTGCGAGCGAGTCCGGCGCGGAGCTGTTCAAGGTGGAGTACTTCGAGACGCAGGCCTACCTGGCGCAGTCGCCGCAGTTCTACAAGCAGATGGCGATGGCTGCGGGCTTTGGCAAGGTCTTCGAGGTCGGTCCCGTGTTCCGCGCGAACCCGTCCTTCACCTCACGCCACGACACCGAGTTCACGAGCGTTGACGTGGAGCTCGCCTGGATCGACTCACA
The DNA here is from genome assembly GCA_963785435.1 of uncultured Solirubrobacterales bacterium. Taxonomy (GTDB): domain Bacteria; phylum Actinomycetota; class Thermoleophilia; order Solirubrobacterales; family Solirubrobacteraceae; genus Palsa-744. The sequence continues at coordinate 343,900 of CAWAVE010000005.1, forward strand.
CGAGGATGTGATGGCCTTCGAGGAGCGTTGGCTTGCACACGTGCTCGCGGCGGTGAAGGAGACGCATGGCGAGGCGATCGCGGAGACCTTCGACACCGAGCTCGTGGTGCCGACGCTGCCGTTTCCGCGGGTCACGCTCGAGGACGCCAAGCAGATGCTTCGCGACGCCGGCCATGAGGCGCCGGGCGCGGGCCACGACCTCGATCCGCCGAGCGAGCGCGCGCTTTCGGCGCTGATCAAGGAGCGCCACGGGCACGAGTTCACGTTCGTGACCGACTACCCCACGACGGTGCGGCCCTTCTACCACATGCGCCACGCGGAGGATCCAAGCCTGACGAAGAGCTTCGATTTGCTCTGGCGCGGCATCGAGCTCACCACCGGCGCGCAGCGTGAGCACCGCAGCGAGCAGCTGCTCGCGCAAGCTGCCGAGAAGAACGTCGACATCGAGCCGATCCAGTACTACCTGAACTTCTTCCGCTTCGGAGCTCCCCCGCACGGCGGCTTCGGGTTCGGCCTCACGCGCCTGTTGATGCAGATGCTCGGGCAGGAGAACGTGCGCGAGGTGACCTTCCTATATCGAGGGCCGCACCGGCTCGAGCCGTAAAGCCTGCTCTCAGCTGGTCGCTGCGATGCGCCAGCTCTTCGCTTCTTTTACAAGCGAGACGGTGCCGGTGCGTTTCTTGCCCGAGTAGGTGCTCTTGACTTGCGCCGTCGCCGTGGCGCCGCCGGTGGCGATCTGAATCGAGGCCACGCTCAGGTCGAGGCTGTCGATCTCGGTGAGCTGCGTTTTGATCGTCTTTTCACAGCCTTTGTTGCCGCCCAGCTTCGCCACGACCGGCGCGGCTAGGTCGTTGGTGCAGAGCTTCTTCTGATCGCCTGCTGTGGCATCAGCCTGCAGGTTGGCGATCGTCTGAGCGACCGCATGCTGTTCGCCTGAGAAGCTCGATGTGGAGACCGTGGTCCCGCAGGCGCTCAGCGTGAGCGCTACGAGCAACAGGCAGAGCAGGGCGAAAGTGCGCCTGGCGGCGGGCAGGACTGGCATACCGGCGCCAGAGATTATGCGACCGGCGCTAGTTCTGCTCGTCGTCGCGCCGGTAGCCGAGGCGTGCGGAGATCCGATCGGCCGTTGAGACGAGGTGCGGGCCGAGCGCGTCGACGAGTTCCTCCAGCGAGATCATCGCGCTGGGCGCCGAGAGGTTGACGGCGGCAACGACCTCACGCGCCTCGTTACGGACCGGCGCAGCGATCGCGCATAGCCCGGGCGCGAGCTCCTGATCGTTGACCGCAAATCCCTCGGCGGCGATCTCCTCGAGCTCCTCGCGTAGGGCCTTCTTGCTCGAGATGGTGTTGGGTCCGCGTTTGGTTAGCTTCATTGCCGAGATCAGCTCGCGCTGCTCTGACTCTGGGAGGTTCGCGAGCAGCAGCTTGCCCATCGCGGTGCAGTAAGCGGGCACACGCGAGCCTGTGTGCAGATCGAGATCGATGCTGCCCTGTCCGCGTCGGAAGCTGCGCACGCGGTCCACGTAGAGCACGTCAGGGCCGTCGAGCACGCCGAGGTTCGTCGTGTAGCTGCTGCGCTGGCGCAGTTCCTCCAGGTAGGGGTGGGCGTGCTCGCGCAGGCCCGTCGAGTTGAGCGCCGACATGCCGAGGTCGGTGACACGTAGGCCGAGGCGATACTTGCGCGAGGCGCCCTGCTCGAGGTAGCCGAGCGCGACGAGCGTGATCACGTAGCGGTGCGTGGTGGAGCGGCTCATGCCGAGGTCATCGGCGATGTCCGCGATGCCGAGCACGGGGCGCTTGGGCGTGAAGCAGCCGAGGATCGCAAGGCCGCGCTCGAGCGACTGCGAGTAGCGCGGCTCGCGCAAGCTGGGGATCGACCAGGCAGGCTCCTGCCCGCTTTTGGCGGAGGCTTTCGCGGCGGCTGAACTCGTTCTTGGCATTTGCACCTTAGTCCCTAGGTCGTACTCTGTAGACTTCCCACAGCGGGAAACCGCTGTCCTGTATATCGATCATAGTTTGATATATCGGCTGATCGGATTATAAACACTGGAGTTTCAAGATTTGGTAAGTCTGGCCACGCGGACGGTGGTTCGGGCTGGCCAAACCTCGGCATCTGGCGGGACGTGCGCCGGATACGGCCCAACTTGATGCGCTGGTTGCGCTAGATGCGCTAGATGCGCTAGGTGCGCTAGGTGCGCTAGGTGCGTTGCTCGGCGAAGTGCTTGCTGAGCATCGTCAGCTGGCCTTGGTAGTTGGAGCCGATGTCCTTGCCGTACAGGACGTCGGGCTCCTCGGCCATGCGCTCGAAGGCGAGCTTGCAGACGGGCTGGCGGTGCTCGACCATGAAAGAGACGTCGCGCGCGCGAACCTCGAGCGCCGCGCGGCTGCCAGGCGCGCTGCTATCGCGGTGAAAGCCAAAGCCAGGGTCGAAGAAGCCCGCGTAGTGGGTGCGCAGCTCCCCCGCTGTGGGATCGTAAGCGAGCATCTCGGCGGCATAGGAGGGCGGGATGCTCACGCCCTCAGCTGAGAGCAGCAGATAGAAGACCTCGGGCTCGAGCACGATCCGCCCGCCCTGCTCGGGATGCACGGGCTCCCAGTAGTCGCGCCATCGCAAAGCGCCCACCTTGGTGAGATCGATCGGCAGGCTGTTCTTCTTTGCGCGGTAGCCCACGATGCTCTCGGCTGAGCCAGACACATCGAGGCTGAGGAAGAGGCCGTCGCCGAGTGAGAGCTCGCGCGCATCGACCGGTCGAGCGTCGCGGTAGAGCAGTGGGGTCTGCCGATGAAGCGCTCCCAGCTCGGCGTCGCTGAGCCGCGCATCGCCGGACATCAGGCGCACCTGATTGAGCGCCAACCCGGTCTTCACGCGGATTGCGAACGTCCTCGGTACGACCTCCAGATAGAGCTTGCCGCGATATCCGTCGGTGATCTCATCGAAGCGGTGGTTGCGGTCGGTGAGCACCCGAGTGAACACGTCGAGCCGTCCCGTCGAGCTCTTCGGGTTCGCCTTCGCGCGCAGCTCCTCAGGCAGGCGCAGCTCCTCGATCAAGGGCACCAGATACGGTCGGTCGCGCTCGAGCGTGGCGCCGTCACGAAGGTCGATCCGTTCAAAGGCGATGTCCTCGATCTTCTCCTCGACAGTCGAGTCGCTGTCGGGAAGGAAGCTGCAGCGCAGCGCCCAAGCGTGCTCGCCGAGGCGTAGATCCACGCTTGCGGGCTGCACGGACTCGGCAGGGATCCTCCAGGGGTCGGCGAGCAGCCATTCGCTGGCGATTGCCTCACGCAGACGCTGAGCGGGTAGCACGCCCGCGGATGGCGGCGATGCGGATGAGCTCGCGCTTGTGGGCTGCGTCGCAGCTGCCGTCATCTCGCTGCCTGTGTTGCCATCGCCGAAAGTCTATGGCGCAACGGGCGGGATACCACTTTGCAAGTAGGAAACAGCACTCGTAATCGTCGCGGACGGGGAACTAGAGTCGCGAAGGGATCTTGAAACCTCACCCGATCCTTGCTCGTAAGGGGATGGCGGGGGCTTGAGCATCGTCCACCCTCTCCGACGGTGCTCGGGAGAGTCCGGGGCGTCCCCCCGATGCCCGGTCTCCGCGGGCGTCGCACCCATCGGGCGCGACGCCCGTGAAGGCTGCAGTGAGAGGTGGTGTCCGCAGCCACCTTTAACTTCAGCGCATGCTCCTGAACGAGCTCAGCGACGGAGTCGAGATCGACCAAGTTTTGATCGTCCGCGACGTGGAGCGCCGCCGCCGGCGCGATGGTGGCGAGTATCTGCGCCTGCAGCTCGCTGACCGCACCGGTGCGGTCGTTTGCATGGTCTGGGAGGAGCTTGCCGAGGTGGAGGAGCTCGCCTGCGCCGGCACGCCGGTGCAGGTACGTGGCCGCTACACCGTTCACCCGCGCTTCGGGCCGCAGATCAACCTGCATGGGTTGAAAGCCGCGCTGACGGGAACCTTCGAGCTGAAGGATCTGCTCGACGGCCCTGCCCGCGAGATCGAGCAGATGGAAGGCGAAGTGCGCGAGCTGCTCGCGACGGTCCAGGAGCCGCACCTGCGTCGGCTGCTCGAGCGTGTCTTCGGCGAGAGCTCTCAGCTGTGGGCCTGCTACCGGGTCGCGCCGGCCGCCAAGTACTATCACCAGGCTTACCGCCACGGACTACTCGAGCACTGCCTCGGCGTAGCGCAGGCCGTCAGCGCGATCAGCGCGACCTTTCCCGGCATCGACCGCGACGTGGCGGTCACAGGCGCGCTACTACACGACATCGGCAAGCTCGAGGCATATACGGAGGACGCGCGCAACATCGACCTCACGGACGCGGGCAGGCTGCACGGCGAGATCGCGCTGGGTTATTACCGCATCCGGCGCGCGATCGAGGACATCGCTGGGTTCCCACCGGAGCTCGCACAGGCGGTCGGGCACATCATCCTTTCTCATCACGGCACGCTCGAGCACGGCAGCCCTGTGGTGCCATGCACTCGAGAGGCGACCCTCGTGCACATGATCGACAACCTCGGCGGACGCCTGGGGAGCTTCGACCGGCTCGAAAAGGAGCTCGCGCCGGGACGACGCTGGTCGGGATTTGACCGCGCGATCGGCGCGGGCGCGTTCTTCGCGGAGCGCGGCGCTGATGGAGAGCTGGGCGCAGAGCCCGCGACTCCAGCGCGCAAAGCCGCCTGAAGTCCCGCAAATAGCGGGGCGAGGTAGCGACCCGGCTAGATCCGCATCGCCGGCGGCTTCTATCTTTCAGAGCCAGATGGCTAAGGACACCGAGAAGCTGATCCGCCAGCTCTCGCTGATCTCCTACCTGATGGCCGAGCGACGACCGGTCACGGCCCTGGAGATTCGGCGCGACGTGGAGGGCTACAGCGGCATGAACGAGGACGCCTTTGCGCGCCGCTTCTACGCGGACCGCTCGGAGCTCGAATCGCTGCGCATCCAGCTGACGGTGGAGCGCCCGGCCGACGGCGCGGCCGAGCAGGAGAACTACTCGCTGCGACCTGAGAACTTCCACCTGCCCGCGATCGAGTTCACCGATAAGGAGCTCGCGGCGCTACAGACCGCCCTGACGCTGCTAGATGGCGAATTCGCGTATGCCGAGCCGCTGCGCCTGGCACTCCAGCAGATCACATGGGGACGCCCGAGCCCGCTGCGCGCTCCCGAGCCACGCTCGGTGGCGCTCGGAATCACGGCCTCAGCCGGCGGACACGAGCTCTCAGCGCGCTTGGCGAAGGTCGAGACGGCGATCTTCCGCAACAAGACGATCCTGTTCGACTACTACACGATGGAGCGCGACGAGGTGGGCGCGCGACGTGTGGACCCGTATCACCTGCTTTTCCAGGGCGGCCAGTTCTACCTGCTCGGCTACTCCCACGAGCGCAAAGACATTCGCGTCTTTCGTCTCACGCGAATTCGCGGCAAGGTCTCCTACGCGACCAAGGCCGAGCACGACTTCAGGCGTCCCGCCGACTTCGATCCGCGCGCGTATGCGAACCGTGCGGACTGGCAGCTCGGCGAGGAGCGCGGTATAGCTGAAGTCCACGTCTGTGAGCGCATCGCCTGGCAGGTGGAACGCCACTTCGGTCGCTACGGCGAGATCCGCCCCGAAGGCGACGCAGGGAAGGATGGCGGCGAGGCGATCTTCATGACGGGCTACTCCAACCCGCGCAGCCTCGTCTCCTGGGTGATGGGCCTGGGTGCCAACGCGCGGCTCCTTGGCCCACAGGAGCTGACGGACGAGCTCGAGCGGCGTCTTGAGCTGCTCGAGGAGCGTCACGGCGAGACGCCGCCGAGCGCGCCCAAGGGGCGTCGCGCAGCCGCGACGGCGACGAACGGCTCAAACGGAGCTCGGATCGCCGGCTCACGGTCGCGGTCCGGGCGACGCGGCGAATCGGCCGGCACGGATGGCGAGGGCGCCGGCCGGCCCGACGCCGCGATCCGCCCAGAGCGCTTCGCGCGGCTCGTGACGCTGGCGAGCATCCTGATCAAGGCCGGACGCGCTGGGGAGCGCGTCTCGATGAGCGAGGTGTGCGAGCGACTGCTGCTGAGCGAAGACGAGCTGCGCGAGGACGTCAACGTGCTGAATGTCGTCAACTTCGGCGGCGGCTCCTACGTTCTCTACGCTGAGATCAAGGAGGAGACGGGCGAGATCGAGGTCGACCCGGAGCCCTACAGCGACAACTTCGACCGGCCTGCGCGGCTGCTGCCCGTCGAGGCCAAGGCGCTGGTGGCAGCGATCGACCTGATCGGCGAGCACATACCCGAGGGCTCGCTGACCTCGGCGCGCACGAAGATCGTCGCGGCGCTTGGCGAGGACCCGATGGAGCAGGGTCTGCAGGTGGCAGCCACCTCGGGCGATGACTCCGATGTCGCGCGCAAGGTCTCCAAGGCGATCGTCGCGCGCAAGATGATCGAGATCGAGTACTACAAGGAGAACGAGGATCAGCTCTCACCGCGCCGCGTCGAGCCATATGCGCTCACTAACGGCCAGGAGGGCTGGTATGTCGCCTCTTACGACCCCGAGCGCGAAGGCGTGCGCCACTTCCGCCTGGATCGCATCAAGCACGTCAGCGTCAGCGACGAGCGCTTCGAGCCGCGCCCCGAGGTCGACCCGGCCGCAGAGGTAGACGGCTGGCTGCGCACCGGCGAGGTGCCGGCTTCGGCGACCGCGCGTGTGTGGGTCTCCCCTGAGCGCGCCCGCTGGGCGCGCGAGGCGCGCCGCGTCGTCGAGGAGTGGAGCGATGGCTCGGTAATCGTCGAGCTGAGCTTCGCCGGGGTCGATTGGCTCGTGCGGGAGATACTCAAGGAAGCCGGCGATGCGGCCGTGCTCGAGCCTGAGGATGCGCGCGAGGCAGTGCGTGTGGCTGTTGCGCGGTTGCGCGAGGCCAATGTGGCGCCCGCGGGCGTTTAGGCGCAGCGGAGTACCGTTCGGCGCCCGTGAGTCGTCGCGAGCAGATCAAGATGAGCGAGGCTGAGGCCGCCGCGTTTCTCGGCGAAGAGCGCACGCTCACATGCGCAACGACCGGGCCGCGGGGTTGGCCGCACCTGATGCCGCTTTGGTACGTGCTGCGCGAGGCGCCGGCTGGACGGCAGGGACCGCGCCTATGGGCCTGGACATATGCGGCATCGCAGAAGGTGCGCAACATGGAGCGCGACCCGCGCGCGACGGTGCAGGTGGAGGCCGGCGAGCAATATCAAAAACTGCGCGGCGTGATGCTTGAGTGCGAGGTGCTCGTCCACCGCGACCCAGAGGTCGTCAAAGCGCTCGGCTATGAGATCTTCGCGCGTTACGCTTCTCCGCGGGGGCAACCGCCTGCGGAGGATCTGCCAGCAGAGGTTGGCGAGATGGTCGACAAGCAGGTGACTAAGCGCGTGGCGCTCGAGTTTGTTGAGGCGCGTCGGGCCAGCTGGGATCATCGCAAGCTTCGTGGTATCTACTGAGCATCTGTAGCCTGCGAGCTGTGGAACGGCAGATTGGGGAAATACCAGCCGCGATAGCGGGTGGCTCAGAAGCACCCAACACGCGTATGTGGTGTCGCGACCTCAGTGGTGGAACATGCCATCCAGGGCACCCTCCTAGTCGAATCGAGCACTGGAAAAGCGTGTGGGTTCAAAACGAAGCAGCCGACGGGAGCGCCTCCTACGAAGGCACGACTGAAACCACAGGAATCAACATCAAATAGAGGACAGCTCGCATCGCGGTGAGCGGAGCCAAGTGGGCGCGATGCGTGCCCACTTGGTGAGTTCGTGGCGACGGGGAGCAAAGTGAAATCAACAGGGAACCGGTAGGGCGGGTACTCAGGTACCGCTGAACCAAAGGCATCAATGTCGGGTACGGCCACCGCGGTGCGACGAGACGACCTGCGCGGCTGATGTTGCGGCAAGAGACGCCGTGAAGAGCGGGCACCGGGTTCTCTGCAGGCTGCGGTTCGCAGGCAACGCGGCAGCCTGGGAGGACCCGGATGCAGGTCCTCGTCCATAGACCACTACGGGCAACCGTGCGTGATGCGGGAGCGCATTGCGGCTTGTCGCGCGGCATCCTACCGCCGCGAGGCATGGCGAGAGCAACCGCTGGGCCGATCCCGCTTTGTGGGCATCTTGATAGGTCTCACCGCGAGGGCCACCGGCCGAAGTAGCAGTCCCGCGCGACGTGAAACGCATGCCGGTCGCCGATTAGCTTCTGGCGAGAGCCCACAAAGCAGGCGTTTGGCTGGTGCAGCAAATCGAGAAAACGCTCCCGGACCTCGCAGCGTCCGGGCGATCGGCCCGCGTCGGAGTTCCGGCTGGCTACTCTTGATCACGCTGGCGCGGCATGGCGGCGTTTGGATCTGCGCGCTTTCACGACTCTTGTGATGGGCGAGCCGTAGATCGGTGCTCGCTGCGAGCCGCGAATGGGCAGAAACGGCAGCGCACGTTTCTCACTGGGCCGCGACGGGCTTAGGGGAGCAAAACAGGGCGTAATGCAGGGGATTCCAGAGCCGCAGCATCTCCACATCTGGAGAAATTGCGAGCCCGCAGCCTGAGGGGGGTTGACGCGATTGGCTGTGCGTGCGATTCATTGTCGTGTCGAGCCGAACTGGAGCAGGCACCATCTGCCGAAAGTCGACTCGTCGTGTCGTGTCGTCTGTATCCATGTGATTGGAGCGATCAGGCGGCAACGACGCATCAGCTCCCGTCCGTAACCGAGGGAGATCACGTAATAAAGGAGATACGAGCAATGACTCGAGTACGTCTAACGATGCTTGCTGTCCTAGCAGTGATGGCAGTCGGTGCCGTCACGGCCAGCGGCGCCTCCGCTTTCACAGAATTCAAAGAAACGAAAGCGGCACCGCACAAAACGGTGCAGAAAGGGAGCCAGAAACTCACCGCTGAAGGATCGGAAGGCAGCAAAGTCGTGGTAACGTGTGAAAAAGTGTCCGGCGAAGCAGCCTTCTCGAAAACTGAACTCTCCGGAACACCGAAATATGAAGAATGCAACGTGGCCGGTAAAGCCGCGAAAGTAACCACCGCCTGTAAAGTCGGCACCACGATTGGCGGGCTTGCGAACGTGGGCAAAGGCGAAGGAAGCAAGACGTGCTTCACGATTGAAACCAACGACAAATCGTGCAAACTCATTATCAAAGGCGAACAGCTCAACAAGGAAAAAATTACGTACAAAAACGAAGGCACCAGCCTTGTTGGTGAAGCGGCCGTGAAAGGCCTCGCGTTTGAAACCAGCACCGGCAAAGCGTGCACCTTCAAAAATGAAGCAGTCACGGGCACGTCGGGCTACGCTGGCAACACGATCACTGAAGGAATCAACGTCGCGTAGCTAGTCACTCCTGAGGATTCCACCTCAAAAGAGAGCCGAGGGGCCACGCTCCCTCGGCTCTCTCAAAGGCTTCGTAAGCCTCCCGACGACGTCAATCGCTGTGGTCGGTCGAGGACATCGACCGCAAGATCGAGTCAGACGAAGCGATCACCCACGTGGGCGGCTTGCGGGGCTGGTCAACATCACGTCTGGCGGCTTTATGTTCGCTACGCGGGCCGCTGTCGGTGTTACGCAGCCAATTCGGGCGCGTCGTCTAATGCTCACCGGGCGTCACGTCGCCTGGTCGGGGCGTGCGACCTCGACCTTCGTGCGCGCCATGACCGAGACTCGGGCACTTCGTAATACGCCCGGCTTGGTCGGCTTGCACTGCTCCAGCGACCCCGGCCGCTCCGTGCTCTTAGCGCCGTCGCTTACGAGAGCGGTGAGGCATAGCCGCTCCCGGTGGTAGCGCCACGCCCCGGGCTGTTGCTTATCGGCACGGGAATTGAACAGCGTGTGTCTCACTAGGTCTGAGGCGGACTGTGCCGTAATTGTACGTATTTCGGCCAATCGTCGGCTTTTGGACGATTGGCACCCGCCGGACTTGGCTTGACAGACGGGGGACGGATCTGCGATTCATGGTTCCGCCTGGTAACCGAGCGTTTGTCACAGAAGTCTCGGGCGGCTGGGCGTATTCGTGGCGTGTCACGGGGGCTCAATTGAGAGCTCGTGTCGCGTCGAATGATCCCCCGCCCAAATGGGCGGGGGCCTATCGAGGAGCTGAAATAGATAATGACGCGACTTCGTTCGATCCTATTTGCGGCTTTGGCCGTTATGTGCATGGGTGCGATCTCGGCATCTGCCGCTTCTGCATTTGAATTCGAACAAACAGAAGTAGAAACCGAAAAAACGCCTCACAAAGTGACCGGGAAAAGCCAGAAACTGACGGCTGAAGGTTCAGAAAAAGCTGACGGTAAAGTCGTCATCACGTGCGAAAAAGTCAAAGGCACGGCGAAATTCACGAAAACCGAACTAACAGGAAAACCTGAATACGAAGGATGCAACGTCGCCGGTAAAGCCGCGAAAGTCATAACCGCATGCACCGTCGGGACCACGAACGGAGCGGCCACCAAAGAACCCTTCACTGGGAAAGCGAATGTCGGCAAAGGGGAAAAAGAAGGGGAAAAAGATAAGACCTGCTTCACGATCGAAACAAACGATAAATCATGCACAGTCATTATCAAAGGCGAACAGCTGGGCAAGGAAAAAATCACCTACAAAAATAACGCGAAAAACCTAATAGGCGAAGCGAGCGTGACGGGTCTCGCGTTCGAAACCGCGACAGGTAAAGCCTGCACGTTCGGAAAAGATGCGGTCACTGGTACTTCCGGGTATGCAGGCACGGCTGAAACAACCGGCATCAACATCAAATAGGAAACTATAGATACCGCTAGCAGTGGATGATCGGGGAGGGGCCGGCGCACGCCGGCCCCTCCCTCACCACCGAACATGCGGTTCGTACCCGCCGGTTTGGTTGGTATCCCGGAAGGCAGCGTAGGGTGGTGGGTGAAATCGCAGCTGCATCGCGACCGCTTCGGTCTCGAAAGCCAACAGCAGGTCCTGGGCGTGTCGGCGCCCGCGTCCCCCGTCGCGGGATCAGCGAGCGTTCAACTCGCCGGCTCGATGGACGGTCCGAGCTCCTGTGGCTCGCTACGTCGAGCATTCTGCCTATCGATACGGGCGGACTGGAGATCTCATCCGTGCGGGCTGGTTGTCGAGTCCAGCGGTTGAGGCGAGCCAAATCGCGGCACGCCCTGCCACGCGCCCAGCCCACTGGCTTTCCGCCCGAATCAGTTTCGTTGCGTATCTCCGACTCCGAACGTGGGCAAGGACGAAGGAGCACGACGTATTTTCATGGTTGAAACCAGCGAGGAATCGTGCCAAGTGGGTCTCAACGATGAACCGCGCGGTAAGAAAGAAATCACCCTGAGAAGGAGGGTACGTGCCCTCGTCGGAGAAGCTACCGGAAAGGCCCTCTACCTTAAAGCAGCACGTGCACGTCGGGCTAGGCTGGCAGCACGATCATTGAACGAGTGTACGTCGCGTAGCTAGTCACTCCTGAGGATTCAGCCTCAAGCAAGAGCGAGGGAGCGTGGCCCTTCCGGCTTTCGTGGCGGCTTCGTAAGCCTCCGACGTCGCGGATTGAGTATAGGACGATCAGATGCGTAGGCGAAATTAGGTGGGAAACGCGGCCGACGACTAGTCAGAAACACTCCTTGTCGATAGCGCGAGTCGCCACTAGCGTGCGAAGCTCGAAGTAATGGGTATTGGCATTTGGGATGAGGAGAGGGTGATCGGTAGTGTTCGCGGGTATGCGCGGTTATACGGTCGTGGGAGCGATAGCGCTCGCGGTCGCGGCTTCTGCAGGTGGCGCCGGTGCAGCGCTGGCAGATGGCTGCGCAAACGGCGTCGCTCGCGAAGCGACAAAGAGCCAGATGCTGCCCGACTGTCGCGCCTACGAGATGGTGACGCCAGTGGACAAGCACGGCAACGAGGCGGGAGTCGACATCGCTAGCGCCTTCGGTGGCATTCCGCGTCCCGAGTACTCCTACGCGCGCGCAGACGGCGAAGCGCTCTTCTTCGGCTCGACGCGTGAAGTCATCAATGGGGCGCTCGGCGAAGCCGAAGGCGGCACCAACTACTTCTGGGTCGCGTCGCGAGGGCCAGGCGGGTGGGGTACTCGCGCCGCCGTTCCGCCGGGTAAGCGCGAGCGAGCAAACCAGAAAGAAAACAACGCCCAGTTGGACAATCCAGAACCCATCATGCCGTCGAGCAACCTCGATGCCTTCGCGTTGATCACGCAGGATTCGTTTGGGCCCGCGCCGTTGGCGACTCCGCAAGGTTTGTATCTGACGCGATCAAACGGCACCGCCGACTGGCTCAGCGCGCCCACCGTGCCCAATCCTCGCGGCCCACTATTCGAATCATTTGGCTCAACCGAGCTTCTTTCAGGGGCGAGCCCAGATCTACACACAGTCTATTTTGCCTACCCAGGCACCCTGGTGGCGGAAGACGAATTGAAAGATCCAGGTGTGGAAAACCTGTCGCGCGCCGAAGTCGTGGCCAGCGAAGCGAGTCCCGATGTGGGCTTCTACGAATGGCATGACGGGCAGCTCCGCTCTGCGGCGGTTCTTCCCGATGGAAACGTCGATCCGTACGGTGCGGTCCCAGCCGCGACCGAGCAACACAACGGCAAGGCGGCGCTGCCGAGCGAATACGCGAACAACCAGATCTCGAACAACGGCAATAACGCTCTGTTTGTCAGCCCCTACCCCTCGGCTGCAGCGCCTACCTCCGATCCTCCCGAGCTATATCTCCGCGAGCACACCGCTTCAGGGGGCACGCGGTCGGTGCTCGTCTCGAAGTCGGAGATCACGGGCTTGCCTGCGCAGCCGGCCCCGTATGATGTGGGTTATCCGGCGCCGGAAATAAGCGGCAACGGCCGGTCATATGCGTACTCATCACCGGACGGTACGCGTGTCTTCTTTAACGATGCCGCTCGCCTCACGCTCGCGGCGCCGGAAGACGAAAGTGGCAAGGTATACGAATACGATTCGGTCACTGAAACGCTGACCTATCTTCCTGGGGTAGCCAGTACAATCAGCCCCGAAGCGCAGCAGGATGGCTCGCCCGTGCTCTCGTCCTCTGCAGATGGTTCACGTTTCCTGTTTGAGCGTCGCACGCCCGAAGGAGCTGAACTGGCTCTCTGGGACGGACATGTTTCCACGATTACACAGCTTCCGCACACAGAAGCAGAATCTATGGTGATCGCACCGGTGCGTGCTAACCAAGACGGCACAACCTACGTCTTTCAGACCAACTCGCCACTTCCGGGCTTCAACAATTCGGGCCCATTTGAACAGGTGTATCGCTACGATTCAACGGCGGGGACGGTTACCTGCTTGTCGTGTCCCCCTCCTGGGCTGACACCGACGGGTAGCGCCCACATGTCGAACAGCGTCAATCAGGCCTCCGTGCTCGACAGCCGTGGTGTGGCTAACGAAACGGAACGGGTGTTCTTTGATACGCCTGATCCACTCGATCCACGGGACAGCGATCGTAAGCGTGACGTATATGAGTGGGAGAACGGGAGCGTAAGCCTGATCTCCGGAGGGGCGGGTCCCGGTGACTCGTTTCTCCTCGATAACGGGCAGACGGGCCGGGATATCTTCTTCGCCACCCTGCAGCCTCTTATTGAAGGCGACACTGATGGTGGCTACGACATCTACGACGCGCGAGAAGGCGGAGGTTTTGTCCCCGCTCCCACGAGCGCGCCGTGCGCGAGTGGGTGCACGGAAACCACAAGCACACCGCCGATTGCACTCGGTGGGACGCCCACTAGCTCGACTTTTGTCGGCGAAGGCAACCTGACGCCCGCGCCACCACCCTCAAAGAAAGGTACACCGTCGCGCGCGCAGAGGTTGAGCGCTGCGCTTCACGCTTGCAAGAAACGGCCACGCGCAAAGCGCCCTGCCTGTGTGCGCCAGGCGCGGCACCGCTTCGGGGCGAAGCGGGTCGCTAAAAAGAGCGGTCGGAGGACCAAATGAGTAGCGCAGCTTTCAATGCACGCCGACTGCAGCTGCGCTTCTCGAGCGTGCTCGTCTTGGTGGTGCTGGTAGCTCTCGTGACGACCACTGATCGAGCTCTGGGTGCAGCCGGATCTCCAGCCTGGACGCTCACCTCGATGAGCACGCCGACCAACTTCGCTCCGGGCGGAGTTGAACAGGCGTATGTCATCACGGCAACGAATACCGGAGACGCCGCGGCAGAAGGCGAATCCCTCCAGATCTCGATAGCTGATGTCCTGCCGCCGCACATGAAAGTCGGCGCTGCGGGGGTCTCTGCGATTGATCGCCGCACGCAGGCCAGCTTGAAATGCGAAGCCGCGCTCGTAGTTTGCACGGTTGATGAACCGATTCTTCCTGGCGACGCCATCGTGATGACCGTAGGGGTGGAAGTCGAAGGTGGGCTCGGGGAAACGGTTACAAACACTGCCCAGGTTGCCGGTGGCGGAGCTGCTGAGGCCACATCGAACGATGCAACCGTCATCAGCACGGTGCCTGCGGGATTCGGAATTGAGCCATCCTCAGTGGCTATGGCGTCCGCCAGTAATCAGGCGGGCGCTCATGCCGACTTCACGACGACATTCAGCTTGAATCAGAGTTCCCCGGATCATCCCTCGGCGAACCTCAAAGACATCCAGGTTGATACGCCTCCAGGAATCGTGGGCGACCCGACCGCAGTGCCGACTTGCACGATGGATGAAGTCACTACCGCCAAGTGTCCCCAGGATGCGGCGGTTGGCGTGGTGACAGCGGGTGTTGAGTTCGGGCCAGGCCTCGTTAAAGAATTCAGCGCCTTTGTCTACAACCTAAAACCCTATGCGACTGAGCCGGCGGCTCTCGGCTTCGTTCTCGTCGGGGAGATACCGGTGCGACTCGACTTCGCGGTGAGATCAAATGGCGACTATGGGCTCCGTGCGACCGCGACGGGTCTAAACGACATCAAATCAATTATCTCAACGAGCGTGACGCTTTGGGGAGTGCCTGCGGACCACAACGGCCCGGGGCCATTCTCGTTCTTCGATGAAAGCAGCGAAACGGAAGTGTTCTATGGCGGCCGTGGTGGCGGGGTGAGAAAGGCCTTCTTGAGAAACCCGACCGCATGCCCTGGGAGCACGCTACCGTTGGCGATAGCTGCGGAATCCTGGGAACAGCCAGGATTCCAGGCGACAGCGCTGGGCGCCATAGCGCCTTTCCAGGGATGCGATCGTCTGGTTTTCAATCCCTCAGTGACGATCTCGCCGGATACTGCGCAGGCTGGAGCGCCGGTGGGCTATACCGTCGACGTTCACACACCGCAGTCGCAGAATCCTGACGGGCTTGCGTCGCCGGACCTCAAGAAGGCGGTAGTGAGCCTGCCGCCGGGCGCTGTCGTCTCGCCGTCGGCAGCCAATGGTCTCGTCGGGTGCTCGGACAGTCCGAGCGGGCCCGCCGGCGATCAGTTTGGCCTTCACTCCCTTGCGCCCGCCTCGTGCCCTCATGGCTCACAGATCGGCACAGTCCAGGTATCAACGCCACTACTTCAACGTCCTCTGGAAGGGCAGGTATTTGTGGGCACGCCGCTCTGCGCACCATGCAGTCCCGCAGATGCGCAGTCTGGACGCATGATCCGCGTGTTCGTGCAGGCACAGGGCGATGGAACCATCGTCAAGCTTGAGGGGACGACCTCTGTCAATCAGGCCAGCGGCCAGCTCACGACGACATTCGATAACAACCCGCAACTGCCGTTCGAAGACGTCACGATCAAGCTCAACGGCGGCCCCAGGGCGCCTGTGGCTAACGCGTTGGCCTGCGGGCCCTCATCGGGGCTCGCCGAATTCACGCCTTACAGCAACCAGGCGACCCCGGTTGTGCTCGCGAGCAGCCCTACAGAATTGGACGGTTGTGAAGCGCCCGCGTTTACGCCGACGTTCAGCGCCGGCACCGTGACCAACCAGGCGGGCGGGTTCAGTGCCGAGACGGTCTCCATGGCGCGACCCGATCGCCAGCAGGACTTTGGGTCGGTGTCGGTCAAGATGCCCCCCGGCCTGCTCGCGAACATCTCCGACGTTCCGCGCTGCGCCGATGCTGAAGCCCAGGCCGGAACTTGCTCTGCCGCCAGTCAGGTCGGCACCACTTTGGTTGCGGCGGGACCTGGAAGCGAACCGTTCTACCTTGGCGGAACCGTATTCCTTACAGGCCCATACCGAGGCGCTCCATTCGGTTTGGCTTTCCTCGTTCGTGCCGTTGCCGGCCCATACGACCTCGGAAACGTGGTCGTTCGAGCAACGATTGAAGTCGACCCCACCACGGGCTCCATCACGATCATTAGCGACCCACTACCGCAGGCAATTGACGGGATTCCGTTGCGTCTGCGCGCCTTGACCGTTAATGTCAACAGGCCAAACTTTACGTTCAACGCGACGAGCTGTAACCCGATGAGCATCAACGGCACGATCTCAAGTGCAGCAGGACTCCTCGCAAATGTCTCTTCGCGCTACCAGGCATCCAACTGCAGGGGCCTGTCCTTCAAGCCTCATTTCAGCGCGGTAACCACCGCGAGGACAAGCAAATTGAATGGCGCTTCGCTACACGTGAAGGTCACATCTGGCGCGGGTCAAGCCAATATCGCAAAAGCACGGGTGGAACTACCGATCAGGCTGCCCTCCCGACTCACTACGCTCCAGAAAGCCTGCTTGGCGGCGACCTTCAACTCCGATCCGGCATCGTGTCCCAGCGCGTCCGTAGTGGGAACCGCGCGCGCCGTGACCCCCATTCTGAAGGCCGCGCTCATAGGCCCTGCCTACCTGGTATCCCACGGAGGTGCTGCATTCCCCGATTTGGTGGTTGTACTGCAGGGAGAAGGGGTTACCCTTCGCCTCGTCGGAAACACCAACATCAAGAAAGGCATAACCTCGAGCACCTTCAACGTTTTGCCGGACGCGCCCGTGAGCTCGTTCGACCTTGTGCTGCCGCAAGGGCCGCATTCGGTGCTGGCGGCGTTTGGAAGTCTGTGCGCGCACGCTCTCAATATGCCGACAGTCCTTGCTGGGCAGAATGGCGCGGTCCTGAGGCAGACGACAAAAATCGGCGTCCAGGGGTGTCCTCGCCGCCGTAGCAGTAAGAAAAATTCTCGGCACAGGAAATAGCCCCGCGCCGAGTTCTAGCTCGGCGGTAGGTCGGCGGTGCCGGCAGGCGCCCCGGTGGCGTGTTCGATTTGAGTACGCAATTTGGCTTGTTCCCTAGTTTTGGCCTGGCAGCAAAGTCGGAAACAGAACTTGCAGTTAGTGATCACCGCGTTTAGCTTTGTCGATGCTGGATTCCGGACTGACGCCAATGCAGTTCGGTGAGACGAAAGAAAGAGAGACTACTGATGCACAGAGGTACGGAACACCTAGTGAGCCTGCGCAGGGGAATGATCGCCGTCGCGGGTCTTGTCGTAGCGATGGTGATGCTTAGCACTTCTTCAGCGCTTGCGACACCAACGGGGGAATTCGCGGTTTTCGCAGACTGTCCGCTCAGCACCCCTCATCTCGCCGGTTGTATTTCTGCGAAGACGGAATCCGGCAAATTCATCGTGGGCAAAGAAACGGTGCCCATCGAAAAAACAATCACCCTTCAGGGCGGGTTCACCGAAAATGAAGAAACCGGCGCGACCAGCTTCGTGGGCGCGGCGGACGGTAATACGCTCTCGAAAACGCCTCAGAAAGTTCCTGGCGGTCTCGCTGGGCTCGTGAAGTGCAACGAAATCACAGAATTCATCGAGCGGCTCGCGTGCGAAGTCGTATTTGAAAATGGTGTGACTGGCGTCAACGCGACGACCGAACTTGCGGCACCTGCAAGCTCGATTGGGCTCAATGAGACGAACCTGCTCCTTGAAAAAGGTACGGCGCTGTCGCTGCCGGTGAAGGTGCACCTTGAAAACCCGTTCCTGGGTAGCTCTTGTTACGTGGGATCGAACTCGAGCCCGATCGTGATTGAACTGACGACCGGTACGACTAGCCCGCCCCTGCCGAACAAACCGATCAAAGGCAGCGAGGGTGTAGTCGAATTCAATGAAGAAGGCAGCATCTTGACGATCAGCAAAAACTCGCTCGTCAACAACTCGTTTGCCGCGCCCGGTACAAATGGCTGCGGAGGGCTCTTCTCGTTCTTGATCGATCCGATCATCAACGCGAAGCTCGGCGTACCCTCGTCCGCAGGCCACAACACTGCGGTTCTGAATGGCACGCTCAAGCAGGCCAGTGCCAACGCAGTGCGCGAACACTAAAGACAGCCGGTCGGTAACCGGATGGCTCCGTCGCTTCGGCGACGGAGCCATCCTCGTCGTTCGTGAGCCCACCGGAGCCGGCGGCTCACCTTCGGTGTTCTCCACGACCGGCACATGGAGCGACGCGCGGTAGCCTGTGCGGATGGGCGCTCGTGCGGTGTTTTCGCTATCGACTCAGATGGCGCCCTGGGGATCCGGCAAGCCCATGGCGCGCATCGCTGACGCAGTCGTCGGGACATGACGGACGAGACGGCGCTCTCGCATTTCGGCCCGAGCACGCGTGCGTGGTTCGACCGGGCGTTCGCCACTCCGACACCCGCCCAGGCTGCAGCCTGGCCTTCAATCGCGGCTGGCGAGAACGTGCTGCTCTCTGCGCCGACCGGCGCGGGGAAGACGCTTGCGGCGTTTCTATGGGCACTCGATCAACTGCTGGCACGCGGAGGATCTGACGACGGTCGCGCGCCCGGTACTCGTGTCGTCTACGTCAGTCCGCTCAAGGCTCTCGCCTACGACATAGAGCGCAACCTCCGTGCCCCTCTTCGAGGAATCGCGACCCGAGAGGTGCGGGTCGGCATTCGTACGGGTGACACTCCGCGGCGAGAGCGCGCGATGATGGCGAGAAACCCGCCTGAGATCCTCATCACAACACCCGAGTCGCTCTATCTGATGTTGACCTCGCAGGTGAGAACGACGCTTGGACAGGTTGAGACGGTGATCGTGGATGAGATCCACGCGGTAGCCCACTCAAAGCGTGGGGCGCACCTTGCGCTCACGCTCGAGCGTCTTGAGGACATGGTCGGAGCAGCCCATGAGGCCGTGGGGTCCCCGCCTCGGCCGCTTCAGCGCATCGGTCTAAGCGCGACGCAAAGCCCGCTCCTCGAGATCGGGCGCTTTCTAGTAGGCCCAACTCGCGAGGTAACGATCATCGACGCTGGAATGGACAAGCCTCTGGACCTCCGGATCGAAGTCCCGATCGAGTCGCTTGCTGAGGTCGGGCAGGGTGGCTCCGGCGTGCAGGAGCCGACAGGCGCAGCGTATGAGCTCGAGCCGCTCACCGGTGGCGAGTCGACACGGAGCTCGATCTGGCCTGCAATCTATCCCGAGCTGCTCAAGCAGGTCCGCTCGCATGCGTCGACAATCATCTTCGTCAATAACCGGCGGGCAGCCGAGCGCGTGGCGCTGCGTCTGAACGAGCTGGCCGCACGGGAGGGCACCGAGCCTGAACAACAGGCCGGCGATCGGCCGTGCGAGATCGCCCGCGCCCACCACGGTTCGCTCGCGCGTGAGGAGCGCACAAAGGTTGAGGAGCTGCTCAAGGCCGGTCAACTCCCGTGCCTCGTCGCGACCAGTTCGCTGGAGCTTGGCATTGACATGGGTGCTGTGGATCTCGTCCTGCAGATCGAGTCGCCCAAGTCCGTTGCGCGCGGTCTGCAGCGCATTGGCCGTGCAGGGCACGGTGTCGGGCAGGTCAGTGTCGGGCGCATCTTCCCGAAGTTCCGCGGCGATCTGCTCGAGTGTGCGGTGGTCGCTCGGCGGATGCAAGAGGGCCTGATCGAGCCGACGGTCGTTCCCCGTAACCCGCTGGACGTCCTTGCTCAGCAGATTGTCGCGATCGCCGTCGCGGCTGAGCCGCTCGGCAATGCGGACGGCCCCACGGCCGCTGTCGCGGGGGTATCCGTTGATGCGCTGCACGCGCTTGTTCGGCGCACGTTCACATACGCCGAGCTCTCGCGTGAGCTGCTCGAGAACGTGCTGGACATGCTCGACGGACGCTACCCCTCCAAGGAGTTCGGCGAGTTGCGCGCACGCATCGTCTGGGACCGCATCGCCGGTACGATTCGGGCCCGCCGCGGCTCGCGCCAGCTGGCGGTCGCCAATGCAGGCACGATTCCTGACCGAGGCCTCTACGCGGTGGTCCTACCCGATGGCCGCCGTGTCGGCGAGCTCGACGAGGAGATGGTCTATGAGGCTCGTCCGGGACAGGCCTTCCTGCTTGGAGCGTCGGCCTGGCGCATCGAGGAGATAACCCGCGACCGTGTGATTGTGACACCCGCACCCGGCGCTCCAGGTGCGGTGCCGTTCTGGAAGGGCGACACGATCGGTCGACCCAAGGAGTTGGGCGAGGCGATTGGCGCATTCTCGCGCTGGGCAGTCGAGCAGGATTCCGAGACGCTCGAGCGGGACTACGATCTTGACACGCGTGCGGCGCGCAACTTGCTCGACTACTTGAAGGAACAGCAGGCCGCCACGCGTGTGATACCCAGCGACCGTACGATCGTGCTCGAGCGATTCCGCGACGAGATCGGCGATTGGCGCATCTGTGTCCTCTCGCCCTACGGTGGTCGTGTTCACGCCGCCTGGGGTCTTGCGCTATCGGCACGGATTCACGAGCGGTTTGGACTGGAGGCTGACGCCATCTGGTCTGATGACGGCATCGTGCTTCACCTCCCGGATCTCGACGCTGACGATGCGGAGTCTCTGCCGTCGGCCGCGGAGCTGATCCTCCTGGAGCCCAGCGAGGTCGAGCAGATCGTCACAGCAGAGCTAGGCGGCTCGGCGCTGTTCGGAGCACGGTTCCGCGAGAATGCCGCGCGTGCGCTGCTGATCCCGCGCGCCTATCCAGGCAAACGCACGCCGCTGTGGCAACAGCGGCTAAAGGCCCAGAATTTGCTCGAGGTCGCGCGCCGTTACTCCGATTTCCCGATCCTCCTGGAGACCTACCGCGAGTGTCTGCGTGATGTTCTCGACCTACCAGGCTTGGAATCGTTGCTGCGCGGCCTGCATACGCGAGATATAACCCTTGTCGAGGTGGAGACCAAGACCGCCTCCCCTTTCGCGTCGTCGTTGCTGTTCGACTACGTCGCCACCTATATGTACGAGGGCGACACGCCGAGCGCTGAGCGTCGTGCTGCAGCGCTTTCGCTCGACCGCGACTTGCTGCGTGAGCTGCTCGGTCAAGAGGAGCTACGAGAACTGATCGATCCGGACGCGTTGGCACGCGTCGAAGCCGACCTTCAGCATCGTTCGGAGATGACTAGGGCAACCGGACGAGACGCACTCCACGATGTGCTGCGTCGTGTCGGTGACCTGACCGCCGTAGAGCTTGCCGAGCGCGCCTTCGAGGGGGTCGATGCGGATGCGCTGCTCGCCGAGCTAGTGCGCGAACGGCGGGCAATCGGCCTGCGCATTTTCGGCGAGCAGCGATTCATCGCCGCTGACGAGGCCGGTCTGTATCGAGACGCGCTCGGGGCCGTGCCGCCGGGCGGACTCCCTGAGGCCTACCTTGCTGACGTCCCCGATGCCCTCAGCGAACTCGTCGCACGCTACGCACGCACCCACGGGCCCTTCACCACGGCTGACCTTCACCTCCGTTACGGTCTTGACGCGGGCGCCGTGTTGCGCGAGCTCGAGTTGGCGGGCGACATCGTGCGCGGTGAGCTGCGTCCGGGTGGCAGCGAGCGCGACTGGTGCGATGTGGAGGTTCTGAGGCGCCTGCGGCGTGCCTCGCTGGCCGCTCTGCGCAAAGAGATAGAGCCGACCGACCAGCGTCGCCTGGCAGCCTTCCTGCCTGCCTGGCAGGGCGTTGATCGGTATCCCTCAGCAGGCGCCGGCATCGATCGCCTACGCGAGGTCCTAGTCCCCCTACAGGGACTTGCGCTACCAGTTGAGGTCTGGGAGCGGGACGTGCTTCCTAGGCGTGTCGGCGCCTACTCCCCGTCCTGGATCGACGGCCTCTGTGCCGGCGGGGAGCTCGTTTGGGTCGGTGCCGGTCCGCTTGGTCGCTCTGGACGGGTGGCACTCTATTTCCGGGAGGACGCCGCTGCGATCGGGCCGCCCGCCAACGCACGGTCGATGCCCGAGCGGCCAAGCAAGGCCGAGCACGAGTTGCTTCGCAACCTTCTGGGTGGTGGCCCCCGCTTCTTCACAGACCTTCTCGCTGAGCTCGAGCTATCGGCAGAGGCGCTACGGGAGGCGCTCTGGGACCTCGTCTGGGCGGGCGAGGTAACCAACGATGCCTGGGCGCCGCTACGCGCGCCACGTCTGGCGCTAGCACGCTCTGAGCGGCCAGCCATCTCCTCTGCGCTCGGTGGACGCGGCGGTGTCTCCTCAGGCGCCGGACGTTCTCGTTTTGCCGCCCGCAGGCGCACGGGCGCACAGGCGCAGGTACAGGGTCGCTGGTCGCTGACCGCACTCGTCTTTGCCGCTGATTCAATACCGGCAGACTCACGAGAGCAGCGCCGAGCGCTGGCTGAACTGATGCTCGAGCGTTACGGCATAGTCACGCGCGAGCAGGTGCTCGCGGAGGGCATAAAGGGCGGCTTCGCGGCGCTTTACGAGGCCTTCTCCAACCTCGAGACGCTCGGTATCTGTCGCCGCGGGTACTTCATCGAGGGCATGGGCGGCGCTCAGTTCGCGCTTCCCGGTGCCGTCGAGCGCTTGCGAGCCGCCGGCGAGCCCTCACGCACGCTTGTGATCGGCGCGGCTGACCCAGCTCAGCCCTACGGGGCAGCGCTGCCGTGGCCCAGGCGCGAAGAGGTTGCCGGACGTCCCGCGCGCGTTGCCGGTGCTTATGTGGTGCTCCTAGAAGACCTACCCGCCCTCTTCGTGGAGCGGGGCGGACGTGGGCTGCTCACGCTCGCAGTGGGCGGTGAATCTGCTCGAGCGTCACATTCTGGCCACGATCAGGACCCCGTGAGAGCGTCGCTCGAGGCTCTCGCCGAGGCCGTGCGCGGCGGAAAAGTGCAAAAGCTCTCGCTCGAGCGAATCGACGGCACGCCGGCGGTCGCCTCGAGCCTCGTCGAGACGCTCGTCGAGCTCGGCTTTCAGCCCGGGCCGCGCAGGCTCACGCTGTCCGCCTGAGAAATTCGCATTTGCCCTGCAAGTCCGCACGTTCCGAAGAACTGAACCCGCAACGTCCGCACGTTTGCTCGCGGTGCCGCGAATCCCATTGTCTGTCGGACGATTGACCTGGACGGAGACACGGGTGGAATCGTTTGAACGACACTGGTATCAAACACTTGCACTCGACTTTCAAGTGATCTATCTTCTGGAACCGTGGGGATGAACCGAACTAGAGTTCAGCAAACGCCGCTTTACCGTAGGTTGCCGCACGGACCGAACGGGATGGACCGTGAGGAAGTGGCCCGCAACCAGCGTGCCCGCCTCTACGGAGCGATGATCGAGTCGATCGATCAGCGGGGCTATCGCGCCACCACCGTCGCGCACGTGATCTCGCTCGCCGGCGTCTCGCGCCGGGCCTTCTACGAGCTCTTCGCCAACAAGGAAGAGTGCTTCCTCGGCACCTACGACATCGTCGTGGCGAGCGCGCGCAAGCGCATGCTC
Organism: uncultured Solirubrobacterales bacterium; assembly: GCA_963785435.1. Classification (GTDB taxonomy): domain Bacteria; phylum Actinomycetota; class Thermoleophilia; order Solirubrobacterales; family Solirubrobacteraceae; genus Palsa-744. The sequence continues at coordinate 367,406 of CAWAVE010000005.1, forward strand.
GAAGCCTGGTCGCGCGAGCGCGGCTGGGCGAACCGCGTGCACGCAGCCTGCAAGGCATTGCTCGATGACGCGGCCGAGTCGCCCAAGGGCCCGCACCTCGTGCTCGTGGACGCGCTCGGCATCGGACCGAAGTCGCGTGAGCGGCTGCAGCTCGCGGGCTTCACCTTCGAGCGCCTCGTCACCACCGCCTTCAAAGCCGCGCCCCACGAGATCGGCTTTCCGCAGCTGACGCCGCGCGCGGTCGTCGGCGGCGTGCGTCACGTCGTCTTCATCCGCATGCTCGAGAAGCGCGAGAAAGAGCTGTTCATGCTGACCGACGAAGTGCTCGACTGGATCGAGTCCTACCGCACGCCCGCAGCGGTGCAGCTGGGCAGGACCGCGATGATCAAGTCGCCCCACGTGCCGCCGAGCCCCGCCGCCTTCCTCGCACGCGGCGACCGCCGCGCGAAGCTGCTCGGCTCGGTCGTGCATCTCACGCTCGACTCCGGCTACCTCAACCTCACCGACCCGCAGATCGCGCAGTTCGCGGGTGTCTCAACAGAGGCTTTCCATAAGCAGTTCGCCAACAAGGAAGAGTGTTTCCTGGCCGTGCTCGACGAATTCGTCAACGAAGCCGTCGCATCGGTCAGGCCGCGGATGGAGGCCTCGAGCACCTGGCCCGAAGCCGTCTACAAGGGCGTGGGCGCCTTCGTCGAGTACCTCGTCGCCCACCAAGCGCTGCTGCGAATCGCCTTCGTCGACCTCTTCGAGGTGGGCCCCGGCATGATCGCCAAGATGACGCGCTCGGTTGAGGGATTCACCAAGCTGCTCACCGAGCATGGCCCCGAGCCGCAACGGGGACCCGCTGTGGCGCTCGAAGCGATCACCGGTGCGCTCTGGGGAATCATCTGTACCTACGTCGCCAACGACCGCCTTTCGCGTCTGCCCGCGCTGGTCGACCAGCTCGCGTTTATCGTGCTCGCGCCCTACGTCGGCCCGAAGGCAGCCGTCGAGACGATCGCGGCCGGACGCAAACCGCTGCGCTCGGTCTAGGCTCCTTCGCAGTCGTAGAGACGCATCGGTACGCCACCGCCGGTTGTGGATTCGGTGCGTTTGCAGTGGGCGTAGATCCAACTCAGCCGCGGATCTGGGTCTTTTTCGGGAGCCAACACAGCACGCAGCTCGCCAGCCGCGATGTAGTGCTGCAGTTGGAGGAGGCTCGGTGCCGGAATACCCCCTTCGAAACCGCCGATCGGAAGGATCTCTTGGCCGGTGGCGAGAATGTAGGGAGCCGCCACGTTCGAAGTGTCGATTGCGAACACGGTCGGAGCCGGATAGGTCGCACCGATCAATTCGACGATGCGTGCGCTCAGCGCCGTGGTGTGTTTGTAGGCCGCGCGTGATTCCGTCGCTGAAGACGGCTCAAACGGCGACGCAAACGGTCCCAGTCCCCGGCTCACGATCCAAGCCGAGGCGCTAGCTGGAATGACGAGCGCGGCGACGACGAGGACGACCACCCACGCTCGGCCTCTCGCGGCGGAGGCCGGCGGCGGTCCTATCAGTGCCCCCAGCGTGCCTACTACCGCGAGCGCGATCGTGACAGGCACCAGCCATAGCGGCACGTTGGTTCCCGCGTGCAGCAGGTAGATACCGTAGGCGGCTGAGCTCAGCACCGCTACGCCAACAAGGCGCCGCGCGGTGGGACTTCGGCGCTCCTGCCATGCCAGCGCTGCGCCCGTCCCGCAGAGGCCGGCGATCGCCGGGGCGAGCGCCGCGACGTAGTAGGAGTGCAAATAAATGCCGTCGCTGAAAAAGAACCACAGCGGCACCAGCCAGGTTGTCCAAAGCAGTGCAGCTGCGAGAAACGGGTCGCGGCGCCCACGTCCTCGTCGCGCGCGGAACATGGCGAACACGGCGATCAATGCCGCGGGTAGGAGCCAGCCGACGTCTCGCCCGTAGAGGCCGTCGAGTAGACGATGCCAGCTGGGAGCGATGTGTTCAGCGAGGTTGTGTCCTCCTTCCCGACTACCAGCGCGAGCCAGGAAGCCGGCCGAGTGTCCGGCGCCTGAGATCCGGTGCGAGTGACTGAGTCGCGCGATCCCGTTGTAGTCGAAGACCTGGCTAAAGAGCGAGTTGTCGGTGCTCCCGTCGAAGTATGGACGCTGCGCGGCGGGAACGAGCGAAACGGCGCTCATCCAGCTCACCGACACGGCAGCGGTAAGCAGCCCTGCGAGCATCGTGTGGCGGAGGCGGACTGCCAGCGGGTGTGGGGCTGCGAAGAGGTAGACGGCCGCGAGCGCCGGCAGGATTAGCCACGCCTGCAGCATCTTGGCCTGGAAGGCGAGTCCGACCCAAGCACCTGCCATGAGCAGGCTGCGCAGCCTGCCGTTCATGAGTGCCGCGACCGTCGCATCGGCTGCCAGCAGCGTGAGCAGAATGAGCAGCGAGTCCGAGACGTTGCCCCTGTTGAGCGCGACCGTGATCGGGCTGCTTGCGAGCAGGGCGGCTGCCGTGATGCCGGCCACGGGGCCTCCCAGACGTCGCACGACGCGATAGAGGACCAGCACTGAGCCAACCCCCTCGAGGACCTGCGCCAGCACGAGCGCCCAGGTGTGAAAGCCGAAGATCCTGAGCAGCAGCGCCTGCGGCCACAGCGCCCCGGGGAGCTTGTCCACGGTCACCGTCGCGCTGGGGTCGAAGGCGCCGAACAGAAAGTTGTGCCAGCTCATCGACATGCTGCGAGCCGCGGCTCCGTAGAAGCTCTCAAGCGCTGCGCCGCCCATTCCCCAGGCGTACGCGAGACCCGCCAGAGCAGCGATCAGAAGAAGAGCCGGCCGTGCCCACGGCGGCTGACCCGGCGGCGAGCGCCAGACCTGAAAGCGTCGCCAGTCACGGGAGGAGGCCAGGTTCCCCAGCCGCGTGCGCATCTGTGAATGATATCGGCCTCTGGATCTCGGGTGCCTGCCCAGCGCCTTCGACGCACTCCAAGACCACTCCTGAAATGATCCTGTCCATGAGGCTTCTCATCTGTGGCGGCGCCGGGTTCATCGGTTCGACCTTCGCGCGCCAGCGCCTGCACGAGCATGGCGATGAGGTGACGGTCCTCGACAAGCTGACCTATGCCGGCCGGGAGGAGAACCTCAAGGACCTCGTCGACAGCCCGCGCTTTGGCTTTCTGCGCGGCGCGATTGAGGATCGCGAGGCGGTGCGGGCGGCCATTGAGGCGAGCACGCCCGATGCGATCGTCAACTTTGCCGCCGAGACGCACGTCGACCGCTCGATCGCCGAACCCGACGCCTTCGTCTCCACCCACGCGCTCGGCACCTACGTGCTACTCGATGCAGCTCGCGAGCACGAGCTTCGCTACCTGCAGGTCTCCACAGATGAGGTCTACGGCTCGATCGATGAGGGCACCTTCACCGAGCAGAGCCCGCTGGCGCCCTCCTCGCCCTACTCTGCCACGAAGGCCGGCGCCGACCTGCTCGTGCAGAGCTACTTCCACACCTACGGCATGCCCGTCTTGATCTGCCGTGGCTCGAACAACTACGGCCCTCATCAGTACCCCGAGAAGCTGATCCCGCTGATGATCCTCAACGCGCTGCACGGCGACCCGCTGCCCGTCTACGGGGATGGCATGCAGGTGCGCAACTGGATCCACGCAAGCGACTTCGCCGCGGCGATCGGCCACGTGCTCGAGCACGGCCAGCCCGGCGAGGTCTACAACGCGGGCGGGCCCGATGAGGAGGCCAACATGACCGTCGTGCGGCGCATCATCGAGCTCACCGGAGCCTCTGAGGATCAGATCGAGCACGTCGCCGATCGCCCAGGCCACGACGTGCGCTACTCGCTCTCCTCCGCAAAGGTGCGCGCGCTCGGCTGGAGCCCACAGGTCCGCTTCGCCGATGGCCTCGCCGCCACGGTCGCCTGGTATCGCGAGAACGGTTGGTGGTGGGAGCCGATCCGCTCGGGCGATTACCGCGCCTACTACGAGCGCCAGTACGGCCAAGCGCTGCAGGAGTAGACATGGCCGAGCCCACGCTCAGGCGCCCGCGTCGCGTGGGCCATAAGGGCGCTCACCACATCGAGCCGGGCAACACGCTCGCGTCCTTCGACGCTGCGCTCGCGCACGACGTGGACATGATCGAGCTCGACGTCCTCTCCGAGCACCTCGACGGCAGGGGGCGCTTGCTCGTGGCGCACGATTACGAGGACATGCGATCGCGCGCGCCGCTCAGCTTTGAGGAGGCGCTCGACCATCTCGCCGGTGAGGCCTTCGCGGGGCTGGAGCTTGACGTCGACGTGAAGATCCCCGGCTATGAGCTGCGCGTGCTCACAGCTTTGCGCGAGCGTGGGTTGATCGCGCGCACGCTGATCAGCGGCATGTTCACCGACAGCCTCGATCAGATCCGTGCCGCCGAGCCGGCTCTGCGGCTCGGCTGGTCGGTGCCGCGCGTGCGCCGCGATTACACCACCGACATGCTCACCGCGATCCCCGCGCTGGCGATTCTCACGGGCTATCGCGCGATGCTCCCGCGGCGCGCGCGCGAGGCGCTGGGCAGTGGGCGCTTCGATGCGATCATGGCGCATTGGCGCGTGGTCACGCCGGCGCTCGTGCGTGCAGTTGCGGAGGGTGGCGGCGAGCTTTACGTGTGGACCGTCGATGACGCGCGCATGATCGAAAAGCTGAGCGCGATGGGCGTCGGCGGCATCATCACCAACGACCCACGCCTGTTCAGCCGATCGAGCAGCTCGCTGCGCTGAATCCTGCGGGGTCGGCGCCTGCCAGCGCCTGGTGTTCGGCGGTCGTCGGGCGCGAGATGCTCAACAGCACCGTCTTGCCGTGACGCCACTGGTAGCTGACCACGCCCCGCAGCTGCGCTGCGGGCTTGCCCGCCACGGGCACGAGCTGAAAGCTGCGCCCGCCCTCACGCGCAGTTAGCGAGCTGCCCACAGCTACATAGACGGGCGCCGCACCTGGGAGAAGATCCACCCAACGGCTGCTCGCGTTCATGATCTGCAGACGGAAGCTCATGTACATCTTCTCGCCCGCCTTGCCGTCCCCGGGCATTGAGCCACGGATGCCCACCGTGTTGGGCTGGTCTTTGGGGCTGCACACATCGATCGTCGCCCATAGCGCGTGTGAGCTCAGCAGCTTGTGGTTGCTCACACGCGGCGAGCTCTGCGCCGCAAACGTCCCAGCCGGCAGCGCTGCGAGCGCGAGCAGCGCGCCAAGGAGCGTGCGTAGCAGTGCCTCTCTGTGGCGTGTCACCCACCTGACGATAGCGCCGTGGGAGGTTGTGAGCGGCCGCTCGGCTTTGCCCGGGAGCGTTGTGATATCCCGTTGCGTGATGGGGACCACGCGCTCAGCCGAGGTCGTGGAGCTGCTCGGACGCGTCCCGGCCTTCTCGACCCTCGAGCAGAGCGATCTCGAGCGTATCGCCGAGGTCGCGGTGCCCCGCGCCTTCGAGCCGGGGCAGGCCGTCTTCCGAGAGGGCGACGCCTCAGACACCTGTTACATAGTCCGCGAGGGTCAGGCGCGCGCGATTCGCACCCACGGCGACGGGCGCACGATCACGCTCGCTACGTTCGGACCGGGGGACATCTTCGGTGAGCTCGCGATGTTCGAGGACGAGTTGCGCTCCGCAACCGTCGAGGCGATCGAGCCGACGAGCGTCGTCGGCGTGCTCGGCCCGGACATGCGCCGCCTGATGGGAGAACACCCCTCGATCGCCGCGCGTCTCGTGATCGCGCTCGGCCGGCGCCTGCGCGAGATGAACGAGCGCCTCTCGCGCCAGTCCTTCCAGACAGTGCAGAGTCGTGTTGCGGTTGTCCTAAGTCAGCTCGTCGATCAGGAGATCGAGGCGGGCAGCGACGAGCGCGATGTGCTCGTGACCGCCACGCAGGCCGATCTCGCGCAGCTCGCCGGTTCCTCGCGCGAGTCAGCAAGCCGCTTTCTCGCGGTTCTGGAGCGCGCTGGCGTCATCTCCCAAGGTCGCGGGCGCCTCGTTGTCCACGACCCGCAGGCGCTGAAGCAATATGTCTTCTAAGCCCTCGCGCTCCAAACGCCCGCGCGGTGACGCACGACGCTCACAGGCGCGCGAGTTCTCCGCTGGCGGTCTGGTCGTGCGCGGTGAGCAGGTTGTGGTGATCGTGCCCACGCGCCGCGCCGCCGATGGCTCGCGCGTGCTCGCGCTGCCCAAGGGGCACGTGGACCCCGGCGAGACGCCGATCGAGGCCGCCGAGCGCGAGGTGCTCGAGGAGACCGGGATCGTGGCAAAGCCGGTCGTCGAGCTCGGCGAGTCGCGCTACTGGTATCGCCGCGACGGCCGCACGATCGGCAAGCGCGTGTCCTTCTTTCTGTTCGACTTCCTCGAAGGCGACTTCGCTGAGCACGACGACGAGGTCGAGGAGGTCCGCTGGCTCGCGCTCGAGCAGGCCGAGCAGGAGCTCAGTCACGCTGCCGAGCGCGAAATGGTCACGCTTGCGCTCGCCTATCTCGATAAAGACCGGTAGCCTGCTCTCGCGATGCAGGTCCTGAACTTCTACTCCACGATCTTCGCCGACGAGCTCAAGCGCGGGCGCAAGACCGCCACGATCCGTCTCGGCGACAAGTCGGGCAAGTACCGCAAGAACCAGGCCGTGCTCGTCACGATCGGCTTTCAGTACTCCCCGCGCGAACGGATCTTCGAAGCGGTCATCGACAACGTCGAGGTGATGAAGCTCGGTGAGCTCTCGCCGCGCGACATCAAGCACGACAACCCCGAGTTCCGTCGCCGCGAGGAGCTGATCAACTTCCTCGAACAGATCTACGGTCGCCCCGTCACGAGCGAGGACACGGTCACCGTCGTGCGCTTTTCGCAGATCCTCGAGAACCCCAGCGGCATGACCGAGGCCATGAAGGGCTTCGGCGGCGCTCAGAACTAGCCCACCGGGCACAAACCGGCACACCGGGCGTTGGCAGTCTCGGGGAGAGAGTGCCAATTTGCCCTTGAAGCGCGCCCGATCTTCTATATATTGGGGGAGCAGTTGGCACTCTCCCAATGAGAGTGCCAAAAGAGGCGGCTCGCATGTCAATAGAGGGCAGCGGGCTGCCGGTCGCATTCTCAGAAGACGGAGGTATTTCGACATGAAGCTAAAGCCCCTGGGCGATCGCTTGATCGTGCAGGCGATCGAGGAGGAGCTGACCACCGCCAGTGGCATCGTCCTCCCCGAGACCGCCAAGGAGAAGCCGCAGAAGGGCAAGGTCCTCGCAGTCGGCGACGGCAAGTTGGACGAGGACGGCAAGCGCATCCCGCTGGATGTCAAGAAGGGCGACGAGGTCCTCTACAGCAAGTACGGCGGGACCGAGATCAAGGTCGACGGGGAGGATCTGCTCGTGCTGCGCGAGTCCGATGTCCTCGCCCGCGTCGAGTCTTAAGGAGACTGAGGAAAACATGGCTCACAAGGAACTGAAGTACAGCTCAGAGGCGCGCTCAGCGCTCGAGGCGGGCGTCGACGCGGTCGCCAACGCCGTCAAGGTCACGCTCGGCCCCAAGGGCCGCTACGTGGTGCTCGACAAGAAGTTCGGCGCGCCCACGATCACCAACGACGGTGTCACGATCGCGCGTGAGATCGAGGTCGAGGACGTCTTCGAGAACCAGGGCGCCCAGCTTGTCCGTGAGGTGGCAACCGCCACCAACGACGTGGCCGGCGACGGCACCACCACCGCCACCGTGCTCGCCCAGGCGATCGTTCGCCAGGGCCTGAAGAACGTCGCGGCCGGTGCAAACCCGTTGGCGCTGAAGCGCGGTATCGAGAAAGCGGTCGATGAGGTCGTCAAGAACATCGCCTCGCAATCCAAGGAAGTCTCCGGCAAGGACCAGATCGCCCGCGTGGCGACGATCTCCGCCGGCGATGAGGAGATCGGCGACGTGATCGCCGATGCAATCGAGAAGGTCGGCAAGGACGGCGTGGTCAACGTCGAGGAGGGTCAGACCTTCGGCATGGACCTCGAGTTCACCGAGGGCATGCAGTTCGACAAGGGCTACATCTCGCCCTACATGGTCACCGACCAAGACCGCATGGAGGCAACCCTCGAGGACCCCTACATCCTGATCGCCAACTCGAAGATCGGCTCCGTCCGTGACGTGCTGCCGGTGCTCGAGGCCGTGATCCAGTCGGGTAAGCCGATCCTGATCATCGCCGAGGACGTCGAGGGCGAGTCGCTCGCGACGCTGGTTGTGAACAAGCTCCGCGGCACCTTCACCGGTGTGGCCGTCAAGGCACCTGGCTTTGGTGACCGTCGCAAGCGGATGCTCGAGGACATCGCGATCCTGACCAACGCCGAGGTGATCACCGAGGAGATGGGTCTGAAGCTGGAGAACACCCAGCTATCTCAGCTCGGACGTGCACGTCGCGTCGTTGTCGCCAAGGACACCACCACGATCGTTGACGGCGCCGGCGATGCGACCGCGATCAAGGGCCGCATCAACCAGATCAAAGCCGAAATCGAGAACACCGATTCGGACTTCGACCGCGAGAAGCTCCAGGAGCGCCTGGCAAAGCTCTCCGGCGGCGTCGCGGTGGTCAAGGTCGGAGCTGCGACCGAGACCGAGATGAAGGAGAAGAAGCACCGCGTCGAGGACGCCCTGCAGGCAACTCGCGCGGCGCTCGAGGAGGGCATCGTGCCCGGTGGCGGCGTCGCCCTGCTGCAGGCCTCAGCGGCCGTCAGCATCGGCGAGAACGGTGCCTCGGCCGACGGCTCAGACGATGAGCGCACGGGTGCGCGCATCGTGCTCCGCGCCTTGGAGGAGCCGCTTCGTCAGCTCGCCGAGAACGCGGGCCTCGAGGGCTCGGTCGTCGTCAACGACGTCCGTAAGGCCAAGAAAGGTCACGGCCTGAACGCCTCCACGAACGAGATCGTCGATCTCGTTGCCGCTGGTGTTATCGACCCGGCGATGGTCACGCGCTCTGCGCTGCAGAACGCGGCCTCGATCGCCAAGAACATCCTCACCACCGAGGCGATCGTCGCCGAGGTACCGGAGAAGGAAGCCGGTGGCGGTGGCGGTGGCGGTATGCCCGACATGTCGGGGATGATGTAAGAGACGTATCCGCGGCAGCTTTGCTGCCGTGTTCAACGAGGGCCCGGTCTCGCTGCCGGGCCCTCGTTGTTTAAGCGATCTGGTTAAGCGGGCGGCTTGCGCCGCCCCTAGTCGACCTCCGCCACCGAGCGCGGCCCCTCGCCCACGTACTTCGCCGTCGGGCGGATCAGCTTCGCCTCGCGCTTCTGCTCGAGGATGTGCGCCGACCAGCCCGCCACGCGCGCGCAGGTGAACATCGGTGTGAAGAGGTCCGGCGGCACTTCCGCGAGATCGAGGATCACGGCCGACCAGAACTCCACGTTCGTCGCCAGCACCCGGTCGGGTCGGCGTGCGTGCAGCTCGGCTAGCGCGGCCTTCTCGAGCGCCTCAGCGGCCTCGAAGCGAGGCGAGCCGAGTTCGCCGGCGGTCCTACGCAGCACTCGCGCGCGTGGGTCTTCGGCGCGATAGATACGGTGCCCGAAGCCCATCAGTCGCTCGCCGCGGTCGAGTGCGTCTGAGACCCACTGCTCGGCGTTGCCGCTCTGTTCGACTTCCTCGAGCATCTTCAGCACGCGCGAGGGCGCGCCGCCGTGCAGCGGGCCCGATAGCGCCCCTACCGCAGCCGACAGCGCAGCCGCGCAGTCGGCGCCCGTTGAGGCCACCACACGGGCGGTGAAGGTGGAGGCGTTCATGCCGTGCTCCGCGGCGGAGACCCAGTAGGCGTCGATCGCCTTGACGTGGTCGGGGTTCGCCTCGCCGCGCCAGCGGATCAAGAAACGTTCGGGGATCGTTGCGCCCTTGTCGACCTCGGTCTGGGGGACCGGTGGCTGGCCCGCTTCGCGCGCGGACTGCGCCACGAAGGACAGCGCCATCACCGATGCTCGCGCGAGGTCCGTGCGCGCCTGCTCGTCTGTGATGTCGATCAGCTGGCCAAAGCCCCACTCGGGGGCCAGCATCGCAAGCGCCGACTGCACGTCAACGCGATGGTCACCCGAGCGCACCGTGAGCGCATGGGGTTCCGCCGGCGGTAGGCCTGGCGCGAAATGACCGTCGACCAACAGGCCCCACACCTGCTCGTAGGGGACCGCGCCAACGAGGTTCTCGATATCGACGCCGCGGTAGCGCAGCGCGCCACCCTCTTTGTCGGGCTCCGCGATCTCGGTGGCAAAGGCAACGACTCCTTCAAGGCCCGACTGGACCTCCGCTGCTGACTGAACCGCGCTCATGGCACTCGCTTTCTGAGCTTGATGCTTGACGGGGTGGCTGCCTTGTGGGCAGGTCTACATCGTCGCAGGAATGCCCGCGCGAGTAGGCTCCAGGCGCGGAGCAGCAGCCCGCCGCCAGCCGGCGAGAGCCAATCCCAGGAGGAGTCATGTCCGACAGCGATCTGATGTTTCGTCCCGCGCTCGAGCTCGCCGCGATGGTGCGCTCCGGGGAGATCTCATCGCGCGAGCTGGTTGAGTGTTCGCTCGCGCGCATCGAGGAGCTGAACCCCGCGCTCAACGCCTTCGTCGACGTCGACGACGAGCGCGCTCTGCAGGCCGCCGATGCTGTCGCGCCCGGCGACGAGCGGCCGTTCGCGGGCGTGCCGATCGCGATCAAGAACAACCGCCCCGTCGAGGGCCTGCGGCTGACCTACGGCTGCTCCCTGATGGCCGAGAACATGTGCCGACTACGACCACAACATCACCCGTCGCTTCAAGCAAGCGGGCTTCGTGATCGTCGGCACCACCACGCTGCCCGAGTACGGCATCCTGCCCGTGAGCGAGGCACGGCTGTTCGGCCCCACGCGCAACCCCTGGGACCTCGATCGTACCCCCGGCGGCTCCTCCGGCGGCGCTGCTGCGGCGGTCGCCAGCGGCATGCTACCCGTGGCGCACGGCAACGACGGCGGCGGCTCGGTGCGGATACCGGCTGCCTGCTGTGGTCTGGTTGGCCTGAAGCCGAGCCGTGGGCGCATCTCCGCGGCCCCCGAACTCGGCGACTCCTCGCTCGGCATCGACGGTGTGCTCACGCGTACCGTCGCCGACACGGCAGCGATCCTCGACGTGCTCGCCGGCTATGAGCCCGGCGATGCCACCTGGGCGCCCGACCCTGCTGAGCCGTTCGCGCAGAGCGCCGCGCGCGAGCCCGCAAAGCTGCGCATCGCCGCCACCACGCTGCCGCCGATCCCCGGCACGCCCGTGGACCCGATCTGCGCACGCGCCGTCACGGATGCGAGTGAGCTGTTGCGCTCGCTCGGTCACGAGGTCGAGGAGGTCGAGCCACCCTGGCAGATCCCTGGCCTGCAGGAGCTCTTCGGTGCCGTCTTCTCCAGCCAGATCGCGCTCTCGATCGCCTACTCAGGGATGGTGGCGGGACGCACGCCTACCGCTGATGACATGGAGCCGATGAGCTGGGCGATCTACTCGATGATCCAGAAACTGGGCGCGATCGACGGCCTCGGGGCGGCCGTGCGCCTGCAGGGTTTCGCACGCCAACTCGTCTCCTTCTTGCTCCCCTACGACGCCCTGCTCACGCCCGCTCTCGCCGAGCGTCCGCTGCCGCTGGGGACGCTCGACACCGCCGCACCCGAACCGATGGCCACCTTCACGCGTTCGGGTGTCTTCACGCCGTTTACACCGATCTTCAACGCCTCCGGGCAGCCGGGTATCTCGCTGCCGCTGTTTGAGGGCGAGGACGGTCTGCCGCTGGGCGTGCAGCTCGTCGGGCGGCCCGCCGGTGAGGGTGCGCTGCTCGCGCTCGCTGCGCAACTCGAAGCGGCGCGACCGTGGGCCGCGCGGCGGCCGGCGATGGCCGGCGTGCTCGCCGACTGACCCTGACGCGAGGCCGTATAAGCCGCTCAGCGCGTGCCGAGCACCGCAGCCATTCGCTGCGGGGTGACGCCGAGCGCTTCTGCTCCTGCCGCCCCTCGCGCCGAGACCATCGAGACCTCCATCAGCTCGGCCTCGTCCCAGGTCGCGAACGCGTTCGGTCCGGCCAACCGCTCGACCAGGCGCAGGCTGCGCGAGACGATCGGCGTAGGCACCTGCAGGAGGGCTCTGCGGCGCCCCAACGAGTGCAGCACCGTGCGCACGATATCCAGGTGGCTCAGCGTCTCCGGACCGGCCAGCTCGATGCGCTCATGAGCCTCGCTGCCCGCTGTGCGCAGGCTCGCGACGATCGCATCGGCCACATCCTCCGCCCAGATCGGCTGGAAGACCGCGCGCCCGCGCCCGGAGACGGGCATCACGGGCAGCAGCGCGAGGCGCTCCAGCAGGGTCAGCCAGGGATCGCCCGGCGCGTAGATGATCGAGGGTGCAAAAACCGTCGAGTGCAGCTCTGCCTCCCCCACAGCCTGCTCGGCGAGCGCCTTCGCGCGCAGGCAGCGAGTGCGGTGATGGGCTGAGGCGCCGAGCGCGCTGAAGAACACAAAACGCTGCACGCCTTGGCGCTCGGCCGCCTCGACCATCCGCCAGGTCGCGATGCCGTTGAGCTCCTCGATCGAGCCGCGGCGCTGGTCGCGGATCGCCGCCGCGAGGTGCACCACCGTCTCCACGCCGCGCAGTGCGTTACGAAAGGAGGGCGGGTCGGTGAGGTCGCCGAGCGCGATCTGAACCCGCACGCGCAGGGGTCCGAGGCGCCGTGGATCGCGTACGAGGCAGCGCACGGGGATACCCTCGGCGAGCAGCCGACGCAGCAGCGTGGAGCCCACGAGGCCGGTCGCGCCCGTTAGCAGCAGCATGCTTCGTACAATATGCGTCTCCCGAGGGGAGACCCCGCAAATCGATCCAAAGAAAGAAGCGAATGGCCTACGTAATCGCCGAGCCGTGCATTGGCACCAAGGACAACTCCTGTGTCGAGGTGTGCCCCGTGGACTGCATCCACCCGACGCCCGACGAGCCCGGATACGACGCGGCCGAGATGCTCTACATCGACCCCGAGGAGTGCATCGACTGCGACGCCTGCGTCGAGGCCTGTCCGGTTGACGCCTGCTTCGCCGAGGATCAGCTCCCGGAGGAGTGGGGCAAGTTCACGCAGATCAACGCCGACTACTTCGCCAACGCCAAGTAGCGCCTGAGGGCGCGTTGCCCGCGCGTCTCAAAAACCCAAGCGTCGCTTGAGAAAATGTCTGTGTGGCCCCGCCCGCGCGATCAGCGATTCGGCGCTCGGGCCGCTCAGACATGGCGCCAACAGGCATTCTTCGCACCGAGCTCCACACGCGCCTAGCCGCGCGCACGCTCGAGCTGCTCGACATCGCCTCCGTGTCGAGCGACGAGAGAAACATCGCCGCGCACCTGCTCGACGTGCTCCACGCGGACGGCGTGCCTGCACGCGACGTGGGCGACACCTGCGTATTGGCGGGAGCCACAAGACGCGCCGAGCGCCCCTTGCTGCTGCTCGCCGGTCACCTCGACACCGTCCCCGCGCAGGGCAACTTCCCCGGCCGGCTCACTGAGCAGCACGTCGAGGGGCTCGGCGCGAGCGACATGAAGGGCGGCGTTGCCGTGATGCTCGAGCTGGCGATTGCCCGAGCCCGCGCTGCAGACGTCGATGGTGCCCTCGACGTTGGTTTCGTGTTCTTTGGCCGCGAGGAGCTTCCCTCCGCGGAAGGCGCGCTGACGCCCTTGCTCGCGCGCGAGCCAGGCCTGCGTAGCGCGGATCTCGCGATCATGCTCGAGCCGACCGCCAACGTCGTGCAGGCAGGCTGTCTGGGCAACCTCGATGCCACCTGGAGCTTTCGCGGACGTGCCGGGCACTCCGCGCGACCGTGGCTTGCAGATAACGCGATCGATCGCGCGCTGGCCGGTATTCAAGCCCTGCACGCACGCGAGCCCGTCTCGCGCTGCATCGACGGGCTCGACTTCACGCAGGTCGTAAGCGTGACCACGCTCAACGCGGGGCTTGCGCGCAACGTGATTCCCGGCGAGGCGCACGCGAACGTCAACTTCCGCTACGACCCCGCCCTCACGCCTGCTGAGGCCGAGTCGCTGCTGCGCGGCTGGTGTGAGCCGCACGGCGAGCTCGCCGTGCTGAGCAACTCTCGCGGCGCGCTGCCGCCGCACGAAAACGAGCTGGCCGAGCGGCTGCTCGAGCTCAGCGGTGCCGTGATCGAGCCGAAGCAGGCCTGGACGCCTGTCGCGGAGCTCGCCGCCGCGGGTATCGAGGCCGTCAACTTCGGCCCCGGCGATCCCGCCTACGCACACCGCGCCGATGAGCGCGTTGAGATAGCCGCGCTGGCCCGCTGCCACGAGGTCCTGGAGCGCCTGTGCGTCTGAACGCCGCGGTGGAGCAGGCGCCGAGCTATCCCTTTCTACGCATCGCCGCCGCGCGCCGCGACGCTCGACAGCGCGGCGCGGAGATCATCGACCTGACGCTTGGGCAGCCCACCGACCCGGCGCCCGCGGCCGTACGCGAGGCGCTCGCCCGTGCGGCCACTGAGCTTTCCTTCTGTGAGTACCCCACCACCGATGGGCTGCCCGCGCTGCGCGAGGCGATCGCGGCCTGGATCATGCGCCGCTACGGCGCGGCCGTCGACCCCGCTAACGAGCTGCTGCCGACGCTCGGCGCGAAGGAGCCGATCGCGCTGCTGGCCCGCCTGTTTGCGCGCCCTGGCGATGCGATCTCTGTCGCCTCGCCCTCCTATCCCGTCCCCGAGCGCAGCGCGCGCGCCGCGGGGCTCGAGGTGATGCCGCAGCGCCTCTCCGAGGCAGGCGCCTGGTTGCCCGACCCCGAAGCGATCCCCTGGGGTCGCGTCGCGATCGTGTGGGTCGTCAACCCCCACAACCCCACGGGCGCCGTCGCGCCACTCGCCTTGCTCGCCGAGCTCGCCGAACGCTGCCGCCGTAGCGATGCGATCCTCGCGGTCGATGAGACCTACTCGGAGTTCTACTTCGATGGCGAGGCGCCCCACTCAGCGCTCGAGCTCGAGGACCGCAGCGGCGTGGTCGTGTTCAACTCGCTCTCCAAGCGCTCCGGCCTGGCGGGTTTGCGCTCGGGCTTCATGGCCGGCGACAGCGAGATCCTCAGCCGCGTGCGCCGCCATCGCAGCGACATCGGCACCACGCCGCCCGCGATCGTGCAGCTCGCCTCGGTTGCGGCATGGAGCGATGAGCAGCACGTGCGCGACGCGCGCGCTCGCTACGCGGCCAAGCGCGAGGTGCTGCGCGCCGGCTCGCTGCGCGCGGGCCTCGAGCATGCGGGCGGTCCCGCCGGCATCTTCCTGTGGCTGCGCGTGGGCGACGGCGATGATCAGCGGATGCTCGAGCTGCTGCTCGAGCGCTCGCTGCTGATGGTGCCGGGCTCCTATCTCGGCGCCGGCGGCGAGGGCTACCTGCGCGCCGCGCTCACGCCCTCGGCGCAGCAGATCGCACGCGCGGCGGAGCTACTGGCCAGCGGTGCGCTGCTCGCGGGCTGAGCTCAGAGGCTCGCGCCGTGGTCACGCACGAGGTCGTTGAGCTTGACCTTGTCGTAGCGCTCGCCTTCGCCCAGGCGCTTGATCACGAGCACGCAGGGCAGCCCGAACTCGCCGCCCGGGAATGCGCGCGAGCGCGTCGCGCCGATCGCCACGCTCCACGCGGGGATGTGCCCGCGTGAGATCTCCTCGCCGCTGTCCGCGTCGATCACGGGGATCGTCGGCGAGAGGATGACGCCTGCGCCGACGACCGCGCCGCGTCCCACGCGCGCGCCTTCGATCAGCATGCAGCGGCTGCCGATGAAGGCGTCATCCTCAACGAGCACCGGGCTCGCCTGTAGCGGCTCGAGCACTCCGCCGATCCCCACGCCTCCCGAGAGGTGCACGTGCTCGCCGACCTGGGCGCACGACCCCACCGTGGCCCAGGTATCGACGAGCGTTCCTCGCCCCACGTATGCGCCAACGTTGACGAAGCTCGGCATGAGGATCGAGCCTGGGGCAAGATAGGAGCCGAAGCGGGCATAGGCGCCCGGCACGACCCGCACGTCTGCGCTCCCCGCCTTCGGGGGAAGCCGGTCGGCGAACATCATCGGGCCCGCCGTCGTGTGTTCCATCGGGCACACGCGGAACAGCAGCGCGATCGCGCGCTTGAGCCATTCGTGCACGATCACCTCGTCGCTGGGGCCGATCTCCGCGACGCGCAGGCGCCCGCGGTCGAGCAGCTCCATCACGCTCAGCACCGTCGCGCGCACGTACTCGTCGCGGTCGCTCAGCTGCTCGCGGCGCTCCCACAGCTCATCGATCTTCTGCTCGAGAACCTCGAGGCCGCCGAAGTCCGCGATGCTCGCCACGCTCGCCATCTTCAGCTCACCTGCGCCGGAGTGCGCACATCGCGCTCGATGGACAGCTCTGCTCCTGGCGGGAGACCTGAGGGCGCGCTCGGATCGAACACGTCCGCGTCGAACTGGAGCGTGGCGAAGTAGTCGCGGCGGATCTCCTCGCGGCGGCGGATCAGCTCCACGCTGCCGTCGCTGCGCAGCAGTAGCTCCTGCGGCCGCAGACGCCCGTTGTAGTTGAAGCCCATCGCCAGCGCGTGCGCGCCGGTGTCGTGCACGAGCAGCAGATCGCCCTCGTGTAGCTCGGGCAGCGGACGCTGCACCGCGAGCTTGTCGTTGTTCTCACACAGCGAGCCGACCACGTCGACACGCTGCAGGCGTCGCTCGCCGCGGTCGCCGCTCAGCGTCACGTGGTGATAGGCGTCCGGGTACATCGCCGTGCGCAACAGCGCCGCGATGCCCGCGTCGACTCCTGCGTACTCGCGCCACTTGCTCATGCGGTTGATCACGCGCGTCACGAGCACGCCGTGGGGGCCGGTGAGGAAGCGCCCGGACTCCAGGAACAGCTTCGGGCGGCGCCCCGTGCGGAAGGCGTGCGAGTCTGAGAGCTCGCGCACGCCGCGGCCGAGCGCGCCGAGGTCCAGGCGTGAGTCGGTCGGGCGGTAGGGGATTCCCAGCCCACCACCCGCGTTGATGAACTCGAGCGAGATCCCCAGCGTGCGCTGCAACTGCTCCTCGATCTCCAGCAACATCGCGATCGTCGCCAGCAGTGGCTCGACGGTGAGCACGTTGGAGGCGATCATCGCGTGCAGTCCGAAGCGCTCCGTGCCCAGCTCGCGGGCGCGTTCGTAGGCTCCGATCAGCTGGTCGCGGCGCAAGCCGAACTTGGCCTCGCGCGGCGAGCCGATCAGGCGATCGCCCACACGCTCAGGGCCGGGGTTGAAGCGAAAGGACACGACCGACGGGGGCTGCGGGAGCTTGTCGATCAGCGAGATGTCATCGATGTTCACGATCGCATCGAGGTCGATCGCTGCCGCAAACTCTTCGCGTGTGGTGTTGTTTGAGGTGAAGAACACCTCATCGCCGGTTGCGCCGCACTCGCACGCGAGCTCGAGCTCGGCGAGCGAGCTGCACTCCATCCCCAGGCCGCGCTCGTGCAGCATGCGCAGGATCGTGAGGTTCGGCAGGGCCTTGACCGCGTAGTACTCCTTGAAAGGCAGTCCCTCGAACGTGCTCAGCAGCCGCGCCACCGCTTCGTTGATGCCGCGTTCGTCATAGATGTGAAACGGCGTGCCGTAGTGCTCGGCGATCGCGGGCAGATCGCGCTCGAGCTGAGCGTTGAATTGCTGGCCGATCGGCATCTTCGCCTCAGCCCGCTCGCTAGTCGGTGCGGTGGGCGGTGATGATCGCGCGCGTGCGCAGGCCCGACACGGGACGCCGATATGTGATCGACGCCGTGGAGACCCGCGCGAAGCCTGCGCGCTTGAGTTCGTCGGCGATCCAGTGATCGGAGAGCCAGTAGAAGCCCGGCACGTTTGAGGACTGCTGCACCGGCGCGTCCGTTTTCGGTGAGTCGTTGGAGATCACGATCGTGCCGCCGGGCTTCACCCAGCTGTGAAACAGGCTCAGCGCGATGTGCGCGCCGTCTTGCCCGTCGTGCAGGTGGCCGAGCAGTCCGTCCGCATAGAGCACATCCCAATACTCCTGCTCGGTCTCCCAGGTGTAGAGGTTGCGGTTGATCGCCGGCACGCCTGCCTGGCGTGCGAGCTGCACCGCGTGATCGAGCGCGTCCACCGCGAGCACTGGATAGCCTTCGCGGCAGAGCACACGCTCAACGAACGCGTTGCCCGAGCCCACGCTCAGCAGCAGGTGCTTGCGGTCGCGGTTCAGCGCGTTGCGCAGGTGCTCGAGGATCCACCAGCGGTAGGTCGGTGAGCTGACCGACGGTGTCGTCGAGTCGCCGCGCGCGATCCCGTGCTCCCACTCGTCGAAGATGCTCTGCTCCTCGTTGCCTGTGAGGTAGAAGGAGCGCAGGTCGTTCTCGAGCGCGTTGGGGTCTGCCATCGAGGTCTCATACGCGGTGTTCACCTCTGCATCACCCTTTCACTCCGAAGGCTTGATCAGGCCGAGCGCGCCGAGGCCGCTCGTGAGCAGCGAGCGCATGATGCGTCCCACTGCCGCGTCGGTGTCCGTATCCAGATACCAGCCGCCGATTCGCGCGAGGAAGCGCACGAGGCCGGTCACATCAAGCGTTTTCACCGTGCGCTCGAGCAGCGGGCGCAGCTGCGCCTGTGCGACGACCGAGCGATAGTGCTCTTCATCGGGTAGCGGCAGCGGGCCGCCGTCGTTCTTTGGATCCCACGCCTTCATCCATGCGCGCGCCAGCACCCAGCCCGTGTTCCCCTCGCTCGTGAGCACCCGCTCAGGCGTTATCGGCAGCGGGTCATACAGCGGATGATCGAGGCACATCCCCATCAAGATCATTGCCGCGAGGTCCTGTGCGGCGCACGACGGGCGCTGCTCGAGCGCGATGCTCTGCAGCTCCTCGCTGGCCGTGAGCAGGTCGAGCAGCTCGTCGATCAGCAGCGTGCTCTCGCCGCCCGGACCGTCGTCGCGGTCGGTCACGACCGCGGCGTGCAGCACAGCTGTCGGGTAGCTCGGCGCTCCCGGAGCGAGGCCGTGCAGGATCGCGTCGAGGTTGTCGCGACGTTCCTCGCTCGTGAGGCGCACGAGCGTGACGTCGGTCATCTCCGTCATCAGCGAGCGCCAGATCGTAAGTGCGCGCAGATCGCGCGTCGCGATGCCGTCGGCGTCGATCAGCGGCAGGTGCTCCGCCTCCGCCACCTCGACCGTCACGGAGCCGTCCTGTGCAGCTGTGATCACGCCCTGCACGAGCGCGAGGCGCACGAGCGGCTCGATCCGCGGCATGTACTGGGAGTCGAAGATCGTGCGATCAAAGCGCACGCCGAGACGCGCGAGCGTCTCGTTCTGGCCGCTCACGGCCCAGTCGCGCACCGCCTGCCACATTTCGAGGATCTCGCGCTCGCCGGCCGCGAGCCGCGCGAGCAACGAGTCGGCGAGATCGGGTGAGGAGTGTGGCTCTTTGGCTTGCTGCGAGTGCAGGCGCCCCACGAAACGGTCACTCTTCTCGCGTGTGCCCGCGGGATCGCTCTCAGGCGCAAAGTGCATGTAGCCCGCCATCGCCTCGCCCATGTGGCGTCCCGCATCGGCGATCTGTGTCTGGCGTGCCACGTGTGCGCCGGCTGCTTCCAGTGCGCTCGCCAGCGCATGCCCGAGCGCGATGTTGCGCAGGTAGCCGGCGTGTAGCGCGGTCGTCGGGCTGGGGTCGCAGAAATCGACGATGTAGGGCTTGTCCTTCAAGAGCTCCACGCTTGCCGCCGGCGCCTGACGCGCCGCGGCGCGGGCGCCCAGCTCGGGCAGCCGCTGCTCTGCGAGTTGCGCGGCGGGAGCCTCGAAAAGCAGATCGAGTGAAGCGATTTCTGTGGCCATGACTGTGCGACCGAGGCTAGGTCGAAGGGGGAAGGCGTGTCAAGAGAGCAGACGCACAGGGTGGCGTGGAGGAAGGGTGAAAACGCTCAGATGCCAGTCCGGTAAAGGGCTTTGAGCTTTTGATGAGATCGTCACGATCGTCTCCGACAGCCAAGTCCGCACGAACGCATCACTTCTCCGGCGTAGCGTTCCTCGATTCTCCGAGTTGCGAAGAATTGCTATTGCTCGGAGAGAGGGAAACATTCACCGCCGCATAACTCCGCGCCTACGCAGGGCTATTGGAGTGCATGGGCGACTCCCAGCTAACATCTTGCGGCTGCGATTAGTCTCGGGCGCACGATGGAGTCAAAGCTGGAGCTAGACGTGGGGGTGGTCGAGTCTTGTCGGGCGCTCGCCGCGCAGATAGCTGACCGGCTCGCCGCGGAAACCGCGGGCAGGACGACCGTGTCGGTAGAGCGCACGGTCACGCGCTTCCTCGGCGTCGATGGGATCAGCGATCTCGACGTGCCGCTCCCGAACGTACTGGTGGAGCACGTACACGAAGCTGGCGGTCTAGACCGTGGCGTGGCTTACTGGCTCGGTAACGCGATGCTCTTGAGCGGTCAAAGCGCCCAGCAGATCGCCGAAGCCGTCAGCGGCGGCACGCTCGAGCTCTGCAGCCTGCCGCTCGCCGAGGAAAGCGCGATCCGCGCGCTCGTGATGCGCGAGTGCGAGGAGCGCATGGGCGAGGTGGCACGGCGCGCGGATGAGCGCCGCGAGATGCGCGAGCGCCTCGGCGAAGGGCCCACGCCGCTGCGCTACATGCTCAGCGGCACCGGCAACGTCTATGAGGACGTGGTCCATTCCGTGGCCGTCGCAGAAACCGGCGGCGATGTGGTCTCGGTCACTCGCTCGACCGCGCAGAGCCTGCTCGAGCACGTCCCCTATGGCCCCACGACGGAGGGCTACGGCGGCACCTTCGCCACGCAGGAGAACTTCCACATCATGCGTGAGGGGCTCGACGAGTGGTGTGAGCGCAACGGGCGCTACGTGCGCCTGTCGAGCTTCTGCTCAGGGCTGTGCATGACCGAGTTCGCCACGCTCGGCGCGATGGAGGGGCTCGACAACATGGTCAACGACGCCCTCTACGGGATCCTCTACCGGGGCATCAACATGCAGCGCACGCTGATCGATCAGCGTGTCTCGCGGATGATCGCGGGCTACTTCGGGATGGTGATCAACACTGGCGAGGACAACTATCTGCGCACGGCCGAGGCGCTCTCAGCAGCGCCGTCGGTGACGGCCTCGCAGTTCATCAACCACCGCCTCGCGCTCGACTCGGGCATGCACGACGAGCAGATCGCGCTCGGCGACGCCTTCGAGATCGACCCGCCGACGACGAACGGCCTGCTGTTCGCGTGGGCGCAGGCGCAGCTCACGCGCGAGCTGTTCCCGCGCTGCCCGATCAAGTACATGCCGCCCACACGCCACATGGACGGCAACCTCTACCGCACGCACGCCTGCGACACGCTCTTCAACCTGATCACCGTCGCCACCGGCCAGGGCATCCAGACCGCAGGCGTGCCGACCGAGGGCGTCTTCACGCCGCACATGTATGACCGCGTGCTCGGCCTCGAATGCGTCGACTACGTCTTCAACTTCGCACGCGACATCGGCGAGGAGATCCAGTTCAAGCCCGGCGGCTTGATTCAGACGCGCGCGCGCGAGGTGCTGCGCGAAGCGCACGAGCTGCTCGAGCGAATCGCAGAGGTGGGGATGTTCGGCGCGATCGAAGACGGCACCTTCGGCGACGTGCGCCGTCGCATCGACGAGGGGCGCGGCCTCGATGGGATCGTGGCGACCGATGAGCGCTACTTCAACCCCACGCTCGAGGTCATGCAGGGGGCAGGCGTTGTCTAGCGCGCCGCGCGAGCCGGACCTGCGCCGCGTGCGCCCCTACGGCGATCACCTCGACGATGGCATCCTGCAGCTCAGCTTCACGCTGCCCGTGCCGCACGGCCAGGCCGGTCGCAAGTGCGCGCTGGAGCTCGCCGCGAAGCTCGGGCTCGACCGTCCCGAGGTCGTCCACCAACAGCGCCTGCGCGAGGGCTACACGCACTTTGTCGTCTATGCGCGCTTCGTGCAGACGATCGACTACACAGCTCAGCAGGTCGACGAGCTCGACCTCGAATACCTCAGCGAAGACGAGATCGAGGCCTTTGCGGCCGAGCACATCGGGCGCCCGATCGTGGTCGTCGGTGCCTGCACCGGCTCAGACACGCACAGCGTGGGGATCGACGCGATGCTCGACCTGAAGGGCTTTCATGGCAACCGCGGCCTCGAAGGCTACCGAGCGTTTGAGGCGCACAACCTCGGCAGTCAGGTCGCCAACTCGACGCTTGTCGCCAAGGCGATCGAGCTCGACGCCGACGCGATCCTCGTCTCCCAGACGGTCACCCAACAGGACCTGCACATCCACAACCTCACCGAGCTCGTGGAGATCGTGGAGGCGGAGGGGCGGCGCAAGCAGACGATCCTCGCCTGCGGTGGCTCACGCGTCTCCAACGAGCTCGCCAAGGAGCTCGGCTTCGACGCTGGCTTCTCGCGCGGGACCTACCCGCATCACCTCGCCACCTTCCTCGTCCGCGAGCTCGCCGCGCGCATCGCCGCCGCCGAGAGCGAGCCGGCCGCGCAGCTGCAGAGCACCGCACAGACGGCGGGCCGGCGCTAGCGATGTCGCTCTCCGAGCTCCTCGCCTGGACCCGGCGCGTCGCGTTCGTGGGTCTCGCGAAGAACACGGGTAAGACCGAAACGCTGAGCTGCGCGGTGCGCGAGCTGCACGAAGCCGGGCAGACCGTTGGCGTCACCTCGGTCGGCCGTGACGGCGAGCAGCGCGACGCGATCGACGCGCGCATCGAGAAGCCGCGCATCAACCTTCCTGCCTGGAGCCTCGTGGCCACGACCGAGACGCTGCTGCGCGCAAGCGCGCAGGCACACGAGGTGCTCGAGCGCACCGACATGCGCACCTCGCTCGGACGCGTGATCGTTGCGCGGATGCTCGCCGCTGGTCCCGTCGAGGTCGCCGGTCCGAGCGCCGCAGAGGACATCCGCGCGGTGAGCGATGCGATGCTCGGTCACGGCGCCGACCAGGTGCTGATCGACGGCGCCGTGGACCGTCGCATGGCCTCCTCACCGACGGTCTCAGACGGCCTTGTGATGTCCACCGGCGCCGTGCTCGACGCGAGCGCTGAGCGTGTCGTGGAGCTGACGCGCAACGCCGTTGAGCTGGTGCTCCTACCCGAGCTGCACGACCCGCTGATCCGCGCGATCGCAGATGCGCAACCCGAGAGCGTGCTCGTCGGCGAGGCAGACGGGTCCTGGACGACCCTGCCCGCGCGCCTGGCGCTCAGCGGCAGCGTGGAGCAGATCTCAGAAGTTCTGCGCTCCAGCCCCACGGCACGTCATTTGATCGTGCGCGGCGCGCTTTGCGATTCGTTCCTCGAACGTCTTTTGCGCGCGGCACGCGGGCGTGAGCTCGAGGTGAGCGTGGCCGACAGCTCGAAGGTCTTCCTTGGCGAGCGCAGCTGCGGCTGGTATGCGCGGCTCGGCATCCAGCTGCGCGTGCTCGCTCCGATCCACCTGCGCGCGCTGACGGTCAACCCGGTGGCGCCACACTCGCACGCCTTCGACTCGCGCCGGCTGTGCGCGCTGCTCAGCGACGCGATTCCGCGCGTGCCCGTGCTCGATGTGCGCGACAGCGAGCTGGTGATGGCGTGAGCGCGCCGGGTAAGTCAGCACCCGAGGATGTCGCGCCGGCAGACGTCGCGGGCGCGAACGGTGGGCACGCCCCGGAGGGGGAGACCGTCGGCGCCGATGAACGGCGCGCGAAGCTCGAGCGGATGCGCGAGGAAGGCATCGAGCCGTTCCCCTATCTGGAGAAGCGGCTTCCGCGCAGCTGGGTGGCCGACATTCAGACGGCGCACGACCCGGCGGTGATCGAGCCTGGCGCGCACGCCGGGCTCGTCTATCGCGTCTGCGGGCGGCTGATCGCGCGGCGCGGTCACGCCAAGGCGACGTTCTTCGATCTGCGCGACCAGTCCGGCTCGATCCAGCTCGTCGCGCGCCGCGACGCGATGGGCGATGAGGCCTATGAGCGCATGCTCGAACTCGACATCGGTGACATCGTGAGCGCCGACACGAGCGTCTACGTCACGCAGCGCCGCCAGCTCGCGTTGGGTGTGAGCAACTGCACGATGCTCGCCAAGGCGCTGCGCCCGCCGCCTGACAAGCACCACGGCGTCGAGGACCTCGGCACGCGCTACCGCTACCGCGAACTCGACCTGCTCGCCAATGCCAAGACGCGTGAGA
The DNA here is from genome assembly GCA_963785435.1 of uncultured Solirubrobacterales bacterium. Classification (GTDB taxonomy): domain Bacteria; phylum Actinomycetota; class Thermoleophilia; order Solirubrobacterales; family Solirubrobacteraceae; genus Palsa-744. Next base: position 391,531 of record CAWAVE010000005.1, read on the forward strand.
TGTTCTTCAAACGCACACACGCGATCGAGGCGATCCACGCGGTGCTGCGCGAGAAAGGCTTCACGCAGATCGAGACGCCGATGCTGCAGACGCTCGCGGGCGGCGCCAACTCGCGGCCGTTCGCGACCCACCACAACGCGCTAGACGTGGACCTGCACCTGCGCATCTCCGTCGAGCTCTACCTCAACCGCTGCATCGTGGGCGGCCTGGAGAACATCTACGACCTCGGCCGAGCCTTCCGCAACGAGGGCATCTCCCACCGTCACAGTCCCGAATTCACGATCCTCGAGTGCATGATGAGCTACGCCGACTACCTCGACGTGGCGGTCTGGTGCGAAGAGCTCGCCGAGGGTGTCGCGCTACGCACGTTGGGCACCACGAAAATCGAGCAGTACGACGGGCAGGTCATCGACCTCGCGCGGCCCTGGAAGCGGATGACGCTGCAGGAGGCGATTCTCGAGGCCGTCGGCGTCGACTATCTGCAGGCCAGCCGCGAGGAGCTGATCGAGGTGCTCGACGAGCCCGATGTGGACCGCGAGATGACCTGGGCAAAGCTCGCCGAAGAGGTCTACGGCAAGTACGTGGAGCCGAACCTGATGCAGCCCACACACGTGCTCGACTTCCCGATCGAGCTGTTCCCGATCTGCAAGCGCCACTCACAAGACCCGCGCCTCGGCGAGCACTTCGACACGGTGATACGTGGCATGGAGGTGCTCTCCGGCGATACCGAGCTGAACGACCCGCTCGACCAGTGGGACCGTTTCGTCCAACAGCGCAAGCGCCGCCCCGGCGACGACGGCGATCAGCCGCACCCCTACGACGAGGGCTACGTGCGCGCGCTCGAATACGGGATGGCGCCGACGACCGGCGGCGGCATGGGCGTCGACCGCTTCCTGATGATCCTCTGCGGCGTGGAGTCGATCCGCGAAGTCGTGCCCTTCCCGACGCTGCGCGAGCTGCGCTAGGACACGCGGGTCGCGGAGAGCGCCGTGGGCCGCGCGCCCGGGTAGTCCTCGTGCAGCACATCGAAGATCGGGACGTCGGGGATCGCCTCGCGTAGTCGCGCGCGCAGCTCGGTCGAGTCGAAGCTGTGCGACTCGGGCGCGAGCGGGTTGACCGTGATCGCTCGCAGCGCGATCGTGTTGAGCGCTTGAAGATCGATCCCCTGCGCGCGGTACCAGCCCAGTCCGTGGGTTGAGAGAAAGACCTTGGTGGGATCGGCGACCACCACGGTGAGCTCGCGCCGGCGGCGGTGGGTCGCGTGCGCGAGCTGGCTGAGGAAGCGCTCGGGGAGCGCGCCCGCGACGATCAACCAGCGCGCCGTCGCGCTCGAGTCGAGCAACTGTGCGGTCTGCTCACTCTCGCTCGTGAGGATGAAGCGCGGCGGTAGCTCCTGCGGCGCGAGGTCATCGCCGAGCAGGGCCGTGGTGTGGGGCTGCTCCTCCAGGAGGGTCCGCACGCCACTGTCGCTGAGAACCGGCAGGCGCACGAGCTCGATGGCCTCGACGGTGATCCGCACGACCTCCTCGATGTCCTCGCTCAGCACCGCGCCGGTCGATATGACGAGGCCGTCGGCGACAGCGGGCGAGGAGGCAGCGCGCCGATCGATCGCGCCGTCGATCAGCACCTGCTCGGCGCCGTAGTCGAGCATCGCGTCGCTGACCGCGCGCAGACCTGCGGCGTGCGCTCGGCCCGGCGACCTCGATCGCTCCCGGTCCGCTGCAGCCGCGCGATCAGCACCTCGTCCGAGCGGAGTGCGCACGCCGGTGCTGCTGCGAGCAGCTCATGGGGCAGCCCGCTCGCGCGCAGCAGCGCGTCGGTGGTCGCCACGAGGCTGCCTCCTGGCAGAGCTACACGCGCGGCTTCTCGATGCGGAAGTCGATCACGTCGCGCTCCTCGCCGTCGCGGCCCACCGAGGTCACGCCCACGTGCGCGCGCGCTCGCTCGAGCTCGCGCAGCAGCGCCGCGAGCGCCCGGTCTTGCCGGTGTTCTTCGCCAGACCGACCAGCGCCAGGCGCCTGGCGCCGAGGCGGTCAGCTCGCTCAGCAGTCGAACTTGCTCGCTCAGCCGGTGCCGCGGTGACGCCGGGCGGCGAGCTCGCGCACGATGAACGTCGCGAGGTGGTGCGGTTCGGTGCCCTTGGAGAAGCCCGCGTCGTAGCCGAGCTCCTTGGCGAGCTCGTTGGAGACCCGCGGGCCGCCGCAGGCGAGGATCATCTCGCCGCGCTTCCCTCCGCCTCGACCATCTCCACGAGCTCGGTGAGGTTGTGCACGTGCAGGTTCTGCTGGGTGACCGTCTGGGAGACGAGGATCGCGTCGGCGCTCGACCTCGATCGCCTTGGCGAGCAGCACGCTGTTGGGGACCTGGCTGCCGAGGTTGTGGGTCTCGAAGGAGCGGTAGCCCTCGAGGCCGTGGTGGCCGTGGTAGCCCTTGAGGTTGAGCATCGCGTCGATGCCCACGCTGTGCGTGTCCGAGCCGGTGCTCGCGCCGACGACCACGACCTTGCGGCCCAGGTGCTCGCTCGGCGAAGCGCTCGATCTCGTCCTCGCTCATGTACTCGATGTCGAAGCCCTCGCCCTGCAGCGCCGCGAAGTCGACGCTCTGCCGCGCAGCGCCCGTACATCACGAAGTAGGTGTAGCCCTCGGTCAGCTGCTCGTAGTGCACGACCTCGGGCTCCTCGAAGCCCATCTTCGCCGGCGAGCTCCAGCGCCGCCTTGCGCGCCGCCAGCGAGTAGGGCACGGGCAGCGTGAAGCTCATCTGCACGAGCCCGTCGCCGAGGTGATCGGCGTAGGGCCTGACCGCTGTGAGGTCGACCTCTCTAGGCATAGCTGGCCTCCCGCATCAGCTCGACGACCGGGTTGAAGTAGCCCGGCTCGGTCTCGACGATCCCCTCGATCCCGCGGCCCTCGTCGACGCTGCGGCTGACGTCGCCGAAGCTCGCCTCCTCGATCGCCTCGAACAGCCCCGTCTCGGCGATCCGCTCGAGCAGCTCGTGCGCGCCCGCGAGCACCTGCTGCGCGCGCGTCTGGATGATGCCGCCGCGCTTGAACTCGATCTCCTCGCCGAGGTCGCGCGCGGCGTTGAAGACGTAGTCGACGTTCTGCAGGCCGAGCACGCGGTCGTGGATGTGCGGCGTGAAGATCCCCTCGGTCGGCACGCCGATCGTCTGGATGCCCTGGCCGGTGGCGATCGTGACGAGGTTGAACAGCGTGTCGGCGGCGTGCGTGCGGAACAGGTTGCCGTCCATGTGCCGGGTCGGCGGCATGTACTTGACGGGGCAGTCGGGGAACAGCTCGCGCGTGAGCTGCGCCTGGGCCCACTCGTACAGCAGGCCGTTCGTGACCGGCACGTCGATCTCGAAGGCGTCGCCGAGGCCGATCTGCGCGTCGGGCACGCCCGAGTCGCGCGCGAGCTGGTGGTTGATGAACTGCGAGGCCGTCACCGACGGCGCCGCCTCGAGCGCGTCGGCGGTGCGCAGGTAGTTGTCCTCGCCGGTGTTGATCGACGACGCCGAAGTAGCCGTTGATCATGCGCGAGACGCGCTGGTCGATCAGCCCGCGCACGATGTTGATGTCGCGGTAGAGGATCCCGTAGAGGGCGTCGTTGACCATGTTGTCGAAGCCCTCCCAGGCGCCCATCGCGGCGATCTCCGACATGCACAGGCCCGAGCAGAAGCTCGACAGGCGCACGTAGCGCCCGTGCTGCTCGGACCACTCATCCATCGCCTCGCGCATGATGCGGAAGTTGGCCTGCGTGGCGAACGTGCCGCCGTAGCCCTCGGTGGTGGGGCCGTAGGGCACGTAGTCGAGCAGGCTCTGCGCGGTCGAGCGGATCACCGCGACGATGTCGCCGCCGGCCTCGCGCGACGGCCTTGGCGTGCACGACGTCCTCGTAGACGTCGCCGGTCGCGGTCAGCACGTAGCGCAGCGGCGTGGGCGTCTCGCCGAGGCGCTCGCGCATCGCGCGGCGCTCCGCGAAGCGCCGCGAGATCTCGCGCCAGGCTGCGCGGCGCACTCCTCGGTGACGCGCTCGCTGGATCGCGTCGCTCCTCGGCCTGCTCCAGCGCGAGCAGGTCGAGCTCGCCGGCGCTGACCGCCTCGGCGATCTGCTGCGGCGAGCGCTCGCTCTGGAGCATCGCGTTGCCGAGCCAGTGGGCGATCCCCGTGCCGAGGCCGCCGCGCGTCGTGCACGTGGTCGACGAGCACGTTCGGCAGCGGCACCTCGAGGCTCGTCGGCGCCGTCGACGCCGAGCAGGCGCGTGACGCTGCGCTCGACCGAGACGGTCGTGCGTCCGGCGATCTGCTCGGCGACCTCGTCGGCGATCTGCTTGGCGGCCTGGCGGCAGGCGGCGACCACGCCGGGGTCGAGGTCGAGCTTGCCGGCCTGCAGCCGCGCTCACTGCAGGTCCCTCACGATCGGGAAGGGGATGACCTCGCGCAGCGTGTCGCGTTCGGTGAGGATCATCACCAGGCGGTCGACGCCCATGCCGCCGCCGGCGGTCGGCGAGTAGCCGTACTCGATCGCGCGCGCGTATTCCTCGTCGTTGGGGTGCGGCACGTCGTCGTCGTCGATCATGCGCCGCTTGCGCTGGTCGACGAAGCGCTGCCACTGGTCGACCGGGTCGTTGAGCTCGGTGTCGCCGCTGACGAGCTCGATCCCGCCGATCACCGCGTCGAAGTGCTCGCCCAGCTCGGGATGCACGGCGTGGCGCTTGGTGATCGGGAAGGGCTCGAGCGGGAAGTCGAAGACGTGCGTCGGCTGGTTGATCGTGGACTCGATCTTCTCGGAGTAGATGTCGGCCGACGACCTCCGCCCAGGTGGCGTCGGGGTCCATCGGCTCGTCGAGCACCTCGGCCAGCTGCTCGCGTGTGGACTCCATGAAGTCGACGCCGAAGCGCTCGAGGATCAGCTCGCGCATCGTGATCCGCCGCCACGGCTTTGCGAGGTCGATCTCCTCGCCGTTGCGTTTGATCGATCGTGCGTCCGAGCGCCTTCTGGGCGACGTCGCGGAACATTTCTTCGGTCACGGTCGCGACGTCGTTGTAGTCGGAGTAGGCGCACATGAACTCGATGATCGTGAACTCGGGCGTGTGCTTGTGGCGAGATGCCCTCGTTGCGGAACACCTTGCCCATGTCGTAGACGTTCTCCATCCCGCCGACGATGCAGCGGTTGAGGAACAGCTCGACCGAGATGCGCAGGTAGAGGTCGCGGTCGAGCGCGTTGTGGTGGGTGGTGAATGGCCGCGATCCGGCGCCGCCCGCGAGCGACTGCAGCGCCGGCGTTTCGACCTCGACGAAGTTGCGCTCGGCGAGCCATTCGCGGATCGCGAGGACGATCTTGTTGCGCGTGACGAACAGCTCGCGCGTCTCCTCGTTGGCGATCAGGTCGAGCTCGCGGTAGCGGTAGCGCGTGCCGGTGTCGCCGAGGCCGTGGTGCTTGTCCGGCGGCGGGCGCAGCGTCTTGGTGAGCAGCGTGCACTCGATCGCCGCGAGCGCGAGCTGGCCGCGCTGGGTCACGTAGACGCAGCCGTCGACGCCGACGATGTCGCCGATGTCGAGGTTGAGGATGCGGTCGTAGGTCTCCTGTCCGAGCGAGTCGACGCGAAGCACGACCTGGATCGAGCCCGACAGGTCGCGCAGGTCGAGGAAGGCGGTCTTGCCGTGCCCGCGCCGCGAGATCAGCCGGCCGGCGACGAGGTAGCGCAGTCGGGGTGCTCGCCCTGCGTCGAGCTCGGCGGGGTCGTGCGCGGCGAGGACCTCGGCGATCCGCGTGCGCCTCCCCCACAGCGTGACCGGCGGGTAGGGGTCGATCCCTTCGGCGCGCAGCCGCTCCATCTTCGCGCGGCGTTCGTCGAATTCGACGACGCCGTTCGTCGCTCTGCGGCGATCCGGGCTCGCCGTCGGCTGCCGTCCTGCTCGCTCCTCCTGCTGCTCTCCGTTACTGGCATTTCGAAAGACGATCCTCTCAGGTGGCACGCGCTTGTCAAGCGCGTCGGTGGCCGGTCCGGACTGGCAGCGCCACGCGCGCAGGCCTACGGCCTGCGGCTGCGGAACGGGCATGTCGCTCGTTGCGCGACGGCCTGTGCTCAGGCCATCGGCAGCGACATGCCCACGGGTTTCCGGCTCTCTGCCGGCTCGGGAGCGGAGGCGCCGACCTCGACGAGCGGGAGCATCGGCAGCGCAACGGGCGCCATCGCGATCAGGCCGCGTGCCACCTGGCGGATCGCCTGTGCGGCGGGGTCGTCGGGGTCCTCGATCACGAGCGGCAGTGCCGCCGTCGGCCTGCTCGCGCAGCGGCATCGTCAGCGGCACCTTGCCGAGCAGCGGCACGTCGAGCTCGTCGGCGAGCTCGTTGCCGCCGCCCTCGCCGAAGATCGCGAAGCGCTCGCCCGAGGGCGTGGTGAAGCCGGACATGTTCTCGATCACGCCGGCGATCTCGAGGTCGACCTTGTGCGCCATGTGCGCCGAGCGGCGCGCGACCTTCTGCGCCGTCTGCTGCGGCGTGGTGACGATCAGGAACTTGCGCCTGCGGCAGCAGCTGCGCGAGCGTCATCGAGACGTCGCCGGTGCCCGGCGGTAGGTCGACGAGCAGGTAGTCGAGCGCGCCCCAGTCGACGTCCTGCAGGAACTGGGTGAGCGCCTTGTGCAGCATCGGCCCGCGCCACACGACCGCGGCGTCCTCCTCGACGAAGAAGCCGATCGACATGACCTTCACGCCGTGGGCCTCGAGCGGGATGATCTTGCGCTCGGCCGAGACCGGCGGGCGCGTCGCGCCGAGGCCGTACATGCGCGGGATCGAGTAGCCCCAGACGTCGGCGTCGAGGATCCCCACGCGCTTGCCTTCGGCGGTCGAGCGCGGCGGCGAGGTTGGCGGTCAGCGTCGACTTGCCGACGCCGCCCTTGCCCGAGCCGATGCAGATCACGTTGGCGACCTGCGCGAGCGAGCCCGCGGGCAGGCTGCCGCGGCCGAGCTTCTGCTGCAGCGCGGCCTTCTGGGTGTCGGTGAGGACGTCGAAGTAGACGTTCACGTGCGTGACGCCCTCGAGCGCTGACGACCGCCTCGGCGACGGCGCGTCTGGAAGTGGCCCTTGATCGGGCAGCCCGGGTGTCGTCAGCGAGACGGTCACGTCGACGACGCCGTTGGGGCTGATGTCGATCGAGCGCACCATGTCGAGCTCGACGATCGAGCGGTGCAGCTCGGGGTCGATCACGACCTCGAGCGCCTTGAGGATCTCGTCTCTGTCGGTCACGGCCCCATTGTGGCAAACGCGGGCCGCGCTCCGGCTCTGGGGGAGCACGAGAGCGCTTCAGCCAGCGGGCACTGCGCGAGGCGCCCGTCGTGGTAGCGCATCGAGCAGCCCCACCGCAAGCTCGCACTCGCCCTCAAAGCTGAGCCGCGCGTAGTCGGCCTGAGGGCCGAGCGCATCGATCCAGGCGGGGGTGTCGCCCGCGACCTGGCTGTGTGCGGTGTGCATCGTTTCCTCGAGGCAGACACGGCCGTCACGGATTCGATAGCCGACGTAGCTAGCAGGCTCGTGGCGGTCGAAGAGCGCCGCCTGCACATCGCCGTCGGCGAGGTGCGCGGTGTCCTCGATGAGCGCGGGGAGGGCGCGCAGCAGAAACTCGATTCCCACTCGTTCGCGTGCCTGTGGTGGAGACCACATGCGGTGCATTCCCCAGCGTGCCAGCGCGATTGCGATTGGCAAGAGCTCTCTACCGGCATCCGTCAGCTCGAGCTCGACGCGCGGTGGCATCTCTTTGTAGCGCGTGCGAGTCAGGAGCTCGAGCGCCTCCATCTGCTGGACATAGCGCTCGAGCACGCCGGTGCTGATCCCCGGCAAACAGCGCTGTAGCTTGCTCAGCCGCATGCGTCCGTCGGCGAGCTGTAAGACGATCAAAAGCGTCCAGTGGTCACCCGTAGCGGTCAGGGCGCGGCCGAGGGGCGTCCACGAACGATGCGCCCGGGGCTGCTGCGGCGAGGAGCCCCGAGGTGTGCGCGGCAGGCCCCCGTTTATTGTCATGACCCCGCAAAGATTATTCGATAGAGCGGAATTAAGCAATTCCTTGAACTCTGATCCGCAGCTTGTTTACACCCGTCGCCTTGAGCCGAGCAAGGGGGTCACTAAAAGCGGGGCGAGGGTCATTAAACGGGGCGAGGGGTCATTAAAAAAGGTAACAATATACTTGACTCACCTAGTCTGACGTAGTAGGCTCACCCAATGAGCACTCTGGCGAAGCTTCCCACAAGCCTCATCGAGGCGATCCGCTACTTCTCAGACCTCGACGTATGCACCGAGTATGTGGCGAAACTACGCTGGCCGAACGGCCCGGTCTGCCCTCGCTGCGCCTGCACCGAGTACAGCTACCTGACGACTCGCCGAGTCTGGAAGTGCAAAGCCTGCAAGCGCCAATATTCAGTCAAGGTAGGGACGGTCTTCGAGGAATCCCGGCTCGGGCTCGACAAGTGGCTCCCGGCCGTGTGGCTCGCCGCGAACAGCAAGAACGGCATCAGCAGCCATGAGCTTGCCCGCTCGCTCGGGATTACGCAGAAGTCCGCTTGGTTCATGCTGCACCGCATCAGGCTCGCCATGAAAACCGGCAGCCTGCTCGCCCTTGGAGGGCGAGGTCGAAGCCGACGAGACATACATCGGCGGCAAGTCCATAAACATGCACGCAAAGGACCGCAAGCGCAAAGGCGTCGCGCAGGGCGGTGCGGGCAAGGTGGCGGTCCTCGGGATGCGCCAGCGAGACGGCCGCGTCGTCGCGCAAAATCATCCCGAACGGGAGCGCGCGCTCACTCCAGCCGGAGATACACCACTCGGTCCGGCGAGGCTCGACTCTCTACGCGGACGCCTGGAAGGGCTACGACGGTCTCGGCGCGGACTTCGAGCACATGGTCATCGACCACGCCAAGAGGTACGTAGAAGGTCGGCGTCCACACGAACGGGATCGAGAACTTTTGGGCGCTCTTGAAGCGCGGTCTGCACGGCACCTACGTCGCCGTAGACCCCGGCCACCTGTTCAGCTACCTAGACGAGCGGGTGTTCACGTACAACGAACGCGGGAACTCCGACTACGGCCGGTTTGCTGCCGTGCTTGGCGCGGTCAACGGGCGTCGTCTCACCTACGCGGCGGTCACTGGACAGGGATAAGCCTCCGATGGGCGTTCCCATGCGGCCATATCCTGACTCAGTGGTAGCGTAAGACTGTGGAGCCAACGGGAGTCGGACCCGTCCGCGGCGGTTTCTAAGGCACCCCGGGCAAACCTGCTGGCCCCACGCTTGTCTTACCGGTGCCTATGGCGAGGGGAGATCACCCCCTCGCCATAGGGCTATGCCGCCCGGATGGGTAACGGGTTTGGACCCCGTGCCGAACGTCATTCCTGGGCGGACCCGGCCTGAGCCATCTGCTCGTCGCGGGTCCTAAGTCTGTACTCCCCGTGCCCGGTCTTCACCAGGACGCCCGCCTCCCTCATCTGCGCCAGGATGATTCGGACCGGCGTACCCGACTCTTTCGCGGGGTCAATCAGTCCCGCGCGGGCCAGATGGTCTCGGACCGAAGCCGGGGTCTGAGGTTCCAACGGATGATCCTCGATTACCTGGAGGACGGCGGCGCGCTTACGCTTGGGCGAGATAGCTGCCGGCAAGTCGGTAGTGATCTGGAGCCTCTCCCGCTCTTTTGCGGCGATCAGCTGCTCACGGGCGGCAAGCACCTGCTCAATCGTCCCCTTCTGGGCGCGCAGGCGCTTTGCCTCACTCTGTGCCGTTTCGGCTTCGGAGTCGCGCTGCTCGATGCGATCGTCAAGAGACTCCAGTAGGCGCGTGAACTCCTCGACCGGCAGGGCTTCAAGGAACTTCGGGAGATCGAAGCTCAAAGAGAAACTCCCTCACGAACCCTGTCGGGTCTGAACCGTCGCCATTACTCGCTCCCATACTTCGAGTGTAGCGAGATTTACCATCATCATCGTTCAATCCCTGTACTGTGACCGTTACGCAGTTTTGGCCCCACACACAGAACGTAGTACAGAGATTCAGTTCAAGAGCGACTCTGCCCTCGCAAGACCGCTGAGGCCGGAAGACCCAGCGCCGCCGCGATCTGGCTCCGACAAGCACTCGCACGGGCGGGCGCAATCGGCTGGGTCCGTTCAACTCGGGGAGTCGGCTACCGGCTCGCGCCGTAGCTGCCTACGCCTCCGAGTCCGGCTTCGGGGTATTGACCAGCTTCCGCGTCAAATCCTCGAAGCGCTCGAACTCATCGCCCGGACCGTTCGCACTGACGCTCGTCCGCGCACGGACATCTTCTGGCGCTTCGCCTATTTCGTCTTTTTCACGTCGAGCCTGACGTAGCTCGTCGGACATCAGCACACCCCATATCTCATCGCTGGACAGGACATATCCCACGCCATGACGACTGACCTTGCCACCAGGGATCGGCTTTTCAAGGTGGCCCGTGAACATGCCACATAGCAGGTGCAGGTAGCGCATACGTCCTACGGGTTCGTTGTCCGCCATCGGTAGCGGCGGCTCCTTGGGAGTTAGGGCTGGCACCGAGTACTCGACAAAGCAGGGTGAGCCGCTGAAGCCGTCGTAGGAGCGCACGTCGCCGATATGTGTGCGGTATTCGTAGTCGCCGTCGGGCAACATCTCGTCCACGCGGCCAATCGTCCCTGATCGCGCCATAGTCAGCTTTAGCGGCTCTAGATAGCCGACGTAATGGAATTGAGCCGCCAACAGCGTCGCGGACGCAAGCTGCGGAAGTACATTGTGGCCAAGCTGCAGCGCGGTGACCATGTAATTGTCGGGCGGCGAGAACGACGCATAGGCAAGGTCAAGCCGCTCGGACCCTGCTAGCTGAGCAAATGGTGGAGCAGGTACGCGGGGGTAGTACTTGCCGGGGTTGTACGGGTCGGGGATGTCTAGTTCTAGTTTGGGTTGCTCCTCGACAACGTGATGGCAGGACAGCAGGTAACCGAAAAACGCATCCTCCCTTGCCTCGCTCTCCACGCGAACCACGAACGCGGTCCCGACCGGCACCCTGCGATCCATGCGCTTCGCGTGATCGTTCCATAGGTCCCCTATTAGGACGACGGCGCAATCGATCATGTACGGGCCAAGCGGCATATCACCTCCGAGAGACTTCTCTCCACCAAGACGGCAGATCACGGGCCAGGTGCCCGTGCCGCATCTTAGTGCCTGTCGGGTGAGATAGGTATATCGGTTCCCATTAAAAAAGACCCGCGGGCGGTGGGGGCCGCCCGCGGGTCGAGGGAGGAGAGGGTGCTACTACTGCCGGCGGGATATGAGGCCGGCAGACTTTCCCGATCCGGCCTCTCCGAGCCGGGCGGGGGAAGATGGTCGCTCAGACCAGGCTGAGAACACGCTCCTGGAGCTTCGTGGCGAGCTCGGGCACGCGGCCCGCGATGTCGCTGCCGTTCTTGGCCAGCGCCTCGCGACGCTCGTCGATGTCGCTGACGGCGGTCTTGATCACGCGACGACGCTGACGTAGTTCACGCTCGACGCGTACGCGCGCTTTGCGCACCTCGCGCTCGAGACGGTTGCGGGCGGTCGCGCCGCGACGCTCGAATTTTTTGAGCTGCGCCTGCGTCTTGGAGGTCGAGGAGTAGGTCGAGATCGTCTCGCTGACCGTGTCACACGACGCGGTCGCGGGCGATCAGGGCGGCGCCGACGGGGATCAGCACGGCGCGCTCTGCGTAGTCGCCGAATACACCGGTCGTCTCGCGGGTGGCGGTCTGCGTCTGACGCAGCGTCGCCTCAGCCTGGTGGGTTGCGCGGGTGCGTGCGCCCTTGGCGTGGGTCGCTTTGGCCTTCGTGGTGCCTGCTTTGGCCGCGGCCGGTTTACGGGCAGCTTTCGCTCGGGCTTTGGTGGTTTTGGGAGAAGTGCTTACGGTGGGCATCTGGAAGTGGGCTCCTCTGTATTCCCCGCCGGGTGCGAGGGATGGGTATGTGTGTTCGGTCTAGATCCGCTGCTTTTGGCGAATCGAACACCTGTTTGTAACCCGCTCGAGGAAGATCGTTACAGCACGATCCTACCAGGATGTAATTTCCCTGTAACTCTGGGCGGCGCGCGCCGCTAGTTTGTAACAGGAGGAACATGCGTTCGGCCATTGCTACCGGGGCCAATTGCCCCAGGGCGCATGCGCGCGAGCCAGTTTGCTGGCTGCTCGAGCTCATCGGGACGCGGCAGCGAGTCTGGGCCCTGCCACGCGCGTGCCAGCATCTCAGGGCCGCCGTCGGCGACGACTGCGTCGCAGAAGCGCCTGCCCAACTCGTACTGGCGCATCTTCAACTCGAGCCCGAGCAGGCGCTCGAGCACCCGCCAAGGCAGGCCGCGGCTCTCGCGGCGGCGATTCATCGCCGCACGCAGGCGTGGCAGGGAGGGGAGCATCTCGGCGCCGATCACGTCCATCGTGTGCTCGGCGTGCCCCTCGATCAGCGACATCGCCGCCTGCATCCGCTCCACCAGCTCCCAGCGGTCCTCGCCGAGCGTCAGCCGCAGCAGCTGCCCGCTGCGCGCGCGCTCGATCATCTCGCGTAGCTCGCCGGGCGCAGGCAGCTTCGGGAGGCGCGCGCTCAACGAGGGTTTGGCGGTGGCGCTCACCTGCAGGCCGTCGATCAGCTCTTTGAGCATGCCGCCCAGGTACTCGCGCAGCCACGGCGCGCCCGAGAACTGCACGGCGTGCGTGATCTCGTGGATCGTCACCCACAGAACCAGTTCGTCGCGGTCGACGTTCAGGTTCTGGGCGGCCTGCGCGAGGTTCGGCGCGAGCAGCAGCAGGCGCGGCGTGACAGAGGCGTCGAGCAGCGCGAGGTCGTATTGGCCGAGAACCCGCTGCGAGAGCATGCCGGTCAGTGCTCCCACCTGCGCGCCAAGCATCAGGCCCGAGGCGGCGCGCATCGGACCGGCGAGCACGCCGGTCTCGCTACCCAGCTTCTCCGTCAGCGGCGCCAGCATTGGGCGCATCGTGCGCAGGTTCGCCGCGATCCATGCGGAGCGGTCCACGACCTCCAGCGGCGGCAACGCGCTCGGTAGCGCCAGGCCGCTGTAGACGCTCACGCGGCCGGCGAAGTCGAGTGCGAGCGGCTCCACGCTCGCCGCGCGCACGCCGCCAAACGGCGGTGAGCCGGCGATCATCTCGCCGACCTTCTGCGCTGAGCTCCAGTCAACGACGTCCACCGATAGAGCGTAGCCCGGTCGATTGCGAGCGCCCGCGTATTCTTGATTTGTGACGAGCTCTGAGATCGCCGGGGCGCCGCTGGAAGGCACGACGCGTGAGGAGCAGCCGGGGAGCTTTCTCAAGCGTGCTGAGGTCCGCGACGCGCTCGCCTGGATGCGTCTGCTGATCGATCCCACCGATGCGGCCGCGGTCGTGCGCGCGCTCGCACGCCCCCCCGATGGAGCTGCGCCAAGTCGACCTCGCGCGCGTAATCGCGCTCGCGCGGCGGCGCAAGCTCGACCTTGTCCTAGGGCTCACCGCCGCGATCGAGTCACCCCAGGTTCCGCCCGAGGCGCGCGACCGCATCCAGCGCTTCCTCGCGCTGCACCGCAGTGCTGCTGCGGAGCTAGACACAGTCGAGCCGGATGTGTTCCTCGGCCGCCTGATCGATCGTCTTGGCATGCCGATCGCGCGCGCTGCTTGCACCCGAGGAGGCGGCCGAGCAGCACACGAGCCTCGAGCGGCTGCGCGCGCTTGCGGTCGCCTTCGTCGCAGCGAGCCCGCGCTCGAGCACACGCGACCTCGCTCGCCACCTCGCCACGGTCATGCCCGAGAGCCCCGTCGAGGCGGTCGCAGATGCGCAGCCGGCAGAGGAGACCGTGGAGGATCGTCTCGAGGCGACGCTGCGGCTGCTGCGCGAGGAGGTGCTCGACAGCGTCGCGCGCATCGGCGGGCGTCTCGGCGAGCTGCGCTTGGACACTGAGCTGGACATCTCCCACGGCGTCGTTCGCTATCTCGAGCTGCTCAAGCTCGCCGCGCTATTGCAGCGCCCCGACGATCAGGATCTCGGCGAGGCGCTCGCGGACATCAACGCGCGCCTGCTCGGCGCGAGCACCTCACTACAGCGCGAGATCCTCCAGACCTCAACGCTCGATGAGGCGCTGCTCGACGTTGAAGGTGGCGCGCGCGCCCGTGCACAGGCGCTGATCCCGCGCGAGGAGCACTCGCTCAGCCCCTTCCTACCGCGCAAGGGCGTCGGCCTCGCGCTCTCCGCCTCAGACATCCAGACCTACCGCAGCTGCCCGCTGCGCTACAAGTTCGCGCGCGTACTGCGCATCCCGACCGAGCAGACCGTCCACCAGCGCTTTGGGATCGTGGTGCACCAGGTGCTCGAGCGCTTCCACTCCGAGGATGGCAAGACGCTCGCGCAGATGCTCGAGCTGCTCGAGGTCGTCTGGCGGCGAAGCGCGCTCGGCGAAAGCCCCTCTGAGCTCGAGCTGATGGCCAAGGCGCGGGACGCGCTCAGTCGCTACCACGCGCGGCTGAGCTCGCAAGCCGCAGAGCCCGTGTGGTTCGAGCGTGCTTTCGCGTTTCGCCTCGGCCCCCATCATCTGCGCGGACGTGTCGATCGCGTCGACCGTCTCGGAGAGGGATCACAGGTCGAGTATGAGCTGATCGACTACAAGACCGGACGCCCGAAAACCGCCGAGCAGCTCAGCGACGACATCCAGCTCTCGCTGTACGCGCTCGCGGCCCGCGAGGCCTGGCAGCTCGAGTCCTCCCAGCAGGCCTACTACTACGTGCTCGATGATCTCAAGGTGCCCGTTCCGCGGGATGAGCGCGACGCCGCCGCGGTCACTGAGATCGTGCTCGAGGTCGGCGAGGGCATTCTTGGCCAGTCCTTCGAGCCCACGCCCTCGCGGGCGGCCTGCTCGATCTGCGACTATCGGATCGTCTGTCCGGCCGCCGAGGGCTAAAGCGCTACTTGCCCTCGCGCCCGCGCTGGCGCAGGAAGCGCTGAAATTCGCGCGCGATCATGTCACCCGAGGGAAGGTCCTCAGGTGAGCTCTCATCCTCGCTGTCGGCCGCCTGCTCGAGACGTTCCACAAACGCAAGGATGTCGGGGTCGCTCTGCACGGCCAGCCCCACCTGGCGTTCGTAGTCAGCCACGGCTGACTCGAGCTCAGACACGTCGACGGAGACGCCGACGAGGGCTTCGACCTTGCGCAGCAGCGCGAGTGCCGCCTTGGGGTTCGACGCTGCGGCGACGTAGTGCGGCACTGCTGCCCACAAGCTCGCGGCGGGCAGGCCCGCGTCGGCACAGGCGGTATGCAGCACGCCCACGATGCCCGTGGGGCCCTCATAGGCCGAAGGGGACAGGCCGAGACGCTCGAGCATCGCCACGTCGGATGCGTGCCCGCTCATTGCTACCGGGCGCGTGTGCGGCACGTCGCCGAGCAGCGCGCCGAGTGAGATGACCGCCTGCACGCCGAGCGCCTCGGCGAGGTCGACGATGTGCGTGCAGAAGGCACGCCAGCGCATCGATGGCTCGACGCCCTGCACGAGCACCAGATCGCGCGGCGCACGCGGCGCGAGCGCTTCAAATATCTCGACCGTCGGCCAGGAGATCTCGCGCCGCTCGTTCTCGTCGAAGCGGATACAGGGGCGGTTGGACTGGAAGTCGTAGAACTCCTCCGAGTCGATGCGCGCAAAGCTGCGTGCGTTCAGCGCGGAGCTGAGGAAGGAGACGGCGCTCGAGGCGGCGTCACCGGCGTCATTCCAGCCCTGGAACGCACAGACCATCGCGGGGGCTCTGAGGCCATCAGGGCGGCGGTCCCAGATCAGGGGCTGCATCCGAACCACCGTACATCATGCGCGTATCGCTTCCAGCACCTCCACGTTCCCCGAGTACGCCCAGACCGTCGCCACGCTCCGCGCCGAGGAGCCAGTCGATGCGCTGTTCGCCTGCACGCGCAAGGAGCGCCAGATCTCCCGCGCGGGGACGCCCTATCTGACGCTCGAGCTACGCGACTCGAGCGGCACGATCGTAGGCCGCGCTTTTCGCGACGCGGACGTGCTCGCGGGGCGCTTCGAGCGCGGCGAGCTCGTGCGCGTGCGCGGTCGCGTGGCGCGCTTTCGCGAGGAGCTGCAGATCGAGGTCAGCTCGATCGCGCGCGCGGAGGGCGAGGAGGCCGACCCGACGCAGTTCTTGCCGAGCGCCTATCGCGACCTCGACGAGCTCGAAGGCTTCCTCGAGCACCTCGCACGCGAGGTCTATGACCCGGCGCTGAAAGCGCTGCTTGGCGCGCTGCTCGACGATCGCGAGCTGCGTGCCCAAATCCGCCTGGCGCCCTGCTCGCCGCCGCGCACCACCCAGGCTGGACGCGCGCCCGCTGGTCATCACTCCTATCTCGGCGGTCTCTTGGAGCACACCGTGGCAGTCGCGACGCTGGCGAGCGAGCTTTGCGTCCTGCACCCCCGTCTGGACCGCGATCTGCTGCTCACGGCGGCGCTCGTGCACGATCTCGGCAAGACGCGCGAGTTCACCTATGGAGCCGAGATCGAGCGCAGCGCAGAGGGGCGTCTGCTCGGCCATATCGAGCTCGGTCTGCGCCTGATCGCCGTGCATGCGCCCGCGTCGCTTGCAGGCGAGCGGCGCCTGGCGCTGGAGCACTGTGTGCTGCTGCATCACGGCGCCGATGCGGCGTCGGGGCAGCGTTTCGGATCGGCTGAGGCGCTCGCGCTTTACAGGCTGAACGCGCTCGATGCACAGGTGAAGGGGGCGCTGGAGCACGGCGCGCCCGGACTCGCTTCCTAAAAACCTCCTCAATCCGTGTCAAGGCGAGGCGTTGCGCTGCCGATAGGAAGCGGTGATGAGCGAGAGCTCCACCTTCGATAGAGACGGCGCCGCAACCGCGAGCGCGCTTGCAGACGACCGCCGGCAGAGCCCGCGCGAGTCAAACGCGAACGCCACCGGCCTGTATCCCCCAAGAACCCGGGGCGCTCGACACGGATGATCGGCGAAGTGGTCGTCGACCTCGGCTTTGCCGACCGCGCGGCTGTCGAGGAGGCGGTCGCCGCTGCGCGCGAGCAGGGTCGGCCGACGGGCCTCGTGCTGGTGGAGCGCGGCGTCCTGCGCCACGATCAGCTCGCGCGCGTGGTCGCCGAGCGCTTTGGCCTGGACTTCGTAGACCTGTCCGTCTATGACCTCGACGTCGGCGCGACGAGCCTCGTGAGCGCCGAGAGCGCCAAGCGCTACCAGGCGCTGCCTGTGGGCTTCACCGACGATGGCGCTGTGCTGTTGGCGATGGCCAACCCCACGAACGTACTCACGATCGACGACATCGGCATGATGACCGGCCGGCGGATTCGCCCCGCGGCCGCCTCCGTCGAGGACCTCAACCTGCTGCTCACGCGACTCGTGCGCATGGACGAGTCGATCGAAGACATCGTCGACGAGGACGAGGACAAAGACGCCGAGCAGAACCTCTCGCTCGATGAGGCCGACGATGGTGCGCCGATCATCAAGCTCGTGCACTCGATCGTCGCGCAGGCCGTGCAGCAGGGCGCCTCCGATATCCATGTAAACCCCGAGGAGGGCGACACGCGCGTGATGTTCCGCGTCGACGGTGTGCTCACGCCCGCGGCGACCGTCAAGCGCAAGATGGCCACGGCGGTCGTCTCGCGTATCAAGATCATGTCCGACCTCGACATCTCCGAGAAACGCGTGCCCCAGGACGGCCGCTTCGCGCTGACCGTCGACGGTCGCCGCGTCGCGATTCGCGTCGTGACGTTGCCGCTCGTCAACGGCGAGGGCGTGGTGATGCGCATCCTCGACGCAGGCGTCGTGGTTGACGACCTCGAATCGCTCGGCATGCAGGAGGAGGAGCAGCAGCGCTTCTCGATCGCGATCAACCGGCCCAACGGCGCCGTGCTCGTGACCGGTCCGACCGGATCGGGCAAGTCCACGACCCTCTACACAGCGCTGAACGCCCTCAACGACGGCGAGCGCAGCATCCTCACGATCGAGGACCCCGTTGAGCAGCGCATCGCGGGCATCAAGCAGATGCAGATCGCGCCGAAGGCGGGCGTGACCTTCGACGTCGGCTTGCGCTCGATGCTGCGTGCTGACCCCGACGTGATCATGGTCGGTGAGATCCGCGACCGTCAGACCGCGCACATCGCGGTGGAGGCCGCGCTCACCGGACACCTCGTGCTCTCCACGCTGCACACGCGCGACGCGCCGAGCGCGCTCGGGCGGCTGATCGACATGGGCATCGAGCCCTTCCTCGTCTCCTCCGCCGTCGACTGCATCGTGGCGCAGCGGCTCGTGCGCATGCTCTGCCCGCACTGCAAGCGCCCGCAAAACGTCGCCGAGTCGGTGCTCGCAGAGCACGGGCTCTCTGGTGCGGAGGTCTTCGAGCCTGTTGGCTGCTCGCGCTGCTCGAACTCCGGCTACCGCGGCCGCGTGGGCATCTATGAGGTGATGAGCGTCAGTGAGCCGATCCGCGCGCTGATCCTCGAGCGCGCATCAGTCGACTCGATGGTCGAGGTCGCTGAGCGGGAAGGCATGCGCCGGTTGCGCGACGATGGATTGCAGAAGGTTCGCGAAGGTCTCACCTCGATCGCGGAGATCGAGCGCATGACCTCGAGCATGCTCTAGCCGCAAGCGCGAAGGAGCGGGCGACGTCCTGCGCTTGCACGCCTGACGTCGCCCCGCGCGCTTGGACTAGTGGTGCTGCCGGGTCGCTTTCTTAGCGGTGGCTTTCTTGTGCGCCTTGCGCTTCTTGGTGGCCTTCTTGTGGCTCTTGATCAGTGGCTTCGGTTCCAGGCGCGTGCCACCGGAGTACGCGTCGGGCGGGCAGCCTTTGGGGCGGCCGAGATCGATCGGACCGGCGATCGCCTGTGTGATCGCACCCTTTTCAAGGTAGGCGTAGGTGACCGTCAGGAGCGCGTCGACACGTGGCTCGGCGCACAGCTTGGTGCCGATCGCGAACTGACCGGTGATTGCCTCATAGCCGGCTTTGGTCGCGACACCGACGCAGTTCAGCGCGTAGCCAGGCACTTCACCCGAGCAGGAGAAGGTGTCCTTCAGCGGGTTGGGTGCGGCGGCGAGGTCGGTTACGAGCGGCGGGCTTTGGATGCCCGTGAGGGGGACCTGTGCCGCCAGCTGGTAGCCGGTGATGGGCCCGTTGCAGTAGAAGCTGTACTTGACCTGCTGTTCGTCTGAGCCTTCTTCGGGTGAACCCGCAGCTAGGCTGCCGAGGCAGCTGTAGTTGTTGGGGTTCGCTTCATCGGCGCGGCTCAGAGCCGGCGTCGCGAGCAGCAGGGCAAAGCAGCCCACGATCGCGATGAGCCACGGTGCGGCTTTACGGTGGGCTGATTGAGATGCGTACAACGGGTTCTCCGTTCGTGTCGTTGTTGTGGGTGGATCAGTGCAGGAGCTTTTCGAGGCTCTGTCTGGGTGAAGCAGCGTTGAAGGTGGCCGTTGAGGAGCCCGCCTTCGCAAATGGTGAGAGCAGCGCGACGCCGGCCGGCGGCTCGTAGGTGAGCGTCGCGCTCGAGGTGCTCGCGGGAAGTCCCGCCTGAGAGGCGAGCGCGACCGTCGCGAAGGTGATCACGATCAGGCCGTGTTCGCGGTAGCTCGGCGTGCCCGTGATCGTGGCAAGGGTGGTCTTCAGGAATTCATCGGCGGCGGTCAGCTGGCCGGAGCTACCGGGTGCGCAGGCTGCGCCGGCGGCTCCTTCGGGGCAGGGCGGCTGAACGATCGAGTGCATGAGCGGCGGCGTCGCGCCGGGCGCCGGCGGTTCGGCGAGCGCCGCCGCGCTCGCGAAGGCACTGGCGCTGAGCGCCGACCAGCCGCTCAGCAGCGTGCTCGCGGGCAGTAGCGTGCCGCTGATGTAGGGAGCGGCGGCCGGCTGTGCTTTGGCTTCGCCGAAACCGCTGCCGGCGAGCTCGATCAGCCACACGTTCGTGATCGCGGGGAGCTTTGACTGCTTCGCGGGACTGGTGCCAGATGGCGTGCTGGGTTCTGTCGGTGATGGGGCTGAGACGGTGCTCGGCGCAGCGGCTGCTGCGGGTTGCGCCGAAGTCGTTGCGGCGGGCGTGGCGGGGGGAGCCGCTGCCGGCACGGCCGTGGGGGTTTGGACCGATGTGCTCTGTATAGGGGTGCTCGGCGCTGGTGTCCGGCTCGCGAGCAGCGCGATCAGCTGTGGGAGACGTTGCACGATGCTCTCGGGGCTGCCCGCGTAGGAGTTCTCGGGAGCAGGTCCGATCGCGCCGCCAACGGCGACGCCGAGGGCGAGCATGACGATCGCGAGCAGTGCGCTCGCACGCGCAGAGGGCAGGCGATGTGACCGGGTCGCGGGTGCGGCCGGGTGCTGGGGCGTGGTGGGGTTGGAGGTCTCGGACATGGGTTTCGTGTTTGATCGAGCGGGTAGTTTCGCACAAAAACCCCTTTCTTGATCAAATCTATCGAGATTATGATAGGTTGGCTGCTTGCTGCTGTCAATCGACCGGCGAAATTCACCAGAAAGGGAACCTCAATCCATGCATCGCATCCGTCGTCTCTCCGTCGCCCTCGCTGCGGCCGGTGTGCTCGGGGTCGCGGCGCCTGCGGCCGCCTCGGCGATCACCAGGGTCACGATCAGTGGGGCCACCGCGTCTTACCCGCTCGTGCAGCTGCTTGCGCAGAAGTACGTGAAACTTCACCCCAACAAGGTCCGCTTCAAGATCACTCAAGGCGGCGCGCAGGTTGGTGTCAACAATGTGATGTCGGGCGCCTCAACGATCGGTGACGTGTCCCGTGACCCGCTCGAAAGTGATCACGGGCTCGTCTTCTATCCGATCGCCAAGTACGCGATTTGTGTGATCACCAACAAAGCAAACCCGCTCGCGAATCTCACCGGAGCGCAGGTGATCTCGATCTTCACCGGCAAGACGCGCGCCTGGAGCGCGGTGCCGGGCGCGACCGCGACAGGCACGATCGACCTGATCAGCCGCACCTCGGTCGCCGGAGTGCTCACCAGCTTCCAGACGCTCTTGATGGAAAACAAGAAGGTTTCGAGCATCGCTGCCGAAGAGCCATCCGAGGGTCTGATGCGTCAGCAGGTCGAAAACGACCCCAACGCAATCGGGTTCGTCTCCAACTACCAGTCAGACAAAGGCGGGGTGAACCCAGTTGCGCTGAACGGTGTCGGGTGCAACAAGCCCAACGCCGTCTCCGGTCAGTACGCCGGCGTGGCGCGCTTCTATGAGGTGACAAAAGGCAAGGCCACAGGGGTCGCCTCAGCGTTCATCGGTTGGATCGTGCACTCAGCTGCGGCCCGCAAGATCATCAACACGCAGTGGATTCCGATCAGCTAGGCAACGGTGCTGAGACGCATTCGTAGCCCCTGGCCTGACCACCGCGCCGAGCTCACGCTCGGCGCGGTGTCGTTGCTGCTCGCCGTGCTCGTGGTGGCGATGCTCGTGTTTGTCGCCGTGCACGCGTGGCCGATCTTTCAGCACAACGGGCTGGACTGGTTGGGCGCCAGCGGCAACCTAGAAACACAGATCGCGAACATGCAGGCAACCGACCAGCATGCTGCCGCCTCGGTCTATGAGCTGAGCGCATGGCCGTTTCTCTACGGCACGCTGCTGAGCACCGCCGCGGCTGTCGTGTGCGGGCTTGCGGTCGCGCTGCTGTCCTCGATCTTCATCGTCGAGCTCGCGCCGAGGAGGCTGCGCCGGATCGCGATTCCCGTGATCCGCGTGCTGGCCTCGGTGCCGTCGGTCATCTACGGCTTGATCGGCGTGCTCGTGCTCGTGCCCTTCGTCGGCAATCACCTGATCACGGGGGCGGAGAAGAGCTCGGTGCAGAACGTGGTCGAGCTAACCGGCGCGGGTCTGCTGGTGACGATCGTGATCCTCACCGTGATGATCACGCCGATCATGGTCGCGCTGATCTGCGAGGCCTTTGTGGCGGTGCCCAACTCATGGCGCGAGGGAGCGATCGCGCTCGGCGTCAACCCCGTGCGCGCGATGCTCGCCGTGACGGTGCGCGCGGCGCGTCCGGCGATCGTCGCTGCGGTCGTGCTCGCCACCGCGCGGGCGCTCGGCGAGGCGATCATGATCTCGATGGTCTCCGGCTCACGCTCGTTTGTGCCGAAGCCGATCGATGGCGTGATCTTCTTCTTCGAGCCGTTGCGCACGCTGGCCTCGGCGATCGTCGACTACCACGAAGGCGTTGGTGCGCCTGCGCTCTCATCGACGCTCTACGCGCTCGCGCTGCTGCTTCTGTTCTCAGCGCTGGTGCTGTCGATCGCCGGTTACCTGATCAAGCTGCCGCTGCGTAGATATCAGGTGCGCGGATGAGCACGTTCGTGCCTCCGCAGAGGGTGCGCGGATGAGCACGTTCGTGCCTCCGCAGAAGGTGCGCGGATGAACGCGCTCGCGCAGTCGCGCTCGCAGCTCGAGCTTCCTCGGCGCAGTGGTCCGGGGAGGCGCTCCTCGCCGCTGAGCTGGCGCTGGGGCGATCGTCTGGTGCTCGCCTGCGCCTGGATAGCCGGGCTGGGGCTGTGCATCATCGCGGCCGCGATCGTGATCTACATGGGCGCGCGCGGCGTTCAGTATCTGCGCCCGGGCCTGCTCGTGTCGCGGCCCGCGGTCAGCACCAGCCAAAGCGGCACGGGAGGCTTTCTCGACCCGCTGATCGGGACGGCGCTACTGACCTTGATCGGCATCACGCTCGCGATCCCGCTCGCCGTGGCGAGCGCGCTGTGGATCTCGGAGTACGGGCGCCCGAGCTGGGTGGCTCGTGTGGTCGAGTCGAGCATCGAGATCGTCGCCGGCACGCCCGACATCGTGATCGCGCTGTTTGGTCTGGCGATCTTCCAGCTGCACCTGTTCGCGCCCTTCTCGTTCACCGCTTCCAGCGGCGGCGTGTTCGGACGCTCCTTCATCGCGGCCGGCGCGATGATGTCGCTGATCGCGCTGCCGCCGCTGTTCACGGCAACCCGCGACGGCCTGCAAGCGGTGCCGGCGCATATGCGCGAGGCGGCCTACGCGTTGGGTAAGACGCGGATCGCGACGATTCGCCGCGTGCTTCTGCCGAGCGTGCGCTCGAACATCGCCACCGGCGTCACGCTCGGCGTCAGCCGCATCATCGGCGATACCGCGATCGTCGTGCTGCTGCTCGGTGAGTCGCTGCGCTTGGAATCGGAGGGCTCGGTGCCGGTGCTCGGCCTGCTGCGGGGGACCGGCTCGACGCTCACGAGCTACGTCTATGACAACTCGCCAGCCGGCGAAGGCGCTGCGCCACAGAAGGCATATGCAGCCGCGTTCGTGCTGCTCGCGTTCGTGCTCGCGCTGAACCTGCTCGTCGATCGCATCGGGCGCTCGCAGGCGGATGCGACCGGGCTGACCGCGGCGGGGGCGATCGTGTGAGCCGCGCAAGCGCTTTACAAGCACACGTCGGAGCGCTAATCTCATTGTTCTGATGAAGAAAGTGTCCGACAAGTTCGATGGAGAATATGCCGATGAGCCCCGATGAGATGCTGCTCGATCCTCCGAACATAACCATGGACGCCTTCGAGGACCTTCCCGAGCGCGAGCCGCTGATCGCACCTAAGACGCCGTCGATTCCTCCCGTGCGCACGATCGTGCTCGACCGCGCGCCGGTTCCCGTCGCGCCACCACAGCAGCGTGAGGCGGTTAGAGCCTCCTCCTCTACCGGGCCGGAGCGCCTGCGCCTGGAGGGGGTGAGCATCGACTACGGAGCCAAGCAGGCCGTGAAGTCGGTGTCGCTGTCGATCCACCAGGGCGAGGTGCTGGCGCTGATCGGGCCGTCGGGCTGCGGCAAGACGACGCTCTTGCGCACGCTCAACCGCCTCACCGAGCTGACCCCCAGCGCGGTGCGCAGCGGGCGGATCATGCTCGACGGGGAGGACATCCACGAGCTCGCCGACACGACGCTTCGCTCGCGCGTGGCGATGGTCTTCCAGCAGCCCAACCCGTTCCCGATGTCGATCTTCGACAACGTGGCCTTCGCGCTGCGCGAACAGTCGCGCAGGCGTCCGCGCAGGCGCGAGCTCGAGCCGCTGGTCATCGACGCGCTACAGCGCGCCGGTCTTTATGAGGAGGTCGGTGACGACCTCGATCGCCCTGCGCTGCGCCTCTCCGGCGGTCAGCAGCAGCGGCTGTGCATCGCCCGTGCAATCGCGCCGCGGCCGGAGGTGTTGCTGATGGACGAGCCGTGCAGCGCGCTGGACCCGATCTCCACGAACACGATCGAGCAGCTGATCGGCGAGCTGCGTCGTGATCTGGCGGTCGTCGTCGTGACGCACAACCTCGCGCAGGCCCACCGCGTCGCAGACAAGGTCGCCTTCATGTATCTCGGCGACCTCGTCGAGTACGGGAGCACCGCGGAGGTCTTCGAGGAACCGCGTGCGACGCGCACGCGCGACTACGTCAGCGGAGCGTTCGGATGAGCGTCGAGCGCCGGGCCGCGTCGTGCGGCCTGGAGCTGTGAGGCGGTGGCTTGCGGTGGCCGGCTGTGGACTGTTGAGCATCAGCGCTGCCGCCTGCCAGAGCACCGAGCAGGAAAGCGCGAAGATCGCCGCGCAAGCCCGGGCGGCTCCGGCAGCTGGAGCGGCGCTGAAGCTCGGCAAGACCAACCACAGCGTGCGCGTATCGCAGGTCACGTTGCTCAGCGACGCCGGACGTCTCGCGGTCGCGGCGAAGCTCACGAACACCTCATCGCGCGCCCAGCTGAACGTGCCGCTGCTCGTGAACGTGACGGGCAAGGGCGGCAAGCTTCTCTACTCCAACGAAGCCGCAGGAGTCGAAGCGTCACTGCAGCGGATCGCGCTGCTACGAGCGCATCAGAGCGCCTGGTGGGTCGACGATCAGGTCCTCACCTCACAGCCGGCGCTCGCTGCGAAGCTGCGCGTTGGGTCGGGGTCGAAGGCAGGCGCGGGCGCTCTTGCCGAGCTCGCCACGAGCGCCGGGGGCAGCGTGCGCGAAGGCGGTGTCTCGACGCTCAGCGCGAGCCTCGTCAACCGCTCGAGCAGCGGGCAGAGCAAAGTGCCGGTGTCCGGCGTAGCGGTGCGCGGCGGACGCGTCGTGGCCGCGGGTCGTGCGGTCGTCGGTGCAGTGCCCGCGCGACAGGGCGCTTCGGTCGCCTTTCAGATGGTGTTCGTCGGCAACCCGGCGGGGGCGAAGATCGAGCTCAGCCCTATCCCGAACGCCGGATGAGCATCTCGTGAGCAACGTGAGCCTGATGCCCGTCGCCTCAGAGCCGGCAGCTGCCACCTGCACCAGCTGTGGCGCTGCGCTCGCCGCCGACCAGCGTTACTGCCTGACCTGCGGGCAGCCATGCTCGCCCGTGCGCCTGGCCTTTCTCGATGTGCTCCAAGAGCGTCCCGAGGCAGCCGCGCCGCCACCGCCGCCGAGCTGGGCGACGCCGAACACGATCGAGCTCGGCGCCTCCGGATACCTGCCGATCTTCGAGCCGGGGCCGAACGGATGGCTGCGCCGTTACTCGGGGCTGCTCGGGCTCTTCGCGGTGTTGCTCCTGTGCCTGCTCGTCGGCCTGCTCGTCGGACACTGGGCGACGCAGAGCAACAAGGTGCCCGCCAAGCAGGTCGTTGAAGTGAAGGGGCTTACGGGCCTCGCCGCACCGTCGGCGGTGAGACCGACGAGCACCACCAGCGCGAGCTCAGCGGCGCCTGCGGAAGCGAAAGCGAGCGCAAAGGAAGAAGCCGAAGGATCGAAGGAAGCGGCCAAAGAAACGAAAGCTGAAAGAGCTCCTCCTGCCAAGCCCGTCACGGTCACCCCGACGAAGTTGAAGAAACTGACGAAGACGACCGGCAAAAAGCACCAGGAAGAAATCAACGCGCTCGGCACGCAGCCGATCGAAGTCCGCTGATGAGCACGCTCACAACCGCACCAGCGGGCTCGCTGGCCGAGCTGCGTAGCCGCCGCCGCGAGCTCGCGTCGCGCGTCGCCGAGCTGACGTGGGATCTCGGTGGCTTGACCTATGAGATGGCCGTGCGCGATCACTACCGTCTCGACGTGCTCGCGCGACGAGCCGCCGAGCTACAGGCCGCAGACGC
This sequence comes from uncultured Solirubrobacterales bacterium, assembly GCA_963785435.1. GTDB lineage: Bacteria > Actinomycetota > Thermoleophilia > Solirubrobacterales > Solirubrobacteraceae > Palsa-744. The sequence continues at coordinate 417,582 of CAWAVE010000005.1, forward strand.
CGAGCTCGACGAGGTGCAGCGCCTGCTCGCGAGCGCCGAGGCGGGGATCCACGGCCAATGCCGCTCCTGCGGCGCGGTCCACAGCCGCGGCGCAGCCTTCTGCTGGCACTGCGGCGCGCCGCTGCGCGAGGAGGCGCGCCCCGCGATGCTCGACTACGGCGATCCGACGTAGTGGAGGCTGGACGACGTAGGTAGCATTTTTCTGGGTGCGGAAGAGGCGCGTTCGGCTGAGCCGATCCCGCCTGGGTGGCGGCTAGCATCGAAGCGTGCGCAGGATGCTGAGGGCTCCGCTGCTCGCCACCGTCACAGCGCTCGCGCTTGGTGGCATGCCGGCGGGCGCGTTGGCGGCGAGGACGAGCTTTGGCGCTGATCTGAGCGCGGAAGCCAACGATCCCGCGATCTGCGGCGAAGGCTTCTACCCCTCCTTCGTGATCAGCTCCTCGTGTACGTGGTTCTCCGCCGCGCCCGGAGCAAGCTTCTATGCGCCCGCGACCGGCACGGTGACCGCGGTGCGCGTGAAGGCCGGCGCGGTAGGTGGGCAGATGCAGGTTGTGGTGATGCGCTCGCTCTACCAGAACAAGGCCGGCGATCCCGAACACCCTTTCTTCAGCTGTTGCTTCGTCGAGGCCTACGGCCCTGTCTTTGAAGCGAAGGCCAAGACGATCACCACCGTCACGAGTGCGCTGCGGATGCTCGAGGAAGCAACGCCACCACAGTCAGATCTGACGAGCACGGCAGCGGGCGATTTTCTCGCGATCTCGATCCTCGCGCCCAACGTGCCGATCCCGGCCTTCGTTGATGAACAGAGCAAAGATGGCGGCTTCTACCCGTCGCCTACTTCAACGACGTTCCCGGCGCCGAGCTCCTCTGCGCTGGCGGTGTCGGCGAGCCCCACCGGAGCCGAGATGCTGATGAACGCCGACCTCGAAACGCGCCCCGGGACAGCTCCTCCGGCCGGCGGACCACCATCTGGAGCGGCGCCGGGGGGAGTCGGCACGAGCCCCGGCGGCGGCGCTCCGGGTGTGGCACTGAACCAGTTTGCCTTGGCGCGCCGTCCCGCTGCGGCGCTCGCGGTGGCAACGGTGGCGATCACTGTGCGCGGACCGCTTGCCACGATCCCTCTGCAGTGTCTCGTGCTTGACTGCGCGGGACTCCTCACCCTGCAGAGCAAGCCGGCGATAGCCGCACGCCGCGGGCCGGCAAGCTCCAAGTCGCTCAGCTACGGCGCGGCGCGCTTCGCGCTGAAAGCAGGTAGCACCGGCAGGGTCAAGGTCAGGCTGAGCGCGCACGCGCGTCGGCTGCTGGCGCACCGGCGCAGGCTCGTGGTCTGGGCCAACATCCGCTTCAGCTCAGGCGGCGTGGCACCGAGCAGCGTGCGGATCACGCTCAGACGCGCGTCGGCGTCGGCGTCGGCCGCGTCGCGCGCCCCCAAGCAGCACAGGCCGAGCGAGTATGGCTGCCCGCTATTTCCGGCGCGCAACTCGCTCAACCGCGACATCTCGCATGCGCCGGTGGACCCCAACTCGGCGCGCTACATCGCAAGCATCGGCTTGAGCGGGCACCTGCACCCGGACTTCGGCTCAAACCCGGCCTACGGGATTCCCTACACGGTTGTGGGCGCGCAGCAGCCAAAGGTGCCGATCCGCTTCAGCGAATACGGCGAAGAATCAGACCCAGGCCCTTACCCGATCCCACTGGCAGCGCCGATCGAGGGCGCGGGGGAAGCTGGCGATAGGCACGTGCTCGTGCTCCAACAGGGGAGCTGCCGGGTCTATGAGCTCTACTCCGCACAGCGCCAGGGCAGCGGCTGGGAAGCTGGCTCGGGCGCGGTTTTCAACCTGCGCAGCAACGCGCTGCGCCCCGAAGGCTGGACCTCAGCGGATGCGGCGGGGCTACCGATCCTGCCGCTGCTAGTGCGCTACCCGGAGGTACGCGCGGGGCGCATCGAACACGCGCTGCGCATGACTGTCTCAGCGACGCAGAGTGGCTACATCCACCCAGCGACGCACCTCGCCTCGAGCAACCCCGACCCGAGCCTGCCGCCCATGGGGCTGCGGCTGCGCCTGAAGGCGAGCTACTCGCTGAGCGGCTTCCACGGCGAGTCATTGGTGATCCTGCGCGCGCTCAAGCGCTACGGCCTGATCGTGGCGGACAACGGCTCCTCGTGGTACATCACGGGCGCGCCGGACCCGCGTTGGAACGATGCGGATCTGGAACAGATCAAGCGCGTGCCGGGTGCGGCCTTCGAAGTGGTGCGCAGCGGCGTCATTCACCACCGCGGCTGAGGGACCGCGAACGCGCTGCCCGGCTAGGCCTGGCGCGTAGGCTCGACCGGCGCCTGCTCAGACACGGGCGTGCCGAAGGCCTCGGCGGCCTGCTGTGAGGAGGCGGGCGGCGGCGGTGGCGCGGGGACCTGGCTGAGCGTGGGCTGGGTCGGCTGCTGCTTGCTCTCGCCGCTGATCGAGTCCTTGAACTCGCGCATGCCGCTACCGAGCGAGCGCCCGATCTCGGGCAGGCGACGGCGCCGAAGACCAACAGAGGATCACGACCAGGAAGGCGATGTGAAGTGGGTTGTCGAGTCCCATGTGTCTCTCCAGTCTAGCCGCGCAGGCTACGGCTCCCGTCGCGGGCCGCACCAGTTGTGCAGCGACGAGCACCATCAGCGCGGCGAAGGCGTCACGCAGGAATGCGCCGGAGAGGGAGTTGGCCAGCGCCACGCCCGCGCCGGCGCCGGCGACGGAGAGGAGGCCGAGCGTGAGCGCGTCGGAGCGGCGCACGTTGCCGTAGCGGTCCTGTCGGTAGGTGCCCACGATCGCGACGGGCACGATCGCGAGCAGCGAGGTGGCCTCGGCCTGGTGCTGGCCGAGGCCGAGGAAGAGGACGAGGCCGGGCACGAACAGCACGCCACCGCCCACACCGAGCAGGCCCGCGACGACGCCGGCGGCGAGACCGATGGCGATCGCGCCGATCACTTGAGCACAAGCTCGACGGCGCTCGCGATCAGCACGGCAGCGAAGGCGAGCGAGATCACGCGCGCCTGCAGGCGCTGTTGTAGCCAGGTGCCGATCAGCACGCCGGCGACCGCGGGACCGCCGACGAGCGCGGCGTCACGCAGGTCGACGTTGCCGTAGAGGCCTTGCACGGCGGCGGCGAAGGCGGCGATGAAGACGATCGCGGCCAGCGAGGTGGCGGTTGCGCTGCGCTCCTCATAGCCGAGCCAGAGCACGAGCAGCGGCACGATCACGCTGCCGCCGCCGACGCCGAAAAGGCCGCTGAAGAGGCCTGCGAGCGTGCCGATCAGCGCGAGCTTCAGCGGACGCCTGGAGGTGTGCTCAGCAAGCACGCGTGCGAACGGGCGGGCGAGCCTCCATGCGCGCCATACTAGACGCCGTGTCCCCCGCTGCAACGCTCGTGGAGGCGCTCGAGCCGCTTCGAAGCGATCCAGCTCATGCCGCCATCCTGCTCGACATCGACGGCACGCTCGCGCCGATCGTGCGCCACGCGGCGGACGCGCACGTGCCCGAGGCGACGCGAACGCTTTTGATCGAGATCGCGAAGCGCTACGAGGTGGTGGGCTGCGTGAGCGGCCGGCGAGCTGCGACGGCGCGCCAGATCGTGGCGATCGGGACGATCGCCTACGTGGGCAACCACGGCGGCGAACTGCTGCGCCCCGGCGCTACGCGCCCGGAGGTGGACGATGAGCTGGCGGCGTGGACGGCGCGCGTGAAGGAGTTCGCGGCGCGCGTCTACACGGCGGAGTACCAGCGGCTGCGCGTGCGCAGTGAGGACAAGGACGCGATCGTGGGCTTCCACTGGCGCGGTGCGCCCGACGAAGAAGCTGCGGCAGCGGCTGTGAAAGACATCGCTCAGCGCGCTGAGCAGGAGGGCTTGACGGTGCATTGGGGGCGCAAGGTGCTCGAGGTGCGCCCGCCGGTGGTGCTCGACAAGGGGCTGGGGATCGCGGCGCTGCTGCACGGCGGCCGCGCGCGCGCGGCGCTCTACGTGGGCGATGACACCACGGACCTCGACGCGTTCCGCGGTTTGCGTGAGCTGGTCGCGGAGGGCGAGCTCGCGAGCGCGCTGTGTGTGGCGGTGAGCTCTGATGAAGCGCCCCCCGAGCTCGCGCGCGAAGCGGACATGGTCCTCGACGGGCCGAGCGGCGTGCGCGGCCTGCTCGAGGCGCTGCTCTAGCTCCGTGCGCTTCGTGGACTTCCTCAGGACCACGGTGCTGTTGAGCGCGGGCGCGGCAACGGCGCTCGCGACCGTGACGGTGCTGGCGGTGGCGACGAGCACGGAAGGCAATCGCTACCTCGTGCCGATCGCGGTGGGCTGGTGGGTGATCGCGACGCTCGTGGGCTTGCGGTTGGGGCGCCGCGCGCAAACCAACCCGCCGATCGCGCGCCTGCTGGCGAGCGCGCGCGCGAGCACCACGCTGCCGGAGCACCACCCGAGCGCGATCTTGCTGAACAGGCTGTGGCCGCTCTTGCTGTTCACGGCGCTCTCCGCGGGCCTCGCCTTCCTGGCGCCGCAGATCTCGGGTATCGGGGCGGGCTTCGCGATCATCTGGGCGCTCGCCTGGCGGCGTCAGGACAGCGCGGTGGCGGCGATCGAGGAGCGCGACGGCGCGGCCTTCTACGTGCAGCGCACATCGCCGGTGCGACCGATGTCGCTGGTGCGCACGCCGGGCTTCGCGGCGTCACGGCCAGAGCGCGTGAACGGCGCCGTCACCTAGATGGCCCCGGCTGGTGACGGGCAAGTGCCCGTCGAGGTGCTGATCGTCTCGCTCGGCTCCACGCAGGGCTTGCGCGTGGCCGACGAGCAGTTGGCGGGCGCGATCGAGCGCGCGGGCGCGAGCGTGGCGATCGCGCGAGCAAAGCGAGCGAGACCGATGCGCACGCTGATGCTGACGGACCTCGGCTGGGCGCATTCCGCGCGCGTGGCGGCGCAGGAGGCGCTGGCGCGGCTGCAGCCGCGGGCGATCATCTACTCGAGCGCCACCGCGGCGCTTTTCTGGCCACGCAAGGGCGCGATCCGCTTCGACGCGCCCTCGGCGGGCAACCGCCAAGGCAGGCACGGCCTCTGGCAGCGTCCACTCGAGCGCAGACGCATGGGCGAAGCGCCACTGCTCTTGCCCTGGAGCGAGGGCGCGATCGCGGAGCTCTCAGACAGCGGCGCAGCGGCGCAGCGCGCGCTCGTGTTGCCCGTGGCGGTGGAGCGCTCGGGGCCGACGTCCGCAGAACGCGACATCGCGGCGATCACCTACGCGGCCAACCCTCAGAAGAAGGGCCTCGACCGCGTGCTCGCTGCGTGGCGAGCGGTGTGCGGCGAAGATGCGGGGGGTCCGGGAGAGCTGCTCGTGGCGGGCGCGAGCGAGGATGATTTGAGAAAGGCCGGCCTTGCGGCCGGCGGCGCGCGCGTTCGCAGTGTCGGCCCACTTCCTCGTGAGGAGTACCGCGCGCTGCTTCGCCGCAGTCGCGTGTTCGTCGTGCTCCCCGGCGCGAGGACTACGGCATCGCTCAGCTGGAGGCGCTCGCAGAGGGCTGCCAGCTCGTGACCACGCCCGCGCCGGGCCCATATGCGGCCCTTGCGATCGCGCGTGAGCTCGATGGGCGGCTCGTTAGCGTGGACCTCGCGACGGCCTTGCGAGCTGCGCTCGAGGAGCCGCTCAGCGACTATGCGGCGCGGGCGGCCGCGCTGCTAAAGCCGTTTGGCACGGCGGCCATCGAACGGCGAGTGGCCGAGGAGCTGCTGCCGCGGCTGCTGAGCTGAGAGGGCATCGCGCTGCAGCTAGGTGTGGGCGGCGCGGACACCTGCGACGCGCACCCGTACGCCTCCGCGAGGAGCGAGCGTCGGGCCGCGTGGCACCGCGGTGGCGGGGCGCGAGGATGTCGCCACGAGATCCAGCCGCGAAGGAGCTCGCGCAGCACGATCTTGATCTCGAGCTGCGCGAGCGCGGCGCCGATGCAGCGATGCGCGCCGCCGCCGAAGGTGAGGAAGGAGTAGCCCTCGGCGGATGCGTGCGAGGAAGCGCTCTGGCCGAAAGCGGCGCGGTTCGGGGAAGAGTCTCGGGATCGTTGTGCACGGCGTGCGCGTCGACGATGATCGGCACGTTCGCGGGGATGCTCCAGCGGCCGATCGTGAACGGCTCGAGCATCTGGCGGCGCTCCGGCGATCGGCGCCGGCGCGCGAATGCGCAAGATCTCCTTGACGAGCGCGTCGAGGTAGGCCTCATCGCCCTCGCGCGCGTCGGCCATCATGGCGGGGTTGCGCAGGAGCAGCTCCACTCCCCAGGCGATCGCGGTGGCGGTCGTCTCGTGCCCGGCGATGATCAGCGTGATCAGTTCGTCGCGCAGCTGCTCGTCGCTGAGGCCGTTCCCGTCAGCATCCTTGGCACGGAGCATGCCCGCGAGGATGTCCTCGCGTTGGTCGAGCCGCGCATCGCTACGTGCTGCGGCGATCTGAGCGAGCAGGAGGGCGTCCAGTTCGTCTTTCAGGCGCCAGGCGCGCGCAGAGAGCAGGTTCCAGCGCGCGCGGCGCGAAAGCGCCGGAACGAACAGGGCGATCGCGTTGAGCGGTGTGTTGAGCGCATCGAAGATCCCGCTTAGCCGGCTGTGCATCGCGGGGTCGTTGATGCCGAGCACCGCTTGCATGATCACGCTCGAGCGTGAGCTCTTGGGCGATCGGCTGCACCGTGATCTCCTCGCCGCGTCGCAGCGGCGCCAAGGTCTCCGCGACCAGTGCTTCCATCAGGCGCGCATAGGCCTGCACGCGCTCGCCGTGGAAGGGGGGTGAGACGAGCTTGCGCCGCGTGAGGTGCGCTGGGGGATCGAGCACCATGACCGATTGATCGCCCACGAGCGTGCGCAGCAGATCGTTGCCGTGGCGCTTGACGAGCGGATCGCCGGTGTAGAGGCGACGAATCGCGTCGCGGTCGCAGGTGAGCACGCCCGGCTCCAGCCCGCCGATACGCACGGTGAACGTGTCTCCGTAGCGTGCGTGACCGCGCGCGCTGAACCCTTCATAACGCCAGATGCGAAGCAGCGCTTGAACAGACTTGGGAAGGCGCGGCCCGGGTGGCAGCTCGCCGTCGCGGTGCATCTCACGCTCGCCGCCGATGAGCACTCATGCGACGCTATTCCTCGAGGTTGGACATGTCAAGAAGTCGGATCTGTCCGGGCTTGTGGATCGGCGGGGCCTAGCGGCGCAGCTCCTTCCAGGGTCGAGTGTTCGCGACCTGCTCCTTCGTGAGCCAGGCACGCCGTGCGGTGGCCACGCCCCAACGCATGTTCTGAAGCGTCGCGGTGCGGTGCGCGTCGGAGTCGATCAGAAGCGACACGCCCGCCTGCGCGGCGGCGCGGGCATGGATGTCTGAGAGGTCACGACGGTTGGGATTGGCGTTGAGCTCGAGCATCGTTTCGGTGCGCGCCGCTGCGGCGAAGACCGCGTCGAGGTCGAGCGCATAGGGCGCGCGGCGCTCGACCAGGCGGCCGGTGGGGTGAGCGATGGCGCGCACGAGGGGGTGCTCGATGGCCGTGATCATGCGCTCGGTCATCGCCTGCTCTGACATCGCAAAGGAGGTGTGCACGCTCGCGATCAACCAGTCGAGCTCGGCGAGCAGCTCATCCTCGTAGTCCAGCGAGCCGTCGGGGAGGATGTTGACCTCGCTGCCCGCGAGCAGCTCGATGCCGTCCAGACGCGCGTTGACCTCGTGCACGAGCTCGATCTGGCGGCGCAGCTGCTCGGGCGAGACGTCGTTGCCGAAGCCGTGGCTCGCGGAGTGGTCGGTGATCGCGAGGTACTCGTAGCCGAGCGCGAGCGCCGCGCGGCCCATCTCCTCGATCGTGTTGTGCCCGTCGGAGGCGATCGTGTGGCTGTGCAGATCGCCGCGGATGTGCTCGCGGGTGATCAGCTCGGGTAGCTGGTGCTTGCGTGCGGCCTCCAGCTCGCCGCGGTTCTCGCGCAACTCGGGCTCGATGTAGTCCATGCCCAGGCGCGCGTAGACCTCCTGCTCGGAGGCGAACGTCTCGGTGGCACCGGTGGCGTCGTCGAGGATGCCGTACTCGGAGACGTGCAGGCCCTTGCGCACCGCCGCTTCGCGCAGCGCGGCGTTGTGCTCGCCGGAGCCCGTGAAGTGCTGCAGCAGGTTGCCGAGCTGCTCGGGCTTTGCGATACGCAGATCGACCGCCGCGCCCGAGTGCGTGCGCGCACGCGCGCCGGCGTTGCCGGCGGAGGAGACGGACTCGATCTGCTCGAGCTGCGCAAGGCTCTCGGCGAGCTCCACAGGGCGCGTGGTGACGGCGATCAGGTCGATGTCCTTGACGCTGTCCGCCCAGCGGCGTGCGGAACCTGCGATCAGCACGCGCGTGCCCGGCGCGCCGAGCCGCTCGAGTCCCGCTGCGAGCTCCTCGCCGAGCTCGAGCGCGCGGCTGTGCAGCAGGCGCGGTGCGCTGTGGCCGTCGGGCTGGGCGTCCAGCGCGTCCAGCCCGGCAAGCACGCCGGCCTCGAACTTCGCGCCGAGGCCGCGCACGGTACGCAGCCGTTCGGCCTCAGCCGCCTCGCGTAGGGCCGCCGGCGAGTCGATGCCTAGCTCGGAGTGCAAAAGGCGCGCGCGCTTGGCGCCGAGACCAGGAAGACGCGTGATCGCCACCAGCCCGGCTGGGAACTTCGCGCGTAGCTTCTCGCTCGCCGGGATCGTGCCGGTCTCCAGCAGCGCGAGGATCTTCTCCTGCAGCGTCTTGCCCACGCCCGCGATCTCGGTTGCGCGTCCCTCGCGCGCGAGCGCAGCGACCGACACGGATGCCTCGCGCACGGCCTTGGCGGCGCTGCGATAGGCGAGCACACGGTGCACGATCGCGCCGTCGAGCTCATAGAGATCACCGAGCTCCTCGAAGGCTTCAGCGATCGCGATGTTCGATAGCTCGGGCGCGGGCACGGCCACCAGAGTAGGCGCCGAAGCGTCGATGCGCCGTCGCGGCGGCTCACGCTCTAGGGTACGCCGACCCATGTCCGGCGAGCCCTGGCTGATACTCCCGACCTACAACGAGGCGGAGAACGTGAAGGCGATCGTGAAGGCCGCCGGCGAGGTGCTCGCGGCGGCGGCGCCGGACGGCTTTCGCGTGCTGATCGTCGACGACGGCTCACCGGACGGCACGGGACGCCTCGCCGATGAGCTGGCGGTGGAAAAAGACTGGGTGGGAGTGCTCCATCGCACCGAGAAGAACGGCATCGGCCCGGCCTATCTCGCGGGCTTTCGCCACGCGCTCGAGCATGGCGCGGGCTACGTGATGGAGATGGACAGCGATTTCTCGCACGACCCCGCCGACCTCGCGCGGCTGCTGGCGGCGGTCAAAGACGGCGCCGATCTGGCGCTCGGCTCGCGCTATGTGCCCGGTGGCGGCGTGAGTGATTGGGGGATGCTGCGCCGCTTCATCAGCCAGGGCGGCTCGACCTATGCGCGATTGATGCTCGGCCTGCACGTCAAGGATCTGACAGGCGGCTTCAAGTGCTTTCGCCGTGAGGTGCTCGAGGCGATCCACTTCGACGGGGTGCGCTCGCAGGGCTATGCCTTCCAGGTCGAGCTCACATACCGCGCGGTGCAGGCCGGCTTCAAGGTTGTGGAGGTGCCGATCGTCTTTCGCGATCGCCAGGAGGGACAGAGCAAGATGTCCTGGCGGATCGCTGCCGAGGCAATGTGGCTGGTGCCGCTGCTGCGCTTCAGGTAGCGAGCTGCCCCGCCGATGGGGTAGGGATGGATGCGTCGGCTTATGCGTTCGCCCATGGTGTGCGCCACACGCGCACGACGCTGCGCAGTTGGCAGAGCGCACCGGGTGCGGTGCTGGCGCGCTGGCTGGCTGGTTCGGCGGCGGCCGCGGGTGGGTTGATCGCGGCAGTTCTCGTGGTGGCCTACCTCGACCATGGCTACCAGCAGATCATCACGCTGCAACCACCCTTTGCGGTGGGCGACCTCAGCGACGTGCTACACGTGCTGCGCAGCAACTCGCTCGTGCTCGCGCTACACGCGATGGCCTGCGTGGCGGGCTTCATCGCGGGCAGCTCGCTGCCGCTGCAGGCCGAGCATCACTCGGGCCTCTCGCGCTGGGTGCATGAGCACGGCGGACGTCTCGCGATCTTGTTTGTGCTGCTCGCAACCACCTTCTCGCTGAGCGCGCAGGCATACCTGATCGGACACACGCTGGCGGGCGTCTCAGACTTCCTGCAGGTGTCGCCCGCGCTGCTCGTGCTCGGCTTGCTACCGCACGCGATGCCCGAGCTGATCGCGCTGTTCTTGCCGCTGGCCGCCTGGATCATCGCGAGCCGCCGCGGCGAGTGGGAGCAGTTGCTTGCAGCCACCGTCGTGACGGTCGCGATCGCGGTACCGATCCTCGTGGTCGCGGCCTTCATCGAGGTCTACGTCTCACCGCACCTCTTCACGGCGCTGACGCATATCCATCCACCGATCGTGCGTAACTCAGAAGGCTGGCTCGTGACCGTTCACTGAGGCTCCTGCCGCTCGGCACGCTGTGCGGCTTCCTCGGCCTCATCGCGCGCCTCCGCGCGCATCAGCAGCACCATCAGCAGCACCGCACCGCCAACGATCGCGCCGATCACGGTGGTGCCGCCGACGGCGAGTGGAACGAGCATGGCTCTGAGGGTACTGCGGAGTCTCGCGTCGAGTCAGCGCCGGACTGGGTGACTTGATCCAACGCGAGAGTGAGTTGCCCGGATGCGAGCTCAAACGGATCGCTCGTCTCCTTTGGCGCGCGTTCGGCCCGGATGCGCTCGCGTTCGGCGCGTAGATTTGGTTCACCCAGGTAGTAGCGACCCCTTGTTTGGCCGATGGGTTGCAGTAGCTTCGCGTCGACGAGGGCTCGGAGATCACGACTGGTGGTCAGCGTTGAGACCGTCTCCGCCGCGGTCAGCTCAACGAGCAGCTTGTATGTCGAGTGGGTCAAGCGGAACCCGTGGGCAGCCTCAACGAGCACGCCTATGGCACGGTCAGGCAGACCGTGCTGCTCTGCGATCACCGAGCACGCTGCATAGAGGCGCTCGGTTTCCTCGATCCGACGCAGTTGTGTTCTCGCTTGGTGGTAATGAGCTGTGAGGCAGAACCGCAGCCATGGACGGGCATCATTCTGCGGATTCCAATGGCCGCCTCCGACCTCGCCAAGTACCTCGTAGTATCGCTCGGTGTTCCGCCCGAGGTACTCCTCGATGCTTGAGAAGACGGGGGCCATGATCTGCTCGCGAGCGAGCACTAGAGTTTGGAGCGCACGGGCCATACGACCGTTGCCATCTCTGAAGGGATGCACCATCACGAAGTTGAGGTGCGCCATAGCGGCACGAACGAGCACCGGGGCATCGCTCGCTTCAAGCTCGGAGATCGCCCCGGCAATCAGCTCGGGAACCTGGTCGAAGTGGGGGCCCTCATATACACGCTCCCCGGTCGATTCGCGGACAACGAAGACCTCTCCCGGCCGCCAGCGTCCCGGATCCTTCTCCAAGCGATGCTTGAGCATCATGAAGTGCAGAGACTTGAGCAGCCCCTCGTCAACGGTGGCCGCGCGATCCTGGGCCACTTGGAGCACGTACGTCATGGCGTCGCGATAACCCGATAGTGCCAGGCGGGTCTCGTCGCTTGCGCTCAGCGTGGGCTCATCATCGACAGCCGCAATTACGTCATCGAGGCTCGCGTCGTAGCCCTCGATGCTGTTGGAGGCCTGCACAGCGCGGGCGAAAGCCATTCGGCGCAGCGTGCCGAGCCATCTTCGAGGCTCAGGATCGACGTTGCTGCGCAGTTGATCGCGGAGCTCGTCGATCATGCGGAGCACCTCGAGATCGACGGATTCCAGCGTGGGTGTTCGGTAGACCAAGGACATGATAGAAATATTTTATCATTATATCGGCGGTGGGGAACTAGTCATAACGATTGAAAAATATATTTATCATTGATGTGTGGCCAAAAAGGAACGACTCGTCGTTCGCGTCCGGTGAAACCTTCCTTCATTTTGTATAGTGATGGGTAAGCAACCAAGGAGACCTCCGATGGCAGGCAGCCTGACCCAGATCACAGACAACAACTTCGACGCCGAGGTTCTCGAGGCCGAGGGTCCCGTGCTCGTCGACTTCTGGGCGCCTTGGTGTGGCCCTTGCCGCGTCGTCGCACCCGTCCTCGAGGAGATCGCCTCCGAGCGGCCCGAGCTACGAATCGTAAAGCTCGACATCGATGAGAACCCGCAGACCGCCGCGCGCTTCCAGGTGCTCTCGATCCCCACGATGATTCTGTTCAAGGGCGGTCAGCCCGTCAAGACCGTGATCGGCGCTTACCCCAAGAAGAAGCTCGAGCAGGAGCTCGAGCCGGCCCTCACCGCCGCTTAGTCGCCGCTTAGTCGATCGCCCGCCAGGCCGGGGAACCCACCGCCCCCGACCTGGCTACGCGACCCGTGCGCGCAGCCAGGCGATGAAGGCGCTCTCGGGTAGCGTCCCGCCGGCCAGATCCTCGATCGTCTGCGCGGTGCCATCGAGCCCCTCGCGTGGGTGCGAGAAGCCGATCCCGTTGCGGTCCAAGAACTCGCGCATCACGTCGTAGCCCACACGCTTGTTCCCGTCGGGCAGGGGGTGATAGGACACGATCCGCGAGCAGTAGATCGCTGCCTTTTCCTCGATCTCCGGGAACGCCTCGAAGTGCCCGAAGCCGGAGAAGGGCGCTGCCAACGCGGCCTCGCCGAGGCTGATCGTGCGCGGCATCCGCGCGAGTCGGTTCGCGCTCGTGCCGAGGTGGGCCTCGGCGATCAGGAGGAAGTCCCCCAGCTCGATGCGGCGCATTTCACCACCTATAGCATCTAGATGTCTTGGTGGTAAGCCACCTAGTTGCTTGACATCAAGATATAAAGAGCCTAACCTGCCTATAATCGGAAGAGACTCCGAAAACGAGATGATCTAGTGGCCAAGACCATGACTCTCAGGCTCACCGACGAGCAAGCCGCGACGCTTGAGCTGGTCGCTCGCGCTGATGAGCAGACCATCACCGACGCGGTGCGCGCTGCGATCGACGCACACATCGCCGAGCGACGCCGCGACAAGGACTTCAAGGAGCGACTACGGCGTCGCCATGAGGAGGAGCGCGCCCTCTACGAGCGTCTCGCTCGTTAGCTCTGCGACACGCGACTCAGCGAGATGCTCAGCTCCAGCCCGTCTACCTCTGTCTGCTCGGAGTAGTCCATCGGCGCTGTCTGCTGCGAGGCGCCATCTGAGAGATCCACTGCGCGCGCGAGCGTCTCGCCCGTGATGTAGTCGCTGTGCGCCGCTGCGGCCTCCAGAAGCTCCGCCGCACCGTCGAGCGCCAGCGTGATGCGGTCCTCCACCTGTAGCCCCGCGCTCTTGCGCGCGTTCTGCACCGCGTGCACGATCTCGCGCGCCTGGCCCTCGCGGCGTAGCTCCGCGTCGATCTCCAAGTCGAGTGCCACCGCGTGCGCTCCCTCGCGCTCCACGCTGTAGCCGTCCGGCGCGCGCATCGTGAGCAGCACGTCATCCGCGCTCAGCGTGTGCTCGCGCTCACCCACTGCGATTCCCAGCGGCCTGCCCTCGCGCAACGAGGCCGCCACGTGCGCGGGGTCGAGCGCCGCGATCGCGGCCGCCGCGAGCGGCATCTCCTTGCCGAACAGCGGCCCCAGCGTGCGGTAGTTGGCCTTGACCTCATAGCTACCCAGCTCCTCCGCCGCCGCCACGAAGCGCACGGTGCGCACGTTGAGCTCCTCGCGCACCACATCCACAAGCCGTTCGATCGCCTCGCGCTCGCGACCGTCCGCCACCACCACCGCCTCGCCGAGCGGCTGGCGCACCTTGATTTTCGCCTTGCCGCGCGCGCCCAACCCAAGCCGCACCGTCTCGCGCGCTAGCGCCATCGCCTGCTCTAGCTGCTCGTCGCGCTCGCTCACGTCACCAGCCTCAGGAAAGTCGCAGAGGTGCACGCTCTCAAGGGCGCCGTCGAGGTTGTCGTAGATCTCATCCGCGATGAACGGGCACAGCGGCGCGAGCAGCTTGGCGACCGTCAAAAGACACGTGCGCAGCGTTTCGAACGCCTGCGCGTCCCCGTCCCAAAAGCGCCTGCGTGAGCGACGCACATACCAGTTGGAGAGCTCGTCCACCAAGCTCGCGATCGCCCTGCCCGCCGTTGTTGCGTCGTATGCGTCGAGGCGCTCCGCCACGAGCTCCGCTGTACCCGCCGTGCGCGACAGCGCCCAGCGGTCGAGGTCGAGATCCGCGCCTGCAACCTCCCGCCGCGCCGGCCCCGCTGCGCTCAGCTCTGCCGCGGAGGCCTGCGCGTAGAGCGTGTAGAAGTAGTACGTAGACCACAGCTGCTTGAGGAACAGCCGCACGCCCTCGCCGATCGTCTCCGCCGAGAAGCGATAGCCGTCCCAGGGCTGCTTGGAGGTGAAGAAGTACCAGCGGAACGCGTCCGCGCCGTAGGTGTCAGCACCTCCCACGGCTCCACCGCGTTGCCTTTCGACTTCGACATCTTCTGACCCTCCTCATCGAGGATCAGGCCAAGACAAACCACGTTCTCATATGGCGCCGCTTTGCCGAGCAGCGTCGCCACCGCGAGCAGCGAGTAGAACCAGCCGCGCGTCTGGTCCTGCGCCTCACAGATGAAGTCCGCCGGAAAGCTCCGCTCGAAGAGCTGCGCGTTCTCAAACGGATAGTGGTGCTGTGCGAAGGGCATCGCGCCCGAGTCAAACCAGACGTCGATCACCTCCTGCACGCGCCGCATCGGCTCCCCGCACGCCTGCCCGCCCTCCTCGGCGTGAGGGCAGGGGAAGCTCACCTCATCCACAAACGGGCGATGGTGATCAGCGAGCTCGCTGCCCGAGCGCTCCGCCAACTCCGCGAAAGAGCCCACCAGGTGCACATGGCCCGCCGTGCAGCGCCACACCGGCAGCGGCGTGCCCCAGTAGCGCTCCCGCGAGAGTGCCCAGTCCACGTTGTTCTTCAGCCAGTCCCCGAAGCGGCCCTGCTTGACGTGTGGCGGATACCACTGCACCGTCTCGTTCGCCGCGAGCAGCTCCTCGCGCAAGCGCGACGTTGCGATGTACCACGACGGTTTCGCGTAGTAGAGCAGCGGCGTGCCGCAGCGCCAGCAGTGCGGGTAGGAGTGCTCGTAAGTGAAGCACCCGCAGCAATAGCTCGCGCTCGCGCAAGTCCTCGATCAGCTCCTCCGTGAGCGCCGCCTCCTTCACAAAGCGCCCCTCGAAGCCCGCGCCCTTGCGGTCGTGCACGCGTCCGTCGTAGGTGCCGTCCGCCTTCACCGGGTTGTAGAGCGTCTCGCGCCGCGTCGGGTCAAACGCCACCTCCGGCGCCGCCGCTGCCACGCGGTAGTCATCCTCGCCAAACGCAGGCGCGAGATGCACGATGCCGGTGCCGTCCTCCGTCGTCACGAACTCATCCGCCAGGATCGGCAGTGGCCCCGCCGCGCGATCCTCCGCCGCGAAGATCGGGCCTTCGTAGGAGCCGTAGCGCGCCACGAGCTCCTGCCCATTGAGGCGCTCCAACACACTTCCCCCTTCTCCCAGCACCGCCTCCACGCGCGCCTCGGCAAGCACGAAAATCTCATCCTCAACCTGCACGCGTGCATAGCTCGCCGTCGGTGAGACCGCCACCGCCACGTTGCCCGGCAGCGTCCACGGCGTCGTCGTCCACACGAGCAGCCGATCGCCGCTTTTGGTTCCGAGCTTCAGATAGATGCTCTGATCGACCACGTCGCGATAGCCGAGCGCCACCTCGTGCGAGGACAGCGTCGTCTCACAGCGCGGGCAGTAGGGCACCACCTTGTTTCCCTCATAGAGCAATCCGCGCTCCTGGATCTGTGACAGCGCCCACCACACCGACTCGATGTAGCTCTCATCGAGCGTGCGATATGCGTGCTCGAGATCGAGCCAGAAGCCGATCCGCTCCGTCAGCCGGTTCCAGTCCTCGAGGAACGTGAACACCGACTCGCGGCACTCCGCGTTGAAGCGCTCGATCCCCACCGTCTCCTCGATCTCCGACTTGTGCGAGATCCCGAGCTTCTGTTCCACCGCGATCTCCACCGGCAGCCCGTGGCAGTCCCAGCCGCCCTTGCGCTCCACGCGATAGCCGCGCATAGTCTGAAAGCGCGGGTAGATGTCCTTGAACACTCGCGCGAGCACGTGGTGTGAGCCCGGCGGTCCGTTCGCCGTAGGCGGCCCCTCGTAGAAGACCCACTGCTTGGCGCCCCTCGCGGCGGCGCAGCGACTCCGCGAACACGTCGCGCTCGCGCCAGCGCTCCAGCACCTCGAGCTCGAGCTCCGCCAGCTCTTGGCGCGCGTCGACATCGCGGCGGGGTATCAGGGGATGTCGCTCGCGTGTGCTCACGGGGCGGCCCATTGTAGGTGCGCGCTCGCCGCTCAGTGAATATGCGGTCTGCGCACGAACACTGCGTTCAGGCGTCCGCTGCGCGGATCCGCCGCCATGCCCAACGGCGCCAAGCCGAACGCTTCCTCGATGCTCCCGAGCACGCCGTAGTGGTCGACGGGACTGCGCAACTGTGCTCCGCTGCGCACGAGCGGACCAGCGACGATCGTCGCGATGTGCCCGCCCGACGCCTTCGCGCAGCAACCTGCATCAGAGCTGCCCTCATCCCAGGTGAGCACCAAGAAGCCCTGCGGTCCGAGCTCGCGCAGCAACGCCGGCACCGTCTGCGCGAGGAAGCGATCGCGCCGTCGCCACGCCGCAGTCGTGTCCGTCATCGCACAGGTTTGGCGATATCCACGTGTATGTCGGCAGGCTGCCCGCGCGCAGATCCGCTGCCAAACGCCCGAAGCCCAGCAGGTGTGCACAGCGCGAGCGGCTCGCGATGATGTCTGTGTAGTAGGCGAAGGGGTTGTGCTTCTTTGCATAGCCCCCAGACTGAGCGCCCGTCGTAGCACGGCTTGGGCACGTCCTCCAGGTATGCGCCCCAGCTGATCCCCGCGCTCTGCAGCTGATCCACGATGTTGCGCGCACTGCGCGTGCAGTCCGTGCAGTCCGATTCCACGCCCTGCGTCGAGCCACTGCGTCAGCGCGAGGTAGTTAGGTAGCGATGGGTGCCTGATCGCGTAGCTCTCGCGCGCGAGTGCGTAGCGACGCGCCAGCGCGTTCACGTAGGGCGCCTGTGCGCTGCCGATCACATCGCCGTACTCCGCGTTCTCCATCACCATCACGACCACGTGCGAGCGCTGCGACGCCGGCAGCGTGCTCGGCGCTCCGATCGCAAGCGCTCGCCCCTGGGCTTGCCTGCCCACAGCCCGCGAGCAGCGCGAGCGTCAGCGCAAGCGCGAGCGGCGCCTGTGATCTGCGCGAGTCCGTGGCGCTTGGCAGGCGGTCGTGGCGGGCAGAGAAAGTCGCACGCGCGCTCGCGTCGATCCTACGATGGGGTGCCATGCGGCTGCGCCTCTACCACCATCCCGACGGTGCGCGTGTCGCCTACCGCGAGCTCGGCGCCGGCCCGCCGCTGGCGCTGCTTGCACTCCGCGCTGCTCTCCCACAAGGAGTGGGAGCCTGCCGTCGAGCAGCTCGCCGACCGCTTCCGCGTGGTGCTGCCCGACCTGCCGCTGCACGGCGACTCCGAGGACCGCCCGCGCCACCCCTACACGCTCGACTGGTTCGCCGAGGTGCTCGGCGGCTTCGCGCCGAGGTGCTCGGTCCGCGGCCGCTGCTCGCCGGCCACGACGCCGGCGCCGAGATCCTGCTGCACGCCGTCGCCCGCGGCTGTTGCGCCCGTCACGCCTCGTGCTGATGCCCAACCGCCTGCACGCGCCGCCCGCGCGCCCGCGCGTGCGCGCGGCTTGGCGGCTGGGCGCCGAGCGCCGCCGCGATGCCCGGCCTCGACGGCCTGCTCTCCTACGCCGCGCGCGCCGTGTTCACGCCCGAGCGCGGGCTGCGCGCTGTCGCTGCGCGCGCAACCCCGCCGCTGCCGACCTCGTTCGCCACGCCTTCGCCGACGTGCCCGGCAACTCCAGCCTCGCGCGCTCGTGGGCGCGGTGCGCGCGCGGCTGGCCGCGGGGCGCGCAGACGCAGCTGCTCGAGCTCTATCCCCGCCTGGAGATGCCCGTGCTGCTGCTGTGGGCCGACCAGGACCGCCTGCATCCGCTCGCCGGCGCCGAAGAGGCGCTGCGCTTGCTCCCCGATGGCCAGCTGCGCGTGCTCGAGAGCACGGGCTTCCTGATGGCCTACGACGACCCCGTCGGCCTCGCCCGCGAGCTGAGCCGCGTTCTGCGGATAGGGTTTCAGAGCGCCCGAAACGACCAGAAACGGCTCACCAGAGGAGAGCCGATGCCGGAGAAGCAGCTGTGGGGCGGCAGAGACCACGAAGGCCGTCGAGAACTTCCCGATCTCCGGCGAGACCGTGCCGTCTCCGTGATCCACTGGCTGGCGCGCCTGAAGGGCGCCGCCGCCGCCGTCAACGGCGAGCTCGGCCTGCTCTCCAAGCGCAGCGCCACGCGCATCGAGAAAGCCGCCAAGGAGATCGCCGCCGGCAAGCACGACGCGCCAGTTCCCGATCGACGTCTTCCAGACCGGCTCGGGAACCTCGACGAACATGAACGCCAACGAGGTCATCGGCGCGCTCGCCGGCGAGGGCGTGCACCCCAACGACCACGTCAACATGGGCCAGTCCTCAAACGACGTCTTCCCCTCGGCCGTGCACCTCGCCGCGCTCGACGTCGCCCAGAACGAGCTGCTGCCCGCGCTCAAAGCAGCTCGAGCGCTCGTTCGCGAAGAAGGCCAAGAGCTTCCAGAACGTCGTCAAGGCCGGGCGCACGCACCTGATGGACGCGGTGCCCGTCACGCTCGGCCAGGAGTTCGCCGGCTACGCCGCGCAGATCGCGCTCGGCCAGGAGCGCGTGCAGGCGGCGCTCGTGCACGTCGGGCAGATCCCGCTCGGCGGCACCGCCACGGGCACCGGCCTGAACACCCACGCGCAAGTTCGCCGAGAAGGTGCGCGCGCGCCTGAAGCGGGAGTCCGGCCTCAAGCAGATCGCCGCTCCGCTCGACCCCTTCGAGGCGCAGGCCAACCGCGACGCGCTCGTCGAGCTCTCCGGTGCGCTGAAGGTCGTGGCCGTCTCGCTGACGAAGATCGCCGGCGACCTCGCGCTGATGGGCTCCGGTCCCGCGCGCGGGCATCGGCGAGATGTTCCTGCCCGAGCTGCAGAAGGGCTCCTCGATCATGCCCGGCAAGGTCAACCCCGTGATCCCCGAGGTCGTGCTGCAGGTCTCCGCGCAGGTGATCGGCAACGACACCGCGATCACCGTCGGCGGCCTGCAGGGCCAGTTCGAGCTCAACGTGCGCATCCCGCTGATCGCGCGCAACCTGCTGCAGTCGCTGCAGCTGCTCGCCGCCGCCTCGCGCGCGTTCGCCGAGAAGTGCGTCGACGGCATCGAGGTCAACAAGGCCGGCACCGACGCCTCCGCGGGCGCCACGCTCGCCGTGGCGACCGCGCTGAACGGCGCGATCGGCTACGACAAGGCGACCGTGATCGTCAAAAAGGCCACCGCTCCGGGCGTCCGCTGCGCGAGGTCGCGCTCGAGGAGGGCGTCGACGCGAAGCTCTACGACGAGACGATCGACCTGCGCAGGATCGCGCGCGGCAACAAGGGGTAGTGCGCATTGCGGTGAGCTCAGCGTTCTCTGCGAGTCTGCGCGGCGGCGCTCTTCTCGCTGCCGCTGCTCGCGCTCGCGGTGAGCGCTCTGCGGCGCTTCCGCCGAGGGCACGGCCAGCGATACCGCCGCGCAAGCTCGACCGACGCGTGCGAGCACGAGCGCCGCCTCGGCCCTGTGCCAGCCGGCCACCGTGCGGGCCGCCTCGCGGCGCACGTGCTCGCCGACGCCGCCGGGGAGGTCGCCAAGCGCATCTACGGCGGCGAGCTGTCAGGCTCTGAGACGCGCAGCGACCAGCACCAGGTCGAAAGCTACGCGCCGCTGCTGAACGCGCTCGCGAGCGGCAACCGCGCAGCGATCGAAGCCGCCGTGCACCGAGCTCGTCTACTCGCACACCCACATCGTGCGTCTGCGCATCACCAAGGGCTCGAGCGTGCTCGCCGATGTCGGCGGCCCCTACATCCTCGCCCCCGTCAGCGGCAGCGCTGCGCCTGAACGGCCGCACGATCGCTCACTACGTCCTCTCCGTCCAGGACGACCTCGGCTACGTCAAGCTCGTCTCGCGCTTCCTCGGCGTGCCGCTCGTGATGCGCGTGGGCTCACACGCCATCCCGTCGAAGGGAGTCCTGCCCGGTCCCGCGAGCATTCCCGACGGACGGCCCGCTCACCTACAGGCGACGTGCTCTATCAGGCCTTCTCCTTTCCCGCACGCTCCTTCCCCGGCGGTCCGCTGCGGATCTCGCTGCTGCGTCCCGCTGCCCGCCTCGCTGTCCGCCAGGAGCTGCGCCGCGATCAAGAGCGCCGAGCTCGGCGCGCGCCGCACTGCTGATCTCGCGACCGCTTCCAGCTCACGCCCGCGAGCTTCTCCACCTACGTCAAATTCGTGCGCGACGCTCACCGACGGGCTGCTCTACATCCGCGCTGGCTCGCGACTGCTCGCTGGGAGCACGCCGCGCGGGCCCGCGCAAGCTACCGCTCACCGGCCAGCTCATCTCCTCTGCCGGTAGGACGCTACGAGGTGAGCTCCTTCGTTCAGCCGCTTCGAGCTCTGCGGGGCCGGTGCGCGTCTCATCATGCTCGTCGCGCTCCCTGAGCACTCCGCGCCGCCCGCTCTCAGCCGCTGCGGCAGCGCCCTGAACAGTCGCGCGACGTGCGCGCCGCCGACTTGGGCTGGCCGCCGTAGGTGAACAGGCCCTTCTGGTTGAGCCCTTCGATCAGCCTGACGCTGTGGCAGCACGCCGTGGATCGAGCCGCCCTGAAGGTGGGCGTGAGCGGGATAGTCGCGCAGCACCCACACGAGCATCGCCGTGAGCTTGCGGGTCGGCCGCGTAGACGGCGATGTGCTCGGCCAGCAGCCGCGCCTGGAAGGAGTAGCTGCCGGGGCTGCCAGCGGCGTTGAGCGCCGTTGGATTCCGCGCCGAACTCGCTGATCACGAGCACCTTGCCCGCGAACGTGCGCTCCATCGCCGCCGAGGCGCGCGCGCATTGCGCCGCCAGCTGCGCCGGGGTGTCGTTCGGCGTAGTCATACCAGCCCGAGTAGTCCGTCTCGGCGACCGCGTCCGCTTCGGAGTAGAGCGCCCCGGCGCGCTGCGGCGGGTGATCGCCCCACACGTCCACCGCGACCATCCTCGTTGGGTCGTGGACGTGCAGCCAGCGCGCCGAGGTCGCGCACGTAGCTGACCTCGGCGCCGTCGCGGCCGTTGCCCGCGACCTCGTCCACGAGGTTCCAGGCGAAGATCGAGGGGTGCAGCTCGCGCTGCGAGCACGGCTGTGCGCGCCTGCTGTTCGGCTGCGGCGAGCTAGGCCGGCGTGCTCGAGTACCAGTTGCCCGCGCCTTCCACCGGGCCGATGCCCTGCCACACGAGGATGCCGGCCGCGTCGAGGCGTTCCAGGAGCGCCGGGTCGAGCGGATGCTGCGCGCGCGCGGCGTTGGCGCCGATCGCCTTCAGCTCGCCCACGATCGCGTCCTCGTCGCTCGGCGTGAGCGCATCGCCGTGGCCGCGCGCGTCCTCCTGGAGCGTCGCGCCGTGCAGGTGCAGAAGCGCTGCCGTTGAGATACAGACGCCCGCTGTGCCAGCTCAGCTGGCGCAGGCCGATCCTGGCCGTGTAGCTGCTCTCGCTTCCGACCGCCAGGTTCAGCTGGTAGAGGCTCGGGGCTCGCCGGCGACCACAGCGCCGGTTCGGGCACCGTCGCCGTGGCGCTCGCGGTCGCTCGTACTGCGCCGTGCGCGAGCGTCACCGGCGCGAAGCTCAGGGCGATGCGTCTGGGCGCCATGCGCGAGCGAGCCTTCGGGCGTGAGCGTGCGGCTCGGTCCGTAGTTGCGCACCTGCACGCTCACCTTCACCGTGGCCGCGGCCGCCTTCGCCCGGGCGAGCGTCGCTCTGCACGGTCGGAGCCGAGAGCTCGCTCTGCGCCGATCGGGCGCACGTCGACCTCGCCGTTCGAGCCCGCCCCAGTTGAACCACGTGCGGTGAAAGCCCTTCCGCGACTGCGCGGCGGGGTTGCGCCAGTCGACGCGCACGACAACCGTGTGCGCTGCCCGCCGCGAGCCGGCTGCGCAGCTCGAAGGGCAGGTAGGAGCCGCGGTGCGAGCCGAGCGCGCGCCCGTCCACCCAGACCGTGGCCTGGAAGTTCGCCGACTGGAAGTCCAGCGCGTATTCGCCGCGCTGCGCCGCCGTTGAAGCTCGTGCGATACCACGCGACCGAGCCTTCGTAGTTGCGCTGCCCCGCCGCGTGCCGCTGTAGGCGTTCGGGTTCGACGTCGTTGGGCACGCTCACCGTCCTGCCGCTGAAGGCGCCGCGCGCCCAGCCAGCCGCGATGCCCGCGGTTGGCGGGATCGCTGCGCAGCGTCCAGCGCGTCAGCGGCATGCGCCCGCCCGGGCCCTTCGAAGATCAGCGGCTGGGCGTCCGGGCTGGCGCTTGCGCGCGAGGACGGTGGGCGCGGCGGCTGAGGCGACCGCCGCGGCCAGGGCCGCGCAGGCGAGCGCGATCGCGAGGATGGGCTTCTTCAGGGCGCTGGAGCATCGTCTCGGCAGCGGTTCCGGGCTCGTCATCGTGACAATCCCGGCCGTCCTCTCCTTCAACAAGCGCGAATCGCGATCAGAGCGGCGCGGCGATGGCGGGCTCGCGGGACGCTCCGAGCAGGCGCGTCGAGCAGCGACCGCGCGCCGCGCCTTGGACAGCGGCTCGTTGAGGTTGCCGCACTTCGGCGACTGCACGCACGAGGGACAGCCGCTCGCGCAGGGGCACTCGGCGATCAGGCGGTGGGCGTCGTGGCAGAGCTCCTCGAAGCGGGCGAAGGCCGTGCGCGTGATGCCGATCCCGCCCGGGTGCCCGTCGTAGATGAAGATCGTCGCGCGCGCCCGTCTGCGGGTGGTAGTTGGTGGAGAGGCCGCCGATGTCCCAGCGGTCGCACATCGCGATCAGCGGCAGCACCGCGATCTGGGCGTGCTCGGTCGCGTGCAGCGCGCCCGAGCAGCGCCTCCAGCGGCACCGTCTCGCGTCGGCGAGCTCGCGCGCGTCGAGCTCGAACCACAGCGCCTGCGTGGCGAAGCTCGTCGAGGGCAGATCGAGCGCCACGATGTCGACCTGCGCGTGGTCTGCAGAGCGCCGGCGCTGGTAGGCGAGCACCGTGTCGGTGACGCTCACCTCGCCGAAGGAGAGCGTCACGCCGAGCGTCTCGCGGCGGTCGAGCAGGCGCACGATCTCGGTGTCGGTCACGCGACTTCGGCTGCGTGTACCAGTCGCCGGCAAACGGCGCGACGAGCGCGCGGCGGCGCTCGAGGTCGAGTTCGCGCACCTCATAGGAGCGACCCAGGTGCATGTACACGGCGCCCTCGTGGACCGTCGAGTGCGCGCGCGCCGCCTCCGTCGAGCCGAGCAGCTCGCCCGAGGAGACGTCGACGATCGCAAAGCTCTCCGCCGAGGCCGAGCGCAGCGAGACATCCGCCGCCGGGTAGCCGCCGGGCCTCGCGCGGCACGATAGGCGCCGCGCCGCGATCGTGCCGCGCGGCGGCGCAGCGCGCCCGCGCTCTCCAGCTGCTCGGCGTGCGCCTCCCAGCGCGGCCCGAGGAACTCCGCGTCGGCGCGCGTCGAGCGGCCCCTCGTGCGCGGCGCAGAGCAGGTGCGCGCGGTAGATCAGCGCGCTCTCGTGGTCGAGGATCGCCGCCTCCACGGGGCGCTCGAGGAAGTCTTCGGGGTGACGGCAGAAGAACTGGTCGAGCGCGTCCTCGCCCGCCACGTACACCGCCAGGCCGCGTCCGCGCCGGCCCGGCGCGGCCCCACATCTGGCGCAGCGAGGCGACCGTGCCGGGGAACGTCACGACCACGGCCGCGTCGAGCTCGCCGATGTCGATGCCCAGCTCCAGCGCGTCGGTCGTGATCACCGCGCGCAGCTCGCCGCGCATCAGCCGCGCCCTCGAGCTCGCGCCGCTGCTGGGCGGTGTAGCCGGCGCGGTAGGGGACGACAGCTCGGCGAGCTCCGGGTCGCTGTTCTGCGAGGTCGTGCTTGACCAGCCGCGCCAGCACCTCCACGCCCTTGCGCGACTTCATGAAGCAGATCGTGCGCGCGCCGTCGCGCACGAGGCGCGCGAGCAGCTCGGCCGCCTCGCCGAGCGCCGAGCGGCGCGTGCCGAGCGTCTCGTCGGTCAGCGGCGGGTTCCACACCGCGATGCGGCGCTGTGGCGCCGGCGAGCCGTCGTCGTCGATCAGGCGCACCTCCTCGAGGCCCGTCAGGCGCTCGGCCAGCTCCAGCGGGTTGGCGATCGTGGCCGAGGTCAGCAGAAAGCGCGGCTCGGTTCCGTAGGCCGCCGCAATCCGCCGCAGCCGGCGCAGCACGTTGGCGACATGCGAGCCGAACACGCCGCGGTAGACGTGCGCCTCGTCGATCACCACCACCGCCAGGTTCGCGAACAGATCGGCCCACGCGCCGTGGTTGGGCAGGATCCCCACGTGCAGCATGTCGGGGTTGGTCAGCACCACGTTCGCGCTTTTGCGGATCTGCGCGCGCGCCTCGCGCGGGGTGTCGCCGTCGTAGATCGCCGGGCGCACCCGCTTGGTCAGCCCGAAGCGCCGCGAGCGCCCGCGCCTGGTCCTGAGCCAGCGCCTTCGTCGGGTAGAGGTAGAGCGCGCGCGCCCGCGCCTCACGGCAGAGCACATCGAGGGTCGGCAGGTTGAAGCACATCGACTTGCCCGACGCCGTGCCCGTCGTGACGATCGTCGGTCCCGCCCAGGCCGCGTGCACGCGCCTCGGCCTGGTGGGAGTAGAGGCGCTCGACGCCGATCCGTCCAGCGCCGCGACGAGCTTCGGGGTGAAGCTCCGCGGGCGATCGGCACGAGACTTGCGCCGCGCCCGGTCCTTCGCGCGCCTCGCGCACCAGCCGTCCGTCCTCGAGCCCCGCGTCCAGCAGCGCGCTCCACGGCTCGGTTCTGACGGTCGAGGGCCAAGGACTTGAGATAGTAGAGGCGATGTCAGCCGCCGCCGCCGAGCGCTGGGCGCAAGCCCGCTCCTTCCATCATTCCGCTTTATCCGCGCCGAGCGGATCGCCGCCGAGCGCGAGCAGAGCGTGTCGGTCTGCCTGCCCGCGCGCGAGTGCGCCGCGACGGTCGCGCGCGATCGTGAGCGCGCTGCTGGCGCTGCGCGAGCGCGGGCGCGGTCGACGAGGTCGTCGTCGTCGATGCTGCCTCCGCCGACGGGACCGCCGAGGTGGCCGCGGCACGCCGGCGCGCGCGTGCTGGCAGGAGGACGAGCTGATGCCCGCGCACGGCCCCGTGCTCGGCAAGGGCGATGCGATGTGGCGCGCGCTCTCGGCGCTCACGGGCGAGCTCGTCTGCTTCCTCGACGCCGACACCGAGGGCTTCTCCAGCCACTTCGCCCGCGGGCTGCTCGGTCCGCTCGTGTGCGAGCCAGGCGTCGTCGTTCGTCAAGGCCTTCTACCGCCGCCCGCTCGCTGCAGGGCGGCGTCGAGGACGGCGAGGGCGGCGGACGCGTCAACCACCTGATGGCGCAGGCCCGCGCTCGCGCTCTTCTACCCCGAGCTCGCCGGCGTGCGCCAGCCGCTGGCCGGCGAGGTGGCCGCGCGGCGCGAGCTGCTCGAAGCGCTGCCGTTCGCCACCGGCTACGGCGTCGAGATCGCGATGCTGATCGACGTCTGGCGCGACGTCGGCCTCGACGGGCTCGCCCAGGTCGACCTCGAGCGAGCACCGCAACCGCCACCAGCCGCTCGCGGCGCTCTCGCCGATGGCCGCCACCGTGCTCGCCACGATCGCCCGGCGCGCTGGAGCGCGAGGGGCGCCTGCACGGAGTCGAGCTCGACGCGCGGACCGCTCGAACGCCCGCCGCTCGCCGAGCTGGGCGTCGCATGAGCGAACCCATCGCCGCATGCGCTGCCTGTACCTCGATCTCGACGGCACGCTGCTCGGTCGCCGCGCCTCGCTGCTGCACGACGGCGAGGGGAACGTCAGCATCGACGGCGTGCGTGCCGTGCAGGCCTGCCTGCGCGCCGACGTCGAGGTCGTGCTGATGTCGGGCCGGCGCCGCGCGCAGGTCTTCGAGGACGCGCGCCTGCTGGGCCAGAGCTCGTTCATCTTCGAGGCCGGCGCCTGCGTGGTGCTCGACGGCGAGGAGCACTGGCTGACCGGCGAGCTGATGCCCGGCGAGCTGAGCATCGCCGAGCAGATCGAGCACTCGGGCGCGCCCGCGCTGCTGCTCGAGCATTACCGCGGGGCGCCTCGAGTACCACGAGCCCTGGCACGTCGAACGCGAAGTCTCACACCTCTTTCGCGGCCTCGTCGAGGCGGCCGAGGTCGACCGCTGCTCGCCGAGCGCGGCCACGGAACCTGCGCCTCGTCGACAACGGCGTCGTCAACCGCCGCTCGGCGGCGCTCGCCGGCGCTGCCGCACGTGCGCGGCTACCACCTCGTGCCGGTCGGCGCCTCCAAGGCCGCCGCCGTCGCCGTGCACCGCCGCGATGCGCGGCTATGCGCGCGAGGAGACCTTCGCCGTCGGCGACTCGCGCGAGGACCTCGCCTGCGCCGCGCGAGGTCGGCGCCTTCTGGCTCGTCGCCAACGCGTCGCGCGCGACCCTCGATCCGTGCAGCGCGGCGAGCATCACAACGTGCGCATCGCCGAGGGCGCCAACGGCACTGGGGTCTATGAGGCCGTGGTGAGCGCGCTGATGGGAGCCGATCGAGCCTGAGCTCGCGCCGTTGAAGCGTACGCACGTTGGGAGTACAATGTGAGAACCATGAAGACGGCCGAGAGCAAGACACAGCGCTGGAACATGCGGGTGTCTGACGATGTCGACGCGATAGTGCGGTTGGCAGCCGAGCAGACCGACCAGCCGCTAACCGACTTCGTCGTTCAGGCTGCGCGTGCGGTGGCCGAGGATGCGCTAGCCGATCGTCGAGTATTTCGTCTAGAGGAGACCTCCTGGGAGGAGTTCGTCGAGGTTCTGGATCGACCCGCCCGATCCATCCCCGAGCTCACCCGTCTGCTGTCCTCTTCCAGCGTGTTCGACGACTAACCCGTGGGCTTCCAGAAGCCCGTCGCACTTGAGGCGTCTCACAGCGCTGAGAACTTCCATTGCGGTGTGACCTCGCTTGATGAATGGCTGCGCAGGCACGCCCTCCAAAGCCATCGCAGCAGTGGCTCACGTGTGTTCGTCACGACCGAGACCGATCCAGAGATCGCCGGCTATTACGCACTTGCGGCTGGTGCGGTTATGCCCCGCGAAGCGCCGGCGCGGCTCGCGCAAGGGCTCGGCCCCAATCAGCCGGCGCCCGTGATCGTGCTCGCTCGCCTCGCCGATGATACTCGTTATCAGCGTCAGCATCTGGGGCGCTCGCTGTTGCTTGATGCGATGACCGTGTTCTCCAGGCCGGCGAGCTAATCGGGGTCCGAGCTCTGCTCGTCCACGCGGTTGACGAGCGCGCACGTGATTGGTACGGCCAGTTCGGCTTTGAACGCTCGCCGACGCATCCGCTGCACCTGATCCTCTTGACAAAGGACCTTCGGGCCACCTTGGGGCAATCGGGGCTCTAGGCCCCGGCCGCAAGGCGTCGCCAAACGCGTCGCCAGAAGCCCGGCTGCGGACGCCTGCGCCAGAGCGCGGGAGGAGGCACGGTGGCGCGCACGAGCGCCACCCAGTCGTCGAGTGGCAGCTCGCCTGAGATCAACCGCCCGAGCGCGCCCGTCACCGGTGCGCCGACTCCCGCCTGCTCGAGCGCCTGCGCGAGCAGCGGAACCGACTCGAGCGCCTCGACCGCCTGGCCGATGCGCTCGGGAATCTCGCTCGCCGGCATGCCCGCCGCGAGCAGCTCGCCCGCGCGACGATTGCGGCTCTCGCGCGCGAGAGCCGTCGCCACGAGGTCGCCCGCGCCGGCGAGGCCGATCATCGACTCGGGGCGCGCACCGAGCCCCTCCGCGTGGCGCCAGACCTCCGCGAAGATGTGTCCCGCGGCGGCGCCTGCCGCGTTCAGGCCCTGCGCCTCGGTGGCTCCCGCGGCGAGCGCTGCCGCGTTCTTGGCTGCGCCCGCGAGCTCCACGCCCACCGGATCGTCTGACTGCTCGCAGACAACACCCGCGCGCGTGAAGACCTGCGCGAGCGAGTGCGCGAGCTCCTGCTCGCTCGAGGCCGCCACGAGCGCGGCGCCGGCGTGGACCATCTCCTGCGCGTGCGCCGGGCCGCCCACACACGCCACGCGGTCGGCGCCGAACCGCGCGCTGAGCACGACCGTCGGCGGCAGTCCCGACGGGGGCACGAGACCCTTGGCGACCGACACGACCGCCGTGCGCTTGCCGAGCCCGGCGGCAACGAGCGTGTCGATCGACCTCGCCGAGGCCGCGCGAGGGCACGGCCAGAAACACGAAGTCTGCTCGCGCCACGCCCGCCGAGGCGGGCTCGACGCGCAGCGCGCCCGGTAGCTCGACGCCGGGAAGGTAACGCTTGTTCTCGCGCTGCCTGCTCGATCTGCCGCGCCTGCTCGTCGGTGCGCGTCTGTAGCGTCGTGCGCAGCCCACCCCGCGCGAGCAGCACGGCCAGCGCTGTGCCGAAGGAGCCAGCGCCGATGACCGTCGCTCGCCGCGCGCCCGGCGTAGGCAGCGAGCGGCCGCGCGGGGCGCGAGCACCCGGGCTGGGAGTAGGCTCGGGCTCGGTCATCTGATGAGCGAGACTAGCGATCCGCACACGCAGCGTCGCCCAATGGCGCAACTGGGCAGGCGATGAGCACTGCGAACCCGCCGCGATCCTCCATCCGAGCACGCTCGAGGGGAGCTCGGCGGCCGTTCAGCGTGCCGCGCGGGAGGGGTGGCATGTACGCGTGGCGGGCGCCGGGCACTCTTTCCGCGACATCGCCTGCACCGACGGTCTGATGCTGAAGCTCGACCGCTTCGCGGCGGTGATCGACGTTGATCGCTCCTCAGGGCTCGTGCGCGTGCAGGCGGGAATCACGATTCGCGAGCTCAGCTGCGCGCCTTGCTGAGCACGGCCTCGCGATGGAGAACCTCGGCGACATCGACGTGCAGAGCCTCGCCGGCGCGATCTCCACCGCCACGCACGGCACCGGCGCGAAGCTTGCCAACATCTCCTCGCAGGTGCGCGAGCTCACGCTCGTGCTCGCTGACGGCTCGACTTTGAGCTGCTCCCCCGAGCAGGAGCCGGAGGTGTTCCGCGCCGCGCGCGTCGGGCTCGGTGCGCTCGGCGTGATCGCGGAGGTGACGCTGCAGTGCGTGCCCGCCTTCACGCTTGCGCGGCATCGACGCGCCCGCGCCGCTCGAGGAGACGCTCGCGGGCTTCGAGGAGCTGGTGCGCTCCAACGAGCACTTCGAGTTCTTCGTCTTCCCCCATGCCAGCACCGCGCTGACGCGCACCAACAACCGCACCGATGACGCGCAGCGACCGCGCAGCGCAGCGTCGGCCTACCTCAACGACGTGCTGCTTACCAACCACGCCTTCGGCCTGTTCTGCCGTCGCCGGGCGCCGTGTGCCGTCGCGGATTCCTCAGATCAACCGGCTCGTCACGAGCCTGGCCTCGCGCAGCGAGCGCGTCGAACGCTCCGATGCGATCTTCGCCAGCCCGCGCCTCGTGCGCTTCACCGAGATGGAGTACGCGCTACCGCGTGCGCACACCACCACCGCGGTGCGTCGCGTGATGGAGACGATCGAGCAGCGCGGCTTTGCGGTGCCCTTCCCGATCGAGGTGCGCACGGTCGCGCCCGACGACGCGCTGATCAGCACCGCTCAGGACGCGAGAGCGGCTTCGTGGCCGTGCACATGTATGAAGGGATGGCCTGGGAGCCCTACTTCCGCGCCGTCGAGGCGATCATGGACGAGCTCGAAGGGCGCCCCCACTGGGGCAAGCGCCACTTCCAGACGGCCGCCACGCTGCGAGCGCGCTACCCCCAGTGGGATCGTTTCCAGGCGATTCGCGCGCGCCTCGATCCGGAGGGACGCTTCGCCAACGCCTGGACCGCGCGCGTGCTCGGCGATGTCTGAGCAGCAGCTCGCGCGTCTTGAGCGAGCGACCGCGCAGCTGCAGGCGCCCTTCGCACTCGTCGACCTCGACGCTATGTGGGCCAACGCGGCCGACATGGAACGCCGCGCCGCCTCCAAGCCGATCCGTCTGGCGAGCAAGTCGCTGCGCTGTCGTGCCCTGCAGGATCGGGTGCTCGCGCGCCCCGGCTTTCGCGGCACGCTCGCCTTCACGCTGCCCGAGGCGCTGTGGCTCGCCTCGCATGGTGTCGAGGACGTGCTCGTCGCCTATCCGAGCGCTGACAGCGACGCGATACGCCGGCTTGCCGGCGGCGAGACACCGTCGGTGAGCGTGATGGTCGACAGCGTCGAGCAACTCGAGCTGATCGAGCACGCGTTGACGGGGGTTACAGGCTCGCAGCCGATCCGCGTGTGCATCGATATCGACGCCGGCTGGTGGCTCCTCGGCGGGCGCGTGCGCATCGGCGTCAAGCGCTCTCCGGTGCACACGCGCGGGCAGGCGCTCGAGTTGGCGCGCGCGATCCTCGCGCGCCCAGGCCTGCGCTTGGTCGGCCTGATGGCCTACGAGGCGCAGATCGCCGGGCTCGGCGACACGCCGCCCGGGCGGCCGCTGCGCGGCGCGATCATCCGCGCGCTGCAAAGTCGCTCCGCGCGGGAGCTCGCGGTGCGCCGTGGCGCGATCGTTGCGGCCGTGCAGGAGCTGGCCGCCGCTGCGGGCGCGCCGCTCGAGCTCGTCAACGGTGGCGGCAGCGGCAGCCTCGAGCTGACCGCCGCCGAGCCTGCCGTCAGCGAGGTCACGGCCGGCTCCGGCCTCTACGGGCCGACGCTGTTCGATGCCTATCGCGCCTTCACGCCACAGCCCGCCGCGATGTTCGCCCTGCCCGTCGTGCGCCGCCCCGGTCGCGGCGTCGTCACCGCGCTTGGCGGTGGCTACCTCGCATCGGGACCCGCCGATCTTGCGCGCCTACCGCGACCGCATCTGCCGCGCGGCCTGAAGCTGGACGCGCAGGAGGGTGCCGGCGAGGTGCAGACACCGCTGGTGGGAGACGCCGCGGACGATCTGGCAATTGGCGACCGTGTCTACATGCGTCATGCCAAGGCGGGCGAGCTCTGCGAGCGCTTCGCGAGCCTGCACCTGATCGAAGGGGAGCAGATCGTGGATGAGGTGCCTACCTACCGCGGTGAGGGACAATGCTTTCTATGAGCGCCGTCGACCCGATCATCGAGGCCAGCTCACGCGCTGGCGCCCCACTCGAGAAAGCCCGGCTCGAGGGGATCCTGCGGGAGGTAGTGGACACGCTTGCGCCGCTCGATCGCACTCCCTGCTCGCCGGGTGAGCGCGAGGCGGCCGAGTGGATCGCGGCGCGAATGCGAGCGGTTCAGGGGGTCGCGGTGGCGCTCGAGGACGAGCCGTCCTGGGGGAGCTTTCCGCCGACTGCCGTGGCGCTCGGGCTGGCCGGCATGACCGGTGCCACGCTCGTGCTGCGCGGTCGGCGTCTGGCCGGCGCCTTGCTCGCGGCGATCGGTTATGCGGGCGTGGTCGATGAGGCGCAAAACGGTCCCCGCATCCTGCGGCGGCTGATTCGCCGCCGGCGCAGCACCGTGAACCTGATCGCCACCGTCGATGGTCCTGGCGTTGAGGGTGAGCGTCCTCCCACGCTCGTGGTGATCGCCCATCACGACGCGCCACAGACGGGGATGATCTTCGACCAGACGCTCCAGAAGCGGATCTACGAGCGCGCTCCGCAGGTGCTTGAAAGCGTCAAAACGCCACTGCCTCAGTGGTGGATCGGGCTCGCCGGACCGCTCTTGACGATCGCAGGAGCCCTTACAGGCCGGCGCCGTTTGGCCCGCGCAGCGCTCGCAATCGGCGCCTTCGGCACGGCGCTCGTTGCCGATGTGTGGCGCTCAGAGACCGTGCAGGGAGCCAACGACAACCTTTCTGGCGTCGCCGCGCTCCTGGGCTTGGCAGAGATGCTCGCCGTGCGCCCCACGCCTGGCCTGCGCACGCTGCTCGTCTCCTGCGGCGCCGAGGAGACGCTCCAGGATGGGATCCGCGCCTTTATCGCGAGCCATCGTCACGAGCTCGACACCGAGCGCACTTGGTTTGTGAACCTCGACACCGTCGGATCTCCGCACCTGGTGATGCTCAAGGCCGAGGGTCCAGTGTGGATGGAGAGCTACAACGGACCCTGGCTGAGCGACCTGCTCGCCACGCACGCGGAGCGCCTCGGCATTGAGCTGCATTGCGGCTTTCGTGCGCGCGCCTCAACTGACAGCGTGATCCCCAGCCGCGCCGGCTATCCGATCGCGACGCTCGTCTCGATGACGGACTGGTTCAGCCCCGCCAACTACCACCTGCCCAGCGACATCCCCGCCAACCTCATCTACGACTCCGTCGCCGACGCCACAAACCTGGTCTACGCGCTCGCACAGGACCTGGCGGCGAACCCGCACCCGCACGGATAGGAGCCGCCGCTCTGCGATCGTGGGGCGATGCCTGAGGGCGACACGATCCACCACGCTGCGAACCGCATTCGCGCGGTGCTCGAGGGGCAGGTGCCGCAGGAGATCATCACGCCGCAGCCGCGCCACCGCATGGACCGCTGGCCACAGGCGCTGGCCGGCAAGGCTGTGCGCGCGGTGGAGGCGCACGGCAAGCATCTGTTTGTGCGCTTCGAGGGAGACATCACGCTGCACTCGCATCTGCGGATGACGGGCTCTTGGACTGTGCATCGTGAAGGTCAGCGCTGGCAGCGTGGCGCACATCGCGCCTGGATCGTGATGCGCTACGAAGGTTGGGAGGTCGTCGAGTTCGATGGGCCGGTGCTCGAGCTGATGAGCGAGCAGCGCACGCGCACCCATCCGCAGCTCGCGGCGCTCGGACCCGACGTGCTCGGCGAGAGCTTTGACGAGCAGCTATTTCTGCGGCGCCTGCGCGCTGAGGATCAGACGCGCGCGATCGGCGATGCGCTGCTCAACCAAAATACCGTCGCGGGCATCGGCAACCTGTGGAAGGCCGAGTCCTGTTTCGCGCTCGGCGTGGACCCCTGGCGCAGGCTCTCAGACGTCCGCGATGAGGAGGCGCTGGCGCTCGTCGGCTTCGCACGCGAGCACATGCGCATGTCGGTCGACGGCGGCTACAAGCAGCGCCCGCGCAAGATCTATGGCCGCGCCGGGCGTCC
The DNA here is from genome assembly GCA_963785435.1 of uncultured Solirubrobacterales bacterium. Classification (GTDB taxonomy): domain Bacteria; phylum Actinomycetota; class Thermoleophilia; order Solirubrobacterales; family Solirubrobacteraceae; genus Palsa-744. The sequence goes on from CAWAVE010000005.1 coordinate 450,907, forward strand.
GTGCCCGCGCTGCGGCACGGCGATTCGTAGACGCGGGCAGGGCGAGAACAACCGCTCGACCTTCTGGTGTCCGCGCTGCCAGCGCTAAAGGAGCTTCGCGAGCTTGCGCCCCGCCGCGCCCAGCGCGCGCGTGCCATCGGCCTCGATGATCACTTGCAGGTCGAGGATGCGCGCATCGAAGCTGTTGAGCGCGTTTTCGGCGGTCACCGCGTAGGCGGGCACGCCCGCCTGGCGCGCGCGTGTGGCGATCTCAAAGGCTGCGCTGCCTGACAGCGTCTCCTCGTGCAGGCGCGCCACCGCCACGATCAGCGCGCGCGAGGCGCGCATACGCGCGTCGAAGTCGCTCGCTGCGAGCATCGCAGCGATGTCGGGGGTGGCATCGTGCTTCAACTCGATCACGTCTGGATTCGGTGCTCCGCCTGCGCTGAGGCCGCGCGCGATCGCCGCGGCGACGCGCTCGGCCGCGAGCCTGTCGAAGGCGCCGACCGCGATCAAAGCGTGGTGTGGGGTATCGAGGCGCATGATCGGGCATCCTTCCAGCAATGGCTGTGAAGAAGGGCGAGGCGATCATGATCGAGACGTGCGGACGAGAGCTGCGCGTGAGCAGCCCGAGCAAGCCCTACTTCCCGGAGGCCGGCCTGACGAAGCTCGATCTCGTCAACTACTACATCGACTGCGAGCAAGCCGTTGTGCGCCACTTGCGCGAGCGTCCCACGGTGATGAAGCGCTGGGTCGATGGTGTGGCTGGTGAGCCCTTCTTCCAAAAGCGCGTACCGGACAGCGCGCCGGAGTGGCTCGAGACCGCCACGGTCACCTTCCCGAGCGGCCGTCACGCGCGCGAGCTCGTACCCAACGACGCTGCCCATCTCGTCTGGGGCACGAACCTCGGCGTGATCGATTGGAACCCCTGGCCCGTGCGACGCGCGGACCTCGACCTTCCCGATGAGCTGCGCATCGACCTCGACCCCGGCCCCGACGTGCCCTTCACCGAGGTGCGCGAGGTCGCGCTCGAGGTGCGTGAGGTATTGGAGGAGCACTCACTACGTGGCTTCCCCAAGACGTCCGGCTCGCGCGGCATCCACGTCTACGTGCGCGTCGAGCCGCGCGAGAGCTTTGAAGAAGTACGCCGTGCGGCGCTCGCGCTCGCGCGCGAGGTCGAGCGGCGCATGCCCGGCCGCGCTACGAGCCGCTGGTGGAAGGAGGAACGCGAGGGCGTCTTCATCGACTACAACCAGAACGCGCGCGACCGCACCGTCGCCTCCGCCTACTCCGTTCGCGCAGTCCCTGACGCGCGCGTCTCCTGTCCGCTGGAGTGGGCTGAGGTGCCCGACGTGGAGCCTGCCGAGCTGAACCTGCGCACCGTGCCCACACGCTTGCGTGAGCAGGGCGATCCCTCCGCGGACATTGATCAGCGTCCTGGGCGCCTTGACGGCCTGCTCGAGCTGGCCGCGCGTGATGAGCGTGATGGTCTCGGCGACGCGCCCTGGCCGCCACACTTCCGCAAGCAGCAGAACGAGCCGCCCCGCGTGCAGCCAAGCCGCGCGCGCAAGGCGCAGGAGGAGAAATCGTGAGCCTCCCGCTCGAGCCGCCGATAAAGCCGCAGCTCGCGCTCTCGCGCAAGGAGCTTCCGGTGGGTGATGACTACGTCTATGAGGTCAAGCTCGACGGCTTTCGCTGCGTGGCGTTCGTGAACGGTGAAGAGGTCTTCCTGCAGTCACGCACTGGCAAGGCGCTCGGACGCTACTTCCCAGAGCTGCTGCTGCCCACCGGGCGCTATGTGCTCGACGGCGAGATCGTCGTCCGCGACGAGCAGGGGCGCGAGGACTTCGACGCGCTCGGCCAGCGCATCCATCCCGCTGTCTCACGCATCGAACGTCTGGCCGGGGAGACCCCCGCCATCTATGTCGCCTTCGACCTGCTCGCACACGAACAGGAGTCGCTGCTTGAGCGGCCCTTCTCCGAGCGCCGCACAGCGCTCGAGCAACTGCTCTCCGGTGAGGCCTTTGCCAGGGCGCCAATCGAGTTGATGCAGACGGCCGAGACGGCCGCTGAGGCTGAAATATGGCTGCAAGACGCCGAGGGTGCGATCGCCAAGCAACGCTCTGCGCCCTACCTGCCCGGCGAGCGCAAGGGAATGGCGAAGATCAAGCGTGTGCGCACGATCGACGCCGTGATCGTCGGCTGGCGTCCAGGTAAGGAGGAGGGCACGGTTGGTGCTCTAATCCTCGGCCTCTACGACGGCGCCGAGCTGCGCGTGGTGGGGCACTGCTCGGGGCTCTCGGCGACCGAGAAGAAACGCCTCGTGGGCTTCTTTGCGGATTACGAGTCAGGCGAGCGCGGCTCGGCCGATCCGAGCCGCTGGAGCGCCGATAAGAACCTCGAGTGGATCGGCCTGCGCCCCGAGCTGGTCGTGGAGATCGATTTCGACCACGTCTCCGCCGGTCGCATCCGTCACGGCTCGAAGCTGAAGCGTTGGCGCGAGGACAAGCCGGCCGCGGAGTGCCTCTACGAGCAGCTCGCAGGCTGAGCGTCGACTAGCATCAAGGGAGTGAGCGGCGAGGGGGAGAACACGGCGACGGTCGCCGAGGAGGAGTACCTGCAGAGCCTTTTCTGGCTGCAGGAGGCCGGGCTGCCGATGACCGGCGCAAACGTCGCACGCGCGATGCAGCTCTCCGCGCCCACGGTGCACGAGATGATCGGCCGGCTCGAGCGCGACGGCTACATCACGCGCGGCAGCGACCGCGCGATCGCCTTCACCGACACGGGCGCCTCGCACGCCGAGGGGATCGTCCGCCGCCACCGCCTGATCGAGCGCTTCCTCACCGACGTGCTCGGCGTCCCATGGGATGAGGTCCACGAGGAGGCCGAGCGCCTCGAGCACGCGATGTCGCCGGTGCTCGAGGAGCGCATGCTCGCCGCGATCGGTGACGCCAAGACCTGCCCGCATGGCCACCCGATCGTCGCCGGCGCGCGCCTCGCGGGCGTGCCCTTGGCCGATGTCGAGCTCGGCGCGAGCGTGCGCGTGCTGCGCTTTGAGAACGAGGCCGAGGACCTGTTGCACTACCTGAAGGCCTCGGGCCTGGAGCCGGGGCTCGAGGGCACGCTCGCCGAGCGCGACGGGGAGCAGGTCGCCGTGCGTGCCGCCGATGGCACGCTGATGACCCTCACCCTGAGCGTCGCCGAGACCGTCTCGGTGATCGCCGACCCCTCGCCGCCGACGCGCACAGCGCTGCCCGAGCAGCTCGTGCTCGGACAGCGCTACGGGCGCTGAGGCTCAGGGCCGCCGGCTTTCAGTATTTCTCCAGCCGCACGCTGGGGCGGTGTATGTTTGCGCCCCAGCCGAGCGCAAAGGGGGCAGGCCATGTACGTGCGTGTTGTGAGGTTCACCGACGTGAACGTGGAGCGTTTGCAAGCAACGCTTACGCGCATCAAGGAGTCAGGCGGACCACCTCCGGAGGTAGCTGCCACGGGCTTGACGGTCCTCTCTGACGAGGCGCAGGGCACAGCCGTGGTCCTTCAGTACTTCGCAACGGCGCAGGACATGGAGGCGGCTGCGAAGGTGATGGCTGCGATGGACGCCAGCGAGACTCCGGGAGCCCGCGTGTCCGTGGATATGTGTGAGCTGAAGCTCGAGCTCGACGCCTGACAGACGCTAAAGCGAGCGGTAAGCCTCGGCGAGGCGCGCCACGCCCGTGTCGATCTGCTCGGGGGTGACTCCCGAGTAGGCGAGGCGCAGCGTGTTCTCGCCGCCCTCGAGCAGGAAGTCGGTGCCCTTCACAAACGCCACACCGCGGTCGGCGGCCGCCGCGAAGAGCGCGCCCACATCGGTGCCCTCGGGCAGCGTGACCCACATGAAGTAGCCGCCCTGCGGCGCCACGAACTCTGCCTCTGGCAGCTCGCGGCCGAGCGCATCGCCGAGGGTCTGCGCGCGCTCGGCGAGCGCCGCCTTGACCGTGTCGATCGAGCGCTCGATCGCGCCTGAGGCGCAGAACTCATAGACGATCGACTGCGCCACCATGTTCGGCGAGATGTAGGTGTTGGTCGCGAGCTTTGCCACCGAGGCGATCAGTTCCGGGGGGCCCACGAGATAGCCGACGCGGATACCGGGGCATACAGTCTTTGAGAAAGAGGACGCGTAGACCACGCGCTCGGGGTCCATCGAGAGCATCGTGGGCAGCGTCTCGCCGCTGAAGCGCAGCGCCACATAGGGGTCATCCTCGAAGACCATGAAGCCGTGGTTGGCTGCCAGCTCGAGCAGGTGGCGGCGCTTCTCGTAGGAGAGCGTGTAGCCGGCCGGGTTTTGGAAGTTGGGGATGATGTGCGCGAGCGTTGGCTCTGCGCCGCCGCTGAGCAGCCCGGCGAGTGCCGCGGTGTCGATTCCGTCAGGCTCGAGCTCCACCGCGTGCAGCTTGGCGCCGCGCTGGCGCAGCGAAAGCAGCGTGCGGTCATAGGTCGGGCGCTCCACGATCACCTCATCGCCGGAGCGCACGAGCTGCTCGAAGAGGAAGGCGTCCGCCTGCATCGAGCCGTTCGTCACGAGCACTCGCTCGGGCTCCACGCCGTGGTGGTCTGCGATCCAGCTGCGTAGGCGCGGATAGCCGATCGCGGTGCCGTAGGCGGTCGTGCCGGCGGGGTCACTCTCGAAGGCGCGTACAGCAGCGTCGCTGAGGCCCTCCACATCGACGATGTCGAGCGAGGGGGCGCCGCGTGCGAAGGAGACAGTGGGGCCGGCTGGAGTGCTCACAGCGGCGTAGCTTAGGCGTCCGAGCAACTCGTCGTAGTCGTGGGTCAACTCGTGAGCCGCACGCTCTAGGCGGTCGCGGAAGCGCAGCAGCTCATCTGGGCCGGGACGCGTCCGCGGTACTGGGGGCGAAGGTGGGGAGGGTGGGGACGGCGCACGCGGTGGCGGCGCGGCCGGCACAGGCGGCTGGGGTGGCGCAGTGGACGCGACAGGACCGCGAAATGAGTGCGCGGTCGGAGTCCGCTCCACAGCCTCATCGACGATGCGACTCCAGCCGCCGCCATGGGTCCCAGCGGGGGCGTGCGGATCCTCCTGCAGGGCGGAGGGGGGCTCAAGGCGGGCAGTCGCAACGATGTCGGGCGCCGCCGAGGCGACCTCGGGCTGCGCCGGATAGGCAGCTGTCAGGGACCCCAGCGTGCGCTCCAGCTCGGCGATCTTGCGCTCGAGCTCCTGCAGCGTGCTTGCGAGCTCAGGGTCCATGGGCGCCTAGAGTACCGGCAGCGCCGGTGTTTCCGATCAGGAGGCCGCGAGCGATGCGCCGCCGAGCACCTCGACGGCGATGCGGGCTGCCTCTGTGGGGGTGCGTCCCACGCGCACGCCCTTGGCTTCGAGCGCCTGTGCCTTCGCGGCCGCCGTGCCCGCGCTGCCCGAGACTATCGCGCCGGCGTGGCCCATCTGCTTGCCCGCGGGAGCAGTGAAGCCCGCGATGTAGGCGACCACTGGCTTGCTCATGTTCTCGGCGATGTACTCCGCGGCCTCCTCCTCGGCGGAGCCGCCGATCTCACCTGAGAGCACCACGAGCTCGGTCTCCTCGTCGGCCTCGAACAGCTCGAGGACGTCCACGAACGATGAGCCCGGCACGGGGTCGCCGCCGATGCCCACGATCGTCGAGCAGCCGAAGCCGGCCTGGGCGATCTCGTTGCCGATCTGGTAGGTGAGCGTGCCCGAGCGCGAGACCACGCCCACGTTGCCAGCCTCGAAGAAGGAGGCGGGGATGATCCCCACGTTTGCCTTGCCGGGCGAGAGGATGCCGGGGCAGTTCGGGCCGATCAGGCGCGTGCCCGGATAATCGCGCTCGATCGTGTTGTAGACGCGCAGCTCGTCGTGCGCGGGGATGCCCTCGGTGATCGTGATCACGAGCTCCACGCCCGCCGCGGCCGCCTCGAGGATCGCGTCGGCCGCAAAGCGCGGCGGCACGAAGATCATCGCCGTGTTCGGCTGCGCCTCTGCGACGGCCTGCTCCCAGCTGTCGAAGACGGGTATGCCCTCCACGTCCTGGCCGCCCTTGCCGGGCGTCACGCCGCCGACGACGTTCGTGCCGTAGTTGCGGTTGTTGAGCGTGTGGAAGCTGCCCTCGCGGCCGGTGATGCCCGCGACGCAGAGGCGTGTCTGCTCGTTGATCAAGACAGACATCAGGCTGGCGCTCCCACGCTCTGTCCGGCCGCGAGCGTGACGACCATCTCGGCGGCCTCGTTCATCGTCTTCGCCGTGTGCACGTTCGCCAGCGCCGCCTCCGCCAGCAGACGCCGGCCCTCGACGTCGTTCGTGCCATCGAGGCGCACCACGAACGGCACCGACGGCTTGATCTGCTCGAAGGCTGCGATCAGGCCGATCGCGACCTGGTCACAGCGCGTGATGCCCGCGAAGATATTCACCAGCACGGCCTTGACCGCCTCGTTGGCGAGGATCAGGTCGACCGCCTGCTTGATCGTCTCCGCGTTTGAGCCACCGCCCGCGTCGAGGAAGTTCGCCGGCGCACCGCCCGCCTGCGAAACCACATCCAACGTCGACATCACGAGGCCGGCGCCGTTACCAAGGATGCCAATGTCGCCGTCGAGCTTTACGTACTGCACGCCCTCTTCTTTCGCGCGGCGCTCGAGTGGGTCTTCGTTCTCGCTGTCTGAGAGCGACTGGTTCTCGGGGTGGCGGTAGAGCGCGTTGCCGTCGAGTGAGACCTTCGAGTCCAGCGCCTTGACCTCGCGCTCAGGCGTGACGATCAGCGGGTTGATCTCCGCGAGCGTCGCGTCCTCCGCCCACCACACCTCATAGAGCGCGATGAGCGCATCGGCAACGCCCTCGACGACGTCCTGGTCGGCGCCGCCTTCGCTGGCGATGCGCAGCGCATCCGCAAGCGTGAGCCCTGCGAGTGGGTCGACATGGTGGCGGATCAGCTTCTCGGGCGTCTTCTCGGCGACCTCTTCGATGTCCACGCCGCCCTCCACGCTGAACATCACAAGCGGCTTCTTCGCTGAGCGATCGAGCAGCACCGAGGCGTAGTACTCCGAGGCGATGTCTGAGGCGTGCTCGATCCACACCGTGCGAACCGTGTGTCCCTTGATGTCCATGCCAAGGATGTTCGTGGCGTGCTCGCGCAGCTCGCCCTCCTCAGCTGCGAGCTTCACGCCGCCGGCCTTGCCGCGCCCGCCGATCAGCACCTGAGCCTTGACCACAACTGGGTAGCCGACCTCCGCGGCCGCTGTTACGGCGTCCTCGACGTTGGTCACGGGCTTGCCGTCTGACACCCTCAATCCATGACGGGCGAACAGCTGCTTGCCCTGATACTCCAGCAGGTCCATTGCGGCGCGGGACTCTAACAGCAAGCTGCAAGATTGCGCGCAGAAAGACGCTCGGAGGGTAGGGGAGAGCGCCGCGAGGGCGCGGCGAGGCATAATGCCCGTCGCGATGGCCATTCCCAAGAACATCACCTTCGTCACATTCGATGTGTACGGCACCCTCATCGACTGGGAGACCGGCATCTACGAGGCCTTCGCCAAGGAGGCCGCGCGCGACGGCGTCGAGCTCGACCGCGCGGTGCTGATGTCGATGTTTCAGGAGATCTCCCGCGAGATCGAGGGCGGCTCTTATGAGCTCTACGCAGAGGTGCTGCGCCGCACCGCGATCGAGATCGCCAAACGCCTCGACTGGCCGCTTGAGCCCTCGCGGTCGGGTTTCCTACCGGACTCCGTACAGCGCTGGATGCCCTTCAAGGAGACGAGCGTCCAGCTGCAGAAGCTCGGCAAGAAGTACAAACTTGGCCTGCTCTCGAACATCGACGACAAGCTGCTAGGGCAGACGCGCCGCCACATCGGCGTCGACTTCGACCTCGTAGTGACCGCTCAGCAGGTGCGCTCCTACAAGCCCGAACTGCCGCACTTCACCGAGTGCGCAAGGCGCATGGGCGGCAAGCGTGGCTGGGTGCATGTGGCGGCGAGCCACTACCACGACGTCGCGCCCTGCATCAAACAGCGGGTGCCCGTGATCTGGGTCAATCGCAACAAGGAGACGCTGGACTCCTCCCAGAAGAAGCCCACCGCCGAAGTGGCCAATCTCAAAGAGGCCGCCAAACTCCTCGGCATCACCTGAGTCGGTGCGGGCTCAGCCCTGCACCCGGACGTATTGGTCGTCTCGAGCGCGCTGCTGCAGCTCAACTGCGTGGTTGTGCGCGGGAGCGTCGAGGGGCCGAGCGAGCCTGCGCGCGGGGAGTGCTTTCGTGATCGACTCGCCCGTGCTGCCAGACGAGCTCGATGCGCTACACGCGCTGCTCGAACAGGCGCAATTTCCCACCCCCAGCGGCCTTCTGGTGACGCACGGAGACTGGGATCACCTGCTCGCCCGTCTCGCATTCCCCGCTGCCGCGCTCGGCTGTGGGGAGGAGACTGCCGAACGCCTGCGCGCCCATCCGGGGGAGGCACAACGCGCGCTGCGCAGCTTCGACGAGGAGCTTCTGATCGAGCGTCCGCGGCCGCTCTCGCTCGGCTCCGTACAGGGCCTGCCCGTGCCCGGCCGGTGCGAGTCGGCGACCGCGAGCTCGAGCTGCACCCGGCGGGCGGGCACACCGCCGACGGCATCGCGGTTTTGATCGGCTGGGCTGGGGTGCTCGTGGTCGGCGACTATCTCTCGCCGGTCGAGATACCGAGCTTCAGCGACGGCGGGGAGCTTGATGCATACCGCGAGACGCTGGAGCGGCTGCGCGGCTGACGAGAGGGCAGATCAAGTCGTGCCGGGCCACGGGCCCGTGCTCGACTGCCCGCGCGCGCTAGAGATCCTCGGAGCGGATATCGTTTATCTCGGCGAGCTCGCTGAGCGGCAGCGAGGCCGAGCTGCCCGCCGGGCGGCGGGGCGCGGCGCACCGACGCCAGCACGCCGAGAATCTGACCGCGCTGGGCTGAGCTAAGCCGGCGTCGCCCGGCGCACGCCGCGACCGCCGCGTAGTCGATCGCGGCCACTGCTCAGCCCTCCTCGGGCTTGCTCTTGATCGTGGCGATCGGTGCGCCCGCTTGGATCGGCGCGCCCTCGGAGATCGGCAGATCGACGATCGTGCCGGACTTGTGGGCGGTGATCTCGTTCTCCATCTTCATCGCCTCGATGATGCAGAGCAGCTGGCCCTCCTGCACCTGTCGCCCTGCTTGACGAGCACCTTCCACATGTTGCCCTGAAGCGGCGCGGGCAGCACGTCAGGGCCGCCGGCGCCACGGAGTCGCTGGCCGATCTTCGCTCACCGCGCTTGGGCGCCGCGCGCCCGGCGCCCGCGCCGTTGCTGCTGCCACCCGCCGCCACCGCCGCCCGCGAAGGGCGGTCCGACGACACGCACGTCGAAGCGCTTGCCGGAGACCTCCACCTCGTAGGTCTGCTCGACCTTCTTCGCCTCGCCGTCCTCTCGCCCGGCGCGGTCGGGGCGGGGAAGGCAAGCGTCTTCAGCCACTTCTTGTCCTCGAGCAGCTCCCGGCAGGTGTCGCCCTTGGCCCACTGCTCGGTTGCCAGCAGCGCCTGATGGAAGGGGATCAGCGTCTTCAGTCCCTCGATCTCGTATTCGCCGAGCGCCCGCAGCATGCGCTTGGTGGCTTGCTCGCGCGTCGGAGTCCCACACGATCAGCTTGGCCACCATCGGGTCGTACATCGGCGAGACTTCCCCGCCCGCCTCGACGCCCGAGTCCACGCGCACGCCGGGGCCCGTGGGCTCGCGATATGCGCCGATCTTGCCCGGCGCGGGAGCGAAGTTCTTGGAGGCGTCCTCGGCGTTGATGCGGCACTCGATCGCGTGCCCGCGCAGCTCCACGTCGGCCTGGGCGTAGGCGAGCTCCTCGCCCGCGGCCGCGCGAATGCCCTCCTTGACGATGTCGATGCCCGTCGTCATCTCGGTCACGCAGTGCTCCACCTGCACACGCGTGTTCATCTCGAGGAAGAAGTACTCCGGCTCGCCGCTCTCACCGATCGAGAACAGCCCCTCGATCGTGCCCGCCCCTACGTAGTCGACGGCCTTGGCCGCATCCACGCCGATCTTGCCGATGCGCTCGCGCATCTGGGAGTCGACCACCCATTCGGGTGCAGGGGACTCCTCGATCACCTTCTGGTGGCGGCGCTGGATCGAGCAGTCGCGCTCGCCGAGGTGGATCACGTTGCCGTGGCGGTCGGCCAGCACCTGGATCTCCACGTGGCGGGGGTCGTGCAGGTAGCGCTCGAGGTAGACGGTCCCGTCGGAGAAGAACTTCTCGCCTTCGCGGCTTGAGCCCTCGAATGCGCCCTCGAGCTCGTCCTCGGTGAGGGCAACGCGGAATCCCTTGCCGCCACCGCCGCCGGCCGCCTTGACCGCCACCGGGAAGCCGATCTCGTCCTTGGCGATGCGCAGAGCGTCTGCCGGCGTGGCAACCGGCTCGGTGGTGCCCGGCACGATCGGCACGCCCGCCGCCTGCATCAGCTCGCGGGCGCGGGTCTTCGAGCCCATCGCCTCGATCGCGCTGGCCGGGCGGCCCGATGAACACGATGCCCGCGTCCTCGCAAGCCTGCGCAAACGGTGCGTTCTCGGCCAGGAAGCCATAGCCGGGGTGGATCGCCTCGGCGCCCGCGCGACGGGCCGCGTCGAGGATCTTCTCCACGTTCAGGTAGTTGTCCGCCGCCGGCCCCTCGCCGAGGTTGTAGGCCTCGTCTGCGCGTCTTCACATGGGGAGCGTCGCGGTCGAGCTCGGAGTAGACGGCAACGCTCGCCACGCCGAGCTCCTCGAGCGCGCGAACGATGCGGACGGCGATCTCGCCGCGGTTGGCAACCAGTACCTTCGAGAACATCGGCCGGGAAGCTTAGCCGTCAGGCGGCGGCAGCGATCATCCCGGCGCCGACCGTGCGATTGCTCGCCTCGTCGATCAGGATGAAGCTGCCCGTGCGGCGGTTGCTCGTGTAGGGGTCGAACACAAGCGGTGTGCTCGTGCGCAGGTGCACGCGACCGATGTCGTTGAGCCCCAGCTCCTGGGGGGCGGCGACGCGCTCCAACGTGTGCACGTCCACCAGGTCCTCGATCGATCGACCACAGCTGTCGCGTTGCGCGAGGTCTGCTTGAGCAGATAGCGCGAGCCGGGGCCGCAGCAGCTCGTCGGTCATCCAGCAGATGTCCGCCTCGAGCTCGCGTGCCACCACGGCGCCTCCTCGGGGTGGCAGATCAGCTCACCGCGCGAGATGTCCAGCTCGTCCTCCAGGCGCAGCGACAGCGACATCGGCGCCATCGCCTCCTCGAGCTCGCCGTCGTAGGTGTCGATCGCCGCGATCCGCGTGCGCCCGCCGCTCGGCAGCACCATGATCTCGTCCCCGCGGCGCAGCGCGCCGCTTGCGAGCTGGCCGGCAGTAGCCGCGGTAGTCCTCGCCGGCCGCACCGCATGGCCGGTCGGATGACCCACTGCACGGGGAAGCGCGCGGGCTTCTCGTTGGGGTGGTCATAGGCCACCTCGACCTGCTCGAGCAGATCGAGCAGCACCGGCCCGTCGTACCAGCCCATCGGCTGTGAGCGCTCCACCACGTTGTCGCCGTTGAGCGCCGACATCGGGATGTAGGTGATGTTCTTCACGCCCTTGAGCTTCTCCGCGAAGCCCTCGAACTCCTCCACGAGCTCCTCGATAGCGCGCCTGGGAGTAGTCGACGAGGTCCATCTTGTTGATCGCCACGACCATCTCCGGGATGCCCAGCAGCGCGCTGATGAAGGCGTGGCGCTTCGACTGCTCGAGCACGCCGCGGCGCGCGTCGATCAGGACGACCGCCACATCCGCGGTCGAGGCGCCCGTGACCATGTTGCGCGTGTACTGGCGGTGGCCAGGGCAGTCGGCGATGATGAAGCGGCGGTTGGCCGTCGCGAAGTAGCGGTAGGCCACGTCGATCGTGATGCCCTGCTCGCGCTCGGCGCGCAGGCCATCGGTCAGCAGCGCCAGATCCAGCGCACCCTCGCCGCCGCGGCGCTCGCTCGCCTGCGCGACGTGTTCGAGCTGGTCTTCGAAGACCTGCTTGGAGTCATACAGCAGGCGCCCGATCAGCGTGCTCTTGCCGTCGTCGACCGAGCCCGCGGTCGTGAAGCGCAGCAGGTCGAGCGTCACTAGAAGTAGCCGGCCTTCTTGCGGTCCTCCATCGCCGCCTCCGAGACGCGGTCATCCGCGCGCGTCTCGCCGCGCTCGGTGATCCGGGTGGCCGCTATCTCCATCACGACTTCCTCGAGCGTCGCGGCGCTCGACTGCACGCCGCCGGTGCAGCTCATGTCGCCGACCGTGCGGTAGCGGACGGTCGCGTCGAAGGTCTGCTCGCCGTCGATCAGTTCGGTGCCCTCGCGCCAGGCGTAGAGCATGCCGTCGCGCTCGAAGACTTTGCGCTCGTGCGCGAAGTAGATGAGCGGGACCTCGAGCTGCTCGGGTCGATGTACTCCCACACGTCGAGCTCGGTCCAGTTCGACAGCGGGAACACGCGCACATGCTCGCCCTTGTGGATGCGTCCGTTGTAGAGGTTCCACAGCTCTGGACGCTGGTTCTTGGGGTCCCACTGACCGAAGTCGTCGCGGAAGGACATGATCCGCTCCTTCGCCCGCGCGCGCTCCTCGTCGCGGCGCGCGCCGCCGAAGGCCGCGTCGAAGCCGTGCTCAGCGATCGCGTCGAGCAGCGTGACGGTCTGCAGGCGGTTGCGCGAGGCGCGCGGCCCGGTCTCCTCGACCGCGCGTCCGCTGTCGATCGAGTCCTGCACGCTCGCCACGATCAGCCGCTCGCCGAGCTCGGCCACGCGACGGTCGCGGTACTCGATCACCTCGGGGAAGTTGTGGCCCGTGTCGACGTGCATCAGCGGGAACGGGAAGGGCGCGGGGCGGAACGCCTTCTCGGCGAGGCGCAGCAGCACGATCGAGTCCTTGCCGCCGCTGAACAGCAGCACCGGGCGCTCGAATTCGGCTGCGACCTCGCGCATCACGTGGATCGCCTCGGACTCCAGCGCGCGCAGGTGACTCAGCTGGGGACGGGCGGCGACGCTCATCTCAGCTACTCGACGATCTCGATGTGCAGTCCGCACTCCGTCTTGTCCGTGCCCGCCCAGCGACCCTCGCGGCCGCTGCCGGGTTGCGTGCATGGCGCGCAGCCGATCGACTCATAGCCCTGGTCGTGCAGCTTGTTGTAAGGCAGTCCGCGCTCGTGGATGCGCCGCCAGAGGTCCTTCTCGGTCCAGTGCGCAAGCGGGTTGTACTTCCACAGGCCACGCTGTTCGTCGCGTTCGATCAGCTCCGCCTTGGCGCGCGTCGGACTCTGCTCACGGCGGATGCCCGTGATCCAGCCCTCGGCGCCCTCGAGCGAGTTTTCAAGCGCCGCGACCTTAGCTGCAGAGCAGCAGTGCTCGGGACCACTCCAGGGCACCTCCGGGCTGCTCGCGTCGCGCACCTCGATCTTCACGCTCGAAGCGCTCCTCAAACGCGCGCCACGCCTCGAGCGTCTCTGGAAAGAGCACGCCCGTGTCGATAGTCACGACCCTCACCGCTTGGCCTGTGCCCTGATCGAGCCGCAACAACTCGTCGAGCAGCACCGACTCCTCCTTCTGGAAGGAGCACAGCAGTACCGCCTTGCTGCCGTGACGCGCAGCCTCGCGCAGCGTGTGCGTTAGGCTTAGCGCTGGGTCGAAGGTGGAAGTGAGTCTGATCTGGCTATTCAGTGTCGTCATCTGAGTGGTCCTGACTGTTGCGTCGCATGATCTATACCGCGCACTCGCCCTCGCCGCGAATCACTTCAAATGGCACGTTGCGGTTCCAGTCGATGAACGTGTTCATTGTCTCCAGCCCGAAGTCCACGGGCATCGAGAGGTCCTTGACGAGCCCCTCGAGCTCGCTCGTGCCGACGCGCTCGGCAAACGGAGCCCAGGCCTCGCCCTCGTTGCGGGTGGACTCGTAGTGGCGGATCCAGCGCTCGATCGCCTCAGGCACGCGCTTGGCCGGCAGGCGCAGCTTCAGCCGCTTGCCGAACGCGACGCTGCCGCCTTCATACACGCCGCCCACGTGGGGGATGTAGGCGGGGATCGTGTGCTCGCCGACTTTGATCGACGCGCCGTAGAAGCCGATGTCGGCCACGTGGTGCTGCGAGCAGCCATTGGGGCAGCCGCTCATCTTGATGTGGATCTCGCGCGTCAGCTCGTCGGTGATGCCCATCGCCTCGATCCGCTCCTGCACGGCCTGGTTGAGGCCCATCGAGCTCGTGATCCCGAGCTTGCACGAGTCGGTGCCTGGGCAGGAGACCACATCGGTGATCTCGCGCGCGCCCGCGTCGGCCAGGCCGAGCTTGCCGAGCGCGCTCCACACGTCATAGACGCTCTCCTCGCGCACCCAGCGCAGCAGCAGGTTCTGCTGCACCGTCGTGCGTGCGTAGCCGCCCGAGTAGGCGCGCATGATCCGCGCGAGACCGCGGAACTGCTCGGGCGTGAGGTCGCCGCGCGTGATCTTGATCTCGACCGTGACGAAGCCCTCCTGCTTCTGCTCGGCCACGTTGGCTGCGCGGAAGCGGTCGAACTCCGCGAGGTCGCCGTTGGGGCTGCCGTACTGATTGTGGCGGTCGCCGGCGCGGACTCGCGCTCGTCGTCGAGGAACAGGCGGTGCTCGATCGAGAAGTCGCGTTCTGCTACCCACTCGCCCTTCGAGCTCCTCCTCGACCTGGCGGCGCAGCTCCTCGATGCCGTACTTGTCCACGAACACCTTGATACGTGCCCGCGCGCGGTTCACGCGCAGCCAGTCCTGGCGGTCGAAGATGCGAAAGACGGCCTCGGCGAACTTCAGGTAGTCGCCGTTGTCGAGCTCCACGAAGTCATAGAGCGCGGGCGCCACGCGCGGCATGATCGAGGTGCCGCCGCCGACCAGCATCTCCGCGCCGCGGACCTCGCCGCTGCCGTCGATCAGCTTCACGCGGGCGCGGTAGGCGATGTCGTGGATGCCGCTGATCGCACGGTCGGCGCGGGCTGCCGTCGAATGCCGTCTTGATCTTGCGCGGCATCGCCTGCGTGGTGGGGTGGCGCACGAAGTAGCGCACGTAGGCGCCCACATAGGGGGTCATGTCGAACAGCTCGTCCTTGGCCACGCCCGCCCACGGATCGCCCGTGACGTTTCTGACCGTGTTGCCGCAGCCCTCGCGGCTCGAGAGCCCCGACTCGCTCAGCTCGCGGATCGCCTTCTCGATCTCAGGCAGCGGGATGTGGTGCATCTGCACGTTCTGGCGCGTGGTCACGTGGCCCTTGTTCAGCGGCACGTACTTCTCGATCACGTCTGCGAAGGACTCCATCTGCTCGGGCGTGATCCCGCCGAATGGGAGCTTCACGCGGATCATCTGCACGTCGGGCTGGCGCTGGCCGTAGACGCCCTGCTTGAGGCGGAACTTGATGAACTCGTCTTCGGGCGTGTCGCCGGCGAGGAATTTGCTCGCCTCGGTCTTGAAGTCGTCGAACTCGCGCTCGATGATCGGGATCAAGTGCCCAGGCACGTTCTGCAGGACCTCCGGGTCCTCGAGGGTGCCGCGCTGGGCGGAGATGGAACCTTGCTCCATTGAAGAAAAACCTCCTGATCCGGGCGCTCGGCCCGGGCTGCTTTCGCATTGATGCTGCCGGCGGAGAGCTATTGCCTAAAGCCTAGCGACTTTCAGGTATTTATCCAGGGGTCGGCGGCATCGCTCCCCGGGCTCGCGCTCCACGCCCTCGATCGTGGCCGCGCGACGCCACGGCGTCAGGGCCGCCGGCGGGGCGGCGAGGACGCCGGCGCGGTGGCGCGCATGAAGCGCTCGACCGCGGCCACGACCGCAGCCGCCTCCTCGGGCGAGGCCGCCGCGGGGGCGGAGTCAGCTGGAGCTGGGGGCGGCGGTTGGGCAGTGTGGCTGCCCATTGTGACGAGGCATGAGCCGGGCGATGGCTGCCTGCGCTAGAGTGTTCCGAACACCGATACACTGCTGAGGATGGCGTCCCCCTCGCCAATCGCACCGATTCCGCGCAGTCGGTCCCCGACCAGGTCTTCGCCCGCCTGCGCGAGGCGATCCTCGCGGGCGACTACCGGCCGGGAGAGCGCCTGCCGCCGCAGCGCGCGCTGGCGGCGGAGTTCGAGGTGAACATGGCTTCGGTTCGCGAGGCGCTGGGGCGACTGGAGCAGCTGCGCCTGGTGGAGGTGCGCCACGGGGAGGGCATGCACGTGCTCGACTGGCGGCGCTCGGGAGGGCTCGAGGCGCTCGTGCTGCAAAGCGGCGTGGACCATGGGCTCGCGCGCGACTGTTTGAGGCGCGGCGCTGCTGCTCGTCGAGGCAGCGCGGCTGGCCGCCGAGCGTCGCAGCGAGGAGCAGGCGAGGACGCTCGCCGAGCTGGCCGGGGCGGTCGCGGTCGCCGCCGACGAGCGGCGGCGCTGCTGGCGGACTGGTCGTTCATGGCCGCGCTCGTGGAGAGCGCCGGCAACATCGTCTTCCAGCTGATCCTCAACTCGGTGCGCGAGCTCTACCTCCCCACGCCGCGGCGTTCCGGCGCTCGTCGCCGACGTGAGCGAGCTTGCCGCGCTCTACGACCGCGCCGCCGAGGCAATCGCGGCGGGCGACGGCGGAGGGCCGCGGCGCAGGCGATCGAGCGGCTGGCCTGGCGCAGGAGCGGCGGATGCTCCGATGAGCCATGGGCTCGATGACTTCCTCGCCGCCGCGCCATGGCCCCAGCGGGTCGGACTGCGGATGCTGCTGGCGCTCGCGTCCCGTCCGCGTGGCGCGGCGCTGCTCGGCGTGGCTGCCGCTCGCCGAGCAGGCCGCTCTCTCGACGCTCGCGCTCGGGCGCTACGACGATCCCGCAGTCGCGCGCGCGCTCGGTTGGGACGCCGCGGCGGTCGTAGCTCGCGGGCGTGAGCTGCGCCGCGCTGAGGGCCGGCCGTGAAGGCCGACGTCTGCGTGGTCGGTGCCGGCGCCGGCGGCGCGGTGGTCGCGGCCGAGCTGGCCGAGGGCGGCGCAAGCGTGGTCCTGCTCGAGCAGGGCCCGGGCACGACGCCGATGATTTCACGCGCGCGCCCGCCCGAGATGCTCGCGCGTCTGTATCGCGACGGCGGCCAGACGCGCGACGGTCGGCAACGCCGCCGATCGCGCTGCCGCTCGGCCGTGGACTCGGCGGCACCACGCTCGTCAACTCGGGCACCTGCTTTCGCACGCCGGCGCACGTGCTCGAGCGGTGGGCGCAGCGAGTTCGGCCTGGATCTCGACGAGGAGCGCTGAGGCCGTGCTTCGAGCGGGTCGAGCAGGCGCTCTCGGTCGCCGAGGTCGACGCCCGAGCTCGCCGGCGCCAACGCCGCCGTGGCTCGCCGCGGCGCCGAGCGGCTCGGGTGGTCGCACGGATACCTGCGCCGCAACGCGCGCGGCTGCGTCGGCTCGGGCGTGTGCGTCTTCGGCTGCCCGACCTCCGCCAAGCAGCACACCGGCATCACCTACATCCCGCGCGCACGCGCAGCCGGCGCGGCGATCCTCACGGGCGCCGACGTGCGCGAGATCGTGGTCGAGCGCGGCCGTGCGCGCGGCGTGCGCGCGCGGCTCGCCGACGGACGCGCGCTCGAGGTGCGGGCGCCGCGACGTGATCGTGGCCTGCGGCACGATCCACACGCCGCTGCTGCTCGCACGCAGCGGCCTCGGCGGCGGCTCGGGACAGCTCGGGCGAAACCTCTCGCTGCATCCCGCGACGGCGGCCTTCGCGTTGATGGACGAGGACGTCGACATGGCCCGGGGTGTGCCGCAGAGCTTCTACGTCGACGAGTTCGCCGCCGAGGGCATCATGTTCGAGGGCGTCGCGGGGCCGCCCGCCTATGCGGCGATGTCGCTGCCGCTCTCCGGCGAGCGCCAGCCGCGCGATGGCCGACTACCGCAGCCTGGCGCAGTTCGGGCTGATGGTCAGCGACAGCTCGCGCGGGCGGTGCGCTCGCTCGGCGGCGGCCGCTGATCCGCTACGACCTCGCCCGGGAGGACCTGCCCAAGTTCCGCACCGGGCTGGCGCGTCTGCGAGAGCTGTTCCTCGCGGCCGGCGCGCGTGAGGTGTACCTGCCGCTGCCCCCAGGCGTGCGAGCCCGAGCAGGCGCGTGCGCGCGATCTCAAGCTGATGGCCTTTCATCCGCTCGGCACCGCCCGCGCCGACGCGCGCGCAAGCCACGGCGTCAGCGACGGCGATCTTGCAGTGCACGGCGTGAGCGGCGTGCTACGTGGCCGACGGCTCGGTCGTCCCGAGCGCGCTCGGCGTGAACCCGCAGACTGACGATCATGGCGCTCGCCACGCGTCTGGCCTTCACATCTGCTCGACGACCCACAGCCTGGCGCCGCTGAGCGCGTCAGGCGCTCCAACCTAGACCCGAAAGCAAGAGGAGAGCCCGTATGTCCTTCCTGATCGACCCACCGTGGCTGTATGCCACGGGGCGCCTTTACGCCAAGCGCGATGCCCGAGCCCACGCCGGTCGCACGGGCGTGCACACAGCGACCGCCGGAGCTTTCCTGGCGACCAGCGTCTCGCTGTATCTGAACCGTCCCTGGACGCGGCCGATCTGGGAGGCCTGCCGCGCGCACGACGGACGCGACTGGATGCTCAACTCGGGCGTCTTCCATTTCGATCACAAGCGTGTCAGCCGCCGCACCCACATCGTCTCGCGCGCTCGCCTTCACGACCTACCCGTGGTGGCTTGGCTCGGCGAAAGAGATGGGACGTCGAAAACGCTAGAGCGGGATGTTGCCGTGCTTGCGTTTCGGTCCCGGTTCGCGCTTGCTCTGCAGCGTGTGCAGCGCGGTGATCAGCTTCGGGCGCGTCTCGTGCGGGACGATCACGTCGTCGATGTAGCCGCGCTCCGCCGCCGTGTAGGGGTTGGCGAAACGCGCCTTGTAGTCCTCCATCAGCTTCCCGCGCCGCTCCTCGGGCGTGGGGCTGCCGGCGATGTCGCGACGGTAGATGATGTTGACCGCGCCCTCCGGCCCCATCACCGCCACCTCGGAGGTCGGCCAGGCGAAGTTGAAGTCGGCGAGCAGGTGCTTTGAGGCCATGACGTCGTAGGCGCCGCCGTAGGCCTTGCGCGTGATCACCGTGAGCTTGGGCACGGTCGCCTCGGTGAAGGCGTAGAGCAGCTTGGCGCCGTGGCGGATGATGCCGCCCCACTCCTGCGCGGTGCCGGGCAGGAAGCCGGGCACGTCGGTGAAGCGTGACCAGGGGGATGTTGAAGGCGTCGCAGGTGCGCACGAAGCGGGCGGCCTTGGCCGAGGCGTCGATGTCGAGCACGCCCGCCAGCTGGGCGGGCTGGTTGCCGACGATCCCGACCGCGAAGCCGTCCAGGCGAGAGAAGCCGCAGATGATGTTCTTGGCGTGGTGCTCGTGCACCTCGAAGAACTCGCCGTCGTCGACGATCAGGCTGACGACGTTGCGCATGTCGTAGGGCTTGTTGGGGTTGTCCGGCACGACCGTCGTCGAGCTCGAGGTCCATCCGCTGGGGGTCGTCGGTGGGCGTGCACGCGCGGGGCCGTCTGCAGGTTGTTCTGAGGGCAGGAAGCTGATCAGGTAGCGGCAGTCCTCCAGGCAAGCGTCCTCGTCCTCGGAGGCGAAGTGCGCGACGCCGGACTTGGTGTTGTGCGACATCGCCCCGCCCAGCTCCTCGAAGCCCACTTCCTCGCCGGTGACCGTCTTGATCACGTCGGGGCCCGTGATGAACATGTGCGAGGTCTCCTTGACCATGAAGATGAAGTCGGTGATCGCGGGCGAGTAGACCGCGCCGCCCGCGCACGGGCCCATGATCAGGCTGATCTGCGGGATCACGCCCGAGCACTTCACGTTGCGCACGAACACGTCGCCATAGGCGCCGAGCGAGACGACGCCCTCCTGGATGCGCGCGCCGCCGGAGTCGTTGATGCCGATCACGGGGCAGCCGATCTTGGCCGCCAGGTCCATGACCTTGCACATCTTTTCGCCCATCACCTCGCCGAGCGAGCCGCCGAAGACGGTGAAGTCCTGGCTGAACACGCATACGGTGCGCCCTTCGATCGTGCCGTGGCCGGTCACCACCGCATCGCCCCAGGGCCGGTTCTTCTGCATGTCGAAGTCGTAGCGTGCGGTGGCGCACGAACGTGTCGAGCTCCTGGAAGGAGCCCGGGTCGAGCAGCTTCTCGACACGCTCGCGGGCGGTGTACTTGCCGCGCGCGTGCTGCTTCTCCTCGGCCTCGGGCGAGGAGTGCAGCGCCGCCTCGCGCAGCTCGTGCAGCTGGGCGAGCTTTTCCTCGTAGGTCTCCGGCGCCTTCTGGCGCGGAGCTTTGCGGTGGCCGCTGCGGGAGGCCGCGAGCAGCGCGGCGTCGGTCTGTCGGTCGTGCGAGCTGGCTGACATGAGGGCGAGGATGTTAGCCGCGGCCAGGGCCGAGCATGTCCTGCCAGCTCCGAGCGCGGCAACAGGCCGCTGATGAACTGCTCAGGAGCGCGAGAATGGCCGGTGGTGCGCGGCACCGAGCCGATCGAGCGCCGCGGTGAGCACGGCTGTGACCTCCGCGGCTGCGACCTCCTCGGTCGCTTGCAGCTCCTCGCGAGATCCACGGGATCCACGGGCTCCTCCACGTGTCTCGCCCGCCACCTCATCGCTGGCGAGAGCCTCGGGTTCGCCGGCGGGCTCTGGAGTCTCACAGGCTCCGGCTCGGTGGGTACAAAACGCGCTTGCAGCAACTCGATCGCGGCACTGGCCGGGATGTCCGCGGGTTCGGCGGCGGCGCTCGGCTCGGGGATGCTGAGCGCAGGCACGCTCACGCCCTCGAGTGGTAGGGCTCGCGCGCGACGGCGGCCGAAGAGGCGGGTGAAGAAGCCGCGCCGGCGTTCGGTGGTCGTGCGCTTCTAGCTGCTGCACCGGTTCGGTTGAGGTCTCGCCTTCGCTTTCGCCAGCCATGTCAGGCGCAGCCTCTTCGACGGGCTCGCTCACTGGCTCGGCCTCGGCGGGGATAGTCAGCTCGGGCTCGGCTGAGAGGCGTGTGGGCGCCGAGCTCAGGCTCCTTGGGGGCGGGGATGTCCTCGGAGTCTTCGGGCTCTGGCTGCGCGAGGAGCTCGAGCTCACGGGTCACGCTGAGCGTCACCTTGGTGCCCCAGCCCGAGGGCTTGATCTGCACGACGCCGCTCGTCCGCTCGGCCTCCCACTCCACGCGCTTTTCGGGCTCCGCGCGCGTGATACGAATCTCGCCCAGCGCACCGAGGTGGCGCGCGAGCGCCTCGGGATCGCTCAGCTCAGCCCACAGCTCCGGGCGGCGACTTGACCAACGTGCGCTGCACCTCCGAGGAGATCATCGCTGACCCATTCGCGCGATCTACGCCGAGTCCTTCCGTCGGCCGCGACGCAGGCCTGCCCGGATCGGCTATGCCGCGGCGGGAGCGCTCTCGGCGTGCACAGACCGCGCTCGTGCAATAGCTCTGCCAGCTGTACCGCGTTCGTCGCGGCGCCCTTGCGCAGGTTGTCCGCCACGATCCACAAATCCAGCGCGCGCTCGTGGCCGGGGTCACGGCGGATGCGTCCCACGAACACCTCGTCCTCGCCCGTGGCGTTGATCGCCAGCGGGTAGAGCGCCGCGCCGGGGTCGTCGAGCACGCGTCACTCCGGGCGCTGCTTCGAAGCAGCTCTCGTGCGCGCTCGGGGCTGAGCTCGTCACGTGTTTGCACGTTGACGGCCTCGGAATGGCCGTTGACGACAGGCACGCGCACGCATGTCGCCGATACCGCGATCGCAGGGTCGCCGAGGATCTTGCGCGTCTCGTTGATCAGCTTGCGCTCCTCGTCGGTGTGGTCGTCGCCCGCTGCGAAGGAGCCGGCGTGGGGAAGCGCGTTGAAAGCGATTTGGTGCGCGTAGGCGTCCGGTGCCTCGATCTCGCGCTCGTGCAGAAGCGCGTGCGACTGGTCGAGCAGCTCATCGACCGCCCGCTTGCCCGTCCCCGAGACCGCCTGGTAGGTGCTGATCACGAGCCGCTCGATGCCCGCCTCGGCATGCAGCGGCTTCAACGCGACGACCATTTGCATCGTCGAGCAGTTGGGGTTCGCGATGATCCCGCGGTGGGACTCGAGCGCCTCGGGGTTGACCTCGCTTACGACCAGCGGAACGTCCTCGCTCATGCGCCAGCGCGAGGAGTTATCGATCACAACCGCGCCCGCCTCGACAAAGCGCGGCGCCCACTCGCCTGATGTGGAGCCGCCGGCTGAGAACAGCGCGATGTCAAAGCCCTGAATCGACTCCTCGCTGAGGCCCTGCACGATCAGGCCGCCCTCGAGCTCACGTCCGACGGAGCGCTCGGAGGCAAACGGCACGATCTCGCGCGCTGGGAACTCGCGCTCGCCCAGCAGCTTGAGCATCAACGTGCCCACCTGTCCAGTCGCGCCCACGACGGCGATGCGGTAGCCCTGGCTCGTCATCGCGAAAGGGTAGCGCGGCCTACGCAGCGAGCGTCTAGGGCTTTACGGCCATCAGCAGGATCGTGACGAGCACAAGCACGCTCAGTCCTGAGCCGACCGTCGCTAGGCGCCGCGCTAGCGCCTGGTACTCGGCGCTCATCTCGGGCTTCTGAGGATTGGCCGATGCGGCGATATCGCGCGTAGCCACCTGCTCAGCGCGTTTGGCCGTGGGCAGCATCACCGATCCCACGAGCCCGCCGATCACGATCGCCGCGCCGAGGCCCCATTGCACGAAGAACTCACTCCAGTGATGTCCCTTACTCGCCAGGTAGACACCTGCGAGCACGACCAGCAGCAGGCCTGGATTGATCAGGTAGCGCTCGATCGTGTACTCGATGCGGTGCAGCAGCGGCATGCTCTGCGCGCCGTGGCGGGCACCCACCGCGAACATGATCGGGTAGGCGAAGGTGACGCCGAAGGCGACCACCACGGCCATGATGTGGACGCCGAGGATGTAGTCGTAGAGCGCCGCTGCGGGCGTGAGAGCGTTCATGTTCGCAGCCTAGCCCGTGCCGCGGGCGGAGGGCTCAGAACGTCGGCGCGTAGGAGCCGAACACGTCTTGCATCGCCGCGCAAGCCTCGCCCATCGAGCAGCGGTCCTTGAGCGCCTGACGGATCGCGGGCAGCAGGTTCTCGCCGCCGCGCGCCACCTCGCGCAACTCCTCCAGGCGCTTTGCCACGAGCTCCTGATCGCGATCCGCCTTGAAGCTCGCCAGTCGATCGAGCTGTTCGCGCTCTGACTGCGGGTCCACGCGCAGGAGATCTGGCACCTCGATGCTGTCTTCCTGGTAGGCGTTCACGCCCACCACGATGTCCTGACCGATGCGGTAGCGCTCCTGGTAGCCCCACGCAGACTCATCGATCTCGCCCGTGATGAACTCAATCGCGTTGACCGAGCCGCCGAGCTCATCGACCTTCGCGATCAGCCGCTTGGCGCGCGCTTCGATCTCATCGGTCAAGGACTCCACGAAGTAGGAGCCCGCGAACGGGTCCACCGTGTCGGCAGCACCCGACTCCTCGGCGAGGATCTGCTGTGTGCGCAGCGCGATTTTCGCGGCGCGCTCGGTGGGCAGCGCGAGCGCCTCGTCGAAGCCGTTCGTGTGCAGTGACTGCGTGCCGCCGCACACCGCCGCGAAGCCCTGCAGCGCCACGCGCACGATGTTGTTCTCCGGCTGCTGCGCCGTCAGCGTGACGCCGCCCGTCTGGGTGTGGAAGCGCAGCATCGTCGCCTTCGGGTTCGTCGCGCCGAAGCGCTCGCGCATGATGTGCGCCCACATGCGCCGCGCCGCGCGGAACTTGGCGACCTCCTGGAAGACGTTGTTGTGGCCATTGAAGAAGAAGGCCAGCCGTGGCGCGAAGTCATCGACCGAGAGGCCCTTATCGATCGCCGCCTGCACGTAGGCGATGCCCGAGGAGAGCGTGAAGGCGACCTCCTGCACCGCCGAGCAGCCCTTCTCGCGGAAGTGATAGCCCGAGATCGAGATCGTGTTCCATTTCGGCACGCGCTCGTGGCAGTACTCGAACAGATCGGTGGTCAGGCGCATCGTCGGTGCGGGCGGGTAGATGTAGTTGCCGCGCGCGATGTACTCCTTGAGCACGTCGTTCTGCGTCGTGCCGCGCAGCTGCTCTGAGGGCACGCCCTGCTCCTCGCCCACGAGCTCATAGAGCAAGAGCAGGCACGCCGCGGGCGCGTTGATCGTCATCGATGTCGAGACCTGATCGAGCGGGATGCCGTCGAAGGCCGTGCGCATGTCGTCGATCGTGTCGATCGCCACGCCCGTGCGACCGACCTCGCCGAGGCAGCGCGGGTTGTCGGAGTCGAGTCCCAGCTGCGTAGGCAGGTCGAAGGCCATCGAGAGCCCTGTGGAGCCCTTGGAGATCAGATAGCGGTAGCGCTCGTTTGACTCCTTCGCGGAGGCGTAGCCCGCGTATTGGCGCATCGTCCAGGTCTGCTTGCGGTACATCTCACGGTGCACGCCGCGCGTGTAGGGGAACTGTCCGGGCTCGCCCAGCTCGAGCTCGGACGGCAGGTCGTGCTCGTCGTAGAGCTCTGCGATCTCGATGCCCGCGTCGGTGAAGCGTCGCGGGTCATCTGCTCCAACGATCGGCGCGATCGTCTGCTCGAGCTCGTCGTCGCCGTGCTGGTCGGCTGGGTTGGGGTTGGCCATCGCAGCGGATGATATGGACCGCGCGAGCACGCTTGCAGGGCCGCGGCGATTGCAGGGCTTTCAGTATCCTCCCCAGCCGTGGCAACCTGCCTGGTCACCGGAGGCGCCGGATTCCTCGGATCGCACCTCTGCGACGAGCTGCTCGCACGCGGCAATCGCGTGATCTGCGTGGACAACTTCGAGACGGGCTCGCTCGCCAACATCGAGCACATCCGCGACCCCGAGCGCTTCTTGCACGTGGGCGTGGACATCATCGAGCCCTACCACGTCGATGAGCCGGTCGACTTCGTCTACCACCTCGCCTCGCCGGCCTCGCCGATCGACTACCTGCGCCTGCCGCTGCACACGCTCAAGGTGGGCTCCTACGGCACCCACCACACGCTCGGTCTGGCCAAGGCCAAGCGCGCCCGCTTTCTGATCGCCTCGACCAGCGAGGTCTACGGCGACCCGCTCGAGCACCCGCAGTCGGAGTCCTACTGGGGCCACGTCAACCCGATCGGCCCGCGTGGCGTCTACGACGAGGCCAAGCGCTACGCCGAGGCGCTGACGATGGCCTACCACCGCCAGCAGGGCGTGGACACGGCGATCGTGCGCATCTTCAACACCTACGGCTCGCGCATGCGCCCCCACGACGGGCGCGCGATCCCAACATTTCTGCGCCAAGCTCTCGCAGACAGGCCGATCACCGTCTTCGGCGACGGCAGCCAGACGCGCTCATTCTGCTACGTCTCAGATCTGATCCGCGGGCTGATCGCGCTCGCGGAGTCGGGCTTCCACAATCCCGTGAACGTCGGCAATCCGGATGAGTTCACGTTGCTTGAACTTGCTGAAACGGTTAAAGAGCTGACCGGCTCGAGCGCTGAGATCGTCTTTGAGGCGCTACCGGTGGACGACCCCAAGCAGCGCAAGCCGAACATCGGCCTAGCGCAAGAGCTTTTGGGCTGGTCGCCTGAGGTTTCACTCCGCGACGGTCTCGCGCGGACGATCGAGGACTCCGGCGTCGATCTCCTAATCGGGGGCGGCTCGCGCTGAGGCGTCCACTGAAAGCGCCCGCTGCACGGGTTTGGGCGACCGCTCCGTCTGGGAATCTGAGGTGTTGTGAGTAACGAGATGGGATCACGTCGGTCGGCTACCTCAACCCCGCCCGCCCGGCGTGTACACAGCACGAGCGCATCTCTGCCGCCGCGCAGCGCGCTCACCCGTCCGGCAACCGCGCAGGTTCTGACACCGCGCCTAGCGGTGCCCGAACACGACATTCGCCGCAAGCGTCCCCCGGCGCTTTCGTTCTTGCTGCGGATGTCCACGATGCGGCGCGTGGCGCGCGTGCTCTCGTTGCTCGCGCTCGACTTCGCCGGTCTTGCCTTCGCGATCTTCACGGCGCTGCTGCTCAAGGAAGTCGTGCTCGGTCGCGCCCAGGCCAGCACGGCCGCGCACGGCACCGAACAGTTCCTGCCCTTCGCCTATCTATTGACCGCACTGCTCTTCGCGCGCTCCGGTCTTTACGCAGAGCGCGCGCAGCGCCCCGGCCTCTCGCGGATCGTGGGCTCGCTCTTCCAGGTCGCAGGCGTCGCGCTCGTCTTCGCGGTCGTGAGCGGCGAACACTTCTCCAGCTACTACCTCTTCTACGGCTCGCTTGCGTTCGCGCTGCTGTTCATCTCCTCGCTGCGCGCCGTCTACGAGCAGCTGACCGCGGTGCTGCTGAAAGCTGCCGGCTACCAGCGCCGCGCAGTGCTCGTCGGCCGCGGCAAACATGTCGGCGACGTGGCACACGCGCTCGCTGATGCGCCGCACTCACCGATCGAGGTCGTCGGTTACCTCTCACCGATTCCCCTGCCGGCCAACGGTGTCGAGCCGCTCGGCGCGCTCGCGGACCTCGAGCGCGTGCTCGCCGAGGGCCGTGTCGATGAGGTCATCATCGCCGACCCCGACTTCCCCAAGGACGACGCCGTCGAGCTGATCGACCAGTGCCACCGGCGTGGCGTGCGCGTGCGCCTGGCGCCCTCGACGATGGAGATCCTGATCCATCGCGCTGAATTCATCCCCGGCCAGTCGGTGCCGCTGTTCGAGCTCGCACCGCCCGTTTTCGAGGGCGTCGACTTCGCGCTCAAGCGCACCTTCGACATCATCGGCGCGACGATCTTGCTCGTGCTCTTGAGCCCGCTGCTGCTCGCGATCACTCTCGCCGTGCGCCTGAGCTCGCGCGGCCCGATCCTGTTTCACTCGGTCCGTCGCGGCATCGGGCAGCGACCCTTTGCGTGCTTGAAGTTCCGCACGATGCACACCGATGCTGAGGAGCGCCAGGCCGACCTCGAAGATCTCAACGAGGCATCGGGCGCGCTGTTCAAGATCCGTGAGGACCCGCGCCTGACATCCGTGGGGCGCCTGCTGCGGCGCTTCTCGCTCGATGAGCTGCCGCAGCTCGTCAACGTGCTGCGCGGCGACATGTCGCTCGTCGGTCCGCGACCGCTGCCCGAGCGTGACTACCGCATGCTCGAGGACTGGCACCGCAAGCGCTATCTCGTGCTACCTGGCATCACGGGGCTTTGGCAGGTCTCCGGTCGCTCCGAGCTCGACTTCGACGACCTCGTGCACCTCGACTTCATCTACCTCGAGCGCTGGTCGCTCGCGCTCGATTTGACGATCCTCCTGAAGACGATCCCCGCCGTCTTCACGCGCCGCGGCGCCTACTGAGCAGCGCGCGCTTTAGCGTAGGCGCGCCATGTCGCAAGGCCCGCGTCGCGCCAGGACCAGCTCGACGGCTCCGCTGCCGGGTGCGTGCTCTGCTGCGCAGCGGCGATCAGCGCGTCGAGGTCGCCCGGCTCCACAAACGTGGCGCGCTCGTCGAGTGCCTCGCGCAGAGCGGGTACGTCCCAGGCGATCACGGGCGTCCCGCAGGCCAGCGCCTCGACGGCGGTGAGGCCGAAGCCGACCTCCTCGGAGGGCAGCACAAGCGCATGCGCGCCGCTGTAGATCGCGGCCAGCTGCTCGTCAGAGACCTGGCCCGTGAGGATCACGTCGGGTAGCTCGTGCGCCCACGGTCGCGTTGGCCCGACGAGCACGAGCGGCAGCTCGCGCTCTGCGGCGGCGAGCTTGGCGATCTGCTTTCCCGGCGCGGGGTGCTGCAGGTCGCCGACCCACAGCAGGTAGCGCTCGGGCAACTCGAAATGCTGCTTTGCCGCGCGCACCTCCTGCTCGCTGCGCGGGTACATCGAAGCGTCGGCCGCCTCGGGGATCACCACGATCCGCTCGCGCCGTAGATGCAGGTGCTCGACTGCATCGCCTGCGACCGCCTCCGTGGGCACGATCACGCTCGCCGCGCGCTGTACTGCCAGGTGGCGCAGTCGTAGCCGCAGGCCCGTGCGTAGGTGCTCGCTAGGACGCTTCAGCGCCGCCACATCATGCACGGTCACGACCATCGGGCAGGGACTGTGGAGCATCGCGCCATCCATCCACGGCGAGTGGAACACGTCTGCGCTGCCCGCGCGCACAGTTGTCGAGGGGCGCGTGGCTTGCAGTAGCTCGTCCTCGGCGGCGACCGTCTCGCCGAGCGCTTTGAGCAGACAGCGCGAATAGCGGCCGACCCCGTTGGGGTCCGATACCGCGCGCGAGTCAAACGCCACCCTCACGGAGCGTTTCCCAAGGTCAGGCCACTCCCCAAAGCGTCCACGCGCCCAATCTATTGCCTTTGTCTAGGTATGCGTAGAGATGAGAGCGTCGCTGCAGCGTTAGCCTCTGTAGGAATGCCCTCGCGGGAGTACCACGAAGCGCTCTGGGCCACGATTCCTGCGGGCCTTCAGCCGGAGGCGAAGGCGCTGCGCAGCGCCTTCCTGCACAAGCACGTCGCGCCCGGTAACCGCGTGCTCGATGTGGGTTGTGGCGAGGGGTTCTTCGCCGCCGAGCTCGCCGCGAGCGGAGCGCAGGTGCTCGGGATCGACGTCGCCGAGGAGCCGCTGCGTCGCGGGCGCGCGCGTCATCCCGAGCTCGACCTGCGCTTGATCGATGGGGAGGCGCCCTGGCCATTGCCCGATGCGTCCTTCGACGTGATCTGGGCGGGCGAGGTGATCGAGCACATCGCCGATACCGCCGCCTGGCTCTCTGAGGTACGCCGCGTGTTGCGCTCCGGCGGCTCACTGTTGATCAGCACGCCCGCCGTCGGGCGCGGCGCGCTGCTCGCAGCTGCGCTATCGCGTCGTTCCTTCGCTGCGCGCTTTGCGCCACTGGGCGACCATCTGCGCTTCTACAACCGCACCACGCTCAGCCGCTTGATCGAGGACTTCGGCTTTGAGCGCCTGTCGGTTCAGAGCGCAGGTGGGCTCCCCGGCCTGCGCCGCCTGCTCTTGGTACACGCCGTGCGCTCGCGCTTTTGAGCGCGTTGGCACGCTCCGCGCTGCTGGTAGCGCGGAGTGCCTGGATGTAGTCGTTATAGATTTCGATCCCTTCGCGCTGCGCTCCTGGCCCTGAGATCTCTTCCGGAGCGATCGACTCCGGGTTCAGGTAGATCGCGGCCTTGAGCTCTGAGAGCGCCGGCTGCGCACGGTTGTGGAGCAGATCGAAGCGCCCCAGTTCGAGCCAGCTCTTCGGGTTGGACGGCTGGAGCTTCACCGCGTTCTGCAGGGTCGCGCGCGCGGCCGGCGAATTGCCGTCGACGAGCTGGACCTCCGCCAGCGTGAACAGCGCTTCCGCTGAGAGTGGATCGCGCGAGACCGCGCGCTTGGCTGCCGCGTTCGCCGCGCTGCGGTTGCTCGAGAGCAGGTAGATCGCTTCTAGACGAGATGATTCAGAGCGTTGTGGTTGCCACTCAGACCACGCGGCCAGCAGCGCCGCCAGGAGCACCACGAGCGCAAGCCCGCCGCGCAGTGCTCCCACGCTCCTCGCCCACTGCGACCACTGCCCCGGGGCTCGAACACGCCAGCCTGCGTCGAGTGCTGGCCAGGCCAGCTTGCCGGCCCTAGCGGCACCGGCGAGCGGACCGCGGCCTGCGAGCCAGCCCGCACACAGCAGCGCCACGCAGGCGTTGCCCGGCACGTACCAGCTCCAGTCGATCAGCGAGTGCATGCCGAAGACGATCACCACACAGAGCAGCGTGAGCATCGCGATCCGCTCTGGTGGGTAGCGCAGCTGCTCTGCGCTGCTCAGCCGCCGCCACCCGACTGACTCCCCTTCGGATGATGAGCTACGCCAGGGCGTACGGAGTACCCATTGGCGGTTGAAGGGGTGCGTTGCACGGCCTGCCGCCACAGCCCAGGCGATGAGCAGGGAGAGCGCGAGCGCCAGCCCCACCAGACCGAGGTCGGCGAGCGTCTGCACGACGAAGCCGTGTGCGTGTCTCACGGTCAGCGTCTCTGTGCGATAGCGCAGGTGCGCCGTCGCATAGCCTTCCGCGCCGCTGCCCAGCAGCGGGTGCGCGTCGAAGACCTGCAGCGCCTCCTTCCAGTAGCGCGCGCGTACGCTCGCGACGGCCGTCAGGCGGTCCGGCGTGTTCGAGGGCGGTTTGGCGTTTGGGTTCGTAAGCGCGTCGAACGCGTGGCTGATGCTGCCGCTGAAGCCGCGCTGGCTATGCGCGAGCGCCCCCGCGAAAGCGAGTGCCGCGAGCAGGATCGCGGCCAGCAGCGCTGCACCGGCGCGGCGGCGGGCAAGCAGGGAGGGCGCTCGTCTGCTTGTCGCGAACCCGATCGCGATGCCGATGAGCGTGAGCGCGAGGAGCATCGCGAGCGTGAACGCGCCGAGCTGATGGCCAGCCGTGACGCGTTCGGCGAGCGGCGCCTTTTCAGCGCTGAGCGCGTGCGTCGAGAAGTCCCAGGCCGCGACCGCCACCGCCCCCAGCGCGCCGAGCGTCAACACCGCTGCGCCACGCAAGCGCAAGGGCACGATGCAGAACCAGGCCACCACGCCCACCGCGAAGGCGGCCAGCGCGCCGCGCGAGTAGGCCAGCGTGAGCGTCAGCAGCAGCAGCCCCATCGCGGGATAGGCGAGCGCACTCAGCAGCGCATGGCCACTACGTCGCGAGCCGAGCCACATGCAGCACATCGCTCCCATCGCCGCCGCCAAGCCGGTTGCGTTCCAGTAGCCAAACGGTTCCTCGAGGCGCGCATAGGCGTTTGATGGCGCGAGCCCCGCAGGAAAGACCTTGGTGGCCAGCGCGTAGCCGCAGACGACGAGCGCCGCGAGCAAGATCCCACCGAGCAGCGCCGGCCAGCGCTCGGGCGCCAGCCGTGCGAGCGCGACCGCGGCGGCGAACACGCCGCTGTAGGCGAGCATTCGTCCCGCGTCGTGCCAGCTGCTATCCGGCTGCACCGACCACACCACCGAGAGCGTGGTCATGCCCGTGAAGGCGATCAGCAGGACGATTGTCCCCAGGCCATACAGCGGCCGCCCGCGAGCGCCCCCGAGCAGCGCAGTCGCACCGATCAGCCCGGCGGCGAGCGTCAGCGCGATCTCAGTCGTGGTCATCGATTCGAGGTTCAGCCCGCCCCTCGCGTAGAAGCTCGCGAAGCAAAGCACGCCTGCGACGGCCAGCATCCAGAGCCACAGGCCACCCTCGAGGCGGTACCTGGCTCGCTTGACCGGCATGCGAGCCGGTGTGAGCCCCAGAGCCGACGCCGGGTCGCGACCCCGCGCCGGCGCCTGCTCAGGCGGAGCGGCCTGCACGGACACGATTGCGCACTGGGCCGCCCGCCACCGCGAGCAGGCAGGCGAGCATCAGCGCGAGCATCGCCAGTAGAGGGGCGGGCAGCGTGCTGAACGCGCTCGCCACGTTCGCATGCACCACGCCGGGTCGTATCACCTGTCCGTCAAAGCGCACGGGTTCGGCCACGCCTTTGCTGGCGCCCGCCACCGATCGCTGCTCGCTCGGCGTGGCTGCGGTCGCCACTGGGCTGGCTGATAGGGAGCCCGTGCCGCCGCCACCGCCCCGGCCCGAAGCCGCGGCCACCTGCGCTTGGCGAATCAGCGATGCGCAGTCGGTGTACTCTTCCGCGTCCGCGCTCAGCTGTTTCAGCGCCCGGCTATATGCGCGGGGCGGAAACCCGGAGAGAGATTCTCCGTGCGTGCAGCGCTGGATGATCGTTTCGCCGACATCCGCGCGCGCCACGGACGCGCTCGCGAGCATGACCATCGTGAGCAATAGCGCCAGTAGGGCTCGCCGACATCCGATCGGTCGGCTCTGGAGGCTTGTGATTCTCATAAGTTGACTCGCCAACCTAGCAACGCTCCCGGGCGAGTCCGAGCGTGGAAAGCGCCTGGGAGAAGCCCTGCGCCCAGGCTTCGTGGCTGAACGCGAGCACTTCGTGCGCGCCCGCGGCGCCCATCGCCGCACGCAGCTGCCCATCGCTCGCCAGCCGCACCATCGCTTGCGAAAGCGCCTCTGGCGAACCGGCGGGCACCACCAGGCCGTTCCGAGCGTCGCGCACCAGCCCCCCAGCGGCGGCGCCAACGGCGTCTGAAGTGATCACAGCGAGCCCGCAGTTCATAGCCTCGTTGACAACCAACCCCCATGGCTCGCGAAAGGTGCGGGTCGCGACCGACGGCACGACCAGCACGTCGCAGGCCCGATACAGCCCGCGCAGCTGCTCCGCTGTGAGCGTGCCGAGCGCGACGTACCCGTCCGTCTCAGGGCTCGTGTGTCGCTGCACGCCTGCGAGTGCGAGCGTCGCGGCGGGCGCGCGCAAGCCGCTTTGACGCCATGCATCGAGCAGCACCTCCACACCCTTCTCGGGCGCATCGCGCCCCACGAACAGGAAACGCACAGCGGCCTGCGGCAAACGCTCGATCGGCGTGGCGACTGGTTCCTGTGCGCGCCAGAACTCGTTGTCAAGCGACTGCGGCGCGATGTGGATGTTCTCTGCGCCGCGCGCGGCCACATAGGCACTCACGTGCGGACCGTAGGTCACGAGAGCATCAGCGCTGCGATAGAGGCGTAGCAGCGGTAGGTAGCTGAGCGCGTGGACGGCGCTGCGTGGGTGCGCCCACAGCGACGCCCAGAGGATCAGCGGCGTCGCTCTCGCGCGCGCGCCGGCCCATCCCGCAAGCAGCGCCAGGCGCCCACCCGTCGGCAGCACGACCGCGCGGTAGCGATCGCTCGCGGCGAGCCGCAGGCATTCGCGTGGCGTGGCGTGGCGATGGGGGAAGGGCAGCTCGCCCGTAAACGCCGCGCCGCCGTGCTTGGAGCGCCCGCCAAAGAGCGCCACCTCGATGCCCTCGTGCGCGTGGAGCGCGGCGAGCGCGCCGGCGCGGTAGGCGGGCACATGGCCCGTCATAAACAGCACCGGCTTCACTCGAGCGCCTGCCTGTAGGCGTCGAGCGTCTGCTTGCCGCAGCGCTCCCAGGTGAAGTGCGCCGCGACCGTCGCCCGCGCGCGCTGACCTGCCTCGCGCAGGCGCTGCGGGTCGGAGAGCAGCTCATCGATGCGCTGCGTGAGGCGCTCGATGTCGCCGGGCGGGACGAGCATGAAGCCGTCCCCGGCAGCCGCGATCTCCTCCGGCCCCGGCTCGCCGCGGCATCCAATCGCGGGCATGCCCGCGGCCATCGCCTCGATATAGGCGACGCCAAACGCCTCCTCGGTGGAGGGCATCACGAACAGCGTCGCGCTGCGCGCCCGTTCGAGCGCCTGCGCGGGCGCCAACTGGCCGAGGAAGTCCACGCGCGCGGCGACGCCGAGGCGCGCGGCGAGGCCTTCCAGCGCGACGCGCTCGGGTCCGTCGCCGATGATCATGTAGCGCAACGTTGGGTGGCGAGCAGTTAGCACCGCGAGCGCGCGCAGCACATCGGCGTGGCGCTTGCGTGCGACGAGATGAGAGACCGTCACGAGCGTCGCGGGCCCAGCACGATGTGGCCCGCGCGGGGCACCTCGCGCGAGATCTGCGCCGAGATGCACCACGCGCGTGCGCCGTGCGCCGTTGGCGAGCGCCAGCTCAGCTATGCCATCGCTGTTGGCGAGCACCAACGTCGCTGCGCTGAGGCCGCGCGCCACGGCCTCAGCGCCGCCTGGGCGCATCGAGGTGTAGAGCACATCGCCACCGTGCACAGAGACCACGAGCGGCGTGTGAGGGTGCGTGCGGCGCACCGCATCACCCGCCGGCACCGCGTTGTGCGCGTGGATCAAGTCGAACGCAAACGCGCGCTTGAGCGCGGCCAGCGCGAGCGCCAGCGTCGGCGCTGCCCATCTACCCCAGTTGGGGTAGTGGGCGTCACGCGGTGGCGAGACGTAGGGGACGTACACGATCGGGATGCCCTCACGCGTCTGACGCCGCGGCTCGCGTGCGAGCGCTGAGAGTGCACTGCCCACGCCGAGCGGGCCCGCGCCGAGCGAGGCGCGGGGGGGCACGAGCCGATGCAGCACGAGCACCCTGACCTCGGCTCCCGCATCGCGCGCGGCGAGCGCTTGGCGGTGCGCCCAGATGCCCAGCACGGGGTCGCGGCGGCTCGGATAGAACTCCGCCACCACGGCCACTTTGGGCGTCAGACGCGGCGTGTCGCTCACCAGTGCCGGTGGGTCATCAGCGTGCGGTTGGCCTCAACGGCTGGGATGTAGGGTCGCTCGGCGAGGAACGCACGCGCCTCCGCGACCGCATCCTCGCGTGGATAGCCAGCTGCGGCGGGCGCAGCACGATGGTGGATCGAGACCGCGTCAACCACCCCGCAGCGCCAGCCCCGCTCGCGTGCGAGCGCAGCCCAGTGGACGTCGAGCCCCCAGCCCATGCGCAGATCCGGGAACGGCAGCAGCGCGTCGAACGTTGCGCGCGCAAAGGCCGTCACGGGCCCGATCTCCACGAAGCTGGTCTCGCGCACCACGCTGCCCGCACGCCGTCTCGTCACGGGCCACGCCGCGTGGGAGTGCAGTCGATGCGCGGGCTGCGCGAGCATCAGCGAGAAGTGCTCGCAGAGGAACAGGAAGCGGTCGAAGAAGCCGGTGGGCAGCTCGACATCATCGTCGATCACGAGCAGCCAGTCGTAGTCGTTGACGCGGTGTTCGGAGAGCAGGCCGTTGAGGTTCTCAAAGCGCCCGCGTCCCGCCGGCGGGCAGGTGTGCAGCTCGAGGTCGTGGCGCGAGCGCCGCAGCTCTGACTCGATCGCCGTTGCCAGCTCACGTCGCTCTGGACGCACCACGCCCACGGCCAGCACGCGTCTGCACGGTGGACTGTGCAGGGCCGCGCGGCGCAGCCGCAGGCGCCTGCCGCTCAACAGCTCCCAAGCGTTCACCGCCTCATCTGAGGCCTCGCGGCGCACCCCATCGAGACCCCCCACCGTGCCGCTGGCGCCCGTGAGGAAGTCATCGGCGCCCGCCGCGCGCGCGGCTGCGCCGCGTCGTTCGGCGAACCCTTCGCGTAGGCGCCCGGCACTGTGCGCGACCATCGTCAACCCAGCCGGACAGCGTCGCAGCAGCACATGTGTCGCACAGCGGCTGAGCGTCCACAGCTCGCTCCGCAACGTGGGCGCCTGGTCACGCCGCGCGTCGAAACGTCGCGCTGCACGTCCGCGCGCGTGAGCGCCGCGACAGAGCGAGATCAGGCGCGCGTCTGCGCCGGCGCGACGATGCTCGACTGCGGCGCCGGCGACGTAGAGCGCACGCGCGCCGGGTGAGCACGCCTGCAGCCGTTCCTGCCACTCCTGCTCATCGCCGCCGTGCGCGAGCGCCACGTCAAACGGTCCAATCCGCTCGAGCGCGCTGCGGCGGATCGTCATGTTCGCGCCCCACGCAAAGCGCGTCTCGATGTCGCGCTCACCGAGCTCGAGCGTCGTGATCGGCGGCTGCTCGCGGCCACAGCTGTGCGGCGCGCGACCTTCCAGTCGTGCTCTGATCGGTCCCGTGAAGACGTCCACCGTGGGATGCGCGCGCGCCGCCTCCAGCAGCGCTCCCAGCCAGCCCGCGCAGGCGCGCACGTCATCGTCGACGAACACCACGAGCTCGCCACGGGATGCCTTCACGCCGCTGTTGCGCGCCACGTTCAGCCCGAGCGGCGCATCGTGTGGCAGGTAGCGCGCGTCGAAGCGCTCACTCAATGCGCGCGCTGCGGGCGTGGCGCCGGCGTCGTCGATCACGAGCACCTCCGCGCCGAGGCGCTGTGCTTCTGGGGCGATCGAGGCGAGCGCGACCTCCAGATAGTCGAGGCGTTCGCGGGTGGGGATCACGATCGATGCGGGCGTCATCTCGCAGACAGTCTAGGTTTGCGCCCGTGGTCCTGTTCCTGCACAACCGCTATCGCGCCACCGGTGGCGAGGAGCGTGTCGTAGCGGATCTGCTCGCGCTCGTGCGTGGGCAGATGGGCGAGCCCGCTGAGCTCTTGACGCGTGGCTCGGCGAGCAGCGCCCGTGGGCGAGCGGCGATCGGGCTGCTGCGCGGCGGACTCGAGGCGCACGAGGTCGCAGGCGCGGTGCGCGTGAGCAGCGCGCGCGTCGTGCACGCCCATAACCTGCATCCCGCCTTCGGCTGGCGCGCGCTCGCGGCGGCGCGTGAGCAGGGCGCGCGCGTGGTGCTGCACCTACATCAATACCGACTCGTGTGCGCGATCGGCGTGTGCTTCACGCGCGGCGCGGAGTGCACGCGCTGCCACGCGCGCAACACGCTCCCCGGCGTGCGTCTGAACTGCCGGGGGAGCGTTCCCGAGGCGCTCACCTACGGCGCCTCACTAGCGCTGTGGCAGCGTCGCCTCTGCGCGCAGGCAGACGCCTTCATCGTCCCCAGTGTCTTCGCCCGCGAACGGCTGCGCGCGCTCGACGCACCGCTGCCTTGGGAGCGCGTCCATGTGCTTCCGCCACCGGTAGCGCAGGCTGAGCTGGTAGCTGCGCCGGCGGAGCAAGACGGCGCCACGGCCGGTGCCTATGCGCTCATCGCCTCCCGGCTCGCGCCGGAGAAGGGACTCGATGTGGCGATTGAGGCCGCTCGCCGCGCGCGCGTGGCGCTCGTGATCGCAGGCGAAGGCCCTGAGCGTGCGCTGCTCGAAGCGCAGGCGCGTGGTGCGGATATCCGCTTCGTGGGTCGCGTTGATCGCGCCCAGCTAGCGCGGCTACGCGCGGGCGCGGCGATCGCGCTCGTGCCCTCGCGCTCGGCGGAGACCTTCGGCCTCGCGGCCGCGGAGGCGATGGCCTGTGGGTTGCCCGTAGTCGCTAGCCGCGTGGGCGCGCTCGGCGAGTTGCTCGAGCCCGAAGCGCTCGTGCCCGCTGGCGATGCGCACGCGCTGGCTGAGGCGATCGTGCGGTTCACGGGCGATCGCGCGATCGGCGAGCGCAACCGGCGACGCATCGCTCAGCTGTGCGGCCCAGAGGTCATCGCGGCTGCGCTCGGCGCGATCTACGACGGGCGCGAACCGCAGCCGCTGAGAACATAAGCTGCGCGCGTGCCCGCCGCTACAAAGGCCCTGATCACAGGCATCACCGGTCAGGACGGTTCGTTCCTGGCCGAGCTGTTGCTCGATAAGGGCTACGAGGTCAGCGGCCTGCTCGCGCGCGCGGGTGCGCGCACGCTCGGCTCTTCCGAGCACCTGCGCGGGCGCATCGAGCTGATCGAGGGCGATCTGCTCGACCCGGGCAGCCTGAGCGCGGCGATCGAGGCGGTGCGTCCCGTCGAGCTCTACCACCTCGCCGCGCCCTCCTTCGTGCCCGCGTCCTGGGAGCAGCCCGGCAGCAGACGATGCGCGCGATCGTCGGCTCCTGCGCCGACGCTGCTGGAGGCGGTGCGCGACGATCGATCCGGCGATACGCGTGTTCGTCTCGGCCTCGGGCGCGATGTTCGGCGAGGCGCGGCGAGAGCCCGCAGACGCGAGGACACGCCCGCACGGCCGAGCACTCCCTACGCGGTCGCCAAGCTCGCCGCCCACCAGCTCGTGGGCGCGATGCGCGAGCATGACGGGCTGCACGCGAGCTCGGGCATCGTCTTCAACCACGAGTCCGAGCGCCGCCCCGAGCAGTTCGTGACCCGTAGGGTCACCCGCGCCGCGGCGGCGATCTCGCTGGGACTCCAGAGGAGCTCACGCTCGGCTCGCTTCAGGCCGTGCGCGACTGGTCCTTCGCGGGCGACATCGTGCGCGGTGCCTGGCTGATGCTCCAGCAGGAGCAGCCCGGCGACTACGTGCTGGCCAGCGGCGTGCCGCACACGGTCGTCGAGCTGGCGCAGACGGCGTTCGCCTGCGTCGATCTGGAGGCCGAGCGCTACCTGCGCGTGGAGGACTCGCTGCTGCGGGCGCCCGAGAGCACGCCAGCGTTGGCGACCCACGCAAGGCGCGCGAGCAGCTCGGCTGGGGGCCGCAGCTGGGCTTCGAGGCGCTCGTGCAGCGCATGGTGGACGCCGACCTGCGCTCGCTGCGCGCGGCGCCCGCCGGCTCCTGAGCGCGCGGGGCCCGTCCAAGTCAAGCCTACACTGGCGCCCGGATGACCACCGTCGGCGTCATCGGGCTGGGCTACGTCGGGCTTGCCGCTCGCTGTCGCCTTCGCCGCAGGAGGGCTGCGAGGTCGTCGCGGTGGACGTCGACTCGCGCAAGGTCGAGGCCGTGCAGGCCGGGCGAGTCCTACATCGAGGACGTCTCCAGCGACGACGCTGGCACGCGGTGCTCGAGCGGATGCATCGCGACGACCCGCTACGCCGATCTCGCTGCGGGCGCGACGCGGTGCTCGATATGCGTGCCCACGCCGCTGACCCGTAACCGCGAGCCCGATCTGGGGCCGCTGATCGAATCCGCCCGTGCGCTCGCCGAGGTGCTGCAGGCCGATCAGCTCGTGGTGCTCGAGTCGACCACCTATCCGGGCACCACGCGCGAGCGGATGGCGCCGCTGCTGGAGGAGTCGGGGCTGGCCGCGGGGCGCGACTTCCACCTCGCCTTCTCACCCGAGCGGGTCGACCCGGGCCGCACGGACTTCACGCTGCGCAACACGCCGAAGGTCGCTCGGCGGGCTCGACCGACGGCCTGCGCCGAGCGCGCCGAGGCGCTGTACGGGCTGGTCTGCGACAGGTGCGTGCGCGTCTCCAGTCCCGAGGCCGCCGAGCTGACGAAGCTGCTCGAGAACATCTTTCGCTCGGTCAACATCGCGCTCGTCAACGAGCTGGCGATGCTCACCGACCGCATGGGCATCGACATCTGGGAGGTCGTCGACGCGGCCGCCACCAAGCCCTACGGGTTCATGCGCTTCGAGCCCGGGGCCGGGCATGGGCGGGCACTGCCTGCCCGTCGATCCCTTCTATCTGAGCTGGCGTGCGCGCGAGTTCGACATGGCGACCGAGTTCATCGAGCTGGCCGGCAAGGTCAACCAGCAGATGCCCTACCACTGCGTGGCCAAGGCCCAGCGCGCGCTCAACGACCGCGGCCTGTCGGTCAAGGGCGCGCGCATCGCGGTGATCGGCGTCAGCTACAAGCCCGGCGTCGGCGACATGCGCGAGTCGCCCGCGCTGAAGATCATCGCGCTGCTGCGCAGAGCTCGGCGCGGAGGTGCTCTACCACGACCCGCACGTGCCCGAGCCTGGCCGAGTTCGGCTCTGCGCAGCACGCCGCTCGAGCAGGCGCTCGCCGACGCGGATCTGGCGCTGATCGTGACCGCCCATCCTGACGTCGACCACGAGCTGATCGCCCGACGCGCACGCCTGCGTCCTCGACCTGCGCGGCGTCACGCGCGGTCGCCTAGCGGCCAACGTGGTGCGTCTGTGAGCGCAGCCGCGGCGCCGAGGGCCGGCCGATGCTCGGCGAGGGCGTCCGCGTCGGCGAGGAGTGTCGCTTCGGCGCCTACGTGGTCGTCCACGACGGGACCGCGATCGGCGACGGCTGCGCGATCGAGGATCACGCCGTGCTCGGCAAGCGCCCGCGGCTGGCGCGCGCACTCCGCGCGCCGCGGCGAGTGGCGGCGCTGGAGCTCGGCGAGCGGCGTGAGCGTCGGCGCCGGCGCGGTGCGTGTTCGCCGGCGCGCAGCGTCGGCGACCGAGGCGATCCTCGGCGATCAGGCGTTCGTGCGCGAGCGCACCACGATCGGCGCCGGCTCGGTGATCGGGCGCGGCAGCGTGGTCGACAACGACGTCACGGTCGGCGCGCGCGTGCGGGTCCAGACCAACGTCTATCTGACCGCCTTCACGCGTGGTCGAGGACGACGTGTTCGTCGGGCCCGGCGTCGACCACCACCAACGACAACACGATGGGCCGCCACGCGCCCGGAGAGCCGCTTGCGCGGGGCGATGCTGCGCCGCGCCTGCCGCGTGGGCGGCGGCGTCGTGCTGACGCCCGGCGTCGAGGTCGGCGAGGAGGCGTTCGTCGCGGCCGGCGCGGTGGTCACCCGCGACGTGCCGCCGCGCGCCGTCGTGATGGGCGTGCCCGCGCGGGTCGTGCGCGAGGTGGGCGAGCAGGACCTGCTCGAGCGCTGGCGCTAGCGGCCGTCGGCCGCGGAGCGGCTGGCGGCTCGAGCGGCGCGACGCAGCGGCCGCGCCACGACCTCGTCGGCCTGCTCCGCGCTGAGCACGGGGCTCATCGGGATCGCCAGGTGGCTGCGGGCGGCCTGCTCGGTTGCCGGGCAGCTCGACGCCCTCGCCCCACGTCGCGCATCGCGCGGCTGGCGGTGCACGGGCGTGCGGTAGTAGGCCTTGTGGCCGATGTCCGCGCGCGGCAGCGCGCTTCCAGCGCGCTCGACCTCGGGTGGCGCGACGACGTACAGGTGCCAGGCGGGCGACGAGCCCGTCGACCGCGCGCGGGCAGCGTCGACGAGCTCGCCGAGCCCGGCGTCGCTCGTAGTGCGCGGCTGCCGCGCCGGCGCCCGTCGGCCCAGCCGTCGAGGTGGGGCAGCTGCACGCGCAGGATCGCCGCCTGGAGCTCGTCCAGGCGCGAGTTGTAGCCGACCTGCTCGTAGGTGACCTTGTCGTGGGAGCCGTGGAAGCGCAGCATGCGCGCCCGCTCGGCGACGCCCGTCGTCGCGAGGTCGTGATCGATGCCGCCGTCGCCGAAGCAGCCGAGGTTCTTGGAGGGGAAGAAGGAGAACGTGGCGGCCGTGCCGAGCGCGCCGGGCCGCCCGTCGTGCGCCGGTCGAGCCGGCCGCCTGGGCGGCGTCCTCGAGCACCGGCACGCCGAGCGCCTCGATCTCCGCGACCGGCGCGACGTTGCCGAACAGGTGCACCGCGATCACCGCCTTCGTGCGCGGCGTGAGCGCGGCCGCGACGGTCTCGGCGGTGACGCAGTAGGTGTCGGGGTCGATGTCGCAGAACACCGGGCGTGGCGCCGGTCGGCGGGATCGCCTCGGCGGAGGCGTAGAAGGTGAAGGAGGGCACGACCACCTCGTCGCCCGGGCCCGACGCCCATCGCGCGCAGCGCGATCGTGATCGCCTCGGTGCCGTTGGCCACGCCGACCGCGTGGCGCGGCGCCGCAGTAGGCGGCGAACTCGCTGCTCGAAGGCCTCGACCTCGGGGCCGAGGATGTAGCGCTCGGAGTCGAGCACCCCGTCGACCGCCGCGCGCAGCTCCTCGCGCAGCGGCGCCAGCGCCGTGGAGGTGTCGAACAGGGGGACCGCCATGCGCGCTCAGCTCTCGCGCGAGCAGCTCGAGGTCGGCGCGCGTCATCAGCCGGATCAGCTGCTCGAAGCTCGTCTGCGGCTTCCAGCCGAGGTCGCGCTCGGCCTTGCGCGGGCGTCGCCGATCAGGTGGTCGACCTCGGCCGGGCGCACGAACGCCGGGTCGATCGTCACGTAGCGCTCGAAGTCGCCGAGCCCGGCCTCGTCGAAGGCGACCTCGCAGCACTCGCGCACCGAGTGCGCCTCGCCGGTGGCGATCACGTAGTCCTCGGGCTCGTCGCGCTGCAGCATCAGCCACATCGCCTCGACGTAGTCCTTGGCATAGCCCCAGTCGCGCTCGGCGTCGAGGTTGCCGAGGCGCAGCTCTTCGGCCAGGCCGTGCTTGATCGCCGCCGCGTGCCAGGTGATCTTGCGCGTCACGAACTCGAGGCCGCGGCGCGGGGACTCGTGGTTGAAGAGGATCCCCGAGGTCGCGTGCAGGTCGTAGGACTCGCGGTAGTTGACCGTGATGAAGTGGCCGTAGGCCTTCGCCACGCCGTAGGGCGAGCGCGGGTAGAAGGGCGTCGTCTCGGTCTGGGGCACCTCGAGCACCTTGCCGAACATCTCGCTCGAGGAGGCCTGGTAGAAGCGCGCCTCGGGGCAGACTTCGCGCATCGCCTCGAGCATGCGGGTGACGCCCGACGCCGGTGAACTCGGCGGTCAGCGTCGGCTGGATCCAGGAGACGGCCACGAAGGACATCGCGGCGAGGTTGTAGATCTCGTCGGGCTCGGACGGCGCGCAGCGCGTCGACGAGCGAGCGCTGGTCGAGCAGGTCGCCCTGGTGCAGGGTGATGCGGTCGCGCAGGTGCTCGATGCGCTCGAACTTCTCGGTCGAGGCGCGGCGCACCATGCCGTGGACCTCGTAGCCCTTCTCGAGCAGCAGCTCGGCGAGGTAGGAGCCGTCCTGGCCGGTGATCCCGGTGATCGAGCGCTGAGCGTCGTTGGCTCATCGGCGCGGGAGCCTATCGATCGGCGGGCTGATGGACCGGCGCGGCAGCCGACCTCTGGCGGCGGCGCTCGGAGCGGTCGCCGCGGCGCCGGCGCGTCGGCGCGCGCAGCCACTGCGACGGTCGCGGCGATGCCCTCCTCGACGCTCGATCTGCGCCTCCCAGCCGAGCAGCTCGCGGCCTTCTCGACCGACGGCCAGCGGCGCTGCACGTCGACGGCGAAGCGTCGGCAGGTGCTCGAGCTCGAAGTCGCTCGGGGTCCTCGCCGCAGGCCTCCCAGACGATGCGCGCGATCTCGGCGACGGTCAGCTCGCGCGAGGCGGAGATGTTGAAGTCCTCGTTCAGGCCGGCGGGCGAGCCCATCGCGGTGACGACGCCGTCGGCGATGTCGTCGACGTGGGTGAGCGTGCGCGTCTGCTCGCCCGAGCCGAAGATCTGCAGCGGGCGCTGCCCGGAGAGCACCTTGTTGATCAGGTCGGGCACCGCGTGCGCGATGCCCGGCTCGGCGTCGGGCATCTCGCCCGGGCCGTAGGCGTTGAAGGGGCGGCAGATCGTGTAGGGCAGGCCGTGCTCGTCGTGCGCGGCGCGGCAGTAGACCTCGCCGGTGAGCTTCGAGAAGCCGTAGGCGGACGAGCGGCACGGGGCAGTCGGGCAGGTAGTCCTCGGGCGTCGGGAACAGCTCGGCGCGCTCGAAGACCATCGAGGAGGACACGTACACGAAGCGCTCGACCTCGAGCTCGAGCGCCGCGCGGATGACGGCGTTGTAGAGCGCGTTGTTGACCTCGGTCAGCGTGTGGGGCAGCTTGTGGAAGTTGGCGATCCCGCCGACGATCGCGGCGAGGTGGATCACGTGCGTGCAGCCCGTCGTCGCCGCGCGCGCCTGCGTCGAGCTCGCGCAGGTCGCCGGTGTGCACCTCGCAGCCCTCGCGCATCCACTGCGGCGCGGGGCGCTGGTCGGAGACGCGCACCTCGTAGGCGGGGTCGGCGAGCAGGCGCCTGACGACCGCGGCGCCGATCGTGCCGGCGCCGCCGGTGACGAGCACGCGGCTCATCCGCGTGGCCTCGGCGTGGGCCAGCAGGGCGACAGCTCGGAGGCGTAGGCGAACACCTGCGCGGCGCCCCAGCAGTTCCAGGGGTCGACGACGAGGCAGTCGGCCGCGGCGCTGCTCGGCGATCGCGGCGAGCGTCGCGCGGCTCGCGGAACTCGGAGTGGTTGGTCGCCACGACCACCACGTCGGCGCCGGCGACCGCCTCCTCGAAGGGAGGCGGTGGGCGTCGGCACGTGCGGGTCGTGCACGGCCACGTCGGCCAGCTCGCGCTCGAGCAGCCGGATCAGCTTGTGGGCGAGCGAGTCGCGCTCGTCGTCGGTGTCGGCCTTGAAGGCCAGCCCGAGCACCGCGACCTTGCGGTTGGCGAGCGAGCCGAGCCGGCGCTTGGCGCCTTCGACCAGGAACAGCGGCACCGACTCGTTCACGCGCGAGACCGCGAGCAGCATCCCGGGCGCGTCGGAGCGCTCCTCGGAGAAGGTGAAGTCCTTGCGCAGGCAGGTCCCGGCGGTGAAGCCCGGCTGGGCGATGCCGCCGCGCGGGTAGTCGCGGTTGATCAGGTCGATCACCTCGAACACGTTCGCGCCGTAGCGCTCGCAGTCCATCATCAGCAGGTTCGGCAGCGCGAAGTTCGTGTAGCGCAGGATGTTCGTCCAGATCTTCGCGAGCTCGGCCTGCACCGGCGTGGTCTGCACGATCGGCGCGTCGAAGGCGCCGAACAGCTCGGCCGCGACCTCGCCGGAGCGCTCGCCGACGCCGCCGATGATGCACGGCAGCGTGTCGATCTCCGCCAGGAAGCGCCCCGCGGCGATCCGCTCGGGGGCGTGCGCGACGAAGACCTCCTCGCCGACCTGCGAAGCCGCGGTGCTTGGCGAGGTAGCCGGCGACGAACTCGGTCGTGCCCGGGGCGACCGTCGAGC
This sequence comes from uncultured Solirubrobacterales bacterium, assembly GCA_963785435.1. Classification (GTDB taxonomy): domain Bacteria; phylum Actinomycetota; class Thermoleophilia; order Solirubrobacterales; family Solirubrobacteraceae; genus Palsa-744. Next base: position 494,932 of record CAWAVE010000005.1, read on the forward strand.
GCAGGATCAGCGAGTGGCCCGGGCGCGAGCACCGCCGAGCAGGTCGTCGAGCGCCGAGCGGATGTCGCGCATGTCGATCTCGATGTGCGAGAAGGAGGGCGTGCCGAGCGTGATCACGATGTGGCGCGCCTGCGCGGCGTCGGCGACGCGCGTCGCTGAGGCTCAGGCGGCCGCGTCGGCGTGCACGCGGTCGAGCAGCTCCTGCGCGCCGGTCTCCTCGAACGGCATGCGCCCTTCGCGCACCGCGCCGAGGCGGCGCGGGTCGTTGTCGATGCCGAGCACGCGCAGGCCGCGGTCGGCGAAGCGACAGCGCCAGCGGCAGCCCGACGCGGCCGAGGCCGACGACGGCGACGTCGGCGGTGCTCTGCGAGGCGCTCATCGAAGCCAGAGGTTAGCGGCGCCCGGCGTCATCGTCGGTCGCTGCGGGCCCTTGCCCGGCGACCGTCTCAGGCACGGCGCGTCGCGCGCAGGTGGCGCGCGTACTGGCGCGCGAAGCCCGCGACGAAGCGCGGGTTGTAGCGCGCGTAGCGCCGCCACAGGCGGCGCGGCTCGCGCGAGAGCCGGTAGAGCCCACTCGAGGCCCGTGCGCTGCATCCACGCGCGGCGCCTGCGGGACGAGGCCGGCGTGGAAGTCGAAGGCCGCGCCGACGCCGACGAGCAGCGGCGCCGCGCAGGCGCGGCGCGCATCGCGGGCATCCACTTCTCCTGCTTGGGCTGGCCGGTGCCGACCCACACGACCTGCGGCGCCGGAGCGCGTCGATGTCGGCGATCACTCGCTCCTCCTCGTCGGCGTCAGCGCGCGGAACGGCGGCGAGTAGCCGCCGACGATCCGCAGCCCGGGAAGCGCTCGCGCAGGCGCTCTTCGAGCAGCTCGAGCGCCTCCGGCGTGCGCCCGCCGTAGAGGTACATCGGCGTCGCCGCGCCGCGCGGCGCGCGCGCAGAAGCGCGCCATCAGGTCGGGGCCGTACACGCGCGTGGCGCGGCGGTGGCCGAGCGCGCGCAGCGCCCACACGAGCGGCTGGCCGTCGGGCACCGCGAGCGTCGCGCCGAGCACGCGCGCGCACGCGCCTCGGGATCCTCGCGCGCGCTCATCACGAGGTTGACCGCCGCCGCCGTCACGTAGCCGCGCGCCCGTCGGCCGCGATCATCGCCTCCATCCAGTCGATCACCTCCTCGTAGTCGCGACACCGCGAGCGGCATGCCGAGCACCTCGGCGCGTGCCGGCAGCGCGGGCGGAGCGCGCTCGCGGGGGGTGCGGGCGGAGGGCGGCGGCGATTGCGTGAAGATACCCGCCCCGTGGCGATCGATGCCGACTTCTGGGCGGGCCGGCGCGTGCTGGTGACCGGCCACACCGGCTTCAAGGGCGCGTGGCTGTCGCTGTGGCTGCAGTCGCTCGGCGCCGAGGTGACGCGGCCTCGCGAGCGCGACGCCCACGCCGCCCTCGCTTGTACGAGCTGCGCGGGTGTCGGCGCGGGCATGCGAAGAGCAGCGCGGTCGACGTGCGCGACGCGCGCGGCGGTGCGCGCGGCGCTCGCGCGCGCAGCGCCCGAGATCGTGCTGCACCTCGCCGCGCAGCCGATGGTCCGGCGCTCGCTGCGCGAGCCCGCGCTGACCTATGAGGTCAACGTGATCGGCACGGTCAACGTGCTCGAGGCGGTGCGCGCTCGCCGGCGAGCGCGTGCGCGGCGGTGCGTGGTGGTCACCTCGGACAAGTGCTACGAGAACCGCCGGGCGCCGCCAGCGCCGCTTCCGCGAGGGCGACCCGCTCGGCGGCAGCGACCCCTACTCGAGCTCGAAGGCCTGCGCGGAGCTGCGTCGACGGCCGCCTACCGGCGCTCGTTCTTCGCGGCGCCGAGGGCACGCCGCGCTTGGCGACCGCGCGCGCCGGGCAACGTGATCGGCGGCGGCGACTGGGGCGAGGACCGGCTGCGTGCCCGACAGCGTGCGCGCGGTCGAGGCGGCGCGGCGCATGCGCGTCCGCAACCCCGAGCGCCGTGCGTCCCTGGCAGCACGTGCTCAACCCGCTCGCGCGGCTACCTGCTGCTTGCCGCAGGCGCTGTGCGCAGCGCGACGCAGGCGGCGCGCGCCTGGAACTTCGGCCCGCGCGCCGCGCGACGCGCGCCCGGTCGGGCTGGATCGTCGAGCGGCTCGCCGAGCTGTGGGACGGGCGCGCTTGCGCTGGCGAGCTCGACGAGTCGCGCGCACCCGCCCGAGGCGGCGCTACCTGGCGCTCGACTCCAGCGACGGCCGAAGCGCGAGCTCGGCTGGCGCCGGCGCTGGGACCTCGAGCGAGGCGCTGGCGCTGCGTCGTCGAGTGGCACGGCGCGCACCGCGCGGGCGCGGACATGCGCGCGCGTGAGCCTCGCGCAGATCGAGCGCTTACGCGCGCGCGCTAGCACCGCTGCTGCATCGGCGCCGCTGCGACGCGACGGCGCTGATACTCGCGCGCCAGCTTCCGCGTCGGATATGCGCTACTTGCGGCCATCTCAGGTTCTACTGCGATCGCCGAATTCGTCAAGCCCGCGGAATCGTCGTACGCTCGCGCCGATGAGCCCGCTCGACGCTCCGCCGCTACCGCGCCGAGCGGCTGCTGCGGCGCGAGTTCGAGGGCTGCGCGCGCGCGTGCTCGCGCGGTCGTCGCGGGCGCGCTTGCGTGGCGAGCGGCGTGAGCGCTCGACGAGAGCGACCTCGAGGCCTGCTACGCCGGCCTGGCAGGGCCTCTACGCGGCCGTGCTCGACGGCGAGGAGATCGCGAACCCGGCCGGCTGGCTCGTGCTCGTGACCTTCCGGCGGGCGATCGAGGAGCATCGCGCGCGCTCGCCGCACCGCGCGCGGAGCGGCGCAGGCCGCTGGCGCCGACGGGGCGCGCTCGCCGGGCGGCGCGTCGAGCGGCGACCTCGCGGCCGAGCTCGACGATCGCAGCGCGGCTGCGCCAGCCTGTTCGAGGGGCTGCGCGCGCGCCTCGAGCGAGCGCGAGCGCGAGGCCGCGGCGCTCTGCTACCTGCAGGGCCTCTCGCGCGCCGAGGCGGCCGCGCGGATGGGCGTCAGCGAGGCGCGCATGCGCAAGCTGATGGAGGGCGCGGCGCCGGCGAGCCCGGGCGTCGCGGCAAGGTCGGCGAGCTCGTGCGGAGCGATCCGCGACGGCGCGCTGGTGCGAGGAGCAGGCGCTCGCTGATGCGCGCGCTCGCCTTCGGCATGCTCGACCCCGACGGCGAGCGCTACCGGCTCGCCTCGCGCACCGCCGCGAGTGCCCCGCCTGTCGCGCCTACGTGGTCTCGCTGCGCGGCCTCGCCGCCGCGCTGCCGCCGCCGCTGCTGCCCTGGGCCTCGGCGCCGGCGTGCTGGCGCGGCTGCGAGGCGGCCACGCGGGGCCGCGGCGCTGCTCGGCGCACGGCAGCGCCGCGAGCGCCGGTCGCTGGCGTCGCTCGGCGGCGCTGCCGCCGCGACGGCGCCGCGGGCGGCGCGGGCCGCGCGGGCGGCGGCTGGCTGCTCGCCGCGGGCCGCTGCGGCGCGAAGCTCGCCGTCGGCTGCCTGCTCGCGCTCGGCGTCGGCGCCGGCTGCGCGGCGCTCGAGCACGGCCTGCGGCCGCACGCGCGCGCGCCGGTCCACGCCGCGCGCGACGTGCGCCGCGCGCCGGCGCGCGCGCGCGCCGCTCGGCGCTCGCCTCCGTGCGGCAGCGCCGCGCAGGCGCCGCCCGCGCGCGCGCCGCGCCGGCGCGCTGCAGCGGTCGCGCAGCGCACGCCCGCGCGCGCGCGCGCCGCGAGTTCGGCATCGAGCAGCGCGCGCGCCGGGCACGCGCCGGAGCCGCAGCGGCTGCGCCTCCGGCCGCGTCCGCGTGCGCACGGCCGCGCTCGCGCAGGCGCAGCCGCCGGCAGCGCGCCCGGTCGCGCGCGCGAACGTGCCCACGGCGCCACGTCGAGCGGCGCGCAGTCGCGCGCGGGCTGCCAGCGAGCGGCCCGGCGAGTTCTCGCCGGGCTGAGTTCGCGCGCGGCTCAGCCGCGGGGAAAGACCTTGCATCAGCTCGCGCAGCGCGAGCGGGTTGCCGCGCGGGCGCAGCCGGCCGGTGGCGACGGCCGCAGCGGGTCCAGGCGCTGCGCCGACGATGTCCACCCAGTCCTGGTAGGAGATGCGCAGGCGCAGGTCGGCGCTCGGCGCCGCGCCCTGCTGCGACGACGCTCGAGCCGTTGTTGACGCGTCAGGTGCCAGGTGGGCGACGTCGGGGTCGGTGAACTCCCACTGGAAGGTCGTCGGGCGGCGTCAGCCCGTGCTCGGGGTTGACCTGGCGGCGGATCGTGTCGAACAGCAGCGCGACCGTCTCGGGGTCGCGGCTCGCTCGGGCCCTCGCGCACGCCGATCACGCCCGCCTTGGCGAGCGCGCGGCCGCGCTGGGAGATCTCGAGCGGCGTGAGGCCCGGCGGCAGCAGCGGCGGGCCCGGCAGCGTCTCGACGGGCAGGCCCGGCGGAGCGCAGCTTGGTCGTCATCGAGGTCACGCCCTCGACGCCGACCTCGTCGAAGGTGGCGCCGAAGACCGTGATGTAGCGCTCGTCCCAGCCGGGCGGCATCAGCACCTGGGCGGTGTAGCGGGTGACTTCGCGCAGCAGCTCGCGCGACCGCCTTGGGCACGCCGACGGGGTCTTCGCGGTTGAGGTCGGAGAGCAGCTTGACGCCGAAGCCGATGTGGCGCTGCTCGTCGGCGGCGATGTTCTGCATGCCCTCGCGGAAGGCGGGCAGCTGGTCGCGCTCCTCGAGGTAGCTGCAGATGAAGTGCTGGCCGGGCTGGGCGAGCGAGGCCTCGATGACGACGTGGTAGAGCGTCACCGCGGCCGCGAGCTTGGCCGGCGAGCGGTCGGCGCGCAGCTCGTCGGCCATCGTGTCGAGGCGGTCGAAGATCTTGCGGAAGCCGGGCGTCAGCTGCGGCTTGATCGCCTGCAGGCCGCTCGCCATCGAGCCGTCGCCGATGCCGCAGACCTCCTGCATGAAGCGCTTGAAGAACACCGCGTGGCGCGCCTCGTCGACCTGCTGGGTGGTCAGGAAGTACTTCTGCTCCTCGCAGCGGCGCCGCGTCGATGTAGGGCGAGAGGTTGTCCGCGACGGCGTCCTCGCCCCAGAAGAACAGGCAGTAGTTCCACAGCGCCGCCTGGCGCTCGAACTCGGTGAAGTCCTCGCGCCACTGGCGCGCGTCCTCGGTGAAGTCGAGCTCGGTGGCGCGCCAGTTGCCGCGCTCCCAGCGCGCGTAGAGGTCCTCGTAGGAGATCGCGTCCGTGGGCAGGCTCGCGACGTCCGGCGTCTGCGGGGGTGGTGTCGTTGCGCTGGCCATCGTGATTGCTCCAATCGCTGCATCGACCGCCGTTTGGATAATGAACGTTATCGGAATAGCGCTCGCTCTGTCAAGTAGATCCAGTATGGCGAGCCCGACGGACCAGCGCGACGACTCCCGCATGCGACGGCCACGCGCATGACGCGCGAGCAGAGCCGGGCGAACACGCGCGAGCGGCTGCTCGCGCGGCCCGCGAGCGTGTTCGCGCGCAGCGGCTTCCACGGCGCCTCGGTCGAGGAGATCGCCTCCGAGGCGGGCTTCTCGACCGGGGCGCTGTACTCGAACTTCGACGGCAAGGAGGACCTGTTCCTCGTGCTGATGGAGCGCGAGATCGACGAGCACGCGCGCGAGATCGCCGACGGCGGTGCGCGCGCAGCGCGTCGATCGCCGAGCGCGCCACGGGCGGCGCGCGGCAGTGGATGGCGATGATCGAGCGCGAGCCCGAGGCTGCTGCTGCTGTTCATGGAGTTCTGGGCCTACGGCGTGCGCGACCCGCAGGTGCGCCCCAAGGTGGCCGCGCGCTTCGCGCAGATGCGCGAGGTGCTGACCGCAGCTGATCGCCGACGGCGTGCGCGAGTTCGACCTCGAGCTGGCGATCCCCGCCGAGCAGCTCGCGGTCGCGATCGACGCGCTCGCCGACGGCATCGCGCGCCAGAAGCTCGCCGACCCCGACGCCGTGCCCGACGAGCTGATGGGGACGCGTGCTGTCGCTGCTGCTCGCCGCCGTCACGCGCCCGGCGGGCGGCACAGGCACGCGTAGTGCAGCGTGAACAGCGCGCCGCGCGAGCGCCGGCGCGAGCCGGTGCAGCGCCGCGCGCAGCGCCCACTTGGCGGTCGCGCGCGCGCGCGCGCTGCGCCGCCGTCGGCGAAGAAGCGGTGCACCGTCCAGCGGCAGCGGGTCCTCGAGCTCCGCCGCGACTCGCAGTCCCGCCTGCGGCCACGATCGCTCGCGCGTCGCGCGGTCGAGGCGCTGCAGGTGGCCGACCTCGGCGGCGTGCTCGCGCTTGCCGGCGCGCCGCGCCGACACAGTTGGCCTCGAGCGGCACCTCGACGACGACCGCGCGGCAGCGCGCGCGACCTCGCGCGAGCAGCGCCGCGGGGCGCGGCACGTGCTCGAGCACGTGCGAGAGGATGCCCAGCTCGTAGCTCCCGTCGGCGAGCGGCAGCGTGGCTGCCGTCGTAGAGCTCGACCGCGTCGATCCCCGGGCGCGCGCGCGCGATCGCCGACCGCCGCCTCGGTGATCTCGACGCCCGCGAGGCGCCCGCCGAAGCCGCGGCGCGTGCAGCTCGCAGAGCAGCGCGCCGTCGCCGCAGCCGACCTCGAGCGTGCTCGCGGGGCGACAGCCCGGCGCGCGCGCACAGCGCGATCACGTGGTCGGCCTTGCCGACGCGCGCCGAGCGCGCGCCAGCGCGCGTAGCGCGTCGCGCCTCGGCCGGCGACGCGAGTAGGCGGCGCTCGTAGAAGCGCGACGAGCGCGCGCGGAGTCCTCCACACGCGGTGATTATTGTTGGTCGCGATGACCGCCAAAGCTCACGGCGTCGCTGCGCGAGGCGCCGGCGACGGTGCCTGCGCTGGCCGCGCTCGCGCTGTTCGTCGTGTGGGCGACCGACCAGGCGGGCTATCCGCGTGACCCACTGGGCGCCCGGCGGGCTGATCGTGCTCGCGCTGCTCGCGATCGCGGTCGTCGTCGGTGCGCCGCGCCGCTGGCCGCGATGCCGCGCGCGGTGCGCGTCGCGCTCGGCTGCGCTGGCCGCCTACACGGCCTTCAGCTACCTCTCGATCCTGTGGGCGGCCGTGCCGGGCGAAGCGTGGGAAGGCGCCGACCGCACGCTGCTCTACCTGCTCGTCTTCGCGCTGTTCGCGAGCTGGCCCCAGCGCGGCGCTCAGCGCCGCGCTGCTGCTGTGCGTCTGGACGCTCGCGATGATCGTGCTGGCGCTGTTCGTCGCGCTGCACGTCGACGGCGCCGGCGCCGCGCAGCTCGCAGGCGCTGCTGCCGGGCGGGCGGCTGGACTACCCGAGCGGCTACCCGAACGCCAACGCCGCGCAGTGGCTGATGGCGTTCTGGCCGGCGCTGCTGCTGCGCGCGCGAGCGGACCTGCCGTGGGCGCTGCGCGGGCTGCTCGCCGGCGGCGCGGTGCTGCTGGCCGAGGTCGCGCTGCTCAGCCAGAGCCGCGGCTCGCTGTACGCGACGCCGGTGATGCTCGTGCTCGTGTTCGCGCTGCTGCCCGGGCGCATCGCGCACGTTCGCCGTGCTCGTGCCGGTCGCCGCGGGCATCGCGGCCGCGGCGCCGGCGGTGCTGCGCGTCGGCGACCACCTGCGCGGCGGCGAGCGTCGAGCGCCGCGAACGTCCACAGCGCGGTCGCGGCGATCGTTGCTCGCGGCGCTCGCCGTCGGCGCTCGTGGTCGCGCTCGGCGCCGCGCTCGAGGCGCGCGCGACGCTCTCGCGCCGGCGCGCGCGCGGCCTGCACCGCGCGATCGCGGCGGTCGCGATCGCTCGCGCTGCTGGCCGTCGCTCGCCGGCGGGCTCGTCGCGGCCGGCAACCCGGTCAACCGCGTCCGAAACAGCCTGGCACAGCTTCAAGGGCGGCTACGCCGAAGGCGCGACCGGCAGCCGCCTCGTCAGCGGCCTCGGCAGCAACCGCTACGACTTCTACCGCGTCGCGCTCGACGAATTCATGGCCCACCCGCTCGCCGGCATCGGCGCGGACAACTTCCAGCAGCAGTACCTGCGCACGGCCGCAGCGACGAGACGCCGCGCTACCCGCACAGCGTCGAGCTGCGCACGCTCACCGAGACCGGGCTGATCGGCGCGCTGCTCGCGCTCGTCGGGCTCGGCGCGGCGCTGCTCGGCGGCATGGCGCGCGGTGCGCGGCGCCGGACCCGCTCGGCTGCCGCGGTCGCCGCGGCGGCGCTGGCCGGCTTCGGCTACTGGGTCGTGCACGGCTCGTTCGACTGGTTCTGGGAGTTCGCCGGCCTCGGCGCGCCCGCCTTCGCGCTGCTCGGGCTCGCCTGCGCGCTGGCTCGCGCAAGCACGCGCCCTGCGCCTGCCATCGCCTCGCAGCGACGCGAGGATCCGCGCGCCGCGCGGGCGCGAGCACGCGGCGAGCCGAGATCACGCGCTCGCACGCGCATCTCGGTCTCGCCGGTGGGCGCGCTCCTGATGCTCTGGCGCTGCGCGCTCTCACTGCGTCGGCGCCATGGCTGAGCCAGCTGCAGGTGCAGAGCGCCGCGCGCGTCTGGCCGCAAGTCGCGCGGCACCGCCTACGCGCGCCTCGACGACGCCGCCGGGCTGAACCCGCTCAGCGACCAGCCCTACCTGGTCGCCGGCAGCATCGCGCTGCGCTACGGCGAACTCGCGCGGGCCGATCGAGCGTTCGCAAAGGCGCTCGCAGCGCGAGCCCGACGACGCCTACGCGACGCTCGAGCGCGGCGCGATCGCGTCCACAGACGGGCCGCCGCGCCGCCGCGCTGAGCTGCTCAGGCGCGCCGTCAGCCTCGACCCGCGCGACGGGCTCACCCGCGAAGCGCTCGCGGCTCGTCGCGAAGGGCGGCGCGTGAGCGTCGAAGCGCTGAACCGCTCGATCCTGCTCAAAGCTCAGCAGCTCGCCTGAGCGACCGCGCAAATACCTCGAGGCGGGCAAAACTGCCTCGACAGCAGCCGCCCGCTTCGGTAGCTTATGGGGGATCTCGTCGATTCGTTGACCGTGGGCAGGGGAGCTCAAGTTCAAATACGTTCGGGAGAACGATGACGCACAGTGGCATGGAGAGAGGGCGCGTTTTGCTCTAGCCAGCGAAGGGAACCCAAGGCAGGGACGCATGAGAAGGCATCGCGTTATCACCACAGCAGCAGCATTTTGGTTGCATTGTCGCGTCGCCCGCGACGGCGCAAGGCAGCTCGCTGCTCAGCGGCTACGGCGGCCCCGGTCAGGGCAACCAGGCGATCCTCGGCTCGACGGTCATCGGTGGCGGTAGCGCCGGCGGCGGTAGCTCAGGCGGCTCCGGCTCCAGCTCCAGCTCTGGCTCGGGTAGCGGATTGGCCTTGAGCTCCACGTCGAGCTCAACCACCGCGGCCCGATCCCAGCCGGCAGGCCACACAAAGGCGCGCAGCCGTGTCGGAGCGAGCAAGCCGGCAAGCCATGCATCCGCTGGCTCGCCAAATCCGTATAGAGCGTCATCGACGCTCTCCACCAAGGAGACGGCCTCGGTATCGACGCCGACGCTGGGTACTCTCGGGCGCAGATCTCGTGTACATACTTCTCGCGTTTGCTGCGCTCGCCGTGACAGCTGCGCTCACCGGTCGGCTGACGTGCGCCGGCCCGAGTTAGGAAGGCAACGGCTAAAGGGATGCGACGCAGGACCCGAGTAGTCAACTAAGGGACAAGGAAGCCCGCTGATCATGGATCGCACGCACGTCACCCAACAGACCTCGACCACAACCACGATCTCGCTGCGCAGCGAGCTGGCGCACGACGCCCCGTCTCCCAGGCGCTGCGCTCAGACACCTTCCACGGTCCGCTGCAGTGGGCGCTCGAGGGCCGTGGCTGGGGAGTCGTGCGTCTCGGTGCGGACTTCGTGCTGCTGTGCCTCGCGGTCGTGATCGCGCTCGGTGGCGTGCAAAGCACGCTGCACGTCGTCCTCGCTGCGCGCGCCGCTGCTCGCGCTGCCGCCGCTGACGCTCGTGCTGTTCTACCTGCGCGGCCTTTACCGCACCGCTTGCGCTCGCTCGTGCTCGACGGCATGGTGCCGGTCCTCAGCGGCGTCTCGGTGGCCGCGATGGCCGTGGCTGTGCTGGGCGTGTTCCTCAACAACCAAGTGCCCAGCCAGTCGGACTGGCTTCGCGCCTGGGCGATCTCGCTCGTCGGCGTCGGGCTGGGACGGATCGCGCTGTCGCTCGCCCAGCGCTGGGCGCGCGCTCGTCGCCTGGTCGGCAAGCCCGTGCTGATCATGGGCGCCGGCGTGGTCGGTGCGCAGGTCGCACGGCGGCTGGAGGCCACCCCGAGTACGGGCTCGCGCCGGTCGGCTTCCTCGATGAGGATCCGCGCTCGGTCGCCGAGGTGGGCGGTCGCGACGTGCCGGTGCTCGGCACGATCGAGGACCTCGATGAGACGGTCGAGCGCACCGGTGTGAGGAACCTGATCGTCGCCTTCTCTTCCGTCGCCGACGCACGCGTCAGCCGCCTGATCCAGCGCTGCCAGGAGCTCGGCGTGGAAGTGTCGGTCGTGCCGCGCATGTTCGACACGATCAACGACCGCGTCGGCTATGACACGGTCGGCGGCCTGCCGCTGCTGTCCTTCACGGCCGTAGATCCCAGAGGTCTGCAGTTCGCTATCAAGCACGCGCTCGACCGCGTGCTTGCGCGGCGCTGCTGGTGCTGTTCTCGCCGCTGATCCTGTGCGCGCGATCGCGGTGCGCCTGAGCAGCCCCGGTCCAGCCTTGTTCAAGCAGCGCCGCGTCGGACGCGACGGCCGCGTCTTCGACTTCTACAAGTTCCGCTCGATGCGCGTTATGCCCGGACAGCAGGAAGGGACGAGGACGAAACGAGCGCGCTGGACTTCCTGCTCGCCGGCGACATCGCCCCTGGCGGCGTCGAGGGTGAAGACCGCCGCACCGCGGTCGGGCGCTTCCTGCGCGGCACCTCGCTGGACGAGCTGCCGCAGCTCTTCAACGTGCTGCGGGGCGACATGAGCCTCGTCGGCCCGCGCCCTGAGCGCCCTGAGTTCGTCGAGCTGTTCCGTCAGGACATCCTCCGCTACGGCGACCGTCACCGCGTCAAGTCGGGCATCACCGGCTGGGCGCAGGTGCACGGGCTGCGCGGGCAGACATCGCTGGCCGAACGCGTCGAGTGGGACAACTACTACATCGCCCACTGGTCGCTGGGCCTCGATCTGAAGATCCTGGCGATGACCCTCGTCGCGCTGTTCCGCAACGCGGAGTAGGTCCGCTTCAGATGCTCTTTTGGGCTGCTCGGCTGGCGCCGGCCCAGTACTGGAAGACCTTCACGCGCAGGCCGTGCGTGCCGAGCACCGCCGGCAGCGTGATCGAGTAGCGGTTGAAGCGATCGAGCGTGAACAGCGCGCGGTAGCGGAGCGTCCCGCCGTGGAAGGCTTCGAGCTGCATGAAGTCGCCGACCGGACCCGAGCCGCTTGCGAGCACGCGCGAGCCCTGACGGCGCAGGCTTACCGAAACACTGCCGGCGCTACCGAAAGGCGCCGCGAGCACGCCGGCGAGCGCAGCAAACGAGCGCTTGTGCGCGCCGCTCGTGGCGAGCACGCCAAAGTCTTCAGAGGCGGAGTCCTGCAGCTTGTAGGCGATCGCGGCCGCCACATAGCCGGCGTGCGCGAGCGCGCGGAACGTGTTCTTGAGGTTTTCAGCCTGCACCTGCGCGGTGACGCAGCCCTGCTGCTGCTCGATCCGCTGTCGCGGCCAGCAACTCGTCCAGCCGAACTCGTCGAGCCACAGCGGCGTGGCATCGCCGTTGGCCAGTTGCACTTCGTGGATCGAGCGCAGCGAGGCGAGCGTGAGGTTGTAGAAGTGCACCGAAAGCCCGTCGTAGAAACCGCTGATGCCGGCCTTGTAGAGCGCACGCAGGAACGCGCCACCCGAGCCCACGAGCGAGCCGCCGAGCACCGGCAGGTTGGGATTGACCTGCTTGATCGCGGGAAAGGCGGCGCGCAATACCGCTGCATATCGCGCCGGTTTGTTCGGCCCCGCAAAGTAGGCTTCGTTGGCCTGGTCGGGCTCGTTCCAGACCTCGATCGCAGCCAGCCGCGAGCCGTAGCGCTGGGCCACCGCGGCGACCACCGAGGCGTAGCCGGAGTCCACACGCGGCGGCCAAGCGTTGGCCTTGCTGTCACGGCCCGGGTGGCATTTTTCCAGCAGCGCGCGCGGTGCGGAGGAGGCCCAACAGGGGGTGCTGCCGACGGTGACGCTGACGCGCATGCCTGCGGCCGCGGCGTCCTGCACGAGCCGATCGGTGAAGGCGAGTGCGTGCGCGTCAAGACCCTTGCCCGCGAGCGGTTCGAGTACCTCCCAAGGGAAGGCCACGCGGACGATCTTGACGCCCAACTGCTTGGCGCGCGCGATCGAGCGTTCCGCTTCAGCGGGCGTCGAGCCGCTCTCCAGGCCGCCCACGTTGATGCCGCCGAGCGGCGGCGCGGGCGCGGCGGGAGCACCGCCTGCGCTCGTTTGAGCCGAGAAACCGGACATTGCGAGCGCCGCAACCGTCGAGACGAGGGCGGTGCGCCGCCAAGAGGTCCGCTGTTGCATGCCCCCACGATAGTCATGGGTCGCCACTCGCGGCGGCGGTGGGCGCCCAGCTGCGAAGTAGGCTTTGGCGAGGATGTCACCAACCTGGATCTGGATGCAGATCGCGATCGTCGTGTTCGTCCTGATCGGGATGGTCGTGGCGATCACGAAGCTCGCCTGAGTCACGCGTGAGCGCAGCTACCCTCAGCGAGCCGGGCGCGAGCTCGGCTGCGACGCCGGTCTGGGGCCGCGAGAAGCAGCTGGTCGCCGCGCTTACCGTGCTCGCGTTGCTGCTGCGCCTCTCGAGCCTCTCGCGCAGCCTCTTCACCGACGAGGCCTACTCGCTCGCGCTGGCCCAGCGTGGCTTCGGGCACATGTTCGGCCTGTTCGCCTATGAGGCCAACGGCACGCCCTACCCGATCGTGCTGTGGCCGCTGATCCGCATCTTCGGCACGAGCGAGACGCTCCTGCGCCTGCCCGCCGTGCTCGCGGGCACCGCGAGCGTTCCCGCGCTGTGGTGGGCGGCGCGCCGCTACACCACCTCTGCGGCGGCGTTGATCGCAGCTGCACTCTTGGCGATCAACCCGATGGCCGTGTTCTATAGCCAGTTCGCGCGCCCCTACGCGCTCGTGATGCTCGCCGCCTGCCTCGCCTTCGGCGCGCTCCCACGTGCGCTCGAGCGCAGCGCCCGACGCGGCGCCTGGACTGGACTATGTGCTCGCGATGGCGCTGCTTGCCTACTGCGACATCCTCGCCGCGCCGATCGCGGTCCCCGTACAGGCGCTGATCGCCTGGCGCGCGGGTCGTGATGCGTTCCGGCGCTGGCTGATCTCGCTCGGCGCGCTGTTCGTGTGTTGCGTGCCGCTGCTGATCGCGGCCGCGATCGCGCACGGGCGCCGCAACGCGCTCTACTGGCTGCCGAAACCGGATCGCGGCCTCGTCACGCTCGCCGTCCAGGAGTTCACCGGCGGCTTCTCCGAAGTCAGCGCGGTGCGCTGGGCGACGATCGCGGCCGGCGCTGTGCTGGTGGGCCTGGCCCTCTGGTCGCTGCGGCGCATGCGCGGGGACTCCGAGGAGCGCGCGGCGCTGTTGACGGGGATTGGATGGGGCATCCTGCCGCCGGTCCTGCTGCTGGTGGTCTCCTTTGCGCGGCCGCTCTTCTGGCCGCGTTATGCGATCGTCGCGCTACCGGGCCTGTGCCTGCTGTTCGCGATCGCGGCCGCGCGGTTGTGGGTGAGCCGCCGCGGGTTGATGACCGCCCTCGCTTGTCTGGCCGTGATCGCGCTCGCGAGCCTCGTGGCCGATCTCCGCCAGCGCGACAAGCTCCAAGAGAGCTGGCCACCGGCGGCTGCCTGGCTGAAGGCTGAGCGCAGCGCTTCGCAGCCGATCATCCTCGACAACGTGCTTTTGCTGCCCGTGCTCGGATACTACGACCCCGCCTTCCGCGCCCCCGGCGGCGAGTCGGTGGTACAGGAGTGGCACGATCGCCCGCGGCCCGCGAACGTGGTCGGCTTCAAGGATCCAGGCGGTTACGGCGCGGTCGCCAACGGTCCGCCGAGCGCTGCGGAGATCGCCGCGCTGGCGCGTCGCGGGCGTGGCACCGTGTGGATGCTCGTAGCCGAGTACGACAAGGAACTGCAGGGCGATCCCCGTTCTGGCGTCGCGGTCGCCTGGGCAAAGGCCAACTGCCGGGTGCAGATCCGCGAAAGCGTGGGTGTGTGGGTGATGCGCGCCGCCTACTGTCGCACCTGAGCAGCGCCGCTAACGACGCTGCCAGGGGAACCGCCGCCGCTGTGCGGCCGCGGCGGGACGGCTCGGGATCTCATCGCCCGCGAGGATCGCGGCCGGCACCTCCTGGGTGAGCCATGCCCGCAAGGCGGGGGGGCCGGCGAGGCGCAAGGCGTCGCGCATGCTCGGTGGGCGGCGCAGATGGTCGTGCGCGTCAGAGGCCACGTTGTGAGCGAGCCCCGCCTCGATTAGCTGCATCGCAAAGCGCCGTGCTTCGCTACCGAACTGGCCCGTCAGCGAGCCTGCGGTGAGCGAGGTGAGCACTCCTTCGCGCACGAGCGCTTCGAGCATCGCAGGATCGCGATGAAAGGCCGGCGAGCGCTCGGGGTGGGCGAGCAGCACACGATGGCCGCGGCGCAGCAGGTCGCGCACGATCGAGTCCACGCCGCTCGCGATCGGCGTAAAGGGCGGCTCGATCAGCAGCCAGGGGCCGCCGCCCAGGCCCAGTTCGTGGAGTTCCTCAGGCTCGATCTCTGCGACGCGTGTGATTGCGATCTCGGCTCCAGCGCGGAGCGCCAGCGCAATTCCTTCATCCTCCAAGCGCTCGGTTAGCTCCGCCACTAGTTCCGCAATCGGTCGCGCTTCGTTTGGGTAGCGCGGGCTCACGTGCGGCGTGGCGAGCAGCGTCTCGATGCCGCTCTCGAGCGCAACATGCGCGATTGCAAGCGAGCCCTCGAGCGCGCGCGGACCGTCATCGATGCCGGGTAGCACGTGTGAGTGGAGATCGATCACCTGTGCGGGAACAGTACGCCCTGGCAGCGCGGCGGCTAGCCGCTTACGCCGGTTGTGAGCGCTTGTGAAGCTCCGATTCCACCATTTGGCGCGGGGGCAGTTCGGCGCTAGACTTCCGCGCTCGGCTGTACGTCGGCGCAAGGGCTCCGATGTCTGCGCGCACGGGGGTGCAGCGGCCGAAGCAAACGCCGTCACGGAAGGCAGCGCTGAATGATGCGAATCAGAGAACCCCCCAACGTTCCGCTGCTGCTTACCCTTGCCGTCGCTCTGCTCGCCTCGATGCTGCTGATTGCCGTGCTCGGCCCCGCGCGTGGCGCCGCCTCGGAACCGCCCTCGCCGAAGCTGCCGGACCTCGTTGCCGACGCACCGGACGGGATTGGGCTTGCAACGGACACCTCGACCGGGACCCCGCGCCTGCTGCTGCGCTTCAACGGCTACATCCACAACATCGGCACTGGCGCCGTCGACTTCAGGGGCACTCGCGTGGCGCCCTCGCTCAGCCCAGCGACCGCGAAGAAGGTCAAAGAAGCCGAAGAAAAAAAGGAAGGGCTGCCGCCTGAAATCGAAGCGGAACTCGCGGCTTCGCCGATGCAAGCCACGCAGCGGCTGTTCACGACCGAAGTCGGCAAGGAAGAAACGAACATCGAACGTGCGCATGTGGAAGAACCAAGCGCTGCGCAGCTGATCTTCTCGAGTGCCGACGGGCACCACCACTGGCACCTGCAGCACGCCGCCAAGTACTCGCTGTGGAACGCGGCCAAGAGCGCCGAAGTGGCTCCCGCCCAGAAGGCCGGATTCTGCCTCGACGACTCCCAGCACGTCGAAGTCGGCAAGGGTCCCTCGAAACCCGTCTATGCCGACGCCGTGCCGCCCTTCCGTGACTTCTGCCAGCAATACAAGCCCAACGCGACGAGCCTATTCGAGGGCATCTCGCCCGGCTGGCGTGACCTCTACGACCGCGAACTGGCCTTCCAATGGGTCGACGCCTCGAACGTGCTTCCGGGCGAATACTGGCTGCGCGAGGAAGTCAACCCGGAAGGCATGGTCAAGGAAACCGGCGGCGCCAACGTGCCGGTTTACGCGGCCAACCCCGACGATCGTCCCGGGCTTTGACGCAAATGCGCAGACGCTCGACGTGGGCGAAGGTGAAGCGAGCACCGTCACGCTCACCGCCAAGGCCTGGAGCGACTCCGCCACGCCGACGTACACGATCCGCTCCCAGCCTCAGCACGGCACGTTGAAAACGGGCGCCAAAGCCAACCAGCAGATCTACACGCCGGAACAGGGCTTTGTCGGCGCCGACTCCTTCACCTTCTCCGCGGCAGACCCCAACAGCCAGTTTCCCAGCAGCCCCGCAGTCGCGACCGTCGCCATCAACGTCGGTCCCGGGCAGGGCGCACCGAGCGTGACGCTCGAAGGCGTGCCGCCCAGCATGACCGCCGGCACGAGCGTTCAGCTTGCAGCACACGTCGTCAACGACAGCGCGACGGTCAAATGGAGCGCGAGCGCCGGATCGATCACCGAAGAAGGCCTGTACACCGCGCCCGCCGAACCGCCGGCCGGCGGCAAGGCGACGATCACCGCCACGACCGTCAAGGGCGCTCACGACGAAGCCACGATCGAAATCCTGCCCTCCTCCGCGGCCGGCTTGCTGGCGGGCGACGCCTCGAAGTCCTATGCATTCTCCAACCAGACCACGGCCGGACGCGAGGAAGCGTTCCTGTTCACGGCCAAATCGAGCGGCACGGTCGAAGAACTGCAGTTCCGCACGAACGCCACCGCCAACACAGGCGTCACCGGTGTGGTGCTCGGCGTGCTCGCCGACAACGCCGGCCAACCGGGCGAAGTGCTGGGCTCCGCGCTGGCGCCTGGAACGCCTGCGACGAGCTCCTGGATCAAGGCCGGTGGTCTCTCGACGGTGCTCTCGAGCGGCACGAGGTACTGGCTCGTAGCGCTGCCGCTGGGGCCGGCCAACGCACGTCTGCATTTCAACACCGCGGTCGCCTCCGGCGGGAGCGGTAACGTCGAGAGCACGACCGAAGGGCTCACCTCGATGACGGCCGAGTCCTCGTGGGTGACCTACAACGACGGCCCGGTCGGCTTCCAGGCGCTCGGCTCGATTGGCGTCGCCAAGCCGAGCGTGACGATCTCGGGCTCCCCAGCCTCGATCGCGGCCGGCTCGAGCGTGCAGCTGACGGCGCAGGTCCTCAACGACAGCCCGGTCGTCACCTGGACGGCGAGCGCCGGCTCGATCACCCCCGAAGGCCTCTACACGGCGCCTGCCCAAGCGCCGGCATCGGGCACCGCGACGATCATCGCCACCACAGCAAAGGGCGCGCACGCCGAAGTCACGGTCCAGATCCTTCCCGCCTCTGTCAGCGTCGCGATCGAAGGCGCCCCGGCGCAGATGACGGCGGGCACGAGCGTGCAGCTGCGAGCTGTCACGAGCCCCCTCGGCAACTCCGTCGAATGGCAGGCCAGCGCCGGCTCGATCAGCCCCGGCGGCCTCTACACCGCGCCATCCACCGCGGGCAGCGTGACGATCCTCGCCAAAGGCGCCGATGGCGGCCTGGACCAGCGCACGATCGCGATCCTCGCCGTGCCCGTCCCGCAGCCGGCGCCGGAAGCGCCTGGGCCGACGATCGTCCCTGCGGGGGGCGTCCAGGGCGTGCAGGTCAAGGCCGTGCCGGCCGAGGTCACGCGGCCGCAGGTCGCGCTGATCGGACGCAGCCTGATCATGACGACGCTGCCTACCGTCGCTGGGCGCATACGCCTGAGCGCCTATCTCGGGCACCGTCGCCTCGGCAGCTGCGTTACCTCGACGCCGGCTGACCGCAGCTTCACCTGTCGCCTGCGGCTCGCCCGCTCGATCTCCAAGCGCGCGCGCATCAGCGTGCTCGCGAGCCTGCGCGTGGGAGACACGATCGTCAGCAGCCGCCGGCCGGCCGCGCCGATCACGCAGATGAAGATGACCGGCGGCCCCGCCGGTGCGATGGCGGCGATCGCCGCGGCGAAGTTCTGGTGCTCGCCGCTCGCCGGCAACGCCGGCTCGAGCTAGTCCTCGCTCCCGGCGCGTGCCCGCGCCACGGCTTCGATGCGCTCGGTGAGAGGCGCCGGTAGCGCCTGAACGAGATGCTTGCCGCGGTAGCGCAGCACTCGTGGCGCCAGCTCGGCGCGCGTGCGCGGCCAGCGCCGGTTGCGCACGATGATCCCGCCCCACGTCAGCGTGTCCTCATCGTTGGCGAAGCGCAGCTTGTAGGGGTGCGTGCCCACGCCAAGATCCAGGCGTTGCTCGCCGCGCGCGATGCCGTCCTCGAGCGCCGCGAGGATCGTCAGCATCGAGGGCTTCACGTTGGCGTGCTTCTCCGCCCAGCCGCCGTTCCAGTACTTCAGCTCCGCGCCCGCCGCTAGAAACAACTGCACGGAGATCGGCTCCTCATCGATCTCCGCGGCCCACAGGCGCAGGCGCTCCGGCCCGAGCGCCGCGGCGGCGTCAGCGAGCAGTCCCGGCACGCCTGGGCGGGTCAGCCCCGACTCGCCGCGACCGTCCCAGCGGTCGGTGTGCAGCGCCAAGAGTGCCTCCAGGGCGCGCGGCATCTCTTCCGGATCGCGAATGTGGCGCACGCGACCGCCCTGCTTCTCGAGGCGCCGGCGCAGACGACCCATCTGGCCCCGAAAGTTGCTCGAGCGCCCCGCCAGCCACGCCTCGGGCGGGCCTGCCGGTAGGTTCACGGCGGGCGCAGGGTAAGCGGAGTTGCGGTAGCGCGCGAAGCGCGTGCGTCCTTGTGCGCCCGCCGCGAGCAGGCGCGTCCAGCGACGAGCCGATCGGCACGGCCTCGAAGGCGATCAGGTCGGGCCGGGGCTCGAGCTCGCTGAG
This sequence comes from uncultured Solirubrobacterales bacterium, assembly GCA_963785435.1. Taxonomy (GTDB): domain Bacteria; phylum Actinomycetota; class Thermoleophilia; order Solirubrobacterales; family Solirubrobacteraceae; genus Palsa-744. The sequence continues at coordinate 513,894 of CAWAVE010000005.1, forward strand.
CGCGCGGCGCAACGCCGGAGCAGCATCGCGCTCGCGGCCTGCTCGGCAGAGCACGTCCACGCGGTCGGAGATCTCTGCGCCGAGGAAGCGCACGTCGGTGCGCCCCGTCGCGCCGCGCTGCACAAACCATGGCGCGAGCGCGAGTAGCTCATCGCCCTCGCGCACCACGACCACGCGTAGCTCGCTGTCCGCGGGCGCGAGATGCGCCCACCAGGAGAGCATCCACCCGGGCGCGCAAAGCGGCAGCGAACATGCCACCGCGAGCTCGTCCCACGCGTGCGCAAGCTCTTGCGCCCTCGCGGGCTCGGTGATGATCTCTACGCTCGCCATCGCTGCCAATCTAGGCCGATCTGCGGGTTGGCGTCGGCCGCGTGTCTGCGTGGGGCGTCACGGATATGATCGCCTCGCCGGCAGCGGAGATCGGCTTCGACGAGCGAGCAAGGAGAACGAGCATGTTCAAATCGATCGTGGTGGGGACAGACGGCTCGGATACCGCCAACCAGGCGGTCCGCCAGGCGGTCGACCTTGCGGGCGCTGTGGGCGCCAAGCTCGAGCTCGTGAGCGCCTACGAGCCTGTGCCGGCGCAGCGTCTGCAGGAGGAACGCCGCCAGGCTCCTGAGGATCTGCAGTGGGCGATCAACCCCCGCGAGGATGTCGACGCCACGCTCGAGGCGGCTGCCAAGCTGGCCCGCGACGCGGGAGTGCAGGTCGACGTCTACGCCCGGCAGGGCGATCCCGCCGATGCGATCCTCGACGTCGCCGAGGAGCAGGAGGCCGATCTGATCGTGGTCGGCAACAAGGGCATGACCGGTGCCAAGCGCTTCCTGCTGGGGTCGGTGCCGAACAAGGTCTCCCACCACGCGCCCTGCTCGGTGATGATCATCCGCACGACCTGAGGCTCTGCGCCGCATACCTCTCGCGTATGTCGGCCTCGCCGTAGAGTGGCTTTAGCGCTAGCGTTGCGCGGTGTCGTGCCCAGCACAGCCGATCTGACGCGCAACATCAGACTGCACCTCGGTGAGGTCGACGCGGCGGTACTCGACGCGTCCGCCACCAAGCTGCTGAACCCAGCGCCCGTCGGCTCCGCCGCGCGTCGCGTGCTGCAGCGCGTGGCGATGAAGCGCGGGCGCCTGGATTGGGAGCGCGCCTGGCTCGAGCCGCTGATCGAGCTACGCCGCAACGTGCTCGGCGAGGGCGCCTCCGGGCCACCGCGCTTTCTTGTGCGGGTGGACGAGTTTCCCTACTACACCTCCTTTGACCGCCCGCAGGACATCGAGATGTCGCGCCGCTTCCATCGACGTGATGGCCGAAGCGGGCCTGGCGCATCTGATGTCGGCGCTGCCCCAGCCATCGCATGCCCCGCTGAACGCCGACTCGAGCGGTGGGCGCGCGCTGGGCGAGCAGGAGATCGAGCTGCTCGAGCGGATGCGCCGCGACCGCGTGACGCTTCGCCCAGCACGGCACCACGCACCGCACGCGCTTCGCGAGTCCGCGCCGCCGATCGGAGCTGTGCGGCCTGCGCTCCGCCGAGGCCGACCGCGGTGCTCGAGGACGGCCGTGTGCGCTCTGGTCGAGGCCGGCATCGAGTCCACGCGCGTGTTCGTGCCGCCGTTCAACCGCTTCGACGCCGCGCAGTATCCGATGCTCGCCGACGCGCTTCGGCGTGTTTGCGGGGGCCCCGAGAGCGTCGCGCTGATGGGCTTCCACGGCGGCCCGCTGTGGCGCGAGGGCGCCGTGTATCTGCCCTGCTACGCGCCGCTTTATGCCGACGCGCGTACGGTGCTCGCCGTGGCCGAGCGCCTGATCGAGTGGCGCCGTGGGCACCTGGATCCCGATCGTGCTGCACACCTCCTGGGAGCAGGCCGACGACTTCGCGCGCTACGCCGCCTCGCCGAGCGGATCGCGCCCTTCGCGGCGAGCTGGGAGGAGTTGCTCGCCGAGATCGATGCAGACCGTGCTAGGCCGGGCGCCGCCGACGAGCGCGGCGTAGACCGTGCCGAAGGGGTCGAGAACGCACCTGCGCGCGTGCGAGGCTCAGGCGCTCCAGTCCGAGGCGCCGCGCGCGCGCCTCTCGGGCAGGAGATAGCGGACGCAGGGTGCGGGATCGCGCAGGTCCCACATCGAGTGCGAAGCACGCGGTGCGGCGGCGAGCGCGCCCGAGCAGCGAGCGCGGCCCGCTGGCGTCAGCGCGGCGGCGAGGTCGCGGTTGAGCCATTGAAAGCCAGCACCGAGCGCGCGCGCGGCTGCTGGGCCAGCCGCGTGTCGCGGCCGAGCGCCTGATCGGCCCACGATCGCGGGCAGGTTGACGCCTGCGCCAGTGGCGAGCGCCATCGAGCCGTAGAAGCGCCCGTTGAAGTCGGTGATGTGCGGCGCGCCGCTCATCGTCGCGAATGAACTCGACCTGCACGAGGCCGAACCAGCCGAGGTCGGCCACGAGCGCGCGCACGCCGCGCGAGAGCTCGGGATCGGGTGGCGACGACTCGCCCGCGCACGGTGTCGCCCGCGCCGGGCGGCCAGGTGTGCACGCGCCTCCTGGTGCACCTCCGCGACGATCTCTCCGTCGCTGCCCGCCACGAGCACGACCGCGCCCATCGCGCCGTGCATCACGCTCCTGCAGCAGCGCTTCGCCGCCCTCGGCGCGGATCTCGCTCGACCAGCGCGCGGCGCCTGTGCGGCTGAGGCGAACAGCTCGGTGTCGAAGCGCTTGGGCACGTGGCTGCGCGCCTTGACAACAACGGGCCCGCTCCAATCCGCCAGCGCAGCGGTCGTCTGCGGGCTCGGTGTGCGGCGCGGCCAGCCCCGCCGCCTGCGCCGCGCGTGCGAGGTCGAGCTTGTCGAAGGCGCGCTGCACCGACCTCGTACGGGGGCGTAGGGCCAGACCGCCGGGGCGATCTCCTCGCGCCGGCGCGAGAGCGTCAGCGAGGCCCACGTCGTAGCTGCAGAAGACGATGTCATAGCCGCCTTCGGCGACCGCCGCGGCGATGTCGGCGACGAAGCCGTCCTCGTCGTCCTCGCACTCGCGGATCGTCGTGGTGGCGCTGTGCGTAGCGCGAGGTGCTCGCGAAGCTCGGCTCCCATGCGCCCGTGCCGACCGTGAAGCCGGCGCGCGCGAGCGCGCGCGCCGCGACGAGCGTCGCCCGGTCGCGGGACTGGTCGACGAGCAGGGCGCGCATCGCGGCCAGCTTATCTGCAAGCAGCTGTCGCGCGACGCCTAGTCAAGTGCGCCATCGTCCGTCCCGACGTGCCGAGATAATGCATCGGCATGAAGATCGTGAGCGTCATGACGACCGATTCCAGCGGCGGCGCCGAGTTCGCCGCGCGTGGAGATGCTCGAGGCGCTGCGCCAGCGCGGCCACGAGACGGTGATGCTCACCGACATGCCGCGCGATGGCGCGCGACACCGAGGTTCAGGTGCAGCCCGATCGCGATCGGCCCAAAGCTCTCCACGCGGCAGCTGGGTCGCGCTCGCGCTGCGCTGGCCGCTGCTGCTGCGCTCGCTGGCGCGGGCGCTGCGCGCGCGAGGCGCCCTACGACGTGCTGCTTGGTCCACTACAAGAAGGAGCAGCTGCTCGTGCGCGATGCTGCCCGAGGCGCTGCGACGCACGGTCGTGTGGGCGGAGTGGGGTCCCGTGCCCTTCCCGCTGCGCCGGGGGCTGCCGCGCCGCGCCTACCTGCGCGCGGCCGAGCAGGCGGCGCTCGTGATGGCGATCTCCGAGGGCACGCGCGCGCTCGGTCGCCGAGGTCGGCGTGCCCGACGCGAAGATCGTCGTGGTCCCCAACGTGCTGCGCACCGAGGAAATCCGCTTCAGCGAGGAGGGCCGAGCGCGCGTGCGCGCAGCGAGCTCGGGATCCCCGCCGAGGCGTTCGTCGTCGGCTGCATCTCGCGCTTTCACCCCAAGAAGCGCAACGACGTGGTCGTGCGCGCGGTGCAGCGCGCTCGACGATCCGCGCGTCCACCTGATCCTCGCCGGGCAGCGGCGAGACCGAAGCCGAGCTGCGCGAGCTGGCCGCGCCGCTCGGGCGAGCGCGCGCACTTCATCGCCACGCCCGGCGCCGAGGTGCCCGACGTGCTCTCGGCCTTCGACGTCTCGGTTTTCTGCCCGAGCCCGACCGAGGGCGCGCCACGCGCGGTGATCCTCGGCATGCTCGCCTCGCGTCCGTGCCTCTCGACCGGCGCCGAGGGCGTCGCCGACATGATCCGTCCGGAGTTCGGCGGGCATCGCCTCGCCGGAGAACGAGCCCGAGTCGCTGCGCGCCGCTGCTCGCGCGCTATCTCGAGGACCCCGCAGCGCGTCGCGCGCGAGGGCGCGGCCGCGCGCGCATACGCCGAGCGCACATACGCGGCGCCGGTCGTGGCCGAGCTGATCGAGGGGCTGTTCGACGGCGCGATCGCGGCGACGCGCACGGGCTCGTCCGCGACCGATGAGCGCGGCAGCGGCGCAGGCGCCTGCTGATGATCGAGCAGGGCGGACGCGGCGGCGTGGCCGACTACACCGACGAGCTCGTCGCGCGCGCTCGCGGCCGAGGGCTGGTCGGTCACGCTCGCCACCGCCGCCGACCACCTCTACCCGCCGATGCCGGGCGTCGCGGTCGAGCGCGTCTTCCACTACGTGCGCGACGACAGCCGCGCTCGGCGCGCGCGCTGCGTCGCGCGTGGGCTCGGCAAGCTCGTCAACGGCGTGCGCTTCCTGGCGGCGCTGCCGCGGCTGATGCGCCTGGCCAGGCGCGCCGACATCGTCCACTCGCAGGGCTGGGAGATCCCGCAGATCGGCCTGCTCGGCCGTGCTCTGCCTGCGGCTGACCGGCACGCCGGTCGTGCAGACCGCGCACGGCACCTTCGAGCGCGCCGAGCTCGTTCCTGCGCACGCGCCGCCTCGTGCGGCGGCTGACCGGGCGGCTGCTGACGCGCGCACGATCGTCCACACCCAGGCCGACCTGCGCGCGCGTGCGCGCTTCGGGTCGGCGAGCGCGCCGTGGTGATCCCGCACGGCGAGTACGGCGGGCTTGCGCGCAAGCGGCGGCCGCGCCGAGCGCGGCGCATGCGCGCGCCGCGCTCGGGATCCCCGCGGAGGCGCCGGCCACGCTGATGTTCGGCCAGCTGCGCACGGACAAGGGCCTTGACGAGCTGTCGCAGCCGTCGCAGCGCGTGCCCGCGCTGCACCTGCTGATCGGCGGCAAGGACGCCGGCGCGCTGGCCGCTGTGCGCGAGCGCCTCGCTGATCCACGCCTGAGCTGGCGCGTGACGGTGCGCGAGGGCTTCCTCGACATGCGCGAGGCGGCCGAGCTGTTCGCGGCCGCCGACACCGTCGCGCTGCCCTACCGCGCAGGCGAGCCAGAGCGGCGTGCTGCTGCTCGCCTACGGCTTCGCGCGGCCCGTGATCGTCTATCCGGCCGGCGGCATGGTCGAGGCGGTGATCGACGGCGAGACGGGCTGGATCTGCTCGCGGCCGAGCGTGGAGGCGCTTGCCGCGGCGCTCGCCGCGAGCGTGCGCGCGCCGGCCCGAGGAGTGCGCGCGGCGCGGGCAGCGCGGTCGCGAGCTCGCGCGGCGAGCGCTTCTCCTGGCCGGTGATCGCGCGGCGCACGAGCGCGCTCTATGAGGAAGTTCTGAGCGATGTCTGAGCCGCCACGTATGCTGCAGCGCGATGCGAGCAGCGAGCCACCACAAGGCGAGCCGGCCAGCGATGAAGCGCGCGGTGATCCTGGCGGGCGGCGAGGGCACGCGCCTGCGCCCCTACACGACGGTGCTGCCCAAGCCGCTGATGCCGATCGGCGACCGTCCGGTGCTCGACATCGTCGTGCGCCAGCTGAAGGCGCACGGCTTCGAGCGGATCACGATGGCGACCGGCTACCTGGCCGAGCTGATCGAGGCGTTCTTCCGCGACGGCGAGAGCTACGGCATCCCGATCGACTACTTCCGCGAGCACGAGCCGCTCGGCACCGTCGGCGCGCTCGCGCTGATCGAGGGGCTCGCCGACGACGACGTGCTCGTGATGAACGGCGACGTGCTGACCGACATCGACTACGGCGCGCTGCTCGAGCGCCACCGCGCGAGCGACGCGGCGGCGACGATCGCGACGAAGGCGCGCCAGGTGCAGATCTCCCTGGGCGTGCTGCGCTTCGGCGACGAGGACGACCCGACGCGCCTGACCGGCTACGACGAGAAGCCGGCGATCGACTACACGGCGAGCATGGGCGTCTACTGCTTCGCGCCGCGCGCGCTCGCGCTTCATCGAGCCCGGCGAGCGGCTGGACTTCCCCGACCTGATCCTGCGGCTGATCGCCGCCGGGGAGGTCGTGCGCGCGTGGCCGAGCGAGGACTACTGGCTGGACATCGGGCGCCACGACGACTACGAGCAGGCGCAGGAGGAGTTCGAGTCGGTGCGCGACCGGCTGATCCCGCGCGACTGAGCCGGCGTAGCTGGCGGCTAGGCGCAGCGCGCGCCGCGCACGGCCTCGACGACGATCGTCGACTTCGTCTCGTCGCTCATCGTGGAGCTGAGCGGCAGCGCGCAGTGGCGGTCGGCCGCCTCGCTGGCCGCGGCAGGCCGTCCGGCGGGCGCGAAGCGCGCGGTAGTCGGTGAAGCGTGTGCAGCGCCGGGTACCAGGTCGTCTGGATGCCCGCCGGCTTTGAGCTCGTCGCGGAAGCGGTCGCGCGCGTCGCGGTCGGCGAGCAGCACCGGGAAGGCGAAGTGCGAGCGAGCGCTCGACGGCCTGCTCGTCGAAGCAGCAGCTCGAGCCCGGGATGCCCGGCGAGGCGCTCGCGGTAGGCGCGCACGATGGCGCGCCGCGCTGTCGATGCTCGTCGGTCGAGCCGCGCAGGCGGCTCAGCCCGAGCGCCGCGCGCGGCTCGTCGAGGCGGTAGTTGAAGCCGACGTCGACGACGTCGTAGGCCGGGTCGTGGCCGCGGTGGCGGTCCCACGTGCTGCTCGTCATCGCGTGCGAGCGCAGCAGGCGCACGCGCGCGGCGAGCTCGTCGTCGGCGGTCGTGCACCATCCCGCCCTCGCCCACGCAGAGCTGCTTCTTGGAGAAGAAGCTGAACGCGCCGAGCTCGCCGACCGTGCCGACCTGGCGCCCGCCGTCGTCGACCTGCGCGCCGATCGCCTGCGCGCAGTCCTCGATCAGGATCAGGCCGTGCTCGTCGCAGAGCGCGCGCAGCGCCGGCGACGTCGGCCGGGTAGCCGCAGAAGTGCACCGCGATCACCGCGCGCGTGCGCGGCGTGATGCGCGCGCGCGACGTCGTCGGGGTCGATGTTGAAGTCGTGCGGGCCGCGCACGTCGCAGAGCACCGGCGTCGGCGCCGACGTAGCGGGCCGCGCTGGCGCTCGCGACGAACGTGAAGGCCGGCACGATCACCTCGTCGCCCGGCCCGAGCCCCGCGGCGAGGCAGGCGAGGTGCAGCGCGGCGGTGCCGCTGGAGACGGTGATCGCGTGCGGCGTGCCGACGTAGCTCGGCAAGCGCCTGCTCGAAGGCGCTGCGTGCGCGGGCCCATCGTCAGCCAGCCCGACTCGCAGGCAGTCGAGCACCGCCTGCACGTCCTCCTCGGGCATCGCGATGTCGGTCAGCGGTACGCGCCAGTCGCTCATCGCGGCGACCGCCTCGGCGAGCGCCGTGACGACGCGGTCCTGGTCGTCGTTGGTCATGTGCGGGTAGAACGGCAGCGTCAGCTCGGTCCGCGAGGCGAGCTCGGTGATCGGCAGCGAGACGTCCGGGAAGCGCTCGCGGTAGGCGCGTGAAGCGGTGGATCGAGGGGTAGAAGATGCTCGTCTGGATGCCGCGCTCGCGCAGCGCCGCGCTGACCTCGGCCTGACGGCCGTCCTCGCTCGAGCATGATCGGGATCACGTAGCAGGAGGAGCTCGGCGACCTCGTCGTCCTCGAACGGCACGATGATGCCCTCGACCTGCGCGAGCAGCGCGCGGTAGCGCAGCGTCAGCTCGCGGCGGCGCTCGATTTCCGCCTCCAGCCGCTCCAGCCGCGAGAGCAGCAGCGCCGCAGCGCGGCTCGTCGAGGCGGTAGTTGAAGCCGAGCCCGACGACGTCGTAGGTGTCGGTGCGCCCGCTGTGGCGGTCCCACGTGCCGCTCGTCATCGCGTGCGAGCGGCGCGAGCGCACGAACGCGGCGACCTCGTCGTCGTCGGTGCACAGCAGGCCGCCCTCGCCGACCGAGAGGACCTTGTTGGAGAAGAAGCTGAACGCGCCCGCCAGGCCCCACGTGCCGAGCTTGCGCCCGTGCGAGCGTCGCGCTCGGCGCGTGCGCGACGTCCTCGATCAGCGCGATCCCGTGCGCGTCGCAGAGCTCCTTCAGGCGGTCGGCCGCGGCCGCGTAGCCGGCGTAGTGCACGACGCAGACCGCCTTCGTGCGCGGCGTGATCGCGCCGCTCGACGTCCTCGGGGTCGAGGCTCGGGCTCTCGCGCGAGACGATCTCCGCGAACACCGGCGTGCGCGCCGCAGTAGAGCACCGCCGCGGCGGTCGCGGCGAAGGTGAACGAGGGCACGATCACCTCGTCGCCCGGGCCGACGCCGGCGGCGAGGTAGGCGAGGTGCAGCGCGGCCGTGCAGCTCGAGACGCGCGACCGCGTGGCGCGCGCCGAGGTGCGCGGCGAAGGCCTCCTCGAACGCCGCCGTGCGCGGCCCGAGCGTCAGCCAGCCCGAGCGCAGCGTCTCGGCGACCGCCTCGAGGTCCTGCGGCTGCAGCTGCAGGTCGAACAGCGGCAGCTCGGGGAAGGTCTCGGTGCTGGCCATCGACGGTCGTGCGCGCTCGACTCTCGCGCGCGCTCAGGGAATGTTCTTGTAGCGGCGGGTCGAACGGGTCGCCGAACGGCTCCGCGTCGAGCGCGGCGATGATCTCGGCGATCCCGTCGGGCACCGTCATCAGCGTCTCGAAGCCGAGCTCGGCCTTGATCTTGTCGAAGCTGACCTTGTAGTCGCGCGGGTCCTCGTCGCGCTGCACGTAGGAGACCTTGCCGCGGTCGGTCTGCTTGCCGATCTCCTCGACGAGGTCGAGCTTGCGGTAGTTCTCGCCCGAGCGCCCGGCGTTGAAGACGTTGCCCGGCGACCTTCTCCGACGGGCGCCTCGAGCACCGTGCGCACCGCACGGCCGGCGTCGCGGACGTGGATGTAGGGGCGCCAGAACTGCTCGCCGAAGACTTCCAGCTCGCGGTCGGCCCACAGTTCGCGCGTGAACTCGTTGACGGTCAGGTCGAAGCGCATGCGGCGGCCGACGCCGTAGACGGTCGCGAAGCGCAGGCAGGTCGGGCTCATGCCGTTGCCGTGCCGCCGCCGAGGATCAGCTTCTCCATGCCGACCTTCTGCTCGGCGTAGAGCGACACCGGGCGCAGCTCGCCGTCCTCGGTGATCGGCACCGTCGGGTCGGCCATGCGGCCGTAGTTCGAGCAGGTCGAGGCGAACACCAGCCGCTCCACGCCGGCCTCGTCGGCGTCGGCGACGAGCGCCTCGGTCGCCTGCACGTTGACCTCGTCGGAGACCGCGGGGTCGAGCGCGCAGGCGGGGTCGCCGACGATCGCGGCGAGGTGCACGACGCGCGTCGGCGCCGTCCAGCGCGCGGCGCGCGGGCGTCGGCGTCGCGGATGTCGCCGCGGATGACCTCGATGCCGGCCTGCTCCTGCTCGGCGGCGATGTCCTCCTGGCCGTGCAGCAGCGAGTCGAGCACGCGCACCTCGTGTCCGTGCGCCGAGCAGCTCGCTGCGCGAGCAGCGAGCCGATGTAGCCGCTGCCGCCCGTGATCAAGGTCGTGTGCGCCACGTGGTGCTTCCTCTCTGGTCGTTTCGGCCGTGCCGCGCTGCTCGCGCCTACCGTCGAGCAGGATCGCTCCGGCGCATCCGCGATGCGCAGAGCTCGCGCAATGGTATAGCCGCTATCGGCACGCGCCCATGGGCGCCTTGAGCGTCGCCGTCGGCTGCGGCTCGGCGGCGTAGCTGCCGATGGGAACTGTGGCCGCGCACGATCGAGACTGTCGCGCCGATGCCGACCCTAGCCCGCGACGCCACGCGGCAGCGCGCCGCTCACGACATCGTCATGCAGATCGTCGTGCGCATCGTCAACCTCGCGATGGGCGTGGTCGTCACCGCGCTCGTCGTGCGCACGCTCGGCCGCGTCGGCTACGGGCAGTGGTCGACGATGTTCATCGTCGATCGGCCTGATCGGCTACTTCGCGAACTTCGGCATGGAGGAAGTGGCGCTGCGCGAAGCCGCCCGCGACCCGGAGCACGAGCTCGAGTGGATCGGCGCGGTGATGCTGCTGCGGTTGATGCGCCCTGGTGCCGATGATGATCGCGTCGCTCGTCGCGGTCGTGCTGCTGCACGCCAGCCACCAGATGCTGATCGCGGGGCTGATCCTCGTGCTCGCGATGCCGTTCGGCGGCGTCGGCGCGCTCGCGCTGCTGTTCCAGCTGCGCGTCGACAACCGCGTGCCGATGATCGTGCTGACGCTGCGCAGCGTCCTGTGGGGTGCGGCGGTGCTCGTCATCTACCTCGAGCACGGCGGCATGGTCGCGCTCGCGATCGCGATGGTCGCGACGAACATCGATCGGCTCGATCGTGCAGGCGCTCGCGGCGCTGAAGCTGGTCGGCGCGATGGCCCCGCCCCTCGCTCAAGCGTCTTGCGCCGATGCTCGTCGCGGTCGGCATGCCGATCGGGCGTCGCCGGGCGCTGCTGATCATCGCCTACGCGCGCATCGACCAGGTGATCGTCTTCGCGTCTGCCGGCAGCCGCGAGGCGGGCCTGTACGGCGCGGTCTACAACATGCTCGACCAGGCGCACTTCGTGCCGGTCTCGATCCTGACGACGCTCTCGCCGGTGATCGCCGCGGCCTGGCCGGCCGACCGCGACGCGGCTGCTGCGCACCGCGCGGCTGACCGCCGAGCTGCTCGGCGTCGCCTCGCTTCGGCGGCGCTCGCGTTCGCGATCGTCGCCGCCGCGCCCGGTCGTGCGCCTGATCTTCGGCGCCGCAGTTCTCGGCCGCCGCGCCTGCGCTGCCGGTGCTCGGCGGCGGCTTTCGTGCTGATCTGCTTCGGCTACCTCAACGGCAACCTGCTGGTGGTGCTCGGCCTGCAGCGGCGGCTGCTGCGGCATCAGCCTGGTCGCGCTGGTCGTGAACCTGATCGGGAACGTGATCCTCGTCCCGCTCGTGGGCTTCATGGGCGCGGCCTGCGATGACGCTCGTCACCGAGGTCGTCGTGTTCGTCCTGGCGACGCAGATCGATCCTCGCGCACGCTCGAGATGCCCGCTGCCGCCGCTCGGCCGGATCGGGCGCACCGCGCTCGCCGCGGTCTGCTCGGCGCGCTGCTCGGCCTGCTGCGCGCTCGCCGACGCGCCGCTCGGCGCGCTGGTCGCGGCTGCGTGCGTGCTCTACCCGGCGCTGCTGTTCGTCGCTACGCGCGCTCGGCGCCGAGGACGCGCTGGTGCTGCGCCGCGGGGCAGCGCCGGTCTGAGCGCGCCGCTCGATGCTAAGCGCGCGCAGCGCTCGACCAGCAGCGGCACCTGGCGTCGCGCGTCGTAGTGGCGCTCGCAGCGCTCGCGGGCCGCGCGCGGCCAGCTGCGCGCGCGCCTGTGCGTCGCCCAGCAGCGTCTGCAGCGCCTCGCGCAGCGCGCGCCGGTCGCCGTGCGTCGATCAGCGCGCCCGCGCGGCCGCCGTCGAGCAGCTCGGGGATCGCCGCCGACGCGCGTGGCGAGCACCGGCGTGCCGCAGGCCATCGCCTCGAGCACCGCCCACGGGTTCGCGTCCCCGTGGGTGGGCAGGCAGAACAGTCGGCCTGCTGCTGGAGCTCGAGCAGCTGCGGGTCTGAGGGGCCCAGGCGGTGCACGCGCACGCCCCGCGCGCGGCGCACTCGGCGGCGGGCGTGACGAGGTCGAGCTCGACGTCGCGCCGAGCTCGCTCGCCGAGCGCCGCGAGCAGGTCCTCGCCGCCCTTCTCCGCGAAGCGCCCGCCCACGAACAGCACCCGCGGACGCATCCGCGCTCGCGGCGCGCCGCCGGACGGTAGCGCTCGAGGTCGATGCCCGGGTGGTGCTCGACGACGTTCGCCCGCGGCGCCTCGCGTTCGACGCCGCGCGCGCCCATCCCGTCCATGCGAGCACCAGCGCGGCCGTGCGCAGCGCGCGGCGCTCGAGCGCCCCGCTCGGGCGCGAGCGCGAGCTGCCGCGCGCGCGTGCGCTGAGCCGCCACGCCGGCATCGCCGACCAGTCGCGCACGGTCGCGTCGACCGACAGCGCCACCGGCAGCGTGCGCAGTCGCGCCCGGCGGCGTAGCGCGATCGAATGGCTGTGCACGTGCACGACGTCCGCCGGCCACTGCGCGAGCTCGCGCGCGAGCGCTCGCGCGCGCGCGCAGCGACTGCACGAGGTGCCAGCGCAGCGTCGCGGAAGTCCAGGCCTGCAGCCCGCGAGGGGCGCAGCGCGGCGTGCGGCGGCGCGCGCTGGCGATCGGTCCCATCGGGCTGCAGGCCCGGCGAAGCGCGCCTCCACCTGCTCGGCCTGTCGCGCAGCCCCACGCGCAGCGCCTGCGCGAGCTGGCCCTGCCCGATGATGTGGCTGCCGAGGTTGCCCTCGTTGAAGAACAGGACGCGCATCTAGCTCAGCTGCGAGCTGGGCGCAGCGAGGACCCGGGTGAGCCGCTGGGCTGACGCGCCCTGCGCGGATCCACTCGAGCTCGCTGGCGCCGCCCTCCCAGGCTCCGGGGCGGTTGGGGTCCTCCATCGCCTCGGGCTGCTCGAGGATCCAGCGCTCGTGCACGGCGGCGAGCGCGTCGTGCAGCTCCTCCGCGTCGCCGTAGTCGCGTGGGTCGAGCGCCTCGCCGACCTCGGTGCGCGCGCCGGCGCGCCACGCGGATCGCGCGCAGCGGCACGACCGGCGCGCCGGTCTCGATCGGCCAGGCGCGCGTTCCCGTCGGCGAGCATCACGGGCTTGCCGAGGAATGGCGTCTCGCGCCTGCCGGGCATGTCGAAGTAGATCAGCACGTGCTCGCCCGCCTGCAGCAGGGCGCTGAGCACGGGGATCGAGCCGGGTGAGTAGACCACGCGCTCGATTCTTACGCTGATGCTCCAGGCGATGCCACCAGCGCGCCAGGCGCCGTCCCCAGTAGTCGTGGCTTGGTGGCTCGAAGAACCACGGCGCCGAGACCGCGTAGGTGTGCACGCCACGCACGCCGAGCGCTGAGACGTGTAGGTGTACGGGCCCATGTGGCAGGCGCTGAGCAGCAGCCCGCGGCCGCTCGACGAGCGCACTCTGCAGGTTCGCGAGCGAGCCTGCGTCGATGCTCGCCGTGCGCCAGGGCTGCCAGAACAGCGTGCGCTGCACCTCCTCCTCGATCACGCGGCGATGTGCGAGCGCCTCAGCCTCGCCCGCACGCGCGGTCGCTCCGACGATCGCCTGCATCGCACGGATCGCGTCCTCGCGCGTGGCTGCGCTCGTGCGCCAGACGTGCTCAGCGCGTGCTTCGGCGCGGGCGACGGCCAGTCGCGTCGGGATCAGACGGCGCAGCGCGGCGAGGTGCGCAGGCGAATAGGAACGCTCGCCGGTGGCATCGGTGGGGCGCGCAGGGGATGCCTCGCAGCTGCCAGCGCCGCCTCGAGATCATCGCTCTGGGGGATGTTGGGGTGCATGTGTCGCTGGCTACTCCGAGATCTTTTGGACGCAGGCTGCGCCGTGCTCAAGCCGCCTTTGGCCGTTAGCACTTCTTCGACATGACCGCGTCAAGACATGAGGGCCGCGCTGGGCGCCGTGCGCGATGTGCTCGACGCGCCGTCAAGCAGCTTGCCGGTCGGGCCGATGGGTACCGTCTAGACGGTGAGAATCCTCATTACATCAACCTTCTACCCCCCCGTGGCGCTCGGCGGCTACGAGGTCGAGTGCGCCGGGGTGGTCGAGCGACTGCGCAGCGCCACGAGGTGCTCGTGCTGACCAGCACAGAGGGACACGCAGAGCTGCAGCCGGAGTCGCACGTGCGACGCGAGCTCAGCCTGCTGAGCCCCGATGCGGCGCGGGGCGCTGCGCGCGCCGGCGGCGGCTCGCTGCGCGCGGTGACATCGGCGCGAGCGCGCGCTCGCGTGGGGGCCGGATCTGATCTACGCCTGGAACGGGTCTTCGATTCCTCAGGCGGCGTTGCGCGTGCTCGCCGACAGCGGCGTGCCGCTTTGCGTTCCGCGTCTGCGAGCACTGGTTCGGAGGTTTGTTCACTGGCGATCAGTTCCTGCGCGAGCTGTTGCCCGCAGCGAGAAGCCCTGCGCGAGCCGCCTGGGCTGCGGGGATGCCGCGCTTTCAACCGACTGCCCGCGCTGCGCCTCGACCCGGTGCGCCCGTTGCATGCGGCGATCTCGTGGAACTCGGAGGCGATCGAGCGGATGGTGCCCACGCCGCGCCTTCATAGAGTCGGTGCTCGAGCGTGTCGGGCACTCGGTTCCGCGCTACGGCGACCTCTACGCGGCGGTCGTGCGTGACCCTGCGCCCACGCCGGAGATCGTGTTCCTCGGTCGTGTGACGCCCTTACAAGGGCCTGGCCGTGGCGATCGAGGCGCTCGCGCTGCTGCGCGCCGCGCAGGCGCCAGAGGCGAGGCTCGTGGTGGTCGGACCAGAGGACGGCGCGCACGGAGCGGAGCTGCGCGATCTGGCGCGGCGGCTCGGTGTCGCTGAGGCGGTCGACTGGCGCGGGCAGCAGACGCCCGAGCGTGCGGCGGACGCGCTTGCGCGTGCGCACGCGCTGATCGTGCCCTCGACGTGGGATGAGCCGTTTCCGCTCGTCACGATCGAGGGCGCCCTGGCGCGCGTGCCGCTGGTGGCCTCCGACGTGGGCGGCATCGGCGAGGGTATGCACCACGAGGAGCACGCGCTGCTGTTCGCGCGCGGCGATGCGCGCGGCGCGGCGGCAGCGCTCGCACGCGTGCTTGGTGAAGAGGAGCAGACCCGCGCGCGCGTGCAGCGTGCGCTCACGCGCGCGCAGGCTTTCAGGATCGGTCCTTATCTCGATCAGCAGGAACGCTTCGTGCTCGACGCGCACGCCGCGCTCAGCTCCACCGGATTGGCTGACGTGGGGCCCGTGGGCGTCGCCTCCTAATGAACCGCCGGAGCCGTGCCGATAGCCACGTATCATTGATTCGGTGCTCCACGCCATCTCCCGGGCCGCAAAGCCGTGCCTGATCTAGAGCCTCCAATCGACGCCGCGGCGGCGCCGACGGTCTCGCCCTTTGAGCTGCTCTCCGTGCTCTGGCGACGCAAGCTCGTGGTGCTCGCCACGATCGTCGTGGCGGTCGCGATCACGCTGGCGCTCTCGTTGCGCTCGCCAAAGCAGTACAGCTCCTCGGCACAGCTGCTGTTCCGCGATCCCGGCTTCGCGCAAGCGCTGTTTGGCAACGGATTGTTCTCGACCGGACAGCAGGAACCGCAGCGCACCACGCAGACCAACATCGACGTGGTCACCTCGTTGAACGTGGCGGCTTCCGCGGCGAGCCTCCTGAAAACCAAAGAAGGCGTGGCGAACCTGCTCGAATCGATTGCCGTCACGCCGAACAACAACGCGGATATCGCCACGATCAAGGCGACACGCTCAGACCCACGCGAAGCCGCCGCAGTGGCCAACGCGTTCGCCGAAGGCTACATTATCTATCGTCGCCAGACCGATCGCTCGACGGTCGCGCAGGCCGAAGAACTCGTCAGCAACTCGCTCAAGACGGCGAGCCCAGCGGAGCAGACAAAACTCGCTGAAAGCCTGCGCCAACTGGGCGTGTTGCGCTCGCTGCAGACCGGCGACGCGGAGGTCATCGCCCGTGCCCAGGCGAACCCGACCCCGGTCTCGCCCAAGCCCAAACGCGACGCGATCCTAGGCCTGGTCGTGGGCCTGCTGCTCGGGTGTGGCTTCGCGCTGCTGGTGGACTTCCTCGACCGTCGCCTGAAGTCGCTCGAGGACTTCGAACGTACCTGCCCTGACTATCCGGTGATTGCGAGCGTGCCCAGCACGCACAGTGACATCGCCGCATCGGTCCAGCTTGCTGGACCGATCGGCGAGTCCTACCGCATGTTGCGTGAGGGTCTGCGCTTCGTGGACCCCACCGGCAGGGCGCGTTGCTTTGTGATCACGAGCGCGGATGAGAGCGAAGGCAAGAGCACGGTGGCGGTCAACCTCGCCTCGGCCTTGGCCGCGATCGGCAGCCGCGTGATCCTGCTCGAGGCCGACATGCGTCGACCGATGGCCGCCACGTTGCTGGGCCTGCGTCGTGGTGGCCCCGGCCTATCGGACATGCTCGTCTCCGACGGTGCGCTGGAGGACTTCGCGGTGGGTGTCGAGAGCGAGCCCGGTCTCTACGTGGTGCCGAGCGGCACCGTGCCTCCCAACTCGGCAGACCTGCTGAGCGCCGGACGCATGGGCGAGGTGCTGAGCATGGTGCGCGACGCCGCTGACTTCGTGATCGTGGACTCGCCGCCCCTGCTGCCCGTCGCCGACACGCGCGTGCTGCTGCGTCTGCCCGGCGTCGATGGCGTGATCCTGATCGGTCGCGCGCGCGTCACCCGTCGTGACCGAATCCGCGGCGCCAGCCGCCTGCTTGCACAGAGCGGGCGCCGCGTGTTCGGGCTGGTCGTGACCGACGTCAAGATCACGGCCTCGAGCAGCTACTACCACTACGGCTACGACGAACCCGAGCCGCCCAGCAATGGGCGTGCGCGTGCCGCTTCGACGGGCAGCTCGAAAGCGAGCGCACGCCCGAGCAAACGCGTCAAAACGCCCACTTGATCGGCCGCGCACGGCGGCGCGTCGGTCGCGTCGACGCCTCGCTCGTAGCTCCGATGTTCCGCATGCGCACCGAGAGCACGCCTCCCATCGCTCCCAGCAGCAGGTCGATCTGCGCCCAGTAGAAGCTGTCGTAGAAGATCGTCACGATCGCCATGCCGAGGATGCCCAGCGCCAGCGCGAGCTCATGTCGCGGCGTGATGCCCAGCCGTAGGCAGCGGCCGAGCAGGCGTAGCGCGATCCCGATCGGGATCAGCGCCGCGAATAGCCCCACGAATCCCATGTCGACGGTGATCGACAGGTAGCCGTTGTCGATCGCGCCGATGCTTGTCCTGTTGGCGGCTTCTTCGGCGGAGAAGCCCGGCGCACCCGCGCCGAACAGCGGCTGTTTGCCGATCGTTTCAAACGCATAGCCGTAGGACCACTGACGGTGGGTGACCGACTGGCTGCGCGCGACGTTCGGGTTGAGCTTCTGCTCGACGATCTTGCTGAGCGAGCCCGTGCCCACGATCAGCCCGATCAGGACCACGATCAGCGTGCCCACCGACGCGAGCGCCTTGTAGTTGCCCGCGCGCGCCTGCAGCAGCACGACCACGATCAACATCACCACGGCTGCGACCCAAGAGCTGCGCGACTCACTGAAGATCAAGAGCGCCACACAGCCCATCACGAGCGCGCCCGCGAGCAGCCGCGAGCGTTCATAGGCGAACAGCAGCGCCGCCGGCAGCAGCCCCACGACCAGCGCACCGTAGGTGATCGGGTAGCCAACGAAGTAGCCGACGCGGTGTGAGGGCGCTTTCACGTATGCCTCCGCGCCGAGCAGCGCGAGCAGCGCGAGCCCCACGAAGGCCGCGCCCAGCCAGCCGCGGCCCGCGCCGAAGCGCCGCGCACACAGAAACGCGACGCCGGTGAAGATGAAGCCGACGACCTTGGAGTCGATCACGGCGGTGACGCTGCCGAGCGTCTCGTAGATGAGCAGCGCCATCGATCCGAACAGCACGGCCATCAACAGCGCGGGGCGACTCGGTCGTGTACGTCGCCCGCCGAGCGCGAGCGACCACATCCAGGGCACTAGCGGCGCGGCCGCGATCGCCGCGCACAGCACCTTCTGACGCACGATCGGCGCTTCCGCGGTTTCCGCCACGAGCGGATACCAGGGGGCCACGGAGACGATCACGATCGCGTAGGGAAACGCACGCTCGCCCAGCATCGCCAGGCTGATCACGCCGCCAATCGCGACGCAGATCAAAACGGCAGTGCTGGGCTTGCGCTCGGCCAGCGCACCGCCGATCGCGCCGACGAGGATCGCCCCCGCGAATATCACGGGCCAGCGGCTCAGCAGGCTTAGCTGCCTGCCGGGCCCCCGCGAGCGTTCAAATGACATAGACGCCTATAGAACCAAAACTACAGGAGCCTCCCGACCCCGCACTCCAAACGGTCGCTTCAGCTCGATGCCGTGGCGGCTTTCAGGGCCTGGTAGGCGAGCTTGTGTCCGCTGCCGTTGCTGTGCACGAGCCCGTAGAAGTCGTTGATGCCGTAGTCGGCGTAGTTGAAGTAGGTCACATCGGCGACGTAACCGAGCGTCCGCGCCCACTGGATGAAGTTGGTGAGGTTTTCTGCCTGCTGCTGTTCGCTCCACTGCAGCGAGTCGCCCGTCGGGAGCAGACCGAGCGCGGTCGGCCAGCCGACCTCTGTGACGTAGACCGGCAGCCCCGTCTCGTTGTGAGCCTGGGTGACACGTTCGCGATTGCCACCCCCGCTGCCAGAGCCGTGCCCGCCATAGGGGTGCACGGTGACTCCGTCTGCGACAGCTCCGGCTGCGAAGATCGCGCGCCCGTATTCCGAGCCGTTGAAGCCGCCGTCGTATGAGACGAGCAGCTTCGGCCTTACGGCTGCTGAGAAGTTCGCTTCCAGCGCGCTGTGGACGGCTTGCGTGATTTCGGCGTACAGCCGGTGGTTCGCGTAGTCGGGGTAGAAGTAGGGGTTGCCGGGCTCGTTGATGAGCTCCGCCGTGGTAGCGCCGAGGTCCGCCGGCTTGCCCGCCCAAAACGTGCCGCCTTTGCCGTAGCGCTTGAACCAGCTGACGATTTCGCCCACGAACGTCGCGTTGTCGTAGCTCGCGAGCGTGCCGCCTTCGCCGAAGAGGGGCAGAAGCGTGACGCCCGCGCGGGCGAGCAGCGTCATTTGTGAGTCGCTGTTGAAGTGCTTGTAGCTGGAGCGCACGTAGCGGACCGCGCCGGCCTCGTCGTTGATCGCCGATTCCCATGTCCAGCCACCGATGTCGAGCCCCACCATCAGCGGTGAGGATCCTTCGTGGCTTTCTTCGCTCGGCGGCGTGACCGGCGGGGTCACAGGCGGCGGGGTGACCGGCGGTGGAGTCACTGGGGGAGGCGTTACAGGAGGCGGTGTGACTGGCGGCGTCGGCGTCGGCGGCGTCGCTTCTGGGTATTCGATCGCCACTTCCGGCGCCCAGGCGCTGTGTTCGATGGCGGTACGCACGCTGTAGTGCACGCTTTTGCCAGGTATCGCGGGGGGCGTCACGGACGTCCCGGTGACCTCTGAGTAGAGATCGCTGAAGCCGGGCGCCTTGCGCACGAGCACGTAGCTGCCGACGCCGGCGACGCTGTTCCAGCTGAGCGTCTGACCGCTCACGGTCACGGCCGGTGCTGCCTGGGGATTGGGGGCTTTGCCGCCTTCTCCGCCGGCCGGGTATGCGATCGCCTGCTCGCCCGACCAGGACGACCACCAAGCGGTCGTGCGCACGGCGTAGCGAACGGTCGTGCCCGGGACGGCGGGCGGCGTGATCGAGGTACCGTTGACGACCGAGTATTGATCGCTCTGGCCGGGCACCTTGCGCACGAAGACGTAGCTGTTCATGCCCGCGACGCGTGTCCAGCTGAGCGTCTGAGCGGACACGCTGAGGGTCGGCGCCAGGCGCGGGTTCTGGGAGGTGGCGGCCGTCTTTGCGCGCTTGGCGGACATGCGCCCGAGCCGGGAGAGCCTGCGCTCGACGAGGGCAAGCCGTGTGCCGGCGTGCTGCAACGCGCGACGCAACGGCGTGCAGTTGCGCGACTGGGGCGGGCTGGTGAGAACGCAGCGCTTGAGGCTCGTGGCATCGGCGACGAGCGCGTGGTCGGCGGCGTTGAGTGCTTGGCCGGCCTGCACGAGCGCGGATGAGATCGGTGTGGCGGCTGCTGCTGAGCTTGGAAGCGCCGAACAGATCAGTAGGGCTACCACGCACGCCTGAAGGCGTGCCCGGCGAGGGCCGGAAATTTGCATGCGTTCTCCTTCGGTAGCCGGGCTATCTCAGAGAGACCCCTGGCTTTGCGAACCCGTCTCGCGACGGGCGTGCCGTTGTCGGGAAGTGCCGCCCTGAGCGCCCGCTATCGGGCGCTCACGCGGTCTTTAGGACTGCAAGGAAAGATTCGGGCGCTGCGCTGCTTTCGTCAAGCGTCGGGGAGGCTGGTGGACGAATGGCTCCCGCGGCTCAGGCGTCGAGCAGAGCGCTGAGCGCCTCGATCGAGTAGCGCTCGGCCGCCAGCTCGCGGCCGTCTGCGCCCGATCTCCGGCGCGCCGTCGCGCAGCACCGTGACCAGCGCGGCCGCGAACGTCCTGCTCGTCATCGGCGAGCAGGCAGTGCTCGCCGTCGCGCACCTGCTAGGCCGGCGGCCGCGCGCGGCGTGGCGACGACCGGCAGGCCGTAGGCGAGCGCCTCGACGAACTTCAGCGGCGTGCCGCCGCCCTGCAGAGCGGCACGACCGCGCAGCGACGCGCGCGCGTAGGCCGCGGCGAGGTCCTCGACGAAGCCGACGGCTCTCGATGCGTGGGTCCGTCCGAGGGCGGCTCGCTCGAGACCGGCGCCGACGAGCGTGAGCTTGGCGTCGGGGAGCTCGCGCCCAAACCCGCGGGAAGACCTCGCTCGAGCAGGAATCGCAGGCCGTTGCGGTTGGGCTCGTAGGCGAAGCTCGCCACGAACGATCGCGCGTCGCTCGGCGACGGCGGCGTCGACGGGCGCGATCGCGGCGACGTCGACGACGTTCGGCACGTAGCGCAGGCGCGCCTCGGGCGCGAGCTCGCGGCGGCGTCGATGTCGGCCTCGCTGACCATCCAGGACTCATGCGCGCGTTCGAGCAGCACCGCGCTCGAAGCGGCGCAGCGCGCGTCAGCGCATCCGCCGCCAGCGAGCTCGCCGCGGAAGCCCGACTCGAGGTTGTGAGCGTTGTAGATCACCGCGCGCTCGCTGCGCGAGGCCGCGCGAGCGCGGCCGCGGCGATCGGGCCGTCGGCGACCACGCGTCCCGCGTCCGGGCTCGCCGGCGAGCCGCGCGGCTGCGGTCGCGAGCTCGGGCGAGATGCCGCGCGCGAAGCCCGCGGGCACGCCCGCCAGCCGCGCCTGCGCGTAGCTGAGCAGCGCGCCGCGGCCCGCGCGAGGGCGACGACCTCGCTGCAGCTCGATGCCCGGCGATCGCGCTGAAGGCCGCGTCGGGCTGGTCGCCCTCGAAGCGCGCGTACAGCAGCGTCAGCGCCGCCGCCGCGCGGCGCAGCGCTCGGGCGACGCCGTAGGTGCGCACCGTCTGTCCGGAGCGCAGGATCGGCGTGTGCGTGGTGACGAGCAGGTCCCTCACAGCGCTGCGATCGCCGCGGCGATCTCCTGCAGGCGCGCGTCCCAGGAGTGCGCTGCCGCGCGCGCGCGAGCGCTCCGCGCGCCGCTGCTCGGGCTGTCCTCGGCGAGCGCCGCGTCGAGCAGCTCCGCGATCCCGCTGGCGTCGGGCGCGCTCGCCACGTCGGCGACACCGGCGAGCGCGGGCAGCGGCGTGGCGACGACCGGCAGGCCGGCGGCGAGGTACTCGTAGACCTTCATCGGGAAGATGCTCTCGGTCAGCTCGTTGCGCGCGTAGGGGATCAGCCCCGCGTCGGCCGCCGCGCAGCACCTCCGGCAGCTCGCTCGTAGGCGCGCGCGCCGAGCAGGTGGACGTTGGGCTCGGCGGCGAGCGCGGAGACATCGGTGCGCGGGTCGCCGGGGCCGATCGGGCCGACCAGCGCGAACGACCAGTCGCGGCCGCAGCCGGGCGAGCTCGACGAGCAGCGCCATGTCGAGCTTGATCGCGACGATCGCGCCCGTGAAGACGATCCGCGGCGAGGGCAGCGCGGCCATCGCCGGGTCGAGCGGGCCGGGCGCTCGAGCGCCTCGGCGAACAGCTCGGTGTCGGCCACGTTGGGCGCGTCGAGCACGTTGTCCGAGAGCGTCGCGCATGCCGCTGCAGCGAGCGCGGGTGCGCTCGCCAGCACGAGGTCGGCGCGTGCCGCGAAGCGCTCCTCGGCGGCGCGGAAGCTGGCGGTGTCGATGCGCTCGTGGGCGGCGATGTCATCGACGCAGTGGTAGACGACCAGCGACGGGTCGAGCGCGTCGATCAGCACCTCGGCCTGGGGCACGTAGGCCCACAGGATCGGGCGCTCGCATGCCCAGCTCGCGCGTCGCGCGCGCGCACGAGCGCGCGGCAGCAGGCGCGCGTTGAGCGCGCGCACGAGGCGGTTGCCGTGCAGCGGCAGCACGAGCGGCGAGAGCACGTGCAGCCCGTCGACGGCGCGCGCGGCGGCGCAGGCCGCGCGCGCAGGCGCCGCGCGATGCGCGCGAGGTCGCGGCCGGCGAGCTGCGGGCGGCGCAGGCCGAGCGACTCGACGAACAGCACCCGGTTCTCGCGCGGCCAGGCGCGACATCAGATGGTGCTGGTTGGTCCACAGCTCGGTGTCCCAGTCGGCGAAGCCGACGCACACGATGTCGCGGCCGCTGCAGGCGTCGGCGGGTCGGGCATCGGCGGCATGATCCCAGGCGCCGGGGCGTGTAGTCTCGCGGCGGTGCCGCCAGCAGGTGACACGTCGGCAGCGAGCCCGCTGCTCGAGGACCTGCGCGCGCGCTTCCCGCGCGTGGCCGTCGTCCACGACTGGCTGACGATCCCCGGCGGCTCCGAGCAGGTGGTGCTGCGAGCTGCTCGAGATGTTCCCGCAGGCCGAGCTGTTCACCTCGGTCTACGACCCCGCGCCGTGGCCTGCGCAGATCACCGAGCGCGCCGGTCCACGCCTCCTTCCTGAACCGCATCCCCGGCGCCGCGCGCCACTACCCGAAGCTGCTGCCGCTGATGAACGGCGCCTTTCGCTCGCTTCGACCTCTCGGGCTTCGACCTGGTGCTCTCGAGCAGCCACGCCTGCGCGAAGAACGTGCGCACGCCGCCCGGCACGCTGCACGTCTGCTACTGCCACACGCCGATGCGCTACGCCTGGGAGGAGGGCTTCCTCGAGGGCGAGGAGGTCGGGCGCGCTGACGCGCCTGGCGCTGCCGCCGCTGCTGGCGCGCCTGCGCCGCCAGGACCTCGCCGGGGCGCGTCGGGCCGGACGTGTTCGTGGCCAACTCCGCCACGTCGCCGAGCGCATCGAGCGCTACTACGGGCGCAGCGCCGAGGTCGTGCACCCGCCGGTCGACGTCGAGCACTACCTCGGCCTGGAGCGCGACCCGAGCGACTACTACCTCGTCTTCGGGCGCGTCGTGCCCTACAAGCGCGTCGACCTCGCGGTCGCGGCCTGCGCGCGGCTCGGGCGGCGCGCTGAAGGTCGCCGGCGACGGACGCGCGCTGGCGGCGGTGCGGGCGCAGCGCCGGGCGCCGGGCGTCGAGTTGCTCGGCAAGGTCTCCGACGGCCGAGCGCGACGCGCTGCTCGAGCGGCGCGCGCGCGCTGCTGTTCCCCGGCGAGGAGGACTTCGGGATCGTGCCCGTCGAGGCGCAGGCGGCGGGCGCTGCCGGTGATCGCCTACGGCGTCGGCGGCGCCGTCGAGACGGTGCGTCGACGGCGCGCACGGGCGTGCTGTTCGCCGAGCAGAGCGCCGCGCGCGCTGGCGGCGGCGATCGAGCGCTTCGAGGCGCTCGCAGCTGCGACGAGCAGGCGGTGCGCGAGAACGCCGACGCTTCGGCGCGCGAGCGCTTCCGCGCGGAGATGGCGGCGGTGATCGCGCGTGCCGCCGACGCACGCCGGGCGAGCCTCGCGGCTGCGAGCGCGGATGAGGATCCGCTGCGCTCTCGTCACGGGCGCGAGCGGCTTCATCGGCGGCGTCGCTCTGCCGGCGTCTGCTGCGAGCGCGGCCACCAGGTCACAGCGCTCGTGCGCCGTGCCGGCTCCGAGCCGCGGGCACCGAGGCGGTGCGCCGGCGACCTCGGCGACGCCGAGCGGCTGAGCGGCGAGGCGCTCGCGCGATGCGCGGCCCGACTGCGTCGTGCACCTCGCCGCCGAGATCGCCTCGCAGCGCAGCGCCGCGAAGGTGCGCGAGGTCAACGTCGGCGGCACGCGAGCGGCTGCTCGATGCCTGCCTGGCGCTCGGCGAGCGGCGAGGCGCGGTGCGCCGCGGTTCGTGTTCGCCTCGACGGTCGTGACCGGCGACGCCCGCGGCGCGCTGCTCGAGCGAGGAGCGAGCCGCTGCCGGTCGAGACGCCCTACGGGCGCTCCAAGCAGGAGGGCGAGCGGATGGTGCTCGAGTCGGGGCTGCCGGCGTGGTGATCCGCCCGTCGCACGTCTACGGCCCGGGCGGCTGGTACGCGCAGGAGCTCGTCGCCGCGCCTGCGCCAGCCGGGCGCTTCGCGGTGATCGGCAGCGGCGAGAACCTGTGGGACGTCGTCCACGTCGAGGACGTCGTCGCGGCGCTCGCTGCTGGCCGTCGGACGACGCGCGCCGGCGGGATGCGATCTACCACGTGGCCGACGACGAGCCGATCAGCTACTACGACTTCATGGCGCTGACCGCCGCAGGCGCTCGGCGTCGGGCCGCCGCGGCGCATCCCGGCGGCGCTCGCGCGGCTGGTCGCGGGCGCAACGCGGTCGACGCGGTCGTGCGCTCGGCGCGCTCCTCGAACGCGCAGATCAAGCGCGAGCTCGGCTGGCGCCCGCGCTTCCCGAGCGCGCGCGAGGGCGTGCCCGACGCGATCGCGCGTCTGCTGCGCGCGTCTGCGCGCTGCGGCGCAGCCGTCAGCGGCGCTCAGCTCACGCGAAGGCGCGCTCGGCCTCGTCGGCGACGTGGCGGGCGATCGCCAGCGAGGAGGTGGCGGCGGGCGAGGGCGCGTTGCGCACGTGCAGCGCGCGCTCGGTGTGCGAGAAGACGAAGTCGTCGACGAGCTTGCCGTCGCGCGCCGAGCGCCTGGGCGCGCACGCCGGCGAACGACGGCTCGACGTCGCCGACCTCGCAGCTCGGGGACGTAGCGCGCGGCGGCGCGCACGAACGCCGAGCGCAGCGCCGCGTGGCGCAGCTCGGTGACGCCGGTGCGCCACCAGCGCGCGAGCATCCGCCAGGTGCCCGGCCAGCGCGAGCGTGTCGAGCACGTCGCGGCGGCGGACGCGTGCGCGAGGCGGTAGGCGTCGCGCGCGCCGGCCATCAGCGCGGTCGGGCCGACCAGCACGTCGCCGTCGATGTGCTTGGTCAGGTGCACGCCGAGGAACGGCAGCGACGGGATCGGGCACGGGGTAGATCAGCGAGCGCACGAGATGGCGGCGCGTCGGGCGCGCAGGCGCAGGTAGGCGCCGCGGAAGGGCACGATCCGCGGGTCGGGGTCGGCGCCGGCGGCGACCGCGAGGCGGTCCGCCCAGGCGCCGGCGCAGAAGACGCGCGTTGCCGCGCCTCGGTGACGCCGTGCGAGTGCGTGAGGCGCAGCGCGCGCCCGCTTGACGCTGACGCCCTGGACCTCGCAGCCGGTGGCGATCGTGCCGCCGGCCTCGCGCACGTCGCGCGGCGTAGGCGCGCGCGACGGCGGGGAAGTCGGCGATGCCGGTCGCCGGGCGAGTGCAGCCCGGCGATCCCGCGCGCGTGCGGCTCGAGCTCGGCGATGCCCGTCGGCGTCGATTCGGCGCAGGCCCGGCACGCCGTTGGCGCTGGCCGCGCCGCTCGAGCTCGTCGAGGCGCTCGAGCTCGGAGGCGTCGGTCGCGACGATCACCTTGCCGCAGCGCTCGCTGGGGATCCCGCGCGCTTCGCAGTACTCGTACATCTCGCGCGCGCCCTCGACGCACAGGCGCGCCTTCAGCGAGCCCGGCACGTAGTAGACGCCGGCGTGGATCACGCCCGAGTTGTGGCCCGTCTGGTGGGTGCCGATCTCGGCCTCGCGCTCGAGCACGCAGACGACTGGCGCCGGGTTGCGGCGCGCGCAGCTCGCGCGCGACCGCGAGGCCGAGGATGCCGCCGCCGACGACGGCGAGGTCGCAGCGCTCGCGGGCCGGCGGGCCGATCGTCTGCGGTGATCGGCACGCGGGCGCTCACGCGCAGGCTAGCCCGCTGACGGCGCCGGGGCCGCCGGGCGCGGTCGCCGCGGCGGCGTCGAGCAGCCCCGCGCCGTAGAGGCGTTCGTCGCCGCCGCCGCCGAGCTTGCGCGCGGTCGCGCGCAGCCGCGCGGTGAGCTGCGCGGGCGTGGGATGGGGCCCGAGCACGCCGCTGGCGATCACCAGCGCGGCCGTCGCTGCGACGTGCGGCGTGGCCATCGAGGTGCCTTCGTAGCCCGGTCGGGATGCCCGAAGCGCTGCGGCGAGCTGCCCGTGAAGGTCACCTGGTAGATGTCGCGTCCGGCCGGCAGCTCCGGGTGGCAGTTGGGGTCGCCGGGCAGGTCGCGTCGGCGCCGCCGCCCGGCGCGACGAGCGTGAGGCCGGAGCCGTCGTTGGAGTAGGCGGCGAGGCAGCCGTGCTCGGTGGTCGCGCCGACCGACACCACGTCGGGCGCGCGCGCGGGGTAGGCGAGCGCCGCGTGGCCCTCGTTGCCGGCCGCGGCGACGACGAGCACGCCGTGGCGGTGGGCGTAGCGGAGCGCTTCGATCAGCTCGGGGATGTCGGAGGCGGTCACGCCGGGCGAGAACTCGAGGCTGAGGTTGATCACCTGCGCGCCGTGCTTGACCGCGAAGCGCACGCCTTCGGCGATCGTCGACGCTTCGCCTTCGCCCTGCGGTGTCGAGCACGCGCACCGGCATGATGCGCGCGCCGTAGGCGAGGCCGGTCAGGCCGTAGCCGTTGTTCGTCGCCTCGGCGATCGTCGCAGGCGACGAAGGTGCCGTGGCCGTTGCGGTCGTTGGGGTAAGCGGTTGTGGCGCGACGAAGTCATAGCCGCTCGACGAACTGCGAAGCGGCCGAAGTCCGGGCGAGCGGCGGAAGCGGCCGCGGTTGGCGTAGGCGACGCCGGTGTCGAGCACCGCGACGATGACGCCGCGACCGCCGGGGGCACCCGCGGCGGCCGACGTTCGCCCAGGCTTCAGGCGCGTTGACGCCGAAGGGGCCGACGAAGTTCCACTGCAGTTTCTGCCAGCCCCCCGCTTCGGTGCCGTCGCCGCGGTCGTTGGGAATCAGCGCGCCCGCGACGTGTGCGCGGTAGTCGGGCACCGCCCAAAGCCACGCCGCGCTTGGCGCGTAGCCGCGCGCAGGGCGCTCGTCACGCTCTCGCCGCGGTGCAGATGCAGCAAGCTGGTGTGCGGCTGCAGCGCTCGCTGCCGCCATGCCACCGCGCGCGGCCGCGTATGCCAGATGCGACGACGGCGCGGTAGCGCACGAGGACCTTGCCCGTCGCATAGCCGCCGGGGTCAGCGGCACGGGCGCTACTCGCGGTGAGTCCCGCGACCAGCGCACAGATGAGCGCACAGAGCAGGAGCCGCACGCGGTCGTGAGGCGGTGGGAGCCTGCGAGAGACGTGGGGAGGGGGAAGCCATGGTCTATGGGTAATGATGAGTGCCCGATAGGCGCGCGTGACGGCGATCCACTGTCGCAGACCTCACGGGCGATACAGATGAACGCGACGCTTCTTTCCACGCGATCGAGCTACTTCATGCGCCTGGCCATGCGCGAGGCCGAGCGTGCATTGGAACACGGGGACGTGCCGATCGGCGCGGTGGTCGTGCGCGACGGCGAGGTGCTCGGCGCGCGCACACAACGAGCGCGAGCTGCGCCAGGACCCCACCGCGCACGCCGAGATCGCTGGCGCTGCGCGAGGCGGCCGCGCTCGATCGGCAGCTGGCGCGTGCTCGACGCGGTGCTCTACGTGACGCTCGAGCCCTGCGCGATGTGCGCCGGCGCGATCGTGCTCGCGCGCGTGCCGCGCGTGGTCTTCGGCGCGACGCGATCCGAAGGCGGGCGCCTGCGGCAGCGTGCTGGACGTGACTCGGCGAGCCGCGGCTCAACCACCGGCCTGCGGTCGCGGGCGGGCTGCTCGCGCAGGAGTGCGGCGCGCTGCTCAGCGCGTTCTTCGCCGCGCGGCGCTGAGCGTGTGCGTGGCCTCCCCAGTCGCCGCCGATCCTCTAGCCTTCTGTGCGTTGCCCGGAGGGGTGGCAGAGCGGTTGAATGCGGCGGTCTCGAAAACCGTTGTGCGTCTTATTGGCGTACCGGGAGTTCGAATCTCCCCCCCTCCGTTTTTGCCGGGTTTGAGGTCGTTGTTCGAAACCGCATCGATGGCAAACGCGTAGGTGTAGCCTGCCGGAGCGGTGCTGTACCGGGTGCTACACTCACTGAATGCCTACTCGCCGTCCGCGTCATTCGATCACTGAGACTCCCCCTGTTCGTGAGGCTCTCGATTCCCTCCGTCGTCGAGGGGAGCGTGTGAAGCTTGACGACTTGGTGATCCGTGGCGCTCGTGATCGGCTGAGAGAGCTTGAGGTTGGACGAGGAGAAGAGGTTGAGAAGGCCGAGCTTCGTCGTGAGTTGATCGAGCAGTTGCGTACTGGAGACGGCCTCGACGTGGACGCCGCCTACGAGGTCAGCGAGCATGGCTGGATGCATTGACCGGCTACGGCAGGCCACTGCTCTTCGATAACTCAGTATGGGCTCGGCTGCTCGACGGACGCCTCGCCGGTGCTCCGCGTGAGACCTTCGAGGCGGCGCTCGTCGCGGACGAACTGTGGACGTGTCCGCCAACGCTGCTGGAGATGCGCTACAGCGCTCGTGACAGTGACGGGTTTGCCATCACCGCCAAGCGGCTCGATGCGCTTCCTCATGCGCCTCTGACCGCGGAGGCCGCTGCGACCGCTATCACGGCTCAAGCTGAGCTTGCCGCGACACCAGGGATCTCACATCGCGTGAAGCCAGTCGATCTGCTGATCGCCTCAGTCGCTTCTACTGAGGATCTTGGGGTGCTGCACTACGACCACGACTACGACATGATCGTGGAGCACACTTCGCTGTCGTTTCCGAGCGTGTGGGTCGCACCGTGCGGCGATATAGGCTGATCGCGCGACTGCACGCAACGGTCGGTCATTGGCTCAAATCGCTCCTTGTGGAGCCTCCGAATCAGAGGCCACGGAGATTTCGAGAACTTTCCCGCCATCCCCGTTTTTCGCCCGTACGAGGTCGTTGTTCGCCGCTCGCGGGCGCATCGCCGCTCAGGGCATTAGGGCAGCTCGAGGATCAGCAATAGCGCGTCCTCGACTGCGCGCAGCTCGTCATGCGTCAGGTGTCCGGTTCGCTCACCGAGCGCGCGGGCGTCGACAGCGCCAACCATCTCGCAGAGGACCTGCGTTGGCTGGTCCTCGACCGTGATCTCTGGATGAAAGCTGGCTGAGAACGTCGAGCGCGACGTTGGGCAGATGACGACCGTAGAGAGGGAAAGCAGGTCGTCGGCTTGGACGATCACCGCGTAGCGGCGACCTTGCTGAACGTGACCGCGTTTGCCTGGGAGCTTGATTCGGTGGACGTCACCCCGGACCACGCAGCGTCTCCATCAGGTCGGCGACCTCCCGCGCTTCTCGCACGTACAGATCGTCCTGCATCAGGCGCCTCGCCTCCGCTGCTAGTCCGCCGCGCGTACGCTCCCGTTGGGCCGTCTCAGTGATCGCCTGTCGTGCCGCCTCAGCGCGACTCAAGCCGCGCCGCCTCGCAATCTCATCGAGCGCGCTCAACCCGTCCCGTCCGAGGCGGAGCGATAGCGGATGAGGAGCTGACCCCACAAAACCACTGTAGCGCGAAATACGCTACACCGAGCCTGGTCAACCTTTGGCTCCGAATCGCTCGTGGAGCCTTTCGGATGAGAGGCCACGGAGATCTCGAGAACCTTCCCGCCATCCCCGTTTTGGCCCGGTTTGAGGGCCTTGTTCGAACTGGGTCCGCTGAGGCGTCCCAAGCGTTGATCCTCCTTGAGGAGTGGGCAAGCTCGGAGAAGGCCGAGGAGGGCTAGGACGTAGAGGGGACCCTGCGGCGGCGTGGAGGTCACCGCTGGTCGGAGAGTCTCGTCGCGTGTAGCGGTACCCTCCGTCCATGACGCACGACGAGGCCTTGGCCGAGGTGCACCGGAGGCAGGATCTGCATCCCGGCGCGAAGTGGGTTGCGGTGCGGCGGGGGAGCGAGTGGACGGTCGCGAGTATCGGCCTGGCGCCGAGCGTCATCAGGCAGACGGGCACGGCGACGAAGCCACCGCCCATCGCGCCTCGCGACGAACCCTATTCAATGCTGGAGCGCGTGACGCGGTTGTACGGCAGCGGCTAGCCAGCTCGTCGCTCGTCGCTGAAATCGTGAACGTCGCAGTTGGTTGAGGCTAGTCGCGGGACGTGAGACACAGCTTGCGACGCGTGGGGTAGGTCCCTCCCCGGCTAGGAGCGAGCCGCGTATCGGTGGTGCAGCATCAAGTCGTTCCCGTCCGGATCCGTGAACAGGGCCATGTGGCAGACACCCGTGTCGAAGGTCTCGCCGCTGAAGACGACGCCCTTGGCTTCCAACTCGGCACGCGCTGCTGCGACATCCTTCACATGCAGCGCCGGATGGGCGTTCTTCTGGGGCGCGAAGGCCATTCCCATCCGCTCGGGTTCCCAGATGCCGAAGCAGGTCTCGCCGACCCAGAACTCAAATCGCGCCTGCTCATCCGGGCGCAGGCCAAGCGTGTCCACATAGAAACTGCGCGAGCGCTCGGCGTCTTGGGACGGGATGCCCACGAAATCGAGTCCCGTGATCATGCCCCACAGGCTAGCGAGTTAGCCGGCTTTGGACTTTTCGATCGTGCCGATCAGATCGTGCAGCGGCTTCGTGCCGCCAGCGATCACCAGCCCCGTGACGAACACATCGAGCCAGCGTGGCGGGCTCTGCACCTCCACTGCGCTCAGGAAGCGCAAGCCGAGGATCAAGCTCAAGGCGATGCCCAGCAGCAGCGCGATGCCGCCCACCACGATCGCGCGGTCGGCCTTCGCCTGTGCTGATTCCCCGCCGGGTGGCAACACGAACTCGATTAGCCGCTCGACCGCCTGCGCGGCTACGTAGAAGCCCGTGAACAGCACAAAGCCCTGCTTGGGAACGAAGGCTGCTGCTTCGCCCTTGACCAGGATCGCCAGCGCCAGCCCTACGAGCAGAAGGATGTAAGCCACCACGCGCGCGCCTACCGTTGCAGCGGCCTTCGGTTCCGCGCCTTCGGCTTCGCCGCCTCCGGCGGCTACAGCCCCGACGCCGCCTGCGGCTCGGACGCCGGCTGCGGGTGGAGGTGTGGGTGCTGGTGTGGGCGGCCCGAGCGCTCGTTTGACCGCGGGCCAGATGTCACTTACCGCTGAGCTGATCGTCACGACTCCCCCAGTTCCTGGTGTCAATGGTGAAGGTTGCTACGGCTCCCCGAACGGCAGACCTGCATGTCGCATCGCAAGCGCGAAGCGGGCGAACTCTTCCTGGAAGTCGTGTAGTGCGAGCTCGCGACCCGCGCCGTCCACAGCGGTGGAGTGTCCCTGCGCCTGTGTACCACGCCGTGCCGCGCGCGCGTGCACGCGCCAGTCGGCGATCTGTGCCCGCGCGTCATCGTGGTCGGGAATATCCGTACGCGGCGCGTCGAGCAGCGCGACGCCAAGATGCTGCGCGTGCTGCACCCGTGCACCCATGCTCGCGATCGCACGTTCGGGCTCGGCGGCAAAGCGCTGCAGGATCGTTTTGATCAGGCTCGTGTGGTCGAACTGCGCGTGGCAGACCTCGCGCCCCACCCGCGGCCCCACGAGCAGAGCCGGCACGCGCACGCCGTAGGTCGCATACCCGGAGCCGTCCGCGACATCGAGCGCGGGTGGCGGCACGTGGTCGTAGAAGCCGCCGTGCTCGTCATAGACGATCACGAGCAGCGTGTCCTGCCAGTCGCGACTGTTGCGCAGAGCTTCGTAGACCTCGAGCACGAGCGACTGGCCCGCCCGCACGTCCGAGGGCGGGTGGTCGTCGTTGGAGGCGGTCTCGAGAACTTTGAGATCGACGAAGTTGGGGTCGATCCAGGAGACCTCGCGCAGCCTGCCGCTGGCGGCGTCGTCGAGGAAGCTTTCCGGTGTGACGATTGGGCTCTCGAGCAGTTCGGTGAGCACGCTGACCTTCTGGCGGTCGAAGAACGCGAAGTTGTCGCGCTCGCCGAAGTGGCGGTACTTCTGATCGGCCGCACGCAGCGTCGCGGGATCGTGTGAGTACCAGCGCCACTGCTGATCGGCGAGCTGTCGCGTGAACGCCTCCACGTCGTAGATCGGCGCGTTCTCAAGGAGGTGGAGCTGATTGTTGAGCAGCCCCCCGATTCCGTCCTCGATCCGTTTGAGCAGCGAGGAGAGCGCCTTCGGCCCCTCGCGTCCCGCGAGCGCGAACAGCCGGTTGGGCCAGGTGTCGCCCGGAACCGAGCTGTGCCACGCATCGCAGACCGCAAAGTTGCGCGCGAGGAAGTCGTACATCGGCAGATGCTGCGCGCCGTAGTGGCCCATCGGTAGCGCGTGGTACTCGGCTGGAATTGCTACCGGTTCGCCGCCCGCGTTCTTGCGGCTTTCGATGAAGTTCTTGATGAAGCCGCGATTGTCGTCCGCGAGCTGCTGGGCAACGCATTCCTTGGAGTGGCAGGGATCGAGGATCTTGCCGCTCGGGTCCTGCAGTGGGTGAAACGATGTTTCTTCAGCGTTCCATTCGAAGACCGCGTGCTCGACGCCCTGATCGTCCGGGTTGCTCTCAGTGCCAGCCAGCCCACGCACATCGGGCATGCCGGACTGCGTGAGGTAGCCGAGCATCTGATCGAAGGAGCGGTTCTCCATCATCAGCACCACGATGTGCTTGATCTCGCCTAGGCGTTCGAGCGCTTGCTCCGGCGTCGCGGTCATGCTCAGCGGTATGCGAGTAGTCGCATGCTCGTGAAGAACAGGACATCGGCCAGGCGCGCCTGCTCTGCGCCGGGAAGGACCGGGAGCACCGTCACCGCGACCGACTCGCCTGCGCAGCGCGGGTTCTGCAAAGCCTCGGTGATCTCGACCATCTTCGTCTGTGGCGTCATGCCGTGCGGAGGGCGGGTGTCGAAGGGGTCGCGCGGGCCGCTCGGCACATCGCAGTGCCCGGCATCGCCGTAGCAGCCGCCGTGTCCGAAGATCACGAACGAGCCCGCGTAGCCCTCCTCGACATCGAGGGGCGTCTGCAGGTTCGCCTCGGGAGCGTTCAGGTAGACGCGTGCCTCGAAGGAGCGACCCTTGTGCTCGACCTCGTAGAAGACGAGGTCAGCGCGCGTGAACTCGCCCGCGATCGTGCTCGGTGAGAGCCGCACATCGGGTGCGTAGAAACGGTCCATCGCTCAGCCGCCTACCTGGACTGTGCTCGACGCGGTCACGTAGTCATAGCCCAGCGTCGTCGGATCGAGCACGTCGCCTGCGGTGAGGTTGAAGGGCTCCATTACTTCGGTGCCCACGTTTTCGGGGAAGCTCGCCTGTGGATGGCGGAGCTGCCACATGCGCCACAGGCGGTCGATCATCGTGTGGTGCGCCCAGAAGATCGGGTCGAACGCGGCGAACGGGATCTCGCCCATGTGGCCGCCCACCCACACGTGCACGTTGCCGTGGCAGCTCTCGAGCGTGGTTGAGAAGCTCGCGAAGTCTGTGTAGGCCATGATCCGTTCGATCTCTTTTGCCGTGGGCAGTCGCGTACTGGGTCGAGCGGGTTCGCGCACGGTGTTGGGCATCTGCGCGAGGCGTTCCATTTCAGGGTCCCCTGCGCCTTCCTGAAAGCCCTGCTGGAGGGCGAGCGGGTCGATGGCCGCCGAGTCCAGCGGGTTCGCTTCGTAGGGTGCGGGAACTTTGCGGACCGTTACCCAGTCCCACCACGGCAGCATCACGTCGTGACCGGTCGCGCGTAGCGCGAGCTCGAAGCGGTAGAGGTAGGCGCGATGCCAGGGCAGAAACGACGGCTGCCCGTGGGCCTGGGAGCAGTACTTGGGCAGCGGCAGGCCATGTAGACCCGCTTGGTGCTCGTAGCCGCGATCATCAGCGATACCTTGGAGCGCCGTCATCGCCGCCCGCAGCTCCGCCAGCTCGCTTTCGCTCATCTCGGTCACGCTCGGACGATGGCGCACCGGCACCGCAGGATGCAGCGGCGAGGGCGCTCCTGTGGGACTCATCGGGGCGCACTCCGTACGTGAGCCCGTGGTTGTGTCCGCAGCAGCACGCCGTCACGCAGGCGACGCCAGCGCGCGCGCATCGAGATCGTGGCTGCGCCGAGGATCATGACGAGCGCGGGGCCGAAGGCGCCGAGCGTCTCCTCGACTGGAATCCCCGCGATGTGCGCCACCGGCACCATTTCAGCTACCCACAATAATTCATGAGAACGCGCACATGTTGAGTTTGTGTGTACCGCTCATCCGAATTTGCCGCGCATTGCGGATCTTTCGCGCCTTGCGTTAGCGGCGCCCGGGATTTGCCGCCGGGATGTTGGGCGCACACGGCGCGATCTCGCCGTCGAGCTTTGTGCGACCGGTACGATTTACGCGATGTTTCTAGGAATCAATTTCGCCGGTGTAGACGCCGGTAGCTAAAGATGGCCACCGAGCAGACATTGCACGCGCGCATTGGCAGCGCGCCGAGCACCGCGCGACCCATGGTTGTGCAGTACCTCTACGTGCATAGCGCCGAGGAGGCCTACAACTACCCCTCTAGCCGTTCGCACGGAGGGCACCGGCAGCTCGCGGCTCGCTATCTGGAGTGCGTGCTCGTGCAGGTGGGCTCGCTGCGACTGCGCGAGGTGGATTGCGATCTCGCGCTCGTCACCAACCTGAGCGACCGGCGCGCAGTCGGCTTCCGTGGTGGACGCCTGCTGTCTGAAATCGAAGCGATGGGCGTCGAGGTCCTGTTCGCCGACTATCTGCATCGCCCCGAGGCGGGCGTCGCGCATTTTGCGTCTTCGCGCTACGTGTTCGACGCGATCATGAGCGCTGCGGCGCAGGTGGGCGAGCAGACACCGCTGTGGCTTGTCGACGTCGACTGCGTGTGGGTCGATGCGCCGAAGCTGTTTGCCGCGCGGGCGCCCTCGCCGGGAATCGGCTGCATTCACATCGGCTATCCACCCGATTGGGTGATATCGGGCAGAACGCCGCAGGAAATCGGCGCGCTCGCCGTCGGACTTGGCGCCTGCGAGAAGGCGGACTTGGATTGGGTTGGTGGTGAGCTCCTATGCGGCACCGCTGCCGATCTGCGGGAGCTCGTCTGGAGCTGCGAGGCGCTCGAACGCGAACTCGCCGGCCATGGTCACGTCCTCGAGACCGAGGAGCAGCTTCTATCGCTTGCCGGCGCGCTCGGCCGAGTCGAGTTCCAGGACCTCTCGGCTGTCGCGCAGCGTGTCTGGACTGGCCCTCGCCACGGTGCGCCGCCGCCGCGTGACTCTGCGTCGCTCGGGCTGCTCCACCTGCCCAGCGAGAAGGGCCTCGGCTTTCGTCGTGCCGCTCGCGAGATCACATCTGGGCACGGTGAGCGTCTCGCACGCGATCTCGCGGTTCCCGCGCGCGCTCTGAAGCGTTTCAACGTGCAGGGTGCGAGCTGGACGCGCCGCTGGCGCGACGATGGTTGGCTCGCCCAGCAGCGCCTTCGTGACGAGCTCCTCTCGCGCGCGAAATAAACGCTCAAGCGGCGCTCGCACGTATGCTCGCCGCTGAGACGCCAGCGACCGGCACAGCGTGGCTGAGCTCGTGCCAAAGGTAGGCCTGCGCGTAAGCACGCCAGGGCCGCCATGCCTCGGCGAGCTCGCCGATCGCACCAGCATTGTCGATCTGAGCGAGCCGCGCGAGCGCGTGACGCACGCCGAGGTCCGTGGGCAGGAAAGCGTCCGGGTCAGCGAGCGCGCGCAGGGCGATGTAGTCAGCCGTCCAGGGACCGATCCCGGCAATCGCGAGCAGCTTTCGCCTCAGCTCTGTGGGATCGCTGCCTGCGTCGATTGAGAGATCGCCCGCCGTGATCGCTTCGCTGAGCAGTCCCAGCGTCCTGCGTCGGCTGGCCGGCATTGCAAACGCCTCCGGGCGCTTGCACGCGAGCTCGGCGAGCCTCTCCGGTGAGGGGAAGACGTGCGTCACCGGCAACACCGGGTCTGCGAGCGGTGTGCCCGCGGCGCGCGCGAGCTTGCCCGCGACCGTGCGTGCTGCCGAAAGTGAGATCTGCTGCCCGATCACAGCGCGTACGGCGATCTCGAAGCCGTCAGCGGCGCCGGGCATGCGCAGGCCTGGTGTCCGCGCGACCCCCTCGCCCAACAGGGGATCGGCACCCAGCAGCTCCGCTACGGCCTCCGGGTCGGAGTCGAGGTCGAGCAGATGGCGACAGCGCGCGACCGCGACCATCAGATCGCGCATGTCATCGAGGGCGAACACCGCTTTCAACTCACCGTCGTGGACGCTGATCGCGACCGTGCCGGCGCCGTGCGGGAGCCTCAGGCTGCGCCTGTAGGTGCTGCCGTCATAGGCCTCGATACCCGGCAGTGCGCGCAGTGCGAGGAAGTCGAGTAGCGCTTTCGCCGCAAGCGGGCGGCGGTAGGCGAGACGCAGCGCGATCCGCTGCGCGCCCGCGCCACCAGCGGCGCTTGAAGCTGCGCCGGTGCCGGTGCCGGTGCCGGTGCCGCTGTCGCGGCGGCGCAGCTCGCTTGGGGTGCGCGCGAAGATCGTGCGCACCGTCTCGTTGAACTGGCGCACGCTCGCAAAGCCGGCGGCCAGCGCGACCTCTGCGATCGGCAGCTCCGTTGCCCCGAGTAGCACGCGCGCGGTCTGCGCGCGCTGTGCGCGGGCCAACGCGAGCGCGCCGCTGCCGACCTCCGCTACGAGCACGCGATGAAGCTGGCGCTCGGAGTAGCCCAGTCGCCGCGCCAGACCGGAAACGCCCTCGCGATCGACGGTGCCGTCAAGGATCAGCTTGACCGCGCGCGCCGCCACGTCAGCGCGACCGAGCCACTCCGGCGAGCCCGGCGAGGCATCGGGACGGCAGCGCAAACAGGCGCGGAAGCCGGCCTGCTGAGCTGCGGCCGCGGTCGCATAGAAGCGCACGTTCTCTACTTTGGGCGTGACCGCCGCACAGCTCGGGCGGCAGTAGATGCCGGTCGAGGTGACAGCCGTGAAGAACCAGCCGTCGAAGCGCGCGTCGCGACTTTTCACGGCGCGATAGCAGCGGTCGAAGTCCTCGAGCACAGCCTCATCCTGGCACGGCTCATCCAGCGCGTCTGGCGGTTTTCAGACAGGCACGGCCGGTGTCTATGTACTCGTCCGAATACCGCTGAGGAAAAGCGAAGCTAGGAGTTGCGGGCGTACGCGCGCGTCCTGCGCCGCGGACGGCGCGGAGCGCTCGTGCTCAAGCGTCTCAGCAGCTCGCGCTCGGCTTCGGCGCCGCGGCGCGTGGGTGCGCCGGCGAGATGCACGGAGCCGCGCTGCACGCTCCAGTAGCCGGTCGATGTCTGCTTGATTGTGAGTTGCTCGGTTCGATCCATCTTGCGGGCCTCCACGATGAGGGTAGAGCACACTCTCACGCCTGCGCCTCAAGCGCAAGTAACCCTTCGGTAAACACTCCCTAGGACTTGACGAGGAGGGCGAGCATCTGGCCGCACCTGCATTCTTGACCGCGCTGGCGGCTAGGCAGAGCGCGCGAAGCGATCCTTCAGCAACGCTCTGCCGATCGTCAGCGGATGGCCGAGGAGCATCGCGAGACGTCCGCCGAGCGAGCTCGGGATCGCGCGCGATGCCGAGCTGGCGCAGGATGCTCAGCTGGTCGAAGTAGACGCGCTCGCAGACGATGCGCTCGCCTTCGAAGATGAAGAACGCGCAGACGCGCGTGCGGAACGATCGTCCCGTCGGGGGCAACGAGCGCAACGGGCCGAGGTGCGTGCCGAGCAGGTCGAACTCGACGATCACGCCCTGCTCGGCGTGGTAGAGCGCGATCAGCTCGTTGCGCTGATCGGGGAACGCAGTGCGCGTCTCGGCGAAGTATCCGCGGACCTCGCTCTCACCGTCGTAGACGTCGCCCGTGGGGATGATCTCGTAGCGCGGGTGCGCAAAGGTCGCGATCGTGGTGTCGAAGTCGTGGTGGTTCTCCGACTCCATGTGCTCGCGCACGACCGCCTCGCGGCGCGCGCGCAACTCGGCGTCCAACGGGCTCTGAGCAGCGCTTGACATCGGGCACTTCTAGCACGCCGCCAGTTCAGCCGCGGCCACGGCCCATGCCGCGACGCAGCCGGTGCACGCGGCGCAGCTCCTCGACCGCCTCATCGAGGCCACCGAGCGCTCGCGAGGGACCCTCGCCGAGCAGCAGCTCCGGCTCGATGCGGTTGCGCACGAGCTCGCCCGCGATCGCATCCACACGCTGCGCTCCCGCGCCGGGGCGTGAGCTGACCGCGCGCTCAAGGCGCTTGCCACGAAACAACAGGCCGACGCCGTCGTCGAGTGCCCAGCCACCTGGGAGCTCGCCGCTACGCACGCCCGCCAGCCATACAGGCAGACGCTCGGGCTCGCCGTCGGCGTGCACGGTCAGCGAGCCTTCCAACAGCCCGAGCCCCGCGAGCGCTTCGGGCGCGCCGCTGGAGCGCGTCACGCCGGCCTGAAACCAGCACATCGCGCCCGCGCTCAGGCCCGCGAGCACGATCCCCGACTTCCAAGCGTCGATCAGGAGCTTGTCGAGCCCGTGGGCCTGCCAGATCGCGAGCAGGTTGCGCATCGAGCCGCCACCCACGTAGATGATGTCCTGCTCGAAGAGCAGCTCCGTGAGTGGGCGCGCGGTCTCGCTGAGGCGAAACAGCGAGACGTGCTCAGCGACACAGGTGCGATGTGCGAAACGCGCTCGGAAGGCGTTTATCTGCGCCGAGGTGTCGCCCGAGGCGGTGGGCAGAAACAGGATCCGCGGCTCGGTGCGCCGCGTCAGCGAGAGCACGTAGTCGTCGAGCAGCGGGTTGTTGGGCTCCATCGTGAAGCCGCCGCCACCCATCGCGAAGATCGCGCGCTCCTCGATCTTGATGACCGGCGGCGGGCTCACGCGGCGACCGGCTGTTGCGCTGCGCGCGCGGGGGAGCGAGCGGCGCTGCCGAGCGCGTCTGCGCCGCGGCTCGGCTCGCCAACGGGCGGTGCGCCGAGGTAGCAAACCTCCAGGCGCCGCTCGCTGACCTTGCTGCCACACAGCTGCACCTCATAGGCGCTGCCGTCCTTACGCGAGCTCACGACGTGCTCGAGCTGGGTGCCGCGGAAGTGCAGCGCCACGCCGTCATCGGCTGCAAAGCCGCCGCACATGCCCTCGGCGACCGCGCGGTGGTACTCCGCGCGGCGCGCGGGCTCGGCGTCGTAGTGCACGCAGTTGGAGTAGGGCAACAGGCCCAATCCGCGTACCGGACGCGGGTCGCCGTGGAAGGCGCTGAGCGCCTGATCGAACCAGCACAGCGAGCCCGCCGAGGGCCCGCAAAGCACGATGCCCCGGCGCCAGGCTTTGCGCAGGATCGTGTCGAGGCCATGTGCGCGCCACGCGCCGAGCATGCTCAGCACGTTGCCGCCGCCGACGTAGATCAGATCCTGGGAGAGCAGGTGTGTGGCGAGATCATCCTCGACGCCGCCGGTGCCCTGGTCGCGACGGAACAGCGAGACGTGACTCGCCTCGCAGCCAGGTGAGAAGCGGCGGTAGAAGCGCACCACGTAGTGGTCCGCGTCGCCCGAGGCTGTCGGCAGGAAGCAGACCCTTGGTCTGGCAGCGCCCACGAGCGAGAGCACGTAGTCGTCCAGCAGGGTCCCGTCCCTCTCCATCGAGAAGCCACCGCCTCCGAGGGCAACGATTTGGGGAGCTCGTGATGGCATCGCTCACTTCCCTCGAATAGTGCATAGCCGACAACGAGCCCAAGGATGCCGCGGCGGCGCGCGCATCGATATGGACCGGCGTCGGAGATTCACGGCGGCGGCAATCGACATCCGCCCATATGGGGCAGTACCGGCAATCGGGCGCTCGGCGCCTAGAGTGTCGGGCTGTGCCGGAGCAGAACGTGACATCAGCTGAGAGGACTGCTGCGGCGATCTCGATCCGCGGAGCGGTCAAGCGCTTTGGCGAGATCGTGGCCGTCAACGGGCTCGACCTCGAGGTGCCCGCGGGCGTTTGCTTTGGCCTACTCGGCCCCAACGGAGCGGGCAAGTCGACCACGATGCGGATGTTGACCGCGCAGACGCTCGCCGATCAGGGCGAGATCTCGGTGCTCGGTTATGAGCTACCGCGTGAATCGAAGCAGTCGCGCCTGGAGATGGGCGTGGTCCCGCAGCTCGACAACCTCGATCAGGAGCTGACCTGCCGTCAGATCCTGATGGTCTTCGCGCGTCTGTATCGCGTCCCACGCGCAGAGCGCGCGGAAGCGATCGAGCGGGCACTGAAGCTGGCCAACCTCGTGCCGCGCGCGGACACGATCGTCAAGGAGCTATCCGGCGGCATGCGCCGGCGGCTGCTGGTGGGACGCGGTCTGATCCATCGTCCCGATCTGGTGCTGCTCGACGAGCCCACGGTGGGCCTCGATCCGCAGATCCGCCAGGAGCTCTGGACGCTGATCGACGGGCTGCGCGCGGGCGGCGTGACGGTGCTGATGAGCACGCACTACATCGAGGAGGCCGAGCGCCTTGCAGATACCGTCGCGGTGATGTCCGCGGGGCGCATCATCGCCCAGGGCACGCCGTCTGAGCTTGTCAGCGCGCACGCCGGCGAGCAGGTGCTCGAGGTCTACGGGCCGCCTGAGCGACTCACCGAGGTCGGCGAGCTGGCCGCGAGCCATGGCTGGGTGAGCAGGCGCAGCGGTCCGGCTGTGGCGATCATGCGTGCCGAGACGCTCGACGGGCTTGCGCCCGAGGGCGTGCGGCGTCCCGCGAACCTCGAGGACGCCTTCGTGGCCTTGACGGGGGAGGAGATCGAGTGAGCGCGCAGGCAGAGCTCGCTACGGCGGAGCAGCCGCGCCGTGTGGGCCGTCTAGAACCGGCGGCGTTGGCCGGCGTGATGAGCCGCGACGTGGCGATCTTCGGTCGCTACTGGAAGGCGACGACCTTCTCCTCGGTCGTGCAGCCCACGATCTACCTGCTTGCGTTCGGGCTCGGCTTCGGCTCGCTCGTCAAAACCATCGGCCACGTCAAGACCGTGCAATACGTGGCAACCGGCACGGTCGCCACCGCCGTGCTCTTCTCTTCGGCCTTCCCGGGCATGTTCAACACGTTCATCCGCTGGCAGTTCCAGCGCACCTACGACGCGATGTTGGCGGCGCCGGTCGACGTGGAGGAGCTGATCACAGCGGAGGTGTTGTGGATCTCGCTGCGCGCCGGCGTCTACGGGATCGCGCCGCTGCTCGTCGGCTTCGCGTTCGGGCTGGCGCCCGAGGCGGGGATGCTGCTCGTGCCGCTGATCGGCTTCGTGACGGGCTTTGGCTTTGCTGCCTTCGGCGTCACCGTTGCGGCGATCGCCAAGACGATCGACAACTTCAACTACATAACCAGTGCAGTGCTCACGCCGATGTTCCTGGTAGCAGGCACCTTCTTCCCGGTCTCCTCCTTGCCGGA
The DNA here is from genome assembly GCA_963785435.1 of uncultured Solirubrobacterales bacterium. Taxonomy (GTDB): domain Bacteria; phylum Actinomycetota; class Thermoleophilia; order Solirubrobacterales; family Solirubrobacteraceae; genus Palsa-744. The sequence goes on from CAWAVE010000005.1 coordinate 555,382, forward strand.
CGGCGTGCGTCAGATCGCGCAGGTCAACCCGCTCTATCACTGCGTGCAGATCGTGCGCGACGCCTCGCTCGGCACGATGGGCTCGGCCGACCTCGGCCACGCGGCGGTGCTGCTTGCGTTCGCTGTGATCATGTGGCGCCTGGCGATCTCACAGCTCGGCAAACGGCTGATCGACTGACGGGCGCTGCCACAACTTTCAGGCTTCTCTCACGCTTCTCCCAGAAATACGCTTGATGCTCCTGCTGTGACTCATTCTTGGGAGACCAGCTCAGCTGCCGCGCCAGCTCCTGCTGGGGCGCCGCTTGCGGCTGTGAGCCAGGCCGGCTGGAGCTCGCGCCTACGCACGCACGCGCTCACCGCGCGGCTGCCGCGCGGTGAGCTGATCGGGCTGGTCGCGCTCGCAGCCATGCTCAACCTATGGGGCCTGACCCGCAACGGCTGGGCGAACGAGTACTACAGCGCAGCTGTGCGCTCGATGAGCTCGAGCTGGCACAACTTCCTGTTCGCCTCGCTTGACCCGAGCGGCGTGATGACCGTTGACAAGCCACCGCTGGCGCTATGGGTGCAGGCGCTCTCGGTGCGGGTCTTCGGCTACCGCTCGCTGAGCATGCTCGTGCCTCAGGCGCTGATGGGCGTGGCGAGCGTGGTGCTCGTCTATGACCTCGTGCGACGCCGCTTCGGACGCCTCGGCGGCTCGGTCGCGGGGCTCGCGCTGGCGCTGACGCCGATGACGGTGGCGGTATCGCGGCACAACAACCCCGACGCGCTGCTCGTGCTCTGCTGCGTCGCTGCGCTGTGGTGCTTGGTGCGCGGCCTCGAGCAAGGACGCACGCGTTGGCTCGTTGCGGCCGGCGTGTTCGTGGGTCTCGGCTTCGAGACCAAGATGGGTGTCGCGCTGAGCGTGGCGCCGGGAATCGCGGCAGCGTGGATGTGGGTCGCGCCCGCCGGCCGCTCGCGCCTGCGCGCGCTGCGTCAGCTGCTCGTCGGCGGCGCAGCGATGGTGCTCGTGGGGGGCGCATGGCCGGCGCTCGTCGCGCTGACGCCCGCGGCGGAGCGCCCATGGATCGCGGGCACGAGCGACAACAGCATCTTCTCGCTGATCTTTGGATACAACGGCCTCAACCGCGTCGGTGGACAGACCGGCGCGGCAGGCGCGCCTGGCGGAGCAGGTGGTGGCGGTGCGTTCGGCAGCAACGCTGGGCCGTTGCGCCTCATCAATGCGGCGCTCGGTGGTCAGGCCAGTTGGCTCCTGGGCTTCGCGCTCGTCGCGGGGCTCGCGATCCTGCTCTCTTGCCGTCTACGCCGCGCCGACGCGCGCAGCGGCTGGCTGCTGGCCGTCGGCGGAGCCTTCCTCACCACGGCGGTGCTGTTCAGCGCGGCGAGCGGCATCTTCCACCCCTACTACGTCGCGCTGCTGGCGCCGTTCTTGGCAGCGCTGGTGGGCGCCGGTGTCACGGAGATGATCGGTGGAACGCTGAAAGCTCGGGTGATGGCGCCACTCGCGGTGCTTGCGGGCGTCGTCGTCGAGCTGCTCGTACGCTCGCGTTACCCCGGCCAGCTCGTGTGGCTCGTGCCCGTCCTGCTTCTCGTAGGCGTGGCAGCGGCGATCCTGCTTGTGGCCTTCCGTGCCCGCGCGCTACGCCGTGGTGCGCTGGGCGCCGCCATAGCTGTGCTGCTGCTGGCACCCGGCGTGTGGGCGTTCGACACGCTCGGCTACACAACGAGCGGCACCTTCCCGGCTGGCGGTCCCGCATCGGCCGCGGCGGACAGCGGCGCGGGCGGCGGACCTGGCCCGCTGGGCCGCCCAGGCGCACCCGGCGCAGCCCGTCCGCTCGGCGCGGGCGCGCCGGGCGGGGCAGTCGGCGGACCGCCGCCGGGCTTTCTCGCTGCAGGAGGCCCGCCGCGCGGCTCGATCGCGGACGCAGCAGGCGGGGGCTTCCCCGGCCCAGGCGGCGGCCTAGGCGGCCCCTTCGGTGGCGGCGAAGGCGCACTGAACCCAGTGCTCACCTACGTAGACGCGCACGGCGGCGGCACCGTTGCGGTCGCGAGCCAGTCGAGCGCGAGCTCGGCGATCGTGACTCACGACGCACGCGTGGCGGGAATCGGCGGCTTCTCTGGCCGTGAGAGCAACGTCAGCGTGGCGTGGTTCGCGCAGGAGGTAGCCACCGGCAAGATCCGCTGGGTGGTCGGCGAACAGCGCGCGGTTGGCGGCGGCTTCAGCGGTCGTCTGCCCGGCGACACGCGCACGGGCTCACGCAAGGCGATGAGCGCGGTCACAAAGGTCTGCACGAAGATCCAGCTGCCGAGCTCCGCGGGGTCCGCGACAGGGACGCTTTATGACTGCGCTGGGCACGCTGCCGCGCTGGCTGCCGTGGGCGCGCGCGAATAGCCGGACCGACGCGCCAGAGTTCCGAAGAGTGGTATAAGCAGGGGTGGGCTGTCGGGAACACGGGCGCTAACAGTCGTCTATGGATGGAAGGAGAGTCCGCGCGGTCGTCTAATAAGGAATTCGGAAGTCCCGCAACTTTCGGGATGCTTTGGAGTCGTGAGGGGTAGAGGATCGATGCTGCTGTCAACTGGGAGGTCGGAATGAGGGTTCAGGTTCGTCTTTCGCTGCTTGCGCTGCTAGTAGGCGCGATCGTTATCGCTTCGGCGCCCGCTGCGCAAGCTGCGTTCGGAGTAGAAAAATTCTTCGCGGCCAACTGCGACAAAGGCTTCGAAAAATGCGGCGAAGGCGCGAAAGAAGCCGGCAAAGCGGAAGCGGAAGCGGAAGGCTATCGAGTGGCCGGCGGGCATCCCTACTTCGGCGTTACGGACTTCGTTCTGAACACGGTGGAACCCGAACCGGGACTCAAAGTGCCTGCGGAAAGCCTCAAGAACCTTCGCGTCGACGTCGCCCCTGGCGTCGTGACCAATCCCCAGGCAGTTCCCTATTGCTCGGTTAAGACTTCACCTCGACCGAAGTCGAACCGGTCAAGCACATTTTCCTCGCACCGAAATGTCCGGAAAGCACGATCATCGGCAAACAGTTCGCGACGACCGTGCTCGAAGTTGCGCCTGGCAAATTCGCAGATGTACCGCTGAAAGGCAACGTGTACAACCTCGAACAGACAACTGGGCTTGCCTCGCTATTCGGCGTGGCCCTGGAAGTTGGTGCCGGAGTTGTCGTTCACACGCTGATCGAAGGCAACGTCGAATGGGCCAGTGACTACCACGACTACTTCGTGATCAAAAACATCACTCCGGGCCTGATCGAGTCGCGCCTGGTGTTCAAAGGCCACGAAAACGAAGCCAAAGAACCGACCGGCTTCGTGCGCAACCCGTCGGCTTGCGTGGCCCCCGGACCCGATACCACCACCACCGTCTCGGGCGAATCCTACGGCGGCGCCAAAGCCTCGAGGTCTTACGAATCCCCGGTCGGCACGACCGAATGCGAACTCGAGACGTTCAGCCCATCGTTCGCGGTGACTCCAGAAACCAGCGCCGCCGATCTGCCTGACGGCCTGACCACAACGCTGAGCGTGACCCATCCGGCCAGCCCAGCGGAAACCGACACCTCGGACCTGCGCGAAGCGACGATCAAGTTCCCCGGCGGACTGACGATGAACCCGTCAGCTGGCAAAGGGCTTGAAGGCTGCACACCAGAACAGATCGGTATCGGCACGCGCAACTCCGTTACCTGCCCCGCCCGCAGCCGCATCGGCAGCGTTGCCCTCGAAATCCCGACGCTACCGGCGGGCTCGCTTGCTGGGTCGATCTTCCTTGGCAAGCCGACCGGCAAATCGATCGAAGCCCCGCCCTACACGATCTACCTGGATGCCGAGTCCGCGCGCTATGGGGTAAAGGTCCGTCTTAAGGGCACCGTCACGCCGGATCTGGTGACGGGTCAGCTGACCACGACGTTCACCGAAAACCCTCCAGCTCCGTTCAGCTCGATCACGTTGAACTTCAACGGTGGTAACGCTGCGCCGCTGGCGAATCCGCTGGTGTGTTCAGCAGCCGGGATCGAAACGTCCTTCGCCCCGTACTCTGGCAAAGGCGCTGTGCTCGGCACGACGCCCTTCGTGACCGAAGGATGCACTTCGCCGACGCCGCCCTTCGCGCCTACGCAGAGCACATCCTCAGAACCGGGTCAAGGCGGCGGGAACAGTTCGTTCACGTTGAACTACGAACGGCCCGACGGTAATCAGTACTTGACCAAGGTCAAGACAATCCTGCCGCCTGGACTGGTGGGGACGATACCGGCTGTGACACTCTGCCCTGAACCAGAAGCCGCCACCGGAAAATGTGCGGCCAACAGCCAGATCGGCACGGTCAACGTCGCGGCGGGCGCGGGGAGCGAACCGTTCAACTTCGCGGGCAAGGTCTATCTGACCGGACCCTACGAAGGTGCCCCCTATGGCCTGACGTTCGTCGTGCCGTCGATCGCGGGGCCGTTCAACCTTGGCAACGTGATCGCGCGCGCCAAGATCCAGATCGACCCGACGACCGCGCAGGTGATCGCCACGGACGAAAAAGTCCCCACGATCGTTGGCGGTATCCCGATCCGGCTCAAAGCGCTGACGGTGACGATCAACCGCCAGGGCTTCGAGCGCAACCCGACGAACTGCTCGGTGCTCACCACCGAATCGCTGCTCACGGGCTCGCTCGGTGCGAGCGCAACGATCAAAACGCCGTTCCAGGCCGAAGGCTGCAGCTCGCTTGCCTTCAAGCCGTCCTTCAAGGCGGTCACGAGCGGCAAATACTCAAAAGCCAACGGAGCGTCCATCGAAACCACGATCAACCAGCCGGCAGGGCAGGCGAACTTCAAATCGGTGAAGGTCCAGCTGCCCAAGCAGCTGCCCTCGCGCCTGACCACACTCCAGAAAGCGTGTGCGCAGGCAACCTTTGAAGCCAACCCCGCGACGTGTCCGGCCGGCTCGCTGGTGGGCACGGCACGCGCGAACACGCCCGTGCTGCCGGTGCAGATGAAAGGGAACGCCTACCTGGTCTCGCACGCCGGCGCGGCCTTCCCCGATCTGGACCTGGTGCTCGACGGCAACGGCGTGCGCGTGATCCTGGTCGGCAACACGGACATCAAAAAAGGCATCACGACCACGACGTTCGCGAACACGCCAGACGTGCCGGTCACGAGCATCACGGTCAACCTGCCACTCGGACCGCACTCTGCGTTGGCGGCCTTCGGCGATCTATGTACTGCGTCGCTGGTGATGCCCACGACGATGATCGGCCAGAACGGCAAGGAAATCAAACAGAACACACGGATCGGCACGAGCGGCTGTGGCGTGCGCATCGTCGGACGCAAGGTGGTCGGCAGAACGGCCTACCTGACCGTGAAGACGTTCGCTGCCGGGCGCATCACGGCGAGCGGCGCAAACGTGTCGCGTTCCTCGCGCTCGCTCGGCCGCGCCACCAACGCGGCGACGTTGAAGGTGGTGCTCTCGAGTCGCAGCGGACGCCCGGTGAGGAAGAAGCTGCGGGTCAGCTTCGTGCCCAAGAAGGGCGCACGTTCCTCAGCGTCGGTGACCGTCACCTTCCGCTGATCTTCGGGACTCTGGGGCGGCGAGCTGCCGCCCCAGGCGTTCCCGGAGCGCTCGCTGCTTGCGAGCGAATCGAGCTTCGACCTGGTTGTCCGGGGGTCGATGCCCTAGATTGAGCGTATGGATGTCGTGTCAGGTACGGATACCTCGACTCCGGCTGTGGGCGTAGATCGCCTGCTCGCCGGCATCCGTCGCCTGACCGCGCTCGCCGATAGCGCCTCCGATGCCGACACGATCTTCCGCGCGATGGCCCGCGAGCTCTTGTCGGTGCCCGGAGCCGAGGAGGTGCACGTCCACCACCTCGGGGACGCTGAGGCGGAGGACGAGCTCGTGGCCGTGTACATGTTTGCTGGCGAAGGTCGTCTGAGCTACCTCTCCCGCGCGCCGGAGCGTGCTCCGGGCGTCAGCTGGGTGGCGAGCACCGGACAGAGCTTCCTCGCGGCAGAGTCAGAGGAGTTCCGCGCGAGCGTTCCACGCCTGGCTGCCACCGGTGAGCTGAGCGCAGCGCTGCTCCTGCCGCTCGCCGACCGTGGCGAGGTAGAGGCGGTCGTGATCCTCGTGCGTCGCGTTGCCGAGGTGTTCGGCGCGGCGGCCGTCGAGCTCGCCACCGCGCTCGTCGAGCAGACCGCCACGGCCCTCGCGCTCGTGCGCGCGCGTGCCGAGGCGGGCACCGACGCGGTCACCGGCTGCATGAACCACCGTGCGATGCGCCGGCGCCTGGATGAGGAGATCGGCCGCGCGATGCGCACCGGCGGGCCGCTCTCGTGCCTGCTGCTCGACCTCGATGACTTCAAGCTCGTCAACGACCAATACGGCCACGCTGCCGGCGATGCGATGCTGCGCGCGGTCGTGCACGCGCTCGTCAAAGAGTTCCGCGCCTTCGATCGCGTGGCGCGCTACGGCGGCGATGAGTTCGTGGTGATCCTGCCCAACGCCGAGCTCGAGAGTGCCGCGGCCGCTGCCGCCAGGGCGCTGGAGCGTCTGCACGCGCTGCCAGGCGTGGAGGTCGGCGGCGTGGGCGTCTCGGCCTCGATCGGTGTTGCGCAGTGGCAGTCCGGGATGAGCACCGACGCGCTGCTCGAGGCCTGCGACACCGCTCTGTTGCGCTCCAAGCGCCAGGGCAAGGGGCGCGTGACACGCGCCTCCGAGCCCGTGATCTGAGCCGAGCGACTCGCGCGCAGATGTCCCCGGGCGGCCCCGGATCGCGAGCGTGACTCTGCGAGACTGCGGGGCGCCCCTATCGACGCTCTGAAGCCGGGAGATGACCATGTCGCAGAACAGCTTTGGCGCCAAGGACACGCTTGTCCTCGCCGGTAGAAAGCACGAGATCTTCCGCCTCGATGCGCTGCAGCAGCGCTTCGAGTCGGCGCGGCTGCCGTTCTCGCTGAAGGTGCTGCTCGAGAACCTGTTGCGCACCGAGGGCAACGGCTCGGTGCAGGCCGCAGACATAGAGGCCCTCGCTGGCTGGGATGCGCGGGCGCAGCCGAGCAAGGAGATTGCCTTCACACCCGCGCGCGTGTTGATGCAGGACTTCACCGGCGTGCCCGCGATCGTGGACCTCGCCGCGATGCGTGACGCGATGGCTGAGATGGGCGGCGATCCCGCCAAGATCAACCCGCTCGCGCCTGCCGAGCTCGTGATCGACCACTCCGTCCAGGTCGATGCTTCGGCACGCGCGACTCCTTCCGCTTCAACGCCGAGCGCGAGTTCGAGCGAAACCAGGAGCGCTACGCCTTCCTGCGCTGGGGACAAGGCGCCTTCGACGACTTCGCCGTCGTGCCACCCGACACGGGCATCGTGCACCAGGTCAACCTCGAGTACCTCTCACGCGTGGTCTTCGAGAACGAGAAGACCGGCCAGGCATACCCCGACACGCTCGTGGGCACCGACTCGCACACCACGATGGTCAACGGCCTCGGCGTGCTCGGCTGGGGTGTTGGTGGGATCGAGGCGGAGGCGGCGATGCTCGGCCAGCCGATGCCGATGCTGATACCTCAGGTGCTGGGCGTGCAGCTGCACGGCGAGCTGCCCGAGGGCACCACCGCCACAGACCTCGTGCTGACCGTCACCGAGATGCTGCGCGCGCGCGGCGTGGTGGGCATGTTCGTCGAGTTCTACGGCGCCGGTGTGGGCGGTCTGCCGATCGCCGATCGCGCCACGATCGGCAACATGTCGCCCGAGTTCGGCTCGACCTGCGCGATCTTCCCGATCGACGCCGAGACGCTCACTTACCTGGAGCTCTCCGGGCGCTCCAGCGAGCAGATCGCGCTCGTCGAGGCATACGCAAAGGAGCAGGGCATGTGGCACGACGAGCACTCCGAGCAGCCGACCTTCTCAGACACGATCGAGCTCGACCTGGCGACCGTCGAACCGAGCCTCGCCGGCCCCAAGCGTCCGCAGGACAGGGTGGCGCTGAGCGCCGCCAAGAGCGCCTTCCGCGCGGCGCTGCGCGATTACGTTCCAAGCGATGGCGAGCAGGCCAACGCTCAGGACGAGGGGATCGCCGAGAGCTACCCCGCCTCGGACCCGCCGGCCAACGGCGCTCCGGGGCACGCCGCTCCCGCCGAGACCGTGACAGCCGAGGGCGCAGGCGCGACAGCAACGCTGCCCCACAACGGCACCTCAAGGACGGTCACGCTCGACGGCGAGAGCTTCGAGCTCGACCATGGCCATGTGGTGATCGCGGCGATCACGAGCTGCACCAACACCTCCAATCCGTCGGTGATGATCGGCGCGGGCATCCTCGCCCGCAACGCGCTCGCGCGCGGCCTGCGCTCGAAGCCCTGGGTCAAGACATCGCTGGCGCCCGGCTCGAAGGTCGTCACCGAATACCTCGATCGCGCTGGGCTGACCGAGCCGCTCGAGCAGCTTGGCTTCAATCTCGTGGGCTACGGCTGCACGACCTGCATCGGCAACTCCGGGCCGCTGCCGCAGGAGGTCTCTCAAGCCGTCAGCGATGCAGACCTCGCGGTCGTCTCGGTGCTCTCGGGCAACCGCAACTTCGAGGGGCGCATCAACCCTGACGTGAAGATGAACTATCTGGCCTCGCCGCCATTGTGCGTCGCCTACGCGCTCGCGGGGAGCATGGACCTCGACATCGTCGCCGACCCGCTCGGACAGGATGCGGACGGCAACGACGTCTACCTGCGCGATATCTGGCCCTCCGAGCACGAGGTTGCCGAGACGATCGGCGAGGCTGTGCGCGCGGACATGTTTCGCAAGAGCTACGGCGAGGTGTTCGCTGGTGATGAGCGCTGGAACGGGCTGACGGTCCCCGAGGGCGAGCGCTTCGCCTGGGATCCGCAGTCAACCTACGTGCGCCTGCCGCCCTACTTCCAGGGCATGCCCGCCGAGCCCGAGCCGCTGCGCGACGTCGAGGGCGCGCGCGTGCTGGCGCTGCTCGGCGATAGCGTCACGACCGACCACATCTCACCGGCGGGCTCGATCAAGCGCGACGGACCGGCGGGCCTCTACCTGCAGGAACAGGGCGTTGAGCCGCGCGACTTCAACTCCTATGGCTCGCGCCGCGGCAACCACGAGGTGATGATGCGCGGCACCTTCGCCAACATCCGTCTGCGCAACCTCATCGGCGGCGGCCAGGCGTTGCCCGAAGGCGGCTACACGCGCTACTTCGCCGCGGGTGCAGCTGAGCAGATGTCGATCTACGACGCGGCCATGCGCTACATCGCAGAGGACACTCCGCTCGTGCTGTTGGCGGGGCGTGAGTATGGCTCTGGCTCCTCGCGTGACTGGGCCGCAAAGGGCACGAAGCTGCTCGGCGTGCGCGCGGTGATCGCGCAGAGCTACGAGCGCATCCACCGCTCCAACCTCGTCGGCATGGGCGTGCTGCCGCTGCAGTTCCCCGACGGCGAGAGCGCTCCACACTTGGCTTGGGCGGCGAGGAGACCTTCGCGATCACGGGTCTCCCCGACGCGATGCGAAGCGGCGACGGACCGCCTGGCAGGTGCGCGTACGCGCCCAGCGCGAGGGTGGTGAGCCAGTCGAGTTCGACGCGCGCGTACGCATCGACACGCCGCGCGAGGCCGACTACTTCCGCCACGGCGGCATTCTGCACTACGTGCTGCGCAACCTGCTCGCGCCGTCATGACCCAGCCACGCCGCTCCGCTGGAGCCGTGAGAGTGAAAGGCGCGAAGGGCTATCCCAAGGTGCTCGCGGAGCTGCTCGGCGCGCGTGGCCCCTCGGGCTATGAGCGCGCGCCTGCGGCGGTGTGGCGAAAAGCGGCCACGAAGTTCGCGAAGGTCAGCACCGACGTCGTTGGCACGCCGCTCGCGATCGTGGCGCCCGCGCACGGCGCTGGGGGCTCACCGCGACGGCTGCTCGTGATGGGCCACATCGACGAGATCGGGCTGATCGTCACGCACATCGACGACGACGGCTACCTGTGGTTTCGCGAGGTCGGCGGCTGGGACGCGCAGATCCTCGTCGGCCAGCGCGTCGTACTCGACACGCGCGAGGGGCCCGTGGCGGGAGTCGTCGGAAAGAAGCCGATCCACCTGCTGCAAGGCGACGAGCGCAAGAAGGTCGCGACGATCTCCGACCTGCACATCGATATCGGTGCTCGTGACGGCAAGCAGGCTGCCACGATGGTGCGCATCGGCGACGTGGCCGTGATCGACGCGGCGCCGATCGAGCTGCCCAACGGTCGCCTCACAGCGCGCGCGCTCGACAACCGCCTCGGCTCCTTCGTGGCGCTCGAGGCCGCGCGGCTCGTGGCGCAGGCCGGCGGTGCGAGCTGGGAGCTCGCGTCGGTCGCGGCCGCGCAAGAGGAGACCACCTTCGGTGGCTCGCGCACGAGCGCGTTCTCGCTCGCTCCCGACGCGGCGATCGTGGTGGACGTGACGCACGCGACCGACGCGCCGGGCATCGACGTGAAGGGCGCGGGCAAGCACGAGCTCGGCTCGGGCCCGGTGATCAGCCGTGGCTCGACGCTCAACGACGGCGTCTTCGAGTTGCTCCACGCGGCTGCAGAAGCCGAAAAAATCCCCTTCACCGTCGAGGCATCCGGGCGTGCGACAGGCACCGACGCCGATGCCGTGCACCTCAGCCGCGGCGGCGTGCCCACGGGCCTCGTGTCGATCCCGATCCGCTACATGCACTCACCCGTCGAGCTCGTGCAGCTCGACGACGTGCACGCCTGCGCACGGCTGATCGCCGCGGCGGCACTGCGGCTGGCGCCCGACAGCTCGTTCGCGCGCTGAGCAGCGCGCGAAAGGCTGGCGAGGACGCCGCCAACTAAGCGGTGGCTGTCTCCAATTCGGTCATTGCGGGGATCTCATACGCCTTGCCGGGGCAGCCGCCGATGACGAGCATCTGCAGTCCCGAGGGGCCCGCGTGGACCTTGCGCTTGATGCCGGTGCCGACGCGCACGAAGACGTCCTTGGCGAGCTCGACGCGCTCGCCTTCGATGTCGATCCAGCCGGAGCCCTCAAGCGCCAGATAGACCTCCTCCTGCCCGTCTTCGGCGTGATCGTGTTCGGGGTAGTCGCCGTAGTCGGCGGGCATCCTGATGACCTGCAGCCCAAACGAGCTCACGCCGAGCTCTGCGCGCGCCTTGACGAAGCCGCCACCGAAGCCAGCCTCCATCTCACCTACGTTCTTTGCCGTGTAGTTAGTCATCGCTCGACCCTAGCCGATCTATCTAGGCAGCAGGAGCGCGAGCTGGCGGGACTGTGCGAGCAGCGTGCCGTCGGCTGCCCAGAGCATGCCGTCCTCCTCGAAGAAGCCTTCGTGGATCAGCCCGCCACGGATGTGCGCGAGCACGAGCTCAGTTGGATCGGGCGTCGGCGAGCGCGGCAGCGCAGTGCGGAAATGCACGGTCAAGTCCACGGTCGGCGCGGGGTTCGGCGCGGTCGTGCGCATGAACGGCGCGGGGATCAGCGCGTCGCTGAAGAAGGCGAGCGCGAGCGGATCGAGCGCGCGCGGCTCGGCCAGGCCGAGCCAGCCGCCGAGCTCCATCGGCTGCTCTGCGTTCGTGAAGGGCATGCCGCCGATGCGCGGCTGCAGCACGATATGGCGCGTGAAGGGCGGAGCGCCGTGCTCGATCAGCGAGCCCGGCTCGCGCGGCGCGTCCGGACCGGGAACATGGGGCATCACGATGTCGGAGATCTCCGGGCCGCTCCAGGGCATCGAGAAGGCGCTCAGCGCGAGCGCGGTCAGTCGCCCGTCCTGCTCCATGCGCGCCGATAGCGTGCTCAGCGAGCGCCCCGCGCGCTCGAGCGTGGTCTCGATCGTGACGGCGCCCGGCTCGGGCGCGCGCGCGTAGTGGATCGTCAGCGAGCGCGGCGAGCGCGCGGCGTCGGCGACCGTCTCGGTGAGCGCGCGCAGCAGCATCGCGGCGAGGTAGCCTCCGTGGGGGCCGCGCCCGGCGCGCCAGCCCGGTGAGACCTCTGCGGTGAAGCGCCGCGTGCGTCTCGCTCTGATCCTGCAACGTTACCGCCGTGTCGCGGTCGAAATCACCGGGCTCGTGTGGCTCTGTTCAGCCGCGGCCTGCTCGGCGAGCTGCGGCTCAGCCACGCACTAGCCGCTTGTAGGTGATGCGGTGCGGACGGTCCGCGGCGGCGCCGAGGACCGAGCGACGGTGCTCCTCATAGGCCTCGAAGTTGCCCTCGAACCACGTGACCTGCGAATCGCCCTCGAAGGCCAGCACGTGCGTGGCGACGCGATCGAGGAACCAACGATCGTGGGAAATCACGATCGCACAGCCGGGGAACGCGAGCAGAGCGTTCTCGAGCGCGCGCAGCGTGTCCACGTCGAGGTCGTTCGTGGGCTCGTCGAGCAGCAGCAGGTTGCCGCCACTGCGCAGGAGCTTGGCGAGGTGCACGCGGTTGCGCTCACCGCCGGAGAGCTTGCCGATGCGCGCCTGCTGGTCTGAACCCTTGAAGTTGAAGCCCGCGGTGTACTGGCGCGAGTTGACCTCGCGGTCGCCGACCTTGATCTGGTCATAGCCTTCGGAGATCTCTTCCCAGACCGTCTTCTTCGGGTCCAGCGAGTCGCGCGACTGATCGACGTAAGCGAGCTTGACTGTGTCGCCGAGCTCGAGCTTGCCGCTGTCGGGGCTCTCCTCACCGGTGATCATCCGAAACAGCGTTGTCTTGCCGGCGCCGTTGGCGCCGATCACGCCGACGATGCCAGCGCGCGGCAGATCGAAGGACAGCGACTCGATCAGCAGGCGCTCACCGAAGCCCTTGGAAAGGTCGGTGGCGGTCAGCACCTTGCCGCCCAGGCGTGGGCCGGGCGGGATGTGGATCTGGACCTCGTCGAGCTTTACGTTGCGCTCCTCGGAGACGAGCTCCTCATAACGGGCCAGGCGCGCCTTGGACTTCGTGCGTTTGCCCTTGGGGTTCGTGCGCACCCATTCGAGCTCGGCTGCGATCGTGCGCTCGCGGCCCTTCTCTGAGCGCTCTTCCTGGGCCATGCGCGCCTGCTTCTGCTCGAGCCAGCTCGAGTAGTTGCCCTGGTATGGGATGCCCTTGCCGCGGTCGAGCTCGAGGATCCAGCCGGCGACGTTGTCGAGGAAGTAGCGGTCGTGCGTGACCGCGACGATCGCGCCCTTGTACTCGGCGAGATGCTGCTCCAGCCAGGCCACGGACTCGGCGTCGAGGTGGTTGGTGGGCTCGTCGAGCAGCAGCAGGTCCGGCGCGCGCAGCAACAGCCGACAGAGCGCAACACGACGACGCTCGCCGCCGGAGAGGTTCGTCACGTCGGCGTCCGGCGGCGGCAGGCGCAGCGCGTCCATCGCGTATTCGAGCTGGGTGTCGAGGTTCCAGGCGTCGGCTGCGTCGATCTTCGCCTGGATCTTGCCGAACTCCTCAGCGGTCTCCTCGGAGTAGTTGGCCGCCAGCTCGTTGAAGCGGTCGAGCAGCGCCTTGGTCTCGGCGACGCCGTCCTCGACATTGCCCTTGACGTCCTTGCGACTCGTCGAGCTGGGGCTCTTGCTCGAGCATGCCCACGGTCGCGCCGGGCGCGAGCGCTGCCTCGCCGCGGTACTCCTGGTCGACGCCGGCCATGATCCGCAGCACGTCGACTTGCCGGCGCCGTTGTAGCCGAGCACGCCGATCTTGGCGCCGGGGTAGAAGGCGAGCGTGAGGTCGTCGAGCACCGTCTTGTCCGGAGCGTGCAGCTTGGACAGGCGGTGCATCGTGAAGATGTACTGAGAGGACATTCGCACGCAGGATAGAGGGATGGAATCCCGCCGACCCTCGCTAACGTTGTCGGGTCATGCCCACGAGCGTCCTCGACATCGAGCAGCACCTGCTCCTTCTGGAGCTCGAGGCGCCGTTCAACAAGCGCGACGTGCAGCTCGCCCGTCGCCGTATGGCAAAGCGCTGGCACCCCGACGTCGCGCCCCGCAGGGACGCCAGTACGAGCACGAGCGCCATCTCAAGGCGATCAACGAGGCCGCCGATCAGCTCGAGCGCCTGGCCGAGGGCTCGCGCGGGGGACATGTCTCGCGTAACGCCGTCAAGGTCAGCGCCGCCGCCGCACGGCGCGAACGCGAGGAGGCAGGTCGGCGAGCCTACGAGGCCGAGCAGCGAGCCCGTGCACATGCGCAGGACCGCGCCAAGAACGACCCGTTCGGCAGTCGCGTGCCCGACCACTCCGTCGTGCACCGCTACGCGCGCTGCATCTCCTATCCCGAGTGGGGCGTGGGCACGGTCACGGGGATCTACTTCTCCCACGACAGCGGAGACGATGCGAGGAGGTGCAGCAGTGGGCGCGCGTGAAGTTCAGCCACGGCATGCGCACGGTGCCGGCGGGGAGCATGAAGTTCGTCGACTTCTCAAAGCCCGACCCGGGCTCTGAGCGTGTCGAGCGTTTCCTGGTCGCAGCGCAGCGGGCGATGGCCGAAGGCGAGTACGAGCTCGCGGCGCGGCGGCTGATCTATGCGCGCGACGCCGATCCACGCAACGTGGCGGTGCTGCGCTTGATGACGCTCGCTTTCTGGCAGGCCGGCAAACTCGAGGAGGCCGCTCGCGCCGTGCGCGATTGGGCGCGCGTCGACGGCACGCGGCCCGCGCCGCATCGCTTCGCGGCGCGCATCTACGAAGACATCGGCGCGCTACGACCTCGCCGAGGAGGCCGCCGAGCGTGCCACACAGCGTGGCCCGAGCGACGCTGGCGCCTGGGAGCGCCTCGGTCGGCTGCGCCTGCGCCTGCTCGATCGCGAGGGCGCGCTCGAGGCGTTCCGGCGGTCGCTCGCGCTCGGTGGCGGCGGCGAGATCTCAGATCTGATCGCGCAGGCGCTCGCGCTCGAGCCGAGCGTCGCGCGCTGAGCCGGCGACGGCAAGGACGCCGCCGATTGACATCGCGAATGCTGCGGTGGTAGCGAGCCAGAACCCCGCTTGATAGCCGCCGTACCCACCGCCTACCGGGAGCGTTTGGCCAAGGAGGAAGAACGAGCCCCCGACCGCAGGCAGCGCGGTGATGACGGAGTCGCTGAGCAGACCCAACGTGGTGAACGCGACTGTGCCGATTGCGATCAGCGTCAGTACGCCTGCCTCGTGCCCTTTGAAATCCCAGAGAGACGCGCCATGCGACACGATGCTGATGGTGGAGGCGACTTTTACGATCTTCGGCAGTTCGGCCCAGTCAAGGAGCGCCAGCGCGCTCACGAACACAAGCCCACTGACGATCACAACGAGGATCCCGGTGGTGCGCTTCTGAAAGCGCTTTGCCTGTGTCGGCACCATCGATTCAGTATCCCGGACCAACATCGGGTGTAAATTCTTATAGATGGCACCGAGTCGGCACACGCGGCGGGAGCTCCGTAAAGCCGCTGGCCGACGCGCCCGCGCCGGGTTACGGCGCAAAGACGGCGAGAACGGTCATGTCACGATCGATTTCACGGGCCCGGTCGTCGCGCGATACTGGCGACGGCGAGTCTTGTGGCCGAGGTGGCTGGATTGGGTGCTCGCAGTGGCGCTTGGCGCCGCCGGATCGGTTGGGTACGTGCTGTTCGACGGATCGCAGTGGTGGCTTTGGGCACAGGTCGCGTTGCTCCCGTTTGTGCTGCTCGTCGTGATCAGCGGCGCGAAGCCCTCAATCCCGGACAGTCGCCGCGAGAGTCGTGGTACGGCGGGATGCAGGACGGGCCGTGGGGACGGCCTTAGCCTGTGCGTCAAACCGCACCCGGTGGCACTGTTCCATATGCTGAAGGCCGATCGCCGACTGTTGCTGCTGCCGGCTGCGGCGCTGCTCTTGGACGTTTGCTGTGCCGGTGTGCTGCTCGGGCTTGCGGCGAGTGTGAGCACAGCGCACAACCACAAAGCGATGCTAGTGGTGGCGTTCGCGGTGGGCTTGTATCCCTTCACGGTGTCATCGACTTTCTTCAACGTTGCGCTCATGCATGTCGTCTCCGAGCGTTGGCAGGGCCGGCAAGCGAGCGTGGTCGACGGACTCCTCCTCGCCCGTCGGCGGCTGAGGGTGATCTCCAATGGTCCTTGCTGGCTGCGACCGTGGGCGTCGCACTGCAGCTGATGCAGCACGTCGGGCATGTGTCATGGATCGAGCGTCTGCTCGCGATGCTTCTGAACTTCGCATGGGTTGTCGCTACATTCTTCGTGCTGCCTGCCCTGGCGCTCGAGAACATCGGCCCTCTTGTCGCCTGTAAACGGTCGGTGTCGGTCGTGCGGCGTCGCTGGCCAGAAAGCCTGACGGGATCGATCGCCATCGGTGGTGCCGCTGCGCTCGCGCTGATCCCCGGCATCGCGTTGGGTGTCGCAGGTGCGATGGACTTCAAGCACTATCCCGTCGCAGGCGCCGCCCTGCTGCTGATCGGCGTGGCGCTCACGCTGCCCGTGGTGCTCTACTCCAACGCGACCAGCGCCTTGTTCTCACTCGCCGTTTGGGAATACGCCGATCGAGGAAGCTCAGCCGGTCCGTTCGCAGCGGCGGATCTCGAAGAGCCATTCAGTGGCGGTCAGACCACCGGCAAGGCTAGGCGCTGGATCAGGACGCAGGTCATTCGTCGGCCGCCTAGCTGAACCATCACACCTAATCCTCGGTGGCGAAGATCGATCGGAGTTTCTCGATGCGCGTATCTCCTGAGCGTGCTCAGGAGATGTTCATCCGCGATATCGCACCTGAGCTACATCGTGCGGGTGCCTTCTCGCTCTATCGCCAACGACCCGGATCGTTGGCATTCAGCGACGGGCTCGTCAGTGCCTACGAAGACGGTGGCCTTTACTCGTTTCTGCGTAGAGCGCTTTCGCGTCGGATCAAGGTGAGCTTTCAGCCGGATGGAGCCGGCACGGTCGTGGCTCTCAACGGAGGCGCAGGTCGAAACATCCGGGATGCGTTGGACCGTCTCGGCCAGCCCGGTCACTGGCCGGAAGGACGCGAGGTCGCCGACTAGCGCTGTAGCGTCTACGCCGGCAGGATGTTGACGGCGCGCGAGACGATCAGCCCGATCGTCACGAGCGAGACGATCGACTGCAGGCCCATGATGCTCTTGGCCATCGGCGTGAGCGGCATCGTGTCGGTGGGCGAGAAGGCAGCGGCGTTGGTCAGCGAGACGTAGAGATAGTCGATGAATTTGGGCCGCCAGTCGCGTGGCTCGATGCGATCGTCGGACATCTGCGGGAAGAGGAAGTCAGGCGGGCCGTCATTACCGGCGGCGCGCCGGCCTGGGCCGCCACGATCGATCTCCCAGTACCAGAGCCCGAAGATCAGGAAGTTGGTCAGCCAGATCACGACGCCGGCAACGATCAGTTCCTGCCCCTTGTCGACATGGTGATGGAGCAGGTAATGGGTGAGCGTTGCCAATGAGAAAGCGTTGGCTGCGCTCACGAACGCGACGAGCCCAACGGCAAAGCGTCGACGCAGCGTGTGCTCTCCCTCTAGCTCGCGCGGCGTGGCCATCGCGAGCCCGAGCACGAGCGCGCCCTCGAGCGCGGGCAGGAGCCAGGTGGGACCGACGGTCAGCCGCTCAGGCAGGCTCAGCTGCAGCGCGATCGCGGTGAGCACGGTGAGCTGCGCGGGCCATACCGACTCCACGACTCCCGGCGGCGGATAGCGGCGCCCTGGCGGAGCTTGAGCTTCAGCGGACACGAACCCAGAGCGTAAGGGCAGTGGCGGCGGGCAAATCTTGTGGCTGGCGAGCGTGGTGCTGCGTTTCGGCGCGCGCTAGCCTGATGAGCGATGGGCCTAGAGAACCCCGTACATCTTCTCTTCATCGGCATCATCGCGCTGCTCGTGCTCGGGCCGAAACGGCTGCCGGAGCTCGCCCGCGCGCTGGGCAACGGGCTGCGCGAGTTTCGCGAGTCGGTGAATGGCCAGCCGAAGGCGTCGGAGATCCACGAGACGCTCGCGCAAGAGCAGCCGGTGGCGCAGCCAGACCCTGCGGCGCCTGGGCCTGCGGTCCGCCCCGATCCGCTAGGTTCCGTCAGTGCGCCTGATCGTGGCCCGCTGCGAGGTCTCCTACGTCGGCCGCCTGAGCACGGTGCTGCCCGAGGCGGTGCGGCTGCTGATGGTCAAGCCCGACGGCACGTTCATGGTCTGGGCCGACGGCGGCGGCCCCAACGTCAAGCCGCTGAACTGGATGATCGCCGCCGACGGTGATCGAGGAGCAGCACGACGCCAGAGGGTCGTCTCGAGCGTCTGCTGGTGCGCAAGCTGCGCCAGGAGGAGCGGCTGGACGTCGGCATTGCGGAGGTGCTCTCCGACGTGGAGCACGAGCTCGACACGCTCGGTCCACTCGAGAAGGAGGGCCTCGAGCGCGAGCTGCAGGAGCTGCTTGCGGACGCGCCGCAATGGTGTGGCGAGGGGTTGCGCCTCGTCAGGCGCGAGTGGCCGACGGACATCGGCCCCGTCGATCTGATGTGCCGCGACGGCGAGGACGAGTGGATCGCGGTCGAGATCAAGCGCGATCGCGACGATCGATGCGGTCGAGCAGCTCAGCCGCTACCTCGAGCGGATCCGCACTGGATCCAGCGATGGGCTCGTGCCGCGGCGTGCTCGCGGCGCAGAGTGATCAAGCCGCAGGCGCGCGTGCTCGCGAGCTCGCGGGGGATCGACTGCGTGGAGGTCGACCCGCTGTGCTGCGCGGCGAGCGCGAGCCAGAGCTGCGCCTGTTCGCTGCCTGAGCGCTCAGCGGCGGCGTACGCGCGGGCGGCGCGCGGATAGGCTGCACTGGTTCCCGAGCAAGGAGCCCGACGATGAGCCGACGAGTCCCCCAGCAGCCCGTTCTCACCGAGCGGCGCGGCAACGTCCTGCTGATCACGCTCAACCGGCCCGAGGTGCGCAACGCGGTCAACGCGGCGCTGGCCGAGGGCGTCGGCGAGCGCGCTCGACGAGCTCGACGCCGACGACGAGCCTGTCGGTGGGCGTGCTCACCGGCGCCGGCGGCTTCTTCTGCGCGGGCATGGACCTCGGCGCGTTCGTCAAGGGCGAGTCGCCGTGGTACGGCGACCGCGGCTTCGCCGGCATCGCCCAGCGCGCCGCGCGCAAGCCGCTGATCGCCGCGATCGAGGGCTTCGCGGTCGCGGGCGGGCATGGAGATCGCGCTGGCCTGCGATCTGATCGTCGCCGCGAGGGGCGCCAAGATGGGGATCCCCGAGGCCAAGCGCTCGCTGGTCGCCGCCGGCGGCGCGCTGCTGCGCCTGCCGCGCCGGATGCCCTACCACGTCGTCATGGAGCTCGCGCTGACCGGCGACCCGTTGCCCGCCGAGCGCTTCCACGAGCTCGGCCTCGTCAATCGCGCTCGTCGAGCCGGGCGCCGCGGTCGACGCCGCGCTGGAGCTCGCCGGCGCGCTCGCGCAAGAACGGTCCGCTCGCGCTGGTCGCGTCCAAGCAGATCCTGCAGGAGCAGTTCGACTGGTCGAGCGAGGAGATGTGGGCGAAGCAGGGCGCGATCACCGGGCCGGTGATGGCCTCCGAGGACGCCAAGGAGGGGCCGAGCGCGTTCAAGGAGAAGCGCGAGCCGGTGTGGAAAGGACGCTAGGCCGACCGTAGACACGGCGCCTAGAGATCGTCTCGTACCCGCGGCGCCGGCGCTTGCGCTGGCGGCGGATCGCCAGGAACCGCTTCCACAGCGCCCACATCAGCGCTCTCCCGGCGTCTTGCGGGGGTACTGGGAGATCGGCTGGCGCAGGTCGATCGCGGTCGTCACGATGCGGTTCTGTTCGTCGATGTGCGCGGCGGGGTAGCCCTCGCCCGGGCTCGCGCGCTCGGGGCGCCCGACGTAGCCGAAGTGCATCTCTCGGGCATGATCTGCATCAGGCGCGGGAACATGTGTGCGCGCGCGCCCATGTTGCGCGGCTCCTCCTGTACCCACAGCACCTCGCGCAGGTTCGGGTAGCGCGCCATCAGCTCGAGGATCTGGCCTTCGGGGAAGGGGTAGAGCAGCTCGACGCGCGCGACCGCGAGTCCCGTGTGTGAGGCGCGCTCGGGGTGGCCGACGAGGTCGTAGTAGATCTTGCCCGTGCAGAGCACCAGACGCGTGACCTGCTCGTCGTGCACGCCGGGCTCCGCGAGCACGGGGTGGAAGCGACGTGTCCTCGGCCATGTCCGCGATCGATGCTGGCGGCCTGCGGCAGGCGCAGCAGCGACTTCGGCGTCATCACGACGAGCGGGCGCTGCTTGGCGATGCGCGCCTGGCGGCGCAGCAGGTGGAAGTACTGCGCGGGCGTCGTGGGGCTGGCGACGCGGATCGTTGCCCTCGGCGGCGAGCGCCAGGAAGCGCTCCAGGCGCGCGGAGGAGTGCTCGGGGCCGGAGCCCTCATAGCCGTGCGGCAGCAGCAGCGTGAGGCGCGAGGTCTGGCCCCACTTGGCCAGGCCGGAGACGATGAACTGGTCGACGATCACCTGCGCGGAGTTGACGAAGTCACCGAACTGCGCCTCCCACAGCACGAGCGTCTCGGGGGCCTCCTGGCTGTAGCCGTACTCGAAGCCCATGCAGGCGAGCTCCGAGAGCGGGCTGTTGTGCAGCTCCAGCGGCGCGAGCGCGTCGGGCAGGCTCTGGATCGGGCACACGGTCTGGCCGGTCTTGGCGTCGTGCAGGACCATGTGGCGCTGGCTGAACGTGCCGCGCTCGGTGTCCTGGCCGGTGAGGCGCAGCGGCGTGCCCTCGGTCAGCAGCGAGGCGAAGGCGAGCGCCTCGCGCGTGTGCCCAGTCGATCTTCGGCTCGGCGCCCTCGGCGAGCGCTTCGCGCACGGCGCTCGAGCTGTTTGACGAGCTTGGGGTGCACGGTGAAGCCATCGGGCACGCGCAGCAGCTGGTCGCCGAGCTCGCGCAGCCGTGCGGCCGGCACGGCCGTCTCGACCTCGGGGCTGGGCGAGCGGTCGAGCTGGTACTCGCCGGTGCCATGCTCGCCGCCGTGCTCGGCCGCCGCGGCGATCTTCGCCTTCAGGCGCTGGTGCAGCAGCGTGAGGTTGTCCCACACCTCCTGCGCTTGGCGCTCGACCTCCTCCTGGCGAGACGACGCCTTCGGCGACGAGGCGATCAGCCCACAGCTCCGAGACGCGCTTCTTGCTCTTGATCTTCGCGTACATCTCCGGCTGCGTGTAGGCAGGCTCGTCGGACTCGTTGTGGCCGAAGCGGCGGTAGCCGATCAGGTCGATCAGCACGTCGTGGCCGAACTCCTGGCGGAAGGCGAAGGCGAGGCGTACGGCGCTGATGCAGGCGGGCACATCGTCAGCGTTGACGTGGATGATCGGCACGTCGAAGCCCTTCGCAAGGTCAGAGGCCCAGCGCGTGGAGCGCGCGTCGTCGGGGTCGGTCGTGAAGCCCACCTGGTTGTTGGTGATCAGGTGCACCGTGCCGCCGACCTTGTAGCCGTCGAGCGCCTGCAGGTTGAAGGTCTCCGCGACCACGCCCTGGGCCGGGAAGGAGGCGTCGCCGTGGATCACGATCGGCACCGCCGCGTTCGTGTCCTGGTGGGCGTGCGGACCCTTGCGTGAGGTCTGCGCGGCACGCGTGGCGCCCTCGACGACCGGCGAGACGTACTCGAGGTGGCTGGGGTTGGACTCGAGGTTCACGCGGATCGTGCCGCCATCGGGCAGGCCGTAGGTGCCCTGCGTGCCGTGGTGGTACTTGACGTCGCCGGTGCCGCCCTGGGGGATCGTGGTGACGGCCTCGAGCGTGGAGGCGCCCTCGAACTCCGCGAAGATCGTGTCGTAGGGGCGGCCGAGGTTGTGCGCGAGCACGTTCAGCCGGCCGCGGTGCGCCATGCCGATCACGACCTCCTGGCCGCCGTGTGCGGCGGAGAGCTGGATCAGCTCGTCGAGCATCGGCACCGTCATGTCCAAGCCCTCGATCGAGAACTGGTGCTGACCGAGGTATGCCTTGTGCATGAAGCGCTCGAGCGCGTCGACCTTGACGAGGCGCTTGAGGAAGCGTCGCCGCTCGTCGCTTGTGAGCGCGTGGCGGAAGCTGCCGCCCTCGATGTGCTCGCGCAGCCACACGCGCTGGCGGTGCGAGGCGATGTGCTCGATCTCGTAGGCGATCGTGCCGCAGTAGGTCTCGCGCAGATGCGGCAGCGCGTCCGCGAGCGTCGCGCCAGGCACGTACATCTGGAAGATCCGCGCCGGCAGCTTGGCCTGGATCTCGGGCGTGAGACCGAGTGCCTCCGGGTCCAGACCGGGGTCGCCCTCAGGCTCTGTGCCGAGCGGGTCCAGGCGTGCCGCGAGATGGCCGTGGCTGCGAACGCGCCCCACGAACGTGCTCGCGGCCTGCACTGCCTGCAGCATTTCCTCGCCCACCGGCGCACCGCTCGGCGTGCTCGAGGCGCTGTCCGAGCCAGCGGCTGCGTGCGCCGCGGCGGCGGGCGCCGGCAGCGGTGGCGGCGGCCCGAGCTCCACACCGAGCGCGGCAAAGACATCCTCGTAGAAGTCATGCTCGCCCTGCAGGTAGTCCTCGATACGACCGAGGAAGCGACCGGACTCGGCGCCTTGGATGATGCGGTGGTCGTAGGTGGAGGTCATGCTCATCACCTTCTCTGCGCCGATCATCTCGCCGATGTTGCCGAGCCCCACCGGATAACCGATCGAGCCGGTCGCGATGATCGTGCCCTGGCCGTTCATCAGGCGCGGCACCGAGGCGCTCGTGCCGAGACCGCCGGGGTTGGTCAGCGTGACGTTCGCGCCCACGAGGTCATCGGCGGTCAGCGTGTTCGTGCGGGCCTTCTCGACGAGCGCGTCGTAAGCGTCGAGGAAGCGGTCAAAGGGCATGCTCCCGGCGTCCGCGATGACGGGCACCATCAGCGTGCGTGAGCCGTCCTTCTTTTCGACGTCTACGGCCAAGCCGAGGTTGACCTGACCGTCGATCACGCGGTGGGGCTTGCCGTCGAGCTCCTCGTAGTGGTTGGTCATCACCGGCATGTCCTGCGCGGCACGTGCGATCGCATAGGCGATCAGGTGCGTGAAGGACACCTTGCGCGAGCCCGCCTTCAGCTCACGGCGCCGCGCGTCGAGGTTGGTGACGGCGAGCGTGCGGAAGCTCGTCGCGGTGGGGATCGAGCGTGACTGCTCCATGTAGCGCGCGAGCGCCGCGGCGCCACCCTTCATCAGCTGTGATTCCGGCGCGAGGCGACCCGCGCCGTTCGTTGCCGCGCCGTCGCCTGAGGCGGCGGAGAGCACGTCGGACTTGGTGATCTTGCCCGCCGGCCCACTGCCCGCGAGCTGCGTCAGATCGACGCCCTCGGCGGCCGCGGCTCGGGCGGCCACGGGAGAGACCTTCAAACCCTCGGGTACCTGTGCGGCTCCGTCCGATGTCGAAGCGCTGCCCTGGGCACCGTCATCGCTCGCAGGCGCTGCGGCGCCGTTGCTCGCGCCAACCGCGATACGCGCGATTACCTGCCCGACGGTCACGGTGTCGCCCTCGGCCACGAGCAGCTCCACGACCGTCCCGCCGGCGGGCGCGGGCAGCTCGACATCGACCTTGTCGGTCGAGATCTCCACGATCGTCGCATCGAGCGCGATGTGCTCGCCGACCTTGACGTGCCATTCGAGGATCGTGCCCTCGCTCACCGACTCGCCGGCGGCGGGCGTGACGACGTCGACGATCTGCTCAGAGGTACTGACGGCAGGTGAGTCGAGCGTTTCCGTTGCTGTCGCCATTGCGGGCGCGGCCTCCGTTGCGCCGCTCGGTGTGGGCGGGGTGGGGGCAGCGGCGGGCGAAGCCGCGGACCCGTTGCCGCCGTCGGGCGCGATGCGTGCGATCACCTGTCCGACGGTCACCGTGTCGCCCTCCTCCACGAGAATCTCGGCCACGGTGCCGCTCGCGGGCGCGGGTAGCTCGACGTCGACCTTGTCGGTTGAGATCTCGACGATCGTCGCGTCGAGTTTGATGAAGTCGCCTACCTTGACATGCCATTCAAGGATTGTTCCTTCGGTTACTGACTCTCCCGCGGCTGGGGTGACGACGTCAATCATTTGCTGAGCCGTGGTGCTCGCTGCCATCGCTTCTCACTCTAGCGTGCGGCGCTGCTGGCGAATGAACTCATAGCTACCGAAGAAGGGTCCGACGCCGCCAAGTACCGCGACCGCGACCGCGAGCCGCAGCGAGACGATTCGCAGCCTCGCGGCGAGGATGCAGGCCAGGGACATGAAGATCCACAGCAGCCCGTGCGCGAGACCGAGGGCGAAGGTGAGCGGCTCGGGCTTGCCGGCGGCGAAGGCGCAGATCAACAGCGCCAAATAGACACACGAGTGAGAAAAAGACACCCACTTCAGGCGCGAGAAGGTCAGCGTGGGGCCTCGATGGCCACGGGCAAGCTCACTCCGACAGCCAGCTGGCCATCCGCGGCAAGACCTCGCCGGCCTCAGCTGGCCACTCGGCGATGTCGGCGGGCCACCATGCGAACTCATCGTGCTCGTGGTCTGGCTCGACGGTCTCCGCGACCCCCTCGGCGAGCCATGCCTGCCCGACGAACATGATCATCCGATGCGGCAGGCGCAAGAGCGCCTCGCCGCGGACGCGCTCCGGCGAGACGGCCCACTCCTCGTGTAGCTCGCGCACGAGCGTCTCTGCGGGGCTCTCGCCAAGGTCGACCGCGCCGCCTGCGCCGAGCGCCCAGCGACCGGCCCAAGAGGCCACCCACGGTGCGCGTCGCCCGGCAAGCCAGCGGCCGTCTGCAGAGCGTGTGACGCACAGCGCGGCGACGCTCTGCGAAGCGTCCTCGGGTACGAGGCGCAGCGCCCAGCGCAGCGGTTGCAACTCGATCGCGAGACCCGTCGCGTCCTCGTGGAAGTCGACGAGCCGCGCGGCCACGCCGTCGTGGCTAGGTGAGCCGCGATCCTGCAGCTCGCGGATCGCGGCGTCGGCCGCGAGCGCGTGCGCGGCGGGCGGCTCGAAATGCTCCTCGCGCCAGCGCGCGTGGATCTGCTCGATCGGCCACGGCCCGCGCGCGAGCACCTCGGGAGCGCCATTGTTGGTCTCTGCTTGCGTGGCCATCTAATGCCAAGGCTATTGAATGCGATCGCGGCGCCGGTGCACAGGCGCACGCGCCTTCGCGCATAGACTCGCCGGCGTGAGCACTCCTCGACGCAAGCACTGGGGCTGGGGCTATGAGGATCAGCAGGCCACGGCCGCACAGATACAAGCGGGGCTGCCGACACTCGCGGCGCAGCTTGGGATCAGCTTGGGCGAAGTCGAGGAGCCCGTGGCGCTCGAGCAGCTCAAGCTCCCCTCACCGCGTATCGAGGCCCCGTCGTCGCTCGCGCAGATCACCTTCGGCGACGTGCATACGCGTGCGTCACACGCGCTTGGCAAGTCCTACGCCGACGTGGTGCGCGGCTTCCGCGGCCATTTCGAGCACGCGCCCGACTTCGTGTTGCGCCCGCGCGAGGAGCATGAGCTCGAGCAGGCGCTCGAGTGGTGCGCCGCTGAGCGCGTCGCAGCGATCCCGTTTGGTGGCGGCACGTCGGTCGTCGGTGGCGTCACGCCACAGGTCGCGGGCTCCTACAACGGCGCCATCTCGCTCGACCTCAGCGCCTTTGACCGCGTGCTCGAGGTCGATGAGATCTCGCGCTCTGCGCACATCCAGGCGGGCGTTTTCGGACCCGCGCTCGAGTCCCAGCTCGGCGAGCGTGGCATGACGCTGCGCCACTTTCCCCAGTCGTTTGAGTTCTCCACGCTCGGCGGCTGGATCGCCACGCGCGCGGCAGGTCACTTCGCGACCGTGTGGACGCATATCGAGGATCTGCTCGAGTCCGCTCGCGCGATCACGCCGAGCGGCGTGTGGGAGTCGCGGCGCCTGCCAGGTTCCGGCGCGGGCGTGAGTCCCGATCGGATGCTCGTGGGCTCGGAGGGGATCCTCGGCGTGATCACCGAGGCTTGGGTGCGCGTGCAGCCGCGTCCTTCGCATCGCAGCACGAGGGGCGTGCGCTTCGAGAGCTTTCGCGCGGGCACAGAGTGCGTGCGCGCGATCTCCCAGTCGGGCCTGCACCCCTCCAACTGCCGGCTGCTCGACCCAGGTGAGGCAGGGCTGACGATGGCGGGCGACGGCACACGCGCGCTGCTGGTGCTCGGCTTTGAGTCGACCGATCACCCGGTCGAGGAGGCGATGCGGCGCGCACTAGAGCTCTGTGAGGAGCACGGTGGCACGCCGGCTGAGGCACGCAGCGACGGTGGGGAAGCGGTCGGCAGCTGGCGCGAGGCGTTCCTCGGCGCGCCCTACCTACGCGACATGCTTGTCGCGGTGGGCGTGCTCGGCGAGACGTTCGAGACAGCGATCACCTGGGAGCGCTTTGAGAGCTTTCACGCGCAGGTCAAAGCGGCTGCTGAGGGAGCGGTGCGCGAGGTTTGCGGTGCGGGACGCGTCTTCTGTCGTTTCACCCACGTCTACCCGGATGGCCCTGCGCCCTACTTCACGGTGCTCGCTCCCGCGCGGCGCGGCGCGGAGGTCGAGCAGTGGTGGACTGTCAAGCGTGCGGTCTCTGATGCGATCATCGCGGCGGGCGGCACGATCACGCACCATCACGCGGTCGGGCGTGATCACCGGCCTTGGTATGACCGTCAGCGCCCCGAGCCCTTTGCGCAAGCATTGGCTGGCGCCAAGGCCGCCGTTGACGCAGCAGGCATCATGAACCCCGGCGTGCTGGTCGATCCACTGCCATGAAGATCGCTGTGCTCGGCCCCGGTGGCGTGGGAGGACTGCTGGCCGGCGTACTTGAAAGCACAGGCTCTGAGGTCGTGCTCGTCGCGCGCGAGTTGACTGCGCAGGTCATCGCTCGTGAGGGCCTGCGAGTGCAGAGCGTGACCTTCGGAGATCTGCACACTCACCCGCGCGCGGTGGCGCGACTACAGGAGCCAGTCGATGCGCTGATCGTTGCCACGAAGGCGGCCGGCTTGGACGCCGCGCTTGAGCGGATCGCGATCGAGCCGCCCGTGGTGTTGCCGCTGCTCAACGGCCTCGATCACCTCGCGGCCTTGCGCGAGCGCTTTATGCCCGGCACGGTGCTCGCGGGCTCAATCCGCGTGGAGGCCGACCGACCGCAGCCGGGTGTGGTCGTGCACACGAGTCCCTTCTTGCTGATCAACATGGCCGCCGTCGATCCCGTGGCCGATGCGCCGATGCGCGAACTGGAGGCGGCGCTCGTGGCGGCCGAGGTGCCGGTGGGGATACTCGACTCCGAAGCGCAGGTGATGTGGTCGAAGCTCGTGCGACTCAACGCGCTGGCGTGCACGACGAGCGCCTACGACAAGCTGCTCGGCGAGATCCGCTCGACGCCTGAGCTACGGGCGGATCTTGTTGGCGTGATCGAGGAGAGCTGCGCGGTGGGTCGTGCGGAGGGCGCGAGCGACGTCGAGGCCGCGAAGGCGATCGGCGAGCTGGAGAAGGCACACGCAACGCTAGGCAGCTCGATGCAGCGCGACATCGCGGCTGGCCGCGAACCGGAGCTCGACGCGATCCCGGGGTCGGTGCTGCGCGCGGCGGCGCGCCACGGCTTGAGCTGTCCACGATCGAGCGCCTGATGGCGATGATCCAGGCACGGATCGACGCGGGGTCCGCGTCGATAGGTGAGACCTCCGCGCGATCGTGACTCAGGCGCGCTCGCCGGCGGCATGCGGGCGTTCGCGGTCGTGGCGCAGCACCTCGAGCAGCTCTGCGTAGGGGCCGACCAGATAGGCGTCGTCTTCAGCAGCAAGACGCGTGTCGCGGCGCGGCGGATGCTCGAGCCCAGCGGCGCTTGCGGCGCGGCGGATCGCGACGACACGCACTGTTCCGGGTAGCTCGCGCATCGCCAGGCCATCGAGCCCGCCGTCTGCGTTCACGCGCAGGCGCGCGAGCAGGAAGGGGTGGTTGCCCACATAGAAGGTGAACAGCACGTCGAGCCCAAGCGCTCCGCCCACGAACCACGGAGCGGCAATCGCAGAGGTCGACCAGACGTGGCGGAAGCCAAAGCTCTGCTCGAGGCGACGACCGAGCTGGCGGTCGAACACACGCAGCACCACGGGCACGTCCACCCAGCGCTCGCCGAGGTGATCGCGGATCGCGAGGCCGGTCTCGATGTTGGTGAGGTCATCAGAGGTGAGAATCGCGACGGCGGCAGCCTCGGAGAGGTTGACTGCGTCGAGCGTGCGCGCGAGCGTCGCATCGCCGATCACGAGCGGCGCCTGCAGCGCTCGCGCCTCGGTGAGGTAGGGGTTGCTCTCCATGCGCTCGATCACGACCACCTCTGTGCCTGCGGCGAGCAGCCCTTCGAGGACCTTCATGCCGACACTGCCGAGCCCGATGAGCACGACGTGCCCGCGCATCCCCGGGATGCGCCCGTGGCCAAGCGACTGCGCGAGGCGACGGCTGACCAGGGCGTTGGTGAGCAGCGCGAACATCGTTGTGGTCAACGTCACACCGGCGACGATCAGCAGGATCCCGAAGACCATCATGCCGGCGGGCTGCGCGGCGAAGGAATAGTCGCCGAAACCGACCGTCGCGACGGTCTCCACGGTGAAGTAGACCGCGTCGAGCAGCCGCAGATGGCCGTGCCCTGGCGGCTCGCGGTAGCCCAGGTGCAGCACGATCGTTGAGACGAGCAGCAGCGCGAGACCGAGTGCGAGCGCGATGCGCAACGGCCGGTCGATGATCCCGGTGAGCGCGCCGCGCATACGCTTGAGGAAGCTGTGTGCGCGCGCTGAGAGCGCGGCGGCGGCGCCGGTGTTCGCGGTGCGGTGGCTGAGGCCGGCGGCGTCGAACTCGGCGCGCGTGCCGAGCAGCGTCACGCGGTCGCGCACCGCTACTGGCTGATCGCGCCCTGGGCAGGCGACCAGCTCCTCGTCGATGTCCCTGACGACGCCGATCGGGGCGAGGCTCCCGTAGAGCTCGCGCAGCGTCGCATCGCGTGGCGCGATCACCTCTGCGGTTACGAAGGAGGTCTCACCGAGCTCGATCTCGCGTGCGCGACGCCCGAGGCACGCTTCGACGACGGCCGGCGCGAACAGTGCAGCGACATCGAGCACGCCCACAGAGCTGAGCACCCCCTCGACGGCGTGTGCGACTGAGGGGTTGTCAAGGTCAGCCACCACACGCACGTCGGGGCGCAGGTCGCGTATCTGCAGCACGGTCTCCAGCGTGCGTAGGTCGGTGCTCTCGGCACAGACGATCGCAAGCGCACCGAGGATGCCCGCGTCGAAGAGCGGCTCGGAGAGGTGGCCTCCGCGCGGCAGGTGTGGGATGCCCCAACCGCGCACGATGCGGATCAGGCGCTCGTCGGGGCTCATCGCTCAGCACCACGCTGCGAGTGCCCGCGAGGTGCAGCTGCTCGACGGTGCGCAGCGCGACGTCGTTGAGCCCGCAGACGATCACGTGCCCGACCCAGTCGCGGCAGATCTGATGGTTCGCGCGGTCGCTTAGCTCGGCGGACACCGCCCGCCAGTCTCCGTCGCCGCGCGCTCGCTGGCGTTGGCCCGGCGTCCAAGATCCGCGCGGCTAGTGCGCTTCGAATGGCAAGGAGCCGGGCGAAGTCGCCGGCACAGAGTGCGACGCGACCGCCTCGACGGCCTCCTCCTCGGCAGCGCTGAGCTCCTCGTCGTGCTCGCCATCGCAGAGCACACGAAAGTTGCCCGTGACGCCACTGTCAGCGTGAATCGTGATTCCGGGCAGGATCTCCTCGCCCTCGTCGAAGCCGAGGCGCTCCATGTCGAAGTGCGCGAGCCCGATGCCGTGTGCGGTGTGCGTCGGGTTCTCGCGGTCGTGTGCCGCGACCGCTTGGGCGAAGCGCTCGAGGTTCTTGGCGATCTTGCTGGTGTCCGCCATGGCTCTGGCTGGAGGGTAGCGCGATAGTTCGCGCCGCTGCGAGCGAGGATGGAGAGGTCGTCCCGCCGGGCTGAGCTCGGCGGGACGGGAGGCGTATTTAGACGGCAGCGCTCTCTGGGTCAGGTCGGACGATGACGGTATCGGCGACTGAGATGATCTCATCGACCGGTAGCTCCGCACGCGACGCGTGCTCTTTGATCGCCTCGGGACTGCTCGCCTGATAGATGCAAACCGTGCCGACCGACCCCCCGTTCTCCTCGAGAACGTAACTTCGGATCCAGCGGATGTCGTCGGACATCTCCTCCTCGCCGACCTGTTTTGAGCGAGCGGCGGCCTCCTGCAACTCCTCCGGAGAACGCCAGCCGCTACGGCGCAGAATCACGTATGTGTTCATCTGTAGCTCCTCTTCTCGGGTGCTGAGAAAAGATAAGCGACGCGAGACGGGCGTGTGTGTGATGTTGCTCCGAGGTTTGTGGGCCGGCGAGCAGGGAACTACGCTTTGGTGATGGGCGATTCGCAGACGCGCAAGATGCAGCTGGTCGCCGTGTGTCTGACCGTGATGGGTGTCGCGAGTCTCTTGCGGACTCAAGCGGGAGGAGCATTGGCCATAATGCTTTACGTGCTCGCGGTTACGGCCGTTCTGGGTGGACTCGTGTTGATTTTCTCGTGGGCGAAAGAACGCGAACGCGAGCTAGGATCGCCGCGGCCAAGGCGACGGTGGTTCACGCCGTGGCGACGTGGCAGCGTCTAGGTCGGTAGTGGACGGTTTGCAACTCAGGCCGCGGGAACGACCTCTGCGTACTTCACCGTGTCGATGAACTGCCGGAAGCGCGCCAGCTTGCCGTCGCGGATATCCCAGACGTGGACCACCGGCACGTCGAGGGCCTTGCCGGTTGCCTTGCCGGTGCCCGTGTAGCGGACGACTGCCGCGACCGTTGCGCCGGATCCGATGAGTTCCTCGGTTGTGATCGCGAAGCCCTCGACATCCTCAGAGATTGGACCAAAGACGTTCTGCGCCACGGCCTCGCCGCCGTGGTACAGACCTCCGTATGGCATGCCCTCGGCCTCAAACCATTCAATGTCGTCAGCGAATGCTCCGAGCACGGCGGGCACATCGCCTCGGCCGAATGCCGCGTAGATGTCCTTGACGAACCCGACGTTCTGCTCACTCATGGATCCCCCTAGGTTGGCGTGCTTATAGCTCGACCGTACTCGAATGCCAAGTCCCTCGTCCCGAATTGGTCGGTTGCGATCAAACGCCGCGATGAGCCGGGCTGCCCCGGGAGGGCCATCCCAAGCCGTGAGTACCGTCCTCGTCATGAACGAGCGTAAGCTCCTCAAGCGGCTCGCTCGCGGCGATGTAGCCAATGTTGCGTTTGGCGACCTTTGCGCCCTAGCCGGGGCGCTGGGCTTCGAGCTTCGGCGTGTCAGTGGTAGTCATCATGTCTTCGCGCACCCGGATATCTCACAGCTGATCAATCTGCAATCGGTACACGGACAAGCCAAGCCCTACCAGATTCGACAGCTCGTAAGGCTGATCGAGCGCTACGATCTGAGGTTCAAGGACAGGCCATGAGCGACTACCACATCAACGTGTTCTACAGCGACGACGACAGAGCATACGTGGCCGACATTCCTGACCTGGAGGCCTGTTCGGCGCTCGGCTCAACGGCGGAGGAGGCCCTAGCTGAGGTGGAGCTAGCCAAGCACGCGTGGCTGGCTGCTGCAAGGGAGGCGGGAAAGCAGGTCCCGGAGCCGCGCTACCGTCCGGCAATCTACGCGCGCTAGTGACCTTCGCAGCTCAGGCCTGCGTCTCCGAAACTGTGGGCTGCTCGATCAACTCGATCCGGTAGCCGTCGGGATCCCTCACAAAACAAAGCCGCGAGCCGCCCTCGCGTACGGAGTAGGGCGGCTTCTCGGGCTCGATGCCCTGCTCGGCGAGCTTTGCGAGCGTCGCATTGAGGTCCTCGGCGGTGATCGCGATGTGGCCGTAGGCGGTGCCGAGCTCATAGGAGTCAACGCCGAAGTTGTAGGTCAGCTCCAGGCGGGGCATGTCGCCGTCGCCAGGCTGGTTCATGAAGACGTTCACAGCCTCGTCTTTGATCGGCAGGCGGCCGACCTCTTGGAAGCCGAGCGCTTCATAGAAGGCGACCGAGCGGTCGATGTCTGTGATCCGGTAGCACGTGTGTATGAGGGCCATGAGCCGGAGTCTAGATGTAGTCTGGCGGCGTGCGAACCCTGATCGTCGGCCACGGTGGGCGCGAGAGCGCGCTCGCATCGCGCATGGCGGAGCACAGCGAGCTGCATGCCTTCGTGGGTCACGAGAACCCCACGATCGTGCGCCACGCTGCGGCCTCTGGCGGGAGCCACCAGGTCGGCGACGTCTGTGACCCACAGGCCGTGGCCGCTTTCGCGCGCGCACGCGAGATCGACATCGCGATGGTCAGCGCCGATGAACCGCTCGCCGCGGGCGTGGTCGATGCGCTGCTCGCGCAGGGCACGCGCACCGTGGGGCCGACGAGCGCCGGCGCGGAGATCGAGTGGAACAAGACCTTTGCGCGTTCGTTGCTCGCCGACGTCGCGCCCGAGGCTGCGCCGTTGCTGCGCGTTGCGCACGACCGTCGCGAGGTCGAAGCGGCGATCGCCTCCTTTGGCTCGCAGCCAGTGGCCGTCAAGCCTCCGGGCCTGACAGGCGGCAAGGGCGTGAAGGTGATGGGGCCGCACCTCGCATCTCATGATGAGGCTCGTGACTATGCGCTGAGCCTGCTCGAGGGCGGCAAGGCGGGGGAGGGCGTGCACATCGAGGAGAAGATCGTCGGCGCCGAGTTCACGATCCAGGCGATCAGCGACGGCAAGACCGTCGTGTTCCCACCCTCCACCTATGACTATCCCTTTCGCTTCGATGGCGATCAGGGACCCGGCACGGGCGGCATGGGCTCGCTGACGATGCCCTCGCGAACGCTGCCCTTCATGACGACTGCTCACTACGACGCGGCCTGCTCGATCATCGAGCGCGTGATCGCTCGTCTGGCGGAGCTTGGCCGGCACTTCACGGGCGTGATGAACAGCGGCTTCTTCGCCACCGCCGAGGGCGTCAAGGTGATCGAGTTCAACGCGCGCTTCGGCGACCCCGAGTGCATGAACATCATGACGCTGCTCGACGGCAGCTGGCCGGAGGTGATGCGCCAGATCACCGAGCAGAGCCTCACCTCGAGCGCCGTGCCGCTGCGTTCGGAGGCATCGCTCGTGCTGTATCTCGTCTCTCCCGATTACGCGCTGCGTGCCGGCGGCACATACGAGTTCAGCCTCGATCGCGAGCGCATCGAAGGCGAAGGCTGCCATGTCTACTTCTCCTCCGCGCTCGCGCTCGATGAGGGTCGCTACCGCACGCTCGGCACCTCACGTGCGGTCGCGCTCGCGACCAGTGCGCCGACGCTCGAGCAGGCGCAAGCTCGCGTCGTGGCCTGCGCGAGCAGCGTTCCCGTGCTCGAGTGGCGCAGCGACGTGGGTGACGTGAGATATCTCAGCGGCCTGAGCCGGCTCGTTGACGCGCCCGGCGCTGACGTTGCAGAGTCGGTGTTGCCCAACCCGAGCTGACGCTTTCCTGTAAGGATGGCGCGATGATCGTCGAGTGCGCCTCCCACCCGCAGTTCATCTCGAACACCTACCTCGTTGCGGACGGTGACGGCGGCCCGGCCTTTTTCATCGACGCCGGTGGGCCCGTGGCGCCGCTGGTCAAAGCTGCCGAGCAGCTCGAGCTGAGCCCCACACACGTGCTGCTCACCCATCACCACTTCGATCACGTCTGTGAGGTCGCGCCACTACGCGAGCGCTGGCCGGATCTGAAGGTCCTGATCAGCGGCCGCGAGCGTGACCTGCTCGCCGGCTCCGAAGGGCCCGACGGGGTGGCTTTGACCTACGAGCTCATCGAGGCCGGGCAGGCGATGCGCTTCGGCAAGCTCGAGGTCCGGCCGCTGCACACCCCCGGCCACACCGCCGGGATGCTCTCGTTTCTCGTTGGCGAGATCTCCGAGCCCAAGGCCGCTCCCGCGCAAGGCCCAGGCGCCACGGGACGCGCACGCACGACGACCGCGCCTGCCGGCTTCACCGGTGCCGGTGCAGCGGTGTTCACTGGCGACACGCTGTTCAAGAACTCTGTCGGCGGCGTCAAAGCGCCGGGGCACACCACCTACACCGATCTGCGCGACTCGATCATGGGTACCTTGATGGAGCTTCCGCCCGACACGCTCATCTACCCGGGACACGCTCGAGAGGACCTCGGTGGGACGCGAGTGGGACAACAACTCCTTCATCCGTGTCTGGCGCGGATTGGACCCGGAGGGCTCTGAGCAGTGCACCGCGCTGGGCGAGCCCGCCACGCTGGTCTTGCTCGGCGCCGACTACGACGGCGGCACCAAGGCCTGGGTGCGCTGGCCCGACGGCTCTGATGACATCGTGCCCGGCTCGAAAATCGAGCGCGCGTCCTAGCCAGATTTCCACCTGCTCGTAGCATGCATGGTGATGGCGCGCGAGAACGAGAAGATTCCAACCTCGCGTGTGCGTCGTACCGCCACGGTCGCTACGCTCGCGGCGAGTGAGGCCGTAAAGCAGTTCGGCACGCGCGCCGCCAACGTTACCCGCGGGGAGGACGCCGCCGAGGAGGCGATGGCCCGCCGCCAGCTGGAGACCGCCAAGCAGATCGTGGCCGTGCTCGGCACGATGAAGGGCGCGGCGATGAAGCTCGGCCAGGTGATGTCCTTCCTCGACGTGGGCCTCGTCGCGGAGGAGCATCGCGATGAGTTCCAGCGCGAGCTCGCCAAGCTGCGCGACGCGGCGCCCACGGTTTCCTTCAAGCAGATGAAGCGCGTGATCGAGGAGGACCTCGAAGAGCCGATCTCCGAGGTCTTTGCGAGCTTCGAGGAGGAGCCGATTGCGGCCGCCTCGATCGGGCAGGTCTACCGCGCCACGCTGCGCGAGGACGGGCGCGACGTGGCGGTCAAGGTCCAGTACCCCGGCGTCGCGGGCGCAGTGCGCGCGGATTTGCAGAACCTCGACATGATCATGCGCCTGCTCAAGCGCATGACGCCCGGCTTGAACGTCAAGGCGATCACCGAAGAGATCAGGGAGCGGATCGTGGAGGAGCTTGACTACGAGCTCGAGGCGCAGAACCAGCGTTCGCTCGCGCGCATCTTCGCGGGGCATCCCTTCATCGTGGTGCCCGAGGTGATCGGCTCGCTCTCACGCGAGCGCGTGATGGTCAGCGAGTACGTCAAGGGCGTCGGCTTCGAGGAGCTCAAGACGCGCCCACAGGCCGAGCGCGACCGGCTCGGCGAGATCGTCTTTCGCTTCTTCCTCGGCTGCCTCTATCGCCACCGCCAGTTCTCGGGAGACCCCCACCCCGGCAACTTCATGCTGCTCGAGGATGGCCGCGTAGCGTTCCTCGACTTCGGTCTCTTCAAGCGCATGGAGACCGAGCCCGTTGAGCTGGAGCTGGCCGCGCAGCGCGCCGTGAGCGAGGGCGACGCCGCGAAGCTACACGAGCTGATGGCTGCCAACGGCTTCCTGCCCGACCCCGACCGCGTCGACCCGGACCATCTGCTGGACTTCGTCAAGGACGCGATCTGGTGGTACACCACGGCTGATGAAGAGGTGCAGCTCACGCCCGAGATCGCCACGCAGGTGATGATCGAGAGCTCTGACCCACGCTCGCGCCACTTCCGCGAGATGCGCCATCAGGACATCCGCCCCGAGCATCTCTTCGGCAGACGCATGGAGATGCTCACGCTGGCTGTGCTCTCACAGTTGCGCGCCAGCGCCAAC
Source organism: uncultured Solirubrobacterales bacterium (assembly GCA_963785435.1). GTDB lineage: Bacteria > Actinomycetota > Thermoleophilia > Solirubrobacterales > Solirubrobacteraceae > Palsa-744. The sequence continues at coordinate 590,955 of CAWAVE010000005.1, forward strand.
TGGCACAGGATCGCGCGCGAGTGGATGTACGGCGATGAGCCCGTCACCGCGCTCGGTCGCGAGGAGGCCGACTTCTACGGTCGCAGCGGCGTGCGCGCGGCTGGGTAGCGCGGTTGGCGAGCCGGGCGCGCGGGTAGCCCAAGGGGGGTGACTATCAACGAGGAGATCGATATGGCTGAAAGAACAGCTGGAGAAGCAAAGCTCGTGCAGTATCTGAACGAGGCATTTGGGACCGAGAAGCGGCTTGAGACTGCGCTTGAGGCACACATCGGCATGACCACGCGGCCTGAGTACAAGAAGCGCCTGAAGGAGCACCTCACCGAGACCAAGCGCCACGCGCGCGAGGTCAAGGCCGCGATCAAGCGGCTCGGCGGCGTCGCCGAGACCGTCTCCGCCCCCGGACCCCAGCCGATCACAGATGCCGCCCAGGCCGTCATCGGCGGTGCGCAGAAGGCCGTCGCGCTCGCCCAGGGTCCGCTGCATGTGCTGCGCGGCACCGGCGAGGAGGAGAAGCAGCTGAAGAACGCCAAGACCGAGTACGCAAGTGAGGCCGAGGAGATCGCTACCTACACAGCGATCGAGGCTCTCGCGGAGGCGCTGGGCGCGAAGGAGATCGAGCGCCTCGCTCGTTCGATCCGTCGCGATGAGGAGCGGATGCGCTCGTTCTTGGAGAAGGAGATCCCGCGCCTGAGCAAGGCTGTGGTGAAAGCCGAGATACCCGCCGCTCAGCGCTCGCTTGCGGCCGGCTCCGCCGCCAGCAACACCCGCAACTCGAAAGCCAAAGCCGCGTCGCGCAAACCGGCCGGCGCGCGCAAAGCGAGCGCGACGCGCAAACCTGCGGCTCGCAAAGCGCTCGGCACGCGCAAGGCGGCTGCGAGCAGCCGCGGACGCAAGGCGGCACGCAGCCGCTAAGGCTCATCGCCTCGGCGCTAGACCACCTGTATCTGAAACAGGCTGGTCGTGCCGGGGCGTCCGGAGGGGAGTCCGGCGGTGATCCCCACGCGGTCGCCACGCTTGCACCAGCCGAGCTCCACCACACGCCGCGCCGCATCTGCGATCAGCGCCTCGGTGGTCTCGTGGCGAGGTATCGAGGCGCCTTGCACGCCCCACATCAGCCCGCAGCGCCGCACGGTCTCTTTTCCAGGCGAAAGCGCGTAGATCGGCACGGTGGGACGGTGCGCGGAGACCAGGCGCGCAGAGCGACCGGACAGCGTGGGGATCACGAGCGCATCGAGCAGCAGCTCGCGCGCGGCGTCGCAGAGGTTGTGCGCGATCGTGTGCGCCGGGTCCGATTCGGTGCGTCGCACCCGCGTCTGGTTCCAGCGCTCATAGGGCGCGATCGACTCGGCCTGTACCGCCACCGCCGCCATCATTTCCACGGCCGCCACCGGATAGGCGCCCACTGCGGTCTCCTGCGAGAGCATCACCGCGTCGGTGCCGTCGAGGATCGCGTTGGCCACGTCGGCCACCTCGGCGCGCGTCGGGCGCGAGGAGTTGACCATCGAGTCGAGCATCTGCGTGGCGGTGATCGAAGGTCGCGCCATCCAGCCGGCGAGCTCGAGCAGCTGCTTCTGCACGAGCGGCACGCGCTCGATCGGGAGCTCGATGCCGAGGTCCCCGCGCGCGACCATCACGCAGTCGGCCGCTTTGACGATCTCCGCAGCGCGTTCCACGGCCTGCGGCTTCTCCATCTTGGCGATCAGCGGCAGGCGCGTGTGGTCGCGCACGAATTCAACATCCTCCGGCGACTGCACGAAGGACAACGCGACCATGTCCACGCCGATCGACTCGCCGTGGCGCAGCAGGTGCAGATCCTCCTCGGGCACCGCGGGCAGCGAAGCGACCGGCCCGGGAATGTTCAGGCCCTGACGCGAGGCGACCGCGCCGCCGATCTCGACTGTGACGTCGACCTCGCCGGCCGCCGTGCGCACATCGGCCACGCGCAGGCGCACCGAGCCGTCGGCGAGATACAGCACCGAGCCGGCCTCCACCGCGTCGGGTAGCCCCGCCCAGGAGATGCTCATGTGCTGCGCGTTGCCTGCGAGCTCCTCATCGCCGCAGGAGAACGTCAGTCGCTCGCCCGGCGTGAGCTCGACCACGTCGTCGTGCAGCGGGCCGATTCGCAGCTTCGGTCCCGGCAGATCCTGCAGGATCGCGACGGGCCGTCCCGCGCGCCCGGCAGCGGAGCGAACGCGCGCCACGGTCTCGGCGTGCTCGTCGAGCGTGCCGTGCGAGTAGTTGAGCCGCGCCACGTCCATCCCGGCCTCAACCAGGCGCACGAGCGTCTCGGGCTCACGTGAGGCGGGACCGATCGTGGCGACGATCTTTGTACGGCGCATCCTCGGAACTTAGCGCTCGCGTGAGCAATGCCGAGGAGTGGCGCGTTGCGGCGTAGCATCGAGGCATGCTCGGTCCCTCCCGACAGCTGCCACGCGTTGGCTCTGCAGCACGGATCGTGCACTTCGGCGGGAGCTTCGAGCCGGGCATCGTGCTCGCCGTGCACGAGCAGGGCCGGCGCCTGGAGGTGCGTGGTGAGGGCGGTGAGCTGCTCGAGTTCGTGCTCAGCCCCGCCACCGCGCGCTTCGTCTCCGCGCAGAGCACGCACGGGCCGCGTCTGGAGCTGCTCGGCGAGTCTGACTGAGCGCGCTAAGGCGCCTGCACGTCTGGAAAGTGCTCCGCACAGTGCTCGCGTAGCGCTTCGCGCACCCAACCACGCTCCGCTGGGGCGGCCGCTCGCAAGCGTGCGAGCAGATCGCGCTGGCGCTCGATCGCCAAGCCGGCGATCTCCCAGCGCACCGCGAGGCGCTCGAACAGCAGCTCCAGCGCGCGCTGCTCTGAGTCCTCGCGTGTGTCAGCCGCCCGTCCGCTGTGCCCGCTGAGCGCTTCGCTGTACTCGCGCCGCGCGCCGAGCGTGAAGGAGCCGCGCAGGCTCAGCACGTTGCCCTCGGCGTCGCGATAGTCGCTCGCGGGCGCCTTCAGCTGCTCGCGTTGGCGAGCGCGTCTGCCCACCTCAGCCGGCGTCCGCGGCCCGTTCCAGCTGCCCGCGCACGTCGCCCGTGACCGGCTTTGCGTGCCCGGGCCACGCGATCGCGGGCTCCAGCGCGGCGAGCTTGCGGATGCTCGCGCGCGCCTGCTCGGTGTCGTGGTTGTAGAGCGCGGCGGGTAGCCGTGGCGCGCAATCACGACCCCACATGTCGAGCGTGTAGAAGCAGTCGCTGCTCAGCGCAAGCCGGTCGCGCTCGCGCCACAGCGCGATCTGTCCCGGCGCGTGGCCAGGGATGTGCAGCACCGTGAAGCCCGCCACCTCATCTCCCTCTGCAAGGGTCTCGGCGATCTTCACCGGGCCGCCGTCCCAGGCGTATTGGTGCAACAGCCGGTGCGCTTGGCGCAGCGGGAAGGGTAGGCCGCGCAGCTGCTCGGGCCAGTAGCGAAAGCCGCCGCTACCTTCGGCGTCGAGCACTTCGTCGGGGTGGCAGAGCACCGGCACCGCGAGACCCGGCGCGGCGCCGCGATGGTCGGTGTGCCCGTGTCCGAGCACGATCCGGCGGATGCCGCCGAGCTTTGCGCCGGCGCTCGCCAAAGCCCGCGTCATCGTGCGTGCGCCCGCGTCGAACAGCGTCACGCCGCCCTCATCCTCGATCAAATAGACGTTGCAGCGCCCCGGCTGGCCCTGCACGACCCACACGCCCTCCGCTACCAGCTCGGCCTCCCCCGCTGCGAGACCCGCAGTGAGGCGCGTCTTGGCGTTGAACGCTCCCATCATGCGCTGCTCAGCGCCGGAGTCCTGGGGCGGCATCATCCCCACCTGACGAGCGAAGGTCATGCTGTCGGTGAACGCGTCGTTGCTCACGATCAGCCCGTCCTGCACGGTGATCAGGTCGAAGCCTTCGATGTCCAAGCGAGCGCCATTGGGCGCCACGCCGCCGAAGTCGCCGGGCCCGGCGAAGGTGCCCCGCAGGCGCCACTGCACGCCGCAGCGGTCCTTCTCGGTGGTCGTGGAGGTGACCTGCATGTCGAGGTCGGGAATCGCGCCGATCAGCTCGCCGATGAACTCGCGCACGCCCTCAGGCGCGAGCACGTCGACGCGACCGCGTACGTTCTCGCGCCCGCCCGGCGCCCACATCGCAACTGCACTGTCGAGCTCGCGCGCATCGATCGCCGCGAAGTAGCGCCGCGCGACCGCCTCGGCCTTGCTGCCCGAAATCCGTTTGCGCGTACTCGCGAGCTGCTGCATGTTCGCGGCCACCTCCTGAACCTTCGCGCTCGCCTCGCTGGCACTCTCACGATCGGACATGGCCGCCTCCTTTACGCCGCTTGAGTGGCTTAGTCTAGTCTCCGCCGCGTGGCCGACGTGACCAGCAAGCGCGAGCTCGGACGCGGCGAGCGCGTGCTGCCGGGCGTCTACCGCCTGCGCCTGCCGTTGCCGTGGCCGGGCGTGCCTCACTGCAACGCCTGGGCCGTCGCCGCCGACGGCGGTTTTGTCCTGTTCGACACCGGCTGGCACGGCCCGGACTCGATGGCCAACCTCGAACGCGCGCTCGCGATGTGCGATCTGCGCTTGGAGGACACGCGCCTGGTCGTCTGCACGCACGCGCACTCCGACCACTGTGGGCAGGCGGCGAGCATCGTGGAGCGCGTCGGCTGTGAGCTTTGGATGCACCCCAGCCACGAGCTGATCACGCGCATGGTCGACGACCCCGAGGCCGTGCTCGCGCGGCGTTTGGAGGTCGCCCGCCAAAGCGGCGTGCCCGCCGAGCCGCTGCGCCGCTACGCCGAGCAGCGCGGCGCCTCCGAGCCGGGCATCGCGGGTCCGATCCTGCCCGACAAGGACCTCGTTACGGGTGTCATCGTGGGAACGGACCTCGGCGAATGGGTCGCCTACGAGACTCCTGGGCACGCGCCCTCACACGTCTGCCTGTTTCAGCCCGAGCGGCGCCTGTTGATCTCCGGCGACCATCTGCTCGGGCGCATCTCGCTGTACTTCGAGTTTGGCTTCTCGCCCAACCCCGTTGGTGAGTTTTTGGGCTCGCTCGACGTGGTCGAGCGCCTCGGCGCGCGCCTGTGCCTGGCCGGGCATGGACGCACGTTCACCGACGTGCACAACCACATCGAAGGCAACCGCACTCTCGTCCAGGAACAGCTCGAGCGTGTGGCCGAGGCATTGACAGACGGCGAGCCGAGCGCCTTCGAGGTCGTCACGCGCATGCACGGCGCCGCGCTCTCCCAGCAGAACGCGCACTGGCTGCTCTCGCAGACGCTCGGCTACCTCACCCACCTGGAGGCACTCGGCCAGGCTCGGCGCATATCCGGCGAGACCGAGCGCTGGGCGGCATAATCTCTAGATGCGCGTCGATCAGATACTCGGCGGCGAGGGGCCCGTCTTCTCGTTTGAGTTCTTCCCGCCCAAGACCGAGGCCGGCGAGCAGAACCTCTACAGCGCGCTGAGCGAGCTGCGCACGCTCGAGCCGTCGTTCGTGTCGGTCACCTACGGTGCGGGCGGCTCGAGCCGCGAGAAGACGATCGAGATCGTCAAGCGCATCAAGGACGAGTTCGGCCTGGAGGCGATGGCGCACTTCACCTGCGTGGGCGCAACCGTCTCAGAGTTGCGCGCGACGCTCGATGAGATGCAGGCAGCCGGCATCCACAACGTGCTCGCGTTGCGCGGCGACCCGCCGGAGGGCGAGCAGCAATGGAGGAAGACAGAGGGAGGGCTCGAGTACTCGCGCGAGCTCGTCGAGCTGATCGCCGGCGACTACCCGTTTGCGATCGGCGCGGCCTGCTTTCCGGAGACGCACATACACGCCGAGAGCGCCGAGAGCGACCTGCGCTACCTCGCCGAGAAGACACAGGCGGGCGTGGACTTCCTGATCACGCAGATGTTCTTCGACAACGACTACTACTTCGACTTCGTCTCTCGCGCGCGCGAGGCGGGCGTGAGCGTGCCGATCATCCCGGGCATCATGCCGATCACGCGCGCTGGGCAGGTCGAGCGGATGGCGCAGATGTGCGGCTCAGCGATCCCGGAGGGGCTGCGTGCAGAGCTACACGCCCGCGGCGAGGACCCCGAGGCGGTGCTCGACTTCGGCGTCGCCTACGCCACGCTGCAGTGCGCCGAGCTGCTCGCCGCGGGTGCGCCGGGGATCCACTTCTACACGCTCAACCGATCGCCCGCCACGCGCGCGATCCTGAGCGCGCTGAAGCTCGCCAAACCGTGGGAGAAGGCGGTCTACCCCGGCTCGATCTCGAGCCCCTCCGCCACGCGCGGCGAGCCGTCTGCGGCTTCGTAGCGGACGTCGACCGAGTCGTTCTGGCGGTAGGTGCCCACGCCCCAGGCGCCGAGCAGCCAGCGCCAGCCGCTGATCTTGTCCTTGCGCAGCTCGCGCTCGAACACGAGTGAGCCTTCGCGCACGTTGAAGTCGACGCCGAGCTGCTGGGGCACGCCGTTGAGATAGACCTCGTAGGGCGCGCGCAGATCGCGCGGCAGCTTCACCATCGACTTTGGCATCGTGCTCGCCATTATGCGGGCTGCTCTGCGTCTGCGTGCGACAGCTCGATGTTGCAGCCGATCGACAGCGCGCGCCCGCATCGTGCGCACCGCGGTTGGCCGCCTCCATCAACCCGGGGGCCGCCGCCTGTGATCATGGCGTAGCCGGCCTCGCCGAGCAAGCTCCTCGTCGAGCGTCAGCGGCTTGACTGCAGCGGGCTCCTTATCGTCGGACATGCCAGCAAGCCTATGTAGTTCCAGGCCGCTGCGGCGACGCCCGCCGCAGGCCCTAGGGTGGGCAAGCCATGACGCAGATCCAGACGCAGATCCCCTACACCGTGCGCCGCTCTGCTCGTGCGCGCCGCGTGCGCGTCAACGTGCATGCCCACTCCGGCGTCGAGGTCGTGCTGCCCGCACGCGCGCCCGAGCGCGCGGCGGCGGCTGCGGTCCTGGAGCTGCGTCCGTGGATCGAGCGCCGCCTCTCAGAGGCGCGCGAGGCGCTGGCGCTCGTCGCGGCGCGGGCGGGCACGGTGCCCTACCTCGGGAGCACGCTCGAGCTCGTGCCCGAGCAGGGGCGTACGCGCGTGCACCGCAGCGGCGAGCGCCTGCTCGTTCCGGGCGCCGATCCGCGCCCGGCGCTCGAGCGCTTCTTCCGGCGCGCGGCGCGCAGCGAGATCGTGCCACGGCTCGACCGCGCCACACAGTTGGCCGGGAGCACCTACACGGGACTTGACATCCGCGCCCAGCGCACCCGTTGGGCGTCCTGCTCGGCGAGCGGGCGCATGAGCTTCAACTGGCGCCTGTTGCTCGCGCCCGAGCGGGTGCTCGACTACGTCGTCTGGCACGAGGTCTGCCACCTCGAGGTGCTCGATCACTCGGCGCGTTTCTGGGAGCTGTTGGAGCGTCGCTGGCCTGACTACCGCGCCGACCGCGACTGGCTCAGGCGCAATGGCGCGAGCCTCGTGCTCTAGCCGCGCTCGGCGATCGGCATGTAGTCGAGGTCGCGCTCGCCGGTGTAGATCTGCCGCGGCCGCGCGATCTTCTGGTCTGAGTCTTTGACCATCTCCTTCCACTGCGCGATCCAGCCGCTCGTGCGCCCGATCGCGAACATCACGGGGAACATCGCGACGGGCAGGCCGAGCGCCTCGTAGATCAGCCCTGAGTAGAAGTCGACGTTGGGGTAGAGCTTGCGCGAGGTGAAGTACTCGTCATCGAGCGCGCGCTTCTCGAGCTCGGTGGCTACGTCGAGCAGGGGGCTCTTGCCGCGCACCTCGAAGACGTCGTCGAGGTATTTGCGGATGATCCGCGCGCGCGGATCGTAGTTCTTGTAGACGCGGTGCCCGAAGCCCATCAGGCGCTCGTTGCCTGCCTTCACGCCCGCTAGGAAGTCAGGGATGTTCTCGACGGTCTCGATCCGTTTGAGCATCCGCAGCGCCTGCTCGTTGGCGCCGCCGTGCAGCGGTCCATAGAGCGCCGCAACGCCCGCGGCGACGGCCGAGTAGGGGTCGACCTGGGTTGAGCCAACGGCGCGCACGGCGCTCGTGGAGGCGTTCTGTTCGTGGTCGGCGTGGAGGATGAAGAGCACGTCCAGCGCGCGTTCGAGGCGAGGATCGGGCTCGTATTTGAGCTCGGTCATCTTGTACATCATCCCCAGGAAGTTGCCCGCGTAGTTGAGGTCGTTGTCGGGGTAGACGTAGGGCTGACCCATGTTGTGGCGGAAGGCGAATGCTGCGAGCGTGGGCATCTTGGCGAGCAGACGGATGATCTGGATCGCGCGGATGCGCTCGTCGTGGATTTTGTTGGCGTCGGGGTAGAACGTCGAGAGCGCGCCGACGGAGGCCACGAGCATGCCCATCGGGTTCGCGTCGTAGCGGAAGCCCTGCATGAAGTCCTTGACGTTCTCGTGCACGAAGGTGTGGATCGTGATCTCGTCCACCCAGCCCGCCAGCTCGGTCTGGTTGGGGAGCCGGCCGTTGATCAGCAGATAGGCGACCTCGAGGTAGCTCGAGTGCTCACAGAGCTGCTCGATCGAATAGCCGCGGTGCTGCAAGATGCCCGCGTCGCCGTCGATGTAGGTGATCGAGCTGCGGCAGGAGGCGGTGTTCATGTAGGCCGGGTCGTAAGCCATCAGGCCGAATTCGTCGGGGTCGACCTTGATCTGGCGCAGATCGGTTGCGCGCACCGTGCCTTCGGAGATCGGCAGCTCGTAGGTCTGGCCGGTGCGGTTGTCGGTGACGCTCAGCGAGCCCTCGCCGCCCTTGTCGGGATCGACTCCGTTGGCGGTTGAGCCCGACTGGGTCGCGCCATCCGCGGTGCTGGCTGTGATCGTCGACTCCTCGGTGCTCATCTGGATCTCCTATCCGCGGGTTCGAATGCTCTTACTCCGATTATGCGCGACCGGCGGCCACATCCCGGCGCAGCGCTGCGAGGCGAGCTGGAAATGTCGCTCAACCGCGCGGCAGACGCTGGGGCGATACGACCGCGCGCGTGCGTGGAGGCGCGCTCGGCGCCGGCTCGCCGTGAGGGCCGCGGCGAGGCCTGCGCGGTAGGCGCGCACGCGGGTGGTGGGGGTGATGCGGCCTGGGTCGCGGCCCGACGCCGCCGTCCTGCTCGGAGGTGATGTCGAGGTCTGGAGTCTGCGCCACGGCCCAGCGCACGATCAGGAACAGGCCGACGATCGGGATCTTCAGCAGGAACATCAGCCAGATGAACGTCCAGGTGGTCACGCTCGCCGATCGTATACCTGCTCGCGCGTCCGTACAAGCGCTCAGCCGCGCAGCTGTAGCGGCGCACCGCTGAACTGCGTCATCGCGTGCAGTTCGCCGAGGCGCGCGACTATCTCTTTGCCGCTCAGGCGCGCGATGCGCTCGGTGCCGAACTCCTCGACGTTGAAGGAGGCGAGCACGGTGGCGTGCGCCATCGCGCGACGCAGCAGCTCGTCTGAGAGCTCCTCCTGGGGGTGCGCGGCGATGTAGCCGATGAGGCCGCCCGCGAAGGTGTCGCCGGCGCCGGTCGGGTCGATCACGGTCTCCAGCGGATAGGCGGGCAGCGCAAAGAAGCTCTCGCGTGTGACGAGCGCAGCGCCGTACTCGCCCTGCTTGGCGACGATCACGCTCGGGCTGCGCGGCTCGCCGGCAGCGGGGCTGGTTGGCCCCCAGGAGAGCACCTCACGCGCCGCTGAGACGAGGTTCGGCTTGCCGGTGAGCTGGCGTAGCTCGGCGTCGTTGAGGATCACGCAGTCCACGGCCGCGATCGCTGCGAGTAGCGACTCGCGCGCGATGTCGATCCACAGGTTCATCGAGTCGAGCGCCACGAAGCGCGCATCGGGCAGCTGCGCGCGGACCTCGCGCTGCAGGTCCGGCTGGATGTTGGCGAGGAACAAGACATCGCTCGAGCGCGACTGCTCGGAGAGCTTTGGCTTGAAGGCCTCGAAGACGCCGAGCTGCGTGTCGAGCGTCTCGCGCGAGTTCAGATCCCAGCCGTACTCGCCCTGCCAGAAGAAGGTCTTGCCGCCCGCTACCTGCTCGACGTCTGACACGTCCACGCTGCGCGCGCGCAGCGTGGCGAGTTGCTGCTCGCCGAAGTCCTCGCCGACGGGGCCCACCACGCGTACCTCATCGAAGAAGGACGCGGCGAGCGCGAAGTGCACGGCGGCGCCGCCGAGCATCCGCTCGCGCTCGCCGAAGGGCGTCTTGACGGTGTCATAGGCAATCGATCCGACAACGGTGATGGGCATCGGCGCGCACCTTAGAGCACCGGGGAGCTGGCGGCACTCCGCTAGCCTCGGCCGCAATGCGAGCGATTCAGATGACCGAGTTCGGCGGACCCGAGGTGTTGCAGCTCACCGAGCTACCGCGCCCCGAGCCGGGCGTCGGCGAGGTTCTGATCAGGGTCACGCGCGCGGGACTGAACTTCGCAGACACGCACACACGCACCAACTCCTACCTCCAGAAGGCGACGCTGCCGCTCGTGCCCGGCGGCGAGGTGGCCGGCGTGCGCGAGGACACCGGCGAGCGCGTCGTGGCGCTCGTGGGTAGCGGCGGCTACGCGGAGTACGCGCTCGCGCCGCAGCAGCACGTGTTCACGATCCCCGATGGCATCGACGATGGCACGGCGCTCGCGATGATCATCCAGGGCACGACCGCATGGCACTTGTACCGGACCTCCGGCCGCGTGGCCGATGGCGAGAGCGTCGTGATCCACGGCGCCGCAGGAGGCGTGGGCTCGCTGGCCGTGCAGCTTGGCCATGCGTTCGGAGCTGGGCGCGTGATCGCGACGGCCTCGAGCGAGCCCAAGCGTGCGACCGCGCGTGAGCTTGGCGCCGATGTGGCGATCGATCCCGCTGCGGAGGGGCTCACCGAGCGCTTGCTAGAGGCCAACGGCGGCGCGGAGGTGGACGTCGTCTTTGAGATGTCTGGCGGCGCGGTCTTCGACGCCTCCTACAAAGCGTTGGCGCCGTTCGGGCGGATCGTGGCCTATGGGATCGCCACGAGCGAACCCAACACGGTGCGCACCGGCTCGCTGCTGCGCCACTCGCGCGCGGTGGTGGGCTTCTACCTGTTTCACTGCCTTGCCCGTCCGGGCATGTTCGCCGAGGCGCTCGCCGATCTGTTCGCGCGCAGCGCCCGCGGCGAGCTGCGCGCGCTCGTGGGGCAGACCTATCCACTCGCGCAGGCCGCGCAAGCGCAGATCGATCTGCGCGAGCGGCGCAGCACCGGCAAGCTGTTGCTCGACCCGGCCGCCTAAGCTCTCATCTCTACCGTCATGACCAAGTCATTTGCCGAGCTCGGCCTATCCGAGCCAATACTGCGCGCGTTGAGCGATGTGGGCTACGAGTCGCCGAGCCCGATCCAGGAGCAGGCGATCCCGTCGCTGCTCGAAGGTCGTGACGTGATCGGCCAAGCGCAGACGGGGACGGGCAAGACGGCCGCCTTTGGGCTGCCGATCATGGAGTACATCGACGCCGATGAGCGCTCCGTGCAGGCGCTCGTGCTGACGCCGACGCGCGAGCTCTGCATCCAGGTCACGCAGGCGCTGCGCACCTACGGAGCGCACTCGGGCATCGATGTCGTGGCGGTTTTCGGCGGCGCACCGATTCGCACGCAGCAGGCGCAACTGCGCGCCGGCGGCCACGTCGTGGTGGGCACCGTGGGGCGCGTGCTCGACTTGATCTCGCGTCACTCGCTAGTGCTTCACGACTGCCGCTTCATGGTGCTCGACGAGGCTGACGAGATGCTCGATTTGGGCTTCCTCGAGGACGTCGAGAAGATCCTCTCGCTCACGCCCTCCAGCCGCCAGACGGCGCTTTTCTCGGCCACGATGCCGCCGCCGATCCGCAAGCTCGCGGACCGCTACATGTATGACCCGGAGGTCATCAAGGTCGAGGCGGAGACGCTCACGATCGACACGGTCGCGCAGTTCCAGCTGCCCGTGGAGACGAAGAACAAGGCCGACAAGCTCGTCGAGGTGCTGAGCGCGGAGAAACCCGACCAGGCGATCGTGTTCGTGCGCACGAAGATCCGCTGCGATCAGCTGTTCCGCATCCTCAAGGACCGCGGCATGAACGCGCGTGCGCTGCACGGCGACATGTCACAGGGCTCGCGCGACGGCGTGATGCTGGCCTTCAAGGGCGGGCGCGTGCCGATCCTCGTGGCGACCGACGTGGCGGCGCGGGGACTTGACATCTCAACGGTCACGCACGTGATCAACTACGACGTGCCGACCTCGCCCGACACCTACGTGCACCGCATCGGGCGCACGGGACGCGTTGGCCGCTCGGGCCGCGCGATCACCTTCGTGGAGGACCGCCAGAAGCGTGAGCTGGAGGCGATCGAACGCCACATCGGTACCTCGGTGGCGCAGTGGGAGAAGGGGGCGCAGGCCGCGCCGACGCCCGTGCGTGAGCGCCCACGCCGGCACTCCAAGCCGCGCATCTCCCGACGCGACGAGCAGGAGCCCTACGTCAAGCTCGTGCTCGGCGGTGGCAAGGCGGCGGGGCTGCGCGTGGCGGACATCGTCGCGGCGGTCACCTCCACTACGGGCCTCGACGGCGAGGCCGTGCGCGACGTGCTCGTGCTCGAGCGCTTCTCCTTCCTGTCCGTGCCCGGCGGTGAGGCCGAGCGCGTGATGGAGGCGCTCGACGGCCAGGACGTGCGCGGCCGGACGCTCAGCCTGCAGCGGGTGTAGCAAGGCTCAGGTGGGACCTCGACGCCTTCGGGCGCCTTGACGAATCGTCCGTTACATGTAACATTGGTTGGTATGCCGTCGACTCGTGATCGGGTGCGCCAACACCGTGAGCGTCTGCGCAGTCAGGGACTGCGCCCACTCCAGATCTGGGTTCCAGACGTACGAGCCCCCGAGTTCATTGCGGAGGCGCACCGCCAGTCTGTCGCGATCTCGACGAGCGAACGCGAGGCAGACGATCAGGCCTTCGTTGACGCGATCTCCTCGCCGTGGGAGGCCGAGGACGAAAAAGCTTCCTCCCTGTGACGCGCGGCGAGATCTACACGGCGGCCGCGCGAGGGGCCTACGCCGGCAAGCCCCGCCCCGTCGTCATTCTTCAGGACGATCGCTTCGACGCCACCGCGTCGGTCACTGTCTGCCCCTTCACCACGAGTCCCGTCGAGGCTCCACTCCTCAGGCTTCCGATCGATCCATCCGAAGACAACGGCCTCGATCAGCGCAGTCAGCTCATGGTCGACAAGGTCACCACCGTGCCGAGGTCCGGCCTCGGCGAACGTCTTGGCAAACTACGCGACGAGGAGCTCGTAGCGCTAAGCAGGTCGCTGCTCGTGTTCCTCGGGCTCGCCTCCGCCCCGCAGACCTGAAGTAGAGTAGGCCGATGTCAACTGCCACGATGCAAACCACAGAGGGTCCGATCGTCTTCGAGCTTTTTGACGCGGACGCGCCCAAGACGGTCGAGAACTTCCGCAAGCTGACGGCCGACGGCTTCTACGACGGCCTCAGCTTCCACCGGATCATCAAAGACTTCATGATCCAGGGCGGCTGCCCGCTCGGCACGGGCACCGGCGGTCCGGGCTACACCTTCGAGGACGAGATCAACCCGCACAAGATCGTGCGCGGCGCGCTTGCGATGGCAAATGCGGGGCCCGACACGAACGGCTCTCAGTTCTTCATCGTGACCGCCGACGCCTGCCCCTGGCTCGACGGCAAGCACACGGTCTTCGGGCAGGTCACGGAGGGGATGGACGTGGTCGAGAAGCTCGAGGCGGTTCCCACCGACGGACGCGACCAGCCCGCGGAGCCAGTGGGCATCGCCTCGATCGAGCTATCTGAGTAGGCCCTGCCTCGGCCGCTTGGTCGGAGTAGTCTCTTTGCTACGAGCGAACTAGCAGGGAGGGGTCAGATGGCCACGGTCGAGCAGCAGCTTCCCGACGGATCGGAGATCCGCCAGCACAACGGCATCATCGGCGCCGGCGAGGGCATAGCCGTAGAGAACCCCGCGACGGGCGAGACCGTCGCGACGGTCCCCGATCTGGGCGCCGAGGCGGTCGCGGAGATGGCGGCGCGTGGGCGCGCGGCACAGCCCGAGTGGGAGGCCTATGGCTTCGACGGACGCGCGCGCGTACTGGTACGCGCGCAGAAGTGGCTGATGGACAACGCGACGCGTGTGGTCGAGACGATCGTCTCCGAGACGGGAAAGACCTATGAGGACGCTCAGCTCGCCGAGATCGGCTACGCGGGCAACGCCTTTGGCTTCTGGGCCAAGCAGGGTCCCGAGTACCTCGCTGATGAGTCCGTCAAGTCCAGCCAGGTGCTCGTCAAGGGCAAGAAGCTGATCCTGCGTCACAGCCCGCTCGGGTTGATCGGCGTGATCGGCCCCTGGAACTACCCGCTGACGAACTCCTTCGGCGACTGCATCCCGGCGCTGATGGCGGGCAACAGCGTGATCCTCAAGCCCTCTGAGGTCACGCCTTTGACCTCGATGTTGATGGCCGAAGGCCTGCGCGAGTGCGGCCTGCCCGAGAACGTCCTGCAGATCGCGACGGGACGCGGTGCGACTGGCGCGGCGCTCGTGGAGCACGTCGACATGATCATGTTCACGGGCTCCACCAAGACCGGCACGAAGGTCGCCGAAGCAGCTGCGCGCCGACTGATTCCGGCATCGCTCGAGCTCGGTGGCAAGGACCCGATGCTGGTGTTGGCCGACGCTGATCTCGAGCGCGCGGCGAACTTCGCGACCTACTACTCGATGCAGAACGCGGGCCAGACCTGCATCTCGATCGAGCGTGTCTACGTGGAGGAGCCCGTCTACGACGAGTTCGTGGCCAAAGTCTCTGAGAAGGTGCGCGCGCTGCGTGTGGGCAAGCCCGAAGGCTTCGGCTCGGTGGAGGTCGGCGCGATCACCTTTCCGCCGCAGCTGGAGACGATCAAGGATCACGTCGCGGACGCGGTGCAGAAGGGCGCGCGCGTGCTCGCCGGAGGCAATGAGGTCCCGGGCGCAGGGCGCTTCTACGAGCCGACGGTGCTCGTGGACGTGGACCACACGATGAAGTGCATGACCGAGGAGACCTTCGGGCCAACGCTGCCGATCATGAAGGTCCGCGACGCTGACGAGGCGGTACGACTCGCCAACGATTCGCCTTACGGCCTCGGCGCCTCGGTGTTCTCCAAGGACACCGCGCGTGGTGAGGCGATCGCGCGGCGTCTGCAGGCCGGCGCGGCCAACGTCAACGACGCGATGATCAACTACACCGTGCTCGAGCTGCCGATGGGCGGAGCGAAGGCATCGGGCCTCGGCTCGCGCCACGGCGCGGGCGGCATCCGCAAGTACTGCTCACAGCAGGCGATCGTGGTGACGCGCCTGGGCATGAAGAAGGAACTCTTCATGTACCCCTACAAGTCACGCACCTCGAAAATGCTCGCCGGTGTGTTCAAGTTCATGTACGGGCGGGGCAAGCGGGCCTAGGTCTTAGCCCTGCGGCGCGGCTGGAGCCGCGTCGCGCAGGGCAATCCCCAGCAGGCGTTCCATCTTCGGGATGCTCTCCTCGGCGTCGGTGTGGAGCACGGTCGCCATGCCGAGCTCCTCGGCGGGCGTGAGGTTGAAGGGCAGATCGTCGACGAACACGCACAGCTCGGGCGCGAGACCGGCGCGTTCGGCGCCCAGTTCGTACATCCGTGGGTGGGGCTTGCGGATGCGCTCTTCGCCGGAGATCACCACGCCGTCGAAAAGCTCCTCGAACATGTCGTGCGGATAGCGGTGCACGCCCCATGAGTTCGAGACGAGCGCGGTGCGGATGCCACCCGCGTGCGCGCGGCGCACCGCCTCGACCATCGCGATGTCTGGCTGCACGCCCTTGAACAGGCCATCGATCAAGCCGTCGGGCTCGACTTCGAGCAGCGCGGCGAACTTGAGCTCGAATTCGAGCTCATCCATCTCACCCGTCTCGAGCGCGATCAGCAGCTCGCGCGCGGCGGGATCGGTGCGGAAGCGCCCCATCAGGGTCTTGGGGTCGAGGTCGCTCTCCAGGCAGTAGGCGTGGAAGGAGGCGAACAGGTTGGTCGTGAGCACCCCGCCCCAATCGATCAGCAGGCCCCTGCGGGTGCTCGCCGCTCCGGCCTGATCCTCATCAGGCGCCATACGCCACCGCCTCGGCCTGGCTCGCCAGCTCGAGCACGCCGTCGCCGAACTGGCGCAGGTAGGGGTCGTCGGTCGTGCCGGCGATCGCGCGCTTGTAGTTGCCCTCCATGAACACCACGCTCTTCCAGATCGCGAGCGTGGTGTACCAGCGGATGTCGCTCATCGAGCGCCCCGAGCGCTGTTCGTAGCGCTCGATCAGCTCCGCCCGCGTCGGGAAGCCCTCGGCGCGGGTGACGGTGCCGAGGTGCTCGCGCAGGCCGCTGGCGGGATCGCCGGCCTCGGTCCACATCATGCACAGGTAGCCGATGTCGGCCAGCGGGTCGCCGATCGTCGCCATCTCCCAGTCGAGCACCGCCTCCAGGCGCGCGGGGGCGCCGCCCGCGAAGATCGTGTTGCCGAGGCGGAAGTCGCCGTGCACGATCGTCGCCTCGGGAGAGTCGGGCAGGTTCTCGGCGAGCCACTTGCCTACGTTCTCCACCGCGTCGATCTCGCGCGTCTTGTTGAGCTCCCACAGGCCCGTGAAGCGCCGCAGCTGGCGTTCGAGATAGCCGGTCGGCTTGCCGAAGCCCTCGAGGCCCGCGGCGCGCCAATCGACGCCGTGGATCTCGACCAGCGCGTCGATCAACTCCTCGCCGATCCGGCGTCGCTGTTCTGGCGTGTCGAGCGCATCGGGCAGGCTCGCGACGATCACCTCGCCCTCGACTAGCTCCATCACGTAGAAGGGCGCGCCGATCACCTGCTCATCGGCGCATACCGCAAGGACGCCGGGCACGCGCGCTGGGGTGTCGGCGAGCGCACTCAGCAGTCGCGCCTCACGCAAGACGTCGTGCGCGCTGGGCGGAAGCGGCGGGCGCGGCGGGCGTCGCAGCACGACCTCGCTGCCGCCGCGCTCGATCCGGTAGGTCATGTTCGAGTGGCCCTCGCCGATCGGCGTTGCATGAATCTCGCCGCTGCCAATGCCGTTGGCGTCGAGAAAACGTTCGAGCGGCTCGAGTACGAGCAGTGGAACACGGCTGTTAGCCTGCCCGTCCGCAGCGGTCTGCACTATGTCGTCGGGTGCAATCGGAGCGCTCACGGCAACGAACCGTACAAACACCGCAACCTTCTCTGCGCTGAGGTGTCTCAAGCCACCATGTCCAAACTTCGCACGCTCACCATCGCCCTGGCCACTTTCGCCCTGCTGGGAGGCGCCGCAGGCGCCCCACAGGCGCTGGCCTCCCACTCCCAGCTGACCTTCTTCGAGGGTTCGAGCGAGCTGCTCGAACCGGCGAGCCGCGCCAAGGTGATCGCCCAACTGCAGTCGCTCGGCGTCAAAGCGCTGCGCGTAGAGCTCTACTGGTGGAGCGTGGCGCCCGGCCGCGACAGCGCCACGCGCCCGAGCTTCGATGCGACGAACCCCGCGAACTATGCGTGGGGCGAATACGACGCGCTGATCGCGGAAGCCGCTCGCCTGCACTGGCCGGTGCTGCTGACCGTCACCTCGCCCGCACCGCGCTGGGCGACCTCGAACAAGAAGGCGCCCTACATCACGCGCCCCGGCCAGAAGGACTTCCAGGAATTCATGACCGCGGTGGGGCGCCACTACGGCTCGCAGGTCTCGCTCTTTGCGATCTGGAACGAGCCGAACCACCCTGCCTTCCTGCTGCCGCAGTGGACCTCGAAGGGCGAACCGGCCTCGCCGCGGATCTACCGTGGCCTGTTCCAGGCGGGCTATGAAGGCCTCAAAGCCGGCGGCATCGCCCACCCACGCGTGCTGTTCGGCGAAACGGCGCCGACGGGCTACACGACGGTAAACGTGCGCAAGGAACACTCCAGGGCGCTGCTGCACGACGTAGCGCCGCTCGCGTTCTTGCGCAGCGCGCTGTGCCTGACGCCGAAATACAAGCGAGCGGGCTCCTGCAGCGCGCTGTCGGTGACCGGATACGCCCACCACGCCTACACGCTGCCCGCGGGGCCGTACTACGTCTCCTCGCAGCCCGACAGTGTCACGCTCGGTTCGCTCTCGCGTCTCTCACGTGCCCTCGACTTGGCAGCACGCGCGCACGCGATCAACTCGCGCGTGCCGATCTACCTGACGGAGTTCGGGGTGCAGAGCAAGCCAAACAGGCAGCTCGGCGTCTCGGTCGCCAAGCAGGCTGAATTCGACGCGATCGCCGAGCACATCGCTTACTCAAACGCCCGCGTGGCGGCCTTCTCGCAGTATCTGCTGCGCGATGACCCCGTGGGCGGCGCTCCAGGCTCGAGCGTGCACGGCGGCACCGTCGGCTTCCAGACGGGCCTTGAGTACGTCAGCGGCTCGCGCAAGCCGCTCTACTTCGGCTGGCCTGTTCCGTTGACGGTGTCGAGGAGCACTCACGGCTCCTCGCTGTGGGGCCTCGTGCGGCCAACCACAGGCGCAACCAAGGTGACGGTGCTCGTGCGCCTGAAAGGCGCTAAGAGCTATCGGACGTTCAAGACCGTCACGACCAACGGTGCCGGCTACTGGGGCTGAACACCTCCACACGCGGGCAGCTCTGGCGTGTGCGCTGGGTGAGTCCGACAGGCGTCAAGTACGAAGGGCCGCCGATCGAGGCCACGAGCTGCGAGGGAGGCGTCACGCCCTACGATGGGGCGATGCCGGAGCTGCCTGAGGTCGAGATCACCGCGCGCTTGCTCGACCGCGCGCTGGCAGGCGCACAGATCGAGTCGGTGCTCGCGCCGGGGATCAACGCGCTGAAGACCTTCGAGCCGCCGCTGGCTGCGCTTGAGGGCCAGCGCGTCGTGGCGGTTCGCCGCCGCGGCAAGCACCTGATTCTCGACGCGAGCGGCGATCTGACGCTGCTCATGCACCTGATGTCCGCTGGACGTCTGCAGCTATATGACAAGCGTGCTGGACCCCGCGATCGCACCTCGCGTCTGCTCGTACGCGTCGAGGGTGAGCGCGAGCTGCGCCTGCGCGAGTTCGGCTCAAAGCAGGCTGCCTGGGTGAAGCTGCTCAGGCGCGAGGATCTCGAGCAGGACCCCGCGCTCGCGACGCTCGGCCCGGAAGCCTGGCCGGAGCCACCACAACTTGATGAGATCCTCGATGTGCCGCGCCCGCTACACGCGCTATTGCGCGACCAGCGCGTGATCGCGGGGATCGGTCGCTCGTGGGTCGACGAGATCCTGTGGCGCGCGAAGCTCTCGCCCTTCAAGCGCGGCAGCGACCTCGACGCGGGCGAGGCAGAGAGCCTGCGTGAGCAGATCGTGGGCACGCTCGGCGAGGCGCTAGCGCACTACGAGCAGAGCGTCAGCCTGCCGATCCCCGACAAGTTGCCGCTGCCGCTGCAGGTACACCGCCACGAGGGCGAGCCGTGCCCGCGCTGCTCAACCACGCTCGAGGCGGTGCACTTCGAGGACTACGTGATCGCCTACTGCCCGACCTGCCAGACCGATGGGCGCGTGCTCAAGGACAGACGTCTCTCGCGGCTGTTGCGCTGACACGAGCTAGGATCCGGCTCATGATCGAGCCAGGCCAGCCAGCCCCAGACTTCGAGCTACCCGACCAGGATGGCCGCGGGGTGAAGCTCTCCAACTTCCGCGGCCAGCCGGTCGTTGTCTACTTCTACCCCAAGGCAGATACGCCGGGTGCACAACCCAAGCCTGCGGCGTGCGCGATCGCATCGGCGACTACAAGAAGGCCGGCGCGGTGGTGCTGGGGATCTCGCCTGATCCGGTGGCGAAGGTCAAGAAATTTCACGACAAGCAAAGCCTCAACTTCGCGCTGCTCGCGGACGAGGGCCACACGGTTGCCGACACCTACGGTGTCTGGGTTGAGAAGTCGATGTACGGCAAAACCTATTTCGGCAACGAGCGCACCACGTTCGTGATCGACGGCGACGGCCGCGTCGCCACCGTGCTGCGCAAGGTCAAGCCGGCGGAGCACGACGAGCAGGTCCTGGGCGCGCTCGCAAACGCGACGCCGCCGAGCGTATAGCCAGCCCCGCCGCAGTCCTCGAGGAGCTGCTGGAGGTCCGCGACCGTGACGTGCTCGACGTCGGCTGTGGCGAGGGCGCGCTGGTGCGCCGACTATCGGCGGCCGGCGCGCGTGTGTGGGGGATTGACCCGCTGCCGGGTGCGCTCGAGCGGGCGCGCCTCGCGGACTCTGAGGCTCCATCGGGCCGCTATCTCGATGGCCACGCCGAGCGGCTTCCACTTCCCGATGCGAGCTTTGACATCGTGATCTTCTTCAACAGCCTCCATCACGTCGCCGTCGACGCGATGGATCGAGCGCTCGCGGAGGCCGCGCGCGTGCTCCGCGCGAGCGGAGTGCTCTACGTGCAAGAGCCGCTCGCCGAGGGCTCAGCCTTCGAGATGCTGCGCCACCTCGATGACGAGACCGACGTGCGCGGCGCCGCCCAGCAAGCGCTCGCGCGGGCGCTCGAGGGACGCTTCGCAGGGCTCGCCTGCCACGAACGGCTCCTTGTCGTCCACCACCACGACTTCGACGCGCTGCGCGCTCGAGTGCTGAGCGTCGACCCGGAGCGCGCGGTGGCATTCGCTGAGCACGAGGCTGCATTGCATGCGGACTTCGCACGGCTCGCGCGTCCGCTCGAGGGGGGCGGCTATGAGTTCGATCAGCCCTTTCGCATCAACCTGCTTGCGCTGCGCGGTAGGATCCGCCAAGGGCGCATCTAGCCGGCCGAGGACCTCGTCATGCCGCCCACGAGCATGCCCGCGCCGAGATGCGCACCGAGCACCGGTCCGACCTCCGTGCAGAACAGCGGCTCAAAGCCGAAGATCTCTCGTCCCGCCGCGACTAGCGCCGCGGCATCTCCCGGCGCCTGGGCGTGCTGGACGATCCAGTCGCTAGCGCCTCGCTCCTGCAGCTCGCGTAGGTAGCTCACCATGCGCTCGAATGCCCGACGATGCGTGCGCACGCGCCCGGCGGGTGCGATCTCGGTGCCGAAGGTGAGGATCGGCTTGACCTTGAGCGCCGTGCCGAGCAGCGCCTGCGCGGCGCCGATCCTGCCCCCGCGGCGCAGGTACTCGAGCGTGTCGAGGCAGAACCAGATGTCGAGCGTGGAGCGTGTGCGGCGCACAGCCTCGACGATCTCCGCTGCCTCGGCGCCCTCGGCGGCTAGCTGTGCAGCGGCAACCACGAGGCAGCCGAGGCCACCCGCGCCGGTCTGGCTGTCGATGCACGTGTACGCTGCCGCATGGCCTTCGGTGGCTAGTAGTTTCGCCGCTTCGCGCGCGCTCTCGCAGGTGCCGGAGAGGCCGCTGGCGATGTGCAGCGAGACAACGTCGCGGCCCGCCTCGAGCAGCGGCCTGTAGACCGCCAGGAAGTCGCCGATCGAGGGCTGTGAGGTGCTTGGCAGCTGCGGCGAGGCGCTCAGGCGCGCGTAGAAGGCGTCGAGATCGCGGTACTCGTGCTCTGCTCGCAGCTGCGCCTCCCAACCCACGTAGAGGCTGACCTGTGTGATCGGCGCGCCTCGATCAGCGCCGGCGGGAGGTAGGGGGTGCTGTCGGTGACGACCGCCACGCGCTGCGGCCCCGGCGTTTTTAGGTCGGTCCTCGCGGTGCTCATGCGGGCGAAGCCTACGCGCCGCAACATTCACCCGCGTGGCGCTCTGCGGCGGGTGGAGTAAGTGGAATTCCTCTAGCGGATCAGAGGATCTAAGCGGGCTGCTGTGATCGTCTGGCGCAACGTGTCCAGCGCGTCGTGTTTGGGGCGCCAGCGCAGCTCCCGGCGGGCCTTCGCGGTGCTCATGATCACGGGCTCGCGAAAGGCCGCGATCCACTGTGCCTGCGCAGGCAGAAAGCCGAGTCGCCCGATTACCTCCGCGAGCGCATCGACGGCCAGCTCGGGCACCGGGATCGAGTACCAGCCGAGCGCTTCCGCCAGCTGCTTGACGCTCAGCTCGACCTGGACCGGCGAGGTTGTAGATGCCGGGCTTTCCGCGTCCGAGCACGCCCGCGCGCATCGCCACGGCGACGTCGTCGTGGTGCACGAGTTGGAAGGGAACGCCTGGATCGGGCAGCACCGGCTTGAGGATCGGCACGCCGTCGAGCAAGCTCAGCACGGGCCCCGGCAGGCGAGCGGAGATCTGTGTGTAGGGGAGGCTGTCGATCAACAGCGGCGCGTTTGGGCCCGCGACGATGCAGGGCCGAAAGACATAGGCCTTCGTGCTGCTCGCGTGCAGCGTGTCGGCGAGCAGCTCCTCGACCTCGGCCTTCTGGGCTGAGTAGTAGTGCTCGGCCGTGCCGCGCGCGGGCACCTCCTCGGTGAGCGGCTGTGGGTTCTGCTCGTGGAAGCCGTAGGCGGCCACGGAAGAGGCGTAGACGAGCCGTTTGACGCCGGCTGCCACGGCGGCTTCGAAGACGTTGCGCGAGCCGTTGAGGTTGACGCGACGGCTCTCGTGTGCGCTGCCCATGATCATGAAGGCGAGGTGCACCACCACGTCGGCTTCCTCCACGAGCGTTGCCACACGGCGACGGTTGAGGACGTCGCCGCGGCGGTATGCGACCTTCTTCCAGCCCAAGCTCGCGGGATCGAAGGGACGACGCGCCATGCCGAGGATCTGGCCGACCTCCGGCGTGCGCTCGAGCGCCGCTACGAGCGCCTTGCCGATCTCGCCCGTAGGGCCTGTGACCGCGACCGTCAGACGTTTATTAGAGCGTGTGCTGGATGTCACTAGCACCGTTCTAGCGCATCGTCGTCTCGGTGGCGGCGAGCGCTAGATTCATCACCAATGACTGGAGCGCAGCTCGGGCTGGCCACATCGGTGTTCCTGGCCTGTGCCGTCGAGGCGGTGGAGGCGCTCACGATCGTGCTGGCGGTCGGGAACACCCGCAGTTGGCGCTCTGCGCTGATGGGTGTGGGAGCGGCCTGTGCAGCGCTGGTCGTGATCGTGGCGGCTCTCGGCAACGCGCTGCTTACGCTCCCAATCGACGCGCTACGACTCGTGATCGGCTCGCTGCTCTTGCTGTTCGGCCTGCAGTGGCTGCGCAAGGCCGTTCTGCGCGCGGCGGGCCTGAAGGCGCTCCACGACGAGCGCAGCGCCTATCAGCGCGAACTCGCCGCTGCGCGCGCGGCGGGGCGAGCAGACCCGAGCTGGGACCCCTACTCGTTCCTCGTCGCCGGCAAAGGCGTGTTGCTCGAGGGGCTCGAGGTCGCGCTGATCGTGGTCACGTTCGGTGCCAACCAACACCATCTCGTGCTCGCCGGCGTGGCGGCCGGATGTGCGGTGGCGGTGGTGGTCGCCGCAGGCATCGCGATTCGTGCGCCGCTCGCGCGCGTGCCAGAGAACACGATGAAGTTTGCCGTCGGCGTGATGCTCAGCTCCTACGGCATCTTCTTCGCCGGCGAGGGGCTCGGTGTGCACTGGCCGGGCGCTGATGCGATCCTGCTGGCGTTTGTGCCCGCCGTGCTCGCGCTCGCACTGCTCGCGGTGCTTTCGCTGCGCCGGCGTGCTGCGCTCGGCTGAGTTTCCGAGACACGCCTGTGGTGCTCGCCGCAGCCCCGTACGCTTGAGGCTGTGCCCGCGCTCCTCGCCTCGACCTCGCTCGGCCATAGCCTCAGCTCCTTCTTCGACGCTGTGGGGCAGTTCTTCAGCGATCTCGCTGCCGTGCACTGGCCCGCGCTGCTGCTCGGGCTCTTGTTCTTCGGGCTGAACCTCACGATCCGCTCGCGCGCCTTCTTCCACAGCCTGCGCGCTGCCTACCCGGCGGCGAGCTTCCAGTGGCGGCGCGTGTGGGGCGCCTACTTCGCAGCGGTGGGCTTCAACAACGTCGTGCCCGCGCGCGGCGGCGATGTGATCAAGCTCTTCTTGACGCGCTCCTCGATCCCCGGCTCGCGCTATCCGACCGTCGCGGCCGCCTTCTTCGTGGAGTCGATCTTCGACGCGACCGTGGGCGTGCTCGTGCTGATCTTCGCCTTCACGCAAGGAGTGTTCCCGAAGCCGCCCGACTTCTCGAAACTGAGCTCCTTCGACATCTCCTACCTGGCCGAGCACTTCCGCCTGACGCTGTTCTTGATCACGCTGCTGGGTGTGCTCGGGCTCGTCGCCTTCGCAATGCTCTCCGTGCGTGTCAAGGCGTTTTGGTCGCGCGTGCGTCAGGGCCTCACGATCCTCAGCGACAGGCCCCGTTACCTGCGCGAGGTCGCCGCGCTGCAGGTGCTCGCCTGGCTGGCGCGCTTTGCGGCCTTCTGGTTCTTGCTCGATGCTTTTCGCGTGGGCGGTTCGGTCAAGAACGTGCTGCTCGTGTTCGCCGTCAACCAGGTTGCCGGCGCAGTGCCCTTCACGCCCGGCGGAGCCGGCGTGCAGCAGGCGCTGCTGGTGAAGGTCTTCGCGGCGAGCGCCTCCACCACGGTTGTAGCCGCTTACTCCGTGGGCCAGCAGATCGCGATCGCCGTCTTCACCGCCGCGACGGGTCTCGGAGCGGTGATCTTCATCTTCGGCTTTCGCTCCTTCAAGGAGGTCATCTCCGCGGGGCGCGCCTCACGCGATGCCGAGCGCGCCGCCGAGGAGGCGGGGGAGGCGGGGTACACGCAAGAGGCAGCCCGCACGCGCTATCCACCGGCGCCCGATGAGCCGCCGACCGAGCCTGCGCGCGCCACGCGGCGTAGCGCGCGTGCTCGCTACTGAGCTACTGAAGGCCCTCGCGCGCCTCGCGCACGAGCGCGACGGCCTCGGGGAAGACGAGCGCCATCACCGTTCGAATCTGCTCGGCCTGTGCCTCGGCGTTGCCTTGCACGTTGACGCGCGCGACCGCCGCCACGGTCATGTCTACGGCGAGCTTGATCGCGTTGTCCGCCCAGACCAGGCGCTGGTTGCCCTGCATCTGCTCGGCGAACTCCGCGAGGCGCCGCTGGAGCTCCTCTGGATCGCCGAAAAGGTCTCCGAGGCCACCGCTATCCATGCCCGCATCATAGACTGCGCTGCTCATGGCCAACGCAAGCGAGATCTCAGAGCAGGTTGCCTTCGAGTCAGAGCGCCGCCAGCGGCTCGCCGTGCCGGGCTTCGCCGGCGGACTGCTCTACCTGCTGAGCGCGATCATCATCGCGTCCACGCTCAAAGGCGCGCCGACGGTCGGGTTGCTGCAGGGCCTCGCTCCGGCTCTCTCCGGTGTGAGCGAACCGGCGGTGAGCCCACGCGCAGCCGAGGTCAAGTTCATCAGCCATCACTCCTTCTCGCTGATCGCCGGCAGCGTGCTCGCCGCGATCGCTGTGGCGGCGCTGACGCTGATCCTGCTGCTGCTGCTGTCCGCGACGCGCTTTCGCCGTCGCCAGACTTGGCCTGCGGCGCGCCCACTTGTGATGTTCGGAGGGATCGCGGTTGCGGTGGTGAGCGTCGCGCACCAGATCGTCAGCGCGATCGAGTCGCACAGCTTCGCGACCGGCCACGACTTCAGCGCGCACGCCGTCGACCAGGCGCTGACGAAGGGAACCGCCAACTTGATCGTCGACTACATCTCGTTGCTTGCGGGGCTCTCGCTAGCGGTGGGCATGATCGTGGTCGCGATCAACGCGATGCGCGTGGGTCTGATCACGCGCTGGATGGGTGTGCTTGGCATCTTCACCGGCCTGTTGATCTTCCTGCCGATCGGCGGCCCGGAGCTCCAGATCGTGCCGGCCTTCTGGATGGTGATGGTCGGCATCCTGTTCATGGGCAAATGGCCCAACGCCGAGCCGCCCGCGTGGCTCGCCGGTGAGGCCCGGCCGTGGCCCTCGCGCGCCGCCGGCGCCGGACGGGGTGCGCAGGTGGCTACCGCGGGCGCGGATGTAGCGCCGGCGCCCGTGCCGCTTTCCTCCTCGCGAAAGCGTCGCAAGCGCTCTTCGCGGGGGTAGTGTTGAGGCCATGAGCAGCGATGCCGACGCGGGCGCGGATGCGAGTCTCGATCGGGAGCTCGCCTCGCTGCTGGGCGTCGAGCGCTTTGAGGCGCCGGCCGAGTTCCGCGAGCAGGCGCTGCTCAGCGACCCGAGCATCTATGAGCAGGCAGCCGCCGATCCGCAGGGCTGGTGGGTTGCGCAGGCGCAGGAGCTCGACTGGTTTCAGAAGTGGACGACCGTCCTCGATGACAGCGACCCGCCCTTCTACAAGTGGTTCACGGGCGGCACGCTGAATGTCTCCTACAACTGCCTCGATCGTCACGTGATCGCGGGCCGTGGCGATCGCGTCGCGCTGCACTGGCGCGGCGAGGATGGCGATGAGCGAGACCTCACATACGCACAGCTCTTGGAGGAGGTCGAACGCTTCGCAAGCGCGCTGAAGGAGCTCGGTGTTGCACCCGGGGACGTGGTCGGGATCTACCTGCCGATGATCCCCGAGGTCGTCGTGGCGATGCTCGCGTGCGCGCGCATCGGCGCGCCCCACAACGTCGTCTTCGGCGGCTTCTCCGCGGAGGCGGTGCGCGAGCGCATGGAGTTCTCCGAGGCGAAGGTGCTGATCACCGTCGACGGCGCGGCGCGCAAGGGCAAGACGGCGCCCGTGAAGGATCGCGTCGATGAGGTGATGGGCGATCTTGAGAGCCTCGAGAAGATCGTCGTCGTCAAGAGCAAGGGCACGCCCTGTCAGATGCAGCAGGGCCGCGACGTCTACTACGAGGAGATCGTCGCGGCGGCCCCCCCGGAATGCCCCGCTGAGCCGCTCGACGCGGAGCACCCGCTGTTCATCCTCTACACCTCCGGCTCGACGGCCAAGCCGAAGGGCATCCTGCACACGACCGGCGGCTATCTCACCGGCGTCTCGGCCACGCATCGCCATGTCTTTGACCTGAAGCCCGAAAGCGACGTTTATTGGTGCGCGGCCGATGTCGGCTGGGTCACCGGGCACTCATACATCGTCTATGGCCCGCTTTGCAACGGCGCGACCTCGGTGATGTGGGAGGGCGCCCCCGACTACCCCAGCAAGGACATCTGGTGGGAGATCGTCGAGCGCTACGGCGTCACGATCCTCTACTGCGCGCCGACCGCGATCCGCGCCTGCATCAAGTGGGGCGCGGAGTGGCCGAACAAACACGATCTCTCCTCGCTACGCCTGCTCGGCTCGGTCGGCGAGCCGATCAACCCCAAGGCCTGGCTCTGGTACCACAAGGTGATCGGCGCAGAACGCTGCCCGATCGTGGACACCTGGTGGCAGACCGAGACGGGCGCGATCATGATCTCACCGCTGCCGGGCATCACCGCGACCAAGCCCGGATCAGCGACGCAGCCTTTTCCGGGTGTGTTTGCCGAGGTGCGCGATGAGTCAAGCGGCGAGCCGATCGAGGAGGGGCAGGGGCTGCTCGTGCTGACCCAGCCCTGGCCTTCGATGCTGCGCACGCTCTACAAGGAGCAGGAGCGCTTCATCGATACCTACTTCAAGCGCTTCGGCAAGGAGACCTACCTGGTCGGCGATGCGGCGCGACGCGACAGCGACGGCTACATCTGGGTGATCGGGCGCATCGATGACGTCGTCAACGTCTCCGGGCACCGGCTCTCGACCGCGGAGGTCGAGTCGGCGATCGTCGCGCACGCAGACGTCGCCGAGGCGGCCGTGATCGGTCAGCACGATGAGGACACCGGACAGGCGATCGTCGCGTTCGTGACGCTGCAGGGCGATCTGCAGGGCAATGAGAGCACCGTCGAGGGCATCCGCGAAACGGTCGCCGCGCGCATCGGCAAGTTCGCGCGACCGAAGCGCATCATCTGGACTGAGGATCTGCCGAAGACGCGCTCGGGCAAGATCATGCGCCGTCTGCTGCGCGACATCGCCGACGGCCGCGCGCTCGGTGACGTGACGACGCTACGCGACCCAGCCGTGATGGAGCAGCTCGAGGCGCAGGTCAAGGAGCTGGGCGCGCAGGAGGATTGAAGATGCGTGCGTATCGGCGATCTCGACTGAGAGCCTGCACAAGCAAATCCTCATAAATATGATCAGATTTATGCTATTTCTGTTCCTCCACTACCAAGGAGGACGCAGACATGCTCAGCCGTTCCCATCCAAACCACGCAATCGCGCCCGCCAGGCGGGCGTGGGCAGTTGTGCTCGCGGCGATCCCAGCAGTACTCGCGGTGCTCGCCGCTTCACCAGGCGCAGCCCTCGCGGCCGGCTCACCGCCACCGGTCACGATCCTCTCTCACGGCGACGGCGACCGTGGTCGCGGCAGCATCTTCATCACGCCGACGGGCGATCAAAGCAGCTACGACAACGGCCCCGAGATCCTCGATAGGCACGGCAACGTGATCTGGTTCCATGCGATCCCGCCCGGCCAGACGGCGTCGGACTTCCGCCCCCAGACCCTCGATGGCCGCACCGTTCTGACCTGGTGGCAGGGCACGGGGCTCGGTGGCCTCGCAAAAGGCAGCGACTACATCTACAACGATCGCTTCCAGCCGATCGCGACCGTCAACGCGGGCAACGGACTGAGCGCTGACGGACACGAGTTCCTGATCACCCCACAGAACACCGCGCTGATCCTCTCCTACACCACGGCAACGGCGGACCTCACGTCGATAGGGGGCTCCGCGAGCCAGACGGTGATCAACGGCGTCGTGCAAGAGGTCGACATCGCTAGCGGAAAAGTGCTCTTCCAGTGGAACAGCGCCGATCACGTTCCGTTCAACCAGAGTGAGCAGCCGCTGCCGGCTTCGCCGAGCACACCGTGGGACTGGTTCCACATAAACGCGGTGCATCTCGATAGCGATGGCAGCCTGCTGATTGACGCCCGCAATACCTGGACGACCTACAAGGTCAACCGCTTCAGTGGGCAGATCATCTGGCAGCTTGGGGGGAAGAACAGCAGCTTTGCGCTGAAGGCGGCTCCCGGGCAGGTGCTCGACGGCGCTAATGAGATCTTTGCCTGGCAGCACGATCCGGAGAGCCTTGGCGACGGCCTCTACACGCTCTTTGACAACGAGTCCTCCGGCACGCCGCTGCTCGCCTACAGCCGGGTGGTGACGGTGCGGCTGAACCAGTGGGCGCACACCGCGACGCTCGTGGCATCTGAGAATCAGCCCGAGGGGCTTTCAGCGCCATCGCAGGGCAATGCGCAGAGCACGCAGGATGGCCATCTGTTCGTGGGATGGGGCTCGCTGCCGTACTTCTCGGAGTTCGATCGCTTTGGACGCCTCGCCTTCAACGCCGAGTTCCCTGCCGGCGTGAACACATACCGGGCCTACCTGTTGCCTTGGCATACGGAGGATCGGGGCCACCCCTGGCAGGCTCAGGCAGCGCGACGCTCCAGGGTCACCGCGTGAGCGCCTGAGTCTCTCCGCTCGCCGGCCTCGAGGAGCAGCGCGCCTCGAGGCCGGGGGCGGCGGTGGCGGCGTAGGGGACATCCCTGATGGCGAGTTCAGGCACCGCTGCGATGATCTGAGCTATGTCCTCCGTCGAGCGCCTCTCGGCAAGGTCGCGCCGCGACCCACTCGTGCGTCATCCCGACCGCGGGCTGATCGGTGGTGTCTGCGTAGGGCTGGCTGAGCACTTCAACATCGACATCACGCTCGCGCGGCTCGTGGTGGCCCTGCTGGTCGCGGTGGGCGGGATCGGCGTTGCGATCTACGCGCTGGCTTGGGCGCTGATTCCAATCGCCCCCGAGAGCGTGCCTCGGCCACGCCCACCAGGTGCTCTGCGCAGGGCGCTGTTGGCGCTCGTCGCGGTCGCCAGCGTGCTGTTCGCCGTGCGCATGACCGGCCTGCGTTTCGCGGAGGTGCTGGTCTGGCCGTTGGTGCTAGGCGCTTGCGGGATGGCGCTCGTCTGGCGACCGACCGTGGGCGCAGCCGAACAGCTGGACTCCGACCGCCGTCTGTCGCTGCGCGCAGTGATGCGTCGTGCGCGCCGGATCGACGCGCCGCGGCTGATCATCGGCGGCCTGCTCGTCGCCTTCGCCTCAGCGGCGCTCTTGCACAACGTCGGCGTTCTGCACAGCCTCGGCAGCGCCGTTGGCGCGGTCGCGATCGTCGCGAGCTTGCTCGGCTTGGGTCTCGCGCCGTGGGTCCTGCGTCTGGGCCGAACCCTCGCGGCTGAGCGCGCCGCGCGGATTCGCGAGCAGGAGCGCGCCGAGCTCGGCGCTCATCTGCACGACTCGGTGCTGCAGACGCTCGCCTTGATCCAAAAGCGCGCCGGCGACCCCCGCGAGGTAGCTGGGCTCGCCCGCCGCCAGGAGCGTGAGCTGCGACGTTGGCTCTCGGAGGGCCGCGAGCGCGGCGCGAGCGACAGCGTGGCCGGTGCGCTCGAGCGCGCTGCGGCGGAGGTCGAGGAGCTCCATCGCGTGCCGATCGAGGTCGTGACCGTTGGCGACGGACCGCTGACCGAGCAGCTGGAGGCGATCGTGCAGGCTGCGCGAGAGGCGATGACCAACGCCGCCAAGTTCGCCGGCAGCGAGCGCGTCGACCTATATGCCGAGGTCGAGGCGGACCATGTGGAGGTGTTCGTGCGCGATCGGGGTGTTGGCTTCGATCCCGCCACGATCCCGGCCGACCGGCGCGGCGTGCGCGACTCGATCATCGCGCGCATGGAGCGCCATCGCGGTCGCGCGAAGGTGCACAGCACGCTCGGCCAGGGCACCGAGATCGAGCTCGTCATGGGTCGGGGATCGCCCGCATGAGCGAGGCTCCGCGCGTGGTGATCGTCGATGACCACCGCCTGTTTCGTAGTGGCGTGCGCGCGGAGCTGGGAGGCGAGCTCACCGTCGTCGGCGACGCAGGCAGCGTCGAGGAGGCCGTGGCCGTGATCCTCAAGCAGCAGCCGGACGTGGTGCTGCTCGACGTGCACATGCCCGACGGCGGCGGCGTCGCGGTGATCGAGCGCGTCACCGCCGAGCAGCCCGACGTGCGTTTTTTGGCGCTGTCGGTATCCGATGCCGCCGAGGACGTCATCGGCGTGATTCGCGCGGGAGCACGCGGCTATGTGACGAAGACGATCTCTGGGGCAGAGTTGGCTGCAGCCGTCCGCAGCGTGGCCGGGGGAGATGCGGTCTTCTCGCCACGCCTCGCCGGCTTCGTGTTGGACGCGTTCGCTGCGGAGGGTCGCCAGCACGAGCGCCCGCTCGGCGAGGACCCCGAGCTCGATCAGCTCACGCCGCGTGAGCGCGAGGTGCTGCGCCACATCGCGCGCGGCTACATGTACAAGGAGATCGCCCAGCGCCTGGGCATCTCTGCAAAGACCGTCGAGGCGCACGTCTCGGCGGTGCTGCGCAAGCTCCAGCTGTCCAGTCGCCACGAGCTGAGTCGCTGGGCCGTGCAGAGGAAGCTTGTCAGCCTCGACTGACGGGCAAATACTACGTGACATGTTATAACGTGTAACGTACTAATAGGAACGCTGGTGGGCGGCGGGACGCCGGTCCTCCACTAAGGGTGATTCCCGATTGGAAGATCGCACGGGAGGGGTCACAGTTGGCGTCGCCGTGCAAACCAAAACAGCGAGGAGTTCGATGTCAGTTCAACCTGCGGAGCTGGGCGGATCCAGTAGTGAGGATGCCGTCATCGAGGCGAAGGGCGTGAGCAAGCGCTTCGGCGAGCGCACGGCAGTGGATGGCGTCGATTTGCTGGTGCCGCGCGGCTGCGCGTTCGGCTTCCTCGGCCCCAACGGTGCGGGCAAGACGACGATGATCCGCATGCTTCTGGGCCTGACGCCAGCGAGCGCGGGCGTGATGCGCGTGCTTGGCTATGCCGTGCCCGCCGAGCGCGAAACGGCGCTGCGACGGGTGGGAGCGATCGTCGAGGACCCACGCTTTCATCCTCACCTGACCGGCCGCGAGAACCTGCGGATCGTGGCTGCGGTGCGCGGTCGCGACGCCGACGCGCGGATCGAGCCGGCGCTGGCACGCGTCGGGCTGGCTGAGCGCGCGGATGAGAAGGTCAAGCGCTACTCGCTCGGCATGCGCCAGCGCTTGGGAGTGGCCCGCTGCCTGCTCGCCGATCCGCAGCTGCTGATCCTCGATGAGCCGACCAATGGCCTTGACCCCGGCGGTATTCAAGAGTTCCGCGAGATGATCCGCGCAATGGTCGAGCAGGAGGGACGCACGGTCTTCATCTCCTCGCACCTGCTCGACGAGGTCGAAAAGATCTGTGATGCCGCCGCGATCGTCGACCGCGGCAAGGTGATTACCCAGGGCCCGATCTCTGAGCTCGTCGGTGGCGGCGCTCAGCACGAGCTGATCGTCGGTGTGGATGATCCCGTGCGTGCGCTCGCGCTACTCGAGGGAATGGCCGAGGTGCACGAGGCGCACCGCTCCGATGAGGGGCTGAGGGTGCTGCTGAGCGGTGGATCGGAGGGTGCTGCGGCCGTGAACGCGCGTCTGGTCACCGAGGGCCTGGCGGTCGGCCGGCTCGAGCCGGTCCGCCAGAGCCTCGAGCGACGCTTCCTGGAGATCACTTCGAGACTCGACGCCGAGCCGCAGGAGGTGCAGGCATGAACACGCTCGCCCTCAGGATGTTCAACGCAGACCTGCTGAAGCTGCGCAAGAAGCGCAGCACCTTGATCTGGGCGCTGGTGCTTGCGCTTGCGCCGGTCGTGCTCTTCTATGTGGTCCGCGCCGCGCAGCACTCCTCGACGCCGCTGCAACACCCTCCCGCGGGAGGCATGCAGGGCTTCATCGACGGTGTACGACTACTGGGCCTGTTCTTTGGCCCGCTTGCCGCCGTGCTGATCGGCGTGGAGGCGGGCACAGGCGATGCCGCCGCGGGCGTGTGGCGTGATCTCGTCGTCACGGGTCGCTCGCGCGTGGCGCTGTTCGCCTCGCGCGTGCCGGCCGCATTGGCGCTCTGCTGGATGGTGACGCTGTTGAGCTATGGGCTGATCTTGATCGGCACATACGCTTTTGCCGGTGGCACCTCGACGCCTGATGGAACGCTGATCCTCAACGGTCTGGCCTTCACGTTGATGGCCTGCGGCGTGGTCTGCGTGGTGGCCGTCGGCTTCGCGTCGCTGAGCACCTCCAAGCCGGCTTCGGTAACTGCCCTGATCGGCTGGCAGCTCGTCGCGAGCCCCCTGCTCTCCAACATCAGCTCGCTCGGCAGTGCACGTGACGCACTATTCAGCGAGGCCATCGCCCACTTCAGCCCGGTACACATCGGCGACCGCGGCGCCTCCGTGACGATCGGGTCAAGGAACTGCCCTGCTGGTGCTCCTGGCGTGGCTGGGGATCTTTGCTGCCCTCGGCGCCTGGCGCACCGAGAAGATGGACGCCTGACTCACACCTTGCGGTGCTCGGGCACCCAGGAGCCGTCCTCCTGGCGGGCGAAGTCCTGGAACAGCCCGGGCGCCTCTGCTTGCATCATCCGCGCCACTTTGTCGAACACGAGCCGCAGCTCCTCCTCGGCGCCGTCGGCGGTGCGCATCTCGATCACATGGCGCAGCGTGCGCGCGTTGGCTGTCCACAGGATGTCGGTGCTGAGGCCGATCGGCGCGAGGCGACGCAGCGCGGAGGTGACCTCCTTCTTGACGTGGAAGGGCACGCCCTCGCGCGTCGATGCCGAGCTTCTCAGCAGCGCTTATCTGGAACTCCTCGAGCTGCTCCACGATCGAGAGCACCTGCTCGCGCACCGGCTCTAGCGCCGGCGGCACGCGGAAGCCGATGTCGGTGAGGCGCACGTAGCGCAAGCTCTCCTGACTGAAGGCCGAGCCGGCACGGTGCCTGACAAGCTCGTGGGTGAAAACTCTCGAACAATTCCGAATAGCGAAAGAGTAGTTCGCGTGCTCGAGCACGCTGCCGTGGGCCGAGCGCAGGATGTTGGCGAAGTACTCCTGCTGGTCGGTGCGCACACTGCGTGACGTTCGCGTTCAAGCCCGGCTCCCAACTGCGATAGCAGGCGCGGCCACCGAACTCGACGATCAGCTCGCCGCCGTTGGGCGATTGCTCGCTCTCGCCCAGGCGACGTTCGAGCCAGGACTCCCCGCCGACGTCGCGCAGGTAGCCGCGCATCCCCTCCTCATCGATCGAGGGGCGGGCGATCAAGAAGACCGTTGGGCTCGTTTCGTGCATCGGGCGGACGATCCTACATACAGCTCCGGGCGTCCTCGTAGTGCTTCCGAAGGGCCTCGCACTGTTGCGCGATGGACAACATGCAAGCCGCAACCGCCTCGGGAACGATCGTCGCATCTGTCGATCTGCACCGTCGCTACGGCACCGGCGAGGCTAGCGTCGATGCGCTGGCGGGCGTCACGGTCGACTTTCCCGGCGGGACGCTTCGCGGCGATCATGGGGCCTTCCGGCTCGGGCAAGTCGACGCTCATGCACATCCTCGCGGGCCTCGATCGGCCGACCTCGGGAGAGGTCGAGATCGCGGGCGTCGCGCTCACCGACGCTGGGCGATCGCGATCTCACGCAGCTGCGGCGTGATCGTGTCGGGCTTCATCTTCCAGACCTTCAACCTGCTGCCCGTGCTCAGCGCCGAAGAGAACATCCTGCTGCCGCTCTCGATCGCGGGGCGCAAGCCCGACCGCGAGTGGTTCGACCGGCTGGTTGACACGATCGGGATCCGCGATCGCCTCAGCCACCGTCCCGCCGAGATGTCCGGCGGTCAGCAGCAGCGCGTGGCGGTAGCGCGCGCGCTGATCTCACGTCCCTCGGTGGTGTTCGCCGACGAGCCGTCGGGCAACCTCGACTCGAAAGCATCCAATGAGGTGCTCGGACTGCTGCGCCACGCCGTTGACGATTTCGACCAGACGGTTGTGATGGTGACCCACGACGCGCATGCGGCCTCCTTCGCGGACCGGCTGCTGGTGCTCGCCGACGGGCAGATCGTCCACGATGGGGGCGCCGTCACGGCCGAGCAGGCGCTCGACCTGATGAAGTCCGTCGGCTGATGCTCAAGCTGGTTCTGCGCGGCTTCCTGCAGCGCAAGCTCCGCGTGCTGCTGACGGGCATCGCGATCGCGCTCGGGGTGGCGCTGATGGCGGGCACCTACGTGCTTACCGACACGATCAACCATGCCTTTGCAGGGATCTTCCAGGTCGCCAACAAGGGCAACGACGTGGTCATCAGCCCGACCGAAGCGCTCGGCAGCGAAACGCGCTCGCAGACCTCGCCGATCAGCGACGCGATGGTCGCGCAGGTGCGCGCGACGCCCGGCGTATCCGAAGCGGCGGGCGCGATCTTCACGCCCGCGAGCTTCCTCGACCTCCACCGCAAGCGCCTGACCAAGGGTGGTGCACCTGCCTTCGTCACCGCGGCTGAGCCGAAGCGCTTTGAGTCCTTCACGCCGATCGAGCGGTCATTTCCCGCTCACCGCAGGTGAAGTCTCGATCGATCAGGCGACCGCCGAACGCGCGCACCTGAAGCTCGGCGAGCGCATGATCGTCGCGGGCTCGGCGCAGGCGAGGAGCTACACGATCGTCGGCATCATGAAGTTCGGCGGCGGGCAGTCCTTCGGTGGCGCGGGCACGGCGCTGCTGACCCTGGCGGAGGCGCAGCGCGTGCTCGGCGAGCAGGGCCGTTTCGACCAGATCGATGTAGCGGCGCAAGCGGGCGTCACGCCGGCGCAGCTGCGCGATCGCCTGCGCGCGGTGCTACCGCACACGGTCAACGTACGCACGGGCGCTCAGCAGGCAGCGAAGGACTCGCTGGACCTGGAAAAAAACCTCAGCTTCATCCGCACCTTCCTGCTGGTTTTCGCCTACGTATCGCTCGTGGTTGGCGCCTTCATCATCTTCAACACCTTCTCGATCACCGTCGCTCAGCGCACGCGCGAGTTCGGGCTGCTGCGCACGCTTGGCGGCTCGCGCGCTCAGATCATGCGCGCGGTGCTGATCGAAAGCTTGCTGTTGGGGGTGCTCGGCGCCGTGCTCGGCCTGCTTGGCGGCATCGCGCTCGCGCCGGCGCTCAACCAGCTGTTCAAGGCCTTCGGCGCGGATCTGCCTGACAGCGGCACGGTGCTACAGACACGCACGATCGTCGTCTCGTTGGTAGTCGGCATCGGTGTGACGATCCTCGCAGGCCTCGCGCCGGCACTGCGTGCCACGCGCGTGCCACCGCTGGCCGCGATGCGCGAGGGGATCGGCATCCCGCCGCGCCCGCTGCCGACACGGCGTGCGCTTATCGCGCGCTTCGTCATCTACCTCGTTGTGGTGGCCGCCCTCTCGGTGATCCTCAACGCCGCCGTCGGCGTCTTCTTCCTCATCGTGTTCGCAATTCGCGGCGTGCGGCTCGTCGCGCGCCTGCGTCGTGGCGGCGAGCGTCCAGCGCCGCGCTACCGGGTCGTGCCGGCGCTCGCACGCGCGATCGGCGTGCTCGTCAGCTGGCGCGGCATCACGGGGCAGCTAGCGCGTGAGAACTCGATGCGTCAGCCGGGGCGCACGATGATCACGGCCGCGGCGCTGACCGTGGGCATCGCGTTGGTCGCCTTCGTGGCGGTGCTCGCCGCCGGTACCAAGGCGACGATCGATCAGGCTGTCACCCGTTCATTCGCGGGCGATCTGATCGTCGAGAACTCACAGCCCAACAACCAGCAGGGCATACCCGCGCTCGTGGCGCCTGCGCTGCGCCACGATCCCGGGAGTCGCGGGCGTCACGCCGATCGCCTTCACGGTCGGCCGCCCGCACGGAAGCTCGAGCAACTCGACGATCACGGCGATCGACCCCGCCACCTTCCTGCAGGCCTATCGCGTGGAATGGAAGCAGGGATCGAACGCGGCGCTGTCTGGCTTGGGTACCAGCGGCACGGTTCTCACCAAAGGCTATGCGAAGTCGCACCACCTGAAGGTCGGTCAAACGGTCTCAATGCTGACGCCCACCAACAAGCACGTCACCTTGACGGTGCGCGGGATCGCCAACGACAACGCGCGGCTGCTCGGCGACTTCACGATCAGCCTGCCGCTCGCTCGCGAAAGCTTTGGCCAGCGCGACGACGCGGTCGACTTCGTCTCCTACGCTGCGGGCGCGAGCAACGCGCAGGTCCAACCCGCGGTGAACAAGCTGCTCGGCGCGAGCTTCCCGCAGGCACGCTCACGTACGGCTGCGCAGTTCAAGCAGGACCAGGCGGGGCAGATCAACACGCTGCTTGCGCTGATCTACGTGCTGCTCGCGCTGTCGGTGATCGTGTCGCTGTTCGGCATCGTCAACACGCTGATCCTCTCGATCTACGAGCGCACACGCGAGCTCGGGATGCTGCGCGCGATCGGCACCTCGCGCCGCCAGATCCGCCAGATGATCCGCTACGAGTCGATCATCACCGCGCTGATCGGCGGCATCCTCGGGCTCGTGGTGGGTGTGATCGGAGCCGTGCTCGTCACGTCGCTGACGCTCTCGGAATCGGGCTTCGTGACGGCGATCCCGATTGGGACGCTGATCGTGCTGCTGTTCGTGGCCGCGCTCGCGGGCCTGCTCGCCGCGCAGCTGCCGGCGCGCCGCGCGGCGCGCCTGGACGTGCTCGGCGCGCTCGCGAGCGAGTAGTCGTTGATCGTGCGGGTCGGTAGCTAAGCTCCCGCGCATGGCTCAAGCTACAGCCGCGCCGAGCGACCCCGAGCTCGAGCAGACCGCCTGGGATCTCGAGCCGCTCGTCGACGGCGAGGGCACCGACGGCGTCGAGCGACGCCTGCAGGAGGGGCTCGAGCGCTCAGAGCGCTTCGCCGCGCGCTACGCGGGCAAGCTCGACACGCTCGACAGCGCCGCGCTCGCCGCCGCGATGAGCGAGCTCGGGGAGATCCACGAGCTGCTCGCTCGCGCCGGCTACTTCGCCGCGCTGCGCTTCTCCACCGACACCGCTGAGCCGGCCAACGGTGCGCTCTTGCAGCGCGTGCAGGAGCAGGAGACTCAGATCCAGACGAAGCTCCTGTTCTTCGAGCTCGAGTGGGCGGCGCTGAGCGATGAGCGCGCCGAGGCACTGCTCGCCGGCGATGGCCTTGAGTTCTGCGAGCACCACCTGCGCAACGTGCGCCGCTACCGCGAGCACCTGCTCTCTGAAGCGGAGGAGAAGATCCTCACCGAGAAGGCGCTGACGGGGGCGGGCGCCTGGACACGGCTGTTCGAGGAGCTGACCTCCGCGATCAGCGTCGATCTCGACGGAGAGTCGCTCGCGCTCGATGTAGCGCTCAGTCGCCTCTCGCTGCCCGACCGCGAGGCGCGTCGCGCGACTGCCGAGGCCGTGACCGCGGCGCTCGCGCCGGGGTTGCGTACGCGCGCCTTCCTGTTCAACACGCTGCTCGCCGACAAGGCCACCGACGATCGCCTGCGCCGCTACCCGCACTGGCTGGCCGCGCGCAACCTCGCCAACGAGGCGAGCGACGAGTCCGTGGCCGCGCTGATGGCGGCCGTGCGCGGACGCTATGAGATCGCGCGTCGCTGGTATCGCCTGAAGGCGAAGCTGCTTGGCGTGGAGCGCCTTGCGGACTACGACCGCATGGCGGCCGTGACCGAGGATGAGGTCTCATACCCCTTCGCGCAGGCACGCGAGGTGGTGCTCGAATGCTACGGCTCCTTCTCGCCCGAGCTCGGCGCGCTGGCCAAACGCTTCTTCGACGAGCAGCGGATCGATGCGCCGGTGCGTCCCGCCAAGCGCGGCGGCGCCTTCTGCGCGGGTGTGGTGCCCGCGGTGTTCCCCTACGTGCTTCTGAACTACACCTCACGGCGCCGCGACGTGCTCACGCTCGCGCACGAGCTCGGTCACGGCGTGCACTTCGCGCTCGCAGCGCGCCAGGGGATCTTCCACCAGCACACGCCGCTCACGCTCGCGGAGACCGCATCGGTGTTCGGTGAGACGATCGTCTTCGGGCGGCTGCTCGAGGAGGACTCCTCGCCCGCATCGCGTCTGGCTTTGCTCGCGGAGAACCTCGAGGACACGATCGCGACCGTCTTCCGCCAGGTTGCGATGAACCGCTTCGAGGAGCTCGTCCACACCGCGCGCCGCGGCGAGGGCGAGATCTCGGTGGAGCGCTTCGGCGAGCTGTGGGCCGAGAGCCAGCAGGAGATGCTCGGCGACTCCGTCGAGGTGACCGATGGATACCGCAGCTGGTGGTCCTACATCCCGCACTTCATCGGCAGCCCCGGCTACGTCTACGCCTACGCCTACGGGCAACTGCTCGCGCTGTCGGTCTACCAGCGCTACGAGCAGACCGGTCCTGAGCTAGTGCCCCGCTACATGGAGCTGCTCGCCGCGGGTGGCTCGCGCAGCCCCGAGGAGCTCGGCGCGATCGTCGGCATCGATCTTGCCGACCCCGGCTTCTGGGAGGCGGGGCTAGACCTCGTCGAGGCGCAGCTCACGGAAGCCGAAGCGGCTGCTGCGGCCTCCGGGCGTTTTTAGCGCCTACGCGCTCGCGGCCCTAGAGCGGCAGGCGGCTCAGCAACTCGGGCAGATCCGCGATCGAGTCGATGATCGCGGTCGGCGTGACGCGTGCGGTCAGCGCGTCGTGGCGGAACTTGCCGGTGCGCACGAGCACGCCCGGGAGTCCCGCTGCCATCGCGCCGCCGACGTCAGCCTCCACATCGTCACCGACCATCAGCGCATGCTCCACGCCAAGGTCAGCCATCGCGGCGAGAAAGAACTCCCGCGCCGGCTTGCCCACCACATGCGCCTCGCGGCCGGTCGCGTACTCCAGCGCGGAGGCGTAGGCGCCGACGTCGAGTACGAGTCCATCGGCACGGCGCCAGTAGCGGTTGTGCTGCAGTGCAACGAGCTCTGCGCCGTCCATCATCAGCCGAAAGGCGTCGTTGAGCACCTGCGGTGTGAAGCCATCGCCCATATCGCCGAGGATCACCGCGTCCACCGCCCGGCCCTCGCCGCGCGCGCGAGCGTCGAGCGCTGAGAGATCCTCGCGGAGCTTCTCGCTGACGAGCAGCGCGACCGACTCATAGCCGCGCTCTTCACAGTGGCTCACGGCCAGCGCAGCCGGCGTCAGCACCTCCTCGAGCACAAGCTTGAAGTCGAGCGCGCGGAGCTGCTCGAAGACTTCTCGCCGCGAGCGCGACGTGGTGTTCGTCACCAGGCGCACGCCCGGGCTGATCTCGCGCAAATGCTCGAGCGCCTCGGGTGCCCCATCGACCGGATGCTTGTCGACATAGAGCACGCCATCGATGTCGAGCAGCAGGCCGAGCTCGCTCGCCTCTGTTGCGCTCATGCCTTGAGACTTTAGAGGGGCCGTCTGAAGCGCCCTCAGAACAGCCCACCGAGAGCGCTCCCGGCGTGGTGCACGAGGTTGAACAGCGGCTGCGGCGCGATCCCGAAGAAGATCGTCGCCGCGCCCGTGAGCAGCGCCACGAGCACCACCTCCAGCTGCGGGCCGCTCGTTTCGGGCGCCTGCTCTGCGTCGAGCTCCGGCGAGCCGCCCGCCAGCGCTGGGAGGCCACCGGGGCTCGTATGACCGAGTGGCGCCGCGTCGCTGTGCGTCGCTGCGCCCGGCGCGTCGCGCATCCACATCGCCGCGATCACCGGCAGGTAGTAGCCGAGCGAGATCATCGAGCCGATCACGATCGCCACGCCGAGCCAGGTGTAGCCGCCCTGCACGCTCGCATCAATCAAATAGAACTTGCCGATGAAGCCCGCCGTCGCGGGAATGCCCGCGAGCGCGAGCATCGAGATCGTCATCGGCCACGCCAGCAAGGGGCGCGTGCGGCCGAGTCCAGCGAGCGAGTCGACCGTGTCGCCGAGGCCCGTTTCGCGCTCGCGCACCACGATCACCGCGAAGGAGGCCATGTTCATGAACAGGTAGGCCGCGAGATAGAAGACCGTCGCCTGCACGCCCAGCTTGGTGGCGACCACGACCCCCGCGAGCATGTAGCCGGCCTGTGCCACCGAGGAGTAGGCGAGCATGCGCTTCAGCGAGGACTGCCCGAGCGCGCCGACGTTGCCGACGAGGATCGTGACCGTGGCGAGCATCGCGACCGCGGGTCCCCAGCTGGTCTGTGCGCCGATCAGCGCCACGTCGAAGAAGCGCAGGAATACGCCGAGCGCAGCCACCTTCGTGGAGACCGCCATGAACGCTGTGACCGGCGTTGGCGCCCCCTCGTACACGTCTGGCGTCCACTGGTGAAAAGGCGCCACAGAGGCCTTGAAGCAGAGCCCCGCCACGCACAGCGCGATGCCCGTCAGCGTGAGTGGGTCGCTTGCGAGGTTGGCGCCCGAGAGCGCGCTCGCGATCGCGCCGAAATCCGTCGCGCCGGTGGCGCCGTAGATCATCGCCAGGCCATAGAGCAGCGTGGCCGAGCCGACCGAACCCACGATCAGATACTTCAGCCCCGACTCCAGCGAGTGCTCGCGGCGCAGTTCGGTCGCGCACAGCACATACAGCGGGATCGACAGGAGCTCCAAGCCGACGAACAGTGCGACTGTGTTCTGCGCGCTCGCCAGCAGCGCCATGCCCGCGATCGAGGTCAGTAGCAGCGCGTGGAACTCGCCGTGCGCCGCTTCGCGCGCGGCCAGCGAGCGCCACGCCAAGAGCACCGCGCAGGCACCGCCCGCGAGCAGGATCAGCGTCAACGTCAACGCCAGATCGTCGATCCGCAGCGCGCCCGAGACGATCGACTTTTCCGTGCCCCACTGCCAGATCGTCAGGCCCACGCCAGCGCCGAGCGCGCCGAGGCTGAGCGTTGGAACCAGCTGCGCGCGTACCCAGCGCGAGCCGATCAAGCCCACGAGCAGCACGAGCACCGCGCCGCCGAGCAGCGCGATCAGCGGCGAGAGCCCCGCGAAGTCGACGTGCGGGCCTTTGAGGTGGGCGGTGGCGAGGAGAGCCATTGCTTACTTTTCTCCCGTGGAGTGCAGCGTCAGGCAACCAAGGACCTCAGGTCCGGTCGGGCACCGCGCTTCTGCGAACGGGTCGGTTCATCGCCCCCATGTCCGGTGAGCACGCGTACGCTCGCCACAGCCTGCTTGACCGAGCCTTCGCTGCGATGCAGCGCGAACTGGGGGTAGAGCGCGAAGAACACGATCACGGCGAGCACCGGCGCGAGCACCAGGCCGTCGAGCAGGCCGATCTCGTGCGAGTCGACCGAGCGCCCCACGCGGTTGTGCATCGCGCGGATGAACAGGCGCAGCGCGTAAACGCTCGCGAGCACCACGCCGCTGAACGCGATGATCGCGATCGCGAGCTTGGCTTTGAAGACGCCGAGCAGGATCATGAACTCGCCCACGAAGTTCGAGGAGCCGGGGATCGCGAGCGTGGCGAGCGCGACCACGAGGAAGATCGTCGCGAGCACCGGCGCACGGAAGGCGATGCCGCCCATCTCGCGCACGTCTTCTGAGCCTCCCGCACGCTGCGCGAGCAGCGCGACGATGAACAACAGCGGCGCCACCACGAGGCCGTGGTTGACCATCTGCAAGAGCGCTCCTTGAGCGCCCTGTGGGTTCAGCGCAAAGATGCCGAGCGTGATGAAGCCGAGCTGCGCGACCGAGGAGTAGCCGGCGATCAGGCGCGCATCGGTCTGGCTGAAGGCCTGCAGCGAGCCGTAGATGATCGAGACCAGCGCGATCAGCAGCATCAGCGTCTGAAAGTGCACCGCTGCCTGCGGGAACAGCGGCAGCACGATCGCCAGAAAGCCGTAGGCGCCGACCTTGGAGAGCACGCCCGAGAAGACCATCAGCACCTCGATCGGCATCGCGCGATATCCGTCGGGCATCCAGCCGTGCAGCGGGAAGGCGGGCATCTTCACCAGGAAGGCTGCCGCGAAGAACAGGAAGATCCACTCCTGTGAGCCGCTGCTGAGCGGCAGCGATTGAAGCGCGGAGAGCACGAACGTGATGTGCCCGCCGCCCTCCTCGGCTGCGAGCACGCCCGTCGCGATCGCCGCCGCGAGCATCAGCAACGAGCCGACGAGCGTGTAGATCACGAGCTTGATCGTGGCTTTGATGCGGTCTGGTCGCGGGTGGGCGGGGTCCCAATCGGTTCCAATCAGGAAGTAGAAGGGGATCAGCATCAGGTCGAAGAACGACACGAACAGCGCGAGGTCCTGTGCGAGGAACGCGCCGATCACGGCCGACTCGGCGAGCATGAAGTGGAGGTAGAAGAGACGCGGCCGATCCCACGAGCGCAGGTTGGCGGCGAATGTGGCGGCGGCGAACAGCAGCGTCGTCAGGCCGAGCAGGAAGACGTTCAGCCCGGTGATCGCGAGCTTGTAGTGGATGCCGAGCTCGGAGATCCAGACGACGTCGGTGACGTGTTGGAGCGATGCTCCGCCGGAGCTGTAGTCGGCGATGTAGGCGATCGACAGCCCCAGCGCGGCGAGCGCGCCGATCAGCGCGACGACGCCGGGCGCGCTCCATGACCTCCCGAGCGGGGCCTGCTCCTCGCGGGCGGCGTCTGCGCTCGGCTGCCCGCGCGTGAGCACCAGCGAGACCAGCGCGCCGAGCAGGCCGCACGCTGCGGGGAGCCAGAGCATGATTGAAAGGGGCGGCATCAACTCAAGGCCCGGGTCATGACTGCAGTAGGAAGTAGAAGCCGACGCCCGCCACACCGAGCACGAGCAGCGCGGCGTAATAGCGCACAAAGCCGCTCTGCGCCGCGCGTACCGCCGCCGAGCCGGCGCGCACGATGCCGGTGGTGCCACCGACGAGCGTCTCATCGACGAACACGCGCTCGAAGGTGTTGCGTGCGAAGGCGCCGGCAGCCGCGACCGGGCGGATCACGGCCAGCTCGATCAGCTCATCGAAGTACCACTTGTGCACAAACAGCTCATAGAGCGGCCGGACACGTTCGCGGATCGCCGTCGAAGCCTTGAGGTCCTCTCCGCCCACCACCCAGATGCGGTGCGCGAGCGCG
Source organism: uncultured Solirubrobacterales bacterium (assembly GCA_963785435.1). Lineage (GTDB taxonomy): Bacteria > Actinomycetota > Thermoleophilia > Solirubrobacterales > Solirubrobacteraceae > Palsa-744. Next base: position 634,672 of record CAWAVE010000005.1, read on the forward strand.
ATGCCCACGAGCGCGAGCACGGTGCCGAGACCCAGCCCGAACACGAGCAGGCCGTCTTTGGTGTGGGGTTCATACAGCGTCGAGCCGGCAAAGCTCGGACGTAGGAAGTCCTCGATCACGAAGTCCACCTTGGGAATCTGCACGAGCCCGGCGCCGACGGCGCCGAGCGCCAAGATCCCCATCGCGACGCGCATCGGCAGAGCGTGCTCTGCGATCGCGTGGGCAGCGCCGGGGAAGCCGACATCGGTGTCCTCCTGCTCACCGGTCGCGGGGTTGCGCGGAACCTCGGCGTGGTGCGGGTGTCCGCGCTCGAGCTCGAGCGCCTCCGCGACGGGCTCGCCGTGGAAGGCGCGGAAGATCATGCGGAAGGTGTAGACGGCGGTCAGGAACGCGCCGATGTAGCCGACGACATAGAGGCCCCAGTGCCAGCCGCCGCGCTCGCCGGTGACGAGCAGGATGTCGTCCTTGGAGAAGAAGCCCGAGAACGGCGGCACCCCGGAGAGGGCGAGGCCGCCGATGACGAAGCTCGCGTAGGTGAAGGGCAGCACGCGGCGAAAGCCGCCCATCCGGTTCAGCGACTGCTCGCCGCCCATCGCGCCGATGATCGAGCCGGCGGCCATGAACAGAAGCGCCTTGAAGAAGGCATGTGTCATCAGGTGAAACAGACCCGCTGCGTAGGCGCCCACGGACACGCCCATGATCATGTAGCCAATCTGCGACATCGTTGAGTAGGCGATCACGCGCTTGATGTCCGTCTGCGCCAAGCCGATCGTGCCGGCGATCAAGAGCGTTGCCGCGCCGATCACCGCGCCAACGTCCTGCGCGGCGGGCGCGAGCTCGAACAGCGGGTGCATGCGCGCGATCAGATAGACGCCTGCGGTGACCATCGTCGCCGCGTGGATCAGCGAGCTGACCGGCGTCGGTCCCTCCATCGCGTCGGGCAGCCAGGTGTGCAGCGGGATCTGCGCCGACTTCGCGAAAGCTCCGACGAGCAACAGCATGCAGCCGGCCACCAGGTCGCCGTTTTCGCCGCCTCCCCCGAAGGCGCCGGCGCTCGTGGCGTGGAAGGTCTTCAGCAGATCGAGTGAGCCGGTGTGCTTGAAGATGAAGTAGGTGCCGAGCACCAGCCCCACGTCGCCGATCACGTTGATCACGAACGCCTTGATCCCCGCTTTCGTGGCGGTCGTGCGCCGATACCAGAAGGAGATCAGCAGGTAGGAGGCGGCGCCCACGAAGGCCCAACCCACGATCAGCAGCACGAAGTTGCCCGCGAGCACGAGCAGCAACATCGAGAAGACGAAGAAGTTGAGGTAGGCGAAGTAGCGCGCGTAGCCGCGATCGCCGTCCATGTAGGAGACCGAGTAGAGGTGGATCAGCGTCGAGACGCCAGTGACGACGAGGATCATGAACACCGACAGCGGGTCCACGAGGATCGACATCTGCGCGTCCACGCCGACCGTCGAGGCGTAGTTCCACAGCGAGGAGACGATCTGGCGGTGCGCCGGCGAGTGTCCCTGCAGCGCGATCAGCGCGCCGAGCGAGGCGAGGAAGGAGAGGAAGATCGCGCTCGTGCCAATCCAGCCGGTGGCCCGCGGGGAGATCGTCTGCAGGCGGCGGAAGCCGAGCCCGCTGATCAGCGTGCCGAGCAGCGGGAAGGCCAGGACCAGCCAGCCGTAGGTGCTCGCCGCCATCAGCCCTGTAGCTCCCTGAGCTCATCCACGTCGATCGGCAGCCGTCGACGGTAGATCGCGACGATCATGCCGAGCCCGACGCACACCTCGCAGGCGGCGACCGTCATCACGACGATCGCGAGGATCTGCCCGTCGCCGTTGCCCCACATGCGCGAGAAGGCGATCAGCGCGAGGTTCGCGCCGTTGAGCATCAGCTCCAGGCAGAGCAGCACGACGAGCGGGTTGCGCCGCGTGATCACGCCGAGCGCGCCGAGCGAGAAGACGATCGCCGAGACCGCCAGATACCAGGCGATGCTCACTAGCCGCGCCTCCCGACGCCCTCGGCTGTCGTGCCGGTGCCGCGCGGGCGCAGCAGCTCGAGGGGCGCGAGTGCTTCGCGCTCGTCCTCCTCCTGCAGGCCGCCGCGGCGGCGGGCGAGCACGACCCCGCCGACGGCGGCGATCAGCAGCAGGAAGGAAGCGATCTCGAAGGCCAGCAGGAAGCGCGTGAGCAGCAGCTTGCCGATGTAGGCGGGCGTGCCGTAGGTCTGCGGGCCCGGCGCGTAGCCGGCGCCGTAGCCGCCGATCGCCTCCAGGCCCGTGCCGAGCAGCGCGATCAGAAGCTCTACGAGCAGCGCGCCGACGAGGATCGCGCCGCCGAGACGCAGACCCGAGGCGCTTGGGCCCTGCGCGGCGCTGCGCAGGCGCTCGCCGAGCGAGTCGGCCTCGCCGCCCACGTAGGCGACGACGAACACGTAGAGCACCATCACCGCCCCGGCGTACACGACGACCTGCACGGCCGCGACGAACTCGGCGCGCAGCAGCAGGAACAGCACCGCCAACGAGAGCAGGTGCGAGACGAGCGCGAGCACGCTGTAGAAGGGGTTGCGCAGCACGACGACGCCGACGGCGCCTGAGATCACGCCGATCGCGGCGATGAAGAACAGGACCGCGCTCACTCGCCCTCGTTCCTCAGCGGCGTGCGCTCCAGCGGCTCGGCGAGCAGCATCTCCTTGGTGAAGATCAGATCGGAGCGGTCATAGTCGGAGAGCTCGTAGTCGTGGCCCATCGTGATCGCGTCGAACGGGCAGGCGACCTCGCAGTAGCCGCAGAAGATGCAGCGCGAGAGGTTGATCTCGTACACCGCCGCATAGCGCTCGCCCGCCGAGACGCGGTGCTCGGGCGTGTTCTCGGCGGCCACCACGCGGATGCAGTCGGACGGGCAGGCGGCCGCGCAGAGCGAGCAGCCGACGCACTTCTCAAGGCCTGAGTCCTCGAAGCGGTGCAGCTTGTGACGGCCGCGGAAGCGCGGGTAGACGGGCGTCTTCTGCTCCGGGTACTCGACCGTCACGGGCGTCTCGGTGAAGCGCCCGAAGGTAGTCATCAGCCCGCGCGCGGTCTCGCGAAACGTCCGCCAAGTGCTGCGCGCGGCGCCCGGCGGCGGCGTGCGCTTGACCTCGATCACGTCCTCGCCGGGGCTCCACGCGGTCACGTTCAGCCGCGCCGTGTTCCTCGCGTCCGGGCGCTCGTCGTTTGCCGGTGCGCTCATCAGTGCGTGGCCACGACCACGATCGCCGTGACGAGGGTGTTGAGGGTGGCCAGCGGGAGCAGCACCTTCCAGCCGAAGCTCATCAGCTGGTCGTAGCGCAGGCGCGGCAGCGTGGCGCGTATCCAGATGAACAGGAAGGTGATCAGCGACATCTTGAACAGCACCACGATCGGGTCAACCCATCCCGGGGGGTGAATGCCGAACGGCAGCAGCCAGCCGCCGAGGAAGACCGTCGTGACGATGCCCGAAACGACGAGCACGTTGAGGTACTCGGCGAAGTAGTAGGAGGCGAAGCGCCCGCCGCCGAACTCGGTGTTGTAGCCGCCGACGAGCTCCGCGTCGGCCTCGGTCAAATCGAACGGAGCGCGGTTGGTCTCGGCGAAGCCGGCGACGAGGAAGATCAAAAAGCCGCAGAGCTGGGGGACGACGTACCACATGCCTTTCTGCGCGACGACGATGCCGGTCAGCGACAGCGTCTGGGCACTGATGATCACCCCGACGAGCGCGAGACCCTGGGAGACCTCGTAGGAGATCAGCTGCGCGGCGCCGCGCATCGCGCCGAGGAAGGAGTACTTCGAGCCCGAGGACCAGCCGCCGAGCATGATGCCGTAGAAGGCGACGCCGCCGAAGGCGAACACGTACAACGGCCCGATCGACACGTCGACCCCATACAGGCCGACTTTCGTGCCGAAGATGTCCTGGGTGTCGCCGAAGGGGATGATCGCGAAGGCCGCCACAGCCGTGACGATCGAGACGATCGGCGCGAGCGCGAACAGGAAGCCGATCGAGGTCGTCGGGCGGAACTGCTCCTTGGTCAGCAGCTTGAGGATGTCGGCGAGCGGCTGCAGCGCGCCGTAGGGCCCGACGCGGTTGGGGCCGTAACGGGCCTGGAAGCGCCCGAGCAGCTTGCGCTCGGCGAGCAGCACGACCGGCACCAGCTGCAGCCCGACCGCGAAGATGAGGAGCGCCTTGATGATCTGAATCCACCAGGGCTCGTAGTAGGCGACCAACGCCGGCATGCTCAGACGAGCGCCTCAGCCTTGAAGAGGAACTGAAGTGCCGGCGAGTGCTCGACCTCGGGGGCGTCCCACACCGAGCGATAGCCCGCGCGGCCGTCCTGCCCGCCCGTGCGCTCGGGGTCATCCTGCAGCTCGGGCGCGGCTTTGGGATCGAGCGTCGCGGCGGGGAACGCTGCGGCTGCCTCGCGCTCCTGCCAGCGCACGCCGCGGCCGCCGATCTCCTCGAGCGTCATGCCGGCGTAGAAGGGCACGGCGTCGAAGAGCTGGCGCGAGGCCATCGCCGCGCTGAGCACGTCGAGGTCAAGGCCGAGGCGCAGCGCCAGCTCGGCGATCACGTCCCATCCGGCGCGGACCGAGCCGGGACGCGCGATCGCTGTGCGAAGTCGCTGCAGGCGCCCGTCGGGGTGCACGAGCGTGCCCTCCTTCTCGGGGTAGGCCTCGGCCGGGAAGATCACGTCGGCGTGCTCTCGCAGGCCCTCCGTCAGGAAGCAGGAGTGCGCGATCACCGTGCTCGCGCTGGCGAGGGCGCGCTGCCAGGACTCGCGCTCGTCGAGGTCGCGCACGGGGTCGCAGTTCAGCAGGTACAGCGCGCTCAGCTCGCCCTCGCCGAGCGCCTTGGCGATTGCGTGTGTGTCGTATCCGGCGGGGAGCTCCGCGAGCCCCGGGCCGGCGTTGGGCAGCGCGCCCGCCTCACGCAGGCCGCGGCCGTTGCTCGCGGCCGGGACTTCGAGCAGGCCCGCGCCCGCGATCGCCTCCAGCTCGAGCTCCTGCGCGATCCCGAGCAGGGCGTGCGCCGCCGCGGCCGAGTTGGGGGCCGCGGTCAAGCGCTCGCCCCACAGAATCACGACCTCGCGCGCGCGGTCGCTTTCCTGGCCCGAGGTCCGCTCCCTGCCCTCGCCGCGAAGCAGCGTCGCGAGCTCGCGCAGCTCGCCGGCCTCGACGCCCGCCTGGGCGGCAAGGCCCTCAAGATCGCTTGACCCGCCGAGCGCGGCGCGCAGGGCGGTGGCGAACGCGGCACCGCCACCGGGGCGAAAGCGCAGCGAAATCGCGGCGCCGGCGTCGAGCGAGCTGGGATGCGGGGAGGCGACAGCCAGCTTCAGACCGCGGCGCCGTATCCCCTTGCGCAGGCGCAGGTCGAGAATCGGCGCGTCGTTGACGGGCTCCGTATCGAGCAGGAGAACCACGTCGGCGAACTCGAGATCGGAGGTGCGCGCCTGCAGAGACGGGGCGCCGAGCGCCCGCTGCAGCTCAAGCGCGAGGGTGCCCGCGCGGCGTGAGTCGATGTGGGGCGAGCCGAGCCCCTCCCGCATCGTGCGCGCGAGCAGATGACCTTCCTCGTTGGTGCTCTGTCCGCCAACGAGCGCGCCGGTGCGCGAGCCGGCGCGAGCGAGGCCCGCCGCGGCCTCTGCCAGCGCGCGCTCCCAGGGGACGGGGCGCAACTGCCCGCCGTCGCGCAGCAGTGGCTCGGTGATGCGCTCATCGGCGTGGAAGGACTGATAGGCGAAGCGGCCCTTGTCGCAGAGCCAGCCATCATCGACCTCGGCGTTCTCGCGTGCGAGGATGCGCAGTGCGCGCTCGTCGCGCACGGTCACAGTCACGTTGCACTGCGCGGGGCAGAGCGTGCAGACCGAGCCCGCACCCTCGATGTCCCAGGGTCGCGCGCGGAAGCGGTAGGGACGCGAGGTGAGCGCGCCGACGGGGCAGAGCTCGACGATGTTGCCGCTGAAGGGCGCCACGTAGGGGTGTCCATCGAAGGTCGAGACGTAGGAGTGCGCGCCGCGCTCGAGCAGCACGAGCTGGTAGTCCTCGGCGACCTCTTGGGAGAAGCGCACGCAGCGGTAGCAGAGGATGCAGCGCTCGCGGTCGATCGCGATCAGCGGCGAGAGCTCCAGCGGCTTTACGAAATGACGCTTGGGCTCGATGAAACGCGAGATGCCGCCGCCCCAGCCGAAGGTGATGTCCTGCAGCGGGCACTCGCCGCCCTTGTCGCAGACGGGGCAGTCGAGCGGGTGGTTGATCAAGAGGAACTCGACAACCGACTGCTGCGCGGTCTTCACGCGCTCGGTCTGCGTGAAGACGACCATGCCGTCCTTGACCGGCGTGGAGCAGCCCGTCTGCAGCTTGGGGATGCCCTCGACTTCGACCAGGCACATGCGGCAGGCGCCCACCGGTTGACCGAGCTTCGGCTCGTAACAGAAGACGGGGATCTCAACGTCGCCGTGCTTGGCGGCATCGACCAGCATCGTGTTCTCTGGCGCTGAGACCTCGCGTCCGTCGATCGTGAAGTTGATCATCCTTGGCTCGGGGCGCGGCATCGCTAAACGCCTCCTCGATGCGTGCCGGGGGCGCCCTCGTGGGCGCCGGGGGCCTGCTCGCCTGAGTGATGGTGTGCGAGCAGCGTGCCGGGCGGATCCTCGAGCGCGCCTTGGGCGGCCAGCGCTGCGTCGGAGGCCGCGGTGCCGTTCAGGCCACGCCGCAGCCGCGCGGTTTCGATGTGCTCTTCGAACTCGTCGCGGAACTTCGCGATCATCGAGCCGATCGGCATCGCCATCGCGTCGCCGAGCACGCACAGGCAGTTGCCGATGATGTGCTCCTGCACGGAGGCCATGATCTCGAGGTCCATCGGCGTGGCCTCGCCGGAGGCGATCCGCTCGAGCATCTTGACCGTCCAGTTCGTGCCCTCGCGGCAGGGCGTGCACTTGCCGCAGGACTCGTGGCGGTAGAACTTCGCGACCTTCAACGCCACGTCGAGGATCGGCGTGGAGTCGTCCACGACGATGATCGCGCCGGAGCCGAGCATCGACTTGGCGGCGGCGAGCGAGTTGAAGTCGTAGGGGATGTCGAGGTCCTCGGCCTTCAGCACCGGCGAGGAGGAGCCGCCGGGGAACCAGCACTTGACCGCGCGCCCTTCCGGCGGGCCGCCGGCGAGGCCGTAGATGATCTCGCGCGAAGGGATGCCCAGCTCGATCTCGTAGTTGCCCGGGCGCTGCACGTGCCCGGAGACAGACACGAGCTTCGTGCCCGTGGAGGTCTCGACGCCGAGCTTCGCGTACTCCTCGCCGCCCATCGCGACGATCGTCGGGACGGTCGAGAGCGTCTCGACGTTGTTGATCAGCGTGGGGCCCTGGTAGAGGCCCTGATTGGCGGGGAAGGGTGGCTTCAGGCGCGGGTTGCCGCGCTTGCCTTCGAGCGAGTCGAGCAGCCCGGTCTCCTCGCCGCAGATGTAGGCGCCGGCACCGCGGTGCACGACGAGCGAGAGCGAGTGGCCGGAACCGAGGATGTCCTCCCCGACGAAGCCGGCCTCGCGCGCTTCGCCCAAGGCGGCGTCGAGCGCGTCGGCCTGCTCGACGTACTCGCCGCGGATGTAGATGAACGAGCGGTTCACGCCCGCGGCGAAGGAGGCGATCACGATCCCCTCGATCAGCATGTGCGGCGTCTTCTGCATCAGTTCGCGGTCCTTGAAGGTGCCCGGCTCGGACTCGTCGGCGTTGCACACGAGGTACTTGTCCATCGTGCCCTTCGGCAGGAAGGAGACCTTCTTGCCCATCGCGAAGCCCGCGCCGCCGCGGCCGCGCAGACCGGAGGCTTCGAGCTGGGCGAGGAGCTCCTCGGGGCGCATCGCAAGCGCCTTGCGCAGCGACTCATAGCCGCCGCGGCGCGCATAGACCGGGAGCGTGCTCAGGCCGGGCTCGTCGATGTCGTTGAACAGGAGGATGGGAGGCCCATCGACCCCGGCGGGGGCGGCCATGTCAGCTCTCCTCCGGTGTGGCGGGGAGGTCGTGGCGGTTCGCGCGCGGGTCGGCGACGGGGCGACGCGCGAGCTGCTTGGCCGGCAGCACCTCGCGCCCGGCGCGCACGTCCTCGAGCAGCTGCGGCACGTCGGCGACGCTCAGCGGACCGACATAGACGCCGTCGACGGAGGCCATCGGTGCGATGTCACACGCGCCGAGGCACTCGAACGCGCGCACGTTGAACTCGGCATCCTCGCCGGCCGCATCGCGCACCGCCGCGTACAGCTCGTCGGCGCCGCACAGTGAGCAGGAGATGTTCGTGCAGACGTAGATGCTGTGGCGTCCCACGGGCGTCGTCTCGAGCATGTCGTAGAAGCTCGCAACCGAGTCCAGGTAGGCGGGCGTCACGCCCATCACGCACGCCGCCTGCTCGATCGCCTCGGGCGAGCACCATCCGTGCAGCTCCTGCGCGGCGTGCAGCGCGGGGATCGCGGCCGAGCGCCGGTCGGGGTAAAGAGCCATCGCGGCCTCGATCCTCGCGCGCAGCTCGGCCGGCACCGGCGTCGTGTCGGGGTCGGGGACCGTCGCCGGATCCTTCTCGAGATCCGCTGCGAGGTCCCAGCCGCGGGGGCTCACCGGTCGATCCCCCCGAGGATCGGGTCGAGCATCGCGAGCGTGGCGATCATGTCGGCGATGTAGCTGCCCTCGGCCATGTGCGAGAGCGCCTGCAGGTTCACGAAGGAGGGATCGCGCATGTGCACGCGTGCGGGCTTTGAGGAACCGTCGGAGCGCACGAAGCAGCCGAGCTCGCCGCGCGGGGACTCGATCGGGAAATAGACCTCGCCGGGCGGAACCCTGAAGCCCTCGGTCACGAGCTTGAAGTGGTGGATCAGCGCCTCCATCGAGGTCGCGAGCTCATGCCGCGGAGGTAGCGCGACCTTGCGGTCCTCGGTGATGTGCGGGCCCTCGGGCAGGCCGTCGAGCGCCTGCTCGACGATCTTCACGGACTCATAGATCTCGGCCAGGCGCACGGCGAAGCGGTCGTAGTTATCGCCCACGGTGCCGACCGGGATCTTGAAGGCGAAGTCCTCGTAGGAGCTGTAGGGCTGCGCCTTGCGCAGGTCCCAAGGATTGCCGGCCGCACGCAGCAGTGGTCCCGTGACACCGAGCGAGAGCAGCGTCTCGGCGGGCAGCGGGCAGGTGCCGCGCAGGCGCTGGAGCACGATCTCGTTCGAGCCCAGGATCGCGCCGTACTCATCGGCGCGCGCGGGCATCACCTTCAGAAACTCGCGCAGCTTCGCCTCGAAGCCGGCGGGGATGTCCTCGATCACGCCTCCGACCTGGAAGTAGCGGGTGTGCATGCGCGCGCCGGAGGACATCTCGAACAGGTCGAGGATCAGCTCGCGCTCGCGCAGGCAGTAGAGGAAGATCGAGACCGCGCCGAGGTCCAGCGCGCTCGTGCCCAGCCAGATCAAATGCGAGGCGATGCGGTTCAGCTCGAGGTGGATGACGCGCAGGTACTGCGCGCGCCGTGGCACCTCCACCTCCGCCAGCTGCTCGACGGCGCCGCAGTAGGCCATCGCGTTGAAGTAGTAGGAGAGGTAGTCCATCCGCTCGACGACGGGGATCACCTTCCAGTAGGCCTTGTCCTCGGCGGTCTTTTCGATCCCCGTGTGCACGTAGCCGACGATCGGTTTGATGTCCCTGACGATCTCGCCCTGGAGCGTCACGAGCAGGCGCAGCACCCCGTGCGTGGCCGGGTGGTGCGGGCCGAAGTTGAGCGTCAACAGCTCCTCGGTCAGATCCTCGGCGATGCCCTCGGCGGGGTTCTCGAGCGGGGAGAGCGTGATGCTCTGCTCGCGCCTGCGGTAGGCGGAGAGCGTGGGCGGCTCAGATGCGCTCATTGGCGCGCCTCCAACCACGTCGCCTCGTCGCGCGTGAAGATCACCGGTTCGCCGCCGATCGGGAAGTCGCGGCGCTGCGGATGGCCCTCGTAGTCCTCGGGCATCAGGATGCGGCGCAGATCGGGGTGCTCGCGAAAGACGACGCCGAACATGTCATAGATCTCGCGCTCCTGGTGGTTGGCCGTCGGCCACTGCGCGGTGACCGAGTCGACCTGCGGGTCCTCGATGCCGACGCGCAGCTTGACCGTGATGCGATCGACGCGACTCATGTCGAGCAGCTCGTAGACCACGCCGAGGCGCGGTTCCTCGGGATAGTGATCGACGCCGTGCACGCTCGCCAGGAACGCATAGCCCTCCTCGCGCAGCGTCTCGAGCACCGCGCGCACGTGCTCCGGATCGATCACGATCGTCGCCTGCTCGCGGAAGTACACGGTCTCGAGCGTCGCCTCGCCCAGCTTGTGGGCGAGCAGCTCCAGGCCCGTGGCGTCGGGCATCTAGGGGCGCTCCTCGGTGCCGAGGGCGTCGTAGCGCTCGCGCCAGCCGGCCTCCGGGTCGTCCTGGACGAGCTTGCGCAGCTTCAAAACGCCGTGCATCAGCGCCTCCGGGCGCGGCGGGCAGCCGGGGACGTGCACGTCGACCGGCATGAACTTGTCGGCGGGCACGAGCGCGTAGTTGTTGAAGACGCCCATCGAGGAGCAGCAGGCGCCCATCGAGATCGCCCACTTCGGCTCGAGCATCTGGTCGTAGAGGCGGCGGATGATCGGCGCCATCTTGATCGACACGCGTCCCGCCAGGATGATCAGGTCCGCCTGGCGAGGGGAGGCGCGGAACGCCTCGAAGCCGAAGCGCGCGATGTCCATGCGCGGGCCGGCGGTCTGGAACTGCTCCATCGCACAGCAGGCGAGACCGAATGCGAGCGGGAAGAACGAGTTCGATCGTGCCCACGCCACCGCCGAGTCGAGCGTGGTGGTCAGCACACGCTCCTGCACGTAGCGCTCGAGCTCCTCACCCTCGAGGTGCGCGGGGTGGTTGGCGCCCTCGAGCGCCCCGCCGCGCAGCAGCTGGACGGAGTTGAGGCTGCGTACGCGCAGGTTCTCAGCGCCGCCCTCACCGATATGAGCGCTCGGCCCGCCGCCGGGCGGCGCGAGCCGTTCGCGCTTTATCTCCACTCCAACGCTCCCCTACGCCATACGTAGACGAAGGCGACGAACAACAGCACGATGAAGACGATCGTCTCGGCCAGCGCGTAGCTGCCGTAGGCGCGCAGCTCGACGGCGATCGGGTACAGGAAGACGACCTCGATGTCGAACAGGATGAACAGCATCGCGATCAGGTAGAAGCTGATCCCGAAGCGCATGCCGCGCTTGACCTCGGAGGGCAGCCCGCACTCGTAAGGATCCTGCTTGTGGGGCGTCGCGCGGCGCGGGCCGATGACGGAGTTGAGCACCGCGAAGGCGCCGCCTACCGCACCACCGAGAATGAGGAAGACGATCGCCGGTAGATAGCTTCGCAGCACCGCGCGCTGTTATATCACTGCTTGTGGCAGAGTGTTACATAGTGGCAATCGGCTCGATATGTAGGGCATGACCCAGGCCGTTGTGGCGGGCGCGATCGTCGTCGCCGCGCTGAACGCCATCTCGGGAATCGGCGGCGCCTGGATCTGGTACCGAGGCGACGTAGGCGACGGTCGCGGTGCGGGCATCTTCTGGGTGATGCTGCGCGTCGGGCAGGGCTCCGCGCTGACGCTCGCGATCGCTGTGGGCTCGCTGGCGGCCGCGGGCAAGTACCCACGTGAGGACCTCTTTTACCTCTACGCGCTGTTGCCTCTGGCGGTTGCCTTCGTGGCCGAGCAGCTGCGTATAGCTTCGGCGCAGGCGATCCTCGACGAGCGCGGCATGCAGAACGCGCAGGAGGTGGGCAAGCTGAGCGAGCATGAGCAGCAGCAGCTGCTCGCCACCGTGCTGCGTCGCGAGCTGGGTGTGATGGCTCTCTCGGCCCTGGTCGTGGTCTTTCTCGCGCTGCGCGCGGCGGGTACGGCTCATGGGTTCTAGGGCGGCGGCGCTCCGTGCCGTTGATGGTCGATGACTCGGCCGGCGCTCCGTGCCGGCCTGGGGGGCTATATATTCCGGCCCATGAAGGTCGCCGTCACGACGATCCTCTTGCTCGTCTGCGCCGTCACTGTAGGCGCATGCGGATCGCAGGGGGTGAAGATCGCCAAGACCAGCCCCTACCACCGCGGCGCGGTGCTGTTCCGCGACCACTGCTCGGGTTGCCACACGCTCTCATCGGTGGGCGCGCAGGGCTCGGCGACGAGCATCGCCAACCGTGTGCGGACTAATGGACCGAACTTCGACATCCGCAAGGAGAACGTCGAACAGGCGCTCTACGCGATTCGCAACGGTGGCTTCTCGGGCGCGATCATGCCGGAGAACATCGTGGTAGGCCCGCAGGCCAAGGCGATCGCTGAATTCCTGGCGGCCTACTCGGGCCGCTCGGCGCAGAAGGTCCCGGCCACAAACATCACCCTCTCCACCAAATAGGCGCCCCGCAGGGCGGCCACGCGCCATGCTCGAGCTAAAGCGCATTCGCGAGGACCCGGACGGTGTGCGTGCCGCGCTCGCGCGGCGCGATCCCGCAGCGCCCGCGATCATCGATGAGATCCTGCAGAAGGATCAAGAGTGGCGAGCCGCCACGGCGTCTGCTGAGAGCACCCGTGCGATGCAGAAGTCCGAGTCGGACGCTTTCGCGGCGGCGCGGGCAAGGGGGGAGGACGCTCCCGAGCTCCGCGCCAAGATGCAGGCGATCAGCACTCAGGTCAAGGAGCTGATCAGCCAGGCCGAGCGCGCAAAGGTTGAACGCGACGCGCTGCTCGCGCCGCTGCCCAACCTGCCCCACCCTACGGCAGCGCCTGGACCCGAGGATGAGCTTGTGCGTGAGGTCGGCGAGCCGCTGGTGCTCAGCTTCGCGGCGCGCGACCACCTCGAGCTGTCCGGTGGCCTGATCGACATGGACAGCGCGGCGAACCTCTCGGGCGCGCGTTTTGCCTACCTCAAGGGCGATCTGGTGATGCTCGAGCTCGCGCTCGTGCGCTGGGCGCTCGAGAAGCTCCGTGGACACGGCTTTGAGCCAGTGATCCCGCCCGTGCTCGTGCGCGAACGTGCGCTGTTCGGCACGGGCTTTCTGCCCGACACCGAGCAGCAGATCTATAGGCTCGCCGAGGACGATCTGTTTCTCGTGGGCACCTCGGAGGTGGCGCTGGCCTCGCTGCACGACGGCGAGATCATCGCGGCGGAGCAGCTGCCGCTGCGTTATGCGGGCTTCTCGCCCTGTTTTCGGCGCGAGGCGGGCGCGGCCGGTAGGGACACGCGCGGCATCTTCCGCGTGCACCAGTTTGACAAGGTGGAGATGTTCAGCTTCGTCGAGCCCGAGGACTCGGTGGCGGAGCACGAGCGGATCCTTGCGATCGAGGAGGAGATCCTCGGCGAGCTCGGGCTGCCCTACCGCGTGGTGAACATTGCGGTGAACGATCTCGGCAACTCGGCCGCGAAGAAGTACGACTGCGAGGCATGGCTGCCGAGCCAGGAGCGCTACCGCGAGCTGACCTCCTGCTCGAACACGACCGACTACCAGGCTCGGCGCCTGAACATTCGCGTGCGCCGCGAGCAGCGCACGGCGATCCTGCACACGCTCAACGGCACCGCCGTGGCGGTCGGGCGCACGATCGTGGCGCTGCTCGAGAATGGGCAGCAGGCGGACGGCAGCGTTGCGCTGCCAGCATGCCTGACTCCCTTTGGAGCACCCTCGATGCTCCCCGCCGCTACACCTCGGTAGGTAGACAGTAAGAGATAGGCTGCGCGGTCATCATCAAGTGGCTAGAGGCGGCGGCGTGGAAGACGTGCAGCGAACGAAGATCCTGGAGGCGATGGCCGCGGCAATGGCCGCGCGCGGCGCGAACGCGAGCGCGGTCACGCTCGGCGAGGCACTGACTCGGGCCGGTATCGACGAGGTGGTTGGCGCTGAGTGGTTCGAAGACCGCGAACATTGCGTGCTCGAGGCGTTCGAGCTTGGCGTGCAGCGTGCGCGCGGGCGGCTCGCGCCGGCCTTCGCCGCGGAGTCGCGCTGGCTCGACGCGATCAAGGCCGCGCTCGCCGAGTTCCTGCGCTTCCTCGAAGACGAACCGGATCTCGGTCGCCTGCTCGTGGTGCACTCGATGGGCGCAGGTCCCCGCGTGCTGCAGCGGCGTAGCGAGGTGCTCGCCACGCTGTATGAGGTGATCGATCAGGGACGCGCCGAAGCGCTCCCCGGCAGGGTGCAGCCGCCGCCGCTGATCGCCGAGGGCGTAACCGGCGCCGTGCTCGCCGTGATCCACAACCGCCTCTCGGCCGACGCGCAGCAGTCGCCGATCGAGCTCTTCGGCGCGCTCGCGAGCATCATGGTGCTTCCCTACCTGGGCGCGAGCGTTGCGCGCCGCGAGCTCATTCGCCCCGCGCCCCCGGCGCGCGCGGAGTCGCTCGGGCCGGAGCCGGCGGGAATCAGGACCGTGGGCACACGCCTTACCTACCGCACCGCGCGTGTGCTGAGCGCGATCGCCGACTATCCGGGCGCGAGCAACCGTGAGGTCGCAGAACGCGCGGGAGTCGTCGATCAGGGCCAGATCTCAAAGCTTCTCGCGCGCTTGGAGGCACGCGGGCTGATCGCAAAGATCGGCGAGGGGCGCACGCGAGGCGCGCCAAATGCTTGGCGCTTGACCGAACGCGGCGAGTCGTTGATGTCGAGCACGAGCGTGCGCGGCGTAATGCGTCTGCCGCGCGATCCCGACGTCCTTTAGCCGATCTGGAAGATCATCGTGCGCGCCACGCCCTGGATCGGCGTGACGGTCAAGCGGTAGCGACCGGCTTTGAGTACGCCCGAGCCGCTGAGCCTCGCCGAGTTGCGCCCACCCATGGCGTTGAGCGTAACGCTCGTGCGCAACGTGGCCCAGTGAACGTGTCCACGCTTGACGTAGCGTCGCGCGAGCGTCACGCGCACACGCACCGGGGCGCTGCTCGTGAACACGAAGCCGACCTGTGAGACGCGTGGACGGCTGCCGTTGAGCGCGATCACGGCCTTCAACGTCAGACCGAGCGCCGACAGCGTGGGCGGTCCTGATGCAGCCTTGGAGACCGGGCTGGTGCCAGGTATCGGGCTCGGCGAGCTCCCACTAGGCGCAGGTGCTGGAGTTGGCGCTCTACGTTCTTCGCTCGGCGGTTTGATGCTTTCGCCGCCGGTTTCAGATTCTTCGGCGCCGCCTTTGGCCTGCGCTTCGGCTGAAGGGGTGAAGGCCGCGATGCCATTCGGGGTGCCCACCCCGGTCGGTCCGTCATAGCCGCTGCCCGC
Source organism: uncultured Solirubrobacterales bacterium (assembly GCA_963785435.1). Taxonomy (GTDB): domain Bacteria; phylum Actinomycetota; class Thermoleophilia; order Solirubrobacterales; family Solirubrobacteraceae; genus Palsa-744. The sequence goes on from CAWAVE010000005.1 coordinate 649,920, forward strand.
CACACAGATCGCCTGCTCAGAGCAGACGGAGCCCGTTTCAGCAGGGCTGCAACCGATCGTCGCGGTTACTTCGTTGAAGGGCTTGAGGCATTCTCCATTGGAGCCTTCGCTCACGTCGTGCAGCGCGGTGGGCGCGCTCAGCGCATCTTCGTAGAGCGTCCTGGCGGGGTAGGCAACGCCGTGTGCGCCCCCAGCCAAGGCGAATACGGACGCGATGATCGGCGAGGCGACGCTCGTGCCGCCGATGACTTCCCAGCCTTTGTTGCCTTCGGGGGTGGGCGTCGAGTCATAGACAGCCACGCCCGTGTAGGGGTCGCCGACCGCGGCGACGTCGGCGACAGCACGCTTGCTGTTACATCCGACCGAGCTCCAGTTGAGGAGACCCTGCTGCCATGGCGGCGCGGTGAACTGGTCACTGCACCCGCCGCCGCCCGCGCCGTAGCCTTCCTTGGCGCCGCCTTCGCTCTGCCCGCCGTCGTTCCAGACGGTCTCGCCGAGCCATGCTTTGCTTGCTTTCTGATAGCTCAGCCGGGTGCCACCGACCGCGAAACTCGGGGGGAGCTGGCGGGATAGGAGGTGAAGTGATTTTCGGGTTCTTCGAGCCAGTTGCGATAGCCGTTGTCTCCGGCTGAGGCCGTGATCACGACGCCTGGGTGGTTGAAGGCGGCGGCTTCGACGCCGGGCTCTGGCCCGCCCAGGAGTTTGAGATCTCGTTGGCGCCAAGGTTGACCGCCGTGTTCTCGGCGGCGAACAGGTTGGCGTATGAGGTCGAGCTCGCCTCCACGAGCAGGATGTGACAACTGGGGCAGATCGCGTGAGCCAACTCCACATCCGTGGCTATCTCCTGTGCCCAGCCGCGTTCTTCGACGCCTTTAGAGGCAGGCAGCGGGGATGAGTTGCCCGCCTGGTTGACCTTGCGAAAGCAGCCCGATCCGAACGTACAGGGCGGTAGGCCAAATTCGCTGCTGTAGTGCGCCAGATCAGCTTCGATCGTCGCATCGTCAAAGGCGTCGACGATGCCGATCGTCTGCGTCGCTGCCGGTGGCGCAACGCTCGCGAGGCCATAGGCGTTCTGCAGATCGGCGGGGCTCAAGCTGCCTAGCAATGGTTCTGGATGTTCAATCGCCGGACTGGCACCCGGGGATCTCGCAGGCGCACGAGTTGAGCGCGTATGTGCATCGGCTGTCTGAGAGCCGCGTGCGAGAAGGCGCAGCGCGAGGCAGGTTGCGTGTCCCGGCGAAGGTGCGGGGCACACGGACTTCACGGCATAGGACTTCGCTGAGAGTTCCGCCTGCGCGGCGCCGGGCGCCATTGCCAGGAGGACGAGTAGCGCGCTTGCCGTTGCGGCTACGAGCTCGCGTATCGACGTGCGGGTGCGGATCTGGATCATCATCGGTTGAAAGCGCTCGCATCGGTCTCGACGGAGCAGAGCAGCGCCTTGAGGAAGCGTAGGGCGAGCAGACAGATGAAGGACGAGGCGGGCCAACAACTCGGCGCCGTTCGTCACTAGTCTGAGCGCGTGTCGTCCCGCTTTGGCCTGCTGCTCGCCCCGCGTCCGCCGTCACGTCGCGTAGGAGCTGCCGCGGCGCTGGCCGCGATAGCGCTGTGCACGCTGCTGGTCTATCCACTCAAGGACGTCGCGCCCGTAGCCTCGCTCGGCGTCGTCTACCTGCCGGCGGTGCTCGTGGTGTCGATCACCTGGGGCGCCTGGCTCGGGTTCGCGACCGCGGTGGCCAGCGCGGCTGCGTTCAACTTCTTTCACCTGCCGCCGGTGGGCGGCTTGGAGATCCGTGACTCGAGCAACTGGGTGGCGCTCGTGGCCTTCCTTGTGGTGGCCGCGCTGGCGAGCTCGGTCGCGGAGGTCACACGCGCACGCACGCGTGACGCGGAGGAGCGTCGTCGCGAGGCTGATTTGGCGGCGGAGATGGCGCGGCTGCTGCTGCGCGGCGAGAACCTCGCGGAGGCGCTACCGACGGCAGCCGCACGGCTCGCGCATACGCTCGAGCTGAGCTCCGCGGCGATCACGATGGAGGCGCTCGAAGGAGACGATCGCAGCGTGGCCTTCCCGCTGCGCGAGGGCAGCAACCGACTGGGCACACTGCTTGTCGGCGCGGATACCTCTGAGGCCAACCTGCGACGCCTGCAGGAGCGCGTGGTGCCCGCGTTGGAGGCACTGCTGAGCGCGGCGCTCGAGCGCGAGAGCCTGCTCGGCGGCGTGGTCGAGACGGCCGCGCTACGACGCGCGGACACGATCAAGACGGCACTCCTGCGTGCGGTGTCCCATGATCTGAGATCGCCGCTGACGGCGATCTCGGCGGCCGGTGAGGCGATCGCCTCACCATCGCTCTCTGAGCCCGAGCGAGCGGAGATGGCGAGCGTGATCCAAGAGGAGTCGATGCGCCTCTCGCGGCTGGTGGACAACCTGCTCGACCTCTCACGGCTGGAAGCCGGAGCGGCCGAGCCGCGACGCAGCTGGGCTTCGCTTGAGGAGTTGATCCATGCGGCGCTGGGCGAGCTCGCTCCGGCGGCGGGCGAGTTCACGCTGTCGCTCGATGCCGAGCTGCCGCTGATCAGCGTCGATGCGGTACAGCTCGAGCGTGCGTTCGTGAACGTGCTCGAGAACGCGCGGCGCCATTCGGGCGGGCATCCCGTCTCGGTGCGTGCGCGGGCCGTGCGCAGCCTCGCGGGCGGGCCCGAGCGAAGCGCTGCCTCGGCCGAGCGCGCGAACAGCGCGGCAGGGCGCGGCGATCGCGTGATCGTGCGGATCGTGGACCGCGGCCCGGGCATCCCGCCAGCGCAGCTGGAGCGTGTCTTTGAGCCCTTCTACCGCGCCGGCGCCCACGGCGGCGAGCACCGCGGATCGGGCTTGGGTCTCGCGATCGCTCGCGGCTTTGCGGAGGCCAACGACGGCTCGCTGCACGTCGAGTCGCTGCCCGGTCAGGGCGCGACCTTCGTGTTCGAGTTCCCGCTCGAGGGCGACGCGGAGTGAGCTCCTCTGAGCCTGCGGTCCCGACCGCGCCGCGCGTGCTCGTCGTGGACGACGAGCCGCAGATCGTGCGCGCTTTGAAGGTCGTGCTGCGCGAGGCCGGCTTTCAGGCGGTGCCCGCCGAAACGGCTTCCGAGGCACTTGATCTGGCCGCGGTGCGCCCGCCCGAGGCAGCGATCGTCGACCTCGTGCTACCTGATCTCGACGGCGTCGAGCTGACGCGCCGGTTGCGCGAATGGAGCGAGATGCCGATCCTCGTGCTCTCCGCGGTCGGCGAGGAGGAGCAGAAGGTGAGGGCGCTCGAGGCGGGCGCCGATGACTACATCACGAAGCCCTTCGGCACGCGCGAGCTCGTGGCCCGTCTGCAGGCTGCGCTGCGCCGCGCGGGCGGTGGCGAGGAGGAGCCGAGCATCGTGGCCGAGAGCCTCGAGATCGACCTCGCCGCACGGCTCGTGCGACGCGACGGTGAGGCCGTTCATCTCACGCCGATCGAGTTTGACCTGCTGCGTGTGCTCGCGCGCAATCGCGGACGCCTGATGACGCACCGCAAGCTGCTCGGGGAGGTCTGGGGCCCCGGCTACGCCGACGACGTGCAGGCGCTGCGCACCCACATCGCACGCTTGCGCGCCAAGATCGAGCCGGCGGGAGCGGTGCCGCGCTACATCGTCACCGACCCCGGAGTGGGCTACCGCTTCACCGGTTGAGCGTCGCGGACTCGACCGTCACAAAATCGTTATGCAGCGGGGCCTGATCGTCATGAGGCTGTGACGGGGCGCGCGCGATAGTCGTGACATGGACTTTGTCGCGATAGCTCTCGGAATCATCGCCTTCGGGCTCTTGCTGTGGATGGTGGATGGGGTCGACCGGATATGAGCGTCGAGCTGCCCCTTGGCGCTTTCATCGCGCACATGAGCGGTGCCGACTTCTTTGGTCTAGTCGTGGCGCTGCTGGTGATCGCCTACCTCTTCTACGCGCTGATCCGTGGGGAGAATCTATGACGGTCGCGGGCTGGGCAACGATCATCCTGTTCGCGCTGATCCTGACCGCGCTAGCGTTGCCGCTGGGTAGCTATATGGCGAAGGTCTACAGCGGCGAGCGGGTCTTCCTCTCGCCGATCTTCGCGGGCCCAGAGCGCTTCCTGTACCGGGTCTTTCGCGTCGATCCGCAGCGCGGACAGGACTGGAAGTCCTACGCGAAGAGCCTCTTGATCTTCTCAATGGCGGGCTGGCTTTTGCTGTACCTGATCCTGCGTACCCAGAACGCCTTCTTCGTCCCGCATGTGCTGAACCCGCTTGGTTATCACTCGGCGCCATGGAACGTGACGTTCAACACCGTCTCCTCGTTTGTCACTAACACGAACTGGCAGTACTACAGCGGCGAGACCACGATGAGCTATCTCAGCCAGATGCTTGGGCTGACGGTGCAGAACTGGCTCTCGGCAGGCGTCGGCATAGTCGTTGCCGTTGCCTTGATCAGAGGGATCGTCGGACGCAGCGGCAAGAGCCTCGGAAACTTCTGGCAAGACCTGGTGCGGACCGTCCTTTACGTGCTGGCGCCGATCTCGGTGCTCGGAGCACTCGTGTTGGTCTCACAGGGCGTAATCCAGAACTTCAGCGCCTACCTCTCCGCACACACGATCACGGGGCTGACACAGACGATCGCGATGGGGCCGGTTGCCTCCCAAGAGGTGATCAAGGAGCTCGGCACCAACGGCGGCGGCTTCTTCAACGTCAACTCGGCGCACCCGTTCGAGAACCCGACGGCGTTCACCAACTTCTTCGAGATGCTGCTCGTGTTGATCATCCCCGCCGCGCTCGTGTTCACCTACGGACGCATGAGTGGCAATCGCCGCCAGGGCTTTGCCGTCTACGCGACGATGATGGTGCTGTTCCTCGCTGCGGCGAGCGTCGCCTACATCGCCGAGGCGCATGGCTCGCCTGCGCAGCACGCCGCGGGCCTGCACACGCACGCGACAGCCGGTTCGGGTGGCGGCAACATGGAAGGTAAGGAGCAGCGCTTTGGGATCGCGGGCTCAGCACTGTTCGACGTCGTCACGACCGTCACCTCTTGCGGTGCGGTCAATAGTGCGATCGAGTCCTTCACCGGCATCGGCGGAGCTGTGCCGTTCGCGAACATATCGGCGAGCGAGACGATCTTCGGCGGAGTGGGCACGGGGCTCTACTCGATTCTGCTGTATGTGCTGCTCGCGGTTTTCATCGGCGGGTTGATGGTCGGTCGCACACCGGAGTGGCTTGGCAAGAAGCTCGAGGCGCGAGAGGTCAAGCTCGCGGGCCTGGGAATCCTGATCACGCCGCTTGCGGCGCTCCTCGCCACGGCGCTGGCGACCGCGAGTCACGGCGGACGTGCCTCGATCTCAGAATCGGGTAAGGGTCCGCAGGGTTTCTCTGAGTCCTTCTACGCCTATCTCTCGCAGGCGAACAACAACGGCTCGGCGTTCGCCGGCTACACGGGCTTCATCCAGCCGAATTCAGGCAACCTCGGCTCGCACGGCGTGACCTTCGCCGACCTGCTCGGCGGCGGCGTGATGCTATTCGCGCGCTTCGCACCGATCCTGTTTGCGCTCGCGGTCGCCGGTGCCCTTGCCGCCAAGCGCGTCACCCCGGCGGGGCTCGGCACGATGCGCACCGACAACCCGACCTTCGTGGTGCTGCTGATCGCTGTGATCATCCTCATCGGCGCGCTCACCTTCTTCCCGGCCCTTCTGCTCGGTCCGGTCGTCCAAGGTCTGACGGGGCACCTCTACTGATGCGCCGCGACATCGTCACCGCGATCATCGCGATGGTCGTCTTCACGGTCCTGCTCGGCCTCGTCTACCCCTTGGTGATCACCGGGGTCAGCCAGGTCGCCTTTCCGGGCAACGCCAACGGACAGAAGGTCTATGTGAACGGCAAGCTCGTCGGCTCGAAGATCATCGGTCAGGACTTCGGCACGGCCGTGCTCGAAAAAGGCAAGCCGAAGGAAGTGAAAGGCGCGGTCGTCACTGAAGCCGATCCGAACTACTTCCAGTCGCGACCCTCGGCGACCGAAGGGGGGGCCTACAACGCGGCGGCGAGCACGTTCTCCAACCGCGGCCCCAATGACAAGGCGACCGAGGAAGCCGACGCGGAAAACATCAAGGCCTACCTCGAATTGGAGAAGCCATACGACCCAGGCCTGACGACGGCGCAGATCCCGGTTGACGCGGTCAACACGTCGGCCTCGAACCTCGACCCCGAAATCTCAGAGGCCAACGCGCGCATCCAGGCTCACCGCGTCGCAGCGAAGCGCGGCCTGTCCCTGAGCGTGGTCGACGGCCTGATCTCGAAGTACACCGACTCGCGCGCGCTCGGCTTCTCCGGTGAACCCGGCGCCAACGTGCTCGAGCTGAACCTCGCCCTCGACCGTCTCAGAGGAGCTGCAGGCTGATGTCCTCGCAAACCCCGCACGCCCACGAGCGCCAGGCGATCTCGCTGTTCCAGGGAGAGATCGTGCGCCGAGCGCTGATCGACAGCGTCAAGAAGCTCGACCCGCGCGTACAGATTCGCAACCCCGTGATGTTCGTCGTCGAGCTCGGCTCGCTGATCACGACGCTCACGTGGCTGATCCAGGCATTTGGCGGCAAGCCGCTCGGCGGTGGCAACGAGCCGGCCTGGTACACGTTTTTGATCGCGGTCTGGCTGTGGTTGACGGTGATCTTCGCGAACATGGCCGAGGCGTTTGCGGAGGGCCGCGGGCGTGCGCAGGCGGACACGCTGCGAGCGATGCGCAAGGAGACGGTTGCGACGCTGAACGACGGCTCCAGCAAGGCGGCCGCGGAGCTCACGCGCGGTGATGTCGTGGTTGTGATCGCCGGCGAGTTGATCCCGGGTGACGGCACGGTCATCGAGGGCATCGCGAGCGTCGATGAGTCGGCGATCACCGGCGAGTCCGCGCCCGTGATCCGCGAGTCCGGTGGCGACCGCAGCGCCGTCACGGGTGGCACGCGCGTGACCTCCGATCGGATCCTCGTGGAAATCACGCAGGAGCCCGGCCAGTCGTTCCTGGACCGCATGATCTCGCTCGTGGAGGGCGCCGAGCGCCGCAAGACCCCCAACGAGGTCGCGCTGAACATCCTGCTCGCGGCGCTCACGCTGATCTTCATGATCGTCGTTGTCACGCTGCGCCCCTTCGGCCTGTTCGCGGGCACCTCGATCTCTGAGACCACGCTGATCGCGCTGCTCGTGGCGCTTATCCCCACGACGATCGGCGCGCTGCTCTCGGCGATCGGGATCGCGGGCATGGACCGGCTCGTGCGCCGCAACGTGCTCGCGCTCTCCGGCCGCGCGGTGGAGGCCTCAGGTGACATCGACGTGCTGCTGCTCGACAAGACGGGCACGATCACGATCGGCAACCGTCTCGCCTCAGAGCTCGTGCCGATGCCGGGCGTGGCCGAGTCCGAGCTCGCGGAGGTCGCGCAGCTCGCTTCGCTTGCCGATGAGACGCCCGAGGGACGTTCGATCGTGGTACTGGCCAAGCAGTACGGCATCCGCGAGCACGACATGGCCGCGCTGAACGCGGAGTTCGTGCCGTTCACCGCGCAGACACGCATGAGCGGCGTGGACGTCGACGGTCGGCGCTTGCGCAAGGGCGCGGGTGACGCAATCGTGGAGCTCGTCAGGAGCGAAGGCGGCTCGCCACCGCCGGAGCTACAGGTCGTGCTCGATCGCATCGGCAACGAAGGCGGCACGCCGCTTGCGGTAACGCGCGACAGCCAGGTGCTCGGCGTGGTCTACCTCAAGGACACGGTCAAGGAGGGCATGAAGGCGCGCTTCGACCAGCTACGCGCGATGGGCATCAGGACCGTGATGGTGACCGGCGACAATCGCCTGACGGCCGGCAAGATCGCTGAGGAGGCAGGCGTCGATGATTTCCTCGCCGAAGCGACCCCCGAGCGCAAGCTCGCGCTGATCCGCGAGCACCAGCAGGACGGGCGCCTCGTGGCGATGACCGGCGACGGCACCAACGACGCACCGGCGCTCGCGCAGGCCGATGTCGGTGTGGCAATGAACACGGGCACACAGGCGGCGCGCGAGGCGGGCAACATGGTCGACCTCGACTCCAACCCGACGAAGCTGATCGAGATCGTCGAGGTGGGCAAGCAGCTGCTGATCACGCGTGGCGCGCTGACGACCTTCTCGATCGCCAACGACGTCGCCAAGTACTTCGCGATCCTGCCCGCGGTCTTCATCGGCACCTACGCTGCGAGTCCGGGCGGGAAGGGGCCGCTGCACGTGCTCAACATCATGGGCCTCGGCACGCCACGCTCGGCGATCATCTCCGCGATCATCTTCAACGCGATCGTGATCCCGCTGCTGATCCCGATCGCACTACGCGGCGTCAGCTACCGGCCGATCGGCGCGAGCGCGCTGCTGCGGCGCAACCTGCTGATCTACGGGCTCGGCGGCATCATCGCGCCGTTCATCGGCATCAAGCTGATCGACCTGATTGTGCACAACCTGCTGGGTGGATGAGCGATGGAGCTTAGCCCCGCCGTGGCTGATCAGGTCAGGTTCTCGCCGGGACTACCTATCGCTACCGGCACACCTTGACGGCCGCCGGCTTGCTTGAGCGTGACGCGGACCACCGTCGCTATCGCCGGTCTGGCGGGCAAGCGAGCGCAGATGACCTGTGAGCGGACCGCGCGTGTGCTCGGCCCATCGACGTGGTCAACGAGACAGACGGTCGCTGTCCTCCAGCTCGGCGGCCCGGCGAGCAAGCTCGTGGAGGGGGACGTCGAGAGCGCTCGCGATCCGCCCGACGGCGCTCCAAGTGGGGTTGGCGATGCCGCGCTCGAGCCCACGGATGGAGGTGGCGTCGAGCTTGGCAGCGTCAGCCAGCGCCTCTTGGGTCAGCCCGGCCTCTTCTCGGTACAGGCGGATCGCACGACCGAGCGCAATCTGGGGGTTCTGGCTGATCCGCACCCGCGAAACCCTCGGTCATAGACACCCCTATAACCAGGGAACAAGTTCCCGCTAGAGTCCCCAGCTACGCGGGCCAATGCGCTCCTCCCAGGCCCAGCAGTCCAGATGAGCAACTCCTTCGATCAGCTCGTAGCACGGGCCCCCACTGTGGTCGATGGGCTGCGAGCCCGGCGAGCTGAGATCGCCGATGCGATCCACGTCCATATCCGAGAGGCCGTGCCTGACGCGGTGGGCGAGCGGGGCAGCGCATATCAGGCAGGCGCGCTCGCGGCCATCGGCGCCGTCCTCGACGACGGCTTGAAGGCGATCGAACACGGATCCGGGTGGTCAGAGCCGATCCCTGCAGATGCAGCCGCGCAGATACGACGCGCCGTGCGAGCCGGCCTAGGGCTGGGCGTTGTCCTGCGCTGCTATCTCGCCGGCCACAGTCGCCTGAGCGAGTTCGTCGAGGAGGAGATCGAGCGCAGCGGCCCTGCGGACCATGCGGCAGTGCTGCACCGGATACGTCGAACTTTAGGGGCATTGTTGGAAAGCCTGACTGCTGCGGTAGAGCAGGAGTACGAACGAGAGCGTCAGCGGATCGCGCGCTCCCCGGAACAGAGACGTCTGGAGCTCGTGCGGAGGCTGCTCGATGCGGAGACGGTGAGCCGCGCTGAGCTCGCCGGCCTCGGCTATCGCTTCGACACCTGGCACGTCGGCGTGATCGCCACGGGCGGGGGCGCGCGAGCGGCGCTCGAGCGTCTGCAGACCGACTCCCAGCTCTTGATGGTGTCTCAAGACGAGGACACCGTCTGGGCTTGGCTTGGTGCACAGCGGAAGCTCACACACGCCGAGATGGAGCGCCTGCGACTGGACTACGAGCACGCGGAGGTGTCCCTCGCGCTCGGAGAGCCGGCGCAAGGACTTCCAGGATGGCGTGAGACGCACGAACAGGCACAGCAGGTCCAGCAGGTGGTGCTGCGTTGGCGCCAGACGCGCGCCCGCTACGCCGACATCGCCTTGCTCACGCCATGGCTGGAGGAACCCGAGCGAGCTCGCGTCCTCGTCGATCTCTACCTCTCCCCGCTCGCCGACCAGAAGGACGGCGGTGTGGTCTCGCGTGAAGCGCTACGCGCCTACTTCGAGGCCGGCCGTGTCGTCGCAGCGGCTGCCTCCCAACTCGGCGTCGACCGGCGCACCCTCGCCTATCGCCTGCGCACGGTCGAGGAGTGTCTGGGCTACCCCTTGGATGCTCGCCTCGCGGAGCTTTGGGCTGCACTGCAATTGCACGATCTGTTGCAAAAGCAGGAATGCACAAACTGGAAAAATCCCATTCATCGGACTTCCACATTGGCGTAGCAAGGGTCCCCGCGAGCGGCTACAGATAGAGCAAGCGCGTCATCGCGCAGGGTTCGCTGACCAGTCATCGATAGGGGGAGCATGAGAAATCACCTGCCGGCATCCACATTCAGCGTTGGTCGTCTGGCGCGCCTGATGGTTCTCACGGGCGCTCTGCTCGGTGCTCTGTTCGTGCAGCCTGCGCTTGCCGGTAGCTTGAGCTTGTCGTTGAAGGGGCCTGCTCCCTCGCCCCCGAGCGCATCGAAGTTGGGTTATTCGTTGACGCCTTCTGCGACGGAACCGTATGCGGCGTGTCCTCCCCCGACGAAGGGCAAGGCGTCGTGTATGTCGCTTGTGGTGCCTGGTCGCGCGGCGGCGCACGCGGCGTTCCTGGCCGGCCGTGGTCCGGCGCCGGCGAGCGTCCCGAATGGGGAAGGCAGCGGGGTTGAAGGTGGCTTTTTGGCGGAAGAACTTCAGTCTGCGTACAAACTTCCTGAAGGGGGTGGTGCTGGGCAGACGGTCGTGATCGTCGACGCTTATGACGATCCGAACGCGGAAGCGGACCTGAAGATCTACCGAGAAAAGATTAAAGTTCCAGCATGCACCAAAGAACATGGCTGTTTTCGCAAGTTGAATCAGGAAGGTAAAGAAGAAAACTATCCGTCGAGCAAATATCCGGTCAACGAAAACTGGGGGTTTGAGATCTCGCTCGATCTGGACATGATCTCGGCCGCGTGCCCGGAATGCAAAATCGTGTTGGTCGAGGCGAAAGACAACACGGTGAACGCGGAAAAAGTGCTGAACCTGAATTTGGCTGAGAACACGGCTGCCGCGGTTGGTGGCGCGAGCGTGATCAGCAATAGTTGGGGTACGGCTGAGGAAGCGAGCGAGACCGAAGCGGACAGCAAATACTTCAATCATCCGGGGATCGCGATCACGGTCGCCGCGGGCGATTCGGGCTATGGCGTGGCGTATCCGTCGGCGTCGCCGAACGTGGTCTCCGTTGGTGGGACGGCGCTCACGAAAAACCCGGACACGCGTGGGTGGTCTGAGGAAGTCTGGGGTGATAGTGGTGGTGGCTGTAGCGCGTTTGAGGGGAAACCGGCGTGGCAGACACAGCCGGGTTGCGCGCATCGTGTGAGCAGCGACGTGTCGGCGGTGTCGGCGGCGCAGACCCCGGTGTCGGTGTATGACTCCTTTGAACGGCCTGAATGCACGCCGGAAAAGGCCTCTAAAAAAGAATGTTGGGCGTTGGCGGCGGGCACGAGCGTCGCGGCGCCGGTCGTCGCGGGGGTCGAGGCGCTGTCGACGAGCACGTTCAGGAAAGAAGGGCCCGAAGCGTTCTACAAACATCAGGGCGTGCTGTTCGACGTGGCGTGGGGGGCGAATGGGATCTGCACGCCGCCCGCCGAACAGGCGTATCTCTGTCACGGCGAACCGGCATTTGACGCACCGACGGGCAACGGTAGCCCCGACTTCAACGCGAGCGCAGCCCCGGCGGTGGCGGTGGCGCCCGTGACGAGCATTTCACGCCATGAAGTGAGCCTGCGGGGGTCGGTCAACCCGCAGGGCTTGGAAACGCATTACCACTTTGAATATGGGCCGAGCACGTCTTACGGGACGAGCGTGCCGGCGAGCGAAGCGAGCGCGGGCTCGGGTACGAGCCAGCAGGTCGTCAGCCAGAGCATCTCCGGGTTTGAAGCGGGCGTGAAGTATCACTACCGGGTCGTGGCGACGAACGGCAAAGGCACGACGGTTGGCGAAGACCGTACGTTCACGACATCGAGGTGGGCTCTGCAGGCGACTCCCAACCCGACCGGGGTGGGGCCCGAACTTGAAGGTGTGTCGTGTTCCTCGGCGGAAGCGTGCCTTGCTGTGGGCTCTGCGCAGACGACGGGGCGTGTGCCGCTGGCTGAGCGCTTGAGCGGTGGTGCGTGGACGCTTCAGACGATGGGGCTGCCGAGCGGCGCGACGTTGGGGTACACGCCTGCTGTGTCGTGCTCGTCGGCGAGCGCTTGTAGCGCGGCGGGCGAGTACGAAGCGGCGGGGTCGGTCCTGCCGTTGGCCGAGCGTTGGAACGGCACGGCGTGGTCTGCGCAGACGCCGCCTGCGCCTGCTGGGGCGGCGAACCTGCGGGGCGTCGCGTGTCCGTCTGCGACGGCGTGCACCGCGGTCGGGTTGTTCGAAAACAGCTCGCACGTGTATGTGACGTTGGCGGAGCGCTGGAACGGGACGGCCTGGTCGCTACAGACGACGCCCAACCCAACCGGTAGTCACGGGGCTGTGCTCAATGGGGTGTCGTGCTCATCGGCGACGGCGTGCACGGCGGTTGGCTACAACGAAACGGGCACGGGGCGGGTCGCGCTGGCGGAGCGCTGGAACGGCACGGAATGGTCGCTTCAAACGATCCCTAGCCCGACGGGCAGCGCCGTGAACCTTTATGGCGTCTCGTGTGCGTCGGCGACGGCGTGCACGGCTGTCGGTAGCTACCAGAACGGCTCCAAAGTCCAGGTGACGCTGGGGGAGTCCTGGAACGGCACGGAATGGAAAATCCAGTCGACGCCCAACCCGTCGGGGAGCGAACCGGCTCTGCGTGGGGTCTCGTGCTTCTCGGCGAGCGCGTGCACGGCGGTCGGCTACTACAGGCGCGAAGTCACGGGCGGGACCGCCGAAACGGCGTTGGTCGCGAACTGGAACGGCAGCGAATGGTCGCTGGAACCCGCCGCGGAACTCGAAGAACCGGTGCACAACAAGAACGCGCAACTGCTTGGGGTGTCGTGCGCCTCGGCGGCTGCCTGCGGCACTGTCGGCGAGCACAGGGGCGCCACGGGCGCCAAGGTCACGCTCGCGGAGACTCGCACGGCGATCAAACCGTTTCTCGAAACGAAGCCCGCGAGCGGGGTAGGGCCGGTCGAAGCGACGCTCAACGGTGTCGTGAACCCGGAAGGCTCAGAAACCAAATACTCCTTCGAATACGGCACCACGACGGCGTATGGGACAAAAACCAGCGAAGCGAGCGCCGGCACGGGGCTCAGCAACGTGGAAGTGAGCAAAGCGATCACCGGTCTCGCACAGGGCACGACCTACCATTTCCGGGTCGTCGCGAGCAACGGCTCGGGAACCACGAACGGCGCGGATCGCACGTTCACGACAACGACGGCGTCGTGGCGGCTCGTGTCGATGCCGAACCCGAGCGGGACGCTCAACCGGTACACCGCCGGCGTGTCATGCAGCTCGGCGAACGCGTGCACGGTCATCGGCGAGTACGAACTGGAAGCGCAGCTGGGGACGTTGAAAACCTTGGCTGAGCGCTGGAACGGCACGGAATGGACGATCCAGACGACGCCGAACCCCGCGGGGGCCAAAAGCACGACGCTCGGAGAAGTCTCGTGCGCGTCCGCTACGGCCTGCATGGCGGTCGGCTACTACCAGAGCTCCTCAGGCAACTACTTCTCCTTCACGATGAGCTGGAACGGCACCGAATGGAAAATCCTCTCGACGCCGGAACCCTCAGGGGCGCTCCTCAGCTACCTCTGGGGCGTGTCGTGCACATCGGCGTCCGCCTGCACAGCAGTCGGTGAGTACGAAACAAGCACGGGCACCGCATCGCTGTTCGCCGAGCGCTGGAACGGCAGCGAATGGACGCTCCAATCCACCCCCAACCCCAGCGGCGCCAAAGAAGGCTACCCCCAAGGGGTTTCCTGCACATCCGCGACCGCGTGCACGATGGCCGGCTACTACGAAAACGCCTCGAGCGTGAAGCTCCCGTTCGCCGAGAGCTGGAACGGCACGGAATGGAAACTCCAGAGCACCCCCAACCCCAGCGGCGCGACGGTCACAGAAGTGCACGCGGTCTCATGCTCGGCGTCTAACGCCTGCACGCTGACCGGTGCCTACAAGAACAGCGCGGCGATCTGGGTGACGCTCGCTGAGCGCTGGAACGGCAGCGAATGGGCGATCCAATCCAGCCTCAACCCGAGCGGAGCGAAAGCCAGCTACCTATGGGGCGTCTCCTGCACCACCGCGAGCGCATGCATGGTCGGCGGCGACTACCTCAACAGCTCAAGCAAATACGTGACGCTCGCCGAGAGCTGGAACGGCAGCGAATGGCAGATCCTCTCGACCCCGAACGAAGCATCGGGATCTGGGGCACTCTCAAGCGGCATGTCATGCACCTCCTCGACCGCATGTGTCGCCGTCGGCCAATACCTCTCGGAGATCTACGGCTAACGGGGCATGCAAGCCAAACCCGACTCTCGCCTCCGCGCCAAGGCCCTCCAGGCGAGCGCCATCGTGGCGCTCTGCCTGGGCCTGGCGGGGTGCGGCACACAAATGACACCAACTACGGCCGGCACCCGAACATCAACGACGACGGTGAGCTCGCACCTTCGCAACCCCGCCTTCCGTCGCGCGCTCGCGAGCTTCGCGACATGCCTACGCCACAGCTCCGTCAAGCTCCCCCCGACGAACGCCACGAGCAATGGACCCGTGCTCGACACCGCCGGGATCGACACGCAAAGCGCACATTTCAAGGCGAGCTGGGCCAGATGTCGCCACGAGATAAACCTCGCCAGAACATTCCACGTCCCCAAACCCATCAGACAAACGGCTAGCCCAGCCAATTCGATCAGGTAGGATTCGTATCGATGGGATAATGCGATGAAGCGGAGTCAAGCGCGCCACTGGCCAGCAGGACACCCAATCCGCACACCCCGCGGCCGGCTCACGCTGCCAGCAGCCGCACTCCTGGCAACACTGCTCGCCACCGCGCTCGCCGCACCCACAGCACTCGCCGCCCCACCGCTCAACTGGGCAGCCCCGCTATCGATCGACAACGAACCCCCGTTTAAGGGCGGACCAGACATCCACAGCATCTCATGCCCCACCACCGGGCTATGCATCGGCGGAGACGGCGCAGGCGACGTACTCACCACGACCAACCCGACCGGCAACGCAAACGCATGGAACATCACCACAGCAGACGCAGGCAACTCGATCCATAGCGTCTCATGTCCCACCACAAGCCTCTGCGTCGCCGTCGACGCAGCCGGCAACCTGCTCACCTCGACCAACCCGACAGGCGGCACAAGCGCATGGACCCTGACCAACCTCGACGGCACCACCAGCATCAACGGCGTCTCCTGTCCATCAGAAAAACTCTGTGTCGCCGTCGATAGTGCGGGGAACGTTCTGACGGCGACTAAGCCGACAGACGGCATTGGGGCTTGGAGCGCCGCCCTCATCGACGCCACGAGCACCATCAGTGGTATCTCATGCCCGACAGAACTCCTGTGTGTAGCGGTTGATCAGGGCGGCAACGTCATGACCTCGACCGACCCGACGGGTGGTGTGGGGGCGTGGAGCTCTGCACATGTCGAAGGCGTCGGTGGGCTTTCGGGCGTGTCATGTCCGACCGAGCAGTTGTGCGTAGCGATCAACTTTGGTGCACGGCTGGTCACCTCCACAGTTCCCACTGGAGGGAGTGGTGCCTGGAACGTCACGCAGTTGAACCTTAACTTCAGCTCGTTTGGAGGGATCTCTTGCTCGTCCACGAGCTTCTGTGTCGCTACAGACGGGGCTGGGAATGTCTGGACTTCGACCGAACCCACAGGGGGCTCTGCTGCGTGGAGTAGCACCCACGTGTATTCCCGCTCACTTGATCAAGTCTCGTGCGTGCCGTCTGGGGGTTTGTGTGTGGCTGGGGGCAGTGAAGGCAGCGTGGTCGCTTCGACTGATCCGGGTGGGGGTGCGGGTGCGTGGACGGCGACGCACATGAACGTTGGCAGGAATGGTTTGCAGGGTGTTTCGTGTGCGTCGGATGTGTTGTGTGTGGTGGTCGGTACGCCTGGCAATGTGGTCGTCTCGACCGATCCTGCGGGTGGCGTGGGTGCGTGGGTCGAGTCGCATGTAGATGAGCATGAATTCACGGGTGTCTCGTGCCCGTCGGCGGGGCTGTGTGTGGCCGTGGATAACGCGGGGGACGTGGTCGTCTCGAGCGATCCGACGGGCGGTGCGAGCGCTTGGCACGTCTTCAACGTGGATGGCGCGCTCCCGTTGCATGGCGTGTCGTGTGCGTCGGTGCACCTGTGTGTGGCGTTCGATCGCGAAAACAACGTTGTGACGTCGAGCGATCCGACGGGGGGTGCCGGCGCGTGGAACGTGGCTGCCATCGAAAGCCCCTCGAAGCTGGCGGGCGTCTCATGTCCGTCTGAGAGCTTGTGCGTGCTGACGAACGGCGAAGGGGTGGCGTTCATCTCGACGAACCCGAACGGGGGAGCGAAAACGTGGAACGCGACGTACGTGAAAGCGGGCCGCAGCATCACCTGCCCGTCGGTGCACCTGTGCGTGACGGCCAGCGGCGGGCTCAAAGCGACGGTTACCTGGGGCGACCCGACGACCGGGGTGTTCTTCGAAGCGCATCTCGAACACCTCGACGGTTTGGATGAAGTCTCCTGCGGCTCTGTCGAACTGTGCGCCGCGACGAGCTTCAGCGAAGGCTCAGGCGGCGGCAACGTCGCCGTTTCCTCGGACCCGACGGGCGGGGCGGGAGCGTGGAGCGAGAGCAACATCTACGGTCAGCCGCTCCCGTTCGCGACCTCGACGGGTGGATCTGCGCACTCGATGCTCTCGATCGTGAGCATCGAAATGGTCGGTGTCGGCTGTGCGCCGAGCCTGTGCATCGTGCTCAACACCTCAGGTCAGATAATCGTGGGGACCCCGCCGGCGCCGCCGGTCAACAAGCAGCCGCCGGTGCTGTCGGGAACACCGACGGTCGGGAGCACGCTGTCGTGC
This sequence comes from uncultured Solirubrobacterales bacterium, assembly GCA_963785435.1. Lineage (GTDB taxonomy): Bacteria > Actinomycetota > Thermoleophilia > Solirubrobacterales > Solirubrobacteraceae > Palsa-744. Next base: position 666,975 of record CAWAVE010000005.1, read on the forward strand.
TCGACAGGGTCCTGGCGGGCGAGCCCAGCAGCGCAGCTCACCGATATCTGGCTGCGCGACGGCGTGCCGATCAGCGGCGCAGAAGCAAGCAGCTATGTGGTGGCAGCCGCCGACCAGGGCCACGGCTTGGCCTGTGAGGTCTGGGCGGTCAACCCCTCAGGATCGGCGAGCGCGACGAGCAACACGCTGCAGATCCCGCCAGCCCCGGTGGGTGTCGGTGGCCCTTCCGGTGGCTCAGGTGGCGCTAGCTCCGGTGAAAGCTCAGCTAGCGGCGGCTCCTCGGGCGGCGGCGAAGGCGCTCGTCCCGGCCCGGTCAGCAACGCGTTCGTGCTCGACGGGCTGGCCGGCATCACAGCGCACGGCACGCTCAAGCTGACGCTGACGCTACCCGGGCCCGGCACGCTGCAGATCGTGGGCAAGATGACATTCGCGCAGCTGGCCAGCATCTCGCCCCGCACGAAACGCACGCGCGGCGTCGTGATCGCGCGAGCACGACTCACGGTCCCCAAGGGCGGACGGATCCTCGTCACGCTCACCCCGACAGCCAGCGCCAAAACAGCCCTCACCCGGCGAGGCAAGCTCAGAGCAACCGTAACCATCACCTACACACCAAAAGGCGGCACACCAAGATCGATCACACGAACGCTGACCTTCAGGCTCAAGCGGCACCACTGAGTGGCTCAGCCGATCGTTATGAGTCCCGTCGAGCTTTGCGCGTCTGCTGGTCCACAGCATTGCGAGTAGATAGCCGACAAGCAGCAAGTAGGTCGCGCGCCAGATCCCGCGCGAACGCCCGAGCGTCTCAGGCTTGACAAAGGAGACGGTCGCTCTCACGCAGGGGGAGAAGCGCGCGAGACCGATGCGAAGGTTACGGGACGCCCGCGGGCGGCGTCCGTTGCGATCTGCATCGTCGGCGAACGGGACTGGACCGCGGCAAAGGCCGAAGAGCAAAGGCAGAGCTCATTCCCACCGTTTCCAGGAAGCGGGAAGTTCACCCTTGGAGCTCAGATTGTCGACACCGATAGTGTCCGGCTGCTGAGTGTCACTAGGGAGTTTGTCGAGAACCAGGCAATAGAAGCGGCGTCGCTTCGCACGCTATTGGCTCGCACGAGTAACACCCAATGGCGCAGATTGTCGCGCATGAGGAACTGGTACTGAGACTAGATGAGTGTCACCGGCGGCTGACTTGGCTGAAGAATCTACCCCAGGCGCTCGGCAGCGATGTGAGTGAAACTCTCCCAAAGGGTCTGGTGCCGCAGGCTACCACGATGGTTGTAAGCGCTGGGGATGTGGGGGTCGCGTCCCAGAGCTGCTGTAAATTCGCCGGCGGCTCAGTTTCCGGTGGTGGTCAGTCTATGCGACGCTCACCTCCTCGGGGTTTCCTCGGGGGTGCTTCGCTCAGCTCGCTAGGAGGAGCGACTGTGTGCGCCGCCGGGCGCTAGACCTTTCCGCTAGTAGGGGTACCTTCTTGACCCTAAGAACCTGCTGCTGTGCGGCCGACAATGCTCTATGACGTTCTCCTTGAGCGATGCTGACCTCGCCGCCATAGGCGGTGCGAGCACGTTCGTCCTTGCAGCGGTCGCTGTTGCGCAGATGCGTCACTCAGGACGACAAATCGAGGCCCTGCGTGGGCAGGTCGTCCGAGAGGCACAGGACGGCCGGTGTTTGAGCGCGCTGCTGATTCGTGTGGAGCCGTCGGCGGCGGGGAATTCTTCAGCATCATCTACCTTGACTCAGTAACTCAAGCAGACGGATAGCGCTCTCGTGACGTGAGTGCACTACGCTGGCTGATCTCGACTATGTCTGGCCCGCAGAAGCCACCAACCGGAGGCAGGTCACCGCTCGCGTCAAGACCAAGATGGGGCTGGACAATCGATCCGCGGTCCCAGCTCACGGCTGAGGAGCTCGAGCGCCGGCCGCCGCAGCCCGTTCTGGGCGAGGACTACGGCCTGGCCTACATGCGCTGGAGGCTGGAAATCCAGGCCGCCCCGAGCACCCCCACCCTCCTTTGGAATGGCTATCGTCCGACTCAGTCTTACTCGTCGGCGGCCGTCTTCGGAGGGACGATCGTCGGGTGGCATTCGTTCGTTGTGACACTCGGCGCCTCGACGCTCGGTACCGGTGCCGCGCTGACCGTGATCAACCTGTCTGAGCGGCCGGTGACCGACACGCTCGCCAGACTGGCGATGGAATCGGGATACGACGTGCGGCTGGATAGGGTCGCTCCCGGTGAGACGACGGTCGACCTCCTTGCCTACGGCGGCAGCGGCGAGCGCCTGGTCGATTTCATCCTTGACGTGTTGCATCCGGAAGGTGAAGTCGACTCGGAGCGGGAGCTGCGCGACGACAAGGCACTGCTGCGGACGGTCGCCGAGCTGCTCAACGACGAGGTCACGGCGCGCAGGCTTCGTGCTGCTCTCCGGGTGATCCTTCGCGAGAGTGAGTTCGAGGACGACAATCGCCACCTGTCCGAAGAGGAGCACACGGTGCTCGGGACGCGATTCGGCAAGGAGCGACTCGAGCGGACGGACTTGATCGAGCGCGCCGCTCGGCTCGCCGAGGAACTGCGTGAGTTCGTCGCGATCGAGGAATCCGCGTCGCGACTCCAAGAGACCACTGCGGGCGCTGTGGGGCTCCGGATCATCGAGGTGGCCCGCACGGCGACGCATTACGACCTCGAGTCCAGCCGTCGAATTCTGGTTGAGTCCGTGCTCCGTCGACTGCGGAACCGCGTGCGAGAAGGTTCCCCCGCGGAGGAGTTCTTGATTCTTGGGGCCGACGCAATGCGAACCGGAGCGCTCGACGCGATCGTCGATCTGGCCCACACGACCGGTGTCCGTGCGACGCTCGTGTTTGCACATCTTCGCGACGACGCCATCAACGCGCTGGGCGCTGCTGGCGCTGCGGTTGCGTTCATGAGGTTGACCGATCCCCGGGAGGCCGCCACGGCGTCAGGCTACATCGGAAAGGACGAGAAAATGGTTGTCGCGCAGGCGACGCTATCGCGAAGTGAAAACTACGCACGGCAGGCTGGCACGAACACGAGCCGATCCAGCGGCGAGAGCTGGTCGGTCGGCCTCACCGGCTCGATCGGCCTCAGCGGCTCGATCGGCCTCAGCGGCTCGATCGGGCGTAGTAGCACCTCGACCGCGGGGACCCAGAACAGTTTGACTCTCGGAGAGACGATTACGATGTCGTCGACCGATCAGCGGGTGATCGAGGAACTCATTCAGCCCACGGTCCTGCAAGGGCTGGCCGAGACTGGTCTCCTGGTGGTTAATCTTGGCGATCGGACCGCCGTGTTCGCCGACTGCGACCCGACCATTGCCGCAATCGGCAGCTAGCGGCGCCCGCCCCCCGAGAACGCAGGCGGCCCGTCCTCGCGCACAGCTGCCACCGACGAAGACGATGTGCGCGCCGTTGCCGAGATTGTCTCGTCGAGCGCGCTCACTTCCAAGCCATGGTTCCGAGCACGGTGGCCAAGACCTGCTGATAACCGGGGTGGAGCTCTTGATCGCTCTCCAGTTGCATGAGCAGCAGTTCGCCGTTGTGGAAGATATGCACCTCAGTGATTGTGCTCGCAATCGACTGGAAAGCGCTGCGTTGACGCTCGCACTCGACCGTGAAGGCGTAACAGGGTGCGCCGTCAGCGCGCACAAGCCTCAGCGGCGGGACGAACCGTCCCTGCAGCGAGTGAGCGCGGACCTCGGGTAGCTGCTCCCCCACGGCGAAGAATTCGGCCTCGGTCATGCTGGTAGACGAGATGCAGCGGATCGTGCCTCGCGACGCGTCATCGACCGGGAGACCTGTCGCGTGCAAGCGCCGCAGCACGATCAGCGCCGGGTTCCCCTCTATCGGCTGCTCCGTTGAGGTCGTGTCATACCAGCCAGGGGGGTAGCCGATCTCGAACAGCGCGTTCTGTGCCCAAGCGGTGGGCGGGATAGGCGGCTTGATGACCTCGAAGCGGTCAATCGGAATCGCCTGCCCGGGACCTGTGGGGGGGTTGTAACCCTCCGCGCCGCTACTCACCGGAAGCTGGGAGGAAGCGCCCTGTCGTCTACCGGTGCCGTCGCAATCAGGACAGATGGCGCCGGTGTAGAGCAGCCTGGCAGTACCCCCACACCGCGTGCATGCCTCGGAGTACGGCGGAAGGTTGCGAAAACCGACTCTGTGCCACCACATGTTGAGCCGCACAAGCTCGTTGTCTGCGCTCGCGGGACCTGTCTCACGTGCAGCTCGGCTGTCGTCCTGCTGTGCGATGTGCGCGGTGGGCGCTTCGCGTGCAGGTGGTGTATTCGCAGGAGTTGGAGCCTCGCTCGGCACTGGCTGTGGCAGTGGTCCGTCGCGGTAGCTCTTCGTCCAGCGATTGCCGTTCCAGTAGCGAGCGACGCCTCCCAATGGGTCCGGGTACCAGCCAGCGGGCACCCACGAGGGAAGCGGTGCCGCAGCGTCTAGGGACGCCTTGCTCTCCGGCATCGGACCAGTCTAACGAGTCACCTTGCCGTCGCGGATGTGCGAACAGATTCGCGACCTTGACTTCCATCTCCCCGAGTTCCACGCCGCTCGCCCTGCCGCGCGCGCTGACGTCGGCTAGCACGAGGGCTTCTTCGGGCTGTTCAAGAACGGTCTGCGCGGGGTCTACCACGCCGTCAGCACCAGAGCTACCTAAACGAGTACGCCTGGCGCTACAACCACCGCCACGACGCCTACCCGATGTTCTGGACGATCCTCGATCAGGTCAGGAAGCCTGCTCCCCCTGCCGCCGCGTAGCCTTGGCTAGATCGCCAAGGTAGTCCCGCTCCGTATGGCTGGGGTCTTGGCGTTCGACGACGGCAGGCGCTGGCTGTTTGATCGTTTGCCGTGGCGTCGTGTCGATCACTTTCACGACCGCTGGATTCGACGTGGCTGTCATCCGACCACTCCTTCCATAGCCCGAAACGGTACAAATGCGCTCATCTCGCCATCAACCCAGATCTCCCACCGGTAGCCGCCCGCCGGAAGGGCGACCCCGTTGAACGGTATCGCCAACGGGGCGTTCATGTCCGTGCCCGGCTTGATACCCGGAGGACGCCCGACCTCAAACTGCCCCTGAGCCTCTACGGTCTGCCCGTTGATGGCGACAGGCTCGCCGTCCGCACTCATCAACTTTGCTTCCATCGCAATCTGTTTATTCGTCTGGTCCCAAGGGACCGCGAACAGGATCGCCAACGCAATGTTCGCTGGCGTCTCGGCCTGGACCATGTTCCAGCCACCGCCAAGCACAAACAGCTTTCCGTTGCTGACCTGTGCGGCGTCGCAGAGCAGGAGCGTGACCTGCACGGACTACCCAGACCTCGCAAAGTCGAGCGCCTGATAGCGCGAGTCGGGGCTGACTCGACTAATGGCGAACGAAACAGCTGGCCCAGCTGTCGGCTCGCTCGGCATTGTGCTGTGAGCAATGAGCAGGTCCCGCTCTGCGAACCACGGCAGCCCCTCGTTCATTCGGTCGCGGGCCTGCTCGTAGCTATCGCCGTGGGCGACGTAGCCCGGGACCTCAGGGCTCGTTCCGATCCAAGCCCCGTCAGCCTCCTCACGATAAATAGCGCGCACGGCCCTCATGAGAGCAAGTCTCGCGCATCTGCCTCAGAGAGCCCTACCTGCTTCACAAGAATCTCCTTCACGACCGACCCCTTGAGCGTGTCCTTGTCATGGGCCCAGAAAGCGATCTCTGGGTATCCGTTGCGCGACTGTAGACGGCGATGGCTCCCCTTGCGCCGCTTCTCTTCGTAGCCAAGGGGCTCCCGTTCCAACAGGGCGAGCATCCGTTTGGCTTTGAGCTGAGGAAAGTCCACACACGTCCCAGGTTATCGGCAGGGGCGGCGAAAAGCCATAGGAGATGCGGCCTACTCACGTACGTGTCGTGACGACATAGTTGCCCCCAATATTCACTGAATGTCATATCTCGCCCACGCTGGGCACGCACTTAGGCCTCGAGCAGCACCGTGGCCCACTTGCTTGCGCTCTCGGCGACGGCGAGCGCGGCAGCCCAGTACCGCTCTCGCCCCTTGAGCGCGACCGGTCGGCTGGCCGTCACAGACTCGTTATGGCCTATGACCCGATCGTCATATAGGCGTCATTAGGGCGCTGGCACACTCGATTTGTTCTCACCCCTAGTCGACAGGGAGGTGCTCAGCCAAAGAGTAAAGCTGTACATCGGCCGTGCCCGCCTCGACCGGCAGATCGCCGCCGGGCATCCTTTCGAGGCAGACGCCGAGCTCGCACTACGAGCGCGCCAGCTCGTCGCGACCCGCAGCCAGCATCAACTAGCTCGCAACCTGCGCGGCATTCTCCGCTACGTCGAGCGCACCCCCTCGCGCCGGACGATCTCCGCAGTGGTGATCGAACCGCGTGCGGTGAGGATGGGACGCAGCGCGATCCTCGATCTCGCTGAGCAGCTCGAACGGGCGCTGCTGTTAATCCGCGCGGGATCGTGCTCGCCAAAACCTCGCGCTCGAAGCGGCCCCCACGATCGCGCCGGATTAGGCCGCTCCGTCGGCGCGCTCTCCGCTGCGCCGGGCGATCCAGTTGGTCCCCGGCGTGTCGCTGAGGCCGTGTACGAGGATCGAAGCGAATACCGCGAGCGCGGCGATGTTGAAGATCCGCTGCCCGGATGACACGCCGCGCGCGAGGATCAGCAGCGAGAAGGTCATCGTCGCGACCCCCTTCGGCCCGAACCAGGCCATGAAGGCCTTCTCGGCGCCGCTCACGCGCGTCCCCGCCAGCGCGATCCAAACCGCGAGCGGCCTGACGAGCAGGAAGGTCGCCGCGACCACTGCCACGGCTGCCCAGCCGTCGGTGAAGAGGCCATGGATCGTGAGCAGCGAGCCGAACACGGCGAAGATCCCGAGCTTCACGATCTCCACGACCTCCTCGGCGCGCTCAGCGAAGTAGCGGCGCAGGTCGGGGCGGCGGATACCGAGCACGATCGCCGCTACGAACACGGCGATGAAGCCGTTGCCGTGTGGCGGCAGCACGGTCAGCCCATAGGTCGCAAAGGCCACGCCGAGGCCGTATAGAGCCTTCTGGTGCGCCGGGATCGGGCGATCCAGGCGTCCGTGGCCCTGCGGCATCAACAGCGAGCTCACGAGCCCGCAGACGAGCCCGAAGGCAAACCCTAGCCCGACGTCCTGCGCGACGAAGTGCCACCAGACGAAGTTGCCGCTGCTGGCGTCGAGCGCCGCCGCGAAGGCCAGCACCGCCGGGAGCGCCAGGCCGTCGTTGAGCCCCGACTCGAGGTTGAGCGAATGGCGAATGATGGGTGGCACGCGCGGATCGGTGACGACCCCTGAGGAGAGCACGGGATCGGTCGGCGAGAGCAGCGCGCCGAGCAGGAAGGACTCTGTCCACCCGAGTCCGACGAGCGCGTGCGTGAGCAGCGCGACCAGGATCGTTGTGATCGGCATCGCCACGACCAGCTTGCGCACCGGCAGTTGCCAGTGGCGCTGCAGGAGCTCGCCGTCGACCTCGAGGCCGTCGCGGAACAGAATCACGATCAAGGCGACCGTCGCCAGGTCTGTGACGAGGCCGGAGCGTGCTTTGAAGTCGAGCACGCCGGTAGCGCCCTGCCCGAGTAGAAAGCCCGCGAGCACGAAGAGTGCAGCCAACGAGAGCATGCTGCGACGCGCCATCCCCGAGAGCAGCGAGCCCACGATCAGCAGTCCCCCGAGCACGGCGGCGCTCGTCTCAAAGGAGGTCACTGCGGTAGCGTCCCACACAGCCCCCATGGCAGACGAACGAGGACATCTGAAGGTCTTCATCGGTATGGCGCCGGGCGTGGGCAAGACCTATCGGATGCTGCAGGAGGGCGTCGCCGAGGCAGACAGCGGCCGCGACGTGGCGATCGGCCTGCTCGAGTCCCACGGTCGCGCCGAGACGCTTGCCCAGGCTGAAGGTCTCGAGATCCTGCCGCGCCGTGAGCTGAGCTACCGCGGTACACGCCTGCAGGAGATGGACCTGCCGGGCGTGCTCGCACGCAAACCTGAGCTCTGCCTGATCGATGAGCTCGCGCACACCAACGCACCCGGCGTTGAGCACGAGAAGCGCTATGAGGACGTGCGCGCGGTGCTCGATGCGGGCATCGACGTCTTCTCGACCGTCAACGTGCAGCACCTCGAGAGCCTCAACGACCAGGTGCGCCAGCTGACCGGCGCGCAGGTGCGCGAGACGATCCCCGACGCGGTGCTCTCGGCTGCGGATGAGGTCGTGCTGATCGACCTCACGCCAGAGACGCTGATCGCGCGTCTGCGCGCCGGCAAGGTCTATCGATCCGAGCGTGTGCCTGCGGCGCTCAACAACTTCTTCAAGATCGAGAACCTCGCCGCGCTGCGCGAGACCGCGCTGCGTCAGGTCGCCGAGGACGTCGAGGTCAAGCGCCTCGTGCGCGAGCCGCCGCCGGTCATCCAGCGTGACCGTGAGGGCGAGCAGAGCGTCTCGGCGCCTTCACCGCAGGCGATCGCCGAGCGGCTGCTCGCGCTGACGACGCTCGCGCCGCACTCCGAGCGGGTCATCAGGCGCGCCTGGCGCTCCGCGCAGCGCCTCGACGCCGAGCTCGACGTGCTGCTCGTGCGACCGCCCGGACGCACGCCGAGCGAGCAGGACCGGCGGCGCCTGGAGGAGCTACGTCGGCTCGTGGCGATGCTCGGCGCGCGCTTGCGTGTGGAGGAGGGCGAGGACGTGGCCGCGGTGGCGATTTCGGTGGCGCGCGCTTTGGGCGCCACCTATGTGCTGATGGGCACGCCATCTGAGCGTCGTGGCCTTGGGCGTCTCGGTGCGCTGTCCGAGCGTTCGTTGCTGACGCGCCTGCTGCGCGGCCTGCCAGGCGTCGACGTGCGCATCGTCGCGGACCCAAGCCTGCGCCAGGGAAGTGACGGGATTGGTGAGCAGATTTCTTCAGAAGGACTCATGGCGGCGGATGACGAAGCTGTCAAGCAGGACACGCCGTCGCCGGCGAGCTAGTGTCAGTGCCAGCTCGCCGAGAGGTTCGGTTAAGCGCCCGATAAGTTCGGCGCCGACGCGCAACCCGTGGCCGCGAGCCCTGTTGCAATGGTCAGCATGACTTCAACACGCCCCCATCCCCGCGCGCTGCTTGCGATCGCGCTCGTGCTCGCGCTCGGTGCGTTCGCCGCGATCCCCGCCACCACGGGTGCCGCGAGGCCACGCGCGCACGCAGCTGCCTCCTACCTGACGGGCATCGGCGATGAGCAGACGCAGATGTTCAACAACCCGCTGTGGCGCCAGCTGCACACCAAGATCGTGCGCTACATCGCGCCCTACGACGCGGTCGCGCACCCCTACTCGCTGCAGCTCGCCACGAGCTTCATTCGTGCAGCCGAAGCGCAGCACGAGCAGATACTCATCGCCTTCTACCACTCCGAGTACAGCCCGATGCGGCTGCCGAGCGTCGCGCAGTACCAGCACTACGTGCAGAAATTCGTGCGCCGCTTCCCGCACGTCAAGCAGTACCAGTCCTGGGATGAGGCCAACCGCGGCAACGTTCCGCATTACTTCTCGAGTCCTTCGGCGCGCTGCCGCCGCGCGCTACTACCAGGCGCTGATCCGTGTTTGCTACGGCTGCACCGTGATCGGGCTCGACGTGCTCGACGCGGCCGACATCTCGCCCACGCTGAGCTACATCTCCGAATTCAAGCGCGAGATCGGGCGCTTGCGCACGGTCATGCCGCGCATCTGGGGACTGCACAACTACTCCGACATAAACCGTCTGGAAAGCTGGCGCACGCGCGCGCTCCTGGCCGCCTTCGGCGGGCAGGTGTGGCTGACCGAGACGGGCGGGCTCGTCAAATTCGGCGGCGCTTTCCCGAACCGCAACGGCTCAGGTCTCAGCCGCGCGGCGCGCGTTCTCAAGTACATGTTCGCGGTCGCCGCCTCGCAGTCGCAGATCAAGCGGCTCTACATCTACAACTGGACCGGCGGTACAGCGAGCACACGCTTCGACGCCGGCCTGATGAACGCACGCGATCAGCCGCGCGCCGGCTACCAGGTGGTCTGTCGTCAGCTGCACGGCGCCCGCTGCAACGCGCGCCTGGCGCGAAACTAAGCGCTCAGCGCCGGCTGCGAGGCTCCGTCGGCGTCCCCGCGGGCGCCGCGGCGCTCGCGCGAGGCGCTCGGCGCGTTGCGCAGCAGACCCATCGTCACGAGCGCGAGCAGCGCTGCCACGGCGGCGAGCGGCGCGAGCGTGCGAGCGGATAGCGCACGCCGTCGTGGAGCTTGAGGTTCAGCGCCGTGTGATCGCCGGCGCCCACGATGCTCAACAGGCCGCGGTGATCGATCCCCAGCACGGTCGGCGCGAGCGCGGCGAACACGCCCCAGGCGAGCGCGACCGCGACGCCGAGCGCCGAGCGCGCGCGCCGGAGGCGCAGACGCGGCGTTGCCCACACCGCGAGCACGACGCCGGCGCCGGCGGCGAGGAAGAACGGCCAGATCGCGCCCCAGCCCGTGCCCGAGACCCAACGGCCGAGGCGATCGTCGGCTGGAAAGAGCCGTTGCCGAGCAGCCGTGTCCAGATCGACGGTCTCGTTCTCATAGCCGACGAGCGGGTGCGTGATCGTGGCGATCACCGTGGTGGTGATCGAGATGGCCGCCAGCGCGATCGTCGGGCCGGGGTAGCGCTTGAGCGCGATCGCCAGCGGGAAGGCGAGGAAGGGCAGCATCGTGGTCATGAAGCGCGGTCCCATGAAGCCGCCGCCGAAGGGCAGGTAGTAGCCGGAGTTGTAGAGCACGTAGCAAAGGCACACGCCGGTGATCGTCAGCGCCTCAGCGCGCTTGCCGCGCCGGTACAGCAGCACCGTGCCGAGCGCGCCCATCACGAGCACAGGCGAGATCGTGAGCAGGCCGCGCGAGTCGAACAGCAGCGTCGCCAGCACCTTCAGGCTCGGCAGCGCCGATCCCGAAGAAGCCTTTCTGCTGGCGCGGCACATCGGAGTAGGCGAGGTGCGTCCAGGAGTGAAACGCGTAGTGGTTGTAGAGCAGCAGCGGCACGATGCCAACCACGCCGCCGGCGATGTAGGCGCCGGCGCGCCGCAGCACGCCGAGCGGGTTCAGCGCGTCGCGACGCGAGAGCAGGATACAGCCCGAGCACGGCCGCGACGAAGAACAGCGGGTACTCCGAGGCGACCGCATAGCCCATCGCGAGGCCGGCCAACGCGAGCAGCATCGGGCTCTGCGGGCGCTCGCGCTCGCGCAACATCAGCGCGAAGGCGGCAAAGCCGAGGAAGGCGCTGAAGACGTGCGAGAACAAGCAGCGTGGAGAGCGGCAGCACCATCGTGCCGAGCCCGAGCACCACCGCCGCCGCGGCGCCGTAGCCGGGCTCGAAACGATCTGCGACGCGCCACACGAGCAGCGAGCAACAGCAGGCCGGGCAGCACGTTCGCCCACAGCCCGATCAAGTAGATCATCTCGTCGTCGCCGCGCTGCGCTTCGGATTCTCGGCCAGCGTTTCGGCGCCCACCAGTTTCAGGGCGTCGTAGAAGGGCAGCGAGGCAAGCGCGAGCCCGGGCGCGCGAGCGGAGTAGATGTGGCCCTTGTACTTGACCTTGTCGCCTGTGTTCTGCGCGCTTGAGTCGATCGTCGTGCCGCCGCTGTTGAGCGCGCGGATCAGGTCATAGTGGGATGTCTGGTTCCAGGAGAAGCTCTGGATCAGCGTGGCGAACGCGACACCCACGAGGAGCGACCACCGCCAGCCGCGCCCTGCGTGGGTGCTGGGCACGGCAGAGTCGGAGGCGAGGCTCGGCCGCCGGCCCGCGGGCCGCCATCATTCAGTGCAGGGCCTTCGGCCCGGGCCGATCTCATAGATCACGAGCGAGCCAACTCGTCGTTGCACGCCCAGCCCAGCGATCGGCTTTGCGGCCGCGGCCGCCGCATCCGGCGGCTCGGCGGTGGCATAGCCGTGGATCCCCGGCAGCGTCGGCATCCTCAGATGCAAGACCACCGTGCGAATTCCGTAGTGGCGGAGCTTCTCGATGCTCGCGCGATCGGGGAAGCCGTGCATGCCGCCGCGCAGATCGTCGACCGCGGGGATATCGAAGGTGCTGTTGCCCGTTGGGATCTTGTAGAAGCCGTTCGTCGAGAAGTACTGCCAGACGCGGTCCGCGGGGCCGTCGGTGGGGAGGTCCATCAGCGGCGCCGGCAGGCCCACCTCGGCGCGCTGCTGGCTGGGGCACGACGGGATGCGCAAGGTGTCCCGCGCCTTCGCCGAGCAGGCCGACGAGCAGCGCCACGCCGACGAGCGCCGGCGCTGCGTCGAGCGAGCGACTTCGCAGCCACGGTCCGATCAGGCGCACGAGTTGCTGCGCGCCCGCCGCGGCGAGCAGCGCATAGAACAGCGTGCCAAGCGTGAACACGCGTCCCGGCACGCGCACGCCGTTCCAGCCGGGTGCGTAGTTGAACAGCAGCCGATATGGATATCCCGCGCCCGTCAGGCCCAGCCCCATCGCGAGCACCGAGCAGCTCACCACCCCCAGCGCCAGGCCGAGGCGCAGGTTGCGCGTGTAGACACAGCCGCCCACGCCGGCGAGGCCAAGCAGCGCGAGCGCCAGGATCAGCCCGCCGGGGAAGAAGACGTCCTCGTTCTTGGAGTGCACTTTTGCGCGCATCCCCGAGGTGGCCGCGCCCCACACGCGATTCTCCGAGGACGCGGACAGCAGCGCGGCGGGGCCCGATGAGTAGTTTTTGACTTCCTTGAGCGTGCGCTTGGCTGTGGGATAGTCGCTTGAGATCTTCAGGTAGGGCCGCGCCTGGTAGATGCCCACGACGCCGATCAGCGCTACGCCGATGATCGTCACGGCGAGCAGCGGGCGGGGGATCAGCGGGCCGCGTCCCGTGTTTGCCTGCGCTTGTGTGGCGGGTGCATCCTCCGCCGCTCCTCCGGTCGAGCCGCTGCGCCATCTCGGACCCGGCTGCAGTCGCCCGCGCCACCAGTAGAAGAGCACGAGCAAACCGAGGATCGCGAGCAGATAGCAGTACTGCAACCCGAGCGTGAAGCCGAGCGAGACCTGCCAGGCAGAGACGAGCCAGCCAGCGAACACGAGCCGCGCGGAGGAGCGTCGGTAGCCGCGGACCAGCAAAAACAGCGCCAGCGGAAGCCCACCGGATGAGATCACGTGCAGATGGCCCGCCTCGGTCACGCGATAGGGCGCGTAGGCGAAGGCGATGCCCGCGGCGGCGCCGCCGAGGCGCCCGAGGCCGAGCTCGCGAGCGAGCAGGTAGGCGCCGAAGAAGCACAGCGACCAGGCGAAGAGGAACAGCAGGTTGTAGCGGACGAGCGCCGCGACGGTGCCCGATCCGAAGAGGGCCGCAGGTCCGTAGCCGAGCAGCGAGTCCGAGAAGGCGAGGCTGAGCGGGTGCGGGTAGAAGGTGTTCGCGTCGAACAGGTGCAGCGGGTTGTGCAGCATCGCGTGTCCTACCCAGGCGATCTCCCAGGCGGTGCGGATCGGGTCGCCGAGATCGGGAGCGATGCGGCTCGGCATGTGCAGGATCAGCGGCCAGGTCTCAGCACCGCGAGCAGCACGCCGGCGAGCGCGACGAGCAGGATCTCGCGGCGCGAAAGTTGGGGGGAGGGCGCCCAGCGTGGCGTCGCTGCGGAGCTGGGCTCACGCGCGGCGGGCATGGCAGCGACGGCGCCATTGACCTCGGGCCCCTGCTGGTCCCGGGGCGGGTGTGGCGGACTTGGGAGGCCAGTGCTCATGGCCTGCAGGTGTTCGAGACCACGCGGATCGGCGGAGCATACGTGAGGCGCCTGTGACATAGCGGCGCATCGCGCTAGCGGGGCATGTGACGTTCCGCGATGCGCTTATGCGTCAGACTGCGGTTATGCGGGTTCTGGTTGTAGGTGCGGGGGGCGTGGGCGCGGCGTTTGCCGCGATCGCGCAGCGCCGTGAGGTCTTCACGCACGTCGTGCTCGCCGACGTGGCGCTCGAGCGCGCTCAGGCCGCGGCGGATCGGCTCGGTGAGGCGGACCGCTTCAGCGCTGAGCGAGTCGACGCCTCCTCGCGTGCGGAGCTGGTCGCGCTGATCGAGCGCGTGCGGCCCGATGCGGTTCTAAATGCCTGTGACCCACGCTTCAACGAGCCGATCTTCGGCGCGGCCTTCGACGCGAAGGTGACCTACCTGGACATGGCGATGACGCTCTCGCATCCTCACCCCGAGCGCCCGCATGAGCTGCCCGGCGAGATGTCGGGTGATCTGCAGCTGGCCCAGCACGAGCAGTGGGAGGCGGCTGGGGTGCTCGCGCTCGTGGGGATCGGCGTGGAGCCTGGCCTGTCTGACATCTTCGCGCGCTATGCAGCCGATGAGCTGTTCGCGAGCATCGAGGAAGTCGGCGTGCGTGACGGCGCGGACCTCGTTGTCGAGGGCTATGACTTCGCGCCCACGTTCTCGATCTGGACGACGATCGAGGAGTGCTTGAATCCGCCGCTGATCTGGGAGCGCGATCGCGGCTTCTACACCACGCCGCCCTTCTCCGAGCCTGAGATCTTCAATTTCCCCGAGGGCATCGGCCCGGTGGAATGCGTCAACGTCGAGCACGAGGAGGTCGTGCTGATCCCGCGCTGGGTCGAGTGCGAGCGCGTGACCTTCAAGTACGGGCTCGGCCAGGAGTTCATCGACGTGCTCTCAACGCTGCACAAGCTTGGCCTGGACTCGACCGAGCCTGTTCGGTGCGGGGCAACGCCGGTCGCTCCCCGCGACGTGGTCGCCGCCGCGCTGCCCGACCCGGCGACGCTCGGCGAGCGCATGAGCGGGCGCACGTGCGCCGGCACGTGGGTCAGGGCACCGGCAAGGACGGAAAGCGGCGCTCGACCTACCTCTACCACCTTGTGGACAACGAGACGACGATGCGCGAGTACTCGAGCCAGGCGGTCGTCTGGCAGACGGCCATCAACCCCGTCGTCGCGCTCGAGCTGCTCGACAGGGCGAGTGGAAGGGCGCCGGCGTGCTCGGCCCCGAGGCGTTCCCGCCGGGGCCGTTCTTGGAGCTGCTGGCCGAGAAGGGCTCAGCCGCACGGGCAGCAGGAGCTGGCGAAGGCTAGGAGGGTCGGACGGGCGCTGCGGGATCGGCTGGCGGAGGGTTGGGGTTGTCCTCGCTCGCGGTGCTCCTGTCTCCTAGAACTCAACCTGCGGGGGTATGAGCGGCGAGGCGGCTGCTCGAGGATCCCCGGGGGCGCGGTTTCGGGCTTGCGCGAGAAGAACTCGCTGAAGAAGGGCCGCGAGGCGATCATGATGATGCCGCCGAGGAGCATGCCGCCGATGCCGAGCCAAAGCGGCAGCGTGATGCCGGCGATCGGCTTGGAGCTCACGTTTTCCTTGTGGCCGTAGTAGATGGCGCATAGATGCCGACCCCCAGAGCATCAGCCCGCCGAGCGAGGGGCCGACGCCGAGCAGCAGGAAGTTTCGTGCGCTCTTGAATAGCTCGTGCCGGAAGTAGACCGCGCAGGCGAACCCAGTCGAGCCGTAGTAGAAGCAGATCGGAAAGCCGATCGCGACGACGGCGTCTTCGAGGACGCTTTCGGAGAGCAGCAGCAGCGACGATTGTGACGACGATCGAGAGCGCGCCGAAGCCCCAGCGTCGAGACCGTCGGCGTGAGATAGCGCCTGTGCACGCGAGACAGGAGGCCGTGACGGCTTTCCAGTGCGCCATCGAGAGCGTGGTTCGCGCGGTCGGCAGGATCGTCGTCTGGGTAGAGGCCGATGCCGAGGTGAGCACCGCGATGATCAACAGCTTGTTCAGGATCCTCCGAGCACGCCGTTTACCCAGCGCGTTGAGCACGTCTTCCTGGTTGCTTCGTGGTCAAGGAAGCCAGCGCCATGGAAGGACTGCGCGCCGGCGGAGACGACCAAATAGATCACCACCAGCAGGATCGTCGAGATCACCGCGGCCTTGCCTGGTCCCTCGGCCGGGTCCTCGGACTCCTCGTTGACCGCGACGCCGGAGTCCCAGCCCCAGTAGATGAACACCCCCAGCAGCACGCCACCACGAGATCACCGAATTTCATCGCGAACGGGTTGAACCAGTCCAATGAAGGCTGCGATTCGAGCCGCTGCGGCGGGTGGCCGCCGTAGACCTTGACGAGCGCCACGACGGCGAACACGCCGAGGATGAGACCTCAGCCTGAGCAGCACCTGCTGGATGCGTGCCGAGAGCTCGATGCCGCGATAACAGATCCAGGTCATCAGCGCGATCCACAGGACAGCCGATGATGATCGCCGCTTTCGATTGCCGAGTTCGGTGAAGCCAAAGAGTTTGAACGTGTAGTCGCCGCAATGTCAGACAGCGAGGCCATCACGATGAGATCGGCGAGGAAGATCGCCCAGCCATTCATCCAGCCGGTGCTCGGTCCGATCGCGCGCGTGGTCCACGCGAAGCAGGTGCCCGCATCGGGGTCGGCGCGGTTCAGGTATTTGTAAGCCGCGGCCACCAGCAGCATCGGGATGAAGGAGACGATGAGCACCGCCGGTGCGTGCACGCCCACGCCTTTGACCGCGACGATGAACCCGAGGGTCGCCGCCAGCGAATAAGCGGGCGCGGTCGAGGCGACCCCGATGACGATGTTCGAGATGTAGCCGATGGCGCCTTTCTTCAGGCCCTTGTCCATGACGCCTGAGGAACGCTGGGACCGGAAGCGGCGACGGACTCGGTGGCCATTCTCTCGGTCCTCCCCATAGATCGTGGCAGAAGTTACGACATCCTAGCTCCCGAAAGCTAAGCCGAGCCGGCCGGCGGTACGCAAGGGTCAAGTGTCCCAAAACGCGGCACGTCAGACTATACAATTGGTACAACTGATATTTGGGCTCTTGAACACACAGGAGCCTTGTCTGCGTATGAACAGCGTGGATATCGTTATCCGCACTGTCTAGTTGGCTACGCGAAGGAAGCGTGATTTTCATGAGCGGTGACCTCCAAGAACAGGCCAAGCGACACCTGTGGATGCACTTCACGCGCATGGGCACCTACGCGGATGCGCGACGTGCCGGTGATCGTCCGCGGCGAGGGCTGCTACGTCTATGACGAGCACGGCAACCGCTACCTCGACGGCCTCTCGGCGCTCTACTGCGTCAACATCGGCCACGGCCGTGGCGAGCTCGGCGACGCCGCCGCGGCACAGGCCAAGGAGCTCGGCTTCTACACCAACTGGAGCTACGCCCATCCGCGCTCGATCGAGCTCGCCACGCGCATTGCGGGCTTGGCGCCGGGCAACCTCAACCGCGTCTTCTTCACCTCCGGTGGATCGGAGGCGGTGGAGTCGGCGTGGAAGCTCGCCAAGGCCTATCACCGCGCAACCGGCTCGCCGCTGCGACACAAGCTGATCTCGCGCAACCTCGCCTACCACGGCGTCACGATGGGCGCGCTCACCGCCACCGGCCTGACACCTCTACGCGAGCCGTTCGAGCCGCTTACGCCCGGGGGCATTCACGTCGCGAACACCAACTCCTACCGCTGGGCTGAAGATCGCGACGAGCTGTGGGCGGCAGATGCGATCGAGGAGGCGATCGAATTCGCCGGGGCCGGAGACCGTCGCGGCCGTGATCCTCGAGCCGGTGCAGAACGGTGGCGGCTGCTTCGTGCCGCAGGACGGCTACTTCCAGCGTGTGCGCGAGATCTGCGACCGCCACGGCGTGCTGCTGATCTCCGATGAGGTGATCTGCTCGTGGGGTCGTCTCGGGCACTGGTTCGGCTGCGAACGCTACGGCTACGCGCCCGACATCGTCACGACCGCGAAGGGCATCAGCTCCGCCTACGCGCCGCTCGGCGCGGTGATCACCGCCGATCACATCGCCGAGCCGTTCCTGCACGGCAAGGAGATCTTCAACCACGGCTTCACGTTCGGCGGGCATCCCGTGGCGTGCGCGGTGGGGCTCGCGAACATCGATGTGATCGAGCGCGAGGATCTGTGCGGGCACGTGCGCGAGAACGAGGGCCGCTTCCGCGAGATGCTCGACGGCCTGCGCGACCTACCGATCGTCGGCGACGTGCGTGGCGCCGGCTACTTCCATGCGATCGAGCTCGTCAAGGACAAAGACAGCAAGGAGACCTTCAACTCAGCCGAGTCCGAGGAGCTGCTGCGCGGCTTCCTATCCGGCGAGCTGTTCCGACGCGGGCTGATCTGCCGCACCGACGACCGCGGTGATCCGATCGTGCAGCTTTCGCCGCCCCTGATCGCCGGCGAGGAGCAGTTTCAGGAAATCGAGGCGATCCTGCGCCCGGTGCTGAGCGAGGCGTCGGAGCGGATGGAGAGATGGAGCTCACTGTCGCGAGCCTGATCGGCGAGCTCGGCTTGACGCTCGTCTCCGGGCAGGCCGATGCGCAAGCGCACGTGCGCTTCGTGCACAGCACCGAGCTCGCAGATCCCACGCCGTGGCTGAAAGGCGGCGAGCTGCTGCTCAGCACGGGCCTGCAGCTCAAGGGTCCCAAGCTTCAGCGTGAGTTCATCGAGCGTCTCGTCGAGCACGAGATCGCGGGTCTCGGCTTCGGTACGGGCTTCACACACCGGCGCATTCCGGCGGCGCTCCTCGCGGCCGCGCGCAAGCGCGACTTCCCGCTGTTCGAGGTCCCTTACGAGCTGCCCTTCATCGCGATCACCGAGCGCGCCTTCACGCACCTGCTCGACGAACGCTACGAAATGCTGCAGCGCAACATGGTCGGCGACGTGCTCGCGGAGGCGCTCACCGGGCATCTCTACCCCGAGGATCTGCAGGCGCGACTGCGTCCCTTTGGGATCGGCGAGCAGGTCGCGGTGCTCGCCTTCCGCACGAGCGAGCCGAGCGCCGCAGCGGCCGCGATCGAGCGCACGCTCGAGCGCCGGCGCGTGCCGAGCCTCGTTGCGATCCGCGCCGGGCTCTTGTGCGCGGTCGTTGACGTTCCGCTCGACGCTGAGCGCGCTGGCAACACGCTCGACCCGCTGGCGCTCGCGCGCAAGCTGCGTAGCGAGCTCAGCGCGCGCTTCGGTGAAACCCACGCCGCGAGCAGCCGCGTGGCGCCCACGCACTCGCTGCGCATGAGCTTTCACGAGGCACGCTGTGCGCTCGAGGCGGTGCGTTTGCGCAATGGCGACGCGCCCGATGTCGCCACCTATGAGGATCTCGGCGCCTTCCAGCTGCTGCTTTCGCTGCAGGACGACGAGGCGCTCTTGTCCTACTGCCGCAGCGTGCTCGGGCCGATCGAACAGGGGGAGGGCGACTATGGCGATGAGCTCGTGCGCTCGCTCGACGTGTTCATCGAACACAACGGCCACTGGGAGAAGGCCGCAGCCGCGCTCTATTGCCACCGCCATACGCTGCGCTATCGCATCCGCCGCATCGAGCAGCTGACCGGGCGCGACTTCTCGAGCGCGCGCGACCGCATCGAGTTCTGGCTGGCGCTGCGTGGCCGAGAGCTGGCGCGATGAGTCGCCACCCATCTCTAGGCTCCGTCCGGGAGCGTCCTCGTCAATCGGAAGGAGCAGCAAGCAGCATGAGAATCGGTGTTCCCAGCGAGATCAAGACCGACGAGTACCGCGTCGCCATCACACCCGCGGGCGTGCGTGAGCTGAGCGCGCGCGGGCACGAGGTGCTCGTGCAGGCGGGCGCGGGCGAGGGCAGCGCGATGAGCGATGAGCAGTTCACCGCGCAGGGCGCGCGGATCGCCCCCGACGCCGAGAGCGTCTTTGCCGAGGCGGAGCTGGTGCTCAAGGTCAAGGAGCCCCAGGCCGAGGAGGTGCGCCTCTTGCGCGATGGGCAGACGCTCTTCACCTACCTGCACCTTGCCGCTGAGCCCGAGCTCGCACACGGCCTGATGGCCTCGGGCGCGCGCTGCATCGCCTACGAGACGGTCATCGATGCCGAGGGGCGGCTGCCGCTGCTCGCGCCGATGAGCGAGGTCGCGGGCAAGATCGCAACGCAGGCCGGCGCCTTCATGCTCGAGAAGCCGCTCGGTGGTCGCGGCATCCTGCTGGGCGGCGTGCCCGGTGTGGCAGCGGCCACGGTGCTCGTGATCGGCGGTGGCGTGGTCGGCATGAACGCGGCTTTTATCGCGATCGGCATGCAGGCGGATGTGTTCACCTTCGATCGCTCGATCGACCGGCTGCGCGATCTCGAAGTGGCCTTCGCGGGACGTGCATCGACCGTGTACTCCTCGACGCTCGCGATCGAGGAGATGCTGCCCCAGGCCGATCTCGTGATCGGCGCCGTGCTGCTGCCCGGCGGGCGCGCGCCGCGCGTGGTCACGCGCGAGCAGCTGAAATTGATGAAGCCCCACGCGGTGCTCGTGGACGTCTCGATCGATCAGGGCGGCTGCTTTGAGACATCGCGCCCCACCACGCACTCGGACCCCACCTACGAGGTCGACGGCATCACGCACTACTGCGTGACCAACATGCCCGGCGCGGTGCCGATCACCTCGACCTACGCGCTTACGAACGCCACGCTGCCCTACGTGATCGAGCTCGCCGAGTACGGCATCGAGGAGGCGCTCGAGCGCAACGCGGGCCTGCGCAAGGGGCTGAACGTGCAAGACGGCGAGATCATGCACCCGGCCGTCGCCGAGGCGCTCGACATGCCCGCAGCCGCCGCTTGAAGAAGCCCGAACCTTCGATCCCACACCCAGAGGAGAGAGCAGATGGCCAGCACAACAGAGACGCTCAGGAACTTCATCGACGGCGAGTCTGTGGCGGGTCAGCGGCGAGAGTGAACCCGTCCTGAACCCGGCCACCGGCGAGGAGCTCGCGCGCGCTCCGATCTCAAGCGCGGAGGAGGTCGACCACGCGGTGCGTGCCGCACGGCGTGCCTTCGAGAGTTGGTCGAACACCACGCCCGCGCAACGCGCCCAAGCACTGCTCGCGCTCGCGGACCTCGTGGAGGAGCACGGCGAGGAGCTCGCGCGCTTGGAGGCACTGAACGCGGGCAAGCCGATCGAGAACGTAAAGAGCGATGAGATCCCCGTGATGGCTGACAACCTGCGCTTCTTCGCCGGCGCCGCCCGCTGCCTGGAGGGACGCGCGGCGGGCGAGTACATGGAGGGCTACACCTCTTTCACGCGGCGCGAAGCGATCGGCGTGATTGGTCAGGTGACGCCCTGGAACTACCCGCTGATGATGGCGATCTGGAAATTCGGCCCGGCGCTCGCGGCCGGCAACACGGTCGTGCTGAAGCCGGCCGAGACCACGCCGATGACCACGATCCGCCTGGCCGAGCTGGCCGCTGAGATCCTGCCCAAGGGCGTGCTCAACGTGATCACCGGGCCCGGCCGCCCGACGGGCGAGGCATTGATCAACCACCCCGAGGTGGACATGGTCGCGCTGACGGGCTCGGTCGACACCGGCAAGCACTTCGCGCGCACAGCCGCAGAGACGCTCAAGCGCGTGCACCTCGAGCTCGGCGGCAAGGCACCGGTGGTCGTCTTCGACGACGTGAGCCTCGAGGCCGCAATGGAAACGATCGCGGGCACCGGTTACTACAACGCCGGGCAAGACTGCACCGCCGCGACGCGTGTGCTCGCCGCCGGCAAGGTCTATGACGAGGTCGTCTCAGGGCTTGCCGAGCAGGCCAAAGGGCTCGTGATCGGCGACACGCTCTCCGCTGAGACGACGCTCGGGCCGGTCAACTCCGCCGAACAGCGCGAGCGCGTCACGGGCTTCCTCGAGCGCAGGCCCGCGCACGCGGAGATCATCACCGGCGGTAGCGCGCCCGACCGGGCGGGGTTCTTCGTCGAGCCCACCGTCGTCGCGGGTCTCCGCCAGGACGACGAGATGATCCAGCGCGAGATCTTCGGGCCGGTCATCACCGTGCAGCAGTTCTCCGATGAGGCCGAGGCGATCGCCTGGGCGAACGCGACCCGCTACGGCCTGGCCTCCTCTGTGTGGACGCGCGACGTCGGGCGCGCGCTACGCGTCTCCAAGGCGCTGCGCTTCGGCTGCGTGTGGATCAACGACCACATCCCGCTCGTCTCCGAGATGCCGCACGGTGGCTTCAAGGAGTCCGGCTACGGCAAGGACCTGAGCATGTACGGGGTCGAGGACTACACGGTCGTCAAGCACGTGATGGCGAACCTCGACTGAGCCCGGTAGGTCCCTTGTGCGGCGCGGGGCTTGCGGATAGGTGCCTTGCGGGCTGCTACGGTCCCTGCACGGGTGGCGAAGTCGCCCGCGAGGTTCTTTGTCTTTGTTGGCGCTCAGCGCGCGGATGGGGTCAGTCGAATCTCCATCTGCAGCGGCGGACCACCGTGTTCGCCAGAAGGAGCACCACAACATGAAGCAGGAAACGTTCGCCGACCTCGGCGTGTCCGAGGTTGTCGTAAATGAGCTCGCCCAGCGCGGGATCGAGGCGCCATTTGCAGTGCAGAAGCTCGTGATCCCCGACGTGATCGCCGGCCACGACGTGCTCGCACAGTCGCCCACGGGCTCGGGCAAGACGCTCGCTTTCGGTGTGCCCGTGGTCGAGCGTCTGAAGGACTCCGACGCGCGGCCCTCGGCACTGATCCTCGCGCCCACGCGCGAGCTGGCGCTACAGATCGTCGATGACATGCGCCCGATCGCGCACGCCCGCGCGCTCTCGATCGCCGCGGTCTACGGCGGGGCGGGGATCGTCAAGCAGGCGCGGCTCGCAGGTCGTGCGCACATCCTCGTGGCCACGCCCGGGCGGCTACTCGACCTGATCGAGCGACGCGACATCACGCTCGCGCGCGTGCGCATCCTCGTGCTCGACGAGGCCGACAGGATGCTCGACATGGGCTTCAAGCCCGTCGTCGACCGGATCGTGAAGATGACCGCCAAAGAGCGCCAGACAATGCTCTTCTCGGCAACGCTCGAGGGTGAGGTTGGGCGCATCGCCAAGGCTTACACGACCAACCCCCGCCGCCACGAGCACGCTCACTCCGAGGAGCGCAAAGGCGACGTCGAGCATCGCTTCGCAACCGTCACGCACGAGGGCAAGGTCGCACGCCTCGTCGCAGAGCTCGGTGAGCCCGAGCGCGGCTTGACGCTCGTGTTCGTGCGCACCAAGCGCGGCGCCGACCGGCTCGTCAAGAAGCTCGCCTCGAGCAGCGTGCAGGCCGTCGCGATGCACGGCGACAAGTCCCAAGGTCAACGCGAGCGCGCGCTTGCGAACTTCGAGGCGGGTGTCGTCGACACGCTCGTCGCCACCGACGTAGCGGCTCGTGGCATCGACGTGGTGGGTATCACGCACGTGATCAACTACGACATTCCCGCCACGCGCGAGGACTACGTACACAGGATCGGCAGGACCGCGCGAGCCGGTGCAAGCGGTGTGGGCATCACGCTCGTGGCGCACGACCAAACGCGCGAACTGGCGAGCATGGTCGGCGAGCTCGGACTCGAGCGCGAGCTTGCGCTCGCGGGGATGAGCGGGCGTAGTCAATCCGGCGGCTCGCAACGTCCCCGTCCTTCCAGTCGCGCCAAGCGCGCGCCCGGTGGAGCGCGTCGCGCGACAGCGGGCAAAGGTCCTGGAAGCGCCTCGAACACTGGTGGATCGCGACGCGGACGCGCCCCCAGCCGTTCGCGCTGATGCGGCGAGCCATCATCTGAGACGCTTTGTCAGCTAACGTCGCGAGGATGAGCACGTCGTACCCGCCCGATCGCCCCGCGGAGAACGGCAGCGGCGAGGAGAGCTCAGAGGCTCACTCCGGCGGCTGACCTACTCGTCCACTATGACGTTCGACTCCTGCGCGCGCCCAACCCGGGGCCGCTGACGCTGACCGGCACGAACACCTGGGTTGTGGGGCGCAGGCCGACCTGGGTGGTCGACCCAGGCCCGTTGATCGACGATCACCTCGAGCGACTGTTCGCGGCGATCGAGGCTCGCGGCGGTCTCGGCGGAGTGCTGCTCACGCACGATCACCACGACCACTCCGAGGCGGTCGGCGCGCTGCGCGAGCCTACCCTGCGCCGCTCGCCGGCGGGCCGTGGCGCCGTGGACGTGCAGCTCGGCGAACAGGTTCGCTTCGGCCCCTTCGAGGCGGTCGCCACGCCGGGCCACGCCGCCGATCACTTCGCGCTCGATCGCTGACGGCGCCTGCTTCACGGGCGATGCGGTGCTCGGCAAGGCAGCGTCTTCATCAGCCCCTACCGCGGCGCGATGTCCGGCTACCTGCTCGCGCTCACGCGGTTGCGCCTGCGCGAAGACTTCAACGTGCTCTGCCCCGGCCACGGACCTCCGGTGTGGGATGCGCACACCAAGCTCGAAGAATATGTAGGCGCACCGCATCGACCGTGAAAACCATCTGATCGTCGCGCTCGGCGAAGGCGCTGCGCAACGGTCAAGGAGCTGCTCGACGCGGTCTGGGCGGATGTGTCCGAGCAGCTGCGTCCGCTGGCCTCGGCGACGCTCGCGGCGCACTTGGACAAGCTCGAGGAAGAGCAGATCCTGCCCGCTGGCGTCGAGCGTCCGCGCTTCGAGCGCACCGAATGGTGAGCAGCGCCGGCCCGACGCCGGCCGGTCGAGGTGAACGCGGACGGCTCGATGCCCGCAGCGGCTGGATCACGCGCGACCACGCTCGACTCGCCGTTTCCGCCGATCGCCGACTACGGCTTCCTCTCGGACTGCCACACAGGCGCGCTCGTCGCCTCCGACGGCTCGATCGAGTGGATGTGCCTGCCGCACTTCGACTCGCCCTCCGTGTTCGGCGCGATGCTCGACCGCGGCGCCGGCAGCTGGCGCGTTGGTCCATACGGCGATCTACGTGCCAGCCGGACGGCGCTACATCCCGGGCACGAACGTGATCGAGACGACCTGGATGACGCCGCAGGGCTGGATGCGCGTGATCGACGCGCTGACGATCGGCCCCTGGCACGACAACAAGCACGGCTCCAGCCACACGCGTCCGCCGACCGACTACGACGCCGACCATCTGGTGGTGCGCATGATCGAGTGCATCCAGGGCCAGGTCCAGGTGGAGATCGTCTGCGAGCCGATGCTCGACTACGGCGCCACGCCTGCGCGCTGGAGCGTGGTGCAGAGCGGCGAGGAGGGCGTCTGCATGATGGACGCCACCGACGACGTCACGGCCTTCCGGCTGTTCAGCGACATCCGCATGGGTATCGAGGGCAATCGCGCCCACGGTCGCCACACGATGAACGAGGGCGAGAAGCGCTTCTGCGCGCTGTCCTGGACGGAGGATCATGGCGGCCCGCACACCGTCGAGCAGGCCGAAGGGCACATGGAGCGCACCAGCCACTTCTGGCGCAGCTGGCTCGCCGAAGGCACCTATCCCGACCATCCCTGGCGCTTTCACCTGCAGCGCTCGGCGCTCGTGCTGAAGGGGCTGACGTTCATGCCCACCGGTGCGCTCGTGGCGGCGCCCACCACCTCGCTGCCCGAGACACCCGGTGGCGAACGCAACTGGGACTACCGCTACTGCTGGATGCGCGACGCCTCCTTCACGCTATGGGCGCTGCACGCGCTGGGGCTCAACTGGGAGGCCGACGACTTCGTCCAGTACGTCGCTGACATGGAGCGCAACGAGGACGGCTCGCTGCAGATCATGTACGGCATCAAGGGTCAGAAGGACCTCGCGGAGTCGACGCTCGATCACCTCAAGGGCTACGAGGGCGCGCGCCCCGTGCGGATCGGCAACGGCGCCTACAACCAGCGCCAGAACGACGTCTTCGGCGCGGTGCTCGACTCGGTCTATCTGCACTCCAAGAAGCGCGACCACATCCCCGAGCGCCTGTGGCCGGTGCTCGTCGACCAGGTCGAGTGCGCGGCCGCACGCGTGGAGCGAACCCGACCAGGGGATCTGGGAGGCGCGCGGCGAGCCGCGCCACTACGTTTCCTCCAAGCTGATGTGCTGGGTCGCGATGGATCGCGGCGCGCGCCTGGCCGAACGCCGCGGGCATGTCGAACACGTCCGAGGAGTGGCAGGCGCTGGCCGATGAGATCCGCGAGGACATCCTCGCGCGCGGCGTCGATAAGCGCGGCGTCTTTCGCCAGCACTACGACACCGACGCGCTCGACGCCTCCAACCTGCTCGTGCCGCTCGTGCGCTTCCTCGGCCCCGAGGACGAACGCGTGCGCGCGACCGTGATGGCGATCCGCGAGGAGCTGACCGAGGGCGGCCTGGTGCTGCGCTACCGCACCGAGGCCACCGACGACGGCCTGCACGGCGAGGAGGGCACGTTCCTGATCTGCTCCTTCTGGCTCGTCTCCGCGCTGTCGGAGATCGGCGAGCACCGCGAGGCCGAGCACCTGTGCGAGCGGCTGCTCTCCTACTCCTCCTCGCTGGAGCTGTACGCCGAGGAGCTCGAGGCCTCCTCCGGGCGGCACCTCGGCAACTACCCGCAGGCCTTCACCCACCTCGCGCTGATCAACGCCGTCACGCACGTGATCGATGCGCAGCAGCAGACGCTGAAGCGGCGTGCTGAGGCTCAGTAGCCGGGCTCGCCCGGCAGCAGGATGCGCGCGACCTCGCCCTCGAGCACGACCTTCGGCTGCACGGCAGCACCTCGCGCCCGCGCGCGTACTCGAGCAGCGCCTCCACCGAGGCAAAGTCACCGAGCTGCTCGAGGTGCTTGATGGTCGGGAACACCAGCACGATCTGCTCCGCACGCGTGCGCGTCGAGCGCGCCGCTGGGCGTGAACCAGCCGAGATCGACGCACTCCTCGCCGTCGATCCGCGGCTCCTGCCCGGCGGGCAGCGGCGCCAGGAAGAAGTGGGTGTCGAAGCGGATCTTCACCTCCGCAGGCGTGATCCAGCGCGAGAACTTCACCAGCGCTGCCGGGTCCTCGAGCTCGATCGCCGCCTCCTCGCTCAGCTCGCGCATCGCGGCGCTGCGATGCGCCGCATCGCCGTCGCCCTCCTCGGCATCGACTGCGCCACCCGGGAAACACCCACACGCCGCCCATGAAGCGCGCCTGCGGCGGTGCGCCTGACCAGCAGCACCTCCAGCGCCTCGTGCCGCCGCGCAGCAGGATCACGCGTGGCTGCCTGACGCGGGCGTGACGGGCGCTCCCGGGTTGTAGCTCCTCGCCCGGCCCCGGACGCTCGCTCTCCTCGCGTGCGCGCATCGGCTGACCCTACCTGGCGGTACTCTTTCTCGCATGACAAAGACAACCGCCGCTGCGTATCGCATGAGCGCCCCAACCGAGACCCTCCAGCGCTGGATCTGCGAGTCCTGCGGCTACATCTATGACCCCGAGGAAGGCGACCCCGACGGCGGCATCCCGGCCGGCACCCCCTTCGAGGGCATCCCCGATACCTGGTTCTGCCCCGTGTGCGGCGCGCGCAAGCGCGACTTCGTCCTCTACGAGGACTAGCCAGGAGACTGCTGAGCCTGCGCGATGCGGCGTCCTCGCTCGCTCGTCTGCGAAGCACACTACGCTCCCTGCGTCCTTGCCTCGCTTGTCCAGCAGCCCCCCAAACCTCACTTTGACGCTGCTACGGTGACAGATGAGCGACTGGGAGCATGCTGCTCGCGCTCGACGCTGAGCGCGTGTGGCATCCCTATGGCGCGCTGCCCGCGGCGCTGCCCTCGCTGCCGGTGGTCTCGGCCGAGGGCGTGCGCCTGCGGCTCGGCCGACGGGCGCGAGCTGATCGACGGCATGGCGTCGTGGTGGTGTGCGATCCACGGCTATCGCCATCCGGCGCTCGATCGGGCAGCTGCAGCGAGCAGCTCGGCCGGATGGCGCACGTGATGTTCGGCGGGCTCGACCCACGAGCCGGCGATCCGGCTCGCCGAGCGTCTCATCGAGCTCGCGCCGGCGGGCCTCGAGCGGGTGTTCTTCGCCGACTCGGGTCGGTGTCGGTCGAGGTCGCGATCAAGATCTGCTCTGCAGTACCAGCACGCCCGAGGGCGTATGGAGCGCACGCGGCTGCTGACCGTGCGGGGCGGCTACCACGGAGACACGGCGGGCGCGATGGCCGTCTGCGACCCGGTCAGCGGGATGCACGCGCTGTTCGCGGGGGTGCTGCCCCAGCACGTCTTCGCCGAGCGCCCGCCTGACGGCTTCGAGCGCCGCCTCGACGAGGGCTGGGCCGCGCAGGTCGAGCGAGCTGGCCGAGGCCCGCGCCGGTGAGCTGGCCGCGGTGATCGTCGAGCCGGTCGTTCAGGGCGCGGGGGGGATGCGCTTTCACTCGCCCGCCTGCGTCGCACATCTGCGCAAGGTCTGCGACGAGCACGAGCTGCTGCTCGTCCTCGATGAGATCGCCACCGGCTTCGGGCGCACCGGCAGCGATGTTCGCGAGCCGAGCACGCGGGCGTCGCGCCCGACGTGATGTGCGTGGGCAAGGCGCTCACCGGTGGCTACATGACGCTCGCCGCCACGCTCTGCACCGCCGAGGTCGCCGATGCCGTCTCCGCGGGCGAGGGCGGGGGCCTCATGCACGGGCCGACCTTCATGGGCAACCCGCTCGCCTGCGCCGTCGCGCTGGCCTCGCTGGAGCTGCTCGCTGAGGGCTCCTGGCGAGCGCGCGTGGCGCGCGATCGAAGCGGGTCTGCGCGCGGGCCTCGAGCCTGCGCGGGAGCTCGCCCGGCGTGACGGACGTGCGCGTGCTCGGCGCGATCGGCGTGATCCAGCTGCGAGAGCCGGTGGATGTCGCGCAGCGACCGCCGCGGCGGTCGAGCAGGGCGTCTGGCTGCGCCCGTTTCGCGACCTCATCTATGCGATGCCGCCCGTACGTGATCGAGCGAGGAGGACCTCAGCCCGCCGTGACGCCGAGCGATGCTCGACGCCGCCGAGACGCAGCGTGCGCAGCGCCGGCGCCTGAGCGCGCGCTCGGGAGGACCTGGGAGGCACTCGACGCTCAGAGCCAGCGGCGCCACGGGAGCGCCTCGCCCGCCTGGGCGAGCTCCGCCGGCTGGGCTCGGGCACTCGCTCGAGCGTCGCGACCTCGACTGTGCCGAGCCTCGCGATCGTCTCGCGGTTGGAGCGTTCGAGTCGTCGCTCGGCTCGCGGGCCACGGGAGTGAGCACGACCGCCGTGACGTCAGCCCGGCGCCCGCGCGGCCTCGAGCGTGAGCAGCGTGTGGTTGATCGTGCCGAGCGCCGGGGCGTGCGGCGATCACGAGCGCTAGCTCCAGCGCGAGCGGCCAGGTCGCGCACCGTGTAGTCCTCGGCCAGCGGCACGAGCAGGCCACCCACACCCTCGACGACAGCGTCCGCTCGGCGGCCCCCGCGTGGCGCGCGGCCGCTCAACCAGCGCGTCGGGTCGAGGGTCTCGCCGGCCAGCTCCGCCGCCAGATGCGGCGAGAGTGGCTGCGGCGTAGAGCGAGCGGCGCGACCTCGTCCGCGCTCATCTCCGGCCGCGCTCGCCAGCAGCAGTGGTCGGGCGGCCACGCGTCAGGCCCTGATCGGCCTGCGTTTCGTCTCATGCGATGCCGGTCACGACTGGCTTGAAGGCGCGCACGTGCTCACCCGCGGCGGCCATCGCTGCGAGCAGCGCAGGCGCTCAAGATCGTCTTGCCGACGCCCGTGTCGGTCCCGGTGACGAACAGCCCGCGCATTCGCGCCCTCGTGGCTAGCTATGCGGCGCGAATGCGCAGCGTGGTCTCGCGCTCGAGGTCAGGGCGCGGATGCTCGCGCTGAGCGGCTCGCGCTCGGCGTCGAACGGGCCGCGCAGCTGCTCGACCGCCGCGGGCTCCTCGAACCGTCCGGGCTCGGCTCGGCAGCTCACGCTCGAGATGCGCGGGCATCATCGAGGCGAGGGTCGAGACCCAGCTGCCGTGCCGGCAATCGGCCGAGCACGCCTGCCGCCATCCGCAGCTCCGCGGCGGTGTGCGTGGCCATCGCCGCAAGCGCAGCCGCGAGGTTCCCGCCGGCACCGTCGGCGGGCGGATCGCCTGTGCGAACACGCCCCGCTCGATCGCCTCCTGGCAAAGGCGCATCGCCGCTCGGACTCCTCGCCCACGACCAGCGGCACGATGTGCATCTCGCTATCCGGTACCGGGAAGCCCTCGCTCGGCGAGCGCGCGCCGCAGCGCACGCGCGTTTGAGCGCAGTCGCTGCACGCGGTGGGGGCGCTCGCGCAGCAGCTCCAGCGCCGCCAGTGCGCCTGCGACCGCAGGTGGCGGCGGCGCGGTCGAGAAGATCAGCGAGCGTGCGGTGTTGATCAGGTAGCGGATCATCTCGGCGCTTGCGCACGCGTAGGCGCCGTAGGAGCCGAGCGCCTTGCCGAGCGTACCCACGATCACGTCCACCTCGCCCTCCAGGCCCGCCTCGGCGACCGCGCCGCGTCCGTCCGGGCCGAGACTTCCGATCGCGTGCGCCTCGTCGACGACGATTCGCGCGTCGTATGCCTGAGCGACCTCGGTCAGGGACTCCAGTGGCGCCACGTCGCCGTCCATCGAGAACACCGAGTCGGTCACGATCAGGCGTCTGCCTTGACCGTCGCGGCCGCCGCTTTGGCGACGGATGCTCCATTCGAGGTGCTCCACGTCGCGGTGACGGTAGACCACCACCTCGGCGCGCGAGAGTCGACAGCCATCCACGATCGAGGCGTGGTTCAACGCATCGGAGAAGACCGTGTCGCCCGCGCCTGCGAGCGCTCCGATGACACCCAGGTTGGCGAGATAGCCAGAGCCGAACAGCAAGCAGGACTCGCTGCCTTTGAACGCCGCCAGACGCTCCTCCAGACGCCCGTGGATCGTCATCGTGCCCGACACCAGCCGCGAGGCGCCGGCGCCCACACCCCAGCGCATCGCTGCCTCAGCGGCCGCCTCGCGCACCTGAGGGTGGTCGGCGAGGCCGAGGTAGTTGTTCGAGCAGAGCAGCAGCACGGGCTTGCCGTCGAGCAGCACCGTCGGTCCCTGCGGCCCGCTGATCAGGCGCATGCGACGCGTGAGACCGAGCCGCTCGAGCTCCGCCAGGCGCGCTTCGATCTCGCTCATCCTTGCCCCCTCGTCTCTTTAGCCGACAGGCACTCGGTTCGGCGCGCCATCCGGGCGCGGTGGAACGCCGCGCTTGGCGCGATAGCGCAGCTGCGTGGATGGATCCCACAGGCGCACCTGCAGATCGATGCTGCGCGGCAGCGCTTCGGCATCGAGCGCCTGCTCGACCACGTCGGGCGTCTCGCCCTCGAGCCAGCCCGAGCGGTTGTCGGGGCGCGGGTTGGACGCGTTGTCGGCGTGGCGCGCGACGTTCAGGCCGAGCTCCTCGAACATCTCTCGGTCGGTCTCGGGCTCGTTGCCGAGCGTCGTCAGGAAGTTGCCCATCATCACGCCGTTGATGCCAGCCTTCACCGCCAGCCGCTGAAGCTCGCCGAGGTTCTCCACGCGTCCGCCGCAGAGCCGGAACAGCGCTTCAGGCAGGATCAGGCGAAAGATCGCGATCCACTTCACCGCCTCCCACGGGTCCATGAACTCGCGGTCGCCGAACTTCGTGCCCGGCCGTGGGTTGAGCATGTTGATCGGCACGCTCGTGGGGTTGATCGCGGCAAGCTCGAAGGCCATCTCCACGCGCTGCTCACGCGTCTCGCCGAGGTTGAGGATGCCACCCACGCATGTCTCCAGACCCGCCTCGCGAACCGCGTCGATCGTGCGCAGACGACCCTCGTAGCGGACCGTGCTCGTGACCTCGTCGTAGTAGCTCTCGGCCGTCTCCACGTTGTGGTGCACGCGCTGGATGCCCGCTTCGCGCAGCGCCTTGGCGCGCTCTGCGGAGATGTGCCCGACCGAGGCGCAGCGCTTGAGGTTCGTCTGCTCGGAGACGAGCCGCACGCCCTCCAGATACTTGTTGAAGTCGCGCTTTGAGAGCCCCTGGCCCTGGGTGACCATGCAGAAGCGATGCGCGCCCGCGGCCTCCGCGGCGCGCGCGTGCTCGAGGATCTGCTCGGGCTCCATCATCGCGTGCATCGGCGTCTCCGCGTCGGCGAAGCGCGACTGCGCGCAGAAGCCGCAGTCCTCCGCGCAGCCACCCGACTTGGCGTTGACCAGCGAGCACATGTCGGTGGAGTCCGCAAAGCGCTCCACGCGCGCTTCCCAGGCGCGGGCGATCAACGCTTCGATCTGCGCGTGCTCCTCGATCTCCCCTAGCGCGAGCGCCTCCTCGCGCGTGATCAACGGTGCCATGCGCGAACCGTATGAGGTGCGGCGGACAGCAGCTAGCGACCGCGCCAGCGAGCGGGACGCCGCTCGGCGAAGGCGCGCATCCCCTCACGCATGTCCTCGGAGGCGAAGGACGCGCGACGCAGCTCGATCAGCTCCGCTTCGACGTCCGCGGCGAGCTCCGCCTCGGCGCCCAGCAGCGCGGCGATCACGCGCTTGTTGCCCCGCTGTGAGAGCGGCGCGTTGTCCGCCAGCTCGCTGGCTGTGGCGAGCGCGAGCGCTTCGAGTTGCTCGGGCGCGGCGAGACGGTTGACGAGACCCCAGGACAGCGCGGTCGGCGCATCGATATAGCTGCCGAGCAGGAACAGCTCGCGCGTGCGCGCCGCGCCGATCGCGTCGATGAAGCGACGCAGCCCCGTATGGGAGTAGACGAGGCCGAGCTTCGCGGGCGGCATGCCGAGCTTGATCGCATCCTGCGCGATGCGCAGATCACACGACAGCGCCAGCTCCAGGCCGCCGCCGATCGTGTGTCCGGGCAGCACCGCGAGCGTCGGCAGCGGGAAAGCCTCGAGCGCGTCGATCGCCTGCGTGAAAGGGTGCGCCACGAGTCGCTCGGCACGCTCCTCGAACTCCGCTTCGGGGATCTCAGCGATGTCATAGCCGGCCGAGAACATGCCGTGCGCGCCCGTCACGATCACGCAGCGAGCATCCTGCTCAGGCGCGCCCAGCGTGGCGAGCGTCTCGCTGATCGCGTCGAGGATCGGGTGATCGAGCGCGTTGCGCTTCGTCGGGTTTGAGATCGTCAGCCGCACCACACCTGGCGCGGGCTCGTCGATCAGGAGCTTGCCGTCGGCTAGCTCGCGGGCGGGGGCGCTTGACGACACGTGCGAAAGGCTAGTCGAGCACGACGAGCGTGTCTCCCTCGTTGACCGCCTGGCCCTCCTCGCAGCGAATCTCGACCACGGTGCCCGCGTCCTCCGCCTCGACGGGCATCTCCATCTTCATCGACTCGAGGATCGCGACCGTGTCACCCTCCTCGATGGTGTCGCCGACAGCGCACTCGATTTTCCATACCGTGCCCGTGATATGAGCCTCAACATCTGTCATTTGATCCTCCGTCCGCCGATCGACGCCACTGGATCAGGACAATAGATAGCGCCGCCGACCGATCTCCTGGCGAGTCGCTCGATGTGATCGTCGCCGCGCACAATGAGGCTGAGCGGATCGCCGCGACGCTCGCCGCGCTCACTCGCGCGTTCCCCCATGCGCGTCTGTGGGTGGCAGACGACGGCTCGCGCGACGGGACCGCGGAGATCGCACGTAGCGCGGGCGCACAGGTGGTTCGCAGCGTGCGCACGATCGGCAAGGGCGGCGCGATGACAGCGGCTGCGCGCGCGGCCCTGGCGCTCGCTCCAACGACTCTGGCTGTTGGAGCGTCGGCGCGCGTGTTCGTGCTCTGCGACGGTGACCTCGCGGAGTCCGCTGAGCGGCTCGGTGCGCTGGTCGATGCGGTCGTCTGTGGCGAGGCCGATCTCGCCGTGGCGGTCTTCGCGCGCCGGGTGGGTGGCGGGGTGGGCTTCGCGCTGGGCTTCGCCCGCTGGGCGATTCACGCGCGTTGTGGCCTGCAGACGCGCGCGCCGATCTCAGGCCAGCGCGCGCTCTCGCAGAGCACGCTCGAGCAGGTGCTCCCCTTCGCGCCGGGCTACGGCATGGAGGTGGGGATGACGATCGACGCGGTCCGCGGGGGTGGGCGTGTGCGCGAGCTCGAGCTCGAGCTCGCCCATCGCGCCAGTGGACGCTCGCTCGCCGGCTTTCTGCACCGCGCACGCCAGCTGATCGACTTCGTGCGCGCCTACCTGTCGCGGCGTTGAGGGGCTCGCTCTAAGGAGCGCGATGCTAGCCTCGGGCAGGTGTTGCGCCTTGTGGCTCTGGCTCTAGCCGCGGCGCTCGCCGTTTCGATCTATCTAACTGCTTTCGGCACGGGCGCTTCGCGCTCATTCGAGATGGGGATCGTCTCCAACGCGGATCCCACGGTGGTGGCAGCGAAGATAGGGAAGCTCGGCGTGCCGATCGCGCGCGTGGAGTTCCCGATCGCCGCGAGCCCCGCGCGGCTCGCGCCGGTGATCGCCGCCTTTGCGCGGCGCCACGTCAGCGTGCTGCCGCTCGCCGGCTTTCCCGGCCGCACGCCGACGAGTGCGGAAGCTCGCAACCTCGCGAGTTGGGCGCACGCCTTTGGACCCTCGGGCACCTACTGGGCGCACCATCGCGGCGGCAGCCTCGCGATCCGCGCGATCGAGTTCGGCAACGAGACCAACCAGGCCTACCAGTTCGGCTGCGGCCCCGGCTGCTCGAGCTTCGCCGAACGCGGCCGTGCCTATGCGCTTGCCGTCAAGCAGGCGGCCGAAGCGCTCGCCAGCGCAGAAGGCAACCCCCAGGTCGGCGTGCTTGCGATCGCCGACAACGGTGGCACCAGCTCGGCGGAATGGGTCAACGCGATGTTCGACGCGGTGCCCGACCTAGGCAGTCGTGTCGCCGGTTGGACCGCGCACCCCTATGGCCCGCGTGGGCACTGGCAGACGCTGCTCGACCAGCTCGTCGCGGAGACGAAGGCGCGGGGCGCGCCGGGCACGGTGCCGATCTACATCACCGAGCTCGGGATCGCGAGCGACAACGGCCGCTGTCTCGATAACAACTTCGGCTGGAGCCCCTGTATGAGCTACGCCGAAACGGGTGCTGTGCTCGCCTCGACCGTGGCGGCGATCCGGGCACGTTATGGCACGCGGATACGCGCGATCTTCGTCTACCAGGCGCTCGACCAGCGACTGCCGCGCGTGGACTCCAACCGCGAACACTACTTCGGCATCCTCACCGCAAACGGCGGTACGAAGGGTGCGCTCACGTCGACGTTCCGCTCGCTCGCACGCTCGGAGCGCTAGCGTGATGCGTAACCTTGTCAAGCCGTCGAGGTAGATCGATCTGATGAGCGAGTTGGCGCCGATGCGCGAGCAGGTCTACTCAGACCCTCGCCCCAAGGAGTACTTCGACCGCTTCCACGAGCGTGCGCGCACGCGCGAACCGGACTGGGCCTACGAGCTCGTGCGCATCCTCACCTCGCTCTACTCCTACAGCTTCCTGCGCGCACGCGCGATCACCGTTGAGAACGTGCCAGGGCGCGGCGCGGTGATCCTCGCGCCCAACCACTTCTCCTTCATGGATCACTTCCTGATGGGCTGCTACATCCGCCGCAAGGTCCGCTTCATGGCCAAGTCGCAGCTGTTCAAAGGCCCGATGCAGTTCATCTACACGCACGGCGGCGTGTTTCCCGTGCGTCGCGGCGCGCGTGACGACGACACGTTCATCACCGCGCGCTCGATCCTCGCACGCGAAGGCGCGATCGCGATGTACTGCGAGGGCGGGCGCTCGCGTACCGGCAAAGTCGCCGAGCAGGCCAAGCGCGGCATCGGACGCCTCGCGCTCGAGACAGGCGCGCCCGTCGTGCCGATCGCGATCTACGGCTCCTCGAAGGTGCGCAATTGGAAGCGCTTGCAGTTCCCCAAGATCACGATCCAATACGGCACGCCGATCCGTTGGGAGCAGGTTGAGGACCCCACTCGTGAGCAGCAGCAGGCGGTTGCTGATGAGATCCTGCTCGAGATCCGCGCTCTCTACGCGGGCCTGGAAGAGCACGGGCGCAAGGGCGTGCTCAGGCGCTTGCGCGAGCAGCGCCGAGCTGAGCGTGGTGCGCCCAAGGGCGCGGCCGTGGCCTGAGCATGGAGCGCCTCGACGTTGGCGGCGTGCTGCGGCGCGTCTTCTCCATATATGTCGATCAGGCCGCCGTGCTGATGCCTGCAGCGGCCACCGTCTTCGTCTTCACGGGCATCCTCTCCACGCTGCTCACGAACGCCAGCGCGGGGTTGAGGTTCGTGGCGCTGCTGATCAGCCTGATCGCCACGACGGTGTTCACGGGCATGGTCGTGGAGCTCGTCGCCGACGTGCGCGACGGCCGCCGCGACTCGAGTGCGGGGCAGCTGCTGCGCACCGTCACGCCCGTGATCTGGCAGCTGATCGTCGTCGCGATCGCCGCCGCCGCGGGGGTGGTCATAGGGCTTGTCTTTCTGATCGTGCCCGGCCTGATCTTGATCACCGTGTGGTCGCTGGCGGCGCCCGTCGTGGTGATCGAGCGCCCGCCCGGCCTGCGAGCGTTGGGACGCAGCCGCGAGCTCGTGCGCGGAAACGGCTGGCAGGTCTTCGCCGTGATCTTGATCCTCGACATCTTCGTTGCGATCATCGCAGCTGCGATCGAGGTCGCTGCAGCCGCAGCGGGCACCGGCGTGGGCATCATCGTGACGGTCGTGCTCGGTGTGCTCACCGCTCCCTTCGCAGCGCTCAGCGCGGCGGTGATGTACTTCGATCTGAAGGGTGAGGCGCTCGTCTCGCCACAGCTCGAGAACGACGCCTTCGGTCGCGCCTGACGCTGCTTGCCCCCGCGCCGCGGCTAGGCTCTCGCCCCATGTCTAGAACTGTCCCCGCGCCGATCCTGCGCGAGCATCTCCTCGACGGCGTCGCGATCGTGCTGGCGCGCGGCGCACAGGAGCCAACGCGCACGGGGGAGACCTTCGCAGCGGCTGTGCACGCTCGCTGCAGCGCGTTGGGGGCGCGCACAAGCGACTGCGCGCTGACGCCTCACGACTCTCCGGAGTCCGAGGAAGCGGCGCTCGCGGATGTCGTCCGCGCCGCGCTCGCTGAGCTCGGCGCGATCGACATGCTCGTGGTCGATGCCGGATCGCTGTTCGCAGCGCGTCGCGCCGAGGCAGGCGCAGCGCAGCAGCGGGGCGCGCTCGTGGGCTCGCTGGAGTCGTGCTGGAACATCACCAAGGCGGTCGTCAACCTCGCGCTCCTGGAGGGCGGGCGTGCGGGACGGATCCTCTACATAGCCCCCGCTCCCGACGCGGGCGATCACGCCGCGGCGGCGTGCGCCGGGCTCGAGAACCTCGCGCGTACGCTCTCGATCGAGTGGGCGCGCTATGCGATCACGCCGGTGACCCTCGCGCCCGGCGTGCACACGAGCGCCGGCGAGCTGGCCGAGCTCACGGCCTACCTCGCCTCGCCCGCCGGCGCTTACTTCTCAGGCTGCCTGCTCGACCTCAGAGGCCCAGCAGCCGCGCGCTGAGCACTCTCTTCTCAGCCGCTCATCCCGCCGAACAGCCCGCCAGTTACGTGCAGCGTCTGGCCGTGCACGTAGTTCGACCAGGGTGAGCAGAGGAAGAAGACGCCGCCGGCGGCCTCCTCGGGACTCGCAGGGCGACCGAGCGGGATCAGCATCGCCGCCATGCCGCGCATCTGCTCGGGGATGCCCAGCTGGATCTTCTCGCCGTCCTTTTCCATCGTGTTCTCATCGACCTTGGCCTGCGTGAGGCGTGTGTCGATGAAGCCGAAAGCCACCGCGTTGACGTTGACCTTGAACTGACCCCACTCCTTTGCGACCGTTTTGGTCAGGCCGACCACGGCGGCCTTGCCGGCGGAGTAGTTCGCCTGGCCGGCGTTGCCGAAGGTGCCGGAAGTTGAGGAGATGTTGACGATCTTGCGGAAGACCTCCTTGCCTTCTTCACGCTCCTTCTTTGCGGGCTCGCGCAGGTGCGGCGCGGCGGCGCGGATCATGCGGAAGGGGACGACCGTGTGGATGTCGATCATCGCCTGGAAGTGCTCGTCGCTCATCTTGTGGATCGGTGCGTCGAGCGTATAGCCGGCGTTGTTGACGAGGATGTCGATCTTGCCGAAGGAGTCGATCGCCTTCTGCACGAGCTGATCGGGCACGCCTGGCTTCGTCAGATCGCCCGCGAAGACGGCTGTCTCGCCGGCGATCTCGCCGGCCGCCTGCTCGGCGACGTCGCCGTCGAGGTCGTTGATCAGGACCTGCGCACCCTGTGCCACGAGCAGCTCCGCGGTGGCGCGTCCGATTCCGCGTGCCGAGCCCGTGACGATCGCCGACTTGCCGTCGAGTACTCCCATAGCTGTTGCTTCTCCCTTGTAGTGGTCGGGGGTCGAAGTTATATAGGTCAGGCTGTGAGCAGCTGATAAGGGATGCCGAGCGCCTTGTAGGTACGCGCGGCGCGGTGGTCGCGGGAGAGGAGCTCGAGCTCGTGCTCGCGAGCGCTTAGAGCTATCAGGCCGTCATAGGTTGCACCCCCGCTGATGCTTGCCTGGGAAAGCTTCGTCACTGCTTCGCCGTGCGCGCCGGCGTCAAGCGTGATCCATGCCGAGGGAAGCTTTGCGGCGAGGATTGCAGCAGCAGTAGAAGCGGTGAGACGGTGCGGCGCGGGTAGCCTCGTCAAGACCGAGTACGTCTCTGTTGCGACGTGCGCGATCGTTGTTCTTGATCGGCTGAGCGCCGCCTCGGCCTCATCGTGCGCCGGATGATCGGCGAGGATCGCAGCGATCGCGACACTACTGTCGACGACATAGCTCACCGGTGTTCGCGCGTTGCTTCGAGCGCGTGTCGCACATCCTCGTCGGAGATAGGAGTACCGGTGGCGGCTACAAATGGCCCATTTGGACCATCGATGACGGTTGGCTGCTCGTAGTGCGAGGAGAGCTCGAGGTGGTCGTCGACGAGCTCGATCTCAAGCGGCGTTTCAGGGGAAAGTCCCAGCACATCGCGTAGCGGCTTCGGAATCACCACACGACCGGCCCGATCGATTGTCACTTGCATGGCATCAAGATACCACGTCAATGGTATTACGTCGGGGCGATCGTGTCAGACGGTGACGATGCGACCGAAGTCCTGCGTGTAGATCCCGCCGGGCTGGCCGTGCGCGAGCGAACGTGGCGGCTGTGCGGAGACGCCGATCGCGGTGTCGCGGTAGCGCGGGTCGAGGATGTTGGCGCGGTGTCCAGGCGAGGCCATCCAGGCCGCGACGATCGCGCGTGGCGTGGAAAGGTTGCCGGTTCCCCAGGCGAGGTTCTCGCCGATCTCATAACCGATGCGCGAGCTGTAGATGTAGCCCGCAGCGCGCATGCGATCGAGCGGCGATTGCCCCCCTGGCCCGGCGTGGTCGAAGTAGTCGCCGCCGGACATGCTGTCGGTATGCGCCTGCGCTGCCTGCGCGAGGTGCGCGTCCGTGCGGAGCGCATTCTCGCCGCGCGTGGTGCGTTCACGGTTCACGAGACAGAGCGTGGCGGCGCGGATTCGGTCCAGGTTTTCCGCGGTGGGTTTCAGATCGCCGTCCTGGCAGGCGCTGCTCCCGTTGGTGGGCGCCTGCGTCTGGGCGGAGGGCTTGGCGGGGTGCGCGCCGTAGCTCGAGAGCAGATGCTGCTTGGCGTGCGAGCGCGCGCGGCGGCCACAGTGCGCGCGGTGGCGCGGGCGGGAGGGGAGATGGCTTACGCGGACGCTGCCCGCGTGGCCGCGGCTGCGGTGCTTGGCGTGACAGCGCGCGCTGTGGCCTTTGGCAGCTCTCGCACCCAATGCGGGTGCGCTGGTGAGAGCAGAGCAGAGCGTCAGCGCCGCGAGCACGGCGAGGCAGAGTGGGCGTAGACGGGCCACATGCTCGAATCGGGGCTCCCGCCGCCGTGGGTGAGCTGGGGAGCGAAAACTGGACGATTTGTCTCAGCGCTAAAGGCTGAGGATGCGACCGAGTATTTCGCGCATGATCTCATCGCTACCGCCGCCGATTGGCCCGAGGCGCGCGTCACGGGCGGCGCGCTCGACCCAGTACTCGCGCATGTAGCCCGCGCCACCGTGGATTTGCAGGCAGGCGTCCATTAGCTCAAAAGAGGCGCGCTGCGTGAGGAGCTTGGCCATCGTGACCTCCTTCAGCGGCTCCTCGCCGGCGACGAAGCGGCGCAGCGCGTCGTAGGTGACGCAGCGGCAGGTGTAGACGGAGGTGGCGAGGTCGGCGAGCTTGTGGCGGATTGCCTGGTGGCCGGAGAGCGGCTTGCCGAAGGCGCTTCGCTCGCGCGCGAACTCCGCGGTGCGCTCCCAGGCGAGCTGCATCGCACCGACCGCGCCGAGCGCCATCGCGAGGCGCTCCCATTGGAAGTTGGCCATGATCAGCTTGAAGCCCTCGTTGAGCTCGCCGAGCAGGTTCTCCTCTGTAACGAAGACATCCTCGAAGGCGATCGTGGCCGTGTCTGAGGCGTGCCAGCCGAGCTTGTGCAGCGCCGAGGAAGTGACACCCTCGCTGCGGTCGATGATCAGGAACGAGATGCCGCGGTGGCCACCCTCCTGGGTTGTCTTGACGGCTGTCACGATGAATTGCGCGCGTACGCCGTTGGTGATGTAGGTCTTCTCGCCGTTGACTAGCCAGCCGCCGTCGACGCGCTCCGCGCGCGTGGTGATCGCAGCGACATCGGAGCCCGCTCCCGGCTCGGTGATGCCGAGCGCGCCGATCCGCTCGCCGGCGATCGCGGGCACGAGGTAGCGCTGCTTCTGATCCTCGGTGCCGAACTTCCAGATCGGCGGCGTGGCGATGTTGATGTGCGCACCGATGCCCGCAGCGGTGCCGCCGGAGCCGGTGCGCGCGAGCTCCTCCACCAGGACCGCCTCGTGCAGGTAGTCGCCGCCCTGTCCGCCGTAAAGCTCTGGGTACTTCAGCCCGAGCAGGCCCTGCGCGGCGAGCTTGGGAAAGACCTCGTCGGGGAACCAGCGATCCTCCTCCCATTGCTGGGCGTGAGGTGTGAGCTCGCGTTCGATGAAGCCGCGCGCGGACTCTCGCAACTGCTCGTGCTCGTCGGAGAAGGGGGGGGTGAGAGTGCTCATCGGACAGATTGGTAATCTGATGGTATGCGAGTTGCCATCGATGGCGTGGGCCGGATCGTGATCCCGAAGCCGATGCGAGACGTGCTCGGGATCGACGGACCGACCGAGCTGGAGCTGACCGAGCGTGATGGGGCGCTCGAGCTGACCGTGCCGTACATCAAAGCCCACATGGAGGTGCGCGACGGGTTTGCGGTCATAGTCCCCGACGAGCCGGTTCCGACGCTTACGGTGGAGGCGACCCGCGACGCGATCGAACGCTCTCGGCGTTGAGGACTCCCGATTCGAGCATTCTGATCCCCGCGGTGGGGATCTACCACGAGGCCCACGAGCGAGCGATGGAGGCGCTTGGCGACGCTCGTTGCCTGATCGCTCATGTGGCATTCGAGACCTCCTCCGTGTTGAGCCGGATGCCGAAGGGGCAGAGGGTCGCCGCGACGGTTGTGCTCGACGTGCTGGACCACGACTTTCCGATGCCGTGGTTCGTACTCGATGGTGAACAGCAGCGGTCGTGTCTGCGTCGAGCCGTCAATGCAGGGCTGTACGGCGGCGCGCTGTATGACGCTTTGATCGCAGCGACGGCCGCCGAGCACGATGCGACCCTTCTGAGCGCCGACCGCCGCGCCAGCGCAACCTACGAAGCGATGGGCGTGCGGGTGGAGTACCTGCAAGCGTAGGTGGCTCGTGCCGTTCGGGCCGTACATGTACGGCCCGCGGGATCGCACATGTGCGATCCCCTGACGGCCGGCGCATGCGCCGGCCTCGGATGGGCCGCATGCGGCCCATCCCCTCACCGATGACCGGGAAATCGCCCTACAGCCCGTAGGAGCGGCCGATCACGTCGAGCATGATCTCGTCGGTGCCCGCGCCGATGCGGTTCAGGCGCGCGTCGCGCCACACGCGCTCGACGCCGTACTCGCGCATGTAGCCCGCGCCGCCGTGGATCTGGATGCATTCGTCGGCGACTTCGCAGAGCACGCGTGAGGCGTGCAGCTTCGCCATCGAGATCTCGCGCACGGGGTACTCGCCGTTGTTGAAGCGCCAGGCCGTGATGTAGGTCATCTGCCGCGCCGACTCGATTTTCGTGGCCATCTCCGCGAACTTGTGGCGGATCACCTGGAACTTGCCAATTTCGCGGCCGAACGCCTTGCGCTCATGCGCGTACTGCAGCGTGCGTTCGAAGCACTTCTGCGCCCCTGCGACCATGCCGGCTGCGCCGATCAGGCGCTCGCCCTGGAGCTCCCACATGATGTGGTAGAAGCCCTTGCCGACCTGCCCGAGCACCGCCGAGTCGGGGACGCGCACGTCCTGGAAGGCGAGCAGCGCCGTGTCGGAGGCGTGCATGCCGAGCTTCTCGAGCTTCTTCTCGCGAATCACGCCGGGCGCGTCCATCGGCACGAGGAACAGCGTGAAGCCGTCATGGGTGGGTGGGCTCGAATCCACGTCGGTCTTCGTGACGAGCACGATCACGTCTGCGCGGTGACCGTTGGTGATGTAGGTCTTCGAGCCGTTGATGATGTAGTCATCGCCGTCTTTTACGGCTCTCGTCTTGATCCCCGCGACGTCTGAGCCCGCGTCGGGCTCGGTGATGCCGAGGCAGAGGATCTTCTCGCCCTTGATCGCGGGCACGACCCACTCCTGCTTCTGCTCCTCCGAGCCGAAAGCGAGGATCGGCGGCATCGCCATGTCGGTGTGCACCGCCACGCCCATCGCGAGGCCGCCGGAGTTGCCGTTAGTGATCTCCTCTGCGAGCACCAGCGCCGTGTAGTAGTCGCCGCCCTGGCCGCCGTAGACCTCGGGCTTGTCGAGGCCGAGGAAGCCCAGTTCGCCCATGCGTCCGAAGACCGAGTCGGGGAACGTCGTCTCCTCCCACTCATCAGCGTGCGGTGCGAGCTCTTTGGTGGCGAAGTTGCGGATCGACTCGCGCAGCTGTTCGTGCTCGTCGGTGAAGATGAAGTGCTTGCGCGCGCTCTGGTGATCGGGCTTGCGCACGCTCTCGGCGGTGGCGGCCATCTGGGGCGTCTCCTTGTCGTCTCGCTGGGCCTCCGCCAAGCTACCGGAGGACATCTAGAAAGTAAATAGTAGAGCTGCGCACTTCCCACGAGATGGTGATCAGGTTAGGATGCGCGCGTGGCCAGCGAACACGCTCTCTACGAGCTCGTCGATGGCGTGGCGACGATCACGCTCAACGACCCCGACACGCGTAACTCGCTCTCCGCGGAGATGCTCGGCGGCCTGCTCGCCGCCTTCGAGCGCGCTCGCGACGACGAGCAGGTGCGCTGCGTGGTGCTCGCCTCTTCACACGAGAAGGTCTTCTCCTCCGGTGGCAACCTCGGCGGCTTCGCGGCCGATGTGGCGCTCGTGCACAAGCACTTCGGCTCAGAGCGCTTCGTGGCGCTCTTCAAGCTGATCGGCGAGCTTCCCAAGCCGACGATCTGCGCGGCGCGCGGGCACGTGCTCGCAGGCGCGCTCGGCGTGGCGCTCGCCTGCGATCTGATCGTCGCCTCCGAGGCCGCCACCTTCGGCACGCCCGAGATCAACATCGGCACCTTCCCCTTCATGATCATGTCGCTGATCTACCGCAACGTGCCGCGCAAGAAGGTCAACGAGATGCTCTTGCTCGGCGAGCGTCTGAGCGCACAGGAGGCGCTCGCTGCGGGGATCGTCAACAAGGTCGTCGCGGCCGAGGACTTCGACGGCGCCGTCTCTGAGTGGGCGGCGAAGCTCGCAGGCAAGTCGCCTGTGATCATGCGTCTCGGCAAGGAGGCGATGCGCCGTCAGCTCGACATGCCGCTCGATGACGCGCTCGACTATCTCCGCTCCCAGCTCACGCTCGCGCTCTCCACAGAAGACATCGTCGAGGGCGTGAGCGCATTCTTCGAGAAGCGCGACCCGCAATGGAAAGGCCGTTGATGAGCACCCAGACCTCCGAGGCCGGCATGGAGCGCCGGCCGACTCCTCAATCTCCCACCTCGCTGCTGCGCCCGCTGGTCGAGGAGCTCGAGGAGCGCCGCGCGCGCATCCGCCTCGGCGGTGGCGAGGAGAAGATCGCTGCGCAGCACGAGCGCGAAAAGCTCACCGCGCGCGAGCGCATCGCGCTGCTGATCGACGCGGGCAGCTTCGTGGAGCTCGGAATCCACGGCAAACCGCACTTCTCTCAGCGCGCGATGGACGGCGTTGATGCGCCGGCCGATGGCGTGATCACCGGCTACGGCAAGATCGACGGGCGTCTGAGCGCGGTCTGTGCCTATGACTTCACGGTGATGGCCGGCTCGATGGGCATGACCGGCGAGATCAAGGTCACGCGCCTGCGCGAGCTCGCGCTGACCAAGCGGATGCCCTTCGTGTGGCTGCTCGACTCGGCCGGCGCGCGCGTGCAGGAGGCCGCCGGCGCGCTGTTCGCGGGCTCGGGACACCTGTTCCGCGAGGAGGTCGTGATGAGCGGTGTGATCCCCCAGGTCGCCGCGCTGATGGGTCCTTGCGCCGCGGGCACCGCCTACATCCCAGGCCTCGCGGACTTCGTGCCGATGGTCAAGGGCCGCGGCTCGATGGCGCTCGCCGGCCCGCACCTCGTGCGCGCGGCGATCGGCGAGGAGGTCACCCAGGAGGAGCTCGGCGGCTCGCGCGTGCACTGCCGCAAGTCGGGTGTCGGTGACATGGAGGTGGCAAGCGACGAGGAGTGCATCGAACGGATCAAGCAGTACCTCTCCTACATGCCCCAGAACTGCGAAGCGCCTGCTCCGATCCTGCCGGTGAGCGACCCGATCGAGCGCCGCGAGGAGGACCTGCTCGACGTGCTGCCGGAGTCCAACCGCAAGCCCTATGACATGTATGAGGTGATCCGCCGCATCGTCGACGACGGCGAGTACTTCGACATGAAGGCGCAGTGGGCGAAGACGATCATCACCTGCTTCGCGCGCTTCGGCGGTCGTCCCGTGGGGATCGTGGCCAACCAGCCCAAGCAGCTCGGCGGCATCCTCGACAACGACTCCGCCGACAAGGCCGCGCGCTTCGTGAACCTCTGCAACGCCTTCGCGATCCCGCTCGTCTTCATCCAGGACGTGCCCGGCTTCATGGTCGGCACGAAGGTCGAGGCTGAAGGCATCATCCGCCACGGCGCCA
Source organism: uncultured Solirubrobacterales bacterium (assembly GCA_963785435.1). Taxonomy (GTDB): domain Bacteria; phylum Actinomycetota; class Thermoleophilia; order Solirubrobacterales; family Solirubrobacteraceae; genus Palsa-744. Next base: position 711,863 of record CAWAVE010000005.1, read on the forward strand.
AGATGCTCCACGCCGTCGCCAACGCGACCGTGCCGAAGATCACCGTGATCACGCGCAAGGCATATGGCGCGGGCTACTACGTGATGAACGGCCGCGCCTACGAGCCCGACCTGATCGTCGCCTGGCCGAGCGCGGAGATCAGCGTGATGGGTGCCGAGGGCGTCGTCGAGATCGCCTTCCGCAAGCAGGTCGAAGCGGCCGAGGACCCCGCCGCCAAGAAGGCCGAGCTGATCGAGGGCTTCCGCAAGATCTTCGACGTCTACGTGGCCGCCGGCAACGACGTGATCGACGACGTGATCGATCCCCGCGAGACACGCGAGACGATCTGCCGCGCTTTGGAGATGTCTGAGAACAAGAAAATCGAGCGGCCGTGGAAGCGCCACGGCGTCGTCCCCGTATGAGCCCACGGGGCCGTATGCCGGCGCGCTACGGCGTCCTCGGTCGCTCGTGTGCAGAGCACACTTCGCTCTCTGCGTCCTTGTATCGCTTGGCCTACGGCCCCGTGGGACGTATACGCGACGCTCACTGCGTCCTTGTATCGCTTGCCCTACGAACTCACGGAGACTGCTGAAAATGAGCCTCGATCATCCCGTCGTGATCACCTGCTCGATCTCGGGCGCGATCGCCAACCGCGAGCAGTGCCCCGCGATTCCCTACACGCCAGGCGAGTATGCGGCCGAGGCGCGGCGGATCGTGGATGAGGGCGGCGTGATGATCCATATCCACGCGCGCAAACCGGACGGCACGCCGAGCTATGAGATCGAGGACTTCCAGGCGATCACCGACGCCATTCGCGCCGAGGTGGGGGACGCGGTGATCGTGAACTTCTCGACCGGCACGATCGGCGTGCCGGTGGCCAAGCGGATCGAATATCTGCGCGCCTGTCGCCCCGAAGTGGCGGCGTTGAACATGGGCTCGCTGAACTACGCGAAGTACTCGCGCTCGCGCAAGGAGTTCGTGTTCGCGATGGTCTTCCAGAACCCCTTCGAGGAGATCATCGAGCTGCTCGAGGCGATGAACGAGCTGAACATCAAACCGGAGCACGAGTGCTTCGACGTGGGCCACGTCGGCAGCCTCGAGCCGCTGATCGACATGGGCGTGCTCAAAACGCCGCTGCACGTGGACTGCGTGATGGGCGTCGTCGGCGGCATCCCGCCCACCGCGCGTAACCTCGCGGCGATGGTCGCGAACATCCCCGAGGGAGGAGGCGGGGGGGTCCCCAATCACTGGGGCGTGATCGGCATCTCACGCGATCAGTGGATGCTCGTCGCGGCCGCGCTCACGCTCGGTGGCTCGATCCGCGTCGGGCTCGAGGACAACCTCTACCTGCCGAATGGCGAGATGGCGAAGTCCAACGGCGAGCTGATCGCCAAGGCACGCCAGCTCACCGAAGACCTCGGGCGTCGTCCCGCCACCGTCGATGAGGCGCGCGCGATGCTCGCGATCACACGATGAGCTGGAGCCCCGCATGAGCCTGCCGCTCGAGGGCGTGCGCGTGCTCGACCTCTCGCGCCTGCTGCCAGGAGGCTTCTGCTCGCTACTGCTCGCGGACTTCGGCGCGGAGGTGCTGAAGGTCGAGGACACGGGCATGGGCGACTACATCCGCTGGTCGCCCCCCTATTACGAGGGCGCCCACGACAGCGCCCGTTCCGCGCTGTTCCTGTCGTTGAACCGCAACAAGCGCTCGATTCGGCTGGACCTCAAGCGCGATGGTGGACGCGAGGCGCTGCTGCGCCTCGTGGGCGAATACGACGTGGTGCTCGAATCTTTCCGCCCGGGTGTGCTCGAGCGTCTTGGCGTGGGCTATGAGCAGATGCGCGAGCGCAACCCCCGAATCGTGTTCTGCGCGATCTCCGGCTACGGCCAAGATGGCCCCAAGCGCGCCGCCTCAGGACACGACATGAACTACCTCGGTCTGATCGGCCTGCTCGGGTTGAGCGGCGAGCGCGGCGGTGAGCCGATGCAGGCGGCCGGGCAGATCGCCGATCTCGGCGGCGGCGCGCTGATGGCGGCCTTCGGGATCATGGCCGCGCTGCGCGAGCGCGACGGAGACGGGACGCCCGCCCAGCCCGGCTCGGGAGAGGGTCAGATCGTCGACGTCTCGATGGCTGATGGTGCGCTCTCGTGGCTGGCGATGGTCGCGGGCTCCTACTTCGCCGACGGTAACGTGCCACGCCGCGGCGAGCTGCCGCTCGCGGGCTCGCTCATCTGTTACCGCCCCTACGAATGCTCCGACGGCTGGGTCTCACTCGGCGCGCTCGAGCCGAAGTTCTGGCAGGCGTGGTGCCGCGGTGTGGGGCGCGAGGAGCTGATCGCGGCGCAGTTCGAGCGCCCCGGCTCCGAGGCCCACGCCGAGGTCCAGGCGATCTTCCGCGGTCGCAGCCGTGGCGAGTGGGAGACCTTCGCCTCCCAGCACGACTGCTGTCTTGAGCCGGTGCTCGAGCTCGACGAGGCGCTCGACTCCGAGCTCGTGCGCGCGCGAGAGATGGTCGTGGAGATCGAGCAGCCGGGCGCGGAGCGTACAGTGCGCCAACTGGGCGTGCCCGTCAAGCTGAGCCGCACACCCGGCGAGCACGACCGCCTGCCGGGACCGGCGCTCGGCGAGCACACCGAGGAGGTCCTGCTCGCTGCGGGCTACTCCACGGGCGAGGTCGCCGAGCTGCTCGCCGCGGGCGCGGCGGCAGGGCCGGCGGAGTCTTCTCAGGACGCGACGCTGCGAGCGTGAGGGTCCGCGTGTGTCCGCTCGAGAGCGAAGCGTGAAGGCACTCGCTGCTACCGAGGATGTGCCGGGGCGCGAGCTGTTGAAGATGAGCGAGCTCGCGGAGCGCTCGGGTGTGAGCCCGGGCACGATCCGCTACTACCTTCGCGAAGGCCTGCTCGGCGCCGACGAGGACGTGCTGCGCACGAGCCGCAACATGGCCTACTACCCGCCCGAGTACGTCGAGCGAATCGCGCTCATCAAGCGCCTGCAGGAGGAGCGCTTCATGCCGCTGCGCGTGATAAAGGGCGCGCTCACCGAAGACCCCGAGCGGGTAAGCGCGCTGATCGAGCTGGAGGATCGCATCCTCGAGCGCGCGCTCGCGAGCGCCGAGGATCACAGCCGCGTCTCGCGCAAGACCGTGCAGGAGCGCTACGGCGTGCCCCGCGTGGTGCTCGACCGGCTCGCCGAGATCGGCGTGCTCACGCCCAGCCGCAGCGGCTACGACAAGGACGACGTGAAGATCATCGAGGCGATCGCCAACTTCCGCGCGGGCGGCTACGACGAGACGCTCGGCTTCACCGTCTATGACACCCTGCGCTACCGCAAGGCGCTCGAGCCGCTCGTGGAGGAGGAGGTCGGCGCGCTGCTCGGCCGCCTCGCCGGCGAGGTCGAGATCGAGCGCGCGATGGAGATAGTCGCCGCGGGCACCGAGCCGCTGCGCGAGCTGATCGGCGCGATGCACTCCAAGCTGCTTCTCGCGGCGCTGCGCACCAAGCGCGCCGAGGCGCCGTAGCCCGCTACCAGCGGGCGCGGTGGTGCTCCATCACGCCGAAGCCGCGGGCCAGCGCGATCGCGCCGGGGAGCTCGCCTGAAAACGTCCCGAACGGTGCGCGGTAGTCGCTTGCGAGCACGAGCAGGTTGTCGCGGCGGGAGCGTTCGGCCTCGGCGCTGAAGCGCAACTCTGACCCGTCCACGCAGCGCACACACGAGAGATCCGCGGCGAAGTCGACGCTCTGCGCCTCGCGTGGCAGGCCCGCTATCCACACCGCGCGCTCGGAGCCCTCGGACGGATCGTTGACGCCGCTCACGAGGTTCCAGGCTAGTGCTACGCCGTCTGTACTCTCGCCTATACCGGCGCTCCACCACCACTCGGTCTCGCGCGTGTGGTAGCCGGCGGTGTCGTCGATCACGGCGCGCGCCTCGATCGTGCGCGCGGGACCGCCGTCGAGGCGTAGCGTACCTCGCGCTGCGACTCCAGCCTGCTTGCGCGTCCACACGCGCGACCTGCCGTTTGGGCAGAGCGCCTCGATCGCGCCCGCTTCATCGAGATCGAGATCGAGCTCCACACCACGATCGCGCACGCGTAGCCGGCCCGCGCCGGTTTTCGCGCTGCCAGGAGCGCCGAGCAGTTCCACCTCGCCAGGCCGCGGGATCAGGCGCGTGCGCTCGCGTTTGATGTCTTCCTCGCGCAGATGCAGCGCCCAGAAGGACTGGCGCAGCGGGCCGATCTGCACGAGCGCCGCGCAGGCTGCGAGTTGCTCGCTGAAGACGCCAACGTAGCGCCAGCGCTTGAGCGGGCGCGTGCCGTCAAAGAGCGGCGTGCGACCCTCAGAGAGACCACCGTCGTCACCCACCGCTGAGGCCGTGGGCGTTATGCTTGAAGATGTTGACTGACCAGTCAATCTATTTTGGTCCGGTGGTGCTCAGGTCTATGAGCGGCGGACCGCGGGAGGCATTGGGCGTTGAAGGTCGCTGCAGTCCAGCTGAACTCCGGTGCAGATCGCGCCGCCAATCTGGATGCCGCCGAACGGTTGACCCGCGCGGCTGCGGCCGACGGTGCGACCCTGATCGTACTCCCCGAGAAGTGGACCGCGATCGGGTCCGAGCGGGAGCTGCGTGCAGCGGCTGAGCCGCTGGATGGTGCGACGGTCGCGTGGGCCGCAGAGCTGGCGCGCGAGCTTTCCATAGATTTCGTCCTCGGCTCGATCCTCGAGCAGCGCGCTGGCCAGGAGAAGCTCGCCAACACCTCGGTGCACATTGACCCCGACGGCCAGGTTCGTGCGGTGTATCGCAAGGTGCACATGTTCGATGTGGAGGTCGGCGGGCACGTCTACCGCGAGTCCGAGCTCGAGCAGGCAGGCGATGAGATCGTGCTCACGCGAGCGGCGAGTGGCGAGGAGCTGGGCATGTCGGTCTGCTACGACCTGCGCTTCCCCGAGCTCTATCGCATCCTCGCGGTGCTCGGCGCGCGCATCCTGCTAGTACCCGCTGCGTTCACCTTGGCGACCACGCGCGATCATTGGGAGGTGCTGCTGCGGGCTCGCGCGATCGAGAACCAGGCTTTTGTGATCGCCGCCAATCAGGTTGGCAAGCACCCAGGTGGGCAGGAGTCGGGCGGGCGCTCGATGATCGTGGACCCTTGGGGCGTGGTGCTCGCGCAGGCGCGCGATGGCGTCGGCTACATCGCCGCGGAGCTCGACCTCGAGCAGCAGCAGAGCACGCGCACGAGCCTGCCTTCGTTGGCCAACCGCCGACCGAGCGCCTACCGCTGGCCGAGCGCGGCGCCAGCATGAGCGCCGCCCGTCAGCCGGAGCGCGCAGGAGAGCGCGCGCGCGCGGCCTCTGAGGCGAAGAGGGCACCGGACAAGCGCCGCTTGATCCTCGACGCGGCTGTGCGTGTGTTCGCACGCCAGGGCTTTCACGCCTGCCGCGTGTCGGATATCGCCGATGAGGCGGGCGTTGCCTACGGGCTCGTCTACCACTACTTCGCCTCCAAGGACGAGGTGCTCGACACGCTGTTCCTCGAGCGCTGGAGCGTGATGCTCGAGCTGATCGGAGAGGTCGACGCGCAGGCGCTCCCGGTTCGGGAGAAGCTGCGCGCGATCGCCTCGTTCATCATCGACAGCTACCAGCACGACCCCGACCTGATGAAGGTGATCATCGTGGAGGTCACGCGCGCGGCGAACTCCTTCGGCAATACCCACATCGGCACGATCCGCGAGGCCTACGACCTGATCGGCGGCATGATCACAAAGGCCCAGGAGGAGGGCGTCTTCAAGGCTGAGATCCAGGCGCGCTTTGCGGCGATGGCCTTTTACGGCGCGATCGAGCAGCTGCTGACCGGTTGGATCTTCGATCTGCTGCCGCAGGAGGAGAAGGACTTCGAGCGCGCCAAGTGGCTCGTCGTGGAGACTGTCTGTGGCGGCCTTGAGACACGAAGCTCAGAGCAGGCGGGCGTGACTTGAGCAACGCCGGCCAAGGAGATGTCGAGCGCGTCGTGCATAGTCGCGACCCCCGCGGGGAATAGACTGCCGTGAGCATGGAGAACGAGATGGTCAAGCGACTTGTGTGGTCGGGCCTGCTGGCCGCCACGAGCGCGCTCGCAAGCATGGTCGCGGCGCGTGCCGCGGGAATCATCTGGCGACGCATCTTCGACGAGGAGCCGCCGGAGTGAGTACCGCGGTGCCCCCTACGGGGGACAAACGCGAGGGTCAGCCGCAGAACATCGCCACGGCGATCACCGAGGTCTCAGAGCGCGCCACGCTGCTCGTGCGCGAGGAGATCGAGCTCGCCAAGGCGGAGATCACCGAAAAGGCCACGAAGCTCGTCAAGGGCGCGATCGTGGGCGCGGCGGCGGGGGTCTTCTTCCTGGTTGCGCTCGTCTTCGCGCTGGTGGGATGCGCGTGGCTTCTCTACTACGCCCTCCCGGGCAACGACTTCACGTACTTCTGGGGCTTCTTCGCGATGGCAGCGATCCTCGTGGTGCTCGGCGTGCTCGCCGGTCTTATCGCGGCCAGGGCGGTCAAACGGAGCGCGCCGCCGGTGCCGAGCATGGCGATCGAGGAGGCGCGCAAGATTCGCGAGGCCGTCAGCGCGCCGCCGCCTCCTGCACCCGCAACGGCGCCCGTACCGCCACCGCCGCCCGCGTCGACTGCGCCACCGCAGCCGGCATCGCCTACCGGAGGTGAGAGCTGATGCCAGGACGTACACCGGCCGAGATCCGCAGCTCGATCGAGAGCAACCGCATGGAGCTCGCTGTTTCGGTCGAGCGCCTGCGCGGCGAGGTCACGAAACTGACCGACTGGCGTTCACAGGTAGAGCGTCACCGCAACGAGATCACGATCGGCGTGGCCGTCGTGGGACTGTTCATCGGCGGGCGCATGCTGCGCCGCCGTCGGCGCTGATCAGCTCAAGAGCGTGCGTGGAAGCGCGCCCACGCCGATCAATCCCGGTCCGGTGTAGGTGCCGATCACGGGACCGACCTCGGAGGTGAAGAGCGGCTCGGAGTCGAAGATCTCACGGCAGCGGTCGATCAGGCGCCCCGCCTGCTCGGCGGCCTGGATGTGCTGGACGACCCAGCCGTCGGCGCCTGCGTCGCGCAGCTCCTGCGCATAGGCGACCATGCGCTCAAAGGCGCGGCCGGCGGTGCGCACGCGCTCGACTGGCACGATCTCGTACTCGAGCGAGAGGATCGGCTTGATCTTCAGCGTTCCGCCGAGCCACGCTTGCGCCTTGCCGATCCGCCCGCCACGCCGAAGGTACTCGAGCGTGTCGAGGCAGAACCAGATGCGCAACGCCTTGCGCGCCTCGCGCACGTGCGCCGCCACTGCTTGCAGGTCCGCGCCGGCGCGCGCGGCGGCGCAGGCGGCGAGCAGCAGCATGCCCATCCCGCCGCACGCCGTTTCGCCGTCGATCACCTCGACGCGCTCGCCCATGCCGCGCTCGGCGAGCAGGCCGTGCGCCTGGCGAGCCGCCTCGCAGGTTCCAGAGATGCCGCCCGCGAGATGGATCGAGACCACGTCGTGGCCCTGTTCGAGCAGTGGCTCCCACACTGCGAGGAAGTCGCCGATCGAGGGCTGCGAGGTGCTCGGTAGTTCTGGGTCCCGCGCGAGGCGCTCATAAAAGGCGTCAAAGCCGTCCATCTGGAGCTCCTGCTCGGGCTGGCCCTGCCAGCCGACGTAGAGGCTGACTTGGTGGATCTGCTGCTCGTCCGCGAGTGAGCGGGGGAGGTAGTGAGTGGAGTCGGTTGCGACCGCGACGGCAGGCATGCGGCGCAGGACGCTACAGCAACTGCGCGAGCTCCCCCGACTCGTACATCTCGGTCACGATGTCGCAGCCGCCCACGAGCTCGCCGTCGATGAACAGCTGTGGGATCGTCGGCCACTGCGAGATCGCAGAGAGCTCCTGGCGGATGCGTGGGTCGGGGAGGATGTCCACGGCGGCGAAGGGCGCATCCAGTGACTGCAGCATCGCCACGGTGCGCGCCGAGAAGCCGCAGGCGGGCGCCTCCGGCGTGCCCTTCATGAAGAGGATCACCTTGTGCTCGTTGATCGCCTCGGAGAGCGCCTCGCGGATCGGGTTGGACTCCTCGCTCGGCACGGACGCCGGAGCAGGCTCGCTCTGCAACATCGGGATTGGCTCGAACTGGCTGGCGGACATGGCGGGCTCCTGGCTCAGGGGGATTGGATCTTCGTGGCGGCTTGGGTCTTCAGCGCTAGAGCATGAATCGCGCCGCCGATCTCCGCGCCGAAGACGTCGTAGACGAGGCGGTGCTGCTGGATGCGGCTGAGACCCTCGAAGGCCTCGGCAGTCACGGTCGCACTGAAGTGGTCGCCCGTGCCCGTGTAGTCCTCGACCTCTGCATGGGCGCCGGGGATCGCCGCTTCGATGCGCTGCTTTATGTCCTGTGCAGAGGGCATCTCGGCTCCTAGCGTAGAGGATCGCGCGTCGCGTCCTGGCGCCTCGGCCTATCGCTATACTTTGGAAAGTCTTGGAGCCGCCAACAGGAGCAACAGCGATGATCGAGATCACCGACAAGGGTGCGGAAAAGGTGCACGAGTTCCTTTCCTCCCAGGAAGCAGACGTGAACGTCGCGGGACTGCGTGTGGGCGTTCGCGGTGGCGGCTGCTCGGGCTTCCAGTATCAACTGGCGTTCGACGAGCAGCGCGACAGCGACGTCGTCTTCGAGAGCCACGGCCTGAAGCTGCTCGTGGACGGCGAGAGCCTGCAGTTCGTCAGCGGCTCGACGATCGACTACGAGGAGAGCCTGCAGGGTGCGGGCTTCAAGGTCAACAACCCCAACGTCGTAGCTGCCTGTGGCTGCGGCTCCTCCTTCCGTGTCGCCGAGGAGGAGCAGGTCTCAGCCGTCTGAGCTGCCTGCGTTTCCCGCACGGCGTGTGCGGAGGTTGCAGACGTCGAGCCGGTTGGTCCTTTATCGCGCTGGCGCTCGCTGCCGGCGGATGCGGCGCCGGCCATCGAGATGGCCGACGCGCTACGTCGGCTACGCCACCGGCTCACGAGCTCGAAGGGCCAGCCTTTGGCCTGAGCGAGGGCAACGCCAACCTGCTGTGGCATCCAGGTACGGCGGCGCGTACCGGCGGCGAAGCGTTCCAAGCGGCGCGAATCAAGTTGAGCGCACTGGCGCCTACATATATACGCCTGCTCGTCGACTGGGCAGCGCTGCAGCCAGACGCGAGCAAGCCGCCTTTGCTCGCAATGCCGGCCGATGGCTGTGCGCGAGGTGTCGCACCCTGCGGGCCCTACGCTGGCATTCGCGACGAGCTCGCTGCGATCGCCTCCCAGCAACACGCTGCACCGGGCAGCTTCCAGGTTGTGATCGACATCCTCGGCGCTCCGAGCTGGGCAGCGCTAGCACCGCACGGCTGTGAGCCGGCGAGCACCGCAGCTTTTGCACGACCGCTGCGCGTGCAGGCGCTGTCGGGCTATCGCGCGCTGATCGATTCGCTGCTCAAGCTTGGCAGCGCCGAGGGGGTTTCGCTGGACTGGTGGAGCCCTTGGAACGAGCCGAACGATCCGCGCTTCATCAGCCCTCAGCATGCAGCCTGCAGCGGCGCAGCGACGTCGCTCTCGCCTGCCATTTATGCGCAACTCGCACGCTCTCTATACAGCGAGCTGCAGGCGCACGGCAGCACGCATCATCTGCTCCTCGGCGAGCTCAACGACCTGCAGCTCGACTCGCCGCACACCACGAGCGTTGCGAGCTTCATCGCGGCGCTCCCGCAGGACGTCTTCTGTCTCGGCGCCGCATGGTCGATCCATGCCTATGCGGCCCGGCACGCCGACGCCACGAGGCTCGCCGCCGTGAGTGCGCTGGAGCAGGCGCTGGCCACACGCGGAGCCTGTGCGAGGGACGCTCCGATTTGGGTCACTGAGGCTGGCGCCGGCGCGCCCCATCCAGGACGTCCGCGACCGCCGGGGGGCGCCGATGAGCTCGCCGGCTGTCAGGAGCTCGCGCGTCAGCTGCTCGGTTGGTATCGCGATCCACGTGTGGCGGCCGTCTTCCAGTACAGCTTTCGCGAGGACCCTGCCTTCCCGGTTGGCCTGGAGAGCGCGGACCTCACGCATATCTATCCGGCCTACCGCATGTGGCATAACTACACACAAGCGCGGATGCGCGACCAGCCGCCACCGCCGCCGGCCTCGGCCTGCACATAGGCTGCGGCAATGGCGTTTTTGCCGAAGTCGCTGCGGCGCCTTGTACCCGACACCCTGCGCGACGATCCGCGCCTACGCGCGCTCGCGGTTGGGCTCGGGGCTATTCCCGCACGCCGGATGCACTCCGAGGAGGATATGGCCGTCGTTCTCGCGGCGGCTGCGGGCGCGGGACGTGTGGTCGAGATCGGGGTCTATGAGGGCGCCTCCGCGATCGCCTTGTGTGCGGCGCTCGACACCGGCGCGGAGCTACATCTGATCGATCCCTTCGGAGCACACCCAGACGCGCTGCCGTCGGGATGGGGAGCCACCGAGTGGGCGACTAGACGCTCCGTCGCAAAGACCCTCAACGCGCGTGGTGCGCGAGCGCCTCACGTCAGCTGGCACGTGGCGCTCTCGCACGACGTCGCCGCATCCTGGAACGATCAGGTGGACCTCGTCTTCATCGACGGCGACCACAGCGAGGGCGGCTGCGAGCTTGACTGGTCCTCGTGGCGGGGCTTCGTTGCGCCGGGTGGCCATGTGGTTTTCCACGATGCGCGCGCCGGTCAGCCAGCGGGGCGTGGGCTGCCGGGCCCGACCGCGGTCGTCAACCGCCATTTCCGCAGGCGCTCCACGCCCGGATGGGAGATCGTGGCGGAGGCCGACCGGACAGTGGCAGTGCGGCGGCTGCACTGACATTCGCTCAGCGGAGATTCTTAGTTGTATAGCCAGCCGGAGTAACTGGCCGGATAGCCAGCCGGGGGACTGCTGAAAGCCTGCCGTTTATAGGGTTGACGTCAGCAGCCACGCTGTGGTACCGTCGCCAACGACATGATGTCAAGCGTCGCAAGGGGATCGGATCGCCCAGGCCTCCAGCATCGTGCGACTTCCCTTACGGGAGGTAGGCGCAGGAGTGCTGCGACGTTGTTGCGGCTCGACCTTGACGCAGGGGTTGCTATCTGCCAAGGTCGCGTGTACAGCACTATCAATCCGGGTAGACCTCGGGCTGATGGCTAGGACTGGCTTCGGGGCATCTCTGTCCTGAGGAGGGGATTTCGGGGTCGGTCGATCTAACGCTAGAGGGAAAAGGAGTAGTGGATAGATGAAACGCATGAGGATCGTGGGGCTGTGCCTCGTTGCCGCGTTCGCGCTCAGCGCGATTGGCGCCGGCAGCGCGTCGGCACTCCCGGAAATCGGCCGCTGTGTGGCCAAAGCTGGCGGTAAATACTCAGACGCAAACTGCAACGTGAAAGCCAGCAAAGGCGGCGGTACTACCGAATTCGTCAAGGGCGCAGTCAAAAAGAGCTTCACCACCGCCGGTGGCGAAGGCAAACTCGAAGGTGCGACGGGCACGGAAATCAAGTGCACGACGCAGTCGGCGACCGGGGAATACCTTGAAAAAACCGGTGCCATCAAGGAAGTCACGAACGTTCAGGCTAAATTCAACGGCTGCACTCTGCCGCTGTTTGGCGCGCCCTGCCAGACCAAAGGCGCGGCAGCTGGAGAAATCCTGACGACCAAACTCAAAGGCAAACTGTCTTACACCTCAGGCAAAAAAACGCCTGCCGTGAAAGTCAACCAGGGCCTTAGCCCGATCGTCAAGAAAAAAGGCTTCACTGAATTTGAATGCCCGGCCGTCGGTGTGGTCGTGTACGTCGGTGAAGGCCCCGAAAAAGGCCACGAAACGATTCTCGCGAACGTTGGTCCTGTGAACACGATGTCGACGACCGCCACCCAGACGTACGCCAAAGGCGCGAAAGCCGGCGAACAGGAACCGAAATTCGTTGAAGGTAAAGCAACGGTGATCGACAACCTGGAAAGCTCGCTGAGCGGTCCTAAAGGTACGTTCGAAAGGTCCGACCAGGTCCTTGAAACCGTCATCACGAACGAAGAAGCACTCGAGATCAAGGCGTAAAGCCGACTCGACTAGGTAGTCGCTGAGCTCGACCAGAGCGCAGCGAGCAGCCGCATGGCAGGCCGGGCGATTACCGCTCGGCCTGTCGTTGTTAATGGACCAGAAAGTTGCGCCACTGGTCTTTATGGACAGGCTAGTTGTGCTTTGACAAGCCCACTTGCATAACGTAGACTCGCTGTGTATGAAGTTTGGAGGAGGCTTGAGGGAGAGAGATGCTCAGGGGTATTGCAGACGCCGCGCTGACGGATCGAAGGCCTAGCCTTGAGCGTAGGTATGGCCGGCGTTCCGTCGCGGTCGCGCTGCTCGCGCTGAGCATCTGTTGTGCTCTGGTCGCCTCGGCTGCCGCGGCGACCGGACACAAATTCGCTTCGCAGATCACCGCAGGAGCGGGAGCACCTCTGTCGCTGCTTTCCGGGCTCGCCGTCAACCACGCGAGCGGCGAAGTGTTCGTTATCGACGGCGAAGCCGTTGACCTCTACACGGCGTCCGGCGAATACAAAACGAGCTTCGGGCAGGGACTGCTCACGGGCGGGGCTGTCTCGGCTGTAGCAGTGGACAAGATCACAGGGCATGTCTATGTCGCTGACAGCTCAGCCAACCTGATCTACGTGTACAAGCCCAACGGCGCGGGCGGCTACGCGCTACTTGCGACTTGGACCGGCGCCCACACGCCCGGCGGTCAGTTCGGGGAAGTCACCGCCGTCGCCATCAACGCGGCGAGCGGCACGGTGTATGTTGCCGACCTCGGCCAGGGCCTGGTTGAGATGTTCAAAGCCAATCCGCCGGGACCCGAAGAAGCCGCTGAAGGCGCCTACACGGGCGCGCTGAAAGGCGGCAAACTCGAAACGCCGGGCGGCCTGGCGGTCAGCGAAGCCACCTCGCAGGTGTACGTGTCCGACGAAGAAGCGGTCAAGACCTACAGCGGCGCAGGGACCTTCGAAGCCAAAGTCTCATCGAAAAGCACGCCCGTGAAAGAAGGCGAACTGGTGGCCGTCGCGGTCGATGAATCCAGCGGCGACTTCTTCGCGAGCAGCGAAGGCTCGGTCTTCGAGTTCACCTCCGCTGGAGCGTACACGGGGACGCTGAGCGCAAACCCGCCCGGCACGCCGTTCGCAGAAGCCCGCGGACTCGCGGTGTCCGCTGCGGGGAGGGTGTACGTGGCCGACGCGGGCAGCAACGTCGTCGATGTCTTCGAACCGGGCGAAGCGGTTCCGAGCGTGAAGACGCTCCCGCCATCGGCCGCCAAAATCGCCCGCACGACTGCGACGCTCAGAGGGACGTTCAACTCCGAATCGGTCAAAGGCGCGACCTGCCATTTCGACTACGAAACGCAAGAAGGCCTCGAAAGCACCGGAGAATTCAAAAAAGAGGCGCCCTGCGTGCTCAACGCCAACGCAGAAGCTGCCGTGACGGGGCTTTCGGCTGAAACGACCTACGTCTACCGAATCGTCGGTGAAAATGAAAACAATGTCGCCAACTTCGGCGTTCGCATCGAATTCGTCACCGACGAAGCTGTCAGCGGCGTCACGCCAGGCACAGCCCAGAATCTCGAACCCACCAGCGCGACGCTGACCGCGTCGCTCACGCCCGAAGGCTTCGCGACCAAATACCACTTTGAATACGGCGAAACGACCGAATATGGGACCTCGGTGCCGGTGCCGGATCTCGAAACAAGCGAAGCTGGCCCCGTCCCGGCGAGCGAGGCGATCACTGGGCTACGCCCGAACACGGCCTACCATTTCAGGCTCGTCGCCAGCAACGAATTTGGCACCACCAAAGGGCCCGACAGCGTGTTCAGGACGCCCGGCCCGCCGCTGATCACGCCCGAAGCGCCGACCGAAGTCGCTCAGAGCGTCGCGAAGCTGCACGCCAAGATCAACCCGGAACAGCGCGACAGCACCTACCACTTCGAATACGGGCCGACCACCGCCTATGGCACGAGCACGCCGATCCCCGACGCCGACATCGGTTCGGGTAGCGCTCCCGTGGCGGTGCTCGCAGAATTGACGGGCCTACAGATCGCGACGACCTACCACTTTCGCGTGGTCGCTGAAAACGCGGCCGGCAAAACCGTCGGTCCCGACCAGGAATTCACGACCGTGCTCCTCGAAGGCGTCTCGGCGCAGTCGGTCACGAGCGAAAGCGCGACGCTGACCGCCTCGCTCAACCCGCAGGGAGTCGACACCACCTATCACTTCGAATACGGCGAATCGAGCTCGTACGGGACATCGATACCGGTGCCCGACGAAGACATCGGCGCGGGCAGCACGAGCACGCTGGTGCGTGCTGAACTGTTCGGGCTGCACCCGGGCGTGACCTACCACTACCGGATCGTCGTGACGCTCAAAGGGATTGGGAAAGCAGCAAGCGCGGATGCCACCTTCACGACGCCGGTCACGGGCGTCGCATTCAAGCTCCCCGACAACCGCGCCTATGAGCTCGTCTCGCCACCGAACAAGCACGGCGGCTACATCGAACCGATCAACGAATTTGGCGGCGCCGTCCAAGCATCCGCAGATGGCTCCGCGCTGGCCTACACGGTGAACGGCCCGATCCTCGAAGAAGTTGAAGGCAACCGCAGCCCCGAGCCGCAGCAGGTGCTCGCCACGCGCGGCTCCACGAGCTGGACCAACCAGGAGATCGCCACGCCGCACTCTGCCGCCCTCGGCCTGCGACCCGGCAAGCCCGCGGAATATCTGCTGTTCTCGAGCGATCTTGCACTGAGCCTCGTGCAGCCGTTCCCGCTCGCGCTCACCGGGCTCGCGGAACCGCCGCTTTCGCCGCCGCTCAGCGAAGCCGAACGCGGCCACCAGCAGAAAACGATCTACATCCGCAACAACACCCCGATCGCTCCCAACCCCGCCGAGGCCGAACTCTATGCGCAGGCGAAACAGAGCGGCGAACTCTTGGCCACCGAACACAAAGAAACGGTCGCATCGGCGGGCTACGTCGCGCTCGTCAACGGCGGCAACACGGCCCCCGGCGCCGAATTCGGCGGCATCGGAGGACGCGTTCCGAATCTGACGCAGGTGATGAGCTTCCTCGGGGCAACGCCCGAGCTGACGCACAGCGTGATCGGCTCTGAATTCATCGGCCTCACAAGCGACTCCTCCGGGCCGGGCTTGTATGAGTCCGTCGCGGGTCAGCTCGTGCTGATCAGCATTCTTCCCAACGGCACGCAGGCAGACGCGAACAGCACGAGCAGCGGCCGCCCGACGCTCGCGATCGGCTACGGCTCGGAAGTCCTCAAGCAGACCGCCGACCGCACGCATGCGATCTCAAACGACGGCTCGCGCGTCTTCTGGACGTACTCCACCGCGACCGAAACCAAACCGATCGGCGAGCCGACCGGTCACCTCTACATGCGCGATCTCGCCAAGCACGAAACGCTGCAGATCGACGTTGCCGAAGCGGGACTCAAAGTCCCGAGCTACGGAACCGCCAAATTCCAGATCGCCAGCACCGATGGCAAGCGGGTGTTCTTCACCGACACGCAGCGCCTGAGGGCGAACTCAGCCGCGGTCTCACCCGGGCACGGCGATCTCTACGAGTGCGAAATCGTCGAAGTCGCGGGTAAAGACACGTGCAACCTGATCGACCTCACAGCTGCGCCAAACCAGGCGGCCAGCGTGCAGGGCTATGTGCTCGGCGCCGCTGAGGACGGGTCTTCGGTCTACTTCGTGGCGACCGCGGTTCTTGCCGAAGGCGCGCAGAGCGGCGCCTTCAACCTCTACCGCGCGAGCGAGTCCGGCGGCACCTGGACGAACAGGTTCCTCGCACAGCTATCGAGTGAAGATGGTCCCGACTGGGCGAAAACGGCAACCGGTGGCCCGGGTGCGGAATTCCTGACCAGGCAGACCTCGCGTGTATCGCCCAGCGGCGAATACTTGACGTTCATGTCCAACCGCCGACTGACCGGCTTCAACAACACGGACGTCTACGAAGCCAATGGCGAACATCACGCCGATGAGGAGGTCTTCCTCTACCACGCTGGCACGAGCAAGCTCACGTGTGCGTCGTGCAATCCACGCGGTGCGCGCCCGCGCGGCGTCTTCGACCAATCGCGCGCCGGCGAAGGCAACGGTCTACTCGTGGACCAGGCCAAGACCTGGGACATCGAAAAGCCGGGCACCGCGCATTGGCTCGCCGGCAACATCCCAGGCTGGGTGCCGGTGACACAGCAGATCGCGCTCTATCAGTCGCGCTATCTGCTGGACAGCGGCCGCATGTTCTTCACGAGCGCCGACGCGCTCGTGCCACAGGCCGAAGGACACACACGGACCGAGGTCATCGCCGGCAAAAACGTCTCGGTCGGCGTCGAGAACGTCTACCAGTACGAGCCCAACGGCGTCGGCGATTGCACGCGCGAAGCGGGCTGTGTGTCGCTGATCAGCTCCGGTACCTCCGAACGCGAATCGGCGTTCCTCGACGCCAGCGCGAGCGGCGACGACGTCTTCTTCCTCACCTCGCCAGCGCTGATCTCCCAAGACGTCGACGTGAACTTCGACGTCTATGACGCCCGCGTTTGCAGCGAAGCTTCGCCCTGTCAGGTGCCCCCGCCGATCGCCGCCGAACCGTGCACGAACGTTGAAACCTGCAGGCCCGCCACCGTCAACGTGCCGAGCTTCACGCCGCCGCCCACAGCTCCGCTGGGCTCTGGCAACCTCGTGGTCTCACCCGGCAAACAGGTGCTGGCCAACAAAACAACCACGGTCAAACGAGCGCCCACCCGCGCGCAGAAGCTCGCGAAAGCGCTCAAGCAGTGCCGCAAACTGCCGCATCATTCCAAGGCGCAGAAGCGGCTGCGCGGCAAATGCGAAGCCACGGCCCACAAGCGCTACGGGACGGTCAAGCATGGAGGCAAGAAGAAATGAGCGTCTCGCGGGTCCAGCTGCAACTGATCGCCGTCGTTGCGCTGTTCGCGGCGCTCGCGTGCGCTCCCTCGGCGCTTGCTGCGCCGACGCCCTACTGGTCGCTGGGCTCGAGCCCAGCGCCGGCCCATCTCGTGCCGGGCCAGACCGGCAAGATCGTGGTGACCGCTGCGAACCTCGGCGATGTCGCGATGAACGGCACGGCGAGCACGATCACGATCACCGATGTATTGCCTGCGGGCTTGGCCCTGTCGGGCGCTCCCAAGGGCTTTCTCGGCGGCAACTCCGCGCAGCAGATGAAATGCACGCCAGAAAAAGCACCGTCCTCAGAACCGGTGCGCTGTACATTCAGCGAAAGCGTGGAGCCCTCAGAAGGGCTACGCATCTTGATCCCGGTAAAAGTCGAACTGCCCGGTGGCACCGACACCACGCTGCAGAACGAAGTCAAGGCGGAAGGCGGTGGCGCGGCCGCAAGCAGCACGACGCAGGCCACACGGGTCAGCTCCGAACAGGCCGCCTTTGGGATCGAAAAATACTCCCTGCGGCCTGAAGAAGAGGGTGGCACACCAGACCTCCAGGCGGGCTCGCATCCGTTTCAGATGACGACCACCTTTGCGCTCAACCAGACCGCGATCGAAGAACCGATCGAGCTTCCCAAGAACCTGCAGTTCGAACTGCCGCCAGGTCTCCTCGGCAACACGAACGCCAATCGCATTCCACGCTGCAGCGAGGTGCAGTTCACGACACTTGGCGAAGGCAACAACCAGTGCCCCTACAACAGCGCGATCGGCGTCGCCGAAGTCGAGGTCAACGAACCGATCACGTTCAAGGAGGGCCCCACAAACCGCACGGTCCCGGTCTTCAACCTCGAACCTGCGCCCGGCGAACCCGCCCGCTTCGGCTTCGTGGCGCTCAAGGACCCCGTGGTGCTGCAGACCGCGGTTCGGACAGGCAGCGACTATGGCGTCACGGTGACTGCGAAGAACACCAGCCAGGCGGCGGGTGTGCTCGCGAGCAAGGTCACGATCTGGGGCGTGCCCGGCGACTCCCGACACAACAGCGCGCGGGGTTGGGAATGCGTCGCTGGCGGCAAGCTCCGCGGGAGCCTGCCCCCGTGCGCCGCTCAGGAACCGCTTGCCCCCGAACCGTTCCTCACGATGCCCGCGTCGTGTAACGGGCCGCTCCTCTCGCCGGCGCGCGCGCAGTCATGGGTCAAAGGTGCGCCGCTGCTCGAAGCGGTGCTCAATGAGAACCCCGTGAGCTTTGGGGGCTGCAACCTGCTGCCGTTTACTCCCTCGATCAAAGTTGATACCGAAGAAGCCTCCGGTAGCGCTCCAACTGGCATGACCGTCGAGGTGAAGCTGCCGCAGGATGGCATCCTCAGCCCGACCGGTCTCGCCGAGGCCGACGTCAAAGAAACGACCGTTGTGCTCCCTGAAGGCGTGCTGCTGAACCCGGCTGCGGCAACCGGCCTGGCCGCATGTTCCGCGTTCGACGTCGGCTTCCTCGGCGCTGATGAAACGCTGCAGAGCGCCAACAACGCCTTCTCCCCGGCGCCCGCGATGTGCCCGGAGGCGGCCAAGGTAGGCACGGTCACGATCACCACGCCGGTGCTGAAGAACGAGCTGAAGGGCGCCGTCTACCTGGCGGCCGAGCACACGAGCCCGTTCCAAGCGCCACTCGTGATCTACATCACCGCCGAAGACCGCGAAACCGGCATCGTGGTGAAGCTCGCCGGGAAGGTCACGCCCGACCCCGCCACGGGTCAGCTCGTCTCGACGTTTGAAAACACGCCGCAGGTGCCGTTCGAAAGCCTCAAGGTCAAATTCTTCGGTGGTCCGCGCGCCTCGGTCTCGAGCCCACCGTTCTGCGGAGCGCACCAGGCCACAGCCTCGCTTGTGCCGTGGTCCACCGGTATCGCGGTTCCTGCGAGCACCTCCTTTGAAACCACCTCGGGTCCGGGCGGATCGCCGTGTCCGACAACGCCGCTGCCTTACGCCCCTCGTTTCCAGGCGGGCCCCGCAAATCTTCATGCCGCGGGCTTCACGCCGTTCACGCTGACGATCGGTCGCCCCGATGGCCAGCAGGCGCTCAACGGCATCACGGTGCACCTGCCCGAGGGCATGGCCGCCGTGCTCGCATCGGTGACGCCCTGCCCCGAACCGCCGTTCGGCCAGCCCTGGGCATGCGGCGGCGAGAGCCTGATCGGTCATGCCACGACCACCTCGGGGCTCGGCAGCGAACCGTTCAGCCTGGGTGGCAGCGTCTACCTCACCAGTGGCTATGACGGCGCACCGTTCGGTCTGCTCGTGGAGACCGCCGCCAAGGCCGGTCCGTTCGACCTCGGCCTCGTTGACGTGCGCTCGCGCATCAACGTCGACCCGAACACGGCAGCGGTCACAGTCACCACCGACGGCGGCCCACGCGGGGAAATCGTGCCCACGTTCCTCAAAGGCGTGCCCGTGCAGCTCAAACAGATCAACGTCACGATCGACCGGCCGAACTTCCAGTTCAACCCGACCAGCTGCGACCCGATGAGCACCACCGGCACGCTCAGTGGAGCCGAAGGCGCCGCGGCCGCCGTTTCCGCACCCTTCCAGGTGACCAACTGCGCGAGCCTGCCCTTCGCGCCGAAACTGAGCGCCTCGGTAGCTCATCAGGCCAGCAAAGCCAACGGCGCGGGCCTGAACGTCACGGTCGAATCGGCTGGGCTCGGTCAGGCGAACATCAAGAAGGTCAGCCTCCAGCTCCCGATTCAGCTGCCCTCGCGCCTGTCCACGATCCAGAAAGCCTGCCTCGCCGCTGTGTTCGCGGCGAACCCGGCGAGCTGCCCCGAAGGCTCCAACATCGGGCGCGCGAAGATCTCGACGCCCGTTCTGGGGAACCCGCTCGAAGGCCCCGCATATCTCGTCTCCCACGGCGGCGCAGCCTTCCCCGATGTCGAGTTCGTCCTGCAGGGCGAAGGCATCCTGCTGATCCTCGACGGACACACCGACATCAAAAAAGGCATCACCTACTCGCGCTTTGAAGCCGCGCCCGACGCGCCCTTCACTAAGTTCGTGACCGAACTGCCGACCGGCCCTCACTCGGCCCTCGCCGCGTTCGTGCCGGCTGCCAAGAACTTCGACCTATGCGGCACGCAGCTGCTGATGCCCACCGAAATCGTGGCTCATGATGGTGCGACGATCAAACAGACCACGAACATCGCGGTCACCGGTTGTGGCAAAAGCTCGGTCCTCTCCTACCGGCAGATGCAGGCCAAAAAGCTCAAGGCCGCACTTGCCATCTGCCACAAGAAGAAGAACAAGCACAAGCGTCTCGCATGTGAAAAGCAGGCCCGCAAGAAGTACGGTCCCAAGAAAGCTGCCAAGCACAAGAAGAAATAGGCGCTTGACAGCGAGGCGGACTACTCGCTTGCTGAGGATCTAAACCCGCTTTTGAGAAAGGTTGGGTTTATCAAAAAATATACGTTTTATGCTGGTTTGGCTTGATGCAGACTTATGTGTATGTAAAGATCAACCGTGCGGTCGCTGGCGGGGGCACACGCGAGCGCAAAGCAGGCAAACGTCATGGTCGGCGGGTGGGGACTCTCCTAATTGGGCCCGGGAGGAACGGGACGCCGTCGACCGACACCGATATCGGAGGGAAGACGAGAGAATGAGACAGATGCGAGACAATGCCCCTGACCGCGCGTCGGGCAGTCGCACCAGCTCGCGCGCGATCATCGCGCTCGTGGTCGCAGCGCTCGCGGCGTTGGCCGTGGCATCGCCCGCGCTGGCGTCGCTGAAGCAGGATCTGCAGCGCTTCGCCACCTGCCCCTACAACAACCCCGAAGTCGGCGCCTGCGCTTACTCGGTCACGAACAGCGGCGAATTCGTGCTCGGCAACGGCAAAGTGCCGATCACGAAACCCGTGATCATCAAGGGCGGTCTCACGCCGCCCGTGATCGTAGCTTCGACCGACGGCGAAACCCTCTCGAAAACGGCCCTCCCCGTTCCCGGCGGCCTGGTGGGCATCGAACTGCTGGGGAACTTCACCGAAGTCACGGCCACCGCCGAACTGGCCGGCACGGGCGAACTCGGCAACACCGTCTATCTACCGCTCAAGGTCAAACTCGACAACCTCGCGCTCGGCAGCAACTGCTACATCGGCAGCGAAGCCGAACCGCTCATCCTGAACCTCACCTACGGCACGACGAACCCGCCGCCGCCGAACAAACCGATTAGCGGCAAAGCGGTCATCTCCACAAAGGACGGGGGCGCAATCAAGCTCGTCACGGGCACGCTCGTAGACAACTCCTTCGCAGCGCCAGGCGCGAACGGCTGCACGCTGCTCCCGCTTGTCGGTGACCTCGCGGTGAACGTCAAGGAGGGCCTGCCGGCGGCCGCCGGTAAAAACACGGCGATCATGAGCGGCGTCACCGAACTGGTTGTCTCCTCGCTAGTGCGTGGCGTGCTGGCGCTCCCGGACTTCGGGCGCTGCGTCAAAGCCGAACCGGTCGCGGAAGGCAAAAAAACCGTCTACCACGGCCTCTACGCCAACTCGGGCTGCACGGTGGAAAGCCCTGAACGGGTAGGTAAGTTCGAATGGGTGACAGGGCCCGGTCCCAGCAAGGGCTTTACGGGTGCGCTCAAACCGGTCAAGCTCGAAACCGTGGGTGGCCAGCTGGTGAGTTGCACAGCGGGCAGCGACTCAGGCGAATACACCGGCACGAAGACCGAGAAGCTGTCGCTCACGCTGACCGGCTGCTCCTCGCCGAGCGCCACCTGCACGAGCAGTGGCGCGGCCGCTGGGGAAATTCAGAGCACCGCGCTCACGGGCAGCCTTGAATTCATCAAAGAGAACGAAGGCAGCGTCAAGCCGGTCGTGGGGCTCGCGATCGCGCCGAGCTCCGGCACGCAGTTGGCGGCGTTCCAGTGCGGCGCCAGCGCCGAGTCGATCACGGGCTCTGTGATCGCGCCTGTCAGCGCGGTGAACAAAATGGCCAGCTCGCTGAAACTCGCTCCGAAGGCAGTGGCCGGCAAACAGCTCCCGGAAGCCTTCGAAGTGGGGCCCACGCACACGCTGAGCATCGGCGGCGAACAGGCGGGGCTCTCGAGCGCCGCCACACAGACAGGCGAAGAAGCAATCGAGATCAAAGCCACCGCCTAGCGGTAGCCAATCAGCCGCTGGGTGGCGGGCGCGCGTCGGGGACAAGACCCGGGCGGGCTCGCCACCCTAGGCGGGCTCGTTATCGAGCGAGCGCCACAGATAGCGACAGGCGAGCGTGCGATGGGGGCGCCACGGCGCGGCTATCTCCTCCATCTCAGGCGGCGGCGGCAGCGCCTGCAGGCCGTAGGCGCGTTCGATCGCGCGCCTGATGCCCAGGTCGCCGACCGGCAGCACATCGGCGCGGCCGAGGTGGAACATCAAGAACATCTGAGCGGTCCACAGGCCAAGTCCCTTGACCGCGACGAGCTCTGAGATCACCTGCTCGTCTGGCAGCTGATCGAGGAGCTCAAGCTCGAGATCGCCCGAGATCACATGCTCGGCCAGCGAGCGCAGATAGCTCACCTTCGCGCGCGAGAGCCCCGCGGCGGCGCGCAGCGCTTCAGGGTCATCGGCGAGGATCTCCTGCGGTGTCGGCGCACGTCCGTCAAAGCGCGCCGTCAGGCGAGCGTAGATCGTGCGTGCGGCGGCCACCGAGAGCTGCTGGCCGGTGATCGAGCGCACGAGCGCGCCATAGTGATCATCCGGGTCGGGGCGTCCCTCGCGTGCGTCGGGCAGCGGCCCGACCGCGTCGATCAGCGCGGCGAGCACCGCATCGCTGCCCCGCAGATGGCTCAGCGCGCTGCGGGTGGCGGCGCCGCGCGCCTTCGCCTCGGCCATGGTGGCGCTCAGGCCGCCGGCAGCGCCAGCGCGACGGACTCGCCGTCGAGCGCGTTGAGCGCGCGCTCCAGCGACATCGCCAGGCAGGTAAAGCTCGGTGTGTCGCGCACCGTGAAGCGCGACGCCTCAGTTGTGCGCAGACGCTGGACGAGGTCGAGGAACGTGCCCACGTCATCCGTGTCGAAGGCGACCACGAACTCCTGGTCGTCGAGGCCGAAGGAGTAGGTCGTGTGATTGTCCACGCCCGGGTATTCGCGGCCGACCTCGATATGGCCCTGCATGATCCGCCAGCGCTCCTCTGCCGGCAGCGCATACCACTCGCGTGACTTCACGAAGGGATACACGAACACGTAGCGCCCGCGGAAGCCACGCGGCACGGTGCGCTCGTCTTCTGAGTACTCAGAGCTCTTGCGCATACCCAGGAAGGAGTGTGGGATCGTGGCCCACTGCATCAGCCCGCTCTGTGCGAGCACCACGTGGAACTCGTGGATACGGTCGAGGTTCTCCGCCTCGGAGATCAGCAAAAGCTCCGCGTCGCCGCGCGTGCCCATCAGCGAGAAGGCCTGCAGCATGTGCCCGTCGGCGAAGTCATCGCAGGCGGCCGCGAACTCGCGCTTGTCCTGCTCGCGCAGCTCTGCATCCCTACGCCGCCAAGCGGGGTCGAGCTTCAGAAAGGTGTACTTGACGAAGTGGCGCGCGCTCACTCAAGCGATTATCGCAGCCGCAAAGCTCGAGCGCCGCGGATGCGCATGGTGGCCGGCTAGAGTGTGGCCGTGCGGATCGCGCTGCTGTCGCCGTACTCCTGGACCTACCCTGGTGGTGTCACGCGCCACATAGAGGCGCTCGCCTGCGAGCTGATCGCGCAGGGGCACGAGGCGCGCATCCTTTCGCCGTTTGACCCCCACGATGCGCTCTCCGCGCGCCTACACCGCGGCGCGCATCCGCAGCCGCGCATCGCCACGGAGAACCTCGTGGCGCTCGGACGCACCGTGGGTGTGGCTGCTAACGGTGCGATGTCGAACATGGCGCTCACGCCCCACGCCGTGCACGCTCTGCGCGCAGAGCTACGCCGGGGGGACTACGACGTGCTGCACATACATGAGCCGGTCGTGCCCGTGGTCTCCTGGGATGCGCTCTGCTCCGCGCGCGAGCTGGCGCTCGTGGGCACCTTCCACACCTACTCCGAGAACCCGATCACAAACGGCATCGCCGCGGTCGCGCTCGGCGGACGGCGGCGGATGAACCGCCTGCATGTGCGCATCGCGGTCTCTGAGGCGGCGGCCTGGACCGCGCGGCGCTTCTATGGCGGTCGCTACCGGATCATCCCCAACGGTGTGCAGCTGCAGCCGCCGCGTGTCCCACGCGAGCAGGCGCTGGAGCGCCCGCTGCGGATCGTGTTCGTCGGGCAGGCCGTCGAGCGTAAGGGCCTGCCGATGCTGCTTCGTGCTTTCGAGGCGCTGCGCGACCAGGTCCCCGCGACGCTCACGCTCGTGGGCGCGGGGCACGAGGAGGTGGCGCACATGATGCTCGATGACCGCGGCGTGCGCGCGCTTGGCAAGGTTTCTGAGGAGCGCAAGCTCGAGGAGCTCGAGGGCGCGGACGTCGTCTGTGCGCCCTCGCTGCACGGTGAGAGCTTCGGCATGGTCCTAACGGAGGCTTTCGCCGCCTCCGCCCCGGTGATCGCCTCTGACATCCCGGGCTATCGCGACGTGGTGCGCGACGGTCGCGATGGGCTGCTGATCGCACCCGGTGACGCGCTCGCGCTGGCCGAGGCGCTGCGCCGCTTGGCGTTGGATGAGCCGCTGCGCGCGCGCATGGCGCTGGCTGCCCGCGAGCGCGCCGAGCGCTATGCCTGGCCGTGCGTGGCCGCTGAGGTGCTCGACTGCTACGAGCAAGCGATCGCGACGGGTGCGCCTGCAGGTCGCCTCTCCGCGGCCGCCGTGCGCCATGGCTTCGCGCCCGCCGATCTGAAGCCGCGTCTTCCCGCTGAGCGGCTCTCCAGCCTGCAGCCGCCCATGCCCACGGTGCAGCCGGCCGAGGGAGGCGCGCCACGTGCGCTGCGCCGCGGCGCACTCGTGCTCTCCTGCCTCGGAGGCTTGGCGCTCTCGCTGCTTGCGCTCAAACACATCGGCGTCGATCGCGTTGCCGCGAGCCTGCTCGCCTCCAAGCCCGGGCTGCTCGTTGCTGGTCTCGCGCTGATGTGCGCGTCCATGTTCGCCCGCGCGATCGCCTGGCACGCGATCCTCGCCGTCGCTCCAACCTGGCGGCGGGCGAAACGCCGCGATGCGATGCAGGGGACCTTCATCGGCGTGCTGATGTCCGCAACGCTGCCCGCACGCCTTGGTGAGCCCTCGCGGGCGCTGATCGTCGCAAGGCGCCTGGGACGAGCGCGCGAGACGCTGCCGGTGGTGCTCGGCACGATGGTCTCTCAGACACTGCTCAACCTGCTCGCGCTGAGCCTGCTCGGCTTGGCGATGTTCTCGAGTTTCGACCCGCTTGACGGGCATCACAGCGCGCTCTTGGCCGCCACCTTCGTGCCGCTTACGGTGCTCGCGCTGGTGCTGCTGGCGCCGCTGCTCGTGCCGCGCGCGAGCGTCTCGCGCTCGCAACAGAATCAACGGCTGATACTCGCGCTGCGCCGCTCGCTCGCGCGGTTGCGCGACGGCCTGCGGATCTTTCGCGACCCACGCCAGGCGGCGCGCGCCACGAGCTTGCAGCTAGGTGCCTGGGCGCTCCAGTGGATGAGCTGCTGGCTGTTGCTGATGGCGCTCGGACTCGATTCGCGCGCTGGGGTCGCGGGCGCCGCGGCGGTGCTATTCGCCGTCAACGTCACCGCCGTGATTCCGGCCACACCCGCGAATGTCGGCGTCTTCCAGGCCGCTTGCGTGGCTGTGCTCGTCGGCGCCTACCACGTCTCCACGCCCGACGCGATCGCCTACGGGATCGTGCTGCAGGTCGTGGAGATCGCCACCGCCGTGATCATGGGCCTGCCCGCGCTCGTCAACGAGGGGCTCTCCTGGCGCGATGTGCGCCTGCGCACGATGCACGCGGCGCCGGTCACGCTCGGCCCGCTGCCCTCCGCGGTAACGGCGCGCGGGCTGCTCTCTGCGGTCCCCGGCGCAGAGTCTTAGCGCGCAGGCATCTGGCGCTTGGCGGCGTATGCAAAGGCGATGAGCGACGCTTGGGTCTACATGCTGCGCTGTAGCGATGGCTCCCTCTACACGGGCTGGAGCACCGACGTGCAGCGCCGCCTCGAGCGCCATCGCAGCGGGCGCGCGAGCCGCTACACCGCGAGCCGCCTGCCCGTAGAGCTGGCGGTGGCCTTCGAGATGCCCGATCGCAGTGCCGCCCGACGTGAAGAGGCGCGTATCAAAGCGCTCGATCGCCCCGCCAAGCTCGCGCTGATCGCCGCCGCGGAGGCCCGTTCTGAGGGGCCGCGATCGAGGCGCGCCGGGGTGGCGGCGCCTGTTCGGGCATGATGGGGGTATGGCTTCACGACCTTCAGCGCGCAGCGTCAAGATCTCAGCGGACGAGCGGACCGGCTGGTCCTCAGATCGCCCGCGCCCTGACGGCGCTCCGCCGCGGCCCGCGGACCTCTCCGTCCATTGCCGCGTGCTCGCGCCGGCGGACCGCCTGCGCTACTCGCCCGGCAGCCTGCTGATCGTCGTATCCGCCTCCAGCGCTGAGCGCGACGCCTTCCTCGACAGGCTGATCGAGGACCGTGCCGTGCTGCTCTCGCTCGACAAGGTCCGTGCGCTGCTCGCCGGCCGCGTGCCCGAGGAGGAGATCGCGGCGCGTGCCGAGGAGCTGCTGAGGGCGGCGGTTGCCAAGCGCCTGGAGAATCGCGAGACGGTCGTGCTCGCGGCAGCCGGTCTCGAGCCCGCCGAGCGCGAGCCGTTCGTGCGCATGGCCGCTGCACTGAAACGGCCTCGCCACCTGATCCTGCTCGAGATCGCGCGCGAACAGGTTCGCGAGGAGGACCACGCGGCGCTCAACGAGCTGCGCCGTGCGCTCGACGCAGGCGAGCTCGGCGCCGAGGGCTTTCAGACGGCGCTACGTCTCGGTGGCGGGACCGCCATCGAGGTCAAGCGACTGCTGTTTCGCCCGCCGCCGCGCGACGATTCCTGAGCTGAGGCTGGCAGGACCCAGCATTCCGGCCATTGGATCTATGGCTACCTTTGGCTTGCAGTCTTTCAGGCGCTCAGGGAGCCCGCCGATAGCCGGAATGTGAAGAGCTCGCAAGGCTCGCAGGCAGACGCGTACATAGCCGACCCCGCCGGCTGCAAGAGCCCGGGGTCGAGCTTCCCCTTGCCGGGTCGCGCGGCGCGCAGCAGCTGGTGGATCTATCTCCTTGCGCTGGGCGCGCTCAGCGCGGGTTATGCGCTCGCGCATTTCGCCGGACCCGTATGGCTGCGCAGCGGCCTCGTCTTCAACCTGATCGGCGGCTCGAGCGTTGTCTGCGCTGATCCTCGGCGCGCGCCGCTGTCCGCGCGGGCGACGTCTGCCCTGGTACCTGTTTGCGCTCGGTCAGGGCCTGTTCGTGACGAGCGATGTGCTCGCCTACAACTACGAGCGCCTGTTCGGCAGCGCCTTGCCGTTCCCCTCCGTCGCCGACCGTTCCATCTCGCGTTCTACCCGTTGCTCGTCGGCGGTCTGCTGCTGCTGATCCGCGAGCGCGATGAGCGCCGCGACCGTGCCGGCATGATCGACGCGCTGATCGTCACCGCCGCGCTCGCGACGCTTCTGTGGGTCTATCTGATTGCGCCTTACGCCGACGACAGCACGCTCTCGGTGTTGCGGCGGCTGACCTCGATCGCCTACCCCGCGATGGACATCCTCGTGCTCGGCGATCGTCGCGCGCATGGCCGCCGGCAACCATCGCCGCGAGCCGGCCTTCGTGCTGCTGCTTTCGGGCGCGGTCGCGCTGCTGCTCACCGACGCGTTCTACGGCGTGAAGCTGCTCGGCGGCGGCTTTGCGATCGACGGCATGCCCGGCACGGGCTGGGCGGTCTATCTACATGCTGCTCGGCACGCGCCGCGCTGCACCCCTCGATGCGCCGGCTCTCAGAGCCTGGCCCGCCGAGCGCCGGGCGCCTCACGCGCGCACGCCTGGCGCTGCTGGCCTGCGCGAGCCTGACGGTTCCGCTGCTGATCGTGCTGCGCGCGGCGCTGCGCGAGGCGCTGGACCTGTACGTGCTCGTCGGCGCCTCCGGCGGTCATGTTCGCGCTCGTGCTGATGCGTATGGCAGGCATCGTGCGCCGCAACGAGGAGCTCTCAGAGCAGATGATCGCGCTCACCGAAGAGAGCGCCTCGCGTCGCTCGGAGGAGCGCCTGGGCTCACTGATCAGGAACTCCTCCGACGTGGTCTGCATCCTCGACCGCCAAGCGCATGTCACCTACGTGAGCCCCTCGGTCGCAGCGGCGTTCGGGCACGCGCCCGAGACGCTTGGCGGAAGCGAGCTGGCTGAGCTCTGCTACACCCCGACGACAGCCAGCGCGTGCTGGCCTTCATCGCTTCGCTCGCGAGCCAGCCGCTTGGCCAACCGGCGACGGCGGAGTTCCGCTTGCAGTCACCTTAGTCAGGGCTGGCGCGAGGTCGAGGCGCTCGGCACGAACCTGCTGAGCGACGAGGCGGTGGGCGGGCATCGTGCTCAACGTCCGCGACATCTCCGAGCGCAAGGCGTTCCAGGCCGAGCTCGAGCACCAGGCTTTCCACGACACGCTCACGCGGCTGCCCAACCGCGCGCTGTTCCGCGATCGCGTCGAGCACGCGCTCGCGCGGCAGCGCCGCGACCACCTGCCCGTGGCGGTGCTGTTCCTCGACGTCGACGACTTCAAGAACGTCAACGACAGCCTCGGCCACGCCGCCGGCGACGAAGTGCTGCAGCGAGGTGGGCCGGCGTCTGGAGGACTGCATGCGCCCGGTCGACACCGCGGCGCGTCTCGGCGGCGACGAGTTCGCGATCCTGATCCACGAAACCGAGAGCGAGCTGCAGGCGATCGAGATCGCCCAGCGCGTGATGGAGCGCGCTGGCACGGCGCGATCGCGCTGGCCGGACGCGACGTGACGATCGCGACGAGCATCGGGATCGCGTTCAGCGATCAGACGCATGGTCTCCCCGCGCGACGCCGAGGAGCTGCTGCGCAACGCCGACGCCGCGATGTACATGGCCAAGGAGAACGGCAAGGGCCAGTACCAGGTCTTCCAACCCGAGATGCACGCCAAGGCGCTCGCGCGTCTGGAGCTGAAGACCGACCTGCAGCGCGCGCTCGACGCGGGCGAGTTCACGCTGCGCTACCAGCCGATCATGGACCTCGCACGCGGCGACATGGCCGGGATGGAGGCGCTGGTGCGCTGGGAGCACCCGCAGCGCGGGACGGTCGCAGCCGCTCGAGTTCGTCTCGCTGCTGGAGGACACCGGGCTGATCGTGCAGGTTGGCCGCCACGTGCTCGCGAGGCATGCGAGTGGGCGGCGCGCATGCAGCGCGAGTGTCCGCGCGAGCCGCCGCTGTCGATGGCCGTCAACGTCTCGGCCTGCCAGCTACAGCGTGCCGAGTTCGTCGACGAGGTGCGCGACGGTCGTCAAGGACAGCGGCGATCGTGTCCAGCAGCCTCACCTTGGAGCTGACCGAGAGCGTGATGATGCAGGACATGGAGGTCAGCCTGATGCGCCTGCACGCGCTGCGCGCGCTCGGCGTGAAACTCGCGATCGACGACTTCGGGACGGGCTACTCCTCGCTCAACTACGTACGCCAGTTCCCCGTGGACATCCTCAAGATCGACCGCTCTTTCCTGCCGATCCCAACCCTGAGGTGGCGGAGCTGACCGCCACGATCGTGAGCTCGCGCGCATCTTCAACCTCAAGGCCGTCGCCGAGGGCGTCGAGAGCCCCGGCCAGCTCGACGCGCCTGCAGGGCATCAGCTGCGAGTTCGGCCAGGGTTTTCACTTCGCCAAGCCGTTGCACGCCACCGAGGTGCTCGCGATGGCCGAAGCGCAGCGCGAGGCCGACCTCGCTCGCACCAGCACGCGAGAGCTAGGCGGCGCCATCGCCGGCCATCGCCGGCTCATCCTCGGATTCGATCGCGCCCTCGGGCGGCTCGCTCGTCGGCGAGCTCGCCGAACAGCGATGGATCGCGGCTCGAGCCGAGGATCACATCGTCGGGTGAGCCCTCCGGAAGCAGGCGTCCCTGGCGCGTGCCGAAGTAGATCGCCTGCGGATGGTGTGCGATCAGCGCGAGCGTCGACTGCTCTGGTTCGGGCGCGTAGCCGTCGGTGATCTTCATGCCGATCTGCGAGAGCTCGAGCAGCTTCTCGACCTTCAGGTGCTCTGACTGCTCGGGCACGGCAGGGTAGCCCCACGAGTAGCGCCGGCCCTGCGTGGCGCCGATGCCGAGCATCTCGCGCAGCGCGCGCAGTGCAGCCACTCGGCCAGACCCTCGGCGGTCTGCACGCCTAGGCCGTGCACAAAGAGCTGCTCGGCGAACTCGCCATCGCTCTCGAGTTTGGCCATCAGCTCCGTGACCTCGCTGCCGACCGTCACGGCCTGCACGGCGATCACGTCGAGTTCCGCGGGCGGCTTGCCGTCGATCGCGGGGCGGTAGAAGTCGGCGAGGCAGATGCGATCGCCCTTCGGCTGGCGCGGGCAGACGAAGCGCGTGAGCTCGCGCGCGTGGTCCTCGGGGTCCCCCCACGGGGACGGGCGAGCAGCACGATGTCGTTGCCGAGCGCATAGCAGGGGAAGAAGCCGAGCAGCGCGCGCGGATGCAGGTAGCTCTGCTCGCGCCACATCCGCTCCAGGCGCGGGCGGAAGTCATCGCGAAGGAGCGTCTGCCAGGCCTCGCCTTTGACGCCGCGCCCACCCCAATGCAGCTTGAAGAGCACGTGCGTGTCGAGGTGGCGGTAGACCTCGTCGAGATCGACCTCGATCTCGCGCACGCCCCAGAAAGGGGGCGTCGGGACCGGCACGTCGGTGCGCGCTGCGGAGCGCACCGAGTCATCTGCGAAGTTGAGCTCCTCGACCGGCGCCTCGCCTTTTTCGCGGAAGGCCGTGGCGCCGGCACGCAGCTTCTCCACGAGCGCACCGTGTGCCTGCTCGTCGATCAGCTGATCCATCACGGCGAGACCCTCGAAGGCGTCCTTGCAGTAGAAGACGCCCGGCTCATAGAGCTCATCGGAGTCCTTGCCGCCTGGGTAGAGCGCGCGGTAGGAGAAGGCGCGGTTGATCGCCGCGCCGCCGATCAGCACGGGGTAGTCGAGGCCCTTTGCATGTAGCTCCTGGATGCAGGCCGGCATCTGCTTGGAGGTCGAGACGAGCAGCGCTGAGAGGCCGATCGCGGTCGCCTTGTGCTCGACGGCGGCGTCGAGGATCGTCTGGATCGGCACCTGCTTGCCGAGGTCCACGACCGTGTAGCCGTTGTTCGTGAGGATCGTGTTCACGAGCGACTTGCCGATGTCGTGCACGTCGCCGAAGACCGTCGCGAGCACGACGGTGCCCTTCGTGTAACCCTCGATCTTGTCGAGGTATTTCTCGAGCTGCGCGACCGCCTTCTTCATCACTTCAGCGGACTGCAGCACGAACGGCAGGATCAGTTCACCGGCGCCAAACTTGTCGCCTACCTCCTTCATCGCGGGCAGCAGCACCTCGTTGAGCGTCGGCACCGCGCCGATCTTCTCGACGCTCTTATCGATCCAGCCCTCCACGCCCTCCTTGCGTCGGCGCAGGATGTGGAAGTGCAGCGCCTGCTCGGGCTCCAAGCCCTCGGTCGGGTCAGCGGCGCTCTGCGTCTCCTGCTCGCCCTGGGACTCGAAGTGCGCGATGAAGCGCTCCAGCGCGTCCTCGCGGCGGTTGAACACGAGGTCGTCGGCCAGCTCGCGCTCGACGTCGGAGATCTCCGAGTAGGGCGTGATGTGGTTGGGGTTGACCATCGCCAGGTCGAGTCCGGCGCCCACGCAGTGATGCAGGAACACCGAGTTGAGCACCGCGCGCGCGCTGGGCGAGACGCCGAAGGAGACGTTGGAGACGCCCAGCGACGTCTTGACGTGGGGGATCTGCTCCTTGATCGCTTTGATGCCCGCGATCGTCTCCACCGCAGAGGGCCGCCACTCCTCATCGCCCGTCGTGAGCGTGAAGGTCAGGCAGTCGAAGATCAAGAGCTCCGGGTCGAGGCCGTGCTCCTCGCAGCAGAGGTCGCGGATGCGCTTGGCGATCTCGACCTTGCGCTCGGCCGTCTTTGCCATCCCCACCTCATCGATCGTCAGCGCGATCAGCGCCGCGCCGTGTGCGAGCGCGAGCGGCACCACGCGGTCGAGCTTCTCGCGCCCCGCCTCGAGGTTCACCGAGTTGACGATCGCGCGGCCGGGGATCTGCTCGAGCGTGCGTTCGATCACCTCGGGCTCGGTCGAGTCGATCTGGATCGGCGCGGGCTGTGTGAGCGAGACCTTCTTGGCGAGCAGGCGCATCTGTTCGTCCTCATCAGATCGCTCGGTCAGCGCGACGCACAGGTCGAGTACGTGCGCGCCGCCCTGCACCTGATCCTCGGCGATCTGCAGCAGCCCGTCGTAGTCGTCGGCGAGCAGCAGCTCCTTGGCCTTGCGCGAGCCCTGCGAGTTGACGCGCTCGCCGACCATCGTGGGCCCCGGTTCCTGCACGAGCGTGGTCGCCGCGATCATCGATGAGAGGTGCGGCGCGCGTGGTGCGGGGCGCGGTTGCACCGGCCGTTTCGCTACGCGCTCGACGATCGCCGCGATGTGCGCGGGCGTCGTGCCGCAGCAACCGCCGAGGATGCCCACGCCGTAGCGCTCGACGAACTCCTTCAGCGCCTCCGCCAGCGGCTCGGGTTGCTCGGGGAAGATCGTCTCGCCGTCGGGACCCTGCAGTGGCAGCCCCGCATTGGGGATGCACGCGACGGGCAGCGAGCAGAACTCGCCGAGAAAGCGGATCGCGTCGCGCATGTCCTCGGGTCCGGTCGAGCAGTTCAGCCCGATCACGTCGACCTTCAGCGCCTCGAGCGTGGTGAGCACCGCCGAGATGTCGGTGCCGAGCAGCATCTTTCCGCCGTTGGGTAGGAGCGACACCGAGGTGTGAATCGGCAGCACGCGCCCGGTGCTCTGAAACGCGGCGCGCGCGCCGAAGACGGCGGCCTTGACCTCGAGGATGTCCTGCGCGGTCTCGATGATCAACAGGTCCGCGCCGCCGTCGATCAAGCCCGCAGCCTGCTCGGTGAAGACCTCGACGAGCTCGCCGAAACGGATCTGCCCGAGCGATGGCTCCTCGGAGGCGGGCAGGTATCCAGTCGGCCCGATCGAGCCCGCCACAAAGCGGCTCTCACCGGCGGCTTTGCGCGCGATTTCTGCAGCCTTGGTGTTGATCTCGACGGTGTAGTCAGCCAGACCCCACTCCTCGAGCTTGATTCGCGACGCCTGGAAGGTGTCGGTCTCGAGCACTTCCGCGCCGGCTTCGAGCATCGAGGCGTGCACGCCCTCGATCACATCGGGACGGTTGAGCACGAGCGCCTCGTGGCACTTGCCGGGCAGCCCGCCGTAATCCTCGCTCGTGAGCTCGAATTGCTCCAGCGTGGCGCCCATGCCGCCGTCATAGACGACGATGTGCTCGGAGATCGCCTTGAGGTAGTCGCGCATGCCGTCAATGCTAGCGGTGGGGAGGTGCGCGGCGACTGGCCTGGGTGTTCCCGACAAACGCGGTCGCCACCGCGCGGATCGCGCTCGCGCGGATCTCAGCCAAACATCGTGGACCTAGCCTCCCGGTGCTCAAGGGCCGTGCGAGCCACTCCGAAGCGTTTGGTGATGGGAGCTCCACGACCACTGGCTGACCAGCGCCCGCTCGCAACGAGCGCGTCACGACGCGCGACCCGCAAAGAGCTGGGCGCGATCGCCTGGCAACTCAGTGCCGGCCGTCCCGCGATTGTCTGGTCACTGGCGCTGCTGTTCGCGTTCAAGAGCGTGGTGGCGCTTGCGGTGGCCGTTTTCCCGCTCAGCGCGCACCAGCCGACCGGCTTCCTCGCGATTGCGGGAGGCGTCTCGCTCGCCGCTGCGTGCGTTACCTGGCTATTCGGTGCGCGGATGCCGATGCTCGGCTTCGAGTTGCTGGCCGCTTTCGGCGCGCTGGCCACCAGTGGGCTGGTCGCACACGCGCACACGACCGGCGGCATGATGGTCGCCGCGTTCTCCTACCCCTGGATCGCGATCTACGCTGCGCACTTCTTCCCGCGCCGCGTGGTAAACGCGCTTGGCGTGCTGATCGCCTTTGGGTTCGCCACCGGCCTCGTGATCGGTAGCCTGCCGCATGCAACCGTCTACTGGCTCGTGGTGACAGCAACCGTGTGGTCGATCTGCGTCGTGCTGGGGGGATTGAGCGAGGGCGTGCGTCGTCAGGTCGACACCGATGAGCTCACGGGCACTCTCAATCGGAGTGGCTTCAAGACAGCTGCGCTGCGGGAGCGAG
This sequence comes from uncultured Solirubrobacterales bacterium, assembly GCA_963785435.1. Classification (GTDB taxonomy): domain Bacteria; phylum Actinomycetota; class Thermoleophilia; order Solirubrobacterales; family Solirubrobacteraceae; genus Palsa-744. The sequence goes on from CAWAVE010000005.1 coordinate 746,115, forward strand.
CGATTGCCGACCGCGCTGGTGCGCCGCTGACGGTCGCGGCGATCGACCTCGACGACTTCAAGGAGATCAATGACGGCGCTGGCCACGCGATCGGCGACCGACTGCTCGCGATGCTTGCAAGCGAATGGCGTGCGCGGCTACGGCCCGGCGACGTCCTCGCGCGCCACGGCGGCGACGAGTTCGTGGTGCTGCTTCCATCGACCTCGGAGCCCGAAGCGCGCTCGGCGCTCGCGCGCCTGCACAGTGCGGATGTCCCGGTCGGTTGGTCCGTTGGCGTGAGTGAATGGATGGAAGGAGAGGATCTGGGAACCGTGTTGGCGCGCGCCGACACGCTGCTTTATGAGGAAAAGCACCTGAAGTCGCGCCGTTCACTCGAGCGAAGCCAGCCCCCGCTTCGCTGGCTCGCACCGGCGCGAGCCAGCGGCCCTCAGTCCTAGAGCGGCGCTGGGCTATCGCCGCTCTCGTGCACGGTTGTGGGGCTGTACGCAAGCCCCTTGCTCACGAGGTCACGGATGTCACAGCTGACGAGCGTCCCGCCAGCTTGGTCAGCGGCCGCCACGTAGGCCGCGTCGTACACGGAGATCGTGTGCTCCTCAGCGAGCTTCGCCGCGCGGCTTAGCAAAGATGTCGTAGACGGTATGACTCCACCGTCGCCGGAGATTCGGTCGATTACGTCTAGCAACTGAGCAACACGATCGAACTCAGACCATCCTCGCACTGCCACGTTAGCTACCTCGTACCGAGCGAGATCAAGTGTGGCGAGCGTCACATCCGGATCGGCTAGGAGCGCCTGGGATGATCTGTGCAGATCGTCGTCGGAATCGAACGCTGCGAGAACCACACTGGCGTCCAACAGCAGTGTGCTCAAAGCTATGGCCTTGTGGCTTTCACCTGCTCGGCAGCCGAACCGCCGTGGCGAGCCGACTGCCCTAGCAGTCTCTCCATAGCCGCTGCACGATCCCTACGACGTCTCCGTAGTGCGGAATCAGCGAACTCTCGCAGCACTGCGCTACGCGACGTGCCGAGACGGGCCGCCTCGGCATCGACCTCGTTCAGTAGGTCGTCCGGCATCGAGACCATGACCTTCGCCATATCCAGAGTATACCGTGGTATACGACAGAAACGTGGCCCAGGGTCCGCCAGATGCAGCCGCTGCCCGCATCCGCCGGACCTTGAGCGAGGACGGCTACTTGATGAACAGCATCTCCGAGTACTTCGGCAGCGGCCACAGGTCATCGGCGACGAGCTTCTCGAGGCGGTCAGCCACGTCGCGCACGTCCTCCATCGCGCCGATGACCGCGTCGCGCATGTAGATCGCCTCCTTCTGCGGCGAGCTGTCGGGGTGGTTCTCGTCGAGGTTCGCGTCCTCGAGCTTGAGCAGCGCGAAGTGCAGCTCCTTGACGAGCGGCTCGATCTCGCCGACGAGCTCCTGCAGGCCGCTGGCCTGGAGTTCGGTGAGGTAGCGCACCGCCGCCGGCAGCACCATCGTGCGTGCGATCGAGGCTGCGGTCTCGGACTCGATGTTGATGTTCATCACGTACTGCTCGGTGAACACGTCGTAGCGTGACTCGAGCTCGCGCTTGGTCAGCACCTTGTACTTTTTGAAAGCCGCCACGGTCGATTTCTCGACGATCCACGGCAGTGCGTCGGGCGTCGTTTTGAGGTTCGCCAGACCACGTTTCTCGGCCTCTTCGTGCCACGCCTCGGAATAGCCGTCGCCGTCGAAGACGACCTGCTTGTTGGCCTTCCACACGTCCTTGACGACGCTGGTCACGGCCTTCTCGAGGCTCGAGCCTTTCAGAGCTGCCTTCAGCTTGTCGCTCAGCTCGTCGACCGATTCGGCGACGATCGTGTTCAGCACCGTGTTCGGCCATGCCGGCGAGGAGTTCGAGCCGAGCGCACGGAACTCGAACTTGTTGCCCGTGAAGGCGAACGGGCTCGTGCGGTTGCGGTCACCGCCGTGCAAAGGCAGCGGTGGCAGCACCGGCGTACCGAGACCGAGGAACGAGCCCGGCTTTGAGCTCTGCACCTTGCCGGACTCGATCGCGGTGAAGACCTTCTCGAGCTCGGCGCCGAGGAAGATCGAGATGATCGCCGGGGGCGCCTCGTTGGCGCCGAGGCGGTGATCCTGCCCGGCGCTTGCGATCGACGCACGCAGCAGCTGCTGGTGTGAGTTGACCGCCTGGATCACTGCGGCGCAGAAGAACAGGAACTGCAGGTTCTCCGCGGGGGTGTCGCCTGGCTCGAGCAGGTTCAGCCCGGTGTCGGTGCCCATCGACCAGTTGTTGTGCTTGCCCGAGCCGTTCACGCCAGCGAAGGGCTTCTCGTGCAGCAGACACACGAGGCCGTAGCGGCGCGCGGTGTTCTGCATGATCTGCATCGTCACCATCTGGTGGTCGGAGCCGACGTTTGAGTTCTCGAAGATCGGCGCGACCTCGAACTGGTTCGGCGCGACCTCGTTGTGGCGCGTCTTGATCGGGATGCCGAGCTTCGCGAGCTCGAGCTCCACCTCGAGCATGTAGGCGAGCACGCGCTCGGGGATCGAGCCGAAGTAATGGTCGTCGAGCTCGTGACCCTTGGGCGGTTTGGCGCCGTAGAGCGTGCGCCCCGTCGTGACGAGATCAGGCCGTTCGAAGAAGTACTGCTCGTCGATTAGGAAGTACTCCTGCTCGCAGCCCGTCGTCGTGAACACGCGCGAAGCGTCCTCCACGCCGAGCAGCTCCAGGGCGCGCATCGCCACGCCGGAGAGCGCGTCCATCGAGCGCAGCAGCGGGATCTTGTGATCGAGCGCCTCGCCCGTCCAGGAGGTGAAAGCGGTCGGGATGCACAGCAACGCGCCGTTGGGGTTCTCGAGGATGAAGGCCGGCGAGGTGGGGTCCCAGGCGGTGTAGCCGCGCGCCTCGAAGGTCGCGCGGATGCCGCCGGTGGGGAACGAGGAGGCATCGGGCTCGCCCTGGATCAGCTCCTTGCCGGAGAACTCAGCAATCGCGGTGCCGTCACCGGCCGGGCCGTAGAAGGAGTCGTGCTTCTCCGCGGTCGAGCCGGTCAGCGGCTGGAACCAGTGCGTGTAGTGGGTGGCGCCCTTCTCCATCGCCCACTCCTTCATCGCCTGCGCGACCTGATCGGCGAGCGAGGTGTCGAGCGCCTCGCCGCGCGCGAGCGTGCGCTGCAGCGCCTTGTAGACGTGCTTGGGCAGTCGTTGACGTTGCACCGCGGGGGAGAAGACGTTGGCGCCGAAGACCTGGTTGTTCTGGAGGGTCAGATCGGGTGAGCCGAGCGCGGCTCCGTTGACGCTCCACTGCGCTGCGGTGACGTTCTGCTGACGGGTCCGGGGCATGGGCTGAGTCGATTCCTCCTGAAGAAAAGAGTGGGCGGCGCAGGCTCCCGCAAGGGGGCGAGGCCGAAGGCAATCGTAATGCCAACTTGGCCGAAAGGGATCACCGGATGGCGAAATCGCACGTGCTCTGTTTCGACATCCGGCCAAACTCGGCCGTTACCGGGCCGCCGATGATCGCGGCCGCGGCGCTGCCTAAGGGAGCGCGGGAAAGGCGCCGGGGACGAGCTTGCCGGTCTTCGGGTCCACGTGCATCGTGGGCGGTGCGGGCGCGATGTCGACCGTGAAGTGGCCGTGCACCGCGCCCCCGGAATGCAGCACGGCCGTGGCCTTGCCTGCGAGGCCTGCGGCGACCGCAAAGCTCACCGTGTGCTTGCCAGCCTTGACGGGAACGACCTTCCACCTAAAGGTTTGCGTGGCGCCGGCGGCGAGTGAGCCGAGCGCCCAGGTGTTCACGTACGCGGTCTGTCCGCCTCCCGGGATGCTCACTTCCTGACTCTCGACCGGTGAGTGCGCGGGCGTGCCCGGGCCTTCTTCGATCGCCCAGATCGGTCGCTTGTTGGCGGCCAATTCAGCTGTTGTGTCGGCGTAGTTGAACGAGTCCACCGTGACCGCCACGTTGGGCACGGTGTGCGTGCCGGTGTTTCGCACCTTGAGCTCGAGCTGTGCCGGGCGCGCGATCGCCTGTTTGCTGGGGAAGCTCGCGCGGAGAACCTTCATTTCGAAGCTCCCCTTGAGTTCGTGCGCGTCCTGCTGGCTGCCGCCGCCGCAGCCTGCCACGAGGACCGCGCACGCTGCGATCGCTATGCCGGCGAGCGACCTCATCGGCGCCCCGACAGCACGCCGCGACTGCGGCCCCGCCCAGCACCGAGAACTCTCCACCTTCCCCTCACGATCGCGCCACATTACCAGCGGGCCTGGCGCCGGGCGATCACTGCAGCGTCCAGGTGGGCTGGCGGTGGCGAACGGGTGGTGCATCGCGTAGAGTGCTTGGGGTCGAGCGCTACCCGAGGAGGGGCTAGTCACAGATGGTCCGCAGCGCAGCCGAACGGGCGTATTACCCGACGAGGAATCTGCTCGAGGAAATCGGGGACATGATGATCCTCACGGGCAAGACGATCTGGTCTGCCCTGCGGCCTCCCTACCCATACGGTGGCGAGTTCGTCTCGCAGTTCCTCTTCGCGCTCAGACTCTGCTGGTTCCCGCTGCTGATCTCGACCGTCTGCATTTGCTACGCCGCACCGGGACTGCAGGCCGCGAACTTCCTGACGATCTTCGGCGCGCTCGATCGTCTCGGTGGATTCTTCGTGCTCGGCGCTGTGCGCGAGATCGGGCCGAGCGTGACGGCGATCGTCGTGGCCGGTGTGGCCGGCACCGCGATCACGGCCGACCTCGGCGCGCGCAAGGTGCGCGAGGAGCTCGACGCGCTGCAGGTGCTCGGCGTGGACCCCGTCAAGAACCTCGTCGTGCCGCGCTTCTTGGCGCTGATGGTCGTGACGGGCCTGTTCGACATCTACGCGCTGCTGTTCGGCATCTTCGGCGGCATCATCGCCGAGCTCGTCAACAGCCAGCCGCTCGGGCCCTTCTGGTCGACGCTGTTCGCCAACGCCTCCACGACAGACCTCTGGGGCTCGGTGTTGAAGACCACGATCTACGGCGCGATCATCGCGATCGTCTGTTGCTACAAGGGCATGGCCGCCTCCGGTGGCGCCGAGGGCGTGGGACGCGCGGTCAACGAGGCGGTCGTGCTCGCCTTCACCGCGATCTTCTCCTTCGACTACATCTTCACCCAGACGCTGCTAGCCACGCATCCGCAGATCCTGGTGATCAAGTGAACGAGCTGCTGGCGATGCCGCGCGAATGGCTCGCGGCGACCGGCGAGATCGGGCGCTTCACGGGCAACATCGTCCGCGACGTCTACAGCCTGCGCGTCTTTCGTTTCTTCGGTGAGGCGCTGCGCCAGTGCGGCATCCTGATCGTCGGCTCCACCGCGATCATCTGGACGCTGATGTTCATCCTCGGCCTGCAGTGCGGCATCGAGGGCGCCTACTTCACGGCCGCGCAGGGCGCGCCCGCCTACTCGGGCGTGTTCACGGCCTGGTGTGATTTGCGTGAGATCACGCCCTATGCCTTCGGCTACATGATGGCCGCGAAGGTCGGCACGGGGATCGTCGCTGAGCTCGGCGCGATGCGTATCTCCGATGAGATCGACGCGCTCGAGGTGATGGGCCTGAACTCGATCACGTTCCTCTGCGCCACGCGCCTGCTCGCCGCGTGGCTCGTGCTGCCGTTCATGTACCTCGCCGGGATCGGCGCCGCGTTCCTCGCCTCCTATATCGCGGTAGTGCAGCAGATCGGCTACGTCTCGAGCGGAGGCTATTTCCTGATCTTCTGGCAATTCCAAAATCCGCCGGATTTCCTTTACAGCCTGATCAAGGCGATGTTCATGGCCACCGCGATCGTGCTCGTGGCGTGTTACTACGGCTACAACGCCAGTGGTGGGCCCGTTGGCGTGGGTCGCGCGACGGCCAAGTCGATGGTGCTGAACCTCGTGCTCGTGCACATCATCGGCGCGCTCGGCACGCAGATCTTCTGGGGCGCCAATCCGCGCGCACCGATCGGAGGCTGAGGCGAGATGAGCGAGGTACTGCCGCCGGAGGACGAGTACGCGCACCACACCGGTGCTGTACACCGCCCGTCAGACACACCAGACGCGATCGAGTTCATCGACGTGCACAAGTCCTTCGGGCGCAACCACGTGCTGCGCGGGCTGAACATGTCGCTGCCCGAGAACCAGATCTCGATGATCCTCGGACCGTCGGGCACGGGCAAGTCGGTATGCATCAAGCACATCGTCGGGCTGCTCTACCCGGATGAGGGCGATGTGATCGTGCACGGTCACTCGATCCCCAGCCTGCGCGACGCGGACCTGTTCGAGCTGCGCAAGAAGTTCGGTGTGCTCTTCCAGGACGGCGCGCTGTTCGGCTCGCTGAACCTCTACGACAACGTCGCTTTCCCGCTGCGCCAGCACACCGAGAAGGGCGAGGAGGAGATCGCGGAGATCGTCAACGGCCGGCTGCGCGAGGTGGGCCTCGGCGACGCCAACGAGAAGATGCCCAACGAGCTCTCGGGCGGGATGCGCAAGCGCGCGGGCTTCGCGCGCGCGCTCGTGCTCGACCCCGACATCGTGCTGTTCGACGAGCCCGACTCGGGCCTGGACCCCGTGCGCACCGCGCTGCTATGCGAGTTGATCAAGGAGATCCACGCCGAGAACGGCGGCTGCTACGTGGTGATCACCCACGACATCATGAGCGCGCGTCGCGTCGCCGAGCACATCTCGGTGCTGTGGAAGGGCAAGATCGTGGAGTCGGGACCGGCACAAGACCTGTTCGCCTCCGAAAACCCGTTCGTGCGTCAGTTCCTTTCCGGCGAATCGGCCGGACCGCTCGGCATGGAGTAGGTGTGCGTGCCACGCGCCGCAATGCCACGTCGGGCTAGCCTCTCCCTGTGAGCGTCGCTCGAGTTCTCTCCGCGCTGGCGGCTGCAGCGGCAGCACGGCCGCGCGCGGTGCTCGCGATTGCGCTCGTGCTCGCGCTCGGCGCGATGCTGCTTGCACTGCGCTTGCACCCCACGGCCGCCACGAGCACGTTCGTGTCGAGCTCCAGCTCGAGCTATCAAGCGACGCAGCGCTTCTATAGGAACTTCGGCGAAGAGCCGATCGCGGTGCTCGTCAAGGGCGATCTGCAGCAGCTGGTGCTGAGCTCGGACATCGATCGCTTGGTGGGCCTGGAGGGCTGTCTCTCGGGCAACGTCCCAACGCAGGCACTCGGCGCGGAGGGCGGCGTGAACGGACCCTGCGGCCAGCTCGCACGCGCGCGGACGGTGAAGGTGGTCTTCGGCCCCGGCACCTTCATCAGTGAGGCCGCGCGCCAGATCAACGAACAGCTCACAGCCCAGACACACGAGGCCGAAGCTCAGGCCAAGCAGGCCGAACGCGTGGTGAGGAGCGCCGCGCTGAAACGCGGCTTCTCAGCGGCGCAGGCACACGCGCTCGGCGCGCAGGCGAAAAAGCTCGAAATGGGCAACTTCCAGAAGGGTCTCGTCACGCTCGCGCTCAAATACGGGCTCACCGCACGCCCGTCGCTCGATGACGCGAGCTTCGTCTCGACGGTCGTGTTCGACTCGACCAAGCCCGCGGGCACACCCAAGCAGCGCTTTGCCTACCTGTTCCCGAGTCGCGACGCTGCGCTGATCTCGCTACGCATGAAGGCCGGGCTGAGCGAAGCGCAGCGCACGCACACGATCGACCTGATCCGCAAGGCGGTCGCGATGGCCCAATGGCAGCCCCAGCATGGTGGCTCCTACCTGCTCACGGGCGTGCCCGCGATCGTCGCGGAACTAACGAGCTCGATCACGCGCTCGATCGAGCTGCTGCTCGTGGCGGTCCTGCTGGTGATGGCCGCCACGCTCGGCCTGATCTTCAGCGGGCGTCCGCGGCTGTTGCCGCTCGCGCTTGCGCTGCTGGCAGCTGCGCTCACGTTCGGAGCTCTCGCCGCTGTGGGCGCCTCGCTGACGATGGCATCGATCGCGGTCCTGCCGGTGCTCGTGGGCCTCGCGGTCGACTATGCGATCCAGTTCCAATCGCGCGTTCAGGAGAGCGCCGAGCTCGACCGCGTCGACAGCCATGGGCGTGCGGGCCGTCCACAGGTGATCGCACGAGCAGCAGCGCTGGGCGCGCCCACGATCGCGACCGCCGCAGCCGCCAGCGCGGCCGCGATGCTCGTGCTGCTGCTCTCGCCCGTGCCGATGATCCGCGGCTTCGGAGCGCTGCTCGTGGTCGGTGTGGCGATCGCGCTGCTGAGCGCGCTGCTTGCCGGCTCGGCTGCGCTTGCGCTTGTGCGGGCAGACACCTCGGTCGCGCCCACAGCCATAGGGCGCCTGCCCACGGCCGTAGCGGCGGCCTGGCGCGGCGCGCGTGAGCTGCTCAGCGACAACTGGCTGACGCGCTTTGTGAGCGACTTCGCGCTCGGCGGCGCCGTGCGACGGCCAGGGCGCGTGCTGGCGCTAGGGCTCGTGCTGGCGCTCGCCGGCTGGGGTCTGGACACGCAGACGCGCGTAGAGACAGACATCACCAAGCTCGTGCCGCAGAACCTCAGCTCGCTGCGTGCGCTGAACGTGCTCGAGCGCACGACCGGGGTTGGCGGGGAAATCGATCTGATGGTCTCGGGCGCCAACCTCGCGCGGCCGGCCACGATCGAATGGATGAGCTCCTACCAGGCCGCGGTGCTGCGGCGCGGCGGCTACAGCGCGAGCCATGGCTGCGGTCGCGCGCGGCTTTGTCCCGCCTTCTCGCTGCCGGATCTCTTTCAGGTTCAGGCTGGCGCGGGAAGTTCCAACAAGCTCTCGCAGGCGCGTGTCAGCGGGCTGCTGGGCGTTATCCCTGCCTACTTCTCCCAGGATGTGATCAGCGCGGACCGACGCGTGGCGACGCTGGCCTTCGGGATCCGTCAGATGAGCCTCTCCGAGCAACAGCGCCTGATCGATCAGATGAGCGCCGAGCTGCATCCACCGCCCGGCGTCAGCGCGACGCTCGTCGGGCTGCCCGTGCTCGCGGCGCGCTCGGGCTCGCAAGTCGCAGACCCGTGGCGGCGCCTGGAGACCCTGCTGGCGGGCCTCGCCGCGGTCGCGCTCGTGCTGGCTCTCGCCTTCCGCGGCGACGTGCGCCGCGCGCTCGTGCCGCTCACGCCGATCGTGCTCGCGACGGGCTGGTCGGCGCTGATCCTGTTCGTGGTGCGCGTGCCGCTGAACCCGATGTCGGTCACGCTCGGTGCGCTCGTGATCGCGATCTCGACCGAGTTCAGCGTGCTGCTCTCCGAGCGCCACCGCCAAGAGATGCTCGCCGGCCACGACACGATCGAGGCGCTACGGCGCAGCTACCGCCGTACGGGAGCCGCTGTCGCCGCCTCCGGCGTGACGGCGATCGCGGGCTTCGGTGTGCTCGCGCTCTCAGATATACGCATGCTGCGCGACTTCGGTCTCGTCACGCTGATCGACCTGAGCGTCTCGCTCGTGGGCGTGCTGATCGCGTTGCCTGCGGTGCTCGTGATTGCGGCGGGCGCGGTCGAGGAGGGTCGCGAGCGCCCTATGCGCCCGAGGCTCGTTGCTGGCCGCCGCAGGCGAGGTGAGGCCCGTCGTGGCCCGGCCTGATCGGGCCGAGGATCGAGAGGGAGCTACGCCCGCGGAGCCCGCCGATCACGGCGAGGAGCCGCCGGCGCCGCACTATGGGCGCTACGTCGGCCTGCTCGCTGTAGTGATCCTGATCTTGATCACGATCAACACGATCGTCACCAAGCCCCACGGCGGTAGCGGCTTCGCGCGCGGTGAACACATCGCGCCTTTCGCTGTGCCGCTCGCGCTCAGCGCCTTGACTGGCGACGCGAACGTGGCCACGCGCGCCGAGAGGGTTCGGCGGGCCCGGTGCCGGCCTGTCAGGTGCACAAAGCCTCGGCGCTGAACGTGTGCACGCTCTATGAACACTCGCCGCTTGTGCTTGCGCTGTTCGTCGATGAAGGCTCGTGCGCCACGGTGCTCGATGAGATGCAGACGCTCTCAGCTGAGTTCCCTGCGGTTCACTTCGCGGCCGTGGCGATCAAGGGCGATCGTAGGAAGCTACGACGCCTGATCCGCGCGCACCGTCTATCGATACCCGTGGGGATCGATCACGATGGCGCGCTCGTGGTGCTCTACAAAGACACGAGCTGCCCGCAGCTGAGCTTCGTGCTGCCCGGCGGCGTGATGCAAAGCAACGCACTGCTGCGGCGGCTGCCGCTCGCCGCGCTGCGAGCACGCGTCGCGCAGCTGGTTGGCGCCGCGCATGCACAGGGCTCTGCGCCCGTCCAGCCATGAGCTCGCCCGCTGGACCTGAACTTGGCTGGCGCGCGCTGGAGGTGGAGGAGGAGCTCCCGGGGCTGCGCCTGCTGATCAGCGAGGTCGAGGTCGCGCGACGCAAGCCGTTGACGGAGAGCTCCCCGCCCGACATCGAGGCGCGCCTGCGTGAACTGTCTAGCAAGATCCGCGGCGCGCGTGCGGTCGGCATGCGCCGCGAGGCGGTACCGGGCGCCTATCGCGTTTTCTTCCGTCACATCGGGCTCGACCCAGACGTGGTGCGCACGCCGATCGAGGCGGCGGTACTGGAGCGCATGGTGCGCGGCGCGTTCCTCACGGGTGGTCTGCTCGAGGATGTGCTGCTGGTCGCCTTGCTCGACACCGGCGTGGCGGTGTGGGCGCTCGATGCGGCCGCGCATCGATGGCCCGCTCGGAATTCGCACGAGCGATGAGGGCGAGCCGCTCGGGCGCTCGCCGCGCTCGCGAGCGCTACCGGGTGGGCGCCTAGTCGTGGCCGACTCCTCGAATGCGCTCGCGGTGCTCTTCGGTGAGCTCGCGCCGGGGCACTGCGCGAGCGTAAAGACGAAAACGTCTCATGCTGTTTGCCGTCCAGGTCGCGGGTGTGCCCACGATCTACGCCGAAGAGGCGTTGTGGTCATGCCGCACTGCGCTTGAACATCCTTGAGCGCGATCGCGGAGGTTGTGCGCGCTGGTAGAATCTGACGCTCCGCTCAGCCGGAGGAGGAGCATGTGTCGCAGTTGGAGCAGCTAGCCGATCGAGTCGCTCATGAGCCGTTGATCGGCGCGCGCCGACTCGGCTTCGAAGAGGCGACGCGCGACGGTGAGCGCGCAGCACGCGAGGCGCTGAAGGCGCAGATCGCAAAGCTCGAGCACGACCTTTCCGAGATCGTCGTGGAGCGCTTCCCCTTTATCGCGGCGCCGCGACCGGCGCAGGCTCGCCACGAGGGACCCTGCATTCCCGGACTCGCCGAGCTCGAGCGCTCGCGCGACAGGCTGGCGGGGATGCTGCAGGATCTGCGCGGCGAGGCTGCGGTGCGCAACGAGCGTGAGCGCGCCGCGCGTGAACAGCTGCAGCGGATGAAGCTCGAACCGGGCCGCTACCGCTTCGTGCGGCTACCAGTCAGCGAGCTCGGACAAGGCGGATGCGGGGTCTGGGAAGTTCGACCGCGTTTGGGCCTGATCGGGATGCTCGCCGGCTGGTGGCAGGTCAAGCTCTCGTCAGGCTGTCCGTTACCCAAGGGGTCGCGCTCCAGGCGCGATCCCGATCCACACCGGCGCAGCCGAGCAGCGCGGCCAGCGTGCGGCGCTGACGCTCGGTCATCGAGCCGATCGTCTTCTTCTCGGACATCGGTATCTGCGAGAGGAATTTTCGGCATCGCGTCTGGCCCCAGCGGCGCTGGCTCATCAACAGGTCGGCGACGGCCATGCTCTCGGCCTCCCAAGGGCACTCGAGGATCACCTCGGCGACCTCGATCTCGCCGATCGCCACGCGTCGCTTGAGCTCGGCACGGGCGAGGCGAACCTTGTTGGCGCGTTCCAGCGCGCGCATGTACTGAGGGCCGGCAGGGGCAACCGTCGCTGTCGCGTTCATTTTGCGCAATCTCCCCGTTGCCGCCGCGGCGAGATCGCGCGCCGGTCAACTACTTGCTCGATTTTTTGTAAGAAGCGCGCTCGGCCTGGCCGTGCGGTGTCAGCCCGTGAGACTCACGGGCGACGTTCCCGGCAATCACATCCCTCCAGCGGCTACTAGGGGCGGACACCGAACGGTCATGCGGAGCGCAATGGAGAAGCTACGCCAGGACGGGGCATTCGGTCAACCGCGTGACGGGCACTTCGTGCGCTAGAAGCGGCCTTTTTCGTTCGCGCCGGTACTTGTGAAGAAATGGACAAGACGCTTGCGCGCCGCTTAGCTTCGTGCGGGTCCGGGCAGCGGACCGTGCTCGGCCTCAAAGCTCGCGCTTGACCGCGCTGAAGATCTCAAGCGCCCGCTCGAGCGTCGCGGCGTCGTGCGTGGCCATCACGCTCGTGCGCAGCAGCGCGCCGCCGGGTGGAACGGCGGGGTGCAGCCCTGTATTGACGAACACGCCGGCGTCGTAGAGCGCGCGCCATAGAAGCGCCGCCTTCCAGTCATCGCCGACGAGCACCGGCACGATCGGCGTGACGATGCTCGTGGCCCCCGTCGCGTCGACGCGCAGGCCGGGCGCGCTGCGCTGTACGGCGTCGGGCAGCGACTGCGGTGAGACGACCGCGAAGCCGCGCTCGTGCAGCCCGTCGCGCAGCAGTTGCGCGTTCTCAAGCACGTGCACGAGCAGCGGCGGCCCGTCAGCGGAGCGCAGCACACGCAGCGCGGCGAGCGCCGCACCGACCGCGGCTGGCACGGCCGAGGCAGTAAAGAGAAAGGCGCGTGAGGCGACGCGCAAGTAGTCGATCACCTCGTGTGAGCCTGCCACGAAGCCGCCGCAGGAGGCGAGCGACTTGGAGAAGGTACCGACGCGCAGGTCGACGCGCTCGCTTACGCCGAGCAGTTCCGCGGTGCCCGCGCCGCGCTCTCCGAGCACGCCCGCGCCGTGCGCCTCATCGACCATCAGTCGTGATCCGTAGCGCTCGCAGAGATCGCAGATCTCGCGTAGCGGCGCGATGTCGCCCTCCATCGAGAAGACGCCGTCGACGACCACGAGCACGCCGCCGCCGTCGCCCTGTGCGCGCTGCAGCATCTTCTCGAGCTTGTCGAGGCGGTTATGGCGGAAGGGCCTGAGCTTCGCGCGCGAGAGCAGGCAGCCGTCGAGGATTGACGCGTGGTCGCCGGAGTCCACGATCACGGTGTCCGCGGGCCCCAGGAGCGTGCCGAGCACGCCGAGGTTCGCCTGGTGGCCGGTGCTGAACACGAGCGCGTCCTCGGTGTCCATCCACTCGGCGATCTCGCGCTCCAGTTCGAGGTGCAGCGGGATCGTGCCGTTCAACAGGCGCGAGCCCGTGAGGCCGGTGCCGTAGCGGTGTAGCGCCTCCTCGGCGCCCTGCATCACGCGCTCATCGCCCGTCAAGCCGAGGTAGTTGTTCGAGCCGAGCATGATCCGCTCGGCTCCCTCCATCTCCACGACCGGCATCGCCGGCGAGGTGAGCACATGGAAGTAGGGCAGCACGTCGGCCTCGCGCGCGGCGGCGAGCACTGCGGAGCGCTCGTGGTCGCGGACCTTGGCGAAGACGTCGATGGAGGTGTGCATGTAGGGTGCCTCGCCAGTGGGAGTTGAAGTCACAGCGGCCTCGGGTGCAGGAGATCTGAAGGCATTCATCGACCTCCCTTTCAGGGTGCATGCTAACCACCCCCAGTGGGTTCCACCGCTGAAGCTCGAGCGGCGCATCTTCCTCAACCGACGCCTCAACGCCTTTTTCAGCCACGGCGAAGCCGAGTACTTCCTCGCCCGCCGCGACGGGCGCGTGGTCGGTCGCATCACCGCGCAGGTCAACCACGCCTTCAACGACTATCAGCAGAAGAACTGGGGCTGGTTCGGCTTCCTCGAGTTCGAGGACGACGCCGAGGTGCTCGAGGCGCTGCTCGCTGCCGCTGAGAAGTGGCTGCGCGCGCGTGGCAAGGAGCGGATGGTCGGGCCGGCCTGCTTCGCGATGAACGACGAGAGCGGCATCCTGATCGAGGGCTTTGAGCTGCGGCCGATGATCGTGCAGCCCTGGAACCCTCCCTACTACCAGCAGCGCGTCGAGGCAGCGGGCATGAGCAAGGCGATGGACCTGCTGATGTGGAACCTCGAGGTCTCAGATCGCGAGAAGGTGCTGCCCGTGATCTTCGAGCTCGCCGAGAAGGTCCAGTCCGAGCACGGCATCCGCGTGCGCCCGATGCGTCGCCGCCAGCTGCGCAAGGACATGGACGCCTTCGCCGAGGTCTACAACTCGGCCTGGTCAAAAAACTGGGACTTCGTGCCGTTCTCCAAGAAGGACCTCGACGCCTACGCGCAGGAGTTGCAGTTGGCGTTCGACAAGCACTGGTTCATGATCGCCGAGCGCGAAGACACCGGCGAGGTCGTGGGCATGGCGATCACCGTCCCGGATCTCAACCAGGTGCTCGCGCAAATGCACGGCAAAGTGCTGCCGCTGGGCTGGTGGAAGTTCGCGACGAAGGGCAAACGGATCGACCGTGTGCGCGTGGGTTTTCTCGGCGTGAAGCCCGAGTACCAGCACACGGGCGTCGCTGCGAAGCTCTACGTCGAACACTTCAACGCCGCCGCCGTGCGCCCGCAGAGCGGCGGTGAGATGGGCTGGATCCTCGAGACGAACACGCCGATGAACCGCGGTATGGAAGCGATGGGCGGGCGCGTGGTCAAGCGCTATCGCGTCTATGAGCGTCTGCTCTAAGCGACTGGGCGGCCCTCTACACTTCGCTTCGTGAGCGAGGAGCCGCAGTTTGAGCCAGGATCCGCCGAGGAGGGCGAGGTCCTCGATGCGGTCCCTGTACTCGCTGAGCAGCCGCGGATCGTGAGCCACCACGCCACCGATGGAGGTGGTGCGCTCGAGCGCTCTGCCGCCAACGTGATCCCCGCGGTGCAGGCTGCCGCGGTGGCCGCCGGCGGCTTCGTCGCCGGCGCTGCCGTCGTCGGGCTCGTTCACCGCCGCCAGCGCCGCTCGCTGCTACTGGCCAAGGGTCGCCGCGGCGCGGGCAAGCTCGGACGCGGCTCGCGTACGAGCCGTACCGCCGAGCTCGTGCAGATCGTGGGCAGCCGCTCCTTGCTGCTCGACGTGCACCTGCTGGGCGGCGCGGGCACAGATCGCTGAGGACGCGCTGAGCTCCCTGGTGGAAGTGCGCCAGGAGGTGGCGCCGTGCGGGCCATTTCGCCTGCCGCGGCGCAACGGGATGGATGGCATGCTGCGCCGCCGCGGCGGCGTGTTCGAGCGTCTGCTGCACATGGACGAGCAGCCCGTGCTCGTGCGCTTCGCCGAAGGCAGTGCGGGCCGCGTGCATTTCGCGGCGCACGCTGCAAGTCGGGAGACTGCGTGCTATGGGATCCAGCGGATGCGCTTTGCGCTCGGTGTCGATGAGGACCTGCGCCCGTTCCTGCGCGCTCATGCGCGCGACCCGATGATCGGCGCTCGCTGCGGCGCCGTCCCTGGCTGCGCGTGGGCCGTCGTCCGCAGCCCTTTGAGGCACTGGTCCTTCGCGATCTGCGAGCAGCTGATCGAGTACGAGCGCGCCGCGGCGATCCAGCGGCGCCTGCTGGCCGCGCTGGGACGAGGTTGGACACCCGCGGAGGCGCACACAGCCGCGCTGCGCGATATGCCGGCGACGTCGCGTGCTGGCGGGCACCGCGCCGGCGCGACTGCAGTCCTTCGACTTGGCTGGCGCGCGCGCTCGCGCTCGTACGCGCCGCGCGCGAGGTGGCGCGCGGGCGTGTCGATCTGCACGCCTCTGAGCCGAGGAGGGCTGGCGGCGGTTGCGCGCGATCCCGGGCATCGGCGTCTGGACGGTCGAGATGCTCGCACTGCATGGACAGGGCCGCGACGATCAGCTCCCGGCGGGAGACCTCGGGCTGCTCAAGCTCGCTGGTCGGCGTCTCAGCGGCGGCGACCCCAAGGCGATTGCCGAGGAGCGCGAGGTGCGCGAGCTTTTTCCCCTTATGCCCCTTGGGCGGCGCTGGCGGCCGCGCACATGGACGCGATCTGAGCGACAGCGCTGGTGGCGGTGCATGAGAAAGCTCATCGAGTCTCCGCGCGGCAAATTGCCGCGCTCGTCGATGAATATCCTGTGAGGTATGGATAACGGCGCACAGGAGGGGGAGCGCCCGTCGGTCGCTGTGGCCGACTGCGCGGAGAACGCCCTCGTGCCTGAGGGTGCGCGGGTGTTGCTGATCGAGGACGAGCCGGGGATCGTCGACTTCGTGCGTCGCGGCCTCGAGGCTGAGGGGTTCGCGGTCGAGGCGACGCACGACGGGCTCGAGGGTGAACGCCTCGCCTGAGGGGGAGTGCGATGCGATCGTGCTCGACCTGATGCTCCCGGGGCGGAGCGGGATGGAGATCCTCACCGCTGTGCGGCGCGCCTTGCCGAGCCTACCGGTGATCGTGCTCACGGCACGCGGCGAGATCGAGGATCGCGTCGAAGGACTGGAAGCGGGAGCGGTCGACTATCTCGTAAAGCCCTTCTCGATGGCCGAGCTGGTGGCACGTGTGCGCGCGCAGCTGCGCGTCGTCGCGCAGGCCTCGACGAGCGCGCTGGCCGCGGAGGGCATCGAGGTCGATTTGCTGAGCCGCAAGGTACGCCGCGGCGGAGATCCGGTACCGCTCTCGACCACTGAGTTCGAGTTGCTCGTCTATCTCCTGCGCCACCGAGGTGAGGTCGTCTCTCGTGAGCAGATCCTGAGCTCGGTGTGGGGCTACGAGCACGATCCTGCGACGAACGTGGTCGACGTCTACGTCGGCTACCTGCGCCGCAAGCTGCCGGACAGCCCGCGCCGATCCACACGGTACGCGCTGTCGGCTACCGCTTGGGCAGCGCCGGCTGAGGCGCTCGGGCGTGCGCTCAACCGACTGCGCCCGGCTGGCCTGCACTGGCGGCTGGCGGGCTGGTTCACGATCGTGACGGTCGCCTGCACGGCGATCATCTTCGTGGCGGTCTATCGCGGTACCGGAACGCAGTTGCGCCATCAGATCGACGGTGAGACGACCGGCGACGCGCGCGAGCTAGCCCACAATCTCCTGCTCGCCAAAGCGCGCACGCCACGCGCGCTCGCGGCGGCAGCCGACCGCTACATCCAGGCACAGCCCTTCAGAGCGAGCTCGACGCTGCTGTTCGCCGTCGTGCCGGGTGCGGCACGAGCACGAACCGTCCGGAGCTGTTTGTCAAGCAGTCTCCCGACAGCCGTGAGCCTTCATCTGAGCAGCGGCAGGAGAACCGTCTATCAGCCCGTTTGCTCTCCGCCCCGAGCGGCCACTCGACGGTTGCGCTCCCAGACGTGGGCGATCTGCGCCTGCTCAAGCGCGTCGTGCACGTGCCGGGTGCGCTGACGGTCACGATCGGCGTGGGTGAGCCATTGGGCGCCGTCGCACACGCGCAGCACAGCGTTGCGCGTGCCTTCATCCTCGCGGGGCTCTTGGCGCTCGCGGGTACGCTGCTGGCTTCCTATCTGCTCGGCTCGCGCATCTCGCGTCCACTGCGCCGCATGGCGGCTGTGGCGGCGCGCGTCAACGCCGGCGATCTGCATCCGCGGATCCTCCGCACGGCCGGACAAGGCGCGGAGGTAGAGGTGCTGGCCGACGCCTTCAACCACATGCTCGATCGGCTCACCGACGCCTTTGCCGGACAGAGCGCCTTTGTGGCCGACGCCTCACACGAGCTGCGCACGCCGCTGACCGTGATTCGCGGCCAGCTGGAGGTGCTCGCCGCGCAGGAGCAGCCCTCGGCCGCGGAGGTGCGACGGGTCGAGCGTCTCGTGCAGGCCGAGATCGCGCGTATCAGCCGCCTCGTCGACGATCTGCTGCTGCTGGCCAAGACCGAGCAGACCGAGTTCCTGCGGATCGAGTCGATCGCGCTTGGCCCCTACGTGGAGGAGTTGTGGGACGGCGTCAGCCTGATCGCCACGCGACGCTTCGAGCTCTCAACGCTGCCTGTCGGCACCCTGCGGGCCGACCCGGACCGTCTCGCGCAGGCGCTGCGCAATCTGATCGGCAACGCGATCGAGCACACCGCCCCCGAGCATGGACTCGTGCGCATGCGCGTAGAGGCGCGGGCCGGTGGGCGGGTGGGCTTCCTCGTCGAAGACGACGGGCCGGGAATCCCGCTCGAGCAGCGCGAGCGCGTCTTTCGTCGCTTTCATCGCATCGACGCCGCGCGTGATCGCGCATCGGGTGGAGCCGGCCTCGGGCTCGCGATCGTGCGGGCGATCGCAGACGCGCACGGCGGCTCGGTTAGGGCGTCGGCCTCACGCGAGGGTGGGGCATGCATCGAGCTCAAGCTGCCGGGCTTCCGCTCGAGCGCGCCCTCGGCCACGAGCGCGCCAAGCGGCGGCACGCAGGTCGCGTCAAATTCCGCCGGCCTGCCGGTGCGGACAGGTTGAAAGCGCTCAGCGCGCTGGCTAAGAGCCGAGCGGTATGTGGTAGCGGCGCGTGCGCGGGTCCTGGTCGAGCAAGCCCACAGCCAGAAGCGTCGTGAGGTAGCGGTGAGTGGTGCTTGGGCTCATCTCGAGGCGGCCCGCCACGTCGGTGACGGCCAGCGGGCTCCCGTCGGCGGGGAAGCTTGCGAGTACGAGCAGGCCCAGCAGGAGCGAGCGCGACATGCGTGGACTCTTGGCGAGCTCCTTGAAGTGCTCGGCCGTGGTTCCGCGTTCGCCGAGGCCGCGCAGCAGGTTCGACACGGTGTCGGCGTCGGTCGTGCGTCGCACGACGCGCTCGAGTTGTGCGCCCGTTAGCTCTATCGAGATTCCGCTGCTGCTCATAGGGCTCCGTTCGGGTGCTCAACGCGAACCGGGCGCCGAAGCGCCCGGCCCACTCACTGGCGAGACGAAAGCGGGATTTCTCACCGTAGACGCCAGAGGCGCCAAACGTTTCTGATCCACGCTTGCTGATCATCTCGGCGGATCCCAGTCGGGACAAGTGGAAAGTCCAATACTTGAGTTTCGAGTAATGAGACCGGCGGCCATGCGGCGCGCGCGGAGCACGAGCATCGTCGGGCCCGCCAGCGTGCCCATGGTCTCGAGCACCCTTCGCGCAACGACCTCGGTGGGGATCTGCGCGGCTGCGGGTGCCGACAGGTAGAAGCTGGTCATGGCGGAAAGGATCACCGCGTGCTGGAGGCTCTGCGAGAGGCACCCGGTGGCTCTTACTGCGCTCGCGGCGATCACGCTGAGACGAGCCGCCGCTTCCTCTGCGGAGGCATAGTGCGCCACGAGGCTGTGCTGGCCGCTGGCGAGATCACCGGCGCGGTCGATCAGGCTGTCGAGCAGCACGTGCAGCGCGCCGATCCACGGGAAGTAGGCGCTTTCAAGTGCGCGGCGCTCGACGCTTGCGAGCAGCGGCTGGCCGGCTGCCGCGAACAGCGCGAAGACGCCGAGCGAGGAGGCCGTAGCTGCCGCCGTCTCCCACCAGCGCAGCTCGCTGCCCAATGGCGTCTTGCCTGCCGCCCACACGGCCATCGGCCCATGCTCGGGCCGATGGTTGAGGGCTTGATAGTGAGTCATTCGCTGAGCGGCGCGCAGCGCGCCGTCCGCGACCAGGGCATAGGAGGGCAGCCTCGCCAGCGCCCCGCGACAGGTCTCGATCAGGCTCCTGATGTAGCCGTTGTCCTGGCTGCTCGGGCTATGCCGGTAGTAGTCGGCGTGTGTTGCGCCCGGCTGCAGGGCGCTGAGCAGCGCGAGATGAAGCTGTGCACCGTTGGCGGCCTGGTCGCCGCAGGGCTGCTCGGCGAGCGTGTCGATGTAGTCGTAGGTCGCTTGGAAGGCCACCGCGGCGCGCACCACGTTTGTCCGTACCGAGCGCGGTGCGAGCACCGCGAAGGCAGCAGCGCCTTCGAGGTTGCCGCGCTCGGTGCGCTGTGTGAGCAATGCGAGGCGCCGGAGCGCCGGGTCTGGGATCTGCTGCGCATGTCGTTGCCAGTGGCTCAGCTCGCGCCCCACCTGTGGGAAGACGCCGAGCCAGTAGCGCCCGGCAGCAGCAGCGAACGTTTGCGCCAGCTCGAGTCGGCTTCGGCTGGCGGCAGCCACTCGAACAGTTTCGTTGAGTAAACAATGCGCTCATAGTCATTCCTGAAGGCTCGCGCGCGCCGGGGCGCGCGATGCGGCGAGTCCCGGGAGCGCCATCACGGCGAGCGCGATCGCCGCCAGCAATGCGAGCGTGAACAGCACGCGACCAACGTCCGCCGCGAACGGCGCGGGGAAACCGGTGCTCAGACGCAGCCAACGACTCGCCAGCGCGTGGCCATAGATACCGGCTGCCGCGCCGATCGTGCAGCCAACCGACAGCACGATCGCGCTCTCGAGCAACAGCGCGCGCCACAGCTGCGGCGAGCTATAGCCCTGGATCTTCAGCGACGCGAGCCGTGCGCGCCGCTGCCACACCGCCGCGCTGAGCGCCGAGGCGACCGCGAGCGCAGCAGCGATCAAGATCAGCGTCGCGATCTCGCTCAGCGCGCGCAGGCCCTGGCGCGAGTCCGCCGCATACTGCGCGCGTCGTTCCTGGAGGGTCTGCACACCGAGCCCGGGCCGTCGCCCGATCGCCTGCAGGATCGCGCGGCGGCCGGCCTGCTCTGAGACGCCCTGCTTAAGATTCACCTCGAGTGCTGTGGGTTGTGTGCTTTGCCAGTGCGTCCGATAGGCGCCCGTGCTCATGATCAGCGCGCCGGGGGACCAGCCTAGGTTGGTGGTGATCGCCGCGACGCCGAAGCGGACGTATCCGCTCGGCGTTGGCAGAGCGAAGTGGGAGCCGACGCGCAGCTGATGTTCGTGGGCGAAGCCGTCGGAGATCGTCAACCAGCTGCCGCTCTGCACGAGCGCGACCGCGCGTGCGAGGCTGCCGTGCAGCATCTGGCTGGAAGGGATCGGGTGTAGCTCGCCCGTCGGCCGCGCAACGATCCACAGGCGGCGCGCGCCCACGTCGAGAAAGCCCCCTTGGTAGACACGCACCGAGCGCACGCCGCTCGCAGCCGCGATCTGCCGAACCGCTCCGTCGGGCAGGAAGGGGTTGGTCGTGAGGTCGTTGCCTCCCGTCGTTACCCACACGTCGGCCGTGCCTAGATATTCGCTGAAGTTCGTGTCGAGGCCGCGCAGCAGATCGAGCCGTGCGCCACCAATCGCCACGCTGCCGTAGACCGCGAGCGCTGCTACACCGGCGAGCGCCACCGAGCGCGTCGTGACCGCACGCAGCTCAGAGACGACCACGATCAGGGCGCTGCTGCGCACGCGTTCGCCGACCCAGCGCAGGCTCCGGGCAATCCCCGCGAACAGCGCGGGGATTGCCCCCAGCGTCGTCAGCGCGAGCGCGACGCCGCCGAGGATCGTGAGCCTCGACTCGAGCAACACTGCCACCGTGAGCGCGATCGTCGCCAGCACGCTCGCGATCGCCAGGCGCAGCACCGTCGTACGCGCCAGCACCTCGCTGGCACCGCCCGCGCGATCGCGCAGCACTGCGTCGGTTGGTCGGCTCGGGCGCAGGTCGAGAACCGGTGAGAGCGAGGCGATGACGGTTGCCAGCACACCACAGCCGAGCGCGATCAGGACAGTGCCGAAGTGCAGGATCTCTTGGGAGCCCACGGGGAAGGCGGTGATCAGGTAGGCCGGCACACGGTGTAGGAAGGCGTTTGAGATCAGCATGCCCAGCAGCACCCCGGCACCGGAGGCGAGCAGGCCGAGCACGAGCGCCTGGAAGCCGAGCAGCACGAGGATCTGTCGCCAGTCATAGCCCTGCATGCGCAGGTCCGCCACGAAACGACGCCGCTCGGGCACGGTCAGGAGCATTGCGTTCAGCGCGAGCAGGAACCCGACCATCACGCTGATCGCGGCGAACAGAGAGGTCGACTGGTCGTTGGGCTTGGCCGCTTGATCGAGCAGCTCCAGCTCGTGGTCGGAGGCGGCCACGTCGAGGCGGCCCGCAGCGATCGTCTCGAGCTCGTGCGCAACATGACGGTCGCTGCCGCGACGCGGTCGCACGAGGATCTGGCTCACGCGGTTCTCGAGCGCCGTCAGACGCTGGGCGCCTCCGAGCAGTGTCACGGCCACGGGGCTTGATGCGAGCGCTCCAAAAGTCTCGCTGCCGAGGATCGCGCCGACCTGGATCCTCTGCGCCTGTCCGCGTGCGAGGATCGTGAGGAGCTGCCCCTGCACCGCGCCCACGCCGGCGGCGACCTTTACCGGCAGGATCAGACCGCTGGCAAAGCGGAAGCCGCTGGGGCCGAAGTCCTGTGTGCCCATCCCGCCCAACATCGTCACCGTGGGGCTCACGCCGAGCAGCTGGATCGCCTCGCGCTGGCCGCCCGCTCCAACGAGCGTCACGTTCTGGCGCAGCGCACTGGCGGCCGCGAGAACATCGGGCAGTCTCTGGACCTGGTTCAGCAGTGACTGGTCAAAGCCTTCGGCGGAGCGCGCGCTCAGTTGCAAACGCGCCGAGCCGACCACTTGGTGGATGAGTTCGTCAGCGGAGCCGGTCAGGCTGGTGTTCGCGACGAGCACGCCGAGCACGAGCGCCACGCCGACCGCGATACCGCTGCCGGCGAGCAGCTCCTGTATCGCGTGGGCACGCAAGCGCAGCCGATAGAGGTGCAACAGCATGCTCAGCCGGACCCCCGCGATGCGGGGGTTGGCGAGGCGACTCACGGCGCGGTCGAGGCGGGCTCTGGGTCCATCCCGTCAACGAGATGTCCGTCGCGCAGCGTGTGCACGCGATCGACGAGCGCGATCGCGTCGGGATCGTGTGTGACCAGCACACCCGGGATGTCACGTTCGTGGCAGATGTCGCGCATCAGCAGCAGGATCTCGCGGCTGCGTTTGGAGTCGAGGTTGCCGGTCGGCTCGTCCGCTAGCAGCAGGCGCGGTTCATTCGCCAGCGCACGCGCGATCGCGACGCGCTGACGCTCACCCATCGAGAGCTGTTCCGGCGGTTGCTCGAGGCGCTCGCCGAGACCCACGCGCTCGAGCCATGGGCGCGCCAGTCGGCGCGCCTCGCGCAGCGTGTGTCCGGCGCCGGTCAGCTTGATCGTGGCGTTATCGAGCGCTGAGGTGTGAGGCATCAGGTGAAAGGATTGAAAGACGAAGCCCACGTCCACGCGGCGGTAGCTTGCGCTGTCGCGCTCTGAGAAGGCGCCGATGTCGCGACCCTCGAACAGCACACAGCCGCTGTCTGGCGCGGTCAGGCCCGCGGCCAGCATCAAGAGCGTCGTCTTGCCCGATCCACTGGGGCCGTACAGCGCCACGAACTCGCCGCCGGAGACCCGCAGCGAGACGCCGTCGACCGCGCGCACGGTCTCGCTGGCGCTCGGGTAGTGCTTGGTAACCTCGCGCAGCTCGAGCGTGCCCACTATCCGGAGCGCTCCGCTCGTGCCAGGCGCAGGTTCGGCAGCGAGACCACCGAGCTCTGCTCGACTGTCGAGCACAGCTCGCCGTCGGCGATCGACATCAGCACCGAGACGCCCTGTAGCGCAGCCATCTCCTCGGAGGCCACGAGTAGCGCCATGCCGCGCCCCTCAGCCGCAGAACGCAAGAGCCGGTAGAAGCGGTCGCGGTCGCCGAGGTTCGGCATCTGCGCCGGTTCGTCGAGCACCAGCAGACGTGGTTCGCGTGCCAGCGCGCGTGCGAGCATCACACGGGTGCGCTCGGTCAGCGACAGTGACGTCGCGATCTCCTCTGCTGCAGCGGCGCCCACGCCGACCTGCTCGAGGATCCGAAGGGCTCGACTGCGCGCCTCGCGCATCGTCAGGCCCTCGCTCCCGAGCGCCGTAGCGACGTGATCCACGACGCTCTCGCCGGGATTCGCACGCCAGTCGTTCACGGACATGAAAGCGATCGCCTCGCGCAGTAGCCGTCCGCGCTCACCGGCACTCATCTGCGCCATGTCCCTGCCCTCAAAGCGGACCGTGCCCGAGTCGGGCAGCGCGATTCCGGCAGCCATGCGCAGCAGCGTCGACTTCCCCGAACGACGTGCTCCGTATACGCCGACCGACATACCGGCCTCGATTTCGAGCGAGACGCGGTCGAGCACGAGCACCTCGCGCTCGCCGTCGAGACTGTGCTTGCTCACATTCGAGAACGACAGCAGCGGGGTCATCGCGAGCAGGCGCTATCCGCTGCGTTGCAGAAACTCGTTGATCCGCCGTCGCGTACGTGCCGCCCAGTCGACCTCGGTCTGCAGCTGCGCGTAGACGGCTTCGCGTGTGCAATCCATACACAGCGCGGCCCACGAACGCGCCTCGCCTTCGCTGGGGGAGACGAGGTGGGCGAGCAGGAGGCACTCGCGCTCGTAGGCACGCAGCGCGATCAGCAGGCGTGGCGCGTCCTGCTGGCGCGCCACCGACAGCTTTGCCTGCAGGCCGAGGCGCACGGGCTCGCGCGGCAAGAGCGTCTCCATCCATAGCGTCAGCGCTTCGGGCGTCTCGTCGGTGGGGTAGTAGACGAGGTGCGTACGGCGGTGGTTGCTGCGCTTGGGCTCATCGCGCGAGATCACAAGCCCTGTTCGCTCGAGCTGCTCGAGCAGACGATAAACATCGTTGGTATCCACGCGCCAGGTCTCGCCGAGTCGCGCGGCGAGCCGGTTCGCTAGGTCGCCTCCGTGCCCGGGCCGCTCCAGCAGTAGGCCGAGCAGCGCGCCCCGCAACGGCGTCGAAGGGCCCCGCATCCACCTTGTCTTCTCTGGGCTGGCGCTTGCCATCTAATCCCCGTCTCACCGAGTTGGCATGTGGGACGATACATCACGAATGCGCTGCTTGACGAATGATTCCGACATCCTGTTGTGATCAAGCCCGCGCTCTACTTCGAGCACGCGGCCTGCCTCGAGCACGACCCGCGCGTGCATTCGCCGGGGCATCCCGACACGCCTGAGCGCCTGATCATGCTCGAGCGCGCGCTCGCCGAGCGTGGCTGGCTCGGCTGGGAGCGGCGAACGGCGCCGCCCGTGAACGAGGATCAGCTCGCGCTCGTGCACACGCGCGCGCACGTCGATTCGATCCGGGAGATCTGTGCGTCAGGTGGTGGTGCGATCGACCCGGACACCTTCGTCGGCGAGCCCTCCTATCGCGCGGCGCTGCACGCGGCCGGTGGCGCCTGCGAGATGGTGCGCGCGCTGCTTGCCGGTGAGGCCGAGGTCGGCTTCTGCGGTGTGCGGCCAGCTGGACACCACGCCGAGACGGCGCGCGCGATGGGCTTCTGCCTGTTCAACAACATCGCCGTCGCGGCCGCCACGGCGATCGCCGAGCACGGCCTGGAGCGTGTGTTCGTGTTCGACTGGGATGTCCACCACGGCAACGGCACAGCCGAGATCTTCCGCAGCCGCGCCGATGTGCTGTTCGCGAGCATCCACCAAACGCAGCTGTTCCCCGGCACGGGTGCGCTCGAGGACTGCGGCATAGACGAGGGAGAGGGCTACACGCTGAACCTGCCCGTGCCGCCCGGCTCGGGCGAGACGCTGTGGTTGGAGCTGATCGACCGCGTCGTGCTGCCCGCGGCGCGGGCCTTCGCGCCGCAGCTGGTGCTGGTCTCAGCAGGCTTCGATGCGCACGCCGAGGACCCGCTGGCGGACTGTCGTCTGCAGACGAGCTCCTTCGTGGCAATTGCTGAGCGCACGCGCGATCTCGCACGGGCTTTGGGCGTGCCGCTCGGAGTCGTGCTGGAGGGCGGCTACAACCGCCGCGTGCTCGCCGAGTGCGTGTGCGCGGTGCTGCCTGTGCTGGCTGATGGGGGAAAGGGAACGCCCGCGCCCTCCTCGCAGGCCGGCGATGAGCAGACGCAACCGCTCGCCGATCGGGCTGTCGAGCTGCTTTCGCGTTACTGGCCGCTGTGAGAGTCCCGCCGCAGGACGCTCAGCCGAAGAACAGCTCCGCGGTTGCATACAGGCCAGGGTCGAGCAGCTTTGGCTCGCGTAGCGCCTCCGCGAGGGAGACCTCGACGATATTGCTGCCGCGCAGCGCGACCATCGTGCCGAAGCGCCCCGCGGCTGCCGCGGCCATCGCGGCGACGCCGAAGCGCGTCGCGAGCACGCGGTCGAAGGCGACGGGCGTGCCGCCGCGCTGCACGTGCCCGAGGATCGTGACGCGCGTCTCAAAGCCGGTTCGGCGCTCGATCTCGCCCTCGAGCGTCACGCCGATGCCGCCGAGGCGCGCGTGGCCGAAGGCGTCGGTGGCGCTGCCGGGGCGTGTCTGCAAGGTGCCCTCGCGCGGCGTGGCGCCCTCGGCGACGACCACGATCGAGAAGCTGCGCCCGCGTTCGTGGCGGCGGCGCAGGTGCGCGACTACCTCATCGATGTCGAATGGGCGCTCGGGCACGAGGATCGCATCAGCGCCGCCGGCGATCCCCGCGTGCGTGGCGATCCAGCCGGCGTGGCGCCCCATCACCTCGAGCACCATCACGCGGTTGTGCGACTCGGCGGTCGTGTGCAGACGGTCGATCGCCTCGGTCACGATCTGCACGGCAGTCTGGAAGCCGAACGTGACGTCGGTGCCGCCGAGGTCGTTGTCGATCGTCTTGGGCACGCCCACCACGGGCACACCGTCGCCGTGCAGGCGCAGCGCCACACCCAGCGTGTCCTCGCCACCGATCGGGATCAGCACGTCGACGCCGCGAGCCGCGAGCGTGGCGCGCACCGCTGCACTGCCGTCGCTGCCCTCGGCGTAGGGGTTGGTGCGCGAGGTGCCGAGGATCGTGCCGCCGCGCGGCAGGATGCCGCTGGTGCTCCTCAGCGTGAGCTCATCGGCCTCGTTCGCGAGGACGCCCGCCCAGCCATAGCGAAAGCCCACGAAGCTGTGCTCCTCCGTAGCCAGGCCGCTCCGTACCACGGCACGGATAACCGCGTTGAGTCCTGGGCAGTCGCCGCCTCCTGTGAGCAGTCCAATGCGAGCCACGTCCTAGATCCCCTGTCCGGAAAGAAACTCGTTCGTGAAAGGGGGCAGCGCGGCGTTCGGATCGTGCTTGAGGAGCGCGTGCGCAGCCATCCAGCGCCCGAACGCAGCCCACGCTTCCGGCTGCTGCCAGCCGAACGGCTTGTTGCCCGCCGGCTGCGCTGCCGGGAGCGTCTGCTTGATCGATTCGAGCTGCAGCTTGGCGTCCAGCGAAGGGTCTGCGCGTAGCAGCGTGCCCGCGGCCGCCGCCGGGTCGGAGCGGACCTCGCGCTCACCCTGGGTGAGCGCCTGCATGAACGCGCGCAGGTCCTGGCCGCGTTTATGCGCCTCATCCTCACGCACCACGAGCACGAGCTCGTTGTAGGTGGGCACGCCGGCACGGTCGACGGGGATCACGATCGGGCGCTTGTGCGCGAGGCGCAACTGGATCGCCTCGTAGTTCCAGAAGCCGCCAAGCGTGGCATCAACTCGCCCGGAGAGCATCGCGGGGATCAGGTTGAAGCCCACGTTGGCTTCCTGTACCGAGCTTGCGCTGACGCCTGCTTGGGCGAGCGCGGTGCGCAGCTCCGCCGTTTGGTAGGCGATGCCCGCGGTGCCCACGCGCTTGCCGGCGAGATCGGCTACCCGCGCGACGTGGTGCCCGGGCAGCGCGATGATCGAGGTCAGCGGCCGTTGCACGAGCGCGCCAACGGAGACGAGCTTCAGCCCCTGATCGCGCGCGAGCAGCAGCTCGGGCTCATAGGAGATCGCCATGTCGACCTTGCCGGCCGCCAGCAGCTTGAGCGGTTCGGAAGGGTCGGCGGGCGCCTGCGGCGCTACGTCGAGCCCGACCGCGCGGAAGTCACCGTGGGCGATCGCGGAGTAGAGCGCAGCATGGTCGGCGTTGGGGAAGAAATCGAGCATCAGCGAGAAGTGCTTGACGCTCGGCGCGGAAAGCACGTCGTGCTTGGCCCCGCAGCCTGCGAGCGCGAGCAGGCACAGCGCACAGGCGCTCAGGAGTGCGGGCCAGCTGCGCGGCCGGGGCGATCGGGTCAAGGGTCTCTCCTCATGCTCGGGTGCGCCATGGCGCCAGCTTGCGCTCCGCGCCGGACAGCGCGTAGAAGCAGACGATTGCAAAGGCGATCAGCACAGCGCTGCCTGCGTAGGCGCGCGCGGTCTGGAAGTTGACGTCGCTGAGTATCTCGCGGCCCAGGCCTGGGTAGGCGCCTGTGCTGGGGGTGGTGGTCTCGGCGATGAACGCGCCGATCACGCCAACCGTGAGCGCGATCCGCGCGCCGCTGATCGCGGCGGGCAGCGCTGCGGGTAGCTCCGCAAAGCGGAACGCTTGCCAGCGCGACGCATCGAGCGTGCGTAGTAGCTTCGGCTGCTCGGGGTCGACTGCGGCGAGCCCGTCGACGGTGCTGACCACGACCGGGAAGAAGCAGATCAGCGCGATCACGAGCAGCTTCGGGATGATCCCAAAGCCCCACCAGAACACGAGCAGCACGCCCACCAGCGGGATCGGCACCGCCTGCGAGCCGACCGCGAGCGGGTAGAGCGCGCGCCGCAGCAGCGGCGAGAGGTGGATCGCGATCGCCAGCGCGAGCCCGCTGGCGATCGCGAGCGCGAGGCCGAGCAGCACCTCGAGCGCAGTGACCGTGAAGTTGTGCCAGAGCAGGCTTGCGCTGTCCCACAACGCCTGTGCGACGGCGTGTGGCGCCGGCAGGAGCTGTTCTTGGACGCCTGAGAGATCGACGTAGAGCTCCCAGATGGCGAGCATGAACACGATCAGCGCCAGCGCGGGTAGCGCACGCGGCGCCTTGGCGCTCACGTTGGCGTCCCTGATGTCAAGAGCGTCAGCGCGTGCTCGCGCAGCCCGGCTACGGCGGCGTCGGTACGCGAGCGCGGGCGCTCGAGCTCGACCTCGAAGCTCGCCACGACCTGGCCCGGGCGCGAGGAGAGCACCACTAGGCGATCGGCGAGCAGGATCGCCTCCTCGACGTCGTGCGTGACGAGCACCACCGTGCGTCGCTCGCGCGCGAGCGTCTGCGCGAGCCACTGCTGCATCTCCGCGCGCGTGATCGCATCGAGCGCGCCGAAGGGCTCATCGAGGCAGAGCAGCGGCTTGCCGCAGAGCAGCGTGCGCAGGAACGCCACGCGCTGGCGCATCCCGCCGGAGAGCTCGTGCGGGCGCGCCTGCTGAAAGCCCTCGAGCCCGACCTCGCAGAACAGCTCCTGCGCGCGCGTGCGCGCCTGCGCGCGCGAGAGGCCCGCGATGCGCAGCGGCAGCGCGGCGTTGTCGAGCGCGCTCAGCCAGGCCAGCAGCAGGTCGCGCTGGGGCATCAGCACGGCGGGTGCGGCGGTGATCGTGCCCCTGTGCGGTGCGCGCAGTCCACAGATCAACTCCAGCAGCGTGCTCTTGCCGCAGCCGCTTGGCCCCACGACCGCCACGAGCTCGCCGGCGCGCGCCTGCACCGAGATGTTGGCGAGCGTCGCCAGCGTTTCGCCGCGGTGCGTGGGGAAAGCAAAGCTGACCTCGCGCAGGCTGAGCAGCGCTGTCGCCGTCGCCGGCACGCTGGGCGGCAGAGCTCGAGTTTGCAGTTCGGTCGGCACTTCGCTCCCTCCGCGGGCATTACCCCACAGGTTCGAAGGGTCGGCATCGGGGGAATCGCTTCCCGGACGCCATCTCAGCCGGCCTTCCCGCCAGCCCCCCTGGTGTGTTTCGCGCTTTGCTCGATGCTAGCGCGCGGCGGCGATCACGGGCCGGGTAAGCGCGCGCACGAAGTCCTCGAGCTGCGCTGTCGTCCAACACTCAAAGGCCGTGCAGTGCTCCTCATAGGCGGCGATCACCGAGTCACCGTAGTTCCAGTAGAGGCGCGGCTCGGGGTTCAACCAGAAGGTGCGCCCGGCGCGCGCGGCGATCTGGGCGAAGATGTCGGCGCGCGGGTCGCGGCCGTTGGTGCGCGCATCGCCGAGCACGATCACGGTCGCGCGCGGGTGCAGGTCGTCCTCGACCTGCACGAGGAACTCCGACCACACACGGCCGTAGTCGGTATAGCCGGAGATGTCGGCCACGCCCGCGTCGCTTGAGATGCGTTCGCTGACCGTCTTGAAGTTGCGCTCGTGCTCGAAGACGTCGGTCACCTCCGAGATACGCTCGATGAACACGAAGGAGCGCATCTTGCGGAAGGTGTCGTGCAGCGCGTGCAGCACCGAAAGGAAGAAGACCGAGGCTGAGGTGACGCTCGTGGAGACGTCGCAGAGCACGTAGATCTCGGGGCGTTTGGGCCGGCGCGGACGGAACTTGAGCACGACGGGCACGCCGCCGGTCTGTAGCGACGCGCGCATCGTGCGGCGCACATCGACGTGCGCGTGGCGGCGGTGGCCGCGGTTTTGCATGCCCTGCGTGGCGAGGCGACGGCGCAGCTGTGCGACCACACGGTGCACCGCGGCAAGGTCAGCGAGCGGGCCGGAGGGCAGCGCGCGGTCGAGCTCGCCGAGCGGTCGCGAAGGCGGCAGGCTGCCCGTGCGCTCGATCTGCGAGCGCTCGAGCTCGCGCCGCAAAAGCGCCTCGAAGCGACGCAGCGCATCGCGCGGCAGGCCTTCGCGGCGTGGGTCATCCTCGGGTAGCTCCGGCTGCGGCTCGGCGCGCAGTCCCAGCGTGCGGCGGATGCGCTGCACATCTACGCCGATCACGCCCGAGCCCTCTTGACGGCGCGCGAACGCTGCGATCGCCATCCGCGCGAGATCGCGCATCGCGCCCTCTGAACCGTCGCGCAAAGCGGCTGCGATCTGCGCGCGCAGCGCGTCGAGCTCCTGCTCTGAGAGCTCCTGGAGGGAGGCGAGCTCGCCCTCGCGCACGCCCTCGCGCGCTGCCGCGATCTCGACGGAGCGGAAGAAGAAGCGCTCGAAGACGAGCTCGAAGATGCGCCGATCCTCCTGGCTCTTGGCGAGCGTCGCAGCGAGCGCCTCGCGGAAGTCCTCCTGGGAGATCCAGCTGATCTCGCGCAGCACCTCGAAGGCGTCGAGCAGCTCTGAGGTGCCGAGGGCTACGCCTTCGCGGCGCAGCTCCTCGCCGAGCTCGAGGATGCGCGCGGGCAGCCCTTCGAGATGGTCCTGCTGCGCGGGCGGGTGCGGCTCAGAGGACATCGGCCGGCGTGGAGAGCTTGAGCCCTACCCGGTCGGCGACCACGTCCATGTCGGTGCGGTGCTTGACGATCACCGACATCGTCTCCATGAAGGTCGCCGAGTCGATGTCCTTGGCGCCGAGCAGCATCAGCGCACGGGCCCAATCGATCGACTCCGCGATCGAAGGGGGCTTCTTGAGATCGAGCTCGCGCACCATGCCGATCACCTCGACCAGCCGCTGCGCGACGGTCGCGTCGAGCTCGGGTGCGTGCAGGCGCACGATTTCCAACTCGTGCTCGAGCGCGGGATAGTCGAGCCACAGATATAGGCAGCGGCGCTTGAGCGCCTCGGTGAGTTCGCGCGAGTTATTGGAGGTGAGCAGCACGATCGGATGCGTGCGCGACTCGACACGACCGAGCTCGGGGATCGAGATCTGGAAGTCGGAGAGCACCTCCAGCAGCATCGCCTCGAACTCCTGGTCGGTCTTGTCGATCTCATCGATCAGCAGCACCACCGGCTGCTCTGAGGAGATCGCGGTCATCAGCGGGCGCGCGAGCAGGAACTCCTCACCGAAGATGTCCTCTTGCACCGCCTCCCAGCCCGTGCCGGTCGCCTCGGCCTGGATGCGCAAGAGCTGCTTGCGGTAGTTCCACTCATACAGCGCCTTCGCCTCGTCGAGACCCTCGTAGCACTGCAGCCGCACGAGCTCGCGGCCGAGATAGGAGGCCAGCGCCTTGGCGAGCTCGGTCTTGCCGACGCCGGCCGGTCCCTCCACGAGCACGGGCTTGCCGAGCTTGGTCGCGAGGAAGGAGACGAGCGCGGTCGACTCGCCAGGGAGATAGCCCGCGGAGCGCAGGCCCGCGGCCACGTCTGCGACGGAGTTGGGCGCCGGGGACGTTTGAGCAGGGGGCATGCTCAGCGCAATGATAGGCGCCGCGCAGCAGCCGGGCTATTCCGGACGGGTGGGCTCCTCCTCGAAGGAGAGCTGCTCGGGCGCTGCCGGCGGGAGCGGTCTCGGCTCGCGTGCCGGCGCGGGCGGCGAGCGGCGGGGCGGCGCGGGCTCCGCCGAGACGGGCTGCGTGGCGGGCTCGGCTGCGGGCCCTCGGCGCTGACTGCGCGAGCGGCTGAGCGGCGGCGCGGGACGCTCGTTGGCGCGCATCCGCCAGCCCACGAAGGCGAGCGTGCCGGCGGCCACGAAGGCGAGGAAGAATCCCCACTCGATACCCACCGGATAGCCGTCGCCCGACGGCCGGCTGAAGACGCGATAGAAGATCAAAAGCGTCGCCCAGCCCCCGGCGATCAGCACGATCGTGCCGTCGCCACCGGGCATGTGAAACCGGCGGCCCTCGGCGCGCGCGATCAGCAGCACGGTGACGCCGGCAGCGACGAGGAAGATCGCGGCCTCCACAAAGGAGACATCGCCGAACGCGCTGATGCTGTGCGAGTAGATCGCCTTGGTCTTGGGGTTGAGGCTCTGCAGCCCGTACCAGGGGAAGAACATCGTCACGAGCAGTGCGAGCGAGGCGAGCGCCGCCATTCGCTGCTCGCGCTCCATCGCCTGCCAGGCGTGTCTCAGGCGGCTCATCGGGCGCTGGCGCTGGGGGTCATGCGGGTGGGCTCGGCGCGCGTCATTCGCGCCTAAGTCTAGGAGCGCTGCGGCGGGCTAGTGGCGGGCGAGCGCGATCGTCCCGGTGGCCGTGGCGAAGTTGCCCGCGAGATCGGTCGCGGTGAGCGTGACCGCGAAGTTGCCGCCCTTGCGCGGCGTGATCCACAGCAGCCTGGGTCGGCCGTGTTCGACGGTCGCGCGGTTGCTCCACACGACGCGCGAGCCCTGCCGCACGATCAGCGAGACGCTCGAGATCTTCGACAGCGAGAACTGCACGCCCGCGCGCGTGCCGCCGCGCAGGTTGTGCGAAAGCAACGCGATCACGGGCGGTGTCTTCAAGTCCGCGGCAAAGCGCTGCGCGGTCGTGCAGTAGATCTGATCGGCGGCGATCGGCGTGCTCGGCTGGGTCGCCGCGGCGACCATGGCGCTTGTGGGACCCGTGGCGGGTGAGCCGCCGGTGGGCGTGGTCGGTGGCGTGGGGGTTGTGGGCGTCGTCGGTGTTGTGGGGTTCGTCGGGGTGGGGGGAGCAGGTGCCGGCGCAGGCGTGCCGATCACGGGGAGCCCTTTGCGCGTGCGTTCGCAGAGGTGCTGGAGGAATTCGGCGAGCAGTTCGTGGTAGTTGAGGTTCGATTCGCCGTACTGGTCATAGAGCGACCAGCCACCGGTGTCGTAGTGGGGCACCTCCACACGCGCCTCGGCGTCGCCGTCTTGGAAGAGCTGCAGGCCGAGCGGGTCTTTGGTGATCGCGGTGTATTCGTAGAGGCCCACGAGCGACTGGATGAAGCCGTTGAGGATGCGGTCGCTGGGCGCGTAGGTGTACTCCGCGTAGTGGACGCCGGCGGCGGTCTTGACGCGCACACCCTGCGGAGGCGCGGCCTTAAAGACGCCAAGCGCCTGCTGCGCGGCAGCCAGGTAGGTGGGGTCTTTGGAGCGCTGATAGGCGCGGGCCATCACCTCCAGACCCGTGCCTTGCGAGAGGCCGCTGGTCCAGGGCGGCAGGCCGCCGTCGAAGCGAAACATGTACTCCCAGGCGATGCCGCCCGCACGCGCGGTGGCGAGCGGGATCACTTCGCTTGCGAGCTGGCGCAGGTTCCCGTTTTCGTGGCCGGAGAGATAGAAGCCGTTGCCCGCGCCAAAGGTTGCGAGCCACTGGATCTCGATGCCCTGGCCGGCGTAGTACTCCCAGATCAGCTTGCTGGGCGGGAAGCTCACGCGCTCACCGCTCGAGAGCAGCGGTTCGGTGCTCCACCATTTGCGGTTGCGTTCGAGCGTCAAGAACAGCGCGGGCAGCCGCGAGGGGATGAAGCCGCCGGCGGCGGCGATCGCCTGCACGTTTGTGAGCACCGCACCGAGCTCGGCGCGGCGCGTGCCGCTGAGCCGCATCACGGTGTGTTTGGCGGCGACGTAGGCGCCCAGGTACTGCCGGTAAAGCGCTTCGCTGATCGCGCCGCTGCCAAGGAGGTTTGAGAGCGCGCGCGATACCGTCGGGCCGTGGCTACGCGCCGCGTGTGCACGCACGCCGCGCGCGGGCGACAGCGAGCTCGACGAGGCGGCGAGCGCGAGAGAGGTGTTGGCTGTGCTGCCAAGGGCGAGCAGGCCGAAGACGAGCGTGGCGAGTGCCTTCACGCGCATCGCGCCGATGCTACGCGCGGCGCGACGGGCTGCTGCACGGGCCGTTGCAGTGCGGCTCCTGTCAAATGGGTCGATACGAGCAGGAACAGTGACGAGGGTCGGCAGTTGCGCCGCTGCGAGCTAAAGCTCCCGCGCGGCGCGATCAGTCGGGAGCGAGCTCGTCTGCGTCGAGCTCGTCGAGATCCTCGTCTGCGTCGAGCTCGTCGGGCTCATCCTCGATGTCATCGCCCGCGGAGAGCGCGCTGCTGCCCGTGTATGTCTGCTGGAAGCGCTCCACGAGCTCGTCGCGCGCGTGCTCGTCGACGGGTACGTCCTCGGCGATCTGAACCCACTCGTCGGCCTCGAACTCGTCGATCTCGAAGAGCTCATGGTCGACCTCGGGGGAGTCATCGACGACGATCATGATCTCGGTCTGCGGGTTGAAGTAGGTGCCGGGGCGCAGCGTGAGCTCATCCAGTGCGAAGCGGCGTGCGTTGGTCACGCGCGTTTTATACCCCACGCGTTAGTCGGCAAGGTCACTCGGCAAGCTCAGGGATTGAGCTCGGCGAGCGTCTTGGCGATCTGTGCATCGACGTCCTGCGGCTCGAGGCCCTGGCGCACGCGCCGTTCGTTGCGCGCGATCACGAGCTGTCGGACCTCCTCGACGAGAGCACGATCATGCTCGTGCTCGCCCGCGGGTGGCTCCAAGAGGCGTGCGAGCTCGGCATCGATATCGAGCGGAGACTCGCCACGGCGCACGCGGCGCTCGCTGCGCGCGCTGAGCATCTGGCGGATCTCATCCTCGCGCTCAGCGCGATCCGCGGGCGATTCCACGCTCGGCGGCGCCAGGCCGGGGCCGCCTTCTTCGCGCGAGAAGCCGCCGGCGCCGATGTGGTCGTACATGTTGTCGGTGCCGCGCGTGACGACCATCAGCAGCGAGATGACGAGCGAGAAGATCACCGCGCCGAACACGACGAAGGTCAGGGGTGAGCCGCCCGTATCGAGTGCGACGGTCGTGATCGCAGCTTGCACCCCTCGATTGTTGCCGATCGGGCGGCTCTCCGCTACCCTCCGTCGTCTGGATTGACTGACCAGTCAATCTATATCTACGCGCGAGCCCGTTAGGAGATCCGAGAAATGGTCGATTTCACGCTCACCGACGAGCAGAAGAACCTGCGCGAGATGGCGCACGACTTCGCCGTCAAAGAGATTCGCCCCGTCGCCTGGGAGTACGACAAGGACGGCGCGTGGCCCCAGGAGATCATCGAGAAGGCCTGGGATGTCGGGCTGATGAACTCCCACATCCCCGAGGAGTACGGCGGCTCCGGCGCCGGCTACCTCGACGGCTGCCTGATCGAGGAGGAGCTCTCGTGGGGCTGCTCGGGCATCCAGACCTCGCTCGGCTGCAACGGCCTGGCGACCGCGCCGATCATGCTGGGCGGCTCGGAGGAGATGAAGAAGAAGTACCTCGGCATGCTGACCGAAGCGCCCAAGCTGGCCTCCTTCTGCCTGACCGAGCCGGACGCCGGCTCCGACGTCTCGGGCATGCGCACGACGGCCGTCAAGCAGGGCGACAAGTACGTCATCAACGGCTCCAAGTGCTTCATCACCAACGGCGGCTACGCCGACTACTACACGGTCTACGCGAAGACCGACAAGGAGGCCGGGCACCGCGGCATCTCGGCCTTCGTGGTCGAGCGTGACTGGGGCGTGGTGGTGGACAAGAAGGAGGACAAGCTCGGCCAGCGCGCGTCGAACACGGCGACGATCTCCTTCAACGACGTCGAGGTGCCCGGCCGAGAACCTGCTGGGCGAGGAGAACAAGGGCTTCAAGCTGGCGATGATGACGCTCGACCGCACCCGCCCGGGGGTCGCCGCGATGGCCACGGGGATCGCCCGCGCGGCCTTCGAGTTCGCGACCGACTACTCGCGCGAACGCGTCCAGTTCGGCGTGCCGATCGCGATGCACCAGGCGATCCAGTTCATCATCGCCGACATGGCCACCGAGATCGAGGCGGCGCGCCTGATGACGTGGAAGTCCGCCGTGATGCTCGACAACGGCGAACGCAACACGCTCGTCTCCTCGCACGCCAAGCGCTTCGCCGCCGACACCGCGATGAAGGTCGCCACCGAAGCCGTGCAGGTCTACGGCGGCTACGGCTTCATCAAGGACTACCCCGTCGAGAAGCTCTTTCGCGACGCGAAGATCATGCAGCTGTAGAGGGTACCTCGCAGATCCAGCGCCTCGTGATCGCACGCGAAACGCTGCTCCCGCGCCGTGTCGAGGAGCCCGCCGCAGTCGGCGGCGTCGAAACCGTAGCCGTCTAGTCGCGCGTCGCGCCGCGAGCTGACGGACCAACTGATTAGAGGAGGGCGAAGCATGTTCGTGTTCAAGGCCGCTGTAGTCGGCGCAGGGACGATGGGCGGTCAGATTGCCCAGACGATCGCCGCCGCGGGCATTCCCGTGGTGCTCAAGGACATCGATGATGCGCTCGTGCAGGCCGGCCTGGAGGAGGCCCGCAACGTGACGAGCGGGCAGGTGAACAAGCTCGCGGAGAAGGGCAAGATCACCGCCGAGCAGGCCGCTGTGCAGATCGAGGAGATCCTCGGACGCATCGAGGGTACGACCTCCTACGCGGCCTTCGGCGATGTGGACTTCGTGGTCGAGGCGGTGCCCGAGCGCATGGAGATCAAGCAGAGCGTGTTCGCCGAGCTCGACGCGGCCACGCCCGGCCACGCGATCCTCGCCTCCAATACCTCCTCGCTGTCGATCACGGAGATCGGCGAAGCGACGCTGCGTCCCGAGAAGGTGATCGGCTTTCACTACTTCTACCCCGCCTCGATCATGCCGTTGATCGAGATCGTCGAGGGCGAGGAGACCGCTGCGGAGACGGTCAGCGCGGCGATCACCTTCGCGCAGGCGATCCGCAAGCAGCCGATCACCTGCGCCGAGGTTCCCGGCTTCGTCGTCAACCGCATCCTCAACTCCGGCATCTCGGAGATCTGGCGCGAGCAGGAGGAGAAGGGCCTGTCGATCAAGGCGATCGACGATGGCCTCGGCGCCGCCGGCGTGATTCCGATCGGCCCCTACTAGCTGGTCAACCTGCTCGGTCTCGACACCGTGCTGCACGTCGCTGAGCACCTCGTCGAGCTTCATACGGCGAGGAACGCTTCTACGTGCCCAAGGGCATGCAGAAGCTCGTCGCCGACGGCAAGCTCGGCGCGAAGACGGGCGGCGACGGCTTCTACAGCCCCGAGGGCGAGCCGAACATCTCAGGCGATGGCGAGCCCGACGTCGCGGAGCTCGTGGAGATGCTCTCGCTGAAGACGTTCCTCGAGGCCTGCCTCGTGCTCGAGGAGGGCGTCGCCACCCACCGCGACATCGACTTCGGGATGATGGCCGGCGCCGGCCTGGACCCGCGCCGCGGGCTGCTGCCGCCCTTCATGAAGGCCGACAGCGAAGGCCTCGACACGATCCTCGAGCGCATGGAGAACGCCGCGGAGCGCCACGGCGAGCGCTTCGCGCCGCCG
This sequence comes from uncultured Solirubrobacterales bacterium, assembly GCA_963785435.1. Lineage (GTDB taxonomy): Bacteria > Actinomycetota > Thermoleophilia > Solirubrobacterales > Solirubrobacteraceae > Palsa-744. Next base: position 783,738 of record CAWAVE010000005.1, read on the forward strand.
ACGATCCTGCGCCGCCTCGTCGCACAGGGCCGCCTCGGGCAGAAGAGCGGCCAGGGCTTCTACGCCTACCCCCAGCCCGACGCCGAGCAGCCCGCCGAGGTCGTCAAGCTCGAGACGCGCGCCGACGGCGTTGCGATCGCGTGGCTGGCCAACGGGCAGATGAACTCGATCTCCCCGCAGGTCGTCGAAGACCTGCGGCAAGGTCTGGGCAGCAAGGCCAAGGACAGCGGCGTGCGCGCGCTCGTGATCGCCTCCTCGAACCCCTTCCTCTACTGCGCCGGCGCCGACATCAAGGCGTTCACGCACGATGGACGAGTCTGGCGGCGCTGAGCTCATCGAACGGCGCGCACGCGCTGTTCCGCGAGCTCGGCTCGGAGGGCATCGCCACGATCGCCGCCGTCAACGGCCTCGCCTTCGGCGGCGGCTGCGAGCTCGCGATGGCCTGCGACGTGCGCATCGCGGCGCGCTCGGCGATCTTCGGCCAGCCCGAGATCAAGCTCGGCATCATCCCCGGCTTCGGCGGCACGCAGCGCCTGCCGCGCCTCGTCGGCACGAACAAGGCCTTGAGATGAACCTCGTCGGCGACCCGATCCTCGCCGAAGAAGCGTTCGAGCTCGGGCTCGTCAACCGCCTGGTCGAGGATCACGAGCTGCTCGACACGGCGCTTGCAGTGGGCGCGCAAGCTCGCCGGCCAGGCGCCGCTCGCGCTCGCGCAGATCAAGCGCGTCTCCGGCGCAGGCGACCTCGACGAGGGCATCGAGGCCGAGAAGGGCGCCTTCGCGGCTGTGTTCGCGAGCGGCGACGCCAAGGAGGGCATCTCCGCCTTCCTCGGCAAACGCGCTCCGCACTTCAGAGGTAGCTGAGCGGCGCTTTCGTGAGCGTCGAGGTGTCACAGCACGCCGCCCCGTCGGCCAGCGTCGCGGCGGCGCCCGGCGAGCGCGATCTCGCGCGGCTGGTCGAGCTAATCGCGAACGCGCGCTCCGTGGTGGCGCTCACCGGCGCAGGTATCTCGGTGCCCTCCGGCATTCCAGACTTCCGCACGCCGCGCACCGGGCTGTGGGCGAACGTCAACCCGATGGAGGTCGCGCACATCGATGCCTTCCGCGAGGACCAGGTGCGCTTCTGGCGCTTCTACGGCGAGCGCTTCGCGACGCTCGGCGAGAAGCAGCCCAACGGCGCGCACCGCGCGCTCGTGGCCTTGGAGGCCGCCGGTTGGCTCGACGGCGTGATCACGCAGAACATCGACATGCTCCACCGCAAGGCGGGCAGCTCCGAGCTGGTGGAGATGCACGGCAGCATCGCGACCTGCGCCTGTCCGGCCTGCAGCGACGTGAGCGTCGAGCTCGAGGAGGTCCGCGCGCGCCTTCAGCGCGAGGGCGACGGCGTGCCGCGCTGCGAACGCTGCGGCGGCCCGCTGAAGCCCAACGTGGTGCTGTTTGGCGAGATGCTCGACGAAGCGGCGATGCGACGTGCAGCAGAGCTCTGCGAAGCGGCCGAGGTGCTGCTCTGCATCGGCTCATCGCTCGAGGTGCACCCCGTTGCGGGTCTGCCGCTGCTCACGCAGCGCGCAGGCGGCAGCGTGGCGATCATCACGCAGGGCGCCACGCCGCTCGATGAGATCGCCGCGGTGCGCCTGCACGGCGATGTGGTCTGCGAGCTCGAGGGGCTGGCCTCGGCGCTCGGCTGCGCATGATCTGAGCTGGACTGAGCTAAGCGCCCAGCGGGTGCTCCGCCGCGCTCAGCTGGGGAGCGTGGCGATGGTCACGAGGTACTCGGCCTCGGCGCGGAAGCTGCCGTCCTCGGCGTCGTTGACCTCGTTGTAGAGCGCGAGCATGTCCTGGCGCAGCTGCTCGTAGAGCCCCTTCGGCTCAAGTGCCGCCTTGGCCATCACGGTGGGGCCGAGGATCCTCTCGTCGCGCGCCAGCCAGGCCTCAGGCGAGTCGCCCGTGAAGGTGATGCTCCGCAGCTCAAATGACAGCTCTGCGCCGCTGTCGGTAAACAGGCCGCGCACGTGCTCCTCGCTGCCCCACATCACTGCGGGCTTCAACTCGGGCGGCGGTGGCGGCATGTGGCGGGCGGCCGTAGCGAACGTCTTGCCGATCAAGCCCTCGGGTGTCCAGGCCGCGACGACCACGCTGGCGCCCGGCCGCGCCACCCGGGTCAGCTCCCGCGCTGCGACGTCCTGGCGGGGAGCGAACATCACCCCAAAGCAGGATGTGACGCGATCGAATGAGCTCTCGGCGAACGGCAGCTCCTCGGCGTCACCCTCGATCAGCTCGAGCTCCACGCCTGCCTGCGCAGCTCGCAGGCGCGCCGCCTCGAGCAGCTTTGGTGTGAGGTCGAGGCCCGTGACCTTGGCGCCGGCAAGCGCGGCCGGGATCGACACGTTGCCGCTCCCTGTCGCGACGTCCAGCATCTCTATGCCGGATGTAGCGCCGGCGCGCTCGGCCACGTAGCGCCCGACCGCCTCGATCCTGTGCGCTACCTCGGGGTAGTCCCCCGCGGTCCACATCGCCTTCTGGCCCTGCTTGAAGCCGCTCACGTCGAAGCTCATGCGCACCCCATCTCAGTCGTGGTTGGCCGTCACGGCCACCTGCTTTGTCAGCTCCCGCTCCGGGTCGATACCCCAACGCGCGGCCACCGCAGTGAGCTCGGCGTCGAGGCTCCAGCGGTCCGCGAGAGCCGTGCCCTCGTATTCGGGGCTCGCGCCCTTCAGCGTCATGCTGCCGAGGTTCTCGCCGATCGCCCTGATCGCCGTGAGCTCCTCGGCGCTGAGGCGCCTGCTCCCGTCAAGCGCCGCCAGCTCGGCGCGCTTGGCCTCGATTGGGCGAGCCTCGGCGCCGGCCTCCTGGATCAGCGTCGGCGCGACGCAGCGCACGGGCGCTTGCGAGAGGTTCCAGAGGCAGGCCAGCTGCAACATGCTCAGCCCGTGGCGCTCGGCGTAGGGGCGCATCAGCTCGAGCTTCTCGGCGCCCGCCTGCACCCAGCCGTCGGGCCGGAAGCGGCGGTGATCGTGCTCGGCGAAGCGATGGCCGGGGCGGACGTCGTCGTGGAACATGCCGCCGTAGTCGACGACGCGCGCGATCAGGCTGACCTCGTTTGCGCTGGCGGCCGCGAGCGTGAGCTCGCCGGGCCACGGCTCGAGCGGGTTGAGGATGATCATCGCCCAGTCGATCCGCTCGCCGAAGCGCTCGAAGCAGTCGATCAGATCGAGCGTGAAGCCGTTCGCGGGTCCTGGCGCCACGCCGAGCAGGCGCGTCAGGCCCGCCTCGCGCACCGCTTGCATCCCGTCCCAGACGGCCGGGCTCGAGAAGCCGGTGCGGTCGGGATTGTGCAGCAGCAGCAGGTCGAAGTGCTCGACGCCACAGCGCTCGAGGCTGCGCTCGGTGGCGATGCGGATGTAGTCGGCGTAGTCCTGCTCGCCACGCAGGCGCTGGTCGGTGAAGCGCGGAAAGCCTTTGGCGCCTTCGCGCTCGCCGCTGTAGAGATCGTGTCCGATCGCGCCCACTAGGCAGTAGCTCTCGCGCTCGAGACCCTGCAGCGAGCGCCCCAGCGCGAGGTCCGCCTCACCGCTACCGTAGACGTCGGCGGTGATCACCGTGTCGATCCCCTCGCCGGGGCGTAGCAGCGCCTGCAGGCGCTCCTCGGAGAGGGGCTCGCCGAAGTGCATGAAGCGCCCGCCGCTCCAGGTTCCGATCGCTGTGGTGCCCGGGTCCATGCTCATCTCAGACTAACTCCACTGGCCGTGCGCGCCCGCAGCGCCGCCTCCAGGCGTCCGAGCGCGTGGGCGATTGCCTCCTCATCGAGCTCGGCGCCCGCACCGCTGCGCGCTTGCTGCGCCAGCAGGACGATCGCCGGCGCGAGCTGCTCCAGCTCGGCGATGCGGATCATCAGATCCTGACGCCGCTCGGCGCGTAGCTCCGCGACGGCGAGCGTCAGCGCCTGATCCAGCTCCAGCGCCGCCAAGGGCGCGCGGTCGTGATCGAGGTCAAGCCGCGCGCGCAACGTGAGCTCCTCGCACGCCAGCGCGCTTGAGCGCCCGCCGAGCAGCGCGGCGAGGCGCTCCTGCGGTCGCAGTACCGATGCGCGTCCACGCCGGCCGCGCGCAGCGCGGCGCCCGCCGGGGCTCCAGGTGAGCGCTTGTGAGTGCAGCCAGCGTCCGTCGGCGACCTGCTCTCCCTCGCCCCAGCCCGCCCTGATCACGAGCGCCTGCGCGGGAGAGATCTCGTGCACGTAGGCGTCTGCGGCGGCGATCCTGTGCATCTGCAGCGTGTGGTTGAGCACCTCGGCGGCGGCGAGTACGTCGTGCTCGGTGTCGAGGTCCGCAAGCCACGCTCGTGCCTGCGCCTCGGCGGAGAGCGGGATCGGATCGATCACCGTGACGCGCGTGCGCGTCACGGGCGGCGGCTTGGGTGGGGCCGGCTCGAGCAGACCGCGTGCGGCGAGCCGGTTGAGGAGCGCTTTGCCGCGAGGCTCGCGCCGGGGCGGACTTGCGCCATCGCTGAGCGTGCCAAGCACAAGCACGCGTTCGGGCTCTGCCTCTGGTCCCGCGCGCAGCAGATAGCGCCCATCGGATGGTCCAAGCGCCCAGGGAAACTCGAGCTGGATAAAGACGAACAACTGTGAGGGCATCTCTGCACCGTATCCTTCAGCTTGAGCCGAAGGCCGCGCAAGCACTCTGCGGCCATCGTGCGGCCGCGTTGTTGTGAACTAGACGATCAGGAGTAGCCGATGTCCGATGCGAGCAACGTTGCCAAGAACCTGCGTGAGCGCCTCGGCGGCAACACCGAGGAGCGGCTCGGCAAGGCCTTCTCCGAACTGCTTGAAAACCCGCTGCTGACCGGCGCGATCGGCCGTGCGTTTGAGGCGCGCGAGAAGGCCGCGGCGGCGCAGGAGGTGGCGATGGGCGCGCTGAACCTGCCCTCCGCCTCCGACATCGAACGGCTCACCCGCAGGCTGCGCTCGGTCTCGCACCGCCTCGAGGGCATCGAGGATGGCGTCGACAGGCTCGATCGCGCGCTCGCGCCTGCCGGCGTCGAGGCGCGGCTCTCGGCGATCGAGGAGCAGCTACGCGCGATCACGAGCCGCCTGGAGCGTTCTGCTGCGCCCGCCGGCAAGGCCGCCGCGCCCACCGCGAAAGCCAAGAGCACTGGGCGAGCGCGTCCGCGCGCCACGGCTAAAGCGGCCGCCAACGCCAAAGCGGCAGCGAAGGCGAAACCGCGGCCCGCAGCCAAAACGGGCGCGAAAGCGAAACGCGCGGTCTAGGAGCTCGTCAGCGCGGCGATCGCCGCGGCGCCCATGCGCTCGGCCGCTGCGAGCAGATCCTCATCGCCGATCCGTACGCGCGTGCCCTGCGCGTCGAAGGTGTCAGAGACGACCAATGCGCAGGCGACAGGAAAGCTGTGACGTGCGCCGATCGCAAACAGCGCGGCGGCCTCCATCTCAACGGCCAGCGCATCCGCGCCTGCTCCGTGCCCCTCGCTCTCATAGAAGAGGTCAACGCTCACCACCGCGCCCAAGCGCGCCTGCGGTGCCTGCTCACGGAGCGCTGCGGTGAGCGCCTCATCGGCGCTCACGCGCTCGTTCGCGCCGAGCGCTCTTGATGTGCCGTCCGCGCAGATCGCCTCCTCGGCGATCACCAACTCACCGAGCTCCAAGCCGGGCGCGAGCGCGCCGCAGGTGCCCACGCGGATCACGCGCCGCGCGCCGAGCATGATCAGCTCCTCGAGCACGATCGCTGCGGAGGGGCCGCCCATGCCGCTCGCCTGGATCGTCAGCGGCTCGCCGTCGGGCGCGGTGCCCGTGTATCCCCACAGACCGCGGTGGTGGTTGAACATCAGTGGTTCTTGCAACAGGCTCTGCGCGAGCGCGAGCGCACGACCAGGATCACCCGGCAGCAGCACCCGCTCCCCCAACGGCGCGGTCGGGCGTAGATGAATCGGAGCTCCGTGTGCCACCGGCGGCGACTTTAGACTCCTTGGAATGCAAACGCCGCCCGCGTCAAGCGCCTGATGGCCGAGCCGCGGGGTTCCTCCGGAGCGGACGCGCCCGAGTTGACGCTCGCACAGGTGGCGGCGCGCGTGGGCGTCACGCCTGCAACTGTCAGGCGCTGGCTCGCGCGCGGGCTCGTCCCCGGCTTCGACGGGCGCTGGACACCCACGGCGCTTGCCTACGTGCGCGTCGTGGCGCGATTGCGCGCGCGTGGACATTCGCTCGAGGACATCAAGCGCGCCAGCGACAGGGGCCAGCTGGCGATCGGCCCGATCGAGAACCTGCTGAGCGGCGATGAGCCACGCCATTCGCTGAAGGACGCCGTGCGCTCCAGCGGGCTCGATGTCGAGCTGATCAAACGCATCTACGCCACGATGGGCCTCAACCTGATGCCACGCGAGGGCGTGAGCGACGAAGACCTGCAGATGATCGAGATCGCGGCATCGGTGCTGGGCGCGGGCTTTCCGCTGCCGGCCTTCTTGCAGCTGATGCGCGTCTACGGACAGGTGATCGCGCAGATCGCCGACGCGGAGGTGCGCCTGATCCACCTCTATGTACACGAGCCGCTGATGCGCGCCGGGGTGCCGAGCGTGGAGATCGCCGAGGAGATGGAGGGCCTCGCGCGTGAGGTCTTCCCGTTCGCGGCGCCCTTCATGAACTACTTGCACGGGCGTCTGCTCGCGCAGTTCGTGGAGCAGGACATGATCGGCCACATGGAGAGCGACATGGGCGATGGCGCGCTGCAGGAGGGGCGTCTGCGCGTGGCAATCGCCTTCGCGGACCTCGCGGGCTACGCGCGCCTGACGGTCGAGCGCGGCGACGAGGCCGCCGTCGGCGCCGTTGAGCGCTTCGCGCGCGCGGTCGCCGAGACGTTGCCGGTCGACGCGCGCGTGATCAAGACGCTCGGCGATGAGGTGATGGTGATCGGCTCGGACCCCGGCGCGCTCACGGCCTGGGCGGTGGGCCTGCAGGGCACCGTGGCGCCCGGCGAGCCGCCGCCTCGCATCGGCCTGCACTACGGCGAGGTGCTCTACCGCGACGGCGACTACTTCGGGCGCGAGGTCAACCAGGCCGCGCGCGTGGTGGCCCGCGCGGGCGGCGGCGAGGTGCTCGTGACGCGGCCCGTAGTGGAGATGGCGGCGGGCGTCGAGGGCGTGGAGTTCAACCGCATCGGCGAGGTGCGCCTGAAGGGCTTCTCCGAGGCCACAGAGCTGTTCACCGCCTCGGCGCAGCAGAGCTAAGCGATGGGCGTCGAACAGGAGCTCTGCGAGGCGGTCCGCGCCGGAGCGCTGCTTGCCGGCGAGCGCCCAATCCTCGTGATGCTCTCCGGCGGACGCGACTCCTGCTGTCTGCTCGACGTTGCCCAGCGACTGCGCGGCGGCGAGGCGGTGAGCGCGCTACACGTCAACTACGGTCTGCGCGCGCAGGCCGATGAGGACGAGCAGCACTGCCGCGCGCTCTGCGAGCGTCTGAAGATCGCGCTCGAGGTGGTGCGCGCCGAGCGCCGCGCAGCGGGTACGGAGGGCGTGGGCAACCTGCACGCCTGGGCGCGTGAGATCCGCTACGGCGCGGCCGCACGCATCGCACGGCCTGCCGCTGCGCTGATCGCAGCGGGACACACCGCTAGCGATCAGGCGGAGACGATCCTCTATCGCCTCGCGGCCTCGCCGGGACGGCGAGCGCTGCTCGGGATGAGCGCGCGCGAGGGCGATCTCGTGCGCCCGCTGCTGGGAGTGAGCCGCGAGCAGACGGGCGCCTACTGCCGGGCGCGCGCGATCGCTTGGCGCGAAGACGAAAGCAATGAAGACGAGAGCTTCGCGCGCACACGCGTGCGTAACGGGCTGCTCACGGCGCTGCGCGCAGTGCATCCTGCGGCCGAGTCCAACGTGGTGCGAACTGCGGCGTTGTTGCGCGAGGAGACCGAGCTGCTCGAGGCGCTCGTCAACGACGAGCTGGCAGGCGCCGCGTGCATCTCGATTGCGCGCCTACGCGAGCTACCTACCGCACTGGCTCGTCTCGTCGTCGTGCGACTCGCAGAGCAGGCCGCAGGCGGCTATGTGCCGCAGGCTGGTGCACGCGTGGGCGAGATAGTCGAGCTCGCTGCGCGCGGCGGCAGGGCGGAGCTGCACGTCGGCGGGCTCGTGGGCGCTGTGATCGAGCGGGGCGAGCTGCGCATGGTCAAGCTCCCGCCGCGCTCTGCCCAGCGCGAGTGAGGAGCCGCCGCCTGAGGACTAGACTCCCTGGCGTGGCCACCCCCGCGCGCCTCTCGAGCGACCCCGGCCTGGGCGAGGTGCTGGTCAGCGCCGAGGATCTACAACGGCGCGTAGCCGAGCTCGGCGATGAGATCTCCCGCGACTACGAGGGCCGCTCGCTGCTGTTGGTGGGCGTGCTGAAGGGCGCCGTCTTCTTCCTGAGCGATCTCATGCGCTTCATCGATGTGCCCGTCGAGGTCGACTTCATGGCCGTGGCTTCCTACGGCTCGGCGACAGACTCCTCTGGAGTGGTGCGAATCCTCAAGGACCTCGACGCCGCGATCGAAGGCCGTGATGTGCTGATCGTCGAGGACATCGTCGACTCGGGCTTGACGCTCCAATATCTGATGCGCAACCTCGGCTCGCGCAACCCCCGCACGCTCGAGGTATGTGCATTGCTTACGAAGCCCGAGCGACGCAAGGTCGATTTGCCGACACGCTATGTGGGCTTTGAGATCGCCGATCGCTTCGTCGTCGGCTACGGCCTTGACTACGCCGAGCGCCACCGCAATCTGCCCTACGTGGCCGCGCTGGCGGGCTGAGCAGCGCCTGCGCGCGCGCCTCACACAGCGCGCTGCAACCGCCGGAAAGTCGAGGCTTTCATGGTACGCTTGGGCACCCGTGGGCACACCTTCAGACGGTGCCAAGCGCCTGCGGATCTAAGCCATGAGCCGTTTCTTCAAGAGCGCCGCATTCCCGATCCTCATCGTCGTGGTGTTGGCCTTCCTCGCGGTCCGGCTCGTCGATCAGGGCTCCAACAACCACCGCAAGCACAGCTACCAAACGCTTGTCGGCAAAGAGCTTCCGGGCGGCGAAGTGTCTTCGGTGCAGTTCAAGAACAAGGGCAAAGCGCTCGAAGTCAAGCTGCGCAACAAAGAAAGCTATGAAGTCGGCTTCATCGATCAGGCGGCGCCGGAACTGATCAAAGAACTGAAGAGCGCGGGCGTCAGCTACAACGTCGAATCGGAAAAGAGCAGCGTGCTGCTCGGGCTGCTCACCTACATCCTGCCGATCCTGTTGTTCTTCGGCTTCTGGATCTTCCTCATGAACCAGGTCCAGGGGGGCGGCTCGAAAGTGATGTCCTTCGGCAAGTCGCGCGCGAAGCGCATGTCGGCGGACTCGCCGAAGATCACCTTCCGTGACGTGGCCGGCGTGGACGAGGCCGTGGAGGAGCTCCACGAGATCAAGGAATTCCTCGAGAACCCCAAGAAGTTCCAGGCGCTCGGCGCGCGCATCCCCACGGGCGTGCTGCTCTACGGACCGCCGGGCACCGGCAAGACGCTGCTCGCGCGTGCCGTCGCCGGCGAGGCGGGCGTGCCCTTCTTCTCGATCTCGGGCTCGGACTTCGTGGAGATGTTCGTGGGCGTGGGCGCCTCGCGCGTGCGTGACCTGTTCGAGCAGGCCAAGCAGAACAGCCCCTGCATCATCTTCATGGACGAGATCGACGCCGTTGGGCGCCACCGCGGCGCGGGCATGGGCGGCGGCCACGACGAGCGCGAGCAGACGCTCAACCAGTTGCTCGTGGAGATGGACGGCTTCGAGGCGAAGGACAACATCATCATGATCGCGGCCACCAACCGGCCCGACATCCTCGACCCCGCGCTGCTGCGCCCCGGACGCTTCGACCGCCAGATCGCGGTGGACCGCCCCGACCGCAAGGGCCGCGCGAAGATCCTCGAGGTGCACACGCGCGGCAAGCCGCTTGCGAAGGTGATCGACATCGACGCGCTGGCGGGTCAGACGCCAGGCTTCACCGGCGCGGACCTCTCGAACCTGATCAACGAGGCTGCGCTGCTCTCCGCGCGCACCGGCAAGCGCGAGATCGGTCAGGACGAGCTCGAGGAGGGGATCATGCGCGTGATCGCCGGCCCCGAGAAGAAGACGCGCGTGATGAGCGAGAAAGAGCGCCTGATCACGGCCTACCACGAGATGGGCCACGCGCTCGTCGGACACTTCCTGGAGCACTCCGACCCCGTGCACAAGATCTCGGTGATCTCGCGTGGGCAGGCGCTCGGCTACACGATCTCGATGCCCCAGGAGGATCGCTTCCTCACCACGCGCGCAGAGCTCGAGGACACGATGGCGATGACGCTCGGCGGGCGTGCCGCGGAGGAGATCGTCTTCGGTGAGATCACCACGGGCGCCTCCAACGACATCGAGAAGGTGACCGCCACCGCCAAGCAGATGGTGATGCGCTTCGGCATGAGCGAGAAGCTCGGACCGCGCGTCTTCGGACGTGACCACGGTCAGCCGTTCCTCGGCCGCGAGTTCGCCACCGAGCCCGACTACTCAGATGAGATCGCACGCGAGATCGACGACGAGGTGCGGCGCATCATCGAGGCAGCACACCAGCGCGCGACGAGCATCCTCACCGAACATCAGCAGGACCTCACCAAAATCTCTGAAACGCTCGTCAAGCGCGAGACGATCGAGAAGGAGGAGTTCCTCGCGCTGCTCGATGGCAAGAGCGAAGAGGAAGTCTTCGGCATCGATGAGGACGAGCAAGCCCGAGCTGCCCGCGCCGCCATCGGCCGTCGACCGCGCCGAGCGCGAGGCGCCGCGCACGATCCCGCGCCCCGGTCTCGCAGGCGGTGCCGCAGAGCTGCGGGCGACGGGACCAGAGCTGGTCCCGAGCCTGCCTGACAGACCGCTGGCGCCGCGGTAGCCTTGCCGCAGATGACATGCGCCGCTGTTCCGCTGTGATGGGCATCGTCAACGTTACGCCCGACTCGTTCTCCGACGGAGGCCAGTTCCTGCGGGCTGAGGCGGCGATCGCGCATGGCCTCAGGCTCGCCGGGGAGGGCGCGGAGATCCTCGATGTCGGTGGCGAGTCGACGCGGCCGGGAGCGGAGCCTGTTTCCGCCGCAGGAGGAGCTCGCGCGCGTGCTGCCCGTGGTCGAAGGTCTCGCCGCGCGCATGGTTCGGCGCGCGCTCCGCAGATCTCGATCGACACCTCCAAGGCGCTCGTGGCCGAGGCAGCGCTACAGGCAGGGGCGAGCCTGGTCAACGATGTCACCGCGCTGCGTGGCGACGTACGGATGGCAACGGTCATCGCCGCGTACGACGCAGACTGCTGCCTGATGCACATGCAGGGCGAGCCGCGCACGATGCAGTCCGAACCGAGCTATCTCGATGTCGTGGCGGAGGTCGGCGCCTTCCTCGCTGAGCGTCTCGAGCACGCGCTCGCTGAGGGGATCAAGCGCGAGCGGATCATGCTCGACCCGGGGATCGGCTTTGGCAAGAGCGAAGCGCACAACCTCGAGCTGCTCGATCGCCTCGAGGAGCTCTGCGCGCTGGGCGCGCCGATCGTGATCGGCACCTCGCGCAAGGCCTTCATCGGGCGCATCCTTGCGCGCGCTGTGGGGCACGAGGAACCGGTGGATGTGGGCGAGCGTCTCGCCGGGACGATCGCCACGAACGTGCTCGCCTACGAGCGTGGCGCGAGCGTGTTCCGCGTCCATGATGTCGCTCCCGTGCGCGATGCGCTGGCCGTGGCGGCTGCTACGTTGGGCGGGCGATGGACGGCGAGGAGCCTGGGGAGGACCCCGATGAGCTAGACGACGAGGAGCCGCGCGACCCCGACGAGTCGGCCGAGTCGGTCACGATCGAGATCAGTGGCCTCTCGCTCTATACCAACCATGGCGTCACCGAGGCGGAGCGCGAGGTCGGCCAACGCCTCGTGCTCGACTTGCGCCTCGACGTCGGCGAGACCGACGCGACGGTCACGGACGCGATCGAGGACACGGTCGACTACGCCGAGGTCTGCCAGCTCGTCGCGCTGATCGCACAACAGCGTTCGCACAAAACGCTCGAGCGGCTGTGCAGCACGATCGCCGACCGGCTGCTCGCCGACTACGAGCTCGAGGGCGTCTGGGTCAAGGCCGCCAAGCCCGAGCCGCCGATCGCGCTCAGCGTCGATGAGGTCTCCGTCGAGGTCTGGCGCGAAGCGAGCGGCTGAGCGCGTCGCGGCCCGGGCGCTAGCGTGTAGCCGATGTCGAGCACCAGCCAGACGCATCCGAGCGCAGCGGCCTTCCGAGCTGCGGTCGAAAGCTGGGACATCGAGGCGATCGCGCAGCTGCTTGCGCCCGACGTCGTCTTTCACAGCCCTGTCACCTTCCATCCTTTCCTCGGCCGCGAGACCGTCACGAAGCTGCTTGGGCTCGTTGCGCAGACCTTCGAAGACTTCCGCTACACCGACGAGCTCGACACCGACGGCGCGCACGCGCTGATCTTCCGCGCGAGCATCGAGGGTAAGGAGCTCGAGGGCATCGACCTGCTGCGTTTCGACGAGGAGGGCTTGATCGCGGACTTCACCGTGATGCTGCGGCCGCTCTCGGGGCTGATCCCGTTCGCGCAGGCGATGGGCGCCAAGGCCACCGCGGCCGGCGTGCAGACGACGCGCGTCTGAGCGCCAAGCGGCGCGGGAACTGGTCGCTGATGAGCTCAGAGGAGGGTGCGATCGGGCTGCTCGGGCTCGGCTCTAACGTGGGCGAGCGTCGCGAGCAGTTGCAGCGCGCTGTCGACGCGCTCGCCGCTGCCGGCGTGCAGGTGCTCGCGAGCTCCTCGGTCTACGACACCGACCCTGTCGGCGAGGTGCTCGAGCAGCCGAGCTTCCTCAACGCATGTCTGCGCGTGCGTACGCCGCTCGCACCGCTCGAGCTGCTCGACCTCGTCAAGCGCCTGGAGCGAGAGCTCGGTCGTGAGGATGAGGAGCTCCATCACGGCCCGCGCGCGATCGACATCGACATCTTGCTGCTCGGCGAGCAGCAGCTCGATCACGCACGCATGACGTTGCCACACGAGCAACTGCTCAACCGTCGCTTCGTGTTGATCCCCGCGCTCGAGCTCGACTTCGAGCTCTGCGCGCCCGACGGCCGACGTCTGTCAGACGCGCTCGTCGTGCTCTCGCCGACGGAGGGCGTTCGCTGGGCCGGCCCGCCGCTTGAGGCTTCCCGGTGAGGCGCGCTAAGGCGGCTTAGCGCACGACGATCTTGCCGCGCATGCCTTCTTCGACGTGAATCGTGCAGTGATAGTTGAAGGTGCCAGCGTGTGTGAAGCGGACGGTGTAGGAGCCAGATTCCTGCGTGCGCGAGTGAAAGCCGTGGAAGGTCACGTTGTGTTCGGTCTGATCGCGCCATTGCCAGGTCACCTTGTCGCCGCGTTTGATCGTCAACGTGCCTGGGTGAAATCGGAATTCTTTGAGCGTCACCGTGTGGTTCGCGGCCGCATGTGCGCCACCGAAGGCCGCCGCCGGTAGTAGCACGGCGCTCGCCAGCAAGCCGCCCACCAGCATGCCTAGTCTCTTGCCGCTCATCGCGCTCTCCTTCGCTTGAGGTTGTGGCGGGCGCCCGTCTTGGTCGCCTCTCGCATTGCAAGACGCCACCACGGCGCGAATCTTCCCGGTGCTCACGCTGGGGCGCCCCGGTCATCCCAGCTGGCCAAGCGCAGCAATGTGGCAGCGCTGACGCCGCGACCCGCGACGACGCACAAATGCCCCCCGCGCAGCCAACTCACCACACGGGCGCCGCTGACGCTGCTCAGCCAGTAGGCCGTGCCCGCGCGCCAGTGTGCGCGCCCCGCCGCCATGTGCGGCGCGTTGCTACCCGCGACGATCGCATAGCCGATACGTTGGCCGCTGTCGTCGGTGTAGAAGACCGTCTTCACGCTATGACCGCCGAGTCGGTCGCTGCGCGAGCCCGTCGCGCGCCAGCCGAAGCGCTCGCCCCAGTAGGGGAAGGAGACGCCCTCGACCGCCACGCTCAGCTGTTCGCGTCGCAAGCTGCTCTCGCGTGGCGCGGATGCAGTTGCAGGGCGCAACGTCAGCTCGGTCGCGCTCTGCAGGCTGAGCGAGCCCGAGCCGCCCGGCGCCGCGTCGAGCACGAGCACCGCCACGAGCGTCGCCACGCTCGCGATCGCGCTCACAGCGCCGAGGCGCAGACGAAGCGTGCGCGTGCCGGCACGAGGACCCGTGCGCGCGTGACGTGCGAGGAGCGCCTCCGTGCGACGGTGCAGACGCTCCGGCGCAGGCTCCTCGATCGAGCGGATCAGCTCGACCAGCTCGGCTTCGTTGGTGACGTGTCGCTGGCTCATGGGGTCCCCTCACTGGATAGGACTCCGGTGCCGCCGTTCTCTTCCCGGCGCACGCTCGCCCGCGCGCCTGTACGCGCGGCTGCCGAGCGCTCCGCGGCCGCGGAGCCGACGTCTGGCTCGGACACCGCCACCGCGTCCAGCGGCTCGCTGTCATCGGCCGTGAGCAGGCGCGTGATCTGCTTGCGTGCGCGGTACAGACGCGTCGTCAACGTCGCCTCACGAACGCGTAGCGCGCGTGATGCCTCGCGGTAGGAGAGGCCGAGCACATCGACCGCGACGAGCGCCAAGCGGAAGTCCTCGGGCAGCTGCGCGATCGTCGCGTATAGCTCCTGTATCTCGAGCGCCTGCTCGGGGCGCCCCGTCGGTCGCGGGTCTGCCGCCACGACATCATCGAGCGTTGCGACCGTGTGCGGACGCCGTGAGGCGGTTCGCCGTGAGGTCAAGAAGGTGTTGCGCAGCACGCGCATCAGGTAGTAGAGGTCATCCTCGCCGTGGATCAAGCGCGGACGCGACAGTACGCGTGCGAACGTCTCCTGCACGAGATCCTCCGCGTCCTCGCGCGAGCCGCAAAGCGCCCAGGCCGCTCGGTAGAGACGGTCGACGTGCTTGGTGAGCGACTGCGGGTCTAGGGTGCGCATGGCGTTCTTTCGAGCAATCCGACTCTAGCGCCGGGAAGGATCCGGTACGTAAGGCGTCCTCGCTCATATGGACGGACGTGTTGCTTGGATCGTGGCCGCCTCGCTCGGCGCCGCGACCGCGCTGCTCCCGGCGCTGGCAGGCTCAGAAACACTGCCCGCGATCGAAGCCGTCAACGTCGGCGGGATCTATGGCGAAGAACACCGCTGGTCTCCCGCGCAGCTCAACGTCGCGGTCGGTGCCACCGTGTCGCTGAGCAACCCCAGCGACGTCAACCACGGCGTCTACTGGGTCGGTGGGCCAGCCAAGCCGAGCTGTACCCCAAGCGTGCCCGTTGGCTTCGGCGCCGCGGTCTCGGGCACGAAATGGAGCGGCAGCTGCACGTTTGCGACGGCGGGCACCTACACCTTCTACTGCACGGTGCACGGTGCCGCGATGACCGCACGGGTGAGCGTGGGCGAAGCCGCCACCACGACCACCAGCACGACGCCAACCTCATCCCCGCCGAGCGGCACGGGCACGGGCACGGGCGCCTATCCGCCTCCAGGCCAAGCGGGCACGCCTGTCGCGCCGCTGCCGAGCGTCGCGCTGCTGAGCGGTGTGGCCTCCAAGGCGCTGCGGCTCGCGCCCGCGGTCCACGGCGCAAGGATCCGAGCGTCGGTCGACCTCACCGCAGCGGCGGCCGGCGGAAGCCTCGAGGTCGATCTGCTGCGCAGGCGCGGCACGCAGCTTTTGCGTATCGCTCAACTGCACCGCTCGGCGCTACACGCGGGCCTGCTCGCCTTCACGCTTGCACTCGACGCGGGCGCTGCACGCTCGTTGCGTTCCCATCACCGCGTGGCGTTGATCGTGCGTCTGGTGCTACGCCCCGCGCACGGCGCCACGCTGCGGATCACACGCAGCGTCGTGCTGCATCGCTGAGGGCACGCGGCGACGGTCGCTTTAGCGGCGCTGCTCACCGGCGTGAGCCACTCACTCGGCAGGGCGCCCGCGGGAACCTCGCCGACCTGCGGTGGAAAGTAGTCCGCGAGACGCGCCACGGGGCGCCCCTCGATCAGCGGGCGCACGTCGCCGATGCTCATCAGCAGACGGATCGTGCTGCCGATCTGCAGGTCCGCAGCGTTAGGCTGCTCGCCGCCGAGCAAGCCCTCGGCGATCCACTCCTCGATCCGCTCGAGCTGGCGTGGCAACGCTGCGAGGTCGGCGCGCGCGGTCTCATCGCGTGCCTTGTTCTTGAGCGCCATCACGCGCGCGGTCAGCGGCAGCGCAGGGCGCAGCAGCGCGCGTGGCAACGGCAGCTTGGAGTCCGCCGCGTAGCTCTCCATCGCGGCGGGATTGCGCAGGAACGCGGCGTCGATCAGCCGCCGCGGCACGCTTTGTAGAACCTCATCACCCCAGCGCTCGGCCTCGAGCACCTGTGCGTAGGCGGGCTCGCCGGGCGCCGGCAAAAGTGGCGGCTCGGGCGCGATCTGATCGAGGCGACGGAGGATCGCGCGCGAGCCGACGAGGCGCTCGCCGTTCAGTCGCAGGCCCGGCACGGTCGGACCGCCATAGAGCAACGGGCCCGCGAGCAGCTGGGTCATCGGCAGCAGATCCACGCGCTCAAACTCGATCTGCTTCATGCGCAACGCGACTTCGACCACGGCGCACGGATGTGAGCCGGGCAGCACATAGAGCTTGGGGGAACCCTTCGCCATCGCAGTGACGAGCATAATGGTCGCCGATGCTGCTCGCCGTCGACGTTGGAAACACACAGACCCATTTCGGCGTTTATCGCGGCGAGGAGCTGATCGAGCACTGGCGCTTTGCGACCGTGCGTCAATCCACCGCCGATGAGCTCGGTGCGGCGCTGCGCAACCTGCTCGAGCTACGTGGCTACGGCTTCGGCGATCTCGACGCTTCGATCGTCTCCTCGACGGTGCCCCAACTCGAGCCGGAGTGGCTGGAGATGGGTGCTCGCTACCTCGGCCACGAGATGCATGCGGTGGGCCCCGGCACGAAGACGGGGATGGCGATCCGCTACGACAACCCGCGCGAGATCGGCGCTGATCGCCTTGTGAACGCCGTCGCGATCCGCGAGCGCTTCGGCAGCCTGGCCGTCTGCGTGGACTTCGGCACCGCGACCACCTTCGATGTGGTTTCGCGCGAGGGCGACTATGTGGGCGGTGCGCTGATGACCGGCATCGAGATCTCCCTCGAAGCGCTCTCCGAACGTGGCGCACGCCTGCCCAAGGTGGACCTTGCGCCGCCGCGCAGCGTGATCGGCAAGAACACCATCGACGCGATTCGCTCAGGCGTGATCTTCGGCTATGCGGGCGCGATCGACGCGATCCTCAGGCGTCTCTATGTCGAGCTGGGCGAGCGCACGGACGTGATCGCCACGGGCGGTCTGGCGCGGCTTGTCGTTCCTTATACGGAGGAGATCGAGGAGGTCGACGACCTGCTCACGCTCACCGGGTTGCGTCTGCTGCACGAGCGCAACATCTAGGACGCCCATAATGGGCATCACCGTGCCCGACTCGCTCACAGACGCCTGGACGCTCGGCTCGCTGCATGTGCCCAACCGCGTGCTGCTGGCGCCGCTGGCCGGCATCGGCAACTGGTTCGTGCGCCTGCAAGCGAAGCGCTATGGCGCGGGGATGGCCGTCTCAGAGATGGTTTCCTCGCACGCGATCCACTACGGCAACGAGAAGACCTGCAAGGAGATGCTGCGCATCGAGCCCGCCGAGCGCGAGCAGGGGCCGGTCTCGATCCAGCTGTTCGGCGAGGACCCAGCGATCATGCGCTCGGCCGCCGCGCACGTCGCCGCGCTCGGCGTCGACGCGATCGACATCAACATGGGTTGCCCTGTGCCGAAGGTGCAGAAGACAGGCGCGGGTGCTGCCCTGCTGAGCGATCCCGAGCGCGCCGTCGCGGTCGCGCGGGCGGCCGTCGAGGGAGCCGCCGAGGGGGCCCAGTCGCGTGGGAGAGCCCCGCTGCCGGTGACCGTGAAGCTCCGTTCAGGTCTGCGCATCGGCGACGAGAGCGGCTTCGCGCTCGCGCATCGCCTCGTCGAAGACGCGGGCGTGGCCGCGATCGCCTTTCATCCGCGCTCGGCTGCAGTGCACCACAAGGGCACGCCCGACTATGCGCTCGCGGCACGGCTCGCTGCCTCACTGCCCGCTCCGATGATCCTCACAGGCGGACTCGCCGACGCCGAGCAGGTGCGAGGCGCTTTTCTCGCCACCGGCGCCAGCGCGGTGATGCTCGCGCGCGGAGCGCTCGGCAATCCCTGGTTGTTCGCCGAGCTCGTCCACGGTCGTCGCGAGCCGCCTACGTCCGCGGAGGTGATGCGCGAGCTCGACTGGACGATCGACCGTGCCGTCGAGCATCTCGGCGAAGAGCGCGCCGGGCGCTATCTGCGCAAGTTCTATCCGTGGTTCGTTGCTCGTCTTGGCCTCGAGCGTGAGGAGGCCAAGCAACTGCAGGAGTCGCTGCAGCTTGCCGCGACGCTAGCGGCGGCACGCGCGATCCTCGACCATGCCCAGCGGCCGCTCGCGAGCTCTTTCTGAGAGCTCTGTAACGGGGCTCGCGGGCCTCGCTATACTGCTGCGCTCGCTGCCCGCCTCCGGTCGATGACATCCCCGCTACGTGCGGGGTTTTGTGTGTCGCAAACGATCGGAGAGCACCAACCCACCCGAATCGAGCCCCACCCGCCCCATGCCGAAAGACGTCATCCTCACGCCTGAAGGTCTGAAGAAGCTCAAGGACGAGCTCGAGCTGCTTTCGACCGAGAAGCGTCGAGAGGTAGCACAACGCATCAAGGAGGCACGCGAGTTCGGAGACATCTCCGAGAACTCCGAGTACGACGACGCCAAGAACGAGCAGGCGATGATCGAGAGCCGCATCGCGCAGCTGCAGGAGAAGGTCCGGATGGCGACCGTGATCCAGGCCAAGGACCTCTCCACGGATGTCGTGCAGGTCGGCTCAGTCGTTCACGTCAAGGATGAAAAGACGGGCAAGTCGGTCAAATACACGATCGTCGGATCGGCTGAGGCCAAGCCCGATGAGTACAAGCTTTCCAACGAGTCGCCGGTGGGTCGTGCGCTGCTCGGCCACAAACGCAACGACACGGTCGCCGTGAAGGTGCCGCGAGGCCCGGCGCGCAAGCTCAAGATCACCAAGATCGACGTCGGCCTCGAGTAGTCTCGCCGCGATGGGCGAAGCCGAGGAGCAGCCGCCGGAGAGCGAGCACGCCCGCCACGGCCTGCAGGAGCTGATCGCGGAGCGTCGCGAAAAGGGCGAGCGCCTGCGCGCGGCTGACCCGAGCGCGTTTCCCTACGTATTCAGAGACAGCGAGCCGATCGAGGGGCTGCTGAGCGCATACGCACCTCTCGAGGCCGGTGAGGAAACCGAGCAGCGCCACCGCGTCGCCGGACGCATCGCTGCGCGGCGCGAGGCCGGAAAGATGGCCTTCCTCGACTTGATCGACCGCACGGGCAAGCTGCAGCTGCACGCGCGCGTGGATGTGCTCGGCGAGGACGCCTTTGCGCACATCACCTCGCTCGACGTGGGCGATCTGATCGGTGTCGAGGGCGCCGCGCTGCGTAGCCGTCGCGGTGAGATCTCGCTGCGCGTGGAGTCCTTCGCGCTGCTCGCAAAGGCTTTGCGTCCTCCGCCCGACCGCCACGCGGGGCTCAGCGACGTGCAGACCCGCTACCGCCGTCGTGAGCTCGATCTGATCGCGAGCGCTACGGCGCGGCAGCTGTTCATCCACCGCGCGCGGATCATCTCCGCGGTGCGCGCCTACCTCGACGGCGCGGGCTTCATCGAGGTCGAGACGCCGGTCCTGCAGCCGCTCTACGGCGGCGCGCTTGCGCGCCCTTTCACGACCCACCACAACGCGCTCGAGCGCACGCTCTATCTCCGCATCGCCACCGAGCTCTACCTCAAGCGCCTGCTCGTGGGTGGTCTCGAGCGCGTCTATGAGCTCGGCAAGGACTTCCGCAACGAGGGCGTCTCCTCAAAGCACAACCCGGAGTTCACGATGGTCGAGTTCTACGAGGCCTACGCCGACTACGACGACGCCGCGGAGCGCCTGCAGGCGATTGTGCTGGGCGCCGCGCGGGCGATCGGCTACGCCGGGGAGCTCGACTTCGCGAGCCCCTGGAAACGCGTCAGCTTTCGCGGCGCGGTCGCCGATGCGACCGGTGTCGACCTTGCCACGGCCCGCACCGAGGAGGAGCTGCGTGCGGCGATTCGCGAGCGCGACCTGAAGGTCCACACCGAGGATGCGAGCTGGGCGCAGATGGCCGACGATCTGCTCGCGAAGTTCGTCGAGCCGACGCTGATCCAGCCGACTTTCGTGCGCGACTACCCGGTCGAGCTCTCGCCCTTTGCCCGCGAGCACCGTAGCGAGAGGGGTCTCGTCGAGCGCTGGGAGGCTTTCGCGGGCGGCATGGAGATCGCCAACGCCTTCAGCGAGCTGATCGACGCGGACGTTCAGCGCGAGCGCTTCGAGGCGCAGAAGCGCCTCGCGGAGCTCGGCCAGGAGGAGTCCCAGCCCTACGATGAGCTGTTCGTCCAGGCGCTCGAGCAGGGCATGCCGCCCGCCGCTGGCGTGGGTCTCGGCATCGACCGTTTGGTGATGCTGCTGACCGGTGCGGAGTCGATTCGCGAGGTTGTGCTGTTCCCCGCTATGCGTGACTGATCTGCGTAGTCGCAGGGCGCCTAGATAAGGCGAGGGCCGCCGCCCGCGCGGTGCCGCGCCCGGCCTCCCGCCTGAGGTCAAGGCGCGCGCCTCGCATGCCGATGACCCCGATAACGCAAGGGGGACGATTGGTAGACTGGCTCCCAAGGCGTTATTTGGACCACAAAGCTCTTGAGGCACCGTCCTAGGTAGGAAGGAATCACACAATGTTCGAGCGATTCACCGAACGGGCCCGGCAAGTGGTCGTCCTCGCGCAGGAGGAGGCGCGGACGCTGAAGCACAACTACATCGGCACCGAGCACATCCTGCTGGGGCTGCTGCGCGAGGAGGAGGGTCTCGCTGCACGAGTGTTGGAGAGCCTTGACATCACCGTCGAGCGCGTGCGCGCGCAGGTCGTGCGCATCGTCGGCTCCGGTGAGGAGGTCACCTCCGGTCAGATCCCGTTCACGCCGCGCGCCAAGAAGGTGCTCGAGCTCGCGCTGCGCGAGGCGCTGAGCCTCGGCCACAACTACATCGGCACCGAGCACATCCTGCTCGGGCTGGTGCGTGAGAACGAGGGCGTGGCCGCGCGCATCCTGCTCGACTTCGACGCCGACTCCGAGAAGATCCGCAACGAGGTGATCCGCATGCTCTCAGGTCCCGGCGGGCGCCGCCAGGGCTCCTCGGCCGGCTCCGGCACGGGCGCACAGGGAGCACCGGGCGAGGGCAAGAAGTCCTCGAAGCTGCTCGACCAGTTCGGGCGCAACCTGACGAAGCTGGCCGCCGAGGGCAAGCTCGACCCGTGCGTGGGACGCGAGACCGAGATCGAGCGGATCATGCAGATCCTCTCGCGGCGCACGAAGAACAACCCTGTGCTCGTGGGCGAGCCGGGCGTGGGCAAGACCGCCGTCGTGGAGGGCCTGGCCCAGCGCATCACGAGCTCGGAGGTGCCCGAGCTGCTGAAGAACAAGCAGATCTACACGCTCGATCTGGCCGCGCTCGTCGCCGGCTCGAAGTACCGCGGCGAGTTCGAGGAGCGCCTGAAGAAGGTGATGAAGGAGATCACCCAGCGCGGCGACATCATCCTGTTCATCGACGAGCTCCACAACCTCGTCGGCGCCGGCGCCGCCGAGGGTGCGATCGACGCGGCCTCGATCCTCAAGCCTGCGCTCGCGCGCGGCGAGCTGCAGACGATCGGCGCGACCACCCTGGACGAGTACCGCAAGTACCTCGAGCGCGACTCCGCGCTCGAGCGACGCTTCCAGAAGATCACCGTCGATGAGCCCACGATCGACCAGACCGTGGAGATCCTGCGCGGCCTGCGCGACCGCTACGAGCAGCACCACAAGGTGCAGATCACCGACGAGGCGCTGCGCGCGGCGGGCGAGCTGGCCAGCCGCTACATCTCCGACCGTTTCCTGCCCGACAAGGCGATCGACCTGATCGACGAGGCCGCCTCGCGGATGCGCATCAAGTCGATGACCTCGCCGCCCGCCAACCGCGAGCTCGAGGGCGAAGTCGAGACCACGCGTCGCGAGAAGGAGGCGGCGATCGAGGCTCAGGAGTTCGAGAAGGCGGCAGCCCTGCGCGACAAGGAGCGCAAGCTGACGAACAAGAAACGCGAGCTCGAGCAGGCATGGGAAGCTGGCGAGACGGGCGAGCGCCCCTCGATCGGCGAGGAGGAGATCGCGGACATCGTCTCGATGTGGACCGGCATCCCCGTGTTCAAGCTCACCGAGGCCGAGACGCAGAAGCTGATGCGCATGGAGGACGAACTGCACAAGCGCGTGATCGGCCAGCACCCCGCGATCGAGGTCATCTCCAAGGCGATCCGCCGCTCGCGCGCGGGCCTGAAGGACCCCAAGCGCCCCACCGGCTCGTTCATCTTCCTCGGCCCCTCGGGCGTCGGCAAGACCGAGCTCGCGCGCACGCTCGCAGAGTTCCTGTTCGGCGACGACGACGCGCTGATCCGCATCGACATGTCCGAGTACATGGAGAAGCACGCCGTCTCGCGCCTCGTCGGCTCGCCTCCGGGCTACATCGGCTACGACGAGGGCGGCCAGCTGACCGAGGCGATCCGCCGCAAGCCCTACAGCGTGCTGCTGCTCGACGAGATCGAGAAGGCGCACCCCGATGTCTTCAACATCCTGCTGCAGATCCTCGAGGACGGACGCCTGACCGATGCGCAGGGTCGCACGGTCGACTTCCGCCACGCGATCGTGATCATGACCTCGAACATCGGTGCTGCTGAGATCGCGCGCAACACGCCGCTCGGCTTCGCGGTCTCCGACGACGAGACGGGCATCACCTACGACGACATGAAGAACCGCATCATGGGCGAGCTCAAGAAAGTGTTCCGTCCCGAGTTCCTCAACCGCATCGACGACGTGATCGTCTTCCACAAGCTGCAGAAGGAGGAGATCAAGCAGATCGTCGAGCTGCTGTTGCTGCGCATCCGCGAGTCGATGGCCGAGCGCGAGCTGCAGCTGGAGCTGACCGAGCCCGCCAAGGACCTGCTCGTCGAAAAGGGCTGGGATCCGGCGATGGGTGCACGACCGCTGCGTCGCGCGATCCAGCGCTACATCGAGGACCCGCTTGCAGACTTCGTGCTGCGCGAGCAGCTCACGCCTGGCGCGACCGTCGTGGTCGACCCGGCCGAGGGCGAGCAGGAGGGCGAGGTGCGCCTCTCGATCGTGAACCCCAAGAAGCAGAAGACACCGGTCGCGGTCGGCGCCGAAGGCGCTGTGGTGGAGGAGCTGGTCGAGGGCGAGCTGCCCGCGGAGAGCGACCCCGCAGTCGACGAGCAGTAGGCGCGCAGCAGTCCTTTCACAGAGCCGTCCCCCCCGGCCCGTAGGCTGGATGAATGGCTCGCAGCACGATCCACGTCTGCTCGCAGTGCGGCTTTTCCTCGGCGCAGTGGCACGGTCAGTGTCCCGGCTGTGAGGCATGGAACACGCTGATCGAGGAGCGCGTGGCGCCCGCCGCGCGCGGCGCTCGTTCCGCCGCCAAGGCACGTCGCGACGGCCCTGCAGCGGGCGGCCCTGACGGGGGCGGCGTGGTCGTGCCGCTGCCCTTGCGCGAGGTCGGCGCGGTGGCCGTGAAGCGCATGTCGACGGGTATCGGCGAGCTCGACCGCGTGCTCGGCGGCGGCCTCGTGCCGGGCTCGCTGGTGCTGCTCGGAGGCTCACCGGGGATCGGCAAGTCGACGCTCACGAACATGGTGCTCGGGCACCTCGAGCGCGCCGGTCAGCGCACGCTCTACGTCAGCGGCGAGGAGTCCGCCGAGCAGGTGCGTCTGCGTGCCGAGCGCCTCGGGCCACACGCGCTGGGGGTGCCGATCCTCGCCGAGACGGACCTCGACACGGTGCTCGACACGCTCGCACAGCAGGCGCCCGATGCGTGCGTGATCGACTCGGTGCAGACGCTCGGCGCGGCTGAGCTGTCGAGCACGCCCGGGTCGGTGGCCCAGGTGCGCGAGGTCGCGGGGCGGATCATGCAGCTGGCGAAGGCACGCGGCATCGCGGTGATCCTGGTCGGGCACGTGACCAAGGACGGTGCATTGGCGGGACCGCGCGTGCTCGAGCACCTGGTCGACTGCGTGCTGCAGTTCGAAGGCGAGCGCGAGCGTCCCTACCGCGAGCTGCGCGCGTTGAAGAACCGCTTTGGCTCGACTAATGAGGCGGGCCTGTTCGAGATGCGCCAGGGCGGGCTCGTTGAGGTGCTCGACGCTTCGGCGCGCTTCGTCGCGGAGGCCACGCGTGCGCCCGGCAGCGTGGTGCTCGCGGCGATGGAGGGCTCGCGGCCGCTGCTCGTGGAGGTGCAGGCGCTCGTCGCGCCCTCAGAGCTCGAACAGCCACGGCGGGTGGTCTCAGGGCTCGACCGCAACCGCTTGGCGCTCGTGCTCGCGATCCTCGGGCGCCATGGCAACGTCAAGACCGGCGGCTCTGACGTGTTCGTGAACGTCGTCGGCGGCGTGCGCGTGGAGGAGCCCGGCTGTGATCTGGCGGTGGCGCTCGCGGTGGCCAGCGCCAGTCGTGGCGTGGCGATCGCCGGCAGCCCGCGCGGCTGCTTCGGCGAGCTCGGCCTGACCGGCGAGCTGCGCTGGGTTGGACACCCAGAGCGGCGTCTGCAGGAGGCGGCCAAGCACGGTCTGAAGGACGTGATCGCGCCCCCAGGGAGCGGCGGCGCAGCCCGTGAGGCACTCACGCTACGCCACGCACTGGCGGCCGCTCTGCCGGCCGGCCCCGGCGGCGGTGCACGCCCAGCAGCCGAGCGCGCCTCCTCGCCGATCGCGCTGGTGGGCGACTCGGGCGCGTCGAGCGCACCGCGTACGCTGCACACGGCCAGTGCGCTCGACGGTGCCGCTTAGCCCGCTCGCGCTCGAATGGCTCCATAGCAGGTGAGAGACCGTCCACGAGACGCTGAAGAATCGAAAAATGCCCTAGAATTAGGGATGTGGCTCCAAGATCCGGAGAAGATGTAGACAACGAAGTACGACCGGATCCTGGGCTTATGAGGGCGCTGGAGATGATCGCGCCCGGCACCGCGCTGCGGGAGGGCATCGAGAGCATCCTGCACGCGCGCACGGGCGGTCTGATCGTGATCGGCGAGCCCGAAGACCTCAGTTTCCTGAACTCCGGCGGCATCAAGCTCGAGATCGACTACACGCCCGCGTTTCTCTATCAGATCGCAAAGATGGACGGCGCGATCATCCTCAACGCGAACGCCACCAAGATCACGATGGCAAACGTGCAGCTGATGCCCGACCCGACGATCCTCTCGCACGAGACGGGCACGCGCCACCGCACCGCAGAGCGCGTCTCCAAGCAGACCGACGCGCTCGTGATCGCGATCTCACAGCGCCGCGAGGTCGTCTCGGTCTATGTGGACGGCATCAAGTACATCCTCGAGGACATCCCGATCGTGCTCGCCAAGGCCAACCAGGCGCTGGCCACGCTGGACAAGTTCCGCACGCGCCTCGATCAGGTCTCAACGCGCCTGACAGCGCTCGAGTTCGAGGGCGGCACGACGCTGCACGACGTGCTCACAGTGCTGCAGCGCTCAGAGCTCGTGACGCGCATGGCGGTTGAGATCGAGCGCTACATCGTCGAGCTCGGCAGCGAGGGGCGCCTGATCGAGATGCAGCTCGAGGAGACGATGGTCGGTGCCGCCGCCGAGAAGGCTGCGCTCGTGCGCGACTACCTCTCGAGCTACTCCGATGAGGCCTTCGCCGCGGCACTCGAGGAGATCGGACGGCTCGCGCACCAGGACCTGCTCGACTTCGGTCGCCTGGCTGAGCTGCTCGGCTATGACCGCAAGCTGAACACGCTCGACTATCCCGTCTCGCCGCGCGGCTTCCGCGTGCTCGGCCGCATTCCGCGGCTACCGAGGATCGTCGTGACGCACATCGTCAACGAATTCGGCGGCCTCGACGAGCTGCTCGCAGCCAGCGACGCTGAGCTCGAGGGCGTCGAGGGCGTGGGCGAGATCCGCGCCAAAGACATCCGCGAGGGCCTGCGCCGGCTGCAGGAGCTGAACCTCGTGGATCGCTACCTACAGACTTGAGTCAAGGGCCGCCCACCGGGTCGGTCGCAACGAAGGAGGACACCCATTCCCGCACAAGTAACTGAAGACGAGCTGACAGAGGACATCGAGGTCACGCGCGAAGTCGAGTACATCGAGTTCGAGCTTGGCGACCACGTCGTGTACCCCCACCACGGTGCGGGGAAGGTGCTGAAGAAGGAGGAGATGGAGATCCTCGGCGAACGTCGTGAGTACCTCACGATCAAGATTCTCCACAACGACATGACCGTCCGCGTCCCCACCGAGAACGCCGCCCTGGCGGGCCTGCGCCGGGTAATCGACGAGGAGACGGTCAAGAAGGTCCTCCACGTGCTTCGCGACGCGGTCTCGGAGATGCCGAAGAACTGGAACCGGCGCTTCAAGCACAACCGCGACAAGATCAAGACCGGCGACATCTATGAGCTCGCCGAGGTGGTGCGCAACCTCTCGCTACGCGAGAGCGAGAAGGGCCTCTCCACGGGTGAGAAGCAGATGTACACGCGCACCAAGAAGATCCTCGCCTCCGAGCTGATGTACGCGCTCGACAAGGACGAGGAGGAGGCCGAGAGCTACCTCGACGAGCTGCTCGCCGACTCGGCCAACTCGCAGATGGCCATGGCCGGCGCCAAGTAGACGAGGCTTTCGCGCACGCGGCAGCACCGAGCGCGGTGCGCTTGCCGCGTGCGCGACAGTCCCGGGCCTTCAGATGACCGTTGCGCTGATCGTGGCCGCCGGCAGCGGCGAGCGCCTCGGCGCTGGATGCCCGAAGGCGTTCGTCGCGCTCGCGGGTCGTCCGCTTCTGCAGTGGAGCATCGACGCGCTGCAGGCGGTGGCGGGCATCGAGGAGATCGTCGTAGCGCTGCCCGCGGGCAGCGAGGCGCCGCAGGGCGTCACGGGCGTGGCCGGGGGCGCGGTGCGCTCAGACTCGGTGCGCAGGGCGCTCGCCGCCGCAGGCCCAGGCGATGCGGTGCTCGTGCACGACGCCGCGCGGCCGCTGCTCACCCCCGAGCTCGCCGCCGAGGTGATCGCCGCGCTCGCCAACGACCGAGGCGCTGACGCCGCGATCGCGGCGGTGCCCGTGACCGACACGATCAAGCGCCTCGGCGAGAGCGGCGCGGTCACAGAGACGCTCGACCGTGGCAAGCTGTGGGCCGTGCAGACGCCACAGGTCTTTCGTCGTGTCGTGCTCGAACGCGCGCTGCAGGTGCCCGTCGCGGAGCTCGCGCGCGCCACCGACGACGCTTGGCTGATCGAGCGCGCGGGCGGTCGTGTGGTGGTCGTGCACTCGAGCGATGAGAACCTCAAGGTGACCACGCCGCTCGACCTGCAGATGGCCGAACTGCTGCTCGCCGGGCGCTCCGCGGACGGCAGCTAGGGCCGCGACGCGAAATCCTGCTTGAATCGCGCGCGGTGCTGAGCGACTACCACCTCCATCTGCGTCCCGACGACGTGCAGGCGAGTGCCGATGAGTGGTTCACCGCGGGCAACGTCGAGCGCTACCGCAGCGCGGCCAGCCGCCGCGGCATCGCTGAGCTCGGCGTCTCCGAGCACGTCTACCGCTTCACGCAGGCGCTTGCGATCTGGCAGCACCCCCTGTGGCGCGAATACGCGCGCGACGATCTCGATGAGTACTGCGGCTTCGTGCGCGAGCAGACCGACCTACGGCTCGGTATCGAGGCGGACTTCGTGCCCGGCGCCGAGGATCGCATCGCCAACCTGCTGCAGGCACGCGACTTCGACTACGTGGTTGGCTCCGTGCACTTCCTGCGCGATGGTGCGCTCGACATGGACGACTACAGCGTCTGGGACGGCGCGCGTAGCGCCGAGGACGTCTGGAAGCGCTACTTCGCGACGATCGCCGAGAGCGCGCGCAGCGGGCTGTTCGACATCATCGCGCACCCCGATCTCGTCAAGTACTGGGGCACCAAAGAGCACGCCGCGCGACGCCCCGAGGGCGATCTGCGTCGCTACTACGAGCCCGCCGTGGACGCCATCGCCGAAGCAGGGCTCGCGGTGGAGCTTTCAACCGCGGGTCTGCGCAAGCCCGCGGGCGAGCTCTACCCGTCGCACGACTTTCTCGAGATGTGCGTGCAGGCGGAGGTGCCGATCGCGCTCTCCAGCGACGCGCACCGACCAGAGGACGTCGGCGCCGACTACGAGCAAGCGCTCGCGCAGCTGGACGCGCTCGGTGTGCAGGAGCTATGCGTGTTCGAGGGCGGCGCGCGACGCATGGAGCCGATCGGCGCAGACGAGACGCAGGCGGGCTTTGAGCGATGACGCTGATGGGTATCGGCTATGACTCACACCGCCTCGGCGCGGGGCGAGGACTGGTGATCGGCGGCGTGGAGATCCCCCACGAGCAGGGTCTTGAAGGTCACTCCGACGCCGACGTGCTCACGCACGCGCTGATCGACGCGCTGCTCGGCGCCGGCGGCCTAGGCGATATCGGCGAGCACTTCCCCGACACCGAGGAGCGCTGGCGCGACGCTGACTCGATCGAGCTGCTGCGCGAGGTCCTCGCGCTGCTCGCCGCACGCGCGCTAGAGCCCGTGAACGTGGACTGCACGGTGATCATCGAAGCGCCCAAGCTCGCACCGCACCGCGCCGCGATCCGCGAGCGCCTGGCCGCGGTGCTCGGCCTGGAGATCGAGCGCGTGAACGTCAAGGCGAGCACCGGCGAGGGGATCGGCTTCGTGGGGCGCGGCGAGGGCGTCGCCGCGCTTGCGGTCGCCGGCCTGCGCAGCGCCGACTGACGCACGGCGCGTCGAACGCTAGGGTTGCGCGGCGATGCGCCGGATAGTTATTCACGACACGCTCAGCGGCGAGCTGCGCGCGCTCGAGCCGCGCGACCCCGGTCGTGTCGGCATCTATGCCTGTGGCCCGACGGTCTACAGCCGCATCCACGTCGGCAACGCGCGGCCCTTCGTCGTTTTCAGCCTGCTGGGACGCTTCCTCCTGCACGAGGGCTATGAGGTCAAGCTCGTGATCAACATCACCGACGTCAACGACAAGATCTATGACGCGGCCCGCGCGCAGGGACGGCCAAGCGCGGAGCTCGCAGCGGAGATGAGCGAGATGTACCGCGCCGACACCGACGCGCTCGGGCTTGGACGCCCCGAGCACGAGCCGCTCGCCTCCGAGACGATCGGCCCGATCGTGGACTACATCCAAGCGCTGATCGACCACGGGCACGCCTACGCGGCCGACGGGGACGTCTACTTCCGCGTGCGCTCCGACGATCGCTACGGCAGCCTCTCGCACCGGCTGCTCGAGCACATGGACCAGGGCGAGGATGCGGCGGGCGCCGCCAGCACCGCGCGCAAGGAGGACCCGCTCGACTTCGCGCTATGGAAGGCGCACAAGCAGGGCGAGGACACCTCCTGGCAGACGCCCTGGGGGAGGGCCGCCCAGGCTGGCACATCGAGTGCTCGGCGATGGCCGAGCAGCTGCTGGGCGTGGGCTTCGACATCCACGGCGGCGGCTCCGATCTCGTCTTTCCCCACCACGAGAACGAGGCCGCCCAGACGCGCGCTGCGCGCGGAGCGGAGCTGACGAAGCTGTGGATGCACAACGGCATGATCCAGTTCACCGGCGAGAAGATGGCCAAGTCGGTCGGAAACATCGCGCCGCTACACGAGGTGCTCGCGGCCAACGGCGCGCTGACGCTCGTGATGTATCTGATCTCCGGCCACTACCGCCAGCCGCTGGCCTACTCGCAAAGCGCCCTAGAGCAGGCCGCGGCCAACGTCAACCGCATCCGCGAGGCTGGACGACGGCTGGGCGCGGGCTCGACCAAACCGGGTGATCTCGCAGAGAAGCAGCATCTCGACGGCTTCCGTCACGCCTTCTTCGACGCGCTCGCCAACGACTTCAACACGCCGCTGGCTCTGGCGCAGATGAACGAATGGCTGCGAGCCGCCGGCCAGCTTGGGGCGAGCGGTGATGCGGACCTGCGCGAGATGCTCTCGGTGGTGGGTCTTGAGAGCCTGCTCGAGGCTGCTGCGCAGGCGCCCGCGGAGGTGCGCGAGCTGGCCGAGCGTCGTGAGCAGGCGCGTGGCGCGCGTGACTTTGCCGCCGCCGATGCGCTGCGTGAGGAGCTCGCCGAGCGCGGCTGGGAGGTCCGTGACGTAGCGGGCGGCTTCGAGCTTTTGCCGCTGTGATCGTCTACGGACGCAACCCGGTACGCGAGGCGTTGCGCGGTCGGCGCAAACATGCGGTCGGCGAGATCTGGGCGGCGGGGGGCGCCGCGCGTGAGCCCTGGCTAGCAGGCTGTGAGGTGAAAACTGTCGCCGCGGAGGAGCTGGAGCGTCGTAGCGGCTCGGCCGCACACCAGGGCATCTGCGCCGAGGTGGGTCCCTACCCCTACGCAGGCGCCGCGGAGATGCTCGCGCTCGATAGGCCGCTGATCGTCGCGCTCGACCAAGTCCAGGATCCGCAGAACCTCGGCTCGATCTGTCGCACCGCGGAGTGCGCCGGCGCGGCGGGCGTGGTGATCCCCGAGCGCCGCGCCGCGGAGGTCACGCCTGCGGTCTGCAAGGCATCAGCGGGTGCGGTCGAGCATCTGCGCGTGGCGCGCGTGCGCAACCTCGCCGATTTTCTCGCCGAGGCTCGCCAGGCGGGCTGTTGGCGCTACGGCGCAAGCGCCGAGCAGGAGCCCGGTGGGGAGCGCTCCGTGGGTTACGACGAGCCCGACTACGGCGGTGGTGGTGTGGTGCTCGTGCTCGGCAGCGAGGGCAGCGGGCTGCGCCCGCGGGTGGCGGGCGCGTGCGACCAGTTGATCGCGCTGCCGCTGCTCGGCAACGTCGAGTCGTTGGGTGTCAGCGCCGCGGCAGCGGCGATTCTGTACGAGATCTTGCAACAGCGGGCCGGCACGCTTGACAAGGGTTCATAACTGTGCGAGTCTGCCGCCAACGTAACGCTGAACCTAAGGTTGAGAAACCCTAGGAATTGAATAGCTTTGGCGCCAGGGGAGGAGTGCGCCACTGAGCAAATCGGGGCTGCCTGACGGCGGTCTCCCGAGAAAGGATCTGCTCGTGGCCCGTATCTCCCATAACCCGAACTCTGAACCTAAGGTCGAGGATACATTCCTGATCGCCTTGGCGAAGCAGGGGGACCGCAACGCCTATGAGCGCCTTGTGCGCCGCTACCACGGCTTTGTGCGCCTAAAGGCCTCCTCGTATTTCCTCGCCGGCGGCGACGCCGACGATTTGATCCAAGAGGGCCTCGTGGGCCTCTACAAGGCGATCCGCGACTTCCGCACCGATCGCGAGTCGAGCTTCCGTAACTTCGCCGAGCTCTGCATCACGCGTCAGATCATCACGGCGGTGAAGACGGCCACGCGCAACAAGCACACGCCGCTGAACCAGTACGTCTCCTTCTCCTCGACCCCTGCGGGCAGCGGCGATGACGTGCCCACGCTCGACCAGATGCTGCCTGGCCCCACGGTCCACGACCCGGTCAACCAGGTGATCTCCTCGGAGGAGCTGCGCTCGCTCGTGGGCTGCCTCTCGACGGCGCTCTCAGAGCTCGAGAGCCGCGTGCTCTCGCTGTATCTCGACGGCTACTCCTACGAGCAGGTCGGCGAGCGCCTCACCTGCGACACCAAGACGGTCGACAACGCGCTACAGCGAGTCAAGCGCAAGGTCGGCGCGCACCTGGAGTCGCGCGCGGTGGCTGCCTAGCCCCTTAAGCGGCAGTGGCCGCCCCGGAGGGACGGCCACATGACGCGCGAGACGGGGACGCCGGGGCGTCCCCCCGAACTAGACCTTGCCTTCGCCCGGCAGCTTGTTCTGAGGGCGCGGGCTCAGAGCCGTGAGCGGGGCAGGCGTCACTTTGATCGAGAACGGCGCGCTCGAGATCGCCTGGTTGAGCGGGTCGCCGGGAACCTTCACCCGGAAGACCTCTTCGCCGGAGCCGAAGATGGCGTGGTTGATCACGTAGGTGGAGTCCGCGGCAACCGTCGCCACGTCCACTACGTGGTAGCCACCACCGAACACGTTCTGGCGCTCGAGGTAGACCACGTGTCCCACGCCGCCGCTGAGGCGGTTGGGCGTGACCGTGCCCGAGAACGTCAACGACTGCCCAGAGGCCACGGTGGTGCCCGAGACGCTCGCGGTCAGCACGTATTTGACGCCCTCGAACAGCAGCGCCGAGTTCACACCGCCGGAGCTCACCCGGTAGATCGTGTTTTCCTGGGGCGTCTGCGGGAACGAGTAGTTGCCGCTCGCGTCCGTGGTGCCCGTGGCCACCGCTGCAAACGCGCCTTCTTTGCTGCGCGCGAACAGCGTGACGGGCTTGCTCACGGCGCCGGCCACGACGCCGCTGAGCGTGACGGTCTGCCCGTATGAGATCGGGTCTGCGCTCGAGTTCAGCGTCAGACGCGGGTTCTGGTGCTGGGAGATCGAGTAGGAAAGCGTGTTCGAGACGCCGCGCACCGAGATGCGACGGTGTGCGCGCACGACCACGCGCAGGTTCGCCTCGCCGGGCCTACCGAACACGTGCGTGAAGGAGTAGACGCCGCCCGGACCCACGATGCTGCGCTGGATCACGCCCCATTCTTCGTTTGCGCTCGCGTTCTCACGCTGCAGCACGACCTCCGCACCGGTGTCGGCCGGAGAGACCACCCCGGAGAAGATCTGCGCGCCGCGCCGTCCCGTGAAGAGCTGCACGTTTTCCGCGGGCCCTTTGAGCGTCACCTGCGGCGACACTTTCACGACGCGTGTGGCGCTACGTCCGCCCGCTGTGGCGGCGTAGAAGGTGGTGTTCTCGCTGAGCGAGGGAGCGATCACCGAGTAGAAGCCACCCGCGCCGGTCGTCGTTGCCGGGAGTGGCTGAAAGCCGCCTGCGCCGGCGAGGCGCTCGTAGACGGTGAGTGCCTGTCCAGTTGTTTCGACTCCGCTGGGGCAGAGCAGTTGTCCTGTGATCTGTGCCGATTCGCCGCTGATCACGATGTGCGGTTCGGCGATGATCGTGATCCGGCAGTTGCCCGCGCCGAGCGCGTGTTTGCCGAGCCTCACATGATGATTACGGGCGGCGGAGGCTCCTGCCGGAACGAGCGCCAACGCCGTTGCCGCGGCCACGACGGCCGAGGTCAATCTGAATGAACGCATCTTTTGCCTTCTCCTTCTTGGGAGGTCTGCCGTTCGCAGGGGACGGTTTGTTTCTTATCTGCGTCTTCTGTTGGCTGTAACCCAGGCTGCGTGGATTCGATGCGGTCTCTCGGCGCTTGACGGCGCTCGTGCGGTGCGCGGGCGGGTCTGAGAGCCAGCTGCGTAGCAATCGGCAGGGGCCTGATGCTGAGCTGTACATCTCGCACCCGCCGGAGCCGAGTCTCGTACTCCCACAGAAAATATATGTTTGGGGTTGATCGAAAACGGGTATGTCTCTTATGATCGGGATCGATTCCAAGGGACGGGGAATGGGGGGAGAGGGCTATGAGGAGAAGGTGCGCCACGCGTGCTCAGCGCGCAGGCGGGAGCACGTTTACGTTCGTCACTGGCGTAAACGTAAGCGAGCTGCGCCCCCACGAGCGGGGCGCAGCCTCGCGTTGCTTGCCGCTCGTCCGAGTACTGCTCGTCGTGCTGTTCGGGCTGCTCAATGCCGGCTCCGCGCTCGCCGCCGGCTCAGGCGCGCCCGTCAGCGAAACGGGACCCGCGCTTGCGGGTAGCGCGCGCGACGGCCTGCGGCTGAAAGCCGTCAAAGGCGCATGGAGCGGGCAGGCGCCGCTCGGCTATAGCTACGCTTGGCGGCGTTGCGACGCTTCGGGATCCGGCTGCGAAGCCATCGCCGGTGCCTCCAAAGCCTCCTACAAGGCGACCCATCAGGATGTGGGCCACACGCTGCGCGTGGTCGTGAGTGCCACCAACGAAGCCGGTTCTGCGTCGGCGACCTCTGGGCCAAGCGCGCTCGTCGCACCCGCCGCGCCCGCTAAGAAAGCCGCACCGAAGATCGTGGGCATCGGGCAGGACGGGCAGCTGCTGAGCGCCGGCACAGGGGCCTGGAAGGGCACGCCGCCGTTCACTTACAGCTAC
The DNA here is from genome assembly GCA_963785435.1 of uncultured Solirubrobacterales bacterium. Lineage (GTDB taxonomy): Bacteria > Actinomycetota > Thermoleophilia > Solirubrobacterales > Solirubrobacteraceae > Palsa-744. The sequence goes on from CAWAVE010000005.1 coordinate 817,967, forward strand.
CGCTGGGAGGCGTGCAACGCTCTCGGCGAAGCCTGCAGCGTTATCCCCGGTGCGACCGAAGCGAGCTATCGCGCGGCGAGCTCGCAGATCGGTGGACGTCTGCGCGCGATCGTGACCGCGACCAACTCCGTGGGCAGCGCAAGCGCGACCTCGAGCGCGAGCAAGCGGATCATCCCGGGAGCGCCCGTGAGCACCTCCCCGCCGACGATCTCCGGCAGCCTTCAAGACGGCCAGACGCTAACGGCCGCGAGCGGCGGCTGGGGCGGCACCGGGCCGTTCACCTACGGCTATCAGTGGCAGCGCTGCCAGATCACAGGCGGCGGCTGCCAGGACATCGCGGGCGCCACGGCGGCGAGCTACACGTTGGGCGTCGTGGACCTAGCCAGCAAGCTCGTCGTGGTTGTAACGGCCACGAGCTCGCTCGGCGCCGCCACGGCGAGCTCCGCTGAAACGAGCCCGATCGCGGCCGTGCTGCCCGCAATTGCAGTGCCTCCGGCGATCACGGGGTTGCTCCAGGACGGGCAGTTGCTGAACGTCGACACCGGTAGCTGGTCGGGCAGCGAACCGATCAGCTACAGCTTCCAGTGGCAGCTCTGCAACGCGCTCGGGCTCGACTGCCACGACATCGCCGGAGCGAGCACCTCGTCCTTGAAACTGACCGCGGGGGACATCGCGGGTGTGCTGAGCGTCGTCGTGACCGCCACCAACGCCGCCGGCTCGACGTCTGTCACGAGCCCGGTGACAGGGTTGATCGCGGGCATCCTGCCAAGCAACATCGCGCTGCCGGCCATCACCGGCTTGCTCGAGGACGGGCAGCTCTTGAGCGTCGGCACGGGTAGCTGGTCGGGCAGCGAACCGATCAGCTACAGCTACCAGTGGCAAGCGTGCAACGCCGCCGGCGAAGCGTGCTCGAACATCGCGGGCGCGACGAGCTCGACGTTGGGCTTGGTCGCTGGACTGATCGGCAGGACGCTTGATGTGGTCGTGACCGCCACGAACGCGGCCGGCTCGAGCTCGAGCACGACGCCACTCACGAGCCTCATCGCGGGGCTTGTGCCGAGCAATACGGGAGCTCCCTCGATCGCGGGGCTGTTGCAGGACGGGCAGTTGCTCAACGTCAACCCTGGTAACTGGTCAGGCTCTGGACCGATCGGCTACAGCTTCCAGTGGCAGAAGTGCAACGCCGCAGGCGAAGCGTGCACCGACATCAGCGGCGCCACCGGGTCGACGCTGGGGCTCGTCGCAGGCTTGATCGGCTCGACCGTCGACGTCGTGGTGACGGCCACGAACGTCGCGGGATCGAACTCGGTGACGACGCCTGTGAGTGGGCTCATCGCGGGGTTGCTGGCGAGCAACGCGGCGCTTCCGTCGATCAGTGGGCTGCTGCAGGATGGGCAGCTGCTGAGCGTGGGCAGTGGCAGCTGGAGTGGTTCGCAGCCGATCTCCTACAGCTACCAGTGGCAGCAGTGCAACGCTGCGGGTAAAGCATGCGCAGACATCGCCGGCGCGAAAGGCTCCGCGCTGAGCCTCGCCGCCGGTCTGATCGGCTCGACGCTCGATGTGGTCGTAACGGCCACGAACGCTGCCGGCTCGACTTCTGTGACGACACCCGTTAGTGGTCTCGTTACGGGCATCTTGCCGAGCAACACGGCGCTCCCGTCGATCACGGGTCTGCTTCAGGAAGGGCAGTCGGCGAGTGTTGGGAGTGGCAGTTGGACGGGTTCGCAGCCGATTTCCTACAGCTATCAGTGGCAGGAATGCAACGCGGAAGGCAAAGCGTGCAAAGCGATCGCGGGCGCGAGCGGCGCGAGCTTGAGCCTCCTCACGGCGTTGATCGGCAGGACGCTGAACGTGGTCGTGACGGCAACGAACGCTGCAGGGTCGACTTCGGTGACGACGCCAGCAACGGGGCTCGTCAAAGGGATCCTCCCGGCTAACACGGCGCTGCCCACGATCACGGGCTTGGCGAAAATCGGCCAGCTGCTGAGCGCGCTGACGGGAACATGGACCGGTACTCAGCCGATCGCCTACAGCTACCAGTGGCAGCTGTGCGAAGTGCTCACACCCACGAAATGCTCGAACATCGTGGGCGCGACGAGCTCGACGTTCCTGCTCGGCGTGCTCGATCTAGGTCTGCCGGTACGCGTGCTCGTGACGGCCACAAACGTGGCGGGATCGGCATCGGTCCCTTCGGTTGCCACGGGGTTGATCGCGGGGCTCGGTCTTTAGGAGGCCGATCCTCGACTGTGTCTCAGGCGGCGCGTATGGTGCTCGCGGTGGCCCAGTTCCCGTCCTTGAAGGCGAAGAAGCTCTTGCGTGTCCTACAAGCCGAACCGTTGGGATATCGGATCGTTCGTCAGAAGGGTTCGCACCGCAAGATGGAGGCGCCCGACCGCCCAGCCGTCGTCTTTGCATTCCACGACAATCAGACCATCCGTCCCTCAACCGTCAAGGACATCCTTTGCAGCCAAGTGGGCCTTGCCGAGCACGACGCCCTCGCGCTACTGTGAGAAGTGATGATTGTGCGTGTGCTCTATCGCCTGGACAAAGACACGTGGGTCGCGACCTCGCCTGAGGTGCCTCGTTGGACCGCTGTGGCTGACAGCTACTTTGAGGCTCACCGGCTCGCTGAGGACGGCGTTCGCTTTGCGTTGGAGCGCGACGATCTGACGATCGAGCACTACGTCCCTGCGGGCGTCGCAATCGCCGCGTAGCTCCGGCTAAGGCACGATCACATTGCTCGGATCAGGCTGCTCGCTGGGCGGCGCCTGGCTGTAATCGCCGAAGCTCGCGTCGCGCTGTGCGACCGCTGCACCTACGCCCTCGCGTTCTGCGAGCTCGATGAAGCGCTGTGCGTCCGGCGTGTTGCGCATCAGCCCGTCGAGGACCGGTCCGAGTAGCTGCGTGGAGGCGAGGCCCATGTTCTCGTAGGCCTGGTTGACGATCAGCTTCATCGCGGTCAGCTGCGAGATGGGGATCGCGGCGAGCTGTTGCGCCCGCGCATGCACCTCCTCCTCGAGCTTCGCGAAGGGCACTGCGGCGTTGATCAGCCCCGCCTCGACGGCCTCGAGTCCCGACAGCGGACGCCCCGTGAGCGCGTACTCCTTGGCACGCGTGAGCCCCAGGCGGTAGAGCCACATGCCCGTGAGGTAGCAGCCCCACATCCGTGAGTAGGAGGTGCCGATGCGCGCGTCCTCGCTGGCGATCACGAGGTCGGCGCAGAGCGCCAGGTCGCTGCCGCCGCCCACACACCAGCCGTGAACTTGGGCGATCACGGGCTTGGGCGAGCGCCATAGGCTCATGAAGCGCGGCACCACACCGAGGCTCGGCGAGGTGGCCATCGTGAAGTCCTTGCCGGGGTCCCAGGCGCCGTCGCTCGTCAGCTGCTCATCCCAGTGGTGAAAGCCGCCGCCGAAGTCAAAGCCCGCGCAGAACGCGCGCCCCGCACCGCGCAGCACGATCACCTTGACCTCATGGTCGGTGCTTGCGTGGTGCACCGCCGCCTCGAGCTCTTCGGGCATAGGCGGCACGATCGTGTTCAACCGCTCGGGCCGGTTCAGTGTGATCGTGGCGACCGCCGCGGTCTTCTCGTAAAGCAGCGTCTCGTAGGACATCCTCACTCCTCAGGGTCGGCGTCCGGGGCAGTCTCTCAGAGCGGCCGCTGCTCAGTGGCGCCCCGAGGCTCTGTCCACGAGTCGCGCAAGCGGAGAGGCTCGACTGCGGCGCAGCTCGCTGCGGTCGGCGCGACGGTAGAGCGCATAGACCGTGTGAATCGCCGCCCAGCGCAGCGGCTCGGGCTCCCAGCGGTCAGGCTCGCGTCCCACCCACGCGAGCTCTGTGAGCTCGCTCTGCTTCCCCAGCAGGAGGTCGCGCAGCGTGCGGCCAGCGAGGTTCGCTGCGGCGACGCCCTCGCCCACGTAGCCGCCTGCCCAGGCGATTCCCGTGGCCGGGTCGGCGGCGAGCGACATGCACCAGTCGCGCGGCACGCCGAGCACGCCCGACCAGGCGTGGTCGATCGGCGTGGCGGCCGTCGCAGGGAACATCGCGTGTAGCTTTGCCGTGAGCGCCGCGAGCGTCGCCGAGGCCGTCTCACCCGCACCGTCGGTGCGCGAGCCAAAGCGGTAAGGCACGCCGCGCCCGCCGATCGCGATGCGGCCGTCCTCGGTGCGCTGCAGGTAGACGTAGGCGTTCGCGCTGTCGCTCAGCGCCTCGCGGCCCGACCAGCCGACCTCCTGCCAGAGCTCCTCGCCGAGCGGCTCGGTGATGATCATCGAGCTGTTCATCGGCACGAGCGCGCGTCGTAGGCCGCGAAGCCCTGCGGTGTAACCCTCGGTGGCGCGCACAATCCAGCGCGCCCGTACCGCCCCCGTCGGCACGATTGCTTCGTGAGGGCGGATCTCGCTGACGCGCGTCTGCTCATAGATGCTCACGCCGAGCCGCTCCACCGCCGCCGCGAGGCCTTGCACGAGCTTGGCTGGGTGCATGCGCGCGACGTGCGGCGAGAAGCTTGCGCCGCACGCGCCTGCGACCCGTACGCGCGCGGCAAGCTCCGCCGCCGAAAGCTCGCGCAGATCGTGCTCGTCAAAGCCGTGATCACGTGCCTCGAGCACTTCGCCGCGCACACGTTGCAGCTGCGCGCTCCCGACTGCGACGCCGAGGTGGCCGCCTCTGCAGAAGTCCGCCTCGATCTGCTGCTCGGCGAGCACGCGTTCCACCTCAAGGACGGTCGCGAACATCGCACGCTGCAAAGCCGCATAGCTCGCGCCGCGGCGCTCGTAGACGCGCGGTGGCCCGGAAAAGAAACCCGAGACCCAGCCTCCGTTGCGCCCCGAGGCGCCGAAGCCCGCGAACTCGCGCTCGAGCACCACGATCCGCAGCGAGGGCGCGGCGCGCTTTAGGTAGTAGGCGCTCCACAGCCCCGTGTAGCCCGCGCCGACGATCGCCACATCGGCTTCGAGCAGCGACTCCTGGAGGGGTGCGCGCGGTGGCGGCGGACCGCCGATCGATCGCCACCAGAAACCCACTTCGCCGGTTCGCACAGGGCGAGCCTAGTGCTAGGACGCAGGCTATGATCGGTGCTGGGCCAGGGAGGCCCACGAAGGGCTTGGGGGGTGGGGTCAATCGTGAGTGGGAGGAAGGCAATGAACGCGACAGGCAGCGAGACCACGACGCTCGAGCGCCGGGCGACGGGAGCGAGCACGCTCGCGGAGGCGTTTCGCATGACCGCAGCCGATCGTGCTGATGAGATCGCGATCAGGACCAAGGGCGACGCGTTCACGATCACCTGGGGTGAGCTGCGTGAGCGGGTAGATGCGCTCGCAGGTGGACTCGCGAAGCTCGGCGTGGAGCGCGGCGAGACGCTCGCGCTGATGCTCTCCAATCGACCGGAGTTTCACGTCTGCGACCTCGCCGCGATGATGCTCGGCGCGGCGCCGTTTTCGATCTACAACACCTACACCGCCGAGCAGATCGCCTACCTCGTGAACGACGCGGAAGCGCGCGTGCTGATCTGCGAGCAGCAGTACCTGCCGCAGGTGCTCGAGGCGCGCCGCGAGCTGCCGGGGCTCGAGCACGTGATCGTGATCGATGGTGATGCGCCCAAGGGCACGCTCGCGCTTGCGGGGGTCGAGGGCTCAAACCCCGACTTCGACGTCGAGGCGGCCGTGGCACAGATCAAGCCGAGCGACGTGCTCACGCTGATCTACACCTCGGGCACGACTGGGCCGCCGAAGGGCGTGCAGCTGATCCACCGCAACCTGCTCGCCGCCGTGGAGGGTCTGGAGGTGCTGATTCAGTTCCCGCGCGACGGTCGCGTGATCTCCTGGCTTCCCAGCGCACATATCGCCGAGCGCAACGCCCACCATTACCTGCCGATCGTCTACGGGCTGCAGATCACCTGCTGTGATGACCCGCGGCAGGTGCTCTCATATCTCCCCGAAGTGCGCCCGAGCTGGTTCTTCGCGGTGCCGCGCATCTGGGAGAAGCTGAAGGCGGGTCTTGAGACGATGATCGCGGGTCAGCCCGAGGAGCAGCGCGCTGCGATGCAGGCGGCGCTCGACGCGAGCGTGAAGAAGGTTCGCCTCGAGCAACGCGATGAAGCGGTGCCAGCGGAGCTGAGCGAGCAGGTGGCCAAGGCTGACGCAGAGATCTTTGCGGGGCTGCGCTCGATGCTCGGCCTCGATCAGGTCGAGGCGATCAACGTGGGTGCTGCGCCCACGCCGGTTGAGGTGCTCGAGTTCTTCCACGCGATCGGCCTGCCGCTCGCGGAGCTGTGGGGGATGAGCGAGACCTGCGGCGCAGGCAGCGTGAACCCACCCGGAAAGATCAAGATCGGCACGGTCGGCCCCGCCGCACCCGGTGTGGAGATCAAGCTCGACAGCGACGGTGAGGTGCTCGTCAAATCAGAAGTCGTGATGCTCGGCTACCGCAAACTCCCGGAAAAGACCAAGGAGGCCTTCACCGAGGACGGCTGGCTGCGCACGGGCGACATTGGCGTCTTTGACGCAGATGGCTACCTGACGATCGTGGATCGCAAGAAGGAGCTGATCATCAGCGCCGCGGGCAAGAACATGTCGCCGGCGAACATCGAGGCCACGCTGAAGAGCTCCTCGCCGTTGATCGGACAGGCCTGCTGCATCGGCGACGCGCGCTCATACAACACCGCCCTGCTCGTGCTCGATGCGGACTTCGCGCCCGTGTGGGCGGCGAAAGAGGGCATCGCGGACACCTCGCTCGAGGCGCTCGCCGCAGACGATCGGGTGATCGCAGCCGTAGGGCAAGCCGTCGACGGCGCGAACGCCAAGCTCGCGCGCGTGGAACAGATCAAGAAGTTCACGATCGTGGCCGGCGACTGGCTGCCGGGAGGCGATGAGCTCACGCCCACGATGAAGCTGAAGCGCAAGCCGATCGCCGAGAAGTACTCCGCGGCTGTGGAGGCGATGTACGCGAGTTAGCTACGGGGCGTTCGCGCCAACGCGTTCGCGCCGCCACCTGGCAAGCATCGCGTTGGCCTGCTTGACCGCGCGCGCGTGCGCCGCACTCGGATAGCTGGCGGCAACTGCCTGACCCGCGCCGGCGCAGTATGCAATCGCTTCGAGGTTGGTTTCGAGTTTTGAGTTGATCGCGCTGTTGTTGAAGGCGAGCATGATCCAGCTCTGGTGGTCTTCGCTCATCTCGCTGTAGATCGAGAAGGCAACGCCTGTCCAGCCACCACCGCTGACGACGTGCGAGCCGCTCGGACACGTCGCCACCGACGTTGCTTCGCTCTGTGGAGGCAAGAGCACATCGGGTGCTCGCACGATCCGTAGCGCACTCAGGTTGACCGGTCCCACGGGTCCTTGTGGACCGGGCGTTCCCGCGGGTCCCGGCAAGCCGGGAGGCCCTTGCGCGCCTTTGGCGCCGTGCAACGCGCGGAGCACGTTCGGCTTTATCTGCTTGGTGCTCGTGATCAGGAAGTGGTGTGCGGCCACCGCTGTGCCGCCGAGCGCGATGAACAGCGCGAGGCAGGCAATGACGAGGGCAGGCGATGGTCGGCGGGTATGCATCGGGGGTCCTTCCCGTTACAGGCAAGACACGACCTATCTCGGCGGCGTTGGTCGATAGGATGCTTTTGTGTCTCCGATCTGGACGATTCATCGCCTGCTCAGGCGTCATCGTCGGTTCCCCGCGCTGATCGGCGTTCTCATCGTGCTCGGCGTGGGCGCCCTGAACGTCCACGCTGCGCTACCTGACCATCACGATGCGCACGGCGTGGCCACGGTCTGCGTAGCGGCGCTGTCGATCGCAGTGATGGCGGCGGCTTGGAGCGCAAAGCGCTTGTGTAACCCCAGCATCGTGCGCCGCTTCAGCGTGCTGCTGCGCAGTCCGGGTCGGCTCATCGCCGAGCGCCCGCGTCCTGCTGCACGCGCCGGGCCGCCGCGGCCCGCAGTCCTTCGACTCTGAGTTGACCGCTCCGCGGCGCCTGTGCGTCGCGACGGTCCCTGCCGCGCCGGATTCCGGCGTGGCTCACTCAGTTCGAGAAGGAGTCTCACGTGCTGAACCCCGTCCCATCCCGCAGCTTCGAACACGCCTCGAGCGCCAGCGTCGAAACGACGATGGTGAACGGAGAGCGATGGATCATCCCGCTGGAAAGCCCGCGCACCGCCGGCTCGAGTTCCGTGGCGAGGCACACCTTGGCGGCTCTGCGACGGAGCAGGCCATGAGAGCCCAGGCTGCCGGTCCCGAGCAGGGCACGGTGTCGCGTGGGGGCAGCGACGAAGTCGCACGACGCTCGACGCTCGCCAAGCTCAGGCCGGCAAAGGTGTCAAGCGCGCTACGTCGCCGCTGGTTCGAGCTGCAGGTTCCGCGCCTGCAGCTACACGAGATCCCAGGCATCATCGATCTAGGTAGCTCATACGGCGGGTGGGCCGTGCCCGGCGAGCTGATTCAGCCGTCGTGGATCTGTTATCTCGTCGGCGCCGGCGGGGACGTCAGCTTCGACCTGGATCTCATAAATCGCTACGGCGTTCGCGCCCGCTCATTCGACGCGGTGGAGGACTATGTCGTGCGCGCGCGTGAGCAGGCCGGCGATGAGCCGCGCTTCAGCGTCCACCACGCGGCGATCGCCGCCACCGACGGGCCGATCCGCATGCAGGTGACGCACGACCCTGCGAGCCTGTCGGTTTCCGCCGCCAAGCTGTATGACTCGCAGCGCTTCATCGAGCTGCCCGGTCGCAGCCTGCCCTCCCTGATGGCCGAGTTCGGCGACGAGCGGATCGACCTGCTGAAGCTCGACATCGAGGGCAGCGAGTACGAGGTGCTTCCAACCGTGGACCTGCACGCGCTCGGCGTGAAGGTCTTCGACGTTCAGCTGCACCACACGGGCTCGGTCGCTGAAGCCCGGCGTCTGATCGCGGGCTTGCATGAGCAGGGCTATGAGCCGGTTGTCTGTCGCACCGTGGTCAAGCTCACGTTCGTGCACCGCGACCTGCTCTAGGCGCGCCGACGCTTAGGGACTCGGCGTAACGCTCAGGTGCGCGATCGCGTGGCGGTTGGTGGATCCGCCCGTGCCTGCGCTGAAGCCGAGATAGACGCTTGCCGGCAGCGCCACGGTTTGGGAGAGCACCTGCGCCCCGTCAACGGCCACCGTGATCGCCGTCGGTGAGGTCGTGACCGTGATGTGATGGGTCGCGCCCTGTAGCGGCGCGAGCAGATTGGCCGTACCGAGCCAGTGCAGCATGTCGGTGTGACCCGCTACCGGCCCATCGGCGATGCCGGTGAAGTTGTTCGAGGGGTTGACCGCGTTTTTGTACTCGTCGAGTGCGACCGCGAGCCCCGCAATCCCGGAGAAGCCGAGGCCGCCGCCGCTCGTGCCGCGCGATGTCGGTTTTGCACCCTTGGCGGGGTCGGCGAAGACGAGCGCGAGACCGTCGGCGCCGGTGCCGCCACCGATGCTCGCGTCATATTCGATGCGCAGCGCCCGCGGGTCGATCGCCTGCGGCCAGAAGGCGCTGCCGGCCTGATTGGCGGTGGCCGGTGTGAGCACGAGTTCGCCGCCCGTCAGCGTGCTCGAGCCGTTGAGTGTCCAGCCGCCGGCGCTCGGGTCGGGCACAACCTGGGTCACGCTCGCGTGGTAGGTGTTCGTGAAGGTGACGCTGTTGAGCCCACCCTGCAGGCTGAAGGCGGGCAGCGACGCGATGCCGCCGTTGATCGTCAGCGCCTGCGCTGCGCCGCCGTTGACCGATGCGGTGGCGCTCCATGCGGAGCCTGCGGGCGCCGTCGGAACGGTCTCGGCGATACTGCAGAGAGAGCCTGCGCTCGCGCCGCTCAAGCTCGGCGTCGCAGTCGCAGCGTTTGCGAGCGGCGCCGTCGTGAAGGCCGTCGGGCAGGAGCCGCTGATCGTCATTTCAGCGCTGGCTTGCGGTGAGCCGCTGGGAGCAATGACGGTGTTGGAGAGCTTGAGCGTGGCCGGGGGTGGTGGAGGTGAGCCGGCTTCGATTTTCACGTTCGTGACCTGGTGATTGTCGGTCAACGAGCCGTTGGCGGCGCTGAAGCCGAGCAGCACCGTGGGCGAGAGTTTGATCGCCCGTGAGAGCGCCTGCGTGCCGTCGATCGAGACCGTGAGCGTGCCGCTCTGTGCCGAGACCACGATGTGGTGCGTGCCTACCCGCAGCGGCGGGATCGCTGTCGAGGTTGCGGCCCACGCGCTGGGTATGCCTTTCGTGCTGTCGGCGATGCCGACGAAGTTGCTCGAGGGGCCGGTGGAGGTCTTGTAGGTGTCAAAGCCCACCGCTGCGCCGCGGATGCCGTAGAAGCCGAGCCCCGCGCCGCCCGATCCCAGCGAGGCGGGGGTCGCGAAGGCGGGGTCGGCGAGCACCACCGCCAGGCCGTCGGCGCCGGTGCCGCCGCCGATCGTCTGGTCATAGGCGACCGTCAGGTGGCTCGATTCGAGCGGCGCCTTGTAGAAGCTCGAGCCGACCGTGTTGGCTTTTGTTTCGGTCAGCTTCAGAGTTCCCGTAGCGATCGTTGCCGACCCGTTCAACGACCATGCAGGGGTGGCGGGTGCGGGGATGGCAGAGGCGACGCCGGCGCCGCTGAAGTTGACGGCGTGCAGGCCGGTGGAGTCATCGCCGTTGATTTCCCACACGCCGCTCGTCGCGCCGGCGGCCGTCGGTGTGAAGGTGACGCTCTCGGTGACGCTTGCCCCCGGCGCGATCGTGCTGCCCTCCGCGAGCGTAGTGGTGGCGCTGAAAGCACCGCCACTCGGCGGCTTGGACTTGGTGATCGTGACGGTCGTGCCGCCCGTGTTCGTGATCTTGAACGTTTTTGCTGCGCTGGCGCCGAGCGCGACCTGGCCGTAGTCGTTCGTTTCGCTTGCGATCTGCAGAGCGCCCGCTTCGCCGGCGCTGCCCGACAGGCCAACAGCGACGTTGCCGCCGGTCGTTTCCAGTTCGATTTCATCGCTGAAAGCGCCCGTAGCCGTCGGATCGAAGCTGAGCGTGATCGTGACCGAGCCTCCTGGTGCGATCGTCGAGCCGCTGGCGGGCGCGCCGCTGACGCCGAAGGGGGCGGCGGGCTGCTTCACGGCGTTCACGGTGAGCGGCGCAGCACCGACGTTGCGGAAGGTGGCGCTGCCCGACAGGTGTCCGCCCACGGCGGTCCCGCCGAAGGTCACGAGCGAAGGCGTGGCTTCGAGCTTGGCGCTCGCCGCCTGCCCGCTGCCGGATAGGGCGAAGCTCGCCGTCTTGCCGGTGCTCGTCGTGGCGGTCAGCGTCGCACCGAGCGGGCCTGTGGCGGTCGGTGAGAACGTGATCGGTACCTGAATCGTCTGGCCGGCCGGGAGGGTGGCCGGCAGGACCGGTGTGGTCGTGCCGATCGTGAACTGCGACGAGCTCGAGTTGAGGCTCGACAGCGTCAGCGCTTCAGTCGCCGTCAGCGTCAGCGTCTTCTGCGCGGAGTTGCCCACGGTCGTCGTCGCGAAGGCCGTCGCCGAGCCGCTCAGCACAGGCGTGATCGGCGAGCCAAAGCCGAGGATGTGGCCGTCGCGCGTGCCCACGAACAGACGACCTGCACCGACGCCTGGAAGCGCGAACTTCGAGGAGGTGCCGACCGGCCCGCTCCAGCGCAGCACCGGATGCCCACCCACCGGGATCGGGTCGTAGGCGCGCAGTTGCGCGCCTGTGCCGCCGCCGTTCGGCGCCCAAACGGTCCATACAAGGGCGGTGCCAGAGGTCGTGCCGTCAGAGGTGATGACCGGCGCGCTCGAGGAGAAGCCGAAGGCATCAGTCGAGGTTGCCTGCAGCGACAACGTCGGTGTGCCGGAGCCGGAGATCCCGTACTGATAGACGCGCAGGTTGCCCGAAGAACCGGATGCGCTGGTGCCACCCGAGGCGGTCGGGATGTAGACCCAGCCGCCGTCGCCAGGCCACACGCCCGGGCGTGACCAGACGCCACCGTAGGGACCGATGCGCTGCACGACCTTGTCCGCACCAGCCGATCCCTGGGCGATGCCGCCGAGGCTGTCGCGGTTGAGCAGGTAGACGTAGCCCTGCTTGCCGACAGCGACCGCCAGGCGCGGGACCGCCGGTGTGCCGAAATAGGCTTCCGGTAGCCCCGTGACGCCGCCCGAGGCGAAATCGGCGTCCCACGTGTCCAGCGAGGCGGCATCGAACGGTGCGAAGAAATCGGTCGCCTTCAGCGATCCATCTGACTGCACGCGAAGGCGGACCACCGACTCGCCGAGGCTGCCCGGCGGGCTCGAGCCGGGGGTTGGCGTGGGCGGCGCGCCGCCGTTGCCGGTGCTGAGCAGGATGCTGCCCGCCTGATCGGAGGTAAGCCCCGCTCCCGACTGCCAGATGCCGGCGCCGCTGCCGCTGGCGACCGCTACCCAGCGCGCCTTGATCTGCCCGGCGGTGGAGACGCCGAACACCCAGCCCTGCCACGGCGTCTTGTCGCAGTCCGAGCCAAAGGCGGCGTAGACGACGCCTTCCATCAGCAGCAGGCCAGGGCGCTGCAGCTCGGTCGTCGCCTGGAAGGTCTGCCCGGGAGCGTTCTGGGCGCTGCCGCTGAGGAGCACAGGGAAGCCCGCCTTCTCGGTGCCGCTCGTCATGTCGATCGCATCGAGATACCAGCGCGCAGCACCGGCGCTACCCGAGAGGTAGGTCTTGTGCGTGAGGTAGGCGGTGTTGCTCGGCGGGTCGATCACGGGCGTTGCGGTCACGCCGATCGTCGGCGCGAGATCGCCGCAGCCGATGTCGGCGGCGTTCCAGGGTGTGCCCAGGTTCAACGGTTTGGCCCATTTGGAGGCGCCCGTGGCGGGGTCGAGGCCGTAGAGCATGTTGTTCTCGGTTGCCACCAGTAGCGTCCCGTTGGCGAGCAGCGGCTGCGCGTAGACCTGGCCGCTGACGGGGGTCGACCACAGCTGTCCGAAGGTCCCACCGCTGACGAGCTGGGGAGTGAGGGTCGGCTGGTTTGGATACCAGCCGGTGCGCAGATCGTCACCCGAGTTGGTGATCCCCGATGCGAACGCCTGCCCGGTGAGGGCAAGCAGCGAAACCGTCCAAACGAGCAGCAACGCGCGAATCCGGCGCAAGAGTTCATCCCTTCCATGGTCGCCCCGAATACCGGTGCGCAGAACTTTGACCGCATGAGAGTACTGCCAATGTGCAGAAAAGGCGAGCGAGGCCGATGTCGCGGGCGCTAGCCCATTAGGCTCCGTCAATCGAGCGCGAGGAGACCACCTTCGCCTCCGGGGAGGCGCCCTGTGCCGCTTGGCTGTTCCGGCTGCTGTCAGTTGGCGCGCCGTGCGTGGTGATAGCGCACGGCTGGGAGCGCACGCCGCGATGACCTTCGCGGCGCGCGCTCCACGTGCGGAGCTGCACGACTATCCAGGCGACCACTTCGCGCCGTTCCTCGGTGAGAGTCCCGCGAAGGTTGCCGGCGATCAGCTCGAGTTCCTAGGCCGTGAAGGCCTGCCCGGAGCAGGATGAACGAGCGGCGCATAGCCACAAACGGGATTGAGCTCGCGCTCCACGAGGAGGGTGAGGGCCCGCTCGTGGTCCTCTGTCACGGCTTCCCGGAGCTCGCCTACTCCTGGCGTGCACAGCTCCCGATGCTAGCCGCGGCCGGCTATCGCGTGATCGCGCCTGACATGCGCGGCTTTGGCGCGAGCTCAGCCCCGAGCGAGGTTGAGGCATATGACGTCCTCACGCTCTGTGGCGATCTCTGTGGTGTGCTCGATGATGCGGGCGAGGAGAGCGCAATCTTCATCGGTCACGATTGGGGTGCGAGCGTGGTCTGGCAGCTCGCGGTTGTGGAGCCCCAGCGAGTGCGCGCCGTCGCGGGCCTGAGCGTCCCCTTCATCCCGCGCGCGCCCGCGGCGCCGATCCCGATCATGCGCCGTCACCTCGGCGAGGACTTCTACATCGTTTGGTTTCAGCAGCCCGGCGTGGCCGACGCGGCGCTCGCCTCAGACGTGCGGCGCACGCTCACGACCTCGCGTCAGTGGACAGCCGATTGGGCGCTGGAGGACGGCGCCGAGCTAAAACGCCCGTCGTGGCTCACCGAGGAGGAGCTCGCGGTCTACGTCGAGGCGTTCGAGCGCACGGGCTTCACCGGTGGCTTGAACTGGTATCGCAACATCGATCGCAATTGGGAGCTGACCGCGCCAGTTGCTGAGCGGCGTATCGAGCAGCCCGCGATGTTCCTGACGGGCGAGCTCGACCCCGTGCGCCGCTTCATGCCGGTCGAGGCGATGCACGGCTGGGTCACAGACTTGCGCGCCGAGATCGTCGTGCCGGGTGCTGGACACTGGGTACAGCAGCAGGCTCCGGAGGCCGTCAACGATGCACTGCTCGAGTTCCTCGCCGCACTCTAGGGGACTCCGATGAGCGGGCGGACGGCCTGCGCAGATCAGCAGAACAGGTCGTCGTGCGTACAGAAGCTTTCTGGCTTGGCGCGTCCGACGCTCGTCCAGCTGAGATGCTCGATACGGCGGACGCCTTCACTGTCCCAGATGGCCCCGGTGCCTTCGGGCACGATCGAGCTGATGCTCGATTCGCTGGAGCTCGTGAACGTGTAGCTCGCGCGCTGTGCCTTGCGGGTCTGCACGTCGTAGCGTGTCCAGCGGTCGAGGTTGGCGGCGGAAGGGTCGCAGACGTGCAGGTAGGCGTAGAGCTTGGAGCCCACGAGCGTGGGGGAGAGCAGCGATGGAAGGCACACATTCGCCTGACCAGCGGTTATCTGATCGATCAGGCGCGCGCCTTGGCCGAGTCGCTGATACCAGAGCGTGAACATGCTCAACTCGAAGCCTGTGGTCTTTATCGCGGTCGCGGTGGTGTAGGCGAGCGCGTTGCCATTGAGCGTGAGCCCGCTGATCAAGCCAGTGAGCCCGTGCGGCCAGCCCGCGCGGCGCGAGCCCTTCGAGGCTGGAAGCGCAACCCGCTGAAGGCCGCCGCTACCGCGCTTCCAGGTGAGCAAGAGGTCGGGGCGGCGAGCGGTGGGGTTCGCGGCGTCCTCGCTGCCGCCGGCAGGATTGCGCTGCAGGAACGCGACACGGCCCTGCCAGATGGCTGGCTCGTGCAGGGAGCCGCCGCCAGGAATCGCAAGCAGACGTTCGCGCGGCTGAGATCCACCGAGGGGCAGTTCATAGATCTGACAGCCCGATAGTGCAACCGAGTCGCTGCAGCGTGAGTAGACGGCCACAAGGCTCTTGCCGATTGGACCGAGATTTACATCGAAGGTCGCGGCGCGCTCGGGGATTGCTGGGAGCGTGATCAACCCTGCAGGCGAGCGTAGTACGAGTGCGAACTGCTTCGTCGCGGGGTCGTAGCGGCTCCACGCTGCCCAACCACCGTATGCCGTGACGTTCTGGCCGCTTCGATCTAGCAGTGCCGGTGTGAGTGCGTGCGCAGCCGATGCCCATAGCGTGCTGCTGAGCAGCAAGCCGATCGTGCCCAACGCTGCGAGCGTGGCACGGGGGGTGATGCGGCGGACCTCACACCAAAGCAAGAGCCGACGGCCGGGATCGAACCGGCGACATCCGCTTTACAAGAGCGGTGCTCTACCAGCTGAGCTACGTCGGCTTGAGGCGCCATCGTACAGCGCCCTCCGTCATCCTCACGCTTTCGAATGGTACAAACGTGGCTCTACGCGGCTCGCTATTCTTACAGCGCGAATGAGTCGAGGGGGTGGGGCAGAGATGTCGAGGGGCGTTGGGCGCAGAATCCGCACTGCAGTAATCGTGGGCATCGTGACTAGCTGCCTCACCGTGGCGGCTCCGGCTCTCGCGGTCAACCAGCGGAGCTCTAGCATCGCGATCATCGAAGGTGGAGGCGCGTCCGCGGTCGGGACATTGCAGACCTCTGGCACCGTGGAAGGTGGCTCGGCGGACTCTTTCGAAGGATTCACTTTCAGCCATCTCTCCCAGGAAGCCATCGCGCCCGCCGAACTGGCCAGCTTCGACACGGTCGTCCTCAACCAGGTGTTCACTAGTTCGCTCAGCGAAGAACAGAAGCAGACCCTGTCGAGCTTTGTGACCGGTGGTGGAAAGCTGGTCATCCACGACGCTGATGGTACGGAAGGCAATGAGTACTCCTGGCTGCCGGTGCCGGCGACTACGGGTGTCTCGTGCCAGAACTGCGGCAGCTTGGACGGCGAAGCCTCGATCGAAGAGAACAGCACGATCGCTAGCAACGAACCGTCCTCGCCTTACTACATCAACGTCAGCGAGTTCCCAGGACACAGTGATGCGATCGGTGATGCCAACTTTCTCCTCACGACAGATCCCCGCTGGAATCGAGTAATCGGGGGGTCGAACGACCAGAACGTCGAAGGCGCCGTCGATGCCTATGCGAGCGATGGCGGTCTGATTCTTTACGACGGCTTCGACAACGACTATCTCGGTAACGGCTCGGCGTTTCCCTCCGGCGTCGACTGGCTCAACAAGCTCTGGTGGGACGAGCTGAACACGCAGTGGAACCCCGACAACCTTCCGCACAGCAACCCGGTGGTCGGGTCAGGGGGGCACTGCGGCTTCAAGAGCATCAGGGTCGGCGTAGTCACCGTCTGTGCCGAATCGATCGCCGGTTCGGTGGATGAAACAACGGCATCCGGCAACGTCGTCCTAGATGGCGGCATCGGGGTGGGCAACGGGGCGGTGACGATCGACCAGAGCACGAAGCAGATCTCGATCCCGACCACGACGTTGTCGCTGCTCCGGCCAAGCGGCACGATCAGCCTGGGCACGGCGGCGCTGACGATCGACGCGACGGGCACGACCGATCCGATCTCGGGCAAGCCGAACCTCGCGCGGCTGTCGCTCACGGGCGCGAACCTTGCGTTGGCGGCGATGCGTGTCGGGGGTCTTTCGTTCTCCGTTCCCTCAGTGGGGACGTTGGCCATGTACATGGCCAACGAATCGGGGGGTGGGCTGATTACGGCCGGCACCATACAGCTGCCCGCTGTAAAGAAACTCCAGAGCTCGGCCGCGCTGAGCCTCGGTTTCTACGCAGGCAGCTCAGCGCCCGTCGTCCCTCTCGGAGGAGCTGTTCACTTCGGCAGCGTCCAGTTCGCCCCGGACTGGAAGCTCGAAGGCCTCGACCTCGGTTACCAGTCGGCCACGGATACCTGGAGCGCCTCAGGCGGACTCGAAGCGCCGGTGGGCAAGCTCAACGCTGCTGGCAGCGTGGTCAGCGGCAGGCTCGACTCGCTACAGGTCAGCATCTCGGGTTTGGACGTCCCACTGGGCGACTCCGGTTTCTTCTTTAGTGGCTTCGGCGGGGGTCTCTCCGGGCTCGCACAGGGCCCGTTGAAGATCAATGCGAGCACGCAGGGGTTCTGGGGCACGCCGGGCCTTCCGGTCGAGCCGTTCTACCTCGACAACGTGACCGTCACGGTCAATCTCGGCGGCTCCGTCAGTCTCGACGGTGCCGTCAGCCTGATCCTCAAGAACCACAGCCCAGTACACGGCCAGTTGCATCTCAAGCTTGGCTTCCATCCCTTCTCTGCGACTGGCACAGCGTCAGCGGAAGGAAGCTTGCCCGGCGTCTCGATGAACGCGCACGGTGGCGCTGGCTTTACCATCAAGCACTTCACGGCTGCCGAGGGCGGCTCTTTGAAGATCCTTGGGCTGTCCGGCTCGGGCGAAGTGATCGCCTCGGACAAGGGCATGGGCGCGAGCGGGACCCTCTGTGGACCCTTCCATTCGTTCTGCCAGACGCTAGCTTTCGCGGGTAGCTGGTCGCAGCTGGCCAAGTTCGACGTGCCGACGCTGATCGGAGGCGAACCGCGCAAGCTGATCACGGTTTCGGGGGTCGCTGCTGCAGGTCAGTCGGCCGCTGTGCGGGTGCCGGCCGGACGCTCGGTGCTGTTCATCACAGCAACTCAGGCCACGGGGTCGCCCGAATTCTCAGTGACGGCACCGGGAGGCAGAACGTACCGGTCGGGTCGTTCGACCCAGACAGTTGTGTTCACACACCAACCGCAGTTCGGACTGGCGACGGCGGCGATTTTGCGGCCCCGCGTCGGACGCTGGAGGATTCGCGGTGTGCCCGGCGATGGCACGCTGAAGATCGGGGCGCAGACGATGGGCCAACTGCAGCTCGTTCGTGGCTCGCCGATATCCCCGTTCAGCTCGGTCCGACACCCGCTCGCCGCAACTGGCAGGATCGTGTTGCGCTGGGGCAGCTCGCATCTGCCGGGTGGTGTGAGGATCGCGATCGTGAGACGCTCGAGCCGCCACGGCGTGAGCGTCGGGCTCGTCGGTGGCCTACCTGTGAATGGTCACTACGTTCTGCCGGTGGCGAAGCTTGCAGCTGGGCGGAACTACATCTCGCTGGCCGCCACGTTGCACGGGGTGCCGTTCCAGCAGATGACGTTCGGCGGCAGCGTCTGGCGAGCGCCGCCGCATCGCCGACACAAGCGCAAGGCTGGACACGGCCACTAACGACAGCCTCCACTGCTCAATCACGGGCCTTGTTTTCTCCAGCCAGCTCGGCCATCTGCTGAAAGGCCTCCAGCGGGTTCGGTGGCTCACCACCCGACAGCTCGGCGTAGATCGAGGCGATGTTCACCACAAGGCGCTCGCTCTCACGCCAATCGGCCCAGCGGTCTAGCGACATCGAACGCGCAGCCTCAAGCGCGCTCATCCCTTCTGCGTGGCGGCTGCGTGCCTGCTCATAGAGATACTCGAAGTAGGCCTTCAGCTCGCGCACTGCATGCTGGTCGGCGAGCGGCCCGTGGCCGGGCACGATCACCTCGAGGTCCATCGCGAGGATGCGCTCGCAGGCGGCGATCCAGTTCGAGACGGGGCCGGCCCAGGCGATCGGGTGCGCTTCGTGAAAGAGGATGTCGCCCGTGTAGAGCACGCGCTCGCGCTCGAGCAGGGCGAGCGTGTCGCCGCGGGTGTGTGCGGGGCCGACCTCGATCAGGCGCAGCTCGCGCGAGCCGACGCGCAAGCTCAGCTCGCCGCTGAAGGTCTGATCGGGCAGCGCCAGCTCGATGCCCTCGAAGTCAAAGGCGCCAAAGCAGCTGAGGAAGAACGCGCCAAGCTCGCCCATCTCGGGTGCCTGCCTGATCAGCGCCGCCATCGCGGCCGGTGGCAGCTCGCCCATCTCGGTAGCGGTGCGCTCGGAGGCGATGATGTGCGCGCCCTCGACGACGCTGTTGCCGTAGCAGTGGTCGCCGTTTGCGTGCGTGTTGACGAGCGTGTCGATGCGCGACGCGGCGGGCACCGCGTGGCGCATCTCCTGCAGCATGCGCTCGGTGAGCGAGAGGTCATAGAGCGTGTCGAGCAGCAGCGTGCTCTCGCCGTCCACGATCAGTCCGGCGTTGCTCCAGCCCCAGCTGCCGTCGGGCTGCAGGTAGGCGTAGAGGCCATCTCCGACTTCCTGCAGGCCGTTGCTATAGCCGTGTGGCATCGCCTGAATGTAACGCGGCGCCTGGCAGCGGTGTACTCCAAACATGGACGAGCTCCGCCCCCAGCCCACCCCGCACGCGGTCCAGGTCGCGCCTGCCACGGACGTGGACCTCGCGAGCTTTCGTGAGCGGGCACTACGCAGGGGGGTCAACCCGGTCATCTACTGTGTGCTGCGCTGTCTGCTCGTGCCCTTCTTCCGCCTCTACTTCCGCATGGAGCGGATCGGCCGCGAGCACCTGCCACGCACCGGCCCGTTGTTGCTGGCCTCAAACCACCGCAGCTTTCTCGATCCCTTCGTGATCGGCACGATGGCGCGGCGTCCCGTCTACTACATGGCCAAGCGCGAGCTCTTTGAAAAGCGCTGGCAGGCATGGATTCTAAACGCGCTCGGCGCGTTCCCCGTGGACCGCGGCAGCGGTGACCATGACGCGATGGCGACGGCGCGCGCGATCCTCGAACGCGGCGACTGCGTGGTGGTTTTTCCCGAGGGCACGCGCGTGCGTCGTGGGCCGCTCGGTGAGCCGCGGCGGGGCGTGGGGCGCCTTTCACTTGAAACCGGCGCGCCGGTCGTGCCGATCGCGCTGATCGGCACCGAGGAGGTGCGTCGCGGCTGGCGCATCCGCCCGCGCAAGGTGCGTATCCGCGCCGGACGCGCGCTGCTGTTCCCGACCGTCAAACGCTCCTCGCCGACGCTCGCGATGGGAGTGACCGACCGCATCTGGGCGTGCGTGCGGTTGCAGTGGGATTGGCTCGGCGGCGTCAAGGCCGAGCCGCAGCTGCCGCCACGCGAGCACGAGCCACACGCGATCTCGCGCGCGGCGTAGACCAAGCCACGAGGGGGGTAGGGTGCAATGAGTGGCCCAGCAAGTCTCTTCGAAGTCCAAGGCGCAGCTCGACCGCGAGTTCTCCGAGCTCTACAAGACGCATCTGCGCGACGTCTACAGCTACGCCTACTACCGCGTGGGCGACCATCACGATGCGGAGGACCTCACCGAGCAGACCTTCCTGCAGGCCTATCGGCACTTCGAGCGCGCGCAGCGCGAGTCACACGGACGCCCGCTGCGCCCTTGGCTGATTCGCATCGCGCACAACCTCGCCGCGAACCTCTACCGCGATCGCTCGCGCAAGCCCGCCTCGCCGATCGACGACTCGACGACGCTCGCCGCGATGCACACGACCGAGCAGCTGGTCGAGGGGCGCGACGAGCTAAGCCGCGTGCTCGACGGTGTGGGCAAGCTCCCGGACGACCGTCGCGAGGCGTTGATCATGCGCTTCGCGCTCGGCATGGACAACCGCGAGATCGCGCGTGCGATGGGACGCAGCGACGGCGCGACCAAGGTGCTGATTCATCGTGCGATCAAGCAGCTGGAGGAGCTCGTGGGCGATCGCGACGAGGGCTCGGCGGACTCGCCCAACGGTCGTGCGCAGATTGCGCCGCTGCCGCCGGCGAGCGGAGCGCAGAGCGATGACTGAGGCTGCACACAGCTTCGAGGGTCTGCTGCGCGAAGCGCTCGCACCGGTCGAGCCGCCAGCGGCGATGGCTGAACGCCTCGAGAACACGCTCACGAGCATCACCGCGATGGCGGCCGATGAGCTGGAGGCATGGGAGCTCTCGGCGATGCGCGACCCGCGCAACTGGGCGCGTCCTGCGGCGGCCGTGGTGGCCGGTAGCGCTGCCGGCGCGGCGCTCGTGCTGCTGCGCGCGCGCCGGCGTGCGAGCGGCCCGGCGCCGGCGCTTGAAGGCGTTCGCGAGAGCGCCGAGCACCTCGTGCGCGACCTCGCGCGCGAGACGCGCAAGCTGCTCGGCGAGCGCTAGCGCAGGGCTCCCGTCGGCGCTCGTCGTAGCCCGCAACGCGGCGCCCGCAGGCCGGGAGCGGCGGTTCATCAAGCTAGTCTCTGATTCCCCGCATGGCCACCTGCTATCGCCATAACTCCCGCGAGACGGGCGTGTCCTGCTCGAACTGCGGGCGCCCGATCTGCCCTGACTGCATGACCACGACGCCTGTGGGCATGCGTTGCCCGGAGTGCGCCAAACAGAGCACGCGCGTGGTGCGCATGGGCGAGATCGCGAGCGGCCCGACGATCACGATCGCGCTGATCGTGATCAACGTGATCGCGTTCATCGCCGAGGGTCACGTCTCCCCGACGGGATCGCCGAGCAGCTCGCTCTACTTGAAAGGCGCGCTGCTCGGCTCCAGCGAACTGCCTGGCCTGACGACGCTCGGCGTGGCGCACGGGCAGTGGTGGCGGATCGTGACGGGCGGCTTCCTGCACGAGAACCTGCTGCACATCGGCTTCAACATGTACGTGCTCTACGTGCTCGGCATGCAGCTCGAGCCGACGCTCGGCCGCGTGAAGTTCGCAACGGTCTACGCGGTCTCGCTGCTGACGGGCTCGCTCGGGGCGCTGCTCGTCTCGCCGCACTCGCTCACGGTGGGTGCCTCCGGCGCGGTGTTCGGGATCATGGGCGCCTTTGCGGTGGAGATGCGCTCGCGGCGGATCCCGATCATGCAGGGCGGTCTTGGCGGCGTGGGAGGGTTGATTCTGATCAACCTCGTGATCAGCTTCACGCTGCCCGGCATTTCCTGGGGCGGGCACGTCGGCGGCCTGATCGGCGGTGCGGCGGCGGCCTTCGCGATCAAGCTCGGTGAGCAGCGGCGTGTGCCCGCGCTTGCGCTGGCGGCTTGCGCGCTGATCGGCGCAGGCGCGATCGCGGGCTCGCTGGCGACATCCAAGGCGAGCGAAGCTGAAGCGCCGGCGGGCGGCGCGCAGACGCTGATCGCGCCTGAACCCTGAGCGGCTCCGTTCAGCCGCGGCGCGCGAGCTCGAGCTCTACGGGCAACGCCACGGCCTCGGGGCGCGGCGGCGGCGCGACGCTCGGATGCAGCAGCTGCGCGAGCAGCTCGAGGCCGTCGACCAAGCGTGGTCCAGGCCGTGAGAAGTAGGCGGAGGCGTCAACCGCCACGACCTCGCGCGCGCCGAGCGCGGCGAGCGAGTCAGCGTGGCTGAGCGCCTCGCCGTGGGCACGTGGCGCGTCATAGCCGCAGGGCATGACCACCACTAGCTCCGGCTCGGCTGCGGCGACGGCCTCCCAGCTGACGGTCTCCGACGGTTCGCCTGCCACCCCCAGCACGTCGCTGCCGCCGGCGAGCTCGATCAGCTGCGGCGTCCAGTGTCCGGCGATGAAGACCGGGTCGAGCCACTCGATTGCTGCAACGCGCGGACGTGGCTGCCCCCGCACGGCGAGCTTCACGCGATCGACGCGCGCGGCGATCTGCGCGACTAGCGCCACACCGGCGTCGCGGCGGTCGGTGGCCTGCGCGAGCGTGCGCACGTCGCCGAGCGTCTCGCCGAGCGTCTTGGGGTCAAGCGCGATCACGCGTGGTTTGCCGGGGAGCTCACGGGCGAGCTCGGCGACCTCGTCGTAGGAGACCGCGCAGACGGGGCAGAGCGCCTGCGTGACGATCAGATCGGGCGCCAGCCGTGCGAGCGCGTCGCGGTCGAGCTCATAGATCGCCTCGCCCTCCAGCGTGCGCTCGCGCACCGCCGCGTCGATCTCCGAAGCGCTCAAGCCGGCGGGCAGCACGTCGCGCGTGACGCGTGGCAGCTCGAGCGCGGCGGGTGGGTAGTCGCACTCGTGGGTCACGGCCACGAGCTCGTGTTGGAGGCCGAGCGCGAACAGCAATTCGGTGGCGTGGGGCACGAGGCTCACGATCCGCATCCCCTGACTTTAGGGGCCCGAGGATCGGATAATGTGGCCCCAGATGAGCAAGCTGAGTGAGGCGGAGCTCGCGGAGCGTCTGAGCAGGGCCGGCGAGTGGGCGCGAAGCGGCGAGGCGATCGAGCGCGAGCGGAGCTTCGCGGACTTCGCTGCGGCGATCGCCTTCGTCAACGGCGTGGCCGAGCTCGCCGAGGCCGCGAACCATCATCCGGACATCCTGCTGCACGGCTGGAACAAGGTGCGTCTCACGCTCTCCACGCACTCCGCGGGCGGGCTCAGCGACGCAGATTTCCGGCTCGCGCATGAGATCGACGCTCTCGCCTGAGCACCGTCACGCTGCGCTCGCTTCTGACCATCGCGCTTGCTACCTTGAGGGTGCCGACGAGCGCATGAACGACGAAGAAGAAGATCATCCCCGAAGTAGCGTGGCTTGTGCCGGTCGCGCGTGAACGGCCTGAAGCTCATCCTCGCGATGCTGCTCGTCGCGATCAACGCGTTCTTCGTGATCGCGGAGTATGCGCTCGTGCGCTCGCGCCGCGCGCGCCTGGAAGTGATGCGCGACGAGGGCGCCAAAGGCGCACGGCTTGCACTCGAGCAGTTGGGCAACGTGAACGAGTACATCTCCGCGGTGCAGATCGGCGTGACGATGACCTCGATCGGGATCGGCGCGCTCGGCGAGCCTGCGCTGGCGGACATTCTCAAGAGCGCGTTGGGGAACACGATCAGCCACGGCGTGGCGGTGGCGGTGGCGGTGACGGTGGCCTTCTTGCTGATCGCCGCCGCGCAGCTGATCGCGGGCGAGATGGTGCCGAAGTTCTACGCGATCGATCGCGCCGAGGCGGTGGCGCGCCGCGTGGCGAGGCCGCTTCGTGCCTTCAGCGTGTTCTTTCACCCGATCATCGTGGCGCTGACCGCTATCTCGGATCGCATCCTGCGCCTGCTCGGCGTGGACATGAGCAAGGAGGCACGCGGCGGCTCCTCCGATGAGCTCAAGCGTCTGATCGCAGAGTCGCACGAGGGCGGCCACATCGACCCGGGCGAGGCGGGGATGCTGAGGGGCGTCTTTCACCTGCACGAACAGGAGGCGCGCCAGGTGATGACGCCGATCCCGGCGGTGGTCACGATCGACACCTCTCAGGATGTGGAAAGCGCGCTGCGGCTATGCGTCTCAAGCGGCCATACGCGCCTGCTGGTGACCGAAGAGGAAGACCGCGACCGCGTGCGCGGGCTCGTGCACGTCTCAGAGCTCGTGCGCCAGCTGATGGCCGACGGCCCGCGCTCGACGGTCGAGCCGGTGGTGCACGACGCGCTGATCGTGCCCGAGACAAAGCCCCTGGATGACCTGCTCGCGGACCTGCAGCGCCAGCGCACCTCGATGGCGGTGGTCGTGGATGAGTACGGCCGCGTGGTGGGCGTCGTGACTGTGGAGGACATCATCGAGGAGGTCGTGGGCGAGATCGCCGATGAGACCGACCCCAGCACCGGCGAGATTCGCCGGCTGGCCAACGGCGACTGGTTCGTGCGCGGCCACGTGGCGGTGACGGACTTGGCGGACTACGGGCTCGATCTGCCGGTCGATAGCGACGCCTACAACTCGGTGGGCGGCTTCGTGTTCGCTGAGCTGGGACGTCTGCCGCGGCGCGGCGACACGATCGCGGCGGACGGCTTCTCGATCAGGGTGGAGTCCGTCAGCGACAACCGCATCGAGGCGGTGCGTATTCGCGAGCGCCGCCATGTGCCCCAGCGCGAGGCGCGCAGCGAGCCTTAGAGGGGGTTCTTAAACACGTCCGGCCCGCGGGGGGAGCGGACCGGATCGTGTGCACTGGGAGGAGGCGGGTGTGCATGCGACTTCTATGTCGCAGAGACCAGTATCTACATGGGGATGAATGGGAGCTAAAAGTCCCATTAGGATGGATAAATTCTTATAGCCGATCAACCGAGTGGGAGACGTGGGGCCGATCGTGTCTAGTAGCTGTGCAGCCCGCGCCCGCTCTTGCGCCCCAGCGCGCCTTCGCTGATCAGCTGCTCTACGCGCGCGGGCACAGGCTCGCCGATCGTCTCGCCGATCGCCTTGGAGACATCGAGGCCAACGAGGTCCAGCAGCGCGAGCGGCCCCATCGGGTGCCCTGCGCCGAGCTTCATGCAGGTATCGACGTCGCTCGGCTCCATGCCGGTCTCTTCGAGTAGGCGCACGGCGCTGAAGAGGTAGGGGAAGAGCAGGCGGTTGACGACGAAGCCGGGCACGTCGGGCACCTCGACAGGCGTCTTCTCGAAGCTCTCACACAGCGCGAGCGCGCGCTCGCGCGTGCTCTGGCTGGCGCTCTTGGGGAAGATCAGCTCGACGAGCTTCATCTTGGTGACGGGGTTGAAGACGTGCAGGCCGACGAAGCTCTCGGGCCGTCCGCTGGCGGCGGCGAGGCGCTCGACGGACAGCGAGGAGGTGGTGCTCGCGAGGATCGCGCTCGGCTCGAGGATGTCGTTCAGCTCGCCGAGCAGCGCGGCCTTTACGTCGTGGTCCTCGACGACGGCCTCCACGACGAAGGTGGCCTCGGTCAAGTCGGCGGGGTCGGTGACGACTTCGACGGAATGGAGCCCGCCCACCCCGACCTCGGCGCCGAGGCGGCTGAGCGTCTTTTCGACCGTCGCGCGCGCGCGCTCGGCGGATGCCTGCGAGCGGGCGAGCAGCAGCACGGGCCCGTGGTGGGCGGCGGTGGCGGCGAGGCCACAGGCGATCGCACCGCTTCCGGCCACCGCTAGTCGTTTGCTCACTGTGCTCCTTTGCAGGCTGTGGGGAGCTGATCAGCGGTTGACTGACCAGTCAATCTAGAAGGCGTGACCGCGGTAGAGTAAGGGTTTGAGGGTCCGGGCATTTTCTAGACGCGCCTCGACGTTCTCGCTGCGGGCGAGCGGGCCACCGGTCTCTCTCAATATTCCGCCGGGCAACTCAGCGTAGGAGGACTGCTGTCATGAGGCAACCAGAGGGCCGCGAAGTAGTGATCGTGGAGGCGGTGCGCACGCCGATCGGGCGCGGGCACAAGGAGAAGGGCTACTACAAGGACACGCATCCGAACACGCTGCTGGCCAAGTGCTACACCGAGGTGATCGAGCGCGCTGGCGTTGAGGCCTCCGAGGTGGAGGACGTGATCGCGGGCTGCGTGCAGCAGTTCGGCGAGCAGGGCTTCAACATCGCGCGCAACGCCTGGCTGCAGGCGGGGCTGCCGATCGAGACGCCGGGCACGACGGTGGACCGCCAGTGCGGCTCAGCACAGCAGGCTGTGAACTTCTCCGCGGCGCTGATCGCGGCGGGCGTGCATGACGCGATGATCGGCTCAGGCGTGGAGCACATGGGTCATCTGCCGTTCGCGGCGGGCATGAAGACGCAGGAGGACTTCGGCTATGCGTTCACCCCGGAGCTGATGGCGAAGCACAACATCGTGGGCCAGGGCCTCGGCGCGGAGATGATCGCGGACCAGTGGGAGATCCCCCGCTCAGAGCTCGACGAGCTGGCCGTGCGCTCGCACCGTCTCGCGCAGCAGGCCACAGAAGAGGGCCGCTTCGAGCGCGAGATCGTGGCGATGAGCGTGGACGGTCAGCAGATCGTGAGCGACCAAGGCATCCGTCCCGACACGAGCCTCGAGACGCTCTCGCAACTAAAGCCCGCGTTCAAGCCGGATGGCAAGATCACGGCAGGCAACGCCTCGCAGATCTCCGACGGTGCGGCGGCGGTGCTCTTGATGAGCGCGGAGAAGGCCAAGGCGCTCGGCCTGACGGCACGCGCGCGCATCGTGGACCAGACTACGGTGGGCTGTGATCCCGTGAAAATGCTCGAGGGGCCGATCCCGGCGACGCGCAAGATCCTCGAGCGCAACGGCATGCAGATCGATGACATCGACCTGTTCGAGATCAACGAGGCGTTCGCGCCGGTCGTGGCTGCGTGGCGCCGCGAGCTCAGCCCGGACATGGACCGCGTGAACGTAAATGGCGGCGCGATGGCGCTGGGGCACCCGCTCGGCTCCACCGGCGCGCGGCTGATCACGACGCTGCTGCACGAGCTCGAGCGCTCCGACAAGGAGATCGGTCTTGTGACGATGTGCTGCGGCGGCGGGCTCGGCACGGGCACGCTGATCCAGCGCGTCTGAGGAGAGGTTTTAAGGGGCCGGCCTCAGGGCCGGCTGATGGGTTGCGGGGTGTCCTCTAGGGGCGCCCCGCAACCAGTCGTCTAACTGCACGCTAGGTCTACCGGCGGTCGAAGTTCTGGGATGGCCTCAATTCGGCGCTGAGGCGTAGCAAGTAGTGCTACGATCGTGCACATGCCCCGGCATGTGTCGATTCGCGAGCTCCGCAACTCCACTGCTGCGGTGATCTCCGAGCTGGAATCGGGCGAGCGGCTGACGCTCACGGTCAACCGCCGCTCGGTAGCTGACATCGTCCCGCACGTCGAGGATCGCGATCCGTGGGTGCCCGCTGGTGAGCTGCGGCGCATCTTGCAGGAGGCGCCTGCCGACGCGGGACTGCTCATCGACCTTGCGGAGATCCGCGGCGCGGAGCTTGACGACGCTTGAGTCGAGCCATCGCGGACACTTCGGTCTTCATCGCCCAAGAGAGCGGACGTAAGCTGGGAAAGCTTCCCGAGCAGATCGCAGTCTCGGTGATAACTGCCGCCGAGCTCGAGCTGGGCGTGCTGCGCGCATCAGACTCCTCAGCCCGAGCGACACGGCTCTCGACGCTCGCTCGCGTTCAGGCCACCTATCGCCTGCTGCAAATCGATCCCGACGTCGCTAGCTGCTTTGCCCGGATCGCCTCAGCCGAGCTGTCGAAAGGACATCGCCTCCGACGCCACGACACGTGGATCGCAGCGACCGCCATGCGCCACGGCGCCGTCGTTATCACCCAAGACGCGGACTTCTCCTCTTTCAGCGATGTGACAGTGATTCAGGTCTGAGGCCCGTGGGCTAGTCAGCCCACCAGTCGCGCTCACCCTCGACGTCCTCGCGCGGGCTCTCGCCGAGGTGGGGCGCGCCGAAGACGAGGAGCTCAAGGCCCCCCGGCCCGGCCTCGTAGCCTCGCCATGTACCGGCTGGGACGCGCACCACGTCCCACTTCTTGACCTCCACGATCTCCTCGTCGAGCTTCATTCGTCCGCTGCCGCCCACGACCACGAACAACTCCTCCTGCTCCTTGTGCGTGTGGCCGTAGGGGAAGCGGTAGTTGGGTGGGATGCGTTGAAAGCTCAGGCCGGAGCGCTCGAGCCCGAGCGCCTGACTCGCGAGACGGAACTCCAAGTCCGGCGCGCCGTCGAAGTTTGACCCGACGTCCGGCAGGTCCTCTCTGAGATTCCTGAGCGTGAACGGCACGGCCGCGATTCTATGGCCCACAGCTATGCGATTTTCGATATGCCGACGATATGCGCCGGCTCTAGCATCGGAGTATGCGTGTGCTGCTCGTCGAGGACGAGCCCTACATGGCAGAAGCCATCCGGGATGGCCTGCGCCTGGAAGCGATCGCGGCCGACATCGCCGGTGACGGTGAAAGGGCTCTGGAGCTGCTGAGCATCAACGCCTACGACATCGCGGTCCTCGACCGCGACATCCCGGGACCTTCGGGCGATGAGATCGCCAAACGGATCGTCGACTCCGCCAGCGGCATGCCGATCCTCATGCTCACCGCTGCCGACCGTCTCGATGACAAGGTCACCGGGTTCGAGCTCGGCGCCGACGACTACCTCACAAAGCCATTCGAGCTCGGAGAGCTCGTGCTCCGTCTTAGGGCACTCGACCGCAGGAGCGCCCACAACAGGCCACCCGTGCGAGAGATCGCAGGGCTGCGGCTGGATCCTTTCCGCCGCGAGGTCTATCGCGAGGAGCGCTACGTCGCGCTGACCCGCAAGCAGTTCGCGGTGCTCGAAGTCCTCGTCGCTGCCGAAGGCGGTGTGGTCAGCGCCGAGGAGCTCCTGGAGCGCGCGTGGGATCAGAACGCCGACCCGTTCACCAACGCCGTGCGCATCACTATCTCGGGACTGCGCAAACGCCTCGGCGACCCTCCGATCATCACCACCGTGGCCGGGGTGGGGTACCGCATCAGCCCTCCCCAAGACAGCGGGCGTGAGGGAGCGGGCAGTGGATAGATCCCCAGGTTTGAGTGTTCGTCTGAAGCTCACGCTCAGCTACGCCGGCTTTCTCGTGCTTGCCGGTGCCGTGCTGCTCGTCGCCGGGTACTTCTCGCTTTCGCGTGGTGTGCATCCTGGTGTGATCTTCCTGGTCCGCAGCCACGCCGACCTGCTGCGCAATTTCGCTCCGATCGCGGCCGCGGTGTTGGCGTTCCTGGTGGTGTTCGGTCTCGTGGGAGGGTGGTTTCTCGCCGGCCGCATGCTTGCCCCGCTGGAGCGCATCACCGATGCCACACGCACGGCCGCGACCGGATCGCTGGCTCACCGGATCCGACTGCCGGGCCGCAGCGACGAGTTTCGCGAGCTCGCCGACGCTTTCGATGCGATGCTCGCACGCCTCGAGGCACACGTCGCCGAACAGCAGAGGTTCGCCGCCAACGCCTCACACGAGCTGCGCACGCCGCTGGCGGTCACGCAGACGCTTCTCGACGTGGCCCGTAAGGATCCGAACCGCGACAACGGTGAGCTCGTCGAGCGCCTCCACGTCGTCAACAGCCGAGCGATCAACCTCACCGAAGCGTTGCTCCTGCTCAGCCGCGCCGGCCAGCGCTCCTTTACCCGAGAGGACGTCGACCTGTCGCTGATGGCAGAAGAAGTCACCGAAACGCTTCTCCCCCTCTCAGAAGAGTGCGGCGTCAACGTCGAGACTTCCGTCGAGGCCACCCCAACCATCGGCTCACACGTGCTCCTGCTGCAGTTGACCACGAACCTCGTGCACAATGCGATCGTCCACAACCTGCCTGACCAAGGCACCGTCTGGCTCTTTACCCGCGCCCACCCCGACGTCGTGGAGCTCACGGTCGAGAACACCGGCGAGAGGCTCACCCGAGCACTGGTGTCCGCGCTCGAGGAGCCATTCCAGCGCGGCACAGAACGCCTACACGCTCACCACGCCGGCAACGGCCTCGGCCTGGCAATTGCCAAGAGCATCACGCAAGCACACGACGGCACACTCACCCTCTCTCCCCGAGCAGCCGGTGGGCTCCGCGTCACTGTGCGAATCCCCGCCGCGCCGCCACCTCGATGATCTGAACGAGGCCGGAAGCCCGATCGTGCGTGAGCTCGCTGCCAGCAACATCGCGCTGTCTTCAATGGCGGCATGATCTACAGCGGCTCAGCACTAGCGGCCCGCGCCAGCGCCTCGCCGGCGTCCTCATCACCCGCCCCGACGGTAGGGATGACGATCTATGGATGCGGGCAGCATGAGGCGGTCCTGTTCGAAGAGATGGCGCCTCGTTTCGGCGTCGCGGCGAGGATCACTGAAGCGGCGGTATCTGAAGGCAACCTCGCGCTGGCCCACGGCCATCGGTGCATCAGCGTCGCGCATAAGGCTCCGATTGCAGACCGCACCCTGCTCGCGCTCAGCCGCGCCGGTGTGAGGCACATCACCACGAGAAGCATCGGCGCCAACCATCTCGATGTGAGATACGCCGAGAGCGTCGGCATCTCCGTTGCAACCGTGGCCTACTCACCAGACAGCGTGGCCGACTACACGCTGATGCTCATGCTGATGGCGCTGCGCGGCGCCAAGGCGATGATCAGGCGTGCGGATGTCCATGACTACCGGTTGCCTGAGGTCTGCGGGAAGGAGTTGCGCGATCTGACCGTCGGCGTGATCGGCACCGGACGCATCGGAGGAGCGGTGATCGACAGGCTGCGCGGCTTTGGCTGCCGCGTCTTGGCCCACGACAGCCGCCCCGGCCGCGGTGCCGAGTGGGTTTCGCTTGACGAGTTGCTGCGGCGCAGCGATGTCGTGACGCTTCACACTCCGCTGAGCGCGGACACGCACCATCTCCTCGATCGGCGACGCATCGAGCAGATGAAGCAGGGCGCGTTCCTCCTCAACACCGGCCGCGGTGCGCTGCTCGATACCGAGGCGCTCGCGTGCGCGCTGGAGAGCGGCAGATTGGCTGGCGCGGCATTGGATGTGCTCGAAGGCGAAGAGGGCATCTTTTACGCGGACCGCAGCAGCGAGGCGATCGACAACGCGCTCCTGTTGCGGCTGGGAGAGCTGGGAAATGTGCTCATCAGCCCGCACACCGCCTACTACACCGACCACGCTCTGCGCGACACGGCCGAAAACACGATCCTCGACTGCCTGAGCTTCGAAAGCTCCCAGCGTCGTGGCTAGGTTGAAGATCGGCGTCATATTCGGTGGATGCTCCGAGGAGCATTCGATCTCCGTCAAATCCGCGCAGGCGCTCGCGAGGCACCTCGATCCGGAGAGCTACGAGCCGTTCTACATCGGGATTGCAAAGAGCGGCGCTTGGAAGCTCTGCGATGCTCCCGACCCAGATTGGGAAGACGCCTGCACCTGCCCAGCAGTTCTCTCACCGGACAGGCGTGTTCGCGGCTTGCTCCTCTTCGAGCAGGGACGCTACGAGACCATCGGTTTGGATCTGCTGTTTCCCGTGCTGCATGGAACGCTTGGCGAGGACGGTGCGATACAGGGCCTGGCGGAGCTTGCCGGCATCCCCTACGTGGGCTGCGACATCCAAAGCTCGGCGCTGTGCATGGACAAGTCCCTCGCCTACGTCGTGGCCAAATGCGCGGGGATTGCCACACCGAGGTTCTGGACGGCCACGGCAGAGGAAGAAGTCGATCCCGAGGAGCTGGCCTACCCCGTGTTCGTGAAGCCGGCACGTTCGGGTTCCTCCTTCGGCGTCAGCAAGGTGCACGGGAAAGACGAGTTGGCGAGCGCGGTACAGGCGGCAAGAGAGTTCGACGCCAAGGTCTTGATCGAGGAGGCCGTCGTCGGCAGCGAGGTGGGGTGTGCCCTTCTCGGAAGCGGCCGGGACGTGATCACGGGCGAGCTCGATCAGATCTCTCTATCCCACGGCTTCTTCCGGATCCATCAGGAGAGCGAACCTGAAAGCGGCTCTGACAACTCGGAGGTGATCGTTCCCGCGGACATCTCGCCAGAGTCGCGCGCGCTCGTCCAGGAGACCGCGAAGGCCGTATATCGCGCCTTGGGATGCAGCGGCCTTGCACGCGTGGATCTGTTCCTCAAGGAGGATGGGGAGGTAGTCCTCAACGAGGTGAACACCTTGCCCGGTATGACCTCCTACAGCCGCTATCCGAGAATGATGGAGGCGGCAGGGCTGACGCGCGCCAAGGTGATCGACCGCTTGGTGTCCTCGGCATTGGCAGCGAGCCGATGATGAACGATCTCCTCGTGTTCGTCGATGAGCACGTATCCGGGATCTACTGGGATGCCAAGTACGCGACGTGGGACAACTTCACCGGCAAGCCCGTGGACGGATACATGGCAAATCGCATCGTCGCTACGAGACCTTTGTGCAAGGCCTTGGAGAGAGCGCGGGAGCAGGCTGCGTCCCTTGGCTTTGGCTTGCTGCTCTGGGACGGATATCGCCCGCAACGCGCCGTCGACTGCTTTCTGCGCTGGTCACAGCAGCCCGAGGACGGCCGCAGGAAGCTTCGGCACTATCCCAATATCGACAGAACCGAGATGTTCGAGCAGGGGTACGTGGCACCCAAGTCGGGCCACAGCCGAGGCAGCAGCGTCGACTTGACGCTGTTCCATCTGGCTAGCGGTGAACGTGCTCCGATGGGCGGCCACCACGACCTGATGGATGCGATCTCGCATCATGGAGCGGATGGAATCACGCAGGTCGAGGCGCGAAACCGCCAGCATCTTCACTCGATCATGGAGGCCTGCGGTTTCAGCTCATATGACCGCGAGTGGTGGCATTACACGCTGAAGGACGAGCCCTATCCGGACACCTACTTCGACGTCCCGATCACCGTGAGCTCTCAGCCTTTGGGCCCTCCGCCGGTCCAGTCGACGGGGACGGGAGCGAGCGTCAGTAGCGCGGCCCAGGTGGCGGCGTCGGTCACGCCGCTGGCGGGAAGCGCATGCGCGGTCTGGAAGCTACGCAGGTTGGCGCTTGTTTGCGAGCCGAAGCTGCCGGTCGTTTCCTGGCTTGGTACGGCGCTTGCGAGGTGCTCCTGCATCCACAGCACCTGATCGCCCTTGCTGGCGCTGTGCAGTTCTGGATAGGTCGTGTTGGGCGTCACGGTCGTGAGCGGCGCGAGCGGTGCGGCGAGCGTGCTCCAGCCCGAGGCGCTGGTCTCTTGCCAGTCCCAATAGGAGGCGCCGGTGGCGCCGTAGAGCACGGCCTCCTCGCGGAAGCGCATCAGGTCGGCGTTTGAGATCCCGCCGTAGGTCTGTCCGAGCGGGAAGATCGGCCGGCCGTAGATGCGGTTGGCGATGTAGGTGTTGGCGAAGATCGTGTCGACGGAGACGCCGATGTCCTTCCAGTACATCTGCGGCGCGTTGTATTGCGCGGCGCCGGGCGCGAGGAAGACGGAGTAGGGGAAGGAGGGGTGATAGGAGACGTACGGGAAGGAGGCGAGCGCGACCGGCACGTTGGGCCCGATCTTCGCGCGTAGCGTGGTGATGTAGGTCTGCGCAGCGGAGTAGCGGCCCTCGTACTCCGCCTCGGCGTCAATCACAAGGCAGTCCGCGCCGTTGGCCACAGCTCGCGCGCCGAGTTCCGCCTCGCCGGTGGGACCAGAGCCGTAGACGTACTGCCAGGCGCAGACTTTCAGGCCACCCGCGTGCAGTTCGGCGACGAGTTGTGGCGAGAACTGGCTCCAGTAGTTGCTCGAGCCGTCGGAGCTCTTGATGAACACGGTGCTGATCGCGGCCGCGTGCGCTTGCGCGAGGATCGCCGCGGCGCTGCCGCCCGATTTGCTCACGTACCAAATCCACATTCCCTGACCGTCGAGCGCGCTGGCGCTGGTGGTGCCGCCCACCACAGCAGGTGTCGTGATTTTCGGTGCGGGGGGGTGCAGCGCGTGGCGGAAGACATAGATCGGGCCGTAGGAGCTCGTGTAGCGCCCGTGGCTGAGCAGCACCATGACGCGCCCCGAGTGCGCGCTCGCCGGGACCGTCACGAGCAGCCCCGCGCTTGCTTTGCGCAAACGCGCCGCCGGCGAGTTGCGGCTGATGCGTGCGCCAGGCGCGCGCGGGAAGGCGAGCACCATCCCTGGCTTCAGCCCGGCGCCCGAGAGCATCAGCGTGCCGTGCGTGGAGACTTGGTGGGGGTTCGTGCCGCAGCGACTCGCGGGCGTGCAGCTGACGGTGGCGATGCGCACGGTCGTGACGTGCAGGCTTATCTTGCTCGCGGTTGCGGGCGCATGCGTGGCGGGCGCCGATTCGCCGGCGGGCTGGGTGCCGCCGGAGCTCGCCGCATGCGCTGCGCCCACGGGGCCGAGCAGCAGCGCGAGCAGCGCAGCGAGCGCTATGCGATGCGTGCCTGGTTTGTGGGCGGCTGTGCTCGCCGACATTCGCAAAAACCTCTCTGCCCAGCGCGGATTTGCGGTGCATGCCGGACTCGAGGGCGCCCGGCTGGCCGATTTTGACGTTATCGGCTCTGTCTGCGCAAACGTAGAAGCGCCACAGAAGTTGCGCTGTGGGAGCGGCTCAGCCCCAGCGAAAGCCGGTTGCCGAGGGCGCTGGCGCGAGCGGACTCGACGGCAGCCCGGGCGGTGGGCTGGGCAGGTTGAAGCCCGTCGGTGCTACGTCGTTGGGCGCGTCGGCGTGGAACATCGCGGCGAGGTACTGGTTCTGGCCGCGTCCCACGCCGAGCTCGAACTGGCCGCCGCCGTAGTTGCCGATCGAGCGCTCGGCGCAGTAGTCGTAGGCGTCGAGCAGGTTGCGCAGGCCGCCGAGACGTGAGGGCTTGATGTTCACCATGCGCGGCGGATAGGGCAGCGCCTCGATGTCGGCGATCGAGTGGATCGTGGCATCCCAGGAGAAGCGCGCGCGGTGCGGTGCGAGCACCGCGTCGGTCTCGGCTGTCAGCGCTGGATCCTCTATCCATGCCTGCGGGAACGCCTCGGCGACGCGCTGATAGAGCACGGGGTCTGCGGGCTGGTCGACGATCGAGCCCGAGTAGTAGCCCTTGAAGTCCACCGAATCGACCGCACCCGTTGCCACGAGGTCGGCGATCAATGCCTGATCCCAGGAGCTCGTCGGGTCGAGCTTGAAGCGCAGCCCCGGATAGGGGTCAAGGCGCCGCTGCAGCGGCTCGAGCGTGGGCGGCTCGCCGAGACGCAGCGAGACCACGAAGCGCACCGCTTGGGGCTCGCGGCCGAGCACCGCATGCAGCGGCTTGCCCGCCTGGCGCAACGCGAGGTCGAGCGCTGCCGATTCATAAGCCCAAGTTCGATAGCGCGCCGAGACCTCGCGTTGCGGCGCCTGTGGGAACAGCGAGAGCCCGGTGAGGAGCTCGCTGAAGGAGGCGAGCGTGTGGCTGCCGCTGAGCGGGAGCGTAGCGCCGGCCGCCTGCAGGATCTCCTGGTCGACCGCGTCGTAGGTGACGTCCTCGCCGAGGCCCTCCTCGCCGCGGCCGCGCAGGTGGATGACCGTGCTCTTGCGCTCGAAGTCGCTCGAGACGCTCTCCTGCAATGGCTCCAGTGCGTAGTCCTCGATCTCGACCGGCAGGCCCGCGATCAGCTCCCAGGTGCTCAACTTTTCGCCTCGCCTTCCAGGCGCTCCACGAGCTCGTCCAGGCGCAGCTCCTCGAGCGCGTTGCCCACGGCCGTCAGCTGTCCGGCGCACAGCTCGATCAGGCGCTTGCCCTCGCCGAGGAGCGCGAGCGTCTCATCGAGGCTCGCCTCGCCGGAGTCAAGGCGGCGGATGATCTCCTCCACGCGCGCAGAGGCCGCCTCGTAGGTCATCTCCGGTGCGCTCAAGTGACCCTCGCCTCAATCGTGTCATCGGCGAAGGTCGCAGGCGCAGCGCCTGCGCACCAGCGGCGGCGGCCGCGGTGGTGAGCGGTTGATCATCGGCGGACGTCGCGAGCACATAGCCGCGCTCGAGCGTACGCTGTGGGTCGTGGCTGATCAGTGCCAGGCGCAGGCGTTCGAGTTCGCGCGGGCGCCGCTCGCGGCAGTCGCGCAGCGAGGAGGCGCTCTTGCGCGCGAGCACGATCGCGTGGCGCTCGCCCAGGCGCCGCTCCGCCTCCAGACGCCGCTTGGAGCCCGCGCGGATCTCGCGGAGCTGTTGGTGTAGACGGCTGCGCTGGCGCTCGAGGTGCTCTGCGGGCGCGCGTGAGAGCTGGGCGAGCTGGCGCGCGCGGGAGAGCACCGCGCGGCGGCCATGCTCGCGCAAGCGACTCGCAGCGGCTGCCTGCTCGAGGCGTGCGCGGCGGCAATCCACGCCAACGGCCGCCTCAGCGGCGTGTGTGGGCGTGGAGCAGGAGACGGCCGCCACGTCGTCGAGCAACGTGCGGTCGGTGTGGTGTCCCACGGAGGCGATCACCGGTATGCCGAGCAGCGCCACCGTGCGGCAGAGCGTCTCATCGCAGAAGCAGAGCAGGTCCACGAGCGAGCCGCCGCCGCGCGCGACGATCACGACCTCGACCTCAGCGACCGCCGCCAGATCGCCCAGCGTGCGCACGATCGCGGGCGCCGCATGGCGGTCCTGCACGGGCGTAAAAGCCCACACGAGCCGTCCCGCCCAGCCACGGCGCGCGAGCGCCGCGAGCACGTCATCGCGCGCCTTGCCGCCCTCCGCGGTGATCACACCGATCGTGCGTGGCAGCATCGGTCGTGCAAGTGCGCGCTGGCGCTCGAGCAGTCCCTCCGCGTCGAGCTGCTTGCGCAGGCGCTCGATGCGCGCGAGCAGATCGCCCTCGCCCGCAATGCGCAGGTCGCGCACCGCAAAGGAGAAGCCCGGCGAGGAGGTGGCGCTACCGGGGTAGTAGTCGCAGCCCCCAGCCACAACCACCTGCATGCCCTCGGCGGGCGCGCCGCCGCCGTGCGCGATCATCCGCTCCCAGTCATCGCGCCAGGCGCACAGGGGATCGCGCCGGCCGCGTCGCGTAGCTCGAAGTAGACGCGTGCGCGTGACGGCCGCAGGTTGACGAGCTCGCCCATCAGCTGCACGCGCGTGAAGGAGCGCAGCTGGCGGCGCAACGCCGCGGCGTACTCGCCGACCGGAAACGGCCCAGCCAGCATGCTGTCGGGAATGCCTGCGCGCTCGGTCGGTGCAGGCGAGGAGAGCGAGGACATCCAGCGAAGGATAGGCGCTACGATCGACGTCAATGTGGCGTGCTGAACTCCGGCCTGGCCACTGACGCCGTGGCGAAGCGCAACAGCCGACGTGGCCGTACCCGCAAGCGTCGCCCGCCCCCTGGGTCCGGCGCTCCGGGCGCTGCGGCGAGCGACCAGGGCGCGAGGCGCGAGGCTCCCGTGGCGGTCAAGCCGCCGGCTCGAGCACGCGACGGCGCGCGTGCGGAGGGGCGTCCACGCGATCAGGCACGCTCGAGCGCCGGGCGTGTGGGCGGCGTCTCCGATGCGCTGAGCGTGGGGGAGCGCCCGCGCTCTCCCTGGCACCCCTTTCCGCTCTCTGAGCTCTTGATCTTGGCGGGCGCGATCGGCGCGGTCGTGGCATGGCAGCGCGGCGTCGCGCACCGCGGCACGGCGTTGCTGATCGCGAGCATCGCTGCGGTGATGCTGGGCACGATCGAGGTCACGCTGCGTGAGCACCTCAGCGGCTTTCGCTCGCACGCGATCCTGCTCTCGTTGCTACCGCCGCTTGCCTTTCACACCGCGGTGATCCTTGTGACGCAGTCACAGACCACGGTGCCGCGCTGGCTGAACATCGTGCTGCTGCCGCTCGACGGTGCGCTGTTCGCGGTGTTGTTCAGGGTGTTGCGCGCGCGCTTTGCAGACGCACGCCGTGAGCGTGTGTTTGCTGCCCGTCGCTAGCCAGCGGGCTCCTCAGGTGCGGACACTGCAGCGATGCTCAGCGAAGGCAGGGGACGCTCGCCCTCCGCGGCGCTCGCGCCGCGCGTCTCACCACTGAAGCCGAGCTCTTGCAGGCGCACGATCTCGCGTTCGCCTTCGATGCGCGCGGGATGATCGGGCGCGAGCGGCGCGATCAGCTTGGCGATGCGGTTGCGCAGCTGCAGTGCGAAGTGCGGCGTGGATGCGCCCATCAACTGGCGCACGTCCTCAAGCGTGACCTCGTTGTCGACTTGGAGGCGGCGGGGGTCCTCTGCTTGGCTCATCGTGCTTTCCGTGAGGCGTTTTATTCGACCTGCGAGACAGACGGTTCAGAGCTTGACTTACGCGGGCTGATCTCAAGCAGCGAGTCGATTTCGGCCTGTGTTACGGCCGAGATCGCCCGTTCATCACCGATCAGCCAGCCGCGATTGTAGACGCCGCGCACCGGTCGGAAGTTGTAGGCGCTCGTGTAGGCGGGCTGGATGTTGCCCAGGTAGCTGGCCAGTGCCGTGGGGATCTGCGCCGCGCCTTCGAGCAGCAGCAGTGGGCCGTAGTCGCCCGTCGCCGAGAGCGGCGCGGCGGCAGGCGCATCCAACGGCCGCGCGGCGTTGGCGAAGACGAGGCCGTGTCCCGGTTCTTTGACCCCCCAACCGAACTGGTTGTCGGTGAAGCGCGCGATCGCGATCGCGTTGGCGGCCGCGCTTGAGCTTTCGCCGATATCGGTGACCTGGCCGAGATGACGCAGCGCGGCGAGCGTGGTGGCACCGATCTGTGGCGCGTCGATCGTGTAGATCGACGGGTGCCCGAGGCCCTTCAGGTATTTGACCGTCGCTGCTGGCACGCCCGCCGGCGTCACGAACAGGACCGGCGCGCCGCTCTGCGCGGCAAGTCCTGCGGCGGGCATCGCCAGCGCCGGTGTTGCCTGTGAGGAGAGCACGATCACCTGGTGTGGTGAGGGTGCGCCCGCTTCGTGGGAGAGCTTGGCGACCGCCACGGCGAGCTCTGCGGGTTGCATGCTCGCGAGCGTGCGCGTCAGATAGCTCTTCGGGAGCGCCGGCGTGCTGCCGAGTTGCAGCACCTGCACGCCGCCGAGCGTGGGTGCGCCGGTCGGTGCGAGCGCTTCCAAGGTTTCGCGGCTCACGTCCGGCAGCGTGTTGCCGTGGCTGAACAGCAGCGGAGCGCCGAGTGGTGCTCCCGCCAGCACCGAGGCCGCGAGCGCCGCGGGCCAGTTGGCCCGATCGACGAGCAGCACGAGCACCGGGCGCGTGGCTGGAGTCAACGCGGGGTAGACCGTACGCGCAACCGAAGCGGCGTCAGCCGCGATGTCCACGCCTCCGAGGCGCGTCGTGTTGCGCGTGGTCAGGCTCGCGGCGCCCTTGGCGCCGACAGGTGCGAGGTTGTTGGGCGATTCGCCGCTCGGCGCCGTGACGCCACGAGAGCCCTTGCCGCAGCCGGCGAGCAGGAGCAAGCCGCAAAGCACGGCCAGCAGCATTCCTGGGCGAACAGTGCGCATGGGCGAGGACACTAGCGTCCGCGTCGGAGGCCGAGCCCCGCGAAAAGGCCCGGTATTGCGGGATTTGACTGCGAACGTACATGCAAGCGCTGCAAGCGTCTTTGCAGTTTGCTAGCGTGCCCACGCGAACGCCGAGTCTCTGGCAAGGAGTCAGGGAACGGGGGACCCAAGTTGTCGGGGCGAATCCCGCGGTCAGACCGCGAGAAGCGCAGGCTCTTTCAGCGCTAGCCCGTCAGCTAACCCCGCAGGCCGACGAAAGAGGTTGTTGTTTTGCGGTTTCGTACCCTCAGCGCAGTCATCTGCAGTCTGACGATCGCGGCGATCGGAGCGCCAGGCGCCATTGCCGCGAGCACCGGTGGCGCATCAGCCGCCCCCAGCAGCACCACCACCATCAAGGCTGCGACTCCCGCGCCGGCGCTGCATCTCGCACCGATCACGGCGCACTCGCCAAATCTTGCCTACCACGGGCCCGTCTACATGAAGACGGCGACGGGCGAAGTCGTGCCCTACCAGCCCGTGGCAAGCGCGGGACAGGTCGACAACGCGACCGGCGGCAGCGTGGTTGGCGTGGTCACACCCGCCAAGCCCCAGCTGCTCGTGCCCGGCACACGCGCGCGCTACGTCGCCGGTCTCGCGGCCGCGCCGATGTCCGCGCCGGCTTCCATTCAGGCGATGGTCTGGGCTGCCAATCAGATCATCGGCCTGCCCTACATCTGGGGCGGAGGGCACGAATCGTTCACCGCCGCCGGCTATGACTGCTCGGGGACGGTCTCCTTTGCGCTGCACGGCGCGAGCCTGCTCGGCACACCGGAGGACTCCTCGGAATTCATGCACTGGGGCTCGCACGGCATCGGGCGCTGGGTGACGGTGTTCTCGAACCCAGAACACGCCTACATGACGGTCGCTGGCTTGCGCCTGGACACGAGCGCTGCAGACGATCCCTCCAACCAGCAGGGGCCGCGCTGGCGTCCGCTGCGCCAAGGCAACGGCGGCTACACCGTGCGCCACCCGCTCGGCTTCTGAGCGCGGTCGGCTAGGCTAGGA
This sequence comes from uncultured Solirubrobacterales bacterium, assembly GCA_963785435.1. Taxonomy (GTDB): domain Bacteria; phylum Actinomycetota; class Thermoleophilia; order Solirubrobacterales; family Solirubrobacteraceae; genus Palsa-744. Next base: position 858,564 of record CAWAVE010000005.1, read on the forward strand.
GGCGTGGGCCGACATCCGGTCGGGCCGCCTCTCTTGGAACAGCAATAGGAGGATCAGATGGCCGGCCTCACCGGGCGCATGTCTACCGTCGTAAAGGCGAAGGTCTCCAAACTTCTGGACCGCGCCGAAGACCCCGGCGAGACGCTCGACTACAGCTATCAGAAGCAGGTCGAACAGCTCCAGAACGTCAAGAAGGGCATCGCCGACGTGGTCACGGCGAAGAAGCGCTTGCAGATGCAGGAAAGCTCGCTGCAGCAGAACGTCGTCAAGCTCGACACGCAGGCGCGCCAGGCGCTCGCTGCCGGCCAGGAGGACCTCGCGCGCACGGCATTGGAACGCAAGAACGTCGCGCAGACCGAGCTGCAGTCGCTCGACGGGCAGGTGCACGAACTCGAAGACCAGCAGCAGAAGCTGATCGACTCCGAGCAAAAGCTGCGCGCCAAGATCGAATCCTTCCGCACCAAGAAGGAGGTCATCAAGGCGCAGTACTCAGCCGCGGAGGCGCAGGTGCGGATCTCCGAGGCGGCGACCGGGGTCGGCGAGCAGATGGCGGACGTCGGCCTCGCGATGCAGCGCGCGGTCGACAAGACCGAAAACATGCGCGCGCGCGCCGATGCCGTCCAGGAGCTCGAAGCCGCGGGCACCTTCGACGATGTCACGCAGCTCGGCTCCGGTGAAGACGACATCGATCGCCAGCTCAAGCAGCTATCGAGCCAGCCCGCCGTCGATGACGAGCTGAGCAAGATGAAGGCCGAACTGGGCTCCGGCTCGGCTCCAGCCGCAGCGCCGCAGATCGCCTCTGGCGAGGACAAGCCGAGTGAGAGCGGTCAGGCATGATCGTCCGTATCTCAGGTGAGGGGCAGTACCGGCTCGCGGACGCGGAGAAGGATCGCCTCAACGAGCTCGAGAACGAGGTGGTGGCGATCGTCGAAGCCGGGCAGGAAGACGGCTTCGCGGAGGCGTTCGCGAAGCTCCTCGACTACGTGCGCGAGCAGGGCGAGCAGCTAGCCGAAGACGATCTCTCCGGCTCGGACGTGATCATTCCGCCCGCCGACATCTCCTTTGCGGAGGCCGGCAAGGACTTTACGGGCGAGGGCTTGATTCCGGACTAGTATATCCCCACCGCTTCCCGAGGCGCCGCAGCACCGTAGGTGGCGTGAAGCCCACCAAGCCGCCGCCAGACGGATCGAATGGTTCCAGGCCGAACTAAGCGCCATCCTGGCCGAGGCGGTCCAGCTCCTCGAGGCTGAGTGCCAGTCTCTTCGGACGTCTGGCTCAGGCTCAGCGAGCGCTTGCGGGAGGGTCCTGGCGTCTTGGCTCCGCGACCTACTGCCTACATGAGTGGCAAGAGCCGGACGACTCTCAGGCGGACATTGACGAGCCCACCGACCCGCTACAGCGCGGGCGGCGCGAGGTGCAGCGATGGGACAAGAAATAAGCCAGGGGGCGGTCTCGATCTTCCCTTGGCTCTCAAGCTCACTGATTGCGCCGCCGGGGTGCGGCTGGTGCTTCCTGGTTCTCGATCTGCTCGGCGCGGGCGATCAGCTGCGAGGTTGGCAGCTTCAGGCCGGCGGCGAGGCGCTTGAGGCTTCCGTAGCTGGGGTTACGCTTGCCGGTCTCGACGTTTGAGAGCCAACGCTGGTGCAGATCGGTGTCGTTGGCTAGCTGTTCCTGAGTGATCTCAAGCTCCCCGCGGCGGGCCTTGACAGCGAGACCGAGGGCGGCTTGTGGGGTCGGAGAGGGCGGCATGGGGCCAGCCTTCCCGCACGCCTGCCCTCAAGCAATGACATCCGAGTAGACCTTTGCTTGACATTGCGGTAGAGTGCCCGCGCCATGACATCCCGGTAGACAGAACTTGGGGCGGCAGACGAGCAAGCCGGACGTGGGTCGCCTTGGGTACTGTGCGGCACGCCGCAGCTTGAACTGTTCCGGCACCTCGAAGTCCACCTCATCTCAGAGCTTCCAAAGGGGGCAGCGTGTCGCAACGGAGCAGGCTTTCAGTGCTGAGCGGTACTACCATCATTGCGCGCCGCGCCGTCTTGCTCGCTGTTCTTGTCTTTGCCTTGATGGGCGTGGTCGCTGGGATGGCGTCGGCGGAACCTTTGTGTACGGATACGTGGACGGGGGGAGCCGAAGGTGCATGGGAAACGGCGGGGAACTGGTCGGCGGCTCATGCGCCGAGTAGTTCGGATGTGGCGTGTATCGGGAGTGGGACTACGGTGCGCGTCAAATCTGGGTCGTTCACGGCTGGCGTGCTGAGTGATGCAGGAACGTTGATCATGAGGGAAGCGTCGCTGGAAGTGTCGAGCACGCTGGAAGCGTCGAGTATCCGCGCGTTGGTGATGGAATTCGGGGCGACGTTGTCGGGGGCGGCGACGGTCGATATCTCGAGCTCGCTGCGGTTTACGGGCGGCAGTTCGATGTCGGGGTCGGGTTCAACGGTGCTTCAGTCGGGGGCTTCGGAGACTTCCGAACACACCAACGCGACGATCTCCTTGCACGCCCGGAAGTTCGTCAATGAAGGTACCTGCACGCTTGAAAGCGGCCGGATCGGGCTGTTTGAAGGTGCCACGTTCGAAAACCTGGGGACCTTCAACGCGAACGATGAAGAACTGTTCGGGATCATCGATGAAGAAGTCGGCACTGATCCACATTTCATCAACGTCGGCACGTTCCAGAAAACCGAAGGCACCGGGGAAACGCGCGTCGAAGTCGACTTCGAAAACCGAGGCACCGTCAATGGGAAAACTGGCAAGATCGTGTTCCGCCATGCAGAACGGGTGGAGACCCTCACGACGGGCAGCGTGCTGGAAGGCACAGTCCTTTTCAAGGGCGTCTCAGTGAGCGCGGGTAGCTTCAGTGCCCCGAGTGGGTCGGTCACGCTCGAAGAAGGCACGATGACGATCCCCACAGCGACAACGGTCTCGATCGCTCACTTCGTAATGAAATCGCTCGCGGTCTTGACGGGCGCGGGAACGCTCAGTATCTCAAGCACCTTTTCTTGGGCTATCGAAAGCACCATGTCGGGCACCGGCAAGACGATTCTGCTGCCCGGTTCGGTTTCCACGATCGCAATGGGTGCCGGGATCGCGCACCTCAAACAGCGCACGTTCGTCAACGAAGGCACGATCAGCCTGGAAGAACTGAGCATCCTCGGCCAATCTGAAGGGGCAAAGTTTGAAAACCTCGGCAAGTTCGTGGCGAACTCTGAAACCGAATTCTATTCGCCGTCGTTGCGGGTCGAAGGGGCCGAACCCGTGCCGGACTTCGTGAACGTTGGCACGTTTGAAAGACCGGCGGTCTTGAACGCGCGCCACAGGAAACCGTGGTCGAAACGCGGTTTGTGAATGAAGGCCGCGTGATCCAGAGCGTCGGGAAACTCAAGTTCCTCAACCTCGCGTCGCTCGAATTCTCATCGCATTACGGCAACGGCAGCGAAGGCCCGGGTCATATCTGTGCGGTGTGCGGTGATCCCGTCGACGTCGCGACGGGCAATTTGGTTGAGAGCCAGAGCGATTTCGCCATCGGCGGTCTGGGTGTCGGTCTGAACCTGCTGCGCACCTATAACTCGCGGGCCGCCGCGGAAGGGACTCACGGGCCGTTTGGCTACGGCTGGAGCAGTGCGTTTACAGATCATCTGGCGATCGAACCGGGTCAAATTACGCTTCACGCAGCAAACGGGAGTACTGTCGTCTTCGTGGAAGTCTCGGGGAGCTACATCGCGCCACCTTGGTCGCAGGATAAGCTCAGCGGGACCTCGGAAGCCGGCTACACGCTGACGCTGCCGAACCAGGCGAAGTACAAGTTTCAGGGCAGTAGTGGGCGTCTCGAAACCGAGACTGACCGCAATGGCAATGTGAGCAATGTCGTCTATCTCGGCACAGGCATCGAGTTTGTGAGAGACCCCGCTGGCCGGACTCTCACGTTCCACTACAACGCCGAAGGGCTCATCGAATCGATCGAAGACCCGATGAAACATGTCGTCAAATACACGTATGAAGGCGGCAACCTTGCGAGCGTGACCTATCCCGGGGAAGTAAGCGCCAGGCGGCACTTCAAATACGACGGGTCGCATCAGCTCACCGAAATGACGGACGGGCGTGGCGGCGTGACGGTCAACGAATACAACGTGGCGCACCAGGTTACCGCGCAGACAGATCCCATGAAACGGCTACTCACCTTCCAGTACGAACCGCTGCGCACCAAAATCACCAACCACGGCACAGGTGCGGTGACAGACGAGTACTTCACAGGCAGCTTCGAGCCTATCGCGATTACGCATGGCCACGGGACCGCGCTCGCCACCACCGAATACTTCGCCTACAACGCCGGCGGGTACCCCATCCGCCACACCGACGGTAACGGGCACATCACGAAATACGGCTACGACTCAGAAAACAACCGCACGAGTCTGCTCGACCCCGAAAAACACGAAACCACGTGGGCCTACAACTCAACCCACGACATAACCTCTGAAACGACGCCACGCGGCGAGACGACCACCATCAAACGCGACGCCCGCGGCAACCCCGAACTCATCGAACGCCCCGCCCCAGGCGGCAAAACGCAGCACACCAAATACAAATACAACGCCAAAGGCCAGCTCGAAACCGTCACCGACCCACTCGAACGAACGACGAGCTACGCGTACAACACGCAGGGTGACGTGGCTAGCGAAACTGACCCAGCCGGCGACAAGGTCACCAGAGAATACGACAAAGACTCGCGTGAGATCGTGTCCGTGAGCCCACGCGGCAACGTGACCGGCGGCAAACCAGAAGAATTCAAGACCAAAATCACACGCGACGAACAAGAGCGCCCAACGCTACTAACTGATTCCCTCACGCACACTACGAAATATGCCTACGACGCCAACGGGAACCTTGAAACGCTGACCGACGGCAACAGCCACACCACCACCTACACCTACAATGCGGATAACGAGCAGACGAAAGTCAAAAAGCCAAACGGTACCGTCACTGAAACCGAATACGACGGCGACAGGCATGTGGTCAGCCAGACCGATGGGAACAAACACACCACCAAATACGTCCGCAACGTGCTCGGGCAGGTCACAGAAGTAACCGACCCGCTGGGCCACAAAACGCTCAATGAATACGACCTGGCCGGCAACCTCATAGCGCTCACAGACCCCGCGAAACGCGTATCGAAATACACCTACGATACGGCCAACCGTCTCAGCGAAGTTAGCTACTCAGACGGCAAAACACCAGCCGCGAAATACGAATACGACGCCGATAACGAGCGCATGAAGATGGTCGACGGGACCGGCACCACCACATACGGCTATGACGTGCTCGACCGGCTCACCGAAACCAAAGACGGCCACGGCAACACCGCTAGCTACGAATACGACCTCGCCAACGAGCAAACGAAGATCACCTACCCCAATGGCAAAGCCGTCACCCAAGCCTACGACAAAGCCAGCCGCCTAGAACGCGTCACAGACTGGCTGGAACACGCCACCACCTTCAAATACGACGCCGACTCAGATCCAACGAAAACGGTGTTCCCCACGGGCACAAGCAACGAAGACATCTATAGCTACAACAACGCGGACCAGCTCACCAAAACCGAAATGAAGAAAAGCACCGAAGTTCTCGCCTCGATCACCTACACGCGCGACAACGACGGCCAGCTGAAAACCGCGACCCAAAAAAGCCTGCCCGGCGAAGAAAAACCCGGCTACACCTACGACGAAAACAACCGCCTAACCAAAGCCGGCGCCACCGAATACAAATACGACGCCGCCGATAACCCCACCAAAACCGGGGCGAGCACGAACACCTTCAACGAAGGCGACGAGCTCGAAAAAGGCACCGGCGTCACATATGCGTATGACGAAAGCGGCGAGCGGACGAAACGCACACCCACCGCAGGACCAGCCACCACCTACGGCTACGACCAGGCCGGGAACCTCACAGCCATCACGCGGCCCAAAGAAGGCGAAACCACCGAAATCAACGACAGCTACGCCTACAACGGCGACAGCCTCCGTGCATCCCAAACCATCTCGGGCACTACCACCTACATGGCATGGGACGAAACCAAGCGCCTCCCCCTGCTACTCAACGACGGCACAAACAGCTATATCTATGGCCCCAGCGGCCTACCAATCGAGCAAATCTCAAGCGGCGGCACCGCGACCTACCTCCACCACGACCAACAAGGCTCAACACGGCTCTTGACGGGATCGACCGGAGCCAAAGAAGCCAGCTTCACCTACGATGCCTACGGTAACACCATCGGCACCACCGGCACCACGAAAACCCCCCTCGGCTACGACGCCCAATACACCAGCACAGACACCGGGCTCATCTACCTGCGAGCTCGAGCCTACGACCCAGCAACAGCACAGTTCCTGAGCGTAGACCCGGCTGAGGCCGTCACGCGAAGCCCCTATGGGTACGCTCAGGAGAATCCGCTCAACCTGGGTGACCCTAGCGGCCTATGGTCACCAATTGACACGCTGGAAGAACTGGCTGGGGGTGTCCAGCACGTGATCTCCCAAGGAAGCGAAACACTTGTCCACGCCGGCCTGGATGTGGCTGCTGTAGCACCCTACGCGCTTTACTATGGTAGCTATGAGCTTGCACGCGCGGTCAATCACGTCGGGGAGCAATTTGGATTGCCAGGAGAAATTGCCTCACATCTCGTCGCACTCCCTCTCGCCCAACTCCAGGCCCTCGGCTTGGCGGGAGATGTCAGTATTGACGCGCTCAAGAACTTCATCGTTGGTCCCGAGTCGATCTGCGACGAGGGAAAAGTCGGGTATATCAATCCGTTTCACGGTGACCTGCCCGGGCCATTGAAGGGTCCGGCGATCTACCTCCCCGGGGTGCACAAAAATGGAGAAGTCGACTTTGAATCGTAATGAGGCTAAATCAGCGCGACTGTGCTCAGCGCGCCCCTCTGTACTCGCGGCAGTGGCTTTGCTTGGCATCGCTTTGTCAGGGTGCTCGTCGGTCGACCCCACTGATGCGAGTCATTTCACTAACGTACTTGTGCACAATGATACGCCGGAGGCGGTGCAGTTTATTCAATGCGACACGTCTTGCGGTACGTTGCATGATCACGAGACGATAGCCGCCGGAGGAAGCGCAACTGTCAATGTCTCCAACGAAGGCATCAGAGTCGGCTATCTCATTGCGCGCCCAAATGGCGTAAGGCTCGGATGCGTGTACATGAAATATGAGCACGTCAAGTATCAGCCGAGCGTGCTGGTCTCCTCAATGAAAAATTGTGGGTAGAGCCGGTACCGACAAGCCCATTCGCGTTGAAGTCGAGGCCGGTACTAGCTGCGCGCGTTAGGTCGAGCGACGCTCGCGACCGTGACGCCTGCGCGGAATGCAGCTCTTCTTGGGTTAGACCGCTACAGCGCGGGCGGCGTGAGGTGGCGCGATGGGACAGGGAGTAACCCAGACTGGGCACCGATCTACAAGACGGTCAGGCACAGTGTCGCACGATCTTGTGCGACACTGCGATGCCTGCGGCCACGGAAAATCATGACGGCGGGGAGGAGCTTCGAATCGCGATCTGGCCACACGGGTATTAGGAGGTGACCAGCCGGAACCTCATCGTCGGATCGCCGTCTGCCTTCATGACTACGCGGGCTGGCGCATCAGGTGTCTTTCCATAGGCTATGACGTCGACCACCCTGAGCTTCGGCAGTATGTACTCGCCTGCGCCTAGGCTGATTGGTTGGCTGAACACCTCGTAAATAACAGGTCGTCGCTGCACGGTGCCGCTCGCGCGGTCAGCTATCCACGCCAGATCGGCTGGCTCGCACATCCCTGCCATCTCGTTGAACTCGGCGGTCCCTTCGCCGGTTTCGAGCACGTGCCGGATCGTCAACAGGGCGTCCACGTCGAGGGGTGAGAACGCCTCGGGTGGCGTGAGGTCAATGCCGAGCCTCTCTCGTATGAACACAATTGCCGAGAAGGCATCTCGCATCATTTCGAAGTCGCGTAGCTTCTCCTCATCGCGCTGACGGCCCTCATCAAGAGGTCCGCTGGTTGTGCCGGCTTCGGGGAAGAGAATGTCGCTGTTGAGAGTGATGTCTCCTGCCCTGTACATGTTGGCGAGCAGGTCGGCCGCATCCGCGTTCGCAGCGATGTCATCATCGAACGTTGCGGACAAGCCGAGCTGAAGCTGGATGCGCGGCTCCTCCAGCAGGCGAATGCCTGCTTCGATCAGAACGCTTCCGCAATAGCCGGCAAGAGCGCCGTTCATCCCGGGCAGCGGTGGAACTTGGTACAGCTCGACCGTTCGCTGAAATGTTGCCCCGTCCGTCTTGGTGATTTCGATGCCCAGTGGGATAGCCTCGCCAGGACCAAGGGTCACGACCGGGTTTCGAATCTGCGCCGGCGGCGCGAGCGCGCGAATGATCTCGGGCGCGTCGATGACGACATGGCCACCGTCCGTCACCTCCACGGGTTCCCCGCGCGCCAGACGCTCGACAGCCACTCGGCGCGCCTGCTGACCCTCTTCGTTGTCATGGAAACCGAAGGTTGGCTTCTGGACGGTGACTCCCTCGCGCGGCCACGATGCGATCGTGATCCGCGTGCTCTGATCTGCGACGCTCACTGTCATGTACGGCAGCTCGTCCCACTTCGGCTCGGGCGTCTCCAAACCGCCAGACGACACACTCTGCATGAACCGTTGGTCTTGGCGGTCCGCCCAATCACTCAGGGTCTTTGCGCGCTCAACGAGATCCTCGGCGGTCCCAAGGGCACCGCCAGCAGCCGCAGTCCGCTGCAGCACCGCCAAGATCTCCTCCTGCTCCGGGCCGAAGAAGCGAACCTTCAGGTCTTCGTGTTCATTCAGCCTGGCTACTAGTTCGCTCTGGTTCCAGTAGGTCACCGTCACGCCGGCTGCGACCGCAGCCGGCTGCTGCTTGAGGTGTTCATCGAAGCCGGCATCCTGGTTCCCGCTAAGGTCGCGTGGAAACACGAACACAATTTCAGAGGGTGACCACCGCTCTATTGCAGAGTGGAGCGATTCCCGGCATTTGGCCCAGTTGATCTTCATCGGGTAGTGCTTCGCCTGCCATACCTTCGCTTGCAGTCCGTCGGCAGCCGGCCGCAGCACGTCGGCCCCTTTCTCCGGGGGACTCATGCGTTTCGCTGCGGGCTCTTCCCGACGGACCAACTCCAACACGAGCTGCTCGAACTGGTCGTCGTGCATCGTCACGATGCGACCGCGCAGAATCCGGTCTCGCTCGTCGCTGCCGAGGTCATGCATTGGACCGCCAAGCATCTCACCTCGACCCGATGACTGAACGAGCCGATCAGGCCCTTCGGCACGCAGCGGAACTCAAACGTCCATCAGTGCCTCGATGAGACGACGAACCCCGCTCTGCTCGCCCATGAGACGCCGACCGCCCGGTCTCCTCGAGACCGGGCCGGTTCGAACTTGATTGCCTATGGTCCGGTGTGCGGGATTCGAACTCGGCTTTGCCATCTATGAGGCGATGAGCCGGTATCGCCCATGCCCGAGTCGGACGAGTCGGGTGCCGTCTGTTTGGGCGCCGGGCGCTAGGAAACTCTTGACTGTTGATGTCGGTACTGATCTACCGAGCATGTCTTCTGCGGCGTCATGGATGTCGCGGACCCGCATCGGCTCGACAGCTTCGGTCAAGACCTGCATAATGGCCTTTGGGACCAAGCCTGCCGGCAGGTAGCGTCCCTGGCGTAGCGTAGGGGAGGGGATAGCATCGCTGGCTGCCAGTCGCTCTAGTTTCTCGGCCAGCCGCCGAAGTCGCCCCTGGATCTCGGGGTTAGAATAGGCTCCCAGCAGACCGGTCGATTGCCGCAGGGCCACAGCTGGACTACACTTCCGCTTAATCGAACGAGTCTAGAATCTCGACTCGTCAAACGCACGACAGCGCGGAGGTGGCAGCGATGGCATCGATCGACCCCGTCAGCCTGCAGATCCTGACCAACAATCCGTCCCCCGGCGAGGCGGCTGTCACAGTCGGCTACACGATCAAAGCGACGCTCGACGACGTTCCGGCCGGTCGGAGATACCGGGAGCTCGTTCAGCTCTTCAGCGAGGGCAGGAAAATCGGGGAGCCTGGGCTCGAGCACCCGGTGCCGGGGGGCACGGTATGGGATGGCGTCGTGGAGTTCAATGGGGACGAAGTGGCGTTTACTCGTGATGCGCAGAAGGAAATACCGATGAGTGCGCTCAACCAAGGCGCCTCTCCCCTCGAGGCCGGCGCGATCCGCGCTCGTGTAAGCCTGACCGTGCTTCCGCCACTCTCACCAAGCCGGGAGAGCAACGTCGTACAGCTAAACCAGCCACTGACCGCGCAGCAGTGAGCTCACCCGCAACTCGGGTTCGTGGCTACAAGCACGATTGCGGGGTGGCTCAGATCGGGATGCCCCACAACGGGAACCAGCGCTCGATTTCGGGCTCGATCGGCAGTTCAGAGGACATCTGCGCCTTGATCTGCAGCTCGCGCTCGGTGGAGCGCTCCTGCACGCTCCCCGCTTCGGGCACGAACGGGTACCAGCTGCCGCGCTTGTAGTTGTAGATGAAGTAGATCCGCCGCTTGCGTGCATCGACGAAGGCGAACACCGCGCACAGCAGACGCTCGCCGTGGCCGGCAGTCTCGATCGAGCTCGACACCGCGTTGATGCCCACCGCGAGGTCTTCGACGCTCGGCGCTCCCTCGGGGTTACGCAGCACCATCCAGCGGTAGCCAAAGCTGTCGTCCTGCGTGGAGACCTTCGTGGCGCTCTCGCCGCCGGTCGCGACTACGACTTCTTCCATCTCGTGGATCGTCGCTTCGAACTCGCTCGTGGCGAGCGCCTGAAAGACGATCGCCGCGGCGCCCGCCGGCTCGATCTGATGCTCGGCCTGCAGCGTCACGTAGGCCGTTGCGATCGCGAACAGGCGGTCAGGCGCGGGCCCCTTGACCTCGTGGCGGCCCGTGAGGATGTCGCGCAGGCCCACCTAGACGGCGCCCTGCAGTTGAGCCTCCAGCCGCTCCAGGGCCGCGAGGCGCTGCTCCAGCGGCGGGTGGTCGGCAAAGATGTTCATCAGCGACTTCTTCGCGCGCGCGGGGATGATGAAGAAGGCGCTCATGCCTTCCGCGGTGCGGAGGTCCTGGGTGGGCACGCGCTCGATCGTGCCGCTGATCTTCAACAGCGCCGAGGCCAGTGCGCTCGGGCGTCCCGTCAGCACCGCAGAGCCGCGGTCGGCCGCGAACTCGCGGTAGCGCGAGAGCGCGCGCAGCAGCAGGAAGGAGATCGCGTAGACGAGCACCGAGACGAGGACCACGATCATGATGTCGCGCTCCTCTTCTTCATCGCCGTAGCCGCCGCCGAAGAACAGCGCGAACTGCGCGATCGTCGAGGCGAGCGTTGCGAAGAAGCTCGCGAGCGTCATGACCATCACGTCGCGGTTGATCACGTGTGTGATCTCGTGAGCCATCACGCCCTCGAGCTCGGCGGGCGAGAGCAGATCGAGGATGCCGCGCGTAGCGCAAACGGTTGTGGACTTGCGCGAGCGTCCCATCGCGAAGGCGTTCGGCATCGAGGTCTCCATCACGCACACGCGGGGCTTGGGCAGATCCGCCTGCACGCACAGGCGCTCGATGATCCCGTGCAGCTCTGGCTCTGCTGCCGGCGAGACCTCCTTGACGCCCATGGTGGCCATCGCGAGCTTGTCGGAGGTGAACAGCTGCAGCACGAGCAGCACCACGGCTACGACCACGATGATCCCCGCGCCGGCGCCGGCCGCGAAGAGCACGCCTACGAAGATCGCGTAGACGAGACCGAGCAGGAACAGCGTGAACAGCATGCGGGCCTGCAGGCCCGTGTCTTTGCCAAAACTCGAACGTCGCGATGCCATCGGCGCTGATTGTGGCAGACGGAGATAGCCGTGCCCTAAAGTGCGCGCGAGCCGCATTCGCCGCGACCCGCACGCCATGAAGCCCGAAATCCACCTACTGGGAATCTCGATCAAGACCTTCGGCGTGATGTTCGCGCTCGGCTTCCTCGCCTGCGGCACGGTCGTGGCGCGGCGGCTGCGCGAGCTCGACCGCTCGCCAGACTGGGCCTATGAGATCGTGTTCGCCGCGCTGATCGGCGGCATCGTTGGTGCGCGCGGCTACTACCTCATCGAAAATTTCGATCAGGTTAAACACGATCTGATCGGCAGCATCTTCTCCGGCTCCGGCCTCGTCTGGTACGGCGGCGCGATCGGCGGCGCGATCGGCGTGATCGGTTGGATGCGCTGGCGCGGCGCACTCGAACTGCGCACGCTCGACATGTGCGCAACCGCGCTCGCGCTGGGCTATGCAATCGGGCGCATCGGCTGTCAGGTCTCCGGCGATGGCGACTACGGCATCCGCTCGAACCTGCCCTGGGCGATGGGCTACCCGCACGGCACCGTGCCGACGCCGCCCGGTGTGCGCGTCCAGCCCACGCCGATCTACGAGACGCTCGCGATGTGCCTGCTCGCCTACGCGCTGTGGAAGCTGCGCGATCGTATGAGACCGGGCGTGATCTTTGCGCTCTACCTGATCGGCAGCGGTCTCGAGCGCTTCCTCGTGGAGTTCGTGCGCCGCAACAGCGAGGTCTTCATCGGCCTCACTCCGCCGCAGCTCGAGAGCCTCGGGCTGTTCGCGATCGGGCTCTGCTGGCTCGCCGTCCTGGTCAGCCGCGGTGGCAGCGCCGCGCTGCGCCCAAGTGCGGCCTAAACGCGTCGTCCGACGAGCTCACGAGCAGGCACGCGATAATCAGCGGCCCATGGTCACCGGCACCACACTCTCAGAAGCATTCCCTCTCGCCAGCCGCCTCAACGAGCGCGGCCAGCTGGAGATCGGCGGCTGCGACGCGATCGAGTTGGCGCGCGAGTTCGGCACGCCCGCCTTTATCGTCGCCGAAGATGACCTCACGACCCGCGCGCGCGCCTTTCTTGCAGCTGCGCGCGAGGCCGGCCGCGAGGAGATGGGTGTGGTCTTCGCCTCCAAGGCATTTCCCTGTAGCGCCGTGCTCGCGCTGTTCGCGCGCGAGGGCCTGTGGTGTGACGCGGCTTCCGCAGGGGAGCTTCACCTCGCGTTGAGCGCCGGCTTCGCGCCCGAGCGCATCGTGCTGCACGGCAATGCCAAGTCAGAGGCCGAGCTGCGCATGGCGCTCGCGCATCGCGTCGGCTTGATCGTGATCGACAACTTCGATGAGATCGAGCGGCTCGAGCGCCTGCTCGGCGAAGGCGCGCGCGAGGACGGAGCGCACCAGGATGTGCTCGTGCGCGTGACCCCCGATGTGCGGGGAGAGACACACGAGAAGATCTCCACCGGCCAGGCCGACTCCAAGTTCGGCTTCGCGATGGACGCTGCCGGCGAGGCGATCGCTCGCTGCGAAGCGGTCTCGGGCCTCGCGCTGCAGGGCCTGCACGCGCACATCGGCTCGCAGCTGCTCAGCCTCGAGCCGTTTCAGCGCACAGCCGGCGAGCTGGCGCGCCTCGGCGACTTCGCGGTGCTCGACCTCGGCGGTGGGCTCGGCGTGTCCTACACCGAGGATCAGCCCGCGCCGCCCTCGATCGAGGACTACGTCGGCGCGATCGTCACGGCGGTGGACAATGCCGGGATCGATGCGCAGACACGCTTGCTGATCGAGCCGGGGCGCTCGCTGTGCGCAAACGCAGCGGTCACGCTCTACACCGTGGAGAGCGTCAAGCAGAACGTCTCACGCTGGGTCGCTGTCGACGGCGGCATGTCGGACAACCTGCGCCCGATGCTCTACGGCGCAGGCTATGAAGCGCATGTTGCCGACCGCTTCGGCGGGGAGACCGCCTGCGTGCTTGCCGGCAAGCACTGCGAGTCAGGCGATGTGATCGTGCGCGAGGCGCGTCTGCAGGACCCGCGCCCGGGCGATGTGATCGTCACGCCCGCCACCGGCGCCTACGGCTATGCGATGGCCAACAACTACAACGGCGTGCCGCGCGCGCCGGTGATCTTCTGCCGCGAAGGCGACGCGCGCGTGGTCGTCAGGCGTGAGGATCTCTCGGATCTCACCGCGCGCGACGTGCAGCCGCAGGGGAGCGAGCGATGAGCGATCAGCCCACGTTCACCGTGGGCCTGCTCGGCTACGGCACCGTCGGCAGCGCCTTCGCCGCGCTGCTCGAGGAGCGCGCCGAGGAGATCGAGCGCTTCAACGGGCGTCGGCCGCTGCTCGGCGGCGTGCTCACGCGTAGCCGCGGCGACTTCGCGGAGATCCTCGCCGGCGCCGATCTGATCGTCGAGGTGATGGGCGGCATCGAGCCTGCGCGCGAGTACCTGCTGGAGGCGATGCGCGCCGGCAAGCACGTGGTGACGGCCAACAAGCAACTGCTCTCTCAGTACGGCGAGGAGCTGTTTGAGACCGCACGCGAACACGACGTGAGGCTGCGCTTCGAGGCTGCGGTCGCGGGCACGGTGCCCGTCGTGCGTGTGCTCGAGGAGTCGCTCTCGGCCACGCCGATCGAGCGCATCCACGGCATCGTCAACGGCACCACCAACTACATCCTCACCGAGATGACGCGCGGCTCGAGCTATGAGGAGGCGCTCGCCGAGGCGCAGCGCAGCGGCTACGCCGAGGCGGATCCGAGCGACGACGTCAGCGGCCGCGACGCCGCCGCCAAGATGGCGATCCTCGCGCGTCTGGCGTTCGGCACGCCCGTGCACCTCGACGACGTGCGCTACGAAGGCATCGAGCACCTGCACCGCGACGATCTCGAGTACGCCAGCGAGTTCGACCTCGGCCTCAAGCTGATCGGCACCGCTGAGCGTCGCCAGGGAGGGCTGTCGGTGAGCGTGCACCCGACCTTCCTCTACCCCGGTCACCCGCTCGCTGCGGTCAACGGCTCCTTCAACGCGGTCACCGTCGAGTCCGAGACCATTACCGAGATCACCCTCTCGGGGCCCGGCGCCGGTGGCAGGCAGACCGCGAGCGCGGTGCTGGGCGACGTGGTGAGCGTGATGACCGGCGGCGCGCGCCCGCCCGCGCCGCCGCTGCCGCTGGCGCTCGTGCAGGACGTGGAGTCCGCCTTCTACCTGCACCTCGACGTGGCCGACCGCCCAGGCGTGCTCGCCTCGGTGACGCAGGTGCTTGGCGAGCACGGCGTCTCGATCAAGTCCGTGGTGCAGCGCGGCATGAGCGAAAACGCGCGCCTGGTGATGGTCACCCACCCCGTCGTCGAGTCCAGCCTGCGCGCCGCGATGGCAAGAGTCGCCGAGTTCGACTTCGTGAGCTCCACGCCGAGGACGATTCGCGTGATCGAAGAGGAGTTCCTATGAAAGAGCCCGCGCCCGTGCCGCTGCCACGCGTCGAAGGAGCGGCCTTCTCAGGCACGCACGTCCCCCTGATCGAGCGCTACTACGAGCGCCTGCCCTTCGAGCCCGGCGACAAGCTCGTCAGCTTGCAGGAGGGCTCCACGCCGCTGCTGCGCGCGCCCGTGCTCTCGGAGATGGTCGGCGCGACCGTGCGCCTGAAGCTCGAGGGCGCGAACCCCACGGGCTCCTTCAAGGACCGCGGCATGACTTGCGCGGTCTCCGCGGCCGTGCGCGACGGCGCGAAGGCCGTGATCTGCGCATCCACTGGCAACACCGCGGCGAGCTCCGCTGCCTATGCGGCGCGCGCGGGCATCACCTGTGCGGTGATCGTGCCCGAGGGCAAGATCGCGGCGGGCAAGATGGCGCAGACGCTCGTGCACGGCGCGCGCGTGATCTCACTGAAAGGCAACTTCGACCAGGCGCTCACGCTCGTACGCGAGCTCACCGACACCCACCCGATCGCGCTCGTGAACTCCGTCAACGAGTTCCGCATCGAAGGCCAGAAGACAGCGGCCTTCGAGATCCACGAGGGCCTGGAGGGAGGCTGTGAAGCGCTCTGCATCCCGGTCGGCAACGCGGGCAACATCACCTCCTACTGGCGCGGCTTTCGCGAGATGGGCGCCGCGCCGAAGATGTTCGGCTTCCAGGCCGAAGGCGCCGCGCCGCTGGTCGAGGGCAAAGTGATCGAGCACCCCGAAACGGTCGCCAGCGCGATCAGGATCGGCAACCCCGTGCGCTGGGAGGACGCGATGGCCGCCGCGACCGACTCGCGCGGCGCGATCCGCGTGGTCAGCGACAAGGAGATCCTCCACGCCTACCGCCTGCTCGCATCGCGCGAAGGCATGTTCTGCGAGCCCGCGTCGGCGGCGTCGGTTGCGGGGCTTTTGAAGTACGGCGCGGACGGCGCCGAGCAGATCGTCTGCGTGCTCACCGGACGCGGCCTGAAGGACCCCGAGACGGCGATGGCCAACAACGACGGCAAGATCATCCACTGCGCGGTCGACACCCAGGCGATCGAGGAAGCGGTGTTGGGTGATCCGTAGGCGGGTCGTGCGGGTGCCCGCCTCATCGGCGAACCTGGGCCCCGGTTTTGACTGCATGGCAGCAGCGCTGGCATTGCAGCTGGAGCTCGAGGTCGAGGAGACGGGCGAGTTCGCCGTCGAGACCGATCTGGCGGTGGCACACGGGCGTGAGAACCTCTGCGTGCGCGCTTTCGAGCGGTTGCATCCCGCCGACGGCTTCACCTTCCGCATCCGCTCGGAGATCCCGCTCTCCGGCGGGCTCGGTTCGAGCGCCGCGGCGATCGTCGCGGGCATGATGGCGGCCGACCACATGTTCGAGCTCGACGTCGATCTGCTCGCCGAGGCGAGCGCGATGGAGGGGCATCCCGACAACGTCACCGCGTCGCTCTACGGCGGCTTTGTCGTGTGCGCCGACGGGCAGGCCACGCGCTTGGACCCGCCCACGGGCCTTGAGGCGCTGGCGGTCGTCCCCGCCGAGGCGGTGCGCACGCGCGCGGCGCGTGCAGCGCTGCCCGCCGAGGTGCCGATCGAGCAGGCCGTCTTCAACGTCGCACACGGCGCGCTGTTGATGCTCGGGCTCGCGCGCGGCGACTGGGATCTGCTCGGACGCGGCCTGCACGACCAGCTACATCAGCAGCGCCGCGCGCACCTGTTCCCGCGCTCCTTCGAGCTGGCGGGCCGGGCGCGTGAGCTGGGGGCGCTTGGCGCGACGATCTCGGGCGCCGGGCCGACCGTGCTCGTGTGGTGCTTCTATGAGCAGACCGGCGCCGTCGCGGAGGCGCTGAGCGCCGAGATCGAGGGCTGGGCCACGCTCCTGCGGGCCTCCTTCGAGCCGCAGGGCGCCTACGTCGTAGAGCTTTAGGCGAGCGTCTTCAGGCGCCGGCGGGCCTCGCTGAGCTCCAGGCGCGCGAGCACCTCGTCGGCGAGCGCGATGTAGTCCGCTCCCAAATCAGGCCGGTGATCGAGGATCGAGCGCGCCCGCTCAGCCGACTCCGCGTAGGCGATCGAGGAGCGGATGACCGTCTGAAAGACCGCCTCGCCAAAGCGCTCCTGTAGCGAGGCGAGCGCCTCGCGAGAGTGCACCGTGCGGATGTCGGCGAGGTTCAAGAGCACGCCGAGCAGCGTGAGCTCGGGGTTGAGGCTGTCGCGCGCGAGCTCGAGCACCTCGATCGCCTGCTCGACGCCCTGGAGCGCGAAGTACTGCGCCTCGGCCGTGATCAGCGCGTGGTCGGCAGCGACGAGCGCGTTGATCGTCAGCAGGCCGAGCGAGGGAGGGCAGTCGATCAGCACGACCTCGTAGTCCTCGCTGGCTTTGGCGAGCGCGCGCCCCAGCGTCATCTCGCGCCCCATCTTGCCGCCGAGCATCAGCTCCGCCTCGGCGAGGCTCAGGTTCGCGGGCATGATGTCCTCGTGGATCGCCTCTGCGGCTTTCGCGCGCCCGGAGAGCACATCGGCGACGGTCGGCTCGACGTCGGTGGGCAGGTCGAAGTAGTCCGACAGGTTGCCCTGCGGATCGAGATCGACCGCCAGCGTGCGCAGGCCACAGCGGCGCAGCACGTCGGTGAGCGTGCGCACCGTGGTCGTCTTCCCTGTGCCTCCCTTCTGGGAGAGCACGGCGATCGTCTCGGTCATGGAGCGCGATACTACGCACCGAGCGCCGCGCCGTGCGCAGCGGTCTTGCGGGCGCTGCGCCGGCGTCTCAGACGATCCGCTGCAGCGTGCCCTCAGGTGCTTCTGAGAGCGCGGCCTCGCTCTTCGCTGCGACGCTCAGAAAGTACAGCCGGTAGCGCCCGACGATGATCTCATCGCCATCGGTGAGCGTCTTGCCGTCGACGCGCTCGCCGTTGACGAAGACACCGTTGAGGCTGCGGTCATCGAGCAGGCGCACACCGTCGGGCTGAAGCACGATCAGCGCATGGCGACGTGAGACCGTCGGATCGTCGAAGCGCACGTCAGCGGCGAGGCTGCGCCCGATACGCGTCCACTCGCGCGTCAGCGCGATCGTCCGCAGCTCGTCGTTTTCCTCGTAGCAGAGGTAGTCGCCTGGCTGCTCGAGCTGCTCGCGCGCGCGGGCCAGTTGCTCCTCGTGATCATCGGCGGCCGGCTCGATCAGCGATGCGTCGGGGCGCTGGCGCTCGCGCCCGGAGGCGATGCGCTCGGTGCTGAACAGCGGTGCACGGGAGAAGTCCGTGCTTCCACAGCTCGGGCAGTCGCTCAGCGCATCTGAGGAAGAGAGCGCGAGCGTATAGCCGCATCTCCTACAACGAAAGGACCCCGCTCCGACGAACGTACCTGCGGTTAGTGACTGCATGTCCTGCTCCTCCCTCTATCTCGCTGCAATCAAGGGGGCGCTCCCTCCCGGGCGACACTCGTGCCGATCATAACAAGCGTGTCAACCGGCCCTTGATTCTGAATAAACGAATCTGCCTATCGTGTTTGGTGTGCGACTCCTGGCTCGCTCGACGCAGTTAGTGCATACCCCAACGGTGGGCTCGTCAAACGGGCTGCGAGACTGCGATGCATGCTGCGCTCAAGGCAGGAGCGCCGCGTTGGACGGCGAAACACGGGAAGCATGGCAGCTCCAGCCTACCCACATCGAGCAGCTCGAGCGCGTGCTCTTGCGGCGCGGCCTGGGCGAGCTCGAGGCCGACCGCAGCAGCTGCGCGGACTGCGGTCGCACGCCGCTCACCGGCGAGCACGTGCATCTCTATGGCGGCGCGCCAGCACGCGCGATCGTGTGCGAGCTGTGTCGTCCCGCGCATCGCGAGGCGCCGCTCGCGAGCGGCTCGTCAGGCACTGCGAGCACGGCCACACCGTGCGCCTGACCGCTCGCGCCGCCTGAGGCGCTCCAGCATGCGCCGCGAGCCCGCGGCCCCGGCGAGGGTCAATAGACTTGCGCTCGCCGTGGACCCGCTGACCGTCTCGATAGTCGTGTCTGCTCCGCGCGAGCAGGTATTCGACTACCTGCAGGACATCGCCAACCACCCCGAGTTCACCGACCACTACCTGGTCGACTGGCATCTCACGCGGATCGACTCGGTGGGCCGCGGCGCCGGCGCCCGCTTTCGCGTGAAGGCGCCGGGCAACCGCTTCAGCTGGGGCGACGTGACCTTCTCGGAGGTCGAGCGCCCGCACCGCATCGTGGAGGTGGGGCGAACGGGCAAGAACAACCGCATCCGCACGCTCGGCGTCTACGAGCTCGCGCCGGCGCCGCGCGGGCGCCACGCGCGTGCAGTTCACGCTCGAGACGATGCCCGGTCACGCTGTCGGATCGGATGATGGAGGGCCTCGGCGCGCGCAGCCTGGCTGCGGCGCAAGAACCGCGGGCGATGCGCCGTTTGCGCGCGATCCTCGAGCGCGGAGAGGGCCGCGGAGTGCGCGTCACGGTCGCCGGCGGATAGACTGCCGCGTCGCATGCTCCGCCCGCCTGCGCAAGCTCCGCTCGCTCGCGCTGCCGCCTGCTGGCGGCGCTCGCGCTCAGCGCGTGCGGCGACTCGCACACGAAGGTCACGACCGGCACCTACGCCGGCGAGTCCGGCCGAACGCGCCTTATCTGGACGTCGGCCCGCTGATCTACGAGGTGCAGCTATCGCGCGAGCTGAACCCCACCAACACCGAGGACGCCGCCTACCTGCAGGGGCTCCGCCGCGCCGAGCGCCAAGCTCGCGCCCGGCCAGGAGTGGTTCGCGGTGTTCGTGCAGGTCTACAACAACCATCTCAGCCGCCGCCCCGGCGCGACCAACTGACGATCAGCGACACGCAGGGCAACACCTACATCCCGATCGTGCCCGGCCAGACCAACCGTTCGCCTACCGCGGCGGGTCTGGTGCCGGCCAAAGGCCAGCTGCCGACGCCCGACACGACCGCCGCCGCGGCCCGACGCAGGGCGCGCTGCTGCTCTACAAGATCCAGATCGTCTCGCTGGACAACCGACCGCTCGAGCTGAAGATCGTCGACCCGGAACACGCATCCAGACGGCCTCGGCCGAGCTCGACGTCTGACGGCGCAGTCGTCGCGCGCGTAGCCCCGCTTCGAGGACTGTCGCGCGGCGACGGGTGCTGCCGTTTCGCCACCGGCGCCGTCTTTGACGAGCATCACGCACACCGCGATGCGCGGATGCAGCGCCGGCGCGAAAGCCGCGAACCAGGCGTCGGTGTTGCTCGGCTCGTTTCCGCGCCCGCGCAGCTTCGCTTTTCCGACTTCGCTCTTCGCCGCTGCCGGCGCGGCGGCTTCGCCCTGCGTGCGGCTCAGGCGCTCTTCAGTTCGGCGGTGCCGGTCTTGCCGGCCACCGTGACGCCAGGGATCGCCGCCGAGGCGCCGGTGCCCTCGCGCACCACGCCGATCATCAGGCGCGCGCACGGTGCGCGCGACCGACGGCGCTCGTCACGCGCGTGCCCAGCGCTCGGCGGCGTGGCCGTGCAGAAGCTCGGCTGCGGCCGGCGCCCGCCATCGGCGATCGTGGCGGCCACCGTCGCCATCTCCAGCGGCGTGGCCAGCACCTGGCCCTGGCCGATCGCGGTCGAGCCGACGTCGAGTTCGCCCTGGATCTGCGGTGGCGGCGCGGCAGCGTGCTCTCGGCGGCGCCGGGAACGCCCGGGGCGTGGTTGAAGCCGAAGCGTTCGGCCGTCGGCCACGAGGCGCGCCGCGCCGAGCTTGACTCCCAGCGGCGTGAACACCGAGTTGCACGAGACCGCGAAGGCGAGCTCCAGCGTGCCGCCGCATGTCCTCGCCGTTGGCGTTGTTCGAGCTTCACGCCGTCGAGCGTGGCGTAGGTCGCGTAGGGGAAGACGCGTGCGCGGCGTGGCGACTTCGCTGTCAGGGCGCCGGTGAGCGTGATCGATCTTGAACGTCGAGCCGGGCGGCTGCAGGCCGTCGAGGCCGATGCCCGCGACGGCGAGGATCTGCACCGTTGGCGGGCATCAGCGCGACGACCCGCCGAACTGGCCGCCGAGCGCGTCACGGCGGCGCGCTGCACCGCCGGCGAGATCGTCGTGCGAACCGCCGCGGCCGGCGCGCGGCGAGCGCGGCGCGCGAGCACGCGGGTTCCGGCCAGCAGCTCGCCGCCGGGCCGTGCCGCGCAGGCGATCGTCGAGCGCCAGCTCGAGGCCGCTGAGGCCGACGGTCGCGTCGCGGGCACGCCTTCGGCTTCCAGCGCTTGCCGGCGCGAGGCGGGCATCGGGCCGACGTGCGCCGAGCACCGCGCGCGGCGGCTTCGCCGAGCGGCGAGCTGCGGGTCGCTTCGCTGAGCTGCGCCGATTCCGGGCGCGCTTTCGGCCAGCACGCTGCCGTCGCGGGCCAGCAGCGTCGCGCGGCGCGGCAGCGTGGTGCGGCGGCTCAGCGGCTCGCCGGCGCCGCAGTCCCGGGAAAGGCCAGCGAGCGCGACCACGCGACGCGCGGGCCCGGCCTGCGTCGTGCGACGGTCGCAGCGCGAAAGTCGAGCGAGAGCGCGCCCGAACAGGCGCGTGTGGACCCGCACCGGCACGACGCACGCGCGCCGCCCGCGCGCCGCGCGGCGCCGGTGACCTGCGCTCGCGTGGCGGTGGCCGTGCGCAGCGCCTGTCGTAGGCGTCGGCGAATGCGCTCGGCGAGATCGCGCGCTGCGAGGCGGCGTCGATGTCGCGAGTACATCGCCGCGTAGTCGCCGCTGCGTCCAAGCGCGCGACGAACTGCTCGGCGAGCGCGCGCGTCGGGCGAGGAGCCGTGCTGGGCGCCGACGATCGCGCCGATCGCGAACGCGACCGCGGCCAGCGCGATGACGGGGCGCGGCGCGTCGCAGGCGCGCTGGTTGATGGGTCTCGGTCAAGGAGCTGTAGAACATGGCAGGTGACCCAGCTGGATTGGATCATTGTCGCGTTCGCGGCCATGCTCGCCCTGTTCGGCTTCCGGCAGGGGTTCATCGTCGGCGTGCTCTCCTTCGGCGGCTTCGCGCTCGGTGCATTCCTCGGAACTCGCCTGGGTCCTCTTCTGCTGCCGCGCGGCTCGGCCTCGCCCTACGCGCCGGCCTTCGGGCTGATCGGCGCGCTGCTGGGCGGCGCGATCCTCGCGAGCGGCCTGGAGGGGGTCGGCTTTCGGCTGCGGCGCACGCTGATCATCCCGGGCTGGGGCTGCTCGACGGCGTCCTCGGCGCGGTGCTCGGCGCTGCCTGGCGCTCGGCGATCGTGTGGATCGCCGCCGCGGTCGCGGCGCAGACGCCCGGGCCAGGGCCAGCTGCGCGCCGACATCCAGCGCTCGGCGATCCTGCAGCGAGCTCAACCAGGTGCTGCCGCCGTCCGGGCCGATCCTGAACGCGCTCGCGCGGCTGGATCCGCTGCCCTCGATCACCGGCCCGTCGCCCGACGTCGCGCGCTCCGCAGCCGGCGATCGCTCGCACGCGCCGGCGTGCGGCGCGCCTCGCGCAGCGTCGTGCGCGTGGATCGGCAGCGCCTGCGGCCTGGCGATCGAGGGCTCGGGCTGGGTCGCGGCGCCGGGACGTGGTCGTCACCAACGCCCACGTCGTCGCCGGCGAGCAGGACACGACGCGTCGAGGTGGGCGGTCATCCGCCGAGCCTGCCGGCCGAGCGATCGCATTCGACCCGACGCACGACATCGCGGTGCTGCGGGTGCCCGGGCTCGGCCTGCCCGCGCTCAAGCTTGCGCCTCCGCACCGACCTCGGGCACGCCGGGCGCGATCCTCGGCTATCCCGAGAACGGCCCGTTCGACGTGCAGCCGGGACGCATCGGGCGCACGCAGACGGTGCGTCACCCAGGACGCCTACGGCCGGGGCCCGGTGTCGCGCCTGCTGACGCCGCTGCGCGGCCTGGTGCGTCCCGGCAACTCCGGCGGCCCGATGGTCGACGGCTCACGGGCGGGTGCTGACGACCGTGTTCGCCGCCACCGTCGGTGGGCGACCCGCAGGGCGGCTACGGCGTCGCCAACGAGACCGTCGCCGCGAGTCTTGCGCGGAGCCGAGCGCGCGTGCGCAGGCGGGCGCGCGCGGTGGGCACCGGACGCTGCGCTGCCGGCTGAGAGCTCAGGTGCGCGGCCGGCGCCGGGCGGGCTGCTCGGACGCGGCGAGGCTGATCTCCGCTTAGGCGGCTGCGACGCTGGCCGTCTGTGCGCTTCACCGTGCGTCGCGGGCGCCTGGCTGTCGTCGCGGCATCTGTGCGGTCGAGATCGCCTCGGCAGCGAGCTCGTCGCGCTGCTCCTCCAGTCAGCGCCTGCGCCAGCCGCGAGGCGGCGCACGAGCTCGCCGCGGACCTGCTCCAGCTCCTCGCACGCTGAGCAGCGCGCGGCCCGCATGCCCGCGCGGCTCGGACTGGGGGGCGGTCGAGACGCCGGGGTGGCGGCTTCGCATCTCGCCGAGCGTGCGCTCGAGGGCGCCGATCTGCGCGCGCAGCAGCGCGTCGGCCGCTGCGGCTCGCTCGTCGGCGCCCGGTGCGGGAGGCCATCGGCGTGCAGACGTAGAGCGCGGCGGCCACCTCGCGCGGGTCCACGCCGGTCTCGAGCGCCTCGCGTGCGGCGCTCGGCGGCGATCTGCGCCCACCGAGAGGCGCGTCGCTGGGCGTTGCCGCGACGAACGTGCCGGTGCCTTGCCGGCTGTCGATCAGGCCCTCTTGCTCGAGGCGCTGGTAGACGGCGCGGACCGTATTGACGTTGACGCCAACCGCCTCGGCGAGTTCGCGCAGCCCAGGGAGGCGCTGCCCGGCGCGAGGCGCCCATCGCCGATCCGAGATCTGCAGCGCCCACGCGAGCTGCACCCCGATCGGCACCTCGGCGTCGCGATCGTCAAGTCGCGTCCAGATCGTGCGCCGATCCCGAGACGTCCTCCGATGTGCCTTGGCGATGCGGGCGTCGCTGACGCTCATGCATACTCAACGTTAGCGCGGCCGCGAGGAAGATACATAGTGTGCTGGTGAACTAGTACACTATAGATATGGCTGCGAAGGGGAAGCGGACAGGTTGCGGAGGTCTGGCACGCTCGGCGCTCTCTCGGCGCGGATGCTCGAGTCCCGCGCGTAACATGCTTCGAGGAAGTCGGCGACATGATGGTTCTGACGGGCAGGACGCATCGTCTCGGCTGTGCGCCCGCCCTATCCCTACGGTGGCGAGTTCGTCTCGCAGTTCCTGTTCACCCTGCGGCTCGTGCTGGTTTCCGCTGCTGGTCACGACAGTGGCGATCAGCTACGGCGCGGCCGGCCTGCAGGCGGCGAACTTCCTCACGATCTTCGGCGCGCTGGATCGTCTCGGCGGCTTCTTCGTGCTGGCCGCGATCCGCGAAATCGGGCCATCTGATCACCTCGATCGTTGCTCGCGGGCGTCGCCGGCACAGCGATCACCGCCGACCTCGGCGCCCGCAAGGTCCGTGAGGAGCTCGACGCGCTGCAGGTGCTCGGCGTCGACCCGGTCAAGAACCTCGTCGTGCCGCGCTTTCTCGCCCTGATGGTCGCCACGGGGCTGTTCGACATCTACGCGTTTCTGTTCGGCATCTTCGGCGGCATCCTCGCCGAGCTGTCGAGAAGGGCAGTCCGCTCGGGCCGTTCTGGACGACGTTGTTCAACAACACCACCGACGACCGACCTCTGGGGCTCGGTGCTGAAGAGCACGATGTTCGGGGCGATCATCGCGATCGTCTGCTGCTACAAGGGCATGACCGCCTCCGGCGGCGCCGAGGGCGTCGGACGGGCGGTCAACGAAGCGGTCGTGATCTCGTTCCTCGGCTTCGGCGCCTTCAACTACGTCTTCACGCAGACGCTGCTGGCGACCCATCCCAACCTCGCTGGTGATCAAGTGAGCGAGACTGCTCGCGCTGCCGCAAGCAATGGCTTGCCGCCACCGGCGAGATCGCCCGCTTCACCGGCACGATCATCGGCGAAGTCTGGAGTCTGCGGGTGCTGCGCTTCTTCGGCGAGGCGCTCCGCCAGGCGGGCATCTTGATCGTCTGCTCGACGGTGGTCATCTGGGCCCTCGTGTTCATCATCGGGCTCGGCACACTGCGGCATCCAGGGCGCCTACTTCACCGAGGCCCAGGGCGCCCCAGCCTACGCGGGCTTGTTCGCCGCCTGGTGCAACCTGCGCGAGGCGATTCCCTATGCGTTCGGCTACATGATGTCCGCGAAGGTCGGCACCGGGATCGTGGCCGAGCTGGGCGCGATGCGCATCTCCGAGGAGATCGACGCGCTTGGAGGTGATGGGCGTCGAGCTCGATGACCTTCCTCTGCGCCACACGCCTGCTCGCCGCCTGGCTGGTGCTGCCGTTCATGTACATCGGCGGCGATCGGCATCGCCTTCATCGGCTCCTACCTCGCCGTCGTCAAGCAGGTCGGCTTCACCTCCTCAGGCGGCTACCTGCTGATCTTCTGGCAGTACCAGAATCCCGGCGGACTTCCTCTTCAGCCTGATCAAGGGCGATGGCGATGGCCACCGCGATCGTGCTCGTGGCCTGTTACTACGGCTACAACGCGAGCGGTGGCCGGTCGGCGTGGGCAGGGCGACGGCCAAGTCGATGGTGCTCAACCTGGTGCTCGGTGACGTTGATCGGGATGCTCGGCACGCAGGTCTTCTGGGGCACCGAATCCGCGCGCTCCGATCGGTGGGTAGCAGGCATCGGAGCGCTCGCTTGCAGCAGCTGTGCAGGAAGCCGGGGACAACGCCCACCCGCTACGCTGCCGCCATGTCCAAGACGCTGCTGTCGCCGAGAAGCCCTCCGTGGGGCAGGACCTCGCGCGCGTGCTGCCGGCCCGTTCAAGAAGCAGGAGGGCTTCCTCGAGGGTCCCGACCACGTCGATCACGTGGGCCGTGGGTCACCTCGTGCAGCTCGCCGAACCGGAAGCCTACGACGCCAAATTCAAGAGCTGGCGGATGGCCGACCTGCCGATCGTGCCCGAGCGCTTCAAGCTCGTCGTGCGCGACGAGCGCTCGCGCAAGCAGATGTCGGTCGTCACCAAGCAGCTCGGCCGCGAGGACATCGAGGAGGTCGTCAACGCCTGCGACGCCGGGCGCGAGGGCGAGCTGATCTTCGCCTACCTGTTCGAGAAGGCCAAAGGCAAGAAGCCGGTCAAACGGCTGTGGCTGAACTCGATGACGAACGCCGCGATGAAGAGCGCGCTCGCCTCGTTGCGCCCCGCCGAGGAGTTCGAGCTGCCTCGAGCAGGCCGCGCGCTCGCGCTCGGAGGCGGACTGGATCGTCGGCATGAACGCCACCCGCGCGGCGACGATCAGGCTGCGCAGCTCCTTCGACGGCGCGGTCTCGCTCGGTCGCGTGCAGACGCCGACGCTCGCGATCATCGCCCGCCGCGAGGAGGAGATCAAGGCCTTCAAGCCCGAGCCCTACTGGCTCGTCGACGCGACCTTCGCGGCGGCGCCGCTCGAGGGCGAAGCGCGAGCGGCGAGCGCGTCTACCTCGGCCACTTCCAGGCCCCGCCTGGCAAGCCCTGGAAACACCAAAGGCCCGCGCATCGGCACCGAGGAGGAGGCCGCGGCGATCGTCGCGGCCTGCAGCGCGCGCGCCGGCACGATCACCAAGCTCGAGAAGAAAGAGCAGCGCGAGAAAGCGCCGATGCTCTACGACCTCACGACGCTGCAGCGCGAGGCCAACAACCGCTACGGCTTCTCCGCCAAGCGCACGCTCGCCGCCGCGCAGCGGCTCTACGAGGAGCACAAGGCGCTCACCTACCCGCGCACCAACTCGCGCTACCTGACGACCGACATGGTCGAGGAGATCAAGCCGATCGCCGAGCTCGTGGGCGCGCACAAGGAGTACCGCAAAGGCGCCGAGTACGTGACCGGCGCTCGACGTGCTGCCGCTGGCGCGCGTGGTCAACGACGAGAAGGTCACCGACCACCACGCGATCATCCCCACGCGCTCCGAGCACAACCTCGAGAAAATGGGCTCCGACGACAGGCGCATCTACGACATGGCGGTGCGGCGCTTCCTCGCCGTCTTCCACCCCGAGGCGGTGTTCGAGAACACCCGCGTCGAGACGACCGTGACGCCCGCCGACGAGGGACGCCGACGTATCTGTTCCGCACGCGCGGCAAGCTGCTGCATCGTGCCCGGCTGGCGCGGCGTCTACGACGAGATCGCCGCCGACGCCAAGGCCGACGCGGCGGAGGCCGCGGGGAGGAGGACGAGGCAGCCGACCAGCAGCTGCCGCGCCTGCTCGCAGGACGAGCAGGTGCAGACGCGCGAGATCGAGAGCGCGCGCAAGGAAACCAAACCGCCGCGGCGCTACAGCGACGCGTCGCTGCTGGGCGCGATGGAGACGGCCGGCAAGCTGGTCGACGACGACGAGCTGCGCGAGGCGATGAAGGACTCCGGGATCGGCACGCCGGCGACGCGCGCGGCGATCATCGAGCGGCTGATCACCGTCGGCTACGTCGAGCGCGACGGCCGCGCGCTGGTGGCGACCGAGAAGGGCCTGAACGTGATCCGCCTGCTCAACGAGCACGCGCTCACCTCGCCCGGGCTGACCGGCAGCTGGGAGCAGCGGCTCGGCAAGATCGAGCGCGGCGAGGACTCGCGCAAGAAGTTCATGGGCGACATCGCCGGGCTTCGCACAGGAGACCGTCAAAGAGCTCGACGAGACGCTCAAGGACGTCCGCATCCCGCGCGCGCGGCTCGGGCCCGTGCCCGGTGTGCGGCCACGAGATCGTCGAGAACCGCAAGGGCTACTCGTGCTGGGCGCGCGAGGATCCCGGCTGCGGCTTCGTGATCTGGAAGGCCAAAGCCGGCAAGACGCTGCCGCTGGCGGTCGCGCGAGGAGCTGATCAAGACCGGCTACACCGCGCAGGCGGTGACGGGCTTCCGCGGGCGCAGCGGGCGCAGCTTCCGCGCGCACCTCGCGCTCAGCCAGACCGAGGAGGGCAAATGGCGCGTCGAGTTCGACGAGGTCGTGGGCCAAGGAGGGCGCCAAGCCGCCCGAGGCCGAGGCCGAGGCGGGCGCCGAGAGCGCAGACGCGGTCGCTGAGGCGAGCACCGCAGCCGTCGCCGCGCGCAGCGCGGCCTAGCCGCGCGCGCTGAGCGAGCGCCTCGCCGGGCGCGTCGGGCCGGTGCGCCAGGATGGGCGAGATGCCGATCACGCTCGATCACCGGGCCCGCCAACGCGGGCAAGGCACAGGTCGTGATGGACGCGCGTGCGCGCGCATCTCGCGCACGGCGACGAGCCGCTGCTGGTCGTGCCGACGCGCGCCGACGTCGAGCACTACCTGCGCGAGCTCGCCGGTGAGGGGGTCGGCGATGGGCGCGCGCGTGGAGCGCTTCGACGGGCCTGATCGACGAGGCTGGTGCGCCGCGCCGGGGTGCGCGAGCCTGTGCTCGGCGCGCTCGCTCGCGAGCGGCGTGATCGCACGCCGCAGCGCGCCGGGAGGCAGGCGCCGGCCGGGCTGCGTGCGTGCGCTCGGCGAGCTGTTCGCGGAGCTGCAGGTCCGGCGGGTCACGCCGGCGCGCTTGCAGCGCGCGCTCGATCGTGGGCTGCCGCGGACGGGGTCGGCGCGCTCGCGCGTCGGAGCTGGCCGCAGATCTACGAGCGACTACCAGCCAGCTGCTCGCGGCGTCTCGGCCGGCTCGACGCCGAGCAGCGCGCGGTGCGCGCGCTCGACGCCTGCGCGAGCGCCCTCGCTGTGGGGTCGCACGCCCGTGCTCTTCTACGGCTTCGACGATCTCACGCGGCTGCAGCTCGACACGATCGAGACGCTCGGCCGTGTTCTCGACGCGCGAGGTGACCGTCTCGCTTGACCTACGAGCCCGGCCGCACCGCCTTCGCCGGCCGCGCCGCGACGTTCCGGCGCTCGCGCCGCTGGCGCGCCGAGCACCGCGCTGCAGGCCCGCGCCGACTACTACGCGACGGCTGCCCGCGGCGCGCTCTGCGCCACCTCGAGCGCTCGCTGTTCGAGGCCGGCGGCGCAGCGCGTCGAGCCGGGCGCTGCGGTGCGCGCTGCTGGAGGGCGGCGGCGAGCGCGCCGAGCTCGAGCTGTCGCGCGCGAGATCGGCGCGCTGCTCGCAGGCGCGGCATGCCCGCCGAGGAGATCGCGGTCGTGCTGCGCGCCGGGCGCGTCGCCGGAGTTGCTCGGCGAGGTCTTCGCGGCCGCGGGCATCCCCTTCGCGATGCGACGCCGCAGGCCGCTTCGGCGACAGCGCCGTCGGAGCGCGCGCTGCTCGGCCTGCTGCGCTGTGCCGCTCCTGCGCAGGCGGAGCATGAGCCGAGCCTCAAGGGCGCAGCTCGGGGACCTGCTCGCGTGGCTGCGCGCGCCCGGGCTGCTCGAGCGCCCGGAGCTGGCCGACGAGCTGGAGCTCAGAGCGCGGCGGCTGGGGCTCACGAGCGCCGCGCGGCGCGCGCGCTATGGGAGGAGCGCAACTGGCCGCTCGAGAGCATCGATCAGCTCGCGGGCGGCGGCCGAGCGCGCGTCCGGTGGCGCTGGTCGAACGCGCGGAGCGCGAGCTCGGCGGCTGTTCAGCGCGCCGCGGCGCGGCGAGGCGAGCGTGCTTGGAGCCGAGGAGATGGATGAGGCGGGGCGCTGGCCGCCGGGCGGCGCGCGCTGGCCGAGCTGCGCGAGCTTGCGCGGCTTGCAGCGAGAGCTGGCTCCGCGCGAGCGGCGGAGCTGGCGACGCGCTGGCCGACGTCGAGTTCCTGAGCGGCGAGCGCCCGGGCGCGGGCGCGGTGGCGGTGCTCGACCCGCTGCAGCTGCGCGCGCGGCGCGTGCGGGCGCTGTTCCTGTGCTGGCCTGCAGGAGGGCGTGTTCCCGGCACGCGCGCGCCCGCAGCCGCTGCTCGGCGAGGATGAGCGCAGGCGCCTGGCGCGAAGCTCCGGGCTGCAGCTCGGCGAGCCCGAGGACGCGCTGGCGGCCGAGCGCTACCTGCTCTACGCCGTGCTCTCGCGCCCCGAGGAGCTGCTCGCCCTGAGCTGGCACGAGGCCGACGACGACGGCGAGCCGACTCGCGCTCGCTGTTCGTCGACGACGTCTGCGACCTGTTCG
This sequence comes from uncultured Solirubrobacterales bacterium, assembly GCA_963785435.1. Taxonomy (GTDB): domain Bacteria; phylum Actinomycetota; class Thermoleophilia; order Solirubrobacterales; family Solirubrobacteraceae; genus Palsa-744. Next base: position 888,880 of record CAWAVE010000005.1, read on the forward strand.
ACGAGCGAGCTGGCGAGCGGCGCGAGCGCCGGGCGCTGGGCGCGGTCGGCTGGCGGCGAGCCGGGCGCGCCGCCTCGCGCCGCGCCGCTAGCGCAGGCGCCGCTCGCGACGAGCGCGTGCTGGCCGAGCTGCGCGAGCAGCGTCTGGTCGGCGTCCTCGCTCGAGCCTGGATCGGCTGCCCGGTGCGCTGGTTCGTGGAGCGGCTGCTGAGCCCGCGGCGCTTCGATCCCGACCCCGAGCCGCTCGCGCGCGGCGGGCTCGCCCACGCGGCGCTGAAGGACACGCTCGAGGGCTTGCGCGCGAGACGGGCATCGGCACGGTCACGCGCGCGCGAGCCTCGGGCTCGCGCGCGAGCTGCTGCGCCGCGCGCTCGCCGAGAACGAGCCCGAGCTTCCCGCTGTCGGTGAGCGCCCGAGCGGCGCGCCGGCGCGCTGCGGCGGCCTGCGCGCCGACCTCGAGCGCTATCTCGAGCACGCCGCTGAGCTGGACGAGCCGCTCGAGCCGAGCGAGCTCGAGCTCGGCTTCGGCTTCGACGCCGGGGATGACGCACGGCGAAGGCCAGCGAGCTGCCCGCCTTCGAGCTCGGCGGCGGCGTGCGGATGCGCGGGCGGATCGACCGCGTCGACGTCGGCGACGGTGGCGAGGCGGTGGTGATCGACTACAAGGCGCAGCCAGGCGCCGCCCGGCGGCCAGCTGGCTGCGGCGACGGCAAGCTGCAGGTCGCGCTGTACATGCGGGCCGCCGAGCAGCTGCTCGGGCTGCGCGGCCGTCGGCGGCTTCTACCAGCCGCTGTCGGGCAGGGACCTGCGCGCGCGCGGGCTGCTCGAAGCGCGACAGCGGGGTCGAGCTCGATGCGTGCGCGGCGACGTCCGTCGAGCACGAGCGAGGTGCGCGAGCTGCTCGACGGCGCGCTGACAGGCCGCGCGCGAGGCGGCCGGCGAGGCTGGCGCGGGGTGCGCTGCAGCCGCGGCCCGAGACGTGCGGCTATCAGGGCGGCGGCTGCAAGTATCCCGACGATCTGCCGCTGCGAGCGATGAGAAGCTGCGGATCGATCGACCGCGCCGGCCTCGCCGAGCGTCCCCGGCGCCGGCTGACCGAGGAGCAGGAGCAGGCGGTCGCGCGCCGCGGCGAGCCGCTGCTGCTGTCGGCGGCGGCCGGCAGCGGCAAGACCTCGGTGCTGGTCGAGCGCTTCGTGCGGGCGGTGCGCGAGGACGGCCTCGCGCCGGGCGGGATCCTCGCGATCACGTTCACCGAGCGCGCCGCCGGCGAGCTGCGCGAGCGCGTGCGCGCGCGGCTGCTGGAGCTCGGCGAGCGCGAGGGCGCGCGCGACACCGAGGCGGCGTTCGTCGGCACCTTCCACGGCTTCTGCGCGCGGCTGCTGCGCGCGCACCCGCTGCCCGCCGGGCTCGACCCCGACTTCACGATCCTCGACGAGGGCCTGGCGGCGCGCCTGCGCGACGTGCCTTCAGCGCAGCGCTGCGGCGTTCCTCGCACGCGCCGAGCGCCGACGCGCGGTCGACCTGCTCGCCGCGTACGGCGTCGACGGCGTGCGCACGATGATCGACAGGTCCACGCCGAGCTGCGCAGCCGCGGTCAGCGCCGGCCGCGCCTGCCCGTCCCGAGCGGCCTCGCCGCAGGACCCGACGGGGAGCTCGACGCGCAGGCGTCGCGGGCTGCGCGCTGCTCGAGCGGCTGCTGGCTGGTTCGGCGAGCGCCTACGAGCGACTGAGGCACGAGCGCGGAGCCCTCGACTTCGACGACCTCGAGCTGATCGCGGGCGAGCTGCTCGCCGGAGCACGACGGCCTGCGCGCGCGTGGTCGGAGCGCTTCGAGCTGCTGATGGTCGACGAGTTCCAGGACACCAACCCGCGCCAGCTCGCGATCCTGCGGGCGCTGGAGCGCGGGAACCTGTTCACGGTCGGCGACGAGCTCCAGTCGATCTACGGCTTCCGTCACGCCGACGTGAGCCTGTTCCGCGAGCGCCGGGCCGAGCTCGCGGAGCACGGCCGAGCCTCGCGCTGACGCGCAACTTCCGCAGCCGCGGCGCGCTGCTGGGGGTCGTCAACACGGTCTTCGCAGAGCGCTTCGCAGGACTTCACGCCGCTGCGTCGCAGGGCGCGCGAGCGAGGAGCGCGCGCGAGCGCCGTCGCGCGAGCCCGTCGTCGAGCTGCTGCTGAGCGCCAAGGAGGGCTGGGAGGAGAGCGAGACGGTCGCCGCCGCGATCGCCAGCGGGCTGCCGCACGGCGTGACTCTGGCGCCAGGCCGAGGCGCGCCTGCTGGCCCAGCGCGTCCACGAGCTGGTCGGAGCCGGGGAGGCGCGTGCCGGGCGAGATCGTGGTGCTGCTGCGGGCGACAGGCGACATCGAGGTGTTCGAGCGCGCCCTGCAGCTGCGCGGCCTGCGCACGCTCGCGACGGTCGGGACGTTCTGGGGGCGCCAGCAGATCGGCGACCTGCACGGCTATCTACGCGCGCTCGCCAACCCGCGCGATGAGGAGGCGCTCTACTCGGCGCTCGCCTCGCCGCTGGTCGGGTGCTCGCGCGATGGGCTGGCGCTGCTCGCCGAAGCCGCATCGGATTCGGCTGGCGGGGTGTGGGAGACGGCGCTGGCGCGTGTCCGAGCAGTCGTGCTCGCAGCTGGCGACCCCGACCGGCGCGCGGTGGCGCGCTTCTGTGCGTGGCTCGAGCGCGAGCGCCGCGACGGCCCGCGGCGCGCGCATCTCCGAGCTGATCGAGCGGGCGGTCGCCGCACAGCGGCTACCGCGCGCACGTGCTCGCACTCGACTGGGGCGAGCGCAGGCTGGCCAACATCCACAAGCTGCTGCGTCTGGCGCGCAGCTTCGAAGCCCGGGAAGGGCGCGACCTGCGGGCGTTCGTGGACCACGTCGAATACCTCAAACGCGGCCGAGGCGATCGAGCCCGAGGCTCCCGTCGAAGGCGTCGAGCCCGACGCGGTGCGGCTGATGACGGTGCACGCCGCGAAGGGTCTGGAGTTCCCCGTCGTGTGCGTCGCCGACCTCGGGCGCCAGCCGTTGCTCCGCTCGCCGAAGCTGCTCGTGGACGGAGAGCGGGTCGGCCTGCGCCTGCGCGCGTGGGCGGCGGCGAGGTGCGCCCGGCGCTCGAGTTCGAGCAGCTGCGCTCCGAGCGGCGCCGGCGCGAGGCCGAGGAGGAGGATCGGGTGCTGTACGTGGCGATGACCCGGGCACGCGATCGCCTGCTGCTCAGCGGCGCCGTCGACTTCGAGTCCTGGCCCACGCCCGGCGAGATCCCGCCGCCCATCCAGTGGCTCCGGCGCCCCGCGCTGTGCCCGACGCTCGCCGAGGCGGGCCAGCGCGGCGGCGGCGTCCACGAGCTGGCCGTCGGGTCGAGCGGCGCGACATCGCTGCGCTGCACGCTCAGCACACCCTCCACCTACGGCTCGATCCTGTTAGCGGCGCCGGCCGCTGGGGCGGCCTTCGACCCTCGGCGGTTGCCCCGGGGGCGGCGCTGCCTCTCCGCGGCCGCCGAGCGCCGTGGACGGCGACGGTGCGCGACGGCGCTCGCGGCCAGCGCCGTGGACGGCGACGGCGCCGCGGCGGACCCTGGCGAGATCGCGTCGGCGCCGGCGCTGCCAGGCACGCTCAGCTACACATCGCTCAGCCAGCTGGAGCGCTGTGGCTACCGCTACTACCTGGAACGGGTGCTGGGGATGCCCGAGCAGCCGCCGCCGCGGCCGGCGCAGCTGCCGCGGGCGGACTGGAGGCGCGGGTCAGGGGCGTGCTCGTGCACCGGCTGCTCGAGTCCTGGAGTTCCGGGACGGTGCGCCACCGGACGCGGGCCGGGTGGGCGCGGTGGCGCGCGAGCTGGGCATCGCGACTCCCACCGGCGGGAGGACCTCGCGCGCCTGCTCGGGCTTGCGCTCGACGCGCCGCTGAGCAGGCGGATCGCCGCGGGCAGGCGACTGCGGCGCGAGCATCCGTTCGCCTTCAGCCTCGGCGAGGGCGCACCGCTGGTGACCGGCGTGATCGATCTGCTCGTGCGAGGAGCCCGACGGCACCGTGCTGATCGTGGACTACAAGAGCGACCGCCTCGCCGCGGATGCCGATCCGCAGGAGCTGGTGGCACGCGACTACGCCGTGCAGCGGCTGCTGTACGCGCTCGCGGTGCTGCGCGAGGGCGCCATTGCGGTGGAGGTCGTGCACTGGTTCCTGGAGCGCCCCGGGGACCCCGCTGTCGCCCGCTACACGTTGGCTGAGCTCGCGACGCTGGAGGACGGGCTCGCCGGGCGGCTCGCGAGCGCCTGCGCCGAGCCGTTCGCCGTATCGCCGCGCCCGCACCGGGCGCTGTGCCTGACCTGTCCCGGCCGCGGCTCGCTGTGCTCGTGGAGCGAGAGCGAGACGCTGCGCGAGCGCCCGCGGGACGACCAGGCGGGCGCGCGACGCCCGCCGAAGGCCCCTGAGCCGGCCGTACGGGCGTTTTCGCCGCTGAAGATTTAGCGTCCGCGAACGCTTTTTCTGACCCCTGCGCTGATACGCTTTCTGGCTCCGCCTCAGGTGCCCGCCTGCCTGCGCGACGGTGGTGTGCCCGCAAAGTGGGCCGCCTGCCGCTCTGCGGGACGCACCGCCCCAAGGGAGCACTTCCATGAACACGCACATCAAGCAGCCGCCAAAGGCCGTCGGACTCTACGACCCTCGCTTCGAGCACGACGCGTGCGGCGTCGGCATGGTCGCGCGCCTGGACAACCTGCCCACGCACGAGGTGATCACGCGGGCGATCACAGCGCTCGAGAACCTCGAGCACCGCGGGGCCACGGGCGCGGACTCGTGCACGGGCGACGGCGCCGGGATCCTGATGCAGATGCCCGACGAGCTGATGCGCGCGGTCGTCGACTTCGGGCTGCCCGCGCTCGGCGCCTACGGCGTGCTGATGTGCTTCCTGCCCACCGACCAGGCGCCGCGCGAGAGGCTCGAAGCACTGCTCGAGCGGAGCGTGCACGAGGAGGGCCAGCGAGCTGCTGGGGTGGCGCGACGTGCCGGTCGACGAGCGAGCACACGGGCGAGGTCGCGGCGGCATGCCGGCCGGTGATCCGCCAGCTGTTCGTCGGCGCGGGCGAGGCTCGGCGAGGCGACCGCGACGCGTTCGAGCGCAAGCTCTACGTGATCCGCCGCATCTGCGAGCTGACGGCCGAGCAGGAGCCCGGGCCTGTATGTCAGCTCGAGCTCCTCGCGCACGATCAACTACAAGGGCATGCTGATCAGCTATCAGCTCGGGGACTTCTACGAGGACCTGCGCGACGAGCGCTGCAAGAGCGCGCTGGCGCTCGTGCACTCACGCTTCTCCACCAACACGTTCCCCAGCTGGGAGCTCGCGCACCCCTACCGCGTGATCTGCCACAACGGCGAGATCAACACGGTGATGGGCAACGTCAACTGGATGCGCGCGCGCGAGAGCGAGCTGCGCAGCGAGCTGTTCGGCGAGGACCTCGAGCAAGATCCTGCCGGTCGTAAGCGCCGGCAACTCCGACTCGGCGACGTTCGACAACGTGCTCGAGCTGCTGATGCTGGCCGGTCGCTCGCTGCCGCACGCGGCGATGATGATGATCCCCGAGGCGTTCCGCGACCGCGACGACCTGCCCGAGTACCTGAAGGGCTTCTACGCCTTTCACTCCTGCCTGATGGAGCCCTGGGACGGCCCGGCCTCGGTCGCCTTCACCGACGGGCGCGTGGTCGGCGCGACGCTCGACCGCAACGGCCTGCGCCCCGGCCGCTGGGTCGAGACGACCGACGGGCACGTCGTGCTCGGCTCGGAGTCGGGCCTGCTCGACATCCCGCCCGAGCAGGTGCGTCGGCTCGGACGCCTGCAGCCCGGCAAGCTGTTCCTCGTCGACCTCGAGCGCGGGCGCATCGTCGAGGACGAGGAGGTCAAGCGCGAGGTCTCCGCGCAGCAGCCCTACGGCGAGTGGTACACCCGCAACGCGGTGCCCTTCGCCGAGCTTCCGCCCTCCGAGCGAAGTGACGATCTCAGACCAGCCGCTACCCTACGCCAGCGCGCGTTCGGCTACACGCAGGAGGACCTGCGCGTGCTGCTCGCGCCGATGGCGATCGACGCGGCCGAGCCGATCGGCTCGATGGGCAACGACCTCTCGCTGGCGGTGCTCTCCGACCAGGCGCCGCCGCTGTTCTCCTACTTCAAGCAGCTGTTCGCGCAGGTCACCAACCCGCCGATCGACCCGATCCGCGAGGAAATCGTGATGAGCCTCGCGACCACGCTCGGCAACGAGCGCAACCTGTTCGACGAGACGCCCGAGCACGCGCACAAGCTGCTGCTCGACCAGCCGATCCTGCTGAACCGCGAGCTCGAGACGCTGCGCCACGTCGAGCACGACGTCTACGCCGCACGCACGATCGACATCACCTGGCCGATCGCCGACGGTCCCGCGGGCATGAGCGCGGCGATCGAGCGCATCTGCAGCCAAGCGCACGAGGCGATCGCAGCGGGCATCAACATCATCGTGATCTCCGACCGCTCGGTGGGTCCGCGCCGAGCGCCGATCCCGTCACTGCTGGCGGTAGCGGCCGTGCACCACCATCTCGTGCTCGAGGGCACGCGGTTGCGCGCGGGGATCATCCTCGAGTCCGGCGAGCCGCGCGAGGTCCACCACTTCGCGACGCTGATCGGCTACGGCGTCAGCGCGATCAACCCCTACCTGCTGCTCGAGTCGCTCGACATGCTTGTGCTCGAAGGGCGCATCAAGCGCTCGCTCGCGGGTGGCGGCGAGGAGCCGATCAGCGCCGAGCAGGCCGCCCAGAACGTCGTCAAAGCGATCGGCAAAGGCCTGCTGAAGACGATCTCCAAGATGGGCATCTCGACGATCCAGTCCTACCGCGGCGCGCAGATCTTCGAGGCGGTCGGTCTCGACCGTGAGCTGGTCGACCAGCATTTCACCGGGACCGCATCGCGCATCGGCGGGATCGGCCTGGAGGTGCTGGCCACGGAGGCGCTCGAGCGCCACGCGCGCGCCTACCCCGCGCCGCAGGACTCGCTGCTGCCGGTCGGCGGCGTCTATGCCTGGCGGCGCGACGGCGAGCACCACATGTGGAACCCCGAGACGATCGCGCTCGTGCAGCACGCCGTGCGCGCCGTCAACGGCGACGTCGGCGCGGCGCTGAAGGGCGATCAGGCGGCACACGAGCACGTGCGCGAGAGCCCCGCCTTCGCGAAGTACCGCGAATACGCACAGCTCGTCAACGAGGACGCCGCACGCCGCGCCACGCTGCGCGGCCTGTTGAAGATCGGCGGCAGCGACGAGCACGAGCCGATCGCACTCGATCAGGTCGAGCCCGCGAGCGAGATCGTCAAGCGCTTCTGCACGGGTGCGATGAGCCTCGGCTCGATCTCGCGCGAGGCACACGAGACGCTCGCGATCGCGATGAACCGCCTCGGCGGGCGCTCGAACACGGGCGAGGGTGGGGAGGACCCCTCGCGCTTCCTGCCCGACGCCAACGGCGACCGCCGTCGCTCGGCGATCAAGCAGGTCGCCTCGGGCCGCTTTGGCGTGACGATCCACTACCTCGTCAACGCCGATGAGCTGCAGATCAAGATGGCCCAGGGCGCAAAGCCCGGCGAGGGTGGCCAGCTGCCGGGACACAAGGTCGATGAGTACATCGGCGCGATCCGTCACACCACGCCCGGCGTCGGGCTGATCTCGCCGCCACCACACCACGACATCTACTCGATCGAGGACCTCAAGCAGCTGATCTATGACCTGCGCTGCGCGAACCCCAAAGCGCAGGTCTCGGTCAAGCTCGTCTCCGAGGTCGGCGTGGGCACGGTCGCAGCGGGCGTCTCCAAGGCAAACGCCGACCGCGTGCTGATCGCCGGCCACGACGGCGGTACGGGCGCCTCGCCGCTGTCCTCGATTCAGGCGGCGGGCGTGCCTTGGGAGATCGGCCTCGCCGAGACTCAGCAGACGCTCCTGCTCAACGACCTGCGCGGGCGCATCATCGTGCAGACCGACGGGCAGCTGAAGACCGGACGCGACGTGGTCATCGCCGCGATGCTCGGCGCCGATGAGATGGGCTTCTCGACCGCGCCGTTGATCGCCACGGGCTGCATCATGATGCGCGCCTGCCATCTGAACACGTGCCCAGTGGGCATCGCCACGCAGGACCCTGAGCTGCGCAAGCGCTTCAAGGGCACGCCCGAGCACGTGGTCAACTTCTTCTTCTTCGTGGCCGAGGAGGTGCGCGAGATCCTCGCCTCGCTGGGGCTGCGCACGCTCGATGAGGCGACTGGACGTGTGGATCTGCTCGGCGTTGCCGACGCGGTCGATCACTGGAAGGCGAGCGGCGTGGACCTCACGCACCTGCTCACGCACATCGAGCTGGCCGACGGCGCACCGCGGCGCCGCGTCGAAGCGCCGCCGGAGGTGCTCTCCGACGCGCTCGATTGGGAGCTCGTGGAGCGCTCGCAGCTCGCGCTGGAACGGCGCGAGCCGGTCAAGCTCGAGCACAAGATCCGTAACCGCAACCGCTGCGTCGGCGGCATCCTCTCCAGCCACATCGCCGAGCGGTGTGGCGCGGCGGGCCTCGCAGAGGACTCGATCGTCGTGAACTTCGAGGGCTCAGCAGGGCAGAGCTTCGCCGGTTGGCTGGCGCCCGGCGTGACCTTCGCGCTGGCTGGCGACGCCAACGACTATGCCGGCAAGGGGCTCTCCGGCGGTGTTTTCGCGGTGCGCCCACGTGTGGGTATGGGTGAGCACTTCGTGGCCGAGCAGAACGTGATCGTGGGCAACACCGTGCTCTACGGCGCAACCGCGGGACGCGCCTTCTTCCGCGGCCTCGCGGGCGAGCGCTTCGCGGTGCGCAACTCGGGCGCGAGCGCTGTCGTGGAGGGCGTGGGCGACCACGGCTGTGAGTACATGACGGGCGGCCGTGTGGTCGTGCTCGGCCCCACCGGACGCAACTTCGCGGCGGGGATGAGCGGCGGCGTCGCCTACGTGCTCGATGAGCAGGGCGAGTTCCCGCGACGCTGCAACATGGGCATGGTCGGCTTTGAAGAGCCCTCGAGCGCCGACGCGCTCGAACTGCGCGCGCTGATCGAGGAGCACCACGCGCGCACCGACTCGCCCGTGGCTGCACGCGTGCTCGGCGAATGGGAGCAGCTGCTCGGCCGCGGCGCCTTCGTGAAGGTGATGCCGCACGATTACAAGCGGGTGCTGCGCGAACGCGCCGAGGCCAAGGAGCGTGCGGTGAGAGCCGCCGAAAACGGCGCCGGCGCAGTGCAGCGTCCGCTCGACGCGGTCGGGGAGACGGGAGCCTGATGGGCAAGCTGGGCGGCTTCCTGCAAATCGAGCGCCACGGCGTTCCGCAGCGAGACCCACTGGAGCGCGCGCAGGACTACCGCGAGTTCCAACTGCAGCGCCCCGTCGATGAGCTGCGCGAGCAGGGCGCGCGCTGCATGGACTGCGGCGTGCCCTTCTGCCACAACGGCTGCCCGCTCGGGAACCTGATTCCCGACTGGAACGACCTCGTCTACCGTGATCGCTTCGAGGACGCGATCGCGCAGCTGCACGCGACGAACAACTTCCCCGAGTTCACCGGGCGCCTGTGCCCCGCGCCGTGCGAGGCCGCCTGCGTGCTGGAGATCCGCGAGGGCGACGCGGTAACGATCAAACAGGTCGAGAACGCGATCATCAACCGCGCCTGGGAGGAGGGTTGGGTCAGGCCGCAGCCGCCGCACGCGCGCCGCGAAACGGGCCGCTCCGTCGCTGTCGTCGGCTCGGGCCCCGCTGGTATGGCCGCCGCCCAGCAGCTGCGTCGGGCGGGCCACACGGTGACGCTGTTCGAGCGCGACGAGGCGATCGGCGGGCTCGTGCGCTTCGGCGTGCCGGACTTCAAGATCGAGAAGACCGTCGTGCAACGCCGTGTCGAGCAGCTGATCGCCGAGGGTGTGGAGCTGCGCTGTGGCGTCGATGTAGGAAACGACGTGAGCGTCGCAGGAGCTGCGTGAGCGCTTCGACGCGGTCGTGCTCGCGACCGGCTCGCGGGTGCCACGCGAGCTCGCCGTGCCCGGTCGCGAGCTCGACGGCGTGCACTTCGCGATGGAGTACCTCTACCAGCGAAACCGCTGGGTGGCGCGCGAGATCGGCCCCGAGCCGACCGCGCCGCAGCCGCCCATCGAGCGCGAGATCAGCGCGCGCGGCAAGGACGTGGTGGTGATCGGCGGTGGCGACACGGGCGCGGACTGCGTGGGCAACTCGCTGCGCGAGGGCGCGCGCTCGATCGTCCAGCTGGAGCTGCTCTCAGAGCCGCCCGCACAGCGGCCCGACGAGCGCACGCCCTGGCCGCAGTGGCCGCTGAAGTACCGCCTCAGCTACGCGATGGAGGAGGCCGGCACAAGGGCGTGGGCGAGCAGGACTACTCGGTCACGACCACGCGTTTCGCCGACGACGCCAGCGGCGCCGTGGCCGCACTGCAGATCGCCCAGGCAGAGCCGACAGCCGCCGTTTGCGCCGATACCCGGAACCGAGCGTGAGCTGCCCGCTCAGCTGGTGCTGCTTGGCGATGGGCTTTCTGCACCCCGAGCCCTCGCTGCTCGATCAGCTCGGCGTGGAGAAGGACCCGCGCGGCAACGTAAAGACCGTCAAGCCCTACTCACGTCCATCGATGGCGTCTTCGCCGCGGGCGACGCTCGCCGCGGGCAGTCGCTGATCGTGTGGGCGATCAACGAGGGCCGCCAATGCGCGCGGATGGTCGACCGCTATCTCGCGGGTCTCGGCGAGGACGGCCCGAGCGATGAGGCGCTTGCAGGACACGCGGACGCCGACGCTGGGCCGGAGGGCCCACCGCAGCACGTCGGCCCCGGCATCGGCGCGGCCTAGCTCGACTACCGCCGCGCGCTTTCTTCTACGCTTCGCAGCATGCGCGTCTGTCTGATCGGTGCCGGCTCCTCGGGCATCGCGGCTGCCAAGGCGCTGCACGAGCGTGGCATCGACTTCGATTGCTTCGAGAAGTCCGACCGCGTCGGCGGCAACTGGGTGTTTGCGAACAAGAACGGCATGTCGGCGGCCTACCGCGACCTGTTCATCAACACCTCGCGCCCGCGCATGGAGTACTCCGATCTGCCCGATGCCCGAGGACTATCCGGACTTCCCCCACCACAGCCAGATCGCGGCCTACTTCGATGAATACGTCGATCACTTCGGCTTCCGCGAGCGGATCACCTTCGAGACGGGCGTGGAGCAGGCGCGACGCGAGGGGGACGGCAGCTGGACGATCGAGCTCGACTGCGGCGAGAGCCGCAGCTATGACGCGCTGCTGGTGGCCAACGGACACCACTGGGACCCGCGCTGGCCCGAACCGGCGTTCCCGGGCGCGGAGAGCTTCCCCGGCGAGCAGCTGCACGCGCACTCCTACATCGACAACTCGATCTTCGCGGGAAAGCGGGTGCTGGTGCTGGGCATGGGCAACTCGGCGATGGACATCGCGGTGGAGTCCTCCTACGTCGCCGAGCGCACCTATCTGTCCGCGCGCCAGGGCGTGTGGATAGTCCCCAAGTACGTGTTCGGAAAACCGGTCGACCAGATCCCCAACGATCCGCGCGTGCCCTTCAAGGTGCGCCAGCGAATGGTCCAGCGCCTGATCACGAGCTACGCGGGAGCGCCTGAGCGCCATGGGCTGCCGAAGCCCAACCATCGCTTCGGCGAGGCTCATCCCACGATCTCGGGGCGCATCCTCGACCGCATCCAGCACGGCACGGTCGCGCCGAAGCCAAACATCGCCTCATTCGAGGGCGCACAGGTGCAGTTCGTCGACGGCAGCTCTGCGGAGGTCGACGTGGTGGTCTACTGCACGGGCTACAAAATCACCTTCCCGTTCTTCGACGAGCAACTGATCTCAGCGCCGGAGAATCACATCGAGCTTTCCGGCGCGTCTTTCACCCGGAGCTCGACAACGTGTTCTTCATCGGCCTGCTGCAGCCGCTGGGCGCGATCATGCCGCTTGCGGAGGCGCAGGGGGCATGGGTCGGGGACTATCTACGCGGCGACTACGTGCTGCCGGCGCGCGCGCAGGTACAGGCGGACATCGCAGCCGATCAGGCCGCGATGCGCGAGCGCTACGTGGCCTCCAAGCGCCACACCATCCAGGTCGACTTCGACGACTATCTCCATGCGCTTGCCAAGGAGCGAGCCGCAGGCGCCGCGCGCGCTCGCGGGAGGGGCTATGCACCTCCGGTTCTATGCCGACGTTCTGCCGTCACAACCGCTTCCTAGAGCGCTGCCCGATCTGCAGCAAGACGCTGCCGGGCGCGACGCCCGTGGGCGGTGCGCGGCGGGCGTCTGCGGGTGCAAAAGCGGCTAAACGCGGCCAGGGAGCGCGTCGTCGTGGCTCGCGCAGCGAGAGTCTTCGGGTGCGACGTGAGGGGCGCGCCGAGGACGATGGCTATCGCTCAGCGCTCATCGCCGGCATACGTGGGAGCGCAGACGCGAGTCGTCTCGCGCAGGAGATCGCCTTTGCGGGCGCCCGCCTGAGTGCGCTCGAGGCAGAACCGCCTGGCCTCTACGGCGAGGCGCGTGCGCTTGCGAGCGTCGATCTCGAGCGCGCGAGCTGGATCTGCTTTCTGTGTGCATATCTTTCGCCGCTGCAGGACTCAGACCCATTTGCAGGCATCCGCGCGGTGCTCGAGCAGGCGCCCACGCTGCCGATGGAGGGGGCGCTGCCTGGGCTCACCGACGTTCCGCTCGGCCCCCGCAGCTCGCACGTGCCGGCGCGCGGTGGCGAGACGCTGCTGGCCTATCGGCAGTGGGTGGGCCGCGCCGGCGGCGACCCCGCCACGCAGGCGCATGCGCTCGCGGGTGATCCCGCCTGGAGCCCCGAACGCCGCTTCGAGCGCTTGTTCGAGCGCCTCGCGCTCCCTGGCCTGGGCAGGACCGGGCGCTATGAAATGCTCGTCACGCTCGGGCACCTTGGGCTCTACGAGCTGCGCGCCGGCTCGCTGCAGCTATCCGGCGCGGGAGCGTCGAGCGCCGAGGAGGCGACGAGCGTGGCGGCCAAGCGTGTGTTCGGGATCGGCGATCCGCTGCTGCTCGAGCGTCGAGCGGCGGCGCTCGCCGAGGCGATAGCGGTGCCGATCGAGACGCTCGACCTCGCGCTGGCCAATTGGGGCGCTACTGAGCGTGCGTGCGTCGGCGTGGCCCCGGCGTGCATCGACGAGGCCGCTTTGGAGCGCGCCGAGGCGGCGCTCGGTCTCTGAGATCGGCTCCGTATGGCTAGCCGTTGAGCTGACAGTGGCGGCCGCGCAGCCGTCCTGAGAATGCCGTCCACACGGCCACCTACAGTCTCGGGGGTCAGCTGTTCCTAACCCCACCGGGAGTCACGATGCCACTCTGTTTCATCGAGCCTCAGGATGCGATCCGTGTGATCGCCGAGTCAGTCGGTCGCGAGGCGCGCCGCCAGCTCGTGGGCGAGGTTGTGCGTGCCTGGGTTGATGACATTCCCGACCAAGAACTGTCGGTGCACTACGCCAAGGCGATCGCGGACCTCGACGAGGATGACCTGCATCTGCTCGCGGCCTGGCACGCATCGCTTGAGGTTGGCCAGCCGATCCCCAACACAGAGTTTCTCGTCGGCGTCTTTCCGAGCCTCGGTGAGAACCGCCGCGAGGCACTCAAGATCGCGGCGGGCTTTCGCGGCGAGGAAGCCTTTCAGGCGGGCGTTGCAGAGGATCAGGCGCTGGACACAGTGCTGCCACGCCTATCCAACGAGCGGGCGATCGAGCTCGCCAACGAGTGCATTCAGCTTTACATGTGGGATCGACTGGGCTGCGATAACTAGCCCGCTCGCTGGTCTCAACAACGCCGAAGCCGTCAAGTGGACGGTCGGCAAATCCGCCTTCAGGCATTCCCACGAGTACGTCAATTCGTATGCGGGGTTATCCGCAGCTATGCTAGCATCGCGCCCACAACGATTCCACATGTACGGCTTATAGCTGTTCTTGGGATTCGCCTACCTACGGAGGCACTCCATCCCCCTCCGTCGCTCGAGGCGCGGGGACACCACCCCCACGTGGCGTCCCCGCGCCGGCCCTTCCTGCGCTGGCGGCGGCGCGGCGCGAGGATCTGAGCGCAGAGCATCGCTGCGGCTAGAATGGTCCGCATGACGGAGGGGTCCACAGCGGCGCTCAGCGAGGAAGACGTGATGGACGCCCTGTCGAACGTGATCGACCCCGAGCTCGGCCTCGATTTTGTGGAGCTTGGTCTGATCTACGGTGTCGAGCTCGCGGACGGCAACGTCAAGGTGACGTTCACGCTCACCACGCCCGGCTGCCCGATCGGCCCGCAGGTCAACGAACAGATCGAAGAGTTCGTGGGCGAACTCGATGGCGTCAAGAGCGTCGCCTCGGAAATGGTCTTCACGCCGGCGTGGTCGCCGGATCTGATGAGCGAGGACGCTAAGTTCGCGCTCGGCTACTGAGCGGGCGCTCAGGCCGCGGTCGGTGCGGACTCGCGCGCCATCTTGAGTAGCGTCGCCAGTTCAGCGGCGATGTTCTCGCCGATCGTGTCGATGTCGGGGAGTGCGTCGAAGTCGCCGAGCAGGCCGAAGTTCATCTGGCCGTTATAGGACATGATCGCGATCGCCAGCGCGTGGTTTTCGGGCAGGAAGGCCACAGGGATCGCCTGCAGCATCTCGCGCCCCAACACATACAGCGGGAACTGCGGCCCCGGAACGTTGGTCACGATCAGGTTGAACAGCCGCGTGGAGAAGTTCAGCCGCGAGGCCTGCGCGAGGATCGTCGGCGGCGCGAAGTTCTGTGCGCCGGAGATGACCTCCGCACCGAGTGCCTGCTTGGACTCCTTCAGGCCGTCCATCGCGTTTGAGACGAAGCGCAGTCGGTTGAGCGGGTCTGAGATGTAGACGGGCAGCGGACCGCGCATCACCACGATCCGGTTGCCGCTCGCGTCGCGCTGATCCTCGGTGCGCACTGAGACGGGCACGAGCGCGCGCATCTCAACGCCGGCCGTGCGGCGCCCGCGCGAGATCAGAAAGGAGCGCAGCGCACCCGCCACGACCGCGAGCACCACATCGTTGACGGTGCCCCCAAACGCGTTCTTGACCTCCTTCAGGTCAGCGAGCTCGCTGGTCACTGCGACGAAGCGCCGGTGCGGGCCGATCGGCACGTTCAGCGGGGTTTCCGGGGCGGGGTTCAGGCCTGCCCAGACGATCTCGCCGACGCCCTCAGCAGCTTCGCGCGCGCGTGTGAGTGCGCGCTCGGGATGCGTCAGCGCGTCGATTGCGCCCTCCGCGAGCGTGACGCCCGCGCGCAGCGCGCCCTGCAGGCCCGCGGCGAGCAGGTGCGCCGTGCCGGGTTCGGGGTGCGGCTGCCAGGCGCGCCCGGAGGTGGGTAGCGGCGGGGGGTCGGGCGAAAGGTCGAACAGCACCGTAGCCAAGTCCACGCCCGCGATGCCGTCGATCAGCGAGTGGTGGGTCTTTGTGATCAGCGCGAAGCGGTCTTGCTCGAGGCCCTCGATCAGCCACATCTCCCACAGCGGCTTTGAGCGGTCGAGCTGCTGGGAGAAGATCCGCGCGGTGAGGTCCTGCAGCTGCTCCCATCCGCCTGGCTCGGGCAGTGCGCTGTGGCGCACGTGGTACTCGAGGTTGAAGCTCGGGTCATCGATCCAGACCGGTCGGCCGCTGTCGATCGCCGTGTAGGCGAGCTTGTGGCGATAGCGCGGGACTACGTGCAGGCGTCGGCGGATCTGTTCGAGGAACTCATCCATCGCTCGGCGGCGGTCCTTCGACGATCGTCAGCCCGCCGATGTGCATGTGCGAGACTGGACCCTCCTGGTGCAGGAAGGAGGCGTCTACCGGTGTCAACCTGTCGAGGTGGCGCTGCGGCACAGCGCTTAGCGTAGCGGGACGCCCCCTACAATGACAGCCATGACCAACACCGTCGAGAAGCTGCTGCTCGCAGCGCCCCGGGGCTACTGCGCAGGCGTCGATCGAGCCGTGCAGACCGTCGAACGCGCGCTCGATCTGCACGGCGCGCCTGTGTACGTGCGCAAGGAGATCGTGCACAACAAGCATGTCGTGGAGACCCTCCGTGAGCGCGGCGCGATCTTCGTGGATGAGGCGAGTGAGATCCCCGAGGGGGCGGTCTGCGTGTTTTCCGCGCATGGCGTCTCACCCAGCGTGCGAGCGAGCGCGGTTGAGCGTGCGTTGCAGACGATCGATGCGACCTGTCCGCTGGTCACCAAGGTGCACCGCGAGGCCGTGCGCTTCGCCGAGCTGGGCTACACGATCGTGCTCGTCGGTCACGACGGTCACGAGGAGGTCGAAGGCACGATGGGCGAGGCGCCCGAGCGGATCGTGCTCGTCCAAGATGAGGCCGACGTGGCGAACATCGAGATCGAGGACCCCGAGCGGGTCGCCTACATCACACAGACCACGCTCGCCGTGGACGAAACCACAGCGATTCTCGACCGCTTGCGCGAGCGTTTCCCAAAGATCGTCGGTCCGCGCACCGATGACATCTGCTACGCCACCACGAACCGCCAGGCAGCGGTCAAGCAGATGGCTGCGAGCTGTGATCTGTTGCTCGTGATCGGCTCGCGCAACTCATCGAACTCCGTGCGCCTCGTCGAGGTAGCGCGCGACTGCGGCACGGACTCGCATCTGATCGACAATGTTGGCGAGATTCACGAGGAGTGGCTCGAAGGGGTACGAGTGCTTGGCGTCTCCTCGGGCGCGAGCGCACCCGAGAACCTGGTCAGCGAGCTCGTGGACTTCTTTCGCGCACGCGGCGTCAGCGATATCTCCGAGTTCGACGTGGTGCGCGAGGACGTACGCTTCATGTTGCCCAAGCAGATCCGCGAAGCGCTCGGCGGGAGCGCTCCTCCGGCTGGAGTGGCCGGCAGCTCCTGAGCCTGCAGCCGGTCTCGATCGCTCAGATCGTCACGGCGGCGCGATGAGCAGGGCGCGCCGTTAGCGAATGCGTACGCTGATCCTCTCCGACCTGCACCTGGGCAGCATCTCCGGTGCCGACCTTCTTCGCCGCAGCGAGCTACGCGCACCGTTGCTCGAGCTCGTGGCCGATGTCGAGCGCGTGGTGCTGCTCGGCGACGTGCTCGAGCTGCGTCACGGTCCGATCCGCGAGGCATTGCACACGTCACGCCCTTTCTTTGAGGATCTAGGTCGCGCACTGGCGGCCCGAGAGCTCGTGATCGCCGCGGGAAATCACGATCACGCGCTCGTTGACCCGTGGCTCGCTGGCCGGGGCTTCAGGCTGTGCCCGCGCCGCTCGAGCTCGAGCAGCTGTTGGAGCCAGCCGCCGCGTCGCCGGTGCTCGCGCAGATCGCGGAGTGGGCTGCTCCCGCGCGCACGCGTGTTGCCTACCCGGGGCTGTGGCTGCGACCCGATGTCTATGCGATGCACGGGCACTACCTCGACTCGCATCTGACAGTGCCCACGCTCGAGCGCCTGAGCGTGGGCCTGATGAGTCGCCTGCTCGGCCGCGCGCCCGCGAGCTTCGACAGCGTGGCTGACTACGAGGCTGCCTGCGCGCCGATGTTCGCCTGGCGCGATGCGCTCGCGCGGGAGGAGCGCACCGGCAACGCGCTCAACGGCATCGCGACGCTCAGCGCCTGGCGCACGCTGCGCGGCGGAGGGGACCTCGGCGGGCAGGAGGCGAGTGGTCCTGCACGGCGGCTGAGCCGTGCGAAAGCGCTGCGTTCGCTACGCGCGCGCGCCCTCGTGCTCGGCTTCCCGCTGGCGGTCGCCGCGCTCAACCGCGCCGGGCTGGGCCCGCTGAAGGCAGAGGTCTCAACGGCCGAGCTGCGGCGTGCGGGACTGTGCGCGATGGGGGAGGTCGCCGCCAGGCTCGGCCTGGGCGATGCTCATGTGATCTTCGGCCACACGCACCGCACCGGCCCGCTTCCGGGTGACGATCAGGCCGAGTGGTGCGGCCGCAGCGGAGCACGGCTGATCAACACCGGCAGCTGGACCTACGCATCGATCTTTCTGTCGGACACGGCTGGGGAGAGCCCCTACTGGCCGGGCGGCTGCGTGCTCCTCGAGGACTCCGGACCGCCGCAGGTGCTGCGACTGCTGCAGGAGCGCACACGCGCGGAGATCCGCCCGCCGCGGTCAGCCGACACCTAATCGCGCCGATCTGGTGCTACGTAGAAAAGACGTATGCATGTCTACGACGTTGCTGGTTTACTGCTGCCATGCTCCGATCCTTTCGAGCGGCCCTCGCCGCGGCGACTCTCCTGGCTGTCCTGGTGCCTGTCGCGACGGCTTCGGCTCTCAACATGACGGGTACCTGGAATGCCAACTACCACTGCGAAGTCGGGTGGTGCGCCGGACAGGACTTCCCCGCTCCCGGCGTCAAACTCGTCCAGGCGCCCGGATCCAACGTTGTGGAAGGCACCAACAGCAAAGGCACGCTCAGCGGCAACGTCCTGACCTTCGAAGGCAGTGAAGCGGGAGGCTCCTACACATACAAAGAGACGCTGACGATCGCCGCCGACGGCGACTCCTGGTCAGGCACGCTCTCCGACAGCCACGGCACGAGCGGTACGGACACCGCCACGCGAGTATCGGGCGGCGGCGGAGAAGGCGAAGGCGGCGGGGGCAAAGCCAAAGAAGAAGAAGCCGCCAAGAAGGCCAAAGAAGAAGCGGAACGGACGGGCAAGCGTCCAACCGGCACGTCTGTCAGCTGCAACTACGAATTCGCCACCTCGCAGAACACCTGCGTCGCGACCGTCGGCGACGGCGGCCCGCAGCCGCCGGTGGGACCGACCGGATCGGTGACGTTCACGACGACGAGCGGTGGTTTCTCCAACGGCGCGAGCTGCGTGCTCACTCCAACCCCGCTCTCGCCCCAGGTGGCGAGCTGCTTGATGGTCTATCAGACCTCATTCAGCGGCCTGCCGTCGATCACGGCCTCCTACGGCGGCGATGCCCGCCATGCGCCCAGCAGCGGCCACACGCAGTTCCTCGGAGGCGGAGGGCCGGAAGAAACGAGCGCCGAAGGCGCAAAGGCAGCGCCCGGGCAGTACCCGAACGAAGTCGTCCTGGAAACCACGCTGCCGTCGCTCGCCGCGAGCGTGGAAGCCGCGCTACAGGCGTCCAGCCACAAGCTCGTGGGCGAAACGCTGAAGCTCCCGACGCTCGACCCGCGCCTCGATCCCCAGTCCGCGACGGAGCTGTCGCTGCTCGGCTCGATCACCCGTGAAATCGGCTCTGCCGTGGAACCGGTCTTGAAGACGGCCCCGAAGCTGGACGCCGAGATCCAGACGGTGCTCGGGCGCGTCGGCGAACTGCTGAAGAGCCCGAGCCAGGCCGACCAGGCGGATGGCCAGATCCTGCAGAAACAGAGCACCGAAATGCTCGAAGCGCTCAACAAGGCGCTTCAGAAGCAGAGCGAAGCCCAGAAGGAAGCGATCAAGAACGCCAAGGGGTCGGCCTTCGTGGCGGCCCGCCACAGATCCTCCAAGCCGAAGGTCCGCATCGTCAAGTCGCTGGCCTACGTGGTCAAGAAGAACGTCGCCGCCGGCAGGTTCAAGCTGAAGCTGCATCTCAATCGAGCGGCGCTCGCGAAGCTCGCGGGCAAGCGCAACAGTCTCACGCTCACGCTGCGGCTCACCGTGCACCTCTCCAGTGCGATCACGCCCGCGGGCGAAACGCGCGTGATCGTCAAGCGGATCACGCTCAAGCGCGCTCAAAAGAGCCACGGGCACAAGAAGCACTGAGCCGGGCTCGCCTTCGCAGCGCGGCGCGTCTCAGGCTACGCCGGGGGTGAAGCAGGTGGCCAGGCAACGCGCGTCTGGCCCGGCGCGAAGCTCGAGCACGCCGCTGCAGTGGCGCTCGTGTTCCACGAGCAGATGTGCCCCAGCGTGGGTGAGAGCCACCTCGACGCCGTTGACGACGATCTCACACGCGCCTTCGAAGACGCCCCATACGGCACCCGCTTCGTAGGGCCCGCAGTAGGCGCCCGGCTGATCGGCCGTCTGAGCTCGGAGCTGCGCCCCAGAGGCATCCTCGGCCCGCAGCGGCGCGAGCGGCTCACGCTCGATCTCAAGCAGCTCCTGGATCGCCAGCTCTGTTTCCTCATAGGCGCCCTCGCCGTGGTGGTAGTCGAACAGACGCGCGCGGCCATCGAACAGGTAGCGCGAGGGCCAGCCCTCGTTGCCGTAGTCCTGCCACACCTCGAACTCGCTGTCGATCAGCACGGGGTAGTCGATCTCGAGTCGCGCGACCGCGTCGCGCACCGCCTGCTCGTCCTTTGCGGGCTCAAAGCCAGGGCAGTGCACGCCGATCACGCGCAGTCCCGCCTGTGCGTAGCGCTCGTGCCAGCCCTTCAGGTAGGGCAGCGTGCGCATCGAGTTGGGCCGACAGAAGTCCCAGAACTCGACCAGCATCGGCTTGCCACGCTGAATGATGCTCGCCTGCCCGCCGCCCGCCACGTTCACCCACGGAAGCTTCGTGGGGAACAGCGGCGCGACGATCCTGTCTACCGGTGCACGCATTTCAGCTCTGAACACACCCGAGACGAGCGAGGGTCAAGCGTGGCAAGGACGCAGGGAGCGTGGCGTACTTCGTACGCGAGCGACCGAGGACTCAAGCCAGGCGCCGGCCATCGCTCGTCTCAGCCAATGCTGCCGATCATCTCCAGCTGTATCAGTCGGTTCAGCTCGACCGCGTACTCCATCGGCAGCTCCTTGGTGACCGGCTCGATGAAGCCGTTGACGATCATCGCTGCGGCCTCGTCCTCGGTGAAGCCGCGTGAGCCCATGTAGAAGAGCTGATCGTCGGAGATACGTCCGACGGTCGCCTCGTGCGCGACCGTCACGTGCGGGTTCTGGATCTGGATGTCGGGCCAAGTGTCCGAGCGCGATTCGCCGTCCATCATCAGCCCGTCGCACTGCACGCGCGCTTTCGAACCGGCCGAGTTGTGGCCCATCTTGACGAGACCGCGGTAGCCCATGATGCCGCCGTCCTTGGAGATCGACTTGGCGAGGATGTTCGAGGTGGTGTTCGGCGCGAGGTGCACGACCTTCGCGCCGGTGTCCTTGTGCACGCCTTTGCCCGCCACGCCCACGTTGAGGTGGTCGGCGCGCGCGCCCTCGCCCATCAGGTAGGAGCCGGGGTAGAGCATCACGTACTTGGCGCCCATCGAGCCGCCCACCCACTCGACCGTGCCGTTCGCATCTACAACAGCACGCTTGGTGTTGAGGTTGTAGACGTCCTTGGACCAGTTCTGCACGGTCGTGTAGCGCGCCTTGGCGCCCTCGTGCACGAAGATCTCCACGACCGCCGAGTGCATCGAGTTGACGCTGTAGGTCTGCGCGGTGCAGCCCTCGATGTAGTTCACCTCCGAACCCTCGTCGGCGACGATCAGCGTGTGCTCGAAGGTGCCCTCGCCGGCGCCCTCCATGCGGAAGTAGGACTGCAGCGGCAGGTCGCACTTGACGCCCTTGGGGATGTAGCAGAACGCCCCACCGGACCAGACCGCGCCGTGCAAAGCCGAGAACTTGTTGTCCTGCGGCGGCACGCATTTGTTCATGAAGTATTTCTGCACGAGCTCCGGGTACTCGGTGATCGCGGTGTCCATCGAGCAGAACAGGATCCCCTGCTTGGCGTACTCCTCCTTCAGGCCCTCATAGACGGGCTCCTGGCGCCACACGCCGACGACGCCCGCGAGGTGCTCGCGCTCGGCCTGGGGGATGCCGAGGTCCTCATATGTCTGCTTCATCTCCTGGGGCACTTCGTCCCAGCTGTTGAAGCGCCCGGCGGTGGGCGGCGAGTAGAGCACGAGCTCGTCGAGGTTCAGGCCGCTGAGGTCCGGACCCCAGTTGGGCACGGGCTTACGTTCGAAGATTTCCAGCGACTTGATCCGTTTCTCGGCCATCCAGTCGGGCTCGCCCTTGATCTTGGAGAGCTCTGCGACCACCTCGCGCGAGATGCCTTGGCGTGCACGTAGCTGACCCTGCTCGTCCTCGACGATCGGGCTCGGTTTGGCGATGGTCGTGCGGTCAATCGTGGCCATGGGGCTCCTCGCTGGCGGGTCGCTTGCGAATCCTGTGCTGTGAAGTAGGAATTGTATCGCGGGTACCAGAAGCGCTCTGTCGAGCGAGATCAGAGCGCGAGCACCTCGAGCCCCGGAACACGTTCGAACTCGCCGTTGTTCTTCGTCGCCACACGCAGACCATGGGTAAGCGCGGTGGCTGCGATCCAGAGGTCGTGGGCGCCGATACTTTCACCGCTGGCCTCGAGTCGCGCCCAGACGCCGGCGTGAATGCGTGCGACCTCAGCCGTAATCGGGATCGGTTCGATTCCCGCCAGTGAGTCCTCCACGATCGCCTCTCGCCGCGCGCGGACAGCATCGACCGCAGGCCGATGGACGCCATGCAGCAGCTCGCTCACCGTGATCACGCTGATTAGACGATCCTCGTCACTCGGCACCCGACTGAGCGCGCCACCTCCGCGCTCAGCATCGATCAGCACCGAGCTGTCGATCAGGAGGGCCACTTGCCTACAGCTGGTCCCGTGAGCCTCCGAGCCTCTTCAACGTCGTGCGCAAAATCCTCATCCAGCGTCGCGAGTCGCTCCGTCAAGCGCGCCCAAGCTGTGTCTGAGATCGCACGTGGCTTCGAGGGGGGGCGCAACTCGGCAATCGGGGCGCCATTGCGCACGATCTCGATCTCCTCGCCAGCGCCCACGCGGTTCATGACGGCAGAGAAGTTGCGAGCGACCTCAGTCGCGCTCAAGCGGACCATTCTGCGAGCGTATCAGATAAATCAGACTCGGCCGACAGGGTTTGCGGATTAGCTCTCGATTGCCCTGCTCTCGTCACCAGAGGGTTGCAGCTGGGTCGAAGGCGCGGATCGCTTCGTCGCGGGTGACGAGAGTGGCTCCCAGCGAACGCGCGGTCGCGTAGATCAGCCTGTCAGCCGGATCACCCGGAAAACTCTTAGCGTCGAGGAGCCCTGCCGCGACAGCCGCCTCGGAGCTGAGTGGGATTGGCTCAATACGTGGGCCTGCAAGAGCCTGGCTCACCCACAAGCTCACCTCGCGGTCGAGCGATATGCGCCCGCGACTCACCAACATCGTGATCTCCCACGCGCTCAAGCTCGACACACCAATACGCGGCGCCTGCTCGAGCGTTGTCCGTGCGCTTTCGGAAAGTCGCTCGGGTGCGCTTAGCCACCAGAGCCACACATGCGTGTCGAGCACTATCACCCTGGAGGGGCGGCGGCGTCCCAATCGAGATCGAGCGGCTCGACCAACTCCTCGTCGGGGACGCAGAAGGTGACCGAGCCACGCAAGCTCGCGGGCTTGCTGGCTGCCGATACGCGCGCAACGGCCTGACCACGCTTGGTGATCACAATCTCCTTACCCGTCTCGGCGACCTCGTCGAGTATCGCTAGGCACTGAGCCTTGAACTGGCTAGCGGAGACCAAACGCGTAGACATGACCATGGTCATCGTACCATGGTCATAAGCTGTTTGCGCGCTAGCTGGGCCAGGCGTTATCGCCCGTCACCGCGCCACGCACGACCTTCAGGTTCAGCAGCGCGCACTTGCGCCGCGTGGCCGAGACGGGAATGCCGAGCAGGTCGATCATCCAGTCCGCGTCGAGCTTTCCGACCTCATCGACGCTCATGCCCTTGAGCTCCTCCGAGGCGATCGAGGCGGCGGCCTGGGAGATCGCGCAGCCGTGGCCATGGAAGCGCAGATCATCGATGCGACCGTCCTTGAGCACGATGTGCACACCGAGCTCGTCGCCGCATAGCGGGTTGTGCTCGAGCGCCTCGAGGTCGTGCGGTTCGAGCTCGCCGAAGTTCTTGGGGCGCTTGTAGTGCTCGAGGATGTAGTCGCGGTAGAGGTCGTCCATCTCAGAGTCCGAAGATCTCGCGACCCGTCAGCAGTGAGCTCACGAGCGCGTCGATGTCGGAAGGCTCGTTGTAGACGCCGAGCGACGCGCGCGCCGTCGCGGCCACGCCGAGACAGCGCATCAGCGGCTGCGCACAGTGGTGCCCCGCGCGGATGCACACGCCGCCGCGGTCGGCCAGCTCGGCCACGTCGTGCGGGTGGATGCCCTCGAGCGTGAAGGAGGCCAGCGCGCCGCGGCGCTCGGCCTCGGGCGGCCCCACAACGCGCAGGCCCGGCACCTCGGCGAGGCGCTCGAGCATGTAGGCCGTGAGCGCGCGCTCGTGCGCGCTCACGTTCTCCATGCCCAGCCTCGAGAGATAGTCCACCGCCGCGCCGAGCCCCACCGCCTCGGCGATCGGCGGCGTGCCCGCCTCGAACTTGTAGGGCAGCTCGTTCCAGCTCACCGACTGGAAGTCAACCGAGGCGATCATGTCGCCGCCCGTGAGGAACGGCTCCATCTGCTCCAGCAGCTCGCGCCTGCCGTGCAGCACGCCCACGCCGGTCGGGCCGAGCGCCTTGTGGCCGGTCCACGCGTAGAAGTCCGCGCCGAGCGCGTTCACGTCGACTGGCATCTGCGGCACCGCCTGCGCGCCGTCAACGAGCGTGACCACGCCGGCGGCGCGCGCGCGTCGCGTGATCTCAGCCACCGGGTTGATCGTGCCGAGCACGTTTGAGACGTGCGCGAAGGCCACGAGCTTCACGTCCCCGCGCGCCAGCTCCGCGTCGAGCTCGTCGAGTGAGAGCTCGCCGCGCTCGTCGACCTCGAGGTAGCGCAGCTCTGCGCCCCGCTCGCGGCAGAGCACCTGCCAGGGCACGATGTTCGCGTGGTGCTCCATCTGCGTGATCAGCACCGCGTCGCCCGCGCCCACGTTCGCGCGACCCCACGAGTAGGCGATCAGGTTGATCGCCTCGGTGACGTTCTTCGTGAAGATCGTCGTCTCGCTCGGCGCGCCCACGAAGGCCGCTACCTTGCCGCGCGCCTCCTCGTAGGCCGCATCGGCCTCCTGTGCGAGCGCGTAGACGCCGCGGTGCACGTTGGCGTTGTGGCTGCGCAGATGCTCCGCCTGTGCCTCGATCACCGCCTGCGGCTTCTGCGAGGTGGCACCCGAGTCGAGGTAGATCAGCTCACGGCCGCCGAATCTCCGCGCAAAGATCGGAAAGTCAGCACGCACGCCCGCCAGACCCCCGGAGGGGGTCCCCTTCAAAACATTGCTTTCAGCGACTGGTGGCATACGCCTCGATGTCCTCGCGCGCCGCCGCGAGCTTCTCTGCGACCTTGCCGCGCACGAGCGCTTCCAGGCCCTCGTCCTGGATCTCGGCGACGAGCGGCTCGAAGAAGCCCTCCACGATCACGCGCACCGCCGCAGGGCGGTCGAGGCCGCGGGTCTGCATGTAGTAGATCGCGTTCTCGTCGAGCTCGCCACGGTGCCGCCGTGCGACGCTGACACGTCATCGGCTGAGACGAGCACCGAGGGGATCGCGTCGATGCGCGCCTTCGGCGAGAGCATCATCGAGTGGAACTGCAGGTAGGTGTGCGTCTGCTGTGCGCCTGGGTCGATCTGGATCAGCCCCTCGAAGCTCGCGCGGCTCTCGCCCGTTGCGGCACCGCGCCAGTGCACATCGCCGCCCGAAGGACCGGTCTCGTGCAGGTCCACCGCGAACACGTCGAGGTGCTCGTGCTCCTCGGTGAAAAGCAGCCCGCGGAAGGCCATGTCGCCGCCCTTGTCCGAGACCGCGAGCTCGAGGTGCTGGCGCACGAGATGTCCGCCGAGTAGCGCCGGCAGCCAATGGCAGTAGGCGTCGCGGCCAATGCCCACGAAACGCGTTGACACGTCGAAGACCTCACCCGAGCCCCAGTCCTGAAGCTGCGCGAGGCGGCAGCGCGCGCCGTCTTGGAGATAGAGCTCGAAGGCTCCCGCGTGCAGCGACTGCCCCTCGAAGTCCTCGGCGAGGTCGTACTCGTGCACGCGGAACTCGCTGTTTGCGCCGCCGAGCACGAGCGTGCGTCCGTATTGCGCCACGCCCGCGTGCTCGATTGCGTAGACGATCTCAAAGGGCTCCGCGATGACCACGCCCGCGGGTACGTGCAGGAAGGCGCCCGCGCGCCAAAGCGCCGCGTTGGCTGCCTCGAGCTTGTGACGGTCGATCGTAAGACGCTTGGAGTAGTAGGGCTCGACCAGCTCGGGATGCTCGCGGAAGGCGTCCTCGAGCGAGCAGAGGATCACGCCGCGCTCGGCGAGGCCGGGCGCGAGCTCGAGCTGCACGGTCTGGCTCGCGCTTTGCACGATGCGCCCCGCGCGTGGAGCATCGGGGAGGGTACGGCTGACGACCTCGGGCATGCCGTCGGCCGGCGCGCCCGCGTCGAGCGCGTCGAGG
Source organism: uncultured Solirubrobacterales bacterium (assembly GCA_963785435.1). Lineage (GTDB taxonomy): Bacteria > Actinomycetota > Thermoleophilia > Solirubrobacterales > Solirubrobacteraceae > Palsa-744. The sequence continues at coordinate 915,168 of CAWAVE010000005.1, forward strand.
TCGAGGCTCGCAAGGCTCGTCGTCCAGAAGCCAGAGCGTCGCCAGATCGGTAGCTCGGAGGCCTCATAGACCTCGAGCGCGGCCGCGCGCAGCTGATCGAGCGTGCGCCCGTCGCCCGCGCCTGCGCCCGCGAGTGCGTGGTAGAGGCTCGCCTCGCGGTGGCGCCCAGCCTTTTCCTGAACGGGAGCCGCGCCGTTGCTTGTGCTCGCCGTGCCCGCCTCAGACACCGTCGTCACCGACTGCGACGGCGCTCGCGCCAACCTCCTGGCGGATCTGGTCATAGCCCTCGCGCTCCAGGCGCTCGACCAGCTCCACACCGCCCTCGAGCACGATCCGGCCCTCCATCAGGATGTGCACGAACTCGGGCTTCACGTAATGCAGGATGCGCTGGTAGTGCGTGATGATCAGCGCGCCGAGTCCCTGCTCGTCGTGCAGCTTCTGCACTCCCTCCGCGACCGTGCGCAGCGCGTCGATGTCGAGGCCCGAGTCGGTCTCATCGAGGATCGCGATGTCGGGCGCGAGCATCGCCATCTGCAGGATCTCCGCGCGCTTCTTCTCGCCACCGGAGAAGCCGTCGTTGAGGTGGCGCGAGGTGAACGCTTTATCGACGTCGAGCAGCTCGATCGCGTGCTGGAGTTGCGTGCGGAACTCCTTGACCTGGATCGGCTCCTCGCGCTTGGCGTTGATCGCCATGCGCAGGAAGTTCGCGACCGACACGCCGGGTATCGACACGGGGTACTGGAACGCCAGGAACAGCCCCGCCTTGGCGCGCTCGTGCGGTTCCTGCTCGGTGATGTCCTCGCCCTTGAACTTGATCGAACCCTGCGTGATCTCATAGGAGGGGTGGCCGAGCAGCGTGTTCGCGAGCGTCGACTTGCCTGAGCCGTTGGGGCCCATCAGCGCGTGGATCTCGCCGCGGTTGATCTCGAGGTCCACGCCGCGCAGGATCTCGCGGTCCTCGGTGCGGACATGCAGGTCTGTGATCTCTAGGTCGGCCATGGTCTCCGTTCAGGCTCCGGTTGAGATGGGCTTTGCGCCCACCCCGATTTGCAGGGTTGGAAGTTCGGGTCCGACGGGCATCGCCGGGCCGAGTAGGTCCGCAAGACGCGTCTCGCGCAGCGTCGTCACGATCGAGAAACGCACGCGCGTCCACAACAGCTTCGTGGGGCAGACGTGGCTCGCGTCTGACTCGCGCGAGCAGACGATCGAGCCGTCGGCCGCCTCAGAGATGCACTCGATCGGCGCGATCGAGCCCTCGAGCGCCTCGACCACCTCGGCCATCGTGATCTCAGCTGCTGGGCGCGCGAGCATGTAGCCGCCGCGCGAGCCGCGCCGCGACGTCACGAGGTCGGCCTTGCGCAGGCGCGCCACGAGATGCTCTAGATAGGCGAGCGGCAGGCCGTCGTGGGCCGCGATCTCCGCGAGTGGGATCGGCTCCTCGCCGGCTCGCCGAGCGAGCTCCACCATCACGCGTACGCCGTACTCGGCCTTGGTTGAAAACATCATCTCAAAATCCCTACCTGCCAGCTAGGGTATCAGGGGTGGGTGGGCTCTCCAGCGAGTCTTTCGATGTCGTGCGCGAGCGCCTCGGGAGTTAGCTGTTCGAGGCCGAAGAGCACACGTCGGCGGCGCTGAGCATCGAGCAGCGTGACCGTCGCGGCACGATCGAAGGCGGTGCGTCCGGCGCTCGCGGGCGTCACGTTGAAGGCCCGCCAGACCTTACGCAGCTGTGGGAGTGAGCCGGTGAGGTAGCTGACGCGGCCGCTGAGCGAGACCGCCGCGAGGAAGCGGCGCACGCGTGCCGGCGTGTCGCCGCTGGGGTCCGCGCTTACGATCAGCACGCGCGCGGGCCGCTTGAGCTCATCGAGCGCGCCGCGGATCTGCTGTGCGATCACGATGCAGGTGGCCCCGCAGTCGGCCGAGAGGAAGCTGAGGACCGTCACGTTTGCCTGCGTGGAACCGAGCGACACAGCGTGAGCGGACTGGTCGGTGAGCGTGAAGTCCGCTGCGGGCGCGCCGAGTGCCAGCGCCGCGCCGTCGAACTGTGAGGCGGGACCCGCGATCGAGGATGGGGTGTTCGAGCGCCCGCCTGGGCCGCGCAGGACGATCACGGCGATCAACGCGATCAGCGCAAACAGGCTGAGCAGCGCGAGCGCGATTCGGGTTGATGGCCGCATCGAGGAAGCCTAAGCGAGCAGCCCGTGCGCGTCGCAGAGAGCCACGCGCACGCGCAACTCCAGCCCACGCGTCGGGTTCGAGTGGCAGGAACTGGGGCGCCGGCGGGGCGCTGACAATCGCACAGGGAGGCAAGAGATGCGCACGGCGTCAAGGATGCTGCTCGGAGTACTGCTCGCTCTACTGTTGGTGCTCGGCGCGCCGGCGCTCGCGCTGGCGCTGACTGAAACGTCGCCGAGCGCTCCAGCGAATGACAATTTGGCCAACGCGCAGATCCTGCACAGCCTGCCCGCGACGGTCGCCGGTACGACGGTCGGCGCCACACGCGAGATCACCGAGGCAGAATCGAGCTGCGGTGTGACCACGACGAGCTCGGTCTGGTACACGTTGCGCACGCCGAGCGCAGAGCGTGTCGCGGTCGACCTTGCGGCGGGCGGCGCGCTGGACGGCACGATCGACGTCTATCACGCGGTGCGCTCCCAGCTGTCCTCGCTCGGCTGCGAGCGCACGGACCCGCACGGCAAGGCTTCGCTCAGCTTCAAGGCGAGCAAGAACGGCGTCTATCTGATCCGTGTTGCTGCGCAGGCCAGCTCGATGCTCGCGCCCTTCACGCTCGATGTATTCCTGCCCACGCCCGCTGTGACGCCGCCGGGCAAGCCGCTCGGCGCGGCGGGTGTGGCGGGCCAGGTCGACCGCATCCAGAACATCAACGCGGCCTATTCGCTGCGCATGCGTGCCGGCGTGAGCTACCTGATCAACCTCGCCAACCGCACGCCCGGAGCATGCGTGAGCGCGGCGCTGTTCGCGCCCGGCACACGCTCCTTCGAAGAAGCTCCTTCGGTCGCGCATATCCGCTGCGGGGGTTATCGCTTGTTCACGCCCGGCGCAGGCGCCGGCGGGCGCTACATCGTGGAGCTGACACCGAGCAGCTCCCACAGCGGCGTGCAGCGCTTCCATCTGCAGGTTGCGGTCGCGAACCGCTCCGAGACCGCGCCAGGCGTGGCGCTCGGCAACTACACGCGCGTGCGCGGGCATTTGAACGGGGGCGGCGTGGACGTGCTGCGCCTGTACCGCCTCGACGTGAGCAGTCACTCGAACCTCACGCTGAAGCTGAACGCACCCGAAGCCGCGAACTTCAACCTGCAGTTGCGCGGGCAGAACGGCAACGTGATCGAATGCCAGTGCGGCGGCAGCGGCGCGCAGACGCTCGCGCATCAGCTGCAGCCGGGGCGCTACTACGCGGTGGTGTCCGCGCGGGGCGCGAGCGCGGGCGCCTTCAGCCTCACGCGCGAGTCGCGCACGATCACCGCGACGGCGATCTCCTTCTCCAGCTCGCAGGTCAAAGCGGGAGAACGGCTGTCGATCAACGTGGCGGTCACGCCGAGCCTCTCTGGCGCGGTGACCGTGCAGATCGAACGCTTCGACCCCGTGTTCGGCTGGCAGTTCTACCGTCAGCAGGGCGCCTTTGAGCGCGGCGGTCGCGCGAGCATCCCGTTCACGCCGCCCGCCGTCGGACGTTGGCGCGCAAAGGCCTCCTTCGGCGGCTCGCGTGCGGCCAGCCCGAGCGCCGTCGGCTACCGCTACCTGCTCGTGAGCTGAGCAGTTCGGGGGTCGCGGGGAGGGCTTCAAAGCTATGGAGAAGGGCGCTACACTTTCTGAAGTCCATAAATCCCGAGTGTGGTTTAGGAGTTTTAGATGAGTCCCTCCGGCGCGGAGCTGCTCCGTCAAGTCAAGAGCCAGATCCAAGAGGTCGACCCCTCCGAGGTGAAGGAGCTGATCGACGAGGGCGTGGCGATCATCGATGTGCGTGAGACCGACGAGTTCAGCGCGGGGCATCTGCCGGGCGCCAAGCACGTGCCGCGCAGCTATCTGGAGACGCGCATCGAGGGTGTCGTGCCGGATCGCGCCACCCAGGTCATCCTGTACTGCCAGTCGGGCAACCGCTCCGCCTATGCGGCGCGCACGCTGACGGAGGAGCTCGGCTACGAGCACGTGCGCTCGATGACCGGTGGCATCACGCTGTGGAAGGACCGCGGCTATGAGGTCAAGGTGCCGCGCGCGCTTAGCGCCGAACAGCGCGAGCGCTACTCACGCCACATGCTCGTGCCGGAGATTGGCGCGGACGGCCAGCAGAAGCTGCTCGACGCCAAGGTGCTGCTGCTTGGAGCCGGGGGGCCTCGGTTCGCCCACCGCGCTCTACCTCGCGGCTGCGGGCGTGGGCACGCTCGGGATCGTGGATGACGACGTGGTCGACCTCTCGAACCTGCAGCGTCAGGTGATCCACACCACAGCACGTATCGGCACACCGAAGGTCGACTCGGCCGAGGAGGCGATCCGCGCGATCAACCCGGATGTGGAGGTCGTCAAGTACCAGACGCGCATCGACGCCTCGAACATCATGGAGATCATCGAGGGCTACGACGTGATCGTGGACGGCGTGGACAACTTCCCCACGCGCTATCTGCTCAACGACGCCACGGTGCGCCTGAAGATCCCGGTGGTCTCCGCCTCGATCCTCGGCTTCGACGGTCAGCTCTCGGTCTTCAAGCCATATGAGGGTCCCTGCTACCGCTGCCTGTTCCGCGAGCCGCCGCCCGCTGAGCTAGCGCCGTCGTGCGGCGCCAACGGCGTGCTCGGCGTGCTCCCCGGCACGATGGGCCTGCTGCAGGCCACAGAGGTCGTAAAGCTAGTGCTTGGTATCGGCGAGCCCGCGATTGGGCGCCTGCTGCTCTACGACGCGCTCGGTGCGACGCTGACGGAGGTCAAAGTCCACCGCGACCCCGAGTGCCCGATCTGCTCACGCGACCCCGAGGACATCCGCGATGAGGAGCTGGGTGTGTTCCCCGATTACGAGGCGTTCTGCGCCGCAGCCGGGTAGTCTGAGCGTCGATGGCCACGATCAAGATACCCCCGGTGCTGCGCGCATCGGTGGGCGGTGAGAAGCTGCTGAGCGCCACGGGCGCGAACGTTGGCGAGGTGCTGCGCGATCTCGCCACTAATCACCCCGCCACGGAGAGCCAGCTGTTCTCCTCCGAGGGCGAGCTCAACCGCTATGTGAACGTGTACCTCAACGACGAGGACGTACGCGTGCTCGACGGTCTCGACACGTCGGTGGGCGAGAGCGACACGCTGGTCATCCTGCCGGCCATGGCCGGCGGCTCGCGCTGAAGACCTAGCCGAGCCCCAGCAAGTTCCATCTGTGCTGATTCCGCCGGGGCGCGGTTAGCGTTCGTGTCGAAATCGCGATGCGAACGCTAAACCCTTTCAGCTCTTCGACCGATTGATGTGCGTCCATGAGCAGATTTAGCCCATCCCTGCGCGGCTCCCGCACTCGCCCGGTGTGCACGAGCATCCTCGTGCGCGGCTTCTTGCTCTCGCTCTTGAGTAGCTGCATCGTCGCGTCGTCTGCGGCTGCGACGAGCGGCCACGGCCCGAAGTACACACTTAAGATCGTCGAGGGCGCGACGACACTGCCTGAATACGAACATCCCAACGGGGCTGGCGCAGGAATTGCGAACGCGAAAACGGAAGTCGTCCTGGAGATTGTCCACGGGGGCCTCATCGTCGGCCAGGACTCCGGCAAGAACGGCGAAGGCGCGGGGGTCTCGCCAGGCCCACAGGTGGGCGACGAAGTCGTGCTCGAATCTCCCAGGGGTACGGTCATTTCTCGGGTCATCTACGACGGGCTGCCGACCATGGACGCCACTGTTTGTGCTGGCTCGACGAACTTCTCGGGCGCGAACACCTCGGGCAACGTCGTCGAAGGTCATTACGAACGGAACGTGCTCGAAACCCCGTACCATCACCCCACCGAACCGGTGCAGAAGGCTTTCGGGGAAGCACAGGTCAAAACGCTCTCCGGCACAGCCTTCGGCGGAAACTTCCTCAAGCCGCTTGAAATTGGCCAGGACGTTATTGCCGTCGAGTCCTTGAAAACCTCGCTTGCCGGCGAAGCCACGTACGAATACAAGAGCGAAACCGAGCGCCCGGTCGGGGCCTGCCCAGTTCCGCCGCCGCCCGTGATCCTACCGATTGCGCTGCCTTTGCTGCACGGCTCGATCACGAAGCTGTTCAGCAGCAAGATCGGCGCCTTCCTGAAGGCCGGGGCTAGCGATCAGGTGACGATCAACCAGCCGGGGACGGTCACCCAAGATCTCTACCTCCTCGGCGGCAAACTGCCGGCGTTCGCGAGCGCCCACCACAAGAGGAAGCTCCCGCCGGCCCTTCTGCTGGCGCGCGGGGCGACGACCTCGAAAGTCGCTGGCAAGGTGGCTGTGCACCTGCGGCTGACGAGCAGGGGCCGCAGAAAGCTCAAGTCAGCGCACAGTCTCAAGGCCGTCCTGATCACGACCCTGCGCAGCACCACTGGGGCAAAGCTGAACCTCGGACGCCGCACAGTCACGCTTCATCACTAGAGGACTGCGACCGTTCAGGAAAGCGCTCGGCCTCGTGCTGAGTGGGGCGCTGTGGCTGCTCCCACCGGCTGTGTTGCCGGTGCCTTCGCGCAGTGGTCCGGAAGGTCCGCCGCGACCCTTTGGAGCAGAGCCAGCGTTTGGGCACACCCCGCGACATACGCCTGCGAGTCTCGTGGCTGCGCAGAACCGGGATCTGCGTGTCGGTCCGTTTCCGCAAGGCGGGCTTGCGCGGGGGATTTCTGCAGGGGGAGTGCTGCTGAGCGAAAGTCCGCTCGTGCGGAGCACGGCGCTGAAACGCATCCGCGAAACCGGCTCCACGGTCGTGCGTATTCCGGTTGACTGGCGTAGCACGGTCGTCGCCGATCCGCCGGCCGGCTTTGACGCCCGTGACCCCGGCAGCGCGGCCTACCGGCTTGAACGTGTCGACGCCGCGGTCGTGGCAGCGGTTGCTCAAGGCTTGAAACCGCTGCTCGTGGTCTCCCACGCCCCATCGTTTGCGGAGGCTCCGGGACGATGGCACTATGCCTACCCCGGGAGCTGGGCGCCCAGCCCGCAGGCGCTCGAAGGTTTCGCCGCAGCCCTCGCCAGCCGCTATGGCGGCGCCTTCCCTGACCCGCAGGTTCCTGGCGGAGTGCTTCCCAGGGTGAGCTTTTTCCAGGCGTGGAACGAGCCGAACTTGGCTCTCTATCTCGAGCCTCAGTGGATCGTGGCGGGCGGGCGCTGGAGAGCTTTCTCGCCGCTGTTGTATCGCCAGATGCTGAATGCTTTCTACGTGGGCGTGAAGTCCGTCGAGCCGACCGACGTGGTGCTCGCCGCAGGTCTCGCGCCAAACGGTGAACCCACAGGCGTGGGGAGGATGGCGCCGGTGAGCTTTCTAAGGACGATGCTCTGCCTGACTCCTTCCGGCGCGCGTACGCCATGCCCGGAACGCGCACGCTTCGACGTGCTTGCCTTCCATCCGCTGTCCGTGGGTAATCCCGATCTACCTGCTGTCTCGTCGCTGGACCTAGCCATCTCTGACGCTGCCAAGATCACGCGCCTGCTCGCGCGAGCAGAGCATCTGCACACCGTGCTCCCCGCCATCTCCAAGGAGATCTGGGTGACGGAGCTCAACTGGGAAAGCGCCCCCCAGGCGTCCCACGGCGTCCCCGAAGCGTTACAGGCACGGTGGGTCTCCCGTGCCCTGCACCGCCTTTGGATAGCGGGTGTGAGCCTCGTGCAGTGGGAGTTCCTAATCGATCCCTTTCCGGGCGTGCGCGCCAAAACGCCGACCGGGGGGGTGATCGAATATCCGCGCCCCGCCGGCCTCTACAGCGCGGCACCCGACGGCAACCCCGAAACAGCCAGACCCAAGGCCTTCCTGCAGGGCTTCACCTTCCCGTTCGATCCCCTCAGACTCGACGCCGGACATATCCGGATATGGGGGCTCACGATGCGACCCTCTCAGCCGGTACTCGTGCAACGGCGACGCGCGGGGATTTGGCGGACGGTGGCACGCCGTCGCGCCGACCGCTATGGCGTAGTCAACTTCCTAGTGCCGCTGCGTGGTGACGCGACACTGCGCCTCGAGAGCGGGAGCCTCACAAGCGCCACAGCGGTCGTGACAGTCTGGCCTCAGCGGTCCGGGGGATCGAGGACGCGCTCAATTAGGTCTCGCAACCGGTGATCCTCGCCTTCAAAGCTTTGCCGCGATGCGAGAACGAGTGTCGCCTGATCCAGATGCTCCCAAGCGAGAGTGTGACCGGCATCCAGTGCTAGCTGGCGCAGAAAGGCACGCTGAGCGCGGCCATTGCCCTCGCGAAAAGGATGAACGGCGTTGATCTCCGCGTAGTAGTAGGTAAGTCGCGCCGCGAACTGGTCGCGTTGTAGTCCACGGAGGTGTTGCTCTCTCGCCAGCTGGTTGAGCACATCAGTCGCGTACGCCTGAACATGTTGGGGGAGCGCGAACATGCTGCCCGGCTTAGCGAGGGGCACGCTTCGAAGCTCGCCAGCCCAGGAGTAGATGTCTTGGAAGATGAAGCGATGGAACTCTTGGAGGTGGGTTAGGTCGTAAGCGCCGTCGAGTCTGAGCGCCGCAAGTTGGGCAAGACGCAATGTGCTGGCCTGAGCCTCGCGGTCGGCCAGCCCTGCGATGTCCTGAAGCCCGGCGAGGTTGCGCAGGACTGCTGTACCGGGATAGACGTAGGGGTCAGCCGCCACGTCGGTGATGACGATGGTCAGCGCCGAATCGATGTGGACGTCGGCCGGCTAAGCAACTGCGTCACGGATTGACCCGCCGCGAGCCGCTGTGCGGCTTCGCCAAGCTGCTCGGTCTCTATCGTCCCAGCAGCCCAACGGTCAAGAATCTCGATGACGGTTGATCCTGGCTCTAGGCCCTCGGCCTGTACCGATCCAATGGCGTCCGCGACGATATGGGTGCGGCGATCAGGCACGGTAAGCCTCAGGTTATCGTCACGGGCGGCGCTGTCAGGATCGTAGTCAGGGCGATCGCTATGCCGCGGCAGCACCGCTCGCCGCAGGCTGGTCGGCTGCGGCTTCTGCCGTATGCGTCGTCGCTGCCGGGATCCGGCTAATCGCGTGCTCGGCGAGCGCGGTGATCGTGAGCGATGGGTTCACGCCCACGTTCGCGGGGATCGCCGCGCCGTCGCAGACGAGCAGGTTCTCATATCCGAAGACGCGCTGCTCGGCGTCGACCACGCCTGCGCGGGATCAGCCGCGATCACGGCACCGCCGAGGATGTGCGCGGTGGAGGGGATGTTGAACATCGCCTCCGTGAAGGAGCTCTGCGCGATGCCGCCGGTGCGCTTGGCGAACCATTCGGCGGTCTGGTTGGCGATTGGGATGAAGGTGGGGTTGGGTCGCTCGGGGTCCTGTTCGGTCTGCAGCCAGAAGGAGCCGAAGGGGCCTTTGCGCGGACGCAACGCGATCGCGTTGTCGAGCGTCTGCATCACGAGCAGGATGATCGTGCGCCGCGACCAGTGCTTCGCAAAGAGCATCTGCGCGAGGCGCTTGGGATGGCGCACGATCTGCGCGAGCAACTTCAAGGGTCGCGTGACGCGCGTGCCGTCGCCGGTCAGCAGCGTGTAGAGCAGGCGCATCGAGTCGCCGTCATCGCCGTAGGTGACGGTCTCGATGTGCGTGTTCGGGTCAGGGTAGATCGAGGAGGTGATCGCCACGCGCTTGATCATGTCGTCGTGGTAGTCCTCGGGCACGGTGACCGTCAGGATCGACTCGGAGTTCGTGCGCACGAGCTCGCCGAGGCGCGCGGAGATGCGCGGCAGCGAGCCCTCCAGGCGGCAGCGCTGGAGCAGCTTGTTGGTCCCCAGCGGGCCGGCCGCGACGACCACGCCGCGTGCACGCTGGATGCGTCGTTCCTTTTTCAGCCACGCCCCTGAGCGCACGCTTTCCACCTCATAGCCCTCGCTGCCGTCGGCCGCGCCGAGCGGGCGGATGTCCACGACGGTGCGTTCGGGCATCACCTGCGCGCCGCGCTTCTCGGCGAACCAGAGGTAGTTCTTCACGAGCGTGTTCTTCGCGCCGTGCACGCAGCCCACCATGCAACGCCCGCAGAGATGGCAGCCGGTGCGCTCGGGACCCTCGCCGCCGAAGAAGGGGTCGGGCACGGTCTTGCCCTGCTCGCCGAAGTAGATGCCAACGGGCGTGCGTTTGTAGGAGTCGCCAACGCCGAGCTCCTCGCCGAGCTCGCGCAGGAGCTGGTCGGCGGGGTCCTCGTGCGGGTTCTGCACCACGCCGAGCATTCGTTGCGCCTCGGCGTAGTGCGGTGCGAGCGCGCTCTCCCAATCTTGCATCGGCGCCCACTGACGATCCTCGAAGAAGGCCTTCGGCGGCACATACAGCGTGCAGGCGTAGCCGAGGCTGCCGCCGCCGACGCCACAGCCGGAGACGACCGAGACATCCTTGAAGGTGGTCAGCCTGAAGATGCCCTTCATCCCGAGGCGCGGGTTCCAGAAGTAGCGCTTCAGGTCAGCTGTGGACTTCGCGAACTCGTCGTCGGCAAAACGCCGTCCGCACTCGAGCACGCCGACCGAGTAGCCCTTCTCGGCGAGGCGCAGCGCCGAGACGCTGCCACCGAAGCCGGAACCCACCACCAGCCAGTCGAAGTCGAAGCTCTGCTGTCCCTCAGCCATGCTCGCAAGCCCTCCACGCTCGAAGTCAGAGTCACATCCTAATGCCTGACTGGCTGCTTGGCCAAACGCTGGGCGCCGAGCCCACGCACCCAGACGGAGACAGCAGCAGACTCGGGCCCGCACGGCGCGCCAGCGTCCGCGCTGTGCATTAGCCGGGGCGGCTGGACGGCTTGGTCGAGCAGATACGCGCACCTCGCTATATTCCGTGAAGTAATGGCGGCGGAGCGGCTCAGCAACCGGCCTTGCGGTGGTCGCTACGGCGACATCGTGCAGTCGATCGGCAACACGCCGCTCGTGGAGCTGCCGAACCTCTCGCCGAAGCCCGGCGTGCGTATCTGGGCCAAGCTCGAGTCGCGCAACCCGACCGGCTCGGTCAAGGACCGCGTTGCGCGTGCGCTGATCGAGGACGCGGAGGAGAAAGGCGCGATCTCTGTCGGGCAGACGATCCTCGAACCGACCTCCGGCAACACCGGCATCTCGCTCGCGCTGATCTGCAAGCGCAAGGGCTACAAGCTGAAGGTCGTGATGCCCGAGAACGTCACGCCGGAGCGCACGCAGCTGCTGCGCATGTACGGCGCGGAGATCGTCTACTCGCCTGGTGACCAGGGCTCAAACGGCGCGGTCGCGATGTCGCTGGAGATGGCCAGCGAAGACCCCTCCTGTTACATGCCCTACCAGTACGGCAACCAGGCCAACCCCAACGCGCACTACAACGGCACCGCACTCGAGATCCTCGAAGAGCTCGATGAGGTGAGCGCCTTCGTGGCGGGCCTCGGCACGGGCGGCACGCTGATGGGCAACGGGCGACGGCTGAAGGAGACCTTCGGCGACGCGGTCAAGATCGTTGCGGCTGAGCCGATGCAGGGCGAGCCCGTGCAGGGCCTGCGCTCGCTCGATGACGGCTTCATCCCGCCGATCATCGACATTTCCCTGCTCGACCGCAAGATCTTCGTGACCAACCACGACGCGATCGTCTGGACGCGGCGGCTGCTCGATGAGGAGAGCCTGTTCGCGGGCGTCTCAACGGGTGCGATCGCGAGCATCGCGGTGCGTATCGCGGGCGAGCTCGAGGAGGGCAACGTCGTCTTCGTGGTCGCCGATGACGGCTGGAAGTACCTCTCGAGCGGCATCTACACGTTGCCCGTCGAGGAGGTCGAGAACCTCGAGTCGACCGTCTGGTGGTAGCCGCCACCGCCCGCTCGCGATGATCATCGCGGCTGAGTTGCTGGAGGACGTGATCGCGCACGCACGCGAGGAGTACGACGCGGAGTGCTGCGGCATGATCGCCTACGGCGCCGAGCCCGGCGCTGATCAGCTGCGTGCCACACAGGTGCATCGCGCCACGAACGTTTACGCGAGCCGCAAGCGCTTTGAGATCGACGGCAAAGAGGTGCTGCACGCGATCGACGAGTTCGAAGCAAAGGGCTGGGACCTGGGAGCGATCTACCACTCCCACACCCACACGCCGCCCTTTCCTTCGCAGACCGACATCAACTTCGCTGCCAACTGGCCGGGTCTCGAGTGGGTGATCGTGGGCCTCGCCGAGCAGCAGGCGGAGGTGCGCTGCTACCTGATCGAGGCGGGCGAGGTCCTCGAGGTCGCACTGCAGGTGCGCTGATGTCAGGCGCGGAGCTCGTCTGCCCGAGCTGCGCGCGCGTGCATCCCACCGACGAGCGCTTCTGTGCGAGCTGCGGCATGCCGCTCGTGCATGGCGAAGCGCAGGAGCCAGCGGCAGAAGACAGCGAGCGGCGCACGACGGCACGGAAGATCAAGCCCGAGTACGCCGAGGGACCGCTCGTGAAGGTCGCGCGTGCGGGCAGTCAGCCCGAGGCGGAGTTCATCGCCGGTCTACTGCTCGAGGAGGGCATCCCGAGCATGGTGCGCCGCGCTGGAGGCTTCGATGTGGCCGAATTCTTGGCCGCGGGAGCGCGCGAAGTGCTCGTGCCCGAGTCCGGCGCGCAGGCGGCGCGTGAAGCGCTCGACTACGACAGCGACAGCGACTAGACGAGGACCGGCTGGCCGGTTGCCTCGGCGGTGATCGAGCGGATCTCCTCCGAGGCGCGCTCGAACTCCGCGTCGGAGAGCACGGGGGTGCCCTCGAAGGGGAGTTCGCGTTGCAGCTCGACCCAGGCGTGGGGGCCGGTGTACTCGTCCTTGACCTTCACCGTGACCGGACGCGGGATGCGGTAGGTGCGCAGCAAGAGCACGTGCAGTGGCTGGCGCCCGCGCCAGCCGAGACGCTTTTCGGCGTAGTCGGGCGTCCACACATAGAACGGTGAGAGCGCATCCACGCAGCGAGGATCGACGATCGTGAAATGGTCCGTCACCTCGGCCCACGCGCGAATCCGGACGCGGTCGGGCTGCTGCAGAGGAGCGCCCGAGACAAACGTGTGCAGTGGCGGCTCGCCGTCGCTCCACACACCCTCCTCGAGCGCGCGGCGCAGCTCAGGCTGGTGGGACTCGCGAACCAGATCGCCGGGCTGGTGATCAAAAGTGGGATACAGGAAGAACCTTTCGTGCGCGAGCCGGAAAGGCTTCTCCTCGGGCGCAAGCACGCCCTTACGGAGGGTGAGGAGCTGCTCTCCTTCCGCGAGGGCGCGGACGGTGACAGCCCATTCTTTGAAAGCAATTGGCATAAAATAAGACCGGCTGTGAGACGAGGAGACTTCTAACTGCTCGGGCTGCGTCGCTTATAAGAGACGCGCCGAGGCATTAACGATACGAAACATCAGCGGAAATCCCAAATCGCCTGCAAATGGGCGTGTTTTTCGGTGATTTTCACGTTCCCGGGCGGTGACTAACTGGCCGATCGACCAGGAATCGCAGCGCTGCGGCGCGAGAGTGCACAGTGCGAAGCGTCGCTACAGACGGCGGTCGGCCAGCCCCTCGGCGGCCTCGATCATCGCCGCGTAGTCCTGCTCGGCGTAGCCGCGCGCCATCGTCGCGCCCAAGAGGTCACGCGCGTGCGCGGCGCTGGGAAAGGGCACGCCCTGCTCCTGGGCTTCCTCCAGGCAGAGGCGCACGTCCTTGAGCATGTGCGCGGTCTTGAACAGCGGCGTGTAGTCGTGCGTGCGCATCGCGTCGGACTTCAGCGCGAGCTGCGCCGAGGCACCCGAGCCCGAGGAGACGACCTCCACGAACGCATCGAGCTCGATGCCACAGGCGTCTGCAAGCAGCAGCGCCTCCGCCACCGCGGCCGCGTTCGCGGCGCCCAGCGCGTTGTTGATCAGCTTCAAACGCTCGCCCTGGCCGAGCTCGCCGACGTGTGCGATCAGCCCGCCCATCGTCTCGAGCAGCGGCCGCGCACGCGCGAAGTCCTGCTCCTCACCGCCAACCATGATCGTGAGCGTTCCGTCCTCGGCGCGTGGCGATGAGCCCGTCACGGGCGCATCGAGCATCGCGACCGCCTGCGCGCGGAGCGCGTCGCCGATGCGCAGCGTGTCCGCGGGCGCGATCGTTGACATATCCACGCACAAGAGGCCTTCGTGGGCTGACTCGATCACGCCGCCCGTGCCGAGCAGCACCGACTCGACCTGCGCGCCGTCGACAACCATGCTGACCGAGATGTCGCTATTCGCGGCGACCTCGGCGGGCGTTGCAAACGCCCGAGCGCCGTGCTCGGAGGCCCAGCGCTCGGCCTTGCCGGGGGTATGCGTCCAGACGCTCAGCTCATAGCCCGCGCGTGCCACGTTGGCGGCCATGCGCGAGCCCATGATGCCGAGGCCAAGGAAGCCGATGCGCTCAGTTCTCTGCTGATCGGACATCGCCTAATCCTCCTCCACCGGGCGTTTCGATGCGCAGCCGCTGCCCGCGACGTAGCTCGCCGGTGCTCTTGCCGGGCAGCGGCTGCCCGTCCAGAAGGTCGCGGCCCGGCATCCCATCCTCGCCTCCTGAGGCGCCGCGCGGGCCGTTGCGGCGGCGCTCGGCGATCAGCGAGAAGCTCATCTCGCTCAACGCTTCGAGCTCACGGATCACGCCCTCGCCGCCGCGCGTGCGCCCAGCGCCGCCGGAGCCACGGCGCAGCGCATACTCGGTCACGCGCAACGGGAACTCGCTCTCCAGCGCCTCGATCGGCGTGTTCAGCGTGTTGCTCATCGCGACATGCACGCCGCTCGGGCCGTCGGAATCGCTGCAGGCGCCCTGGCCGCCGCCGAGCGTCTCGTAGTAGGAGAACGCGTCGTTGCCGAGCGTGAGGTTGTTCATCGTGCCCTGGCCCTGGGCGAGACCGAATGCGCTCAGCACGAGATCGGCCACGCGTGAGGAGGTCTCGACGTTGCCGGCCGCCACCGCGGCGCCCGGACGCGCGTTGAGGACGCTGCCGTGCGGCACGCGCAGCTCGATCGGGCGGTAGGTGCCGGCTGTGGGTGGGATGTCGGGATCGCTCAGCACGCGCACCGCAAACAGGCACGCCGAGCGAGTCACGGCCAGCGGGCAGTTGAGATTGCCCTCGTGCTGGGCGGCGCTACCGCTGAAGTCGAGCAGCAGTTGATCGCCGTGGAGCTCCGCGCGCAGTCGCAGCTCCAGCTCGCCGTCGCTTGTCTCCAGCACGTCCTCAGCGAGGCGCTCGCCGTCCTCGATCGCAGCCAGGCAGGCGCGGGTGCGGCGCTCGGAGTAGTCGAGCACCGCGTCGCTTGCGGCACGCAGGCGCCCCGCGCCGAGCCGCTCGGCGAGCTCGCTCATGCGCAGCGCACCCGTGCGGTTGGCGGCCAGCTGCGCGCGCAGGTCGGCGCGTCGCTGCGAGGGTTGGCGCATGCGTGCGCAGAGCTCATCGATCGCCTGCTCATCGAGCACACGCGGGGCGATCACGACGCCCTCCTCGGCGAGGCTGCGGCTGTCGGCGGGCATCGATCCGGGCAGACGGCCGCCGACGTCGGCGTGGTGGGCACGGCTCGCCGCGAAGCCGAGCTGCTCGCCCTCGCGCGTGAAGACGGGCGTGATGACCGTGATGTCGGGCAGGTGCGTGCCGCCCGCAAACGGGTCGTTGAGAATCCAGGAGACGCCCTCGCGGTGGCGCTCGCCGAGCACGGCCTCAACGGCCGCAGGCATCGCGCCGAGGTGCACGGGGATGTGCTCGGCCTGCATCACCATCTGCCCGTCGCGGTCGAACAGCGCTGTGGAGGCGTCGCGGCGCTCCTTGATGTTCGATGAGTGCGCTGAGCGGATCAGCACCACGCCCATCTCCTCACAGGCCGCACGCAGCGCGCCGAGGATCACCTGCAGCTCGATCGCGTCGAGCGTCATGCGCGCGCTCGCTGGAGGTGCAGCGTGCCATGGGCATCCGCCTCGCCGACCCAGCCGGGCGGCACGAGCAGCGTGGAGTCCGCCAGCGCGAGCAGCGCCGGACCGGCGAAGCTCTCCCCCGAGGCGGGCTCGCCGTGGATCACGCTCGCCTCAAGCCGCTCGCCGGCGAAGACGATCTCGCGCGTCTCGATGCGCGGCGGCGCGCTCAGCGGGGCGGGTGCGGCAAGCGGCGGCGCGGCGCCCCACACAGACACGCGCATCGTCACGAGCTCGATCGGCGCCTGCTCGTCGCGGTAGCCGTAGCGCTCGGCATGGACCGCGGCGAAGGCGCTACGCAGCTCTTGCGCGCTCAGCGCGCCACGCGCGAGCTCCTCATCGACGGCCAGCTCGAAGGACTGGCCCCGATAGCGCAGCTCATGGCGTACACGCACACGCGCCGGCTCCTCGCCAAGCGCCGCGGCAGCGCGCTCGGACAGCTCGCTGCGCAGCTCGGCCAGGCGCTCGTCCGTGAGCTCATCGCCGCGCAGCATCACCGTGCGCGAGACGTCGCGCCGCGGCGCTGCTGCGGCGAGCCCGAGCGCGCAGAGCACGCCGGAGGTGCGCGGGCAGAGCACGCGCGTGATCCCCAGCTGCTCGGCGAGCGCCGCCGCGTGCAGGCCTCCGGCGCCGCCGAATGGCATCAGCGCGAAGCCGCGCGGGTCGATGCCGCGCTCCACGCTCATGAGACCCAGCGCGGCGAGCATCTCGGCCTCGGCGACGCGCACGATGCCTTCTGCACAGGCGAGTGCGTCGAGTCCAAGCTGCTGCGCGAGCGCGGTGATCACGCGTTCTGCAGCGTCGCGGTCGAGCGCGATCTGCCCTGCGAGCGGCGTGTCTGTGAGCAGTCGCCCGAGCATCAGGTTGGCGTCGGTGACCGTCGGGAGCTCGCCGCCGCGGCCGTAGCAAGCCGGGCCCGGGCGGGCTCCGGCCGAGGTCGGACCGACGCGCAGCGCGCCGCCGGCGTCGCGCCAGGCGATCGAGCCGCCGCCGGCGCCAACGGTGTGGATGTCGAGCGCGGGCAGCGCAAGCGCACGCCCGGCGATCGCGCGTTCGGCGGTCTCGCCAACGTCGCCGCCATCGATCAAGCAGACGTCACATGAGGTGCCACCCATGTCAAAGCAGAGCACCTGCGACTCCGCTGCCTGCTCGGCCAGCATCAGCGCGCCCGCCACGCCGCCGGCGGGCCCTGAGAGCACGGTCAGCGCGGCGTGCGCGCCGGCGTGCGCGGCCTCGGTGAGGCCGCCGGAGGACTGCATCACGAGCGGCTCGCGCAGGCCGGCCGCGCGGGAGTCACGCGCGAGCCGGGTGAGGTAGTCGCCGAGCATCGGCGAGAGCGCCGCGTCGAGCACCGTTGTGGCGGTGCGCTCATACTCGCGGAAGGTGCCCACGAGCTCGCAGGACAGCGAGAGCTGAGCGTCGGGTATGAGCTCCGCGATCAGCTCGCCCAACAGGCGCTCATGGCTGGCGTCGCGGTAGGAGTGAAGCAGCGAGACCGCGACCGCTTCCGGGCGGCTGCGCGCGAGCGCTTCGACGAGCGTGCGCGCCGCATCGGGTGCGAGAGCCTGCAGCGTGCGCTGCGCACCGATGCGCTCTGCCACCGCGAAGCGCAGCTCGGCTGGGACGAGCGGCGGCGGCGAGCTCTCACAGAGACGGTAGATATGCGGGCGGTTCTGGCGGCCGAGCTCGAGCACGTCGGTGAAGCCCGCGGTGGCGAGCAGGGCGGTGCGTGCAGTACGGCCCTCCAGCAGCGCGTTCGTGGCCACGGTCATGCCGTGGGCGAAGCGCGCGACCTGCTCCGCGCGAGCGTCCGCACGAGCGAGCACGAGCGCGACTGCTTCGAGCACCGCGAGCGACTCCTGCTCGGGCGTGGTGGGAACCTTGGCGGTATGGAGCGTCCAGTCCTCGCCGAGGAGGACCGCGTCGGTGAAGGTGCCGCCGACATCTACGCCGAGGAGCATCCTCGCAGCCTAGGCGAGGAACCAAAAGTGGCGCGAGCGTGGGCTGCGCTCAGGCTGCCACGAGCTCGCGATCCTCGGTGTCGGCGAGGTGCTGGTGGGATGGGCAGTAGCCGTTGTGCGGCAGCGGCGTGCGCTGGCAGGCTGAGCCCTTGCGCGTCGTGGCGCGGCACTTCGGGGGGGCGCCGCTGACGGCGGTGTAGCCCTCGTGGGGATGCTCGATCAGGAAGCGCTGCGCGTAGCCCATGTAGCGCGTGACGACGCTGTAGACGTGGCCTTGAGCACCCATCGGGAAGTAGCTGCGGATGTCGCAGAAGAGCGTGCGCGCTGGACGTGCGAAGTAGTGGCGGTCGGTGGCCAGACGCGTGATCACCTGCTCACAGGCGCGCAGCACGGCGGCGTGGTTGCTCGCGGGCGGCGCGCCGAGCGGCGGCTCGGAGATCTCCGCTGCGAGCTCTCGATATATGGCCCGGCTGAACTGGTACATGGTGACGACTCCTCACCCTCTCTCTCGTTGGCTTGGAGCACACCCGCCATACAAGAGACTCCATTTCCCCCAAAGACCTTCCAAACCACAAACACGCCGCCGGCACAAAAGGATCGAGATAAAGCTCGCGCCGCCAATTCTTTATTTCCGGCGTCGCTAGCTCCAGTTCTCGAAGCGGATCTGCTCCTCGCCGCCGAGTACCGCATGCCGTGAGTCGAGCGCCGGGTCGCGCTGCGGATAGTCCGCGCGCAGGTGTGCCCCGCGGCTCTCCCGACGAGCGAGCGCGCCTGTTGCGATCAGTCGTGCGAGCGGGTGGGGAGCGTCGAGCAGGCGGCGCAGGCCCTCCTCGCCGCGCACCACGCCGGCGTCCTGCCAGAGCGCCGCGCGAACCGAAGCATCGGCGCGGGGTGCTGGGGGCATCGCGCGCAGGCGATCGAGCTCGGTCCGCGTCGGCTCGGCGATCGGCTCGGCGCTACGTGCGAGCACATCGTCGATCGCGCGACGCGCAAACACAAAGCACTCGCTGAGCGAGTTGGAAGCGAGACGGTTGGCGCCGTGCAGGCCGGTGCAGGAAGCCTCGCCGACGGCGTAGAGGCCGGGCAGCGTTGAACGCGCATCGAGGTCGGTGACGATGCCACCCATCATGTAATGAGCGGCGGGCGCGACGGGGATCAGCTCATGTGCTGGATCGAGGCCCGCGTCGCGCAACGCGGCGATCACGTTGGGAAAATGCGCGGGATCGATCGCGCGCATGTCGAGCCCCACCGAGCTCGCACCCGTCTCGGCGAGCAGCGCCTGGATCGCGCGCGAGACCTCATCGCGCGGTGCGAGCTCATCGACGAAGCGCTCGCCGTCGGGACCGTGGAGCGTCGCTCCCTCGCCGCGGATCGCCTCCGTCACGAGGTAGCCCTCGCGACCGCGCACGCCGATCACGGCGGTGGGGTGGAACTGCATCAGCTCCAAATCGGCGAGCGCCGCGCCGGCAGCCTGGGCGAGCAGCATGCCGATTCCCTGCGAGCCCGGTGGATTCGTGGTTCGCGCCCACATCGCGGCGGCGCCGCCGGTGGCGATCACGACGGCGCGCGCGGCGAGGATGCGACCGTCGTCACAGACCAGGCCGCGGCAATGAGCTGCGTCTTGGCTTCTCCAGAGCGCTTGCGCACGCGCGCCCTCGAGCACCGTGATGCGCGGCTCCTCGGCGACGAGCGCGGAGAGCTGGCGCACGACGCGTCGCCCCGTGGCGCTACCGCCGGCATGCACGACGCGGCGCACCGAATGACCGCCCTCGAGGCCCAGCGCGAGGTGCCCGAAGCGGTCCGCGTCGAAGTTGACGCCGAGCGACTGCAGGTCCGCGACGCAGTCGGGCGCCTCGCGCACGAGGATCTCGGCGGCCGAACGTCTGACGAGGCCGCGGCCTGCGACCTCGGTGTCGCGCAGGTGCAGCTCATAGCTGTCATCTGCGGCGAGCGCTGCCGCGAGGCCGCCCTGCGCCCAGTAGCTGGCGGTCTGCGCGAGCGGCGTGGCGGAGATCAGGACGACGCTGGCGCGTTCGCGCGCTGCGCAGAGCGCCGCATAGAGTCCCGCGGCGCCGGCGCCAACGACCACCACGTCGGCCTCCTGGATAACCGCCGGGGAGTGCCTGTGCATCGCTGGAACCGTATCCGCAGCGCCCCGCCCCACGCTTCCGGCGGCGCTTATTTGCCTTTGCCGGCTTTCTGTTTGCTCAGTTCGAGCAGCCGTTTGGTGAGCGCGGGGGAGAGGCCAGCGATGCTTTTCGGTTGCGCTTTGCCGGGCGTCGTGGTGGTGGTGCCCGGCACAGCTGCGCCCGGCACGCCTTTGGTCGTCGTGGAGGCCGGGGGCGTGATCGGCGTTGAGCTGGTGGGTGTGACGGGGGGCGTGACACCCACGGTGGGCGTGCTCGGAGCGGGCGTGCTCGGAACCGACAGCGCCGCTTGGGTGCTGGTCACGGTCTTCGTCGTGGCCTGCGGCGCGGGGCCGGTGGTGCCTGCGAGCTTCACGAGCGCCGCAGCGAGCACACCAAGCGAGAGAACCACCACGGCGACCGCGCCGAGCAGCGGTGCGCGCCAGTTGGGAGATGCGGCCAGCCGCGTGCGCGCAGCGGCGCCACAGCGCAGACACCACTCCTGCGCGGGCTGCAGCGGCGCGCTGCAGAGCGGGCAGATCTCGGCGGGAGCGCTCGCGGGCTGAACGGGCGCGGCCGTCCCTGCGAGGCCATCGGTGGGGGCGGTGGCGATGCTCACGAGCCCGGTGCTGCCGGGTGAATGATCTCGGTTGCTTCCTCGCGAGGACTGTCCTCCGCTGGTGTGGGCTGCTGAGGCGGTGGCGTAGCCGGCGTGGGTTGCGGCGGCGCAGCTGCGTTGGGGGCGGCAGTGGCGGCAGGTGGCGCCGCCGGCGGCGGGGGTGCGGCGGCGCCCGCAATCGGCAGGTCGACGTTGCGCGCCATCGCTAGGCCGCAGTGCGGGCAGAAACGATCTTCGCTGGAGTGGATCGCGGCGCAGCGCGCGCAGGCTGTGATGCCCGCCTCGCGGAGCACGGTGACTGGCTCGCGCTCCTGCAGCAGGCTCTCGAGCGTGCGCAGCTCGGTATCGATCTGCGTGAGCGTGTTCAGCTTGGCGAGGACGAGCGCGTCGTTGCGCTGTCCGAAGCGGTGCAGGTTGAAGACGAGCCCACCGAGGTCGCGGTAGCCGAGCTCGCGAGCCTTGCGCAAGAAGCGCGAACGGCGGCGGGCGCGCCCTCGCGAGCCGAACCCAGCCGAGGTGCCCGCCGCGTCAGCCGGCTGGCTCTCCTGCTGCGCTTGGGCCGGGCTATCTATGGGAGTCGTGCCGGATATCTGATCCACGCCCGATTCATGCTATCCAGACCATCACCCCGAGCGCTGCAGTGTGGCGCGCCAGGCGTCGGCCACCAGCGCTGCCATTGCGCCGGCTGAGAAACGTTCAGCGCACACGCGCCCCGCAACGCGCGGGTCGGCGGCGGCAAGGTGCGGCGCGAGCGCGGCCTGCCAGCTCGCTAGCTCAAACGGCGCACAGAGGGCTCCGGCAACGCCTGCGAGCACCTCGGCGTGGATGCCGACGGGCGTTGCGAGCACGGGCACATCGCAGGCCAGCGCCTCGAGCACCGCCAGGCCGAAGCCCTCGCGCTCAGAGGGCACGAGCACGGCGTTTGCGGCGTTGACCCAGAGCGGCACGAGCGCGGGCTCTATGCCGCCGAGCGTATGAAGCTGAACGTCCGCGCTGCGAGCGAGCTCGAGCGCACGGTCGTAGCGCTTCTCGCTTCGGCGCGGGTCGGCGGGGAACAGCAGCAGCGCGCGCTCGGGGTCGAGCCCCAGCTCAGCGCGGGCGCTCGCGCGCTCCAGCGGGTGAAAGCGCACGGTGTCCACGCCGCAGGGCAACACGAGCGCCCGCTTGCGGGCGCTGGCGCTCGGGAGCTCGCGCACGAGCTCAGTGGAGACGGCTGCAAGCAGCTCGATACGACCCAGCACAGCGGCGGTCGCGAGCCGCGTGCGTGGATGGGAGAGATCGGTGCCGTGAACGGTGAGCGCGCGCACACGCGCTGCGACGGTGAGCGCGGGCCAAGCTGTGAGGCCGAAATGTGCGTGCACCACGTCGAATGGCGGCGAGCTGGGGCGCCGCGAGAACGTGGAGGGGCGCCCGTAGCGGGCGCGCAGATCGCGCGCGGCGCGCGCGAGGCTTGCGGCGCCGGGCGCGAACTCATATAGCTCGACGTCGAGTCCATCGAGTGCCTCGAGCGCGCGGACCTGGTCGCGTACGAAGCGACCGCGCTCCGGGCGGGCGCTGTCGGGGAGCATGTTGGAGAGGACCAGCGCGCGCAAGATGCCCCGACCGTATCGCTCTGGAATGATGCGGCGATGCCAGCGGACTCATCGCGCAGCTACGGGCGTGCGCCCGACGAGCTGCGACCCAGCACGATCGAGCCGGGCTTCATGCGCACAGCCACCGGCTCGGCGCTGATCTCGGTTGGTGAGACGCGCGTGATCTGTACGGCGTCCGCGCAGGAAAGCGTGCCGCGCTGGATGTCTGGACGGGGCCGTGGCTGGGTGACGGCCGAGTACGGGATGCTGCCGGCCTCCACCGGCGAGCGCAAGCAGCGCGACGCGACGCGCGGACGTCAGGACGGTCGCACCGTGGAGATCCAGCGCCTGATCGGGCGCTCGCTACGCGGCGTGATCGACTTCGCGGCGCTCGGCGAACGCACGATCTACCTCGACTGCGACGTGCTGCAGGCCGATGGCGGCACGCGCTGCGCATCGATCACGGGTGCCTTCGTGGCGCTCGCGCTGGCCTGCGCGAAGCTCCAAGCTGCAGGCAAGCTCGAGAGCTCACCGCTGACGGGCTCGGTGGCGGCGGTCTCCTGCGGGATGATCGCGGGCGCGGCGCTGCTCGACCTCGACTACCCCGAGGATTCGACAGCGGAGGTCGACGCGAACGTGGTGATGACCGGCGAGGGCGGGCTCGTGGAGGTGCAGGCCACGGCCGAGCGCACGCCGCTTTCGCGTGCGCACCTTGACGAGCTGCTCGCGCTTGCAGCGAAGGGCATCGAGGAGCTGCGAGCGATCCAGGAGCAGGCGATCGCAGCAGCCTCGTGAGGCTGCTCCTCGCGACACACAACGAGCACAAGCGTGGCGAGTTCGAGCGCCTGCTGGGCGAGGGTGCGCAGGGCGGCTGGGCGATCGATGCGCTGGCAGAGCACGTGCAAATGCCTCCCGAGGACGGCGAGACGTTCGCCGCAAACGCGCTCGGCAAGGCACGCGCCGCGGCCGCGGCAACGGGGCGGATGAGCATCGCCGATGACTCGGGGATCGCCGCAGCGGCGCTCGCAGGAGCACCGGGAGTGCGCTCCGCACGTTATGCGGGCGAGCAGGCAAGCGATCAGGAGAACCTCGCGAAGCTGATCCGCGAGGTGCCGCCCGGCAGCGCGCTCGAATATGTCTGTGCGATCGCGCTCGTGGACCCTGAGCAGGGGCTGGAGCGGATCTTCGAGGCACGTTGCGTGGGGCAGATGGCGCTGGAGCCTCGCGGTGAGGGGGGCTTCGGCTATGACCCTGTGTTCCTGCCTGACGACGCCCCGGGCGAGCAAACGATGGCTGAGCTGAGCGCAGCGCAGAAGGATGCGATCAGCCATCGCGGCCACGCTGCGCGCCAGCTGCGCGCCTGGCTCGAGCAACGCGTGGGCTAAAGCAGGTTGATCGCGGCGGAGATCGCGACCGCGACGCCGAGGCCCGCGTAGCCGGTGTAACCGGAGAGCGCCAGCAGCAAAGCCGTTACGAGCGCTACGAACACCGTTACGATCCATGCAATGCGGTTGACAGCCACGGGCGCATTGTTACGTATGCGCCTGTCCGCACGCGGTGTTAGCTTCGCCGCAAAGGTTTCACGAACGAGGAGGGCAGAAGTGACGAAGTCCGAGCTGGTCGAACAGGTTGCGGATCGCGCCGATCTGACCAAGACGGATGCCTCGCGTGCGGTCGACGCGGTGCTCGCCACCGTTGAGGACGCGCTGCGGCGGGGTAGCGAGGTGACGGTGTCTGGGTTCGGGAAGTTCCACGTCAGCGAGCGTGGCGCTCGTGCCGGCGTGAACCCGCGCACTGGCGAACGGATTCAGATTGCTGCCTCGCGGGTGCCGAGGTTCACGGCCGGGAGCGGGTTGAAGAGCGCGGTGAAGGCTCGCTGACACTGGCGCAGGCATTCGGCGACAAGCTCGCCGCGCACGTCGCTGAGCGCGAGTCACAGCTCGTGCTCGGGATCGATCCCGATTTGGGCTCGCTGTGGCCCTCGGAGGGTCTCTCCACAGGGCCGACGAGCCCGCCCGGCGAACGCGCCGCGGAGGCGGTGCTGGGTCACTGCCGCGCGCTGATCGATGCGACCGCAGAGGCGTGCGTTGCGGTCAAGCTCCAGCTCGCCCGCTTCGAGGTGCTCGGCGCGAGCGGCTGGGGGGTGCTCAGCGCCGTCGCCGAGCACGCGCGCGGGCACGGGCTGCTGGTGATCGCGGACGCCAAGCGCGGCGACATCGACGTCAGCGCACGCGCCTACGCAAGCGCGCTGCTCGGCGGCAGCGACACGCCCTTTGGCCATCTCGAGGGGCTCGGTGCTGATCTCGTGACGGTCAACCCGCTGATGGGCACCGATGCGGTCGAGCCGTTCGTGCGCGCCGCACGCGCGAGCGGCGCGGGTGTGCTGCTGCTCGTGCGCACCTCCAACGCCGGCGCTGCGGACTTCGAGGACCTCGAGCTGTCGGGAACGCCGGAGAGGCTGTGGGAACGCATCGCGCTGCTCGTCGATGAGCTCGGCCGAGCGGGAATCGGCGGCTCAGGCCTTTCAGACGTTGGCGCCGTGGTGGGTGCGACCCGGCCTGAGCACCTCGTGCGCGCACGCGAGCTGATGGGCAACGCGATCTTCCTGCTACCCGGCGTCGGCGCGCAGGGAGGGCGCGTGGAGGATCTCGCCCCGGCATTCACCGCAGGTGCCGCGGGCGGGCTCGTGACGGCCTCGCGCAGCATCGCGGAGGCCCACAGGAGCAGCGAGGCAGGCCACGCAGAGTCAGCGCACGCGGAGGCGGAGCGGCTGCGTATGGCCGCCTGGGATCTCGCTCAGCGCAGGCAGGCGATCGCCTGAGGGGCGTCATGGCGCTCGGCTTGGCGGGAGCTTAAGACCTGTCAGCTGTCGCGGATCGTTCCGCTAGCCTGTGTGTCGTGCACGCCAGCGCACCGTTAGACGTTGAGGCGAGCCGGAAGGTGGGTAGAGCGACAGAATGATCATCACGGTCACCCTCAACGCCGCGATCGACAAGTCGCTGGCGGTCCCGAACTTCAGGCTGGGGCGGCGCCACCGCACCGTCGATCAGCGCACGATGGCAGGCGGCAAGGGCGTGAACATCGCGCGTACGCTGAAGGCGCTTGGCCAGCCGGTGATCGCAACGGGCTTCGCGGGTGGAGCAACGGGCACGCACATCGTCGAGCAGCTCACAGAGGAGTCGATCCTCAACGATTTCGTGCGCATCCGCGAGGAGTCGCGCACGAACACCTCGGTGCTCGACCCCACGACGGGCGATCAAACGGAGATCAACGAACGCGGGCCAGCGGTGTCAGACCGTGAGGTCGAGCTGTTCCGCGACAAGCTTCTCTATCTCGCGCGTGGCGCCGCGATCGTGGTGTTCGCAGGCTCGCTGCCGCGGGGCGTGGAGCCGGACCTCTACGCCTCGCTCGTGCACGATCTCGAGCGCCTGGAAGTGCTCACGGTGATCGACACCGACGGCGAGCCGCTGCGCCACGCGGCGCGCGCCGAACCAGATGTGGTCTCGCCCAACGTGCTCGAGGCGGAGGAGCTCGTGGGACACGAGTTCGCGACCGAGGAGGAGCGTTTGCAGGCGGTCGGCGAGATCGTCGCGCTCGGCCCGCGCGAGGCGATCATGACGCTTCCCGACGGCTGCGTAGCCCAGGTGCTCGTGGATGGCCAGCGCTTTCTCAAGCGCGCCCGTGTGGATCAGCGCGAGCCGATCGCCAAGCGCGGCTCAGGCGACGCGTTCCTCGCCGGCTATCTCGCCGCGCGCTACGAAGGTCGCGCAGCTGACCAGTGCCTGCGCTTCGGCGTGGCCTGTGGCGCTGAGTCCACGGCGCGTCTCGGCGCCGGCCTGATCGACCCGCGCGAGGCACGGCGGCTGATGGGCGACGTGGAGCTGTCGATCGTGGATCTGGCAGCCGAGGTCCGCTAGCCGCCGGCGACGTCGCGGCGCAGGAACACGAGGTAGCCGGCGAGCAGCGCAGGCACTGCGTAGAGCGCGCAGACCCATGCGGAGTGGCCGATCGGAGCCCAGTCGGTAGGTGTGCGCAGCAGCCCGTGCCAGTTCTCGAACTGTTCGTGAAGGAGATAGGGCTTGATGCTTTCAAGGCCCGGGATCTGGGCGATGATCACGAACAGGATGAGGATCCCGAGCGTGCCCACGACGGCTGCGGCGCTGTTGCGCGTGACGGTTGAGAGCAGCACGCCGATGCTTGCGACGGTGAACAGCGGGATCAGATAGATCGCGTTTGAGGCGAACACCAGGAGCAGCGCTTCGGGCGCGCTGACGACGGTGCCCGAGAAGGTCGTGACCGAGCGAAAACCCCACGAGATGACGCCCGCGACGGTCGCGACGGTGGCCGAAAGGAAGACCGCGAGCGCCGCATAGCTGAGCGCCGCAAGCACCTTCGCGGCGAACACCTGGCCGCGGTTTACCGAGCGCGTGAGGATCGTCTTGAGCGTGCCGTTGTTGTCCTCGGCTGCGACCACGTCGCCGGCGACGAGCACGGCTGCGAGCGGCAACATGAAAACCGATAGGAACAGCAACATCAGCACGGGCGTTGCCAGCCCGGACTGGGTGATCTGCGAAGCGAAGATGTTCTCCGCGCCGCGATCGTGGTGCTGGTGCACGTTTTGGAAGATCACGAAGAACAGCGGCAGCGCGACCACAAGCGCGAGACCGAGGTAAGTGCGCTTCTGGGAGACGAGCTTACGCAGCTCCCAGCGGTAGACCGTCAGCGTCGAGGGCCGGCGCCGCTGCGTGGGAGCGGCGGTGAGCGGGGGCGAGGCGGCGACGCTGCTCATCGGCTCTGCACCAGCTGCTCGCTCTGCGCTGCGTCTCTGTCCGGAGCGCTCGTGGG
The DNA here is from genome assembly GCA_963785435.1 of uncultured Solirubrobacterales bacterium. Taxonomy (GTDB): domain Bacteria; phylum Actinomycetota; class Thermoleophilia; order Solirubrobacterales; family Solirubrobacteraceae; genus Palsa-744. The sequence continues at coordinate 942,305 of CAWAVE010000005.1, forward strand.
TGCGGCGCTATCACCGGACTCGGTGAGGCGGAAGAAGAGGTCCTCGAGCGTCGCCAGTTCGGGCGAGAGCGCGAGGATGCCGACGCCCGCTTGGGCGAGCGCGAGCGAGAGGGGTCCGACGTCTGCCTCGTCGGCCTGAAAAGCGAGGCCGTGCTCGCCGCTCTGCGCGTGGGAGATCAGCGGCTGTGAGCGCAGGATCTCGAGCGCGCGGGCGTCGTCGGTGCTGCGCAGGCGATAGCCGGCTCCGCCCTGGCGGCGTAGGTCCGCGAGCGCGCCCTCGTAGACGACGCGGCCGGACTCGACGATCGCGACGCGGTCGCAGAGCTCCTGCACCTCCGGTAGCTGGTGGCTTGAGAGCAGCACCGTGATGCCCTCATCGGCAAGGCGGCGAATCAGCAGGCGCATATCGCGCATCCCTGCCGGGTCCAGGCCGGTTGCGGGCTCGTCGAGGACCAGCAGCCGCGGTCGGCGTAGCAGCGCGGCGGCGATGCCCAGGCGCTGTCGCATGCCGTGCGAGTAGCCACCCACGCGGTGCTTGGCACGGGGCGCGAGCTCGACGATCTCGAGCACCTCTCCGATCCTCGCGCGAGCATCCTCGCCGTCGAGCGCGGCGAGCAACTCGAGGTTCTTTTGTGCGCTCATGTAGGGATAGAAGCGCGGCGCCTCCACAAAGCCCGCCACGCCATCCAGCGCGCGGGCGCCCTCACGCATCGGGTCGCGCCCGAACAGCTCGACGGTGCCCTCGCTCGGCGTGATCAGACCGAGCGCCATGCGTAGCGTGGTCGTCTTGCCGGCGCCGTTGGGCCCGAGGAAGCCATAGACGTCGCCCGCGCGGACGTTGAGGTCGATGTGGTCGACCGCCAGGACCTCCTTGTAGCGCTTGACGAGCCCCCGCGCTTTGACGGGCGGGGCCTGCGCGTCGACGCCGCTAGAGGCCTCGGGCAAGAGCCTCGAGTGCGGCGGGCGTAACGGAGCCCGCGAGCACGTAGCGCATGCCGGAGCGCTCGAAGGTGAGCACTGTGCCGAGCGCGGTGCGAAGCTCGCTCGCGCTCACGCCGTTGATCTTCACCTTCGGCAGCCCTTCGAGCGCGGCGCTCGAACTTGGCTTGCCCGCTTTGCCTTCCCCGTTCCGGGACGATGCGAGCACGCCGATCGTGGCCGGTCCTTCGCCGTGGCTTGAGAGCTTCGGCTTGGAGCCTTGCTCGCCGGCGCCCGTTGTGGTGTGTTCGCCTGTCGGGGTGGCGATTTCTTCAACCTTGGCGTTGGCCGGAGGCGTGAAGGAGAAGACCGAGTCCGCCACCGCGCCGAATGACACTTCGGTCGCGGCGAGTTCGATCACGGGCGAGTTGCTCGTCGTGGAGTAGACCGCGGCGCGCAGTGGCGCGCCGTTGGCGGCGTCGAAGGACAGCTCGGCACCGCCGAGCAGGCTGCCGCTCTGCTTCGGCGAAACGCGCACCGTGTAGGCGGGCGCGCCGCCGACGTTGTCAGGCGTGGCCTGCGAGAGCGTGGCGTGCTTTCCGATGTGCGCGATCGTTTCTTCGATCTTGGCCACGCTCGGAGCTTCGTGGCTGCTGGGCTCATTTGCCGGCGCGGAGGGCTGTGAGGAGGCCGGCGGCGTGTAGCGGTAGAGCTTGTTCGCGGCGGCGTCGTAGACGGTCAGCGTCTTGCCGTCGTAGAGGATCTCGGTGTCGCCCTTTTCGGCCTGCAGCTCCAGCCGCGCGCGTCCATCCTTGGCGATCCACAGCCTCCCGGTCGCGCCCGTGAGCAGCGGGCTCGAGACGATTTCGCCACCCTGACCGGAGCCGCTTGCGAGGCTCGCACCTTCGATCAGGTGGTTGGTCAGCTTGACGCTCGCGCTCACGCCTTCCACAGCGGGCGCGCTGAGCGCGTCGTGCAGCGCCTGCGCGAGCGGCTTGGGCGCTGGCTTTGCACCAGAGCCGAGCGCGATCGCGATCGCGGCTGCGCCGATACCCAGCGCGAGCACGAGCCCGGTCAACAGCAAAAGGCGGTAAATGGGGAGGCGGCGCAGGATGTTCATGGCTCTCGGAGCACTTCCTTGGGTTTGCCGACACCTCCAGGTTAGCGCCGTAGCTTCGCGCTTCGTGAAGCCGTGACGGACCGTTCTGTGCCTTCACGCGATATGTTCCCGCGCGATGCTCATCGCGTTTGTCATCTTCTGGGCGCTGCTCGGCGTCGGCGTTTTCTTCGTGGCGATGCGCGGCGGCCCCAGTGGCGCGCGGCGCGCGCTGCACACCGAAGCCAAGCCCGGCCAGCGACTCGTCACGCTCGGCGTGATCGTGCTGTTCGCCTTCGGCTTGATCGTGCCCGCGATCGTGCTGGCCTTCAACGGCGAGCACAAGGCGAGCGTTACCTCCGGCGGAATTAGGCTCACGGCCGAACAGCAGAAAGGGCGTGAACTGTTCGCGCGCTCCTGCGCTGTCTGCCATACGCTCAGCGCCACCAAGTCCGTTGGCCGCGTCGGTCCCGACCTCGACACGCGCGTCGGCGTCGACATCGCAACTCCAGCAGGGCGCAAGGCGCTCGTGCTCAGCGCGATCGCCGAAGGCCGCGCGCGCGGCCTCGGCCAGATGCCGGCCTTGCTCTACCAGGGCAAGGAAGCCGAAGCGGTCGCGAGCTTCGTCGCGGCCGTTGCGGGCCACTGACGCGCTTTAGCCATCCGTCGATAGGCCCCGCGGGGGCCATCGGCTAGGGTCCGCCTCGATGCCTGACCAGCCGAAGACCGCGGAGGACGTCAAGGCGCTCGTGGCCGAGCGCGAGATCCGCTTCATCCGCTTCTGGTTCACGGACATCCTCGGCCAGCTGAAGTCCTTCTCGATCAACGCGGCCGAGCTCGACGACGCTTTTGAGGCGGGCATGGGCTTCGACGGCTCCTCGATTACGGGCTTCAACGCGATCGAGGAGTCCGACATGATCGCGATGCCCGACCCGAGCACGTTTGCGGTGCTGCCCTGGCGTCCGGAGGAGCAGGGCGTGGGGCGCATGTTCTGCGACGTGATCACGCCCGAGCGCACACCCTACGAGGGCGATCCGCGTCACGTGCTGCGCCGCGCTCTGCAGCGCGCGGAGGCGATGGGCTTTGACACCTTCAACGTGGGGCCGGAGCTCGAGTACTTCCTGTTCCGCGACTCCAAGTCCACGGAGGTGCTCGACGAAGGCGGCTACTTCGATCTGACCACGCTCGACGCGGGCTCAGACGTGCGCCGCGAGACTGTGCTCGCGATGGAGCAGCTCGGCATCCACGTGGAGTACACCCACCACGAGGTCGGCCCCTCCCAGCACGAGATCGACATGCGCTACGCGGGCGCGCTGAAGATGGCCGACGACTGCATGACCTACCGCATCACGGTCAAGGAGTACGCGATGAAGTACGGCTGGCATGCGACGTTCATGCCCAAGCCGCTGTTCGGCGAGAACGGCTCGGGGATGCACACGCACCAGTCGCTGTTCAGCAAAGGCCAGAACGTCTTCTACGACGCCGACGATCAGTACTTCCTCTCCGATGTAGGCAAGGCCTTCATCGCGGGTCAGCTCAAGCACTCGCGCGAGATCTGCTCGATCTTCGCGCAGTGGGTGAACTCCTATAAGCGCCTCGTGCCGGGCTTTGAGGCGCCGGTCTATGTGGCGTGGTCGCGGCGCAACCGCTCAGCGCTCGTGCGCGTGCCGATGTATCACCCGGGCCGTGAGAAGGCCACGCGCATGGAGCTGCGCTGCCCCGACCCGGCCTGCAACCCCTATCTGACCTTCGCGGTGCTGCTGCAGGCGGGCCTCGAGGGCATCGAGAAGGGCTATGAGCTGCCGGAGCCGATGGAGAAGAACCTCTACCACCTCTCCAGCGAGGAGCGCCGCCGTCTCGGCGTGGAGCAGCTGCCGGAGAGCCTCGGCGAGGCGATCGAGATCACGGCCGAGTCCGAGCTCGTGCTGCGCACGCTCGGCGAGCACATGTTCAACCGCTTCGTGGAGATCAAGCGCCAGGAGTGGGACGACTACCGCGTGCACGTCACGCAATGGGAGCTCGACCGCTACCTCTCGATCCTCTAGGCGGCGGGCGCCTGTGGCGCGCTCCCCGGTACGGCGCAGGCGATCGGACGGGCGGGGGCAAAGTGCCAGTGCAGGGCCTGCAGCAGGTGCCCGAAGGCGCCAGGGTGACGCGGGGCGATCTCGTGCAGCAGGCGAGCACCGAGACGCGCATGGCGCTCGTACTAGGTCTCGCCGCTGAGCTGGGCGAGGCGCAGCAGCCCGAGCGCGGCGCTCGATGCGCCGGCGGGGATTGGGGAGTCCTCGAGGTCCTTGCGCCGTGCGATCAGAGCTTCGCCATCGGCGCTGTGGAGAAGAAGCCGCCGCGCTCGGGGTCGGCAAAGCGCGCGATCAGTCTCGCTCGGCGAGCTGCATGGCCTGCTCATACCAGCGCTCCTCGCAGGTGGCCTCGAACAGCACGATCATGGCCTCGAGCAGAAGGCATAGTCCTCGAGATAGGCGCCGATCTTGGCCTGGCCGTGCGTTGTAGGTGCGCAGCAGCCGGCCCGGACTCGTCGCGCATCTCGGCAGCAGGAACTCTGCGCAGCCGATGGCCGCATCGAGGTAGCGCGGCTCTCGCCGAGCGACGCGCCGCGTCGGCGAGCGCGCAGACCATCAGCGCGTTCCAGCTCGTCAGGCGCTTGTCGTCGAGCCCGGGTCGCACGCGGCCTTCGCGCGCTGCGAGCAGCGTCGTGCGAATGCGCTCGCGCACTGCTCAAAGCGGGCCGCGGGCCGCGGTCCGCGAGCACGTTGAGGCCGGGCTCGGGATGGTGCGGGGTCGGCGAAGTTGCCCTGCTCGCTCACCGCCGAGCCAGGCGATCGCGGCCTCGGCGTCCTCACCGAGCAGCTCGCGCAGCTCGCGCGCGCGCCACACGTAGAAGCGCCCCTCGACGCCTCGGAGTCGGCGTCGAGCGCGCTGTAGAACCGCCCTCCGGGCCGCGCATCTCGCGCAGGGCCCACTCAGGGTGTCCACGCAGACGGCGCGTAGCTCCGCATCCGCGGAAGCCTGCCAGCCGTGCAGGTAGGCGCGGGCGAGCAGCGCGTTGTCGTAGAGCATCTTCTCGAAGTGGGGCACCGTCCAGCGGCGTCGACGCTGTAGCGCGCGAAGCCGCCGCCGAGCATCGTCGTGGATGCCGCCACTGGCCATTGCGCGCAGAGTCTGCAGTGCCATCTCGCGCTCGCCGCGCGAGCAGCAGGAACTCGATCGCGGAGGCCTGAGGGAACTTGGGTGCGCCGCCGAAGCCGCCGTTGCGGGCGTCGAAGCTCTCGCGTAGTCCTCGCCACGGCTGCCTGAGCGCCTCCTGGATCAGCGGCTGCGCGGATGGGCTCAGGCGCGCGCCGCCGGAGAGCCGCTCGCGCAGGCGCTCGCCGCCGGCTCGCATCTCTGCGCCGTTGGCCTCCCAGGCCTCGGCGATCGCCTGCAGCACCTGCGTCCAGGCGGGCATCCCGTGGCGCGGGTCGGGTGGGAAGTAGGTGCCGCCGTAGAAGGGCAGCTGCTCGGGGGTGAGGAAGACGTTCAACGGCCAGCCACCGCGGCCGGTCATGGTCTGCACGGCCTCCATGTAGAGCGCGTCGACGTCGGGGCGCTCCTCGCGGTCGACCTTCACGCAGACGAAGTCCTCGTTCATCAGCCGCGCGGTCGTCTCGTCCTCGAAGGACTCGTGCTCCATCACATGGCACCAATGGCAGGAGGAGTAGCCGATCGAGACGAGCACCGGCTTGTTCTGCTCGCGCGCGCGCGCGAACGCGACTGGACCCCAGGGCAGCCAGTCGACGGGGTTCTCGGCGTGCTGGCGCAGGTACGGCGAGGTCTCGGCTGCGAGCGCGTTGCGTCAACGCAGTCGTGCGAGGGCGGGCAGCGGTGGCAGCAGCGCGGGCCATTCGACTTCGAGGCTGCGCCCGTGGGCGTCGGCGGACTGCGCGCTAGCGTGCACCGCGAAGCCGTGCCGCCGAGCACGCCGCTGAAGCGGTGCGCGGCGCTGAGGCGCACGCTGCCCGCGAGCGGCCGCCGATCCTGAGACCGCGAGCGTGGCAGTCGGTCCCTTGGCTTTGAGCAGCAGGTCGGTCGAGAACGTGCCGCTGAGCTGGACGCCGGGGACGTAGGAGTAGCGATGCGAGGATCACGGCTGGTCTTGGTGACGCGTGCGTCGCCTCCGCGCAGGCCGCCGAAGCGTGCTCCGACGGGGAGCTCTCCAAAGCTGATGCCGAGCGACGCACGATCGTTCGCTCGAGATCGCGGATCGAGTCCACGCGTTGCCGTCAGCGTGCGCCCGGGTGTGCCGCCGACGCCGTGCGCCGGGCGCCAGGCGGCAGTCGACGCGGCGGCACGGGACCGGGGGGAAAAGGTTCTTAGCCGCAGGGCATGGGCTGACCGGGAGTGCCGCGCGAAGAACGCCACGAGCGCTGCTTGCGCGCAGTTGGTGAGGTCGCTGCCGATGACCGAGTGCCCGGTGTAGGGGACGACGAGTATCTGCGCGTCGGGGATCAGCTGTGGCGACCGCTCGCGCGTTTTCGGTCGGGTCCGTAGGTCCTGGCCGCCGGAGAGGATCAGCGTGGGCACATTCGGCAGCGCCGCTGCGGCGGGGGGCGCGGACGCGGCATCGGGCCAGCCTATGCAGGTGACGGGATCGTCTGATCGAGCAGCCCGCTTCGGGGATGAAGGGATAGAAGTCCGGCGCCGGCAGCGCGTTGAGGGCGGCTTCCACTTCCACCTCTCGCGTTCCGGCGGTGCCGTGCGCCCCCACGGAAAGGGCGTCTCCTCGCACGAGGTGGCCAGGAACAGCGCTTCGTCGAGCTCGCCGCTTTCGCTTTGCCGCGGTTCGACGCGCGACGCCGCGAGCACCTGCAGGCGCAGCAACGGGCCTGCGTCGCCAGCGAGCGCGGCGTGCACGGCAGCGGGAGTCTGCGGCACGCAGTGCGGGGTTCAGGTCTCCGGCGAGCAGAATCCCGTAGAGGTCGCTGCGCGTCACCGACAGCTTGACGCTTGCCCGTTCGCGTCGTAGGCGCGACCCTGCAGCGGCGCTGCGTCGAGGCGGGCGACGAGCCGGGCGAGATCGGCCACGGGGTTCGTGGTGACGCCGTTGCATGCGCTGATGCGAGCACAGTTCGCGCAGCACCGGCGTCATCGCTTTGAACGTGCTCACGTGGAAGGCTTCGGGCCCGTCAGGAGTCTCGGTCGAGTCGAGCACGAGCGCTTCGACGTTCTGCGGGTAGCGCTCGGCGTACTCGAGCGCGACCTTCGTGCCGTAGCGAGGTGCCGTAAGAGGACGAGCTTTTCGTAGCCTCCGGCCTGGCGCAGCGCCTCGATGTCGGCGACCGATTCGCTGGGTGGTGTAAGTCGCCGCGCGCGGGGCCGAGTTCGCTGCGCGCAGGGCTCACGCCGTTCTGCGGGTCGCTCCCGGCCGCGCGCTGTAGCGCGGCGCAGCTCAGCGGTGCACGAGGTGCCGGTGCCCCGCTGGTCGAAGAGAGAAGATCACGAGCGCCGAGCGCGGGGGCGATCGCCTGGGCGATGAATTCGCGAGCGGCAGTCGCGGCCTGACCAGGGCCGCCTGCGAGCGCCACGACCGCGTGTGGCTGGGCGTGGCTCCCGCGAGGCGGCGCTCGCGCTCAGCGAGATCGTTCCCGTGAGCTCGCCAGTTCGGTCGAGCGGAACGGGAAGACCGACGCACAGGAGAACGCGGTGTTCGTCGCGCAGGGACCGAATTCAAGGCTGGGCCTGCCGAGCAGGCCGGCCAAACGCGCGAGAGCAGCGCGGGCCCGAGCACCGCCAGGCGCTGAAGGGAGGTGCGCCTGGCGCATCGGATCCGACAATAGCTGCCGTCGCGCTGAGGATTCGCCGGCAGCACACGCGTTGCCCGCCCAGCGTGCCGACCAGCGAGCCGTGGCGGCCGACGCGCAGCGTGCCGTGAGCACCGGAGAGCCACGCACGTGCAGATCAGCGGCCCCGCTTTGAGGATGCCGCTGAGCGCGACAGCCCGGGACGTAGGAGTAGTCGTGCAGGCTCATCCCCGTCGCGCTCGAGCTCAGCCCAGCCGCGCTCGAAGCCCTCCCGTGCGCAGCGTGGACAGCGAGCTCAGGCTTGCGGATGAGGCGGATTCGATCAGCCTCATCAAGAGCGCGCGCGTGAGGTCGCTGAGCGTAAGCGCCACGGCGTGTAGGGCACGGCCGGGGGTGCCGCTGGCGCCGTGCTCGGGGGAGATCGCCGTCAGCTGTCTCGGTGGTAGTGGCGGCGGGCGCAGGAAGGATGGTGTCGGCGCAGCGGTGCATGGCCGCGGTGCGTGGCCTGAGAACATCGCGCCCAGCGCATCCCGCGCACATGGGCTGGACTCGGTCGTGAGCACAGCGTGCCCTGTGTAGGGTGCGATCAGCAGGTGTGAGCCGGGTATCTCGGCGGCGAGCACTTGAGCGTTCGCGGTTGGCGTGCGCAGGTCCTCTGCGCCGCTCAGAATCAGGCTGGGCACGGCGGGCAGGGGAGCCGTTTCAGTGGCGGGAGTGGAGCGGGGTAGGGCCAGAAGGCGCAGGCCTGAGAATCGCCGGCCTGCAGCGCGTCGGCCGCTGTAAACGGTGCGAAGGCGGATGCCGGCAGTGCGCGGGCCGCATTGGCGATCTGCGCCAGACGAGCGCGGGGGCTGCTTGCGCGGTTCCACGGGAATGGCTCGTCTTCACAGGTTGTCGCAAGTAACAGCGGCGCGTCGAAGTCTTCGGGTTCGCTTTCTTCGCCGCGCGGGGCGCCGCCGCCGAACAGGCGTGCCAGTGGTGCGCCATCGCCGTGCACGGCGGCGCTCGCAGCCGTCACGAGTTCGGCGCGCAGGCCGGCCGAGAAGTCGCCGGCGAGCAGTGCGCCGATCAACCCGGAGGCTGACACCGAGACCTCGTGCGCATGCCCGGTTGGTCCGATCGCACGAGCGCGCAGTGGTGCGCGGTGCATGCGCGCGACGAGCCGGCCATGTCGGCCACGGGATTCGTCGTGATGTGTGTGCAGGCGTGCGCCGCACAGATCTGCTCGAGGATGCGCGGCACTGCTGCAAAGGTGCTCTGCTCGAGTGGTTCGGGGCCGTTCGGGCGTGACGACTGAGTCGAGCACGAGCCCTTCTACGCGACTGGGGAAGCGCTGCTGCGTAGAGCTCGGCGACCTTTGTGCCGTAGCTCGTTCCGTAGAGGACGAGCTTTTCATAGCCGCCCGCCTGGCGTATCGCCTCGATATCCGCGACGGTGTTCGCGCTCGTGTAGAAGCGAGCGGTGCACGCCGAGCTGCCCTGCGCACGCTTCGACGAGCGCTCCAGTGGCCCTGTAGAGATCGGGACGTTCGGAGGCGTGACAGGAGAGCGCGCGCGAGTAGCCGATACCGCGCTGATCGAAGACGATCAGATCGCGTGTCGCCGCAAGCGGGCCGAGCAGTTCTTGAATTCTTCGGCGAACGGGATCGCCGGCTGGCCGGGTCCGCCGGCGAGCGCGATGATCGCGCTGCGCGCTTCTCCAACGGGTGCGCGGTGGCGGCGGATCGCGAGCGTCACGGTGCCTGGCAGCACGCCGAGTGGATCTAGCGCGACGGTGAGGTGCCCGCAGGCGAAGTCGTTGCTCTGCCCACAGGGCGCAAACGCGATCTGGGCGGAGGCGGCGGGCGCGGTTGCAGCCCATCCGGCGAACGCCACAAGGACGCTGGTGATCGCTGCTCGCCAAGATCGCACAATCGGAACTTACACGTCCACGCGGTCCGATCCGCCCGTCACGGCTCGGGAGCTCGCGCTAGGGTCCTTGGCGATGGCCGAGCGCGAGATCGTCGAAGCTGCCGGTGCGCCGGCAGCGATCGGGCCTTACAGCCATGCGGTGCGCTGCGGCGAGCTGCTGTTCTGCTCGGGGCAGATCCCGATCGAGCCGGATAGCGGCGAGATCGTCGGCGCCGACGCGGCCGAGCAGGCGCGGCGGTGCCTGGAGAACCTCGAGCGCAGTCTGTGTCGCCGCCGGCACGACACTCGCGCGCGCGCTACGCCTGACGATCTACATGACCGACCTGGCCGACTTCGCGGCGGTCAACGAGGTCTACGGGTCGTTCTTCGCCGTGCGCAGCCGCCGGCGCGGGTGGCGATCGGCGTGGCGGCGCTGCCGAAGGGCGCTCAGGTCGAGATCGACGCGATCGTCGCGCTGTAGGCAGCCTCGTCCTCGACGGGCTCCGCGCTGCGCAGAGCATGCGCGGGCAGAATGCCGCAACGTCTTGCGCTCGGCGGGGTCGAGCGCCTGTCAGTACCTCGTCCTCGATCGCGCTCCTGCGCGCGCTCGCTTTGCGTCAGCGCCTCCAGCCCGGCGCTCGTGAGCTGTACGAGGTGACGACGGCGGTCGCTGGGGTCGCGAGCCGCGTCGACATAGCCCAGCTCCTCGAGCTCGTTCAGCAGCAGCACGACGTTGTTGGCATCCATGCAGAGCGCATCCGCGAGGTCCTGCTGTGGGCAGCCGTCGTGATCGCGCACGTAGGCGAGCGCGACCAGATGGCGTAGGTGCATGCCCAGCAACTGCTCGTCGCTGCGCCGGTAGAACTGCTTAGCCAGGCGCGACATCAGCACCATCGAACCCGGCACACAACCGCTCTCCTGACCCATATCGTCGACTATAGCTCTCATTGCATCACCTGTCATCAGGATAGCAACGACCATAAATTTTATATCGATAATCCTTGAAATAGGGATCATCCTTGATATGGTGCTCCTACGCAACCCGAAGGAGCCACATGAGCACCACGATCACGATCCCCAGAGCACGCACGGCAGGCCGCACTTCCAGCCGCCGTGGGCACATATCTGCACGGCGCACCGGCGCTGAGCGAGGACATCTCGCTGAGCAGGCCTACGCCGCCGAGCTCGCACACGCCGAGCGTTCACGTTCTTCTGCACAACAGTCTGCGGGCGTGGCGCCGACGCGCGAGAAGGGCGCGCTTGGAGCGATGCGCGCGCTTCGCGCACGAGCTAGCGCTACGAACAACGCCAACGTCCCCGTCGCGCCCGAGCGGCCGTCGAGCAGCGACCGCCGTCGTTGGCTAGCGTTGGCGGTGCTGTGCCTCGGGCAGCTGATGATGGTGCTCGACGCGACGATCGTGAACGTGGCGCTGCCCTCGATCCAGAACGACCTGCACTTCTCCCAGGGCAACCTCACTTGGGTGATGAACGGCTACCTGATCACGTTCGGCGGCTTTTTGCTGCTCGCGGGACGGCTGGGCGATCTCGTGGGTCGCAAGCGCGTGTTTCTGAGTGGACTTGTGATGTTCACGGTGGCCTCGGTGCTATGTGGCCTCGCCGGCAGCCAGGCGCTCCTGATCGCTGCACGACTTTTGCAGGGCATCGGCGGCGCGGTCGCCTCGAGCGTGATCCTCGCGATCATCGTCACCGAGTTCCCCGCGCGTGCAGAGCAGGCCAAGGCAATGGGTCTCTACGCGTTCGTGTCCGCAGGCGGCGGCTCGATCGGGCTGCTTGCGGGCGGCGTGCTCACGCAGTCGCTCGACTGGCACTGGATCTTCTTCGTGAACGTGCCGATCGGCCTGATCGCGTTCGTGCTCGGCAGGGCGCTGATCGTCGAGAACGAGGGCATCGGGCTCGCGGGCGGCGTCGACTGGCTCGGTTCGGCGCTGATCACGCTGGCCACGATGGCGGGAGCTTTCGCGATCGTGAAGTCAACCGAATACGGCCTGCTCTCAGCGCGCACGCTCGGCGTGGGAGCTGCCTCGCTGGTCCTGCTCGGAGCCTTCCTCTCGCTCGAGTCGCGTCTTTCCAACCCGATCATGCCGCTGCGTGTGCTGCGCCTGCGGATGTTGATGGGCTCTAGCCTCGTGCGCGGCCTGCTCGTGACAGGCATGTTCTCGGCGTTTTTCCTCGGCTCGCTCTACCTGGAGCGCGTGCTCGGCTACGACGCGATCCACACGGGCCTCGCGTTCCTGCCGTTGACCGCCTCGATCGCAGTGATGTCGATGGGCGTCTCAGCCAAAGCAGCGGAGCGCTTCGGCGCGATCAACACGCTGGCGGCGGGCCTTGGCTCGATCGTGGCGGGACTGCTGTTGCTCTCAACAGCAGGCATCCACGCGGGCTACTTCCCGGGCCTGTTCTTCGCGTTTCTGCTGATCGGCCTCGGTGCCGGCGCCTCGTTCCTGCCGCTGCTGACGATCGGCATGGCTGACGCGCCCAAGCGCGACGCGGGGCTGGCCTCGGGCATCATCAACGTCTCGGTGCAGCTGTTCGGCGCGATCGGCCTTGCGAGCCTCGGCACGATCGCGACGGACCACACGAAGGCGTTGAGCGCGAGCGGGCACCCGCTGGTGGCGGCGCTGACGGGCGGCTATCACCTCGCCTACGTGGTCGCCGCGATCTGCGTGGCGGGCGGGATCCTCGCGGCGTTCTCGATCCTGCGCACCCCGAGCGCGCCCGTGACGCAGGAGGTCGAGGAGCACGAGCTCGAGCTAGAGCGCCGCGGGGCAGCACAGCCCGTCGCGCAGGCCGCCTGAGGAGCGATCAGGAATGGCGCCGGTCTCTCGCTCGGGAGGCCGGCGCCTCACTCGCCGCGCAGCTCGGCGCGCTTGATCTTGCCCGAGGCGGTCTTTGGCAGCTCATCGGCGAAGTCGATGATGCGCGGGTACTTGTAGGGAGCGGTTTCGCGCTTGACGTGCTCCTGCAGCTCGCGCACGAGCTCGGCGCTCGGTGCGAGCGTGGCGTCGCGCAACACCACCACCGCGCGCACCACCGAGCCGCGCTCCTCGTCGGGTGCAGCCACAGCTGCGGCTTCGGCCACAGCGGGGTGGGCGACGAGTGCGGACTCGACCTCGAAGGGGCCGATGCGATAGCCGGCGGAGACGATCACGTCGTCGCTGCGTCCCGCGAAGTAGAGCCAGCCGTCCTCTTCGCGCACGCGATCGCCGGTCCGCCAAGGGCCGCTGTCGCGGCGGTCGCTGATCTGCCAGCCGCCGTCGGCCTCGCGCCGCGCGTGCTCGCCCAGGTAGCCGAGGAAGAAGGTCGGCACGCTCGCGGGGTCGAGCACGAGCTCGCCGTCCTTTAGCGAGAGCCCGACGCCGGGCAGCGCGCGCCCCATCGAGCCGGGACGCGCGGGCTCGCCGTGGGGCGCGCCGGTCAGCTGACCTGTCTCGGTCTGGCCGTAGCCGTCGCGGATCTCGAGGCCCGTGGCCTCTTTCCAGGCGCGCAGCACCTCGGGGTTCAGCGCCTCGCCCGCGGCGACCATCACGCGCAGCGCAGCGAAGGGTCGCAGCGTGGCGCGCTTGGCGATCACGCGGTACTCGGTGGGCGCCATGCACAGCACGTGCACGCGCTCACGCTCGAGCAGCTCGAGGCGCTCCTGCGGATCGAATCGCGCGTCGTGCAGCAGCGCGGCCGCGCCTGAGAGCCAGGGGGCGATGAAGACGTTGCGAGCTGACTTCGACCAGCCGCTCGCGGCGGTGCACCAGACGAGCTCGCCGGGCCGCGCGCCGAGCCAGTGCTCGGCTTGCAGGCGCTGGCCAAACAGGTAGCGCTGTGCGTGCAGCACGGCCTTTGGCTCGCCGGCGGTGCCGCTCGTGAAGGTGATCAGGCAGGGGTCGCGCTCGTCGAGCTCCGTAAGCGGCGCGGCGTGATGGTCGAAGAGCGACGCGTCGGGGAGGTAGCGCACGGCGACGCCCGTGACGGCGGCTTCGAGCTCGGCGCGGTTGCGCTCATCGGCGAGGATCAGCGCGGGCTCGGCCACCGCGACGCGCAGACGCAGGTCCTTGGCGCGCAGCTGCTCGGTGCAGGGCAGTGCCACGGCGCCGATGCGAAAGCAGGCGTTCATCGCGAGCACCCACTCGGGGCGGTTGCCGATCAGGGTCATGACCACGTCGCCGCGGCCGATCCCGAGCGCCTGCAGCGCACCCGCAAGGCGTGCTGAGCGGTCTGCGACCTCGCCGAAGCTCCACTCCCGCCGCGAGCCCTCGCGTGAGAGCTCGAGCAGCGCGAGATCGCGCGGATCGCGGCTCTGCAGGATCTCACCGGCGAAGTTCACGACGGTATTCTCCCTGGATAGAACTAAACAGCGACTTTGGAGCTCTAATCAGATGGCCGTAGCCGCCCCCTACACCGAGAAGACCGACGAGCAGCGCGCGATCACCGAGATGGTGCACCAGTTCGTCGACGAGCAGATCCTGCCCAATGCCGAGCACTACGACCACGAGGACTCCTTCCCGACGCCGATCGTGGATCAGATGAAGGAGCTGGGGCTGTTCGGTGTGACGATCCCCGAGGAGTACGGCGGCATGGGGCTCGACCTGAGCACCTACGCGATGATCGTCGAAGAGCTCTCGCGCGGCTGGATCTCGATCTCGGGCGTGATCAACACGCACTTCATCGGCTCCTACCTGCTGATGAAGTTCGGCAGCGACGAGCAGAAGGAGAAGTATCTGCCGCGCATGTCCACCGGCGAGATCCGCGCGGCCTTCTCGCTGTCGGAGCCCGAGCTCGGCTCTGACGTGCAGGCGATCAAAACGTCTGCGAAGAAGGGCGATGACGGCGCCTATGAGATCAACGGCCAGAAGATGTGGGTGACCAACGGCCTGCGCTCAGACCTCGTGTTCGTGCTCGTCAAGACGGACCCGAATGCGGAGAAGGCGCACAAGGGGATGACCTGCTTCATCGCCGAGAAGGAGGGCGGCGTGGGCGAGAACACGGGCGCCTACGCGGGTCTCACCGTGCCGCCGCAGCTGCGCAAGATGGGCTACAAGGGCGTGGAGTCGACCGAGCTCGTGTTCGACGGCTACAAGTGCCCGGCTGAGAACGTGCTCGGCGGCGAGGAGGCGGGCCTCAACAAGGGCTTCTCGCAGATGATGGACGCGCTGGAGGTGGGGCGTGTGAACGTGGCCGCGCGCGGCGTGGGCATCGCGCAGCGCGCGCTTGAGCTGGCGCTGCGCTACTCGCAGGAGCGCAAGACCTTTGGCAAGCCGATCGCCGAGCACCAGGCGATCCAGTTCAAGCTTGCGGACATGGCCACGCAGGTGGATGCGGCACGCCTGCTCACACAGCGCGCAGCGCGCCTGAAGGACGCGGGCGAGCGCTCCGACCTCGAGGCGGGTATGGCGAAGCTCTTCGCCTCCGAGGCAGGGCGTTTCTGCGTGGAAGAAAGCTTCCGCATACACGGCGGCTACGGATACTCGAAGGAGTACGAGATCGAGCGCCTCTACCGCGACGCGCCGCTCCTGCTGATCGGCGAGGGAACCTCCGAGATTCAGCGTATGGTCATCGGACGCAAGCTGCTCCAGCGTCATAAGATCTGACTCGTCAGCGACGGGCCTGGAGATGGCCCTAGAAGGGGAAATGACCTAAATGGCCGATGACGCGAAGGCTCTGATCGAGCTTGCGATACGCCGCTTTATTGGCGAAGTTCCAGCCCTCGAGCCGATCAAGCTTGTCGTCGGTATCGAGCTGAAGGGCCGCGGCGACGTCCAGCACTTTCGCCTCGAGATGCCCGGCGTGAAGGTCACGAAGGGTCCTGCGGCCGATGCGCGCGTGCGCGTGGACATGCGCCGTGAGTTCTTCAACGTGATGGCCCGCGAAGCGAAGGTGGCAGACTGGATCGAGGCGTTCAGCTACGGCCAGGCAAAGGCCTCAGGCCCAGAGCAGTTCCTGCGGTTGATCATCAACGTGGTCGAGCGCCAGCAGGAGCGCGAGCGCACGCGCAAGGCACGCCACCACCCCGCTTAGTAGCCAGCGACTGCTCGCTTGTGAGCGGCGCTTGAGCAGCTTGCCGCAGCCCACGGGCACACGGGCTGCAACTGATGATTCAAACTTGATGCGCTACTGTCGAAAGTGACGATAAGGCATCAGAATAGATGCCTATAGACGTAAGCTCGCATGATAGACTCGTACATCGAAACTGAGTCACTAAGAGCAATTTCCGTATTAATGCATCAAAACTGATGCGACTTGTCGATATACATACAACCGATGGCTTGCTCGCTGAGATCGGCCGTCGCGTGGAGCGTCACCGGCTCGAGAGCAACCGCACGCAGGCTGAGCTAGCCGAGGAGGCCGGTGTCGGCAGAGCCACCTTGCAACGTCTCGAGCGTGGCCAGTCGGTGCAGAGCAGCTCGCTGATCAAGGTACTGCGAGTCTTGGGGCTGCTGGCGGCGCTCGAGGAGGCTCTGCCCGAGACGCTCGAGCTCCCGATCGCCGAGCTCGCACGCGCCGAGCGGCGGGTGCGACAGCGTGCGAGCGGCCGTCGTGAGGGCTCGGCTGCCGACGCGCCCGATCGAGCCTGGAGGTGGGGCGAGCAGGGCGGGGACAAGCCGTGACGGTCGCGGCTGTCACGCTCTGGGGTAGCCGCATCGGCGCGGTCTCGATCGGGCCGGGCGTGCGCTACGCGAGCTTTCAATACGACCCCGCTTTCGTGCGCAGCGGGATCGAGCTCGCGCCGCTTCAGATGCCGTTGCGCGAGGCTCCCTATCGGTTTGCAGGCTTGCCTGAGGACGCCTTCCACGGGCTGCCCGGCCTGCTCGCCGACTCGCTGCCTGATCGCTGGGGCACCGCGCTGGTCAACGCCTGGCTGGCGGCGCAAGGACGTGAGGAGTCGAGCTTCGACGTGGTGCAAAGGCTCTGCTATGTGGGCACGCGCGGCATGGGCGCGCTCGAGTTCCAGCCCGCGCGCGAGCCGCCGGGGGCGCACGCCGAGGACCTGTCATTCGACGCGCTCGTGCGGCTTGCGAGCGAGGTGCTCGCGCAGCGCGCGAACTTCATCGCCGAGCTCGCCGAGGACCCGCAGGAGGAGGCGATCAAGGCAATCCTCAGCGTCGGCACCTCGGCGGGAGGTGCGCGCCCGAAGGCGATCATCGCCTACAACCGATCAACCGGGCAGGTCCGCTCCGGCCAGGTCGCGGCGGGGCCGGGCTTCAGCCATTGGCTCTTGAAGTTCGACGGCGTAGCCCGCGCGGGCGATCATGGCCTCAGCGACCCGCAGGGCTGGTGTGTGGTCGAGTACGCCTATTCGCTGATGGCGCGAGCGGCGGGCGTGGAAATGAGCGAGTGTCGCCTGCTCGAGGAGCACGGGCGCAGGCACTTCATGACGCGGCGCTTCGATCGTCCCGACGACGGCGGCAAGCTGCACATGCAGACCGTTGGAGCGCTCGAGCACGTCAGCTACAACGAGCCCGGCAGCTACAGCTACGAGCAGGCGCTGCTGCTCGCGCGCCGCATCGGCCTGGACACGCCGAGCGTCGAGCAGCTGTTCCGGCGCATGGTCTTCAACGTCGTGGCGCGCAACCAGGACGATCACGTCAAGAACATCGCTTTTCTGATGGATCGCACCGGCGCCTGGAAGCTGGCGCCTGCATACGACGTGACGTGGGCGTGGAAGCCGGGAAATCCCTGGCTCGACAGTCACCAGATGTCGATCAACGGCCGCCGTGACGGCTTCACGCTCGCCGACCTGCGCGAGGTGGCGCGTGTTGGCTCGCTCAAGCAGGGCCGCGCCGAGGCGATCCTTGCCGAGGTCGTTGAGGTCATGCGCGGTTGGCTTGAGATCGCGGCAGGGACGCGGGTCGATGAGGCGCTCGCAGAGCAGATCGCCCGTTCACACCGTCTGGCGCTCCCGCGTGGCTGAGGCTGCGCGCCGGGTCAGTGGTAGGAGGTGAGCTGCTGTGCTAGGAAGGCGAGCGATCCCAGCAAGAAGAGGCACATCACGATCAGGGAGAAGTTTTCGTTCATGGCTCCAGAGTGGAAGATAGCGCGGCTGCAGGGCGCTGTGTTGTACGTCAGAGCACAGTGAACAGGTGCGGTGCCGTTCAGCTCAACTAAGAATCGCGTCGCCGTCGTAGAGCTTGATCACGCTGACGGTGTTCGCGGGCGCGGCGTCGAGACATAGACGGCAGAGAACGCACTCGTCGAGGTTGCTCTCGACGATCTCGAGCGCGCCGTCGCTGCTGGCGAAGATGTCCACGGGGCAGGCTTCGGTGAGCTTCTTCGCGAGCTCCGCGTCGGCGGCGGCTTGGTCATCGACTTCGACCGCGATAAAGAGTCCGTCCTTCCTCACGCTCCGCTCCTCTCGGCGAGCTTCGCCTTGACGAGGTCGGGGATCTCATCGATCCGCTGCACGACCGGGATGTCGGCTGCTTCCAGGCGGGCGATCTTCTCGGTCGCTGAGTCCTCCTTGCCCTCCACGATCGTGCCGGCGTGACCGAAGGACATGCCCTGCATCTCCTCGTCATCCATGAACTTGCCGGCCATGAACGCGATGATCGGCAGGCGCGAGTTGTTGTCCTTGACCCACTGCGCGAGCTGCGCCTCCATGCGGCCGCCGGGCTCGGTGTAGATCACGATCGCCTGCGTCTGCTCATCGGCCTCGAAGTAGGGCATCAGCTCGGCATAGGTCGAGCCGATGATCGCGTCGCCGCCGATCGAGACGGCGGTGGAAACGCCGAGGCCCGCAGCCGTGAGCGTCGAGGAGATCTCGGTCGTCATACCGCCGGAGCGGCTCATCACGCCGACGGAGCCGGGCTGGTATGCCACTTCGGCGTTGCGCGCCGGGCCGCCGATGCCGCCCATCTTCGCGACGCCGGGGACGATCAGGCCGAGGCAGTTGGGGCCGATGATCCGCGCGCTCTTGGCGTCGGCGAGCTCGACCATCATCGCGACGTCGCGTCGCGGGATCCGCTCGGTAACGATCACGACCGTCTTGATGCCGGCGTGCAGCGCCTCGAACACGGCGTCGCGCGTGCCCGCAGGCGGCACGGTGACGACCGAGCCGTCGGGCACGACGCCACCGCCCAGCTCGACGACCTGCTCGACGGTGTCGAAGACGGGGACGCCGTGAACCTCACGGCCCTTGCGCCCAGGCGTCACGCCGCCGACGATCTTCGAGCCGTAGTCGAGGCACTCGCGCGTCAAGTTGACGGCCTCGCGCCCGGTGATGCCCTGGATGATGAAGGTGGTGTCCTGATCGATGAGGATCGACATGGCTAGGCCGCCTCGGGTGGGTCGGTTTCAATCCTGGCGACGGCCCGGCCGGCGGCCTCCCACAGCGACACCGAGCGGTCGCAGTACTCGATCCCGTACTTGTCGAGGATCTTGAAGCCCTCCTCCTCCCAGGCGCCAGGGATGCGGAAGATCGCGATCGTCTCACCCGGGTCCTTGCCGAGCTCCAGGCAGGCCTTGATCACGCCGCGCGCGACGATGTCCACGCGCGTGTTCGAGACGATCGACATCATCACGGCGATCTTCTCGACGCCGTCTTTCTGGAGCACCTGCTTGGCCAGGCCGCAGGCCTTCGCGACCGAGGGGTTGCCGCCGATCTCGGAGTAGTTCGCGGGCTTGCCGCCCTGCTGGCGCACGGCGTCGGTGAGCGTCAGCGAGCCGCCGCCCGCGCCGATCACGAGGCCGATGTTGCCGTTAAAGCCGGTGTCCTTGCCCTGGATCACGCCGCGGTGGTCGGCGGCGTCGATCGCCTTCACGGCCTCCTCGAACGGAGTTGGAGCGTGGCCCTCGCGGGTGCCCTCCTCCGCGCCGATGCCCAGCGCCTTCAGCAACGCCTTCTGGCGCGGCATGCCCTCGTTCTCCATCTCCATGTGCGCGTCGAGTGCGACGAACGAGCCGTCCTTGAGCTCCGCGAGCGGGTTGATCTCCGCGAGCGTCATGTCGTTCTCGAGGAACAACCGGGCGAGGCGCGCAAGCACGGGGGTGGCGCGCTGCAGCGCCCTGCCGGTCACGCCGGCTGCGGCGATCACCTGCTTGGCCTGGAAGTCCGAGAAGGGTTCGAGCGTGGAGAAGTGGCCACGACCGACGTGGTCGGGGTGCTCCTCGGCGACCTGCTCGATATCGATGCCGCCCATGTCGCTGAAGAGCATCAGCGGTTTCTTCGCGGCGCCATCCCAGACGACGCCCGCGTAGTACTCCTGCGCGACCTCGGCCTTTGGGTCGACGAGCACGCCGCGCGGCATGTGTCCGCCGATCTCCAGCTGCAGGATGTCCTTCGCGTAGGACTCGGCTTCGGCGGGGGTGTCGGCGAACTTGACGCCGCCGGCCTTCATGCGCCCGCCGGAGAGCACCTGCGACTTGATCACGGTCGGGCCGCCGATTCGCTCAGCGATCTGCGCCGCCTCGGCGGCGTCGGTCGTGAAGCCGTAGTCGGTGACGGGGATGCCGGCGCGCTTTACGATCTCACGCGCCTCGAACTCGAAGAATCTCATGCGGCGCGGAAGCCTAGCGTGACTTGCTGCGGCAGGTGTGCCCGACCCATCCTCAGCAGTCGGCCAGCGCTCGGAGTGCGCCGCACAGCTCGGATGAGCGCACGCCGAGCTCCCCGGCCCGCTCTGTGAGTGTCGAGCGCCGGACGCGCTGCAGATTGTCGAACGACGCCACGCACTCGACGTCCAGACCCTCGCCGGGTCCAAGCGCGATCTCAGTGGAGATGCGGCGTACGGTGCGCGTGATCGGTGCGACCACGATCCCAGTTAGAACGGGTACGGCTTCGGAGCGCGTCACGACCAACACGGGACGACGTTCGTGTTCGGCTTCCGCCCACCAGATCTCCCCCTGCCGGGGGGTGCTCACCAAGGCTCCTCGGCGATGAGAGCGTGGGTGGCCTCATCGAGGCCAGCGAGCTCCTCCTCGGTCTGAGGCATGCGGCGGTATGCCTCTACGATCTCCGCGCCGATCCGGCGGCGTCGGTGTTCATCAACGAGGCGCTCCAAGCCCAATCGCACCGCCTCTGAGCGATTGCTGACGACTCCGTCTGTGACGAGTTCGTCCAACTCGGCGGCCAGCGCGTCGTCAACACGTGCAACTACTTGTGCCATGCATTAAGTATAGCGATATGCAATGCGTCCGTGCGGGCCAGATCAGAATCCGTAGGCGCCCGCAAGCTCCGGATCCTTCTTGGCAAGCATTTCGGCGAGGTTGACCATCACCTTGCACTGCTTCCAGGTGGCGTCGTCCTGCATCTTGCCGTCGATCATGTGCACGCCGCGCCCGTCGGGGATCGCCGCGATCACCTTCTTGGCGAAGGCCACCTCGTCGGGATCGGGCGAGTAGACCTTCTTGGCGATCGCGATCTGACCGGGGTGCAGCGACCAGGCGCCGACGCAGCCGAGTAGGAAGGAGGCGCGGAACTGCGTCTCGCAGCCCTCCGCATCTGAGATGTCGCCGTAAGGGCCATAGAAGGGCAGCGCGCCGACGGAGGTGCAGGCGTCGACCATGCGCGCGATCGAGTAGTGCCACGGGTCCTGCTGATAGCTGGGTCGGGGCGCATCGGCGTTCTCGGGGTCGGGGTCGGCGATCGTGCGGTAGCCGGGGTGCCCACCACCGACGCGCGTGGTCTTCATGCGCCGCGAGGCAGCAAGGTCGGCGGGGCCGAAGCTCATGCCCTGGATGCGCGGGCTGGCACTCGCGATCTCCTCGAGGTTCGCGACGCCCTGGGCGGTCTCGAGCACGCAGTGGATCAAGATCGGACGTTCGACGCCGGCCTTGGCCTCGAGCTGCGCGAGCAGGCGGTCGGCGTAGTGGATGTCCCAGGGGCCCTCGACCTTGGGGATCATGATCACCTCGAGCTTGTTGCCGATCTCGCTCACGAGCTGGGTGAGGTCGTCGAGCACATAGGGTGAGGCGAGCTCGTTTACGCGCGTCCACAAGGCGGTGTCGCCGAGCTCCATCTCCTTGCCCACCTTGATCAGCCCGGCGCGCGCGGCCTCCTTCTTTTCAAGCGGCACGGCATCCTCGAGGTTGCCGAGCAAGATGTCCACCTTCGGCGCCAGATCGGGCGTCTTCTCGACCATTTTCGGGTTCGAGAAGTCCATGAAGTGGATCATCCGCGACGGCTTGAAGGGGATCTCGCGGACGGGCTCGGGGGCATCGATGGCGAGGGGCTTGAGGAAGTCTCGGGGGTTGCGCAAGTGTGCTCTCCTAGAGTTGTCTGGAGCCTGAACCGTATCGCCGCGCGCTGCCCGAGCGGCGGACGACTCTCTAGAGTCCTGCGCGCAATCAGCCAAGGAGACCCATGAGCGAGACCCAATCCGTCGAGACCGAGCAGGCCGCCCGCGAGGCGAGCGGCGCGCACCCGTATGGCCGCTATCTGGAGGAGTTCGAGGTCGGAGCCGTCTACAAGCACTGGCCCGCCAAGACGGTCACAGAGTCCGACGACCATCTTTTCTGCCTGATCACGATGAACCACCACCCGCTGCACCTCAACGACGTCTACGCCGCCAAATCCCAGCAAGGACGCAACGTCGTCGTTGGCCCGCTCGTCTACTCGCTGGCGCTCGGCATGTCGGTCTCAGACGTCAGCGGCAAGGCGATCGCGAACCTCGCCACCGAAGAGCTCAAGCACCCCGCGCCCGTGTTCCACGGCGACACGCTGTTCTGCGAGTCCGAGGTGCTGGAGAAGAAGGAGTCGCGCTCCAAGCCCGACCGGGGCACCGTGAAGGTGCACACACGTGTGCTCAACCAGGACGGTGTGCTCGTAGCTGAGTTCAAGCGGCTCGTGCTCGTGCCGCGCAGGGAGCCGGGCACAGCCGTGGTCGAGGGCAGCGTCGAGTAGGGAGGGGCGTATTGGCGAGATTTGGAGGTGTGCGATACGCTTCCTATCTCGCCCACGGATGGGCGTTTTCTGTTTCCCAGAGCCGAAACGGGCTCGGGTGCAGTCTCACCGATCGAGGATCGCCCAGTGCGCCGATCAAGCCGCTAACGAAGGAGCCGCCAGCTCAGATGAACACCACCGTTCCCGCCCCCACCAAGAACGAGCGCCTGCTGGCCTGGGTCGAGGAGATCGCGGCCCTCACCGAACCCGAGCGGATCTACTGGTGCGACGGCTCTGGTGAGGAGTACGACCGCCTCTGCCAGGAGATGGTCGAAGCGGGCACGTTCGAGCGCCTGTCCGACGCCAAGCGCCCCAACTCCTATCTGGCCCTGTCTGACCCCGGTGATGTTGCGCGGGTCGAGGATCGCACCTACATCTGCTCGGCGACCGAGGAGGAGGCGGGCCCGACGAACAACTGGCGTGACCCCGAGGAGATGCGGCGCACGCTCGGCGAGCTGTTCGCCGGCTCGATGCAGGGTCGCACGATGTACGTGGTGCCGTTCTCGATGGGGCCGCTTGGCTCAGACAAGAGTCATGTGGGCGTGCAGCTGACGGACTCGCCCTACGTGGTCGTGAACATGCGGATCATGACGCGCATGGGCCAGGGCGCGCTGGATGCGCTCGGTGCAGGCGAGTTCGTGCCTTGCCTGCACTCGGTGGGCATGCCGCTCAGCGACGGCGTGGAGGACGTACCGTGGCCTTGCAATGCGGAGAACAAGTACATCGTGCACTTCCCCGACACACGCGAAATCTGGTCCTACGGCTCTGGCTACGGCGGCAACGCGCTGCTCGGCAAGAAGTGCTTCGCGCTGCGTATCGCCTCGGTGATGGCGCGCGATGAGGGCTGGATGGCCGAGCACATGCTGATCCTCAAGCTGACCTCGCCGGAGGGCGAGGTGAAGTACATCACCGGCGCCTTCCCGAGCGCCTGCGGCAAGACCAACCTCGCGATGCTGATCCCAACGCTCGAGGGTTGGACGGTCGAGACGATCGGCGATGACATCGCGTGGATGAAGTTCGGCGCCGATGGGCGCCTTTATGCGATCAACCCCGAGGCGGGCTTCTTCGGCGTCGCACCGGGCACGGGCGAGGACACGAACCCCAACGCGATCCGCACGATCGAGGCGAACTCGATCTTCACGAACTGCGCGAAAACGGACGACGGCGATATCTGGTGGGAGGGGCTGACGAAGGAGCCTCCGGCGCATCTGATCGACTGGCACGGCAACGACTGGACGCCGGACACGGGCGTCCCCTCAGCGCATCCCAACGCTCGCTTCACGACGCCCGCAGCGCAAGACCCGGCGATCGCGGATGAGTGGGAGGACCCGGTGGGGGTGCCGATCGACGCGATGCTGTTCGGTGGGCGCCGCTCGACCGTGGTGCCGCTCGTGACCGAGGCGCTCGACTGGGATCACGGCGTGTTCCTCGGTGCTGTGATGAGCTCCGAGAAGACAGCGGCGGCCGCAGGAACGGTCGGCGAGCTGCGCTTCGATCCCTTCGCGATGCTGCCCTTCTGCGGCTACAACATGGCGGACTACTTCGCGCACTGGCTGGAGATGGGACGCACGCCGGGGGCAAAGCTGCCGAAGATCTTCTACGTCAACTGGTTCCGCAAGGACGAGAACGGCAAGTTCCTCTGGCCCGGCTATGGCGAGAACTCACGGGTGCTCTCCTGGGTGTTCGCGCGCTGCGCTGGTCACGGTGCGGCAACAGAGACACCAATCGGGCACATGCCGCCGGTGGGACCCGACGGGATCGACACGCGCGGCGTGGACGTCACAGAAGCGGCGATGGCGCAGCTGCTGAAGGTCGACCCCGAGGAGTGGAAGGCCCAGCTACCCCAGTTCCGCGAGTACCTCGCAACGTTCGATCGCCTCCCCGCTGAGCTCAACGTCCAGCTAGACGCGCTCGAAGCGCGCCTGGGTTAGCGACCGAGCACGTCGCCTCGCGCAGCGCCAGCGGCCCTCTAGTCGTGGCCGTGGGTCTCGCCGGCTGCTGCGGGCGGGCGTGACTCCTCGGCGAGTGAGGTGATCGTCAGCGAGCCGCGCGCGGCGGACTCGAGCACCTCGGTCGCCTCCTCGAGCGAGCGCGCGTAGAGCTCGACGAGCAGGTGCACGATGATGCGCGCGTCGTCTTCGTGCTTGTGGAAGCGCACGTGCGTGAAGAACTCACGCACGCCGTGGTCGCCGAAGGCGGCATAGGAGAGCGCGTCGCCGGCCTCCGGGCCGGAGCAGCTCTCGACGTCTTCGGAGTCGACGGTCACGGTGCAGGAGGCGACCCAGGGGGTGCCGGCGATCATCCGTTCCCAGCGATCTTCGATCGGCTCGACGCGACCGTTGTTGAAGCCGAGGTGGGGCTGGTCGTGCATGCAGTCCAGGCACTGCACCACGGCCTCCTGGAGCTCGTCCACGACTTCCGCGCGCTCGCCGCTGTCTGGGTCGATCTTGTGGATCCCCTCGTAGTGGACTTGCACCTCGAGATCCTGAGACCAGCAGCGATAGCAGCGCAGCCAGCTGCGCGCGCTCGTCTCGGCCATCGAGCCCTCCATGCAGCCCATTGTAGGCCGCCGGCGCAGCGGAGCACCGTAAGCCACCTCTCCAGGCGTCCAGCTCTTTCACAGGATGTCGCCGTAGGGGTATAGATTGGCGCAAAATCAGGGCCGCGCCTGCGGCCTGGACGACAACCTTCCCCGGGGGGAACCCAATGAAGCGAATAGCCATTCTTGTGGGTGCCTGTGCGGCGCTCGCAGTACTTTGTTTTGCACCGGCCGGCGCCAGCGCGGCCTTCACGCAGTGCCCGCCTGTCGAACTCGATAGCACCGGGTGTCAGTTCCTGGTGACGGTCACGGATACGGAAACGATCGTTGAATCGGATCCAGGCTTGGGCGCCTTCGATCCGGGCGGTGACGACACCCTGATTGGCATCCAGAACAACTCCTCCAAACCGCTTACTTCGATCCCTTTCTCAGCGGAAATCGAACTATTTGGTTTCGAGTTCGACGGCATCTGCGCAATGACCAAACCGGCTCCGGGCTGCAAGGTGGTGGCCAAGGACACCTCGGGCACGGCGCTTCCCAACGCCGGCAAACCCTGCCCGCCGGAAACCACGGCGTGCGGCTTTGAACCGGAAGGCGGCGAGCCCGCCGGTCTCACCTACCCGTCGGGTGTCTTCGCGATCGGCCAGACCGCAAACGGCGATCCCGTGTCCGGCTATGAGGGACCAACCTCCTACTTCACGAACATCGGCGCGTTCGGCAGCTTCGCGACCGGGGCAGGGGTGGTCAACTTCTCGCCGGCGATCCCGGTGGGCAAATCGAGCTACTTCTCGCTCGAGTCGCCGCCGGTCGGTGGCTTCGGCAGCTCCGCTGCGCTTACCACCACGCTGTCGGGTGGCGGCCATGTCGGCCCCTCGATCAGCGTCCTGCAAGGCACGGCGGTGACGGACTCGGCGACGCTGAGCGGGGCCGGCGCAGCCAGCGCGACGGGGCCCGTGTCCTTCAACGTCTACAGCGACGCCGAATGCAAAACGCTCGTTGCGGCGGCCGGATCAGCAAAGCTGGCGGGCGGTAACGCCGGCCCGTCGAGCGCCGTCTCGACGCTCGCGCCTGGGAAATATTATTGGCAGGCGCACTACGCCGGGAGCCTCTCCGCACAGGCGGCGACGAGCACATGCGGCAGCGAGGTGCTCACGGTGCTCGCGCCGACGAACACCTCGACGCTCCAGAGCGGTGGGGGCGTTACGGGCGCCTCGATCCCAGTACTGCTGGGCTCGAGCGTCAAGGATCAGGCGCACATCTCCGGTCCGCTTGCCGCTAGCGCGACAGGCACCGTCGCCTACACGCTCTACAAGGACAAGAAGTGCACGCTGCCGGCAGCGCCGGTCAGCGTTGGCGTGGTGAGCGCCGGCAACGCGACTCCCTCGGCGGCTGTAAAGCCGAAGGCGGGCACGTACTACTGGGTCGCCTCATACAGCGGCGACTCGTTGAACGCGCCGTCGTCGAGCGCCTGCGGGAGCGAGGTGCTGATCGTCTCGGTCAAAAAGAACCTGAACCTGCCATCGAACAAAGGCTGCGCGAGCAAACGGCGCTTTGTCGTGCATCCGCGCGGGCCGCGGAGCCTGAAACTGGTGAAGGTCCGCGTGTTCATCAACGGCACGTTCAGCAAGGAAGGAAGCCTGCACAACGGCGGTACGACGCTAAGCCTCGTGGGGCTGCCAAAGGGCACCTTCAAGGTCGCGTTCGTGGCCTCGACAGCCAGCGGCAAGACCTACGAGGACACGCGTACCTTCCACACGTGCGTGGCGAAAAAACACAAGAAAAAGAAATAGGAGTGAGGAAGTAGCTAACTACGAGCTGCTCCGCCACGCCAATTCTGACCGGCGTGGCGGAGCCTGCTCGCGAGCCTAGTGGCGCTTCTTCTTTGCTTTCTTGGCCTTCGGGCGCAGCTTGATGTGCTGGCTCTTGGTCGTGACCACGGTTCCGTTGAGCGTGTGGACCGTGAACTTGAGCGTCACGCTCACGCCCTTGGAGGAGACCTGGCTCAGCGCTTTCCTCGCCTTGTGCGAGAGCTTGATCACGAGCTTGCCTTTGCCAGGCGTGCTCAGCTTGAGCTTGCCCTTGCCGAGCAGGACCGGCTTCTTCTTCTCCTTCTTCTTCTTCTTCTTCTTCTTCTTCTTCTTGCCGTGTGCGGCGCTTTCGGCGAACACCACCGAGGTCACGCTCGGCGAGCCGAATGAGGCGAGGTTGGCGAGGCCCGGTTCGTTGAACAGTTCGCCCGAGGTTTCGCAGGGGAACAGACATTCGATAGGCACTTCGGCGTTGGGTCCGTTGATCGTGCCCGTCCCGGACAGGTTCACGCTACTTGACAGGCTGCTCGCGGGCCCGTAGTGAGTTTCGCCGCTGCTCGCTGCGCGCAGCGAGTCGCCTCCATACGACGCTTTGATCTCCGGCAGGGCGCCGGGTGTGCTCGGCGGCAAGAACTGCACCGAGCAGCTCGACACGTTGGGAGACAGCGGCGTGGAGACCAGCGCGCAGGTGTTCCCTGCGATGAACACGCCGCCGTTGGTTGAGGTGAACGAGACGGTGCCGGTCGGGTTGGTCACTCCAGCGCCGGCTGCATCGGCAACGGTCGCGGTGCAGGTGTCAGTGGCCGTGGCGATGACCAGGTTGCAGATCACCTGCGTGACGCTCGGGTGCTGCACGACACAGACGCCGCTTGCGTCACGCACCTGGCCTGCTGCGCATGCCGGCAGCGTCGAGGTTGCGCCCGTTGTGATCAGCGTTGTGACCTTGGTGGCGAGTTCGCCGCTACCGGCCTCAAGCGCCTGCCCACCGGTTGCGGCAGCCCAGTGTTCCCAGTAGGGCAGGTAGCCGTGGGCGCCGCTGAAGTCGACCATGCCGATCGGCTTGCCGTCGGCGTTGAGTTCTTCGAGCGTGTGCTGGAAGTTGCGGTCGACTGCCGGCGTCATCAGCGTGCCGGGGATGCCCCACGGGCCAGGCTTTTCTTCGCCGGTGTTCCACGGCGCGGGGGCGCCTTCGCTTGCCCAGGAGCTTTCCGGGATGCCTTCGTCGAGGTTGTTGTCATGGGGCACGTTGTCAGCGACCAGGATGATCACGTGCCGGGCTCCGGCCCTCCAGCCTACGTTCGGGTTCGTGTCGGTCTCCCAAAGTGCGCGCCCATAGGATTCGGGGAAGTCGCCGCCCCCGTTTGCCGAAAGTGGTTCGATGGCCGCTTTCACGGCTGTGGAATCGGCGGTGATCGCTTGATCGAGCTTCCAGGGTTTTTCGAAGGTCACGACTTCTTCGCTGGAAGCGAAGTCACGGACTTCTGCGACGCCGAACTGAGCGTCGGGCAGTGTCGCGCTGACATGAGCGATCACTGCCTGAATTTCATTCTTCGCTTCCGTCAGCTGCGAGCCCATCGAGCCGCTCGTGTCGAACAGCAGCATCACATCCGTGTGCGCCGGTGTCGCGGCGGTGGCCGAGGCGAGCGTCGGGCCGAAGCCGATCGCGAGCAGGGCGGTGGCTACCAGTCCGTAAGCGCGCCGCGGCGCTCGTTTGCCCAGCATAGTGCGTAGAAGTCTCATCGTCAGCCCCTCCAGAGTGGCTCATCCATGGCCGTTTAAGTTTGCGGGGAAAGGCTAAACGATTGTTTCTAACAACGTCCCTAGCCAAAGGTGAAGGCATACGCGCTTATGCCGGATGCGAGGCGCAGGCTAAGTCTGTGTTTTTCGTTGCTCGGCAGCGAGGCGAGCGAGTAGAGCCGCTGACGGCGCACCGTGACCACATCTCCGTGGACGTCTGAACCGGCGTCCTTGGCGGCGATCGGCCTGCCGTCAAGCAGCACCTGGACCGGCAGCGGGCTTTCGCCCGGCGAGCTCAGCACTAGGTAGACGTTCTTGGCTTGAAAGGAGACGTCGATGCCGGCCGCGTTCACGGCCGTGGCGGGCTGGCCGGCGATGTTCCAGCTCCCGGAGTAGGCGAAGTCGTTCGTCGAAAGTGATCCGCTCGGCGCGGGGCCATAGTTGTGCAGCCCCGATTTGGGGCCGTTTATCCAGCCCTGCGCGCGCTCGGTTCCCAGGTAGGTCTCGGGTGTTGCTTCGCGCGAGGGGACGATCACGCCCCGCGGATGTCCCTTGCCGCCGACCGGCGCTCCCGCTTCGGCCAGCAGCGCGCGGATCGCCGTTTCGGTCTTTTCGTAGTCGCCCTCGCCAAAGGCCGCGTAGCGGACTTGGCCGTTGGCATCGATCAGGTAGTCGGCAGGCCAGTACTGGTTGCCGTAGGCGTTCCAGGTGCCCATGTTGTTGTCCTGTACGACCGGGTAGCGCAGGCCGAACTGGCTGATCGCGTTGGCCACGTTGCCCGCGTCGTGCTCGAAGGCGAACTCTGGCGTCTCCACGCCCACGATCGTCAGGCCATCGTGGCGGTAGGCCTGATCCCACGCCTTCAGGTAGGGCAAAGTGCGGATGCAGTTGATGCAGGTGTAGGTCCAGAAGTCCACGAGCACCACGCGTCCACGCAGCGAGCTGAGAGATAGCGGGCGGCCTCCTGGCGTGTTGAACCACCGCTGGGTGTCGGTGAAGTTCGGCGCCGGGCCGAGTTCACGCAGCGAGTGCGCCCTCGCCAGTAGCGTGGCCTGGCTTGCGTTCGCTGCGGCAGGGTGCACGCTCGTGGCAGAGCCGTGGCAGGCAGAGGAGCCGTTGGCGGGCGCGAACTTCGCTTCGCGACCGGTGATTTCGTGCAGCCTTCCGGTGATCGCCGAGGAGCACTCAAGCGAGGCCGTGAGGTTGACGTCGGGGATGTGGCGGGCGACGAACTGGTCGAAGTTGACGTCGAGGTTCGTGAGGATCGCGACGGCGGTGAGGATCATGATCGTGCCCAGAGCACGCTGTAGGGCAGGACCGCGACCAGCTTTGCGGACGCGGTCGAACAGCCGCCGGCCGCCGAGCGACAGCGCGAGCAGTACAACCGCCGAGCCGGCGGCGTAGGCGAGGGCGAGCGTGACGGTCTTGCCCGATGCGGCGCTAACGGAGATCACGGCAGCCAGGATCGGGCTGGCGCAAGGCGTGTAGACGAAGCCCAGTGCGCCACCGACGAGCAGCCCGGAGGCAAATCCGTCGCCGCTCGTGCGCGGACCGAAGCGGGCGAGCCGCGAGAGCGGCGCCTCCAGGCGCGCGGCCACGCTCGGCAATAGCAGCGTAAGGCCGAATAGGAGCAGCACCGCGATCGCGACATCGCGTAGCGGATCGCTGCCGAGCCCCACGCCGCCGACGACGTTTGCGACGCCCACGATCGTGATCGTGAAGGTGATCGAGAGCCCGAGCACGATGCCGAGCGGGCGGCGGCGCCCACCGACGCCGCCGGCAGAGAGCAGCGCGGGGAGCACGGGCAGCACGCACGGCGACAGGGCCGTACCGGCGCCGGCGAGGATGGCAAAGCCAAGCAGGACGATCATGAGCTCTACCTACAGTCTCGCGTGTGCCACCCGCGTTACACGCCGGTGCTCGCCCTCAGCGCTTGACCAGCACGAAGACCGTGGCCGCGGCGAAGGCGATCTGACCGAATGAGAGCGCGGTGCCGAGGTTGGCTGCGCCGAGCAGGCCGGCGAGCGCGCTCACGAGCGCGAAAGCGCCGAAGACGATCAAGAGGTCGCGCAATACGCTCACGACGCTGCCTGCTCCAGTGCTTTCAGCAGCGCAGGGACCTCGAGATCAGCGGGGAGGCTCGCCAGCAACGTTTCCGCGCCGGCGCGGCCGCCGAGCGCGCGCAGTCCGCGCTCGCCGTGCTCGTGGGCGAACTCGAGCAGCGCGCCCGCGCGGCGAGCCTGCAGGCGCCGCGCGGTGAGGTCGATGCTCACACGCTGCTCCTCGAGCGCCTGCACGAGATCATCGACGCCGCGTGCGGGCGGCAGCGAGGAGATCGCGAGCACGGGCGTGGAGCGTGAGCCGAGCGAGCGCAGCGCGGCGCTCAGGTCGCGGCGCGTGCTCATGGCGATCTGGCCGAGGTCGGCCTTGGTGACGACGAGCACGTCGGGAGTCTCCATGATTCCCGACTTCAAGAACTGCAGCACGTCCCCGCCGCCGGGCTGGACGACCACGACGACCGTGTCAGCCACGTCCGCGATCTCGGTCTCAGCCTGCCCCACACCGACCGTCTCGACCACCACGATGTCGAACGCTGCAGCCAACGCATGGGCTGCAGAGCGCGTCGCCCAGGCCAGGCCGCCGAGGCGCTCACCGGCGGCGGTGGAGCGGATCAGCACGCCGCTGTCGCTGGGGTCGAAGTCGATGCGCGCACGGTCGCCGAGCAGCGAGCCACCGGAGCGACGCGAGCTCGGGTCCACCGCAAGCATCGCGACCGAGCGCCCCTGCGCGCGCCAGCTGTGCAGCAGCGCGGAGAGCAGCGTCGACTTGCCCGCGCCCGGCGGTCCAGTGACGCCGATCACGTGTGCGGGTGCCTCTCCGCCGAGCGCTGCGGGGGAGACCTCGCTGAGCAGCGCAGTTGCCTGCTCACGATCGCCCAGGGTGGTGCTCTCGAGCAGGTTCAGCGCGGCGGGCGCAGCCGTCAGGTCGCGAGCGCGCAGGCGCGCACCGATCGCGGCTCCGACCCCGTTCGCGGCGTCGACCCCGTCCTGTGGGCGGGGCGCCCGGCTCACGCGGCGCCGTTGGCGGAGGCACCGCCTGCGGCGATCAGCGACTCCTCGGCGCCGGCGCCTACGAGCGCCACGATGTCGCGCATGATGCGGTTGATGTCGAAGTCCTTGGGCGTGTAGACCGCCGCCACGCCGGCCTCGCGCAGGGCGGCCACGTCCTGCTCGGGGATGATGCCGCCGACGACCACCGGAGCCTGCACACCGGCGTCGCGCAGCGCCTCGATCACGGTTGGGATCAGCTCGCGGTGCGAGCCCGAGAGGATCGAAAGGCCGATCACGTGCACGCCCTCCTGCAGTGCTGAGGCGGCGATCTGCGCGGGCGTGAGGCGGATGCCCTCATAGACCACGTCCATGCCCGCGTCGCGAGCGCGCACGGCGATCTGCTCGGCGCCGTTTGAGTGTCCGTCGAGCCCCGGCTTCCCAACGAGGATCTTCGGCCGGCGACCGAGCGTCTCCTGCAGGCGTGCGACCTCGCTGCGCAGCTCGCCGAGCTCCTCGCTGCCGGGCGCCGCGGCGGCCTCGCCGACGCCGGTCGGCGCGCGGTAGCTGCCGAAGACCTCGCGCAGCGTGCGCGACCACTCACCCGTGGTGGCGCCAGCGCGCGCCGCCTCGATCGTGGCGCTCATCAGGTTCTCTGCATGGCTCTCATCGGCGGCGACCTCGGCGAGGCGCTTCAGCGCGGAATCGACCGCGCCCTGGTCGCGCTCGGAGCGCCAGCGCTGCACGGCCTCGACCTGTTCGGCTTCGACCGCGGGATCCACCACGAGGATGCCGCCCTCGGCGTCGGCGGTGAGCGGTGAGACCTCAGACTCGGTGTAGCGGTTCTGGCCCACCACGATCTGCTCGCCGCGCTCGATGCGCGCGATGCGTTCGCGGTGAGAGTCCACGAGCGCGGCCTTCATGTAGGGGACCGCCTCGACCGCGCCACCGTGCTCGGCGACGACCGACATCTCCGCGCGCGCGCCCTCGAGGAGCTCATCGACGAGCCCTTCCATCACCTTGGAGCCCTCGAAGATGTCGGGGTACTCGAGGATGTCGGTCTCGAAGGCGAGGATCTGCTGGATCCGCAGCGACCACTGCTGGTCCCAAGGTCGTGGTAGGCCGAGCGCCTCGTTCCAGGCCGGCAGCTGGATCGCACGCGCACGCGCGTCGCGCCCAAGCGTGACGGCGAGCGCCTCGAGCACGATCCGCTGCACGTTGTTCTCGGGCTGCGCCTCGGTCAGGCCGAGCGAGTTGACCTGTACGCCGTAGCGGAAGCGCAGGTGGCGTGGGTCCTCAACGCCGTAGCGCTCGCGCCCGAGCTCCTCCCAGAGGATCGACATCGCGCGTAGCTTCGCGTGCTCCTCGATGAAGCGCACGCCCGCATTGACGAAGAAGGAGATGCGCCCGAAAACCTGTTCCATGCGTGCCTCACCGTCCTCGCCACGCCCAACGCGCTCGCGCGCAGCATCGAGCACGGCGATCGCGTTGCTCATCGCGTAGGCGATCTCCTGGACGGGCGTCGCGCCGGCCTCCTGCAGGTGGTAGGAGCAGATGTTGATCGGGTTCCACTTGGGCACGTGCTCGACCGTGTAGGCGATCATGTCCGCGATCAGCCGCATCGAGGGCGCGGGCGGGAAGGCATAGGTGCCGCGCGCGAGGAACTCCTTGATGATGTCGTTCTGCGTGGTGCCCTGCAGCTGATCCTGGGGGGTGGGTGGGTTCTGATTTTCGGCGGCGACGATGTAGAGCGCAAGCAGCCACGCGGCGGTGGCGTTGATCGTCATCGAGGTGTTCATCTCGCCGAGCGGGATGCCGTCCATCAGCACGGCCATGTCGCCGCGATGGGAGATCGGCACGCCGACCTTGCCAACCTCGCCCCTGGCGAGCTCGTCATCGGGGTCATAGCCCGTCTGCGTGGGCAAATCGAAGGCGACGGAGAGCCCCGTCTGGCCCTTGGCGAGGTTGCCGCGATAGAGCTCGTTGGATGCCTTGGCGGTTGAGTGCCCCGCGTAGGTGCGCATCATCCAGGGGCGGTCGCGCTCGGGCAGGCGCGGCGAGTTCTCGGCGCTCATAGCGACATTGTACGGTCGCGCCGCGAGCTTTATCCTTCCGGGCGATGGATCAGACGATCGAGGCTCCCCGCAGCAGCGGCCCAGGCAGCGGCCTGGGCGGCGAGTGGCGGGTGATAGTTCGCAACGACGACCACAACACCTTCGAGCACGTCGCACGCACGCTGGCGCGCTTCATCCCAGGTGTGACGCTCGCGCGCGGCATGGAGATCGCGAACGTGATCCACAGCTCCGGCCGCGCGGTCGTCTACAGCGGCCACCAAGAGACCGCTGAGCACTACTGGGAGCAGCTGAAGGGCGCGGGGCTCACGATGGCCCCGCTAGAGCAGGGCTAGGAGCTACCGCTAGCTCTCGACGGTGTGGATGCCGTTGCCGTGCCCGTTGGCGGCGACCGGATCGCCGTTGATCGCGCCGCTCGCGGAGAGATCCCACCAGCCGTAGAGCACAGGCACCTGATACCAACTCGAGTGGACCGTGCGGAAGTAGCTCATCTCCGGACCTTCCCAGAAGCGTTCCCAGCCGAGTTTGTCCTCGAAGGCGGCGAGCTGCTGGAAGCGATAGCGATCGTCGCGGGCGCGGTAGACGGCGTATGAGCTCGCGTCGTAGCGCAACGCGGTCGCTGCGACCTCGCCGAGCTCGCGCTCGAAGTCATCGGCGCGAAAGCCCGTGGCGTACCAGGGGACGATCACGGTGCCGGCCATCAGGCGCCGACCTCCGCGCGGATCGCGCCGGGACCCTCGGCGGTCTTGCCCTGACCCTCTGTGTCGGCGCCGACGAGGATCGAGATCTTGCCGAGGTGCTTGTTTTCGAGCATCAGCTGGTGCGCTTCGGCGACACCATCGAAGCCGAGCGTGCGCCACAGCACAGGTCTGATCAGGCCGCTCTCGATCAGCTCATTGGCCTTCATGCACTCATACGCGTTGGCGAAGTGCGAACCGAGGATCTCCTTTTGGCGCATCCACAGGATCGCGACGTTGAAGTCGACAGTCGATGCCGGTGGTGCCGGCGCAGATCACG
Organism: uncultured Solirubrobacterales bacterium; assembly: GCA_963785435.1. Taxonomy (GTDB): domain Bacteria; phylum Actinomycetota; class Thermoleophilia; order Solirubrobacterales; family Solirubrobacteraceae; genus Palsa-744. The sequence goes on from CAWAVE010000005.1 coordinate 977,112, forward strand.
ATTTTGCCGAACGTCTTGGCGGTGAACACGGAGGTCGGCAGCGTCGCTTTGCCGACGTGCTCGAAGACGATGTCGGGTGCGTCGCCGAGGATCTCTTTGACGCGCTTGGCGAAGCCGAGTGCGACCTTCGAACGTTCCTTCTCCTCCTCGGCGGTCTCGCCGCCCTTGCGCATCATCCCCGCGAACTCGTTGCGGTCGATGTAGTCGACGGCGCCGAGGCGCTTGACCAGCTCGCCCTTCTCGGCTGATGAGACGACGCCGACGCAGTTTGCGCCGGCCGCCTTGCAGATCTGCGTCGCGAACACGCCGAGTCCGCCGGCGGCACCCCAGATCAACACGTTGGCGCCCGGCTGCAGCTTGCAGCGCGTGATCAGCATGCGGTAGGCGGTGAAGTACACGAGGCCGTAGGACGCGGCCTCCTCCCACCTCAGCGCCTGGGGCTTGGGCAGCAGCTGCTGGGCCTGCACCTTCGTGAACTGCGCAAAGGAGCCCCAGGTCGTCTCATAGCCCCAGATCTTCTGCGAGGGCGCGGCCATCGGGTCGAGGCCGTGCACCTCGGGGTCCTCGTAGGAGGCCTGGTTGCAGTGCACCACCACCTCGTCGCCAGGCTTCCAGCGCGTTACGCCCGCGCCGACCTTCCAGACCACCCCTGAGGCGTCGGAGCCACCGATGTGGTGGCCAAACTCGGGGTGGTCGCCGTAGCGCATCACCGAAACGGGCTTGCCGAGCGCAGCCCACACGTTGTTGTAGTTCACGCCCGCGGCCATCACGCGCACGATCACCTCGAAGGCTCCAGGCTCGGGCACCTCGATCTCCTCGATCTGAAAGGCGTCCTTCGGATCGCCGTAGCGCTCCTCGCGGATGACCCAGGCGGCCATCGTCTTGGGCAGCTCGCCCGGCTCGACGTCAACGGATGACACTGTTTGCAGATCGATGGCCACGTGCTCTGGAACCTCGTAGGTCGGGGTCAGGGAAGGAACAACAATCCTACCCCGGGGTGGGCTGCGAGGTCTCGCGGAGCTCGCAGCGCCACACCAAACGCAATCCCGACCAGTCCTACACCTGCACGGTCTCCCCGCGAGCCACTTCCACCTGCGCGCTGCGATCCGCCGGCTGGAGCGTCTCGAGCGGGGGTAGTCCGGTGGGGGTCGCGAGCGTGGTGTCGGGTGTCTCTCGTCCGATCAGCGCCCACGCGAGCAGCGCCCCGAGCAGCGCCACGGCCGCGCCGAGGCGCAGGCCGTACTGCAGCGCGTATATGAAGGCGCTGCGGCCCGCGTGCAGGATCTGTAGAGACACCCCGCCGTGCGGTGCCGCGCCTGAGCCGAGACCGTCGGCCAACCGCGAGCGCACGGCAGCGGGCACAGCGGGGAGCAGCGCGTCGAGCTTTGAGCGTCCGAGCGTGGCGACCATCGCGCCGAGCACCGCCACGCCGAAGGTGCCGCCGACCATGCGGTTCATCGAGAGGATTCCCGAGGCCACACCGGCCTTGGCCTGAGCGACGGCGTTCATCGCGGCCATGCTCATCGGCGACATCACGAAGGCCATGCCGATGCCCATCAGCATGAAACCGGGCAGCAGCGTGCCGTAGCCGCTCGTGGCGGTCAGCTGCGACTGCCAGAAAAGCGCGCCCGACACGCACAGGAGCCCGAACACGAGCAGCGGACGGGGACCTACGCGGTCCGCGAGGCGCCCGGCGATCGGCGCGAGCACGACGATCATCAGCGTCGAGGGCAAAAAGCGCGCGCCGGCTTCAAGCGGCGAGTAGTGCAGCACGTTCTGCATGTAGAGCGCCATGAAGAAGAACATCGCGAGCATCGCGAAGCTGACGATGAAGGCGACGATGTTCGCGCCGAGGAAGGTGCGCGAGCGGAAGAAGCCGAAGTCGACCATCGGCGAGGACTGGCGGTGCTCGACCACACCGAAGGCGCCCAGCCCAAGCAGCGCCACCGCAAACAGCACGATCTCGCGCGCGGAGCCCCAGTGCCAGTTGTTGCCCTCGACGAGCGCGAGCACAAGCGCGGCCAATCCGACCGTGAGCGTCGCGACGCCGGGCAGGTCGATGCGCTGCGCGACCGTCTCATCGCGCGACTCGCGTACTGCGAAGAGAGCGACCACTACGGCTCCGACGGCGACGGGGAGGTTGAGGAAGAAGATCGACTGCCAGCTCACGCTCTCCACGAGCAGGCCGCCGACGACAGGGCCGATTGCTAGCGCCATGCCCGAGACGCCGGCCCAGGTCCCGATCGCCTTGCCGCGCTCTGCGGGTGGGAAGGCATTGGTGATGATCGAGAGCGTGGCGGGCATCATCATCGCCGAGCCGACGCCCTGCACAGCGCGCCAGGCGACGAGCCAGGTGTCGCTCGTGGAGAAGCCGATCGCGGCGCTCGAGCTGGCGAAGACGACCACACCGGCGAGGAAGATCTTGCGCCGACCGAACAGATCGCCGAGGCGTCCGCCGGTGACGAGCAGCACCGCGAAGGAGAGCGTGTAGGCGTTGACCGTCCACTCGAGCGACGCGGTCGAGGCGTGCAGACTGCGTTGGATCGACGGCAGCGCGACGTTGACGGCGGTGTTGTCGAGCATGATCATGAACAGCGCGAAGCACATCGCGCCGAGCGCCCACCAGCGGCGGTTGTCCTCGTTCATCTGCAGCGAACGGATCTTCTCGCTCATCGGCTGGCTCCTTTGCTGGTCGGTCTGTAGGCGGCGATCTCCTGTCGGTGCTCGACGATCAGGCGCAATGCTGCGGAGAGCGCCTCGGCCTGCTCGTCGTCGAGCGAGCCGATCAGCTCGGCGAGCGCCGAGAGGCGCGCCTCGTTGAGCATGCTCGGCACTCGCTGGCCTGCGGCGGTGAGGCGGATGCGCTTGACGCGGCGATCGCTGCGGTCCTCCTCGCGCTCTACGAGCTTTCGCTCATATAGGCCGTCGACCGCGCGGCTCATCGCGGGGAGTGAGACGCCGAGCGAATCCGCGAGCGTCTTCACCGACCGGCCCGCGTCGTCGCTCTCCAAGGCGCAGAGCGCCTTGATCTGCGTGAAGGAGAGGTCCAGCTCGGCGATCGCGTTGAAGGTGCCCACGTTGGCCGTGCGCATCAGGTAGCTCGCCAGCGCGAACATGTCGCGCGTCAGCTCGGCGCGCTCCGGTGCGATCTCGGCGAGTAGGGAAGGTTCCTTGGCGATTGCTTGCACGAACGCAATCATATTGAGCGCGCAATGGTTGCTTGTGTGTCATCCATCACAGTCCTCGCAGGGCGATAGGCTCGAAGGCGTGTGCGATCGGTTGCCGGGCGCCCCGGCAGGGCGCATGCGTCGAGCTTCGCCGGGCCGGAGGAGCGCGCTGCCGCCGGTGCGACGAGCGCTGGCTGGCGCAGTTCTCACGCTCGCTGTGTCCGTCGTGCTTGGCTGCGGCGACGCGAAGGTTGGTCATGTGGCGGCGCCTGCCAGGCGACAGACGTCAGGGGCGAGCGCACGCGCGAACGCGCCGGTGCCCAAACACCAGGCGGTCGCCGCGCGCGTGGACGTCACCTCGGACAAGATCATCGCCGAAGGCAAGCTGCGCATCGCTGCGGGCGCGCCGTCGGATGCCGAAGTGCGTCGCGAGCTGGCCGCCGCGCGCAAAGCCGGCATCGTGCTCCCTCGGGGCACCTCCGTCGAATCGTTCAACGCGAGTCCCACCTATCCGGGTGCGGCCTCCAGCGTCGTCACGCCGGTAGCCTCATGGAACCCTCGCTCCAAGCCGATCGCCGGCTGGATCGTCCCGGTGCTCGAATGGGCCGCTCAGCACGGCTGGACGGGCACCGTCACGAGCGGCTTTCGCACCTACTACGAACAGGTGCAACTGAACGCCGCCGGCGCATTCAGCGCGCCTGCCGGATCGAGCAACCACGAGCGCAGCGCCTATCCGGGCGGCGCCGTGGACGTAACGCAGCCGGCCCAGTTGATCGTCGTGCTACGTGGCTATACGGGTCCGCTGAAGCTGATCGGCGGGGTGCTCGGGCCCGCCGACCCGGAGCACTTCTCGGCGAACGGCGACTAACGCTCGCTCTCGGCCTCGGACAGGCTCGCAGCGGTCGCGGTCGCGGGCAGGAGCGGAAGCTCGAGGACCTCGGCGCTCGCGCCCTGCACACCGACCGCGAGGGTCGTTCCCGGAGGCGCCTCGCGACGGACGAGCGCGAGCGCGATCGGCCCCAGGCGCGGCGAGACGGCGGAGCTCGAGAGGTGGCCGACGACGCGCTCGCCGAGGCGTAGCTCGGCGCCGCTCGCCACGGGCTCGGACAGTCGTAGCCCGCGCAGGTGACGGTTGGGCTTTCCGCGCCAGTGCAGACGCGCGACGGTCTCCTGACCGACGTAGCAGCCCTTCGTGAAGCTGACCGCGCGCTCGTTGAGGGCAGCCTCCTGAGGGATCACGCTGTCGTCGAGGTCGATCCCGTAGCGGGGCCGGCCATGCTCGATGCGCAGACATTCGACCGCCTCCAGCGAGACGGGATGAGCGCCGCGACGCTGGAGCACATTCGACAGGGCCGCGGTCTGCTCGGCAGCGCACAGCAGGTCGAGGCCGACGTCGGTGCGCACGACGCGCGCCGGGATGCCGTCGATCTCCGCCAGCCGGTGATCGTGCTCGCGCTCGCCCAGCTCGAGCAGGCGAGCGTCCGCCGCCGCGGCGATCGCGAGCGCCTGTGGCCCGATCAGCGCGAGCAGGCCGCTCTCCAAAGTGCGCTTGTGCAGTTCGACCTCATAGCCGACCTTGAAGCGGCGGATCATGTCGAACAGAGCCTGCAGGCTCGAGCGCTCGGTGTCGAGGAGCAATTCCGTGACGTCAGGCACCGCGCCTGCGGCGGCGTCGCTTGCAGCAGGCGCGGACGGCGAGGCGTGGGCGGCGAGGACGCGCACGTCGCCGAGCATCTTGCCCTTGTGCGTGAGGAAGGCGGCATAGCAGCCCTCGCCCGGGGTGAGCGTGCTCAGCTCGTTGGTCAGCTGGCCGTTCAGGAACTCGACCGCCCCCGCGCCGCTGAGCGCCAGCTTGCCGCGCTCTGAGCGATCGAGCAGCCCGCAGCGCTCGACGAGCGCCTCGTAGTCGCGCGCGAGGGGGAGGCGGGTTGTGAATCGCTCTCGCCGTGGGTCACTGCTTCGAGAATAGCCACGCTAGGCTTCCTCTCGATGGCGCTTGCCGAGACCTTCCAGCAGATCGTCGACTCGCTGCCCGAGGACTGGACCGACCTCGAGCTCGATATGCGCATAGCTGACGAGTCGCGCTACGTCGAGGCGGCGCTGTATCTGGCGACTTGCAACGCGCGGCCCTACTCCCACCACGACTGGCACTGGCGCCTACTGGTCGCGCATCACTTCGGTCATGCCGCCGCCGCACAGACCGTGCACGGCGCGCTCGCGCTGCTCGACGACGCCGGCGTCGAAGCCGAGCTCGTGCTGCGCGAGACCCGTAGTGGGCGCGTGGAGGTCACACAGATGTGGGGCCGACCGCAGTCGGCGCGCGAAGAGTTCCGCCGGCTGCGCTCCCAGTAAGCCGATGGCACGTCGTGCTCGCGCTGAGCGCCGATCTGCTGTTCGGCTCGCGCTTGCAGGGCGGACATGACCGGCGGCGGCCATGAGCTTGAGCTGATCGCTGAGGAGGCGCGACTGCGCGCGCGCCTCGCCGACCCGGACAAGCCGCCGGCGGCGGTGTTGATCGTCGATCTGACCGACGATCGTCTCGACGGCGCCGACGATCCGCGAAACGCTCGCTGCGGACGGGTTGTTGGATGGGTTGCAGACGCTTGCCTTCTACTCACACGTCGATGTGGCGGTGCGCGACGCGCGCTGAGCAGGCCGGCTTTGAGTTGATCGTTCCTCGCTCGCGCATGGCGCGCGAAGGCGCGACGCTGCTCGACGTGCCTGACTCGCTAGGCCGCGGCCTGGCGCTCGGCGACGGCGCAGGAGCGGATGATCGGCGCTCGCGCCCGGTCCCGGTTGGGCTTGTGAGTCGCGCACCGAGAGCCGCTCGCCACAACGCTCGCAGATGCGGTGCGCATCGATCGCGCCGCCACAGCCGCGGTGCTCGAGCAGCACCGGTGGGCCGGCCGGGTTGGCGGCGTGGCGGTCGCCCCAGTTCATCAGCGCGACGATCGTCGGGCCAGAGGTCGAGGCCCTTCTCGGTCAGGCGGTATTCGTAGCGCGGCGGGCGATCCTGGTAGAGGCGCTTCTCGATCGCGCCCTGCTCGATCAGCCGCGTGAGGCGTGTTTGCAGGACGTTGCGCGCGATGCCGAGGTTCTCCTGAATCTCATCGAAGCGGCGCAGGCCGAGCATGATGTTGCGCACGATCAACAGCGACCAGCGCTCGCCGACGACCTCGAGGGCGCTCGCGATGCTGCAAGTTTGGCTTGTGTAGTCGTTTCTAAGCATGACCTGCTGCTCACGATAGCCGACTTAGTTGCATCATGCAACTCGTTGTGTTAGGGTGCGTTGCATGATGCAACGTAAGTGGCGGGTCTCGCTAATCGTGTGCGTCGGGGTGTTCATGTCGAGCCTCGACCTGTTCATCGTCAACATCGCCTTTCCGGCGATCGGTCAAGCACTTCGGTGGCGCATCGCTGGGCACGCTCTCGTGGATCCTGAGCGGCTATGCGATCGTGTTCGCCGCACTGCTCGTGCCGGCAGGGCGCTGGGCGGACGCGTTCGGGCGCAAGCGCGCGTTCCTGCTCGGTCTCGGCGTGTTCGTCGCGGCCAGCGCAGCCTGCGCGCTCGCGCCCTCGGTCGGGCGTGCTGATCGGCGCGCGCGTTGTGCAGGCGATGGGCGGGGCGCTGATGCTGCCGACCTCGCTGGGCCTGATGCTGCCCGAGTTCGCTCCGCACGAGCGCCACGTCGCGATCGGCGTGTGGGCTGCGACCGGCGGGATCGCCGCCGCGGCCGGACCGCCGCTCGGCGGGCTGCTCGTGCAAGCGGACTGGCGCTGGGTGTTCCTCGTGAACCTACCCGTCGGGCCTGGCGGGGCTCGTGCTCGGCATCCGCACGCTGGCCGAGCGCCGTGAGCCTGACGCCAAGCGCCCCGACATGCTCGGCGCGGCGGCGCTGATCCTCGCGATCGGCGCGCTCGTGGTCGCGATCGTGAAGGGCCAGGAATGGGGCTGGGGCTCGGACGGCATTCTTGCCCTGCTGCTCGCCACGGCGGTGCTGCTGCCGGCGATCTGGTGGCGCTCTGACGCGCCACGCGGCGCCGATCGTCGAGCCGTCGATGCTCGAGTCCGCAGCTTCGGCCTCGCGGTCGGCGCCTCGGTGCTGTTCTTCGCGGGCTTCGGCGCGATGCTGCTCTCCGGAGTCTTGTTCTTGACCTCTGTGTGGCACGAGCCGGTGCTCACGGCGGGCCTCATGCTCTTTCCTGGACCGGCGATGGCAACGGCCTTCAGCGTGCCCTCGGCACGGCTAGGCGCGCGCTTCGGCTACCGGCTGCCGGGCGTGATCGGCTCGCTGATGTTCGCCGCGGGCTCCGTCTGGTTCATCGCTCGCACGGGCGACACGGCCCGCGTTCCTCGCTGAGTATCTGCCGGGATCGATGATCGGCGGCGCCGGCGTGGGGCTCGTGATCCCCACGCTGACCGGAGCGGGAGCGTCCTCGCTCGCGCCTGAGCGCTTCGCGACGGGCGCGGCGGTGCTCACGATGGGGCGCCAGATCGGCGCGGCTCTGGGCGTGGCGATCCTGGTCGCGGTGCTCGGCACAGCCACGCGCAGCGCGGCGGACTTCCACAGCGCTTGGCTTATCACCGTGATAGGTGGGCTCGCAGCTGGGCTGGCGCTGGCAGCGATCGGTCGCCCGGCGCCCAGAGCAGCGAGCATGCCACTCATCTCCGAGCCGATCTCAGACCCGTTGATAGCAGAGCCGCTGATCGCAGAGGAGGCGGCGTGAGCACGCCCACCGACGAGCGCGCGACCACACGCGAGCGCAGCTTCGCCTGGGAGGATCCTTCAGTCGCTGAACGCGATCAGCCGGCTGCGATGAAACGCTCGAATGCCGCGGCCAGCGCCTCGGGCTGGTCCTCGGGGGTGAAGCTGTAGGCGTCCTCGATCAGCGCCAGGCTCCCGCATGAAAGGGCGTCGGCGTAGCGGCGGGCGTTGGCGAGCGGGAAGACCTGATCCTCGGGGCTCCAGGCGAGCAGCACGGGACGCTTGAAGCTCGCGATCAGCTTCGCACCGGCCGCGTGTATCGGCTCTGAGGTGGCCGAGGACATCACTGCCGCGGTGTCGCGAAGCACGGCTGCGTCGAGTGAGCAGGGAAGCGCGTAGGAGTCTGAGACGAGCTCGTCGATCGGGTGCTTGATGAGCAGTCCGTAGGCGGCGGGGCTCGCGCGCACCTCGCGATCGCGCAGCGCGCGCGAGCAGACGGCCGAGGCACGTCGATGTCGCGTGCCGCGGCGGGGAGGCCGTCGAAGGGTGGCGGCGGGAACTCGTCGAAGGGCGTCTCGCACGAGTTGAGCACGAGCCGCGCGATGCGCTCGGGATCGGCTGGCCGCGGCGATCTGCGAGTAGGCGCCGCCTGAGTCGTTGCCTACGAGCGTCACTTCGCGCAGCTCGAGCGCATCTAGCGCAGCTGCGATGAGCGCACCGCAACCGGCAGGCGACAGCTCGGCGCCGGCGTCGAGCGCAAGGCGGTGCGAGCCGAGTGGCAGGTCGAGCGCGATGCAGTGTGAAGCTCGGCGAGCAGCGGTGACGAGCTTGCGCCAGAGGTTCGCGTTGGCAAGCCAGCCGTGGCAGAAGACGATCGCGGGACCGTGGCCGCGGCTGAAGCACTCGATGCGCGCGCCGGGGAGCTCGAGCTCGCGCGCCTCACCCAGCAGCTCCGAGCGCCACAGGTCGCGAGCGCTCATGCGGCTCGACTCGCTCTCTGTGCCTGTGCGGATGCAGCTCGGAGAAATGGACAGCAGGTCGTCGGCAAAGCCCTTGGGGTCGCTGGTGTGGGGGACGATGGCCAGTGTCGAGCAGCACGAGCTCGAGCCCACGATCGCCCGCGCGAGCGCGGCGCGCGAAGCGCAGGGGGAATGACCGGATCGCGCCGGCCCCAGATCAGCAATGTGGGAGCGGCGATCGTGTGCGCCTCGCGACGCAGGTCGTGCTCGGGCGAGACGAAGCTCCGCCACAGCTCGCTGAGCGCGCGCACGCCCGCGGGCCTGCGCGTGGTCGCGATCGCGGTGTCGCGGGCGCGGCGGTCGGCGTCGGTGCGGACGCGCATGTAGCGGCGCGAGAAGGCGGGGTAGATGGCGCGCAAAAAGCGCTGGCGCGCCATCAGCGCGCAGAAGAGGCGTACGTGGGGCGGGCGCGCGGCGAAGCCGCCGCCGTCGACGATTACAAGGCCCTTGACGAGCGCAGGGCGGCGGATCGCCATGCGCGTGGCGGCAAATCCACCGATTGAGTTGCCGAGCACGATCGCACCCTGCGGCGCGAGCTGCGCGACGGCCTGCTCGGCGACGTCGGCCATGTCGCATGGCGCTCGCCTGGCCCGCATCCGGCTGGTGAGTCGCCGTGTGCGGGCCAGTCGAGCGCGATCGTCCGAATCCTGCGGGGATCAGCGCGCGAAGCTCGTCGAAGTCGTGGCGGTCGTGGCCGCCGCTGGGGAGCATTACGAGCGTCTCGCCGCTGCCCTGTTCGTCGTAAGCGATGCGTGCCTGAGGGGATCTCGAGAACGGGCATGTGCGGCAACCTAGCAGATGACTGACCGGTCGGTCATAGAACCTGACCGATTGGTCAGCTAGCCTTGGGTCGTGCCCGCACGAGCACCAGCGAGAACGAGCCATGGCCAGCCTGCCGAGCACCACGGCACTCACGAGCGGCTGCTCGACGCCGGCGTGGCGGTAGCCGAGCGCGACGGGCTGGCGGGTCTGAGCGTCAACAGCGTGGTTGGGAAGGCGGGGGTGGCGAAGGGCACCTTCTACGTGCACTTCGCCGATCGGGCGGCGTTTGTGGACGCGATTCACGCGCGCTTCCATGACCGCGTGCTCGCCGCCGTAGCGCAGGCAACGGCGCAGACCAAACCTGGGCCCGAGCGGATCGTGCGCGGAGTCGAGGCCTACCTCGATATGTGTCTGGCCGATCGCGCGGTCAAGGCACTCGCACTCGAGGCGCGCAGGACCCGCGCGCTGACGGCCTCGATGCCGGCCCGCCACGAGCGCTTCGCGGCGGCGGCGTGCCCGAGCTTCAAGGCGATGGGCTGGCCCGACGCGAAGGCGGCCGCGCAACTGCTCGCCGCGATGACATCGGAGATCGCGATCCGCGAGCTCGAGGCGGGTAAACGCTGCCGGCTGCCAGGCGCGCGTTGCGGCGCTTCCTGGACGCTTAGCATTAGCTGACGTGGCGATCGAAGATGGCAGCTCCGCGGCCGAGCGGACGACGATCACGGACACTCTTCAGCGCATCGGCTTCCTGTCAGACATCCCGGATATCGAGCAAGACGCGATCGTCGAGGCGCTTGTGAGAATCCTGCCGGACGAGCGCGATGTGGGCGTCTGCGTGTCCTACAACGATTTCAGCGCGAGCGGTGAGCATCCGATCCAGGAGCGCACATGCTCGTTTTTGCGCGTTCTACCGCCGACGTTCGGCAGCTGGCGAGGTCCCCCGATCTCGGCGGCGATCGCGAAGATGCAGATCGTGCTCTGCACAAGCGAGCTGCTGCTCTGGACCTCATCCCAGACGAGCGCCGTGGGAGCCGCAGTCGAAGAGCGAGTGACTGCCTACTCGCTGGCGTTGAGCGAGATTCTCGGGGCCGCGCTCGGCGGCAGGCACAAGGACGTGGCGCAGGTCTGGGTGGACCAGGGACCGACGCTGTGCTTCCATGCCGACCCGGTGGCGGCTCAGGCGCTGCAGGTCTACGTCGATACGGCTGCGAGCTCTAGCTGAGCGACTGAGCGAGGCTATGTCTCGAGAAGCGCGTGAACCCGAGCCAGGAGGGTCTGTTGAAGCACTATGCGGTTGCTGAACTGGACGTCACCGATCCATCCTGGGTCTGGTGACTACGTGGCCAAGGTCACGCCGATGGTCGAACGCCGTGGCGGGCGCTATCTGGCGCGCACGGCAACGATCGAGCAGATCGAGGGGGAGCGCACGCCGGCCCAGGTGGTGCTGATCATCGAGTGGCCGTCGAAGCAGGCGGCGGATGAGTTCTATGAGAGCGATGAGTACCGCCCGCATCGCGAAGCGCGCCGTGCAGGAGCGCGCAACGAGTTCCTGATCGTCGCCGGCGAGGATGTAAACGGCGTGGCGAAGATCGCCGAGTAGCCCGAGGCTCACCGCGGGAGTTCAGCTTGGGGTCGTGGCTGCGCCGCCGCCGAGGTTGGCGGCATTCTCGACCAAGGCCGGGTCCAGCGGCACGAGCGCGGCGTTGGCGACTCGCTCGAAGCGCTCGGCGCGATGCCCGGCGCGGCGGGTGAGCGCGGCGCGGATGACCATGCCGTGGCAGACGACGAGCGCTGGCAGCGTGCCGCTTCGATCTCCGCCAGGGCGGCGTCGACGCGCACGCTCCTGTTCGCTGAAGGACTCACCGCCCGGGAAGCGCGAAGTTCTGGATCGGCCGAGGCGAAGGCGTCGAAGCGCTCGGGATCTTCGCTGCGCACGTCGATGAAGCTACGGTCGGTCCAGTCGCCCGCGTCGGTCTCCATTAGGCGCGCGTCCTCGACGCGGCTCAAGGCCGATCCTCTGCGCCACGATGTCAGCCGTTTCGCGGGCTCGGAGCACGGGCTGCACCACAGCACACGGAAGCCGTGGGCGGCGGCGCGCTCAGCCAGTTCGCGTGCCTGCGCGCGGCCGGTCTCGTCAAGCGGGATCGGGCAGGTGCCCCTGGAAGCGCCCCTCGTGGTTGTAGGCGGTCTGTCCGTGACGGGCGAGGTAGACGCCGGTGGGAGTGCGCTCGGTCAGGATCGATCGAAGCGGTCGAGGCTCATGACCTTCTCCCAGGCGGATGCGAAGTCGCGGAGGAACTTCTCGCCGGCATCGTCGCAGGCGTAGACCTCCGCCAGCGCGCGCAGCTCCGAATTCGAGCCGAAGACGAGGTCGACCGCGGTGGCGGTCCACCTCAGCTCGCCGCTCGCGCGATCGCGCCCCTCGTAGAGGTTCTCGCCCGCCGGCTTCCACTCCGTGCCCATGTCGAGCAGGTTGAGGAAGAAGTCGTTGCTCAGCGTGCCTGGCCGCTCGGTCAGGACGCCGTTTGCCGAGTGTCCGAAGTTCGCGTCGAGCGCGCGCAGGCCGCCGATCAGCACGGTCATCTCCGGGGCGGTGAGCGTCAGCATGTAGGCCCGTTCCAGGAGGCCATGCTCGAGCGGAAGATCCTCGCCCGCGCCGAAGTAGTTGCGGAAGCCGTCGACGGTCGGCTCGAGCACGTCGAACGAGTCCGCGTCGGTCTGCTCCTGGGAGGCGTCGGTGCGCCCAGGGGTGAACGCAACGGCGATGTCGTGCCCGGCGTTCCTCGCTGCCTGCTCGACGGCCGCGCATCCGCCGAGCACGATCAGATCGGCCAGCGAGACCTGCTTGCCGCCGGCCTGCGAGCTGAAGTCCTGCTTGATCTGCTCGAGCGCTGCAAGCGCGGCGGCGAGCTCGGCAGGTTCGTTGACATCCCAGTCCTTCTGCGGCGCGAGACGGATCCGCGCGCCGTTGGCGCCGCCGCGCTTATCGGTGCCGCGGAACGAGCTCGCCGCGGCCCAGGCGGTGGCGATCAGCCGCGGGATCGAGAGTCCCGAGGCGAGGATCTTCTCCTTCAGCGACGCGATCTCGGCCTCGCCGATCAGTTCGTGGTCGACAGCGGGAACGGGGTCTTGCCAGATCTGCGCGGGCGCGATCCAGGGGCCGAGGTAGCGCGAGAGCGGCCCCATGTCGCGGTGCAGCAGCTTGTACCAGGACTTCGCAAACGCCTCCGCGAGCTCGTCAGGGTTCTCGTAGAAACGTTGCGTGATCGGTCCGTAGATCGGGTCGAGCTTGAGCGCCAGGTCGGTCGTCAGCATCATCGGCGCGTGCCGCTTGGCGGGGTCGTGGGCGTCGGGCACCGTGTCCTGGGCCTCGGGGTTCTTCGGCGTCCACTGTTGCGCCCCCGCGGGGCTCTTGGTCAGCTCCCAGTCGTAGCCGTAGAGGTTCTCCAGGAAGCCGTTGTCCCAGCGCGTGGGCTCGTTCGTCCACGCGCCCTCCAGCCCGCTCGTGAGCGTGTCGGCGCCGTTGCCGTTACCGGCGCTGTTCTTCCAGCCGAGGCCCTGCTGCTCGAGCGGGGCTCCCTCGGGCTCGGGGCCGAGGTTGCTCGGATCGACGGCGCCGTGCGTCTTGCCGAAGGTGTGACCGCCGACGATCAGCGCGACGGTCTCCTCGTCGTTCATCGCCATGCGCGCGAACGTCTCGCGGATGTCCACGGCGGCCGCGAGCGGGTCGGGGTCGCCGCCGGGACCCTCCGGGTTCACATAGATGAGGCCCATCTGAACGGCGCCGAGGGGCTTGGCCAGCTGGCGCTCGCCGCTGTAGCGCCCTTCTCCCAGCCACTCCTCCTCGCTGCCCCAGAAGATCTCCTCCGGCTCCCATATGTCCTCGCGCCCGAAGCCGAAGCCATAGGTCTGGAAGCCCATCGCTTCCATGGCCACGTTGCCGGTGTAGACGAGCAGATCGGCCCAGGAGATCTTGCGGCCGTACTTCTGCTTGATCGGCCACAGCAGCCGGCGCGCCTTGTCGAGGCTCGCGTTGTCGGGCCAGCTGTTCAGCGGCGCGAAGCGCTGCGCACCGCTGCCGCCACCGCCGCGTCCGTCGGTGATGCGATAGGTGCCGGCCGCGTGCCAGCTCATGCGGATGAAGAGCGGTCCGTAGTTGCCGTAGTCCGATGGCCACCACTCCTGAGAGGTGCTCATCAGCGCGATTAGGTCGCTGCGCAGGGCGTCGAGGTCGAGGCTCGCAAACTCCTTGGCGTAGTCGAAGTCCTCGCCCATCGGGTTTGAGAGCGGCGAATGCCGATGCAGCATCTTCAGGTCAAGCTGGTCGGGCCACCAGTCCTGGTTCGTCCGGGGACGGGGCACCTCCGGAGTAGGGCTTCGGATCGCCGGGTTCTCGCTCTCGCTGACACTCTCACTCATGTTGCGCTCGTCCCTTTCTGATCAAAACTGGCACTGGTCGGTCGCTGCTGCTCGCCGACAGACCGGCGCCTGCGGCGAGCAACGAGGGTACTGATGCAAGCACGAATCCTGGAGTCTCCTGTGCACATGCACCCTCCGGGACCACCATGGAAGGCGATCTGGTGAGCTACGCGCCGTCTAGCTCGGCCGCGGTCCCTTCGCGTCCTAGACTCCAGCACATGCGCCGCAGGGTCACGTTCTCCCGCAACCTGACCCTGTCGCTGTCGCGGACCTGTCAGTGCTACTGCAAGTACTGCTCCTTCGCGACGCATAAGGCGCACCTGTACTCGCCCGAGGAGGTGCTGGAGATCCTCGACGGCGCGGCCAAGCGCCAGGTCAAGGAGCTGCTCGTGCTGACCGGCGAGCGTCCGGAGGTCAACCCCGAGGTACGCAGTCGCCTGGATGAGTACGGACACGAGGACTTCACCGCCTACGTGGTCTGGACCTGCGAGCGCGCGCTCGAGCGAGGCCTCTTGCCGCACACGAACCTCGGCGTGCTCTCACGAGAGGACCTCGCGCGGCTGCGCGAGGTGACGGCCTCGCAGGGGCTGATGCTGGAGTCGATCTCAGAGCGGCTGATGCAGACCGTGCACGCGGGCTCGCCGACCAAGCACCCGGCGCGGCGCCTGGAGACGATCCGCGCCGCGGGAGAGCTTCAGATCCCCTTCACGAGCGGCATCCTCGTGGGCATCGGCGAGACCGAGCAGGAGCGAGTGGCCTCGCTGGAAGCGCTCGCCGCGATGCACGCCGAGCACGGCCACATCCAGGAGGTGATCCTGCAGAACTTCGTGCCGCACGAGCGCTATTACGGCCAGGAGCCCGCCGAGATCGCTGACGCGGCCGCTCGCGCGTACTGGCAGACCGGCGTCAGCGAGGACGGCTCTGTGCCGGCGTTCTCGACGCCGAGCCTGCCGCTACCGGACTGGGCCTGCGCGGTGAGCATCGAGGACATGAAGCGCCTGATCGCAGAGACGCGCCGGCTGATGCCAGACGTCGGGATCCAGATCCCGCCGAACCTCGCCGACTGGTGGGGCGAGCTCGTGGCGGCCGGCGCGACCGATCTCGGCGGGCTGAGCGCCAACGGCGATCACATCTCACCCGAGCACCCATTCCCCTCGCCGCACCAGGTGCGCAAGGAGCTGCAGCGCGACGGTGTGGCGCTGACCGAGCGCTGTGTGTATACGCGCGGCTACATCGACCCCGAGTGGATCGCGCCCGGGGGTGCTCGACACGATCAAGGTCAAGTACTGGAGCTTCATCCCGCGCCGTGGTTCTGGACGCACC
This sequence comes from uncultured Solirubrobacterales bacterium, assembly GCA_963785435.1. Classification (GTDB taxonomy): domain Bacteria; phylum Actinomycetota; class Thermoleophilia; order Solirubrobacterales; family Solirubrobacteraceae; genus Palsa-744. The sequence continues at coordinate 992,508 of CAWAVE010000005.1, forward strand.
GAGCCACCCGCGCCGATCCGGCCCGATCTCGTGAGCGGCGCGATCGTCAAGGGCCGCGACGGTCTTGCGCTGAGCGCCGATGAGCTGACGGCGATGTTCGCCGAGACGCGTCCCGAGGCGATCGAGGAGATGCGCCAGGCCGCCGATGAGCTGCGCTCAGAGCTCGCGGGGGAGACCGTCACCTTCGTCGTCAACCGCAACATCAACGTCTCCAACATCTGCACCGTCGGCTGCGCCTTCTGCGGATTTGGCCAGGGCAAGCGCTCGCCCGACGCCTACGAACACGATGAGGCCGAGTTCGTTGCACGCATCCACGAAGCGCTCGCCTACGGCGCCAGCGAGCTCTGTATCCAGTCCGGCATCCACCCCGACTGGACGCTCGAGGACTACCTCGGCTGGCTGCGCCTCGCCAAGGCCACAGCGGCGGCCGCCGGCGCAGATCTGCATCTACACGCCTACAGCCCGATGGAGATCGCGCACATGTGCGACATCTCTCACTTGCCGCCGGGTGAGGTTTTTGCACAGCTGCGCGACGCGGGGCTCGGCTCGACGCCAGGCACCGCCGCCGAGGTGCTGCACGACGGCGTGCGCGAGCGCATCTCACCGAACAAGCTGCCCGTGGAGCGCTGGGTGCAGATCATCGAGGCCTCGCACAACGCGGGCCTGCGCTCGACCGCCACGGTCATGTTCGGCCACATCGAGGAGCCGTGGGAGCTCGCCGAGCACATGCGCGTGGTGCGCGAGCTACAGCAGCGCACCGGCGGCATCACCGAGTTCGTGCCGCTCTCCTTCATTCCCTTTCAGACGTTGCTCGGGCGCACGCACGGCGTGCAGGAGATCTCACGCGAGGAGAACCTCAAGCACACCGCCGCCTTCCGTCTCGCGCTCGGACGAACGATTCCAAGCCTGCAGGCCAGCTGGGTGAAGATGGGCCTCGACGCCGCCACCGAGGCGCTGCGCTGGGGCGTGAACGACCTTGGCGGCACGCTGATGGAGGAGTCGATCAGCCGTCTCGCGGGCAGCTATCACGGCACGAAGCTCGACCCCGACGAGCTCGTCGCAGCGGCTCACCGCGCGGGGCGCCCGGCGGCCGAGCGCACGACGCTCTATGACATCAGACGCCGTTACGAGCTCCCGATCGCGGCGTGACGTGCCGAGCCGTGGTGCTAGTGCCCGGCGAGGCTCTCGACGGCAGCCGCGATCGCGGCGGGGTGGGCGTAGGGCTGCATGTGCCCGCCCTTGAGCATCTCCAGGCGCGCGTGCGCCAGCTCGCGCGCGATGCTCTGGGCGTACCTGGGCTTCACGAGCTGATCGCCTGAACCCTCGATCACGATGCTCGGCGTGGTGATCGAGCTGAGCGTCTTATCGAGCTTCGCGAGCACGCCGTTGGCGGCCAGCTGCTCGCCGGCGAAGGCCTTGAGGTTGCTGTGCGTCATGTTGATCGCGAGCAGCCTATGACGGTGTGCCTGCGCTACCGGCAGCGGATCAAATGCCTTGGCGTCTCCCTGGTTCACGGAGATCGTGTCGAGCAGCTGCGCAAATGTGGCGTTCGCGATCTGACGGATCACGGGCAACTGCAGAACCTGCACGAGATGCGCCTGCGCGAGGTCGAAGCTGCCGAGCTTGGTTCCGCCTGCGGCAGCGTCCACTAGCACCAGCCCGCGCACCTCGCTTGGGTGACGTGCGGCAAACGCGAGCGCGATCGTGCCGCCGTAGGAGTGGCCCACGATCACCGGTCGCACGATGTGCAGGCGCTGCATCAGCGTCTCGATCGTGCTCAGCTGCTTGTCAAAGGGCACGTAGCCGCCGCTGGAGTAGCCGAAGCCGGGGCGGTCGATCGCGATCGTGCGGTGTCCGGCGAGCAGCGGCGTGACCGCTTCGAAGTCCTCCGCCGTGCCGGGCAGGCCGTGGATCAAGAGCACCGGCGTGCCGCTGCCGGGCCGTTCGAGATAGTGGATGTGAAACGTGCCGATCTGCACGAAGGAGCCGCTCGCCTTAGGCTCGCTCGGTAGACGCCCATAGGTCCAGTTGAGCGCCACCACCACGATTGCGACAAGCGCGAGGCCGCGCAGCAGAAGTTTGCGCACTTCAGCTCCCCCGACTGATCATCCGGGAGAGCCTAACGATTAGCTACGCGCGAACTGTCCGTGAAAGCCGAACGGGATGTGGTGTGGCGCTTCCGCGCGCGCCAGCTCGCTGAGGTCGGTGGCGTCGAGCACGAGCAGCATCGAGCGCTCCGCGTCGGCGTCGAGCACGACCGAAAGCAGCACGCCGTCATCCTCGCGCTCCGCGCCTGGGCGAGCCACGAACACTGGCTCGCCCGCATAGCAGCCGGTCTGTGACCAGTCCAGCGCGGAGCCGTCGTGCGTGTCGATCTTGACGATCCGATCGAGCCAGCCGCTGGGCCCGTCGCTCATGCCCCATACGAAACGGTAGGGGCGTTCGTTGCAACGCATGTAGTTGATCCGCGGCAGCTCGATGGCTACGTCGCTGAGCGACTCCCGCGTGACCGAGCGATCAGCGCGATTCAGGCGAAAGCGGCTCAGCTCGGCCTTTGCGATCGGCTTGCCCGCACGCAGGCGCTCGAGATATAGGTCCTCGATCACGCCGGCATCCGGGAAGGCGCAGAGGTCGACCACCACCTCATCGCCCTCCTCGTAGGCGTTGACGTGGTGAAAGGAAAAGCAGGCCGCGCTCTCAAAGCCCGTGGTGGCCTCGCCGCTGCGACGATCGATCAGCGTGAAGCGTGTGCCGCGCTCAGGCTTCCAGCGGTAGTTCTCGATGTAGGGACGACCCGAGAGCACGATGCTCAGTGGGTTGACCACGAGCGGGAACTCCGCCAGCACGAGCCAGCGCTCGGTCAGCCCGAAAGAGTGCATGTACGCCGGCTCCTTCACTGGCAGCGAGCCGAGCACCTGCCCCTTGTGCTCCTCGGGGCCGACGTGGAAGAAGCGGTAGCTGCTGCGCGGACCGAGCTTTGCGGCGTAGTTGATCATGCCGCCATCGGCGCGATCGAGGTGCGGGTGCGCCGTGGTCAGCTCGCCGGGTACCTCAAACGGGCGCACCTCGGCAGCTGCGAGCGTCTGCGGGTCGAACTGCACGGGCAGCGGTGTCTCGGTCATCGCCACGAAGCGTTCGCCGAGGTGCATCAGGTTGATGTTCGCGTTGTCCGGCAGCACGTTCCCCGGAGAGAAGAGGCTCTGCACGCGCTTGAACAGCGAGCGGCAGGGGTCGGTCGCGAACTCGCCGTAGACCATCCGTCCCTGCGCCTTGGCGGCGCGGTAGGAGCGGCTTCCCAGGAAGCGGTTGCCGTAGGAGACCTGACCGTCGGCGATCGTGAAGCGGTGCAGCATCGCGAGGCCGTCGAACCAGTGGCGCATTTGCTGCGCGCCCACCTCGAACTTGGCGGGTCCCGTGCGCAACAGCGAGCCGCTCAGCCACTCAGGGAGCGCGCCGCTGAGCGGCAGCTGCGCAATCGTGGTCTCTTGTTCGAGCGTCGTGAAGCCGAGCGCCGGCGCGGTTGCGGATGTTGTCGCGGAAGTCATACCGTTCCTCCTGAATGGTTCGGATTGGACCATACGCACCGTAGGCTACTCTGGCGGGCATGTCAAGCCCGCGTTTGAGCGAGACCTCCTACATCGTGCTGGGCCTGCTCGAGCAGGTCGAGCCGGCCACGCCGTATGACCTCAAGCGCATGGCGCAGCTGAGCACGAGCAACTTCTGGTCTGTTCCTCACACGCAGATCTACAGCGAGTGCGCGCGTCTCGCCGCGGAGGGCTTGCTCGACGAGCAACAGGAGCAAGCAGGGCGGCGGCGGCGGATCTATCGCCTCACCGGCAGTGGCAGGAAAGCGCTCGAGAAGTGGCGCAACGAGCCCGCGAACGACCTCTATGAACTGCGCGACGCGGCGACGCTAAAGCTGTTCTTCGGTGCCGATCCAGCCAAGTTGGCGGCCACGCAACTGCAGTCCCACCGCGAGCGCCTGAAGTACTACGAGCAGCTGCGCGCCGTGCTGTCGGACGCGCCGCCCGGCCAGCTACTAGCGCTCGACTGCGGGATCGGCCACGAGCGCGAGTTCATCCGCTTCTGGTCACGCATCGACCGCGGCGAGAGCTAGCGGAACAGGTCCTCCTCGAGCGCGCGCACCAGCGCCAGCGCGCCCGGGCCGTCATCGGCGCCCATGTATCGCTCGAGCCCGTCGAGCAGCACCACCGGTTCACGCGAGTCCTTGGCGCGCGCGAGATCCGCGATCGCGGCGGCCGCATCCGCGACGGCGATCCAGGTTGCGCGCAGCTCCAAGCCGCGCGCGTCAGAACGCCCGCGCCAGTCCTCCAGCGGCGCCATCCCCGCCAACCCGATCGCGATGTCGTTCTGACCATTGCGCCAGGCGCGGCCGAAGCTGTCGGTGATCAGGACCCCCACACGCGCGCCCGTCAACTCGTGTAGGCGCGCGCGGATGCGTCGTGCTGAGCCGTCGGGATCGCGCGGCAGCAAGACGAGCGTGCCGGCGTCGGCGTTGGAGGCGTCCACGCCCGCGTTTGCGCAGACGAAGCCGTGGTGCGTGCGACAGATCAGCACGCCCCGCTGCGCACGCAGGATCTCGGCGGACTGATCGAGCACCACCTGGACCGCGCGCGCGTCGCGCTCTGTCCCCGCCAGCTCCCGCGCTCGCTCGTTCGCCACGACGTCCGCGAGCACAGCCATCGCGCCCTCGGACTTCGAGACGGCCTTGTGTGCGATCGCGACGAGCTGGCCGTCGTGTAGCTGCGCGCCGAGTGGCGTTGCCACGATCAGCTGCGCCAGGTCATCGCCTGCGCGTACCTCTGGTAGCGGCCCGAGTCCGCGGGCGCTCACGCTGGCCATCGCGCCTCAGCTGCCTGCTGCGGGCAGCGCCTCGCGGTGGACCGCTTGGGCTAGAACGGCGCGCGTGCGCTCCGCGCGGGTCTGCGCGCCTGCGAGGCGCTCGCGCAGCGCTGCGAGGTCGGTGCCGGTGTCGATGTCGAGCAGCAGCGAAGGCGGCTGCTCCATGCGCCAGGGCACGCCCGCCGCGCTCGCGATCTCCTGATGGCGCGCGCAGCTATCGGGGCCAAAGCTCGGGGCGATCGCCTGCGGCGGGCTGAGCAGCAGGCCGTTGGTGCCAGTTCCGTGGCGGTCGGGGATGATCACCACGGACGCTGCGAGCGCGTGGGGCGCGAGCAGCGAGTCGAGCTCATGTGGATCGAGGGCCGGGCAGTCGCCGGGGACGCACAGCACCCGTTCGATGCCCGAGCTGAGCGCGCGCTCGATGCCCAGGGCTACCGCTGCGGATTGGCCGCGCTCGAGACTGTCCGCGACGATCACCGCATCGTGTCCCAGCGCGGCAGCGGTGATCTCGGGCTCGCTCGTTACGACGATCGTCTGCTCGAGGGCTGCAGTCTGCGCGAGCGCGCTGAGCACATCGGTGACCATCGCTTCGGCGAGCTCGAGGCGCAGGCTGTCGGCGAGGCTCGCGCCGAGGCGCTGCTTGGCGTGGGCAAAGCGCTTGACGGGCAGGATCGCGGCGGTGCGCATCTGCCGGGCGACGATAGCGGCGGGCGTGCGCCCCCGCCTACCAGCCGAGCAGCATCAGCCCGACGGTCACGCCTGGGCCGACCGTGACCATCAGCCCGCGCTCGCCCCGCGCAGGCCGGTCGCGCTCGATCACCGCTTTGAGGACGTACATGATCGACGGCGTGCCCACGTTGCCGTGGGAGGCCAGCGAATCCCAGCTCGAGCTGACCTGCTCATGACTGAGCTCGAGCGCGCCTTGCACGTTCTCGATGATCCGTCGTCCGCCGGGGTGGAGGATCCAGTGGTCGATCGCCGCGCGGCTGAGGCGGTGATGCGAAAGGAAGGTGTCCACGATCTCGCCGAGCCCCTCGCCCGCGAGGTCGGGCAGCTCTCGAGCGAGATGCAGGTAGCCGTCATCTTCGCTGAGCTCGAGGCGCACAGCGTCGAGCGAGCCTTGGATCTGATGTACCTGCGAGGCGAGGATCGTCGGCCCTTCGGCCTGCGCAGCGGCGCTGAGCAGCACTGCGGCGCAGCCGTCGCCGAAGATCGCCGAGCCGATCACCTTCGCCCTATGGTCGCTTGGCGTGGCGCGTGTGAGGATCCCGCTCATGCTCTCCGCGGCCACGACCAGCGCGTGCTTGTCGGGGTGATCGCTCAGCGCCTGTGATGCCAGCCTCATCAGGGGCACGCCGCTTGCGCAGCCCACGCCCGTGAGGTGGTACTTGTCGGTCGTGGCGTCCATCGCGTAGTGGTCCACGAGACGGTGCGCGAGCGTGGGCCCGCCAAGCGAGTAGAGGCTCGCGGTGAGCACCGTGCCAATTTCCGCGGGGTCAACCCCCAGGCGGTCGACAGCTTTGATCGAGTGGCCCAGCAGGTTGGCCTCGATCTCGCTCGCACGACCCTGGAGCTTGCGCGCGAGGAAGTCAGGGCCGATCTCGAGCTGGCGGGTCTTGACGCCGCTGCGCGCGAAGATGCGCTCCGCGAACTCATCGCCTGCGAGACCGAGCCGCGTGAGCACCTGATCCTGCGTGAGCGTGGTCTCGCCATCGGATACCGCCAATCCGGTGATCCGCGGCCCAGTGCGCTTGGTGCGGAAGCCGCGACGCGTAGCTTTGGTCGGACGGAGAAGCGATGCTCCCCCGTGGCTACGGCTCGAGCCGTCCTGCACAGTGGGGACTCCTTTCTCGGCGGTGGGCACCCGGGCGGGCAGTCCAGCTTGGGGTGCCAACGATATTGAAGCGGCCGGCCAGCCCAGGGGTTGTGCCGCGGTTCTTATTGAGTTCTTCGTGGCTGTGCGCTCGTTTATGATCGGCTTGATTGCGTCGCCTACCGGCAAAATCGAGGCCAAACTGAGGGGGAACCGTTGCCAGAGGTCGCATCAGATCCCAGCATTCGCCTGATCGGAGCGGGACTGCCACGCACGGGCACGCTGACGCAGAAAGTCGCGCTCGAGGAACTCGGTTTCGGACCCAGCTACCACTGGGTCAACGTGATCGCCGACCTCGATCAGGTCGGCCTGTGGACACGGGCGCTCGACGGCGACGGCCCCTGGGGGAGATATTCGCGGGCCAGCGCTCCACTGTGGACTGGCCGGGCGGCTACTTCTACGAGGAGCTGATCGAGGTCTACCCCGAGGCCAAGGTGCTGCTCAGCGTGCGCGACCCGGTGAAGTGGGAGCGCAGCTTCCGCGAGACGATCTGGACGATGTGCCACGGCGAGACGCTGATGCCGCTGTTGTCGCGTTCGCGTGCGCTCATCGACCCGCGCTGGGAGCGCTATCTGGAGCTCGTCGACCGCATGTTCTGGGGACCCCAGGGCACGTTTGCGGCGGGTCACGCCGAGCCGCAGCAGATGATCGAGCAGATGCACGCCCACAACGAGGCCGTCAAGCGCGTGGTGCCGCCCGAGCGGCTGCTCGTGTGGGAGGTCGGCGAAGGCTGGGACCCGCTGTGCGAGTTCCTCGACGTGGCCGTGCCCGACACGCCGCTACCCCACGCAAACGAGCGCGAGGCGTTCGTGGAACGTGTTGTGGCGGGTGCGCTGGACGCGCTGGGGAGCTGGCGCGAGCGCTCGCTCAGCGTCTGAGCGCTTCGGCGAAAGACAGCGTCTGTGCGGCCACGCGCTTGCGTGCTGCAGCGTCGTCCATGCGCGTGTCGCTCTGCAGCGTGGCGAGGCTCGCGACGTTCTCATCGGCCACGATCCCGTCGAGCAGCTCGCCGTAGAAGTCGGCCACGCCCGCTGCGCTGCATTCGAGCGCGGCGAAGGCCATGAAGGCGGCGGTGGTCCCTTCAACACCTCGCCAGCGACGATCGGGCTGACGGCCACCACGGGCGCCGATGCGGTGGCGAGCGCCTCGCGGATGCCCGGCACGGCGAGAATCGGGCCGATCGAGGCGAGCGGGTTGGAGGGTCCGATCACGATCGTCGCTGCTTCAGCGATCGCGCCGAGCGCCTCCGCGCTCGGCTTTGCCTGCTCGGCGCCACGGTACTCGACGCCCTCGATCAAGCCCTCGGCGCGCTCGCGGATCATGTACTCCTGAAAGTTGCACCAGCCGGCCGATGCGGTGCGCACCCAGGTGCGTATCGGGTCATCGCTCATCGGCAGCACCTTGGCGCGCACGCCGAGCGCGGCGTTGAGGCGTCGAGCCAGGCCGTGGGCGAAAGTCCCTCGGCGAGCATTCGCGCCCTCTCCAGGCACCAAGCGAGGTCGCGGTCACCGAGGTTGAACCAAACCTCGACGTCGAGCGCGCGCAGCGCGTCCATGACCGCGAAGGTGTCATCGCGCAGGCCCCAGCCGCGCTCGTCGATCGCGTCGGCGAGCCAGAAGGAGACGAGATCCGGGTCGGGTGAGACGTGCGCGCCGTAGATCTCGATGTCATCGCCGCTGTTGACGAGCACAGCGAGGCGCTCAGCGCCGACCACATCGAGCATGCCGCGCGCGAGCTTCGCGCCGCCGGTGCCGCCGGCGAGCACGAGCACCTGCTCGTTCAGTCCCAAAGCTTCTCGGGCAGGTTCGTGAGGCGCACGCCCGCGTGCGCCTTGTAGCGCGAGTTCACGGAGATCAACAGCGCGGTGATCGCCTCGGTGGTGCGTGCCATCTCCAGGCGACCGCAGTCCACGCAGCGAAGTCCCTCGATCTGCTCGATCAACGCGGCGGCCTCGCGCTTGTCGGCGCGCACGTCGCCGCAGACGAGCACATCCTGTTCGAGCGGGTGCGCGAGGTCGGTCAGCGAGGCGGCGCTGACGGTGTGCAGCGCAGAGACGACGCGCACGCCCTCGGCCCACCATCTCCTGTGCCTGCTGCGCGGCTGAGCCCTGCCACACGCCGAGCATCCGCGTTGCCTTGCCGCTGACGGCGGCGGCGAGCGGCACCGTTGCGTCGATCAGCAGCTGGTCAGCGCTGAGCGCGCTCCTTGAGGTTCGTGAGCGTCTCGGACTGGTTGCGGAAAGGCACGCTGAGGATCACCGTGCCGGCGGCCTCGGCGGCGCCGGCGTTGTCGTGCGCGCTGAAGGTGCCGTCAGGGACAGCGGCAGCGGCGCGCTCAGCCGTCTCCTGTGCGCGCGCGCCGTCGCGGGAGCCAATCGCAATCGGCACACCGACCCGCGCCAAGCGAATGGCCAGACCGAAGCCGAGTGCGCCGGAAGCGCCGATTACCGCTACGGGCTCAGACGTGGAGGAGGGCACGGCGGCCGAGTATAGGCTTCGTGGCGTGAGGCTCGACACGACGACACCGCTCACCACCGGCGGCGAGCGGCTGGAGGGCATCTCCGGTGGTGCCGCCGAGCAGCCGCTGCCGCGCACGGTGCGCATGCGCGAGGTCGGGCCGCGTGACGGCTTTCAGAACGAGCCCGAGGTGATCGCCACGGAGCGCAAGGTCGAGCTGATCGACGCGCTCGCACGCACGGGCTTGAGGCGCCTTGAGGTGACGAGCTTCGTGCGTGCCGATGTGATCCCGCAGCTCGCGGATGCCACGGCGGTGCTCGAGCGCATCGACGTGCCCGAGGAGGTCGCGCTCAGCGTGTTGATTCCAAACGAGCGCGGGCTCGATACGGCGCTTGAGCTGCGCGAGCGCCTGGCCGCGGAGGCGCCTGCGCGGCGGCGGCGTTCGACGAGGTCAACGTGTTCATGTCGGCGTCTGAGACACACAACCGCAAGAACGTGAACCGCTCGATCGCGGAGTCGCTCGACGGGCTCAAGACGGTGCTCGGACGCGCACGCGCGGCGGGGCTGCGCTGCGAGGGTGTGATCTCAACGTCCTTCGGCTGCCCCTACGAGGGCCACGTTCCGCCCGCGCGCGTGCTCGAGATCGCGGCCACGCTACGCGACGCTGGAGCGCAGGAGGTCGGCTTCGGCGACACGACCGGGATGGCCAATCCGCGCCAGGTGCGCGAGTTCTTCGTTGCCGCGCAGGCCGCGCTCGGCGAGGGGGTGGAGCTGACGGCGCACTTTCACAACACGCGCGGGCAGGGTCTCGCGAACGTGCTCGCCGCGCTCGAGGCGGGCGTCGAAAGCTTCGAGTCGAGCTTCGGCGAGCTCGGCGGCTGCCCGGTGCCGGCGGGCGCGACGGGCAACATCGCCAGCGAGGACCTGGTCTCGATGCTGCACGAGATGGGCATCGAGACCGGCGTCGACCTGCCGGCGCTGCTCGCATGCTCGCGCCGCGCACAGGGGATCCTCGGCCGTCCGCTTGGCAGCCACACGCTCGTGGCCGGCCCCGTTGATTGGCACGAGGACCGGCGCGCGAGGCGCTAGCCGGCGAGCGCGCCTGCGCTTCGGCAGCTTCGCGTCCGCTCTCGCGCGCGGCAGCCACGCAGTACTCCTGTACTGAAACCTCCATCTCGAGCGTCTGCGCGAGCGCGGGCCGAGCAGAGGCGTCGATCACGCGCTTGGCGCGGCCGACGGCGATGTGCGAGTTGGCGAGCAGTTCATCGACGAGCTGCCTGCGTGGCGTCGTGTAGCTCCTCGGGCGCGACGACACGGTTGAGCAGCCCGATGCGCTCGGCCTCGGCGGCGTCGATCGTGCGCGCGGTCATGATCAGCTCCTTGGCGCGGCCGAGCCCGACGACGGCGGGCAGGCGCGTGGAGCCACCAACGTCGGGGATGATCCCGAACTTCACCTCCGGCAGCCCGAGCTGGGCGTCGCTCGAGGCGATCCGCAGATCACAGCCGAGCGCGACCTCGAGCGCGCCGCCGACGCAGGTGCGGTGAATCTGGCAGATGACCGGCTTGGCCATCTCTTCGCAGAGGTTCGCGCAGTCGAGGAACACCTTGCGGAAGGGGCGCAGCATGCCCAGCTTGCCGGCCGAGTCCGCCAGCTCGCCGAGATCGACGCCGGCTGAGAAGACAGGTCCTTCGCCGCGCAGCACGACGCAGTGCACGGCGGCGTCAGCGGCGGCCTGGCGTAGCGCGGCGCCGAGCGCGAGCAGTAGCTCCTGGTTCATCGCGTTGCGCTTCTCGGGGCGGTTCAGCACGATGTGCCGGACCGCCCCGCGGTCCTCGGTGAGGACGATGCTCATCGCGGCTCCTGACGGTGGTGGAGGGCGCCGCGTCGTAGGTGCTCGCCGCGTGCAGTTGGCAGACTAGCGCCGCCAGCCCCGCGAAAGTGGGGCTCTCCACTAGGCTCTCGGGCTCGCAAGGAGAACTCGAGCGGAGGGTAATGGCGCAGCAGATCAAGAAGGTGGGAGTGCTCGGCGCAGGGCTGATGGGTCACGGGATCGCCCAGGTGGCCGCCCAGGCGGGCTATCAGGTGGTGCTGCGTGAGGTCGACGAGGCGACCCTCGCAGAAGGGAATCGGCAAGATCGAGAAGCAGCTCGCGCGTGCTGTTGAAAAGGGGAAGTCGACACAGCAGGACGCCGATGAGGTGCGCGCGCGGATCACAGGGCACGGTCGACTACAGCGATCTCGCTGGTTGCGATCTCGTGATCGAGGCGATCACGGAGAACCTGCCGCTGAAGCTCGAGATGTGGCGCGAGCTCGACGCAGATCGTCAAGGCGGGAGCGGTCTTCGCGACCAACACGTCTTCGCTGGCGGTAATCGACCAGGCGGCGGTGACCGCCGCCCGGGCGGTTCGTGGGACTGCACTACTTCAACCCGGCGCAGGTGATGAAGCTCGTCGAGGTCGTGCGCTGCGTGACCACGAGCGACGAGGCATTCGACACGGCTCTGGAGTTCGCGCGCTCGGAGGGCAAGCTCGCGATCCCCACGCAAGGACAAGGCGGGCTTCATCGTCAACAGGCTGCTGGTGCCCTACATGCTCGATGCGATGCGCGCCTACGAAGAGGGCGTGGGCTCGGTCGATGAGATCGATGAGGCGATGAAGGCGGGTGCGGGACATCCGATGGGCCCGCTGACGCTCGCGGACTTCGTCGGCCTGGACACACTGGGCTCGATCTGCGACGTGCTTTTCGAGGAGTTCCGTGAGCGGCGCTTCGCGCGTCCACCGACGCTGCGCAAGATGCTCAGCGCGGGCTGGTTCGGACGCAAGGCGGGGATCGGCTTCTATGACTACTCCGGCGAGGCCCGGCAAGACCGAACCCGGCGTTCTTAGGGGCGCGGGTGAGCGATCTCTCAGGCGCGGTTGCTCGCGGCCTCAGCGGTGGCCCCGAGCGCCACCACGAGAAGGCGCGTGAGCAGGGCAAGCTCGCTGTGCGCGAGCGCGTGGCGCTTTTGCTCGACGAGGGCTCTTTCGCCGAGGAGGCGCTGCTGGCGAACTGGGATCAGGACGGCCTCGGCGCCGACGGCGTCGTCACGGGCGTCGGCGCGATCGGCGGCAGGCCGGTCGCGCTGATGGCCAACGACCCGACCGTGAAGGCGGGCTCGTGGGGCCCGAAGACGGTCGAGAAGATCCTGCGCATCCAGGAACGCGCGCTGCGCGCTCGCAGATCCCGATGGTCTACCTCGTCGACTCGGCGGGCGCGCGGATCACCGAGCAGGTGCAGATGTTCCCCGGCCGCCGCGGCGCCGGGCAGGATCTTCCACAACCAGGTCAAGCTCTCGGGCGTGGTGCCGCAGGTCTGCGTGCTGTTCGGCCCGAGCGCGGCGGGCGGCGCCTACATCCCGGCGTTCTGCGACATCGTGATCATGCGCGAGGGCAACGCCTCGATGTACCTCGGCTCGCCGCGGATGGCCGAGATGGTGATCGGCGAGAAGGTGAGCCTCGAGGAGATGGGCGGCGCGCGCATGCACACCGGCGTCTCCGGCTGCGGGCACCAGCTCGTGAAGAGCGACGAGGAGGGCATCGCGACGGCGCGGCGCTATCTCTCCTTCCTGCCCGGCAACTGGCGCGCAGGAGCCGCCGGCGGCGCCGACGGCCGCGCGCGGCGCCGCGCGGGCGAGGCGATCGCGGAGCTGATCCCGGCCGATGAGAACAAGCCCTTCGACATCAAGGCGCTGATCGCGGCGATCGTCGACGAGGGCTCGCTGCTGGAGATCCACCCGCGCTGGGCGAAGGAGCTCGTCGTCGGCTTCGCGCGCCTGGACGGGCAGCGGCGGTGGGGATCGTCGCCAACCAGCCCAAGCACAAGGGCGGCGTGCTGTTCTCCGACTCGGCCGACAAGGCGGCGCGCTTCATCTGGAACTGCAACGCGTTCAACGTGCCGCTGCTGTTCCTCGCGGACGTGCCCGGCTTCATGATCGGCACGCAGGTCGAGCGCGAGGGCATCATCCGCCACGGCGCCAAGATGATCAGCGCGGTGAGCGAGGCGACGGTGCCGAAGATCTCGGTGATCGTGCGCAAGGCCTACGGCGCGGGCCTCTACGCGATGGCGGGCCCGGCGTTCGACCCCGACTGCTGCATCGCGCTGCCGGGCGCGTCGATCGCGGTGATGGGTCCGCAGGCGGCGGTCAACGCGGTCTACTTCAACCAGCTGCAGGCGATCGAGGACGAGGCCGAGCGCGCGGCGAAGGTCGAGGAGCTGCGCGGCGAGTACGCAGCGGACATCGACATCCTGCACCTCGCCTCCGAGATGGTGATCGACGCTGTGATCGAGCCCGAGGCGCTGCGCGGCGAGCTGATCCGCGCGCTTTGCCCAGGCGGCATCCAAGCGGCGCGACTGGCCCGCCAAGCGCAACGCGGTGACGCCGGTCTAGGCGACGCCGGCGGCGCGGGTCTGCTCGTCCTGGAAGGGCGGGTAGGTCTCGGTGAGCAGGAACAGGTAGGCGTCGGAGCGCGCGGTGTAGGAGTTGGCGAGCACCATCACGTCAAATAGGCCGCGCGGCATCTTGCCGGTGAGGAGGATCACGAACCAGGCAGCGAAGGCGCCGATCTCAAGCAGCAGGTTCATCACGTAGCGCAGGATCACGATTGGAATCGCGAGGATCGCGCGAAAGAAGGTCTTCAGGCGGCTGTATCGATCGAGCGGGCCTGCGAAGCTGCATGCGCACGGGGTACTCCGGGTTATCTGAACTACCAAATGGGGGGTAGTGGTCGCTGAGCAGGGCGGCGTAGGCGGTGAAGCGCGACAGCGAGCGCGTGAAGCCAGCGATGAAGTCGTACAGGGCCTGCGGATAGCGGCCGGTGATCACGATCGCAAACCAGGCGATCACGAGCGCGATCGAGGCGACGATCCCGTAGAAGTAGAGCCAGATCGCCAGCGGGATCGCGAGGATCAAGCGGAAGAAGGCGGTCAACCTGCTGCGCTGCTCGACGTAGTCGGCCTCGAAGGTAACTGGATAAGACATGTGCTCCCCCATCTGTTGCTTTGCTGTCGATGCTTCCCTCAGGCGCATCGTAGGTCGGCGCGCGGCGGCGCGTTTCAATAGATTGGCGCGATATGGATGCGGTCGAGCTCGCCTACGCCGGAATCGCACGCCAGGCGCAGCTGATCGCCGACGGGCGAGTCTCCTCGCGCGAGCTCGTGCAGCTGTATCTCGAGCGGATCGCGCGCCTCGACGTGCAGCTGAACGCTTTCCGCGTGGTCTTCGCCGAGCGCGCGCGTCTGGAGGCGAGCCAGGCGGATGCGCGGCGCGGCGCGGGTGGCGAGCGCCCACTCCTGGGCGTGCCGATCGCGATCAAGGACGACGTCGACGTGGCGGGCGAGGTGACGGCCTATGGCACAAACGCCTACGGTGAGCCCGCGAGCGCGGATGCGGAGGTTGTGAGACGGCTGCGCGAGGCGGGCGCGGTGGTGATCGGCAAGACCAACGTGCCCGAGCTGACGCTGTGGCCGTTTACGGAGACGGCGACCTACGGCGCGACGCGCAACCCGTGGGACCTACAGCGAGCGCCGGGCGGCTCGAGCGGCGGCTCGGCGGCGGCGGTGGCTGCGGGGCTCGTGGGCGCTGCGCTCGGCTCAGATGGCGCGGGCTCGATTCGCATCCCTGCGGCGTGGTGCGGTCTGTTTGGCTTGAAGCCGCAGCGCGGGCGGATCTCGATGGCGCCGCGGCCGCGAGGATGGCATGGGCTGTCGGTGAACGGCGTGCTCAGCCGCCGCGTGGCCGACACGGCGCTGTTCCACGATGTGGCCTCGGGCACGATCGAGGTTGACCGCGACAGCGCACCGGCGCCCGCGACGGGCTTTGTCGCAGGCGGCGGCGAGCGCGCCAGGACGGTTGCGCATCGCCTACTCGCGGCGGGTTCCCTTCGGCGTGATCTCAAAGCTCGACGGCGATCAGCTGCGGGCCTACGAGGAGACGATCGAGCTGCTGCGCTCGCTCGGTCACGAGCTCAGCGAGCGCGACCCCGACTACGGCCAGGACACGATCCCGGCGGTGCTCGTGCGCTATCTGCGCGGCGCGCACGACGATGCCGCGGCGCTTGTGCACCCCGAGCGCCTGGAACGGCGCACGCGCGGGATCGCGCGGCTCGGAGGACTGATCCCAACGGCACTGCTGGAGCGCTCACTCGCCGCGGAGACAGCGCTCACGGCAAGGCTCAATCGGGTTTTTGAGGATCACGATCTGCTGCTGACGCCTGCCACTGCCTCGCCGCCGCCACGCATCGGCCAGCTACAGGGGCGCGGCGCGGTCTGGACGCTCAACGCGGTCGCGGGGATGGTGCCTTACAACGGCGTGTGGAACGTCACGGGTCAGCCGGCCGCTTCGATTCCGGCGGGCTTCGGCGCCGATGGGCTGCCACGGGCGGTGCAGCTCGTGGGGCGTGCGGGGGATGAGACGACGATCCTCGCGCTCGCTGCGCAGCTCGAGCGCGAGCGGCCATGGGCCGAGCGCTACCCGCCCGGATTCGCGTGAGCGGGGCCGACGAGCTCCTCGACATCGCCGTGGAGGCGGCGCTGATGGCGGGTGGCTTGCTGCGCAAACGCGTGGCAACGGGCGCTGAGCGGGAGATCGCGAGCAAGAGCACGCCCACGGATCTCGTGAGCGAAGCGGACCTTGCCTCCGAGCGCGCGATCCGCGAGCTGCTCCAAAGGCGACGGCCAGAGGACGGTTTCCTCGGCGAGGAGAGTGAGGGCGAGGCGGGCAGAAGCGGTCTCAGCTGGGTGGTGGACCCACTCGACGGGACCGTGAATTTTCTGTTCGGTATTCCGCACTGGTGCGTAAGCGTGGCTGTACGCGACGAGCGCGAGACGCTCGCGGGCGCCGTCTATGACCCGGGACGCGAAGAGCTGTTCACAGCGACGCGCGATGGCGCCGGCGAGGCTGCTCGGTCCGGCGGGCACGGTCGAGCTGCAGGGCGTGAGCGCCGTGGCCAGGCAGACCGCAGAGGAGGGCTCGCTGGCGAGGGCGATGGTGGCCACAGGCCTCGCTTACGAGGCGGAGGTGCGCGCGGCACAGGCACAGGTGCTCGCGAAGCTGGCGCCGCAGGTGCGCGACATCCGCCGTTTTGGCAGTGCGGCATTGGACCTCGCCTGGACTGCGGTTGGGCGCTATGACGCGTACTTCGAGCGCACCGTGAAGCCATGGGACATCGCGGCGGGCGCGCTGATCTGTGAGCGTGCGGGACTCGCTGTGCATGAGCTGCCGGCACGCGAGCAGCTGCCGGCGGGCATCCTCGTGGCCGCGCCTGCGCTAGCCGCCCAGTTGCTCATGCTCGTGGACGGCGAATAGATCGTTAGAGAAGAGCTGGTGCGGCGGGTGGGAATCGAACCCACACGCCCTTTCGGACAGGGCCTTTTGAGGGCCCCGCGTCTACCGTTCCGCCACCGCCGCAAGACGCTCCACTCGCGTTCCCGAGGATACTCGCCTGCTCAGGCGGGGTGTGGCGGCAGGTCTGTGTAGCTGTCCGTGCGCGGCGCGGGTTCGCGTCGCTCGAGCTCGACGTTCCAGCCCTGCTGGAAGCCGCGCATGGCGAAAGCCAACGAGCAGGATCTGCACGGGCACGATCAGCAGCGTGAGCAGGCCGAGCAGTCCCGAGTTGATCGCAGGTTGGGCAAAGCCGGTTTTGTCGCGATCGAACCAGGCTGGCCCGGCGACGAGAGCGAAGATGGCGAGCAGCACCGCCAGCGCGGAGGAGACGGGCAGCACGCCGCGGTTCCAGCGTCCGGCGAAGAAGGCGAGCGTGAGATAGACGGCGATATAGCCGATCTGCACGGGGAGCGCGCCCTCGAGCACGCTCCAGCCGCCGATGGTCACGATCAGGACGAGCCCCGCGCTGACGAGCAGCAGCAAGATCACCGTGGCGCGCGTCGCCTGCACGACCGGCTTGTCGCGGTTGGGGTGCGTGACGATCACGCGCGGCTTCCCCTCGGGGGTCGCGGACATAACACCCATGACCATACAAGCTCGTGAGGCCGGCGTGCACCGCCAGCACTGTGCGCGGGCGGGTATACGAGCCGCACGAGATCACGCCACGCAGGACGCCGGCCAGTAGGCTGAAGGGATCTGCGGGCGTGGTGGAATTGGTAGACACGCCGGCCTTAGGAGCCGGTGGGCGAAAGCCCTTGGAGGTTCGAGTCCTCTCGCCCGCACTCAGCGCCACCGTCTCGCCGTAGCCTCCGGCTTACTCAGCCCTGCTCGCCAGCCCATTGAATGATTGCCTTTGCCGGCCGGATGACGGTTCCGTCGCCGAGCTTGAGTGCAGGCAATCTCTCCTCGCCGGTCTGCTTGCGGAGCTCCTCGCGGGAGCCTTTGCGCAGGAAGGGAATCGGGCTGCCGTGCGCGGCTACGACCTTCTCATACTCGATGTCTGCGGCGCGGAATGCCTCCTGAACGCGACGACAGGGGTGGATCTTCGGGCCGCCGTCATCGCCGTGGCATACAAACAGCGTTGGCTTGGTGCTCATCTGCCCTTCTCCCATGCGTAGGTGATCGATGCACACCATGCATTATGGCGCCCCGCGTACGACGGACACTGCACACGGCGGCCGGGCTAGGTGGCGTGTACCTCAGGGGGCGGGGGCCAGCTCAGGGGGCGGGGGCCAGCGTCTCGCGCTGGATGTACCAGGCGGCTTCGATGGGGTTGAGGAAGTGCGGTGGCTCTGAGATCTGTAGGCGGTTGTCGTATTTCAGGTTGTAGGGGTAGCCGTGGATGATGCCGCCACCGCCTGAGAAGACGCCGGTCATACCGTTGGAGAACATGCCCGCGACGGTGCCGTAGACGTTGAGGCTGCCGAGTTCCGGTTTGCCGCAGTCGAAGTTGTCGACCATCAGCGAGTGTTTCAAGGCGAGGATCGCGGCGTAGATCGTCGGTTCTTTGAGGTCTTCGGGGCTGTTAGTGGCAGATCCACATTTGGTGTAGCCGAATTCACGTGAGCCTGAGAGCGGGTGGAAGATACGCACGAAGTTGTTGGCGATCAGACCGAGCAGCGCGGTCCCGGTTGGAGCGCCCGAGCCATTGACGGGCGTGGTGATGTTGCCGTTGATGATGACGTCGTTCTGCGCCGCGATCGTGAGCGCCTTTTCGTATTTGCCGTGCACGTAGACATTGCCGCATTTTGTGTCGGTGGTGTAGTTCGGAGCAAAGGGTGTGAATTTTTCACAGCCTTCTTTTACGTAGATCACGCCGCTCGGGGGGTATGCCACGTTTTCTTTGATGACTTCTTTGAGTTCGCCTTCGCCGCCCTTGTGTTCGATGATTTTCATCTTCGTGCCTTCGAGCACTACTTCGGTCTTGCCCGTGAAGTTATAGGCGGGTTCCACTATGTGTTCGAGTTCTTCGTCGCCCGGCGGCGGCTTCAGGGAAGGGACTTCTTCTGGCGGGATGTGTGTGCCAACAAATTTGGGGGATGCGCCACCGCCGCATTCCTCACTGGAGTAGCCTTCGTCTTTTGCATAAGACGTACCGAATTCGATCCGGTCGGTCGCCTTGCGCCCGAACGTCGGTGAACCACAAATCCCGGCGTGGTCCTCGGTATGAACCGGTCCGTTGATCGATTCTTCGCTGATGAAGTAGTTGTTGAACTGGTTGCAATAGGAGGGGCGTTGTATAGAAAGCGCCGCACCCGAGATGCGATGCTTCTTCTTTGCCGTACACCACTGGGTCGGCGGTTTCATAGACCGTGTACCAGACGAAGCTGACGAAGTTGAGGTTCTTGAAGGTGGCAACGATCGAACGCTGCTTGTTCTCCGCGAAGCCAGTTGACTCGATCCGGAAGGTCCCCGCCGCAGACCCGCTCTGCTCGATCATCGAGCCAAACACTTCGGCGGTATTGCATTTGTTTTCTTTGGAGGTTTCGGCAGGCAGCAGGTCGATTGCGTACTTCTCGTTGGTCACTTCGCCGTTGATAGCTGGCACCGGAGCGGTGTTTTTGGTTTTTTCGCTGATCTGATTCAGCGCTGGGTTAGCTGGCGTGGGTGTGGTGCAGTAGGTGAGATAGTTACCGTCCTGCGTGAGGTGATAAAGGTAGTCGTTGACACCCGCTTGCGCGGCGTAGTAGGCCTTCTTGGCTACGGTGTCGCCGTGGGAGAGGTGGATATCACCGCCGGCTGCGACAAAGGCAGCGGTCATCAGAAGCGAGCTCACGAGCAGCACGCCGAGCGCGACGATCATTGTAAAGCCTCCCTCTGAGCGCGCCGCGGGCAGGCGTCGGCGGGCAGCGGCGTGGATGGCCGAAAGGTATTCGATCATGCGCATGGAGTGCTCGCTGAGGTGAGGGAGCTGGGGTCGAAGCGCAGCACTGCGGAGTCAGTCATTTCGTATCCACGGCTGTTGGTTGTGTTGCCGTTTTCGGGATAGGCGATAAACGCCACGGTCAATGCGCCCGCTTTACCGGCGCTTTCTTCGCTCAACGGAGTTGTGAGCGCTTCGGTGCTAAGGGTACCTTCGTTTGTGTAGGAGTAGTAGCGGAACATCGGTGTCGTTTCGCCCGCTTTGGGTTCGACCTGGGCCACGCCCTTGATCAGAGTGCGTTCCGATGTGGCTTTGGCAGGGAATTTCCAATTGGGGGCGCTCCCTTCGCTGGCGTACATGTAGTCAGTGATGGTCGTGCCGGTGAGCTTGAGTTCATGCAGGGTCACTTCGTTGAGCGACGCTTTCGCTCCCGACTGGCTCACGAGCCTCAACGCCGTTCCTGTACTAGCCGGTTCGATCGGCGTGAAGTTGGGGGCGACGCAACTCGACTGTACGAGCTGCATGATGTTTTCGAGCGCGATCCGTCCGCGCTGATCAGCGCTGGCACGATCCTGGATACGCGAGCTCTGGTGGATCGCCACGTCGAGGATCGCGAATAGAGCGCCGACGACGACCAGGCCGAGCATCGTGCCGACGAGCAGCTCAATCAGCGTGAAGCCATGCTCGGAGCGAGGGTCGCGCAGGTTCTCGGGGAGCGAGCTCATGGGCAGACTCCGGTTTTCACGCCTTCGGGACTGCCTGCAGGTTTATAGCCGAGGTAGATGGTGGCGACGCCGAGGGAGACGCCGCCGTTCGGCCAACTGGTGCTCGTGGGGCCTGTGGCGCTGTTGTTGACGACTTCACCGGTCCAGTAGCGTTCTTTGTTACCGACGCAGAGCGTGTACGTGCCATAGGGCATCGCGGGATGTGGCAGTGCGCCGGTCGCCGTGGTTGTGAAGGTGCGCTTTGTGCCGCAGCCCTTGTCGATGAGATACCCGCTGGCGCCACTCACTTCTTTACCGGAGTTCGCGCCGCTGCCGAAGCCTTCCATCACCTTGATCTTGATCGGCGGCTCTTCAACGGCGGTCGTGACCGAGCCGCCTGTGGGCACCAACACTTCTCCTGGTTTCAGGGTGGGTTCGACCGCGTGTGGACTGTCTTCTGCGCAGCTACCCGCATAGACTTCGTATTTGCTGGTGAAGGGAAAGACTCTTGGCCCGCTGGTAACAGTGTTGAGGTAAGTGCCAACCGTGCCGCTCGGGATGGGTTGTGCCATGCCGGCATTGAACGCGACAAAGGAATCACCCGTCACGACTTCCGCGCCACTCTTGAACGTCACGTTCAGCGTCGAGGCCGGGGCGAGCTTGTAGGGCACCTTGGTGGTCGTCTCCGCAGTTAGATAGGCGCTGTGGATGCTCGTGGGATCTTCTTTGGTGCTCGGCACCCAATTCGGCGTGATGTAGCCCGCCTTGGTTGCTTCGATCGCGTATTCGCCGGGGAGAACCTGCAGAGTCGCGCAGCCGAGCGCGCTTGTGAAGCCGATCGCGGAGCTCGTTCCGGTGGCAGAGACGGTGGCGGTCGACACGGGATTTGCGGATGCGTCGGTCACCTGTACGAGCAGCGCGGTGCCCGGCGGCGGGCTGACGATGCTGCTCGCAGCCACTGCCGGCCTTTTGCCGAGCGAGGGCCAAGTCACCTTGGTGGTCGTCTGCAGATAGTCGGCCTGCGCGGTGGCGGAGGTGCAGCTCGCGGTGGCGGTCGCGTCGTTGATGTATTCGGCGCGCGAGGTGATCGTGAACGTCGTGCGATTGACCGTCAGTGTCTGAGTGCGCGGTGTCGAGGTTAGTTCGTTGAGCGTGGTGATCGGTTCGCCACGCAACTGCTCCTGAACTTTCTGCGCGAGCGCCGTCGCGGCGCCGCGCGTGCGCTCATCGGCGGTCGCCCGGTTCGTCACGTCGAAGCCTGTGAGAACGCCCATCACGATCAGCGCGACGAGGAGCGCGCTGATGATGACCTCGATCAGGATGAAGCCCTCCTCGCCGCGGTGGCGAAGCTGGGGTGCGGGGGTATCGAACGGGTGCGTTGTCGCCATTTCCTGGGCCTAACTTGGGTCTAGTCGGCAGCAGGAAGGCTCTGCTTGAGCGCAACAGGGTGCGCTCGACACCATTGCGGCCGCCGGTCAGGCCTTACAATCCCCTCCCCGAGGGGGACTGGTGTATCGGTAACACGGTGGTCTCCAAAACCGCAACGCGAGGTTCGACTCCTCGGTCCCCCGCTTAGGAAAACGCCCCGGAAACGGGGCTTTTCCGCTTTCTAGAGCCAGATGCGGGGTGATGCTGGCGTGGGCTGGGTTCCGCATGGATGCGCTGGAATCCGCTCGAATCGATCCCTTTCTATCCCTAGGACTATCCACTGAGATGGTCCGGCGGCTCGCGATGGGAGCCTGCGAGACTGCGCCTCGATGGGTTCGCGGCCTGAATCACGACGCGAGGCGCTGCTACAGGAGCTATGCATTCGCTACGGCTTCTGAAATGAGCTCGACAGCTCGGCCTTGATCGGCGTGGACAGCGTCGACGAGGTTGTTAGTACAGTGCTCGTCGCTGGAGGCTGGGATCCGGTCATGTGCGACCGGGAGATCAAGGCGTACCTCGATCAGGCCGTTGACGACTGGCTATTCAATCCGCACGGCCGTGGAGCCAAGTCGAAGCTCCCCCACTGACAGGAGCCGGCTACTTCGTGCGTTCTTGGGTCTCGATCGCTCTGGCGAGATCGCCGAGCGACACGTCGAGCGTCTCGACGAGGGCACGGACGGTAGCCCACGCTGGGGCGCTCTTTGCTGACTCCAGGCGGCTGACGGTGCCGAAGGTCATGCCGGCATGAGTGGCGAGTTCTTCTTGGGTCAGGCCGCGTTGTTCGCGTAGCTGTCGGATTGCTCGGCCGAGTGCTGGGTCGGCTGGGAGGCGTGGTGGCATGGGCGGGAGCGTTGCATGCGTGCGTGCTTACGTCCATGCGCTTGAGCGCATGGACGTAAGCGGTTATGCTCTGGCGAAATACAAGTGCCCCCGCGCCGCGTCAACGGCCGGGGCGTGGCTCCGAGAGGTTGAGCTCCCGGCGCATAGGCAGCGTATCCCGACAGGGGTTCGCTGGCCTCCCTCGCCAAGCTGTCTCCCGGCGCCTCCGACCACAGGAGGAACCGATGACGAGCACCACGCCGAAGCACCCAGCCGATGCGATACCCGACGAGATGGTCTTGGCTGCCATCGACAGGGCAGCGCGACACCGCGCGCGAGACCATGCCGATGTCCCCGTTTGGGCGATCACCGAACACCTTGGCATCGGACGCCGCTCAGCTGCAGCGCGTCATGTCCGGTCGCGGCTCGTCGTCCTGGTGGAGGCTGGTCGGTTGGAGCGCTCGCGCCGCCACGGAATCCCCGCATGGGCCTTGACGCGCAGCGGACGCCAGTACCTCGAGCGCGCCCGCCGCGCGGGCAATGCGCCCTCATTGCCCGAGTCGCCACAGCATCGCCAGTGGCGAGAGGCCCGCACTCTCGCCGCGCTGGAGATCGAGCGCATGCGCGAGGTCGTGCGCGTAGGTCTCGACGAGACTGTGCAGCTGCTCGACGCTCGCACGGCCGGGTCGTCGGACGCCTGGTTCGAGCTGAGTGAGCAGCTGCGCCGTGCGGTCTGGCGTCTCGGCTCGGCCAGCTATTGCCTCCACGAGTGGGCGGAGCCTGTCGACGAGCAGGCGGACATCGACGACCGCAGTGACCCCGGCGACGAGCGACTCTCCGACGCCGAGCGAGCACGTAGGCGCGGCCATCGCGCCGGCCGACGTAACACCAAGCTCTGGCGGGACCGCGAGTCTTGTTGACGCCGCCCCTCGCGCAATACAATGTGCGTATGACGACGAAGGAGCGGCTGCATCGACTCGTAGACACGCTGACCGACCGGGAAGCCGAGGACGCGTTGCGGCTGCTTGACGCCGAGCATCAAGTGCTGGTCGGCTCCCGGCCGTCAGGTGGGAGCGATGAGGAAGGTGCGCTCGCAGCGTTGCCCGAGGGGTGGGGTACGACGTTGACTGGGGAGCCGATGCCCGACGTAGCAGCCGCTGTCCGTCGCTCACGCGCGATGCACTGACTGACGACGTGCTCGTCGTCGATGCAGCCTTGGCAGTTGAGCTTGCGTTGGACAGGCTTGGAGAGCAGGCCGGAAGCCTGCTCGGCGATCGGGAGCTGGTGGCGCCGTGTCTGCTGTGGAGTGAGGTGCCATCGGTCATCAACGAGATGGCCTTCCGGGGCGAAATCTCCCGTGGTCTCGCAGACAGTGCGCTCGAGCGCTTTCTCGCTGGCAAGCTTGATGTGAGCGAGCGTCGGCACGCCGATCTGACGACTACCGCGGTGAGCATCGCGGTAGCGCTCGGATGGGCAAAAACCTACGACGCCGAGTATCTCGCTCTGGCGCAGCTACTCGATACACGGGTAGTCACGCTTGATATGCGCCTGCGCCGCGGTGCCGAGCGGCTGGGGCTCGTCGTAACGCCGGATGAGCTGAAGGGTGCAGCCGAGGTGGAGTCGCCGGCAGACCCAGACGAGCCGCCCCTGGCGTCGGGCTGACAACCGATTCCCATCATCCGCTGACAAGGCGCCGGTCAGCGACCAAGCTCAGCCCTCGCCGTCTGTCGGCAGCCTCCCGAAGTGCTGCTCGAAATCCTCCGGTGCCAGCTCGTGCTCGCGGTGGCGGGAGAGCATCGCCTTGACGCTCAAGTCGGGGCGCAAGACCACACGGCCATCGGGACGACGTTCCTCGACCACGTAGTCGCCCGAAAGATCGCCGCTGAGCGTCACGCGAGCCGGTTCCATCGCTCGTACTGTCGCACGCTGCAACGACCGATCCAAGTCAACCGCCGTCGTGGCCCCTGACGACGTCGGTCACTTTGCCGACACTGCAACGACCAAACAGACCAGATGCACACCCTGCGGGTGCTGTGCGATTGCTGTGCCGACTTCGCCTCGTTCCGGGTCCACGGCAGTGGCTGGCGGAAAGTCATTGGCCGGTCTGGGGCGGTCGAGGTCATTACGGGGTGTGCGGAGCCAAGCCCTCGAAACTCGTTGGCCGTTTTCGGCCGCTCACGGTCATTAACAGTAGTGATGACCGCATCGAGCATCGGTGCCGCGAAAGGCGGCGGGTACGCCCGCTACCTGGAGGGCAAGACGGTCCAGCCCGAGCGCGGCGACTACTACCTGACGCCCGGAGGGCGAGCCCACGCAGGCACCCGGCCGGTGGCTCGCCTCGCCGGACACGCTCGCGCGGCTCGGCATCGAGGGCACAGCCGTCGACGGCCGCGGATTTCATCGCGCTGATGGAGGGCCGGCATCCGCGCAGCGGCAGGTGGCTGCGACGCGAGCGGCGCGGACGGCGGGCGGGGCGGCGGGATCGACGTGACGTTCAGCGCGCCGAAGTCGGTGTCGGTCGGTGTGGGCGCTCGGCGACGAGCGCGCAGCGCCGCGACGATCGAGGCCGCGCACGCGGCAGCCGTCGAGCAGGCGATGGCGCACCTGACCGAGACGGTGCCGACCATGCGCCGCCGCTATGGCGGCGAGGTGGTCGGAGGAGCGCGCCGCGATCTGATCGCCGCCGAGTATCGGCATACCACCGCGCGCGGTGTGATGGACGGCGACGCCCCGGACCCGCAGCTGCACAGCCATGTCGTCGTCACGAGCGCGGTCCGCGAGGACGGGCGGATCGTCGCGGTCGCGTCGCGGCCGATCTTCCGCGCCGCCAGGGAGGTCGGCGCGTTCTACCGCTCGGCGCTCGCGCACGAGCTCGTCCGAGCGCGGCTATGCGATCGAGCGGGCACCGGCAAGCAGGGCCGCTACTTCGAGATCGCGGGCGTGCCGCGCGGCGCTGCTCGACGCGTTCTCGGCTCGCAGCCGCGAGGTCGCACGCGGCGGCCGAGCGTTTCCGCGCGAAGTGGGGGCGCGCGCCCGAGCGCGGGGAGCTGCGGCAGCTGAAGCTGGAGAACCGCAAGGCCAAGGTGCCCGTCACCCGCAGCGACCTGCAGCGCGGCCTGGGACGAGACGGCCGCACGCTACGGGTCCCAGCTCGAGCGCACGCAACGGCGACATGCGCAGGCGATCGCTCGCAGGCGGAGCGTGCGCTCGAGGATCGCGTCGAGGAACGCCTGACCGAGCGCGCCGCGACGTTCGAGCCGGGCGAGCTGCGCGCGGTGTTGCTGGAGCAGTCCGTCGGCGAGACTCGCGCCCAGCCGAGGCGCTTGCGCTGTGCGCAAGCGGATGATCGCCGAGCGGCGCGTCCTGCCGTTGGAGGGCGGGCTGATGACGACGCTCGCGGTCCGCGCACAGCGAGCAGGCGATCGAGCGACGGCTTCGGCGAGCTCGCCGAGCCCGGCCGGCCGGGACGTGGGCGAGCAGGCGCGCTCGCTCGCGAGCGACCAGGTCGCCGAGCGGATCGGCGCGCGCCTCAGCGACGAGCAGGCCCACGCGCTCCAGGTCATCACCGGCCCGGAGCGCGCCGCGGTCCTTGTCGGCCCCGCCGGCACCGGCAAGGGCGTCGTGATCGACGCTGCCGCACGCGCCGAGCAGCTCACC
The DNA here is from genome assembly GCA_963785435.1 of uncultured Solirubrobacterales bacterium. Classification (GTDB taxonomy): domain Bacteria; phylum Actinomycetota; class Thermoleophilia; order Solirubrobacterales; family Solirubrobacteraceae; genus Palsa-744. Next base: position 1,018,592 of record CAWAVE010000005.1, read on the forward strand.
GGCCACGACACGCTCGGGATCGCCGTGTCCGGCTCGACCGCGCAGCGACTCGGCCAGGACAGCCCCGCACTCGCCGGACAGACGCTCACGCTGGACGCGCTCGTGGCCAGCGTCGAGCGCGGCCGGCTGCACGATCGACGAGCGCACGACGATCTACTTCGACGAGGCCGGGATGGCCGACACCGAGCCGCCTCGACCGGCTCACCCAGACGGTCGAGCGGACCGGGCGCGAAGCTCGTCGCGATCGGCGACGGCGCGCAGCTCCCCTCGATCGGCGCCGGCGGCATGTTCGACCGACTCGCAAAGATCGCGCCGAGCGCGCGAGCTATCGAACGTGCGGCGCACCCTGGACCCGGCCGAGCAGCGCGCGTGGGCGGACCTGCGCGCGGGACGCTCGGACAGGGCGATGGCGCACTACCTCCGCACGAGGCCGTCTGCACATGGCAGACACCCGCGATGAGGCGGTCGAGCACGCCGTCCAGGACTGGGCGACGCTGACCGAGACGACACCCGATCAGCGAGGTCGCGCTGATCTCCGACGCCTCCAACAAGGAGATCGACCGCCTGAACGCCCGTGCGCAGCACTACCGCGCCGAGCGCGGCGAACTCGGCGAGCTTGAGGTCCAGGTGCCCGGCGTCCACTACGGCATCCGCGCGGGCGACCGCATAGCGATGATCGACCAGCACCACGAGCCCGGTAGTCGAGCGCGATCGAGAACGGCGCCCGCGGCGAAGTGCTCGACATCAACGACGCCGGGGAGGTGCTGATCCAGTTCGACGTCACCGGCCAATGGCGAACACTCGCCGGCGACGACCTCGCGCGGCTGCGGCTCGGATACGCGCAGCACATCCATCGTGCGCAGGGCGCGACCGTCACCCGCACGCTCGTCGTGACCGGCGGCTGGCAGACGAGCAAGGAGCCCGCCTACGTCGAGGCGTCGCGCGCCCGCCAGGGCACCGACTGGTACGTCAACCGGCGACGACCTCGGCGTCGAAGGCCACGACACCGACCGCATCAAACGCCTCGCGCGAACATGCGCCGCAGCGCACGCCAACCCCATCGCTCGCACACCCCGAGCTACCCGGCTACGAACGCTGGCCAGCGCTTCGACCGCACGATCGCAAGCCGAGGCCCCGAGCGCTACGCCCCGCGCCTTCCCGGCGTCATCCGAACGATCCACCGCATCGTCAAGCCACCAGCACACGAGCGGACACGATGACGAGCGAGAAGCGCATCCGGCGCACCGTGCCGCGCCTCGCCTTCAATCAACAGGAGGCCGCGGAAGCACTCGGCATATCCGTGGATCACTTTGCTCGACACGTCAAGCCCGACCTCCCGGTCGTCTACTCGGGAGCGCTACGGCTATACCCCAGACAGTCGCTCGAGGAGTGGCTCAAAGAGCACACGATCCAGCGGGGGCGACGTGTAGCGTGACCAGCATGCCGAAAGACACCAAGACTCGATATCAGGGCATCTACGCCCGTCACCGGCTCGACTGTGCAGTTGAGCACGACCGAACGTGCAACTGCTCGCCTTCCTACTGGGGTCAGGTGTGGGACCGAGCCGCGAGTAAGCCGCGCAAGACCAAGGCGCTGCACTCGATTGCCGAAGCTCGTAATGCCCGTGCCGATCTCGAAGCGACACTCCGTGCAGGGATGCTCCCGGCATCGAGCACGATGCGCGTCGCTAAGGCCATAGAGGCGTATCTCAGGGCGATCGAGGCCGGCACTGCCCTCAACAAGCACGGGCGCCCATACAAGCCGTCCGCCATCCGCGACCTCCAAGGCGCACTCGAAGGCTATGTGCAGCCCGTCCTCGGCGGCCATCGTCTGGGAGATGTGAGGCGCGGCGATGTTCAGCGTCTGGTGGATCAGATGACGCCCGAGAAGTCGGGCAGCCGTGTGCGCACAATTATCAACTCGATCCGCAGCCTCTACGCATGGGCGCAGGACAGAGAACTGGTGGATCACGATCCAGCATCTCGTGTTCGCCTCCCTGCGATGAACGCAACCCCGCGCGATCGAGTGGCGACCGTCTCCGAGATGCAGATCCTGCTCGACGCGCTCGACCCTTCTGACGCTCTCCCGTACGCGCTTGCCGCGTACGCGACCGCTCGCAGGGCCGAGATCCGCCACGCGCGCGTCGGCGACGTGGATCTGGACCTCGGAGTGATCTACCTCGGCGCCGATGACCGTGGGCGCAAGTCGCGCGCCGCGCAGCGGGCCGTGCCGATCGCCAAGCCGCTCGCAGTCAGACTGCGCCGCGGGTTCATGCGGCGTGGTCGGCCAGAGCCTACGGCGCTTCTATGTCCCGGACACAAGCCCGGAGGCCGGAACAGCGGCCTGCTTTCGTTCGAGGGCCTCCAAAAGCGCGTCGACGATACGTGGGAATCGAAGGACGAGCACGGTAAGCCGACAGGCGAGAAGGTCGGCGAGAGGATCACCACTCACGAGTGCCGCCACACCTGCGCCTCTTGGCTCGACGCCGCCGGGGTTCGTCCAGTGCTTGTCTCGCAGCTGATGGGCCACGCGGCGCCGGCGCGACAGATCGGCGCCGCGCAGATCACCCAAGAGCGGTACACACACGCTCTGCCAGGGGAGCTGGAGCGGGCGCGCGAGCAGTTCGATCGATGGCTTGCCGATGCCACGGACGCGCGCGACGAGCTTCTAGCCCGGCCATAGGGGCGCTCGAACGGCACCGCAACGGGGTGCCGGAGGACGCTAAACGCGCCGATGTCGGGGACCAAGGGGATGGTTGGTCGGCCGGCTGCATCCGACGCGTCAGTGTCAAAAGACGGTAGCGCGCCAGCGCATCCGACTACAGGATCATCTGCCCAACTAGCCGATGCCGCCGCTAGAAAATACGTCCGGGAAGATCTCCACCGGACTATTCTGGTCGTGATCTCGACCCGTTCCTCAGCCCAATCGATGCAGCGAGATCGACGAGCAAAACGGCCGCGAGTAGGAACTCAGCCGTGAGAGCCGCGTGGGTCAGGTGTGAAGCACCAGAAAGTGCACCCGCTTGGTTGAAGAACGCGGCCTGGGTCGACACGTAGACGAAGTCCCCAACGCTCGGGTTCGTGCCCGCACCGGCAAACGCTCCGTGGCAACTAGCGATTACCTTGCACTCTTCTGGGGAGAGTCCCCAGAGCAACAGGTATGCGAACGCGAAGAAGCACACAAATGCCAGCACACCGCTCCACGTTGATCGCAGAACTCGAATAAGGGCTAGTACTGCGATGAGGCCGACGACGCCAGGTGTACCCCAGGACTCGAACGTAATGCGTCGAAGCACCGCCGTGTCATCCGGAGACGGAAAGAGGGAGCCCGCCAAAAGCCCACCGCGCCGGTCGAACGGTACGCCGAACTCATTGCGCGCCAGCGCAACGCCACTAATTGCTGCCAGGATCGTGATGAGGCCAATCGAACCCACCCAAACTGCGGCGCACGAATCCAGGCGGACGGGTACCGCGACAACTGTAGTCAAAACCACGACGCAGAACGCGAGCCTGCTGTATCGAGACGGGCCCGAAGGGCGCCCGGCTTCAGGCGCGTTAGCGGCGAGAGCGGTCGCAGCCTCGAGAAGCCTAGGTGAGAGACCGTTTGCCTTGGCGACCTCCGAAGTCTGGCTCAGCTGGGGAAAAAAACGCTGTTCGACGACAGGTGCGTCATGAAGAAGCCGCAGTAGCTCCTCGGCGTCAATGATCCTGATTGACACCTTGGCGACACGTTCTAGTTTGGACATAGCGTCGTCGAGGTGCGGCCTGTTCTCAGCGTTCAGTACTCCCGTTGTGAGCACACTGAGGCGTCGGAGGTTTCGCTCAAAGGCCGTGCGGGACAGCCGAGCGAAGGGGATACGATCCAACGCCGGTCTCCCCTCCGCTGCCCGCTTGAGTACGACCGCTTCAGGTAGCTCACCGTTAAGCACCTCTAGGTCGAACCCATCCCTGCTCTCAATTACTTCGCGCCCCTCGGCAAACAGGGCCTTGTAAAGGGCTGCGAGATCGGACTCTGTTAGGCCCTGAAGGTCGGCAATCTGCGGACCGGCGTCATCTACTCCCACCACGTGACTCCCTCCCAAGCGGCGTCTAGCAGTCGCCGAAGCTCACTCCGCTTGCCAGCCTCTTTTCGAAGTTCTGCGCTCTCGGGGCCCGCACGTGAGACGAGATCGCTTACCTCCTCAACCGTCCAACCTTCCTGCTTGATGATGTTCAAAAGAAGCCTTCGTAGCCTGCGTGCTCGGTCACTGGCTGCCCCTGGGGGCAGGAGAGTGTCGAGTTCGGTCTGCGCCTGCTGCGGAAGCGTTCCCTTAACCAAGGCTTTGTGGAGCACCGGGAACGTCCTTGATGCGATCGCTCGACGGTCACCATGCGCTTTCGTCGCCCGAGCGAGCAGTGCTGCCGCAACGAGTGCTCGGACTGGTTCCTCGGCCTGGTCGAGCGTTTGTGCTAGTTCGACGCCTCGCAGCCGCAAGAGTCGCTCCCGACTGTCGCTTGGAACCGCAGCGGCGAGGAGCGCCGAGTCAAGGACCCATTCGCTTTCGGCCGCGGCGTCCGCGGCTGCGTCAATAAGAGGATAAGGAAGGTGTTCCCATTCTCGTAGTGCGCGGGCGGTGGCTCCGTGCGAGACGAGCGCGTCAGTGACGGTCTGAAGGTCGAAAGCGCCGTCGTTCAGGCCGCCGAATATGAGGTCTGTACGGTCTAGAGCAAACAGCAGTTCCACGAGACTGCGAACGTTGACCTTTCGGCGTGTTCCCCGTATGGAACGAATTGTCGCCTGCTGCCAAGGTGCTGACTCTCGCCACAGATCAGGTGAAGTAAGCAAGTCTCGCGCCCGCACCAAAACCGCCGCTGCTAGTCGTGCGTCGAGCAGGCCGAGGCGGCCTACCACCTCGGCGTCGGCGACTTCTCCGGTGGTCTTGAGTGTTTCGCTCAGCAGGCGCTTTGGCTCCTTTCTACGAAATAGAATTTGGGTTACAGCCGCGGCACGCTCGGGTTCACTGCGCCATAGATCCCTGACGCGCTGTGGGATTGCGAGCCGGCTCCACGCGACGGCATCGATAGACAAAAGCGCGGCTTCAACGCGCGTTCCCTCTGAGGCGACCCAGACGGTACCGTCGCGCGACAAACAGTCGAACTTAAGGCCGTCCATTTCGGGTGCCGTCGGGTACGAGCGAACCACCGACTCGAACGCTGATGAGGCTGGGGTGGCCAGCAATTCCGACCGGATTCGAGACAAGCTTGGGACTTCTGCTCGGCCTCTCGCGGCTTCCGGGCCGTACCGCCACAAGAAGTTCCGTAGCGCGGACGGTTCGCAGAGGTCCGAGACGAGACTTGGTAGCCAACTCGGGTTGGGTTGGACGGCGCCGAGCTCGAGGACGAAGGGGCCCTGGTCACTCTTACGGGAACGACCAGCCGCGACCTGTATCGAGACTGTCGCGTCCTCTCCGATGCGGGACCGCGTGGCGAAGGATGTTTCGAGCCGCAGTTCGGGCCATTGCTGCTGCCAGAGGGCCATCAACGCGCTCTCCGACGCTGCGATGCGCTCAGTAAGCACAGCTACTTGCCTAGTAGGCCAGCCATAAAAGGCGAGCAGCGTACCTTCAGCAAGATCGATGTCGTCCACGGCAAGTTTGAGCGGACGATCAGCGATAGCCAGGGGTTTGCGGTAAGCGTCAAAGTCCGAGTTCGGCTCGGGACGCCGAATCGCCGCAAGGAGAGACGCCACGCCGGCAAGGGAGGTGACCGAGTCGGCGTCGAGGAGCAGCGTATGGCTCCACACGCTTCCCGGGCGCGGAGCATCCTCAGCTGGCCAGGTCGCCGTAAGAGCCCAGAACCCTCCACTTGGGAGCCGCACGCCCGCTAGGCTTCGCGAACCACTAGGCCCCGGTTGGGCGTCAGAATGCACGAGAAGCCATCGCCGAAGCGGTTCCGGGAGAGTCATCGAGGAGGCGAGAAGGCGATGCCCTCCGGAATAGCCGTGTAGAAACTGCTGAACGACTACGTCCGTCACGGATCCATGCGGAATGCCCAACGCAGCGGGGCGCCGATGCCCGCTGGCTGGCCGTCGTCGCGTTCGACCCGGGCGCGCTGAGGGAAATCCGTTTCCATCAAGCGCGCGACGTCCTGCTCGTTCGTGAAATCGCCGCCTTGGGCCGAAACACCGAACACGGTCCAGTCCACTTCGGGGCGCCCCTCAAGGAACTGCACCAGCAGTGCAAGGTTATCCTCTGCCCACTTTCTCGGCGTCGCTTTCGTGTCCGTCTGCTTGTCCCACGCCGAAAGGATGAGCACTGTTCTCATCGGCCTTCCTTCTCGACGACGGACGATCTCCTGCAGCGCGTCGAGGACTTGCACCTGAGTCGCCGCAAGACGTACTTCCCAGTCCTCAGGGCGCTCGGGGGCAGCCTCTCCTGATACCTCGTAGCCGGCGAGCGTGAGAGCGGCCTTGAAGTCAGCGATCGTCTCGGTAGGCACAATGTTCGACGTGTTGATGAACACGAGCAAAGCATCGCCGCTCTGAATGGCCTGGTCGAGAGTCTCGTCAAGACGACGACTGGCCATGCTGTCACGCAGGAGCTCGCCTGAAAGGTCCGGGATGACAAGCTCTTGCTGAGGCGCACCGGGTCCAAACCGGAGAGACAAGCGAAGCTCTCCCGAATCCGTCTGCTGTGTCCGTTCAGTCGGTTTGCACGCGGCTAGATCCTCTGCGAGACGGTTGAGATAGTCGCGGTTCCCCAAATACTTCGTTATCTCCATTCCATCGATGCGATTCTCGCAAGCAACATAAAAGGCGACTACGTAGGTGGTCTTGCCAGCACCCACAAAGCCCAGTAGGGCGATGGACGACGCCGCCGTGGGGGCGGCGTCGGAGGTGGCCTCGAAGGGTACGGCTCGGACAGCCGGGACACCTGGGCCTGGCGAGGAATCGTCGGCACGATCAGCCATTATCACCCCTGCCGAAGTATTCGATGGCGCGAGAAGCCTCCCGATTTACATTGATTGGTGGACGCAGCTCCGGTGTGTCAGGTTCCGAGATCCAGGAGAGTAGGTCTGCCATCCCATCTGGAGCGAAGGTCGGCACGTTGGGGCGAGCGGAACATGAAAACGAGCGGATCGACATCCCGAACTCCGTCATTTCTGCCGTGATGTTGTCTCGAGCGTCTTGCCAGCGGTTTTCAGCGCCATCGTCACCCGATACGAGGTCAAACTTCGTCAGGATGAGCGCGACTTGGCAACCCGTACGAAGACACTGGCTCTCGTGCAAGACGCGCAGCGTCTGACGTGCAGAGCTAATCCCGATGGCTGCCAGCCCTGGCGAGGCAATGTGTTCGCCGTCTATACAGACAAGCACGCGGTCGGCGTTGCGAATCAACGGCAGCTCTACGTCAGCTTGAACGCCGTTACGAATGCGCTCTGATGTCTCCCCCGGCAGATTGCCAAAGACCAGATCTGCGCGGGCGACCTGACCTGATCGAATCCTCAGGTGCAGGAGATGATGCCCGTCTTCTTTTAGTTTCGTGCGCCACGTCGTCGGTATGTCGGCACCCGATGCGAGGCGTGCCGGAAAGGCAAGCATCTCAAGATCCAGCAGCGTGTCTGACCATAGGAAACCGGCATCCCCCCACTGACCGCGCAGAAACCGTTCGTACATACCAACAGCGAGGGTGGTCTTTCCGGCGTGTACAGGTCCGAGCGGCACAGTCAGGCGTATCCCTGCCTCGGCGGCCATCCGGCTCGCTTCTTGCTCCGTTAGCGCCTCGCCAGACCGGAGCGGTACTCCGGGGAGCGGTTGAGGCTCTGGTTGCTCCACTCGTGACTCGGCGGCCGGTGCAAGGTTGCCCGAGTCTGATGGCTGATCACCAGCGACGGCGGCGATCGCACTAGCTTGAGGGCAGTCGACCGGAGAAGCATGCCCGAGCGCGCAGGCGCCTCCTACAGGCGCCTCGCACCCCTCCTGAGAGCAAGCGACAGCCGCACTCATGCCTCATCGCCTCGCAGCAGCGTGTCCAGGCCGATGTCTCGGATCAACTGAACCGCGGCGGCCGCCGGTGAGACCATCAGCTCCGGGTCGAGACGCGTCGCTGAGGCAAACATGGGTCGCCACTGATCGCCGGCGCTTGGGGCGTGAGCGGCCCGAAGCGCCGCGAGGACCGGCTGCGCCCACCGTATCGATGGACCGTTCAGCGGCGGGGCGATCCTTATCGCGCGGCCGCTCTCCGCCACTGCCGCCAACGGCAGCCTTTCGTCGGTGTTGACCCGCGCACGCCTCAATGCCGACTGTACGAGCCCTACGCAGGCCTCCGGCGGCGGTTGTGCGGCGACGCGTTGCGCAATCGCGATGCCGGTCGCAACGATTGCCATATTTCCGGCCTCTTCCCAGGCAACCAAGGACCCAGGAACTTGCGGATCTAGGGTCCACCATAGGAGATCGATCTCCTCGGAGGTTCTGCGTACGTCGAGCTCAAGAGCTTGTTGGCGGTTATCCACCAGGTCGGCGAGGACCCTTACTGATGCGCGCATCTCTTCGATCGACTTTCGGACCACCTGATTGACGGCCCCAGCCTCATCTGCCGGGGGGAGGGTCTTCATCTCCGCGTCGACGCGGGCCTTAAGCCTCTGGTCGGGTAGGGCGCGTGGTGTCCGCGCGAGACGCGCGAGCCGACGCACAGCGTTTCCGGCTAGTTGCGAAATCTCGGTCACTTGTGGCGTCAGCCCGACGAAGTCGGCAGCTGCGACTGCCAGACCCGTCGCCTTGGCCGCATCGTCCACCCGCGTCTCAAGCGCCGTGGCCACGACCGCGCCCGACAGGCGGCGTGTGAGCAAAGCCCCGGGGGTTAGGACAGCCCCATCCGGCGTAGCTGGCAGCTGGGCCGCCAACGCAGTGCAAGCTGCCTCTGCGCCGTCGTCCAACCCGTAGGCGCTCGCCACGAAGTCAACGCCAAGTTGTGGCGTCGCTGAGGCCGCGGCGGCTGTCACGGCAGCGTTGAAAGACGGGAGATCGCTACCGTCCGGATCTAGGTTAGCGCCGTGCAGCCAATCACTTAGACGTTCCTCGACGAGAGTCATGTGTCTACCGCGTGCTGCGTCTTCGTGCTCGGAACCACGGAAATCGGTCGTCTCCGGGGAGGCATCGCGGGGTCAGCGCTCGATCTGTGAGCGCACGCTCGTGGCGTCTCTTCGCTTTCACCACACGGGCAGCGCCGATTGCCGAAGCCAGATCACTCGACACGGAGCCTGCGGAGCAATCGTTTGTGGTGGTTCTCGGTCGGCGGCACCCTCGCGGATCCACACCTGCGGAAAGTCCGCTCAGCGCGTGACTCATTGCCGACAGCGTACCCTTCGAGGGACTGACGGGCTTCGTCGAGTCGCGGCCGCACCGGCGCATCGTTCACTGGGCGCGATCGGCGATCACTAATGCGTTGGCAACCATACCCGGACGAGAGTAGAGAACCGGGTTCTATCCCTCCAGCTATCCCTAGCGCCCGCGAGGGCCTGTGTTTACTGGCTGAAATCGCCTCCAACGGTGGTCTCCAAAACCGCAACGCGAGGTTCGACTCCTCGGTCCTCGCTCAGGAAAGGCCCCAACGGGGGCTTTTCCGCTTTCTAGAGCCGATCACGGGATGATGCCGTTGCGAGCGGCGCTCCAATGGATCGCTGGAATCCACGTCGCCGCTCAGCCTCACGCGAGGTCTAGAGAGGCGCATTATGCTAATCTCCATAAATCTGATCCAAAAACTAGGAATAGCCGTGAAGATCGACGTTCATCAACATCTTTGGACCGAGCCGCTCGTCGCGGCGTTGGCTGCGCGCCACGAGTTGCCCTTCGTGCGCAACGAGAGCGGCTTGACGGTCCTCTATCTCGCTGGTGAGCGTCCCTATGTGATCGAAATGGCCGGCGAGGAGCCTACGCGCCGGCGCGCACTCGTGGAGCTGGACGGCCTAGATGGCGCGTTGCTCTGCCTCTCTAGCCCGCTGGGCATTGAGCGCCTGCCACGCCGCGAGGCTCTCGAGCTGATCGAGGCCTACCACGAGGGCGCGCTGAGCCTCGGCGCGCCCTTTGCTGTGTGGGGCGCGATCGCGCTGGATCGCCCCGATCCCGATGACGTGGACCGACTGCTCGAGCTTGGCTGCATAGGGATCTCGCTACCCGCCGGCGCGCTGGCGGGCGTCGAACAGCTCGCCGCCATGCGTGCTGTGCTTGCTCGCCTCGAGGAGCGCGGCGCACCGCTGCTCGTGCACCCCGGTCCGGGGGTGACACGCGCCCGACCGCTCCTGGCCTACGGGTGCTCGCTGTCAGATCCCCTCTGGTGGGCGGCGCTCACTGGCTACGTGGCCGACATGCACGCTGCGTGGCTCGCCTTCATCGCAGCGGGACGCAGCGCGCACCCACATCTGCGCGTGATCTTCACGATGCTGGCGGGGCTTGCGCCGCTGCACGCCGAGCGGCTGCTCGCGCGCGGCGGTCCCGATCTAACCCTGCGAGACCCGCTGACGTTCTACGAGACATCCTCCTACGGATCGGATGCGCTGCGCGCGCTGAGCGCGCTCGTCGGCCCCGAGCAACTGCTCTACGGCTCAGACCGACCCGTAGTCGACCCGGCGCAGCACGGCCTGCTGGATGCCCTGGACTGGGGGTCGATCATCGACGCCTCACACCGCGCGCTCATGTTCCCGACGGAGGTCCTCGCATGACGCCGCCAGCCGCCGCAGCCTTGCGGCCGCGCGCTATCCCGGCTCGCACCGATGGCTTCGCGGGGTTCAACGAGGTTCCGCGGCCGCGCGGACGCGACCTCTCGCCGCAAGAGCTTGAGGAGTTCGTCATAGCGCTTGCCGATCGACCGGAGCTATGGATCGAGCTCGTCAAGCACGACAGCACGCAGCGCCTCTATGAGGAGCTCCTGAGCGATGGGCATCTCACCGCTTGGCTGATCTGCTGGATGGATGATCAGGACACCGGCTTTCACGACCACGACATCTCTGCGGGAGCCGTCGCCGTGGTTAGCGGCGCGGTGCGCGAGGAGCGCCTCTGCATCGGTGGCCCGCCCGCCCGGCGTCATTGCTCAGCCGGAGGGAGCTTCCACTTCGCGCCCACCGACATCCATCGCGTGCGCCACGCCGGCGTCGATCCGGCGGTGACGCTGCACGTCTACTCGCCGCCGCTGTTGCGCATGGGCGCCTATGTGATCGGCGAGGATGGCGCGCTCGCTCGCCACAGCACGCCTTGCAGCGAGGAGCTGCGCGCGCTCAGGTGACGCTGGACGGCGCCTGCTTGGCGCCCGCACGTACCTCCACGCCGCTCTCGCCAGCGATCAGGATCGTGCTCGTGAGCTGCGGTGCAAAGAGGCCGTGGTCCACCACGCCTGGCGTGGCGCTGAGCCGCGCGGCGAGCTCGCTGGGATCGCCGATTGGGCCTTCGTAGTCTGCGATCAGCCCGCCATCGGGAGACGCGGGTGCGTCGCGCAGGCGCGCAGGGGAGAGGGCCGCCAGCGTGCACGCGGCGCCGAAGCCCAGCAGCTCCAGTGGCACCGGCGCGCTGAGCTTGCTCACCGCCTTCTCGGCTGAGGCGATCACCACGAAGCGTTGGGCTGCGGCTGCCACGATCTTCTCGCGCGTGTGCGCCCCGCCGCCACCCTTGATCAGCCAGCCTTGCGGGATCAATCTGGTCGGCGCCGTCGATCGCGATATCAAGCTCGCCTAGCTCCTCGAGCGTCGCTAGCACGAGCCCGAGCGCCGATGCCGCCCGTTCTGTGGCCGGAGAAGTGGCCACGCATCGCAAGCCCTTGAGCTCCCGCGCCGCGATCGCCGGCAGCAGGAACGCCACGGTCGAGCCGGTGCCCAGCCCGACGCGCATCCCGTCCTCGATCAGCTCTGCAGCCGCGTTCGCCGCGGCGTGCTTGCGGGCAGCGATCACATCGCCGCTTAGCGGCGGTCGCTGCCGCCCAGTCGCACGCGGGGACGCCATGGCGCGGACGTTACAGGCCAGACGCGCTCCCTGAGGCGGACCTCGCTCGGCGCCGCCGGTCCGTGCAGCAGGAAGCCCTGTCCAACCGCGCAGTGCAGTTCGCGTGCGAGCGCCAGCTGGCGCTTCGTCTCGATGCCCACTGCAATCGCTGTCAGCCCCGCCTCGCTTGCGCGAGCGCGATCGTGGCGGCGAACATCGCGCGGCGCTCCTTGTCGCGGTCGAAGCTTTCGATCAGACCGCGGTCGAGCTTGACGATGTCGAGCGGCAGGTTGCTCGGCAGGCCCAGCGAGTACTGCCCTGAGCCGAATTTGTCGAGCGCTATCGAGACGCCCAGGCGCTTGACCTCCTTGAGCGCCGCGCGTGCGCGCTCTGGGTCGCGCTGCACCGAGTCCTCGCTCACCTCCAGGCACAGCGCGTGTCCCGGCAGGCGGCAGTAGGCGAGCTCCTCACGCACGCGCTCGGCGAGGTCGATCTCGGTCAGCTCGCGCGCGGAGATGTTCACCGAGATCGGGATCGCGATGCCGCTGCGCCGCCAAGCCTCCGCCTGTGCGCAGGCGGTGTGCAGAACCCATTTGCCGATCTGCACGATCAGCTCGCTCTCCTCGGCGGGAGGCAGGAAGGTAGAGGGCAGCATCTCCTCGCCGCTGAAGCGGGTCGCGCGTCCTGCGGGCGCCAGCGCACGAGCGCCTCGCAGCCCACGGCCGCGCCGCCCGCGAGCGGGAGGATCGGCTGATAGGCGAGCAGCAGCTCGTGCTGCGGGAGCGCCTCGCGCAGCCGGCCGCTCGATCTGCACGTAGGTGCTCAACTCCTCGCGCAGGCTCGTCGTCGAACAGCTCCAGACGCCGCCCGCCGCGATGCCTTGGCGCGATACATCGCCACGTCGGCCTCGCGCAGCATCGCCTCGGGGTCGGTGTCGGGCGTGTGCGCGATCGACACGCCCACGCTCGCGAGCATCGCGACTTCCGCGCTGGCGAGCGGGAATGGCCGCTCGAGTGCCGTCGATCACGCGCTCTGCGAGCGCCACTGCCTCATCGGCGCTGTCGATGTCCTCGGCCAGGATCACGAACTCATCGCCGCCGAGGCGCGCGACGGTGTCGCTGTCGCGCATCAGCTCCGCCAGGCGCTCCGCGACGCCGACGAGCAGCGGTCGCCAACGCTCATGGCCGAGGTTGTCGTTGACCGCCTTGAACTTGTCGAGGTCGATGAACAGCATCGCGACCACGCCAGTGCTGCGGTGCAGGCGCGCGAGCGCCTGGCAGGCACGGTCCATCAACAGCAGGCGGTTGGGGAGCTCGCGTCAGCGGGTCGTGCAGCGCCTGGCGCTCAAGCCACAGGCGGTCGGTGACGTCCTTGACCGCCGCATACCAGGTGTCGCCGTCGCGGCGCGCGCTCCACAGCAGCCAGCGCCAGGAGCCGTCGCGGTGGCGGTAGCGGTTGGTGAAGTTCTCGAGCTGAGTCGCCGCTCGCGTCGCCGGGTGCATCAGCGCCAGCGTCGCGCTCCACATCGTCGGGATGCATGAACTCCTCCATCGGCTGCGCCTGCAGCTCCTCGCGGGTCCAGCCGAGTAGCTGCTCCCAGGCGGGGTTCAGCAAGCGTGAAGCGACCGTCGAGCGAGATCGTGGCCAGCAGGTCGCTGGTCATCTCGAACAGGCGCGCGATCTGCGCCTCGCCGTTCAGCGCGGTTTCGGTGCTCGCGTACGGAGCAGTGCTCGTCGCCTGGAAGCCCATTCCTGACCACATGCCTCGGCGATCGCGCGGCGCTGCTCGGGCGCGCATGCCGTCGTGGACGGATCTGCTAGCGCGATGGCCGCGGATCAGGAGGCGCTGACGAGCGGGGCGTGCGGTCGGGGCCGCGCCGGCGTTCCCGGCCGGTGGGCGCCGGTGCCCTGCGAGCGACGACCTCGCCACGCAGGAAGCGCCATATCGACAGGCACATCAGCACGTCATGATCCCCGCGCTCGACGCGCACCACTCGCAGATCGCGTGGATCGAGAACAGCTCGCGGTAGGTGAGGTAGGCGCTGAAGCCGAAGCCGACCAGCGTGAAGGCCATCGTCGCCAGGCGCGTCGTCTCGCCCTCGGGCACCAGCAGCGAGCCGACGATCGCGATGTAGCCGAGCAGGCCGATCAGCGCCACGGGCACGCCCGCCGAGCTTGGAGTAGATCGAGGTCTGCACCTTCGTGCAGCTTTCCCCCGCCGTGCACGCCGGCTTGATGCCCGCGTAGTGGACGTAGGTGAGGTAGCTGGCGATCCCCAGGCCGATCACCGCGAGGACGAGCAGCGTGATCCTGAGGGTGCGGGAGCTCATCGGCGCTAGGCCTTGAGCGAGCTTTTCGATCGCTTCGTCGAACGCCGTGCCGGTCGGTCAGCGAGCTGTATTCGAACTTCGTCAGCGTGCCGCCGGTCTTGCCGAGCAGGAACGACGGCGTGCCGTTGAAGCCGGCGTTGTTGGCCGCCTGCCCGTCGCGTGGCGATCTGGTTGACGAAGCGCGCTGTCGTTGCGGTCGCTCGTCCACTGCGCGAGGTTCAGTCCGGGCACCTGTTGGGCCAGTCCCTGCAGGTATTTTTCGGTGACATAGCCGGTGTTCTCTTCTCCCTGCTGGTGGTAGAAGAGCTCGATGTAGTGCCACATCTTGTTCTGCTTGCCCGCCGCGAGCGCTGCGACCTGCTGGGTCTTTGAACGTTTCCGGTTCGCGCGTGGCGGTCTCCAGCGAGCGGTATTCGATCTTCAGCTTGCCGGTGCGCACCCACTTCTGATCAGCGTCGGGCAGCGCGCCGAGCGTGAAGTCCTTGCAGATCGGGCACTCGAGATCGCCGAAGTACTGCAGCGTGACCGGTGCGGTGGGCAGAGCCGAGCGCGTTGCCGCTCTGCGGGATGCCGCCGAGCCGCGCTTTCGACTTCGCTACGAGGCTCGCTTGTTCGGCCCGGTGTCGGCTTCCGAGCGTTTTGCTTTTGCTGCCGCCGCCGGTCGCGATCAGGACGACCGACGATCGCGACCACGACCACCGCCGAGCGACCGATCGCCGAGTTGGGTCAGACGTGTGCGCCGCGCGGCGCCTGCAGCTTCGGCTTCCTCGATCGCCTTGCGCTCGCTGCGCGCCTGCTCGCGACGCTGCTTGCGGGTCAGGTCCTCTTCGTCACTCTCAACCGGGCTCATAGGCGCAACTTTTACAGGTTTCTGTTCAACCGTGCCTAAGTACCGTGTTCGCTGCTCGGGCTTCGAGCCGGTCAACGCGATAGCCGCCGTCGGTCCACGCGACGTGCCACGATGGAGACAGCTAAACACCGCTCCTCGGCAGCGAGCAGGCTGTCGCGGGCGTCACCTGCCCCCGTAGCTCAGCTGGATAGAGCATCGGACTTCTAATCCGAGGGTCGCTGGTTCGAATCCAGCCGGGGGCATGCCAGCGCAAGCCGCCCATGCTATGGGCGTCGGCGAGCAATGGCCGGCGAGCGCGAGATCGCCCGCCGGCGAAGCGCAAGTGTCGCGCTGTCTGCGGACCCCGCGACGGAGCGAGGAGTCAAGCCCACGTAGACGCCGCTTCAGGGCCGCTTGTAAAGCAGCTCTTCGCCTTTTGCCCGGCGGCGCCTTTGAGCAGCTGAGCGCGCTCGGCCCTTGCCCTCGACCTGCATGAGCGCCGATCGTGCTGGATCTCGCTCCTTCCTGGCGGGAGACCGAGCGTGTGCTGCCGCGTTCTGCGAGATGGTTGTATTCGGGGCGCCCAAGGTGGCTGGGAGGTTTGTAGGCGGGTCCGCGATAGCAGGCCTGCGCGTGCGTGTGCGCTCGATCGCGCAGGCGAGGTCGGAAGTCCGCGCGCGCCGGAGTCTCGGTCGATGATGGAGCCAGCAGACTGGCGATCCCGTCGGCTCGCGACGCGCACTTGCTCCCCGCTCGGCGAGTCGCGAGCGTCTTGCAGGCAGCTGAAGGCGCTCTAGCGAGATGGCCGTATCGTGGTTTCGCGCTCAAGTCCGCGGGGTAGCTCATCGCCAGGCCTCGTTAGACCCCCGTTCGAGGCCCGCAGCAGGGAGCGCCCCCGACTGTCCCCGATGAACGGCCCCCGGATCCCATCGGGAATGGCGCAGAGTGGCGGTCCCGATTGAACTTGCGGTGCGTCTCTGGCTGGTCCCGCCAGGGCGCGCCGCAAGGTACTCCTGCGTTCTGCAGCGCCGTCGCAAATTCGGCCTATAGGATGGCGATCTCGCCTCGATCGGTCGCCCAGTGATGCGGGGGCGCTGGTTCGACTCCAGCCCGGGGCTTCGATGTTCTTCGCCACCACGCTGCTCTACCCGTGCGTGCTGGCGGCGCTGTGCTTGGGCAGCGGGCTGCGCTCGAGCGCGCGTCAGCGGCGCGTCGCTCCCCGCGGCGCTGCTGGTCCCCGTCGGCGCTGGCGGCCTGATCGCCGTCTCGCAGCTGAGCACGCTCGTCTACCCGCTCGCGCGCGCGACGCCTGTGCTGATGGTCGCGTTTGCGCTCGCCGGCCTCTGGTCCGGTCGCGTAGCCGTGCGCGCTCGCTGCCGGCGGCGCTGCGCGATCGCGCTGGGCTGCTCGCGCTGTCTCGTGCTCGCCTACCTGATCGCGCTCGCACCGGTGCTGGCAGCCGGGCGGCCCAGCTTCTCCTCCTACATGGCGCTGGCAGACTCCGCGGTGCACCTGATCGGCGCCGAGTACCTGATCCGCCACGGCCAGCATTTCGCGCACCTGGATCTGCGCAACTCCTACGGGCAGTTCATCAACGACTACTACAACACGAGCTATCCCTCGGGCGCGGACACGCTCCTCGGCGGTAGCGCGACGCTCCTGGGCTTGCCGTTGATCTGGGCGTTTCAGCCGTTCAACGCCTTCATGCTCGCCAGCGGCGTGGGACCGGCCTGGCTGCTTGCGAAGCAGTTTGGGCTGCGTGGCGGCTGGGCGGGGCTCGCGGCGCTTACGGCCGTGCTCCCCGCGCTCGTCTACGCCTACGAGCTGCTCGGCTCGGTCAAGGAGGTCACCGCGCTCGCGCTGATCCTCTCGCTGGGCGCGCTCGTCGTCTGCCATGAGCGCTGGCTCGGCGCCGGCGCTCGCCGTGCGCTTCCCTTTGCGATCTTGCTTGCCGGCGGCGTCTCCGCGCTCGGCGTCGCGTTTGGCGCTTGGGCGCTGGTGGCCGCCTTGGTGCTCGCGACCCGTGATCGCTACTCGCCATCTCGGCGCGCGGCGCACGCTGGGCGCGCTGCGTTTGATCGCCTTCGCGGCCGGCGTGCTCGCGCTCGCCGCGCTGACCACCTGGGTGCAACTGCCCGGCTCGGTGGCCGTCGCCAACAGCATCGCCGCGACCGCCAACCCCGGCAACCTGCACAGCCCGCTGCGCGCCAGCCAGGTGCTGGGTGTTTGGCTCGGCGGCAGCTACAAGCTCGCCCCGCCGCAGGGCCTCGCACGTCAGGCCACCGACATCCTGATCGGTCGTTTTCGCTGCCGCCGCATTGCTCGGCGCGGTGCAACTGCTGCGCAGACGCGCCTTTGCGCTCGCCGGCTGGGTCGCGCTGATGCTGCTCCTCTGGCTCGTGATCACCGAGTCGGCCTCGACCTGGGCTGCGGCCAAGGCGCTGATGCTGACCTCGCCCGTCGTGTTGCTGCTGGCGTGGGGAGGCGTGGCGGCGCTGCGCTCGCTGAGCGCGCGCGCTCTCTCGTGGACGCTTGCGGGCGCGCTCGCGCTCGCGCTATGCGCGGGGGTGCTGATTTCGGACGCGCTCCAGTACCACGTCGCCAACCTTGCGCCCACCGCGCGCTATCAGGAGCTCGCCTCGCTCGACGCGCGCTTCGCGGGGCAAGGGCCGACGCTGTTCACGGACTTCGACGAATACTCGCTCTACGAGCTGCGCGATCTCGACGTGGCGGGGCCGGACTTCGTCTATCCACCACCTGCGCTCGCAGCGGCTGCGGGCGGCTATGGCCAGCCGGTGCGCCTCGATCGCATCGCGCCCGCGGCGCTGCGCGACTATCCCCTGATCCTCACCCGCCGCGATCCCGTCGCGCCGCGCCCTCCGGGTGCGTACACGCTTGCCTGGCAGGGTGCCTACTACCAGGTGTGGAGTCGCCGCCCAGGTGCCGCTCCCGCACAGGTGCATCGCGTGCTCAGCGGGGCTCCGGCGCTGCAGTGCCGCGCGATCGGAGGGCTCGCGAGGGCCGTGGCAGCGATGGATATCTCCTTGCGGCGAGCGACGCCTTCGCAGGTTCGGGTCGCGCTGGCCCACACGATCCACCCTCGCCGTTGGGGTCACTCGCGCCGAGGGCTTGTGATGAGCCACGCCGGCACGCTCGAGGCGCTCGTTCAGATCCCCTTCGCCGGCAGCTGGCGGCTGTGGACGCGCGGCCAGCTGATGCCCGCGATCGAGCTGGGCCTCGACGGTCATCCGCTCGCGACGCTCGCCGCGCAGCTAAGCGGCAACTCGCTCGTTCCCAACCTTGCGCCGCCGATCGCTGTGCAGCTCTCTGCCGGGCGCCACCTGATCACGGTGCATCGTGGCGGCGTCACGCTAGCGCCCGGCGATGGTGGCGCGGCGGTACTGGACGGCATCTTCCTGACGCCGGCCGGCGCCGCGTCGCAGCTGATCGCGCGTCCGCGTCGCCGCTGGCGAGAGCTGTGCGGCGGGCGCTATGAGTGGGTGGAGCTGAGCGCTTCGCGCTAGGCGTGCGCGGAGACCGTCACGAGCACCGCGCGCGCCGCCGGAAGGGTCAACGAGACAACGCCGTTGCGGACGGGGATCTGGCGCAGGTGCTGCGGCGGGCTCCACGAGCCGTTTGCGGCCA
This sequence comes from uncultured Solirubrobacterales bacterium, assembly GCA_963785435.1. GTDB lineage: Bacteria > Actinomycetota > Thermoleophilia > Solirubrobacterales > Solirubrobacteraceae > Palsa-744. The sequence goes on from CAWAVE010000005.1 coordinate 1,037,339, forward strand.
CGGCCTGCCCTCCGAGCTTCACTTCCGAGCGCGAGTTTGGTGCGGGCGCGCTCAACTCGAGCACGCTCGCGCTGCGCATGCCACGCCCGACGTGCAGGCGCAGCGCCGCACCCGGCGCGCCCGCGGGGTCGTCCTCGACGACGACGAACTTCAGCGCCCCATCGGGCGCGCGCAACGCGCTCACCGCAAGGTTGGGCTTTTCGGCGCGCGTAGGTTCTTGTGTGCAGCGGACGATCGCCGATCAGCGAGCTCGTGAGCAACAGCGCATACCACTCCGGCTGCGCCTGCAGCACGCCGCTTGCGAGGTTCGCGGGTGAGGTCGCGCAGACTGGCGAGTAGCCGCTGCAATTCGCCGGCGTCGCCCTGAAGGTTGATGCCCACAACACCCGCGGACATCGCCTGCGTGATGTAGCCCGCAGCCCACAACGCAGAAGCGAAGGTGTCGCTGATGCCGGGGCGCCCGCCACAGGAGACCGTGTTGGTCTCATCCATCCGGAAGCCCGTCTGCCGGGCGTGCGCAACGGCCAAATAGCGCGACAGCGAAACGGCCTCGAGCGCGCGCGTGCGCTCGCTGAGCAACGCTTCGATCGTGGGCGGTGGAACGGAGTCGCAGCGCAAGGGGTAATGGTGGCCGGTGAGTAGCGCGGGACGTTGGCGGCGCGCCTCGGCGGTGCCCCAGCTGCGGAAAGCGAGCGAGCCCGACACGCCCGGGCCGGCGAGCGCGAGCCTCGCTCCGTGTCTGGCCATCGCCTGGCGATAAGAGCTGACCTCGGTCTCGTAGCTCGCAGCCGTCCAAGGCAGCGTGCGCAACGCGTGTCGACCGTAGGAGTCGGGCTCATTGCCGACCTCGATCCCCGCCAGCAGCCCGCCGAAGATTCTGCGCGCCGCGCTTGCCTCACGCGCTGCGGCCGCGGCGTCGTAGTGCGCGAGCCCGACCGTGAGCAGCACGCGCCAGCCGCTCTCGGCAGCCAGACGGCGCAAGCGACGCAGGTCGCCTTCAACTAGCACGCTGCTCGCCCAGGCTGGCCGCGGCGTGTGTGCGATCGCTCCAGGCCACGCGCGTATCCGCAGAGGCGCCACCCAGGCGCAGGATGCCCGGGCCGAGCGAGCGCAGCATCCGTGCGAAGTTCCCGGTGTCGGCGTAGGCGGCGATCTGTGCTGCGCTTGAGACCTCAAAGGAGAGCCCGAGGAACCGCTCGGTGGCACCGGCGCACCCGCCGGGCCGGACGCGATTGAGATCGAAACGCGCGCGGGCGCTTGCCCGTCGCTGCCTTGCACGCCCTGCGCGGAGATCGCGGCCCCCAACGCCACGACCAAGCCGAGCGCGAGCGCGGCTGCCCGCACGCGTGTGCGCGGCGGCGCGTCTGTTTGGCGGGTGCGTCGAGATCGCTTCATCGAGCATGAAGTAAACAGCAGCCGCGCAGCCCCGACTCCATCGGCAGGTGACCGTAACCTCTAGCGGATGGGTCGCGAGCTCACTCCGGAGAGCAACAGCATCCTGCTCGGAGACAACCTCGGCCTGCTCGCGAACTTCGCCGATGGCTGCTTTCAGCTCATCTACATCGATCCGCCGTTCAACACCGGCAGGGTGCAGACGCGCAAGACGCTCGAGGTGGTGCGTGATGAGGCGGGCGAGCGCACGGGCTATCAGGGACAGCGCTACCGCAGCCGGATGCTCGCTGAGTCCTCCTACAGCGACACCTTCGCGGACTATCACGCGTTCCTCGAGCCGCGCCTGCGCGAAGCGCAGCGGCTGCTCGACACGACGGGAACGCTCTACTTTCACATCGACTACCGCGAGGCGCACCACTGCAAGCTGCTGCTCGATGAGATCTTCGGCCGTGGTTGCTTCTTGAACGAGCTCATCTGGGTCTATGACTACGGCGCACGCACGAAGCGCCGCTGGCCCGCCAAGCACGACACGATCCTGGTCTACGTCAAGGACTCCGCCGCCTACCACTTCGACTCGGCCGCGGTGGACCGCGAGCCCTACATGGCGCCGGGTCTGGTGACGCCAGAGAAGGCCCAGCGTGGAAAGCTCCCGACGGATGTGTGGTGGCACACGATCGTGCCCACGATGGGGAGCGAGAAGACGGGCTACCCGACACAGAAGCCCGAGGGCATCGTGCGACGCATCGTGCAGGCCTCTACCCGCCCGGGGGACTGGTGCCTGGACTTCTTCGCCGGCAGCGGCACGCTCGGCGCGGTCGCCGCGCAGCTGGGTCGACGCTATGTGCTGATCGACTGCAACCCCGAGGCAGTGGCGATCATGCGCGCGCGTCTGGGCGACCTCACAAACGCCGGCCGCTGCGGCGGTTGCGAAGGCGCAACGGTAAAGACAGCTCGCTGAGCGGTCGATGGTCGAGGCCTGGCAGCGCCAGGCGGGCCGCTGAGGGAAGCTCGCGCGTCGTAAGCGCGCCAGACATGCAAGCCTGTGGCGATGTTTCACGTCGAGATGCGCCAGTTCCCCCACAACTTCTGCAGCTTCAACGTCACCGACGATGAGCTGCGCGCAATCGTGGAACCGTGGATCCGCGATCGGCCGGTCGAGTTCGGCGAACGTCGCTGGAGCCCGCTCGAGGCGCGCCTGACGATCCTCGAGGGGCCCGAGCTCTCGCTGCAGCAGCTCTCGATGGGTCGCGGCTGGCAGACCGCACAGCGTGAAAGCGAGGATGTGACCGAGCGCCTGCTCAACTCCGCCAGGCAGTGGGCGGCTGACGCCGAAGCTCAGGCGCAGGCCGCAGCGGCCGGAAGCGGAGCGATCGGGGACCCGCTCGCCTTTGGCTTTCAGATCGCTGCGCTGCTCGGCTCTGAGCCCACGCGGCTGCTCGAGGCCTGGAAGGCAGCGGCTGAGCAATCGCCTGGCCTGGCGCCCAGCCAGTCGCTTGCACTGGCCGAAGCGAGCCTCGCCTCACCAGCCTGAATCGTGGGCCCGGCACGTCGCTAAACTCCCAGGCGTATCGCGTGGTGGGCGTAGCTCAGTTGGTAGAGCTCCTGGTTGTGGTCCAGGCGGCCGCGGGTTCGAGTCCCGTCGCTCACCCCTCGTGAAATGGCCTGCAATAGGGCAGGCGCAGCGGTAACTGATCCCTCGCCCCGAGGCACGCGATCGTGAGGCTCGTACTTGCATCAAGGCCTCCTTCACAAGCGATACGTATTGGAGGTTGTATACTAAGCTCCAATAAGAGGCCGTTTATGTCGGAGCTTTTGAATCGCCATTGGGAAAGCGAGGTCGCGGGAAGCGGTGTGTCGCGTCGCGATCGTCGCTCCTGCGATTACGCCGCCTACCTCCCCGATCCGCTGGTCGATCGCCGTTTTGCGCTCGACGGAGACGTCGCCGCCGACGTTGCCGATGCCGAGGCCGCGATTACTCGGCTGAACGCTGAGGCAACCGCCCTGGTTGACACGGAGGCACTCGCACGGATTCTGCTGCGAGCCGAGTCCGTGGCTTCGTCGCGTATCGAGGGTCTTGAGATCGGGGCGCGGCGCCTTCTTCGTGCTGAGGCTGTCCGTTCGTTGCACGAGCCATCGTCTGACGTAACGGCTACCGAGGTCCTGGGGAACATCGACGCGATGCTTTACGGCGTCGAGCAGATCGGGCCGGGAGATGAGATCACCGTAGATCTGCTCTTGGAGCTTCATCGGCTACTTCTCGCTGGTACGCGTTTGGAGGCTTACGGGGGTAAGTTCAGGCAGGTCCAGAACTGGATCGGCGGTAGCGACTACAACCCGTGCTCGGCGGACTACGTTCCGCCGCCTCACGAGCTCGTTCCGGGTCTCGTCGAGGACCTTTGCGCGTTCTGCAACACCGAGGATCTACCGGCGGTGGCACAGGCCGCACTCGCTCACGCGCAGTTTGAGACGATCCACCCGTTCGTGGACGGCAACGGCCGCACAGGTCGCGCGATCATTCATCTCCTGCTGCGCCGCCGGGGACTCGCCCCACGCGTCCTGCCACCGGTGTCGCTCGTCCTCGCCACGCTCGCACGCGACTACGTGGGAGGCCTCACAGCGTCACGCTATATAGGGTCACCAAGCTCATCCGACGCGATCGCGGGTGTGAATACGTGGTTGGCAACCTTTGCTGGTGCCTGTGTCCGCTCGGTGGCCCACGCGACGACGTTCGAGTCCCGTGCCGTCGCCCTTGAGCAGGAGTGGCGCAATCGTCTGGGACGCGTTCGGGCCAACTCAGCGACCGACCTGCTGCTTCACCGTCTCCCTGGTGCGCCCGTGCTTACGGCCGAGAGCGCAGCATCTCTGATCGGGCGCACGTTCAAGCCGGCCAACGGCGCAATCCAGCGCTTGGTACAAGCGGGAGTCCTCCACCAGATTACGATTGGCCGCCGCAACCGCGCATATGAGGCGCCCGAGATCATCGACGCATTTACGGACCTCGAGCGACAGCTCGCGAGTCCGACGGGCGACACGCGCACGTCGCCTCCCGCCCGTACGGTGCCCTACCGGCGGTCAAAATAGACGCCCCGCCCAGGTCCGCTGGCGCCACCCTCCGGACAGCCGCTGCTCCAGATACTCGTCAGAGCTGTCCGAGTTGCCAGCGGCCAAAGTCATGCTTTTGGCTCAGCCAGCGCTTGGCGTCACGATTGCCAAGCTCGATCAGGCGCTCGATGAAATCCTCCGCGAACAGCAGATAGCTCAAGAGCTCGCCGTGGCTTGCGCCCCGACCGGCGTTCACGAGATGTCCCAGACCGCTCACGTTGGGTGAGCGCAGGAGCGCGCGCGGTGACTTGTAGCGCTTTCGGTACACCTCGCTCGCGATTCGGCCGATCTCAAGCGGATCCTCTGGCGCAATGAGCATGTAGGGAACGCGGCGTCGGCCGGTGCGTTGCTCGCGCGCCTTACTTTGGGCGTCGGAGTCCTCTTCGAGCAGTTCGTTCATCGTGGCGAGCGTGTGCACGTCGTTGACGAGCGGGTCGACGAGCACCGCCTGGATCAGCTGCGTCGCGCCGTCGAGCGCATCCGGACGAGAATCCGTCGTCAGTTCATCCATCGGCTCGAGCGAGTTGAGCGCGATCACGATCGCGCGCTGTGCTCCAAGCTCCAAGGCGGGCTTGATCGGCGTGTTCAAGCGCGTGCCGCCATCGAAGTACCAGCGCCGTCCGTCCTCTCGGTCGATTGGGACCGCCGGGAACACGAGCGGAATCGCTGCTGAGGCGCGCACGTGGTCCTCGGCGAGCGCGGTCTGTACATAGGAGATGCCGCGATGCGCGTCGCGGGCAGGGGACCTTCCACCGTCGTGGAAGACCACGCTCATGTTCGTCCGTCCCGAGGTCGCTACGACCGCCGCCGTCGCAAGGTGTCCGGCGCCGACGTTCGCGTGTATCTGATCGAACGCGATCAGCTTGCTCAGCGTTGCTGTGAGCGGCGTCGGGTCGAGCAGGCTGTAGGTGTGCGCTCGCCGGCTGCCCCACACTTCGCGTAGGTATGACCACAAACGCATACCCTCGGAGAACGACACCAGTGGCTTGAGCACGCTGCCATAGCCAATCTCTCCCCACAGCTCGGTCCCTCCCGCGGCTATCTGTTGCGGCGATTCGTGCGCGTGCGCGGCGAGATAGGCCGCGTTATCGCGCCGACGCTCGTGCCGATGATGACCTGCGGCTGCTCGTCCTCCTTTAGCGCCGGCAGCAACGCCGAGAGCACGCGATCTCATATGCCCCGCGTGCCCCTCCGCCCGCCAACACCAGAGCCACAGGCCCACCGCTCTTCTTCAGCTCGGGCATCCATCCAGATTACAGATTCAAGCTAATGAAACGCGCTGGCCGCGGCGCGAGGGCCAGGTGGCCTAGCTGAGGTACTCCGCAACGAGGCGCTTGGGTGCACGCGCGAGCCAGGCCTCGACGATCACCTCGTCCAGGTCGCTCACCGCGATGCGGTCGACGCGCACCAGGATCGCTGCGTAGCCGTCGAAGTGCGAGGTGGTGAAGAAGACTTGCGGATCCTCGGTGAGCAACGCCTGCTTCGCGCCGAGATGCTCCACGCGAGCTCCTAGGATCGGGCCTTCGTGGATGTCGCCCTCGAGCGAGGCGATTTCCTTCGCACGCAGCGGCCGCTCCCACACGAACAGCTTGTCCTTCACCAGCCAGCGGCGCTGCTCGCGCTTGACTTCCTCGTGCGCTTGCGGCAGGCCGAGCGCAATTCGACGTACGTCCTCCCAACTGGCCACGAAGCTCAGGTTAGCTCGCGCGAAGGCCAACGCTAGGCTCACACGCACGATGGCGACGCGCTCGAAGACCACTCACGACGAGCCCCACACGATGAGCCTCACAGCGAGCCCGCGGCTCGTGATCTTCGACTGCGACGGCGTGCTCGTCGACAGCGAGGTGATCTCAAACGAGGTGCTCGCCCGCGCTCTAAGTGCGGAAGGGCTCGCGACGACGCTCGCCGAGGCGCGCAGCGCCTACCAGGGTCTGTTGCTCACCGAGGTCCTCAGCGACGCGCAACAGCGGCTCGGGCGTGCGCTGCCAGTGGATTGGCTCGAACGCTATGAGCAAGATCGCACCGCGGCCTTCCGCCGCGAGCTACAGCCCGTACCTGGCGCCGCCGCAGCTGTCGCCGCCTGCCTGCACGCGGGCCTTGAGGTCTGCGTCGCCTCGCAGGGCAAGCTCGAGAAGACGCGCCTGTCGCTCGAGCTCACCGGCCTGCGGCGCCTATTCGCCGAGCGCGCCCTGTTCTCCGCCGAGCAGGTCCCGCGCGGCAAGCCCCATCCCGACCTCTTCCTCTACGCAGCCAAAGCGATGCGCAGCTCGCCGCGCGGCTGTGTCGTGATCGAGGACTCGCCCTCCGGCGTGACCGCAGCACGGGCCGCCGGAATGCGTGTGCTCGGCTACAGCGCCGACAGCGACCCTGCCGCACTGCGGCAGGCGGGCGCGGAGCTCATCGCATCGCTCGATCAGCTTCCTGTGCTGCTCGGTCTTGCGGCGAGCGCTCCTAGCTGAGCAGCTCCTAGCGCTCGATCACGAGCTTCGTCCAGCCGCCCTCCGCCAGCGCCGCCGGCGCGTCCGCCCAACTCACCACGCTGCTCGTCACGAGCTCAGGGTGAAGCGCCCCCGAAGCGGCGAGCTCGAGCACGTGGCCCATCGCGGGACGCGCGTTGGCGCGACCCGTCTTGAAGGTGATGCCCTTCGTGTACATCTCAAGCAGCGGCAACGCCGGCTGCTCGCCGAAGTAGATCGCCGTGCTCGTGCAGATCCCATCCGCTGCCGTCGAGCGCAGCGCGAGCGCGAGGCCCTCCGCCACCGCGCTCGAGTCCACCGTGATCGGGAAGGGCCCCAAGCGCTTGGGCAGCTCCGCGAGCGTCTGTGCGCCGAGCGTTGTAGCAGTGGCGCGGCGTCCTGCGTCTGCGTCCACGTAGAGCACCGACTCCGAGCCGAGCGCCACCGCAAGCGCCGCCGCGTAAAGGCCGATCGAGCCCGCAGCCGCTCCGCCCACCACGAGTACCGGTGCACCGGGCTCGGCCGCGAGCGCTGGCGCCACCGTGCGCCACGCGTCGCTGATGTTGTCCGAGGCGCTCGCCACCGCCGCCGAGGCCAGGCCGTCGGGCACCGGCACGAGCATGTGCTGCGCGTAAGGCACGCAGACTGTCTCGGAAAGGAAGCCGCCCCACTGCTCAACCGCCGGGCCGAAGCCGTAGGTCGACATGAACGGCACCGTCGCGCAGTTCGATGTCCGACCCTGCTTGCAGGGCGCGCACTCCCCGCAGGAGATCTGGAACGGCACGCTCACACGCTGCCCCGGCCTCAGGCCGTCGACCGCGTCGCCGAGCTCGAGCACTTCCGCCACACACTCGTGCCCGAGCGCGAAGGGAGGCGGGAAGGGCGAGGCGCCTTCGATGATCAGCGCGTCGAGGTCGCACGTCGCGACCGCCAGCGGGCGCACCAGAGCCGCGCCATCTGAGCTGAGCTCTGGTGTCGGCGCGTCGCGCCACCGCAGCGTCCTTGCGGCTACGTAGGTGAGTTGCTGCACGCGGCACTCCTCTCAATAAAAAGTATTCTGTAGACCGGTCGATATAATACGGGAATGGCTCGAGAGGCAGGCGCACGGGGGAGCGCAGCGCGCTCGCAGTTCGTCGCTACGACCGCGCAGCTGCTGCAACGCCAGGGCTATAGCGCCACGGGCCTCAACGAGATCGTCGCGCGTAGCGGTGCGCCCAAGGGCTCGCTCTACTTCCATTTCCCCGGCGGCAAGCAGGAGCTGGCTGCGGCCGCGATGCAGCAGAGCGGGGCGCAACTGCAAGGTGCGATCGCCGCGATCCTCGCCGCCGAGCCTGATCCGGGACGTGCGCTGGCGAGCCTGATCGACGCGCTCGCCCTCGGGCTGAGCAACTCCCACTACCGCGACGGCTGCCCGATCGCCACCGTCGCGCTCGAGACCGCCGCAGCCTCGCAAGAGCTGCGCGAGACCGCCGCCGCCGTCTTTGACTCCTGGCTCGAAGCGATCGCCACGCGCCTGTGCGCCGCGGGCTTCCCGCCCGATCGCGCCGCGCGCCGCGCCCTGCTCGCGCTCTCCGCGATCGAGGGCGCCCTGATCCTCGCCCGTGCCCGTCGCGATCCCGGCCCGCTTGAGGCTGTGCGCGAGGAGCTGCTCGAGCTCTTCGCCTGAGCGCCGCTCACCCTCGCTGGAACAGCTGGATCGTCTGCCCGAACGTCGTCTCGGGCAGCGTCCACAAATGCCACACGCCGCCGAGGTCCACCGGCTCATGCAGCTCAGCGCGCGCGTCCGGTCCGGCGAAGCGCGCGCCACCCGCACGCAACAGCGCCGCGCTCGCCGCGATGTCTGGCACCTCATAGGCCACGTGATCGAGCAGTTGCCGCGCATCTCCCAAGCGAGTTGCGAGCAGCTCCGCCTCGGTGAACGTGAACAGCTCGATGTTGCCCTCGCCTTCACCCAGATATACCCCGCGAAGCGCGAACTGCGGTCGCTCGATGTGCCGCGCCACGGGCAGCGCGAACATCCTCTGGAACTCCTGCACCGCCCCCTCGAGGTCCGCCGTCAGGTAGCCCACGTGGTCGAGTCGGCCGAGCATCAGTCGAGTGGCGTCGTGTAGGCGCCGCTGAGGCCGCCGTCGATCAGGAAGGTCGAGGCGGTCACAAAGCTCGCGTCATCGCTTGCGAGGAAGAGCGCGCCCTTGGCGATCTCGATCGCCTCCGCAAAGCGCCCCATCGGCACGTGCACGAGGCGCCGCTCGGCCTTCTCGGGGTCCTTCGCGAACAGCTCGCGCAGCAGCGGCGTGTCGACTGGGCCGGGGCAAAGCGCGTTCACGCGCACGCCGCGGCGCGCGAACTCCACGCCAAGCTCGCGCGAGAGCGCCAGCACCCCGCCCTTGGACGCCGTGTAGGAGATCTGCGAGGTCGCCGCGCCCATCACCGCCACGAAGGATGCAGTGTTGATCACCGAGCCGCGCGCCGGCCCCTCGTTCTCGAGCAGGTGCGGGATGCCGTGCTTGCAGCACAAGAACACGCTGCGCAGGTTGACCTGCTGCACGCGCTCCCAGGCCTCGAGCGTCGTCTCGAGCACCGAGCCGTCGTCGGTAGGGGAGATGCCCGCGTTGTTGAACAGCACGTCGATGCGCCCGTACTCCTCGCGCACCCGCGCGAACATCGCGCGCACCTGCTGCTCGTCGGTCACGTTCACCTGTAGCGCCAGATCGCCCGGCGCGTCGGTGAGCAGATCCACGCCCACCACCTTCGCGCCCTCCGCACGAAACAGCTGCACGGTCGCAGCGCCGATGCCGCCGCTTGCGCCCGTCACCACGCACACGCGTTCTGCCAGCCTGCCCTCCGTGCTCATGCTCCCTCCGTGGCGTAGTAGATCGTCTTCAGCTCCGTGTAGGCGTCGAGCGCGTGCGGCCCAAGCTCGCGGCCGTAGCCGGACTGCTTGAAGCCGCCAAACGGCGTGCTCACGCGCACTGAGGTGTTCGCGTTGATCGACAGCACGCCCGTTTCCACCGCGCGCGCCACGCGCAGCGCGCGAGCGCCGTCACGTGTCCAGATCGAGCCCGAGAGGCCGTAGATCGTGTCGTTGGCGAGCGCGATCGCCTCGGCTTCGTCGCGGAAAGGGATCACCGCGGCGATCGGGCCGAAGATCTCCTCGCGCGCGGCGCGCTGCTCGGGCGCTGCCGGCGCGAGCACCGTCGGCGCGAACCAGAAGCCGGGACCTGTCGGCGCGCTCCCTGCGAACGCCACGGGCGCCTCGTCGTCGAGGAACGACGCGACGCTCTCGCGCTGTGCGGCTGAGATCAAAGGGCCCATCTGCGTGTCCTCCGCGAGCGGGTCGCCCACGCGCAGGCTCCTCACGTGCGGCTCGAGCAGCGCGAGAAAGCGCTCCATCGCATCCTCCTGCACGAGGATCCGCGAGCGCGCGCAGCAGTCCTGGCCGGCGTTGCCGAACACCGCGAGCGGAGCCGCCGCGGCGGCGGCCTCGAGGTCGGCGTCCGCGAAGATGATGTTCGCTGACTTGCCGCCCAGCTCGAGCGTCACGCGCTTGATCGTCTGCGCTGCCGCCGCCGCGATCGAGCGTCCCACCTCAGTTGATCCCGTGAACGCGATCTTCGCCACGTCGGGGTGCTCCACGAGTCGCTGCCCACACGTGCGCCCAGGGCCGACCACCACGTTGACCACGCCCTCGGGCAGACCCGCCTCGAGCGCCAGCTCCGCAAAGCGCAGCGCGCTCAGCGGCGTCAGCTCGGCGGGCTTCAGCACCACCGTGTTGCCCGCCGCGAGCGCGGGCGCGAGCTTCCAGACGGCGATCGTGAGCGGGAAGTTCCAGGGCGTGATCAGCCCCACCACGCCGAGCGACTCGCGCACCGTGAATGCCTGACCGCCCGCCACCGGGATCGTGTCGCCGAGCAGGCGCTCGGGTGCGCCCGCGTAGTAGCGGAAGGTGTCCACCACCATCGCCATCTCGCCGCGAGCGTCGCCGATCGCCTTGCCCGCGTTGCGCGCCTCCAGCACCGCGAGCTCCTCCAGATGCGCCTCGAGGTGATCGGCCAGCGCACGCAGCACGCGCGCCCGCTCGCCCGGCGCCAGCGCGCGCCAGGGGGCGAGCGCCTCGCGCGCACGCGCGACCGCCTCGTCGATCTCCGCGACGCCCGCCCGCGGGACCTCGGCGAGCACCGCCTCGGTGGCGGGCTCGAGGACTGAAAGCTGCTCGCTCAGGGCCGCGCCTCTACGGAGCCTGGGCGATCGGCGGCAGCGACTCTTCGCTGTCGAGCTCGTCGATCGTGCGGATCGGGCCCGTAAACGTCTTACGCGCCGAGACCGCGTACCAGATCGTCACAGCGGCCATCACGCCGAGCGTCACGAGCGGCGCGTAGTTGACCGCCGACCAGTTGAAGCCGGACTTGAAGAACACGCCTTCAGGAGAGAACGGCAGACAGAAGATGATCACGCAGAGCCCCACCCACACAAACGCGATCGGGTTGACCCATTTGTACTTCGAGCCGAGCGTCCACGAGCCCGTTTTGAAGCCCGCGCCCATGCGCCAGCGTAGGAACACGGGGATCGTGTAGGCGATGTAGAGCCCGATCACCGAGATCGAGGTCACCGCCAGGAACGCCACGGGCGTACCGAGTGAGTTCGGGAAGTAGGCCGGGATCGTGATGATCAGCGCGAACAGGCAAACGAACAACACAGCCCACGTGGGTGTGCGGTTTTTACCCAGTCGTCGCCACAGGTTGTGGCCCGGCACCGCGCCGTCACGCGAGAACGCGAACGTCATGCGCGAGGCGCTCGTCACGCAGGCCATGCCGCAGAACAGCTGGCCGATCGTGGAGATCAGCACGACCGCCTTGGCTCCCGCCGAGCTGAGTGCGCTCGTGAAGATCGTCAGCGCCGGGAAGCCCGCTTTGAGGATTTCCGTTTCGTGGCTCTTCTGGATCGCGAACGTGATCGCCAGCAGCACGATCCAGCCGATCACCGCGGAGTAGAACACCGAGCGCCAGATGCCTTTCGGCGCCGCCTCGCCCGCGTCGTGCGTCTCCTCGGAGACGTGCGCAGAGGCGTCATAGCCGGTGATCGTATACATCGTCAACAGGAAGCCGAGCGGCAGCACGTAGTACCAGTACATGTGGCCGCCGAAGCCCGACACGTTGGAGCGGTGGCCGAACACGTAGGAGAGGCTCGCGTGGTGGCTCGGTACGGCGATCAGGATGATCACGATCACCGAAACGCCGATCACGTGCCACCACACAGAGATGCCGTTGAAGATCGACACGAGATGGCTCGAGAACACATTGATCAGGCCGTGTATCAACAAGATCACGGCAAACAACGCAAAGTTCACATGGGCGCTGTAATGGACATCCGTGAACGCCGCCGCCTTCGAGAAATCGAACACGAAGTGCACGTTGTAGAGCCCAAGCAGGTTCATCAAGAACGACGCGCACACGTAGTCCACCGAGGCGACCACCGCAACCAGGCCGATTAGGTTGAACCAGCCGGTGAACCAGCCCCAGCCGGCGCCGCCGAGCCGCGAGGCCCAGTAGTAGATGCCGCCCGCCGTCGGGTAGGCGGAGGCGAGCTCAGACATCGAGAAGGCGACGCAGAGAATCAGCACGCTGATGATCGGCCACATGATCGAGATCGCGATCGGACCGCCGTTCTTGAGCGCCTGCCCGTAGGTCGTGAAGCACCCCGCGAGCACCGAGATGATCGAGAACGAGATCGCGAAGTTTGAGAAAGAGCTCCAGCCGCGGTGCAGCTCCTGCTTGTAGCCAAGGTCGGCGAGGTGCTGTTCGTCTGCGCTCAGAGTCCCGGACGTCGTGCTCATCTGCTGGCCCCCTCGTCGAGAAAAGGTTTGGTCTTCCGTCCTTCGATCGTGACAATAGGCGCGAACGCGGATGGATGTCAAGGGCATCTGCCCCAAATCTCCAGAGGAGTTGCATACAGCTGGCCAAGCAGCCGTTCGCCGCGGGCTCGTGCGCGGCTTTCAGCCGTTGGGCAACAGTCCGGCGAGCACGTGCTCGGTGCCCTGCAGATGCTCGGCCATCGCGCGCACCGCGCGCATCCCGTCGCCTTCGCGTACCGCCGCGAGCAACCGGCGGTGCTGGGCGTTGGAGGAGGAGAGCACCTGCGGCGGGTGTGCGATGTAGGCGATCAGATCGGTCATCGCGCCCTGCACCTCGGTGGCCGCGCTGATGAGCCTGGCTGAGCGCGTGGCCTCGGCCAGGCCCACATGCAGGCGGATGTCCGCCTGGCGGTAGGCGGTGAAGTCCTCGAGCATCTCGTCGAGCGCGTCGGCGACCTGTTCGAGCGCGTCCACGTCTGCCGCCTCGGCGCGTTCGGCGGCGAGCATCGCCACGGCGAGCTCGACGGCGAGACGCTGGTCGCAGGTGTCGCGCCACTGCGCGAGCATCAGCGCGGAGGGCGGGTCCGCGGGCGGCAGCGGGTCCGAGACGAACGTGCCGCCGCGACGACCCCGCGTGGCGTGCACGTGCCCGCTCTGACTCAGCGCCGTGAGCGCCTGCCTCAGCGTCGAGCGTGCGATCCCCAGGCGCGTGCAGAGCTCACGCTCAGCCGGCAGGCGCGAGCCGGGCTCGAGCAGCCCCAGCTTGATCGCCGTGCCGAGACGCTCGACGGTCTCCTCGAAGGCTGTGTAGGAACGAACGGGCGCGAAGATCGCATCCGGAGCGCCGGACATCGCGGTGGGCTGCGCACGCAGCTCAGCCATCGTGCTCGGCGCGCGGCCTCACAGCCGCTCGAACCCCCGCACGCGCTCCCAGTCGGTCACGGCTGATTGGAACGCCTCGAGCTCCACGTCAGCGGCGTTCAGATAGTGCGCGATGACCTCCGGCCCATAGGCCTCGCGGGCCACCGCGCTCGCGGCGAACAGCTCGCGCGCGTCGCGTAGCGTGACGGGTAGCTGCGGTCGCTCCTGTGCGGCGTAGGCGTTGCCCTCGAGCGCCGGCTCGAGCTCGAGGCCGGCGTCGATGCCGTGCAGGCCCGAGGCGATGATCGCGCTGAGCGCGAGGTAGGGGTTCAGATCGGCGCCGCCCACGCGGTTCTCAAAGCGCTGGCCGGCGCCGTGGCCGACGACGCGCAGCGAGCAGGTGCGGTTGTCGTGGCCCCAGGCCACGGTCGTCGGCGCGAAGCTCCCGGCCGCAAAGCGCTTGTAGGAGTTGATGTGCGGCGCGAGCAGCAGCGTCATCTCGCGCAGGCAGGCGAGCTGTCCCGCGAGGAACGATTTGAACACGCCGTCATCGCGCGCGAACAACGGGCCATCGGCATCGGCGAGCGAGAAGTGGATGTGGCAGGAGTTGCCCTCGCGCTCATCGAGCTTGGCCATGAAGGTGATCGCCGTCCCCTCCTGTGCGGCTATCTCCTTGGCGCCGTTCTTGTAGATCACGTGCTCATCGGCGGTGCGCAGCGCGTCTGAGTAGTGGAAGTTGATCTCGTGCTGGCCGTAGTTGCACTCGCCCTTTGAGTCCTCCACGCGCATGCCCGCGGCGGCCATGCTGTTGCGGATGCGGCGGATCAGCGGCTCGACGCGCGCGGTGCCCAGCAGCGAGTAGTCGACGTTGTAGAGGTTCGCCGGGCGCAGGTCGCGATAACCCTTCTGCCAAGCCTCCTCGTAGGTGTCGAGGAACACGATGAACTCGAGCTCGGTGCCCGCGTTTGCGCTCCAGCCGCGCTCGGCCAGCCGCGCGAGCTGGCGGCGCAGGATCTGGCGCGGCGAGGCGAGCACATCGGAGCTGTCCGGCCAGGCCACGTCGGCCAGGCACATCGCGGTGCACTCCTGCCAGGGCACTCCTCGCAGCGTGGCGAGATCGGGCACCAGCACCATGTCGCTGTAGCCGCGCTCCCAGGAGGACATCTCATAGCCGTCGACCGTGCGCATGTCGACGTCGACGGCGAGCAGGTAGTTGCAGCCCTCGGCGCCGTGTTCGGCGACCTCCTCCAAAAAATGCGTGGCGGTCAGACGCTTGCCCTGCAGGCGACCCTGCATGTCGGTCATCGCAAGCAGCACCGTGTCGATCGTTCCCGCGGCCACCGCAGCCTTCAACTCATCGAGCGTCACGCTGCGCAAGGTACTGCAGATCGTGTGCGGGGCGGTCCGATCGGAGATAATGGCGAGCGATGGCGGCTGACCTGACGGAGTCGATCCTCGACCGCGCGCACAACGCCGCTATCGCGATGGACGAGCAGGGGCTCGTGACCTACTGGAATCCGAGCGCTGAACGGCTCTTTGGCCGCAGCCGCGAGGAGGCGATGGGGCAGGCGGTCGCCGAGCTCGTGATCCCCGAGCGCTTCCGCGAAGCGCACGCGCAGGGCATCCGGCGCTTTCTCGAGGAGGGCGTGGGCCCGGTGCTCGACAAGCGAATCGAGATGTCGGCGCTGCGCGTGGACGGCAGCGAGTTTCCCGTCGAGATGACGATCTCCGCGCTGCGCGACGGCGATCGTTGGTCCTTTCACGCGTTCGTCCAGGACGTCAGCGAGCGCACGCAAGGCGAGCGCGAACGCGAGGCGCTGGTCGAGGAGCTGCGGCGCACGCTGCGCGGCAGCGAGCAGCGCTTCGAGGCGATCGTCGGCTCGCTCAGCGACCCCGTAACGATCCGCGACCGTGAGGACCGCATCGTCTACGCCAACCGCGCCGCGCTCGATCAGCTCGGCTTCGACTCCTGGGAAGAGCTGCGCGAGACACCGCCAGCGGCGATCATGCGCGACTACGTGGTGCGCGGTGCCGACGGGCGCGAGGTGCTGATGGAGGACATTCCCTCAGTGCGCATCCTCCGCGGTGAAGAGGCCGAGCCGCTGCTGATACGGACCGTGCACCGCAGCTCGGGCGCGCTGCGCTGGCAGCTGTTGAAGGCTTCACCGCTGTTCGATGAGACGGGCGCGACGGAGGCCACGATCACGATCATCGAGGACGTCACCGAGCAGCGCCGCGCCGAGCAGCAAAGCGAGTTCCTCGCCGAGGCCAGCACGGCGCTCGCCTCCTCGCTCGACTACGAGCAGACGCTGCGCAACGTCGCCGAGCTGGTGGTCCCCGATATCGCGGACTGGTGCGCGGTCGACCTGCGCAACCAGGACGGCACGCGCAACACGGTGGCGGTCGCGCACGTCGACCCATCCCGGCTCAAGCTCGCCGAAGAGCTGCGCAGCTACGTGCCCGAGCGGCTCGACCCAGGCCAGGGGCTCGGGCTCGTGTTGAACAGCGGTGAGCCGCTGCGCTATGCGCACATCACCGATGAGATGCTGCTCGCGGCGGCTGTGGACGAGCGCCATCTCGAGCTGCTGCGCGCGGTAGGCATGCGCTCGGTGCTGATCGTCCCGATGCGAGTGGGCGGCACGGTGCTCGGCGCGATGACGCTCGTCAGCGCGGAGTCGGCGCGCGAGCTGGATGAGCTCGATCTGGCGCTCGCTGAGCAGACGGCCGCGCGTGCGGCGGTGGCGATCGAGAACTCGCGCCTGTACAGCCAGCGCTCCACGATCGCGCGCACGCTGCAGCAGAGCCTGCTTCCCGACCAGCTCCCGGAGATCCCAGACTACGAGCTCGCGAGCCTATATCTGCCTGCGATCGAGACGAGCATGGTCGGCGGCGACTTCTATGAGATCTGGTCCGTGGGCGACGCGTGGATGGTGCTGATCGGTGACGTGACCGGCAAGGGCATCGAGGCGGCCGCGTTGACGGCGCTCGTGCGACACACGGTGCGCAGCGCCTCAGAGTTCCGCTCGAGCCCGGCGGAGCTACTCACCTTCCTCGACCGCACGCTCAAGCAGCGCCGCGAGCTATCGGTCTGCACCGCACTGTGCCTGCGCCTGGAGAATCGCTCGGCGCTGCTCGCGGTCGGCGGGCATCCGCTGCCGCTGTATGCGAACGGCGGTGAGGTATGCGAGCTCGGCGAGCACGGCCCGCTGCTTGGCGCCTTCCCCGATGCGCAATGGCAAGACCACCCACTAGTGCTCGAACCGGGCAGCACGCTGCTGGCCTATACCGACGGCGTGACCGACGCGCAGGGCGGTGACGCTGAGCGCTTTGGCGTGGAGCGGTTGCGTGCGCTGCTCGCTGAGCTGAGTGCTGCGGCTGTGGGCGAGCTGTTGGACATGCTCGCAGCGCGTTTGGCAGAGTTCCAGACAGGCGCGCAAACCGACGATACGGCGGCGATCGCATTGCGTCGGCGCTCGCCGCGGGCGCGCGAGGCAGGGCTCGAGTCATGAACTGCGAAAAGACTCGGGTTGTGAGTCAATCAAGGAGCGCAATGTGACGAGTGCAGGCATTTTTGAGGTTAGAGAAGAGGGTGACGGGGCAACCAGGTTGTTGAGGATCAGTGGCGAGCTCGACCTCAGCACCGTGCCGGTACTGGCCCGCCATGTGGATGAACGGCTAGCCGACAAACCCACGACCCTGACACTGGACTTGAGTGCCTTGACCTTTATGGACTCATCAGGCTTGCGTCTGCTCATCGAGCTCAACGAACGAGCCCGCACTGAGCCGTGGGAGCTGGCGCTCATCCCATCTCAACACGAGTCGGCCAACGCGGTCCTGCGCATGACGGGCGCCGACGCGGCACTGCCCTTCGGGGCCGCGGTCCCGGGCCCGGCGCAACGCGATGACTGACTCCGACCAACGCTCACAGCGAGAGGATGAATCCACCTTGCGCCTCACCTTGGAACGCGACCCGATGGCACCATCGCTGGCGCGCGCTGCGGTGACGGGGTTCTCCAAGGAACGGGAATTCAGCCGCGCGGGTCTCGACACGCTCTCGCTGCTTGTCTCCGAGCTGGTCTCCAATGCGGTGGTGCACTCCGACGCGCCCGCGGCGAGCGACATTCACCTCTGCGCGCGGCAACTGAGCCGCGATGCGGTGCGCATCGAGGTCACCGACCAGGGCTCGGGCTTCACCGCGATCGGTCGCGACCCCGACCGTCTCGATGGCGGCTACGGGCTGTTCCTCGTGGACAGCCAGGCCACGAGCTGGGGAATCGATAGGCGCTGCGGCAACTGCGTGTGGTTCGAGATCGTCGACGAGGGCGCGGGCGAAAGCTAAAACGAGGCGGCGCCGCGCGCGCTAGGCGGTGAGCGCGGCGGCCATCTCGTCGAAGGCCTGCACGTAGGCATCGACCGCCTCGTCGTTATGCAGCACCGAGAGCGTCCACTCCTCCTCGCGGCCGGGCGTCATGTAGATGCCGCGGTTCATGTTCCACAGCCAGGCCAGGTCGGTGATGGCCGCGTCCTGGCTGGCCTTGAAGGTTTCGTAGTCCACGATCGGCACGGGCGAGAAGGTGACGCAGCCCTTCGAGCCGATGCCGACCGCATAACCGGGTAGCCGGTGGCGCTCGATCACGGCTTCGCAGCCGGCGAGGATGCGCTCGTTGAGGTGGTCGAGGTGCGCGTAGGCGGCGGGCGTCAGCACCTGCTCGAGGCTCGCACGCGATGCGGCCATTGTGAGCGGGTTGCCGTTGTAGGTGCCCACCTGGTAGACGCCCCCGTCCTCCACGACGCTCATCACCTGCTCGCTGCCGCCGATCGCGCCCGATGGCATCCCGCCGCCGAGCGTCTTTGCGAGCGTGACCATGTCGGGCTGGACGGCGAAGCGCTCGGTGGCGCCGCCGGCGGCGATCGCGAGGCCGGTCTTGACCTCGTCGAAGATCAGCACGATGCCGTGGCGCGCGGTGATCGCGCGGACCTGCTCGAGGTAGCCGTCCTGCGGCAGCACGACGCCGAGGTTCATCATCGCGGCCTCCATGATCACGCAGGCGGGCTTGCGATCTTCAGCGCTCAGGCGCGCGATGCGTCGCTCCATCGCCTCAGCGTCGTTGAAGGGCACGGCGATCGTGAGGTCGCTGACTGCCTTGGGGATGCCGGCGCCGTAAGGCAGTGAGGCGAGGTTCTCGCGGTCGCCGATCTGCTCGTAGGGAACGCCGATCGAGACCATCACGGCGTCGTGGTGGCCGTGGTAGGAGCCGAAGATCTTGACGATCGTGTCACGACCGGTGAGCCCACGGGCGATGCGGATCGCGTCCATCGTGGCCTCCGAGCCGGAGTTGACAAAGCGCCAGCGCTCGAGACCGAAGCGCGCGGCGAGGTTCTCGGCGACGACGATCGTGTCCTCGGTCACGGCCGCGAAATGCGTGCCAAGCGCGACCCGCTCGCGCACCGCCGCGACGATCGCGGGGTGCGCATGACCCTGGACCATCGAGCCGAAGCCGTTGTGGAAATCCCAGTAGCGGTTGCCGTCGACGTCGGTCACCGCTGGCCCCTCGCCGGAGTCGAGGTAGATCGGCCAGGGGTCGCGCAGCTGGTAGGAGGAGGCGACGCCGCCGCTGAGCGAGCGGCGCGCGCGCTCGTACATCGCGGCCGAGCCCGCGGTGCGCGCGTTGAGCGCCTCTAGCTCGATGCGCGTCAGCTCCTCGACGCGCTCGTGGTTGATCTCGTTGGGGCTGCTCACGGCCATCGCGCGCTCTCCTCGTTTTGCTCGCGACCGGATGGGATCTCGGCCGCCTCCAGTGAGCTTAGAAGCTGTTGCGCGCCCTGATCGCCTAACTTGTGTGGAGGTGTCTCGCGTCAGGTTTCAGATCTCGATATCGCTCGACGGGTTCATCGCGGGGCCGCAGCAGAGCGAGCAGAACCCGCTCGGCATCGGCGGTATGCGACTGCACGAGTGGGCCTTCGAGCTAGCGGCCTGGCGTGAAGCGCACGGCAAACAGGGCGGCGAGGTGAACGCCTCGACGGAGATCGTCGAGCGCTCGCTGCAGAACGTCGGCGCGACGATCATGGGCCGCAACATGTTCGGCGGAAGCGGCGCTTGGGGAGCGGATCCGTGGGACGGCTGGTGGGGGGAGGAGCCGCCGTTTCACATGCCGGTGTTCGTACTCACCCATCACGCGCGCAAGCCGCTGGTCAAGGCGGGCGGCACGACCTTCCATTTCGTCACCGACGGGATCGAGTCGGCGCTCGCGCAGGCGCAAGCAGCGGCGGGTGAGCGCGACGTCGCGCTTGCGGGTGGTGCGGAGACCGCCCAGCAATATCTGCGGGCGGGGCTGATCGACGAGCTTCAGTTGCGCCTCGTGCCCGTGCTGCTGGGCGACGGAGCGCGGCTGTTCGCGAACGTCGCAGACGCGGGCGTCGAGCTTGACTGCAGCGATGTGGTGCCGGCGCCTGGCGTGACCCACCTGACCTACATGGCGCGCCGCTCAGCAGCGGGTTGAGGCGAGATCGGGCACAATCGCCTGTCTAGATGGCCTACGACGAGGATCTCGCCAACCGCATCCGCGAGCTGATCGCGATGGAGGACGGCGTCACCGAGATGCGCATGTTCGGCGGGCTCGCCTTCCTGATCCACGGCAACATGTCGGTCGCGGCGAGCGGCCAGGGCGGGCTGATGCTTCGGGTTGAGCCGAGTGAAACCGACGCGCTGCTGGCCAAGCCGCACGCGTATCCCTTCGAGATGCGCGGCAGGACGATGCGGGGCTGGCTGCGCGTTGCGGATGAGGGTGTGAACAGCAAGCGTCAGCTCGAACGCTGGGTGGCGCGGGGCGTGACCTATGCGCGCTCGCTACCGCCGAAGAGCTGAGGCGCGCTCAGGCGATGTGGGCTGAGTCGTCGCAGCCGTAGAGGTGTTCGCGCAGCTGGTCGCAGCTCTCGGCCGACCAGCGCTCGCTCGCCTCGAGCGACTCGATCAGCTCTTCGGCGCTGCGCAGCAGTTGCTGGTTCTCGGGCTCGCTGAAGAGCAGCGCATCGGCTGCTTCGAGTAGCTGTTCGCGCTCACGCGCGTGCAGCTTGGCGGGGCCCTGGTGATCGATGGTCTCGAGCAGCGCCGTGTAGTGGGCGCCACGGGTGGTCATCGGCTCGGCAGTGCTCATCATCGTCTTTTCAGGTTAGCGCTCGGCGCTGGTGCCGATCGTGGCGACGTCGATCACGAAGCGGTAGCGCACGTCACTGCTCTCCACGCGCGCGTAGGCGGCGTCGACGTCCTCGGCGCCGATCAGCTCGATCTCGGGCTTGACGCCGTGCTCGGCGCAGAAGTCGAGCATCTGCTGGGTGTCGGGCAAACCACCGATGGCGGAACCGGCGAAGCTGCGCCGTGCGCCGATCAGCGTAAAGGCGTGTACGGAGAGCGGCTCGGCCGGTGCGCCGACGTTGACGAGCGTGCCGTCGACGCGCAGCAGGCGCAGATATTTGTTGATGTCGAGGTTCGCGGAGACGGTGTTGAGGATGAAGTCGAAGCTCGAGGCGAGTTCCTTGAAGGTGGCGCGCTCGGAGGTCGCGTAGTAGTGCTTGGCGCCAAAACGCAGGCCGTCAGCTTGCTTTGAGAGCGTCTGGCTGAGCACGGTGACCTCGGCGCCCATCGCGGCAGCGATCTGCACGGCGACGTGTCCGAGGCCGCCCATGCCGATCACGGCCACCTTCGAGCCCGCACCGATCTGCCAGTGCTTCAGCGGCACGTAGGTGGTGATGCCGGCGCAGAGCAGCGGCGCTGCGACGTCCAGGTCGAGGCTGTCGGGGATGTGCACGACAAAGCGCTCCTTGACGACGACCTGCTGGCTGTAGCCGCCGAAGGTGGGCTCGCCGTTGTACTCACGCCCGTTGTAGGTGGGCACGGCGTTCTTGACGCAGAACTGCTCCTCGCCGGCCAGGCACTGCTCGCACTCTTCGCAGGAGTCCACGAGGCAGCCCACGCCGACGTGATCGCCGGGGGAGAAGTTGCTCACAGAAGCGCCGACCTCGGCGACGACGCCGGCGATCTCGTGGCCAGGCACCATCGGGAAGATCGAGCCGCCCCACTCGTCCTTGACCTGGTGGATGTCGCTGTGGCAGATGCCGCAGAACTTGATGTCGATCAGCACGTCGTGCTCGCCGAGGGCGCGGCGCTCGATCGTGGTGGTGTCGAAGGGCGCGCCCTTCGCTGGAGCGCTGAGCGCGGGAGTGGAGGTCATCGACCCAGCTTAGCTGGGCATTGATCTATCGAGCTCGGCTTGCCAGGCGGCGCGTGCGTGGGCGATTCCCGAGGGGTCGTCCATCAGCTGGCGCTGCCAGTTGGCTGCCATGCCGAGCGCGTTGAGGCGGAAGGCCAGCGCCGCCGGGTCGATCTGATCGCGCAGCTCACCGACCGCGATCGCGGCCTCGATGTTGGCGCTGAGCACGCCGATCCACTCGCGCATCACCTCCTCGACCGCATCGCGCAAAGCGCCTGGGCGCCCGTCCATCTCGGCGGAGGCGGCGCACAAGAAGCAGCCGCCGGCGAAGACATCAGAGGCGAGATAGGCGCACCAGGTCTCGCCGATCGCGGCGAGCCGCGGCAGCCCGCGCGGGCTGGGCAGCGCGGGATCGATCACCTGTTCTACGAGGATCGCGCGCGCGGCTGCGAGCGTGGCGAGCTGTAGCTCGAGCTTTGAGCCAAAGAGCGCGAAGACGCTGCTCTTGTGCACGCCGAGGTCTGTGGCGAGGTCGCCGATGGTGAGCCCTTCAAGGCCATCGCGCGAGGCGAGCTGCACGGAGCGGGCGAGCACTGCGTTGCGGCTGCGCAGGCCGCGGGCGCGGCGCCCGTCGAGCCTTGGCTCGCTGGAGTTCACCACGCTGAGTTTAGTATATAGACGTACGATCGTATATATTTTTGGGCGTGCTAGATGTCGATGACTCACTCGGGGACTTCGAGGCGCGCGAGATCACGCTCGAAGAGGTCGCGAAGGTCGTGCACGTGAGCGGTCACGGTGCGGGCGTGATCGTGATGACGGAGATGCCAGGCATCAGCCCGCACGTGGCGCGTTTCAGCCGCTGGGTGAGAGATGCGGGCTTCACGGTCTACATGCCCTCGCTGTTCGGGCGCGACGGTGCGCTGCCGCGCGTGAAGGAGGGCACGGCGGTGCTGCAGCGGGCGTGCGTGAGCAAGGAGTTTCGCGCGTTCGCTGCGAACAGCTCAAGCCCGGTGACGCAATGGCTGCGCTCGCTGGCGCGGCTCGCACACGCGGAGTGCGGCGGGCCGGGGGTGGGCGCGATCGGCATGTGCTTCACGGGCAACTTCGCGCTGTCGATGATGCTTGAGCCGGCGATGCTCGCGCCGGTGCTCTCGCAGCCGTCGCTGCCGCTTGATGACCCCGCTGGACTGGAGATCTCCCCGGAGGAGTTGCTGCAGGTCCGCGAGCGCCTCGAGCGCGAGGATCTGACGGTGATGGCCTACCGCTTCAGCGGCGATCGACACTGCCGCGCGGAGCGCTTCGCGGCCTACTCGCAGGCGCTGGGCGAGCGCTTCGTGGGACGCGTGCTCCCGGACAGCGCGGCGAACCCGGCGCCGCCGCCGTTCTTCGAGCAGGTGGTGGCGAGCCCGCACAGCGTGGTGACGGCGCACCTGATCGACGAGGCGGGCCAGCCGACGATCGCAGCGCGCGATGAGATCCTCGCGTTCTTCAGCGCGCGGCTCGCGGGTTGAGCAGCTCGGAGCGCAGCCAGGCGAGCGTCGCCTCGAGGCCGGCGCGCGTAGTCGACGCGCGGCTCCCAGCCGAGCACGCTCGCGCGCCTTGCGGTTGCTGAAGTCCTGGTCGCGGCCGAGCACCTGGACGGCCTGGCGGGAGAGCAGCGGACCCGTGCTCAAGCCGGTGGTCGCGGCGCAGCAGGCGGTAGCCGTGCTCGAGCGAGAAGCCGAGCCGCTGCGCCAGCGAGTAAGGCAGGCTCCAGCGGGCCGGCGAGCAGCCGAGGCCCGGCGGCGAGGCCGTCGGTGAACTGCCTCCAGGTGACCGCGAGCCCGTCGGTGACGTTGAAGGCGTGTGCCGGGCGCGGCGCTCGTGGCGCAGGGCGAGCATGGCGCGTCGATCAGGTTCTCGACGTAGCAGAGCCCGGCGACCGCGCGACCGCCGTCGATCAGCAGCATGTGGCGCGCGCGGATCGCGCGTGCGATCTCGCCGACGACGTCGCGCGAGCGGGGGCCGTAGACGGTCGCGGGGCGCAGGATCACGACGCTCGAGCGCGTGTGCCTCTCGGCGACGCGCGGACCTCGCCCTCGGCCTCGAGCTTGGTCTGCGCGTACCAGTTGCGAAAGCGCGTGGCGGTGTAGCTCTCGTCGATCGCCGTGGCGCCGGGATAGCCGTAGACGTCGGTGGTGCTGAAGTGGACGAAGCGCCGCACGGAGGCGCGCGACGGAGGCGTCGAGCAGGTTGCGCGTGCCGGCGACGTTGATGCTGTGCGATCTCCTCGCGCGTCGCCCAGTCGGAGACGAGCGCGGCGCAGTGAAGCACGTAGTCGCAGCCCTCGACAGCGCGTGCGAGCGAACGGCGGATCGGTGAGGTCGCCGACGGCGATCTCGACGTCGAGCTCGCCAGCGCGAGGTGTCGCTGCTGGCGCGCACGAGACAGCGCAACTGCGTAGCCCTCGTCAACCAGGCGCTCCGCGAGGTGGCCCGCCGATGAAACCGCTAGCGCCGGTGAGCAGGCAGACGCGTCGCGCGAGGGATCGATGGGCTTGCCGCGACGCGGCGCCGCGATCGCCGGCGTGCCGTGGCGTGCGGCGGCGCAGCGTCGCCGTGGCGATGTCGCGCACGACCGCCCAGTTCTTGCTCGCCGCGCCTGGCAGTCGGCGAGCACGGCGTCGAGCGCGGCGAGGAAGCTCTGTGCGCCTCGCTCTCAGAGAGCGTCAGCGGCGGCAGCAGCTTGATCACGTCGTTCTTGCCCGCGGCCATCGTGATCACGCCGTGGTCGCGGTGCAGCGGGATCACGATCAGCTGTGGGAAGAGCCCCTCGCTGGCCAGGTGGATCAGGCGCCAGTTCAAGCGCGCGGCCCGCGGGCTGGGCGCGCCGAGCTCGATGCCGATCATCAGGCCCGCTGGCGCGGACCTCCTTGATCATCTCGTAGCGCTGCTGCAGCTCGGCGAGCCCGTCGACGCAGCACGGCGCCGATGCGCGCGGCGTGCTCGACCAGGCGATCGCGCTCGATGATGCGCAGCGTCGCGAGGCCCGCGGCCATCGACAGGCGGTTGCGGCCGTAGGTCGACTGATGCACGTAGCAGCGCTCGAGCGTGCCGACGGCCTGCTGGTAGATCTCGCGGCTCGTGACCATCGCGGCGACCGGCATGTAGCCGCCGCTGAGCGCCTTGCCGACGAGCACGAAGTCGGGCTCGAGCCCCCAGTGCTCGAGCGCGAACCAGCTGGCCGGTGCGCCCGAGGCCGGTCTGGATCTCGTCGAGCGACGAACAGCGTGCCGTAGCGCCGGCACAGCTCCTGCGCGCCGCTGCAGATAGCCCTCGGGCGGCAGCGTCACCATGCGGCCCTGGATCGGCTCGACGATGAACGCGGCGACGTCCTTCTGTGCGCAGCTCCGCCTCCAGGCGCGTCGAGGTCGCCGAACGGCGACGCGCTCGCAGCCGGGCAGCAGCGGCGCCGAAGCCCTCCTTGAAGAAGTCGTCGCCGACGAGCGAGAGCGGCCCGAGCGTGACGCCGTGAAAGCTGCTGTCGCACGAGAGCAGGCGTGGCCGGCCGCGTCGCCGCGCGCGCGAACTTCATCGCCGAGTCGACGGCCTCGGCGCCGGTGCTCGCGAAGAACACGGCGTCGAGGCCTCGCGGGCAGACGCTGCGCAGAGCGCCTCGGCGAGCATGCCGGCCAGCGGCGAGTAGTGGATCTGCACGCCGTCGACGAGGTCGGCCGCGAGCGTCGCCTGCAGCACGTCGCGCACGTCGGGGTGGTTGTGGCCGAGGCTGGCGAAGCCCTCGCCGGTGTGGAAGTCGAGGTAGGCGCGGCCGTCGGCGTCGTAGAGGTAGGAGCCCCGCGCGGAGACGTACGGCTGGTCGAAGCCGAGGATGCCGAGCACGTCGACGAGCGAGGGGTCGAGGTGGCGCGCGGCCAGCTCGAGCGTCTCGTCGGCGCGCGCCGCGCGTCGGCGATGACGCCGAGCGCGTCGGCGAGGGGAGAGGGGTTGAGGATCGATGCCCATATCGTGGTCGCGTGGCTCAGCGGGCGGCGATCGCGAGCGCGTAGCTGCGCTCGATCTGGCGCATGAGGGCGGGGTAGACGATCACATAGCGGAAAGGCCTGATGAGCGCCATGTAGCCCTTGCCGAGCGTGCCGCGAGGCTTCACGTAAATGGCCATCTGGCCCTGGTAGCGACCTGTGCCTTGATCGACCCAGGCGAGGTGAATGACGGCGTGAACGGTCTTGTTCGAGATCTCACCTGCGTACTCCGTGTCGGTGCGGTAGAGGGGCGAGAAAAGCGCTGGTCCGACGCGCGCATCGCCGAGCGTGTGGCGCAGATCGGGCGCGAGCCGGCCAGCCAATGAGGTTTCGTGGGTGCCGGGGATCGGTAGCTGCGTGGGCTGGGTGTGGCGGGCGGTTTCGGTCGGCTCGGAGACACGGCCGAGATCGAAGAGGCTGCCGAGCAGGTCACGGATGCGCCAGAGCAGGCGCGTGGGGAGCGAGTCGGAGTCGGCGGGATCGAAGGAAAGCGCGTGCTCTAGAAGCACTGCGAAGTCATCGTGCGCGCCGAAGACAGGTAGCGCCCAAACATCCTCGAGCGTGAAGTCGCGGGCGATCTCGCGGATGCGCCATGGGCGGGCTTCGTGTGCTGAGTTGGGGAGTTTCATCGTGCGCGAGCTGCGGCGCGGCTGGCGACCATCGCGACCTCGGGCTCGCCCTTGCCCTTCAGGACCAGCTCACGCCGCTCTACGCCCGCGGCGTGCTCGCCGGCGCGATCGTGGACACGAGTGGACATCACGATCTCGCCGCTGCGGGCGGCAGCTTGCAGGCGCGCACCGGTGTTGATGACGTCGCCGATGGCGGTGAAGTCCTTGACGTCACCCGCGCCGACATTGCCGACATAGGCGGTGCCGAAGTCGAGACCGACGCCGAGCTCCACCCAAGGATGTCCTTCGCCGTAGCCCGCAGCTGCGAGTAGAGCATGCGCGTCGCCCAGCATGTGCTCAGCGGGCTCGCCCGGGAAGATCCGCGGGATGTAGAGCGCCATCACCTGATCGCCGACGAGCTTGTCGATGATTGCGTGCTCGCAGAGCACCTCAACGGCGGTGGCGTAGAAGCGGTTCAGCAGCGCGGCGAGCTCATCCGGCGTCTGGCGCTCGGCGAGCGAGGTGAAACCGCGGACATCGGCGAACAGGACACCGACCTCCATCTCCAGGCCGCCCATCGGCGCTTTCTCGAAGCATTCGCTACATAGGCGCGGGTTCTTGCGGGATGGAGCGAAGCCGAAGCGGGCCATCAGACGCCCGCCGATGCCTCCATAGGGCGCGCGGCAGATCGCGCAGCGAGGGTCGCTCGGAAGGTGGCGCATCAGCCGCATGAAGATGCGCGCGCGATGCGTTTCGAGGCTCTCGAAGAAGGAGTAGTCGCCAGCCTCGCTCACAGCTCAAGTATGACGGTGGGCCACAGATGAATAGCTACGCTTGACAATGACTCATCTTGATGCGCACGCATCAAGATGCTAATGTGCGGTGCAGATGTCCAAGGTTCGCACCACGCTCACAATCGACGAGTCCGTCATGAAGGCAGTGAAGATGCGTGCGGCCCGTACAGGCCGCGGCGACAGCCAGGTGATCGAGGATTCACTGCGTCGCGACCTCGGACTCGACCTACTCGAGCGCCTCTGGGAGCGCAACAACCTCTCCGAGCGTGACGCTACGGCGCTTGCCGTTGAGGCGCAGCACAAGACTAGACGCCGCTGACGGTGCGGGCGGTCCTCGACCCCAATGTGATCATCTCCGGCGCGCTCTCGCCACAGGGCGCCCCGGCAGACGTTCTGCGATCGGTTGCCGGGGGCGAGTTCGAACTGGTCGCTTCGCAGGCACTGCTGAGAGAGCTCGAACGAGCACTTGCATATCCCAAGCTTCGGCTACGCATCAGTGAGCCAGACGCAGTTGACCTGGTGCGCTGGGTTGCCAACAGCTCAAGTGTGCTCGTCGACCCGGATACGGGCTCGTCAGTGCGCTCCCGTGATCCGGACGATGACTATCTGATCGTCCTTGCATCGGCGCATCGCGCGGCTCTCGTGTCGGGTGACAAGGACCTTCTCGTCCTCGAGGGCGAGATCCCCGTGTTCTCACCGCGCGCCTTCCTCGAGCTGCTCGCTGGCGTCTGACGCGTACCACTTACTGCGGCTGGCTGTCACGTCTGCGAGATTGCGCGAAATGGTCGGCGCTCTCGAACAGCGTGCTCTGGCGGCTGCCCGCACGGTTGCGTCTGCGTTTGGGTTGAAGTCAAACGCGGCTGTCGTCATCCATGCGGACAGCAACGTGCTGGTGCATCTTGCTCCCGCGGCGGTGGTTGCTCGCGTGATGAGCGGAACGGTGGCGCTTCACGCCGATCCGCGCAGATGGCTTGAACGCGAGGTCTCCGTGCTCGAGTTTCTGGCAGCGTCAGAGCTGACCGTGTCACCGAGTCGGCTGATTGCGCCGGGGCCGTACTGCCACGACGGTCTGTGGATGACGTTCACCGAATGGATTCCCGAAGTCGAGCCGGCTCCTGAGGTCCACACAGCCCACCTCGACGACGCGCGCGGGCTTGGTCGACTGCTGCGAGATCTCCACGATGCGCTACGGCCGTTCGAGGGTGAGTTGGGCGGGCTGCGTGAGCTTGGCGAAGACATTGAGCGTCTGCTTGGCCAGCTGAGGCCAGCCGACGCCCAGGAGCGCGAGGCGATCTCGTCGCTTCGTGAGCAGCTGGACATGCTGCGGCCTGACGTCTTTGAATCAAGCCTTCCGACCCAGGCGCTGCACGGAGACGTCTCGCTCCGCAACCTGCTTCGCACGCCTCGGCGCCTCGTGTGGAACGACTTCGAGGACACCTTTCGAGGACCGGTCCACTGGGATGTTGCGAGCTACGTCGGCAGCCTCCGAATCCACGGAGCAAGCGAGCGCTCCGTACAGGAGATGCTCGAGGCCTACGGATGGGACGCTGAACAGGAGTTGGCTCCTTTTCTCGTCGCTCAAGATGTCTATGACGAGATCTGGCGGATGTATGACGGGCAGCGGCGTCGTTTGCATAGACACGCCGAGTCCGGCCAAGCCCGCGAGCGGTCTCCGAAGTCGAGTTGACAGACGAGGCCCATGCTCAGCTGAGCTCTTCGGCGAGCCCGATGAGAAGACCGTCGGGCGCGCGGATGTAACAGAGTCGATAGGCGTCTTCGTACTGCACCACTTCGCTGCTGAGGAGCTGCGCGCCGCGCTTGGTGAGCCGCGCGAGCGTCTCGTCGATGTGGTCCACGGCGAACATGACGCGTAGATAGCCCAACGAGTTCACCGGGGCATTCCGGTGATCGGCGACTACAGGTGGCTCGTGAAAGCGCGAGAGCTCGAGCCGGCCGTGGCCATCTGGCGTGCGCATCATGGCGACTTCGACACGCTGGTCGCCCAGCCCGGTGACGCGCCCAGCCCACTCTCCTTCCACCATGCCTCGCCCTTCCAGCTCGAGGCCGAGCTCGCGATAGAACTCGATCGCCCCGTCGAGGTCCTCAACGACGATGCCCATGTTGTCCATCCGTTTAACCGCCATGTTCCTCCTCCTCATGCATGTGAGCGCGGCGTGAAGGCACTCTGATCGGCGAGCTATCCGGTTGCCGCCACCGCCGAGGCACCGCCGGCGGAGGCGCTGGCGTCGCTAGCCAACTGGCGCGTGGCGAATGCGGCGAACAGCAGCAAGCCGGGATCCACGGAGCGGGGCTCGTCGATAGTGATCGTCACCGGCCGCTTGCCCCAGCTCCTGGCATCAAGCAGAGCGAGCTCAGTGTCGTGGTCTGCCAATGCGTAACGCTCCCTCCACAGGCTCGCCCGCAGCTCGAGGTCACGCTCGCCCCAGCGCAGCGTGCCACCACTTCGCAGCTTCGCGGGGCGAAGGATCCGACAACGGTGCCCGTGGCATCGGACGCCTCGATCGTGGTCTGCCAAAAGCCACGGGGATCGAAGGACCACGCGGTGGCGTCCGCCTCGGCGGTCGCACGGCGTGAGAGGAGCCCTGCAAAGCGCAGCGTGCCAACACCCGCAATCTCGTACAGACGGCGGTCGCTAGCGCTTCGGGCAAGTTCAAGTTCTGCCACGCGCACATGATGGCGCACGGCCGTGTAGCTACGGGAGAGGCGCTGTGGACGTTGTGCTACGCTGAAAACATGTCGGTAAATGTTTCGGTGCGCCTCGACGATGCCCTCGCGGAACGTCTTCGCCTGCGGGCACGCACGGCGGGCGAGACCCTCTCGGATCGACTGCGTCGCTATGCCGAGGAGGGAGCCCGCCGCGACGAACATCCGTTCATCACGTTCCGTGATGGGCCGGCCGGCCGGCGCGCGGGGCTGCTTGGCGGACCCGATGTGTGGGAGGTCGTGATGTCGGTGGAGGATCTGGCGACGGAGGCCGATCCCGTGGCGGCGCTCGTCGATGCCTCGGTCCTCACCCGTCCGCAGGTGGACGCCGCGCTTCGCTATCGCGCTGCTTATCCGGATGAGATCGCTGCGCGTATCGAGTTGCACCGTCGCGAAACGGCAGTCGCCGAGAAGCATTGAAGCTGCTACTGGATGAGATGTACTCGCCGAGTCTCGCCCAGGCACTGCGGGCGGCCGATGTCGATGCCTGGATCGTCATCGAGCTCGGGTTCGCAGGAAGCTCCGACCCCGAGGTCTTTGCGGCTGCAATCGCGGACGGGCGCACGCTGCTCACGGAGAATGTCGCCGACTTCACCCGCATCTCCGCCGATCATCTCGGAACCGGACATCACCATCCCGGCGTTCTGATCGCGCTTTCATCGCGATTCTCGCGCCGTGCCGCAGGCATCGGCCCCCTCCTCATCGCAATCCGTGACGTCGCGGATCAGCAACTCACGGATCGCCTGGTCTACCTTCAAGCGCCGCCCAAGCCCTGAGTTCAGGCGAACAGCTACATGCGCTCGAGTGGACTCGAACCACCACGGGGAAAACTCCCCACAAGGCCCTCAACCTTGCGCGTCTACCAATTCCGCCACGAGCGCAGAGTGCGCGAGTATAGCCCCGGTCATCTCACCCCGCTTTGGGCAAAACGACGCCAGAGCTTGCGTCCGTCCACGGTGAGCGCTAGATTGCGAACACATGTTCGGCGAATTGCAACAGACAATCGAACGCGGAGGCATCCAGGCATGGATCTGACCAAGCGCCAGCAGGAGATCTTTGACTTCATCCGCAAGTACTCGGCCAAGTATGGCTATCCACCAACAGTGCGAGACATCGGCAAAGCAGTCGGTCTCGCATCCTCTTCGACGGTTCATGCACATCTTGCGAACCTCGAGAAGATCGGGCTCCTGCGGCGAGACCCATCGAAGCCGCGTGCGATTGAGCTCCTCGATCGCGCGGTGGGCAGCACAGTGGACAGCGTGCGAGGGATGCTTCGCACGGAAGGTCTTCCGCTGCTTGGGTCGGTGGCCGCCGGGCAGCCGATGCTCGCGGAGGAGAACGTCGAGGAATATGTCTCAGTGCCCGAGATCGCCGGTGGTGGGGACGGCGAATATCTGCTGCGCATCCGTGGCGACTCGATGAAGGACGCCGGGATCCTAGAAGGCGACTACGTGGTGGTGCACCCGCAGGAGACGGCGACCGATGGTGATGTTGTGGTGGCTCTGCTTGGTGAGGAGGCGACGGTCAAGCGTTTCTTTCGCGAAAAAGACCACGTGCGGCTGCAGCCAGAGAACGAGACGATGGAGCCGATCCGCAGCAAAGAGGTCAAGGTTCTCGGGCGCGTTGTTGGGCTGCTCAGACGCGTCTGAGGCTCACATCGAAAGAGGCGGAGCGGCACGCGAGCTGTCAGATCTTTTGCCCGAGGTTCAGAGCCGCTACGTTTGCGGAGCAGATCAGACGGCCGCGGGGGCGTTAGCCCTCGAGGAAAGTCCGGACATCACAGGGCAGGGTGGTCGAGCTATCGACCCGGGGAAACCCGCGGGAAAGTGCCACAGAAACAAACCGCCTAAGTCCGCCGTCCCACGTGAACGGCGGGCCGGCAAGGGTGAAATGGTGCGGTAAGAGCGCACCAGCGTCGCGGCGACGCGGCGGCTGGGCAAACCCCGCCCGATGCAAGGCCAAACAGGACCGCTCGAAGGCTGCCCGCCAAGGTCCAGGTAGGCCGCTCAGATGGATGGCCGTTCAACGACAGAATCCGGCTTATCGACCTGCTAAGGAAAAGCCCCGCTCCGGCGGGGTTTTTCTATATGTCGAGTCGCTGAGTTCTCGTCATGGTTGAGCTTCGAGGCAGCCTGCCTGGGCGATTTCTATGGGATCGCTCGACACGGGCGCCCGGAACTTCATCCGGCAACGCTCCACATCGCACGCTGATTTCTAGCACGCCCAGGGGACGACGGAGGGCCTGCTACCAGGCGGCGAGCTGGCCGGGGTGCAGGTGCCTCGCGGCCCTGGTCGCCGGACGCTCAGTGACCGGTGCAGTAATCGGGCCGTGGGCCTCGGCTGGGCCGTCGGCTAGCGCCTGCGCTGCGGTGTGGAGCTCCTCGTTGGCTACATGGGCGTAGCGGCTCACCGTCGAGAGGTCCGAGTGGCCCAGATACTCGGCAACCAGGCGAGTGTCGCCGGTTGCCTGACGCAGCCACGTCGCAGCGGTGTGACGCAGGGTGTGCGCGGTCACATGCTTCTCGATCCCGGCCCTGGTGCTGGCACGCCGAATGATGCCCGCGAGGATCGTCGGCTGAAGCCGAGCGCCACCCAGGCCACAAAAGACCGGATCGGCAGGGGAGGGGTGGTACTCGGCGTGCCAGCGCTCAAGACACGCTACGAGCTGGCTCGGCAGTGGCTGGCGGCGCGGCTTGCCGCCCTTGCCACGGCGCACGAGGACCGAAGGGCGAGGTTCGTCGAGCGTCATGTCTCGCCAGTCGAGTGCGATCAGCTCCGAGCGACGGAGACCCGTCATCACCAGCGCCAGCAACACGAGCTGGTCCCGCTCAGCCAGGCCCGCGTGGTTTCGCTCAGGACGCGCCGCCGCCTCCAGCATCCGGGCAAACTCCTCACGCGTAAGCCAGTCGCTCTCCTGGCGTGGCTTCGCAGGGGCTTGCAGTTCGAGGAACGGGTCCGGCAGGCCGTTTCGCTGGCTCACCCAGCGCATGAAACGGCGCAGCAAAAGGAACCGGCGGTGATAGGTGGCAGGTGCCGGAGTGCAGCGCTCGCGGTACTCGGCGAAGTAGTCCACCACCGTTCGCTCCTCGAACAGCTCGCCTACCCGCTCGCGACGCTCAGCCCAAGCGAGCAGATCATCGATGGCGTGACGGTAAGCATTGATGGCGCTTGCGCTGCGATCGGCACTTCTCAGCCTGAGAAGCCAACCGTCTCGATCACGAGCCAGCAGACGAGCCGAGCGCCTGCCGCATGCCGGCTGGACTCCGCTTTCTGCCAGAGAGCCGGCGATGATCTCAAGCGGCGGACGATCCTCGCCGGAATCCCGAGCAATCGCGAGGGCAGTCTCCAGCACTCCTAGAGCAACCAGGTCGGAAGGGCGAACACCGGAGTTTGGACTTGCGGACAGGTCGGTTGAGCCATTGCGGAATGCGGCCATATGGATCCTAGACCCGGAGTGACACTAGGCGGCCAGCGAATACGGCCGGGGTGTTTGACTGGAGCTGCGATTGCGCCCACTAAGACGGCGCAGCTCGTCGGCGGAGCTCGCTGACAATTGGTCTCCGGGTATCGGCGGGTAGCTGATTCAGGACTTCCTGGCGCTTGTCTACCGGGAAGATGCTCAGCATCGCTAGGTCCGTCGCGACGGACTGGAGAGCCGTGATGGCTTGGTTCAGCTCATCACTCTTAGGCTGGCGTTCGTGCATAGCGAGCAGTTGATGAAAAATTTGCACGACGTAAGCCTCGACGGGCGGGTCCTTGAAGTTCTGCTCGGCGAGCTTGCGTAGCGGGTTCGTCGCAGAAGCGCTGTGTTCGGTGAGCATCTCGGGCAGCAAGAGAGGCATCCACACCCTTGTCAGGCGGGCTGTCACACGGGTCAGCTCAAGCTGCTGGTGAGTGGCTGCAGCGAGCGCTTCGCGGACTTTCTCGACCGACATGACGGGTCTGAGGCTTTGCACGGCGTCGATGTACGGCTCGTGATTAGCCAGGCCTCCGTGTTGTCCACTTCGTAGGCCGAGCATGCGCTCGACGAGGACGACGTCGTCTTTGCGATGCTCGATCTCATCCTTGGCGTCGAGAGCGACGGCGAGCAGGTAGCCGCAGGCGCGTACTCGCTCGTCGGCTTTCATCTTCACGATTCGGGGGAAGGCGTTTTTGCCGCGGGCTCCAGCAAGCTTGCGTGCCTGCTGGTCGATTGAGGCGGGAATATCGCCACTTGGGTTGAGCTCGCTCGCCATCTGAGCGGCGACCGCGCCGAGCGCGGTGCGGATGCGCTCTACCTCGATCGGGAATCCCTCTATCCACAGCGCAATCGCGATGAGGCTGAGGTTTCTGGTCTTGCCGCGCCAGTGCACGAGTCGCTCTAGCTGGCGCTCGGTGTTCGGCGGGTAGAGCCAAACGGCTCGACCTTTCGGCTGTCGGGTCGGCGCCGGTAGTAGCCCGCGGGAGCGCCATAGCTCAAGAGAGCGCGGGGTGACCCCGTGCTCAATAGCAATCGAGTGGAGCGTTCGTGAGTCGAGCCACCCTGACTCCATTACGCCCATTTTGCCACCCTATAACACTCCGTTGTGGTTTGTGATCTCACTTTGTCCCACGATAACTAGAAAAGATCCTATGGCCTATTGACTGATGTTTGCGGGCCAATAATATGCCGACGGGTAGTCAAATCGGGCTGCCCATAACCCACATCAGGATGATGTGCTTCGCGGAAAGGGGGTGCGACGTGAGTCCCAAGGATCAATGGTTGATCCGGGTTTTGATCTCGGTGGCCGGTCTCGGCATGCTGCTGGACCAGGGCAAACGCCGTGGCTGGATCTAGGTTCGCCCGCTGGTCGGCCGGCGTGGGCCGGCCGACCAGCCCACTGCTTCAGTGCTCGTGAGCGTTGACCTAGTCTGCGGCGATCAGGCCCTGGAGCAGCGCCTCGGGTGGCACACCAAATGCGTCGAGTAGTCGGATGAGAGTGGTCAGTCTGATCTCGCGCTTGCCTCGCTCGATGCGGGATATCTGGACTGTGGCGAGTCCTGTCTTTGCGGAGAGGTCCTCTTGGGTCCATCCTCGTTCGTGGCGTGCACGGCGGACGTTTTCGCCGAAGTGCTGGATCGCTGGGTCCATGCTGGGCATCTTCGACGCCTAGAACCAAACAGGCCATGACCAAAGCGGTAAGATGGCCGGCGAGCAACATCAAAAGTGCCCCCGCGCTGCGCTAACAGCCGGGGGCGTGGCACGGAAAGGCAGGACCTTCCCATGCAGCCGGAGGATATCCCGCGAGCTGCGCCCCTGGTCGTAGGGATCTACGGCCAGGAGAGCGAAAACGAAGCGCTGGCTGATGAGCTGGCGCTTGACGGCTACGACGTGCGACTGGTCAGCGACCCCGCGATGCTCGGCGAGGTCGATCTGATCGTGTTTGGTCGTACATCGCAGAGAGGCGCGGGGCTCGGCGCTCTACGTGCCCTACGCCGAGGCGAGCTCGCGGGCTCCGGAGCACGAGTCCTATGGATGAGCACAAGTAGCGACCCAACGGACACGCTCCGTGCCTTTGAGGCTGGCGCTGATGACGTGATCCGCGCTCCGTTCGTCTACGCCGAGTTGCTCGCACGAATAAGGGCGCTGCTGCGGAGGTCTATGAGCGACACGCCGTCGGTGATTCGCTGCGAGGCGCTGACGATCCATACCGCCACAAGGGCCGTGATGTATGGCTCGATGCCGGTGGAGCTACGCAGGCGCGAATATGCGCTGCTGCTCTACCTCGCCCGCGAGCCGACCCGAGTCTTCGCCAAGGCCGAGCTACTTCGCCGGGTGTGGGGCTATCCGTCGCAGGACAGCTCGCGGACAGTGGATACGCACGCCTCGCGGCTGCGCAGCAAGCTCGCTGACGCTGGCGCCGTCGGCTGGGTGGGCTCGACGTGGGGTGTCGGCTACTGCCTCACGCCGAGCAGCGTCAGAGAAGACGGTCGAACTCTTCTCGGCTAATTCCGGCGGTGCGCAGAATGTTGCCGAGCGTGCCCTTCTTGATCGACTGGTTGCCGTGGATCGGGACGGGGATCGCGTCGGGGATGCTCGGGTGGCGCAGGATGTGGTGGCTGCCGCGGATGCGCTTGACGTACCAGCCCTGTCCTTCGAGAAGCTTGAGGAGCTGCTTGCCTGTAACGGCGGGGGTATGGCTCACGCGGCGTGGACCGCTACGCGGTCTCGGTGCACGGAGGGGATGGGAAGCCCATCCTCGTGCATCACTTCGAGATACCCCTCGATCGCCTCTTGGGCGTTGGAGCGTGCTTCCTCGATCGTCTCGCCCTGTGTAGCGACGCTCGGCAGCTCGGGCACGAACACGCTGTAGCCGCCCTCAGCCTCGGACACGATCACGACATCAAACATCCGCTCTGCGCTCATCGTCGATCAAACGATAGCGCCGACCGCCACCCCCGGTTCGGGATATGAGGCGCAAGCGCTAGCTAGACCACATAGCTGCTGGCCAGGCCGCGACTCGGCACCACCTGACCCAGCTCCCATCCTAACCGCCACCTCACTCCACCAGCACGCCACTCAACAACCCCGTCACCTCAGCCAACTCGCCCCCCCAACCGCACCATGAATCGCTCCGGTGAATCAGTTCGTGCTCGTGGGATAGGTCGGAGGTGGGTGGGGCTACTGGCGATTCTCCGGCACGTCGCCGCTGCGTGGCAGATGCCGTGGGGTGTTGAGCCGGGCGTGCGCTTCGCGCGGATGAGGACGGCAGAGTGACTCCATCCTGGGACTAGAAGTCCGAGCGGTTGACGTTGCTCAGTTCAGCCTCAAGACGGGAAGGCCGCTGCGCCTGCCACGGCAGGCGTGTGCGCGAGCCGTGCTGTAGCCTTTGCGTCTTCCAGCCTTCGGAACGATCGCGAGCAGTGCACACTAAACGACGCAGTAACCAGCACCGCAGATGGACCGCGTCGGTCTCACTCGTCGCAGTGGCATTCATGCTCGGCGTTGCCGTTCCGGCCATCGCCGCAGCGCAGACGCCGCAGGGCACAGCCAAAGAAATCGAAAAGCTCACAGGCCGCGTCAACGAACTCTCCTACAAGCTCGCCGACACCCGGACCACCAACGACGAGTTCGACAATCGGATCCTTACACCAGTTGCCATCCTTGTCTCCATCCTCGCGGCCGGAGGCGCCCTCGGGATTGTGTTCAGTGTTCGCGACCAACGGCGCCAGAGTCAGCTGCACGGTCTCGCCGTTTCCTCGGAGGTGACAGCTCAACGAAGGACAGAGGAAAGCTACAGCTCGTTCCTGGGTGAGAGCCAGAAGACGTTGACGCTCGTCAACGACACGCTTCGTCTGGCCAAGGAGGCCAGCGATCGCGAGGCCCGGTCGATGGACCTCAAGGCCAAATCGAATCTGAATGCCATCGAGGCCGACGCGGAGGACCTGGTACTCCAAGTCATCGAGACCGACTACGAGGAGATCGTCGACAAGCCGGACTACCGGACTCGTGTTCATTCAATCGCAGGCCGCCTGGCGTCGCTAGAAGGCTACGTCGTTCTGCAGGATATTGAGCTTCATCCCTATAGCCGACTTGTGAAGGGAATCCAGCAGTTCCTCGACGGCAAGACGACCCCGGCGCTGCAGACGCTGCGTCACGCCGCCCAGGACTCCTCGAACCGCCAGCTGCAGAGGTTCTCGCTCTACTGGGCGGCGAAGCTCAACAACGCCGTGGGTAACTATGACCACGCACTGCATCTCCTCGGCCAAGCCAAAGAGGTGTCCGCAGAGAAGGGCACGCTTGAGGCCCACGAGCTTTCGCGGCTGCATCTCGAGACCGAGTTCTTCCAGCGGGCACAGGAGGCCGCGGCCGAGGGTCCGC
The DNA here is from genome assembly GCA_963785435.1 of uncultured Solirubrobacterales bacterium. Classification (GTDB taxonomy): domain Bacteria; phylum Actinomycetota; class Thermoleophilia; order Solirubrobacterales; family Solirubrobacteraceae; genus Palsa-744. The sequence goes on from CAWAVE010000005.1 coordinate 1,075,192, forward strand.
TCGCGCGGCTGCGCGTCGTCAAAGGGACCCTCGCGAAGCTCGCGGACGTCTCGGATGCGATCCTCGCCCTCTCCAAGCACGACGAAGACAAGCACGCCCATCACGAGGTGGCAGCGACACGGGCGGACATTTTCAGCTGGGTCGCCTACCGTGCTCAAGTGCTCTGCGATCCGCTGCCTGACGCGGCCCGAAAAGCCGCGCAACAGGTCAGCTGCGAGCTCCGCCCGGACGGAACCGCACTGCTCGACGACGACAGCCTCACCGGCGTGCTCATGCTGTCCGATGACGGGCTCCGGGCCTGGGCGCTACTACAAGCGAAACAGATCTATCCGGAGATGGACACGCTTCACTCCAGCGAAGGGATCGACTTCTCCCTGATTTTCGGACGGGCCGAGTGCGACTTCGCGCTGGCGGACGGTCACGACATCGAGGAGTATCGTGCGCTCGAAGGACGAGCCATTGAGGATCAAGTAGGCGGACATCGCGAGCACCGCTGGGTTGTCGAGCTCGCACAGATCGCGCTCATAAGCAAGGTCCGTCTCCTCAAGCACGCTGAAGATTCGGCCAACGCTCGTGAGCCCGAGCGCCCCAGCGCGTCGCCCGGCGGCGCCGCGCCGTCCAAACCCCCCGACGCAGACGAGCGCATCGACCAGGAGCTCAGCTCGCTCCGCCAGGAAGTCGAGAGCACCTACATTCGCCTCCAGGACGCGTTGCACGGTGCCCCAGATCACACGGTCAAGATCTTCAGCCACCTGCAGCGCAGGAACCTCGCCGAGAGCGACTTTCGCGTTGAGGCGGCAGATCTCAAGAAACAAGCCCTTGGAGCAACAGGCACCCCGAGATGAGCGAGCCGGCTGCGAACGGCGAATCTCCCTCGGCGATCTCGGAGTTCATGAGGCGGATCGGACGCGCCTGGAACCGGCTCGCGGTTCGCTGCGGACGCGACCCCCGCTGGTACGAAGCCGAGGATTGGCGCATAGGCAACTACGCCGAGACGCTCCCAAAACCCGACGGCGGCTTTCACGTCCCCGCTCGTGCCTGCCCACAGGGACACATGTCTGAAGGCGCGAGAGCGGAGCTCCTATCGCGCGCGTCGATATGGGGGCAGGCGCGGCTCCGCGCGCATTTCGTGTTCGAAACCGAAACGTGCACGGTGTGCGGGTCGCTGCTGATCGATCGCTGTGGTCGCTGTGGCGCGCGCATTGTCGAGCCGGTCGAGGATCGGTGTCGCGCCTGCGGGCTCCCGCAGCCGTGGTCACCCGACCGGTTGTCATCCACCGCTCGCGCTCGCGCGAGACCATGGAGAGAGGGCGACTCGCGCGACCCAGCAGCCTTGGTTCGCGAGGTTCCTGGTGCAGGATCACTGTCCGTGATCGAGGGCGATATCACGAGTATCGCCGTCGACTGCGTCCTGAGCAACGATGACGTTGACGGCCGCATGTACACCGTGATCGCATCGGCGATCAAGGCCTCTGCCGGACCCGATGTCGAGCGACAGTCGCTGTCCCAGGGTCCGTTTCGCCGAGGCGAAGCTTGGTCCACCGACGCTGGGAGTCTGCCGTCTCCGATCCAGGCCGTCATACACGTCGCCGCTATGGATAGGCGCGGGAATACTGATCGCAAAACGATCCGAACGTGTGTTACCTCGGCGCTCGAGGAGGCGCGTAAGGCGGGCATGAAATCGATCGGCATCGCCGCGTTTGGAACCGGACCCCGCGGATTCGGCCCGAAGCTGATCGATATCAACGCATGGCTCGCGGATGTCTCCACAGCGGTCACTCACCGACTCCTCGAATGGCAGCGCGATGCCCTCGCGGACGCCACCGCTGAGCAGGACGGCGAGCCCATTCCGTCCTCCTCGCCCGATTTGTGCGACGCTCCGGACATACCGCCGTCCGGCGACAAACAGCAGCCCGCCGAATCCGGCCTGGATGTTCTCGTCGTGCTCTACGAACCACTCGACTTCGACGAGCTCGTCAACCGCCTCCGCAATGCGTCGGACAATCCTCCGGCGAGCGAGGAAGCGCGCGGCACCAAGCCCGACGACGAGAGCGAGCCGCTCGCTGTAACGCCAGCTCGCGACGTCGCGGGGCGTGTTAGAGGGCGTTAAGGGCGACGCGGGGTCGAGTATCTCGACCTCTACCTGCTTGCACCAGCCTGCGCCTCCAGGCTCCGGACGTCGCTGTCGAGGAACACCCTCAACAGCGACGTCCGAGCAACGCGTACGCGAGGAACCACAACACGACCGCGGATCTCCTACGGACTCCTGCGCAAAGAAGGACAAACGGCATTTTCGTGTTTTTCAGGGCGGCGAAGCGCCGGTCATTCAAAGAGCCATCGTTCTTCGACGCGCGGCGTGGGCCTGCTGATAGGCCTTCAGCGGTCGGGGGTGGTGTTTCAATCCCGCCCCGCTATGTGGAGAAGCCTCGCGAGAGCGGTGTTGTTTCGGTTAAGTGCGCGGGTGGCGGGGCCGTGGTTCCAATAGGGTTCCGTTTGTGTGCCTACTCTCAGCGTGAGCAATCGGCGTGCGCGCAGACAGGGCTCCGGGAGCCGCAGGTTCATACCTGTCTCCCTGACTAAAAAGCCTGCAAACCTATGTATTTCTGCAGGCCGAAGCGCGGATCCCAGGAGCGCCCAGGTTCTGTTTATTTTCTATCCTGCGGAAACGGACGCCGCGCGGGAATAGCTCGGGTCTGAACTACTAGTGTGTTGCTGGGCGCTAGCGATCCTCGATGAGGTCTTCCCAGCCCGGAACGAGCTTCGCCAGGTGGTCCTGGTCCGCCGGCTTCCAGGTAACCACGACCTTTGTAGTCGCATCCGGACTATCGACTTCGAATGTGGTCACGGCATCCGAGGCATGCCCGCGTCCCTCGCCGGGTGTGGCGGGCTCTCTCGGCGTCGGGTTGTGGGAGTGGGAGTTTGCGTCCATCTTGTCCTTTCGGTCCTCGGATTGACACTGATCTGCCGAGCCGGCCGAGCTGGTCGAGCCGACGAGCCCCGTCCTCGTGCTTTCAGTCGCTGACCTCCACGATGTCGAGGAGGTACTCAGGCTCGGGCATCCAGCACTCCTGCCAGCTGAACGGCGGCAGAACTCTGGCGCAGGTGCGCTCGCCGTCACCGAAGACGAGCGCGACCTGCTGGGCCAACCATCCGCCGGCGCGGAGCGCGGGGCCGGCGCTCGAGCGAAGCGCGCGGGTCTCCTCCAACAGCGTTTCGAACCCTTCGTCGAGGACACGTGGGAACCTGACCAGCGTCGCCAGCGGAAAAGGCGACGCATAGACGGGAACCCGGTGCGCGACTACCGCGAGTCCGACCTGGACGCCCGCGGACATCACGGCGGCCTCACGCTCGGTGCGAAGCACGTCCTGCTCGCGGTCCGGGCACTCAAGCACGGCGTCGGCGGGGCCGATGACGAACTCTTGGTCGAGAGCCAAAGCTTGGTGCAGTTGGACCAGCATTTTCAGGACCTCCCAGCGGGTTGCAGTTTTCGAGGTTTATATCCGAGCCGAGCCGCCAAAATCGGCTTGTTTCCAGGGAAAAACGCGAAAAAACTGCGAGCCTCGCGCGACTAGCTGCAACCGGAGCGCAGGCGCGTGCAATCGCATTGCGACAAACATGCGACAATCACGCCGCGCGGCTTCGCGCGAGGGGGCGAACCTATTGTCAAGATCAAACTGGTCGAATACGGACAAGCGCATCCTTGGGCACCTGGCGACGCATCCAGGCAGCACGTGTCCCGAGATAGCTGCCGGCATCGGGATGGATCAGGCTACGATCTACCGCCACTTGAGCGCGGGCGGTCCGCTGCGCAAGAAGGGCTTCGTATCCAGCGAGGGGGGCAAAGGCGCCCGGTTCGAGCTATCGATCCGGATGCCGCTACTCCTAGGCATCGACATCGGCGCACGACACTGGCGCATCGCTGCTGCGCGGGACGATCCGAATACGCCGCCTCTTGAAGGCGCTGCGCGAGCTGACGAGGATCCGTCAAGCGCCTTCGATGACATCGCGAAGAGAATCAAAGAAGAGTTTCCGTCCGAGACTATTCAGGGAATCTTGGTCGGGACCCCGTATCCACTGCGCGATGACAAGACAGTTCGGGGAACAGGGAACTGGAGCAACATTCAGCTTAGGGCGCAGTTCAGGAAACGCTTGCCTGCACCGTTTCTGTTTGATACTGATTCCGATGTTAATCTCGGAGCGCTTGCCGAGCTAGACGCGCTCAGGGGGGACAACCCAAGACCGCTATCGCTGTTGTACGTCAAGTGGTCGAGCAACGTGCGTGCCGCGTCTGTCGTTGATGGACTTCTGCACAACGCGAACGGACTCGCTGACGCGTACCTGCACGAGGCATTGCCTGAAGATGTTTCGCATCGAAGTTGCTCTATTTGTCGACGCCCCTGCGTAGCCAGCTACGCATCCCTGACGGCAGTGTTTGACGACCTTGGCGGAGTCGAGGGCGCCGATACCGAGGAGCGCACAACGAACCTCCTGACACAAATCGCCGAAAGTCCCGATAGTCCTGCAGCGCAGCGTTTGGAGGACGCTGCGGTTCTCGTTGGACGCGCTCTCGGCCGCGCCGCGAACACTGTCGTTCCCGACTCAATCGTCCTTGGTGGCGCATTCAAGCGAGAGTCGCCCTGGGGGGTTATCGACGCGGTGTCCAAGGGCTTTGACGAAGTCGTAGCGCCTCATCTCATAAGTGACATGAATCCGTCCCCGATTGGATATGGGACGCACACCGGGCAAGCCGCGATCATCGGTGCCAAGCTCAAGGCCGCGCAGCTTTTCGCGGAGAACGTGTCTTGGGGGGAAGGGCTCAGGCCGGGAGGCAAGGACGCGAAAGCTCGGGACTAATGATCCTGCATACGGTCGAGGCACCTGCGGGACGATCGCGTCTTGGCGCGCCTGATTCGTTCGGCTTGGGCTGGGATTGTTCGGCAGAGGGGTGCTAGCCGGAGTCTGATGCATGTTGTGCCTCTCGGTCCTCGCGGGATCATGTCCGCGATGCACTCTTCGCACGCCGTGAGCAGCCGGTCGCGCTGGTCGGGCCGGAGCGCCTAGCTCAGCGTCGCTGCCTTTTCGCACGCAGCAGCGCTCCTGCTAACAGAAGTGGTCTGAGCGACGGGTATTGACTCCGAGTTGGCAGCGTCTCGCCGCGTCGGCGGGCTGGATAGGGCCACGCGGGACGATGCCGGAGCCCCAACGATCTTCTATGGACTCGCTGGCGGCACAGGCGCACTTTCTACCTCCTGAGCGAGTTCGACAAGGCTGACGTGTAGGGCTCGGATGATTTGTCTGACGGTTGTCCATTGTGGGCCTGCTTGGCCGCGCTCGATACGCGCGAGGGCAGCGACGGTGATGCCTGCCTCGGAGGCGAGGTCTTCTTGGTGCTGCCTTTCGCGTGCCGCAAGCGGCGGAGCACATAGGCCAGTGGGTCGATGGGATCACGCATGGACGCTGTTCGTTTTGTCAGTAGATCGTGCGCTATACGCGCCCTACCAACGGCACGCTACCCAGCGTCCACGCCATGCCCGGCAACCCAACAAGGTTTGAGTAAGGTTGGCTTTTTAGGTGCCAGCTCTGACGCGGTCGATCTCGTCGATCAGGCAGTCCTCGAACGCCGGCAGCAGGTGGCGCTCGTTTCGATCGTGCCTCGGCCCCTCGTACCCTCCGCGGCGCGCTTCGACCTTTGGCGCGTCGTCGCGAATCCATTCGTCGCCCTCTCGCTCACCATGAGCCGGGCCGGTTTTGACGGAGGCTCTGATCTGGCCCAGGTTTCTTGGAGTCGCGCGTTTGGAATCAGGCGGCGATCTCTTGTTGTTGGTGTTGGTTCTCGTATTCGCTGGGTGTGAGCATGTTCAGGGCGCTATGCCGTCTTCTGGTGTTGTGCCAGATCTCGATGTAGTCATGGATCGCGCTGGCGAGCTCGACGCGTGTCTTCCACCTTCGGCGGTTGAGCAGCTCGACCTGCATGCGGGCCCAGAACGCCTCCACCATGGCATTGTCGAACGGAGCGCCGACAGCACCGACGGATGGTGCGAGGCCGGCTTCGGTGACCTTCTGGCTGAAGACCCAAGATGCGAATTGGCTGGACTCAACTGGTGCTCGCAACACTGTGATCGTGGAGGTGGTGTTGGTGGGCAGGCCGGCTGGGTGGATGAGGGAGTTGACGGGCAGGGCGCCGATGAAGTCGCCGGGGCATCCGACGCATCGTCGGGAAGTCGAGCGCGCGTTCTGGCGTGAGATCGTCAAGGGGCTGAGCAGCGACGACGCAGGAGTCGCTGTCGGTGCGTCGCAGGCGGCTGGCAGCCGATGGTTCAGAGAGCGTGGCGGGATGCCAACATTCATGCTCGCCGAGCCTTCGGGCCGCTACCTGTCGTTCCCGGAGCGCGAGGAGATCGCGATCCTCAATAGTCAAGCAGTCGGGGTGCGGGAGATCGCTCGCCGGCTGGGACGATCCCCGTCGACGATCTCCAGGGAGTTGCGCCGCAACGCGGCTACTCGCGGTCGCAAGCTCGAGTACCGCGCGTCGGTCGCGCAATGGAAGGCGGAGCTGATCGCGCGGCGACCGAAGACCGCGAAGCTGGCCGAGAACCGGCGGCTCCGCGATTACGTGCAGGAGCGCCTCGCCGGCCAGGTCCGCCGGCCGGATGGAACAGCGGTTGTTGGACCCGCAACGGCGCCTTGGAGGGGCCGCAACAAGCCGCACCGTCAGGACCGTCGTTGGGCGAGCGCGTGGAGCCCGGAGCAGATATCTGCCCGGCTGCGGATCGACTTCCCCGATGATGAGTCGATGCGGATCTCCCACGAGGCGATCTACCAGGCGCTCTACGTTCAAGGCCGCGGCGCGCTGCGGCGGGAACTCACCGCGTGTCTGCGGACCGGCAGGGCGCTCAGGGTGCCCAGAGCTCGCACGCGTGCTCGCGGCAAGAGCTACGTGACCGAGCAGATTATGATCAGCGCCCGTCCCGCCGAGGCCGAGGATCGCGCCGTCCCAGGGCACTGGGAGGGCGATCTGATCCTCGGCGCCAACCAGAGCGCGATCGGGACGCTGGTGGAGCGCAGCACGCGTTTCACCATGCTGCTTCACCTACCGCCGATGTCGGATCACGGTGGCCCGACGGTGAAGAACGGGCCACCGCTAGCGGGGCGCGGCGCAGAAGCGGTCAGGGACGCGATCACCTCGCAGATCGTCACTCTCCCGGAGCATCTGCGTCGCTCGCTCACCTGGGATCAAGGCTCGGAGATGACACAACACGCGCAGCTCAAGATCGACAGCGGGCTACAGGTCTATTTCTGTGACCCTCAAAGCCCTTGGCAGAGAGGCACCAACGAGAACACCAACGGCCTACTCCGTCAGTACTTCCCGAAAGGCACAAACCTCGCCAGACACACCGCCGAGGACCTCGAAGCAGTCGCTGCCACGCTCAACAGCAGACCACGCAAGACACTCAGCTGGCGCACACCCGCCGAAGCCTTGGACGAGCATCTACGATCTCTACAAACGCAATCTGTTGCGACCACCGGTTGAATCCGCCCTGCACTCCCTGATCGGAGTGATGATTCCGCCCTCCATCGGCGCTCTCCTGTTCAACGCCATCCCGAGCGCGCTTGTGACCAGGAGCCCGGTTTGTCTGCTGTCGATCGACCAGCCAACGACCATGCGTGAGAACGCGTCGATCACCGCGCAGCAGTAGATCTTGCCTTCCCTGGTCGGGTGCTCCGTTATGTCGGTCATCCACAGCCGGTCAGGGCCCTCGGCACTGAAGCGTCTGCGCACCAGATCCAGCGAGCTGGCCTTGCCGACCCTCGCGCCGCGGGGCAGCCGGCGCTTCGGAAGCCCATAGATACCCATGCGCTTCATCAGAAGATGCACCTGTTCCTTGCCGACGTGGATACCACGGCCGTATCTGAGCTCAGCGGTCACTCTCAACTTGCCATAGGTGCCACCGGAGTCCTTGTGCACCTGTGCGATTTCACCAGCAAGCCACGCATGCCTCAGCGTTCTTGCCGATGGCGGGCGCACCTTCCAGTCGTAGTAGCCCGAGACGGACACGCCGAGCATCATGCAGGCGTGCTGCACATCGAACCCCTGCCCGGTCAGGGAAGCGATCACCGGGAAGAGGCTTTTGGGGGTAGGTTCTGCTCGAGGAACACCTCGTTGACCTTCCTGGAGACCGCGAGTTCGGTCTCCAGCTGGCGAATCCGTCTCTTCGCCGCCGCGAGCTCCATCTGTCCCTCGGTGCTCAATCCAGGCGCCTCACCGCGGTCGATGCGCTCCTGCTTCAGCCAGCCATAGATCACGGCCCCGCTCATCCCGAACGTCTCGGCAAGCTGCGCAACCCTCGTGCCGGAGCGAGCGAGCTCCACAACCTGCCGGCGCACCTCGACTGGATACCTGCTGGGCATTACTTCCTCCTCGCTGAACGCCGGAGGATTCCAGAAACACGACTCCGCTAAACCCAGGCCAGATCAGAGCCTCCGTCAAAACCGGCCCAGCTCACGACGAGCACTGGGGGAACGTGCGGTAGTAGGCTCGCCACAGCGGTCCCGCTGGGGTGTCCTTGGTGGTGGCGTAGCGGGCGAGCTTGGAGGCGAGTTGGTCGGGCGGGATCGTCCCTCGGTCAAGCTCGATGAACCGTTGGTGAAGGATCAGCGACTCGTCCGGTGCCTTGCAGGTAGGAGAGCAGTGCGTCGGCGATCAGCAGGTGGGCGCCGTGACGGCTGCGCCTGGCGGTGTAGGGGTGCGCGATCTCATGCCGCCACGACAGCGAGCCGCAGCTATCGCCCTTGCGCTCGCGGGCGGCATGGACGAACGCGATCCCGGTGTCGTTCACCGCGAGGGTGTGAGCCCTCAACGGGCCTGCCGCTTGCGCGGGGGCCGTGAGTCGCCGCCGGGGCTCAGCGAGTGTCCCGGCCGCTTGGATCGTCTCGGCGCCGGGGGCGGTGAGAAACCACAGCGCGAGTCCGTGTGGCCCGGCGGCGTGCTCGGTGAGCCCGCGCTTGTGAAGGCGGGTCAGGATGCGCTGCGCCCACCTCAGAGAAGTGTCGGGGGTGTGTAGCGCGTGGACCTGTCGGGCTGTGAGTACACGGTGCTGGTGAAGGCTTTCGAGCACTTCGACGGCGACGGCTGGGAGCGCGCGCAGCTCGGGATGCGCTGGCTCGGTCATTCGCTATCCCCGGGGTCGGGGAGCCTTGGCATTGCCGAGCGCTCCGGTGTCGTAACCTCGGCGGCGTTGCTATCGGCGTTGCTCGTGAGGTGCGCGAGGATTCGCTCATCAAGGGTGTCGAGCGCCCGGATTGTCTCTTGTGAGTCGACGCGGCCGGATGCCTTGTCGATCATGGGTTGGATGGTCGGGACTTGCTCGGCCGGTAGGCGTCGGCGAACAGGTCGGTGACGGCAAGGCTCTCGAACAGGAATGGCCGGGTCAGCTCGCCGTGGTGGGTGGCTTGCGCGATGAATGTCCAGCGGGGTAGACCGGTGATCGGGTTGGCTGGGTAGGTCTGAGGCCCACTCGCGGGCGATCAGCGTGGCGGCATGCGCGTTGAGCCGGTCGCGATCAGGTGCGAGCGGTTGGTCGTCAGCGCGTTCAGCGTGGCGCTGGTTAGCCGCTCTGGGTTCTGATTTAGGAGGGTCGCGCGGACCTTGTACTTCGCTATCTCCTCAAGCAGTGCGGCGAGGTTCCCCGATGATGCGCCGTCGTAGGTCTGGACCTCATCAAGGATGACGTAGAACTCACGGCGATCGTCCGGCGGTATGTGTGCACGGCCCTTCGCGGCGTGCAGCAGGTCGAACACCAAGATTCGCCCAAGAGCCGGGCGCGGGCGCCGCCGGCACCAGGGCACGCGAGCACGTTACGTCACGTTTGGCTCGTGTCACGCCCGAGCGATTTGGGCAATCATCGGCTTGACCGCGCACAGCCATGACTGCGCGGCATCCCAGCGTTCGCCACGGAGCGGAGCCGCGCGCAACGCTCCCCTTGGCCGTAGCGATCGCCGGCATGGAAAAACCGATCCGCTACCCCTAGGCAGCTCGTGTCGGGATGCCTGCCGCCAGGGTGGCGCCCCGGTCGAGTCGAGAGAGCGAAATCTGCTCAGCCCGGCTGGAGCGTTGAGGCTCCAGCCGGGCAGCCGTAGTGCGCAGTGGCGGCTAGTTGATCCAGATGTTGGTCGCCGTGAATTCGCCCACGTATTCACCGTTTTTTAGTGTTTCGGGCGCTTTTTTGATGTTAGGACATGTAGCGTTCAGTCCGGTGTATTCAATCCCGGTGACTTTAGCTGACGCTTTAGTTTTGACAGGTTTGCCAGGTTCGCCTTCGTTTAAGGCTGTAATACCTTTGAGTGTCTGTTCCGGCACTGTGACTTCACAGACCGTGTTTTCGATTTTTATCGGGGTGCCTTTGCAGTTAACGATAGAGACAGACACGGAGTGTTTTGTTAAAACTTCTTTTGCTAATTCCTCTTCTGCCTCTGTTTGCAGATCTACTGGTTTTTCGAACTTGTACTGGCATGTGCCAAAGTTGATCGTCGCTTTGACTCCAAATGCTTTACATTCTGAGTATTTGACCGATGTAGTTTCGACTGTTGGCGCTACAATAATTCCTTTAGCGGCGTCGTCGAGTTTTTTGCATTCAACTTTGCCGAATGTGGTCGTAAATAGTTGAACTCCTACGCCCGCACTAATGCTTTCTTTGCCGTTGCCTTCGAATTCGTCTTTTTCGCCCTCGCCGAACGCGGCCGTAGCTCCGACCGCGCTCAAAGCGAAGATCGCGATCAGCGCGACTGCTAGAAATCGAGCGTTTTTCATATCTACTCCTGAATGGTCTGATATGGATAGCGTCAGCAGATCCGCAGGTGTCAGCTCCAAGCTGAGACCGGCCCGGCTGACGATCGCGCATCATGAACGGATACCTCCGTTCCCGTCAACTTCTACTTGCAACCACGCATGGGCTGAGACCGACGCAAGGTCCCCAAGATTGCTACAAAGCCCTGGTAGTTGCAAAGTTCCAGAAGTGGAAGTTCGTAGCGACTTTTTAGAGACAAAGGGATGATTCGTGGTACAGATCCGCCGCGGCGGTAGTGGGTGTATCGGCTTGGGGAACTGGACGTGGCGGCTGGTTAGGTGCTCTTCTCGCCGGCGCTCAAGAGTCGAAAACATGAGTAGGCAGGCAGCCGATGGCCGGATATGTTCATGTGAGTGGTTCTGTACTTTGCGTCGTCCCCGACCTCAACAGCGCTGTTTCGCCGATCTCGTTATTCTGCGCTCCTGTCTCGTGCCCTTACGACGGTGCTTGTCGGTGCAGCGGTTTTTTCAGGGACTTTGGCTTACGCTGCGACAGCCCGGGGGGATTCTTTGAGTGCTCCTGACCCGTTCGGCCCGGATGGCCGGACATATGAGCTCGTCTCGCCGGCGAAGAAGGGTGGAAACGAGGCTGGTGGCGCGCGTCAACGCTCCCAGCCCGCGGTCGCCGTGGCTTCGGGGAGCCGGGTCCTCTACGGGACATCGGGTCCCGTGGGCAGCGGACCAACGGGGCTTGCCCCGTCCTATTCCGTCTCGGAACGAACCGAATCAGGATGGCTGACACGAGGTGCGATGCCAAGCCCGGGGAATGAAATCGGCTTTGGCGACGTGCCGGGCGCTTACTTTTATCCTTCGTCTGGGCTGTCTCGGTTCGCGTTCTGGACGATCCAAGGATATGTTCCGCCCAGTACCTCCAGGACACCAAATCTCTACCTAGGGAGCGAAGACACGGCGCTCGCTCCTGAGTGGATCAGCCAGCCGACAATCGCCCACCCGGGCGAAGCCGTCAACGCGCCGCTCCCTGCGGGGCCTCCCTCAGACTCCGGCAAGGTTTATTTCGCCTATCAAGGCGCGCTACTTCCAGAAGACGAACCGCGACGCGCAATCGAGGAAGAACCCGGCGCGATCCCAGCAGGGGGAAATGCGTGGGGATTCTACGAATGGAACAACGGAAGCCTTGCTGCTGTCGATAAGTCAGACGGCACACTTGATCCATACGGAGCCGTTCCGGCCGCCACGGGGCGACGGGCTAAAGAAACTAACACGGACGCTCATGCGAATCAGGTCTCCGCAGATGGCTCACGGGCGTTCTTTGTCAGCCCCGATCCCCTTGCGCCGCATCCTTCCAGCGATCCTGCCGAGCTGTATCTTCGGGAAAACGGCAAGTCTGTTCTCGTGTCTCGGGACGAACTCGCAGGCGGTGCGCCGTCGCCGGGCTATGAAGAAGCAACTGGACTTAGCGAACAAGGACCCCACACGATCGTCACGGGAATCACTGCGGCCGTGCAGCCCACGGTATTCCTCAAAGCAGCCGAAGCGCGAACTGACTACGTATATGCGACCTCGGCGGGAACTGTCGCGTTCTTTGAGAGTGCCAACAAGCTCGCCTCGTCAGCGGGCGGGGAAGTACCCACCGGACCTGGACCCTGGATCTATCGGTTCGACGCAGCGACCGGAAGGGTTACTTGGGTGCCGGGGGTTGTCGGCCCTATCGTCGCTTCGTCTTCCGACGGCTCATCGGTCGCATTTGTGGAATACGGCGAACACGTGGTGGCCGACCCAGCGTCTGGGAAGCTCTATCTAGCGAACGGGAACACGGTCGTAAAAGTCGCGGAATTGCCGGCGCCCCCCAACGAAAAGTCAGGAACTCCGAACGTCGTGCTAACGTCTGCGCGCGTTAGTAAGTCAGGTGGATTCCTCGTCTTCGAGACCAGTTCCACCGTGCCGGGTGCTCTAAATGCCAGCGGCACCGCTCCGGCCAATAACTCAAGCGGGTTTGACGAGGTCTACCGCTACGAAGCGGCGACGTCAAAGCTCCTATGCATCTCCTGTGCTACCCCCGGCACTACCGTCGTCGCAAACTCGAATCTTTCAAACGATAACCAACAGGAATCCGAAGAAAACGCTTCGGCGACAGGGTGGGCTGTCCCGAGCCGCGGTATGACATCGGACGGAGCGAAGGTCTTCTTTGACACTACCCAGGCTCTGGTCGCAGCGGACACAAACTCAGTCCGGGACGCCTATCAATGGGAGGATGGGAAAGTTTTCCTGCTTTCCTCCGGGACCGGAGTCGCGCCCTCGTTCTTTCTCGACAACAGCGAATCAGGCACGGATGTCTTCATAGCAACGGCGGATAACCTGGTGGCAGCCGACACCGACGGGGTGTACGACGTGTATGACGTACGCGAAGGTGGAGGCTTCCATCTTGGTATGACCCCTGCTCCGTGCGTCGACGGGTGCAGCGACGCGGCACCTACGGGACCGGAGCCGTCGACCAGCGGACCTCTGAGTGCCTCCTTTGTAGGGCCCGGCAATCTCGCAGTGCCCGCGACCAGTCCGCCAGTGAGACGCCAAACGGCGGCGCAAGTCCGGGCCGAGCGACTCGCACATGCACTCAAGGCATGTCGAAAGGCGCCCAGTCGCGGCCACCGCGTAGCGTGCGAAAGGTCGGCGCGACGCAGATATGGAGTTGGCAAGCACCGATGAATCGTCGCTCCCTCTTTACGGTGTTCCTCGCTGCCTCCGTGCTTTGCGTCGTGGGTGTGACCGTAGCGCCTCGAGAGGCGGCGGCCGCGACCGCCCCTGCCTGGAGGATTACCTCAACGGCACAGCCGGGCCACTTTACACCGGGTACTACGGCTGGCGAAGCCGATTTCGAAGTCAAAGCAACCAATGTTGGCGGTTCGGACACTCAAGGGCCGGTTGTCGTGTCGGAGATCCTACCGGCCGGAGATCTTACGGCCACTAACATTCATGGAACGGAGGCATACCGCCCTAGCATCATTCAACCGCTCAACGCACGGCGAGAACTCACTTGCAGTCTAGGAACGCTGACGTGCGAATTTAACGAACCCGTACCTCCCGGAGACACGCTAGCCGTGATTGTGACGGTCGATGTGTCGGCAAATCCCGCAGCCCGCTTCGTGCTGAACCGGGCGACAGTCTCAGGCGGCGGGGCGCCAACGGTCGCCACGAGCGAACCGACGACGCTACCAACAGCGCTGTCAGCGACGCCAGAAGGGTTCGGCCTGTCCAGCTACTTCAACGCAACATCGACAGCACTTGCTGGCGAGCACCCTAACGTGACGACTAGCTTGGCGTTTCGCAACGAACGGGTGGCGCAAGGCTCGGCCGGATCGCTACGGGATGTCAGCGTCGCGCTCCCGCCGGGCTTGGTAGCGAACCCGCTCGCGACGCCGCGCTGCAGCGCAGAGCTAGTCACCCTGTTCGAATGCCCGGCGAATACCGCCGTTGGGGTCGCGACCTCTCAGGTGACGGACAATCCCGGCTTCATACAGGGCAGCCTTGAAGGACCGTTTGTCTCGCTGATCTACAACGTGGCGCCCCGGCCGGACGAGCCCGCCGCCTTCGCATTCAACACGTCTATCTTCCAAGTACGAATCGATACGACGGTCCGGCGTGGGCAAGACAATCAGTATCGAGCTTACGCTAGCATTTCGAGCGTTCCGCAGGTCGGTGCAACGATATCTGCGCAGACGATCTTTTGGGGTGTGCCAGCAGAACACAACGGTCCTGGCCCTGAGAGTGCATCGCCAAGCCCGAAAACGAACGAAGCTCAGTCCTTTGGGGGTCCCAGTGGCTTTGCGGCCACCCCGTTCTGGTCTGCACCGGATGTATGCGCGGGAGATCCGCTCACGGCTCAGCTCGAAACCCTGGTCGGCGCAGCGTCGGTCGATCAATGGCAGCACCCCGGACGCGAAGCTCCAGGGGGAGGAGCCCCCGACCTTGCTGACCCGAACTGGACCACGGCATCCGACGGGATCCCGACATCGACTGGGTGTGAACGCCTGGCGTTCTCACCTTCGATCGACGTCCGGCCAGACACCTTCCAGTCCGGTGCCCCTGCTGGCTACAGCGTCCAGATACACATCCCGCAAACCCAGAGTTCGAAAACTCCCTCCACGCCAGCGCTGCAGAATGCCGTGGTTGTCCTTCCCCCAGGTGCAGTCGTCTCGCCATCCGCGGCTAACGGGCTTGAAGCCTGCTCCGACGATCCTTCCAGCCCCGCGGGCGATCAACTGGGGCTCGATTCGCCAAACCCAGCGGGCTGTCCTGCCGCATCGCAAGTCGGCACAGTAAAGGTCACGACACCCCTGCTCGCCATACCACTGGAAGGAGAGGTATTCGTCGGGGCGCCGAAGTGCTCCCCTTGCAGCCCCAGTGATGCGAGGGACGGGCAGATGCTCCGCATCTTCCTGCAGGCTCATGGCTCGGGCGTCAACATAAAGCTCGCAGGCGAAGTCTCCGTCAATCAGGCGACCGGGCAACTCACCACCACGTTCAAGAACAACCCGCAGTTTCCAGTCGAAGATATCAACTTGACCTTGAACGGGGGACGCAAAGCGTCTCTCGCGAACCCCATCACGTGCGGAAGCCCACTAGCCGCGACCGCTACCCTCACGCCGTACAGCAGCCCCATTCCCACCCAGCTCGAAAGCCAACCATTCACGATCACCGGTTGCTCGGCCGGCGGCTTCGCGCCTAGCTTCAGCGCGGGTACTACCGGAAATACCGCGGGCGCGTTCGCGGAATTCACCACAACCTTCTCGCGCAACGACGGAGAACCCTATCTGCAGGGTGTCCAAGAGACGCTCCCGGTCGGCGTCCTTGGTCTACTGTCAAAGGTGCCGTTGTGCGATGAAGCACGAGCCAACGCTGGGACCTGTCCATCAACCTCCGCGATCGGTCACACGACCGTCGAAGCTGGGCCTGGAGCTGCGCCAGTACGACTGCCGGGGCCCGGCCAGGCGACTGACCCGGTCTATCTAACTACTGGCTATAGGGGTGCGCCGTTCGGACTTTCGATCGTGGTACCGGCGGTCGCCGGACCGTACAACCTCGGGACCGTGGTCGTGCGTGCCGCGATTAGCGTAGATCCGCACACCTCCCAGATCCGGGTGACGAGCGACCCACTGCCGACGGTTCTCGACGGAATTCCCCTCCAGCTGCGATCCGCCCGCGTCGTCATCGACCGTCCGGAATTTCTATTCAACCCAACGAGCTGCGCGCAGTTGGCAGTAACCGGCGCGATAACTAGCACGACGGGAAGCGCCGCACTGCTCTCAAGCCGATTTCAAGCCGCGGACTGCACCAGACTTAAAGTTTAGGCCGCGGTTCAGCGCCTCGACACAGGCAAACGCAACGAAAGCCAACGGCGCGTCGTTGACCGTGCGGGTTGCGACGCACCAGGGGCCAGACGCGCCGACGGCGGGAACAACGGAAGCCAACATAGCCCGTGTCGACGTACAACTCCCGACCGCGTTGCCGTCTCGCCTTACGACCCTGCAGAAGGCCTGCAGCGAACGGCAGTTCGCGAGCAATCCCGCCGGATGCCCTCCCGAATCGGATGTCGGTACGGCCGTGGCCCATACACCCGCGCTACCTACCCCTCTGGAAGGCCCAGGTTACCTCGTATCGCATGGCGGGGCTGCATTTCCCGACCTTGACCTGGTCCTGCAAGGTGATGGTGTCGTGGTCGTCCTCACCGGCAACACGCAGATCAAGCACGGCACAACATTCTCTCACTTCGACTCTGTTCCAGATGCGCCGATCAACAGCTTCGAACTCAAGCTGCCCGAGCGTCGCTTCTCAGCTCTGGCCGCATTCGGCAACCTGTGCGCCTTGAAGAAGAGTGTGACCACGCGCAAGCACGTGACCGTACGCTCACACGGGCGAACGACCCATCTCGTGCGCAGCGTGACGCATGCCATCGCCACGCCGCTCCTCATGCCGACGACGATCGTTGGCCAGAACGGTGCGGTCCTGACCCAGGCGACCAAGATCGCCGTCATTGGGTGCCCCAAGGCACCGGCGGCCAGCAAACGCAACACAGCGCGGCGGGCGAGGCACAGCACGATCCGGGCAAGAGTACACCGATGAGATCGCGGCTCTCGCAAATGGTACTCGCGAGCGCAGTGGCCGTTGCGAGCTCGTGGGTCGTTTGCTCAATGGCGTTGGCGGCTCCGCCGGAAACTCCGGTCACGAAGCCGGCAACGACGATTACCGCTACGAGCGCAACCCTAGCGGGAGAACTGAACCCGCTGAAAAGTGCGACGACAGGCTACGAGTTCATGTACAGCCAGACCGGCAACTGTGCCGAAGGCTCGACCACGCAACCCGGGCCCGAAGCGACAGGAAAAGAAATCCCCGTCACGCGCGTCATCGAAGGCCTCACCCCTAACACAACGTACACGTTCTGTGTGGTCGCGACGCACGAAGAAGGCGGCGTGGTCGAAACCAGTCCTGGAGCTCCACTGACGTTCACCACTCTCTCGACGCCCCCGAAGATTTTCTTCGAGAGCGCAGAAGGGATCACCGCTAGTGGTGCTGTCCTCGAAGCAGCAATAAACCCCGAGAACGAACCGACCACATCATGCCTGTTCGAATACGGCACAACAGTCGCATACGGGGTGTCGGTCCCATGCGAACCACCGACATTCGAAGGATCCGGCTTTGGCTTCCCTGCAGCGCATCTGAGCGGACTGGAAGCCGCGACGACCTATCACTTCAGGCTGCTGATTACGAATGCCACCGGTCCCGCAGAAGGAGAAGATCAAACCTTCACAACTCACGGTAAGCCGGTCATTACCAACACCACCACAGTCAGCGTCACCCGCACTACGGCGGTCGTGTCGGCAAGCATCAACCCACAAGGAGCGACCTCGACCTACCACGTTGTGTACATCGACCAAGACGGCTACGAAGCCGCGGTTGCTGAAGGCGCTGTAGATCCTTACGCGAAGGGCGGACGCACCGAAACACACACGATCGAACAAGAAAATTCTCCGCAAGAAGTCTCGACGGAAATTAAAGAACTACGTCCCGGCACGAGCTACGACTACGCGCTCGTGGCCGAAAACACGGTCGGGACGGCGACTGGTCCTAATGTTGCTCTGGTGACGAGTCCGCCCACTCCACCGCTGGCGTCGACAAATCCAGCCTCGGAAGTGGGCCTATCGGGTGCCTCCGTCTCAGGCGCGGTCGACACCCGCGGATTGCCAAGCCTTGCGCGATTTGAGATCGGCACTACCGAAAGTGGCGGATCACTCGTGCCACCCGCGAGCTTTACTAGCACCGCTCCGGGCGTACTGGCGCTCACGGTGCGGTTCGAACACCTACAACCCTCGACGACTTACTACGTGCGTATGGTCGCTGAAGGTGCCGACGGCGCAGGCTACGGTGCGTGGCAGAGCTTCACCACAGCCGCGCTTCCGCTCACCCTCTCAATCTTCCCGAGCCCGGCACCGATCCCATACCTGCCCATTTCCCGCATTTCGGCAGACGAAGCGGCCACCAATAAATCGCTTTCAACAATCCGTGCCCGCAGGCTTCAAAAGGCACTGAAGGCGTGCAAGAGGAAGCCGAGGCGGACTCGGGCCATCTGCCAACGCCGGGCGCACAGGGCGTATGGATTTGGATAGCTGAGTACGTATACCGCACCTCAGTCGATCACCGGGCCGGTTGCTCTTTCAGAGTAACCAGGAGTGACTGAGAGGTCGGAGACAAGACTTGCAGCGGTATGAAGACCGCGGTTAGCTTGTACCAGATGCATTTAACACTGGCTAGTATAGGAAGCGAGTAATAAATATGACTGTAAGACGATCACCAATGCGACTGGGAAGGTTTGTCCTTGTGTGCGTCGCTCTGGGAGCGCTTATGAGCGTCGGCGCGAGCTCGGCATCTGCCGTACCGAAAGGCGAATTCGCGGTATTTGCGGATTGCCCGTTGAGCAATCCGGAACTAAGCGGATGCATCTCGGCAAAGACCAAATCAGGCGAAATCACGCTTGGGAAAAAGACGGTTCCTATTACAAACGAAATCACGCTTCAGGGCGGATTCATTGAAAACGAAGAAACTGGAGCGGACACATTCGTGGGAGCGGCTGACGGCAACACGCTGTCGAAATCGCCCCAGAAAGTGCCCGGCGGCCTCTCAGAATTGATCAACTGTCCCGAAATCAAAAATATCGTCGAGCGCATATTGTGCGAAGTGACGTTCGAAAATGGCCTGACCGGTGTCAGCGCCACGACAGAACTCGCTGGAGCGGTGGGCCTCAACGAGCTCGCGCTTTTGGCCGAACAAGGCACCGCCTTGTCGTTGCCGATCAAGATCAAGCTCGAAAACCCACTACTGGGGAACGAATGCTACATCGGGTCCAACGTGCATCCGATCGTCCTCAATCTCACGACCGGCACCACGAAACCGCCGCTACCCAACAAACCGATCAAAGGTAAAGGGGCGAGCTCCCTCACCACCAGGGCGGAAGGCGGGATCCTGATCATCACTGGCACGTCCCTCGTGGACAACGCATTCGCGGCGCCCGGAGTGACCGGCTGCGGAGGACTATTGTCATTCCTGCTCGACCCGCTGATCGAAGGTAAACTGGGGCTCCCAGCGACGGCCGGACACAACACCGCGATCCTCAATGGCAACGAGGAACAGACCGGTGCAGAAGAAGCGAGGCGTCACGAATAGTAGTACTATTCGGCCGACCTAGGCTGGATACTGTCGGATAGAGAGGTGGGAGATCGGTCCCGAGCGGCCGGTCTCCCAACTTTACATTTCACCCGGACGGACAAGCGCAGACGGCACTAGAATCGAGGTTGAGCGTATCCTCCGCTACGAACCCCGCTAGCGACAAGCCGTTCTCGACGTGGGGCGACATCAACGCGGAGCGGCGGCATCTGCTCGGTTACGACTGCGTGCCGATCGACGGCCAACGTTTGAAGAGTGGATGCGGGAGTACGCAGCTCGAGCGCGCGTGCATGCCGCGCCGGCGCGCCCTGTCGCGCTTGCCTACCGCATGGTGAACCTGCTCGGGTTCGGGATTTCCGGGCGTGTTTGCCCATGCCTCGCTCGAGCCGCTGCTCGGCTCGCTGGGCGAGGGCAGCTGGAGCGGGTGAGCAGAGGCGTCGCCTCATGATGCTGGCCGGCGCCCTGCGACGCGGTCGATGATGACGGAGCCGTCGTGTTCGTCACCAGAGGCGGCGTGGCGATGGAGCTGCGAGCCGGCGAGAAGGCGCGCGTAACGGGCGATGTGATCTCGTCTTGCATGGTGACCCCGAGTCCCTGCTCGCACATCTCGATGCCTCCCTCGCGGGCGACTACGAGGAGTTTTCTTCGAGCGGACGAGCCCCAGCCGTTGGAACTGCGCCCACACGTTCACAGGATCCGCGTGAACGTCGCGTTCCGCACCAAGCCCTTCATGACGCTCATCGTTGAGGTGGCGCCCGTCGAGGCCGGAGGCGATGAGATCGAAGAGATAGCTGCCCACGACCCCAGCAGCATCGGTCTCGAGGGTCCCGACGTGATTCCAGCGCTCGCCGTCCGTTGGCAGATCGCCCAGAAGCTGCACGCCGTCACCGAGTTGCCACTACGACCCGGCGGGGAGAACCCTCGCTACTGGGACCTCATCGACCTGCAACTCCTCCAAGCCCTGGCAGGAGGGAGCCTCGCGCTCGTTGCAGGACGCCTGCCAGCGCATATTTACCGCACGTGGCCAGCAACCCTGGCCACCGGACGGGAGTGTCTCGACTTGCTGCTGGTCGCACCCCACACGTCGGTGTCAGCGGTCTCGTTCAGCCATGATTCCGCCATCTGAAGGTCGACCGTGTCATCTACGTCGAACACCACGTTTGTGACGAAGGCCTCGACGCGTTGGTGACTCGCCGCGATCAGTCGATTGATGAGCACGGAATCTCTCTCGACGCAACCCCTAGAGGGGAGCCTACGCAGGGCCTGTGCGCCAGCAGCGGACATCCATCGCATGTTCCCGTAGACATGGGCCGTAGGTGAAAGATCGCGCCCAAACCGCAGCACCTGCCCATCTTGATCGATGTCGATCCAAGCGGGCTTTGAGTCCCGTTGCAGCGGGGTCGCGAGCATTACGGCCGCAGCGGCGCTTCGGCGGTTGCTCTCACCGAGAAGGCGGGCCGCGACACCGGGTGGGCCAACGAAGTCGACGGTCGATAGAAGGTGGGCCTTGGACCCAATCGCCCGCGTCAGTGCGCGCGTTGCTCCTCCCGTTCCGACCGCGGCTGAGACCTCCAGCGTAGAAAGCGATTGAAAGTCATAGGCGCACATGCGCCTGAGGTGTCGCTTTAGCTTGTCGTCCTCGGGCCGGACAGTAACAAGTACGTGCTGGATCTTGGCCGTCATAAACTGCTCCAACACATGGTTGATCATGGGACGGCCGGCGACCTCGGTCAGGGCCTTTGAGCCGTCCCCCATTCGAGAGCCCATTCCGCTCGCCGCTATGCCCGCGAATATGGTGTGTGAATTCATGATGTCTTCTAAACCCTTGAGCCCGCAGCAGCCGCTGCGCCTTGACGATCCAGGAAGGACTGGAGCTTGCCAGCCTGATCCTCGGTCCACGTTATGAAGTGGATATGCCAAGCAGAATCGCTAGAAAGCTCAGTCCTGAGGGCTTCCCACATCCAAGTTATGCTCTCGTCG
Source organism: uncultured Solirubrobacterales bacterium (assembly GCA_963785435.1). Classification (GTDB taxonomy): domain Bacteria; phylum Actinomycetota; class Thermoleophilia; order Solirubrobacterales; family Solirubrobacteraceae; genus Palsa-744. The sequence continues at coordinate 1,096,688 of CAWAVE010000005.1, forward strand.
GTCGAAAGGCCACCCCTGCCGCTCCCGAGCAGCGGGAAGCATATTGAGCACCGTGTATCACCTGCTCCAGATAGCTGTGTCATTTCCTTCCGCGCAATTCTGAAGCACTCATGGACTGCGCGGCTCACTCCATGGGGGTTGACGGCGTAGGCATCTGTGCCCTGAATGGGCTGTGCGACGGCGACATGGTACAGACGCGAAATGCCGCGCTCGTCGAGGGCCCCGGCCCCCGTAATCGCGACGGTCCCTTGCTCGACTGGTAGTCCGTAGCGAGCGTGCTCGCGTACCCAGTTCGTGAGCTCGTCCGAGATCAGATCGGCCAAGATCTCGCCGGCGTCACTAGTCTTCGCGCCGGCAAGGCGAAACCTACCCGAGACCGAAGGTCTAAAGAAGTGCGACATAACGAAGTACGTGTTGCTCGGCACAACCAGAATCGAGACGTCGCGTAGGCGCTCAACTGGGCCCCGATGAACCTGAAATATCACTGGTTTGCCATCAATATCAACCGTCATCGGAGGCTTGCTCTGTAGCTCGCTGAGGGTACGCCGGTCGTCGGATGCTGCCATCCCTGCAAGGTCGCGGGGTGAGGAAGGAGGGGGTGATGAGCGCAGGGCGTGTTGGAGGTGGCGCTTCAGCACCTTGTACGCTTCGTCGTCGCGCGAATCCGGACGGATAATCGATGAATGATCGCCTGGTAGTACGCCAGCCTCCGGCCAGATACCCCGTGCGGATGCGGGGGCGACGATATTATCTCTCTCAGCCGCGTAGGCGACGAGCGGGATGGGGCAGGTGTGCGCACTAACTACGTCTGCGTGCACTATGCCGTCCAGTACGGTGCGCTGAGCTTGTAGGACCGCCTCCGTCAGGGGGCGAAGTTCACGGACTTGCGTGTGACGCCGAAAGAATCCCGTCCTGAGGAGCAGAAACGCTTCAGAGCCACTATTGGGGCAAGCAAACATCACTATCTGACGGATATTCTGGAGCCTGCCAGCCTCGCCACTATTCAGTGCAGCGGCCAGGTACCGCTGCACGACCAGACCACCCATGCTGTGGGCCACAAGGACAATGGGCCTATCGTGCGCGAGTGGCGATAGAAACGTCCGAAGTCGACCGGCCAGGTCGGCGATCGATGGGATCCGATGGCGGGGGTCGAAGTTAATCCGGGGAGACGGATACGAGAATGACATGAGGCGGTAAGCAGAATCGATCTCTTCGTCCGCTTTGAGCAATGAGATCATCCGGTCCCAGGCGGTGGCGCTGCTGAACAAGCCGTGCAAGAGGACTATGGCGGCTGATGGGGCAGGCTTCACGACCCGCTAGGCTAACCGATCTAAGGACTGATACGGGACTTCCCGCCGACCTCGCTGTGAGGCGGCAGCGGCGGGGGAGGAGGCGTTGATTGCAGCAGAAGTGGCGGCACTCACTGGCCTGCCGTGAGCGGACGGACCGTGCTTGACGAAGAGCGGTTCTTTGCACCTTTCTTTGTGGGGAGGGTTGCCTTGTTTCTCGTAGAATTCCTCGAGCTCGCGGTCGGCGAAACTCAGTCACTTATCACCCCGGAGTCCTCACCAGGGCCCGTCAGGGCGCGGATGGCCTTCACGCGATGCTCGCTAGCTCGTCGTAGAGTCGGGGGTTTTGATGCGGAACATCGCCACCCCTGGAGGAGGTTTCTCTCCCTCTGGCACGCCCGTCTAGATCGGTCGCGACGGTAACTCTATAAGCGCGCGATCTATAAGCGCGATGACGACCTGGCTGACCTCACAGGCTTCGATGAGCAGCGAGCTCTCGAGCTCGACGTTGCTACACCTTTCGCTGGAGGAGCTGCAAGCCGGCGTACGCCTTGATGCGGAGACCGATCTCGGGCAAGTGCTGATCGAGCTCCTGCCTGAGCGTTTGGTCGGGAAGCCCGTCGGGTCGAGGAATCTCTGAGTCGTCGTGAACAGATATCGCGGCCGGCCGCGCACACTGAGGTGAGGAATGGAATGATCTACCTGCACCCATGTCGTGCCGTCATCGCCCTCCAGGCACGGACGCGAGAAAGCAGGTCGATGTCGCGGAGCAACCGGCACCATTCTGCGGCCATGGAAACGCCAGTGGGTTCACGCACGCAGGCAGTGTGCCGCACACCGCCGATGCACCGCATGCGTGACGACACGGCACGTGGCCTGCCGGTCGGGTCGTGGGCAGAAAACTGCTCAGCCGCTGGTCCGGGCGCGGGGCAGACACCTGGTCGACGCCTGCGCAATACTGGTCGGCGAGGTGTGACCTTCCACCGTCTACGATCGTTCTCCGATCCGATAGATCCCAGCGTTCTTCGACGCGGAGCACCGTCGGGGGTAGGTGTTTCAATCCCGCGTCCGCTATGAACCCGCGACGTCTCGGCTTGCCCGAGGTAGGCGCTTGATGGCGCCGCGTAGCTGGTGGGCGTGTACGCGTGTGTAGCGTTGGGTGAAGTCGAGGTGCTTGTGCCCGAGTAGCTCCTGGATTTGGCGGAGGTTCGCGCCTGGGCTAAGTAGCTCGGTCGCGAATACGTGGCGCAAGGTGTGCGGCGTGATGCGCTTGCGCGTGTTCACGCCGGCCCCGCCGTGGCATAGCGGCGAACGCCGGCCGTGCACGCCGAGGAACAGCGCCGGGTCGCTTGATGGCGGGCGCACTGCGAGATATGCGAGGACAGCGGCACGAGGCCGGGGTGGATCGGCACCACGCGCTGGCGCCCGCCCTTTGCGTTGCGCACCCGGATCAAGCGCCGGTCGAGATCAACGTCGTCGACATCGAGTCCGAGCAACTCGGAGCGACGCAGCCCGCCGTAGGAGAACAGCGCCAGCAGCAGACGGTCGCGCTCCACCTTGCCGGCTTTCAACCGCTTCCAAACGCCCTTCTTGCCGGGCACGTCCAGCAGAGGCGGGAGCTCGGCCCGGTCCAGCACGTCGGGTAGCGCTTCGCGCTTCTTCGGGGTGCGCAGCACGTGCACGGGGTCGCGCTCCAGATAGTCGCTCTCGACACAGAAGCGAAAGAAGCAGCGGCAGTGCAGCGACCGTGCGTGCCTGGCTTGACGGCGCCGGTCGGTGCGTAGCCTCCTGCGCCAGGAACCGCCGCAGGTCCGGGGTGCGGATCTCTACCAGCGCGGCGATGCCCTCGCTACGCAGGAAGTCAAGGCACGCGCGCACGTCACGCTCATATGCCTTGCACGTCAGGTCCGCGAGCCGGCGCTTGATGCGGCAGTAGATCAGAAAGTCAGACAGGACATTGAACATGGGGGCCTTCCGTTTCCGGGCAGGCCCCGCTAGTTCGGACACTCCCCTAGTGTCGAGTCTCAGGCTTATCGATCCGCTAAGGAAAAGCCCCGCTCCGGAGGCTGTTGCGTAAAGGGTCGTCGTGGGGTGGCCTTTGTCGTTTGGTGGGGATTGGGACGGGTTGTGTCGAGAGCGGAGCTTCTGGCCAGTGCTGGAAACGTGCCGGCTCAGGCGACTTAGGGGCCGATCTCAGTGCGGTAGAGCTTGAGGAGGTTGTGGGTGGCTGCGATCAGGCGCCATTCGGCGCGACATGCAGCTAACCCGCGTCGATGGAACCTGGTGATCCCGCGGTTGAACTTGGTGTTGGCGAACACGGGCTCGATCATCTGTTGTCGGCGTCGGTAGAGCGTTTTCCCGGTTGGGGTATAGAGCAGCCTGTCGATCCGTTCGGCCTCGGGTCCCTGCTTCGGTGACAGCTTCCGCGGTTTCGTTCGATGGGAGGCGCTCGTCGGGACGATCACGTTGATGCCGTCCTGTCCGAGCGCGGTGATCTGCGATGAGTTCCAGTAGCCGCCGTCCGCGAGCACGGTTCCAACCGCCCGATCAACGCCCGCGGCCTCAATGGTCGTGAGTGCTTGTCGGACCATCGGTTCCAGTTGCCCGCCGTCGCTTGAGTCCTGAGTGATGTCGGCAGCAACGATGATCTGGCCGGTCGTCGCGACAGCCTGAGCGTTATAGCCCTGGACCGGGGCTCGTCCTCTGCGGGCGATCAGCCGCGAGTCCGGATCGGTCGTATTGATCGACGCCGACTCAAGCGCCGCCGGGTTGGGCGGGAACGGCTTGCGTCCGCCGAGCTTGCGGCCATGTTCCGCCTCCCACTCAGCACGACGTCGCAAGTGCGCTTGGGGCGCTTTGCTGCGCTCATCGGCTCGGGCGCGAAGCTCGAGATTGAGCTCGACGCAGTGATCGAAGGGCCAGAGATCGCTCTGGGGAGCACCAAAATGGCCATGACAATTCCTCATGCCTCTGGCCAACGAATCGAGTTCAGGGGCACGGTCGTTTACACGCGCGCTCCAGACGGCTGGCGATTTGCAATCGAAGCCCCGGTCGCTCTCTAGATCACGCGTCGAGGAGTTCCGATGCCCTCATCGTGCATCGGAGCCTGGCTCAGACAGTCGTCATAGCGAGTAACTCGGATGACGGCGCCTATCGGATCGGTCGTGAAGAGTCTCGAAATTCCTCCTGCAGAAGGCCGAAAAGTATGCGAACATATGTTCGTATGAAAGCGAACGTGCGCAAGCTAGCTGACAGCTAGACGACCCACAGCTATACGACCGCCAGCTAGACAACGGACAGCTAGACGACGGTCGATTTTTTAGCTGACAGCCGAAAGAGTACGAACTTATGAGCGGAATTGAGCCCTACAAGGCAGAGCTAAAGGAGTTTCTCAAGGGGTTTGCGCGCAACGTGCGCCGCGCGAGAGAGGAAAAGGACCCTGACCTATCGCAGGAGCGCCTCTCCGATGCGACACGGCTGCATCGCACTGAGATCGGCAGGATCGAGCAGGCCAGCATCGAGCCGCGGCTTACGACCCTCGTGATCCTCGCGGACGCGCTCGAGGTCAAGATCGACGATCTCGTAGCTGGACTACCGGTGCCCGTGCAACGCAAACCGTCTCCACAGGCGAAACAGCGGCGTCAATAGGCGCCGGCTCAGAGCGTCAGTGGAGGCTTGGATCAGTCTTTCGGCGCGTAGCGATGATGCAGGATCAGATGATTGCCGTCGGGGTCCTCGAAGATTGCTTGATGGCAGACGCCGGTGTCCATCGTCTCTCCTACGAACCGCACGTCCTGCGCTTCAAGCCGCGCGCGGACGTCGGCCACGTCATCGACACGAAGCGCGATCGCTCCGCGGCTTGGCGCGAAGTCGCGCCCGATGCGAGCCATGTCGATCAGCTGGATCGTGAGCGTTCCGGTCTCAAACTCGCCGCCAATCCCGTTGCTGTAGCTGGCTGAGCAACGTAGTCCCAGCACTCCGCCGTAGAACTTCTCGGCCGTCTCGAAGTTAGTGATCGGCAGGAACACGAAGTCTGTGCCGTTGATCATCGGGCGTGGAGTAGGAATGCTCAGTCCGCTTTGTGCTCGGTGTCGGCCTCGCCATAGGAGCCCTCAGGCTCATCCTCGGCGGCCGCGTCGCGCATGATGCGCGCCGGCGTGTGGCCGTCGCCGTGCGAGCTGTTTTCGATCAGTTCCTGCTCGGCGAGCTCGAAGCCCTCGGACTCGCCGCCGCCCGCCTCCTCGACGGCACGGCGCGCTTCACGGCGCTTCTCCTCGAGTGTGCGTTCGTCCATCGCCTCAGCCTATCGAGCCCGAGCCGATCGCCGCGCGCTGAACCCACTCAGGGCTGCAGCTGCTCGCGGGCGCTGTCCATCAGCGTCTCGCCTGCCTGCAGCTCGCTGAGCGCGCTCAGCATCGCGTCGAGCTCGCACTCGATCTTCGCCGGCCATTCCTTCGGCGGATGATCGTCAAGCGTCTTCAGGCCGTTGCCGGTGATGATCGCCACGACCGTGTCGTCAGGAGCAAAGCGCCCGCTGGCCGCGAGTTTCTCGAGCACGGCGATCGTCGTGCCGCCGGCCGGCTCGGTCAACAGGCCCTCGGTCGCTGCGAGCAGGTCGATGCCGGCAAAGATGTCCGGATCGCTCGCGAAGCCGCCCGTGCCGCCCCGTTTGAGCACGGCGTCGATCACGAGGTAACCGTCTCCCGGTGCGCCGATCGCGAGCGAGTGTGCCGCGGTCTCGGGTGTCACTGGTCGCACCTCGGCCTCCTCGGCGACGATCGCCGTGGCGATCGGGTTGCAGCCGCTCGGCTGAGCGATATGGATGCGCGTGGCGTCGGTCTCTGAGAGGCCCAGCAGCTGCAGCTCGCCAAGGCCCTTGTGGAGGCGCGAGGAGAGCGTGCCGCCTGCGGCAGCCGTGAGGATGTGGTCCGGCGCCTGCCAGTCGAGCTGCTCGACGATCTCGAACGCTGCGGTCTTCGCGCCCTCGGCGTAGAACGGGCGCAACGTGATGTTGGCGAAGTCCATGCCCGTGCTTTCGGCGACTTCGCGGCAGCGGCGGTTTGCTTCGTCGTAGTTGCCCTCGACCTGGCAGACCTTCGCGCCGAGGGCCATGCAGGCGCGGGCCTTCATGTCCTCGAGCCGGTTGGGGTAGAACACATAGGCATCGACCCCAGCCTTGGCCGCGAGCGAGGCGACAGCCGTGCCGACGTTGCCGGTCGATACGCAGCCGATCTCGCTCTTGCCGCGCTCGAGCAGGCGCGCGACGGACATCGAGACGACACGATCCTTATAAGAGAGACTCGGGCGATTGCTTGAGTCGTCCTTGATGTAGAGGTTCGAGAGGCCGAGCTCGGCGCCGAGCCGATTAGCGCGGATCAAGGGCGTGTAGCCGGAGAACTGCCCAACACGCGCCTGTGCGGAGGCGTCGACGATCGGCAGCAGCTCCTCGAAGTGCCAGACGTTGCGCGGACGCTCGGTGCTCGGCACCTCGCGGAAGTGACGTGCGGCCAGCTCGTAGTCGTAGACCACATCGAGACCCTTGCCACAGTCGGGGCAGGAGAAGATCGTGTCCGCTAGCTCGTAGCGCTTATCGCAGCGGTGGCAGGCGAGACCGGTCGCGCACGAGCGCGTCCGCTGGCTTGACCCTGGGGGGCTCTGTGCGGTCTTTGTGCTCATGCGGGCACCGTCAACGATACGCCTGGCCACGGCGTTTGTGCGCTGTGCTCTTGGCGCCCGAGCAAGATCCACAGCTCCTCGGCCATGTGCGGTGCCAGCGGTCCAAGCATCTGCGCGAGCACCGCGAGCGCGTCGAGCAGCGCCTCGCGGTTGGCGCCCGCAAGGCTCGCGTCCCGTGCAAGCACGCGCTTCTCGAAGTCCTTCACGCGGTCAAACAGGCGCATCACGTTGCGCACCGCGCTATGCATCTCCAGGCTCTCCATGTCCTCGGTGGTCTTGCCGATCGCGTTCTCGCACCATTGCGAGAGTTTCAGCCGCAGGTGCTCGCTCGTGTCTCTCTCCGCCTCGGCGTCGCTGGCGGTCTCGGCGAGCTTGCGTTGCGTGTACTCCCAAACCTGCGTGAGGAAGCGGTGGCAGCGCAGGACCGCCGAGTCGCTCCAGTTCAGCGAGCGCTGTGGTCGCGCCGCGTAGAGGACCGCCAGGCGCACCGTGTCGGCTCCGTAGCGCGCAAGCAGCTCGTCGGGGTCCACCACGTTGCCGAGGTGCTTGCTCATCTTGCGCCCCTCGCTCACGACCATCTCGTGAAAGAGGCAGCCCGCGAAGGGCTCGCCGTCGCCGAGAAATGCCAGCGGTCCGATGTCTCGGAGCGCCTTCGTGACGATCCGCTGGTCGAAGACGAAGTTGCCGCTGTCCGACCCCGCCACCACGCGCTCGCAGGGAAGCCAGTGGCGGAGGTCTGCGAGCGCGAGGATCTCATCGAGCGTCTCCTCACGCGACTCGGGCGGCACGCACACCGGCACCCATAGCCAGAGCGCGTCGAAATGACAGTCCAGCGTGTCGGTCTCGCGCTGCGCAGGCCCGCCGCACAGCGGACAGGTGGTCTGCACGAACTCATCGAGCTCAGCCAACGGATTGCCGGTGCCCGTTGGCGTGATGTCGAGCGGCAGCAGCACCGGAAGCTGCTCCTTGGCGACCGGCACCGTACCATCAGCCTCGCAGTAGACGACCGGGATCGGCGTACCCCAGGAGCGCTGGCGCGAGATCGAGAAATCATCGGCCTTGTAGCGCACAGCCGCACGCGCCGCAGCGACGATGCCCGCGCCGGAGGCAACGCTCTCGCGCGCGCTGCCCAGCACCTCCGGTAGTCGCTCGGCGATCACCTCGTCGGTGCGGTCGTGCGCGGGGATCCCGAATACAGCCGTGGCGCCGAAGCGCCCGTCGACCGCGGGGGAGATCAGCACGGGTAGCGAGCCGCCACCGACGGGTGCCGGCAGCGTGTGGCCAGTGTCGATGAGCGCGATCTTGCGCGCGTCGCGCGAGCTGCGCTCGAGGCCGCCGGAGCGCAGCTCCTCGAGGCCCTCATGAACCGCCGGGTCGGCGGCCCAGACGTCGATGTCAGGGTGCTTGGGCGAGATCAGCACGAAGCGCGCGAGCTCGAGCGCGTCGGCGTGCGGCGTGAAAACCGACAATGTCGGCCCGTCCGTGCCTGCGCTCAGGTCGACCTCTACGCCGTCGACACGGCCGAGTACGAACTGCTGGCTGGCAAGCGCCACCTCATCCCAGCGTCCCGCCTCGGCGAGCTCGTCGAGGCGACGGTCGTTCTCTTTTGTGTATGCGCTGAGCCGCAGGTACCAGGTCGGGCGCTCGATCAGCCGCACCGGGTTGTGACAGCGCCAGCACAGGCCGTCCTCGACCTGGATCGTCGCGAGCGTGGTCTGGCAGGTGTCACACCAGTCCACGTTGCCCGTGCCGCGATAGACGAGGTCGGCCTCCAGGAGCGTGAGAAAGAGCCACTGCGACCAGCGGTACATGATCGCGTCGGAGCTGACGAACGTGCGCTCCCAGTCAAACGAGAAGCCGAGCCGCTCGAGCTGGCCCGTCATGTGCTCCGCGCAGCGCGCAACCCACTCGCTGGGTGGCACGCCGCCGGCGATCGCGCCAAGCTCCGCGGGCAGCCCGAAGGCGTCAAAGCCGAAAGCGAACAGCACGTCCTCACCACGTGCGCGACGAAAGCGCGCATAGGCGTCGCCGATCGAGTAGCTGCGCACGTGGCCGATGTGGATGTTGCCCGACGTGAACGGGGCGGAGGGCTTGACGTAAAGGTGCGGGCGATCCTCGCTCAGAGCGGGCGTGCGAAATGCGTCACGCGCCTTCCACGCCGCCTGGCGGCGGGCCTCGATCGCGTGCGGCTCATAGCGTGTGCTCAACCCGTCGCCCATAGCAATCGAGCATATCCAAGGGCATTAGGGCGGGTGTGACGATTGCTATGCTCAAAAGCGCTTGGCTGTACCCCCAGACAAGGCTTCTGCGGCGCTTCGCCGCACCCCCTTTGGCCCCGCCGAGTGCGGGGTCTTCTCGTCCGCGGCGACTGCGAGGATATGACGATGGAGATAGAGATCGGGCGTGGCAAGAAGGCACGTCGCGCATATGGATTCGACGACATTGCGATTGTTCCTTCACGGCGCACGCGCGACCCCGATGACATCGACATCTCCTGGAAGCTCGGTCCGTATCAATTCGAATTGCCGATGCTCGCCTCGGCGATGGACGGCGTTGTCTCGCCCGAATCCGCCGGGCTCATCGGCCGTCTCGGCGGTCTCGCGGTGCTCAACCTCGAGGGCATCTTCACGCGCTACGAGGATGCGGACGAGCAACTCGAGCGGATCTCGGGCTTGCCCAAGGAGATCGCCACACGCGAGATGCAAGAGATCTACGCCGAGCCGGTCAAGCCCGAGCTGATCGCGCAGCGGATCCGCGAGATCAAGGAACACAAGGTTGTCGTGGCGGCCTCGCTGACGCCGCAGCGGGTGCTCGACTACCACGAGATCGCGCTTGAGGCGGGCCTCGACGTGCTCGTGATTCAGGGGACGGTTGTCTCCGGTGAACACGTCTCGACTGTTTCTGAGCCGCTCAACCTGAAGGAGTTCATCCCCTCGCTCGACGTTCCCGTCGTGGTCGGCGGCTGCGCCTCCTACCACACGGGTCTGCACCTGATGCGCACCGGCGCGGCCGGCGTGCTCGTGGGGGTTGGCCCAGGCGCCGCGTGCACGACGCGCGGGGTCCTGGGGATCGGCGTTCCACAGGCGACCGCGATCGCGGACGTGGCACACGCGCGCTCCACGCACATGTTGGAGACCGGTGAGTACGTACAGGTGATCGCCGACGGCGGGATGCGCAACGGCGGCGACGTCTCCAAGGCGATCGCGCTCGGCGCCGACGCCGTGATGATCGGCTCGCCGCTGGCGCGGGCCTATGAGGCGCCGGGGCGTGGCTACCACTGGGGCATGGCGACCTTCCACCCATCGCTGCCGCGCGGCGCACGCGTGGCGACCACACAGAACGGCACGCTCGAGGAGATCCTGACCGGCCCCGCGCGCGAGAACGATGGCACGTTCAACCTGTTTGGCGGTCTGCGCACGTCGATGGCGACCTGTGGTCACAAGGACCTCGCGGAGTTCAACCGCGCTGAGGTCGTCGTGGCGCCGGCGCTGCAGACAGAGGGCAAGGCGCTACAGCGCGATCAGGGCGTGGGCATGGGTGCCACGAATGGGAAGGTAGCCGCCCTCGTAAATGACTGAAGCCGCCGAGCCACCCGGCCTTCGTTCGGCGGTGTCCTCAGTCGCTCGCGTGCTGGCCGATCGTCGATCCCGTCGATCGATGATCGGTACGCCACGCTCCCTGCGTCCTTGCCGGCCTCGCCCGTGATGTCTCGGGCCACGGCCGTCGAGCCGGCGATCGAGCAGCGGAGCGCCGCGCCTGCCGACGTGCAAGAGCAAGAGATTCTCGTGCTCGACTACGGCGGGCAGTACTCGCAGCTGATCGCGAGACGGGTGCGCGACTGTGGGGTGTTCAGCGAGCTGTTGCCTCACCATGTCGCCCTCGATGAGATCGCCAGCCGCAAACCGCGCGGAATCATCCTCTCGGGCGGGCCGGCCTCGGTGTACGCGCAGGGCGCGCCGCCGCTCGAGCTCGGGCTGCTCCAGCTCGGCGTGCCGGTGCTCGGCATCTGTTACGGCATGCAGCTGCTCGTGCACACGCTCGGCGGTCGCGTTGAGCAGGCGGAGGTGGGGGAGTTCGGGCGCTCTGATCTGCTGGTGGCCGAGCCTGGCGTCCTGCTCAAGGGCATGCCGCGCGAGCAGACCTGCTGGATGTCACACCGCGACACCGTCTATGAGCCGCCTCCCGGATTCACCGCGCTCGCGTCCTCGAGCAGCTCACCGGTTGCGGCCGTCGAGGACGCAGAGCGTGGCGTCTACGGGATCCAGTTTCACCCCGAGGTTGTGCACACGCCTTACGGGCAAGAGATCCTCACGCGCTTCTTGACAGAGGTCTGTGGTTGCGAGCAGAGCTGGTCGCCGGCCTCGATCGTCGAGGAGCAGATCCGGCGCATTCGCGAGCAGGTGGGGGAGGGCAACGTGATCTGCGGCCTCTCCGGCGGCGTGGACTCCTCGGTGGCGGCGCTGCTCGTGCACCGCGCGATCGGCGAGCAGCTGACCTGCGTGTTCGTGGACCACGGCTTGATGCGCAAGGACGAGGGCGAGCAGGTCGTGAAGACCTTTCGCGACACCTTCAAGGTGCCGCTCGTTGCAGTCGACGCCGAGACGCGCTTCCTCGACAAGCTCAAGGGCGTCACCGAGCCCGAGGCCAAGCGCAAAGCGATCGGCGCGGAGTTCATCCGCGTGTTCGAGGAGGAGGCCACGAAGCTCGCCGCGGCCAGTGGCGGCGAGGACGCGGGCTTTCTCGTGCAGGGCACGCTCTACTCCGACGTGATCGAGTCCGGTGGCGGCACGGGCGCGGCGACGATCAAGTCCCACCACAACGTCGGCGGACTACCCGAGGACCTGCAGTTCGATCTCGTGGAGCCGCTCCGTGCGCTGTTCAAGGACGAGGTGCGCGCTGTCGGTGCTGAGCTCGGGCTACCCGAACGGCTCGTCTGGCGCCAGCCCTTCCCTGGGCCGGGTCTCGCGATCCGCGTGGTGGGCGGCGAAGCGACGAAGGAGCGTCTCGACGTGCTGCGCGAGGCCGACCACATCCTGCAGGAGGAGATCCGCAAGGCGGGGCTCTACCGCGAGCTCTGGCAGTCGTTCTGCGTGCTGCCCGACGTACGCACCGTGGGCGTGCAAGGGGACGAGCGCACCTACGGCTATGTGGTCGTCGTGCGCGCTGTCACGAGCGACGACGCGATGACGGCGGACTGGGCACGCCTGCCCTACGACCTGCTCGAGACGATCGCCTCGCGCATGATCAACGAGCTGCGCGAGGTCAACCGGGTCGTGCTGGACATCACCAGCAAGCCGCCCGGAACCATCGAGTGGGAGTAGGCCGCGAAGGGCGCCAACATCGCCTATGATGCCTGCAGCGCCGCGCGCTCTCGCGTGGCCTTTTTCACGTTATGGCCCCCTCGACAAAGACCTACGTAGCGAAGCCGACTGAGCGCGAGCGCAATTGGCTGATCGTCGACGCCAACGGCAAGACGCTCGGTCGCTTGGCCACGCAGATCGCTGATGTGCTGCGCGGTAAGCGCAAGCCCGAGTACACGCCGCACATCGACACGGGCGACTTCGTCGTGGTGATCAACGCCGAGAAGGTTCACGTGACCGGTAACAAGCGTGCCGACAAGCGCTACTACCGCCATTCGGGCTATCCAGGAGGGCTGCGCTCGCGCACCTTCGAGGAGATGCTCGCGCGGCGCCCCGAGGAGATCATCCGCCTCGCCGTGAAAGGGATGATGCCCCGCAACAGGCTCGCCCGCAAGCAGATCACGAAGCTCAAGATCTACGCCGGCCCCGAGCACCCGCACGTTGCCCAGAACCCGCAACCTTTGGAGATTGAGGCCTGATGGCCGACGAGCCCAACGAGCAGACACCCGAGGAGCAGCCCGACGGCCAGCACGCCGTTCCCGAGCAGGCGCAGGAGATCGCCGGCTCAGCTGAGGACGCGCCGCTCGAGGCCGTGCAGGAGGCCGCAGAGGAGCTCGAAGCCGAGGAGGAGGAGCCGGCGCCGCGCGAGAAACCGGCCGTGCCGGGCGCGCACCTGGAAGTTGACATCGTGCCCGAGGGCGCCGACCCGCTCGGCCGCGAAAGCCGCGAGGACATCGATCCCTACGCGCTCGATGAGGACGTCGAGCCCTCCGAGCAGTCCGATGCCGCTGAGCAGGATACGACGTTGGCCGAGCCGATCTCCACGGCGGCGATCGACCTTGCCTCCGGAGCGCGCTACCGCGCGACCGGCAAGCGCAAGACAGCGATCGCGCGCGTGACGCTGCGGCCTGGCACCGGCACATACCTCGTCAACGGGCGTACGCTCGAGCAGCACTTTCCGCGCAACACGCTGCAGCGCAATATCCGCCAACCGCTTGAGACGGTCGGCTATCAGGACCGCATGGATGTGGTCGCTCGACTGCACGGCGGAGGCATCTCCGCGCAGGCCGGTGCGCTGCGTCACGGTGTCTCGCGTGCGCTGCTCGAGGCCGACCCGAACCTGCGTGGCGAGCTCAAGCGCAGGGGCTTTTTGACGCGTGACTCACGGGCCAAGGAGCGCAAGAAGGCGGGGCTCAAGAAGGCGCGCAAGAAGCCGCAGTTCTCCAAGCGCTAGGACGCGCGTCGTAGAGGGGGAGAGCATCGGTTCGTCAGGCGAGACCTTGGCGCAGCCAGCAGCCCGCAAGCTGTTCGGCACCGACGGTGTTCGTGGCCGAGCCGGGGAGTTCCTGACAGCCGAGCTCGCGCTCGCGCTCGGCACCGCCGCCACACACGCCACCGGCGCAGAGCGACCGCAGGTGCTGATCGTGCGCGACACGCGCGAGTCGGGAGAGATGCTGCAGGCCGCCATTGCCGCAGGCGTGAGCGCTGCGGGCGGCGATGCGCTGATCGGCGGCGTACTCCCAACACCCGCGGCGCCGCTGCTGATCAGGCGCTACGGCTTTGACCTCGCAGCGGTGCTGTCCGCTTCGCACAACCCCTTCGAGGACAACGGCATCAAGTTCTTCGCGGGCGACGGCTACAAGCTCTCCGACGCAGCCGAGCTCGCGATCGAGGCAGAGCTCGAACGGGTGGGGATTCTCGCCGGCGAGAGCCAGGAAGCCGATGCCTCGCGCCCGAAGGCAAAGCCTGGCAAGCCGCCCGTGATCGGCCGTGTGCGTGAGCTGCGCGGCGCTCCAGAGGACTATCTGCGTGAGCTACACGTGCGTTTCGCGGAGCTCAACCTCGCAGGCGTCCACGTGCTGCTCGATTGCGCCAACGGCGCGACCTACCAGGTTGCGCCCGAGATCTTCAGGCGGCTCGGCGCCGAGGTCACGGTGCTCGCGGAGACGCCAGACGGCAGGAACATCAACGCTGGCTGCGGCTCAACGCATATCGAGACGCTCGCCCAACAGGTCGTGCAGGGCGGGCATGCGATCGGCTTTGCCTTCGACGGCGACGGCGACCGCATGCTGGCCGTCGACCGCAACGGCGCGGTCGTCGACGGCGATGAGCTGATGGCGCTCGCGACGCTGCACCTGCGCGACAGCGAGCGCCTCAGAGGTAATGGCGTGGTGGTCACGGTGATGACCAACTACGGCTTTCATTCCGCGATGGAGAATGCAGGCGTCGAGGTTGCGATCACGCAGGTCGGCGATCGCTACGTGCTCGAGGAGCTACGCGCGCGCGGCTGGACGCTCGGCGGGGAGCAGTCGGGGCACATCATCGACATGGGCTTCAACCGCACCGGCGATGGCATCGCCAGCGCGCTGCTCACGCTCGAGGCGCTCGCAGGCGCGGACCTGAGCGAACGCCATGCGATGAGCAAGCTGCCCCAGCGCCTCGTCAACGTGCGCGTTGCGGATCGCGGTGGCCTTGAGCGCTCACAGGAGCTGGGCACCGCGATCGCTGCTGCCGAGCAGGAGCTCGTGGGGCGCGGGCGAGTACTCGTGCGTCCCAGTGGCACGGAGCCGCTCGTGCGCGTGATGGTCGAGGCACCGAGCGAGGATGAGGCCCACGAGGTCTGCGCTCGTCTGGTCGCGCTCGTCGAGCGCGAGCTCGGTTAGCAGCCCCGCAAAGAAGCTCCGCGCCGAGGGGCGCTGGTATCTTCGAGCGGATGTGCGGCATCGTTGGCTATGTGGGCAGGCGCCCTGTCCAGGAGATCCTGCTCGCGGGCCTCGCCAAGCTCGAGTACCGCGGCTATGATTCCGCCGGCATCTCGCTGATCGCAGACGGACGCATCGACGCGGTGCGCGCGGTCGGCAACCTGAGCGCTTTGGAAGCGAAGCTTCGCAGCGTTCCGGCGGGTGCGCCCGTCGCGCTCGCGGAGCGCCCCGCGACCACGGGCATCGGGCACACGCGCTGGGCAACGCACGGGCGCGTCAGCGAGGAGAACGCGCACCCCCACTACGACAGCGGCGACCGCGTGCACGTCGTGGTCAACGGCATCGTCGAGAACTACATGGCGCTCAAGCAACGGCTGCTCGCGCACGGCAGCTTGTTCACCTCCGAGACGGATGCCGAGGTGATCGCGCACCTGATCGCCGATCACTACGCGGGCGATCTCGTCGCGGCGGTGCGTGCTGCCTACGGCGAGCTCGAGGGCCACTACGCGTTCGTCGCGATGAGCCTCGATGAGCCCGAGGTGCTGGTGGGGGCACGCAAGGAGTGCCCGCTGGTCGTGGGTTGCGGCGAGGGCGAGCAGTACATCGCCTCCGCTGTGCCCGCATTTCTGGCGGCGACCCGGCGCGTGCAGTACGTGGAGAACGGCGAGATCGTGGTGCTGCGCCCCCAAGGCGTCACGATCATGACCGCCGACGGCGTTGCGGTGCAGCGCGACGAGCAGAGCGTCGACTGGGATGAGGAGACCGCCGAGAAGGGCGGCTATGAGACGTTCATGCTGAAGGAGATCAACGAACAGGCAGACGCCGTCGCGGACGCGATCTCCGACCGCACCGCGCGCGGCGATGGCGTGGATCTCTATGAGGAGGGCGCGCTCGAGGAGTCGATCTTCGAGGGCATCAACCGCATCGTGATCGTCGCCTGCGGCACCTCCTACCACGCGGGCTTGATCGGTCGCTATGCGATCGAAGAGTGGGCGCGCGTGCCCGTCGAAATGGACATCGCCTCCGAGTACCGCTACCGCAACGCGGTCGTCGGGCCGGGCGACCTAGTGGTTGGGATCACGCAGTCGGGCGAGACCGCCGACACGCTTGCCGCGATGCGCCTCGCACGTGAGCGCGGCGCATGCGTGCTCGCGATCACCAACGTGATGGGCTCGCAGGCCACGCGCGACTCAGATGGCGTGCTCTACACGCGCGCCGGCCTCGAGATCGGGGTGGCAGCCACGAAGACCTTTCTCTGCCAGGTTGCTGTGATCTACCTACTCGCGCTGCGCCTCGCGGAGCTGCGCGGCACGCTCGCCCCAGAGCGTCTCGCGGAGCTGGTCGGCGAGGTAAAGCGTTTGCCGCACTGCATCGATGAGGTACTCGGCGCGATGGCCGCGCAGGTACAGCCGATCGCCGAGGCGTACTGGCAGAACGAGTTCTTCCTCTACATCGGACGCCACGTCGGTCTGCCCGTAGCGCTCGAGGGCGCGTTGAAGCTCAAGGAGATCTCCTACATCGCCACCGACGCCTACGCCGCTGGTGAGATGAAGCACGGCCCGATTGCGCTGCTCGATGACTCCACGCCGGTCGTGTGCGTGGCGACTGACTCGCCGGTGCTCGAGAAGGTGGCCTCGAACATGGCGGAGGTGCGCGCGCGCGGAGCGCGCGTGATCGCGCTTACGACGATCGGCAATGCTCAGATAGCCGCGCAGGCCGACGCGGTGATCACGCTGCCGGCGATCGACTGGATGCTGCAGCCGCTGCTCGCCGTGATCCCGTTGCAACTGCTCGCCTATGAGATTGCGGGGCGCCGTGGGTTGAACGTCGACCAGCCACGCAACCTCGCGAAGACCGTCACCGTCGAGTAGCGGCCCTCGCTGCGCCGCTGCGCGACGCCACGCGGTCCTTGCGACCATCTAGCATCGCTGCTCGTGGGATCGCTGCCTAGCTGGCTTACGCCGCTGCCCGATGCTGAGACGATGCGGGGCGTTGACCGCTGGGCGATCGAGGAGCAGGGAACCTCCGGCCTTGAGTTGATGGAGCGAGCAGGTGCCGGCGTGGCGCGTGCGGTCGAGCGCCTCACGCCTGATGGACCCGTGAGCGTGCTCTGTGGCAAGGGCAACAACGGCGGCGACGGGCTCGTGGTCGCGCGCCTGTTGCGTGAGGCGGGACGCAGCGTGAGCGTCCGCTGCGTAGCGCCCCCCGCGGAGCTGAAAGGTGACGCGGCAGTCAACCTCGAGCGGCTGCCGGGCGCAGCGCCATTGCGTCTCGACGGCAGCGCTTGGTCAGAGGCTGCCTCGGGCGCCTCGGGTGCGCAGGGCATCTCCTCGCAAGGCACAGGGGTGATCGTGGACGCACTGCTCGGTAGCGGCTTCAGCGGTGAGCCACATGGGGGCGTGGCTGAGGCGATCGCGGTGATTGAGCGCTCAGCTGCGCCGGTGGTGAGCGTCGACGTGCCGAGCGGCGTGGACGCTTCGAGCGGAGTCGTGAAGGGCACGGCGGTTCACGCAAGTGTCACGGTCAGCTTCCACGCCGGCAAGCCGGGCCTCTGGATCCATCCGGGCAAGGAGTACGCGGGTGCGGTTGAGGTGATCGACATCGGCGTTCCGCGGGGTGCGCCGATGCCCGCCACGGTGGGGCTACTGGAGCGCTCGGTAGCCGAGCTGCTGCCGCGGCGTGCAGCAGCGAGCACGAAGTTCAGCTCGGGGCACGTGCTGCTCGTGGGCGGCTCGCGGGGGTTGAGCGGAGCGCCGACGCTGGCGGCGCGAGCGAGCATGCGCGCCGGGGCGGGCTACGTGACGGTATTCACGCCCGCCTCACTGCAGACGGTGCTCGCGGCCGGCGCGACACCTGAGCTGATGACGCGAGGTCTTCCCGAGCAGGACGGCGCTTTGAGCGCGGATGGCGTGGGCACGGTGCTGGCGGGCAAGCGTGCCGGTGCGTTGGCGCTCGGGCCGGGGCTCGGACGCACGGCCGGCGCGCAGGCGTTCGCACGCGAGCTCGCACGCACGGCTCCGCTCGCGTTGGTGCTCGACGCTGACGGCCTGAACGCGCACGCAGGGCGCCTCGAGGAGCTCGCGACGCGTCACGCGCCGACGGTGCTCACGCCGCACGAGGGTGAGCTGGCGCGTCTGCTCGAGCTCGACAGCGATGCGGTTGGCGGCGAACGACTGGCCTGCGTGCGAGCGGCCGCACTTCGTGCGGGCGCGGTCGTGGTGCTGAAGGGCGATGACACCTTGATCGCTGCTGCAGACGGCACCGTGGCTGTGAGCGCGGGTGCGAGCCCAGCGCTCGCCACGGCGGGCACGGGCGATGTGCTCTGTGGTGTGATCGCGGCGCTGCTTGCAGCCGGCATCGAGGCGTTTGCGGCCGCGTGTGCCGCTGTCTGGATCCATGCCGAGGCAGGTCGCGAGGCGGCGCGTCGGATCGGCTCGCCAGAGGGCGTGATCGCCTCAGACGTGATCGAGGCGCTACCCGCCGCGCGCCGCCACGCAGTCGAGGGGCTGGCGCGCGAGCAGGGAGGTCGATGATGGCTGAGCCGAGCGCGAGCGAGCGGCGCTCGGAGGGTGCGATCTCACCGCGCGCGCAGGCGCGTGTGAACGTGGCAGCGATCGCGCGCAACACTGCGCGCCTGCGCACCGAGCTGCGGGGCGGCGCTCTGTTGTGCGCTGTGGTGAAGGCCAACGGATATGGGCATGGCGCGGTGCAGAGCGCGCGCGCGGCGATCGCGGGCGGCGCCAGCTGGCTGGCTGTGGCCAGTGCGCTTGAGCTGTGCGAGCTGCGTGAGGCTGGTCTGCGGGAGGAGCGCGTCCTCGTGATGGGCACCCTCTCGGAGGCTGAGCTCTACCAGGCGCTCGCGGCCGACGGCGATGTGGTGGTCTGGAGTGAGTCCTATCTCCAACGCGTCGTGGCGCTGGGCGGCGGGCGCGTGCACGTCAAGTTTGATTCTGGGATGGGCCGTCTCGGCACGCGCGACCCGGTAGAGGCCACGAGCATCGCACAGGCGGCGCGTGCGGCGCCAGGGGTAGAGCTCGCCGGTGTCATGACCCATTTCGCGACCGCTGATGACCTTGGCGACGCTGGCTTTTTCACCCGCCAGCTCGAGGCGTTCAAGGCCTGGTCTCATGGCCTAAAGCGCCAGCAGCCAGATCTGCTCGTGCACGCGGCCAACAGCGCGGCGATGCTACGCGAAGCCGAGGCGCAGTTCGACATGGTGCGCTGCGGGATTGCGATCTACGGGATGGATCCCTTCGGCCGTGACCCGGCCGCGCGTGGACTCGAGCCGGCGCTCGAGCTCAGCTCCTACGTCGCCGAGGCCAAGCCGTGCGAGGTGGGCGAGAGCGCAGGCTATGGCCGCCAGTTCGTAGCCGAGGAGCAGACCTGCATCGGGGTTCTGCCGATCGGCTATGGCGATGGCTGGCGTCGCGGCCTCTCGAACAACGCAGACGTGCTGATTCGCGGGCACAGGCGCCCGCTTGTGGGCACGGTGAGCATGGACAGCATCACCGTCGATCTCGGCAGCGAAGACGAGTGCGAGCGGCTGCGCGGCGAGCGCGCGATCCTGTTGGGTTTTCAGGGCAACGAGCGCATCACCGCCGAGGAGGTCGCGCGCCGTCTGGACACGATCAACTATGAGGTCACATGCGCGCTGACGCCGCGCGTGCCGCGTATTTATCACCGCGACGGCGTTGCAACCACAGAGGGCTCGCGATGAGCGCCGGGGTGCTAGCTGCGCGCACCGCGCTGAGCGACGCGCGCGCCTGGTTTGTGGGCGGCGTTGTGCGCGACCGCTACCTCGGGCGCGAGACCTCAGACGTGGACGTGGTGCTCGACGGTGACCCCGCGGAGGCCGCACGGGCGGTGGCACGTGCGGGTGGGCGCGCGGCCTGCTTTGCGCTCTCGGAGGAGTTCGGCTCCTGGCGCGTGGTCGCGCGCGATCGCTCCTGGCAGGTGGACCTCGAGCCGATGCGTGGTGCGAGCCTCGAGGAGGACCTCGCGCTGCGTGACTTCACCGCCAACGCGATCGCGGAGCCGCTCGCAGGAGGAGCGGCGATCGATCCGCTCGGTGGCCTTGCGGATCTGCGCGCGCGCCGGCTACGCATGGCTGCAGGGGGCGCATTTGCAGAGGATCCCCTGCGTGTGCTGCGCATGGCGCGGATCGCGGTCGAGCTCGACTTCGAGCCTGAGCCCGAGACACGGCGCGGCGCGGCGCGTTCGGCTGCGGCGCTTGGCGGCATCTCGGCCGAGCGCGTCTTCGTGGAGCTGCGGCGCATCGTCGCGGCCGATCAGGCGCGCCGCGGTCTCGAGCTGATCAGCGAGGTCGGTGCGGGCGCCGTGGTGCTACCCGAGCTCGAGGCAATGCGCGCCGTCGAGCAGAACCGCTTTCATCATCTCGATGTGCATGGCCACACGCTCGAGGTCCTCGATCGCACGATCGAGCTGACGAGCGCTCTGGGCGATGAGCTGGGGCAGGCGATCGAACCGCACCTAGAGCCGGTCACGAAGCTGCTCGCCGAGCCACTCGCAGATGAGATGAGCCGTGGCGAGGCCCTGCGCTGGGGCGCGCTGTTGCACGATGCGGCTAAGCCGCTGACGCGCGAGCGCCACCCAGGCAACCGCGTGAGCTTCATCGGGCACGATCAGCGCGGCGCAGAGCTCGCGCGTGAGGTGCTCACGCGGCTGCGCAGCAGCGAGCGGCTGCGCGCACACGTGGCGGCGCTGGTGCGTCAGCACCTGCGTCTCGGCTTCCTCGTCCACGAGCCCCAGCCGCTCGACCGGCGCATCGTGTTCTCCTATCTCCGTGATTGCACGCCTGTCGAGGTGGACGTCACGCTGCTCTCGATCGCCGATCGTCTCGCCACGCGCGGCGATCGCGCCGAGCAGTCGATCGCGGCACACCTTGCGCTCGCGCGCGAGATGCTCGGCGATGCGCTGCGCTGGCGCGCGGAGGGACCGGCGCAGCCGTTGCTGCGCGGCGATGAGCTGGCGCGCGAGCTTGACATCGCGGCGGGCCCGCTCGTGGGACGGCTGCTCGAGGGCCTTGCGGAGGCGCAGTATGCCGGAGAGCTCGGTACGCGTGAGCAGGCGCTCGAGCGCGCGCGCGAGCTCGCCGAGACCATCTAGCTAGGCTCTTGGCTGATGAGCGAGACAGACTGCATCTTCTGCAAGATCGTCGCGGGCGAGCTGCCCGCCGAGATCGTCGATCAGGACGAGCGCACGATCGCCTTCATGGACATTGCGCCCGCCACGCGCGGACACGCGCTGGTGATCCCCCGCGCGCACGCCACCGACCTGCTCGGCGTCGCCGCCGCGGATCTGGAGGCTGTGGCGCTTGGCGCGCAGCGCTTGGCCAAGCGCATGCGCGAGACACTCGGAGCCGACGGCGTCAACCTGCTCAACGCCTGTGGCGCTGCTGCCTGGCAGACCGTCTTTCATTTCCACGTGCACGTAATTCCGCGCTACGGCGGCGATCCGCTGCAGCTACCGTGGGTGCCGAGCGCGGGTGACCCTGAGCAGATCGCTGCTGCGGCGCAGGAACTAGGCGGGCAATAGCGAATTGAGTCAACCGCTACATCGAGGGCGGGGGCGTGTTGTATGAGACAGATGAGACGGATACATATCGCAGTCCTGGCGAGCTTCGCGCTCGCTCTGCTCGTGCCCGCGGCCGCGCCCGCGACGCTCAGCGAAGTCGGTGAGATTGGCGTCACGACCCCCGTCACGACGCCAAGCTGTCCGGCGAGCCCATGCCTGGCGGTGAGCCGCACGACGGGCTTTCAGGTCAAGGTCGGCAAGGTACGCAACCCGCTCAGCCCCACGCGCGCTGGGACGATCGTCGCGTGGACGATCTCGCTGGGCAAGCCCAACGCGACGCAGATCAAGTTCTTCAACGCCAACGAGGGCGGCCCCGCTGAAGCGGGCCTCGCGGTGCTGCGAGCAGAAAAGACGCCGAACCTGACCTACAAGCTGATCGCGCAGAGCCCGCTGGTCAAACTCCAGCCCTACTTCGGCAAGACCGCGCAGTTCCCGCTCGAAACTACGATCCCGGTCAAGAAGGGCGACGTGATCGCGCTCACGGTGCCTTCCTGGGCACCCGCGCTTGCGCTGGGCTTCGGCAACGACACCTCCTGGCGGGCGAGCCGCCCGAAAAAGCAGTGCACGAGCACGAGCGCGCAGACCGATCACACGTCGGTCGGCAGCGCGGTGCAGTACTTCTGCCTCTATCAGACCGCGCGCTTGACCTACAGCGCAACGCTGATCTCGACGCCGTAGCCTTAGCGCGGGTCGCTGCTAAGGCGCGCTGGCGCCGCCGGTTGGGCTGGAGCCAGCTTCGCTAGAGCCTTTAGAGCCTTCGCTGCTCGGTTTTTCCGATTCCGCCGAGGCGCCGCCGGAGGGCGTGGCTTCACCCGAGCCTTCGCTGCTTTTTGCGGATTCTTCGCTTTCGTGCGATGTGCCTTCGGATGAGGTGCTTTCGCTGTTGGTGGTCGTCGTTTTTTTGGAGGGCGTCGTTGAGGTGGAGGTCGTTTGCACGGCCGCCTTTTCAGCGCTCGTGTCTGCAGGAGGAGTGATGTTCGGCGTGCTCTTGGGCACAGCTTCGGAGACGCTGCTGCTGCCGCAGGCGCCAAGGCAGAGACCGAGCGCCGCTACGCAGGCGCATGGCGCCAGCCGCATCGCCAGCGCGCGGAGGCTGCGAGGACGCTTGGGTAGCGTTGCAGCGAGCGTGGGCAAGTGGGATCTGTGTGGGAGCATCGTCTGAGGCAGCCGCGCTCAGCCGGCTTTCGTGATTGCCAGCGGCGGGCCCATGCGTCGTCCGCAGGTGGGGCAGTCGTTCAGATCCTTCTGGGCGAGCTGATCGCACCAGGGGCAGAAACGCAGGTTCTCCACGGCCCACGGCAGCTTCGAGGCGGAAGGTGCGAGTGGGAGCACCTTGCCGATGACTTCGAGCGGCTCATCGCTTTCGCGGTCGAGGTAGATCTCATCGGGCTCTGCCTCGATCACGATCTCTCGGCCACTGGCTGGGTTGCGCAGGCGATAGCGCTGTCTAGAGCTCATGGGCGGGACTCTAGCGAAGCCAGAGATAGGGTGGGTGGGCGTGCGCGTCCTGATCTTCCACGGCTATCTGCTCGCGGGCACGGGGTCCAACATCTACAACGTGCGCCTCGCTGAGGCGATGGTGGGCCTCGGTCACGAGGTGCACCTGCTCAGCCAGGATCGCCACGCGGACGAGCTCGAGTTCGTGGACGCGGTCGGCGACTGGGACGGGGGCGAGCTACGACTGCGCGAGCTGCGTGAGGGACCCAACCGAGATCAGGTGCGCGGGCGCTGCGTGGTCTATCGCCCGAACATCGGCGAGCTGCTGCCTGTCTATGTGGCTGACCGCTACGAGGGCATCGAGGCGCGAACGTTCGCTACCTGCAGCGATCGCGAGGTTGCCGAGTACGTGCAGGCAAACGTCTGCGCGGTGGAGGAGCTGCTCGAGCTGGCAAAGCCGGAGGTCGCGCTTGCAAACCACCTCGTGATGGGGCCGCTGATCCTCGCTCGTGCGCTGCGCGGGCGCGTGCCCTACGCGATCAAGATCCACGGCAGCGCGCTCGAATACACGGTCAGGCCCGAGCCCGAGCGCTTTCTCGACGCGGCGCGCGAGGGGCTCGCGGGCGCGGCCGGCGTGCTGGTCGGCTCCCACCACACTGCAGCGAGCCTCTGGCAACTCCTCGACGATGAAGAGCTTCCCGCACGCACGCGCTTGGGACCGCCGGGCGTAGACGTCAAACGCTTTGCGCCGCGCGAGCCCGCGCAGGCGGCTGCCGGTGTGCGCGAGCTCGTGGCGGAGCTAAGGGCCGCAGGTTCTCCCTCAGCGGTGGCCCCGCAAAGTGCTTTCACGCGTGATGGCGCGGCAGCAGCCACGGCGCTCGAGCAGCTCGACCCCGAGCGCGAGCTGATCGTCGCCTATGTCGGCAAGCTGATCGTCAGCAAGGGCGTAGATTTGCTGCTCGCTGCGTGGCCGCTGGTGCTCGCGCGTGAGCCTCGCGCGCGTCTGGTCGTGGTGGGCTTCGGTGCCTACCGCCAAGGTCTCGAGCGTCTGCGCGAGGCGCTGATCGGCGGAGATCTCGACGCTGCTCGCACGATCGCGCGCGCCGGGCGTGCGCTGGAGGTGGAGGGTGCTCCCGAAGCGCCGCTACGCCACCTGCTCGCGTTCTTCGACAGCCTGAAAGGCAGCGCGTGTGAGGCCTATGTCGCCGCCGCGGCGCGGCTCGATGAGCGTGTGCTTTTCACGGGACGCCTCGAGCACGGCGAGCTCGCCGAGCTGCTGCCCGCGTGCCGGGCGCTCGTGATGCCGAGCACCTTCCCAGAGGCCTTTGGGATGGTGGCCGCGGAGGCGGCGGCTTGCGGCGCGCTACCGGTCAGTGCCGAGCACTCAGGCCTCGCGGAGGTGAGCGAGGCGCTTGCGCGAAACCTGCCTGCGCCCGCCGCTGCGTCGCTCTCCTTCCCCGTCGATGACGGTTCGGCGCCAGCGATCGCGGCGCGCGTGGGCGACTGGTTGGCGCTCGATCCCGAGCTCAGCGCGCGAGCGCGCGAAGGGCTCGTGCGCACCGTCCGCGAACGTTGGTCTTGGGATCGCGTCGCCCACGGTGTGATCGCGGCGGCGCGCGGCGAATTGGCAGGCCTCGGAGAGCCGTGAGCGCCAGCCCGCCGACGTTCGAACGGGCCGTCGAGGCACCCGCCGGTTCGGATAGTGTTCCGCCCGCTTATGAGCTTTGACCCCACCGCCACCGCTCAACCCCCGCGTCGCGCGAGCGCGCGCTTGAGATTTGCTGCTGCGCTCACGCTCGCAGGCTTGAGCATGGCCGGCTGCTCTGTGAAGGGCGCCGACAACGCAAACCTGATTGCCGGCAAGAAGGCCTTCGTGGCGAAGTGCGGCTCCTGTCACACGCTCGCGCGCGCCAATACCAAGGGCCTGGTTGGTCCGAACCTCGACGATGCCTTCCGCGCGAGCCTCGCTGAAGGGCTCGAGCGCGACTCGGTGCGCGGCGTGGTCGAAGGCCAGATCCGCCTGCCAAACCCCGAAGGTGCGATGCCGAAAGATCTCGTCACGGGCTCCACCGTGCAGGACGTCGCTGCCTACATCGCGAAGGTGACCGATCGCACGGGCAAAGACCCCGGACTGCTCGCTACTGCCGTGGAAGCGCCCGGCGGCGGCAAGCCCGCTGTGGAGAAGGGCGGAAAGCTCTCGATCGCGGCTGCGCCGAGCGGCCAGCTCGCATATGTCGCCAGCAAGGCCTCCGCGAGCGCGGGCTCAGTGGTGATCGAAATGCCCAACGCGTCAGGGGTCTCGCACAACATCGCGATCGAAGCGGGCGAACACGGAGCCACGGGTGGGGGCGCCAAGCTCGGCGCGAGCGCCTTCACAACCAAGACCACCGCCTCGGTCACCGTCAAGCTCACACCCGGCAAGTACACCTTCTTCTGCGAGGCCCCAGGCCACCGCGCCGCCGGGATGTACGGGGTCCTGACCGTCAAGTAGAGCGCTGCGCGCGCGAGCCCCGTTCAGAGCACCGCGCGCAGGACCACGATCGCCACGATGATCGCCACGATCACGGCGAGCGCGTAAAGCAGGAAGCGAAATGCCTCCTCCTCAGAGCGCAGCGGGTTCAGCACTGCTCCCAACCAGTCTGAGCGACGTGGACCAAGCGGAGCAAGGACGCAGGAAGCGAAATGTACGTCGTACATGAGCGACCGAGGACGCCGCTCCGCGCAGCGTCCACGTCGCTCAGAGGATGTAGACGGTGGTGTAGACGACCAGCCACATGACGTCGACGAAGTGCCAGTAGATGCCGGGCACCTCGACGCCGCGGTGCTCCTCGGGGGAGTAGTGGCCGCGGAAGGCGCGGATCGTCACGAACAGCAGCAGCAGCAGCCCGATGAATACGTGCGCGCCGTGCAGGCCGGTGAGCGAGTAGAAGATCGTCTGCTGCGCTGCGTCTTGGGGAGCGAAGCCGATGTTGGCGTACTCGTTGATCTGGATGAACAGGAAGGAGCAGCCGAGCAGGAAGGTCGTGAGCATGCCTGCCTTCAGCCCGAAGTGGTTGCCCTTCTTGATCGCCTGCTCGGCCCAGTGGATCGTGAAGGACGAGGAGACGAGGATTGCGGTGTTCATCCCTGCCACGCCGACCGGCAGCGTCGTTCCGTGTGCGGGCCAGGGGGCGCCGTTGGCGATGCGGATGAAGAAGTAGGCCGTGAAGAAGGCGCCGAAGACCATGATCTCCGAGATGATGAAAAGCAGCATGCCGAGCAGCTCCGGCTCGACCCGCGAGCTGCGGTTTGCCGGCGGCGGGCCGTGGTGGTCGTGCTCGCCGTGCGCGGCGGCGGGGTGTGGGATGCTCGCTGCCTCCATCGTGCGCGCTATGCCGCCGAGGCGGGGCTAGGGAGCTGGGTGTCGACGACAACGTGCTCGACGCGCGCCGAGGTGACGCCCCGCACGCGCTCGATCAGGTTCGAGCGCAGCCAGCCGGAGCGCTCATCGGGCAGCGTGGAGATCACGACGTCATCGACGCGGAACAGCTCGAGCGCGTAGATCGCGGCGGTGTAGGGGTCCGGGTCGCCGATCATGCCCGAGCCGAGCAGCTCCGCGCCGGCGAGCCGGTCGAGCATCCTCGCCAGGCGCGCACGCGCCTCGCGAGGCGCGCTGCCGCTGCCGTCCGCCTGGGGCACCACCGCGATGAACAGGTGCGGGCCGCCGCGCGCTGCCATCTCGCTGAGGTGCTCGATCAGCTCCTCGCCGCTGGAGGTCCTGCTGGCGAGCACGAGCGTGACGCGAAATGGCGGCTCTTCGGCCTCGAGGTCGACCACCACATGCTCGACCGGTAGTCCGGAGGCGTTTTCGATCCGTTCCACGAGGTCGCGGCGCAGCCAACCGGAGTGAAGCGCGGGGTGTGTGGAGATGATGATCTCGTCGGGACGGTTCGTGGCCACCGCGTCCATCGTGGCGAGGAAGGGGTCGGCGTCGCCGACTTCGCCGGAGCCCTCGATCCCCTCAGCTGCGATTGCCGAGAGCGCGAGGTCGACGCGCACCTGCGCGGCTTCGCGCACGGCTTCGTCGTAGATCACGAGCCCGGCCGAGGGCTTGCTCTGTGGCACCACGAGGCGGAAGCGCACGTCGTCCGCGCTGGCCCGCGAACGGACTGCTGCGAGCAGCTTGGCGCCGCCGAGCGTGCGGTTGGCTACGACGAGCACCTCCCTCATTGGCTTGGGGCGTGCGCCACGCCAGCTCCGGCGACCGTCGGCGTGGGCGCCGGCGCGAAGATGCCATGCACAGCGCCGGGTACGCCGTACTCGTAGGGGCCACCCACCACGGTCGGCACACGGTCGAAGTTGAACACCGGCGGTGGCGAGGAGACCTGCCACTCGAGCGTCAGCGAACGCCACGGGTTCGCGCTTGCCCGCGGTCCGCCGCGCCAGCTCGTGACGATGTTGTAGACGAACAGGAGCGTGCTGAGACCCAGGCCGAAGCTCGCCAAGGAGATGAAGAAGTTGAGGTCGCCGAACTGGCTCGCGTAGGTGGAGACGCGCCGCGGCATGCCCTGCAGGCCGAGGATGTGCATCGGCCCGAACGTGAGGTTCACGAACACGAACGTGGTCCAGAAGTGCCACTTGCCCAGGCGCTCGTCGACCATCCGCCCGGTCATCTTCGGGAACCAGTAGTAGACGCCCGCGAAGATCGTCATCAGCGAGCCGCCGAAGAGCACGTAGTGGATGTGCGCCACGATGAAGTAGGTGGCGCTGACATGGATGTCGAACGGCACCATCGCGAGCATGATCCCGCTGATTCCGCCGAGCGTGAAAGTGGTGATGAAGCCGAGCGCGAACAGCATCGCGGTGTCGAGGTGCAGCACGCCGCGCCACAGCGTGGCCAGCCACGAGAAGACCTTGATGCCGGTCGGCACCGCGATGATCGCCGTCGTGATCGCCATCGGGATGCGGATCCAGTTGGCCATCCCCGAGGTGAACATGTGGTGCGCCCAGACCGTGAAGCCGAGGCCGACGATCGCTAGCAGCGAGAAGGCCATCATGCGGTAGCCGAAGATCGGCTTGCGTGACTTCACCGCGATCACTTCGCTGATGATCCCGAAGCCCGGCAGGATCATGATGTAGACGGCCGGGTGCGAGTAGAACCAGAAGACGTGCTGGTACATCAGCACGTCACCGCCCTTGGCCGCGTTGAAGAAGTTGAAGCCAAGGGCACGGTCGAGCAGCACGAAGAACTGCGAGGCGGCGATGAACGGGGTCGCGATCACGACCAGCAGCGACGTCGCGAAGTTCGCCCACACGAGCAGCGGCATGCGGAAGAAGCTCATGCCCGGCGCGCGCATTGTGATGATCGTGACGAGGAAGTTGAGCGCGGTCATGATCGAGGAGGCGCCCGCGAACTGCACGCCGAGCGAGAAGAAGGTCTGTCCGATCGGCGCGTTCACAGACAGCGGTGCGTAGGCCGTCCAGCCGTCCGCGAAGGCGCCGCCGGGCGCGAAGAAGCTGCCCACCATCATCAGGCCCGCTACCGGCAAGAGCCAGAAGGACAGTGCGTTCAGCCGCGGGAAGGCCATGTCCGGCGCGCCGATCATCAGCGGGATCACGAAGTTTCCAAAGCCCGCGAAGACCGGCACCATGAACAAGAAGATCAACAGCGAGGCGTGCACGGAGAACAGACCGTTGAAGGTGTTGCCGTCCACGAAGTGCGAGCCCGGTTGAGCGAGCTGGGCGCGCATCAGCATCGCGAGCAGGCCGCCCACGAGCAGGAAGAAGAAGGAGTTCACGAGGTACTGCACGCCGATCACCTTGTGGTCGGTGTTGATGCGGAAGTAGTCCTTCCAGCTCGTCGCACCGTGACTGGAGTGATCCTCGGGGCGCGTCTTACGTCCGGCTGCCCAATAGAACCAGTAGTCAAAGCCGCCGATGCCGATTAGGAAGGCAAACGGCACCGAGATCAGCGAGACCGTAAGGATCGCATCGGGGGAGAGGTAGTGGTGGAAGGTGGCGTGCCCGGTGGACATGCGCACGATCCAGGTGATCGCCGCAGCGAACAGCACACCCCCGAGCATCATCAGCCCGGCGCGGTAGAACCCGGGCGCGCGGAACCTGGCCGCCATCAGCTTGTCGCCTTCTCGGTGTTCATCGACTCCGTCCACATTATCCCGTAGTCCCCCCGGCCGTGCTGCTCGAGCCGGCGGCCATCTGGCTCTGGATCCAGGCTTTGAACTGCGCCTCGGGCACCACGTGCACGGTCGAGCGCATCAGCGAGTGCCCGAGCCCGCAGAGCAGGTTGCAGACGACCGGATAGCTGCCGTTCTTGATCGGCGTGGTGCGCCAATGCGTGGTGATCCCAGGCACCACGTCCTCCTGCAGACGGAAGGCGGGGATCCAGAAAGCGTGGATCACATCCTTGCTGCGCATCGCGAAGTCGACGGACTCGCCCTCGGGCACGTACAGCTGATCGCTGTTCAACGCCGCGCCGCCGGTCACCGACGGCGGGTATTGATAGCTCCAGGCGAACTGTTGGCCGGTGACCCCGATCTGAATCTCCCGCGCGGGCTTTTTCTCGTTGTTGCGCAGCACCACGAAGGAGTAGCCCACAAGACCCAGCAGCAGCACCGTGGGGATCGCCGTCCAGAACACCTCCAGGCGTGTGTTGCCGTGGATCGGCGGCCCGTCCTTGAGCTCCTCGCCCGGCTTCATGTGGAACTGCCAGACGGAGTAGAGGATCACGCTCACCACGATCACGAAGATCGGGATCGAGGCGATCACGAGCACGTGGTAGAGCGTGTCCGTTTCGTGCGCCTGCGTGGACGCCTGCGCGGGGAACCAGTGGATCGCGTAGCTGATCACGATGCCGATCGCGATCGCGATCACCGCGCACACCGAGGCGACGACGAGCGGGCGCTGCTGTTTACCCACGGGCGGCGGCTCCGGGGCGGGCGGGGAGGCTTGGGATGACGTTCCTGACCATCGGGAGCGTGATCCTAATGCCTACGTCCCCGGATCGCTCGGACCTTGACGTATGCGGCATTTGCCACTAGATTGAGGCAATAGTTGCTAAGCCGTGGGAGAGCGGATTTCAGCTGAGACGAGGGAGAGCCAGAGCGCGTTATGCAGGTCCATGAAGGCATGAGTCGGATGGTCTTGACGGTTGGCCCCGGTCACACCCTGCGCGCGGTGGCGCGCCTGATGAGCGAGCGGATGGTGGGCGCCGCCGTCGTGATGGACCCGGATGGAAACGGGCCGGGGATCATCACCGAGCGCGACATCCTTGGTTCGGTCGGTGAGGGACAGGATCCCGACCGCGAGCTCGTCGCCGAGCATCTCACCCGGGACGTCGTCTTTGCGGCGGGCGACTGGTCACTCGAGGAGGCTGCCGCCGCAATGGTCCGCGGCGCGTTTCGCCACCTCATCGTGCTTGACGGAGCCGAGACGGTCGGCATTCTTTCGGTCCGCGACATCGTGCGCTGCTGGACTGAGGATGGAGCGATCTGTCCGGTTCCGGACAAGGCGGCCGTGGGGTAAAAGGGACGCATGCCCGCTGGGGGCGGGTGTGCCTCTGGGTCGCGGCGGCCGGGCGCGGTTTGGGGAAACCGCGCCCGTCTCGCCATTCAAAGCGAGTCAGCGAGCTGCAGCGAACGCCCTGCGCGCGCACACTGCCGCGGGCACGCAAACGACCGCGGCGAGCAGCGCCTCGCACACGAGCATCGCGCCTGTGCTCGCGCCGATTGGGCCGCTCGAGATCGCGGCCACGCCCGGCGAGCGTAGTGCCAGCACCGCGCTGTAGAGGGCCAGGCCGCAGGCAACGAGCACCATCGAAGCCGCCAGCAGAGGTGTGGCTCGCGCGGCACGGCGCAGCGCTCGCGGTGAGGGCGTCATCCGGGCGAGCACCGCACGCGGCGCGAGCGCCGCCACCACCGCGCAAGCCAGGCCGGCGAGCTGCCACGGCAAGAGGATCGTGAGCACGAAGCTGGGTGCGAAATGGCCGTCGCGCGAGGGCGCGATCTGAAACAGCATGCGGCTCACAGCCGCATAGGCGAGGATCGCGAGTAGTGGCGAGATGAGCAGCAGCGCGAGGCGGCGATCTCTGCGCCGGAGCGTGTCCTGCAGCGCGAGCCACACGAGCGGCAGGCCCACGACCGCGATCGTTGCTGCGCCGGCGAGGGCGCCTGCGAGGATCGCGACGCGGCCGAGCTCGAGCAAGCCGTGATGTGTCGCCGCGCTCACAAAGTGCGCTTCCTCGGTCTCCTTCTGGAAGGCCATGCCGAGCAGCGAGAGCGCAATCCAGCAGGCGAACATGCCGCTCAGCGACAGGCGTGTGCGCACGAGCGGCGGGCTCGTCTCACGCCAGCATTTGCGTGGCTGCAGATGTGCTTCCGCGGCGCCCCTCACGAGCGAGAGCAGACCGCCCGGCCCGGGGTGGTCTTCCTCGAAGAGCGTGCGCATCTCGGCGCCATAGCGCTCGCGCCAGGCGTGCGGATAAAACGCGAGCAGCGCTCGCGCCAGCCCGCCGTAAGCGTGGTTCTTGGCCGTGCTCATGCCGTCGCAGCGCTCGCGCGCAGTCGTGTGAGCCCCGTGTCCGCGACGCGCGCGATCTGGCTGAGCTGCGTCTGCAAGACCTCCGCTCCGGCTCCCGTGAGGCGATAGGGCCGGCGGCGTCCCGCGGCTGGGAGCGCTTCGATCAAGCCCTGCTCCTCGAGGCGCGAAAGCGCTCCGTAGAGCGTGCCGGGGCCGAGGTGCAGGCCCGCGATCGCCTCGATGTCTGCGACCATCGCATAGCCGTGCTTCTCTCCATCGGCGAGGCTTGCAAGCACCAGCAGGCCAGGCTCAGACCATCGTCCCATCTCCGCAGGTTTTGCTGCCATCGTCCCTCCCGTACTCGAGCGCGCGAGGCGGGTCTGCCTCGCGAACCGCTAGTTCGTTAGACGATGTATCGTAGCACGAAGTAGGAGAGTCAGCTCTCGCTGTGATCGAGCGGCAGCGCGTCGGTTTCGCGCCGCGTCTCGCCGATCCAGCGCACCACGCAGACGATCGTGAGCAGCGCGCCGATGACCGTGAACTCGATGAACGTCGTGACGCCAACGAGCGTGAGCGTGATCCCCAACGCGGTCAGCACCGGCAGCATCGAGGGGCCTGGGAGATGGATCTCCTCGCCGACGGGCGGCACCTCTGGATCGAGCGGGCTCATGACACGTAGACCGCTGCGACCACAAACGTGATGCCGAACATGAACATGCAGATCGCGCCCACGATCAGGCCGGTGCGGATGTTCTTACGTGCGAGGCGGCGGGTCATCATGGGCGGTGAAGAATACCCCTTGCGGCCGTCCGGGCTGCGACCGGGTGTCGCCCTCCAGGCTCCAATCTAAAGATGCGCATCGGCGACCATCGCGCAGAACAGCAGCGCCAGGTAGGCCAGCGAGAACAGGTACAGGCGTAGCGCTGAGCGCCGGTCGGCTTGACGATATAGCTGGATCGATCCGGCGATGAAGCCGAAGCCGAGCAGGAGCGAGGCGACGAGGTAGATCGTCCCGAAGCCGCCTGCGCAGAAGGGTAGTTGCGTGACCGCGTAGAGCAGCACCGTGTAGAGCAGGATCTGCCGGCGCGTCTCCTCCTCGCCACGCACGACGGGCAGCATCGGTACGCCCACCTTGCGGTACTCCTCCTTCATCAAAAGCGATAGCGCCCAGAAGTGCGGCGGCGTCCAGAAGAAGACGATGAAGAACAGGATCACCGCGGTGCCGCCCACCGAACCGGTCACGGCCGCCCAGCCCACTAGCGGTGGCACCGCGCCGGCGGCGCCACCGATCACGATGTTCTGCGGCGTGCGCCGCTTCAGCCAGACGGTGTAGATGAAGACGTAGCCGAGGAAACCCGAGAAGGACAGCGCCGCGGCGAGCGGGTTGACCGTCAGCGAGAGCTCGAGCAGCGAGAGCGCCGCGAGCGTGCAGCCGAAGATCAATGCGTTGCGCGGCGCGATTCGCCCGGCGGGGATCGGACGGCTTGCGGTGCGCGCCATCTGCAGGTCAATGTCGCGATCGAACCAGTGGTTCACAGCGCCCGCGCCGCCCGCCGAGAGATAGCCGCCGAGGCAGGTGAGGAACACCAGCAGCGGCGAGGGGTCGCCCGCCACGTACATCGTCGTGATCGTCGTCAACAGCAGCAGCGACTGCACCTTGGGCTTGGTCAGCTCCACGTAGTCGCTGACCAGCTGGCGAACACGGTCGGAGCCTGTCCCGGCGACGCCGAGCGCGCCCACCTCGAGGGCCGGCGCCGCGCTTGTGGGAGGCGCTGCGCTCATCTACACACCGACCTGTCTATTTCCTGCGGGCACCGTGGCTCCACCGCTGTCGCGCCCGTCGAGCCCGCGTCGCTCGACCTCGCGGCGAATGTCCTTCATCGGTTCGGGCGAGCGCACGACGGGTACCACGTCGAAGTTGTTGGCGGGCGGCGGCGACGCGGTGAACCACTCCAGCGTGTTCGCCTTCCAGGGATCGGGACCGGCTACCACGCCGACCTTGAGGCTGCGAACCACGTTCACGATCGTAACGAGCACGCCCAAGCCGAGAATGAAGGAGCCGCCCGTGGAGATCGCGTTGTAGAGGCCGAAGTGCCCGACGTTGTCGTACTCATACACGCGTCTGGGCATGCCGTCGAGGCCGAGCACGTGCTGGATCAGGAACGTCACGAGCACGCCGAGGAACATCAGCGCGAAAGAGGCCCGACCTAGCCCCTCGCTGAGCATCCGTCCGGTGATCTTCGGGAACCAGTAGTAGATCGCCGCGAAGATCGTGAAAACCGCGCCGCCCATCAGCACGAAGTGCAGGTGTGCGACCACGAAGTAGGTTTCGTTGACCTGCCAGTCGATCGGGAAGGTTGCGAGGAACACTCCCGAGAGGCCGCCGATCAAGAAGATCGTGACGGCGCCCACGCAGAACAACAGCGGCGTACGGAACTCGATCGTGCCGCGCCACAGCGTCGCGATCCAGTTGAGGATCTTCACGCCCGTGGGCACCGCAACGAGGTAGGAGCTGATCATCACGAACACGAGGATCGCCTCGGGGATCGGCGCCGTGAACATGTGGTGCGCCCACGTCAAGAAGCCGAAGAACGCGATCGCCACCGTCGAGGCCGCGATCGCCTTGTAGCCGAAGATCGGCTTGCGCGCGAACACGGGCAGGATCTCCGAGATCACGCCGAAGCCGGGCAGCACCATGATGTAGACCTCGGGATGCCCGAAGAACCAGAAGAGGTGCTGCCAGAGCAGCGGCGAGCCACCGCTCGAGGCGTCGAAGAAGTGCGTGCCGAAGTGACGGTCTGTGAGCAGCATCGTGACCGCCGCCGCGATCACGGGCATCGCGAAGATGATCAGCACCGAGTAGGTCAGGATCGTCCACACGAACAGCGGCAGCCGGCCCCAGCTCATGCCGCGCGCGCGCATGTTGGCGATCGTCGCGTAGAAGTTGATCGCGCCGAGGATCGAGGAGATGCCCGTCAGGTGCACGAGATAGATCCAGGCGTCCTGGCCGCCGCTCGGCGTGAAGGTCGAGCTCGACAGCGGCACGTAGCTCGTCCAGCCCGCTTCTGGCGGGTTCCAGAAGATCGAGGCGTAGAACACCAGCCCGCCCGCCAGCAGCAGCCAGTAGGAAAGCGCGTTCAGGCGCGGATAGGCCATGTCGCGCGCGCCGATCATCAGCGGCACGAAGTAATTGGCCAGGCCAGCCATCATCGGCACCACGAACAGGAAGACCATCGTGGTGCCGTGCATCGTGAACAGCTGGTTGTAGGTCTGGGGCGTAACCAGCGTGTTGTTCGGCGAGCCGAGCTGCAGGCGGATCATCAGCGCCTCGACGCCGCCGAGGCAGAAGAAGATGAAGGTCGTGACCATGTACATGATCCCGATCCGCTTGTGGTCGGTCGTCGTGATCCAGCTCGTCCAGCCGCGCGTCTCGCGCTCGGCGCGCTGCGCGCTCACCTGAGGTATCGGGGCTAGGTAGGTGGCCATGTCGTCCTCGATGTCCTAGGGGTTTTCGACCTGTCCGGCGCCGGTCTGTGAGCTCAGCTTGGCTCGCGCGATCTTGGCTTCGGCGTTCGCTTCGGTGATCTGCTGCTTCTGCGTGGTCAGCCACGCGTCGAACTGCGCCGGCGCGAGCGCCTTGACGGTGGCGATCATGCGCGCGTGCCCGCGCCCGCAAAGCACCGCGCACTGCCCGCGATAGATGCCGGGCTTTGAGATCTTGAACCAGGTGTAGTTGTGGTACCCCGGCACCGCTTGGAACTTGCCGCCCAGTTCGGGGATCCACCACGAGTGCACAACGTCGGAGGAGGTGATGTCGAGCGTCACCGTGGTTTCGGTCGGCACCACGAGTTCCTCATATGTGTAAGGCGCGCCCAACCCGTCCGGTTCGCTCGCGCCGGGATAGACGAACTGCCAGATGTACTGACGGCCCACCACCTTGATGTTCAGCGCTTTGCCGTTGGGCGGCAGCTTCTGATCGGCGCTCGCGTAGACGAGCCCGCTGCTGCCGGCGAGTTTGTCGCCTTCCACACCGGAGTTGGGCGGATTCTCGATCGCGCTGAGCTTTGTGAACGTGAGCACCGCGAGCGCGAGCAGAATCAGCACTGCCGCGGAGGTCCAGCCGAGCTCCAAGCGCGTGTTGCCGCGGATCTGTGCGGCCACCGCGCCCTTGCGGGCGCGGAACTTGACGAGCGCGTACAGCAGCCCACCCTCGACGAGCACGAAGATCACGAACGCCGCGTACAGCGTGATCTTGTAGAGGCTGTCGATGTGGTTCGCGTTCGGCGAGCCGCCCGAGAGCGGGGTGAAGAACGCGAGCAGGGAATGATGCAGATCGCCCAAGGCGGCGGTGATTCTATTCAGCCCCGGACCGGAGCGACTTGATGACGTTTGCCACGAGCCCGCTAGGTCCCTGAGAAGCGCGCCTCGCGGCGCTGGGCGAAGGCCATCGCGCCCTCCACGAAGTCGTCGCTGTGAGCCATCTCCTGCTGGATCTGCGCCTCCAGCTCGAGCTGCTCGTCCATACGCGCGTAGAGCCAGTTGTTGAGCTGGCGCTTCGTGCCCGCATAGGAGCGCGTCGGTCCGCTCGCCAGCCTCGCCGCGAGCGCCTGCGTCTCGGCCTGCAACTGCTCGTCGGCGTACACGCGGTTGATCAGACCCCACTGCAGGGCCTGCTCAGCTCCGAGGCGCTCGCCGAGCATCGCGAGCTCGGTGCTGCGCGCCATCCCCACGCGGGTGGGCAGGAACAGCGATGAGCCGCCATCGGGCACGAGGCCGATGTTGACGAAGGCGAGCAGGAAGTAGGCGCTCTCGGCGGCGAGGATCAGATCGCAGCAGAGCGCCAGCGAGCAGCCGATGCCGACGGCCGGGCCGTTGACCGCTGCGATCACCGGCTTGGGGATCACGCGGATCGCGTGCATGATCGGGTGGTAGCGCTCGGTCAGCGTCTTGTACACGTCGGGGCGCCCCTCGGGCGTGGTCTCGCCGCCGCTGAAGTCCTTCAGATCGGCGCCCGAGGAGAAGGCGCGGCCCGCGCCGGTGATCACGAGCGCGCGCACGGACTCCTCGCCGCCGGCGTGGCGCAGCGCCGCGAGCAGGTCCTTGCCGAACTGCGCGTTCCACGCGTTGAGTGCCTGCGGGCGGTTCAGCTCGATCGTCGCGACGCCATCGTCGATCTGCGTGTTGACGGTCTCCAGTTGCAGCTCAGCCTCGCTCATTGCTCTCCTCTCTAGTGCCGCGCGGCGATCGGATGCGTCGCGCGGATCGGGGTGGCACCCGTCGCGCCTTGATCCTATGGTGTGGAGGATGCAACGGCCATTGATCGGTATCTGCACGGCGCTCGAGCGCGCCCGCTGGAGCGTCTGGGACCAGCAGGCTGCGCTGCTTCCCCACGGCTATTTCGAGGCGGTGCAGCGCGCTGGCGCTATCGCATTGCTGCTCGTGCCCGACGCCGAGGTCGTGGAGGACCCCGATCAGCTGCTCGACGTACTCGACGGTCTGATCCTTGCCGGCGGTGCTGACATCGACCCAGCCTCTTATGGCGCGGAGCCTCACCCAGAGACACACGACACCGTTCCCGCACGCGATCACTTCGAGATCGCGCTCGCGCGCGGCGCGATCGAGCGCGACATGCCCGTGCTCGGCATCTGTCGCGGCATGCAGCTGATCAACGTCGCGCTCGGCGGCACGCTGCTACAGCACCTGCCCGAGCACGTGGGCCACCAAGAGCACCGCCGCGTGCTCGGCTCCTTCGAGGGCGCCGAGCACCCGGTCACGCTGAGCGAAGGCTCGCTCGCTGCACGCGCGGCCGGTGAGATCGAGCACTCCACCCGCTCCCACCACCACCAGGGCGTCGAGCGTCTCGGCGAGGGCCTCGTGGTCAGCGGCGTCTCCCGGTTCGACGATGTACCCGAGGCGATCGAGCTGCCCGACCGGCGCTTCGTGCTCGGCGTGCAGTGGCATCCGGAGGCCGACGTGCACAGCGCCGTCGTCGGCGCGCTGGTGGCAGCAGCCGCACGCGAGGACGCCTCCTCGCTCGTGCGCGAGTAGCGGCTCCCGTGCCGAGGGGCGTGCGCACGGGCCTGCGCGCAGGCTTTGTAGTGGGCGCTCATATACTCCCCGCGCAGTGCGGCTGTCGAAGGCGATCAGAGCAACCGCATGGGGGATGGTGCTGGCCGGCGTGGCTGCTCCGCTGCTGCGCAAGCGCGTGCCCGCGCCGCCGCTCGTGCTGCAGACGGTTGCCTACGCGGCGCCCGTCGGGCTGTGCATCGCGGTGCCGCGCTCGCGCGGGCGTGACGTGGCGACGTGCGCGCTGCAGATGTGGGCCTACC
This sequence comes from uncultured Solirubrobacterales bacterium, assembly GCA_963785435.1. Taxonomy (GTDB): domain Bacteria; phylum Actinomycetota; class Thermoleophilia; order Solirubrobacterales; family Solirubrobacteraceae; genus Palsa-744. The sequence goes on from CAWAVE010000005.1 coordinate 1,134,589, forward strand.
TGGCGGCCTACAAGACGCCACACGACGACGCGGAGGCGCAGGCGGTGCGCGTGCACGTGCGCTATCCAATCGTTGCCGACCGCGTGCTCGGCCTCGGCGAGCTGCCGACGTTGCGCTTGCAGCGCGCGCTCGCGCGCCGCGGTCCCGCGGGCGCCGAATGGCAGGCGTTTGAGCGTGTGCTGGTGTGGGCGCACTGGAGCTGGTTCCTGGTTCCACACGGCACGCTGCTCTACGTCCTCTGGCGCCGTCCCGAGCGCTTCACGCGAGCCGCGGTGATGACCTACGCGGTCTTCAACCTCGGCGCGAGCGTCTACTGGGTGGCGCCCACCGCGCCACCCTGGTATGCGGCGGACGTGGATGAGGAAACGGGCGAGGGCGCAGTCGAGGTGCGGCGCATGATGGTGGAGTACGGCGAGTACTTCTGGAGAGACGGCTGGGGCTCGCTCTACAGTGTGTTTGGAGGTAACCCCCTCGCTGCGATGCCCTCTCTGCACTTCGCCACAACCGTGATGGCTGCGCTACTGCTCGCCGAGGTGGGCACGGTGCCCGGCGCGCTCGGCTTCACGTATGCGGCGACGCTCGGATTTGCGCTGGTCTACCTGGGGGAGCACTACCTCGTGGATCTCCTTGCGGGCACGGCGCTCACGCTGGCCGTGCACCGGCTGGGACCACGGGCCGGACCGGCGCTCGCGCGCGCGGGAGGCGCAGTGGCCGCGCTTGGTGTGAGGGCCCAGACAGTCTGAAATCAATGGGAGGTGAGCGCAGGGCGATGTGGCAGCGGGCAGAACGGGGGGAGGATGGCTCGCCAGAGCCGGCGCCCGCGCGCCAGGCGATGCTCCGCTCTGAGGAGGAGATGCCGCGCGTGGTGCTCACGCGTCGGCAGATCGTGCTGTTTGCCGTGTTCATCCTGACGGGCGTCGCCTTCTTTTACTTCGTCCTGCCGAAGCTCGCCGGGATCGGCACGACGCTGCACCGGATCGAGCGCGGCGACAGCTGGTGGATCGCTATCGGCGTGGTGCTCGAGATCGCCTCGTTCGCGGGTTATGTGGTGCTGTTTCGCGCCGTTTTCGTGCGCGGTGGCGAGCGGATCGATTGGAGCGAGAGCTACCAGATCACGATGGCGGGCCTCGTCGCCACGCGCCTGTTCGCCGCTGCGGGAGCGGGCGGCGTCGCGCTGACCGCCTGGGCGCTGCGCCGCTCGGGTATGGAGCCGCGGCTCGTTGCCTGCCGGATGGTGGCCTTCATGGTGCTGCTCTATGTGATCTACGCCGCCTCGCTTTTGATCGACGGCGTGGGGCTCGGCTCGGGGCTGTTCCCCGGCGGCGGCTCCTTCGCGATCACGATCCTGCCGGCGATCATCGCCGCGGTCTTGTTCGCGATCGCCGGTGCGATGGCGCTGCTCCCGGGAGATCTCGAGCGGCGCCTGGAGCGATGGGCCTCGGGCTCGGGCAGCATGGCGCATTGGGTCGCGCGCGCGGTCACCGTCCCGGCGCTCGCCGCCAGCGGGGTGCGTACGGCGATCGATCTGATCCGCTCGCGCAACGGCGGTCTGCTCGGCGCGCTGGCCTGGTGGGGCTTTGACATCTCGGTGCTGTGGGCAATGTTCCACGCCTTCGGCACGCCGCCGCCTTTCACCGTGATCTGGATGGCCTACTTCGTGGGCATGCTCGGCAACCTGCTGCCGCTGCCCGGCGGCCTCGGCGGCGTGGAGGGCGGCATGATCGGCGCCTTCGCGGCGTTTGGCGTGGACTTCAACCTCGCGCTGCTCGCCGTGCTCTCCTACCGCGGGATCTCCTTCTGGCTGCCAACGCTGCCCGGCGCGGTGGCCTATTTTCAGCTGCGACGCACCGTGGCGCGCTGGCGCGAGGAAGGTGAGACCTCAAGCGGAGGGCGCTTCAGTCGATCCTTGGTCGATCTCGAGTCGAATCTGGAGTCGATCATCCGCCCTTAGCGACGTCAGGCGTCTGCTGAGCATCCCGCAAAGCCAGCTGCCGTGCTAAACTATACAAAGTAAAGCGCCTGTAGAGACAGCGCGCACAGACGCTCCGAAAAGCGTCAGAATTGGAGATCAGATGAGCGACGTCGAGAACGTGATCATCGTCGGCAGCGGCCCCGCCGGCTACACCGCGGCGCTTTACACCGCGCGCGCCAACCTGAGGCCGCTCGTGATCGAGGGCTTCGCCTGGGGCGGCCTGCTGCAGCAGACGACCGACGTCGAGAACTACCCCGGCTTCCCCGAGGGCGTGATGGGCCCGGAGATGATGCAGAAGTTCCGCGATCAGGCCGAGCGCTTCGGCGCGCGCCTGCTCACCGAGCAAGCCGACCGTGTGGAGCTCGCCTCAGAGCCCGGCGGTCTGCACAGCGTGTGGGTCTCAGACGTCGAGCACAAGGCGCGCACGGTCGTGCTCGCGATGGGTGCAGAGCACAAGAAGCTCGGCGTGGAGGGCGAGGAGGAGCTCTCCGGGCGCGGCGTCAGCTACTGCGCGACCTGCGATGCCGCCTTCTTCAAGGGTGCCACCACGATGATCGTGGGCGGCGGCGATTCGGCGATGGAGGAGGCGATCTTCCTGTCGAAGTTCGCCTCGAAGGTCACCGTTGTGCACCGCCGCGCTGAGTTTCGCGCCTCGAAGATCATGCTCGAGCGCGCACGCGAGCAGGCCAACATCGAACTGCTCACGCCCTACCGCGTCGACCATTTCGCCGCCGGCGAGAGCGGCACGCTCGGCAAGGCCGTGCTGATCAACACCGAGACCAGCGAGACGCTCGAGGTGCCCGTCTCAGGGACCTTCATCGCTGTCGGCCACGAGCCTCAGTCAGAGCTCGTGCGCGGTCAGATCGACATCGACGAGAACGGCTACGTGGTCACCGAGGGCAAGTCCACGCGCACCAACCGCCCCGGCGTGTTCGCAGCAGGTGACCTCGTCGACCACACCTACCGACAGGCGATCACCGCGGCCGCGATGGGCTGCGAGGCGGCGCTCGACGCCGAGTGGTATCTGCGCGACACGCCCGGCGTGCCCGTACCGGAGGGCATGCCCATCGGCGACCCAGCCGAAGCACAGTGGGCGCCCGTCGCCGAGCCCGCGCCCTAGCCATTCTGATGCGGCCAGGGTGGCCGATGGGCAAGCGAGACAAGGACGCAGCGAGCGTGGCGTGCTCTGCACGCGAGCGACCGAGGACGCCGTATCGCGCAGCTCAGCGGCTGCCCTGGAGCGCGCCCTCTAGCTCGAGCAGGTAGCGCTTGCGGTCCAGGCCGCCGCCGTAGCCGCCGAGCGCACCGCCGCTGCGCAGCACGCGGTGACAGGGGATCACGATCGGGATCGGGTTCGAGCCGAGCGCGTTGCCCGCTGCGCGTGAGCCGCGCGGGCTGCCCGCCTCGGCTGCCACCTCGTTGTAGCTGAGCACCCCGCCGTAGGGGATCTCGGCCGTCACGTGCAGCACCTTGCGCCCAAAGGGGCCGATCAGCGACCAGTCGAGCGCGAGCGCGAAGTCGCGGCGGCGCCCCGAGAAGTAGTCCTCGAGTGCGCGCTGCACCGGCTCAAGCGGCTTGCGCGCCTCCACGATCCGCGGTGAGAGACGCTTTGCGAGGCGTTCGAGCACCGTGTCGGTGCTCTCCTCGGGAAACGCCAGGCGCACGAGCCCGCTCGTGGTCGTGGCGGCGAGCAGCGGCCCGAAAGGTGAGTCAAGCGGTGAGTAGCTGATGTCCGTGAGGCCCTCTGCTGCCGCTCGCTCAGAGAACCTGCGCGCCGCGCTCGCCGCCGCGCGGGCGCTCTGCTGCTTTGCCTCCGAGCTCGGAGCGGTGCGCTTCTGCGCGCGCGCCGCCGCGCGTCCGAGCGCGCCCGTGAGCGGGTCCGTCTCGATTTTCTCGCTCTTGCTCATGCCGGCACCACCTTTCTCAACTTGCTCAAACCCTCGTGCAGCGAGCGCCGCGCTGCCTCCTCCGAGCAGCCGATCGCTGCTGCGATCTCACGGTGGGGAAGGTCGCCGAGGTAGCGCAGCACCACCGCTGAGCGCTGGCGTTCGGGGAGCTCCCCCACCGCGTTCCAGAGATCCTCGTCGCGCGCTGCCGCGCTCGACGCCGCGCGCTCCACGACGGCTTGTGGCTCGGCCACGGGCACCGCACGCCGCGCGCGACCGCGGTGCGCGTCGATCGCCTTGCTGTGTGCGATCGCAAGCACCCACGCGCGCAGGTTCGACTGTGCGCGCAGACGCGGATAGGCCGCCAGCGCCGCGATAAACGTCTCCTGAAAGCAGTCCTCTGCCTCAGCGCTACCGACGGAGGAGACGAGAAAGCGCCACACCACGTCGCGGTGAGCGTCGAGGAAGCGTTGGAAGGGGGGTAGCGTTTCGCTCACTGAGGGGTTAACGCGCCACCGCCAAAAAACGTGAGGTCCGCCGCATCTCAGTCTGCGTAGTCGAAGAAGCCCGCTCCGGCGTGGCGGCCGAGGCGGCCCGCGGCGACCATCTGGCGCAGCGCCGGCGCCGCGCGGTAGCGCTCCTCGCGATACTCCCGCCCGAGCGCCGCGAGCACCGCGAGCACGTGCTCCAGGCCGATCGCGTCCGCCCACTCAAAGGGGCCGTGCGGGTGGCTGAGGCCGAGCACCATGCCGAGATCGATGTCGCGCGCCTGCCCGATGCCTTCGCCGAGCGCAAAGGCCGACTCGTTGATCACCTGACAGACGATCCGACCGAGCACGAGGCCGGGAGCATCACCCACCCACACCACGTGCTTGCCGAGCGCCGCGAAGAAGCGCTCCGCGCGTGCTGCCGCCAGCGGCGAGGAGCTCTCCGTGCGCGTCAGCTCGATCAGGCTCGCATCGGCGAGCGGCGTCATCGCGTGAAAGCCCACCGCGCTGCCGCCCGGATCGAGCGCGCCGAGCGACCCGCGCGCGCAGAGCAACAGCCGCGTGCCGCCCGTGCCCGCCATCGCTGGCTCGCTCGCGCTTTGCGCTTCGGCGTCGTCTCCATCGCGTTCCGCGGGGTTCGCATCGCAGTCGATCGCGAGCGCTGGCAGCACACCGCCGCTTGGCTCGTGCGGTGAGTGGACCTCATAGCCAGCCGCTTTGGCCGCCGCGCGCAACTGCCCGGCCAGCGGGCTCTCACCCGCGATCACCACCACGCCCTGCGCCTCGCCGCTCCGCAGCGGGCCGGGGTCCTCCGCGCGGTAGGAGCCGTCCTGCGCGTAGGTGTAGTAGCCGCGCCCCGCCTTGCGCCCGTAGAGCCCGGCCGCTACGTAGCGCGCCGCGATCGGCGAGGGTCGCCAGCGCGGCTCGCCGAAGCTCTGCGCGTAGAAGCTCTTTGAGATCTCAAAGCCCGTCTCCACGCCCACGAGGTCCATCAGCTCGAAGGGGCCCATGCGAAAGCCGCCCGCCATGCGGCAGACGCGGTCGATCGTCTCGACGTCGGCGATCTGCTCCTGCAGGAGGCGCAGCGCCTCTAGCCCGAAGGGTCGGTTGCAGCGGTTCACGAGGAAGCCAGGCCCGTCGTGCGCGCGGATCACGCTCTTGCCCATCGCCGCGCCCGTCGCGTCCGCGAGCGCGAGCGCCTCCGCGGAAGACTGCTCGCCGGCGACGACCTCGAGCAGCTTCATCACGGGCGCGGGGTTGAAGAAGTGCATGCCCACCACCCGCTGCGGGTAGCTCGCCGCCGCGGCGATCGCGGTCACGAGCAGCGAGGAGGTGTTGCTCGCGAGCACGCACTCCGCGCTCACGATCTTCGACAGCGCCGCGTAGAGCTCGTGCTTGAGCTCGAGGCGCTCGGGCACCGCCTCGATCACGAGCTCGCAATCCGTGAACGCCTCCAGGCTCTCCACCGCCGTCAAGCGCTCGGCCGCCGCGGCGGCCTCTTCGGCGCTGACGCGCCCGCGCGCCGCTTCTTTGCGAAGGCCCTCATGCGCCTTCGCCACGCCCGCCTCGAGCGCCGCGGGCAGCGGGTCGAACAGCAGCGTCTGTGCACCTGAGCGAGCGGCGAGCTGCGCTATGCCCGCGCCCATCGTGCCGGCTCCCAGCACGCCGATCACAGAAGCTGCGCTGCCCTCGCGGCCGGCCTGGCCGGCCTTCTCATCCTCTCCTGTGCGCTCCTCAGACACGATCGCCCGGCTGCCCGCTCAGGCGGGCACGAGCGCGTTGATGCCCGTCATCGCACGCCCGATGATCAGCTTCTGGATCTGCGAGGTGCCCTCATACAGCGTCGTCACGCGCACGTCGCGGAAGTAGCGCTCGACCGGGTGATCGTCCACATAACCCGCGCCGCCGTGGATCTGGATCGCCGTGTTCGCGCACTCCACCGCCGCCTCCGTCGAGTGGAGCTTTGCGATCGACGTCTCGAGCGTGTTCGGCCGGCCTTGATCCTTCAGCCAGCCCGCGCGCCAGGTCAGCATCCGTGAGGCGTCTGTCTTCAGCACCATGTCCGCGATCATCGCCTGCACCAACTGGAAGCTCGCGATCGGCTTGCCGAACTGCTCGCGCTCCTTCGCGTAGGACACCGACTCCTCCACGCAGCCCTGGCAGATGCCCACGCAGCCCGCCGCCACCGAGTAGCGGCCAGAGTCAAGCGATGACATCGCGATCTTGAAGCCGTCGCCGATCGTGCCGAGCAGCGCGTCCTCGGGAACCTCCACGTCTTCCAGCGCAATCGACGCTGTGTCGGAGGCGTGCAGACCCATCTTGTGCTCGATCGGAGATGGTTTGTAGCCAGCTTGATCGGTGTCCACGAGGAAGCAGCCGAGACCCTTGTAGCCGAGATCGGGGTCGGTCTGCGCGAAGATCATCGCGACCTTCGCGTAGTTGCCCATCGAGATCCACATCTTCGCGCCGTTGATCACCCAGCCCGTGTCCGTCTTCTTCGCGCGCGTCTTCTGGTTCGCCGCGTCGGAGCCCGTGTCCGGCTCGGTCAGCCCGAAGCAGCCGAGCCACTCGCCCGAGCAGAGCTTCGGCAGGTAGGAGTGCTTCTGCTCCTCCGTGCCCCATCTGAGGATGCCCGAGCAGACCAGCGAGGTCTGCACCGAGACCACCGTGCGCACCGAGGAGCAGCCGCGGCCGATCTCCTCGACCACGAGCCCGTAGCTCACGTAGTCCAGGCCCGCGCCGCCGTACTCCGTGGGCACGATCGCGCCGAGGTAGCCCTGGCTTGCGAGCTTCTTGACGATCTCCAGGTCGAAGTGGTGGTTGCGCGCGTTTTCTCGCGACTGCACCACGATCTCTTTGTCTGTGAACTCGCGCGCCGTCTGCTTGATCAGCTTCTGCTCGTCGGTCAGGTCGAAGTCCATCGCTCTCCTCTTAGTCTCGCGGTCATGATTCGCTTTGCTTCGGCGTGTGCCACGGCGCGCTCACGCGGCGCGCGATCTCCTCTGCCAGCCCCGCGATCGGCAGGCGCTCCTGCTCCAGAGAATCGCGATCGCGCAGCGTCACCGTGCGGTCCTCTGTGCTCTGGTGGTCGATCGTCAGGCAGAACGGCGTGCCGATCTCATCGTGGCGGCGGTAGCGCTTGCCGATCGCGCCGCCGTCGTCGTACTCTGACTGCACGCTTGTGCGCAGCGCGGTGTGCACCTCGCGCGCGAGCTCGGGCTGGCCCTCCTTGTTGACGAGCGGCAGCACAGCCGCCTTGATCGGCGCGAGGCGCGGGTGCAGGCGCAGCACCGTGCGCATCTCGCCCGAGCCCGTGCCCTCGCGCTCGACCACTTCCTCGTCGTAGGCGTCCACGAGGAACGCGAGCGTCGCGCGGTCGGCGCCCGCGGCGGGCTCGATCACGTGGGGAACGTAGCGCTCGCCGCTGGCCTGGTCGAAGTACTCGAGCTTCTGCCCGGAGAACTGCGCGTGCTGGGTGAGGTCGAAGTCGCCGCGGTTGGCGATCCCCTCGAGCTCTGACCAGCGGGCTCCGCCGCCAGGGGCGGTGGACGGAAAGAGGTATTCGACGTCGCTCGTGCCCGAGGAGTAGTGCGAGAGCTCATCCGCGTCGTGCGCGCGCAGGCGCAGCAGCGCGGGGCGGATGCCGAGCTCCACATACCAGCGCTCGCGCTCGGTGAGCCAGTGCTCGAACCACTTCTGCGCTTCGGCGGGCGGTACGAAGAACTCCATCTCCATCTGCTCGAACTCGCGCGTGCGGAAGATGAAGTTGCCGGGTGTGATCTCGTTGCGGAAGGACTTGCCCACCTGCGCGATCCCGAAAGGCGGCTTCTTGCGCGAGAACTGCAGCACGTTCTTGAAGTTGATGAAGATCCCCTGCGCGGTCTCCGGGCGCAGATAAGCCGTCGCGCCGGACTCCTTGACGGGGCCGATCGTGGTCTCGAACATCAGGTTGAAGTCGCGCGCCTCGGTCAGCTCGCACTCCTCGGTTTCGCCGGGGTGCTTTGAGGGTTTGCGCCCGCAAGGCAGATCTGCGAGGTGATCGGCGCGGAAGCGCTGTCCGCAGGTCTTGCAGTCCACGAGCGGGTCCGTGAAGCCGGCGAGGTGCCCCGATGCCTCCCACACGCGCGGGTGTTGCAGGATCGCCGAGTCGATCGCGACGATGTCGTCGCGCTCCTGCAGCATCGCGCGCCACCACTCGTTCTTGACGTTGCTCTTGAGCAGCACGCCGTAGTGGCCGTAGTCGTAGGTCGAGCCCACACCCCCGTAGATCTCCGAGGAGGGGAAGATGAAGCCGCGCCGCTTGCACAGCGCGACGATCTTCTCCATCGTGACTGGGGATTGCTCGGTGCTCACGGGGCTGCGGATGCTAGTCGAGCGTCCCTAAGATGCGCAGCCGTGGCACGCATCATGATCGTCGGAGGGGGCTGTCGCGGACGCGAGTTGGCCGCGCAGATGGTGGGGGAGGGGCACGCAGTTCGCGTCACGACCCGCACCGAGGCTGGCCGCGCAACGATCGAGCAGACAGGCGCGGAGTGCTGGATCGGCACGCCCGATCGTCTTGCCACGTTGCGCGGTGCGCTCGAGAACGTCACGATCCTCTGCTGGCTGCTCGGCTCGGTGAGCGGGAGCGCCGAAGAGCTCGCCGCGCTTCACTCCACGCGCCTTGATTTCTTCCTCACGCAGGCGATCGACACGACCGTGCGCGGTTTTCTCTATGAGGCGCGAGGCACGAGCACGCCCGCCGACCAGCTGGCCGGAGGCGAGCAGATCGTGCGGGCGATCACGGAGCGCAACTCGATCCCGGCGTCGTTCCTGAACGCCGATCCCGAACAGCGCGAAGCGTGGTTGGCAGGGGCGGCTGGCGCCATCTCGGAGTTGCTCACGCGCGTATAGAAGCGCCCTGCGGTCAAGCCCAGCGCGGCGCGTACCGATGATCATCGAGATGACTGGCGAACGCTCCCGATACGGACTCGTGGTCTCGGCGCTCGGCGCGATCATGCTCGGCGTGGCGGTGTTTCTACCGTGGTACGGCGTGAGCGTCACGGCCACAGGCATCTCCTACATCCAGCAGGTCAGCGGTCAGCTCGCATCGCAGTTCGGCAACGCCTCGCTGCAGAGCTACATGGGCAGCCTGCACGGCACGCTCGATGGCCTCGCCGGGCAGCAGGTGGCGGCGCTCAGCGCCCATCAAGTGCTCCACGATCTCAACGTGATCCTGCTGATCGTCGTGGGCCTCGCGCTGCTCGACTCGCTGCTCGCGCTCGCGCGCCCCGTGGCTTCGGCGCCCGCCGGCGCAGGCGCCTCGGTTGCGGTGCTCGGCGCGCTCGCCGCGGTGCTCGTGCTCTATCGCATGGTCGATCGCCCCAACCCTGCTGGACCCTTGCTCTCGCTCTCGCTGCGCGAGGGTGCCTGGCTCGCGCTGATCGGGTCGCTGACGATGATCGTGGGTGGCCTGTGGCCTCGCGTGAAGCCCGCAGCAAGCGTTTCAGAGGCACAGCTGCGTGGCGCTTGGTCGGGGCTTTCGGGCTGGACTCCAGGCGCCTGAGCGCCGCGTCGCATGGCGCCGCGCCGCGGCCCTGCGCGCCAGGTCTCACGCGCTATCCTGAGAAGTAATCTCCGTAAAAGCGGATCAGGTTTTAGGGTAGAGTCGCGGAATCCGCGACAGCTGTCCGAGAAAGGAACAAAATGGCGCTGCAACTTGGCGATGAGGCACCCGACTTCGAGGCTGACACCACCGAGGGTCGCATCAAATTCCACGATTGGATCGGCGACTCCTGGGCGGTGCTGTTCTCACACCCCAAGGACTTCACGCCGGTCTGCACCACGGAGCTCGGTTACATGGCCAACGCCAAGCCCGAGTTCGACCGTCGGGGCGTGAAGATCATCGGCCTCTCCGTCGACGCGCTCGACAACCACGAGGCGTGGGCCAAGGACATCGAGGAGACACAGGGCACGGCGCCCAACTACCCGATCATCAGCGACAACGACTTCAACGTGTCAAAGCTCTACCGCATGCTTCCCGCTGAGACCTCCGGTGACGTGCTTGTGCGCACGCCCGCCGACAACCAGACGGTACGCAACGTGTTCGTGATCGGCCCCGACAAGAAGGTCAAGCTGATCCTGATCTACCCAATGACCACGGGGCGCAACTTCGATGAGGTGCTGCGCGTGATCGACTCGCTGCAGCTGACCGCCAACCACAAGGTCGCCACGCCCGTCAACTGGAAGCCCGGCGAGAAGGTGATCATCGCGGGCTCCGTCTCCAACGACCAGGCCAAAGAGGCCTACCCCGACGGCTGGGAGGAGCCCCGCCCCTACATCCGCATCGTGCCCCAGCCCACGAGCTAGAGCTCGGCGAGCGTCTCGAGCGCCGCGCCCTCGGGCAGGCGTTCGAGCAGGTTCTCGATGATGCGCGCGGTGGCGCCCCAGATCAGGTGCTCGTCGACGATGAACGCATCGGTCTCAAAGGTGAAGCCGCGGCGTTCGATCGGTGTGCGCGTCTTGCTCGCGCGCACCGCGCCGAGCGGCAGCTCGAGCACCGCGTCGACCTCTCTGGCGGAGGGACGCCAGCTGATGCCCGCGGGGATCGTCGCGACGAACGGATGGATCACGTAGTTGGTCGCGAAGGTAGAGGTCGGCGGCAGCTCGGCGAGCATGCGCACCTGCGAGCGCTCGAGGCCGATCTCCTCGTGGGCCTCGCGCAGGGCGGTGTCGCTCAGCTCGAGATCCTCAGCGTCGCGGCGACCGCCCGGAAAGGAGATCTCACCGGCGTGGCGGCGCAAATCTGCGCGTCGGCGTGTGAGCACGAGGTAGGGCTCATCGCTCGCTGTGGCGAGATACAGCGGCACGAGCACTGCGGCAGCGACCTGCTCGGCAGGTCCGCGTCGAGCGAGTCCGGCGGTGGTGGGGTCCTCAGGCGGCCAGGTGAACGCGCTCAATGCGCTCCTGGAACATGACCTCGCCGTCGAGCGCGCGGTGCACGGGACACTTGGCGGCGATCACCTGCAGACGCTGCACCTGCTCCTCGGGGAGATCGTCGGGGAAGCGCATCACGAGCTCGAACTTGGTCGGACAGCCTCGCTCGGCGGGACTGTACTCGACGGCGACCTCCACGTGGCCGATGCTCCAGCCCTTGCGTGCCGCGTACATCTCCATCGTGATCGCGGTGCATGAGGCGAGGCTAACCGCCAGGAGCTCCTGTGGGTCGGGGCCGCTGTCCTCGCCGCCCGCCTCGATCGGCTCATCGACGGTCAGCTGGTGATCGCGCACCTGAACGGTGTGCCTGAACATGCTGCCATCGCGGCGCGCGGTGGCTTTCATCCTTGTGAGCCCTTGCGTCTCGCTCATACCGATCCCTTCGATCGCTCCATCGTGCTCCTGGGGTTGATGATACTCACCGGTCGGGCTACGACAGGGGGTTGAAAAGCAGCCCGGTGAGCAGCTTGGGGAAGAAGTAGGTCGACTTCGGCGGCATGTTCTCACCGGCGGCGGCGACCTCACGCACCTGCTCCACGGGAGTAGGGCGCATCAGGAAGGCGGCTTCGTAGTCGCCGGAGCTGACCATCGCGATCGCCTCATCGGTGTCGCGCGCATAGAACATGCCGTTGAAGTGCGAGATGTCATCGTCGCTGAAACCAAGCGCGTTCTTCAGGATCAATGTCTCCAAAACGCCCGTGTCGAGCTCGCGGTAGGCCGCGGAGCGATCGGGTAGCGCCGCGTCGGCGATCGCCTGGTCCTTCAGTCCCAGCCGCCGCGCACGCGTGCCGCCTTGATCGAGCAGTCCGAGCTCGAGCGGGCCGCGCCCCGGCTGCGGCGTGAGCTCATCCAGCGGAACGTCGCTGATCTCGAAGTCGTGCGCGAGCGTCTGCTCGAGCGCCGCGCGGCGCGCATCGTCGAGGCCCTTGACGAGGCGGTGCGTGGGGAACACCGTCAGCCCCGGATCCTCGAGCGCGACGAGGCACATCAGGATGTAGCGGTGCTCGCCCTCGCCACCCAGCTCATCGGCGTAGGCCTGCATCGTCTCGTAGCGGTGGTGACCGTCAGCGATCAGGAGCTCCGCCTGCGCGGTCGCCCGCTGCACGGCCGCGATCGCCTCAGGATCCGCGATGCGCCAGATGCGGTGCACGGTGCCGTCGCCGTCTGTGACCTCGCCCCAGGATGAGCTCTCGGTCGCCGGCTGGAGCGCGCTCCAGGCGGCGCCTGAGGGGTCTGAGTAGAGCGAGAAGATCGGTGAGACGTTCGCCTGCGTGGCGCGCGTGAGGCGCAGGCGATCCTCCTTGGGGCCTGGGTGGGTGCGCTCGTGTGGGCGCACTCGACCGGGGCCGTAGTCCTCGATGCGCACGCGGCAGAAGAAGCCGCGGCGCGTGCGCGACTTGCCGTCCGGGCCGGTGTAGTCCTGCGTGTGCGCCCAGATCGCCGGCTCGGCGTCGCGCACGAGGCCGCCACGGCGCTGCCAGCTCTCAAACAGCTCGCCCGCGGCCTTGTAGGGATCGGGCTCGCCCTGTGGCAGATCGACGGCGACCACGCTGTAGGGCGAGCGCGCGAGCAGCGCCGCACGCTGCTCGTTGTCGATCACGTCGTAAGGCGGCGCAACCACATCGGCCAGCGGGCCCACGACCGACTGGTCGTAGTGCAGCGCGCGCAGTGGTTGGACGTCGGCCATAGCGGTGGCGGAGGCTAGCAGCGCGCGTCCGGTAACGCGGATGCTCGCCTGGGGGCTACCCTTAGTGGGACGGGACGTGGCGCAGCCTGGTAGCGCACCTGCTTTGGGAGCAGGGGGTCGCCGGTTCGAATCCGGCCGTCCCGATATTCCGCAGGTCCGCGAATTGCCGCGAACAGGGGCGAAAATGCCAGGAAAGTACTGAGCCTCGTCGCGGAGCTCCGTTCGCTTTCATTCGCTGCTGTTCGATGGGCTCGGTGACCGCAAAGGGCCGCAAGATGCCGGCTGCGGCCACCTTACGGCCGGACTGTCGGTCGCGACCTCAGATAACTCCCTCGTTTCGGAGGGGCTGTTGACGATCATTACTCCGGCGTGGGCTGCGGCGTAGACCGAGAGGCGCCAGCACCTCGACGCCGGGCGGCCTGCCGACGACGGCGCTCCTCGAGAACCCGGCCGAGGAGCAGGCCGAGCGCGATGCACGAGAGGACAGTCGCTGGCTCCTCGATGATCTTGACGTCGCCCAGTACGGCGACCTGATCGAGGATCAGGGCGCTCGCTGCGAAGATCAGCTCGACTGCGGAGGTTCGGATCATCTACTCGGACTATCAGGTCGATTCCGGACACGCTGGAAAGGACCATTCGCGACGCGTATATCTGGCTTCGGAAAGCCAAAAACCGAGCGATGTCGTAGCATCTGTTGTGTAGTGGCCTACACAACGATTCACTCGATGCGCCGCTCGCGGTTCTCATCCCGGTGGGTTGCCTTGCTACCGGATGGAGAGATCGACGTCGTGCGGCAGAATGGCGTCTGGCTCTGGTGGTTCGACACCGTCGAGAGGATGATCGCGATCCCTGGCGCACGCGACCTTCTTGTCCGAGAGTGCGCTGTTGGCTGGACTGATCGTCGTCAGAGGTACGGGCAGTCTTACACTCTCATCAAGCGCGAGTTGACCGAGCGGCTTCCACCGGTTGCCGAATGGTGCGAAGCCAAGGCCGAGCGGAGCATCTCCGACCCGGAGGCGGCCTGGATACCGAAGGCGATGTGGGACGCGCATAACGCCGACCCGCTGGAAGTCCCGTTCATCCCCGAGTTCGACGAGCGGGGCAGCGACCTGCGGGAAGTCGCAGTCGCCGAGCGGGAAGTACGCCTCGTCCGGGCAATGCTGGCCGACGTCGAGAGGGAGCGCACCGAGACGCTGAAGGATGCGGCGCATGCGAGAAGAAGTCGGCGGCGAATCGCAGAGGCTGCGGGGCTCTCGGTCGCGAGGGTCCAGCAGTTGATCACCAAAGGTTGAGCCCGGGCGCTAGCTGTAGTTCTCCGCCAAGTTCGTCAGCTGAAGTAGACGAGCACCAGGCGGCTTGTGGCTGATCGAGCCGTGTGGTTGGTGTGGGTCAGCCAGCCGTTAGCGGGAGGCTAGGTCGTGACGATCTGCGGATATCCGTGTATATACTCGTGATATGAAGGTCGTCAAGGTCCGACGCGTCGGCAACAGCAACGTCATCTCGATCCCACGGGAGTTCGAAGCTCGCGGCTATGCCCCCGGTTCCTCGGTGCTCGTTGAGGAGCTTCCCGATGGCGATCTGCGGCTGATGTCCACCGAGAAGGTCCGCGAGCGCATCCGGGACATCGGAGGACGTCTGGTGGCAGAGCATGGCGAGGCGCTTGAGATTCTCGCCAGCCACGATCCCGACGCTCCCTAGCGATAGGGCGGCATCATGGTTGACGGTCAGTCCGGCGACTTCGAGCCGGTATATCTCACGTTGGCAGACGTCCTTGAGCTACACGCGCTGATCATTGGAGCGACCGCTGCCGAGGCGGCGGACCAGCTGCGCAACCGCGCTGGCTTGGAGAGCGCGATCGCACGGCCGGAAACGTATGCTCGCTACCAGGAAGCAGATCTGGCGCTCCAGGCGACCGTTCTGGCGCACGGGATTGCTGAGGGGCAGCAGTTCATCGACGGGAACAAGCGCACAGCGCTGATCGCCATGCTCGTCTTCCTTGAGGTCAACGGTAGCCGGGTCGAGGCATCGGACTCGGAACTGGCTGACTGGATCCTCAGCTTCAGCCGGGCTGCGATACCGGAGACGGTCGCCAAGCTCGTGAGCGCGGCGATGCGTCGCATCGGGTAGCCAGCGACAGCCCGCCCAATGGTCGAAACGGTCTCTTGGGGACCGCAGAGGCTCGCAATCGCGGTGTCATCCATACGTAACGTGTGGCATCTAGCTATGGCTGGCGCCGATACACCTGGATCTGCACGCCGTCCGAGCCGACCTGCTGCGCCTGCACGAGCTGAAGCTTGATCCGATCGATCCCCTCGGGGAAGAGGCGCCTGCCACGCCCAAGCACGGTCGGAAAAACCATCAGCCGCAGTTCGTCCACCAGGTCGGCACCCAATAGCGCCTGCACGAGGGTGCCGCTACCCGCGAGGAGGATCACACCGTCGATCTGCTGCTTGACTTTGCCTATCTCCTCCGCGATGTCGCCGGAGATCACGGTCGTGGGCTCCCACGTGGGATCCATAAGCGTGCTCGAGACGACGTACTTGGGGTCGCTGTTGAGCTTGTCGGCAAACTCACCCTCACGTGAAGGCCAGGCCTGCGCAAAGCCTTCGTAGGTCACACGGCCGAGCAGCTGCGCCTCCGCCTCCATCAGCTCGTCGAGCTTGAACTTGTTGCCCTCATCACCGCGGTCATACTCGAACGTCCAGCCGCCGTGCTCGTAGTCCTCGGCGCCCCCTGGGTCCTCGAAGACTCCGTCGAGCGACACGAACTCGGTAACCACTAGCTTGCCCATCGCATGTCTCCTTAGGTCTGTTTGGTGTCCTTCTGCACATATGACCGGCCGAGTGCGCAGAACTCATCGCACGGTCCTCGGCGACTGCGTGTTCAGCTGAGCTCGGCCGGCAGGCCGAAGCGCTCGAACACACCGTGGAGCCCGCGCGGATCGACTGGCTCGTCGGGGTAGCGCTCGAAGGCCTCGGGCTCGCGCGCGGCCGCTGAACGGGCGATGAAGGCGGTCACGTCGCTGATCAGCTCGCCCCCGAAGCTCAGCACGTTCAGCGCGAACGGCCGGTAGGCGTCGTCCTCGACGCTCCACGCGTAGAAGCCCAGCGCGGGCTGCCCGTTGGCGGTGGTGCGTTGCGCGCGCCAGCGCCAACCGCCTGACAGTGGCCAGCCCTGCGCCCAGCGCACGATCGCATCGCGGCCGGAGAACCAGCTCGCGAGCGGTGGCATCGCGAAGGTCGCCTCCTGCGCGAGCATCGCTGCGAAGGCCTCAATGTCGCAGCGCTCCCAGGCGTCGACGTAGAGGTCGACGAGCTCACGCACGCGTGGCTCACCCAGCTCGCGCAGCGTCGCCTGCTGGGTACGCTCCGGCACACGCTCCTGCACGGACGCGCGGGCACGCTGCAGGGCGCTGTTGACCGAAGCCGTGCTCGTCTGCAGCACACCCGCGACCTCCTTCGCGGAGAACCCCAGCACCTCGCGCAAGATCAGCACCGCGCGTTGGTTGGCGGGCAGGTGCTGCAGCGCAGCAACAAACGCCAGCTCGACACCCTCGCGCTGCTCGTAGCGCGCTTCGGGCGAAGTCGGCCCATCCTCCACAGCGATGAAGTCGTCCGGGTAAGGCTCGATCCAGACGGACTCCACGACCGGATCGCCAGGCCCCACATGGGGATCGGTTGGGGGGCCGTAGTCGATCGGCAGCACGCGTTTGGGGCGGCGTGCGATTTGGTCGAGGCAGGTGTTCGTCGCGATCGTGTAAAGCCATGAGCGCAGCGAGCTGCGTCCCTCGAACCGTGCCACGCTTCGCCAGGCACGAAGCAGCGCCTCCTGGAGTGCGTCCTCGGCGTCGTAGAGCGAGCCAAGCATCCGATAGCAGTGCGCGTGCAGCTCGCGTCGGTGTGGCTCGACGAGTTGCTCGAAAGCGCGCTCCTCGCCGCTGCGGGCCCGCTCGAGGATCTGCTCCGGCGCGGTGGCGGCTGCTGAGGGCACCTTCATCATTTGCCACCTTAGACCGTCATCAGCGCTCAGATTCATCGCAAGCGATGAGTTTCAGCTCCGCGCGCGGTCATAGCTCAGATATGGCCCATCACGCGCGTAATCAAGTGGTCCACCTGGAGCTGCATTCGCACGACCTGCCCGAGGCCAGCTCGTTCTACGAGCGGCTGTTCGGTTGGCCGCGCGAGCGCATCGAGACGCGCGATGGCTCATATCTCGCGATCGAGCTTGGTGCGGAGCTCGGCGGCGGGATCGTGCAGTGCCCCGCCGGGCGCTCGCTGTGGCTCCCTTACGTTCAGGTCGACGATGTCGAGCGAGCGAGCGAGGACGCGTGCATGCTCGGCGCCTCGTTGTTGCTCGCGCCGCGCGAGGGGCCGGTCGGGTGGCGCAGCGTGATCGCTACGGGCGCGGGCGGCGAGATCGCGCTGTGGCAGCCCAAGCGATGAGCTCTAATGGACCGATGAGTTTCGCTCAAAGCTCCGGTCTACAGATTCAGCAACAGACCACCGCACAACCATAGGAGACCAACAATGACCACCGGCACCGCCACCACGATCGACCACATCGGCACCGTGATCGTCACCGTGAACGACCAGGACAGCGCCGTCGCGTTCTACACCGAGACGCTCGGCTTCGAAAAGCGCACCGACATCCCCGTCAGTCATGACTACCGCTGGATAGAAGTCGCCCCCGCGGGCGCGCAGACGACGATCGCGGTCGTGCCGCCACGACCCGGCGACCCGGCGGGCGGCGCACAGACCGGCATCGCTCTGTCAAGCAGCGACATCGACGCCGACCACGCCGCCCTGCGCGAGCGCGGCGTTGACGTCGACGAGTCGGTCTCGCGGATGGGCGACCCCGTGCCACCGATGTTCTGGCTGCGCGACCTCGACGGCAACGCGCTGCTCGTCGTCCAGCGCCAGGACTAGCCGTCTGCCCGATCGGCCCCGCGCACGCGCAAGCGGCGCTAGCGCGGGGCCACGGCTTAGCGCCTTTACGAGATGGCCACAGGATCGCCACATCTCGGCAACTTCGGAGCGCAAGCAGCGGGATAGGACTGCGATCGCCGAGCACGGTGGCGCCAACGCGGCTGACCGCAGCGTGCCGATCATGGTTTACGCGCCGGGAGCGGTGCAGCCGAGCACATCCCGTCAGTGGGTCGAGACGACCCAGATCGCGCCGACGATCCTCGAGTTGCTTGGGTTGAATCCAGAGGCTCTGGAAGCGGTCCAGAGTTGCTCGATCGAGAGAGCTGCGCATAGCGTGCGCCGATTTGCGACCCTAGTCCGAAGTCCGTCCGCGAAACGAGGAGAGCCATGCTTGAGTACGCACCTGGAACGCCGTCTTGGATCGAACTTTCCTCACCTGACACCGATGTCGCCGCGGAGTTCTACGGCGCGCTGATGGGCTGGAGCGCGACGGAGCCTGGCTCGGACGAGACCGGCGGCTACCGCATGTTCCAGCAGGACGGGCAGAACATCGGCGGGCTGATGGCGATCATGCAGGAGGGGCAGCCCACAGCTTGGTCGACCTATGTAAGCGTCGTTGACGCCGATGAGACCGCGGGCAAGGTCAAGGCGGCCGGCGGCACCGTGATGGTTGAGCCGATGGACGTAGTGGACCTCGGGCGGATGGCGTTCTTCGTCGATCCCACCGGCGCGGTTTTCGGCGTGTGGCAGCCCAAGAGCTTTACCGGTGCCGACCTCGTCAACGAGCCGAACTCACTGTGCTGGAACGAGGTGCTGACGCGTGACGCCGACGCAGACGAGGCGTTCTACTCGGCTGTCTTCGGTTGGGAGGGGCGTCGCCCGGCGTTCGAGGGCGCACCGGAGTCCTACACCGTTTGGGAGCTCGACGGCAAGCGGGTCGGCGGCATGATGCAGATGACCGAGGAGTACTTCCCCGCTGAGATTCCGCCCCACTGGGGCGTGTGCTTCGCGGTCGCAGACTGCGACGGCATCGTCGCCAAGGCGCGTGCGCTCGGGGCGAGCGTCACGACTGAGCCGATGGACATGCCGATCGGGCGCTTTGCGGGTCTGATCGATCCCCAGGGAGCCTCCTTCACGGTCATGCAAATGCCAGCATCCACCGCCTGACCGGCTCCGTGGTGCGCTGGAGAGCGCGGTGTCCATCGATGAATCGAGCGCGATGAGCTCAGGCGCTCCCTCGGGGGAGCAGTTCGAGATCGCCCACGGCGAGCAGCGCGCCACGATCGTGGAGGTGGGCGGCGGTATCAGGCGCTACAGCTCAGCCGGACGCGAGGTGCTCGACCCCTATCCACTCGAGGCAATCTGCGATGGCGCGCATGGGACGCCGCTGATCCCCTGGCCTAATCGCCTCGCCGATGGCGCCTACAGCTTCGAAGGGACTGATTACCAACTCGCGCTGAGCGAGCCGGCGCGCCACAACGCGAGCCACGGACTGCTGCGCTGGCGTGCATGGCGTGCGCTCCAGCGCGCGCCCGATCGCGTTGTGATGGGCATCGATCTACATCCCACGCCCGGCTATCCCTTCGCGCTCGAGGTGCTGATCGACTACTCGCTGAGCGACGTGGGTCTGACGGTGGCAACGAAGGCGCGGAACGTCGGTCGGGTTGCGTGTCCGTTCGGTGCGGGGCAGCATCCATACCTCTCCGCCGGTGGCGCGCTGCTCGATGAATGCGAGCTGCAGTTGGCTGCAGCCACTGCGATCACCGTCGATGAGGAGCGCAAGCTGCCGATCGGGCGCGAGCCCGTGGCAGGCAGCGCAGCCGATTTCAACAGCACACGCCTGATCGGCACGCAGCGCATCGACCTCGCCTTCACCGATCTCGAGCGCGACGCAGAGGGACTCGCCTGGGTCCGCCTCGCTGCACCGGATCGTCGCTGTGCGGAGCTGTGGCTCGATCAGAGCTACCGCTTTTTGCAGATCTACACAGGCGACACGCTCGCCCCTGAGCGCCGCCGCCGCGGGCTCGCCGCCGAGCCGATGAGCTGCGCCTCAAATGCGTTTCAAAGCGGAGACGGTCTCCTGCGACTCGAGTCGGGAGAGTCCTTCACCGCGCGCTGGGGCGTGCGGCTGCGCTGAGCTTGCGATGCGTAGGATCGAGCCCGGCCGCCCATGCGCGGGCCGCGCGCATACAACGAACGGAGGACTAGAGACCATGCTCACGCTCACCGGCCTCGATGAGGTCAAGGCCTACGCCGGCAAGGAGCTCGGTGTCAGCGACTGGCACCTCGTCACACAGGAGAAGATCGATGAGTTCGCGCGGGTCACCGGTGATGATCAGTGGATCCACGTCGATCCCGAGCGCGCCAAGCAGAGCCCCTTCGGTGGCACGATCGCGCACGGCTACTACACGCTCTCGCTCGCGCCGCGTTTCTCCTATGACATGTTCAGCTTTGAGGGCTTCGCCTTCGGCATCAATTACGGCCTCAACCGCGTTCGCTTTCCTGCGCCGATGCCGGTCGGTGAGAAGTTGCGCATGCGCGCCAAGCTGATCTCCGTCGAGGACATTCCCGCTGGTGCGCAGATCACAACGGAGCTGAGCTTCGAGCGCGAGGGTGGCGAGAAGCCGGTTTGCGTCGCGGAGTCTCTCTCCCGCGTATACACAGGCTGAAGGCACAAAAACCCGTTCACGCTTGGTGTCAAGGACAGCAAGAGTCGCTTTGTGACTCGTTTCCAGCGAGTCGGAAACATGGACTTGGCGAAGCGGCCGAAGCGGTCGATAACTTGGTTGACATGCACTCCGCTCGCCGTCACAGCCAGCCAAGAGGAATGATCGCCGCCGCCCGCGGTGCCCTGCCGCGCCGTCGCCAGCAGCCGCGTCAACACCGCTTGGGCAATCAGCGCAGGCTAGCGCCGTGGCGGCGTACACGCGGCTGCAGTGGGGGCCTCTAAGCACGCCGGACACCGCCTGCTTGCTGCGGGCGCTACAGGGCCGCCGGCGCGGGCGTTGAGGGGCCCTTAGCCGTCGACCAGCAGGCTGTCGAGCGGACCCAGCAGCGCCATCGAGCGGCGCGAGACGCCCGGTAGCTCCTGGAGGCGATGTGTCGGTGCGTCGTTGCGCTTACGACGTTCGAGCTGCTCGACGGCGATCGGCCGCCACAGCTCGTCGAAGATCTCTGCCGGCGAGCCGTTCAGCTCCGCGACGGGGCGTTCGAGGTGCTCGGCCCACAACCGCAGGCGTGTGCTGCGCGCGAGCTCGCCGTCGCAGGCGAGGAGGTTGACCTCGGTGTCGTTGAAGAAAGAGTGCTCGTTGAGGTTGGCTGAGCCGATCGTCAGCCAGTGGTCGTCGACGATGCCGATCTTGGCGTGCACGTAGAGCGGCCAGAGCAGGCCGCCGCTGCGCGCCGAGATCGTGCAGGCAAGGAAGCGATCGGCGCCTTCATCGGCCGCGGCCAGCGCGCCGAGCTGCCCGCGCGTGGTGTCGGCGCCGTTGTTGGGTTTGGCGGGCAGCAGCACGATCACGCGAAAGTCATCGCATGGCGGATTGCGCAGCTTCTCGGCGAGGATTTCGACGACCTGCCGTGACCACAGGAATTGGCTCTCGAGATAGACGAGCTGCTGTGCGCTGCGCAGTGCGCGCGTGTACGCCTCGAGAATGCGAAAGTCTCCGTGCGGCATGAAGGGGTAAATCTGCTCGGGGATCGTGCGCACGACCTGCACCGCGTGTGAGCCGGCAGCGCTCGGCGCGGGAGTGCTCGCCAGGTGCTCGCCTGTGACCGCGTGCCAGCGCGCGCGGAAGTGCTCGTCCACGTCCGCCACCGCCGGGCCGCGCAAGCGGCTCGAGGCGTCGTGCCAGCCGAGGCGGCCGCGCATCGGGTGGTCGTTCGTGTCGTAGCGGTCACCGCCCAGTGAGGTGAGGTCGATGCCGCCGACGAACGCGAGCTCGCCGTCGATGATCACGAGCTTCTCGTGATGGCAGTGCATCGGGCGCTCATGCCGGTCGAGCTCGCAGCGAACGCGGGTGCCGCGCATCAGCTCGTCGCGCACCTCGCGCATCGCAGCACGGGCGGGAGTGAACACCGGCGCAGGCGCTCCAGCCCAGAGCAGCACGCGCACCTCGACGCGCTCTGCGAGCTCACCGAGCAGCTCGCGCAGCGGCTGTGCGTCACGCTCGCGGGTGAGGCCGAAGGCAGGCGTGATGTGCCAGCCCGCGATGTGCACGTGCGAACGAGCGCCCGCCAGTGCCTCAGCGATCGCCGGGAGCGCCTGGCCTCCATCGATCAGCAACTCGAGCTCACAGCCCTGGCGAGGCACTGGATCGCCCGCGGCCCACAATGAGCTCTCGTTGGGAGGATCGAGCTGTGCGAGACGTCCTGCGCGCTTCAGGCGCCGCCGGTGGTGAGCTCCGATCGCTCGCTCGAGCCCCGCGCCTGCCCAGCCGTCCAAATGTTCGCGCAGGCCGCTCCCCATCGGTTGCAGCCTAGTGGTGTCCGCGTGTAGCTATCGGCCTTTAGACCTGGCGCCTCCAAGCCGATGCTTGAAAGGAGGCCCGCCTGAGTATTTCCGCCGCTTCTAGGCGCGCGCCGTCAGGTTGCGTTTGCGCGCTCGCCCGCTCCGAGCGCAAACAGCGGCCAGTGCCCAGGCACGCCCTTGAGCTCGTGAAAGCCACGGTCCTCGAAGCTGAAGGGTCCACCGACGACCGTGCCAAAGACGGTTCCCGAGACGAGCACCTCGCCGGCGCCAGCGAGGCCGCCTACGCGTGAGGCGATGTGCACGGCCATCCCGCCGACGTCCTCGCCGATCAGCTCACACTCGCCGGTGTGCACACCGACGCGCACCTCGATGCCGAGCTTGGCCGCGGCGCTGTTGATCGCCAGCGCACAGCGCAGCGCGCGTGAGGGCGGACCCTCGAAGGTCACGAGGAAGCCGTCGCCGACCGTCTTGACCTCGCGGCCTCCGAAGCGGGCAAGCTGTGTGCGTACGTCGCGATCGTGCGCCGCGAGCAGGTCACGCCAGCGGCTATCCCCGAGTCGTGCGGCGCGCGCGGTGGCGTCGACGATGTCGGTGAACATCACGGTCAAGAGGTCGCGCACCACCTCACCGCCACGGCGCGCCCCAGTGAGGAACTCCTCGATCTCCTCGACGATCGCGTCGCTGTCGCCGATGAAGGGGAAGGAGTCGCGGCCCTCGAGCTCCACGTAGCGCGCACCGCCGATGTTCTCGGCCAGATAACGAGAGTGGCGCACGTCCCAGGCGCGGTCGTGCTCACGGTGCATGACGAGCGTCGGCACCATGATGCGCGGCAAGGTCTCGCGCGCATCGAGGTCGGTCGACGCGGCCAGCATCGCGCGCGCCTCCGCAGGGCTAGCGGCAAGGCGCTGCATGCGCGCAAGCCACTCCGCGAGCGCGCGGTCATCGGCGGCGGATGGCGCGAGCATCTCGAGCACCGGGCTGTTGACCTCGCCCCACGCCGAGGAGTTGTTTTCGGTCAGCGTGACGCGCTCCTCGCGGGTGAGTGCCCAGTGATAGTCGGGCGCCCAGGAGGTGCGCGCGACAGAGGCGTACATGATCAGCGCGCCGATCCGCTCGGGATAGTCAGCGGCCAGCAGCGCGCCGACGAGGCCGCCGAGCGAGTAGGTGAACAGCGCGGCGCGTTCGCTGCCGGCTGCATCGAGCACCGCGAGCGCATCTTGGGCGTCCTGCTCGAGCGTCTGTGGCGCGAGCGTGCGGTCGGAGAGCCCGCTGCCGCGGCGGTCAAACAGGATCAGACGGTTGAAGACCGCGAGCCGCTCGAGAAAGCGGCGCACTGCGGGCGCCTCCCAGAGCTGCTCGATCTGCGAGATCCAGCCGGGGAGAAAGAGCAGGTCGAGCGCGCCTTCGCCGGTCACCTGATAGGCGATGCTCGCGCCTTCGCTGCTCGCGTAGCGCGTGGTGGGCACCATCAGCAACCTTCGATCAGCGCGCGAAAGGGCGCCGCCGGCTCGACGGTCGCGCCGGTCGCGTGGACACGATCGGAGAGCCACAGATCCGAGGTCACCACGCGGACGCTGCCCGGATCGGAGTCGTGTTGTAGACGCCTCATGATCTCATCGTCGGCGGAGTCGCGCCGCGCGCGCGGCGCGTGTCCAACATCGATCACGCTCGAGCGGATCGGCGGCGAGGGCGGCTGCTCGAAGACCACGGTCACATCCGCGCCGCTCGTGGCGGCCCAGCGCTCGAGCATGTCGACCAGACGCAGCATCGCGGCGTGACGGTCCTGCCACCACGCGTCGGGCCGCGTGCCGATCACGTTCATGCCGTCGACGAGCCAGCGCACGGGTCTCAGCCGCCCGGCGTGCTGGAGTGCGAGTGGCAATGCGACTCGAGGGCATCCAGGCAGGCGACATCGTGGAGGTCGACCACAAGGGTCGGCGCTTCCATGCGGTGGTCAGCGGGCCGGCGCCGGGGGGCCTGGCGCTCGCGCCGTTGGACAAGCGCGTGAACCACTACAGCTGTCGCAGCCGGGAGGTGGTCGGCCATTGGGTCAAGCGAGGCCGTCCGCGGCAGACGAGCGAGCCGTTGCGCCCCTCGCCGCGTCAGCTCGAGATCGACCTCTCGCCCGAGCAGCCGAGCTAGAGGGACACGCTGCTCAGGCACTCGATTGGCTCCGGTAGGCGGCGGCTGCGTCCTCGAGACGATCATCGCCCCAGAAGAGCTGCTCGCCGACGAGCACGGTGGGCACGCCAAAGACACCCGCCGCGAGCGCCTCCTCGTTGAGCTCGCGAAGCGCCTGCTTGAGCGCCGGTGCCTGCATCGCGAGGTCTAGCTCATCGCGGTCGAGCCCCACGCGCGACGCTGCCTCGAGCACGACATCGCGCTCGGCGAGGTCGGCGCCCTCGCGGAAGGCCATGCGCATCGCCACGAGCGCGAATTGCTCGAGCAGGCCGTGCTGCGCAGCCGCGAGCATCGCGCGCGCTGCATGCAGATCGCTGGTGGGCCACTGCTCTGGCCAGCGGATCGGTCCGAGCCCGTAGGAGTCCGCGCGTGCCTCGCAGTCGGCCAGGCCGGCATCGCGCGCGTCGGTGAGTCCCCAGGAGGTGCGTCCGTGCGCGCTGAAGATCACCCCTGCGAGGAGGCCACGCCAGCGCGCCTCAGGCAGCAATTGCTCGATGCGCTCGGCAGCGAGCCACGAGTAGGGCGACATCGCACCGAAGTAGAAGATCGGAGACGCAGCGCTCATCGCTGTCTATGCTCGCGCATTTGCAGGCGCTGAGGCTCGCTGGGGGGGCTCCGCGGCTCGCGGGCAGATAGGGTCAAGGCGTGAGCGACCGCGTGCTCATCCTCTCCTGGGAGTACCCGCCCGTGATCGAGGGTGGTCTGGCGCGGCATGTGCGCAAGCTCGCCGAGGCGCTCGTACGCCAGGGCGTGGTCGTGGACGTGCTCACGCGTGGCGTGGGTGCAGAATTCGAGCTCGACGCACCGGTCCCGCTCGAACGCGGCGGCGTTACAGTGCACCGCGTGCGCGAGCCGAGTTGGCCGCGTGACCTTGACCGCTTCGTGGCGTGGGTGGAGCAGATGAACGCGGACATGCTCGCCGCGGGCGAGTTGCTCGCGGCCGAACACTCCTATGACCTCGTGCACGGCCATGACTGGCTCGTGGCGCGAGCATCGGCGGCGCTCGCAGATCGCCTCGAGGTGCCCTACGTGACGACGGTGCACGCAACGGAGCATGGGCGCCATCAGGGCTGGGTCAAAGAGGAGCCGCAGGCGCATATCCACTCGGTCGAGCGTTGGATGGCTCGCCGTGCGGACGCGGTGATCGTGTGCTCCTATTACATGCGCGGCCACGTGGCGGACATCTTCGATATCGACGAGCGCCGCGTGGCGGTGATCCCCAACGGCGTGGACCCGAGCGAACTGCGTCCCAGCGGCGATCTGCAGGCGTTGCGGCGCGAGTTCGCCGAGCCCCACGAGAAGCTCGTGCTGCTGGTCGGAAGGCTCGTCTATGAGAAGGGCTTCCAACTCGCGCTCGACGCGCTCCCGGGGGTGATCGCGAACGTCGGCGATGCGCGCTTCCTGGTGGCGGGCAGCGGCACGCACGAGGCGGAGCTGAAGACGCAGGCGGCGCGGCTCGGCCTTGACGAGCACGGCACCTTCCTCGGCTGGATCGGTGACGACGTGCTGCACTCGCTCTATCGCATCGCGGACCTCTGCGTGGTGCCCTCGATCTATGAGCCGTTCGGGCTCGTGGCACTGGAGGCGATGGCCTCGGGCTGCCCCTGCATCGTGGCCGACACGGGCGGCCTGCGCGAGGTGGTCCCCGGTGGAGAGCGCGTGGGCTTGCGCTTCAACGGCGGCGATGCGGAGCACCTTGGTGTGATGATCGAACGGCTGCTCGTCGACGAGCAGCTGCGTGACCGACTCGTCACAGAGGCTTCCGAGCACGTGCTGAGCTTCGACTGGGATGACATCGCGCTGCGCACGCGCGGTATCTACGATGGCTTTGGTCAGTTGGCCGCCCGTGAGGGAGCGAGGAGGGGATGACGCAGATGCTGAGGGGCCTGATGCAGGATGACTTTCCGCTCACGCTGCATCACATTCGCCGCGCGATGCTGCGCAACAGTCCCGACGCACGCGTGGTCACGCACGCCGAGCCGGGAACCGTCATCTCAGCGACGTTTGCGGAGGTGCACGAGCGGATCGACAGGCTCGCGCGCGTGCTCGAGCGCCTCGGCGTCCAGCAGGGCGATCGGGTTGGCACGTTCGCTTGGAACAACCAGCGCCATTTCGAGCTTTACTTCGCGATCCCGTGTTTGGGCGCGGTGCTGCACACGCTCAACATTCGCCTGTTCGCTGAGCAGCTCACCTACATCGTGAACCACGCCGAGGACAAGCTGATCTTCGTGGACGACTCGCTGGTGGCGATCCTCGAGGAGCTCGCGCCGAGCTTCGAGACGGTAGAGCGATACGTGGTGATGGGCGATGGCGATGTGGGCTCGCTGCCGAACGCATTGCGCTACGAGGATCTGCTCGAGGAAGTCGGGCGGGGGAAGTTCGAGTACCCCGAGCTCGACGAGCGCCAGGCGGCGGCGCTCTGCTACACGAGCGGCACGACGGGCAACCCCAAGGGCGTGCTCTACTCGCACCGCTCGATCAGCCTCCACTCGACGGCCACGCTCGTGAAGGACGGTCTCGGCCTCGGACGCGCGGACCGTGTGCTGACGGTCGTGCCGATGTTCCACGCAAACGCCTGGGGGCTGCCGCACGGCGCGGCGCTGGCAGGAGCGGATCTGATCCTGCCAGACCGCCATCTCGGCGCGGAGGCGCTGGCGAGCCTGATCAGCTCCGAGCGCCCGACGCTGATGGGCTGCGTGCCAACGATCTTCGCGGACCTGCTGCGCCATGCGGAGGCCAACCCGGAGCTCGACCTGTCCTCGCTTTCGAACGCGACCTGCGGTGGCTCGGCGGTGCCGAGGCAGCTGATGAAGGACTTCGAGGAGCGCCACGAGGTCCGGATCTTCCAGGCATGGGGCATGACGGAGACAAGTCCCGTGGCGACGTTCTCGCGCCCGGCCGAGGGCGAGCAAGACGACGCTCACTGGGACCAACGCGCCAAGCAAGGGCGCCCCTTGCCGTGGGTAGAGCTGCGTCTCGCCGATGATGCCGGCGAGGAGGTGGCGTGGGACGGCGAGTCGACAGGCGAGATCGAGGTCCGCGGCCCGTGGGTCGCGGCGGGCTACTTCCGCGATGAGTCGAGCGATGAGAAGTTCGACTCAGGCTGGCTGCGAACGGGAGACATTGCGGTGGTCGACGAGCAGGGCTTCGTGCAGATCACCGACCGCGCGAAGGACGTGATCAAGTCGGGCGGCGAGTGGATCTCCTCGGTGGAGCTCGAGAACGAGGTGATGAGCCATCCGGACGTGATCGAGGCAGCGGTGATCGCCAAGCCCGACGAGCGCTGGTCGGAGCGCCCGCTGTGCTGCGTGGTGCTGCGCGAGCAGTCGGGCACGAGCGCCGAGGACCTGACCGAGCACCTGCGCGGCAGGGTGGCTAAGTGGTGGCTGCCCGACGAGTTCGCGTTCATCGCGGAGATCCCCAAGACGAGCGTGGGAAAGTTCGACAAGAAGGTGCTGCGCGCGCAGCTCGCAGACGACGAGCTCGAGGGGCGCGTAAAGCTCGCCTGAGCAGGTTTTGGGCGGTTTGAGCGGGGTTGAGAGGGGGAAATAGCGCTGTTGAGCCGCGGCGACCGCGGCGAGTGATACACCTACAGCCGTGAGCTAGGCAGGCGATGGCTCTCAGATGGCGAAGAAACAGGGTGTTCTTGCCAGAAAGCAAGGCTGCAACCAGCACTGAAGAGGCTCTGAAGTAGAGCCGACGCGTTCATCACACCATCAATGGGAGGTTGGCATGACTCGGACCGATGTCATGGCCTCGAGCAGGCCACAGGCAGTAGCCGCAGCGTCGATTGAGAAGCGATCCAGCGGTGCCGTACGGCGTTGGGCGCTTGCGCCACTTGCACTTTTGCTGACGATCGCGCTCGTCGGCCCGACGGCAGCTTTCGCCGCGGGAGAATCGACGTCAGGCTACGGCCAGACGGCGCCCACGCCGACGACCACTACGACGACACCGAGCACGGGTACCGCACCGGAAAAAACAACCTCGACGCCGACGAGCACAAACGAAACGTCGCCTTCCAAAACGAGCTCCACGCCAGCTCCTGAAGCGGAGAAAAGCGGCACGCTGCCGTTCACGGGCTTTGACCTGCGCTGGAGCCTCGGCTTCGGTCTCGTGCTGATGGGTGCGGGTTTCTCGATCGTTGCAGTGCAGCGGCGCCAGCGCCGCCACGAAGACCGCTAAGACGAAGCACGCCTCACAGTGCTGCGGCAAGAGGCCGTCTGTCCGTTGGACAGGCGGCCTCCGTCTTTTACGCGCAGCGCTTGCGCAAACCTCTCCCACGCGGCGGCGGCATCGTCAGACACGAGCCGCGAGGCACTCGTCCATATGCCGCCGCGGGGGTCCAGGTCCGTTCTGTCTGGCTTCCGGACGATATGACGTTGCGCCGGAATCTCTAGAGCCCGGCGCGGCTCAGTAGCTCCGCGGCTGAGATGCCTAGCTCGGCGGTGATCTTGAGCAGTGTTTCGAGCGTTAGATTGAACTCGCCTCGCTCGATCGCGCCCATGTATGAGCGGTCGAGGCCGGCGGCGGAAGCAAAGGCTTCTTGGGTATAACCCTGTGCCTTCCGGGCCTCGCGAATAGCTTGGCCGATGGCTTCGCTTGTGGCGGTCTTCTGAGGCGGCATCGACGTAGCTTGTCGGATTGCTGTGAACTATTCCACCGGATATAGCTCCACGGGATAGACCGCTTAGCGCGGCTTAGAGTGTGGCGGCATGGAACAACTCAGCGGCCGGCACACCGAGCCCAGCGGCGATGCTCATGATGGTGTCCACGGTGACGTTGAACTCGCCCCGCTCAATCGCCCCGTAGTAGCTGCGATCCAGGTCGGCCTTGAGCGCAAAGGCTTCCTGCGTGTAGCCCTGCTGCTCGCGGACGGCTCGGATCGCCTTCCCGAGTGCTTGGTTGGCCGTGGACTTCTTGGAGGGCATCGCTTCAAGGCCAGTCTGCACCGCTGACGCGCTCAATTCCACTGCTTAGACTTCCACCGCGTATAATTCTCATTCGGTTAGATAGATCAAAGCCGTGAGGACTCCGGTTGGCGTCCGGCGGCAAGGCCGGAGGGGACGCGGACTTTCAGTGCAAAGTGCAGAGTATTTGGTGGTCCTGGAGGTCGTTGGGCGGGTGCGCGGACGCGAGCGGGAGCGTATGTACCAGGCGCTGCGGGACCGGCCGCGCACCGAAGTCGATGCCGCAATCGAGGGCTTGGAGCAAGCCGGTGTGGTCGCCGTCAAAGGGGCCAGGGTCTACGCCACACCGGCGCTCCGACGCTTGGACGACCTCAACTTGATCGGCGTCTAACGGATGGGACCTCGCACCATGACCGCACCGGAGTATGCAGCCCTACGCGAGCTGCAAGCCACCGAGGCTGCAGCTCAGGAAGCGCTGCTGAGACTGGAGAAGGCACGCGAGCGATATTGGGAGATCACCCGCCGCGAAATAGGCCGAGAACGAGTCAAAGCGCGTGCTCGCGCCTATCTGCGCGTCGTGCCGGCGGTGGCCAAGGAGTAGGAGCTCATGTCCCTGTGCAACGTTCTTGCTGTCAGCGACCGGCTAGGCCGCCTCTGAGTAATCAAGCGCGATAGGCGCCTCGTGGGTGCTGGCTCCATCCCCCATAGAGGGTAGAGCTTTTAGTGCGAGCAATTTGGTGCGGATGAGAGGACTCGAACCTCCACCCGGTTTCCCGGACACGGACCTGAACCGTGCGCGTCTACCAATTCCGCCACATCCGCGTGCTTGTGGGGATGCGAAGATATAGCACCCGCGACTGGTCTGGCCGTCGGACCGGGGGACCTTCGAGTCAGATGACTTGAGGATGCCCGCTCGAAGTGCCGGTCGAATTCGCGCGCGGCACTTTGCTAGCCTCGAGTCCTCGCAAAGCCCTGCCGCTATCGTCCAGGGGACTAGGACGCCGCCCTCTCATGGCGGAAACCCGGGTTCGAATCCCGGTAGCGGTACTGCTTCCGCTTGCCTCACGGAACGGCGGCGACGTCAGTCCACAACGTCGACGCCGGCTTGCCACCCTAGGTCCAGTGGAGGGTGCGACCGGTCAAGGTCAGCGAGGCGGGGTTGACGTTTGAGGCCGACACCAGAGACCTGTCACCGCGTTTGTCGACGACGTGGGCTTCGTAGCCGACCGCCAGTTGATGAGCAACGTGCGGGCGCCGGAAGCGGGCACCGAGCAAATGGTTCCGGATGGGCGCTCGCGTTGCTGACATCCTCTGCGCAGGCAAGCCCAAGCGTCAGTGCTGTCAACCACTAACCCGCTCTGCGCGTCACGAATAGGACATCGGCGTCGAGTCGAAGTTGCGTGAGGCTTGAGTGACGTCCGCTCGCACTGGATCCGGACGTGGCGTCGAACAGGCAGGAACACGACGTGCGGGGTATGCTCGGCTGATGGCCCAGGGCGACCGACAGATTGCCGAGAAGGACCGCTGCCCGGTATGCAAGGGCGCGGGTTGGACCTGGTGGACGCCAGAGGGTGGCGGAGAGGGAAAGTGGATCGTCTGCCGCGAGTGCATCGGTACCGGCAGGACCGATCAGAAGGGCCGTAAGCGGCTGAAGCCCGAGGCCTCGGCCGCCTGAGCGAATCACGGTTACAGGGCGGCCGGGAGCTGGAGAATGAGAACTAGCTCCTGCGGCCGCCCCCTACCCGGATGACCTGACTGGCCTTCCGGCTCGCTATCGGCGCTTGGTGTGTGACGCTTGAGAAATGTGTGAGTGCGCCGCGGCCTCGGGCTGTAGCGTGCCGCTGGTGGGCACTGCGATCGAGCTCGAGGGAGCGCGGCGGATCAGCATCCGGCCGCTGGGACCCGCCGATCGCGAAGCTCTGGCGCAGGGCTTTGAGCGCCTTGGCCCACAGTCGCGCTACATGCGCTTCTTTGCACCGATGGTGCGACTGAGCGATAGCCAGCTCGAGTACCTCACCGATATCGACCATCACGACCATGAGGCATTGGTTGCGGTTGACGAGCAGACCCGAGACGGCGTTGGCGTCGCACGCTATGTGCGGATCGGTGAGCACGTAGCTGAACCTGCTGTGGTTGTGGCTGATGACTGGCAGCGCATCGGGGTTGGCGCGTTGCTGCTCGACAGGCTCGCCGATCGTGCGCGCGCCGAGGGCATCAGCTCGTTCACCGCGAGCGTGCTCGCCGATAACGCCGCTGCGCTTGCTCTGCTCGAGCGCATCGGCGGTGCCGAGGTCATCGATCGAGGCCAGGAAGTTGAGGTGCGGATCGAGCTGCTCGAGCGTCGCGGAGCAGGTGGGCCGCTGCAGCGCCTGCTGCGCCACACGGCGGAGGAGACGCTCAGGCCGGCCGCGTCTTTCTGGCAGCGTCCGAGCCGACGTGAACGGCCTTAGTTAGTTCCATTCCTGTGCCTGTTCGGCTTCCTGCTTGCGTTTGTGTTCTGATGCTTCGAGTTGCTGCTGACCCGGTTCAAGTGCTTGCGGGCCACCTTCCTGCAAAGCTTCGCGCTGGCGAGCCTCTGTTTCGTCGTCTTCAGTTTCTATCTGTTCGTAGAATTCGCCTATGATGCCAACCTGTGCGGCTGCTGCGCCTGTCGGCGTCTGTGATGCGCACCCTGAAAGCGTCGGCAGAACGAGCGCTGCGAGGCCCAGGCAGAGGAGGAGGCTCTTGCGTGTGGCGTCCACAGCCATGTAGTCGGCGTCTGCTGCAGTCTTCTTGAGTGCGGCGGTTGTGAACGCCGGCTGTTCCGTCCGGGCATTGACCGACGATCATTAGTCACTATGGGACGCTGTTTTTCGTATCGAACGCTGGCATGAACATTCGAACCAGTAGAAAAAAGTCGGAGACGCACCTCGACTTAAGCGTCCAGACCCATGAATCTCTAGTACGTGCACGAGCGGGTGTGGGCTCGCTTCACGCGCAAATGTCCGGCGGGCGCCTTGGGCCGCGCGGGTGGAAGCAACCCACATACACTGGCTATAAAGACGATTAGGCGGATAACTAATGGCATTTATGTACAAGACACGTGCCGCAACTCCAAGGCTACGCCCGGGCCCAAATGGCCTACCGCGTGGTCAAGTCACGGAGATTCAGCGCAGTCGAATGCTCGCCGCAGCGGTCGATGCAGTCGAGGAGGTCGGCTATGCGCGCATGACGGTCGCGCAGGTCATCAGCCGTGCGCGCGTCTCGCGCAAGACCTTCTACGACGTCTTCGCAGACCGCGAGGATTGCTTTCTCGCGGCCTTCGAGCAGGCCGTGTCTCAGACACGACTGATCGCGCGCGAGGCATATGAGCGTGAGGGCGATGTCTGGCGCGAGGGCGTGCGCGCCGCACTGGGACGCCTGCTGATATTCATGGACGAAGAGCCAGGGCTGGCGAAGCTGTGCGTGGTCGAGGCGCTGGCCGCCGGTGAGAAGGTGCTCGAAAGGCGTGCGCAGCTGCTCGATGAAATCGCCGCGGTGATCGATCAGGGGCGCCACCTGACGAACACCACGCGCGAACCGCCAGCGGTGACTGCAGAAGGTATCGTGGGCGGTGTCTTTGCGGTTTTGCACACGCGCCTTCTCGATGAGGCGGACGAGCCACTCACGGACCTGCTCGGACCGTTGATGAGCATGATCGTGCTCCCCTATCTCGGCGCCCGGGCAGCCAGTCGCGAACTGGCCCGGCCAGCGCTCGAGGTCGCCAAAGACAGGCAGACTCGCACACAGACCCGCAGCAGAGATCCGCTCGAAGGGCTCAACATGCGTCTCACCTATCGCACGGTGCGCGTGCTGATGGTGATCGCAGAGCATCCTGGCGCGAGCAACCGTGAGATCGCCGAAGGCTCCGGGATCATCGACCAGGGCCAGATCTCAAAGCTGCTGAACCGCTTGGCTCGGCTGAGCTTGGTCGAGAACCGCGGCGAGGGTCAGGAGAAGGGTGCCGCAAACGCCTGGCATCTGACCGCCCGCGGTGCGCAGGTTGAGCGCGCGACACGTCCGCGCTGAGCCGCGCAGAACAACGGTGCTGCCGCCGCGGGGATCCGCCTAACTCCGCGCGCGGCATGTAGCGCCTAGCCCGTCCCGTCTGACCCTCGCGGTCGGATGAGCGGGCAAGTGCTGCGCTTTCTTCTGTGGCGGATCCTCGGGCTCCTCGCAGCCTGTGGTGCTGCTGTCCTGATCGCGTGGTTTCTCGGCGGCGGCCTCGGCCGCTTGCTGCGTAGCCACCACCACGCAAGCGTCGCCTCGCACTTCACTGCGGCCTTAGCGGCGAGCGCGCTCAGCGAGGCCCTCGAACGGGCATGGACGTGGGAGCCGAGCGCGGGGATCGTGCTCGCGCCGCTGCTGGCGGGAGCTCTCTGCGCGGCGGCAGTGGTGGTCGTGCTGATGCGCGCGCTCGCACGAAGCAGGCGCCGCTATGTGCGTCTGCTCGTGGAGCCCTACCGCGGAGATCATGCGGAGGCGGATGCGCTGCTGCGCATGTTTGAGGCGCTGCACAAGCGGTTGCTTCGCCGCTGGTGGCGTCGCCTGCTCGCCGGTCAGCCCTCGCTCGCGCTCGAGCTGCATCATGGCGGCGATCAAAACGCGCCATCGGCGTGGTTTGCGGTGAGCTGTCAGATCGGCGAGGAGAAGATGGTCGAGGCGGCGATGAGAGCCGCATATCCGAGCTGTCGGCTGCGCAGCTGTGAGCGCTCGCTTGGAGATCCGCCGGTGGTGCTGCGCGTGAAGAAGCACCTCGACTTCGTGATACGTGCGCGCGTGCTGGACCGCTTCGAGCAGAACCCTGATCCACCGGTCAATCGCCTTCTGAGCGTGATGTCGGGCTGTGCAAGTCCAGCGTATGTGCAGCTCGCGCTTACGCCAACGCCGGCTGCGTTTGAGAGGTTTGCAAGGCACCTCTATAAGCGCCGCGAGGAGCGCATCTCGCGCCGCCGGCGCGAGCACCTCGTCGTGCACGACCGCTCGATGCTCGACGACGCGGAGCTGCGCGGTGGCCTGGAAGTGCAACATCGCAGCCTCTTCTTCCTCGACCTGCGGGTCATCGCTGCTGAGCGCAGAGTCTGCGAGCGAATCGCCTCCGAGCTACGCATCGAGCTGGCGGAGAACAGGCTCGTTGAACGCGGAACCGCGATGCGTCACGGCCTCTTTGGCCTCTACACAAGACGGGTGCTTCGCGGCGAGGGTAACCCCCTGCCCTCGTTTCGCAAGGGTGTCTTCGCGACGAGCGAGCTGGCGTCGCTGTGGCAGCTGCCGTCGCTCGATTACCTGAACGTCCCCTTCGCCCGATCGAGCGTGCCGCTTGCGCCCGCGCCGCCCGGAATCGCTCGTCCGTCGGAGGGAGGCACGCTGCGTGACTCGATCGGCCCGGTCACGATTTCAACGGAGTTGCGCAAGCAGAACACCGCGGTTCCAGGCACGGTCGAGCAAGGCAAGTCCAGCTACCTCGTGGCGAGCGTCGCCGAGGACGTGCGTCGCGAGCGCTGCGCGGTGATCGTGCTCGACCCCAAGGGCGACGCCGCCGACGCAGCGCTGAGCGTGGTGCCGCTCGGGCGCACCTGCACGCTGCTCGATTTCGCTCATCCCACCTGTGGCTTCAACCCGCTCGCGGTCGACGCGCCCGCGGACGTGATCGCCGACTACGTGGTCGCGGCCTTGAAAAACCTGTTTAGCGATGCCGACATCAGGGCTTCCTCAGACCGCTACCTCCGTAACGCGATCATCGCCGTTCTCGCCCATGACCGGAGCTCGAACCTGTGGGACGCCGCGCGGCTTTTGTCGGTGGGGGAGGAGGGCTATGCCTATCGCGCCGCCGTTGGCACGCACGTGCGCACGCAGCCCGAGTTCAAGGAGATATCGCAGTTTTTCACTGAAGAGCTGAGCGCCCAGCTCGCTGACGCGCGCAACACCACGACCTCCAAGTTGGACGCGCCTGTAAACAAGCTAGCGCGTCTGCTCAACTCACCGTCGATCAAGCGCGTGCTGCTCAACGACGCACTGCGCGTCGACTTCGATCGCGTGATCGCCGGAG
This sequence comes from uncultured Solirubrobacterales bacterium, assembly GCA_963785435.1. Classification (GTDB taxonomy): domain Bacteria; phylum Actinomycetota; class Thermoleophilia; order Solirubrobacterales; family Solirubrobacteraceae; genus Palsa-744. The sequence goes on from CAWAVE010000005.1 coordinate 1,170,148, forward strand.
AGGAGGTGCTCGTGGTGAAGGGCGCACTCGGGGCGATGGGTGCGGGCAACACCTCGGTGCTCATGCAGCTACTGATCGGCATGCTCGATGCGGCTCTTGCCCGCCAGCAGGACCTCGTGAGCAGCGAGCAGCGCGTCGCGGTCGCGCTCAAGATCGACGAGGCTCCGCTTGTCCTCAACCGCGGCTTTGCGGAGACGATGGCGTTGAAGCGCTCCGCTGGTTTGGAGACGGTTGCGTGCTGGCAGACCGACTCGCAGTGGATCGATCGTGACGTGCGCGATCAGCTCGACGCGCTGTTCGCGCACCGCGTCTACTTCGCCACCTCCTCCGTGCAGGACGCGCGTGCAGCTGTGGAGCTCACGATGAGTGAGTTCTCCGACATGGTGCGCCCCGGGATCGGCCGTCTCTCTGCGCTGGGCCATCCCGACGTTCGTCTGCACTTGCCAAAGCACCACGCGGTCGTCAGCTGGCTGACCTCAGCAGGCCGGCAAAGCGCCTTCCTCGCGCGCACGCTGCCGATGGCGCTCGACCCAGAGCGCCTCGCTGCCCACGCTAGCGCCCAACGCGAACGCGGCGCTCGCCACCTCCACGACCTGCGCCAACCCCACTGGAAGCGCACCAACCAGACGCGAGCCTCAGATGCGCCGGAGGCTGTCCCGTCGTCCACGCTAGAGCAGGCGCTGCCGGACACGCCGGCGCAGAGCTATCGCGAGCTCGTCGACCTCGAGCGGGCGCATAGCGCCCGTGCCGTCGAACGCTTCAGGCCGGTGGCCACGCTCGAGCCCGATCCGCTCGATCTCGCGATCCTCGCCTCGATCGCGACCGCGCGGCACTTGCTCAGCAGCCAGATCCACCGTCGCCACAACCCCGGGCGCGCATCGAGCACGACCCAGCGCCGACTGAAGCGTCTGTGGGATTGCGCGCTTGTCGAGCGCTTTCAGTTCCACAGGTCTGACGGAGGCGGTGTGCCGATGGCTTATCTGCTCAGCGCTGAGGGGCAGGAGATTCTCACGCGCGCCGGCATGGCTGGCGATGCAGACACACCGAGAGAGCCTGTGGGCGCCAGCGCCGATGCCCGCTTTCGCCAGGCACGTCAGGACATCCATGTGGCTGGCTGGCTGTTTGCGCTGCTGGACTTACTCGACGCGGCCAGCGCCGTGATCCACGGCCCCGATGAAGCGCCAATCCTGGTTCCTCGAGTGCGCCATGGCCAAAGCCACTCGGCGCTCCTTCCCGGCGATCTACGCCTGCCGGGCGGTCGCTCCGCACACGACTTTCTGCGCACCCACGCCACAGGTGCTCAGCTGCCCGCCACGCACTTCGATGCGCTGCGCCCACACGCGATCCTCGAGATCACCTCAAACCTGACGCGGGCGGGGAGCGCGATCGATCTGCTCATAGAGCGCGACGATCGCCTGCTCGACGGCCGAGGGATTGCAAAGCTCGAGCGCTATGACCATTTTCTCACCGGCTGGTCGACGCACACCCGCCGATATGGCGAGCGCGTGGAGGCGACGCCGCTTGTGGTGTTCATCTGCCGAGACCGCGCCCGCGCTCGTGCCTGCGCGCGCAGTGCCGACCAGGTCCTGCGCGCCTCGCGCGCCTATGCGGGGGAGTATCCGTTTGATTGGGAGTACCAGGGCCGCGAACAGATCGTGTTCGTCGCCGAGCGTGATCTGCATGAGCGCTCGCTGCTCAGCTACGGCGTACCTCGCCTTCCACCCGTCGTGCGCATCGCTCGTGCGCGTGGCGATCAGCGCGCGGGCGAGAGCGAGCTCGAGACGCGCGACATCTTCAACCCCGTCGCCGAGGTCAATCCTTGATCGGCCCCACTCGAAAGCTGGCGCGTGAGCGCTCATGCGATTGCTTGAGCGATCCTGCAAGCGCCCCCTGTTCGGCTGCAGTCAGCCCGGCTGACTGGCCGGGGCAGCTGCAATCACCTTCGTGCGTGCGTGCCGGGCAAACGCAGCATGTCACCCCGAAATCGCGCATTGCAGAGCCAAACTGCAAGCCGTCGGCGGGGGCAGCTGCAAGCCCCCGATCGATGTTCGCCACGGCTCGCGCGTTGGCTCGCCATTGGACGCTAGCGTGCGCCGCACACCCTCCTTCTAACTCTCCCCACTTCACACAGCAAGCATCGCTCCGCGCGGACCTCGCGCCGAGACAGCCATGAGCGAGTCGAGCATGCTCGCGCGCTACACCGACGCGGCCGGACACGAGCGTGAGATCGTGACGCGAGTGGGCACGCTTGGCTCGATCCTGGTCGTTGATCGTGACCTTGCAACGCGCGGCGATCGCAGGCTGCTTGCGCACCTTGGCCACGATGAGCCGCCCGAGAACGCAGAGCTGATCTGCCGCGACTACCTCAATGATCGAGATCCCGATCCGCGCTCTTATCGCGCGCTCACCGAGGAGGACGTCCAGACCGATCCGCTCCTCGCGCTCGCGGGTGCTGGGCTCGACCGTTCTTCGCTGGCTGCGATATCGACGCCCTGCGACTCGAAGGGGCACTGCTACGAGCTCGCACTCGTTTCCGGTCGCGCTTCGATTCCGGAGCTTCGCTGGATCAGGCGAGCAGGCAGCGTTGATGTTGTGCACGCGCGGACGCTCAGCCTACGCGAGGTCGTCTCCTACGTTGAGCACTACGAGCCCGCATGCTCGCTCACCGAATCGACGCTCGCGCTGCACAAAGGCGGTGGCAGCGTGTCAACGAACGTGCTCGAGGCGGAGCTCGTGCGCGTCCGCGAAAGCCCGATAGTGCTCAACCGAAAGCTGCGCGAGGCGGTCCTGATCCGCGTCGAACGCCATGGCCAGAGCATGAGCGAGATAGCTCTACGCTGCGGGCGAATCAAGCGCGATCGCAAGGGCAACGAAAGCGGCGAGACGAGCTGGCTGGCGCGTCGCATCGGCCTGCTTGCCGAGGGAGGTCGTGACGCGCCGACTCGTTGGATCCACAGCGATGTGCTGGCGCTGATCGCCCGCCAGGGTCTCGGCCTGAGCCCGCGCGAGGTGGAAGTGGCGTGAGGTCTCGCCCCACGGGGCCGATCCTTCTCATCGACGCCGATCGCGAGCGCGCCGCTGCGCTCACAGGTCAACTGCTGCTCGACGACTTCGCGGTGGAGCTCGCGCGCTCTGCCGAGCACGGCCGCATCCTTGCGCGCGCACGGATGCCCGAGCTCGTGCTTTTGGGTGAGATCGGCTCGCCACGGGGAGCGCTCACGCTGCTCGACGAGATCCGCAGCTCGGGTGCCTCCACGCCTTGGGACACAAGGACGCTGACGATCGTGCTCGGCGGCGACGGTGATGAGCTCGACGTAATCCGCGCCTTTGAGGCGGGCGCCGATGATTTCCTCCCGCGAGCGGCGGGTTATCTCGAGTTGCGTGCTCGCATACATGCAATTCTGCGCCGCGCGCGTGACCGTGGGCAAGCCGGCAGATACCTGACCGTCGCCGGGCTCACCATCGATAGCTACACGCACAGCGTGGCGATGCAGGGGCGAGCGCTGGAGCTGCGCCGAATGGAGTTCGAGCTGCTTTGCGAGCTCGCTCGCGAGCCCACGCGTGTGTTCACGCGCGATGAGCTCTTGCACAGTGTCTGGGGCTATCGCGCCGGCGCGTCCACGCGCACGCTGGACAGCCACGCAAGCCGTCTACGGCGCAAGCTCGAGGTCGACCAAAGCAGGCGTTGGGTGCTCAACGTCTGGGGTGTCGGCTACCGGCTGATCTAAATGCGCTGCCGCCACCGCGGCTTGCCGTCGCAATCGACTTGAGCGCGCCTAGGCGCGCTTTGTCCAAGCCGGCGTCTTAGCCGGCTCCACAACGCCTGTCCGCACGCGTTCAGGCACCAGAGAAAGGAGAGGCAATGCCCTCGCCTATGACAAACCCCGAACCGCGGGAGAACCCGCTGAATCATCTGGGAGCTCCCATCCATCCGCTGACGGGCTCGCTCACCCAGCTTGCGCTTGGTGTCGCAGTTGGGCTACTGGGTGCACGCCTGATGCGGGCTCGGCACCTGCACTGGAGCTGGAGTGCGGTGCTGTTCGCCTCGGTCGTGCTGATGCGCTCGCTGCTCGGTGGCGCCACGCTCGTGTTGGGCGCGACTGCGCTCAGCGCGACGCTGCGAGGTCGCCGCTGGCATCGCGAAGACATGAGCGTTGGCGGTGATCTCGCCGACATCGCTGCTCGCCGGAAGCGGCCCACGCGGCAGCTGCGGGTGTTGCTCAGCGCCATCGCTGGGCGCCTTGACGCCAAGCTGGGCAGGCTGTGGCTTGGGCGCGGCACGCCGGGCCTCCAGCTCGGCTACGACGAGCATCGCCGCGAGGTGCGCGTTCCGTTCGCTGGTCCAGGCGGCGGCACCCACACGCTGGTCGTGGGCGCCACGGGCTCCGGCAAGACCGTGACCCAGACCGCTATGGCCCTCAGCGCGATCGAGCGCGGGATGGGCGTGGTCGTTATCGACCCGAAGGGCGATGAGGCGATGCGCGAGCAGCTCGCGCGTGGCGCTTGCCTCGCAAAACGCGCTTTCTTGGAGTGGCGCCCTGCGGGTCCCTGCGTTTACAACCCCTACGGATACGGCAGCGACACCGAGATCGCCGACAAGGTGCTCGCCGGCGAGACATTCACAGAGCCTCACTATCTCCGTCAGGCGCAGCGCTATCTCGGTCACGTCGTGCGTGCGTTGCATCTGGCCGGCGCGGAGATCAGCCTGCGCGAGATCGTCGCGCAACTCGAGCCTGCGCGCCTGGAGTTGCTTGCCCGCACGCTGCCCGAGCCGGCGCGCGAGCGCACGTTTACCTATCTGGATGCGCTTACGGCTCGCCAGCAACGCGACCTGGGCGGTGTGCGCGACCGTCTAGCGATTCTCGTGGAGTCCGACGTGGGTGCCTGGCTTGATCCAGACACGGAGTGCGCGCAGCGCGTGGCGCTGCCTGAGGCGGTGCGCGAACGCGCTGTGGTCTATTTCCGCCTCGAATCTGACACGCGACCGCTGCTCGCCCAGATGATCGGCGCGGCGATCGTGGGAGACCTGCAGACGACCGTCGCCTCGCTGCAGGGCAAGCCGATACCCACGCTGGTTGTGATCGATGAGTTCTCCGCGGTCGCCGCTGAGCAGGTCGTGCGGCTGTTCGGGCGTGCGCGCTCTGCCGGGTTCAGCCTGATGCTTGGCACGCAGGAGATCTCAGATTTGCGCCTCCCCGGGCGCGAACGCCTGCTGGAGCAGGTGATGGGCAACCTCTCACTGCTGATCGCTCACCGGCAGGTCGTCCCTGCATCCGCCGAGATGATCGCCGCCGTCGCGGGAAGCGAAGGCACCTGGAGGCTCGCACAGCACAGCGACGGCAGAACAACACGCACGCGCGCCACGCGCGGCGTGCTCGACGCGACACGGGTGATGGGCCTTGGCAGCGGCTGGAGCGCCGTGCTCGTGCTCGGAGCTGGCGCACAGGCACGCATCACCCGTATCTCCGCGCCGCGCGTGCGCGCCTGAGCCAAGCGCATCTCATCAACAGAAACCGAAAGGACAAAGATGACTCACCTAGATCGGAGCAGTCACCCCTCTGCGCGCGTGGCGATCGTGCTGTGGGCGGCGCAAATGGGCGCCGTCACCGCCGAGGCCCTCGCCAGGCGCGAGCGGATCAGCGTCGTCTCCTCCCGCGCGCGGCTTTTGGCAGCGACCCGGGCTGGCTTGCTGGTTCGCCAGCGCCCGCTCGCAGATCAGCCGGCGCTGTTCTCAGCCACGGCTGCCGGAATCCGCCTCGCGGGTGCGCATGCGCTGCAACCAGCCCGTGTGACGGCCGCCAACGCGCGTCACACAACCCTCTGTGTCCAGGCCGCTGCGGCGCTGGAGCAGCTCTACCCAAACCACACCGTGATGGGCGAGCGCGAGCTGCGTCGCGAAGAGCACGCAGCCGGTGCGGCGCTCGCCAGCGCCTCGCTAGGTCACAGCCCCGATGGTGGTCGAACGTTGCACCGGCCAGATCTGCTCGTCTGGCCGGACACCGTCGGCGCTTTGCCCGTGGCGGTAGAGGTCGAGCTGACCGTCAAGGCGCCGCAACGCCTGCTTGCGATCTGCCGCGCCTGGGCGCGGTGTGAGTGCGTGGACGGCGTGCTCTACCTCGCCGCCTCCGGTGTGCGGCGAGCGCTCCAGCGCGCGATCACTGCAGCCCAAGCGGAGGGCAAGATCGCGTTGCTGATGGGGGAGGCACTTGGCTTCGACTGGGATTAGCTGCTGTCCGAGAGAAGCATCGCCATCGGTCACTAGCTTGGCGCTGCGGGGGGCAATCACGATCAACATGGAGCCTGAAATGTCCCAGTTCTCGATCAATCGCGTGGTGCTGGTCGGACGCTTGACACGCGACCCGGATCTGCGCGCTCTGCCGTCTGGCGCGAGTGTGTGTGCGATGCGAATCGCCTGTAATTCGAGCCAAAAGGATCGCGAGACAGAAGAGTACGTCGATCGGCCGAACTACTTTGACGTCAACTCCTACGGCTCCCCTGCGGAGCGTGTCGCCGAGTTCATGCGCAAGGGCAGCAGGGTGGCCGTGGACGGGCACCTGGAGTGGCGCGAGTGGGAGACCGATGGTCAGAAGCGCCAAGCGGTCAGCATCGTCGCGAGCAACGTCGTCTTCCTCGATCCGCCAGGCGAGCGTGCCGAGGACGCGGAGCAGGAGCTCGCAGGGATCGGCTCGGAGGGTGCGCCGGCCTTCTAGCGCTAGATGTCGCTCACCGGCCGAGCCATGAGCGCTCTAGCCCGATAGCTCCCGTGCGGGCGCTCCTCCCAGCGTCCTCACGGGAGCATCGACGGCGCGCTCTGCATAGACTGCTCGCCGCACCTGCGCTCTGACGCGCACCGCCCTCCAGGAGCTCGCAAGGGAGTCTCATGCCCGTCAACACCAAAGCGATCGGTAAGCGCTACGAGCCCGTCACATATGCGGTCGGCAGAGAGAAGATCCGCGAGTATGCGCGGGCGGTGGGGGAGACCAACCCGGTTCACCTCGACGTCGAGGCTGCGCGAGCAGCCGGCTACAGCGACCTGGTCGCACCGCCGATGTTCGCGGTGGTTTTCAGCGCGCCCTCCGTTGGGCCGCCGATATTCGACCCCGAGATCGAGCTGAACTTCGCGATGATGGTGCACGGCGGACAGGAGTTCGTGTGGGGTACGCCGGTCGTCGCAGGCGATGAAGTGACGACGACGTGCAGCGTCAAGGACATCTCCGAGCGCGACGGTCGTGGCTACTACGTGTTCGAGTCGATCTCCACAAACCAGCGCGGCGAGCAGGTTTGCCGCGGAACCTGGACGAACATCGCGCGAGGAGTCTGAGCAGATGGCGGACATCAACGTCGGCGAGTCGATTCCCGAGCTGCGGATCACGCCGGATAAGTACTTGACGGTGCGCTATGCGGGCGCCTCGGGAGACTTCAACCCGATCCACATCGACGAGGACTTCGCCCGCGCGGTCGGCTTGCCGGGACGCATCCTGCACGGCCTCTGGACGATGGCGCAGGTGGCGCGCGCTCAGACCGAGGCGGCGGGTGGGCCCGAGCATCTCAAGCGCCTATCGGTTCAGTTCCGTGGCATGGGCGTGCCAGAGCAGGAGGTGCTCGTGACGGGCACCGTGCGCGAGCTCTCCGATGGCCGTGCGCTGATCGACACCGTTGCCGAGCAGGCGGGCAAGCAGATCATCCGCAACGCCGAGGCAGAGCTCGAGCTCTAGCGCCTCGGCGCGAAGCCGCCGAGCACGCCGCCTACAATCAAGCTCATGCTGAGCACCCGCCAGGAGCGCATCCTGTGCAAGGTCGTCGACGACTATCTGAGGACCGCGCAGCCCGTCGCCTCGCGCGTGATCGCCGCCGACCCCGAGCTCGACTGCGGCCCCTCAACAGTGCGCAACGAACTCGCGCTGCTCGAGGAGTACGGCCTGCTGGCGCACCCGCACGTCTCGGCGGGGCGAGTGCCCACCGACGCAGGGCACCGCTACGTCGTGGATCGCATGCTCACCGCCGACAATCAACTGCCCGTGCTGCGCCAGCCACTCGAGCTGTCGCTGATCCGGCGCGAGCTCGACGAGGCGATGCGTGCCACCACCGAGACGCTTTCGCAGATGACCAACCTGCTCGCCGTTGTATCTGCGCCGTCGATGAACACGGCCACGATTCGCCACGTCGAGGTGCTCGCGCTGCAGCCGCAGCTCGTGCTTGTCGTCGTGATCACCTCCACGGGCAGCGTCTCGAAGATGCTCGCGAGCTTTGAGGGTGCTGTCGACCCTGGCCTGATCTCGTGGGCCGCCGAGTACCTCAACGAGCGTCTCGTGGGCCTTGGGCTCGGCACGCGCATGCTGCAGCAACGTCTGCTTGACCCGAGCCTCACAAGCCGCGAGCTTGGTTTCCTCGAGCGCTTCGCACCGGCCTTTGGGGACCTGGCCACAGAGGGCGAGGACGCGTTGTACGTGGAGGGCACCGCGCGTCTGTTCGAGGCTGCGCAGCGCGCCGATGCGACGAACGTCAACGAGCTGATCGGCCTGCTTGAGCGGCGTGTGGCGCTGCTCGAGGTGCTGCGCAGGGCGCTCGGCGAGCCCGGCGTGTTCGTGCGTATTGGGCGCGAGAACGAGCTTCCCGCGATGCACTCGCTCGCGCTCGTCGCCACCGGCTATGGAATGGCGCGGCGCAAGCTCGGCACCGTGTCGTTGATTGGGCCCGTGCGCATGGACTACGCGGGCGCGATCGCCACGGTGCGCGAGGCGGCGCAGGAGCTTTCGCGCTTCGTCGAAGACGCATACGCAGAGACCTGAGCGGAGACGAATGCCCCGCGATCCATACGAGGTGCTCGGCGTCAGCCGGGATGCCGGCGAGCAGCAGGTCAAGAAAGCCTTTCGCGGACTTGCACGTGAGCTGCACCCTGACGTCAACGCGCACGACCCCGACGCGGAGGAGAAGTTCAAGGAGGCAGCCGAGGCCTACGAGATCCTCTCCGACGCCGAGCGGCGCGCGACCTACGACCGCTACGGTCACGAGGGGCTGCGCTCCGGCGGCTATGCACCCAACTTCGAGGGCTTCGGCTCGATCAGCGATCTGTTCAACGCGTTCTTCAGCGGCGGGAGTACGGGGCGGGCTGGCCCTGCGCAGGGCGGTGACATCGGCGTCGCCGTGGAGATCGAGCTGCTGCAGGCGGCGCATGGCGCGAAGGTCAAGGTCGCCTACGACGCGGTCAAGCGCTGCGAGCGCTGTCACGGCAACGGCGCTGAGCCTGGCACGCCGATCGAGACCTGCGAGCGCTGCGGTGGCGCGGGACAGCTACAGGGCATGACGCGAACGCCCTTTGGACAGATGGTGCGAACGGTGCTCTGTGATGTATGCCACGGGGACGGGCGCGTACCCAAGGAGCCATGTCGCGAGTGCCGCGGTCGCGGTCATCTGGCGGTCAAGCAGGAGCTCGAGGTCGACGTGCCCGCCGGGATCTCCGACGGGCAGCGGATCAGGCTCAGCGGGCGCGGACACGAGGGCGAAGCGGGTGCGCCCGCGGGCGATCTCTACGTCGTTGTGGGCGTGCGCGAGGACGAGCGCTTCGTGCGCGAAGGCGACGATCTGATCACAGCGTTGGATGTCTCCGCGCCGCTCGCCGCGCTTGGCGGCACGCTCGAGGTGGCGACGCTCGAAGGCAGCGCCTCGATCGAGTTGCCCGCGGGCACGCAGCCCGGCGAGGTGCTGAGCGTGCGCGGTGCGGGGATGCCCGGCCTCAGGCGTGGCCAGGGCGATCTGCGCGTCATCGTCAACGTCGTCGTGCCGCGCCGGCTCACCGCGGAGCAGCGCGAGCTCGTTGAGCGCCTGAACGAGAGCCTGACCGAGGAGAACCTGCGCTCGCAGGAATCGATGTTCGCGAAGCTCAGGCGCGCGCTCGGCAGCCAGGCCGCGTGATCCGCCTCGCCGTGCGGGTCGCGCGCGAGCATTCCGAGCGTGTGCTCGCCGAGCTCTTGGAGCTCGCCCCGGCAGGTGTGGAAGAGCGTGACAGCGCCGCCGACACGGTCGAGTACGCCGTCTACGGTGCGCCCGGTGAGCTGCCGAGCCTCCCCGATCTACACGCGATCTCGGGAACCGCGCTGCTGGGGATCTCCACGTCGGAGATCCCCGACGACTGGCATGAACGCTGGCGTGAGTTTCACCGCCCCGTGCTGATCGCCGCTCCGCGTAGGGCCGCCTCGCACACAGACCGAGCGGGCGCAGCGCTACCGAGCCTGCGCATTCGCCCACCCTGGGAGCCCGCCGCCGACCCCTCGCCCGGCGTGGTGCGTGAAATCGTGATCGATCCCGGCCAGGCCTTCGGCACAGGCGGCCACGCCAGCACGCGACTCTGCCTCGAGCTCCTGCTCGAGCTCGCCTGCGCGGAGCCTCTCAGGGGAGCGGCGCTCGACGTCGGCACCGGCTCGGGCGTGCTCGCGATCGCCGCGGCCGGCCTTGGCTACGGCCCGCTGCTGGGACTCGACAACGAGCAGGAGAGCGTCGACGCTGCACGTGAGAACGCGCTCGTCAACGGCGTTGAGCTCGAGACCCGTCGCTATGACCTGCGTAGCGAACCGCTGCCTGAGATGGAGGCCGCAAACGGTGCTCAGAGTGAGACGCTCGTGCTCGCGAACCTGCTGCGTCCGCTGCTGATCGAGCTCGCCGGAGCACTACCGGGCGCGCCCGCTCAACTGATCGCCGGTGGCTTGCTGTGCAAGGAGGTCGACGAGGTCGTGGCGACGTTCACCACCCAGCTTGGCTTGCGCGAGCGCGCCCGCCGCAGCGAAGGCGACTGGGCGGCCGTGTGGCTCAGCGCCGCGGTGCCCGCGCAGTGAATCGCGCCCTCGCTCTAGCGGGCGTCGGGGATCTCAGTGGCCGCGCGAACGATCGCGCGAAACAACAGGTCGATCGCGGGTCGCACGCCGCCGTCTTCGTCCATCAGCGTGTCAGCGGTGCTGAGCGCCGTGGCGATCGCCTCCATCGCCTCGCCCACATCGCCGGGATCTGGGTCGCGGCAGGCAGCGATTGCCATATCGAGCATCGCCCGAGCCTGCTCGACAACGCCCGTGAACAGTGCGGGTCCGACGAGGCTCGCATAGTTGTAGACGCGTGCCAGGCGCCCGGCGAGCGTGATCGATGAGCCGCGCGGCGGCGTGGTGATAGGTGGCAGCACACCATCGTCGAACAGGCCTGCGATCGTGCCGCCGAGAATCAGCTTGACCCTCGCCTCGTCCAGCCCCGCCTGCGCCGCGACACGCAGCGCCATGTACAGCGAGGTGGCGGGCATGCCGTAGGGGGGGTCTGAGGCGAACACGATCCTCTCGGCGGGTACGCGCGCGAACAGCTCGATCACATCGAGCGGAAAGAAGCAGGAGAGGTCATAGAGCACGCCCGGGTGCTCTGCCAGGCGCGTCGTGAGGATGCCCTGGTCGCAAATCGCGCCGTGAGCGAGGATCAGCGTCGCCCCCGGATAGCGCAGGGCGAGGTCGGCGAGCCCGTCGGCGAGCGGCGGCAGTCCGCGGCCCGCGTGGATCAGGATCGGTACGCGCGCGCTTTCTGCGAGCGCGAAGATGCCCGCCATCTCCGGGCTCTCAAAGCCGAAGGCCTGCGCGCGTGGATGCAGCTTGATGCCCCTCGCGCCCGCCGCCAAGCAGCGTTCGCCCTCCCGCAGCGCACCTTCGGCGGGATCCAGCCGGCAGAACGGCAGCAGCCGGCCCTCGCTTTCGCGGGCCCATGCGAGCACGCGGTCGTTGGGCAGGCTGTAGGCGGGACGGCGCTCGGGATCGTGCAGCGGGAACACGCAGGCACGGCGCGCTTTAGCGTTGTCGAGTTCGCCGAGCAGCTGTGCCAGCGTCAGCGAGCGGCCGTCCTCATCGAGCCCGAGATGGGTGTGCGCGTCGATCACTTCGCCATCGCGCGGACGCAGACGCTCGACCTCGGCGAGGAACGGCGCGAGCGCTTCGGCGTAGAGGGAGTCGTTCACGATCTGCACCCTATTGTGTCCTCATCGCTTGGCAAGTCGTGATCGCGGGTGGCGGCTTCGGGGGCTTTTACGCCGCCCGCGCGCTGGAGCGCTTGCTGGCGGCCCAGAGCGCGCACGTGACGCTCGTCAACGACGCCAACTTCCTGCTCTACACGCCGCTGCTCCCCGGTGCCGCCGGTGCCACGCTCGACCCGCGCCACGTGGTCGTGCCGCTGCGCTCGCAGCTACAGCGCACCGACCTGATGATCGGCAGCGTCACCGGCGCGGATCCTGCTCGCGCCGTGCTCGGCGTGCGCAGGATCGACGGCGAGGATCTCGAGCTCAGCTACGACCACCTGATCGTCGCGCTCGGCTCGGTCTCGCGCACGCTGCCGATTCCCGGCCTCGCCGAGCACGCCACGGGCCTGAAGTCGCTCTCCGATGCGACCGCGCTGCGCAACCAGCTGTTGAACTGCCTCGATATCGCCGAGTCGATCGAGGATCCGACTCGCCGCGGGGAGTACCTCGGCTTCGTGTTCGTCGGCGCCGGCTACGCGGGCGTGGAGGGGCTGGCCGAGCTACAGGACTTCGCCGTGCAGGCGATCGAGCTATACCCACGCTGCCGCGCTCAGGGCATGCGTTGGGTGCTCGTGGAGGCGAAGGAGCGGATCATGCAAGAGGTGCCCGCGAGCCTCTCGGCGTTCGCCGAAACGGAGTTGCGTGGGCGTGGCATCGAGGTGATCACCGAGAATACGCTCGCTGAGGTCACGAGCCGCGGGGTAAGGCTTGCGAGCGGCCAGGAGATCGCCGCGCGCACGGTCGTCTGGACAGCCGGAGTGAAGGCGAGCCCGGCGGTCGCAAGCCTGGGGCTCACGCTCGACCGCGAGGGACGTGTGCTCGTGGACAGCACACTGCGTGTGACCGACACGGTGGCCAAGGCGGGCGTGGTTTGGGCGCTCGGGGACTGTGCCGCGGTGCCCGACGCGGCCCGTCCCGGGCAAGCGTGCCCACCGACCGCACAGCACGCGATCCGCCAGGGTCGTCTCGTGGCCAAGAACGTGGCGAGCGTGCTCGCCGGCGGTAGAGCACGTCCGTTTCGCTATCGCACCAAAGGTGTCGTCGCCGAGCTCGGCCGCAACAAGGCGGTGGCGATCACGCTCGGCGTGCGCTGGAGCGGCTTCCCGGCCTGGCTGATCGCGCGCACTTATCACCTGCTGCTGATGCCCGGCCTTGGACGTCGGCTGCGGCTACTGGTTGATTGGAACGTGGCACTGCTGTTTGGCCGCGACGCCTCCGCGCCGGGGCGCCTGGGCAGCGCAACGCCGCTCGAGCACGAGTAGAGCTCCTCCGAGTGTCGCCACAGCGGCGTATCCTGGTGGGGAGATGGTGATTGCAGAGCAGATCATGGCTGACCTGAAGGGCGCCATGCGAGCCGGTGAGAAGACGCGCGTTGGCGCGCTTCGGCTGGTGCTCTCCGAGCTGCAGAAGGCCGCCAAGGAGGGTGGCGAGGAGGAGCTCGCTGTGCTGCGCCGCGAGCGCAAGCGGCGCTTGGAGGCCGCGCGTGCCTATCGCGAGGCCGGCCGTGAGGACCTGGTCGCCGCTGAGGAGGCGGAGAGCGAGCTGATCAGCGGCTATCTCCCGGCGGAGCTCTCAGACCAGGAGCTCGATGAGATCGTCACGCAGGCACTGCGCGACAGCGGTGCGGCCTCGGCCAAGGACATGGGCCAGGCGATGAAGCAGGCGATGACGCTCGTGGACGGGCGCGCTGACGGCAAGCGGGTCTCAGCGCTCGTGCGGGCTGCGCTGCAAGGATGAGGACGCAGATCGAGCTCTCAAACGACGTGGCCGTCGAGCTGGCGGGTAGTCAAGACGCGGTGCTGCGGGCGCTGGAGGCGCATCTCGACTGCAAGGTTTTCCTGCGCGGCAACCTTTTGACCTTCGACGGTGAGGAGCGCGAGACGCACATCGGTGAGCGCGTCGTTCGTGAGCTTTCCGAGCTGATCTCGCGCGGCCATCAGATCGGCCCGGGCACGATCACCGCGGTCACGGGCGCGCTCGACGCGCACGAATCGCCCGCGCGCGTGCTCGAGGACATCGTCTGGAGTCACCGCAGCGTGCGCGTGGCGCCGAAGACCGTCAACCAGAAGCGCTATGTCGACTCGGTGCGCAAGAACACCGTCACCTTTGGCGTGGGGCCTGCGGGCACGGGCAAGACGTTCCTGGCGGTCGCGATGGCGGCCGCGGCGCTTTCGCGTCACGAGGTCAACCGCATCATCCTCACGCGCCCTGCCGTCGAGGCCGGCGAGCGCCTCGGCTTCTTGCCGGGCGATCTGATGGCCAAGGTCGATCCCTATCTACGGCCTCTGTTCGATGCGCTCAACGACATGTTGGACCCTGAGAAGGTCTCCCAGTACATCGAGCGCGGCGTGATCGAGATCGCGCCGCTGGCGTTCATGCGGGGCCGCACGCTAAACGACTCCTTTGTAATCCTCGACGAGGCGCAGAACACAACGCCGGAGCAGATGAAGATGTTCCTCACGCGGCTCGGCTTCGGCTCGCGCATGGTCGTCACGGGCGACATCACGCAGGTCGATCTCCCGCGTGATCAGCCCTCGGGGCTGATCGTGGTCGGGGACATCCTCGAGTCGATCGAGGGCATCGAGTTCGTGCGCTTCGGCGGTGAGGATGTCGTGCGCCACAAGCTCGTGCAGCGCATCGTGGAGGCCTACAACGTCCACACGCAGAGCGCGGAGCCACCACGCACCGGCGTTGCATCGGCCGCCGGCGCAGCGGGCGCGCGCTCGGCGATCCGCAGTGCCTGAGAGACGATGATCGAGGTCGAGGTTTTCGGGCTCGCGGGCACAGCGCGGGCACCGAGCCTGGATGAGGTTCGAGATCTATGCGTCAAAGCCGCGGCGAGCCGCGGCGTGGCCGCGGGTCATGTCGCGGTCGAGTTCCTCGACGTCGAGCGCATAACTCAGCTCAACCGTGAGCATCGCGGCAAAGACGCGCCCACCGACGTGCTCTCCTTTCCGATCGACGGCCTCGAAGCCAAGGCGCCGGTCGACCCCGACCTGCCGTATGAGCTCGGTGACGTCGTGATCTGCCCGGCGGCACACCGTTGATCTGCGCGAGGCGATCATCCACGGCATGCTGCATCTGCTCGGCATGGATCACGAGCGCGACCATGGCGAGATGCTGGCGCTGCAGGATGAGTTGCTCGCCGCTGAAGCGCAATGAGGCCGCAGTGGTTTCGTGGCGCTAGCCGGCCGCCCCAATGTGGGCAAGTCCACCTTCGTTAACGCTGTGGTGGGCGAGAAGGTGGCGATCGTCTCCGATCGACCGCAGACGACTCGCAGGGCGATCCGCGGGGTCCATCAGAGCGGCGATTGCCAGATCGTGCTCGTTGATTTGCCCGGCGTGCAGCGACCGCGCGATGCGCTCACAGCACGCATGGCAAAGCGGGTGCAGCAAGAGCTCGAGGGCGCTGACGCAGCGCTGCTGGTGCTCAACGCCGAGCAGGGCATAGGGGCCGGTGACCGGTTCATCGCCAAGACGCTCGCCACAGCTGAGAGCCCGTGGACGATCGCGGTCAACAAGATCGATCGGCTCGCGCGTGGCGCGCTAATGGAGGTGCTCGAGCAGGCCGCCGCGCTGGGATTGGACGACGCTGAGGTCTTCCCTATCTCGGCGCGCCGTGGCACCGGAGTGGTCGAGCTCGTGGCGCATCTCGCCGCACGGATGCCGGAGGGTCCCTTCATGTTCGAGCTGGGATCCTCATCAGATCAGACGCAGGAGCTGCTGCTCGCCGAGCTGATCCGCGAGGCGGTGATCAGACGCACCTTTCAAGAGCTGCCCCACGCAGTCGAGGTGATGGTCGAGGAGATCGAAGCGCCACGCGAGGGGCTAAAACGCGTGCGCGCGCTGATCTGGGTGGAGAGCGAATCACAGAAGGGGATTCTGATCGGCTCGCAGGGGCGGATGATCAAGGCCATCGGTGTCGCTGCGCGGAGAGAGCTCGAGCGTGTGCTCGACTGTCAGGTGCACCTCGACCTCTCGGTCCGTGTCCGTCGTGACTGGCGCGCAGACGACGGTCTGTTGGACCGTCTCGGCATCACCTGACTAGCAAGCGAGAGACACTTCGCTACCTGTAGCTCAGGTAAGTCCCTGCGTGCAAATTCCGATAGTTACACGCCGTCAAGATCCGGGGCGTTCCAAGGAACACGACTCATTCCACCCTTGGGATGCATTCGGCCTGCGTTTTGGATAGCTTCTGGGGTTGAGCGACCTCGTGGGGAAGGGATGGCATGTCGGCGAAGTACGCGATATTGGGCCTCGTCATCGAGCGCCCTGGTTACGGTTACCAATTGGCACAGCGTCTCGAGGAGCGCTTCGGCGCGTCCTCGTTTGCACCCTCGGGCGTGTACTCGGCGCTTGACCAGTTGAGCCGCGACGGTTACGTCCAAGCCGCTCGCGAGGCCGGGCAGGGCGGGGCGCGCAGATCTGCGCCGCGCATGATCTATGAGGCGACCACGGAGGGTGCCGAGCACTTCGAGGCATGGATGCTGGGGTCATCGCCCACTCCACCGCTGCGCGATGAGCTACACATGAAGATCGCCCTTTGCCGGCCACGCAATATTCCGCGTCTGATCGACATGGTCTATGGGCAGAAACTCGCGTGTGCGGCACGCGTGCGCGAGCTAGAGCGCCTCGCCGAAACCCAGGCCGCCGAACGGTCAGACGAATGGGCACAGCAGATGCGGGTACTGGCAACCGAGACGGAGATCGCATCCTGGCGAGCGCGGATCGAATGGCTACAGAGCGCAAGAGAGCTACTAGAAACAATCAGAGACGCCTCCAGGCGTGCGCCCAACGACGCTCCGGTAAGCAAGCCCAAACGCAAGCTGGCAGCCGCACGTGTGCTCTAAGTGATTCGCCCGCGTGCCGCGGCGTGGGCCGCCCGACGCTGACTGCTGAGATGGCGTCAACAGCAGATAGAGACATTAACTTGCTCAGAAATGAATATTCAGAAACGTCTTGTCACCACGGGACAGCCCAGGAAGATGTCGCCGCAGGATGACAAACGAAAAATCAGCGCGGGCTCGAGCCCAGGCGGCAAATGGACGTGCACGCCGTGGTGAGGGCGAGGAGCAGGAGAAGGTTCGCATCGAGCTCTCCAAGTCGCAGGTAGATCAAGTGATCCGCGCGGCTGGACAGGGCGGCACGATGTCCGTGCTGCTCTCAGCCCTCAAAGATCCTCGCTGGAAACTCTCACTGGACTCCGACGAATGGGGCTATCCGGCACAGATGGACGACCGCCGTCTGTCGCGCTCGCTGCTTTCAGGACTCTTGGTGCTGTCGTGTTTTCCACCTGACGGTGGCTATCTGGGGATCGCCGATCTGGCACGTACGCTGGATATGAACACCAGCACCACCCACCGTTACGTCACGACGCTGCTCGCTGTCGGGCTGCTCGAGCGTGACCCGGCGACACGCCGCTACCGGATCGCGCTGCAGTAAGCAGGCAGGCCCGCTCAGAGCTTGCGTGCGAGCTGGCGCGCGAGCGTGTTGACGGCAGCAAGGTCGATGCGCTCGCCCCAGATGAACGGCGCACCGAGCACCGTGAAGCTGCGACGGCGTAGACGGGCCAGCTGGTTGTGCTGGAAACGGGAGCGTTCGTGGACGGCGTGTGCCGCGCGCGCAGCTGCGCCGCTCACGACACGTGCCTCGGCGCTCGTCATCGCCCCTGCGCGGGCCTGTTCGCGCGATACGCCGTTTTTCTCTAGTTCGTCGATCTCCGCCAACTCGGCTGTGGAGAAGCGTCGCGGCAGAAGACCGTTGACGATCACCATCGCCAGCTCGCGCTCGAGTTGACGCTCGAGGCCGTCTTGTAGCTCGAGTGCCTCGGTGACCGCCATCTCGCTCGCGAGCGCGACCGCCACGTAGGCGCTGCGCACAGGGTCCTTGAGCAGCTCTTGCACCTGGCGCGTCTGACCGGCGATCGGACCCACGCGTGCAATCGCGCCGAAGGTCTGCGGCGAGCCGAGCATGCCGAGCGCATGGCCTGTGGCGGGAGCGTCGAGCACCACGAGGTCATGACGTGCGCCACCACGCCCGCCGCGCGTCATCTGCCAGATCTTGACCATGCTCACGAGCTCTCGCGCTCCCGGCGCGGCAGCAGCGAAGTACTGGAAGGTCCCACTCGAGGCGAGCAGTCGACCCGAGACACGCCCGCCGAGCGCCTGCAGCCACTCGAGCAACGCGCGGTCTGGGTCGATCGAGACGCTCGACAGGTTCTTCTGGAGCTTCGTCTCATCGCCGGCTGCTGCGGCGCGCACGCCGAACAGCTCGGCCATGCGGCTCTGCTCGCCGACCTCGACGATCACGGTGCGGCGTCCTTCCTCGGCGGCGAGCAGGCCGAGCGTTCCGGCCATCGTGCTCTTGCCGACGCCTCCCTTGCCGGTGATCACGAGCAGCTTGCGGTCGAGCAGCGTGTGCATCCGCGGAAGTCTGTCTCAAACCGCCCTCGAGCAGCGGTACCTACAATCGTTAGATGAGCGCACCCGCCGAGAGCTCGATAGCTCAGCACGTCGTATATGACCGCGACGGGCTCGTGCCCTGCGTCGTGCAGGACTGGAGCAGTGGCGAGGTGTTGATGCTCGCCTACATGAACGCGCAGGCGCTCGCGCGCACCCGCGAGACGGGTGAGCTGCACCTGTGGAGCCGCTCCCGCTCGGAGCCGTGGCACAAGGGCGCCACGAGCGGCAACACCCAGAGTGTGCGCGCGCTGCGCGTGGACTGCGACGGCGACACGGTGCTCGCGCTCGTCGAGCCTGCGGGGCCGGCGTGCCACACGGGCGAGCGCAGCTGCTTTCACCGCGGCGAGCTCGAGCCGGGTGCCCCATGCGAGACGCTGCCCGCGTTGGAGCGCACGCTCGCGCTGCGCGCCGCCGAGCGCCCGACTGGCTCTTACACGGTCGAGCTGCTCGAGGACCCCGCGCGGATCGGCGAGAAGGTGATGGAGGAGGCCGAGGAGGTCACGCGCGCAGCGCGTGAGGAGTCTGATGAGCGTCTCGATGAAGAGGCAGCGGACGTGCTCTACCACCTGTTGGTGCTGCTTCACAGTCGCGGCCGCTCGCTCGCCGACGCCGAGCGGGTGCTCGATGGCCGTCGCTCCTAGCGCGCCCGATGTGGCCGTGGCGCTCGAGCCGAGCCTTGAGCAGGCGCGCGCGCTCGCGCGCTCCTACAACCTGATCGCGCTGCGCTACAGCTTCATCGAGGACTGCGAGACGCCCGTCTCGGCGTTCCTGAAGCTGCGCGCGCTGAACCCCGGCGAGCCGGCCTTTCTACTCGAGTCCGCCGATCAGGGCCAGCGCGTGGGCCGCTGGTCGTTCATCGGCTTTCGCCCCCGCGCTGTGTTGCGCTGGTCGCTCGCCGACGGTGGCGATCCTTATGCGCTGGCCGCCGAGCACGTCGCTCGCTTCGAGCAGGCGCCGATCGAGGACGCACCGCCTTTCACGGGCGGCGCGGTTGGCTTCTTCGGCTATGACCTCGTGCGCGCCGTCGAGCCGCTCGGCGATCCCCCGGCCGCGCCTGGCGCTGAGGCGCTGGATCTGCCAGACATGGCGCTGATGCTCTCCGACGCGCTCGTGATCTTCGACCACCTCAAGCACACGGTCACGATCCTCGCCAACGCCGATCTCGACGCGGAGCCCGAGATCGAGCGCGCCTATGCGCAGGCCGCGCAGACGATCGCGGATGTGCGCGCGGTGCTCGCCGGTCCTGTGCCACGCGGGCCGATGCGGGCCGAGCAATGCGTCGCGCCGGAGTTCACCTCGAACATGCCGCGCGAGCGCTTCGAAGGGATGGTCAGCCGCATCGTCGAGTACATCTACGCCGGCGACGCGTTTCAGGTCGTGCCCTCGCAGCGCTGGTCCGCGGAGGTGCCCGTCGAGGCATTCTCGATCTACCGCGGCCTGCGAGCGATCAACCCGAGCCCCTACATGTACTTCCTCGACTTTGGCGACTTCCAGGTCGCCGGCGCGAGCCCCGAGCCGCTTTTGACGGTGAGCGGACGGCATGTCACGACCAAGCCGATCGCGGGCACGCGACCGCGCGGCGGTGGCCCGGAGGAGGACCGGCGGATCGCCGCCGAGCTGCTCGCCGATGAGAAGGAGCTGGCCGAGCACGTGATGCTCGTGGACCTCGGTCGCAACGACCTCGGGCGCGTATGTGAGTACGGCAGCGTGAAGGTCGACGAGCTGATGGAGATCGAGCTCTACAGCCATGTGATGCACATCGTCTCCTCCGTCTCGGGCACGCTACGCCCCGACGTGGGCGCGATGGACGCGCTGCGCTCGGTGCTGCCCGCCGGCACGCTCTCGGGCGCGCCGAAGGTGCGCGCGATGCAGATCATCGACGAGCTCGAGCCCGTCAAGCGCGGCGGCTACGGCGGCGCGATTGGCTACCTCAGCTATGCGGGCGACCTCGACACCGCGATCCACATCCGCACGGTCGTCGTCAAGGACGGCGTCGCCCATGTGCAGGCCGGTGGCGGCACGGTCGCCGACGCCAAGCCCGCCTATGAGTACGAGGAGTCGCTCGCCAAGGCCCAGGCCGTGATGCGTGCGGTGGCGCTTGCTTGCAAGCAGGCGGACTGGTCATGAGGGTGCTCGTGCTCGACAACTACGACTCGTTTGCCTACAACCTCGTCCAGTACCTGGGCGAGCTCGGTGCAGAGG
Organism: uncultured Solirubrobacterales bacterium; assembly: GCA_963785435.1. Lineage (GTDB taxonomy): Bacteria > Actinomycetota > Thermoleophilia > Solirubrobacterales > Solirubrobacteraceae > Palsa-744. The sequence continues at coordinate 1,190,845 of CAWAVE010000005.1, forward strand.
TTGACGCCGTGCGCAACGATCGTGCGAGCGTCGATGAGCTGCTCGCGGCGGGCTACGAGCGCTGCGTGATCTCGCCCGGTCCGTGTACACCGAACGAGGCCGGCGTCTCGCTGGAGCTCGTGCGGCGCATGCCCGAAGCGGGCGTGCCCACGCTCGGCGTGTGCCTCGGCCACCAGGCGCTCGCGCAGGCGTTCGGTGGGCGCGTGGAGCTGAACCCGCCGGTGCACGGCAAGGCAACCGCGATCGAGCACGACGGCCGCACGATCTTCAGCGGCCTGAGCTCGCCGCTGCGCGTTGGGCGTTACCACTCGCTCGTCGTCGACGCCGAGCTTCCCGCCTGTCTTGAAGAGTCCGCGCGCGGCGGCGGCGTGGTGATGGGCGTGCGCCACCGCGAGCTGCCCGCCGAGGGCGTGCAGTTTCATCCCGAGTCGGTGCTGACCGAGCAGGGCCGCGAGTTGCTCGGGAACTTCCTCGCTGCACGATGAGCTCTGAATGACGAGGTCGAGCAGATGCCCAACGCGACGCTGACGGCTGCGATCGACCTCCTCGCGGCGCGCCGCGATCTGACCGCGGAGCAGGCCGCGGCGGTGCTCGCGGAGATCATGCACGGCGAGGTCTCAGAGATACAGATCGCCGCCTTCTTGATCGCGCTGCGCACGAAGGGCGAGACCGTCGAGGAGCTCGCGGGGCTGGCGGGCACGATGCGCGCGCTCGCTGCACACGTTCCCACGCAGCGCGGAGACCTGCTCGACACCGCGGGCACAGGCGGTGGGCGCAGCTCCTTCAACGTCTCCACCACAGCTGCGCTGATCGCCGCCGGTGCGGGCTGCGCGCTCGCCAAGCACGGCAACCGCTCGTCCACCAGCCGTTCAGGCTCGGCCGACCTGCTCGAGGCGCTCGGCGCACGCATCGACCTCGGCCCGGCGGAGGTGGCGAGCTGCATCGAGCAGGCGGGCTTCGGCTTCATGTTCGCGCCCGCGCACCACCAGGCCACACGCTTCGTCATTCCGGTCAGGCGCGAGCTGGCGGTGCGCACGATCTTCAACCTGCTCGGCCCGCTCACGAACCCTGCGGGCGCGCGCCGCCAGCTGATCGGCGTCTCAGACGCGTCCTTCCTGGAGAGGATCGCCGGTGCGCTGGCCAAGCTCGGCGTGGATCGTGCGCTGATCGTCGCCGGCGAAGACGGGCTCGATGAGGTGTCCGCGAGCGCACCCACGCAGGTCGTCGAGGTCAACGGCGAGGAGCTACGGAGCTATCGCTTGCACCCAGCTGAGGTGGGCGTGACTTCGAACGCCGGGGCAGGAGAGCCCCGCGGGGGCACGCCGCAGGAGAACGCGTCGGTGACGCGCGCGATCCTCGAATCGGAGGCTGCAAGCAGCACGCGCGCGGCGGGTGAGGAGCTGGCGGTGATCAACGCGGGCGCCGCGATCTACGCTGCCGGTCGTGTCGAGACGATCTCCGAGGGCGTCGAAGCGGCTCGTGCCGCGCTCGCCGACGGCAGCGCCGCGCGCGCGCTCGAGCGATACGTGCAGGCGAGCAACGCGCGCGCCGTCGAGGAGACCGCGAAGTGAGCGCGCGCGCGGCGAGCGTTCTCGATCGCATCCTCGCCGAAACGCGCGTTGAGGTCGAGCGGCGCAAGCGTGAGCGGCCGCTTGAAGCTCCCGATCCAAGCTCAGAGAATCAACCACATCGCTTTCGCGCCGCGATCAGCGGCCCCGAGATCGCGGTGATCGCCGAGTTCAAGCGGCGCTCGCCCTCCGCGGGAAGCCTGCGCGACGCGCCCGATCTGGACGGCATCCTCGCCGCCTACACCCGCGGTGGGGCGGCTGCGCTGTCGATTCTCACCGAGGGTCCCAACTTCGGCGGCGCGCTCGCCGATCTCGAAGTGGCTCGAAGCACCGCGCCGCTGGCGCTGCTGCGCAAGGACTTCATGCTCGATCGCTACCAGCTCTATGAGGCGCGCCGTGCGGGAGCTGACGCGGTGCTGCTGATCGTCGCGGCGCTCGATGACCGTGAGCTCGCGGCGCTCTACGGCGAGGCGCAGGCGCTCGGGCTCGACGTGCTCGTGGAGGTTCACGACGCAGAGGAGCTTTCGCGCGCGCTCGAGCTCGGCGCGGAGATGATCGGCGTCAACAACCGCGACCTGCGCGACTTCAGCGTCGAAGTCGAGCGGACCGAGCGCCTGATGGAGCAGATCCCTGCGGGCACGATCGTGGTCTCAGAGTCGGGAATCAGCGCCGCCGAGCAGCTAACGCGCCTGCAGCGGCGGGGCGTAGCGGCTGTGCTCGTGGGGGAGACGCTGATGCGCGCAGCCGACCCGGCCGCGGCGCTGCGCGAGCTGCGCGGCCTTTAGACACATCTGGCAATACATTTAGAAAGCCTTCACACCTACCGATCATCCTCTCCGGAAATGAAGCGCATGTTCGCCATCCCATTCGTTTCCGCCTTGATCGGCGGCGGCATCGTCGTTGCCGTGATCGCCGCTGCCGGCGATCTGAACGGAGGCGGCAAGAACGTCACGGTGCTGCAGTCCGCGCCACTGCAGCCCTCCAACGCGTCGGCGCAGAGCGCGGCGCTTACACCGCGCGAAATCTACAATCGCGACGCGCCTGGTGTTGCGATCGTCTCATCGACGATCGTGCAGAAATCTGAATCCCCGTTTGGCCTGTTTGGCGGCGAAGGACAACGTCAGGGTCAGGCCACAGGATCGGGCATCGTGATCTCCGCGAACGGTGACATCTTGACCAACTACCACGTGGTCGAGAACGCGATCAAGGTGACCGTGAGCTTTGAAAAAGGCAAGACCGTCGACGCGACGGTCGTCGGCAAGGATCCCTCCAACGATCTCGCGCTCCTGCACATCGCGCCGGACGGGCTCACGCTGCACCCGATCCCGCTCGGGGACTCGAGCGCCGCTCACGTCGGCGATCCGGTGCTCGCGATCGGCAATCCCTTCAACCAGGAACGCACGCTCACGACCGGCGTGATCTCCGCGCTACAGCGCGAAATCCAAGCTCCAAACGGCTTTGCGATCAAAAACGTGCTGCAGACCGATGCCTCGATCAACCCCGGTAACTCGGGCGGTCCGCTGCTCGACGGCGCGGGCCGCGTGATCGGCATCAACTCCCAGATCGAGACCGGCGGTAGCGGTGGCGGTAGCGTCGGTATCGGCTTTGCCGTGCCGATCAACACAGCAAAGGCTGAGATTGCTCAGCTCGAGAAGGGCGGAACGGTGCGCGGGGCATACCTGGGCCTGGTCTCGCTCACGATCGACGGCTCGCTGTCAGCGTTGAACCTGCCAGTGAAGAGCGGCGCGCTGGTTCAGAGCGTCCAAAAGGGCACCCCCGCCGAAAAGGCCGGCATCCATGGCGGTGTCAGCGGGAGTACCGAAAACGGGCAGCTCGCCGTGGGCGGCGACATCATCGTCTCGATCGACGGCAAGGCTGTTACGAGCTCATCCGATGTCGCAAACGCGATCCGCGCCAAGAAGCCCGGCGAGACGATCAGCATCGGCTTGATGCGACCGAACGGCCACGGCGGATATGAAAAAAAGACCGTCAGCGCGACGCTCACGAGTCGCCCTGACAAAGTCAGCACGACCACCACGCCTGAAGGCTGAGCGGCCTAAGCTTCCGCGAGCGCTACCGTTGGCCTTGTGGATGCGCCTCGACTGAAGATCTGCGGGATCACGAACCTCGACGACGCGCTGCTGGCGACAGAGCTCGGCGCGTGGGCGCTCGGCATGATCTTCTTCGCCGAGAGCCCTCGCCGCTGTTCTCCCGCAGCGGCACAGCTGATCGGCGCCCAGCTGCGGCGGCGCAGCGAGCTTTGCGGAGTCTTCGTCAACGCGCCGCTCGAGCAGATCGTCAGCCATGTCGATGAGCTCGGGCTGAGCATGGTCCAGCTGCACGGCGATGAGGGGCCCGCGTTCTGCTCAGAGGTGCGGCGTCGTACCGGCGCGCGCATAATCAAGGCCACCCAGGTCTCGGGCGCGGCAGATCTGCGCGATCTCGAGCGTTTCCATGTGGACTTCCATCTGCTCGATGCGCGCGCCAAGGCCGTGGAGCGCCAGGGTATGCGTGGGGGCACAGGCGAGACCTTCGACTGGACGCTCGTCGCCGAGCGTCGCTCGCAGGTGCCGCTGATCCTCAGCGGCGGGCTCACCGCCGCGAACGTCGCCGAGGCGATCGCCGTCACACACCCTTACGCGGTCGATAGCGCGAGCGGCACCGAGGCGGCTCCCGGCCATAAGGACCCCGAGAAGCTGCGAGCGTTGTTCGCGGCGGTGCAGGCGACGGGCGCGCCGAGCGAGAGCGCGCAGGAGGGGAGCGCAGAGCAAACACCGCCGCCGGCTCCACTGGATGCGCAAGCGAGCATCGGTCAGCCGGCGTGAGCGCGCCGACCGACCAGGAGCGAGCGCTCGAGCACCGCTTCGGCCCCTACGGCGGCCAGTTCGTGCCCGAGACGCTGATGCCGGCGCTGGCCGAGCTCGAGCAGGCCTGGCGAGCAGCGCGCGAGGATCCTGTCTACCTGGCTGAGCTCGATGGCCTGCTGCGTGACTTCGGGGGCCGTCCCACGCCGCTGTATCGCGCGCGCGGGCTCTCCGAGCGTGCGGGCCGCGCGATCTATCTAAAGCGCGAGGATCTCAACCACACAGGCTCCCACAAGCTCAACAACGCGCTCGGGCAGGTGCTGCTGGCCAAGCGCATGGGCAAGGGCCGGATCATCGCCGAGACAGGCGCCGGCCAGCATGGCGTGGCGACGGCGACCGTCTGCGCGCTCTTGGGCATGCGCTGCATGATCTACATGGGCGTCGAGGACACCCGTCGCCAGCGTCCGAACGTGCAGCGCATGGAGCTGCTCGGCGCCGAGGTCAAGCCCGTCGATGCCGGTGCGAAAACGTTGAAGGAGGCGACCTCCGCGGCGATCCGCGACTGGGTCACGAACGTGGCGGACACCCACTATGTGATCGGCTCCGTCGTCGGCCCGGCTCCCTATCCAGCGCTCGTGCGCGACCTGCAGCGCGTGATCGGCGATGAGGCGCGCGCGCAGATCCTCGAACGCGAGGGTCGCCTGCCCGCACGCGTGATCGCCTGCGTCGGTGGCGGCTCGAACGCGATGGGCGCTTTCGCCGCCTTCATCGATGATGTGGGCGTGGAGCTGGTTGGGGTGGAGGCTGCCGGCGAGGGCATCGACACCGCGCGCCACGGCGCGCCGCTTACGGTCGGCGGCCGTCCCGGGATCCTGCACGGCTCGCGCTCGGCGGTGATGCAGGACGAGGAGGGACAGATCGTGCAGGCGCACTCGATCTCCGCGGGCCTTGACTATCCCGGCGCCGGCCCCGAGCACGCGCATCTGCGCGACACGGGTCGTGCGCGTTATGTGGCGGTCAGCGACCGCGACGCGCTCGCCGCGTTTCGAGAGGTGGCGCGCCTGGAGGGCATCATCCCGGCGCTCGAGACCGCGCACGCGCTCGCCTGGGTGCTCGCCCAGCGCGAGGGTGAGCTCGATCTCGTGTGCCTCTCCGGTCGCGGCGATAAGGATCTGGCCGAGGTGCTCGCGGGAGCGTACGGTTGAGCACCTTGCAGGCGGCGGGGGTCGAGCGCCTCGCGCAGGCGTTCACGCAGAGCAACAAGCGCGCCGCGCTGATGCCCTACTTGATGGCCGGCTTTCCCACGCTCGCTGAGTCGCTGCGGATCGGTGAAGCCTGCATCGAGGGTGGCGCGGACGTGATCGAGCTCGGCGTGCCTTACTCCGACCCGCTCGCCGACGGTCCCGTGATTCACGCAGCCGGCACCGCGGCGCTCGCAGCGGGTGCGAACATGGCGGGTGTGCTCGAGGTGGCGCGTGCGCTCGCACCGCGCGTGCCGGTCGTGCTGATGTGTTACGCGAACATGGTCTTCGCGCCCGGTGTCGAGGCGTTCGTGGAGCGCCTCGCGAGGACAGGCGCATGCGGGCTGATCATCCCCGACCTGCCACAGGGCGAAGGGCCAGAGGTGCTCGCGGCATGCCAGCGGATGGGGATCGCGCTCGTGCCGCTCGCGGCGCCCACGACGACGCCCGAGCGCCTGGCGGCGATCGGCGCGGGGGCGCAAGGCTTCCTCTACACGGTCTCCGTCGTCGGCACCACCGGCGAGCGCAGCTCGCTCGGCGCGACCTTCGCCGAGGTCATCGCGAAGGCCAAGAGCTGCACGCAGGTGCCGGTCGCGCTTGGCTTTGGTATCACCACGCCTGCGCAGGCCGCGCAGGCCGCAGACGCGGGGGCCGACGGCGTGATCGTGGGCACGCGGCTCGTGCGCGCCGCGAGCGAAGCCGATGATCCCGCGGGCGCCGTGGGAGCGCTCGTGGGCGAACTGGCCGCGGGTCTTGCTCGCGCCAGCTAGGATTCCGCGCGCATGGGTCTGATTCTCACAGTTACCGCCGGGCTCGTCGTCTGGATCGTGCTCTGGGCGCTGGGGGCCAAGGGGTTCGATGCGTTTCTGCTGTCCACCGCGATCATCCTGGTGGGCGCGTCGCTGAAGATCCTCGCCGGCTACCTCCCCGGCCGACGCAGCTAGAACCCGGTGCTCGCACGCTGGTCGGGCCTCGCCGCCCTCGCTGCCGCGGTCCTTCTCGCCAGCGGATGCGGGGGTCTCGGCGCGGCCGCGACGACCGAAGCGACCGGCAACCAGCTTGCCGTGTACTCGAGCCTGCCTCTGCAGGGCCCCTCGGCGGCGATCTCCCAGCAGATCGTCAACGGCGAGAAGCTCGCGCTCTCAGAGGTCGGCGGCGAGATCGGTCCGTTCAAGATCGGCTACGTCTCGCTCGATGACGCTGACCCCGCAACCGGCCAGTGGTCGGCAGGCGTCACCTCTAGCGATGCCAAGTCCGCAGCACAGGACACGAGCACGATCGCCTATCTCGGTGACTTCAACTCGGCTGCCACCGCGATCTCGCTGCCGGTGATGAACGCGGCCGGGATTCTCCAGGTCAGCCCCGGCAGCCCCTATGTGGGGCTGACCAAATCACTCGACGCAGGACAGGACGAGCCAGGACGCTTCTACCTCAGCGGGCGGCGCAACTTCGGGCATCTGCAGCCCGGCGACACGGTTCAGGCGGCGGCGCAGGTGGCGCTGATGAGCTCGCTACACGTGCACCGCGTGTTCGTGATCGACGATCAGGATCCCTTCGAGATGCCGCTTGCCACGATCGCGGCTGCTGAAGCCGAACGCGCGGGGATAACGCTTGTGGCGCACGACAGCATCGCGACACCGGCTGGCGCGACGTTCACGAGCGAGGTCGAAAAGGTCGTGAAAAGCGGCGCCCAGGCGGTGATGTTCGCGGGCGGCGGCGGGCCCGGGACGCTCGCGCTGTGGCGCGAACTGCACAGCGCCGACCCGCATCTGCTGCTGCTCGGCACGAGCTCGATGCTGGGCGAAGCCTTCACCTCGCAGATCGGCGCGGCGGCTGCGCAGACCTATCTGACCACGCCGATCCTCGCCGATGCGCTATATCCGCCGGCGGCGCAACGGGTGCTCAGCGAGTATCGCCGCAGCTTCCGCGGCGAAGCTGGGCCCTACGTGCTCTATGGCTATGAGGCGATGAGCGTTGTGCTCGCCGCGATCCGCCGTGCCGGGGCACACGGCAACACGCGTCAAGCCGTGATCGATCAGTTCTTCGCCACGCGCAACCGCAACTCGGTGCTCGGGCGCTACTCGATCGGGGCGGACGGTGAAAGCACGCTCACGCGCTATGGCGTCGATCGAGTGCGGGGCGGGCGGGCGGTCTTCGACCGTGTGCTCACGCCGCTGAGCTCGAGTTCGCTTGGCGGTTGAGCGCGCTCGCTCAGGCACCTGCGTGCTGCAGGCCGAGCACGAGGCGAAAGCGCTGCACTTCTGGGTTCAGCGCGTGCCCGCCGCCTGAGAGCGTCGAGGCTGCGCGCAGGTAGGGCACGACCTTGGCGAGCGTGGGATCTTCGGTGAGCCCGATCCCTTCGAGCAGCGTGAGCACGGTTGGGAAATCGAGCGTGACGCTCGGCTGAATGCCTTCGCCGAGCGCGCTCGCCGCCGCGGTGCTAGCTGCTGCGCCCTGCGCCATCACGCTGCTCGGGCGTAGCGCGTCTGTCACGGAAGCTTCGGCGAAGCCGAGCACGAACTTCGTGTGCCCGGATGCGTCGCGCCCGTTGGCGATGTCGAGCACAACCGGTAGGCCCGTGATCGCCACGCCGACGGCAGCGTCGGTCCCGGGGATGCTCACGTGGCGCAACGCGGCGCCCGAGCTCTGTAGCGCTGCGGCGAGCTTGCCCACCGCGGCATGTGAGAGCGCGGGGTTCTTGGAGTCGATCACGATCGCCGCCTTCAGTTCCAGGAGGCTGCCACCGCTGGCGAAGATGCCGGCCGATCCCATCCAGCTCGCGTAGTCGCGCTTGGCTTTCGCGCTGGGCGCGCCGAGCACGTCGAGCGGCGCGATCATCGCGCCCAGCAGCGATTTCACGTTGAGCGTGCTCGCGCTGGCCGGGGCTTCCACGCCGGTGGCGCCGCCCAGCGAACCGGCGAGAGCGGCGAGCCCGTGCAGCGTGCCGACATCGGCCGCAATGCTCGTGCCGAGGTGGCCAAGGCCGATCGCGAGCCACGATTCGCCGGGCAGTTCGCCAAAGGCTTGCGCTGCTTCGGGGTCGCTCGCCAGCAATCCGCCCGCGGTGGAGCTCGAAGCGGGCGTGAGCGTGTCGATGTCGAGCGCCACCGACCCAGCTGAGGCCACGAGCGAGACGTTTGCCTGATGCCCGCCTGTGAGCACGCCGAGCAGGCCGGACGCCGCCCGTCGCCCGGCGCCGGCCGTGATGGCGGACGGGTTTGCGTAGAGGTGCGCGAGGGCTCCCGCGGGGGCGGAGCTCGTCAGCTTCGTGTAGCCGCTCGAGGCGCTGAGCGCGCTCGCGCCCTGGCTCGTGTCGATCACCGCGTGCACCGCTGCCTCGCTGCCGAGCACCGCGAGGCGTTGCACGAGCGCGAAGGCGACGCCGCTTGTGGCGAGCTGCAGGCTGACACCGCGGTAGGTGCTGGGATGTGCGCCCGCGCGCTTGGCTTGGCCATCGAGGAAGCTGCGCGCCTTCGCGGCGTCGGTGGTGTCGAGCACGATCGCTCCCTGTGCGCCGCCGGCGAAGGGGAACAGGCCGCTGGCTGCCCCGCCGCTAGCGAGCAGGCCCTGCTGCAGCAGCGTCGTCAGCGCTTCGGCGGAGGCGAGCGAGGTGAGGAAGATGCCCGCGTGGGGGCCCAGCCACGGCGCGAGGTCTTTCTTGAAGTCCAGCTGGGGCGAGCCGGGACTCTGCAACGCGGCGAGCAGGCGCAGGTAGGGGTTGGCCTGATGGGTGAGCGCCTTGCCTGCTGCGAGCGCTCCCGCCTGCTCAGAGCCGCTTGGGCGTACGTCCGCGCCGCCGTAGAGCGCCGCCGAGGCCGGTATCACGCTGGCAGGGTCCACAGCCGAGCCCGCCGAGTGCGAGGAGCCGCAGCCGCTCAGCGCGACGAGCAGGGCTGCGCTCAGCACGGTGGCGGCGGCGGAGGGCAGAGATCGTCTGAGCTGCGCGGCGAAGCTGGCTGGCAAGGCTGATGGTCCTTTCGCGGGCTGGTCCGTCGTGTGGAGCGCTGCGGGTAGCGATCGTATGCCTAGCGGGCGACGACACGCAAGCGGTGACCGTCTGCAATCCACATCGCAGCGCGGCGTTGTGCAGTCGCTCTTGCAGCTTTGGGCTCGATTTGTGGACGAGCGGCGCGATGCCTCAGAGCCCGTGCGTACGGGCGTTTTCCCAGCTTTGAGGGTCCGAGGAAGGGATAGTGGGAGAAAATGTGCATTTTGGGTTGCATTGTGGGAGGAAGTGGGTTATCTTCGCGCTCAGCGAGCCGGGGTGGAGGGGCTCCTCCCACTCCTCCACCTCGGCTCGGTAATCAACTTGGAGCTCTACGACGTGGTCCCCTTCCGTGGCACCTTCGACCATTCGCTTGACGCAAAGAACCGCCTCACGGTTCCCGCCCGCTACCGGGCGGCACTCGCTGAGGGCGTAGTGCTGGCGATGCCGATCGACCTGAAGCCCTGCGTTGGCGTCTGGCGCCCTGAGGAGTACGAGCGCTACACGCGCCGTGCGCTCGCCGAGCTGCCGCCGCTCTCGCCGCGACTGAACGAGCTCGAGCGCTTCTTCTACGGCAGCTCCCACGACGCCGATCTCGACGCTGCCGGGCGCGTGATGATCCCCGGCTTTCTCGGCGAGCACGCTGCGCTCGCAAAAGAGGTCGTCGTCGTCGGCGTGGGCGATCGCCTCGAGCTGTGGGACCGCAGCGCCTGGTCAGAGCATCGATCGACGCTGCTGAGCGGCGTCGCGGAGGTCACTGCGCGTGTCGATGACGCTGCTTGAGGCTCGCGAGATGCGCGGCACGGAGGGGTGCTCACCCGAGCTCGCTCGCCGCCGGCGCGGCGGCGAAGGCGGTCGTGGAGCATCCGCACGGCGCGCAGCGCGGGCCGCAGAGAGCGCGCGTCCGGGTGATTCTGATGTGCGCGCATCGCACACGCCGGTGCTCGCCGGACGAGCTGCTCGAGCTGCTCGACCCACAACCCGGCCAAACGGCGATCGACTGCACCTTCGGCGATGGCGGGCACGCGCGGCTCGTGGCCGAGCGGCTCGGCTCCGCGGGCACGCTGATCGCGATCGACCGCGATCCGCTGGCGGAGGAGCGCTTCGCGAGCCTCGCTGCAGAAGCGCTATGCTCGGTGCGCTTCATCCGCGCGAGCTACGCCGAGGCGCTGGAGCTGCTCGGCGCGCGAGGGCCTGCGCGCCGATATGGCCTACTTCGACCTCGGCATGTCCTCGATGCAGGTCGACACGCGCGAGCGCGGCTTCTCCTACTCATACGAGGCGCCGCTGGACATGCGCATGGATCCCGACCAGCCGCTGGGCGCGCGCGAGATCGTCGCCGAGTGGGACGAGCGTCGCCTCGCCCACGCGCTGCGCGACTTTGGCGAGGAGCGCCACGCTGGGGCGATCGCGCGTGCGATCGTGCGCCGCCGCGCCGAGCAGCCGATCGAGACGACGCTCGCAGCTCGTTGAGACGATCACCTCTGCGATTCCCGCGCCCGGCCCGATTCGCCGGCGGACACCCGCCAAGCGCTCCTTCCAGGCGCTGCGGATCGCCGTCAACGACGAGCTGGGACAGCTCGACCGCGCGCTGCCGCTGGCCTGGGAGCTGTTGCGCGAGGGCGGCGTGCTGGCCGGCATCTCCTTCCACTCACTCGAGGACCGCCGCGTGAAGCGCTTCCTCGCGGAGCGCGCGCGCGGCTGCATGTGCCCGCCGGATCTGCCGGTGTGCGTATGCGGACGCGAGCCGCAGGCTGCGCTGCTCGCGCGGCGCTCGCTCGTGCCTTCCGCTGCCGAGGTCGCCAGCAACCCGCGTTCGGCCTCCGCGCGTCTGCGCGCGCGCGCGCAAGCTGAGCGCCGAGGCGGCCTCGTGACGCCGCCCGCCGCGCCGCGGCTCCGGCGGTCCGTGCGCGCACGCTGCGCCGCCGCGCCGTCTTGTGCCGAGGCAAGGCCGCGCCGCGTCTCCGGTCCCGCGCGCCCGCCGCTCGCCCTGCCCGCCGCGCCGGCCGAGGCGAGCCGGTCTCGCGCGCGGGCTGCTGCGAGCCTCGCGTCTCGGCACCGCCGCTCGATCGCCTGATCCGCGGGCGCGCGCTGGATCGCGATCGTGGCCTTCGCGCTGCTCGGGATCGTCACGCTGCAGTTGGTGCTGCTGAAGCTCAACGCGGGCATCGGGCGCTCGCTCGAGCGCGAGCGCGCTGCTGCAGCGCGAAAACGCGGCGCTCAGCATCGAAAACTCTGAACTGGCCGCGGGCGACCGCGTGCGAGTCGCAGCGGCCGAACGCCTCGGCATGGAGCTCGTGCCCGCCGGCAGCGCTGAAGTTCCTCGACCGCGCAGCGCAGCAGCGATCGCTCACGCGCTGCGGCGCGCTGAAGCGCCCCGGCCGGCGAGCGTCACGGCAGAAACGACGTCAGCAGCGAGTCGCCACTGGCGCGTGCGAGCGCCGAATCATCGCAAGCGAGCAAGTCCAGCGCAGCGAGTGAAACGCCCAGCTCTTCTGAACACGACGCGCCGACGGGCGCCAGCACGCCGCAGAGCGAAGCGGGCTGCGCGAAGCGCTGCTCCGGCCGAGCGCGAATCGAGCGCACGGCGCCCGCGAGCAGCGAAACCGACGCCGCCAGTGCACGAGCACCAGCCGCCGGCGCCGAGCGAAGCAGGCGCCCGCCGGGGGCGCCCAGGCGGGCCCACGGGATAGCGGTGGCCGTCGTCCAGCGCCGCATCGGGGCGATCTTCGCGGCTGTTCTTCATCCTGCTCGTCCTGGCGGCTGGACGCACCGCCTATCTCGGGGTGCGTGCGCGGCAGCGACCTGCGCCAGGCGGCGAGCAACCAGCAGCTGACCGACGAAACGGTCGATCGCACAGCGCGGCTCGATCACCGACCGCAACGGCGTCGACCTCGCGGTCTCCGAGCCGGCCGAGGACATCGTCGGCCGACCCCTACCTGATCACCGACACGCTCGGCGTCGGCCGCAGCGCCTGGCGCCGCTGCTCGGGCAAGTCGCAGGACAGCGTGCTGCGCAAGCTCTCCGAGCACACCGGCTTCGTGTACCTCGCCCGCGGCATGCCCGCCGACGCAGGCGCAGGAGGTCCTTGGCGCTGAAGATCCCCGGCATCACGGGCACGCCGGTGATGCGCCGCGTCTATCCGCGCGGCCCGCTGGCCGCGCAGGTGCTCGGCTGTGCGTCGGGCACCGAAGGCAAGGGTCTCGCGGGCCTCGAGTACTGCGCGTGACTCGAGCTCGCGCGGGCGCGCCGGCGAGCGGCGCGTGGTCAGCGACGCGATCGGCCAGCCCGTCTCGATCACCGAAACCGCACCCCGTGGTCGCCGGGCAGCTCGCTGAAGCTGACGCTCGACGCGAACATCCAGCAGCGCACCGAAGACGTGCTCGGCGCGGTCGGCGAGCGACTTCAGCCCCAAAGACGCCACGGCGATCGTGATGGACCCGCGCACCGGCGCGATCCTGGCGCTCGCCAACTGGCCGCAGGCGAACCCCAACAACCCGCCGCCGCGCCGCGCCGACGCGCTCGCAGGATCGCGCGGTCGGCTTCGACTACGAACCGGGCTCGACGTTCAAGGCCGTGACGGTCTCCGGCGCGCTGCAGCAGGGCCTGATCACGCCGGAGACGCCCTTCAACATCCCCGACCAGATCCAGCGTCGCCGACCGCACGATCCACGACGACACCGAACACGCCGAAGAAACGCTCACGCACCTCGCAGATCCTCGCCCGCTCGAGCAACGTGGGCGCGATCAAGATCGGCACGCTCGAGGGCGCGAGCGACTTCAACGGCTGGGTGCACCGCTTCGGCTTCGGCGCGCCGACGGGCGTGGACCTCTCGGGCGAGGAAACGGGCGTGACGCTGCCGCTCAGCCACTACTCGGGCTCCTCGATGGGCAACCTGCCGATCGGGCAGGGCGAGCTCGTGACGCCGATGCAGATGGCGACGGCCTATGCGGCGATCGCCAACGGCGGCATCCTGCGCCCGCCGCACATCGATCGGCGCGGTCGGCGGCAAGGCGCAGCCGCTGCCGGCCGGGCACCGCATCATCTCGAGCGCGACCGCCGCGTCGCTGCGGCACATGCTCGAAGGCGTGCTCGCGCCCGGGCGGCACCGCCAGCGAGGTCTCGATCCCCGGCTACCAGCTCGCGGGCAAGACGGGCACCGCCAGCAAGATCGACCCGCGCGACGGGCGAATACTCGAAAAGCGCATACGTGGCCTCGTTCATCGGCTTCGCGCCCGCCGTCCGATCCCAAGCTGCTGGCAGCCGTGGTCGTCGACGAACCGCAGAACCGGCTCGATCTTCGGCGGCACCGTTGCCGCGCCGGCCTTCGGCCAGATCATGAGCTTCGCGCTGCCCTATCTGGGCATCCCGCCCGGGTAGCGGCTGGGACGCGGCACCCGCAGGCTCCGGCGGGGGCGGAAACTAGACTCAGCCGCATGCCGCGCACGGGGAAGCGATCGATGAGGCTCGGCGAGCTGGCCGCGGCGCTGCCCGAGCCGGCCGCGGCGCCTCGTCCGCGCGACGCGGACGGCGCGGTGGAGATCACCGGGCTCGCCTACGACAGCCGCGCGGTGGCGCCCGGCGCGCTGTTCTTCTGCGTCAGCGGCTTTCGCAGCGACGGGCACGAGTTCGCCGCCGCGGCGCCGTGGCGCGGGGCGCCGCAGCGCTCGTCGTCGAGCGCCCGCTCGGGCTCGGCGTGCCCGAGCTGCTCGTGCTCCTCGGCGCGTGCGGCGATGGCGCCGCTCGCGGCGCGCTTCTACGGCGATCCCTCGCGCGAGCTGCAGGTGCGTCGGCGTGACGGGCACGAACGGCAAGACGACGACCGCCTATCTGATGCGCGCGCTGCTGGAGGCCGGCGGGGTGCAGTGCGGGCTGCTCGGCACGGTCAAGTCGGTCGATCGGCGGGCAGCGAGCGCGCGGTCCAGCGCACGACGCCCGAGGCGATCGACCTGCAGGCGCGAACTGCGCGCGATGCTCGACGGCGGCGACGTGGCGTGCGCGATCGAGGTCTCCTCGCACGCGCTCGAGCTGGGACGCGCCGACGCGATCCGCTTCGCGCGGCGGTCTTCACGAACCTGACGCAGGACCACCTCGACTTCCACGCCGACGATGGAGGACTACTTCCTCGCCAAGCGGCGGCTGTTCGTCGCGCCGCGCACGGCGAGCGCGCCCGACGGTGAGCGTCGTCAACGTCGGCGACGCCTACGGCCGGCGGCTGGCCGCGGAGATCGAGGGCGTGCGCACGTTCGCGGTCGGAGCGCCGCGCCGACTACAGCGCCACGAGCTGTGCGCTGCGGCTTCGACGGCTGCCGCTTCACGCTGCGCACGCCCCGCGGGCGAGCGCGAGGTGACGCTGCCGATGCCGGGTCGCTTCAACGTCGCCAACGCGCTCGGCGCGCTCGCGGCCGCGCACGCGCTCGGCGGCGATCTCGACGGCGATGCTCGCGGCGCTCGAACGCGGCGTGCGCGTGCCGGGGCGCTTCGAGCCGGTCGACGCAGGGCAGGACTTCGCGGTGCTCGTCGACTACGCCCACACGCCCGACTCGCTCGAGAACGTGCTGCGCGCCGCGCGGCGAACTGACGCGACGCCACGCGACGGCCGGCCGCGGGCGGGTGATCTGCGTGTTCGGCGCGGGCGGCGACCGCGATCGCGGCAAGCGCCCGCTGATGGGCGAGATCGCGGCGCGCCTGGCCGACGTGGTGCTCGTCACCTCCGACAACCCCCGCTCGGAGGACCCCGAGCAGATCATCGCGGAGATCATGGCCGGGCGTCGACGACGCGTCGCCGGCGGGCAGGCGCGCGCGCGTGCAGCGCGCTGGCCGACCGCGCGCGCGGCGATCGCCGCAGGCGGTCGCGCGGGCGCGCCGCGGCGACGTGCTCGTGATCGCGGGCAAGGGCCACGAGCAGGGCCAGGAGTTCGCGGACGGGCGCAAGGTGCCCGTTCGACGACGTCACCGTGGCGCGCGAGGCGCTCGGCGCGCTGCGGCGTCGGCGCCGCAGGGGCGCGCGGCGCGTGAGGCGAGCTGGAGCGCCGAGCGCGTCGGCGCAGGCGGCCGGGGCGCGACTGCTCGTCGCGGCGCCGCGCGGTGCGCACCGAGCGAGGCTCGCGCGGGCCGGCCGCGAGCGAGCATCGACTCGCGCGCGTGCTCGCGCGGCGAGCTGTTCGTGGGCCTGCGCGGCGAGCACGCGGACGGCGGCGCGCACGCGCTGCGCAGGCGCTGCAGGCGGGCGCCTGGGGGGTGCTCGTGGCACGCCGGAGCACGCCGCGCGCGGCCGCGGCCGCGTGCGGCCGCGCGGCGGCGTGGTGCTCGCGCACGCGGACCCGCTCGCCGGCGCTGCAGGCGCTCGCGCGCGCCTGGCGGCGGGAGCTGCGCGCGCGGCGGCGCGAGGGTCGTGGCGATCACGGGCTCGACGGGCAAGACCTCGACGAAGGACATCCTCGCGGCGCTGCTCGCGACGCGCGCTGCGCACAGCGGCGAGCCCGCAGAACCTCAACACCGAGATCGGCTTGCCGCTCGCGCTGCTCGCGGCCCCGCCGGACACGCGAGGCGCTGGTGCTCGAGATGGCGATGCGCGGCCCCGGGCAGATCGCCGAGCTGACGGCGATCGCCGAGCCGGACGTCGGCGTGATCGTCAACGTCGGCCCCGCGCATCTCGAGCTGCTCGGCTCGCTCGAGGCGATCGCGGCCGCGAAGGCCGAGCTGATCGCGGGGCTCGCGCGCGGGCGCGAGCGTCGGTGGTGCCCGCGCGGCGAGCCGCTGCTCGAGGCGCACCTGCGCGCGGATCTCGAGCGTGCTCAGCTTCGGCGAGGGCGGCGATGTCTCGCTGCGCGAGCGCCGCGCAGACGGCAGCGTCGTGATCGACGCACGGCGGCGAGGGGATCGAGCTGCGGCCCTCCTTCGCGCAGGCGCACAACCTGCGCAACCTGCTCGCCGCGGTGGCGGCTGCGCGGGCGCTCGGGCTCGACGCCCGCGGGGCGTCTGGAGGTGCAGCTTCTCGGCGATGCGCGGCGCAGCGCCTGCGAGCTGCCCGGCGGGGTCGTCGCTGATCGACGACTGCTACAACGCCAACCCGATGTCCATGCGCGCGGCGATCGACGACCTCGCCGCCACGGCGCCCGCGCGGCGCGTGGCGGTGCTCGGCGACATGCTCGAGCTGGGCCCGGAGGCGCCGGCGCTGCACCGCGAGATCGGCGAGCATGCGGCCGCGCGCGGGATCGAGCTGCTGATCGCCGTCGGCCCGCTCGCGGCCGAGATCGCGCCGGCGCTTCGCGGGCGAGGCGCACACGGTCGCCGACGCGCAGGCCGCGGGCGAGCTGCTTGCGGAGCTGCTGCGCGCCGGGCGACACGGTGCTCGTGAAGGGCTCGCGCGGGCGTGGGCCTGGAGCGCGTCACAGCGAGCCTGGCGCGCGACGCGGCGGCGCGCCGGAGCCGGCGCGAGCCCCGGCGCTCGCGCCGGCGCCGTCGCGGAGCGGCGCTGAATGGGGCGCATTCTCTTCGGGGGCACCGCCGCGCTGCTGATCTGCATCTTCCTCAGCCCCAAGTTCATCGAGTTCCTGCGCAAGCGCGAGTTCGGCCAGCACATCCGCGAGGATGGCCCCGAGGGCCACCACCAGAAGGCGGGCACGCCGACGATGGGCGGCGTGATCATCTTCCTCGCGGTCGGCGTCCCGTTCCTGATCCTGACCAACTACGAATGGCGCTCGGTGGGCGTGTTCGGCGCGGCGATCGCCTGCGCGCTGCTGGGCTTCGCCGACGACTACATCAAGCTCGTCAAGCGCCGCTCGCTGGGGCTGCGCGCGCGCACCAAGCTGGGGGTCACGATCGCGATCTCGCTCGGGCTGTGGTTCATCGCCGACACACGAGGCGCACCTGCCACCGACGCTGTGGCTGCGCTTCGTCGACTACCACATCGACCTCGGGCCCTTCTACCCGGTGCTGATCTACCTCGTGGTGGCGGGCACGACGAGCGCGGTCAACCTGACCGACGGTCTCGACGGGCTGGCGGCGGGCTGCGCGGCGATCGTGCTGCTCGCCTACATCGGCATCACGTTCATCGCGGGCGACTTCGACCTGGCGATGCTCGCCGGCTGCCTGGTCGGGGCGTGCGTCGGCTTCCTGTGGTTCAACGCTTTCCCGGCGACGATCTTCATGGGCGATACGGGCTCGCTCGGCCTCGGCGGGGCGATCGCGGGGCTGGCGGTGATGACCAAGACGGAGGTGCTGCTGATCCTGCTCGGCGGGATCTTCGTGATCGAGGCGCTGTCGGTCGTGATCCAGGTCATCTCCTTCCAGACGACGCGCAGACGCGTGTTCCTGATGGCGCCGATCCACCACCATTTCGAGCTGAAGGCGTGGTCTGAGACGAAGATCATCCTGCGCTTCTGGATCGTCGCCTCGATCTGCGGTGCGATCGGCTTCACGATCTACCGCCAGAGCCGGGGCATCTGAGCCATCGTGACCGTGCGTGTCGCAGGCATGGAAGGCTTCCGCGCGCCGGCGTCGAAGTGAGCATGGATGCCAGCAGCCGCACGCACGCCGGGCTCGGCGCCAAGGCGGGCGTCATCGCAGGAGCGCAGCAAGCGCGGCGGCGCGCGCGGCGCGTGCCGCAGCGGCCAGTCGCTCGAGCAGCGCATCCTGCTGACGGCCACGATGTGCCTGCTGGCGTTCGGCGCGGTGATGGTCTACAGCGCCTCCTCGGCGACGACGCTGCTGCAGGGGCACGGCTACGGCAGCGAGCTACCTGATCAAGTTCTTCGTCTACGGCGCCGTCGGGCTGGTCGTGATGCGCGTGCTGGCGCGCGACGGGGTGGCGAAAGTGCACAGCATCACGGCGCCGCTGCTGTTCGTCTCCTTCGTGCTCGTGGTCGCCGTGCACATCCCGCACGTGGGCGTAGCGATCAACGGCGCGCGGCGCTGGATCGGGCCGCGGCCAGCTGCAGTTCCAGCCCTCCGAGCTGATGAAGCTCGCGCTGGTGCTCTACTCCGCGACGCTGCTCGGCGCAGCGCCCGCAGCGCGTCAACGACCTGCGCGAGCTCGCCAAACCGCTGCTTGATCGTGGTGGGCGCGGCCTGCCTGCTGGTCTTCACCCAGCCGGACCTCGGCACGGCGATGGTGATCGTGTTCACGATCAGCGCGATGCTCGTCGCGGCCGGGATCCCGATGCGCAAGCTCGCCAAGATCGGCCGGCTCGCTGCTGGCGGTGGTGTTCCTCTACGCGCTTGATCCGTCCCTATGCGCGCGCGCGGCTGACGTCGTTCCTCGACCCGTGGGCGCACGCCTCCTCGAGCGGCTTCCAGGCGGTGCAGGGGCAGATCGCGATCGGCTCGGGCGGTCTGTTCGGCGTCGGACCCGGGCCAGTCGGTGCAGAAGATCTTCTATCTGCCGGAGGCGCCGACGGACTTCATCCTCGCGGTGATCGCCGAGGAGCTGGGCGCGGCGGGCGTGTTCGCGCTGCTGTTCCTCTACGGCCTGATCGCCTACGCGGGCCTGCGCGCGGCGAAGGGCGCGCGCAGCCTCTACAGCGCGCTGATCGCGGTCGGCGTGACCTCGCTGATCGTCTCTCAGGCGATCCTCAACACCTTCGCGGTGCTCGGCCTGGCGCCGCTGACGGGGGTGCCGCTGCCGTTCGTCTCCTATGGCTCGAGCAGCCTGATCGTGATGCTCGCGGCGATGGGCCTGCTGCTGAACGTGGCCTCGGGCGCGACCGGGCACGTGCGCGCGGTGGCGACGCCGCGCGCCGGCGCTCGGGCGACGCGCGCGCCCGCGAATCGGGCACGATTGGCCGGTGAGCGCAGCGCCAGAGGAGGATCGTGATCGCCGCCGGCGGGACCGCGGGGCACGTGGTGCCGGCGCTGGCGGTCGCGGAAGCGCTGCGGGCTGAGGGCGCGGAGGTCTCGTTCATCGGCGGCGAGCGCGCCGAGGCGCAGCTCGTGCCCGCGGCGGGGTTCCCGCTGCAGCAGATCTGCGGTGCGAGGGGCTCAGCCGCTCGAACCCGCTGCAGGCGCTGCGTGCGCTCGCGCTCGCCGCCAAGGCGGTGCTACGCGGCACGCGCGCTGCTGAGAGAGCTCGCACCCGACGCGGTGCTCGGCGGCGGTGGCTACGTCGCGGGCCCGGTTGGGCTCGCGGCGCTGACGCCTGCGCATCCCGCTCGTGCTGAGCGAGGCCGACAGCCATCTCGGGCTGACCAACCGCCTGCTCGCGCCGCTTTGCGCGCCGCGTCTGCCTGGCGTTCCCGATCGCGGGCCGCTGAGGCGCCGCGCTACCGCGTCACGGGCCGCCCGATCGCCGCCGCCGCAGCAGCGACCGCGCCGCGGCGCGCGCGAGCGCTGGGCGTCGCCGGCGCAGGCCACCTGCGTGCTCGTGTTCGGCGGCTCGCTGGGTGCGCGCTCGATCAACCATGGCGGCCGTCGAGGCGTTCGCGGGGGCGCCCTTTCACGTGCTGCACGTCAGCGGGCGCCGCGACCACGACGAGCTCGCGGCGCGCGGGCTGCCGGCCGGCTACGACCTGCGCGACTACCTCGCCGCTGGTCGACTTCGCCGACGCGCTCGCCGCCGCCGACCTCGTGGTGGCGCGCTCGGGCGGCTCGGTCTTCGAGATCGCCGCGCACGGGCTGCCGGCGGTGCTCGTGCCATACCCGCACGCGGCGGGCGATCACCAGAGCGCAAACGCCCGCTGGATGGCGCGAGGCGGGCGCGGCGCTCGTGATCGCCGACGCGGAGCTGAGCGGCGCGCGGCTGGGCGGCGAGGTGGCGGCTTTGCTGGCTGATCCACGGCGTCTGCGCGGCGATGGCGCCGGCGGCGGCGGGGCTCGCGCGCCCGCACGCGGCGCGCGAGATGGCCGAGGAGCTGTTGCGAGGCGGCGCCGCTTGTGAGCGCGCCCGCGCGGACCCTGGAGCGGGCGCCGCCTGCACTTCGTGGGCGTGGGCGGCGCGGGCATGAGCGGCTACGCACGAGCTGCGCACGCGCTCGGCGCGAGCGTCAGCGGCTCTGATGGGGCGCCGAGGTCCGTATCTGGAGCGCTTGCGCGCCGACGGCGTGCTCGACGCGCGTGATCGGCCACAGCGCGGAGAACCTGCCCGCGGGAGCTGACGTCGAGCTGATCTACTCCTCGGCGGTCAGCGCCGAGAACGTCGAGCGCGCGGCGGCGCGCGAGCGCGGCATCGCAGAGCGCCCGCGAGCTGAGCTGCTGGCGGAGCTCACGGCGTTGCGTCGCACGATCGCGGTGGCGGGCACGCACGGCAAGACGACGACCTCGTCGATGATCGTGCACGCGCTGCGCGCGGCGGGCCTGACGTCCGGGCTGGCTCGTCGGCGGACCGGTCGGGTGGCGGGCTCGCGAACGCAGAGTGGGGGAGGGCGAGTGGCTGGTGGTGGAGGCCGACGAGTCGGATCGCTCGATGCTCAGCCTGCAGGTCGAGATCGCGCTGCTCACGAACGTGGAGCTCGACCATCACGCCACGTATCGCCTCGCTCGCCGAGCTGCGCGAAGCATTCGCCGAGTTCCTGCGCGCGCCCGCCTGGGCGGTCGTGTGGGATCGCCCAGAGCTGCTCGAGCTGCGCACAGGGCGAGCTGATCGCCATATGACGCCCCCGAGGCGGTGCTGGCCGAAGGGGGCTCGCGCTTTGATTGGCGTGGACATCAGGTGAGCTTGGCGGTTCCCGGCATGCACAACGCGGTGAACGCCGCGGGAGCGCTTGAGGCGGCGCGGCTCGCGGGGGCCAAGGACACGGCTGCGATCGCGGGGCTCGCGGCGTTCAGCGGCGCGGGGCGACGCTTTCAGCTGCTCGGGCGCACGCCACGGGGAGCGCGCGTGTACGACGACTACGCGCACCACCCGACCGAGGTGGCGGCGACGCTCGCGGGAGCGCGCACGCTCGAGCACGAGCGGCTCGTGGCGGTCTTTCAGCCGCATCTGTTCTCGCGCACGGCCTCGCTTGCGCGCGAGTTCGGTGTGGCGCTGGCGAGCGCGGACGTGGTCGTTGTGCTCGACGTCTACCCCGCGCGCGAGCGCGCCGAGGAGCACCCCGAGGTGAGCGGCCTGCTGATCGCCGAAGCGGCCGCGGATGCGGTGGACGGACGCCCCGTGTATTGGCTCGCGAGCTTCGCGGATGCACAGCCGGTGCTCGCGGCGATGCTGGGCGCGGGCGATGTGTGTGTGGTGATGGGTGCCGGCGACGTCGATCGCCTGGCGCGGGAGCTGCTCGAGCGATGAGCGCCGCCGCGGACTCCGCGCAGCCACCGACAGGCGTCAAGCGCGGCTATCCGCTGCAGCGCCTGACGACGGTGCGCACGGGCGGGCCCGCTGAGTTCTTCGCGCGCGCCGGTGAGAGCGGGTCGCTGCTCGAGCTGCTCGCGTGGGCGCAGGTGGCCTCGCTGGCGGTGAGCGTGGTGGGATCGGGCTCGAACCTGCTCGTGGCCGACGAGGGCGTGGAGGGTCTCGTGGTCAAGCTCGACGGCGAGCTCGCGGCGATCGAGGTGCAAGGCACACGGATCCTCGCGGGCGGCGGCGCGCGCCTGCCCGCGGTGGCGGCGGCGGCGGCGCGCGCGGGGCTGTCGGGGATCGAGTTCGGCGTGAACATCCCGGGCACGCTCGGCGGCGCGGTGCGGATGAACGCAAACGCCTACGGCGGCCAGCTCGAGGGTGTGCTCGAGTGGGTGCAGATCGCCACCGCGGCGGGCCTCGAGCGACGCGCGCCGCAGGAGCTCGGCTTCGCCTACCGCAGCTCGAAGCTCGCGGCGGGCGAGGTGGTGGTGGCGGCGTCGTTGCGCTTGCAGAGCGCAAGCGAGGAGTCGGTCAAGGCGACGCTCGCAGAGATGCGTCGGCGCCGCCACGAGGCTCAACCACAGGGCATCAAGACCTTCGGCTCGACCTTCAAGAACCCCGAGGACCCGCGCGCGCAAGGCCGCAGCGCAGGGCTCCTGCTCGCGGAGGCGGGCTGCAACGGCCTGGCGGTGGGCGGCGCGCGCTTCGCGCCAAAGCACGCCAACTTCATCGAGAACACGGGCGCGGCGAGCACAGCCGATGTGGTCGCGGTGATGGCCGAGGGACGCCGCCACGTGGCCGAGCGCTTCGGCGTGGAGCTCGAGCCCGAGGTACAGACGCTCGGAGCTGTGCGCTTTCCATGGCGCTAGGCGGTAGGGGATGGCGGGCGAAGGTCGAAGATGACCAGATGGAGCGCTCCTTCGCCGCACGTCACGCGCTCGACTGGGTTGCGCGCCCACTCGGGCTGGGAGCTACGAGCAGCGGCGTACGCCCGCGAGCGCGCGCGAAGGGGCGCGCACGCACGCGGCGCAGCGGCCTGCCGGGCGTGCTCGGCAGCGTTCTCGCGCTGCTGCGCTCGATGTTCGCGGCGTTGTGGGCTCGGCGTGGCACACGCATCGCGCTGATCGCCGTGCTCGCCGCCTTGCCGCTGTGCGGCGGCGGCTACGTGCTCTTGCGTCACTCCTCCTTCGTGGCGGTGCAGCACGTGCAGGTCAGCGGCCTACACGGCCCAGAGGCGCCCGCGATCAAGTCGGCGCTGGTGGCTGCGGCCCAGCGCATGAGCACGCTCGACGTGCGCGCGGGCGCGCTGCGCGCGGCGGTTGCGCCATATGGCGTGGTGCGCGAAGTGAAGGCCTATCCGCGCTTCCCGCACGGGCTGCTCCTGAAGGTCGTCGAGCAGTTGCCCGTAGCTGCGCTGCTCGCGGCGGGACAGCGCACCGCGGTGGCTGCCGACGGCGTGGTGCTGGGGCCGGCGTATCTGTCCTCGACGCTGCCCACGCTCGGCGGCTGGAGCGTGCTGAGTCCCGGCGCGCACCTGCACGACCATACGTTGCTCGCTGCGCTTGCGATCCTCGGCGCGGCTCCTGCGGCGCTCGGCAAGCTCGTGTCGCGCACCTACAGCGGACCGGAGGGCCTGACGGTCGCGATGCACAACGGCCTGGTTGTGTACTTCGGTGACGCCACGCGGCCGCACGCCAAGTGGCTCTCGCTCGCAGCGGTGCTCGCCGCAAAGAGCTCAGCGGGAGCGCTCTACGTCGACGTGCGCCTACCTGGGCGCCCGGCCGCAGGGTTCGCTGCGGGGCGAGGGCCCGAAAGCGAAGGCGCGAAGACAGCTGAAACGAACGGCAAACCCGAATCGACGGTCGGCGCGCTCGCGGCAGGGCTCCCTGGAGGGACGCACGAAGGCGCCGCGAGCAACGGCGAAGCATCTGCTGGCACCACGACGGAAAGCAAGGAAAGCAAGGAACCGAGCGAAGCTAAAGGCGCTAGTGAAACTCCCGAATCGCGCTCGGGCACGGCCAGCGAAGGCGCCGCGGAAGCGCCTGCGCCGGGAGGCTGACAGACACTGAATCTAAAGTACAGGTTGAGTGTGGATGAGCGCATTCCTCAGGCACAACTAGAGAGTCCCGCGATCTGCAACGAACCTTGCGAGACTGGATCGCGTCGTTGACAGGGCGAAGATCCCTGCATAACGTGAGCAACTCGGCGGTTCGGCGATGAGTATGCTGCGAACCCTTAATTCCTACTGAAGGCTTCGGACGGGGAACCATCATGGAGAGCAGCTCAAGCTATTTGGCGGTGATCAAGGTCGTGGGCGTCGGCGGCGGCGGCACGAACGCGGTCAGCCGCATGGTCGACGCGGGCCTACGCGGCGTGGAGTTCATCGCGGCCAACACCGACGCACAGGCGCTCGCGATGTGCGACGCGGACATCAAGCTGAACATCGGCCACCAGTCCACGAAGGGACTCGGCGCGGGCGCCAACCCGGACGTGGGACTCGGTGCAGCATCGGAGTCGCGCGATGACATCAAGGAGGCGCTGAAGGGCGCAGACATGGTGTTCGTGACCGCGGGCGAGGGCGGCGGCACGGGCACGGGCGCGGCGCCGGTGATCGCGGAGATCGCCAAGAACGAGATCGGCGCTCTGACGGTGGGCGTGGTCACGCGCCCGTTTGACTTCGAGGGCTCGCAGCGCGGCCGTCAGGCCACAGAGGGAATCGAGCGCTTGCGTGAGGTGGTGGACACGCTGATCGTGATCCCCAACGAGAAGCTGCTCGCGGTGGTGGAGCGACGCACCTCGATGCTCGACGCGTTCCGCGAGGCAGACAACGTGCTGCGCCAGGGCGTGCAGGGGATCACCGACCTGATCACGATCCCCGGGCTGATCAACCTCGACTTCGCGGACGTGCGCACGATCATGCAGGACGCGGGCTCGGCGCTGATGGGCATCGGCACCGCGGCGGGCGAGAACCGCTGCGCGGACGCGGCCAAGGCAGCGATCTCCTCGCCGCTGCTCGAAGAGTCCGTGGACGGCGCGACGGGCATCCTCTTGAACATCACAGGCGGCAAGGACCTCGGCCTGTTCGAGGTAAACGACGCGGCGGAGATCATCCAGAACGCCTCCGACGCGAACGCCAACATCATCTTCGGCGCTGTGATCGATGAGAGCATGGCCGACGAGGTGCGCGTGACCGTGATCGGCACGGGCTTCGACCACCGTCCCGGCCGCGGCGCGCGTCGCGAGAGCCGCGAGGGGCGCCCCGACAGGGGCCCGCGCATCTCCGACCGTCAGCGCTCGAACCTCGAGATCTCCGACGACGACATCGACGTACCGCCGTTTTTGCGCTAGACGCCGTCGAGCCTTTTTCTCGTGATCTGGCGGGCTAGCGCCCGAGCGGACTAGGTGCGGAATCGAGCGTATTGCCACACATCGAGCCAGCATCGTGTCCTCACTTGCCGCGACCGTCGGAGTGGCCTATGTTGTCCTTTGTGTCTGAACAGCTCGATCTCATGATCGTCTACGAGCCCGGCGAAGATGGATGGATCATCGCCTCGATTCCAGAGGTGAAAGGTGTCCACAGCCAAGGGCGCACCCGCGAAGAAGCGCGCACGAACGTGATCGATGCGCTGCGATTGATGCTCTCGCCTTCGCCATTGGCCGATGACGATCACCGCGAGCGCGAGGCACTGCACCTAACAATCGCCGCTTGAAGCGAGGCGATCTCGAACGGCGCCTCCGCAGTGAGGGCTGTCAAAGGCGGGACGAGGGTGCAAATCACACGAGGTGGGTCAGCCCTACGGGCGAGTGGTCTGTCGTTCCGAGACATCGGGAGATTGACTATCGGCTCGCACTCAAGATTTGCCGCGACCTCAGCGTTCCTCGACCTCGCGGCCCGCGCTGAGCCGGGTGTCGGCGCGCCTGCCGCTAGCCTGCGCTGTGAATGACGCCTGACCTGCGCCGCACAGCCCTCTATGACCGCCATGTGGCGGCGGGGGCGAAGATGGTCGACTTCGCAGGCTGGGAGATGCCCGTGCAGTATGAGGGGGTTCGCCAGGAGCACATGGCGGTTCGCCAGTCCTGCGGCATCTTCGACGTCTCGCACATGGGCGAGATCGAGACGAGCGGGCCGCGGGCTCTGGAGTTGCTGCAGCGGCTGCTCTCGAACGACCTCGCGAAGCTCCAGCTCGGCGGCGCGCAGTACAGCGTGCTCTGCGCCGAGGATGGCGGCGTGCTGGACGATCTCTTCACCTACCGCCTCGACATCGATCGCTACCTGACTGTCACCAACGCCTCCAACCACGCCGCCGACCTCGCGTGGTTCCAGCGCCACGCGGCTGACTTCCCCGAGGCCGAGGTGAGCGATCAGATCGAGGAGTGGGCGATGCTCGCAGTGCAGGGTGGGCTTGCGCGCGAGTTCGTGCAGGCGATCTCTGACTCGCCGCTGCCCGCCCGCATGACCGTGGGGAGGCGACGCCTCGGCGGTGCCGAGGTGCTCGTCTGCGGCACGGGCTACACCGGTGAGGAAGGCGTCGAGCTGCTTTGCGCGCCCGCGGTGGCCGGCGAGATCTGGGATGAGCTCGTTCGTCGCGGCGCCACGCCGGCGGGTCTCGGCGCACGCGACACGCTGCGCCTGGAGGTCTGCTTTCACCTTTATGGCAACGACCTCAGCCGCGAGCGCGGGCCGATCGAAGCGGGTCTCGGCTGGTGCTGCAAGGAGGAGACCCGCTTCATCGGAGCGGACGCCGTGGCCCCCGTGCGTAGCGCTGGCGCGAAGGAGAAGCTGATCGCTTTCGCGCTCGAGGGTCCCGGCATTGCACGCCAAGGGAACCCGATCGAGGGCGGTGGCGTGGTCACCAGCGGCACCCTCTCGCCGTGTCTGGACGTCGGCATCGGCATGGCCTACGTACCCGCCGCACAGGCTGCTGTGGGCACCCGCCTGGAGATCGACGTACGTGGCAAGATGCGCCCCGCCGTGGTCAAGGACAAGCCGCTCTACAGAAAGGGCTCCTGAATGGCGCAGGCCAGCTATCCCGAGGAGTTGCTCTACCACCCCGAACACGACTGGGCGCGCATCGACGGGAATGACCCGCAGTTGGCCACGCTCGGCATCACCTGGTACGCCCAGGACTCGCTCGGCGAGGTCGTCTTCTTCGACCCGCCCGCCGTCGGCACGATGCTCGCCAAGGACGCCTCCTACGCGGAGGTCGAGTCCGTGAAGGCCGTCTCCGATGTGATCGCACCTCTTTCCGGGGAGATCGTCGAGGTCAACGAGGCGCTCTCGGAGAACCCGGCGATGATCAACGAAGAGCCCTACGACGGCGGCTGGCTCGTCAAGGTGCGCATGTCCGACCCCTCCGAGCGCGAGGGCTTGATGGACGCTGCCACCTACAAGGGCACGCTGGCTGGCTAGGCTGGCAGTAGTTGAGCCGCTACACCGCCGTCACCCCTGAGGACCTCGCCGCCATGCTGGAGGCGATCGGCGTGGGCTCGCTGCAGGAGATCTTCGACCGCCAGATTCCCGAGGGCGTGCGCCTCGGGCGCGAGCTCGATCTCCCCGACGGGCTCGGCGAGCAGGACGTCTATGAGCACCTGCGCGCGCTCGCCGCGCGCAACACGAGCGCCGAGGACGAGCTGAGCTTCCTCGGCGCCGGCATGTATGACCACTACGTCCCCGCGCTGATCGACATGTTGATGGAGCGCTCCGAGTTCCTTACCCCCTACACGCCTTACCAACCCGAGATCTCCCAGGGCGGCCTACAGGTGATGTTCGAGTACCAGACCGCGATCTCGGAGTTGACGGGGCTGCCTGTCTCCAATGCCTCGGTCTATGAGGGCCCATCCGCGGTCGCGGCCGCCGGCTATCTCGCCAAGCTGCACAACGGCGCCAAGCGCTTCGTCGTGAGCGCCGGGCTGCACCCGCACTCGATCGAAACGCTGCGCACCAACGCCCACGGCTACGGCATGGAGGTCGTCGAGGTGCCGCTGACCACCGGCTCCGCCGGCGGTGCCCCCGGCGCAGCCGGTGGCGTCACGGACCTCGATCTCTGGAGAGAGGCGATCGACTCAGACACGAGCGCGGCGATCTTCGCGCAGCCCAACTTCTACGGCGCCGTCGAGGATGCCGAGGCGCTCAGCGCCGCCGCCAAGCAGTCCGGCTCCCCGGTGGTCGTCGCGCAGGTCGATCCGCTCACGCTCGGTGTGCTCAAGGCGCCCGGCGAATGCGGCGTCGACGTCGCCGTCGGCGAGGGCCAGTCGCTCGGCAACCGCCTCGACTTCGGCGGCCCCTCCTTCGGGCTGTTCGCCGCCCGTGAGGAGTATCTGCGGCGCATGCCAGGCCGCATCGCCGGGGAGACCACCGACGTCGACGGGCGCCGCGGCTTCGTGCTCACGCTGCAGACCCGCGAGCAGCACATCCGCCGCGAGAAGGCGACCTCGAACATCTGTACCGCGCAGGCCCTCAACGCGCTGGGCGGCGTCGTCTATCTCAGCTGGCTGGGCCGCCGCGGAATCGTCGAGCTGGGCGAGCTGTTGCTCGCGCGCACCCACTACGCCCGCGAGACGCTGGCTGCGATCGACGGCGTCGAGAAGCTCCACGAGCAGCCCGTGATCCGCGAGTTCGCGCTGCGTCTCGACGCCGACGTGGCCGCGGTAAGGGCGCACTGCGCGGGCGAGGGCATCAACCCCGGCGTTGACCTGCACACGCTCACCGGCCGTGAGGCCGACCGCGGCGGGCTGCTTGTCGCGATCACAGAGCGTCGTACCCGCGCCGACATCGACCGGCTCGCCGCCGCGCTTGGGCGCGCGATCACGGCCACCGGGCAACGATCCTCCAGCGAGGCGACGCTCGCCGTATGAGCCCGATCGACGAAAACCACCTGCACTCAGATCCGGGCATCGACGGACATCACCCCAGCCAGAACGGACGCGAGCCGCAGAGCGCCAAGTCGCCTGGGCCGGCGTCCGGCACGACGCCCCAGCAGCGCGACCGTGCACGGACGATCTTCCAGAAGGGCGCACCCGGCCGGCGCGCCTTCCAGTGCCCGGACAGCGAAGTACCCGACATCGACGCCGAGACGCTGCTGCCCGCCGGCCTGCGCCGCGCCGAGCCGCCCCGGCTGCCCGAGCTTTCAGAGCCCGAGATCGTGCGCCACTACGTCGGCCTCTCCAAGCGCAACTTCGACCTCGACTCCGGCTTCTATCCGCTCGGCTCGTGCACGATGAAGCACAACCCGCGCCTGCACGAGCGCACCGCCGCGCTGCCCGGCCACGCCCGCCTGCACCCGCTGCAGGACCCCGAGCGTGCACAGGGCGCGCTCGAGCTGATGTGGAACCTGCAGGGCGCCCTCGGCGAGGTTGCGGGCCTGCCGCACGTCTCGCTGCAGCCCTCCGCGGGCTCCCACGGCGAGCTCGCGGGCGTGCTGCTGAGCCGCGCCTACCATGAGGATCGCGGCTCCAGGCGCCACAAGGTGCTCACACCAGACACCGCCCACGGCACCAATCCGGCGACGGTGACGATGGCGGGCCTTGAGGTCGTCAAGGTGGCGACCAACGCCGACGGTGGCGTCGACATCGATGACCTGCGCTCCAAGGCTGATGAGGACGTCGCCTGTCTGATGCTGACCAACCCGAACACGCTCGGGCTGTTCGACCCGAACATCGCCGAGATCGCCGAGATCGTGCACGGCGTCGGCGCGATCCTCTACTACGACGGCGCCAACCTCAACGCCGTGATGGGGCTCTCGCGTCCCGGCGACATGGGCTTCGACATCGTGCACTTCAACCTGCACAAGTCCTTCACCCAGCCCCATGGCGGCGGCGGTCCCGGTTCGGGGCCGATCGCGGTCTCCGAGCGCATCGCGCCCTACCTGCCCGTGCCCGTGATCGTGCAGGGCGAGGACGG
The DNA here is from genome assembly GCA_963785435.1 of uncultured Solirubrobacterales bacterium. Classification (GTDB taxonomy): domain Bacteria; phylum Actinomycetota; class Thermoleophilia; order Solirubrobacterales; family Solirubrobacteraceae; genus Palsa-744. The sequence goes on from CAWAVE010000005.1 coordinate 1,220,612, forward strand.
CAGCTTCGATCTCGAGCACGAGCCAGACGGCGTGGGGTCGAAGTCGATCGGCCGCCTACGCGGCTTCCAGGGCAACTATGGCTGCTTCGTGCGCGCCTACTCCTACATCTGCTCGCTCGGCGGCGACGGCCTGAGGGACGCGTCTGAGACGGCCGTGCTGAACGCCAACTACCTGCTTGCGCGGCTGCGCGAGCCCGACATCGCTGCGCAGCTGCCGCTCGCCTACGGAGAGCTGTGCATGCACGAGTTCGTGCTCTCTGGTGGCCCGATGAAGAAAGCCTTGGGGCTGAAGACGCTCGATCTCGCCAAGCGCTTGCTCGACTTCGGCTTTCACCCGCCGACCGTCTACTTCCCGCTGCTCGTAGAGGAGGCGCTGATGGTCGAGCCCACCGAGACCGAGACCAAGGAGACGCTCGACGCCTTTGCCGATGCGATCGGCGCGATCCTCCGGGAGGCCGCCGAGGACCCCGAGATCGCGCGCGCGGCTCCCTACACGACGCCCGTCAGGCGCCTCGATGAGGTCATGGCGGCCAAGCGTCCCGTGATCCGCGAGAGACTGGCCGAGGTCTGAGCATGGCGTTCGAGCACCGCAAACTCGGGAGCACCGGCGTCAGCGTCAGCCCGCTGTGCCTCGGCACGATGATGTTCGGCGCCTGGGGCAACACCGATCACGAGGACTCGATCCGCATCGTCCACAAGGCACTCGACGCGGGCATCAACTTCGTTGACACCGCCGATGTGTACTCGCGTGGAGAGTCTGAGGAGATCCTCGGCAAGGCGCTTGCCGGTGGGCGCCGCGAGAACGTGGTGCTCGCAACCAAGATCCACGGCAAGATGCACGACGAGGACCCCAACCAGTTCGGCAACTCGCGTCGCTGGATCGTCAGGGAGGTCGAGAACAGCCTCCGACGGCTGAAAACCGATTGGATCGACCTCTACCAGATCCACCGTCCCGAGCTGGACACCGACATCGATGAGACGCTCGGCGCGCTCTCAGACCTGATCCACGCGGGCAAGGTCCGCTACATCGGCAGCTCGACCTTCCCCGCCCACCAGATCGTCGAGTCGCAGTGGGTCGCCGAGAAGCGCGGCCGCGAGCGCTTCGTCTGCGAGCAGCCGCCCTACTCGATGCTGATCCGCAAGGTCGAGGCGGACGTGCTTGCAGTCTGCGAGCGCTATGCGGTGGGCGTGATCCCCTGGAGCCCGCTGGCCGGGGGCTGGCTGTCGGGGAGGTACCGCAAGGACGGTGACTCGCCCGCGCAGAGCCGTCGCGCGCAGATGATCCCCTCGCGCTATGACATGTCGCTGCCTGGCAACCAGGCCAAGCTTGATGCTGCGGACGCGCTCGGCGCGCTCGCCGAGGAAGCCGGGATGTCGCTGATCGAGATGGCGATCGCGTTCGTCACGAGCCACAGGGCGGTGAGCGCAGCGATCATCGGTCCTCGTACGAGCGAGCAGCTCGACAGCCAGCTCCCTGCGCTCACGCGCACGCTGAGCTCCGACGTGCTCGACCGCATCGACGAGATCGTCCCGCCCGGCACGAACGTGAACCCGGGCGACACCGGTTGGGATGCGCCGTGGCTCACCGACAGCGCCCTGCGGCGTCGCTCAGCAGTGGGGTGAGCGTGCGCATCTTCTCTGGCATCCAGCCCACCGGGCGCAAGCATCTGGGCAACTACATCGGCGCGATCGCGCAGTACATCTCAAGCCAAGAGCGCGGCGAGGGCATCTTCTGCATCGTCGACCTGCACGCGATCACCGTCGCCTACGACCCGGCCGAGCTGCGCGAGCGTCTCTATGACACGACCGCGATCCTGCTCGCCGCCGGCCTCGATCCGGCGCGCTGCATCCTCTTTCGCCAGAGCGACGTGGGCGAGCACACCGAGCTGACCTGGCTGCTGACCAGCGTCACCGAGCTCGGCCGCCTGCAGCGCATGCACCAGTTCCGCGACAAGTCGGTAGCCCAGCGCGAGCTCGTCTCGGCCGGCCTGCTGCTCTACCCGGTCCTGATGGCCGCCGATGTGCTCGCCTACCGTGCCCACGAGGTGCCCGTCGGAGACGACCAGCGCGAGCACGTGGAGCTGATGCGCGACGTCGCACGGCGCTTCAACGCCCGCTTCGGCGGCGATCAGGAGCTGCTCGTGGTGCCCGAGTACCGCATCCCTGCGGTGGGCGCGCGGATTATGGACTTGCAGGAGCCCACACGCAAGATGTCCACGACGAACGGCAGCGAGCAGGGCACCGTCTACGTGCTCGACGAGCCCAAGGCGATCGAAAAGAAGCTCAAGAGCGCGGTCACCGACTCCGGCAGCGAGATCAGCGGCGGCCCGGAGAAAGAGGGCATCGGCAACCTGATCGAAATCCTCGCTGCCGTGCGCGGCTCTGATCGTGCCGCGATCGAAGCTGAGTTCGCCGAGGCGCGCTACGGCGAATTCAAGACAGCGCTCGCCGCAGCCGTGATCGACTATCTGACGCCTGTGCGCGAGCGCTATGCAGCGCTACGCAGCGACGAGGCCGCGCTCGAGGCGATCCTCGCCGACGGCGCGGCGCGCGCCCGCGCGATCGCCGCGGCCACGCTCACAGACGTGCGAGCGCGGATGGGCGTGGGAGCCGCGCAGAGATGAGCTCGAGAACCCCGTCGGGGTCGCGCGCTACGGTGCGCCGATGCGCCACACGCCGAGAGCCCGCGGGGTGAGGCCATGAGCCTTGCCGCACTAGAGCTCGACCTCGATGTCTTCAGCGGACCCTTCGATCTGCTGCTCACGCTCGTGTTGCGAGAAGAGGTCGACCTGCTCGAGCTGCAGCTCGCCGAAGTCGTGCTCGCCTACCTCGACCACCTCGAGCAGCGTGGCGAGCTCGACCTCGAGACCGCGACTGAGTTCATCGTGCTAATCGCCGCGCTCCTCGAGCTCAAGTCGCGTCTGATGCTCAGCAGCGAAGAGGAGCAGTTGCTCGACATCGAGCCCGAACAGGCCGCCGAGGAGCTGCTCGCGCGGATGCTCGATGCGCGCCGTTACCGTGCCGCGAGCGCACACCTCGGCGAGCTCTTGGCCGCGGAGCACGGCGTGCGCTTCCGCGAAGCGTCGCTGCCCGCGCATCTGCGGCGCACGATCGTGGCACCCGCCGAGGGCTCGCAAAGCCCCGAGCTGCTCGGGCAGGCGATCGGGCGCCTCCTGCACTTGCCGCCCGCGATCAACCTGCGCCACATCGCGGTGCCCAGGGTCTCTGTTGCGGAGCGCCTCGAGCACCTACGTGGCTTGCTGCGCCGCGGCGCCTTCAGCTTCGATGAGGCGGTGAGTGGAGCCGACCGCATGACCGTGGCGGTGACGCTGTTCGCGCTGCTCGAGCTCTACAAACGTGGCGAGGCCGGCTGGGAGCAGCAGGAGAGCTTCGGTGAGATCGCCGTGCGCGGGCTCGCCCAAGAGCAGCCCACTCCGGCCCTCGCGCTTGCTGCGGGAGGGCGTGGAGGACTAGGCGCGTGAGCGCCGCGGAGCAAGACCCCGCGCCCGGCAGCCCCGTCGACGCTGAGGAGCTGCCCTCGCTCGCGCGCACCGTTGAGGCGCTGCTGTTCCTCTCGAGCGACCCGCTCAGCCCCGCCGAGCTGGCTGACGCGGCGCAGGTCGGGGAAGGGGCGATCGCTGCGGCGCTCGCGCTGCTCGGCGAGGAATACGCGCCCGGTCGGCGTGGCGTGCAGCTGCGCGAGCTCGGCGGCGGCTACACCTTCACGAGCGATCCCGCCAGCGAGGACGCCGCGCGACGTCTGCTTAGCCGCCCGCGGAACTCGACGCTCACGCCCGCCCAAGCCGAGACGCTCGCGATCGTCGCCTACCTGCAGCCGATCTCGCGTCCGGAGATCACGCGCATCCGCGGCGTCAGCGCCGACTCTGCGGCCGCCACATTGCTCGAGCGCGGTCTGATCGAGGAGGCCGGAAGCTCGCAGTTCGGCGCGGTGCTCTATCGCAGCACCACCCAGTTCCTGAAGCTGTTCGGGCTGCGCAGCCTCGATGAGCTGCCCGACGTCGCGCAATGGGACCCCACGCCCGAGGAGCAGGCCGAGCTGCGCGAACGGCTCCTGCGCGCCGGCGAGGCACGCGCGGGAGGCGGGCCTTCAGCGGACTAGCGAGTCACAGACCGAGATGAAGGCGGATCGCCTCCTCGAGATCCTCCATCGGGCCGCTAGGGACGGAGCCGAGGCGTGTGCCGATGCGGCGAACGTCTACCGACCTGATCTGCTCGGCCTGCGCCTTGCAGTCCACTGTGAGCCCCGTCGCTTCGGCTTCGAGCAGGACTTGAAAGGGGTGTACTTTCTCAGTGTTGGAGGTGAGCGGCACGATCGTGAGAACTCCGCGCCCGAGCCTCGCCGCCGTGGTGTTCGCGCCGTCGTTGCTGACGATGACGGCAGGCCGCCGCTTGTTGGCCTCGCTGCCCAGCACGGGATCGAGCGCGACTACGCGGATCTCGCCGCGTTGCATCAGGAGGACAGGCCGTCGCCCGCTACTGACTCCCACATGCCCGCCTCGCCGCTGGACTCCCAGGTGTCCCAGGCGTCCTCGTAGGGACCACCCAACTCCGTAGAGCGCAGCGTGCGCACAGCCTTCTGGAGTACGGCTGAGCGTGACGTGTATCCCTGTGTGCGGGCGTACGCGTCGAGATACTCGACGTCCAAGGCGGGAAGGCTCACGCTGATCTTCATACCCTTATCCTACCAAGGGTCGCATAGAAGTCATACCTTCAAGCCGCAGCGCTAACGGCGAGCTGACCGCAGGCCGCGGCGATGTCGCGCCCGCGCGTGAGGCGCACCGTCGCGGGAATGCCCTGTGACTCCAGCGCAGCGCGAAAAGCGCCGATCGACTCGCGGCTCGAGCCCGAGAACTCCGAGTCGGTGGGGTTGTAGGGGATTAGGTTGACCTTGAAGATCGACTGCGCTGCCGCTGCGTGACCGAAGCCCGGCGAGCCTCGGAGTAGCTCTGCGAGCGCGAGCGCCTGCTCAAAGCGGTCGTTGACGCCGGCGAGCATCACGTACTCGATGAACACGCGACGGCGCTTGCGCGCGTAGAAAGCGTGGCAGGCTGCGATCACATCGCGCAGCGGATAGCGCTCGTTGACGGGCATCAGCTCAGAGCGCAGCGCTTCATCGGCCGCGTGCAGCGACAGTGCGAGGCGGATCGGCATGTCGCTCTCGGCAAGCCGTTCGATGCCGGGGATCCAGCCGACCGTCGAGATCGTGGTGCGCCGGTGCGTTATGCCGATCTCAGACAGGCGCTCGCAGGCGGCGAGCACCGCGTCGAGGTTCAGCATCGGCTCGCCCATACCCATGAACACGCAGTGATCGATCGCTTCCATGCGGCGGAAATGCAGCGCCTGATCGAGGATCTCCGAGGCGCTGAGGTTGCGCGCGAAGCGCATCTTGCCGGTCGCGCAAAATCGGCAGGTCAGCGGGCAACCCGACTGTGAGGAGACGCAGATCGAGCGCCGTCCGTCTCGAAAGCGCATCAGCACCGCCTCGAGTGGCCGCCCGTCAGCGGTCGCGAACAGCGCCTTCACGGTGCCGTCGTCAGAGTGCGCCTGCTCGCGCAGCTCGAGCGCCGAGAAAGGCACCTCCTGTGTGAGCGCCTCGCGCAGCGCCGCGGGGATGTTCGTCATCTCCTCATAGCTGTTCACGCCACGCGCGAGCCACGACCACACCTGTCGGGTGCGGAACGCCGGCTCGCCGCGGTCGGCGAGCGTCTGGCCGAGCAGTTCGAGGTCCATGGCTCCTATCGTTGCAGCCGATGCGTCTCGACACCCCGCTATGGCCGTGCGCCTAGGCAAGTACCTAGCGCACGCCGGCGTCGCCTCACGGCGCGCCGCGGAGCAGATGATCGCCTCCGGGCGCGTGTCGGTTGCAGGCGCGATCGTCACCGATCCCGCGCGCGATGTCGATGATGCAAGCGGCGTCGCCGTCGACGGGCGCGCGCTCGCCGGCGCTGAGCCGCGTGTGGCCTATGCGCTGCACAAGCCCGTCGGCGTGCTCTCCACTGCGCGCGACACGCACGGGCGCGCGACCGTGCTCACGCTCCTCCCAACGGAGGGCCTGCGCCTCTATCCCGTGGGGCGCCTGGACGCCGACAGCAGCGGTCTGATCCTGCTCTCCAACGACGGCGAGCTTGCGAACCGTCTCACGCACCCGCGCTATGAGGTCCCGAAGACCTACCGCGCGACGCTCGGCGGCGGCCCGCTCGGCGAGGCCGCGCTGCGCACGCTGCGTGAGGGCGTGGAGCTCGAAGATGGCATCACCGCGCCGGCACGCGTGCGCCGTCTCGGCGGCGGGCAGATCGAGCTGACGATTCACGAGGGTCGCAATCGCCAGGTACGGCGCATGTGCGCGGCGGTCGGCCATCCAGTGCGCGAGCTCGTGCGCACGCGCTTTGGCCCGCTCACGCTCGGCGCGCTGGCGCCCGGCGAGCACCGTCGTCTCAGCCTCGCCGAGGCCGAGCGGCTGCGCGCGCTCACGCTCTGACAGAATCGCGCGCCATGCGACTGTTCGCCCTGCGCGGCGCAATCAGCGTCGAGCGCAACGACGCGCAGCTGATCCTCGATGCCACGAGCGAGCTGATGCGCGCGATCGGCGAGCGCAACGAGCTCGCGCCCGAGGACGTGGTGAGCTGCATCTTCACGGCCACTCACGACCTCGACGCGGAGTTTCCCGCAGTTGCCGCGCGCGCGCTCGGCTTTGACCGCGTGCCGCTGCTCTGCGCTCGCGAGATCCCCGTGCCGGGCGCGATGCCACGCGTGATCAGGGTGCTGATCCACTACCACGCCGAGGAGGCGCATCAGCCCGCGCATGTCTACCTCGGCGCGGCCAAGGCGCTGCGCGCCGACCTCGACGCGGCCCAGTAGCGCAAGGCGCTGCCCCGCATCGCGGGCGCGCGCACGGCACAATGTGGCGATGGCGATCGAGTTCTCAGAGCGCATCCGACGCATCCCGGTCTATCCCGCCGCCGGCGGCTACGCGCAACAGGAGCCGCTCGTGCGTCTTGCGAGCAACGAGTCGCCCTTCCCGCCACTCGCTGAGGTCCGCGCCGCGATCGACAGCGCGCTCGGCGCCCTGAACCGCTACCCCGACCCCGCCAACTCGCTGCTGCGCCAGCGCCTGAGTGAGCGCTACGACGTGCCCGCCGCGCGCATCGCGATCGGCAACGGCTCCTGCGACATCCTGCTCGCCGCCGGTGAGGCGCTACTCGAGCCGGGCGCGGAGCTCCTCTATGCGTGGCCGTCCTTCTCGATCTACCCGCACCTTGCCGCCGCCTCGGGCGCGCGTGCGGTGGCGGTCGCGCTGGACTCCTCCGCCTGCCACGACCTCGAGGCGATGCTCAGCGAGATCACCGTCGCTACGCGGCTCGTGCTCGTCTGCAACCCGAACAACCCGACGAGCACCGCGCTGGCGCTCGCCGACATCGCTGCGTTCGTGGCGGAGGTGCCCGCCCACGTGTGTGTGATCGTCGATGAGGCCTACTGCGAGTTCAACCTGCTCGATGACCCCGACGCCTCGATCGACCTGCTCGCGCATCACCCCAACCTCGTGCTGCTGCGCACCTTCTCGAAGGTACACGGGCTCTGCGGATTGCGCGTGGGCTTCGCGCTGTGCGGCTCAGAGACGCTGCCGCGCGCGTTTGACCAGGTGCGCCAGCCCTTCTATTGCAACGCGCTCGCGCAGGCCGCTGCGATCGAGTCGCTCGCTCATCAGGATGCGGTGATCGACCGTGTGACCCGCACCGTCGCAGAGCGCATCTCGATGGATGAGCGCCTGCGCGCGCTCGGCGTTGGGGTCGCAGAGTCGCAGGCCAACTTCTGCTGGGTGACGCTTGGCGCAGAGCGCGACGAGGCGGAGATCATGCGTGGGCTGGGCGAGCGCGGCGTGCTCGTGCGCGCCGGCGGAGCGCTCGGCGGCGAGACGCCCGCGCTGCGTGTCACCTACGGGCTGCCCGAGGAGAACGTGCGCTTCCTCGACGCGCTCGGCGAGGTGCTCGCGCTCACGCCCAGCTCGCGCTGAGGCGGCGCGCCTGGAGCGCGCTGTCTCCCACGTCTTTACCGCGCCGAGCTTCTCTGCTAAAAAGGTTGCGACGACCGATGATCTCGACGGCTACCACATCACCTCGCAGCCTCGACGCCTATGGCGCATGGTCGTCCTATCTCGCCTGGCGATTTAGCTAGGCGCTTCGGCCCGGCCCGTTCGTGAGCGGGTGCCGGTTGTCGCAAGGGTCCCGAAGGGGATCGAGCGCCGCTCAAGCGGGTGCCATGCGCCCTCCTCGCGAGTCAATGCCGGAGCAGCGGCATCTCTAACATTCCCAGGCGTTATTGAAAGGAAAAACCGATGATGATCGTGATGCAGGAGACCGCAAGCGATGAGGAGATCAACGCGGTCATAGAGAAAATCGAGGGTGCCGGTGCGATCGCGCATCCGATCAAGGGCGCGCGCCTGACCGTGATCGGCGCGATCGGCGACGTCGAGCAGGACGTCAACATCGAAAGTCTCGGGCTCGAAGGCCAGCCGGGCGTCGACCGCGTGATGCCGATCCTCAAGCCCTACAAGCTCGCCTCGACTCAGATCCGCCACGGCGAGCGCACCGTGCTCGATATCCAAGGCCGCAAGATCGGCGGCGATCATTTCGCGCTGATCGCGGGGCCCTGTACGGTCGAATCGCGCGAGCAGACGTTGGAGACGGCCCGCTGCGTGCGCGATGCCGGAGTGACGCTGCTGCGCGGCGGCGCCTACAAGCCGCGCACCTCCCCCTACGCCTTCCAGGGTCTCGGCGTCGAGGGTCTGCGGCTGCTGGCCGAGGCCAAGGCCGAGACCGGCCTGCCGATCGTCACCGAGCTGATGGACGTGCGCGACCTCCCAAGCGTGCTGGAGGTCGCCGACGTAATCCAGGTCGGCGCGCGCAACATGCAGAACTACCCGCTGCTCACCGAGATCGGTCGCTCGGGCTGTCCGGTGCTGCTCAAGCGCGGCCTCTCGGCGACGCTCGACGAGCTTCTGATGGCGGCGGAGTACATCCTCAAGGAGGGCAACCCCAACGTGATGCTCTGCGAGCGCGGGGTGCGCACGTTTGAAACTGACCACCGCCGTACCACGCTCGACATCATGGCGATCCCGATCCTCAAGGAGCTCTCGCACCTGCCCGTGATCGTCGACCCGAGCCACGCCGCGGGACGGCGCGATCTGGTGCTGCCGCTGTCGCTCGCCGCGGCTGCCGCCGGTGCGGACGGGATCATCGTCGAGGTGCACCCACATCCCGACGAAGCGGTCTGCGACGGGCCACAGGCGCTGCTCGCGGACACCTTCGCTGAGTTCGTAGGCGCGGTGCAGCGCACCGCCGAAACAGCCGGGAAGGCGCTCAGCGCCGTCTGATGCGCCGCCGGGTGGGGCACGCTCCTTGAAGCTCGCGGTCCTCGGCGTCGGGCTGATCGGCGGTTCGATCGGCCTGGCGGCGCGGGGGCGGGCGGGGGCCCAGGTATGCGGGTATGACCCGGACAGCGCGGTGCTCGACCGTGCCCTTCAGCTGGGTGCGATCGACAGCTGCGCGAGCGACATCGCCGAGGCCGTCAGCGGCGCGGAGGTCGTGTTCGTCGCCGCTCCCGTCGGCGCGCTCGCCGCGACGGTCGCGGCCGCGCTCGATGCGGCCGGCAGCGACTGCGTGGTCAGCGACGTCGGCTCCACCAAGCGGCTACTCGAGGCGGCCGGGGCCGACGGGCGCTTCATCGGCGGGCACCCGCTCGCCGGCGCCGAGACGGCGGGCGTGGAGCACGCGCGCGAGGATCTCTTCGACGGCGCCACCTGGTATCTGACGCCCGCGCAGGGCGCCACCACGGGGACGCTCTATGAACGCCTGCACCGCCTGCTCACTACCCTCGGCGCACGCCCGACCGCGATCGACCCCGAGACGCACGACCGGCTGATGGCGCGCATCTCACACCTGCCGCACGTGCTCGCGAACCTGCTCGTTGGCGAGGCCGCTGGGCTGCTCGGCGCGGGCAACTCAGAGCGCCTCCCGGCGGTCGGCCCGAGCTTCCGCGATGCGACGCGTGTAGCGGGTGCCAACAGCGCGATCTGGACGGACATCTACATGTCCAACCGTGACGCGCTGATCGACTGCATCGACGATCTCAGCACGCGACTTGGCGAGATCCGCGGCTGGCTCGCCGAGAACCGCGCGCCGGCGGTTCACGACTGGAACGAGCGCGCCCGCGAGCAGCGTGAGGCGTTGCTCGGCTCTGGTCTCGTCGGCGGTCAGGGTGGCGAGCCGGTCTATGAGTTGCGTGTCTCGGTACCCAACCGGGCGGGAGTGATCGCTGAGATCGCGCTCGCGCTCGGCCACGCGGGCGTGAACATCCTCGACATGGCGCTGGCTCCCTCCCAGGAGGAGCGCCAGGGCGTCGTTGCGCTGTGGATCGCGGGCGAGGCGCAGCTCGCGCGCGCCGCAGAGCTGATCGCCGGGCTTGGCTTTCCGGTGGCGCGCGCATGAGGTGCGGCCGGTGAACATGCGCTTTGAGCCAGCGGGCGCGCTCAGCGGCACGGTGCGCGCGCCGGCGGACAAGTCGATCTCCCACCGCGCGGCGCTGCTCGGCGCGATGTCGAGCGAGCCGGTGCGAATCGAGCGCTATCTGCAGGCCGCCGATACGACCTCCACGCTCGAGGCCGTGCAGGCGCTTGGCGCGCTCGTCGAGGTCAACGGCGAGAACGTCGTGGTGCGCGGCACCGGCCTGCGCGAGGCGCGCGAGGCCGAGGGACCGATCGACGTGGGCAATGCGGGCACGTTGATGCGTCTGCTGCCGGGCTGGCTGGCAGCGCAGGAGGGACGCAACTTCACGCTCGACGGCGACGCCTCGATCCGTCGCCGCCCTGTGGACCGAATCGTCGCGCCGCTCGAGCAGATGGGCGGCGATCTGCGCGCCCGCGACGGGCGCTTTCCGCCGCTCGAGATCCACGGTGCGCGACTGCGTGCGATCTCCTACGAGCTCGAGGTCGCAAGCGCGCAGGTCAAGTCCTGCGTGCTGCTCGCCGGCCTTGCCGCCGACGGCGCAACGACCGTGGGCGAGCCGGCGCGCAGCCGTGACCACACCGAGCGACTCTTGCTGCGCGCTGGCGTGGCGATCCACCGCAATGGCCGCCACGTCACGGTCGTGAACACCGACGAGCTCGCGCTCGAGCCGATCTGCATCCCCGGTGATCCGAGCTCCGCGGCCTTCCTGATCGCCGCTGGCGTGCTCGTGCCTGGCTCGCGCCTGCTGATCTCCGACGTCGGCGTGAACTGGACGCGGGTTGGCTTCCTGCGCATCCTCCGGCGCATGCGCGGGATCGTGCTCGGCGACCTCGAGGACGAGAGCGGCGAGCTCTCAAGCGTCGAGCCGGTAAGCGATCTCGACGTCGCTCACGGCGCGCTCGAGGGCACCGTCGTGGAGCCCGAGGAGGTGCCTCTGGCGATCGATGAGCTGCCGCTCGTGGCGCTGCTCGGCTGCTTTGCGGAGGGCGAGACGCTCGTGCGCGGTGCCGGCGAGCTGCGCGTGAAGGAGTCCGACAGGCTCGCCGGCGTCGTCGACGGGCTGCGTGGTCTCGGCGCGAACATCGAGGCGACCGACGACGGCTTCGTCGTGCAGGGCACGGGAGGGCTGCGTGGCGGCACGATCGACGCGCACGGCGATCACCGCATGGCGATGATCGGCGCCGTCGCTGGGCTCGCCTCGCGCGAGGGCGTGGAGGTCATCGGCATGGATGCCGCAGCCGTTTCCTACCCTGGCTTCATCGAGGACGTGGCCGCGCTTTGCTGATCGCGATCGACGGCCCCGCGGGGGCCGGCAAGTCGACCGTGGCGCGCAAGCTGGCCCGGCGGCTGTCGTTCACCTACCTCGACAGCGGCGCGATGTATCGCTGTGTGGCGCTCGCCTCGCTCGCCGCGCCGGCACGTGAGGCGGCCGAGCTCGCACGCGAGGCCCGCATCGAGTTGAGCGCCGCACCCGGAGCGGAGGAGGGCGCCGTACGTCTCGACGGACGCGACGTGAGCGAGGCGATCCGCTCGCCTGAGGTCTCCGAGGCCGCTTCGCTCGTCGCGCGCGATGCGGGCGTGCGCGAGGCGCTCGTGGGCAAGCAGCGCGAGCTGCTTGCCCACGGCGACTGGGTAGCGGAGGGGCGCGACATCGGCACCGTTGTCGCGCCGCACGCCGAGCTGAAGATCTTCCTTACCGCCGATGCAGGCGAGCGTGCGCGTCGCCGCGCGGCCGAGATCGGCGCTGATGCAGCCACTGTGCTCGCCGAGCAGACGATGCGCGACGAGCGTGACAGCGCCCGCGAGCACAGCCCGCTGCGCGCGGCCCCGGGGGCGGTGACGCTCGACACGAGCGGTCTGTCAGTCGAGCAGGTAGTGGAGCGGATCGCGGCGCTTGCTGCTGATTCCTGAGCTCTCACCAATCTCGGTTATACTGATCAGTATGACTTATAGGGTTGGCCCCAAGGGGCAGGTCGTTCTGCCGAAGCGCGTACGCGAGCGCCTCGGGATCTCGCCCGGTGACGAGGTGACGGTGGAGGAGCTCGAGGGCGAGGTGCGGATCCGTCGAGCCTCGCCGTCGGAGACGCTGCGTGGGCTGCTCAGCGACCCCGACGACGGTGTGCCGCTGACGCGCGCGCTGGAGCTCGATCACCGCTGGGAGATCGCCCACGACGAGATGCGCGACGCCGAAGCGGGGATGGCGCGCGCCTCCTCGCCCGCGGGCTGACGGTCCTGCGGTGATCGTTCTCGATGCATGGGCAGTCCTCGCGGTGCTCAACGACGAGCCACCGGCGGCTCGCGTCGAGCGTGCAATCGATGAGGATGTGGGCGTGATCTCTCAGATCAACCTCGGCGAGGTGCTCTACCGCGCGATCCCACGGCGTGGAGAGCGTCGGGCAATGGACGCCGTCCGGGCGGTCGGTCGACGCCTGCGGGTCGAGGACGTGGACGGCCCGCTGGTTATCAGCGCGGCGCGCCTGAAGGCGGCGCACAGGCTCTCCTACGCAGATGCTTTCTGCGTCGCCACGGCGCAGCGACACAGCGCCGCGCTCTACACCGGCGATCCTGAGATCGTCGCGCTTCCGGAGCTCGTCGAGGTAGTCGACCTGCGTAAGGAGGTGAGCTCGTGAAGGTCGCGATCGTGGGCTACCCAAACGTCGGCAAGTCCTCGCTGATCAACCGCCTCACGGGCACGCGCGAGGCGGTCGTGCACGAGCGCCCAGGCATCACGCGCGACCGCAAGGAGCTCGACTGCGAGTGGAACGGACGCACCTTCACGCTGATCGACACCGGCGGCGTGGACTTCGAGGACGAGGACCCGCTCGCCGGCTCGATCCGCGATCAGGCACGCGCAGGCCTCGCGGACGCCCAGGTCGCGGTGCTCGTGGTTGACGCGCGCGCGGGCGTGCGCCCCGGCGATCAAGAGATGGCCGATCTGCTGCGCCGCTCGCCGCTGCCCGTGATCGTTGCCGCCAACAAGTGCGACAGCCTCGGCGAGCTGCCGCTGGCCGCTGACTTCCACAGCCTCGGCCTCGGCGAGCCGCTGGCGGTCTCAGCTGCGCAGGGCCTTGGCTCGGGCGATCTGCTCGACCGCATCGTGGAGCTGTTGCCGCCTGGCGAACGCGAGCCCGATGACGACACGATCCGTCTCGCGGTGATCGGCCGCCCCAACGTCGGTAAGTCCTCGCTCGTCAACCGCTTCCTCGGGGAAGAGCGCGTGATCGTCTCCGACGTTGCGGGCACCACCCGCGACGCGATCGACATGCCGCTGCTCGTCGGCGATCGCAAGCTGATCCTCGTCGACACCGCAGGCATGCGCCGCCAGTCAAAGGTGGCGGACTCGGTCGAGTACTACACCGCGCTGCGCTCACAGCGCGCCGCTGAGCGGGCGGACGTCGCGCTCGTGGTCTGCGACGCCGCGGACGGCGTCACCGCACAGGATCTGCGGATCGCGGAGCTCGCGATGAAGGCGGCCTGTGCGACCGCGATCGTGCTCAACAAGTGGGATATGCAGGAGCGCGCCGACAGCGATGCGGCTGGGCTCTCCACGGCCGGCGGCCGGTTGGACCTCGAGCACGAGCGCGGCCGCGTGGCGGAAAAGCTCAGGCTGCGCCCGCGCGTGCTGACCGCGAGCGCAAAAACAGGCCGTCATGTGGCGCGCCTGTTGACGGAGACGCTCGCGCTCGGCGACCGCATGGCGGGCCGGATCCCGACGCCTGAGCTGAACCGCTTCCTCGCCGAGACCGTGCAGGCGCGCCAGCCGCCCGTCGGCTCGCGGCGGGGGGCCAGCGGGCACCGCCTGAAACTGATCTACATGGCCCAGATCGGCGAGCGCCCGCCGCGCTTTGCGATTCAGGTCAACTCGCGCGCGCGCGTCACCCGCGACTACGCCTACTTCGTTGAGAACCGCCTGCGGGCGCGCTATGGCCTGGACGGCGTGCCGCTGATCATCGACTTCGTCGAGCGCGGAGCGCGCGGACGCGCCCGCGCCGCATAGACTCTGCGACTTGCCGCCCCGCCCACGAGGCGCCTACCATCTGCCCCCTGAACCTGGAGCTGATTTCCACACGCCATGACTGAGCTTCCCGACAACGAGTACCTGTTCACCTCCGAGTCGGTCACGGAGGGTCACCCCGACAAGATCGCCGACCAGATCTCCGACGGCGTGCTCGACGCCGTGCTGAGCGACGACCCCTACGGCCGCGTGGCCTGCGAGACGCTCGTCAACACCGGCTTGATCGTCGTCTCCGGGGAGATCTCCACCGAGACCTACGTCGACATCCAGGAGGTCGCGCGCGAGACCGTGCGCCGCATCGGCTACGACAACGCGGCCTACGGCTTTGACTGCGACACCTGCGCTGTCATCAACGCGATCGACAAACAGTCGCCCGACATCGCTCAGGGCGTCGACGCCGCCTATGAGACGCGCCACGACCCCTCCGATGAGGATGAGCTCGACGTCGCCGGCGCGGGCGATCAGGGCATGATGTTCGGCTACGCCTCCAACGAGACCGAGGAGCTGATGCCGCTGCCGATCTCGCTGGCGCACAAGCTCGCCAAGCGCCTCTCGGAGGTGCGCAAGGGCGAGGTGCTGCCCTACCTGCGTCCTGACGGCAAGACCCAGGTCACCGTGCGTTATCAAGACGGTAAGCCCGTGGAGATCGAAAAGATCTTGATCTCCACCCAGCACGCCGACGGCATCGACACCGACTCGCTGATCAAGCCCGACCTGCTCGAGCACGTGCTGCGCCCGGTGCTGCCGAGCGAGCTCTATGACGAGAAGAAGCTCGTGCGCAACTTCCTCGTGAACCCCACCGGCCGCTTCGTGATCGGCGGCCCGATGGGTGACTGTGGGCTGACGGGACGCAAGATCATCGTCGACACCTACGGTGGCATGGCGCGCCACGGCGGCGGCGCCTTCTCCGGCAAGGATCCCTCCAAGGTCGATCGCTCCGCGGCCTATGCCGCGCGCTGGGTCGCAAAGAACATCGTCGCCGCGAAGCTCGCCGAGCGCGCCGAAGTGCAGGTCGCCTACGCGATCGGCGTCGCGCACCCGGTGTCGGTGATGGTCGAGACGTTCGGCACCGAGCTGGAGGGACGCACGCGCGGGCAGATCGCGCGCGCCGTCGATGAGGTCTTCGACTTGCGTCCGGGCGCCTTCCGCGAGGAGCTCAAACTGCACCGGCCGATCTACCAGAAGACCGCCGCCTACGGGCACTTCGGGCGCGACGACCACGACTTCACGTGGGAGCGCACCGACAAGGCCTCTGCGCTGCGCGCCGCCACCGGCCTCTGACCGGAGCGACCTCTAGTGTCAGCGCGGTGTCCAGCATCGCTCAGCTCAAGGGGGCGCCCCTGGAGTTGAGGGCGTCGCTGACCGTCGCCAAGGTCGAGCCGATGACCACGGCTCGGGCCCTCAAAGGGCCCTTCGACTATCGCATCCCCGACGAGCTGTGCGGCGGTGTGGACGTCGGCTCGATGCTCGTCGTGCCCTTCGGGCGCCGTCAGGTGCTCGGCGTCGTGGTCGACCTCGCGCAGAGCAGCGAGGTCGCCGAGGCAAAGCTCTTGGCGCCCGTGCGTGTGCTCGAGCTCGGAGTGCCCGCCGAGCTCGTTGCGCTGGCCGAGTGGATCGCCGCCGAGTACTGCTCGACGATCGCACGCGCACTCGCGCTCGTGCTCCCGCCCGGCGCCGCAAAGCGCTTGAGCGGTCGCAAACGCCGCGCGGTCGCACGCCCGGAGCACCTGGCGGTCGGCGCGCGTGGCGTGCAGCGACCGCCGCTGACCGCCGAGCAGCAGCGGGTGCTCGAGCCGCTCGTGGCGGCACTCCAGGAGCGCCGCGAGGAGCGGCGGCTGCTGCACGGCGTGACCGGCTCGGGGAAGACGGAGGTCTACCTGCGTGCCGCCGAGGCGGCGCTCGCGCAGGGCCGTGGCGCGATCATCCTCGTGCCCGAGATCGCGTTGACGCCACAGATCGTCGGGCGCTTCATCGAACGCTTCGGTGAGACCGTGGCCGTGCTGCATTCCCAGCTGCGTCCCGCTGCGCGCTATGCCGAGTGGCGTCGCCTGCGCGAGGGTCAGGCGCGTGTCTGCGTGGGTCCACGCTCCGCGGTGTTCGCGCCGATCGATGACCTCGGGCTGATCGTGGTCGATGAGGAGCACGACGCCTCCTACAAGCACGAGGGCGATCCTCGCTACGACGCGCGCGATGTCGCCGCTGAGCGCGCTACGCGCAGCGGTGCGGTGCTGCTGCTCGGCAGCGCCACGCCGCGCCCGGAGAGCGTGCACCGTCTGCCCAGCTTGCTGCTCTCGAGCCGCGTCGACGGCCGTCCGCTACCGCCGGTCGAGGTGCTCGACATGCGCGGCGAGAGCCAGGGCCTACACCCGCTGACCGCGCAGGCGCTCGCCGATGTGCGCGCCGCGCGCGGCAAGGCGATCGTGCTGCTCAACCGTCGCGGTTGGTCGAACTTCCTCTCCTGCCGTAGCTGCGGGCATGTGTGGAGCTGCCCGGAATGCGATGTGGCGCTCGTTCTGCATCGCGGTGGGGGCTTCCTCGCCTGCCACCACTGCGGCCACCGCGAGCCCGCCCCGGAACGCTGCAGGGAATGCGCGTCAACGGCCGTGGCACGCCACGGCGCGGGCACCGAACGCTTGCAATACGAGCTCGCCAAGATCTTCGACGACGGCAGCTTCCCGATCTTCCGCCTCGACGCCGACACCGTCGCGGCGGGCGAGCCACAGGCTGGCGCTGCAGCAGCCGCGGCGCGCGCCGGTGGGGTGGGGGAGCTGTTGCGCCGCTTTGAGGCGGCCGACTGTGGCGTGCTGATCGGCACGCAGATGGTCGCCAAGGGCCACGATTTCCCCGACGTGCGCCTCGGCGTGGTGCTCGACGCCGACGCGACGCTGCGCTTCCCCGATTTCCGCTCCGAGGAGCGCACGTTCGCGCTGATCGCGCAGCTCGCCGGCCGCGCCGGCCGCGGCGGCGAGGGGCGCGTGCTCGTGCAGACGATCGCACCTGGCGCGCGCGCGATCGTGCATGCCGCGCGCCACGACAGCGATGGGTTCGTGGCCGGCGAGCTCGAGCGCCGCCGCGCGCTCGCCTACCCGCCCTTCTCGCATCTGATCCGCGTCGTCTGCGCCGCCGAGCAGGACAGCGCGACGCGCGCCGCGGCTGCGGCGGTAGCGTCTGAGCTCGCGCTGCGCGATCCCGGTGAGGGCGCGCAGGTGCTGGGCCCGGCGCCGCTGTTTCGCCTGCGGGGGCGCGAGCGCCAGGTGCTCGTCGTGAAGGCTCCTGCGCGCCGCGCCGCGGTGGAGGCCGTCGGCGAGGCGGTGAGCGGTGTGGCCGCGACGCGAAAGCACACCGCGGTGAGCTTTAGCGTCGACGTCGACCCGCAGTAGCGCGGGATCAACACAGCGCGGCTGCTGCTCATAAACTCACAGCAGGATGAGCACTGAGCAAGACACGCTGAGAGGCGAGGACCCTGCGGAGCTGAGCTCCGAAGAGGGCGACGTCGAGGTCGAGCGCGAGCACGATGCGCCCGAGGAGCTCGATGCCGAGACGCGCGCGCGCCGTGACGCTGCGCTGCGTCACGTGCGCAAGCTCGGCGATCCTGTGCTGCGCGCCACCGCCCTGCCCGTCGAGCGCTTCGACGATCGCCTGCGCGTGGAGATCGAGCGGATGGGTGAGCTGATGCACGACGCCCTCGGCGTCGGCCTCGCCGCGACGCAGGTCGGCGTGCTGCACCGCCTGCTCGTCTACCGCGCCAACCCCGAGGACCCCCTCACGGCGCTCGTGAACCCCGTGATCCTGTCGAGCAGCGAGGAGCTGGAGAGCGGTCAAGAGGGCTGTCTCAGCCTGCCCGGCGTACACGTCACGGTCGAGCGCGCCGCGCGCGTGCGCGTGCAGGCCAAGGACGCAGACGGCGAGGATCTCGAGCTCGAGGCCGAGGGTCTTGAGGCGCGCATCATCCAGCACGAGATCGACCATCTCGACGGTGTGCTGATCCTCGACCGCATCTCCAAGCAGGAGCGCAAGGAAGCGATGCGCGCGCTGCGCGAGGCGCAGCGAACCCCAAGCACCGCCTAGCGCGCGTCGTGGGCTAAAGGCAACCGTGAGCGTCGTCTTCCTGGGCACCTCCGAGTTCGCCGCGGCGATCCTCGCGCGCCTCGCACGCAGCGAGCGTCATCGACCTGCGCTCGTGATCACGCGCCCGGACCGCCCCGCGGGACGTGGGCGGCTGCTGCGTCCCCCGCCGGTAGCGGAGCGCGCGCAGGAGCTGGGCATCGCACTCGAGCAGCCCACCCGGGTAAACGACCCCGAGGCGCTCGCGCTGATCTCCGCTGCGGGTGCGCCAGCGGCGGAGCGCCAGACGGTGATCGTGTGCGCCTTCGGGGCGCTGATCAAGGAGCCGCTGCTCTCCACGCACGAGCTGATCAACGTGCACCCCTCGCTGCTTCCGCGCTGGCGGGGCGCTGCGCCGATCGAGCGTGCGCTGATGGCCGGCGATGCGCAGACGGGCGTCGCGATCATGCGGCTCACGGCGGGTCTTGACGACGGGCCGGTGTGCCTGATGCAAAGCGAGCAGATCAGGCCCGACGATGACTTCGCATCGCTCTGCGGGCGGCTGCAAGAGCTCGGCGGCGAGCTACTCATACGAGCGCTCGATGAGCGCCCGCCGTTTGAGGAGCAAGACGAGGCCGGAGCAAGCTATGCGGAGAAGATCACCGCCGAGGACCGCACGCTCGAGGAGACACGGCCGGCCGTCGAGCTGGAGCGCGTCGTGCGCGCGCTGCATCCACATATCGGCGCCCGCCTGCAGCTCGCCGACGGGACGCTGCTTGGGGTAGAGCGCGCGCAGCTATGTGACGGCGCGGAGGAGCATGCGTTGCGCGCGGCAGACGATCTGGGCCTTTGTGAGCACGAAGGTCGGCTGCTGCTCCGCTGCGCCGAGGGAGCACTCGAGCTGGTCACGGTCAAGCCGCCCGGCGGGCGCGCGATGGACGCGGCTGCCTACCTGCGCGGTCACGCCCAACCGGGACGGCGGTAGGCGCTGAGGTTGGCGGGCAGCTCGATCCCCGATCGCAGGCCGGGTTCGGGCGTCGGAGGCTCGGTGCGCATGCGTAGCGGCAGCGTTCCCGCCCACGCATCGAGCGCGAGGTCCTCCTCGTCGTCGGCCGGTCCTCCGCTGCGGATCTTCGCCGAGGCCTCCTCGATCGGCAGCGCGAGCACCGCGGTCGCCTTCAGCTCCTTCTCATCGGGCTCGCGCACCTGCTCCCAGCGGCCCGGCACGATGTGCTCGATGATCGCGCGCAGCGCCGCGAGCTTCTCGCTCGGGTCCACGATCGCGCGTGCGGTGCCCAACACCATCACAGAGCGGTAGTTGGCGGAGTGGTGCATCGCCGAGCGGGCGAGCACGAGCCCATCGAGCAGCGAGACCGTCAGACAGGCGGGTGCGCCGGACTCGAGCGTACGCAGCGTGCGGCTTGCGACCGCGCCGTGACAGTAAAGGAGATCGCCGTCGCGGGCATGCAGCGTAGGGGTCACGATCGGCTGGCCGTCGGGCTCGACGATGCCGAGGTGCGCGATCAGCGCCTCGTCGAGGATCGCGTCGATCACCTCGCGACGATGGCTCCCGCGTTCGCGCTTGCGGCGCAGCCTGACGCGCTCAGAGGGCGGCGCGGGCTCTGCGGCGGCGGACATTCGACCTCCCTATCTGTAATAGTACAGAATAATGACTGTCATGCAACAGTATCGGATACCGGCGCGAAGCGCAGCGGAGCTCGTGGCGCGTATCGAGTCGGCGGTCGCAAGCGGCGAGCTGGCACCCGGCGAGCCGTTGCCCTCCGTGCGTCGTCTCGCCGCCGAGGTCTCGCTCAGCCCCGTAACCGTCTCTGCAGCGCTCAGCGAGCTGCGCCGCCGCGGTGTGGTCGTCACCGAGCGTCGGCGCGGCACGCGCGTCGGCGCTGGGCCACCGCTCGGCGCGCCGCGCACCGCACCACCGGTGCCGCCAGGCGCGCGCGATCTTTCGCGCGGCAACCCCGATCCCGAGCTGCTCCCCGACGTCGCAGCCGCGCTCGCGCACTGCACGCTGCCAAAGCGCCTCTACGGCGAGGCGCCCGTGCGGGGCGAGCTGGCGGACTACGCACGCGAGCAGTTGCGCGCCGACGGCATCGACGCAGAGCACCTGTGTGTGGTCTCAGGCGCGCTCGACGGCATCGAGCGCGTGCTGCAGGCGCATACCCGCCCCGGCGATCGCGTCGCCGTTGAGAACCCCGGCTATGCGGCGCTCTATGACCTGCTGCGCGCCCAGGGGCTTCTGCTCGAGCCCGTCGCGATCGACGACCGCGGAATGTTGCCCGGCGCGCTGCAGACGGCGCTCGCGGCCGGCGCCACCGCGCTCGTGATCACCCCGCGCGGACAGAATCCCACCGGCGCGGCGCTCGATGGCGAGCGTGCCGCGGAGCTGCGCGCTGTGATCGCGCGCCACCCCGCGGCGCTCGTGATCGAGGACGACCACCTGTGGTCGGTGGCCGGCAGCGCGCTGCATACGCTCAGCGTCGGCCGTGAGCGCTGGGCGGCGACGCGCTCGGTCGCCAAGGCACTCGGCCCCGACCTACGTCTGGCCGTGCTGAGCGGCGACGCGCAGACGCTCGCGCGTGTGCAGGGCCGCCAGCAGTGCGGTCCTGGGTGGGTCAGCCACATCCTGCAGACGCTCGTGCTCGAGCTCTGGCGCGAGGGCGACGTGTCGCGTCGCGTCGCGCACGCCTCAGCCGAGTACGCAGCTCGACGCGAGCGACTCCTCGGCGAGCTGACCAAGCGCGGAGTGCGCGCGCATGGCGCCTCGGGCCTGAACGTGTGGATCCCCGTGGCGGAGGAGGCGGGTGTCGTCGCGGCGATGCTGCAACGCGGCTGGGTGCTCGCGGCCGGCGCCCCCTATCGCCTCGCCGAGAGCCCGCCCGCGGTACGCGTGACGAGCGCCACTTTGCAAGCCGTGCAGGCAAGCCGGCTGGCGGCTGATCTTGCAGAGGTGCTCGCACCGAGCGGCGCGAGCCGCAGTGGATAGCCGATGATGGCGAGCATGCCGAGCACCTCCGCCACGATCGCGCCCGCGCGCAGCTGTGCCTATGAGGTGCTCAGGCGCGTCTTCGAGCAGGACGCCTACGCCGATGAGGCACTCCACGCCGCGGCGCGCGAGCTCGAGCCGCGCGACCGCGCGCTCGCGATGCGCCTGCTCTACGGCACCGTGCAGCGCCGCCTCACGCTCGACCACCTGATCGAAGGGCTCGCGGGACGATCCACCGCGCGCCTCGACGCGCCCGTGCTGGCGGCGCTGAGGCTGGGCCTATATGAGCTGCTCTACCTAGGTGGCTCACCCGACTACGCCGTCGTCGGCGACGCGGTCGAGCTAGCCAAGGCTCACGCCCGCGCCGGGCATGGGCTCGTCAACGCGGTGCTGCGCCGCGCGGCGCGCGAGGGCGCCGCCGGCCTGCTCGCGGGCTTGAGCGACGCCACCCCCGAGACGGCCGCGATCATGCACTCGCATCCGCAGTGGATTGCGCGCCTGTGGTGGCAGGAGCTCGGCGCCGCAGAAGCGCGATCGCTGATGGCTTGCGATAACGAACCCAGCGAGGTGGCGCTACGCGCCAACACCCTGCGCGGCGACGCCGACAAGCTCGCGGATGCGCTGCCCGTGCGCACCCGCCGCGACGCGCTGATAGCAGAGGCGCTCGTGCCCGAGGAGCCCTTCGACGTGCAGGCATCCCCGCTCTGGCGCGAGGGCGCCTTCATCGCGCAGTCGCGCGCGGCGATGCTCGTGGCGCGCCTGCTCGACCCGCAGCCGGACGAGCGCGTGCTCGACCTGTGCGCGGCGCCGGGCGGCAAGACCACGCACCTCGCGGCGCTCATGCAGAACCGGGGCGAGGTGCTCGCGGTCGAGCGCGACAAACGTCGCGCGGGTGCGCTGCAACGCACCGCGCAACGCCTAGGCGCGAGCGCCGTGCGCGTCGAGCTCGCCGACGCCACCCGCGCGCGAGCAGATGGCGCAAGCTTCGATCGTGTGCTTGTCGACCCGCCCTGCTCGGGCCTCGGCGTGCTGCAGGCACGGCCCGATCTGCGCTGGCGTGTCACAGAGCAAGCGCTCAGTGAAATGCAGTCACTGCAGAGCGCAATCCTCGCCAACGGCGCTCGAGCCCTCCGTCCGGGTGGCGTGCTTGTCTACTCTACTTGCACGATTTCCCCAACTGAGAACGAGCGCACGATCGCCGCCTTCCTGCATTCCAACCCCGATTTTGGCCTCGACGATCTCGCCGCTGAGCTGCCCGCGCTCGCCCTCCAAGGACGCGAGGGAGCGCCGTCGGAGCTGCCCGGTGCGCTGCTGACGCTCCCGCACCGCGACCATACCGCCGGCTTCTTCATCGCGCGGCTGCGACGCAGCTGATGGACGGCGAGCCCGAGGCCCCCGCGCGGGCAATCGACCTCGGGCCGAAATGCCCGAACTGCGGCGAGCCCTGGCTGCGCCCCACGAACCTTCCGGGTCGCTACCGCTGCGTCTACTGCCTGCACCGCTTCGAGCTGACGTCCGTGTGCCCCAACTGCGGCGAGCACTCCACGATCGTGCGGATGTCATCGACAGCGATCCTGAAGTGCAATAACTGCGGCGACTCGATGCTGCAAGCCGTATGAGCACGTATGCCGGCGCCGGATCGGCGTCCTCGGTCGCTCGCGTACCGAAGCCGGGAGACACTCGCTGCGCTCGCATCCCCGTTTTGGCCAGCACGCCACGCTCCCTGCGTCCTTGCCCGGCTTGGCCTACGTGCTCATACGGGGCGCAGGGGGAAATCGGGTGGCCGCTATGAGCGCATCGCCGCGCGAGCTTTTGCGGGGGGTGCGGGTCGCTCCGTCGATTCTGTCGGCGGACTTCGGGGCGTTGCGCGCGCAGGTCGGCGAGGTGCTCGCGGCGGGCGCGCGCGTGATCCATGTGGACGTGATGGACGGGCATTTCGTGCCGCCGATCACCGTCGGGCCGCTCGTCGTGGAGGCGCTCGCTGAGAGCGTGCGTGAGGCGGGAGCGATGCTCGACGTGCACCTGATGATCGAGCGCCCCGAACGCCACGTGGAGGACTTCATCAAGGCCGGCGCGCACTCGATCACCTTCCACGCGGAGGCGACGCCGCACGCGGCCTACACGGCCAACCTGATCCGTGAGAGCGGTGTCTGCGTCGGTGTTGCGATCAACCCGGGGAGCGCTCCCGGCGCGCTCGCGGAGCTCGCCGGGGTACTCGACATGGCGTTGTGCATGACGGTCAACCCCGGCTGGGGCGGGCAGCCCTTCATCGCGCACTCGCTGGAGAAGCTCCCGCGGCTACGGGCGATCATCGGCGCGGACGCCGCCGTGCAGGTCGACGGCGGCATCGACCCGCAAACCGCGCCGCGGTGCGCGCAGGCGGGGGCCAACGTGTTCGTCGCCGGCTCGGCGATCTTCGATGCAGCCGATCCCGCCGCGGCGTACGCTGCGATCGCCGCCGCGATCGACGCCGACTGACGCTACGCGGTGCCCATCGTCGGGCGCTCACGCCCGCGCGAGCCCTGGCGGTAGAGCACCGCGAGCGCGGCGGTGAGTAGCGCGGTCGCGCCCGCATAGCCGAGCTCCGCGCGCAGCAGCTGATCGCCGATCGCGGGGATCAGCATCCAGGTGACGAACGCCACGGCGGCCAGCAGCCAGCAGGCGGCGGCAGCGCGTGTGCGGTCACGCGCCAAGGCGGCCTGGTTGAGCGCGCCGGAGATCAGGTGCAGTCCCATCCCGACGCCGATCAACGCGAGGCCCACGCGGCCGTAGTTGTAGTCCTGGCCGAAGAACACATGGCGCAGCGCGAAGGGGCCGACCAGCAGCAAGCCGAGCGCGACGGCCGCGGCAAAGGCGGAGATCGCCAGGATCGTCGTGCGGATCGCGCGCGCGAAAGCGTCATGCCCGGCGGTCGCCTCCAGGCCCGTGAGGTGCGGCAGCAGCGAGGTTTGGATCGCCTGAAACAGCTGCAGCGGCGCGCGGGCGATCAGCAGCACGTTGAACACGACCCCCGCGAGCGTGCGGCTCGGCGAGGTTGCATCGACGGTCAGCACGGCCGCGTTCAACAGCGTCTGCTCGGAGAGCATGATGCTCGAGACCCACACCGCAAAGCCGCCGCCGCGGCGCAGCGAGATCTCCTCGTGCGCGGCGAGCTCCTGCACACCCTCGGTGCCCGGGCCGGCGAGCGCCGCGTCGGCCTCGTCGACGGTATAGGGAAGGACGTCCGGCGGCTCTGCTCCCTTCGGATCGGGTGTGCGCTCAGCGCGGCTGCGCGCAAAGGCGGCGGGCACCACGAAAAGGCTCACGAATGGCGCCGCTGCGATGCCCATCGCCACAGCTGTCTGCCCGCTCGCGATGCCGATCGCGACGGCGATCGCGAAGCTGATGCGCGAGACCGACTCCATCAGCACGAGCGCGCCGAACAGGCCAAAGCGCTGATGTCCCGCAAGCCAGCCGCGCGCGAAGTAGCTGGCCGCATAGGCGAGCGTGCCAACCACGAGCACGTCATACAGCGCCTCATGGCGTTCAAAGAGGTGGCGTACGAGCTCGCCGTGCAGCGCGAGCGCCGCCACGAGGAAGACGAGCGCGAAGCCCGCCTGGATCATCAGCGGCACGCGCATCGCGTGTTCGGCGTGTCCGCGCGCGCGCCGTTCGGCGATCGTGCGCGAAAGCAGCTGTTCGATCGGCCGGTAGATCACCGAGATGATCACGAACATCACCGACCACAAAAGGTCGATGCGCTTGGCGGAGCCTTCGCCGAGCACGTGGCTGGCGATCGAGAAGTAGGCGAAGGTCAAAAGCCCCGTCGAGGCGATCCCGATCGAGAGGACGCGGGCGCCGCTGCCGTATGAGCGAGTGGAGCCGGCGGGGGAGACCCTAGAGGCGGACAAGCACCATCGTCCAGGGGAACGGCGTGCGCACCTCGGCCACCTCGCCGTAGCGCGAGAGCATCGCCGTAAACGAGCGCCGCGACCAGTGATTGAGGTGCCCCGGCGTGTTGCCGAGCGCCGGCCAGTAGGCGCCGCGGGCCATGTTCAGCATCCGCCACAGCGGCTCGCGCGGAACCGACACAAGCAGGTAGCGCGAAGCGCAGCGCGCCATCTCGCTGACCGTGTGCTCAGGATCCGGCACGTGCTCGAGCACCTCGATCGCGCTCGCCAGCTCGAACTCCTCCGCCGCGAAGGGGAGGTTCTGAGCCTCCATCACGCGATATTCGAGGTTGGGCGCAGAGTGCTCGGCCCAGCCTGCCTGGATCGACTCCTCCTCGAGATCGATGCCCACCACGCGCCCTTCGCCGAGCTGCTGCGCCCAGCGCTGCACGAGCACGCCCTCGCCGCAGCCGACATCCAGCACCGAGGCGGGGGAGGCGAGCGTGAAAAGCTCATCCAAGGTGCGCTCGAAGCTGTCCATCAGACGCCGCACCACGGGGTTGCTCGAGCCGTACTTGTCGTAGGTGTTGCCCGTCACCACGCCGTCCTTGGAGACCGTCACGCCGCTCACAGCCGCACCGCCTCCCGCTCGATCTCGCGGCGATCGCCGGGTTCATAGTGTGAGGGCTCGATGCCGAGTTGCAGCTCGATGCGGCGCATCCGCTCGAAGGTCCGCTGGGTCATCACACGCTGCGCCGCAAGCAGGTCGCCGATCACGCCCAGCGCCCACAGCACGACCGCCGCGATGAACAGCACCGCGCCGAGGATCAGCGACTGCACGTGGCCCTTGCCGGCGCCTTCGATGTAGGCGACGAGGAAGCGAATCCAGACGCCGCCCGAGACGAGCGCGACGATCAGCGCGAGGCTCCAGAACACGCGCAGCGGCTCGTACTGAGCGTAGATGCGGAAGATCGAGACGGCGTTGCGGCGCACGTATGAGCCCATCGAGGGGAACAGGCGCGACTCGCGCGTCTTCGGGTTGGTGCGGACCGGCACGTGGTCGATCGCCACGAGCAGCTTGCCCGCCTGGATGATCGTCTCGAGCGTGTAGGTGAAGCGCGAGACGACCATGATCTGGATCGCGGCCTCGCGGTTGTAGGCGCGAAAGCCAGAGGTCGTGTCGGGCACCGAGGTCGATGATGCCTGGCGCACGACCCACGAGCCGAGCCGCTGCAGCGTCTTCTTCAGCGGTGAGAAGTGCTCGATGTCGCCGACCTCGCGGTCGCCGATCACCATGTCCGCGCGCCCATCCACGATCGGCGCGACGAGCCGCGCGATGTCGGGGCCGTAGTACTGGTTGTCGGCGTCGGTGTTCACGATCACGTCCGCGCCGAGCTTCAGCGCGGTGTCGATGCCCGCCTGAAAGCCTGCCGCCAGGCCCTTGTTGTTGGTCAGGCGCACGAGATGGTCGACGCCCAGCGAGCGCGCCACCGCGATCGTCTCGTCGGTCGAACCGTCGTCGATCACGAGCCACTCGACCACGTCGAAGCCCTCGACCGCGCGTGGCAGATCGGCGAGCGTCTGTGGCAGCTGCGCGGCCTCGTTGAAGCAGGGGATCTGGATGATGAGCTTCATGGGCGTCGATTTGCCTAGACTTGGCTCCAGGCAGTATCCCAAAGCAGAGGGCATGGTCTTGGCGCCAAGGGTTCGGACCACCGCCCGGCGCCGGTTCCGCGGCGGGTAGGGTCCAAGACCGCCAAGACTAGATGCAAAGCGCGACGCTCACCCGGCTGAGCCCGGGCTCGACCTGGCTGGCGCGGCTGCGTGCCATGCCCGTCTCGACCTGGGCGCGTATCGGCTTCGCGGCGATGTGCGTGGGCGCCTTGATCGGCTACTTCGCCTTCCCGACCTACCCGACCTACGACTCCTTCTACGCGCTCTTGTGGGGTCGGGACCTGCTGCAGCTGCACCTGCCCGACTTCCACGTCTACCGCGGCCCCACCGAGCACCCGCTGGCGATCGCCTTCGGCATGTTCTGCTCGATCTTCGGCGAGGGCGGCGCGCGGCTGATGGTGCTCGGCTCGATCGGCTCGTTCCTGGCGGCTGTGGCGGGTATGTACCGGCTGGGCCGCGTCTGCTTCGGCCCCGTCGTGGGCTTGATCGCGGCGCTCTTGCTGCTCAGCCGCTTCTTCCTCGAGAACCTCGCCGCGCAGGGCTACCTCGACATCTCCTATCTCGCGCTGATCGTCTGGGCGGTCGTGCTGGAGGCCGAACGTCGTCGCCGCGGCGCCTCGGTACTCGTGCTGCTCGCGCTCGCCGGCCTCCTGCGCCCCGACGCGTGGGTGCTGAGCGGCGTCTACTGGCTGTGGTGCTGTTTCACCGGGCAAGGCGATGGGCGACGCACGGCCGTGCGGCTCCGTTATCTCGCGATCGCGGCTTCGGCGCCGCTGATCTGGGTCGCGCTCGATGCGATCGTGACGGGCAACCCGCTGTACTCGCTGACCGCCACCGCCGGCCTCGCACAGGAACTCGGGCGCACGAAGGGCTTCGCGAGCGTCGTGGGCTCGCTATGGACGTTCACGGAACGGATCGACAAGGTCCCCGTGATCCTCGGCGCGCTGATCGGGCTGGCGCTCGCGATCTGGATGACGCCGCGGCGCGTGGCGATGCCACTCGTGGCCTTTGTGCTCTTGATCGGCGTGTTCCTGTTGGAGGGCGCGGGCGGCGCGTCGGTGATCGACCGCTACCTGCTTGGCGCTGCGACGGTGCTTTTGCTGTTCTGCGCGGTCTTCATCGGCGGTTGGTCGATGCTGCTCCCGGGCTCGCGGCTGCGCCGCGTCTGGATCCTCGCGGCGGTTGCGCTGGTCGCCTACGGCGCCACCTCCGCGGCGAGGACGCTGAACCTCACGAGCCTGCGCATCACGCTCGCCGACCACGAGGAATTCCACAAGGGCCTCGCCCAGACGCTTGCGGCGGCGCCCGTGCGCGCGGCGCTAGGGCGCTGCCCGCTGCTGTCGCTGCCGAACAACAAGCTGATCCCCGACGCGCGCTGGATCCTCGACAGCGTCGGCCAACACGACATCGTGGCGCGCAGCCAGGCCCGCGCGGACGTCGCCAAGGGCAAGCACTCGCTCGAAGAACGGTTGCGCCACGGCAGCGTCGCGGTCTACCCGCTCGGGAGCGCAGTGTTCGTGGAGGCCGTGGTCGACGTCGGCGATGACACGCGCGACCAGGTGCCGCGCCGAGGCTTCAGGCGGATCTACACGAGCCGCTACTACGCGGTGTATGACAACTGCTGAGCTCACGCGCGCGGGCTCGCAGCGCGGCGAGCGGCGCTGGGTCTGGCCGCTGCTCGCGCTCGTGCTCCTCGGCGGCCTCGCCTTGCGGCTGTGGGGCGTGCGCCAGGGGTTGCCCTTCGCCTACAACCTCGATGAGGGCACCCATTTCGTGCCGAAGGCCGTGGCGATGTTCGGCAAGGGACTGAACCCGCGCTACTTTGCGAACCCGCCCGCTTTCACCTACCTGCTGCACTTCCTGTTCGCAATCGCCTACGGCGGCGGCGCGGGCGTGAAGCGCGCCGCGGCGCTGCACCCCCAAGAGCTCTACACGCTCGCGCGGGTGCTCGTCGCGCTGCTCGGCAGCGGCGCGCTGTGGCTCCTCTACCTGACAGGCGCGCGCCTGTTCGGCCGCGCCGTCGGCCTGCTCGCGGCGGCGATCGAGGCGGTCGCCTTCCTGCCCGTCTTCTATGCGCACCTCGCGCTCAACGACGTGCCCACGCTCGCGCCGCTGACGCTGTCGCTGCTCGGCAGCGCGGGGATCTTGCGTAGAGGCGCGCCACGCGACTATCTGCTTGCGGGCGTCGGGCTCGGGCTGGCCTGCGCGAGCAAGTACACCGCGGGCATCGTCGTGCTAGCGCTCGCCGCCGCCGCGGCCACGCAGTTCCTCGAGGCGGAGGCGGCCCGTAACAGACGTGTGCTCGGCGGCCTCGCGCTCGCCGGCGCGACGGCGCTTGGGGGCTTTTTGATCGCGAACCCCTATGCGCTGCTCGACTACTCGCGCTTCCACGCCGAACTCGTGCACCAGTCCTCGCTTTCCGCCGAAGCGCAGGGCAAGCTCGGCGCGCCCAAGCAGGGGGGGCTGATCTACTACCTGTGGTCGCTGACCTGGGGGCTCGGCTGGGCGCCTGCGCTGTTCGCGCTCGGCGGCGCCGCCACGATCTGGCGCGCCAACGCGCGGCTCGGCTGGCTGCTCGTGCCCGCGCCGCTGGCGTTCCTCGCGTTCATGGGGCTGCAGGGCCGCTACTTCGGGCGCTGGCTGCTGCCGATCTTCCCGATCCTGTGCCTGCTGGGCGCCTACGGCGCGGTCTGCCTCCTGCGCATCGCGAACGCGCGCCTCACCACGCAGCTGCACGCACGCACTCGACACGCCCCTGTCGTGGCGGCAGCGCTCGCGACGCTGCTCGTCGCTGCGCTGCTCGCACAGGGCCTCATCTTCAGCATCCACGCCGGGCTCGTGCTCTCGCGAGCAGACACGCGCAACCTCACGCGCGCCTGGATGGTCGATCACATCCCGCGCGGCGCAAAGATCGTCGCCGAGCCGGTCTCGCCGGACGACTGGGCGGGCGAACGCGCCGGCGCGCCGGCCTGCCCGCGCTACCGCTGGTGCAAGTACGCCTCAATGGAGTCGCGCATCTCCGCGACGGGGCGCTTCGAACCCGAAAACCCCCACAAAGTAGGGATCGAGAACTACGTCACGACGCTGACGCCCGAGCTGATCGGCTACTACGAGCAGACGGGCTTCTGCTGGGTGCTGATCGGCTCCACGCAGTACGGGCGCGCGCTCACAGACCCCGCGGGGGTCCCGCGCGCGATCGCCTACTACCGCGCGCTCGCCCAGCAGGGGCAGCTCCTCTACAGCGCCTCGCCTTACGCGCGCGGCGCCGCGCCGGTGGCGTTCAACTTCGACTGGAGCTTTGACTACTACCCGCTCGCCTACCACCGCCCAGGCCCCGCGATCGCGATCTATCGTCTGCACGGCGGGCGCTGCGCGGGCCAGTGACCCCGACGCGATCGTCTTGCCGGGTGTCGCACCGGGTCACGGCGCGCGCAGGGTTATCCTGGATGGGAGCGATGCCCAGCTGCACCGATACCGACGAGCTGCACCTGACGCGCGCCGTGGAGCTCGCGCGCAGGGGCACAGGTGCGGTCAAGCCCAACCCCGTGGTCGGCGCCGTGATCGCGCGCGACGGTGAGGTGCTCGGCGAGGGTTGGCATCAGCAATACGGCGGCGCTCACGCGGAGGTCAACGCGATCGAGGCGTGTGGCATGGAGGACCTCGCGGGCGCGACGCTCTACGTGTCGCTCGAGCCCTGCTGCCACGAGGGCAAGACGCCGCCCTGCACCGACGCGATCCTGCAGGCGGGCATCCGTCGCGTGGTCGTCGCTTCTGATGACCCCACCGAGAAGGCCTCAGGACGCGGCCTTGGCATCCTGCGTGACGAGGGCGTGGAGGTGGTCCTCGCTGGCGGCGAGCTGGCGGCGAGCGCAAGGCTCTTGAACCAGGCGTTTCGCAAGCACGCGCGTGTGGGTCGGCCGTGGGTGCTGTTCAAGTCCGCGATGACGCTCGACGGCAAGGTCGCCACGCGCACAGGCGACTCGCAGTGGATCAGCGGCGAGGACAGCCGCGGCCTCGCGCACCGCTGGCGCGCGTCCGTCGACGCGGTGGTGGTGGGCATCGGCACGGCGCTCGCCGATGACCCGCAGCTCACCGCGCGCCCCGACGGGCTGGCCGCCGAGCCGGGCGATCAGCCGCGACGGGTCGTGTTCGACTCGCTCGCGCGGCTTCCGCCGAGCTCACAGCTGCTGGCAGCCGCGGAGCAGATCCCGCTCACCGTGGTGGTCTCGCGCGCGGCAGCGCGCTCAGAGACCGACGCGCTGGAGGCGGCCGGCGCGCAGGTGCTCGTGGCGACCGGCGAAAACGAGCCCGCGCGCGTGCGCTCGGGCCTCGATCAGCTCGGCGCGCTGGGCGTCGCCTCGGTCCTCTTGGAGGGCGGCCCGCACCTCGCCGGCGCGTTCCTCGACGCGGGTGAGATCGATGAAATACGACTGTTCCTCGCGCCGCTCCTGCTCGGCGGCAGCGCCGCGCGCGACCCGCTCGAGGGCGAAGGCGTCGAGCGCATCTCTGAGGCGCTGCGCGCGCTGACGATGAGCTGCGAGAGCGTCGGCGAGGACCTGCTGATCTCGGCGCGACTGCGGGAGTGGTGAGCAAAGAATGAGCGCACCCTGATGTTCACCGGGCTGGTAGCGGACCTCGGCAGCGTCGAGGAGCTCGAGCTCGACGCGCAGGGCGCCACGCTGCGCATCGAGAGCGCGCTTGCGGGAGAGCTGACGGAGGGTGACTCGATTGCGGTCAACGGCGTCTGCTTGACCGCCACGGAGGTCAACGGCAAAGGCTTTGCGGCGCAGGCGATGCACGAGACGCTCGCGCGCACCTCGCTCGGCGTTCTGCAGCGGGGCGCACGCGTGAACCTGGAGCTCGCGCTGCGCGCCGCCGACCGTCTCGGCGGTCACGTGGTACAGGGGCACGTCGACGGCACGGGCACCGTGCGCCGCTCAGAGCAGGACGGCTTTGCGCGGATTCTCGAGATCGCGGCCGACCCTGATCTGACGCGCTATCTGGTCGAGAAGGGCTCCGTGGCGGTTGACGGCGTGAGCCTCACGGTGAGCGCGCTGGAGGACGACGGTTTCGCGGTCTCGCTGATCCCCGAGACGCTCGAGCGGACAAACCTCGGCGAGATCGGCGAGGGTTCGCGTGTGAACATCGAGGTCGACATTCTCGCCAAGCACGTCGAGCGACTGCTGCAGGCACGCGCATGAGCCCATCGACCACCACCCCGTTCGCGACGATCGAGCAGGCGATCGAGGACGTCCGCGAGGGCAAGATGGTCGTGGTCTGTGACGACGAGGATCGCGAGAACGAGGGCGATCTGACGCTCGCGGCGCAGTTCGCGACGCCCGAGGCGATCAACTTCATGGCCAAGGAGGGGCGCGGGCTGATCTGCCTGTCGCTGACCTCCGAGCGCTGCGACGATCTCGGGCTCGACCTGATGGCGGCCAAGAACGAGTCCTCCTTCGAAACGCCGTTCACGGTCTCGATCGAGGCGCGCGAGGGCGTCACGACGGGCATCTCCGCGCACGACCGCGCGCACACGATCCAGGTCGCGATCGACCCCGAGTCCGCACCGCGCGACCTCGTGCAGCCTGGCCACGTGTTCCCGCTGAAGAGTCGAGCCGGGGGCGTGCTCGAGCGCGCGGGCCAGACCGAGGCGGCGGTCGATCTCGCGCGGCTGGCGGGGCTGAACCCCGCTGGGGTGATCTGTGAGGTGATGAACGACGACGGCACGATGGCGCGCGTGCCGGAACTCGTCGAGTACTGCGCGCGGCACGGTCTGAGCATGGTCACGGTCGCTGACCTGATCGCATACCGCCGCCGCCACGACAAGCTCGTGGAACGCGTCGTGGCCACGCGGCTGCCGACGACCTTCGGCGACTTCGAGGCGGTTGGCTACCGCTCGCTGGTGGACGACAAGCACCACGTGGCGCTCGTCAAGGGCGAGGTGTCGGGGCGCCCCGACGTGCTCGTGAGGGTGCACTCGGAGTGCCTCACGGGGGATGTCTTTCACTCGCTGCGCTGCGACTGCGGCGAGCAGCTCGAATCGGCGCTGTCGATGATCGAGCGCGAGGGCCAGGGCGTGCTGCTCTACCTCTCTCAAGAGGGTCGCGGCATCGGGCTGCTCAACAAGCTGCGCGCCTACCGTCTGCAGGAGGACGGCCTCGACACGGTTGAAGCCAACGAGCGTCTCGGTCTGCCCGCCGACCTGCGCGACTATGGCATCGGCGCGCAGATCCTCGTGGACCTCGGGCTCGGCTCGATCCGCATCCTGACGAACAACCCCAAGAAGATCCGCGGCCTCGAGGGCTATGGGCTATCGGTCAGCGGCCAGATCCCGATCGAGCACGCGCCCAACGAGCACAACGAGGCGTATCTGCGCACGAAGGCGCAACGGATGGGGCACACGCTGCACCATCAGGGCCTGAACCTCGACGAGGAGCTGCTACGCGAAGAGCGCGAGCGCTCCGCCGCGAGCGCGGACGACGACGGCGCCCGCAGCGATCGGGCGGGGGAGACCCCGACGCGGTGAGCGCCGGCTTCGCGATTGCGGTCGCCCGCTTCTATGAGGATCTCGCTGAGCGGCTGATCGCCGGCGCGCGCACCGCCTTCGCCGCGGCCGGGCACGAGGACGTCGAGGTGTTCGACGTCCCCGGAGCCTTCGAGCTGCCGCTGGCGGCGAGCTATGCGGCTCGCAGCGGGCGCTTCGCGGGCGTCGCATGCCTTGGCGCGGTGATCCGTGGCGAGACAGACCACTACGACTTCGTCTGTGCACAGACCGCCGCGGGCGTGATGCGCGTGCAGCTCGACACCGGCGTGCCATGCGCCTTCGGCCTGCTCACCTGCGCGACGATGGAGCAGGCGCTTGCGCGCACCGGCGGTGGCAAGCGCGACCAGGGCGCGCACGCCGCCGAGGCGGTGTTGCGGATGGCCTTGCTGCGCAGTGAGCTTTCAAGCGGCTAGACTGCGCGCTTCATGGCAAAGGTATGTCACAGCTGCGGCAAGGGTCCGGCGTTCGGTCAGAGTCGCAGCCACTCGATGGTCGCGACCAAGCGCCGCTTTGACCCGAACCTGCAGAAGGTGAGAATCTTCGTAGGAAAGGCGCCGAAGCGCGTCTATGTGTGCACGCGCTGCCTCAAGGCCGGAAAGGTCACGAAGGCGCTCTGAGCCGGGGCGCCTGCGGCGCCCCATTCACTGTGAGGAGGGCGCAGGGCACGGCCATCCATTCGCCCAGCACACTGCGCACCGGCCGCGGAAGCTGATAGACGTGTCGAGGTGACCGATACCAATCTGGTCCGCTTTCGCGCCGCTGTGGCCGGTGCGCTCGCCCATCTCGAATCGCGCCGTGAGGAGGTCAACGACCTCAACGTGTTCCCCGTGGCTGACGGAGACACGGGCGACAACATGGCGCTCACGCTGCGCGCGGTGCTGAGCGAGCTCGACCGGCTGCAGGGCAGCGACGAGGGGCGCACGATCGATGAGATCGGCCGCGAGGAGATCGTGCAGTCGGTCGCGCGCGCGGCGCTGCTCGGCGCGCGCGGCAACTCGGGCGTGATCCTTTCGCAGCTGATTCGCGGCGCGGCAGAGGAGCTCGTGAGCCGTCCGGGCCAGCTGATCGACGCGACGCTGATCGGCGCGGCGCTCGCCAACGCGGCCGATCGTGCCTACTCCTCGGTGCGCGAACCCGCGGAGGGCACGATCCTCACGGTCGCGCGCGAGATGGCGCACCGGATCGTGACCGACGTGGCGCACAGCCCCGAGAACCCCAGGCTGGGCCCGGCCACCGAGCCCGAGGCGCAAGACAAGGCGATCGCCGAAGCGCTCGAGAGCGCGGTGCACGCCGGGCAGGACTCGGTCAAGCGCGGCCCCGAGCTGCTGGCTGCGCTGCGCGATGCGGGCGTGGTCGACGCGGGCGGCTATGGGCTGACGATCATCTTCGCGGGCGTCGTGGCGGCGCTGCGCGGCGAAGATCCGCCGCAGCTCGATCACCACGCGCCAGCGCGAATCAGCCACCCGCAGCACGAGTCGAGCACCTATCGCTTCTGCACGAACTTCGCGGTCACCGGCAGCGGCCTGAACGCGGCGCGCTTCATCGGCCCGCTGGAGGAACTGGGCGACTCGGTGCTCGTCGTGGGCGATGCGAGCACGCTGAAGGTGCACTTGCACACCGATGAGCCCGCGTTCGCGACGGCGGTGTTCGCCGCGGCCGGCGAGGTGTCACATCTCGACGTGGCCGATATGCACGCGCAGGTTGCAGAGCGCGAGGAGCGCCTCGAGAGCGCCGCGCAGCTCGCGGCGGTCAGCGTCGGCGGCTCAGCTGCAGGCGCGCATCCCGGCATGCCCGCCGGTTCTGCGCTGCCGCGCCAGGATCTGCGTTGCGGCGCCGTCGCGGTGGTCAACGGCGCGGGGCTGCAGGAGATGTTCCACGAGCTCGGTGTGCAGACGATCGACGGCGGGCCGACGCTGAACCCCTCCACCTACGACCTGCTGGCGGGCATCCACGACGTGCCGACCGAGGAGGTCGTGCTGCTTACGAACAGCGCGAACGTGATCATGGCGGCCGAGCACGCCGCAAAGCTCTCCGACAAGCAGGTGCTGGTTGCGCCCACGACGAGCCAGCAGGCGGGTCTTTCGGCGGCGGTGGCGCTGTCGCTCGAGCGTTCTCTGGAGGAGAACGGGCAGGCGTTGAGCGAAGCGCTCGCGCGGGTACGCACGGGCGCGGTTGCGCCGGCGGCGCGCGATGATGCGCAGGGACGTTTCGCGCGCGGCGACGCGGTGGGCTTCGTGGAGGATGAGGTGCTCGCGTGGGGTGAGCCGCGCGCGACGCTCGAAGCGGTGCTCGGCGTGCTGGCGGCTGCTAGCGAGGAGTTTGAGACGCCCGAGCTGATCAGCGTGCTCGCCGGCGAGGGCGCTCCGGTGGGCCTCGGCGAGGTGCAGGAGATGGTCAACGCAGCGGTCGAGCTCGAGCTTCGCCACGGTGGCCAGGCGGCCTACTGGTGGCTGCTGTCCGCCGAGTGAGGACATCGGCATGGTGCCTCGCCCGGTTACGACCGCCGCCGCGATCATGATGGGCAGGCGATGCCGGCGAGCGCCACAGAGGAGCCGGCGGGCGCACTGAGCGAGTGGGCACAGCGGATTCGCGCCCCGGCGCGTGCGTTCGCCTCGAAGCAGGGGCTGAGCCGCTCGGAGCTTCTGGCCGCGCCGCTGCGCTGGCCGTGCCCGTCGCGGCTGGACGCTCCGCTTGAGCTGCCTGCGAAGAAGCAGGCCGGCGCGATGCGCGCGCTCGGCCTGCACACGGTCGGCGAGCTGCTCGAGCACCTGCCGAGCGATAGCCGCGAGGCGCGCACCGTGGCGGCGCTGCGCGCGGGCGAACAGGCCACGGTGGCGGTCGAGGTGCGGCGCATCGCCGCGCGAGCGGTACGGCGGCGCGGCATGCGCCCGCTGGTGGAGGCCACCGTCTTCGACGCGAGCGCCACGATGCGCGTGGCGTTCTTCAACCAGCCTTGGCTGGTGGAGCGCTATCCGCCGGGCACGCGCCTGCTGCTGCACGGCAAGGCCGATGGGCGCGGCGGCTTCGGCGTCTCACACCACGCGCTCGCGGCGGACGCGCCGGCGCAAATACCCGCGGGGGAGGGCGGCGCGGTGGCGCACTACCCGGCCTCGGAGGGCGTGAGCTCAACGCAGATCCTCACGCTCGTGCAGGGCGCGCGCGCGGCGCTCAGCGACGTGCTCGAGGCCCTCTCGGCCGCTACACGGGTGACCCACGAGCTACCCGACCGGGCGGGTGCGCTTGCGGCGATGCACTTTCCGCGCAGCGCCGAGGACCTCGAGATCGGCAGGCGCCGGCTGGCCTTCGAGGAGCTTTTGCTCACGCAGCTGCTGTTCCTCAAGCGGCGAGGGTGGCGTCGCGCCCAGAGCGGTGCGCCGGTGCTGGAGGAGGCGCCGACGCTCAGCGAGCGCTGGCTCTCAGGGGGCCTTCCGTTCACGCCGACGGGCGATCAGCTGCGCGCGATCGCCGAGATCCGCGAGGACCTAGCGTGCGCTTTCCCGATGCAGCGGCTGCTGATGGGCGAGGTCGGCAGCGGCAAGACGGTGGTGGCGCTGTACGCGATGCTGCGCGCGGTCGAGCACGGCCGCCAGGCCGCGCTGATGGCCCCCACGGAGACGCTCGCCGAGCAGCACTTCGCGACGATCCAGCGTCTGCTCGGCGCGGAGCCGGTGTCCGCAGCGCTGCTCAGCGGCTCGACGCCCGCGGCGCGCCGGCGCGACATCCTCGCGAAGCTCGCAAGCGGCGAGCTTTCGCTGATCGTGGGCACACACGCGCTGATCGAGGCAGACGTGCAGTTCCGCAGCCTGGCGGTTGCGGTGATCGACGAGCAGCACCGCTTCGGTGTGCGCCAGCGCGCAGCGCTCGGTCGCCAGGATGGCGCGGAGCCGCCGCACACGCTGCACATGACCGCCACGCCGATCCCGCGCACGCTGGCGCTCGCACGCTACCCGGATCTCGACACGAGCAAGCTGCGCGAGCTGCCCGTCGGCAGGCAGGCGATCGACACGCGCCTGATCAGCGGCGAGGCCGAGCGTGAGGCGGGCTATGAGCTGTTGCGCGCAGAGCTCGACGCGGGTCGCCAGGCGTATGTGGTCTGCCCGCTGATCGAGCAGGCAGTCGTGGATGAGGGCGCCGGGCAGCCCCCGACGGGCGATCTCAGCGCCGTTGGCGGGGCGAGACACGTGGAGCTGCGCGCCGCGACCGCGGAGCTCGAGCGGCTCGCCAAGGGCGAGCTGAAGGGCTATGAGCTCACGCTGCTACACGGCGGCATGCGCCCCGCCGAGAAGCAGCAGGCGATGAGCGACTTCTCCTCTGGCCGCGCGCAGGTGCTCGTCGCTACCACCGTGATCGAGGTCGGCATCGACGTGCCCAACGCGACCGTGATGCTGATCGAGAACGCGGAGCGCTTCGGCATCTCACAGCTGCATCAACTGCGCGGGCGGGTGGGGCGCGGCGAGCACCGTTCGAGCTGCCTGCTGGTGGGCACGCCGGGCCAGCGCGCGGGCGCGCGACTGCGCGCGCTCGTGACGCACTCCGACGGCTTCCGCCTGGCGGAGATCGATCTCGAGCTGCGCAGCGAGGGCGAGCTGACGGGTACGCGCCAGTCGGGCTTCGGGCATTTCGCGGTCGCGCGCCTGCCCGAGGACGCGGAGCTGCTCGAGCAGGCCCGCGCGGAGGCTGAGGCGATCATCGCGGCGGACCCCGAGCTGAGCACGGCGGAGCACGCGCTGCTGGGCATCGAGTTGGAGCGCAGGCTCGGCGCCGAGGAGCCCGGGCCGATCGCGGTCTAACGATGATCGATTCGACGACGCTGCACCGCCGGACGCACGTCTGGCCTTCGCCTGCCGTTGTCCTCGGCCTTGCCCTTGCCGCCAGCAAGGGCTTCGGCCTGCGTCCTAGGCAGACTCGACCAGCCGCACACCCGGAAAAACGGCACACCCTCGCCGAATCGATCATCTAGCCGTGCGCGTGATCGCGGGACGTCTCGGTGGCAGGCGCCTGAAGGCGCCGCCCGGGAGGGGTACGCGCCCGACCGCCGAGCGGGTGCGCGAGGCGCTTTTCTCGATGCTCGGCGAGATCTCCGGCGCGCGCGTGCTCGACCTGTTTGCGGGCAGCGGCGCGCTCGGCATCGAGGCGCTCTCGCGCGGCGCCGAGCACGCCGTTTTCGTGGAGCGTGACGGTGCGGCGGCGGGCGTGCTGGCAGAGAACCTGGCGGCGCTCGAGCTCGACGCGCAGGCTGCTGAGCTGCGCCGCAGCGACGCGGCGGCGGCCCTGCGCAGTGCACGCGCGGGCAAAGAGACATACGATCTCGTGTTCATCGACCCTCCTTACGGGCAAGCGCAAGCATGGGCGCAGGAGCTCGGAGCGCTGCTTCCGGCGCTTTTGGCGCCAGGTGCGCGCGTGGTGCTCGAGAGCGACCGGCGAGAGCCGCTGGAGCTCCCTGAGACGGGGACAGGCGAGCTGGGGGTCGAGCGCCAAAGACGCTACGGCGACACCTCGATCACAATCCACCGCCACCCATGACCCGACCAGACAACGCCATCGCCGTGTGCCCGGGCAGCTATGACCCGATCACCAACGGCCACCTAGACGTGATTCGCCGTGCGGCGAACCTCTACGACGAGGTGGTTGTGGCGGTCGTCAACCGCTCGGTGCGCAAGAGCAGCGCGCTGTTCGGCATCGACGAGCGCGTCGCTTTCATCGAGCGAGCGCTGGCCGATCTGGAGACGGTGCGCGTGGAGCCGTTCTCGACGCTCGTTGTCGACTTCGCACGCAGCATCGGCGCGCGCGCAATTGTCAAGGGCCTGCGCGCGATCTCTGATTTCGAGTACGAGCTCGAGATGAACCAGCTCAACCGCCGCCAGGACCCGGAGATCGAGTCGGTCTACCTGATGGCCAGCCCGCAGTACAGTTTCCTGTCATCGAGTGGCGTCAAGGAGCTCGCCACGTTTGGAGGCCGGATCGACGACCTCGTGCCCG
Organism: uncultured Solirubrobacterales bacterium; assembly: GCA_963785435.1. GTDB lineage: Bacteria > Actinomycetota > Thermoleophilia > Solirubrobacterales > Solirubrobacteraceae > Palsa-744. Next base: position 1,260,261 of record CAWAVE010000005.1, read on the forward strand.
ACGAGGTTGCCCGGCGCTTGCAGGAAGAGCTGACACGCTGACGAAATGGAGAAGCGCGGAGGTGGTCTTTAGATGGATGTCCTGGTACTCATAGACAAGCTCGACGACTTGGTGCACAACGCCAAGCCTGTGCCCCTGACCGATCAGGTGCGCGTCGACAAGGAGGAGATCTACGACATCCTCGACCAGATGCGCGCCACGATCCCCGAGGAGATCAAGCAGGCGCGCTGGATCGTCAAGGAGCGCCAGGAGATGCTCGCGGAGGCCAAGAAGGAGGCCGAGCGCATCATCAAGGACGCGCGCGAGCGCCAGGAGCGCCTCGTCGGCGAGGAGGAGGTCACCAAGCAGGCCGAGCGCGCCGCCGAGGACATCGTCGAGGACGCCCGCGCACGCGAGCGCGAGATCCGCCTCGGCGCCGAGGACTACGCCGATGAGATCCTCAACACGCTCGAGGTCAACCTTTCGAAGTTCATCGCCGCCGTGCAGCGCGGCCGCGAGCGCCTGCAGGGCAAGGACGAACCGGCCGAGGTCAGCTAGAGGCGCTCTACGAGCGTTTTAGGCCGTGCTGCATGCGGCATTTTCTCGAGGGCGAGCGCGTTTTGAGTAGGGTCCGCTCGTGAACACACAGCTCGCTAAGCACAAGCTCTACGTCGCAAAGACGCTGATGGGGACGGGCATGCTCGCGCCGACACGGCCCGACCGTGCGCTGCGCTCGCTGCGCGCGCTACGCCGCTGGGGTCCGACCCCGGCGGCCGCCTACGCCGGCGCGGCGGCCCGCTATCCGCAGCGCGCGGCGATCGTGGACGAGCGCGGCACGCTGACCTTCGCGGAGGTGCAGGCACGCACGAACGCGCTTGCGCACGAGCTCGCGCGGGCCGGCGTGCGCGCTCAGGACGGCGTGGCGATCATGTGCCGCAACCATCGCGGCTTCATCGAGGCGACCGTCGCCTGTTCGAAGCTCGGCGCGAGCGCGCTGTATCTGAACACCGCTTTCGCGGGGCCGCAGATCACCGATGTGCTCGTGCGTGAGGACCCGGCGGCGGTGATCTACGACGAAGAGTTCGCAGGGCTCGTCAGCGAAGGAGTGGGCGGACGTAAACGCTTCATCGCCTGGAGTGAGCCAGGCTCGACGCCGTCTGAGCCGCTGCTCGAGCAGCTGATCGCCCGCGGCGATGTTTCCGAACTCGAACCTCCCGAGGAGTCCGGTCGCGTCGTGATCCTCACCTCGGGCACCACCGGCACGCCGAAGGGCGCCGCTCGCAACCAGCCCGACTCGCTCGAGCCGGTTGCGGCGCTGTTCTCGAAGATCCCGCTGCACGCGCGCGAAACGACGATGATCGCTGCGCCGATGTTCCACTCCTGGGGCTTCGCGCACTTCACGCTCGCGCTGCCGCTCGCCTCGACGCTCGTGCTGCGGCGCAAGTTCGACCCTGAGGACACGCTGCGCGCTGCGGCGCATCACCGTGCGAGCGCGCTCGCGCTGGTGCCCGTGATGCTGCAGCGGATCCTCGAGCTGGGCCCCGAGACGATCGCGCGCTATGACCTGCGCGCGCTGCGCATCATCGCGCTCAGCGGCTCGGCGCTGCCGGGTGAGATGGCCACGCGCGCGATGGACATCTTTGGAGACGTTCTCTACAACCTCTACGGCTCAACCGAGGTCGCCTGGGCGACGATCGCCACGCCCGAGGACCTGCGCGCCGCGCCTGGCACGGCCGGGCGCGCGCCGATCGGCACCGTGGTGAAGCTGCTCGACGAGGCTGGAGGAGAGGTCACAAACGGAGGCAGCGGGCGCATCTTCGTGGCCAACGAGATGATGTTCGAGGGCTACACGGGCGGTGGCGGCAAGGAGATCGTGCGCGGGCTGATGAGCACCGGCGACGTGGGCCACTTCGACGCGGGCGGGCGGCTGTTCGTCGACGGTCGCGACGATGAAATGATCGTCAGCGGCGGTGAGAACGTGTTCCCTCGCGAGGTCGAGGATCTGCTCGCCGATCACACGGCCATCGAGGAGGCCGCCGTGCTGGGCGTCCCCGACGAGCAGTTCGGCCAGCGTCTGAAGGCGTTTGTGGTGCCACGGAGCGGCTCTGAGCTCGACGCGGAGGAGATCAAGGCCTACGTCAAGCAGAACCTCGCGCGCTACAAGGTGCCGCGCGAGGTCGTCTTCCTCGATCAGCTGCCGCGCAACGCTACGGGCAAGATCCTCAAGCGCGAGCTACAGGCCGAGGCCTGAAGAAGCGAGACTTAGCCCCGTCGCTAGCCTGAAAGGAGATGGCCGGCGCAACCCATGAGCTAGATCTCGCGAGCCTGCGCCTCAGCGGCGGGGAGGGCAAGCGACTGACGCTCGAGGCGCCGATCGCGGCGCTCGTGCTCGGCAGCGAGCGCTACACCGCCGAGCCGCCGCTCGTCTCGGCGGAGCTCACGATCTCGCGCATGGCCGGCGGCGGCTACGCATTGCGGCTGCGCTTCGCTGCGGCGCTCACGGGCCCGTGCATGCGCTGCCTGAAGCCCGCCGCGCCGAAGATCGCGATCGACGCGCGGGAGGTGGACGTGCCCGGCGGCGGCGAGGAGCTCGAAAGCCCCTACGTCAAGGAGGAGGTGCTCGACCTGGCCGCCTGGGCGCGCGACGCTTTCGCGCTGGCGCTGCCCGCGCAGGTGCTCTGCCGCGAGGATTGCCCGGGGCTGTGCCCGGTGTGCGCCGTGGACCTCGCCGAGGCGGGCCCCGAGCATCACCACGAGGCGCCGCCCGACCCACGCTGGGCGAAGCTGCGCGAGCTCGAGCTCGAGTAGCGCGAGTAAGGCGCGGCGGATCAGCCGCTGGGTGCTGGTAGCCTTCTGGACCGCGATGGCCGTCCCCAAGAAAAAGCAATCCCACAGCCGCACCGCTAAGCGCCGCGCGCAGCACAAGATCGGCACGCCCGCCTTGAACGCGTGCCCCCAGTGCCACAGCCCACGTCGGCCGCACCGGGTGTGTCCCGTGTGTGGCACCTACGCGGGCCGCGAGATCGTGACTAGCGTGCACGATCACGAGCACGACCACGACCACGACTAGGCGGCAGTGACGATCGAGGCCTCGTCCTCGTCTTCGCCGGCCGGCTCTCCGCGGGGAGCGACCCCGGTCGTGATCGCCGTCGACTGTAACGGCGCGGATCTCGGGCCCGCGGAGGTCGCCGCCGGCGCGGCGCTCGCCGCCGAGCAGGGTGCGCGCGTGCTGCTGTTCGCCCCCGCCGCTGAGATCGGCGAGGTGGGGGAGGGCGTTGAGCTGATCGACGCGCCCGTCTCGATCGCGAAGGCCGCCGACCCGGTGAGCGCGGCGCGCAGCACGCCTGAGGCGTCGATCGTGCTCGCCGCGCGCGCGGTCGCGGAGGGGCGCGCGCAGGCGCTCGTCTGCGCCGGCGGCACCGGTGCGGCGCTTGCGGCGGGAACCTTCAACATCAAGCGTGCGCGCGGCATCTACCGCCCGGCGCTGGCGATCCCGGTGCCCGTGCCCGGACACCCCGTCACGTTGCTGGATGTGGGCGCGAGCGCCGAGGCGCGTCGCGAGCACCTCGTGCAGTTCGCCTTCATGGGCGCCGCGCTCGCACGGAGCGTGCTCGGCATCGAGCATCCGCGCGTGGGGCTGCTGTCAAACGGCGAGGAGGCCGAGCGCGGCAGCGCGCTCGTGCTCGAGACCCACGCCGAGCTCGCCGAGCGCGCTGGCAAGGAGCTTTCGGCGTTTGAGTTCGTCGGCAACGTCGAGGGCGGCGAGGTGATGGGCGCTCGCGCCGATGTGATCGTGACCGACGGCCTCACGGGCAACATCGCGCTGAAGCTGATGGAGGCCGTCTCGCAGACGATCCTCGGCGCGGTCCGCGAGGCAGCGATGTCCTCCACGCGCGCGAAGCTCGGTGGAGCGCTGTTGCGCGGCGCGCTCGGCTCCTTTCGTGCGGAGATCGACCCGGAAGCCAACGGTGGCGCCTACCTGCTCGGATTGCGCCAGCTCGGCGTGGTGCCGCACGGGCGTTTCAAGCGCGCCGGCTTCGCCCAGGCGATCCTGCGCGCGCAGCGGGGCGTGCAGGCGGACATCGTCGGACAGACCCACCGCGCGCTCGAGCAGGCCGGCGCGCTGAAGCGCTCGCCGCTGTCCGCGCCGGACGCTAGCGTGCCGCAACCATGAGCGAGCACACCAGAGAGTCGGTGCTGGGCCTAATCCGCGAGCACCTCGTCGACGAGCTCGACCTCGAAGCGGCGCAGATCGGCGAGGGCACACGCTTCAAGGAGGATCTCGAGGCGGACTCGCTCGACCTCTACACGCTCGTGCAGGAGCTCGAGGACACCTACGGCCTGCGCATGTCCGACGAGCAGGCAGCCCAGATCCTCACGGTCGGCGCCGCGGTGGACTTCGTCCTCACGCACGCGGGAGCCGCCGATGCGGGGCAATGATGCTGCTCGGCGAGTTGCTCGAAGAGCTGCCCGAGGAGCTCGCGCGCCAGGCCGTCACGCACGCCTCCTGGAGCGAGCGGCGCAGCGACTCCTACACACGGTTGGCGTTCCTCGGCGACAGCGTGCTGGGGCTGGCGGTGACCACCCATCTATATCCGCGTCTGGAGGCCGAGCGCTTCGGTGCGGGGCGGCTCACGAAGATCCGCGCGCAGGCCGTCTCCGGTCCCTCCTGCCGGGCGGTCGCGGAGCGCTTGGGACTGCCGCAGCGTCTGCTCGCGGCGGCGCCTGCGGGCGGCGGCGAGAGCGCGCAAGCGCTCGTGGAGACCGAGCGGGTGCTCGCCTCGGTGATCGAGGCGGTGATCGGCGCCTGCTACTTGCACGCCGGCTACGAGCGCACCGCGGAGGCGGTCGTGGAGGCTTTCAGCCCGGAGATCGAGGAGGCCCTGGAGCATCCCGTGGACTTCAAGTCGGCGCTGCAGGAGCTGCTCGCGCGTCGCGGCGCGGAGGTCACATACGAGATCACCGGCGAGGAGGGGCCACCGCACGAGCGCACCTACTCGGTGCTGGCGCGCGTCGAAGGACGCGAGCTCGGCAGTGGCAGCGGGCGCAGCAAGAAGCACGCCGAGCAGGAGGCCGCACAAGCGGCCGTCGAGCAGCTGGCGAGCGATCCATGAGCGCGCATGGCGGCGCTGGATCGGCGTCCTCGGTCGCTCGTGTACGTAGTACGCCACGCTCCCTGCGTCCTCCTCCAGCTTGCCCCGCGCACTCATGGAGGTGGCGATGCGGCTGAAGTCCCTGACGCTGAGCGGCTTCAAGTCGTTCCCCGATCGCACGCGGCTGGACTTCGGCGAGGGCGTGAGCGTGGTCGTCGGGCCCAACGGCTCGGGCAAGTCGAACGTCACCGACGCGGTGCTGTGGGCGATGGGCGAGCAGTCGCCGCTGGCGGTGCGCGGGCAGTCGATGCAGGACGTGATCTTCGGCGGCGGTCGCGGGGTGCAGGCGCGCAGCGCGGCGGAGGTCGAGATCGTGCTCGACAACTCCGATGGCACCGTCGATCTGCCGCTGAGTGAGATCTCGATCGTGCGCCGCCTCGATCGCGCGGGCGAGGGTGGCTATCGGCTCAACGGCGCGCGCTGCAGGCTCACCGACGTGATCGAGGTGCTTTCAGACACGGGTCTCGGCAAGGAGACGCACTCGGTCATCTCGCAGGGCAAAGTCGATGCGATCGTGACCTCAAAGCCGCGCGAGCGACGGCTCTTGATCGAGGAGGCGGCCGGCCTTGGCAAGCACCGCAAGCGCCGCCGCCGCGCACAGTTGAAGCTCGAGCGCACGCAGGAGAACCTCGACCGCGCGCTCGACATCGAGCGTGAGGCGCGCGCGCGGTTGCGCCCGCTGAAGCGACAGGCCGAAGCGGCCGAGCTGCACGAGCGCCTCGAGCAGCAGATCCTGCAGGCACGCTGGGAGCTCGCCACAGACGTTGTGGCGGCCTGTCGCGTCGAGCTTGGCCTCGCCGAGCAGCAGGTGGCTGAGGCGCGCGGACGTCGCGGCGAGACCGAGGCGCTTTTGGCGCAGATGATCGAGCGCCGCGGGCAGGCCGAGCGCGCGCTCTCAGAGCGCGCCGAGCGCCACGACGCGCTTTCACGGCGCGTCTATGAGGGACGCTCCGCGCGCGAGCGGCTCGGCTTGCGCGCCGAGCAGGTCGCGACGGGCGCCGCGGCGCTCGCGCGGCGAATCGCCCGCATCGAGCAGGAGCTGGCCGCGCTTCACGCCCCGGGCACGCAGCCCGGCGAAAAGGACGCGCCGCACGCCGCTGAAGCACGAATCCCGGCGCTCGAGGCTGAGCTCGCAGAGATCGCGGTGCGCCGCGAGCAGGAGCTCGGACGCGAGCTGGCTGAGCTCGAAAGCGAACTCGAGCGCCAGCGCGCGCTCAGCGAGACGCTCACGCACGAGCTGCAAACGGCGCAGGCGGCGCGGGAGCAGGCCGATGCGGTGGCTGAGGGCGCCCGCGAGCGCCTGGCGGCTAGCGAGCGTGGCACGCAGGAGGCGCGCCGCGAGGCCGCACGCGTCGGGGCGGAGCTCGCGGCGGCCAACCAGTTCCTGCGCGGTCACTCCCACGCGCTCGGGGAGGGCGCGCCAAAGGCGCTGAGCGAGGAGCTGCGCGTCAAGGACGGCTATGAGCTCGCGCTCGCCGCCGCGCTCGGTGGGCGCCTGGATGCGGCGGTGGTTGAGGATGTGGCCGGCGCCGAGTCGCTGCTCGACCGCGCGGGTCCTGACGGTGGCACCGCGCTGATCGCCGGCGCCGCCGCGGGCGGGCAGGCGCCAGCGGCTGCGAGCGCAGCCGCGCCGGTGCCGAGCGCGCAACGCCTGCTCGACCTGCTCAGCGGTCCGCCGCAGGTGCTCGCGCTCGCGGCGCGGCTGCTCGCCGATGCGTGGGTGCTGGAGCGTCTCGAGGTGCTGCCGGATGACTTCGCAGGGATCGCGGTGACGCCTTCGGGGCGTGTGTGGTTTGCCTCCTGGGGTGAGGTTCGCCAGCTGAGCGAGGGCGGCAGCGAGCGCGTGCTCGCGCGGCGTAACGAACGCGATCGTCTGATCGTGGACGCCGAGCGAGCCGCGCAGACCGAGCATCAGTCACAGGCTGCCTATGAGCAGGCGGTGAGCGAGCTCGCCGATGCCGATGAGCAGCGCACGGCAGCCGAGCGTGCGATGCGCGAGTGCGAGCGCCGCCGCGTGGAGGGCGCGGAGGCGGTGCGTAGCAGCGAGTGGCTGATCGAGCAGCGCCGCGCAGCGCCCGCAGAGGGCCCGCTGGCGGTGCGCCGTGCACAGCTCGAGGGTGAGCTCGCGGCTGAGCGCCGCGCGCTCGAGCGCCTTGCACAGGAACGCGCGCAGCGTGCCGCGCGTGAGCAGCAACTGCGCGCACAGCTCACGGCGGACACGGCGAGCGGGCCGCGTGCCGAGCGTCTGGCCAAAGCGCTCGAGCAGGCCGCCGAGGCGGTGCAGATGCGCGTGGCGGAGCTCGAGGCAGAGCTCGCCGCCGACCGTCAAGCGGGCGAGGCGATGGCCGGTGAGCTACGTGCGTGCGCGGCGCAAGAGGCAGAGATCCAGGCGACGCTGCGCGCCGCGGGCGAGGCGGTCACGAGCGCCGAGGTGGCCGCACAGCGGCTGCGCGACCAGGCTGCGGAGGCGGAGCTGGAGCTGGCGAGCGTGGCTGAGCGGCTGAGACTCGAGCCCAGCGAGCAGCAGGCGCCGGAGCTCGATGAGCAGGCACGCGAGACGCTGCGCGCACGCGTGGAGCGCCTCACACGCCGGCGCGAGCAGCTCGGGCCGGTGAACCCGCTCGCCAAGGAGGAGTACGCGGAGGCGCTCGCGCATGTCGAGGAGCTCGAGAGCCAGCGCAGCGACCTGGAGACAGCGTTGCGCGAGCTGCGCGGCGTGATCCGCGAGACCGACCGCCAGATCCAGGAGACCTTCGAGCAGACCTTCGCGGCGGCGGCGCGCAACTTCGAGGAGCTCGTCGGCGATGTCTTCCCCGGCGGCAGCGGCCGCCTGCGCCTCGTCAAGGACGAGCAGGCGCCGCGCGGCGTGCTCGGCGGGCAGCCCTTGCCCGCAGGCGCAGAGGACGGCGAGGCGCTCGAGGCGGCCGCGGAGGCAGAGGCTGAGAGCGAGGAGCAACAGCACACCGGCGAGGAGGAGCTGCCGGGCGTGGAGATCGAGATCACGCCCGCGGGCAAGGCGATGAAGCGCCTCACGCTGCTGTCCGGTGGCGAGAAGTCGATGACGGCGCTGGCGTTCCTGTTCGCGGTGTTCCTCGCGCGTCCCTGCCCGTTCTACATCCTCGACGAGGTCGAGGCCGCGCTTGACGATCTCAACCTCGACCGCTTCCTCGCGCTGCTGCGTCGCTACTCCGCGCGCGCGCAGTTCATCGTGATCACCCACCAGAAGCGCACGATGGAGGCCGCCGACTGGCTTTACGGCGTGTCGATGGGCCAGGACGGCGTTTCCAAGGTGCTCTCGCGGGCGCTGGCGCAGGAGCGCGAGCAGGTCGAGCAGGTCGCCGAGGTGGCCTGAGAATCAAGGCCGGGCCGGCTGGGCGCTGCTATCCTCGCGCGGCTCGTGGCGCGCGACTGGAGTGATCTGTTCATGACCTCTGAGCCCGCCGGTGGCGCGGGCGAGGATGACGCGGGTGCCGAGGCGGGCGCGCCTCCACGCCGCGGCCTGTTGCGCAGGCTGCGCGAGAGCATGGCCAAGACGCGCCAGGCGCTCGGCTCAGAGATCCAGGCGACGCTGTTCGGTGTGCTCGACGAGCAGACCTGGGAACGCCTCGAGGAGGCGCTGATCATGGCCGACGTCGGTGCGAGCACGACCGCGTCGGTCGTGCAGACGCTCGAGCAGGAGAGCAGCTCGGGTGAGCTCGAGGGAGGCGCACAGCTCTCAGAGCGCCTGATCGCGTTGCTCGCCGAGACAGCGCGCGTCGGTGATGGGCACATCGACATCCGCGCGAAGCCGACGGTGATCATGGCGGTGGGCGTGAACGGCACGGGCAAGACGACCACGATCGGAAAGCTCGCCTGGCATCTGCGCAGCGAGCTCGGCTGCAGCGTGCTGCTGGGGGCCGCGGACACCTTCCGCGCGGCGGCGCGCGAGCAGCTTGAAGGCTGGGCCGAGCGCGCGGGCTGCGAGATCGTGACCGGGCCCGAAGGCTCCGACCCCGGCGCGGTTGCCTTCGAGGCAATCGCCCAGGCGCACAGCAAGGGCAGCGACGTCGTGATCATCGATACCGCCGGGCGCCTGCACACCCAGGATGAGCTGATGGCCGAGCTCGCGAAGGTGCGCCGCGTGATCTCACGCCAGCTCGAGGGCGCACCGCACGAGACGCTCTTGACGATCGACGCCACGACCGGACAGAACGGCCTGCGCCAAGCGAAGCTGTTCGCGCAGACCGCGGCGGTCAGCGGCGTGGTGCTGACGAAGCTCGACGGCACCGCGCGTGGTGGGATCGCGCTGGCGATCGCGCGCGAGCTCGAGCTGCCGGTCAAGTTGATCGGGGTGGGGGAGTCCGTGGAGGATCTACGCCCCTTCGACGCGGAGGACTTTGCGCGCGCGCTGATCGCGGAGAGCTAATCTTGCAGGCATGGAGTGGATTCTCTGGCTTGTGGCTGCATGCATTCTTGGCGTTGGCGAGATGCATCAGGGCGGTCTTTACCTGCTGCCTTTCTCGCTCGGTGCGGCGCTCGCCGCGGTCGTCAGCCTGCTCGGAGTCTCCACGGTGCTGAGCGTGTTGGTGTTCGTGCTCGCCTCGATTGTCGTGTTTGGCGCGCTGCGCCCGGTCGCGCGCCGTCACCGCCGACTGCCGCCCGCGATCCGTACCGGCGCGGCTGCGCTGGTGGGCAAGCGCGCGACGGTGCTCGAGCGGATCGCCAACGACGAGGGCGTGGGCTGTGTGCGTATCGAGGGGGGCGAGGTGTGGACGGCGCGCAGCTACGACGAAGATGAGGTGATCCCCGTGGGCGAGCGCGTGGAGGTAGTCGAGATACGCGGCGCCACAGCGCTTGTGATGCACTGATTGTGCGTACTCTCTGCATGCGCTGAACTTTCGCGCGAGCCCCAAGAAAGGAAACCCCGTCCATGGCCATCCTGATCGTCGTTGTTGTCGTGTTCCTGTTCGCGCTGATCGTGGCCTCGCGCTCGATTCGCGTGATCCCGCAGGCGCGCGCCGGCGTGGTTGAGCGTCTCGGCCGCTACAGCCGCACGCTCGAGCCGGGCCTGACGATCGTCACGCCCTTCATCGACCGCGTAAAGCCGCTCGTGGATCTGCGCGAGCAGGTCGTGAACTTCGCGCCGCAGTCGGTGATCACCGAAGACAACGTGGTCGTGGGCATCGAGACGGTGCTCTATTTCACGATCACCGACCCGAAGTCGGCGACCTATGAAATCGCGAACCCGTTGCAGGCGATCGAGCAGCTCACCGTGACGACGCTGCGTAACGTGATCGGCGGCCTCACGCTCGAGGCGACGCTGACGGCGCGCGAGAACGTCAACACCGAGCTGCGCGTGGTGCTCGACGAGGCGACGGGCAAGTGGGGCATCCGCATCAACCGTGTGGAGATCAAGTCGGTTGACCCGCCCGCGGACATCCGCACGGCGATGGAGAAGCAGATGCGCGCCGAGCGCGATCGCCGCGCGGCGATCCTCACCGCCGAAGGCGAGAAGCAGGCGCAGATCCTCACGGCCGAGGGCGCCAAGCAGGCCGCCGTACTCAACGCAGAGGGCGCTCAGCAGGCGGCCGTGCTGGACGCCGAGGGCGAGCGCCAGGCGGCGATCCTGCGCGCCGAAGGTGAAGCGAAGGCGATCGACACGGTCTTCACGGCGATCCACGAGGGCAAACCCGATCGCGAGCTGCTCAGCTACGAATACCTGCAGATGCTGCCCGCGCTGGCAGAAGGGGATTCGAACAAGGTGTTCGTCGTGCCCTCGGAGTTCGCGCAGGCCTTTGCCGGCATCGGCGAGGCGCTCACGCGGCGCGCCGAGATCCCCGGCCCGGCAGGCGAGACGCCGTCCTTGCCGCCGCAGGTCGGCCAGGGCGACTAAGCCATAACGCCGTCGCCTGAGGCAAGCGCGGCGGCTGCGAGAATCAAGCGTCCATGTTCGATTCTCTCGCGGAGAAACTCCAGGCCACGCTCGGCGAGGTGCGCCAGCGCGGCAACCTCACCGAGGCGGACGTCGATGCGGCGATGCGCGAGATCCGCCTCGCGCTGCTGGAGGCCGACGTCAACTTCAAGGTGGTGCGCCAGTTCACCACGCAGCTGAAGGAGCGCTGCCTCGACGCGGAGGTGATCGGCCAGCTGAACCCCGGTCACCAGGTCGTAAAGATCGTCGGCGAGGAGCTGACCGCATTGATGGGCGGCGCCTCGGCCGGTCTCAGCTTCTCTCCACGCCCACCCACCGTGATCCTGATGGCGGGGCTGCAGGGCTCGGGTAAGACGACCGCCACCGCGAAGCTCGCGCGCTACCTGCGCGAGGAGCACTCCTCCTCGGTGGCTGTAGCCGCCTGTGACGTGTATCGCCCAGCTGCGGTCGATCAGCTCGTCAAGGTCGGCCTGCAGGCCGGGGCGGAGGTCTACGAGCAAGGCACCGACCGCGACCCCGTGGAGATCGCATCTTGGGCGCTCGAGCGTGCGCGCACGGAGGGCAAGGACGTGCTGATCGTGGACACCAGCGGTCGCCTGCACGTCGATGAGCAGCTGATGGATGAGCTGGTGCGCATCCGCGACGCGGTCAAACCGCACAACGTGCTGCTCGTGGTCGACGCGATGACCGGGCAGGATGCGGTCAACGTCGCCGAGAGCTTCGCCGCGGCTGTGCAGTTCGACGGCGTCGTGATGAGCAAGCTCGACGGAGACGCGCGTGGCGGCGCGGCGCTGTCGGTCAAGGCGGTCACGGGCAAGCCGATCCTGTTCGCCTCCACAGGCGAGAAGCTCGACCAGTTCGAGCGCTTCCACCCAGACCGCATGTCGCAGCGAATCCTCGGCATGGGCGATGTGATGAGCCTGATCGAGAAGGCCGAGCAGCACCTCGACGAGGACGACGCGCGCGCGCTCGAGCGCAAGCTCAGGCGCAACGAGTTCGGCCTCGACGACTTCCTCGACCAGCTCAAGATGATCCGCAAGATGGGGCCGCTGACGAGCCTGCTCGGCATGATCCCGGGCTTCGGCGGGCAGCAGCTCAAGAACATGAAGGTCGACGAGCGTGAGCTCGACCGCATCCAGGCGATCATCCTCTCGATGACCCCTGAGGAGCGCCGCCGCCCGGAGCTGATCAAGGGCTCACGGCGGCTGCGCATCGCGCGCGGCTCGGGCACGAACGTGCAGCAGGTCAACAAACTCGTCAAGCAGTTCGGCCAGATGCGCAAGGTGATGCGCCAGGTTGGGAGGGGCAAGATGCCCGACATTGGTGCCTTGATGCGCAACGCACGCTAAGCTCGGTCTCGCAAAAGCTTCTGAAAGCAGCAGAGAGGAAACCGTGGCAGTCAGGCTGAGGCTCACCCGTGTGGGCGGCAAGAAGGACCCGATGTGGCGTGTGGTCGTCGCCGACCAGCGCTCTCCCCGCGACGGCCGGGTGATCGAGACGATCGGCCATTACAACGCGCAGACCGATCCTTCGACGATCGTGATCGACGAGGAACGCGCACGCAGCTGGCTTGCGCGTGGCGCGCAGCCCTCGGACACGGTGCGCAAGCTCCTGCGCATCCAGGGCATCGAGACGCGGACCGGCTAGCAGGCCGCGGGCGCATCCGAGATGCCCACTGAGAACCCACGCAGGCTGCTCGAGTACCTCGCCGAAGGTCTCGTGGACGATCCGGACGCCGTTTCGGTGGAGCAGTTCGAGGAGGACGACGGCACGATCGTGCTCGAGCTGTGCGTTGGCGCTGAGGACTACGGCAGGGTGATCGGGCGCGGTGGGCGCACCGCACACGCGCTGCGCACGGTCGTCAAAGCAGCAGCCGCCGGCGAGGGCAGCCACGTGCTGCTCGACATCGTCGATTGACCAGCGAGTCGGGCGAGTCGCGGACCGCGCCCGGCGAGGCGGGCGCTCCTCTACCGGTCGGTCGTGTCGGGCGTCCCCACGGCCTTGACGGCAGCTTCTATGTGACGCGCCCGCAAGCGCGGCTCTTGACGCTCGGTGCTGAGGTCACGGTCGCGGGGCAAAGTGCTGCGATCGTGCGCCGCGCGGGCACCGATCAGCGCCCGATCGTGCGTCTGGAAGGGATCGAGGACCGCACGGGTGCAGAGGAGCTACGCGGCCTGGAGCTGACGGTCGACAGCCGCAGGGCGCCGGCGCTGGCCGACGGTGAGTGGTGGGCGCATGAACTGGAGGGCTGCGTAGTGCGCGACGGCGAGCGACTGTTGGGCACGGTCGTCCGCCTGATCGAGTTGCCCTCCTGCGAGGCGCTCGAGGTACGTCCGGCGCAGGGCGGCGAACCGGTGCTCGTGCCGTTCGTCAAAGACGCGGTGCGCGCGGTCGATCCGGCGGCGCAGCAGATCGAGGTCGATCTCGAGTTCCTCAACCTCGCGGCTCCGCGTGCGCAGACGCGTGAGCGCGGCGACCGTCGTGGGCAGGGCTGCGCGTGAAGATCGACGTCTTCACGCTGTTTCCCGAGTGGTTTGGCTGGTTTAGCGCGCAACGGCACGTGACCAACGTGCTCGCGGCCGGCTCGCAGCTCGAGTTCGTGAACCCGCGCGATCACACCTCGCTCAGCGGCCGCCAAGTGGACGACACGCCGTTCGGTGGCGGTGCGGGAATGGTGCTGCGTGTGGACGTGCTCGACAGCGCGCTGCGCGCTCACTACGAGCTCGACCCCGTGCTGTTGCGCGAGCGTCGTCGCGTGATCGCGCTGTCGCCGGGCGGGCGGCTGCTCGATGATGCGCTCGTAGACGAGTTGGCGGGCGAGGCAGAGTTGACGCTGCTGTGCGGGCGCTATGAGGGCTTTGACGAGCGCATCGTGGAGCATTTCGCAAGCGATGTGGTCTCGATCGGGCGCTACGTGCTCAGCGGCGGCGAGCTCGCGGCAATGGTGCTCTGTGACGCGCTGCTGCGCAAGCTCCCGGGCGCGCTCGGCCATGCGGACTCCGCAACGGAGGAGTCCTTTAGCGCGGCGCTCGACGGCGATCCGGAGTATCCGCATTACACGCGCCCTGCCGAGTATCGCGGCTGGCGCGTGCCCGAGGTGCTGCTCTCTGGGCACCACGAGCGGATCGCGGCGTGGCGGCGCGAGCGCAGCCGCGAGCGTGGCGCACGCGTCGATCCTGGCCGCGGCGGTGAGTGAAGCGCAGGTCGTTGGTGCGACGTGGCGGGCCTGCGGTTCGCTACCATGCTGACTCGCGCTGGCCGGACGCTCTGTAACGGAGCCTCCAGACCTCGAGCAGGCGCGTCATCCTTTCTCTCATGAGCAGCGTAATCGCAACAATCGAGCGCGCGCAGTTGCGCCGCGTCCCCAACTTCGCGCCGGGCGACCGTGTGAAGGTTCACTTCCAGGTGACCGAGGGCACGCGCAGCCGTGTGCAGGTCTTCGAGGGCGTGGTGATCAAGCGCCAGGGTCATGGTGCGCGCGAGACGTTCACGGTGCGCAAGCAGTCCTTCGGCGTGGGTGTGGAGCGCATGTTCCCGCTGCACTCGCCGAAGATCGACCGTATCGAGGTGGCGGCTCGCGGCGACGTGCGCCGCGCGAAGCTCTACTATCTCCGCGACCGTGTCGGCAAGCGCGCGCGGGTGCGCGAGCGTCGCTACACCGGCCCCGAAGAGGCCGTCCAGCCGGGTCTATTGCACGAGCCTGAAGAGGCGACCGACGCGGACGGGATGACGGCCGATGAGGCAGTCCTCGACGCCGCCGTCGAGCAGCCGGTCTCCGATGAGGTCAGCGAGGCACCGAGTCAGGAACACGCGGAGCCGGTGGCGGATGCCGCTGAGCCTGCTGCGGACGCCGAGCCCGAGGCCGCCGGCGCGAGCGCCGCAGAGTCCTCCGCCGATGCCGGTGGCGCTGCTGAGGGCGCTCCAGCCGGCGATCAGCCGGCGTGAGCACGAGCACGAAGGCCAGCAAGCAGCCCGGCCAGCCGGCCGGCAAGAAGAAACGCTCAAAATCGCTGACCAACTCGATCATCGAGCTGGTCGTGATCATCGCAGTGGCGCTCGGGCTCGCGCTCGGCATCCAGGCGTGGGTGATCAAGCCGTATCGCATCCCGACCGGCTCGATGGAACCGACGCTCGCGGTCGGGCAGCGCGTGCTCGTGAACCGCATCGGCATGGACTTCAGCGAACCGCACGTCGGTGAGATCGCGGTCTTTCACCCGCCGAAGGAAGCTGAACATCAGCAGTGCGGCCCGGTAGCGCACACGGTCAAACTCGGCGGTGAAGCCTGCTCGCAGCCGATCCCGAGGGAGGACAGCGTCAACTTCATCAAGCGCATCGTCGCTGGTCCCGGCGACACGATCTCGATCAGCGAAGGCCACGTGACTCGCAACGGCGTGCGCGAGAAGGACTCCTACATCCGCGAATGCGGCGCGAGCTCGGAGTGCAACTTCCCCAAGCCGATCAAGATTCCCGCCGGTCACTGGTTCATGATGGGCGACAATCGTGGCGAATCCGACGACAGCAGGTTCTGGGGACCTGTCCCCACGGGATGGATCATCGGCGGAGCAGTCGCCACCTACTGGCCGATCGACCGCATCGGCATCCTCTAGCCAGAGCAGCGCGGGGCTGGAGATGGCCGCGAGCCCGATCAGCGCCGCGCGGCCGTCGGCGCGCGCGCGGCGTCGCACACGCCGCGCCGGTAGCGGCCAGCGCCTGTTCGCCTTCGATCGACGGCTCGGCTATCGCCTGCTCGCAGGCGCTGATGAGGCCGGCCGTGGCTGTCTTGCGGGCCCCTTGGTCGCGGCTGCGGTGCTGTTCGACTATGAGTCGCTGACCACGCGCGAGCTGCGTTCGCTGCGCACCCTGAACGACTCCAAGCAGCACAGCGCAGAGGCACGCGAGGAGCTCTATCCGCTTGTGATGAGCAGCGCCGCGCGCGTGCACGTCGTTTCGCGCTGCGTGCGCGGGATCGACACGCGTGGTCTGCACAAGACGAACCTCGCGGCTTTGCGTGACGCTCTGCGTGGCGTCACCGCCGGCGTAACGGGCGAGGTGCTGTGTCTGGTTGACGGGTTCTCGGTGGCGGAGTTCGAGCGTCCACAGCGCGCGATCGTCGATGGCGACGCAACGAGCGCCGCGATCGCCGCTGCGTCGATCGTGGCGAAGGTCACACGTGACCGCTATATGCACCGCGCGGACGTGCTCTACCCCGGCTGGAGCTTTGCGGAGCACGTGGGCTACTCGACCCCCTCACACCGCGAAGCGATCCTCCGCAACGGTGTCTCACCGCTACACCGCATGAGCTTCCAGTCGCTCGCCTATCAGCAACTGGCGCTCTAGAGCGGTTCCGCAGCCCTACCACGCGCCCTCGAGATGGTCGAGGCGCAGCAGCCGCGCGCGCTTGTCGAGCGTCACGCCGATCGCATCGAAGCGCAGCGTGGCGAGCGTTGGTCGCGCAGGTTCGCCGGCGAGCCAAGCAGTTGCCAGCCTGCGCAGACGGATGCGCTGGCTGGCGCTCAGTCCCGCCAGGGGATCTGAGAATCCCCCGTCGCGCCGCGCCAGCAGGGTCTTGACCTCGACGAACGCGAGCACGTCTGCGTCGCAGACGATCAGGTCGATCTCGCCGTAGCGCGTGCGCACGTTGCGTGCGAGCACACGAAAGCCGAGCCGCTGTAGATGCTCCACGGCGAGGTCCTCACCGCGCCGGCCGAGCGCGCGGCGATGATCGCGGCCTATGCGAAGCGAGGTTCGCGGATACAGCTCAGTGGAGCTAAGGGAGCGCACCGATAGGACGCTAGTGGCGCCGTTGTGCCCGCGGACGCCAATATGTGCCAACTCTGCTCCCGGCCTGTGTCAGCTTTGTGAAATCGCGCGTATCGGACTGAGCGCGCTCTGGAGGACCGCGACGCGAAGCCGCGGTCCTCCAGAGTTGCGCGGCTGCGCTTCAGGCGTTGACGGGCTGCCTGGAGAGAGCGCGCTGGCGGGCGCCGCGTGTGGCAGATGGGCGCCGTGGTCTGCGCGCGCGCTTCGCGCGCGCCTGCTCCTCGTCCTCGGCATCGCTGATCGCCCACGCGAGCCGCTCGACCAATTGCGCGGCGGCGTGACTGCCAGCGAGATGCACTGAATTGACGTGCTCGTCCATGAGCACCGCAACGCTGCTGTTGGTCTGGGATGGGTCGGTGGTGACAATCACTCTGGGCATGACTTGATGGTCTCCTGAGGATGGTGGGTGGTCGTTCACCACGGAATGTGGCGAGGTAAGTGCGCCAAATGCGCTTGGCCTGATTGGGCAAACCGGCGAAGTCAGCCGCAGCATGAACATCGCGCCAGAGCGAGCCGTCTGCGCGGATGGTTGGCTGGGGAGCGCCGCGGAAATGGTGGGGGGCAGGCGGGCTTGGGCATGTGCAGGAGCATTATACACTAATTATATCAACAAACTGAGCAATACTCCTCGGGCGGTCCGGCGGGGCAGGCGCGCCAACGCTTCGGCGTGTTCGCTGCCGAGCACGCGCCTCCACGCTCGCGTAGCCTGCCGTGCGTGGTCGAGCAGCCGATAGACACAGCTGGGCAAGGCTCTGCGTCCGACGTGCCTGCAGAGCAGAGCGCCGAGCGCCCCACGCCGACGGAGGGGCCGCGCGGGTTTGACGGGATCTCGAGCTTCATCGGCATGCGCTGGGAGGACCCGCAGACGATCCGCCTGAGGATCCGCCCCGAGCTGATCAATCGTGGTGGGCTGCTGTCGGGCGTGGTGACCTACGCGCTTGTGGATTACTGCATGGGCTCGACGCTGTGGGCGCAGACCACCGATCAAGAGCACATTGCGACGATCAGCATCGCGATCAACTACATCCAGACTGCTGTCGAGGGCGAGATCGTGTGCCGCTCGGTGCTCGACCGACGCAATCGCAGCATGGCGGATCATCGAAGCGAGATCCACCACGAGGATGGCCGTTTGCTCGTCACGGCGATCGGCAGCTACTCGATCTTCCCCGCGCGTAAGCGTCTACGCCCGTCGCCGGCGGCAGGCTAGACAGCCCGATTCACGCTCCGTGAGCGACGAGCGAACAGCGCCAACGGATCAGCGGACGCCGACGGCGCTGACGATCGCCGGCTCGGACTCGGGCGGCGGCGCGGGCATCCAGGCCGACCTGAAGGCGTTCGCGCGCTGCGGCGTGCACGGCACAGCGCGATCACGGCGATTACCGCGCAGAACACGCTCGGCGTGAGCGCGATCCTGCCGGTCGCGCCCGACGATCGTGCTCGCGCAGGTGCGCGCTGTGCTCGCAGACATCCGCGTCGACGCGGTCAAGGTGGGCATGCTCGGCACGGCTGGCGGTCACGCATGGCGGTGGCGCAGGCGCTCGATGAGCTGCCCGCGGGAACGCCCGTGGTGGTCGATCCGGTGATGGTCGCCGAGTCCGGCGCGCAGCTGCTCGAGCGACGATGCGCGAGCGTGGCGTTCATCGAGCAGATCGTGCCGCGCGCGAGCGTGCTCACGCCCAACCTGCCCGAGGCACGGGTGCTCGACGAGCTGCGCTGCTCCCACGCGGACACGAGGAGCGCGAAGGCGAGAGCAGAGCGAGGCGCTGGCGCGGGCGTTGCTCGCGCTCGGGCCCGCGCGTCGTGGTGCTCACCGGCGGGCATCGCAGCCGGGCGAGCGATCTGTTCCTCGACTCGGCGGGCGACGGCGAGCTCGTGAGCATCGACGGCGAGCGCCATCCCGACGGTGCGGCGCACGGCTCGGGCTGCACGCACTCCTCGGTGCTCGCCGCGCAGCTCGCGCTGGGGCGTCCGCCGCTGCAGGCGGCGCGTGCGGCGCGCGCGCTCGCCGGCGAGGCGGTCGGCGCGCGGGCTGCGCGACGTGGGCGCGGGGCCGGGGCCGGTGGACGTGATCGAGTCTGGCGCGGATGCGAGCGAACTGAGGTTGAGCCGCCGCCGGTTTGCCATAATCGGAGTGACGATGAAGCTGCTGCGTATGAAGCCCGGTCATGGTGAGATCGTGCTCGCCGAGGGCGACGTGGCGGTGCCCGAGCAGGAGCGCGAGCTGATCGAGGCGTTCCGCCGCGAGCTCGACGCGGGCATGTGGGCGGCGGTGCCGAGCGGAGGCCAGCGGCGGTCGCCGCGAGGCCGAGCTGGTCAAGAGCTTCGCCGAGGTGCCCCGCGACGCGGAGCGCGTGATCTTCTTCCCGCGGGCCGCCGGCGGCGCGCCCGGAGCGCGCTTCTAGTAGCTGTGGCGCTCGCGCTGGGCACCGGCGCGGTCGTGCTCGTCGTGCTCGCTGTGGGAGCTCGCTGCGCCCGCACGCTCGCGCGCACGCTGGTCGCGCGCCCGCTACGCCTGGGCGCTGCGCCGCGCGCGCGCTCGCGGACGACGGGCTATGACCCAGGCCGCGAACGCCGCGCCGAGCAGCGCGCGCGGGCGCTTCTGCGCTCGTGCGTCGATGAGCAGGACTGGGCGATGTATCGCGACCTCGGCTTCCTGCGCGTATGGGGCGGCCTCGCCGCGACGACGACCGCGACGGCGACGGCAGGCCGCCTACGCCTACCTGATCTACCCGCACAAGCCGATCGTGGCCTACGTGCCCGCGACGCGGTGAGCTACTCAACGAGTACTGCGTGGCCTTTCCCGACCACTCAAAGCCCTACGGCAGCTCGCGGCTGCCGCACTCCGACGACGTGCTGGCCAAGTGGATGGCGTTGACCGCCGATGAGCGGCGGCTGATCGGCGAGGCGAACATGCATCTGCCCGGCCGCCAGATCGACCCCGAGCGGGTCCGGCGCGACCTCGCTGCGTCTGGCGCGCTGGGAGCGCGAGCGCGCTCGGGCGTGAAGCGAGCGCCAGCGCCCGGCAGATAATGTGCGCGCCGCGTGAGCCCGACGAGCGCCTTCGACGTAAGGCACCGCAGCCGCGCCCTCACCGAGGGTCCCGAGCGCGCGGCCGCGCGCTCCTACCTGCACGGCATCGGCTACTCGGCCGAGGATCTCGCCAAGCCGATCGTCGGCGTGGCGCACTCGTGGATCGAGACGATGCCCTGCAACTTCAACAACCGCGTGCTCGCGGCCAAGGTCAAGGAGGGCATCCGCGCCGCGGGCGGCACGCCGATGGAGCTCAACACGATCGCGATCTCCGACGGCATCACGATGGGCACCGCGGGCATGCGCGCATCGCTGGTCTCACGCGAGCTGATCGCGGACTCGATCGAGCTCGTCGCCTCGGCGCACGCCTTCGACGCGCTCGTGACGATCTCCGGCTGCGACAAGACGATCCCCGGCACCGTGATGGCGCTCGCGCGCCTGAACATCCCCGCGCTGATGCTCTACGGCGGCTCGATCCGCCCGGGTCGCTTCAAGGGCAGCGAGGTCACGATCCAGCAGGTCTTCGAGGCGGTCGGCGCGCACGCTGCCGGCAAGATCACCGAGGAGGAGCTGCACGAGCTCGAGGAGGCCGCCTCGCCCGGGCGCGGGCGCCTGCGGCGGACAGTTCACGGCCAACACGATGGCGATGGCCTTCGAGGTGCTCGGCATCTCGCCCGCCGGCTCGGCGATGGTGCCGGCTGAGGACGGGCGCAAGCTGCGAGGTGGCGGTCGAGGTGGGGGAACTGGTGATGGACGTGCTGCGCCGCGGGCAGCTGCCCGAGCGAGATCATCACCAAGCCCGCGCTCGAAAACGCGATCGCCGCGGCCGCTATGAGCGGCGGCTCGACCAACGTTGTGCTGCACCTGCTGGCCGTGGCGCGGGAAATGGGCGTGCCGCTGCGAGATCGACGAGTTCGACGCGATATCCGAGCGCACGCCGCTGCTGTGCGACCTGCAGCCGGGCGGGCAGTACGTCGCCACGGACCTCTACGAGGCCGGAGGCGTGCCGCTGGTGCTCAAGCGCATGCAGCGAAGCGGGCGTGCTGCAACGAGGACGCCCAGACGGTCACCGGGCGCACGATCGGCGAGCACGCCGCCGAGGCGCAGCGAGACGGCGGGCCAGCGGGTCGTGCGCCCGCTCGAGGAGCCGCTCAAACCACCGGCGGCTTTGCGATCCTGCGCGGCAACATCGCGCCCGACGGCTGCGTGGTCAAGCTCGCCGGCCATGAGCGTCGCGTCCACACGGGCCCGCGCGCGTGTTCGACGGCGAGGAGGCGGCGATGGCGGCGGTGCTCGGCAAGGAGATCACGCGAGGGCGACGTGGTGGTGATCCGCGGCGAGGGGCCCGCGGGCGGGCCGGGGATGCGCGAGATGCTCGCCGTGACCGCGGCGATCGTCGGCGAGGGGCTGGGGGAGACCGTGGTGCTGATCACCGACGGACGCTTCTCGGGCGCCACGCACGGCTTCATGGTCGCCCACGTGGCGCCCGAGGCGGTCAGGGGCGGCCCGATCGGCGCGCTCGCCGACGGCGATGAGATCACAGTCGACGTGGACGCGCGCACGCTCTCGCGTGGCGCTCTCCGACGAGGAGATCGCCGCAGCGCCTGGCCTCCTACACGCCCGCCGCGCGCGCCGAGGAGCACGTCGACGTGGCGATCCAGAAGTACGCAAAGCTCGTGGGCAGCGCCGCCGAGGGCGCGGTCACGAGCTGAGCAGCGAGGCTGACGGCGCGGTACTCGCGCGAGGAAGTCCTCGAGCAGCGCGTTGAAGGCGGCGGGGCGCTCGAGCATCGCCACGTGGCCGGTGTCCTCGAAGATGACCTTGCGTGAGCCCGGGATCAGTTCGGCGAACACATCGGCGTCGCGCACGTTGATCAGGCGGTCGCGCTCGCCCCACACGATCAGGGTGGGGCAGGCGATCTCTGGCAGGCGCTCGCGGAAGTCGTAGTCGAGGATCGACTCGAGGGCCGGCAGGAAGCCCGGCTTGCCCGCGCCGCGCAGCTGCTCGGCGGCGAGCGCGCGCGGGCAGGCGGCTGGGGTGGGCGGCGACGACGTTCAGCGTCGGCCTCGCGCAGGCGCGGCGCGCCGCGCAACGGTGTCGGACTTGGAGGCCAGCCAGGCGCCGCTCGCGGCGAGGATCCGCTCGCTCGGCGCAGGCTGGGCAGCGCGCGCGTGGTGCGCGGGTCGCCGTGGGTGGAGATGCCCGGCCGCGGAGATCAGCACGAGGCGCTCCACCCGCTGGGGAAAGGCGATCGCGAGCTCGGCGGCGATGAAGCCGCCCATCGAGTTGCCCACCACGGCGGCGGCGTCGATGCCGAGCTGCGCCGAGCAGACCGTCGAGCAGGCGGGCATAGCCGGAGATCGGAGATGTCGCCGTGCGGCATCGGCGAGCTGCCGAAGCCGGGCAGGTCGAGCGTGATCACGCGATGCTCTGCGGCGAGCACGGGCAGCTGCTCGAGCCAGTTGGGCCAGGAGCCGGAGAGGCCGTGGAGGAAGACGAGCGAGCGGTGGTCCCTGACGCCGAGCTCGATCGTGTTGACGGTGGCTGCCGTCGACGGTGACCCAGCGCTGGTGCGCGCGCCAATCGACATCGAGCCATGGGCGAGCGGCCCGCTGGGCCGTAGGGGCACAGCGTCGTCAGCGGCGATACGCGTAGCTGGCCGAGCGTCTGATGGACGCTCACGCGTTGAATGTACCCCAGTGCGGCTGGTGCTCATACGCAACCGCATGGCCGCAGATCTGCCGAGCTGCGCTCACCCGTCAGGCAGGCAGCGCAGGCCAGGTGGCGGCGAATAGGCGAGGCGATGATGCAAGCGACATCAGCCACGGAGGCAGCGAGACGCAGCCGCTGCAGGCCGTCTGGGAGGAGGCCTGCGGCTGCTCGAAGAGGACCTGGGCCGGCGCGACTGCGGCGCGAGCGGACGCGCCGCGCCTATGCGCATCGATCTGCGGCAGTTCGCCGACTGGGCGGTGGGGCAGGCGCTCGGCGCCGCGCGGAGGTCGGGCCGAAGGCGGTGCGCCGCTACATCGCCCATCTCTCCGAGCGGGGCGCCGCGCCGAGCACCTCGGCGCGCAAGCTGGCGGCGTTGCGCGCGCTGCTTCTCGAGCCAGCGCGAGCACGGCGATCTCGCCCAGAACCCCGCCGACCTCGTCTCCACGCCGCGCCGCGGCGATCATCTACCGCGCGTGCTCACCGCGCGCGAGGCCTCGCGTCTGCTGGACGGCATCCCCACGGGCGAGCGGGCCGCTGGAGCTGCGCGACCGGGCGATGTTCGAGCTGGCCTACTCGTGCGGGCTGCGTGCCGAGGAGATCGTGTCGTTGCGCGACCGCGGACGTGGACCACGACGGCGAGCAGCTGCGGGTCGAGGGCAAGGGCCGCAAGACGCGCTTCGTGCCCGTCGGCGAGCCTGCGATGGCGGCGGTACGGCCTATCTGGAGCGCGCGAGGGGAGCGCTGCGTCCGCGGCGGTGCGCCCTGACGCGCGAGGACGCGCCCGCTCGCGGGTGTAGCGAGGCAGCGGCGGATGCGCTGTTTCTCACGAAGACCGGCCGTCGGCTGGGCACCAGCGACGTACGACGGCGGCTGCGTACGTGGACGGAGCGGGCGGGTGTGGCGCGAGGGCAGCTCGCCGCACGCGCTGCGCCACAGCTTCGCCACCCATCTGCTGGACGGTGGGGCGGACCTGCGCAGTATCCAGGAGATGCTCGGGCACGCCAGCGTGTCGAGCACCCAGATTTACACTCGGGTAGAGTCCGCCAGGCTTAGAAGCGCCTATGCGCGCAGTCACCCTCGGGCGTGACCTAGATGCCCACCCGCCCCTAGGGGGGATGGAACCCTGGAGACGAACGTCAAACCGATCGAGCTGCGCGAACTGTGGCGGCGTTATAAGAATGACGGAGACGCTCGTGTACGCGAGCGGCTGGTCGTCGCATACTCGCCGCTGGTCAAGTACGTGGCCGGGCGGACGGCCGCCGGGTTGCCGCCGCACGTGGAGGAGGCCGACCTGATCTCCTACGGTCTCGTCGGGCTGATCTCGGCGATCGAGCGCTTCGATCTCTCGCGTGACATCAAGTTCGAGACCTACGCGATCATGCGCATCAAGGGCGCGATCATCGACGAGCTGCGCTCGCTCGACTGGGTGCCGCGCAGCGTGCGCGCCCGCGCGCGCGAGGTCGAGCGGGCCAACGCCAAGCTCGAGCACACGCTGCAGCGCGCTCCCACCGACGCGGAGATCGCGGCCGAGATGGGCATCACGGTCGACGAACTCAACGAGTCGCTGCTCGCGATCTCGCACTCCTCGATCGTGGCGCTGGACGAGCTGTGGAGCGTCTCTGACTCAAGCGGCGATCAGGTCTCGCTGATGGACACGATCGAGGACCCGGGCGCGCCCGATCCCGCCAAGGCGCTCGACCTCGGCGACCTGAAGGACCGGATCGCGGACTCGATCGCGATGCTGCCCGAGCGCGAGAAGCTCGTGATCGCGCTCTACTACTACGAGAACCTGACGCTGCGCGAGATCGGCGAGGTGCTCGGCGTGACCGAGTCGAGGGTCTCCCAGATGCACACCAAGGCCGTCCTGCGCCTGCGCTCGCGCATGCAGGAGGAGTCCTTCGACGACTGAGCAGCCGCGATTGAGAGCCATCACCATCGCTGGTTACGGTGCGCCGCGTGGCGCACAACCAGAAGTCGCTGCGCAAACTTCTCCTCGACCACGGATGGAGTGAAAGCCGCGGAGGCAAGCGCGTCGTGAAGATGACCAAGCCGGGCCAACGTCCCATAACGTTGCCGATGCACAAAGGCCGCGATTACGGCAAGGGTCTGGAACGCGCGATCCTTCGCCAAGCGGGCCTATCTTGAGTCGCGCGATGGCGAAGCCAACAGAGCTAGCAGTGCGAGTGCACAACGAGGACGGCATGTATTGGGGTGAGGTGCTCAGCCATCCGGGTCTCTTCGCGTCGGGTGAGACGATGGAGGAGCTGATCGCTGCTCTCGGTGAGGCTTGGGCGCTTTATTCGAGTGACGATGCGGCGGATGCACCGCTCGTGTTGCACGCCTCTGAGCACTCGCTCAAGATCCTCGTTTCGGCCTGACCGGGGACGGCCCGCGAAAGCGACGGCCCCGTCGCTGGCGCAGAGCGCTTGCCAGCGCTATCGTCTTTGCACCCCTGAAGAAGGGAGTGCTCATGCACCCGGCAGCGGATCGAATTCGCAACGTCGCACTCGTCGGTCATCGAGGGTCGGGAAAGACCTCGCTGCACGAGGCGCTGCTGTTTGAGGCGGGTGTGATCGGCCGGCTCGGCTCGGTCCCGACCGCGAGCACGGTCTCCGACGCGGACCCCGACGAGCAGGCGCGCCAGATGTCGATCTCGGCGACGCTCAGCTCGCTCGAGTGGCAGCGAGCGCAAGATCAACCTGCTCGACACGCCCGGCGAGCCCAGCTTCGTGGCGGACGCGCTGGGCGCATTGCGCGTGTGCGAGTCGGCGGTGTTCGTGATCAACGCGGTGATGGGCGTGGAGGTCACCACCAGCCGGCTGTGGGCACGCGCGGCGGAGCTGGACTCGCACGAATGCTGTTCGTGAACATGCTCGATCGCGAGCGTGCGGACTTCTTCCGCACGCTCGAGAGCTCAAGGCGGCCTTCGGCGCCGCACGTCGTGGCGAGCGAGATCCCGATGGGCGCAGAGCACGAGCTGCAGGGCGTGATCGATTTGGTCGACATGAAGGCCTTCCGCCAGGACTCCGCCGAGCGGGCAGGCTGGAGCGAGATCGCGATCCCCGACGGGTCGGCCGAGCGGGCGCAGGAGTACCGCGAGAAGCTGATGGACGAGGTCTGTGAAGTCTCCGACGCGCTGATGGAGCGCTACCTCGAGGGCGAGTGAGATCTCCCACGAGGAGATCGTGGACGCGCTCAAGGAGGGCACCAACCACGGACGATCTTCCCCGTGGTGTGCGGTTGCGCAACGCGCAACCTCGGTACCTCGCGGCTGCTGGACGCGATCGTGGAGGATCTGCCCTCGCCGGTCAAGCATGGCGCGCTTCGCATCGGCGAGGCCGAGCTCGCCGCCCGCTGAGGAGGCGAGCTGTTCGCCTACGTGTTCAAGACCCGCGCCGATCCCTTCGCGGGACGAATAAACCTCGCTGCGCGTCTACCAGGGCGTGCTGCATGCCGACAGCCAGGTGCTCAACACCCATGCTCATTTTCAAGGAGCGGATCGGCCAGCTACTGGTGTTCGCGGGCAAGGAGGTCTGCCACGTGCAGGAGTTCGGGCCGGGCGACATCGGCGCGGTGGCCAAGCTCAAGGAGACGCGCGCCGGCGACTGGCTGCTCGACTCGCGACGAGCCGATCGAGATGCCGCGCCTGAAGTTGCCTGCGCCGGTGATGGCCTTTGCGGTCGCGCCACGCAGCCGTGGCGATGAGGAGAAGGTGCTCGCCTCGCTGCACCGGCTGCAGGAGGAGGACCCCACGATCGATCTGCACCGCGACCAGCAGACCGGCGAGGAGATCGTCGCGGGGCTCTCCCAGGTCCACGTGGAGGTGATCGTCGACCGCCTGCGCGAGCGGTTCGGCGTGGAGGTGACGCTGAAGACCCCGCGCGTGCCCTACAGGGAGACGATCCGCCGTCCCGCCGCGGGCCACGGCAGCCACAAGAAGCAGTCTGGTGGGCGCGGCCAGTTCGGCGACTGCCAGCATCGCGATCGAGCCGCTCGCTGAGGCGTCAACGACGAGCGGGCCGAGCTTCGAGTTCATCGACCAGATCAAGGGCGGAGTGATACCGGGCGCGTTCATCGGTGCCGTCGAGAAGGGCGTGCGCGAGGCGATGCAGACCGGGGTGCTCGCCGGCTATCCCGTGCAGGGCGTGCGCGTGCGGCTGTTCGACGGTGCGCATCACTCGGTCGACTCATCCGAGATCGCCTTCAGGCTCGCGGGCGTGCAGGCCATGAGGCAGGCGCTCGAGCTGGCCGATCCGGTGCTGCTCGAGCCCATCATGCTCGTGACGCTGTCGGTGCCCGAGGTGCACGTGGGCGACGTGATCGGCGATCTCAGTGCCGCCGCGGGCGTCCTCAGGGGATGGAGCCGATGGGCGAGATGACTGAGATCAGGGCGGAGGTGCCGATGGCGGAGATGCTCAGCTACGCACCCGATCTGCGCTCGATCACCGCCGGGCAGGGCGAGTACACGATGGAGTTCCTGCGCTATGAACAGCTCCCCGAGCAGCTCGCGCGAAGGTCATGCGCGGGCGCCGAGCATGAGCGCACGAGCGTGCACGCCTGAGAGCGGTCTCGCAGCGCTCGGCAGCGCGCCCGGCTACCCTGGTGGGCGATGGCGACGCGCACGATCGTCACTTCTCAGCCCGATGTGGCCTGCGAGGTCTGCGAGCGTCGCCTGCTGCGCGGCGAGCAGCCCGACATCTTCATCGCGGCCGGCAGGCGCCGGACGGTCTGCGAGCTGTGCGCTCCGCGCGCCGCGCACGAGGGCTGGATGCGCGAGCGCGACAGCCAGAACATAACCCTCCCGCCGATGCGCGCCCGTCGTGGGCGCAGCTTCATCGATCGTCTGCGCCAGGCCGGCAAGGGCGAGGCGGAGCGGGCGCGCAGCGCGACCCTCGGGCGAGCTCGCAAGCGACGCCTACGATTTCCTGGAGGGCTACGCGCGCGGCGACTCAGCGCCCGGCTCCGCGGCGCCGCAAGGGCCGGCTGACTTCCTCAGCGATGCAGCCGTCGAAGCGGATGTGCCCATGCCCGGCGAGGCGCCCGCCGCACAGCGCGAGCTGAGCTACCTCGAGCGCGCGGTCGAGGTCTTCAACTCGAGCGAGTACCCGCGTCGGGTCGCCGGCGTCGCGCGCTCGCTCGGTGCGCCGCAGTCAACGTGCGCTCGGCCGAGCATCTCGCGAGCGTGGTCATGATCGTGGTGGCCTGGGAGCTCTGCTGGTATCGCTATCAGGTGGATCTCAGCGAACGGAGCGCAGCTGAGACGCAGGCGGTCGCGCAGGGCACCGAGCTGAGCGAGCTCGAGCGCGAGGAGCGCGTCGGAAACGCGGTGGCCTCAGAGCACAGGCATGCTCTCGCTGTCCGCTGCCTGAGCCGCTTTGCAGCCCTTGCTTATTGGCATGCGAAGAGTAAGATCGTTGGCACGATGATCTATTGCGTGGTGCCCAAGCCACTCGCTGACGAGCTCTACCCGAAGCTCGTGGAGCACTACAAGGACGACGCGAACGTCAAGGTGATCGTCGATCGCCGCGAGTTCGATCGCCGCGCCCGCTACGGACGCTCTGGCGCGGCGGACGAGGACGTAGCTCAGCGGCGCGTGATACGTGACCGTCGCCGGGCGCGCGTCGCGGGCGATCTGCTGCCGCTCGCGCAAGCCTCCTGAGCACGCGCGCGTCGCGTCGGAGTCGCTATGCATAATGCCGTCGCGATGAAGGTGATCGTGCATGTCGACGGCGGCGCCCGCGGCAACCCTGGACCGGCCGCGGCGGCCTGCGTGCTGAGCACGCCCGAGGGCGAGCCGTTGGGCGAGCACGCAGAGCTGCTGGGCAAGGCCACGAACAACGTGGCCGAGTACCGCGCGCTGCTGCTCGGGCTGCGCGAGGCACAGTCGCTGGGCGCGAGCGAGGTTGAGGTGATCGGCGACTCCGAGCTGATCGCCAAGCAGGTGCAGGGCCTCTATAAGGTCAAGCACCCCGCGATGCGCCCGCTCTACCTTGAGTCGATGAAGGCGCTGCGCGGTTTTGCGAGCTGGTCGATTCGGACCGTGCCGCGCGCCCAGAACGCGGACGCCGACGCGCTCGTGAACGCGGCGCTCGATCAGGCGGCGGCCGCCTCGCGCTGAGACTCAACGCAGTCCCTGGGTGTTAGTGCAGGCCCTGTGCGGAGCGCGCGATCGCGATCATCTGCGCGTTTGAGAGTTCCTCCAGCAGCGTGTTCGTGAGCCAGTAGAGCACGTGCTCGAGACTCCAGCCGATCACGTGGATGTGGGCGCCGTCGTCCACGAATTTGTATTCGTGCCCGCCGATCTGCTGGCCGCGCGTGTGCGCGAACAGCGGCGGGTTGAGCCAGTCGCTGCCCTCGAAGTCGTAGTAGCCGCCGATCATGTTCTGGCGCCAGACGACCGTGTAGGCATGGTGGCTATGCCCGCTCTCGTCCTTCAGGATGTATGGGCGCACGACCTGCTGTTCGGCGAATCCGGCCTGAAGCGTGGGGTAGAGGACGCGGAAGGGGATCTGGATCGCGGCTTTTACCGCTTCGCTCTGTCCCGTCGAGGTCGTCGGGAAGAGGTTCAGCGCGCGTGCGCTCGCGGCGGCGCTGAGGCTCGTGCTCTTGTGGTGCTTGCTCGTGTGGCTGCTCGCTTGCGGCTTGGAGGAAGGCAGGTGTAGATGTTCGTTGCCGTGCAGGAAGCTATCGAGCGTCGCCTTCTCGAGTTCGGGTGTCGAGGTCACATACGAGCCGCCGTTGAAGGTCGCGTTCACGTTGGTCGTCTTGAAGCGCACCTGGCGCAGCGGCTTGGATTGCGAGAAGGCGACGAGCTTGGCGAGCAGGATCAGCTCTTCGGCTGAGGCGGGGAAGTTGGAGCGGATCGCGTGCCCGACCGCTTTGGCGACCGTTTCGATCTGGCCGAGCTCGTTGGCGGGGTTGATCTGCTGGCGCAGCGCGCGCAAGAAGTCCTGCTGGCGCGCGACGCGCACGAAGTCAGAGTCGGTGTGGCGGTAGCGCACGTAGTCGAGCGCGTTTTCGTAGCAGAGCTTCTGGTAGCCGGGTTCGAGGTTGATGCTCGTGTAGTCCGTTTCGGTCGAGCCCACGTTGAGGTTGTAGTAGTGGTGGTCGACGTTCACGTAGGCGCAGCCGAGCGTGTCGACGACCTTGATGAAGCCCGAGAAGTTGACGTCGATGATGCCGTTGAGTTCGAGGCCGGGGAAGACTTCGCGCTTGATCGTTTCCGCCGCCAGCACCGTGCCGGCGTTCGTGCCGCCTTCTTTGCTGCCGATCGTGTAGGCGGCGTTGATCTTTTCGTTCGTGTAGATCGCGCCCTTGCGTGTTTTGATGTTGACCATCAGATCGCGCGGGATCGACATCACCGAGGTCTGACCGTGTTCGGGGTCGAAGCGCACGAGCAGGATCGTGTCGCTGTGCGGCGTGGCGTTGCGTTCTTCGGAGTTCTTCGAGCCCGAGCGGCGGTCGGAGCCGAGCACCAGGAAGGTCTGCGGGCCGCCGTCGTATTTGAGCTGGATCAGGCCCTTGGGCGCTTTGATTTTCGCGATTTCCGGGAACACCTCATGCGCGATGCTCGAAACCTCGTTCAAGGCCACCGTCGCGGTCGCGCCACCGCTCAACGCCGCGATCAGGAGCGCGGCGAGCAGGAAGCGCTTCCACATGCCCCACCCCAGCGAGGGTGCTCGCTCGTCATCCATGGGCTGTAGGTGAGGAGCAGCTCATACGCACGATGGAGCACACTGGCGCCGTCCCCCCGAACGGCGTGCTCTCCTGAGAAGCCTAGCGAGCGCTCCGGAGCACACGCGCCGCATCGATGGATAGGCTCGATCGGTGTTCAGCGCACGCAACAGGGAGCTCCTGGGTCTCGTGCCCGCGGCGCTGCTCGTGATCGCTGGCTTCACGGCGATCTTCATCCAGGCCGAGAACAACACGTCGGGCGCCGCGACGAACCTCACGCTCAACCACGCCTCGAGCACGTCGCTCGCCTACGGTGCGCTGTTTCTCGCGCTGTGCCTCGCTGCGCACCTCGTGATTCGCTTCTCCTTGCCGCACGCCGATCCCTACCTGTTCCCGCTCGTGGCCGTGCTCGCGAGCATCGGCATCGTGATGGTCTATCGCATCGATCCGGTGCTCGCTCGCCAGCAGGCCGAGTGGATGGTCCTCGGCTTGGTGCTGTTCGCGGTCACGATCCTCGCGCTCAGACGCGAAGGCGTGGGCGTGCTCGAGCGCTACCGCTACACGATCGCGGCGGCCGGGATCGGTATGACGGTGCTGCCGCGGCTGCCCGGCATCGGCCAGCAGGTCAACGGCGCCTATCTCGCGATCCACATCGGCAGCCTCGCTTTCCAACCCGCGGAGCTCGCGAAGATCGCGATCGTGATCTTCCTCGCCAGCTATCTGCGCGATAACCGCCAGATCCTCGTGACCGCGGGGCGGCGCCTGCTGGGGTTGACGATCCCGCCGATGAAGCAGTTCGGGCCGATGCTGATCGTGTGGGGTGCGGCGATGGCGACGCTGCTCCTGACGCGCGAGCTCGG
Source organism: uncultured Solirubrobacterales bacterium (assembly GCA_963785435.1). GTDB lineage: Bacteria > Actinomycetota > Thermoleophilia > Solirubrobacterales > Solirubrobacteraceae > Palsa-744. The sequence goes on from CAWAVE010000005.1 coordinate 1,291,400, forward strand.
CACCTCGCTGATGTTCTACGGCGCTTTCCTCGCGCTGCTCTACGTCGCCACGGGGCGCTTCTCCTTTCCCTTCATCGGGCTTGTGCTGTTCGCGCTCGGCGCCTGGTTCGTGGCGGGGCACGTGAGCCACGTGCACGCGCGCGTCTTGGCCTGGGAGCATCCCTTCGAGCCGGCGCTCTACAAAACGCTCGTCGGCGGTAGCTACCAGCTCGCCCAGTCGCTGTTCGCGCAGGCCGACGGGGGCATCTTGGGCACAGGCTTCGACCGCTCGCTGCTGCGCGTCGAACACGGCGCTTCGATCCTGCCTGTGCCCGAAAGCGACATGATCTATGCGGTGATCGTCAACGAGCTCGGCCTCGTCGGCGCTGTGGCGCTGCTGCTTGTCTACTTGCTGTTCATCGCGCGCGGGCTGAAGACGGCGATGATCGCGCGCGACTCCTTCTCCAAGCTGCTCGCCACCGGGCTGTCCTTCGTGGTCGCGATGCAGGTGTTCGTGATCGTGGGCGGCGTCACGCGCGTGATCCCGCTGACGGGCGTGACGCTCCCGTTCGTCGCCTATGGCGGCTCCTCGGTCGTGATGAACTTCGTGCTCGTGGCGCTGCTGTTGCTCGTCTCAGACCGTGCGCGGCGCCCGTATGAGCTGCACCGGCGCAGCTGAGCTGCGCTGATCGGCGCAGCGTGCGGTGCCGACAGCATGCGCCCACGCGCAGGTGAGAGCGGGCAGGCTGTCGAAGCAAACGCGCAGATGCTGAGCTCCACGACTACCGATGCCACGCCACGTGTGCTCCTGAGCCACGCGCCCGCGCCGCGGCCCGAGCGCTTTGGCCCGATCGTGAACCGCCGCGCGCTGGCGGAAGGCTTCTCCACTCCGGCGGGGCTTCACCGTCGCCCCTGGCTTGCGCGTCTGCGCCGCGCGCTCGCCGAGGACCTGTTCGTGCTGCACTTCCAGCCGATCGTTTCGCTCAAGGACGGGGGGGTGGCGCAGCATGAGGCGCTGCTGCGCCTCGCCGACAACCGTGACGGCAGCCTGGTCGCGCCTGGCAGCTTCCTGCCCGCGGCTGAGCGCTCCGGGCTGATCCGCGCGATCGACCGCATGGTGCTCGACAAGGTCGCGGCGATGCTCGGCGGTGAGCACGGCGAGCGCGGCGTGCGCATCGCGGTCAACGTGTCCGCGGTGTCGGTCACCGACGGCGCGATGCTCGCCTACATCGACCGTGCGCTCGCCTTCTACGACGTCGATCCGTCGCTGCTCGTGATCGAGGTCACCGAGACGGCTGCGATCTCCGACATGGACAGCGCGCGCGAGTTCTGCGCGGGTGTGCTCGCGCTTGGCAGCGCGGTTGCGCTCGACGATTTCGGCGCCGGTTTTGGCTCCTTTCAGTATCTCAAGCACCTGCCCTTCAGCCACCTGAAGATCGACGGTGACTTCATCCGCGGGCTGGCGATGAGCCGTACCGACCAGCTGGTCGTGAAGGCGCTCGCCGGCGTGGTGCGCGGCATGGGGCGCGAGACGATCGCGGAGTTCGTGGGCGATGAGCCGACGATGAGCATGCTGCGCAGCTACGGCGTGGACTACGCGCAGGGCTTCGCGGTGGGGCGCCCGCAGGCGAGCATCCCGATCGTCGTCTGAGCTAGCCGGGCTGCGGGAACTGCCGGCGCATCGCCGCATCCCACGCGCGATCGCTCATCAGCCGCCGCGTGGCGATCGTGAGCTTGGCGGAGGGCGTGATCGTGATGCGTGCGGGTGGCCGCGAGCGCGTGATTGCACGCGCGATCACCTTCGCCACGCGCTCGGGGCCCGCGCCGAGGTGGCGCATCGGTCCTTCATAGGCGCCTTTCGTGACGGCGCCGACGGTGGCGTTGAAGTGCGCGTAGGGGTCCTCCGCGGTGCTCTGCACGGCGGTCATGCTCGCCGTGGCGGTGTCGCCGAACTCGGTCGTTATCAGTCCGGGCTCGAGCAGGATCACGTCGATGCCGAAGCCGCGTAGCTCGAAGCGCAGCGCGTCGGAGATCGCCTCGAGCGCGTGCTTGGTGGCGTGGTAGTGCCCGCCACCGGGAAACGACAGGCGCCCGCCCATCGAGCCGACGTTGACGATCTTCCCCCAGCGCTGCGCGCGCATCTTTGGCAGCACGAGCTGGGTGAGGCGCACGAGGCCGAACACGTTCGTCTCGAACTGGCGGCGCACGGCCTCCAGCGGCACGGTCTCGATCGCGCCGCTCTGGCTGTAGCCGGCGTTGTTGATCAGCACGCCAACCGCCCCCTCCGCCTGCTCGACGCTCGCCACGGCAGCAGCCATCGAGGCCTCGTCGGTGACGTCGAGCGCGAGCGTGTTGCAGCCCGCATCGACCAGCTCGGCGATCGTCTCAGGCCGGCGCGCGGTCGCATAGACGCTCCAGCCTGACCCCACGAGCTTCAGCGCGGTTGCGCGTCCGATGCCAGAGGAGCAGCCCGTGATCAGCACCGCCTTCGAAGCTTCAGCCATCGCCGCAGAGCATATGCGTTTGCACCGTCTCCGCGAGGTAGGCTCCAGGGATGACCACAATCTCCGCAGACACCCTTCCTGAGGCGCTCGGCGCCGACGCACGCGCGTTCATCTCGCAGTCGCACAAGCTGCTGATCGGCGCGGAGCGCCCAGCGGCTGCCGACGGGCGCACCTTCATGACGCTCGATCCCGCCACGGGACGCGAGATCGCGGAGGTCGCGCAGGCTGGGCCCGAGGATGTCGCACGCGCGGTGGCTGCTGCGCGCGAGGCGTTCAGCTCGGGTCCCTGGTCCTCGATGCCCGCCTCTGGGCGCGAGCGGCTGATGTTCGCGCTCGCCGCTGCGCTCGAGGAGCGCGCGGAGGAGTTCGCGCAGATCGAGTCGCTCGACAACGGCAAGCCGGTGGGTCTCGCGCAGTACGTGGATGTGGGCGGCGCCGTCGGCCATCTGCGCTACTTCGCGGGCTGGCCCACGAAGATCGAGGGAAGCGTGCTGCCGGTGACCGCGCCGAACATGCTCTGCTACACGCGCCGCGAAGCGGTCGGCGTGTGCGGGCAGATCGTGCCTTGGAACTTCCCGCTTTTGATGACCGCCTGGAAGCTCGGTCCGGCGCTTGCGGCGGGGTGCACGATCGTGTTGAAGCCCGCCGAGCAGACGCCGCTGAGCGCGCTGCGCCTCGGCGAGCTCGCACTGGAGGTGGGCTTCCCGCCGGGTGTGCTCAATGTGCTCACCGGCGACGGCACGACTGGAGCGGCGCTCGTCGATCACCCCGACGTCGACAAGATCGCGTTCACCGGCTCCACCGCCGTCGGACGCGAGATCGGCGCGAAGGCCGGCAAGGCGCTGAAGCGCGTCACGCTCGAGCTCGGCGGCAAGTCGCCGAACGTGATCCTGCCCGACGCCGACATCGGCGCGGCGATCAAGGGCTCCTTCCAGGGCATCTACTTCAACTCCGGTCAGGCTTGTAACGCAGGCTCGCGCCTGTTCGTGCCCGCCGAGCGCTACGACGAGGTGATGGGTGCGCTCGCCGAGGCCGCAAGCGCTGCGCGCGTCGGTCCGGGTCTCGACCCCGCGACGCAGTTCGGGCCGCTCGTCTCCGCTGAGCAGCAGGAGCGCGTGATGGGCTACATCGAGTCGGGGCGCTCAGAAGGCGCTGAGGTGCTCGCGGGCGGCGAGTCGGTGCTGGGCGACTCCGGCGGCTACTTCGTCGCACCGACGCTGTTCAGCACGACCTCCGACGATCTGCGGATCTCGCGCGAGGAGATCTTCGGCCCCGTGCTGGTGGCGTCCCCATACGACACGCTCGAGGAGGTCGCTAAGCGCGCCAACAGCGGCGAGTACGGGCTCGCTGCGGGCGTCTGGACGCGCGATGTCTCAAGCGCGCACCGCCTGGCCGCGATGCTGCGCGCGGGCTCGGTCTACGTCAACACCTGGGGCGCGGTCGATCCTTCGGCGCCGTTCGGCGGCTTCAAGGCTTCGGGTATCGGCCGCGAGCACGGCCACGACGGCCTCGACGCCTACCTCGAGACCAAGACCGTGTGGACCGCACTGTGAGCGCCCGCGCTTCGTGAGCGTCGCCGCAAGCGTGCGCGGGCAGGCGCGCGTCCGCTCTGAGCGTTGGGCACCCGCGTTGGCGGGGCTGCTGGCGCTGGTGTTGGTCGCCGCGACCGCCGAGATCGTGCTCGACGGCGCCGTCGGGCATTCGCCGCTGATCCCCAAATCGCCAGCGATCGCGAGCTGGCTTTCAGGCATCGGCGAGCGCCTCGGCTACCGCAGCTTCCTGATCGCGGTGCTTGCCGCAGGCGCCGCATACGGCGGCCTGCTCGTGCTGATCCGCAGGGCGGGAACGCTGAGCGTCTCCAAACGCAGCGCGATCGTGCTGCTCGGCGTGCTGCACCTGCTCGTGTTCGTGGGGCCGATCCTGCTCTCCACGGACGTGTTCAGCTACATCGCCTACGCACGCATGGGCGTCGAGCACGGCCTCAACCCCTACCTGCACGGCCCCGCGAGCATCGCGAGCGATCCCGTCTACACCTTTGTGGGCCACGACTGGCGCCATGTGGCGACCGCCTACGGTCCGTTCTACACGCTGCTGTCCTATCCGCTCGCACCGCTCGGCGCGGTCGGGGCGGTGTGGGGCATGAAGGTCATGGCGCTCGTGGCGAGCGTTGCCACGCTGACGCTCACCTGGCGCTGCGCACGCGCGCGCGAGGTCGATCCGGTGTGGGCGATCCTCGTGCTCGGCGCGAACCCGCTGTATGTGATCTACGGCCTCGGCGGCGCGCACAACGACCTGATCATGCTCGCCGCGATGATGGGCGCGGTCAGCCTCACGCTGATCACGCCCTCCTCGCGGCGCGACGGCAGCGCGGCGGCGCTGATCGTGGCGGGTGCGCTCGTGAAGGCCACGGTCGCTGTGCTGTTCCCGTTCATGGTGCTTGCGCGCCGACGCCTCGCGCCGATCGTGGGCGCGCTGGCGATGCTGCTCGCGGGCGCGCTGATCGGCTTTGTGGCCTTCGGCATTCACGGCATCGACGTCGTCTCCGCGCTGAACCGCGACGCGGCGTTCGTCTCGACGGACAGCTTCGCCAACGAGATCGCGCACCTGTTCGGCAAGCCGGGCGTGTTCCCGGTCGATCACGCGCTGCTGAAGGCGGGTCTCGTGATCATCGTGGTGCACCTGATGTGGCGCACCTGGCGCGGCTATGACTGGATCGCGGCCGCGGGTTGGACGCTGCTCGCGATCTCGGTGACGAGCACTTGGCTTTTGGCTTGGTACATCCTGTGGCCACTGCCGCTGGCGATCATCAGCCGTGACCGGCGCCTGCTCGCCGCGACGCTCTTCATCCAGGTCTTGTTCATCGCACACCAGTGCACGCCACTGCTGGCGCCCGTCTCATGAGCGCTCCTGCGCCATCCAAGGGAGAGCTTGGCGCGCGGCTGCCCGCGTGGCTGCGCCCGCGCGAGCACGAGCTGCCCGGCAGCGGACGCACGCGCCTGATCGAGACCACGCTGCTCGTGCTCGTCGGGCTGCTGCTCGCGATCGCCACGGTCAACGACGTGGCGCTGCAGACGCACGTCAACAAACGCCTGACCGCCGATCTGGCGAGCTGGCGCGGATACACAGGCCACAACTACAAGAACGTGTCCGTCGAACAGGACCTCTACGGCCACAGCACGCGCGACACCGTCTGCGGCAACACCGTGCCGGGGCCGCCCAAAGCAAGGATCCAGATCTGCCTGCTCGCCACGGGACCGGTCATCGCGGGACGCCGCGCGATTCACGGCGGCTGGTATCTGCCGGTCAAGAGCGAAGACCTGCGCCGCTACCGCTACGGCTGCTACGGCTCGGCCAAGAGCGAGGCGCTCTGTCCGCGCTAGCCCCCTCAGTCGAGCTGCCCACGCAGGACGAGCGCGGCCCGCGGCGGCTCCCGGGCTGGGCGCCGCTGGCGGCGCTGATCGTGTTCGCGGCACTCCTGCGGCTCGCGACGCTCGACCTGCAGAGCCTCTGGTACGACGAGGCCTTCACGCCCGTGCACGTGCTGCACTCGAGCCTGTGGGCGACGCTTCGCGCGGTGAGCCGCACCGAGAACTCGCCGCCGCTGTGGTACCTGCTGGAGTGGCTTGACACGCGCATGCTGGGCAGCGGTGCGGTGGCGCTGCGACTGCCTTCGGCGCTCGCGGGGATCGCGACGGTGCCCGTCGCATACGCGATTGGCCGCGAGCTCGCAGGGCGGCGTGCGGCGCTGTTGTGCGGCGCGCTCGTGGCGGTCAACCCGTTGTTCGTGTGGTACTCCCAGGAGGCGCGCGTCTACGCGCTGTTCGTTCTCACGGCCGCGATCGCGATCCTCTGCTTCGTGCGCGCCGCCGCGCTTGAGCCTTCCGACCCGGCGATCCCGCGGCGGATGGCGGCGTTCGCGCTGAGCGGCGCGGTGGCGCTGCTCACGCACTACTTCGCCGTCTTCTTGCTGATCGGAATGGTGTTGTGGCTGGCGCGCGACCGCGCACGTCTGCGCGCCGCTGCGGGCGCGATCGTGGCGTTGACGCTCGTGGGGCTGGCGCTGCTGCCGTTGATCTCCGCGCAGGGCGGCCACGGAACGCAGTGGATCGGGCGCTGGCCGATCTCCGAACGCCTGCAGGCGATCCCGCAGTACTACCTCACGGGCTACTCCGGCGCGCCGCTCGGTCACGGCGTTGAGCTGCTCGTCGCGCTGGTGGCGCTCGCTGCGGCGGGCTTCGGCCTGTGGCGGCTAACAGCGCCGCAGGAAGCGGAGGCGCAGAGCGCCGCGCAACTGCGAGCACGTCGCGAGCGCCGGGGCGCGCAGCTGATGGCGCTGCTCGCTGGCGCGGGCATCCTCACGCCCGTGCTGCTTGCGTTCTTCGGCGCTGACTACCTCGCGCCGCGTAACCTCGTTGCCGCGATGCTCCCGGTCACCGCGCTGCTCGCCGTGCTCGCTGCCAGTCCGAGCGCAGGGCGGATCGGTGCGGCGCTCGCGGCTGTGCTGCTGCTTGGCTTCCTTGCGATCTCACTCGACGTCAACTTCAGCCCGCGCCTGCAGCGCGGCAACTGGCGCGGGCTCGCTGAGGCTCTCGGCCCGAATGACGGCGCGCGCGTGATCACGACCGTCGAGCTCGGTAGCGCGCCGCTCGAGTACTACCTGCCCGGCCTGCGCAACCTGCACAGCGGCGCGAGCGTGCTCGTGAGCGAGATCGACGAGACGGGGTACGCGCCGCTACGCGTATCCGCAGGGCGCCCGCCGGCGCCTGGATTCAGATTGTTCGCGCGGTTGAACATCGACGGATTGATCGTCTATCGCTTCCGCTCGTCGCAGCCGCGCGTGGTCTCAGAGGCGACGCTGCGGCGCCACGTGATCACGCTCGCACGGCCCGAGGTGCTCGTCCCCGGGAACGCCCGGCTTTCCGCCTAGGGTGTGCGCATGAGAATGTTGTTTGCACCAATGGCGTCCGCGAGCAAAAAGATCTAGTTTTCCGCTATGGCGGTGTTGACCTCGGAGACTCGCGGTGAGGCCCTCCTAGCGCTTGAGCTTGCACGCGAGCGCTTGCTCGCGATGCAGGATGAGGCCGGCTGGTGGCGTGGCGAGCTGCAGACGAACGTCACGATGGACGCGGAGGACATGCTGCTGCGGGAGTTCCTCGGCGTGCGTCAAGCCGCGCCGAGCGAGCGCTCTGCGGCCTGGATTCGCTCCCAGCAGCGCGCGGACGGGACGTGGGCGAACTTCCACGGGGGTCCCGGCGAGCTCTCGAGCACGATCGAGGCATACTGGGCGCTGCGTCTCGTCGGCGACACGCCGCAGCAGGAGCACATGCTTCGCGCTGCAGCGTTCATCCGCGCCGAAGGTGGGATCGAGCGCGCGCGCGTCTTCACGCACCTGTGGCTCGCGCTGTTCGGGCTGTGGTCGTGGGATCGCGTGCCGTCGCTGCCGCCGGAGATCGTCTTGCTGAACCGCAGGATCCCGCTCAACGTCTATGACTTCGCTTGCTGGGCGCGCCAGACGATCGTTGCGCTCTCGCTCGTCAAAGCTCACCGCCCAGTGCGCGCGCTCGCGTTTGATCTTGCCGAGCTGCACTGCCCGCCGGGGCAGGCACCGCGGCGTGCGAGTGCCTCCAGGCGCGGGCGTTGGCTCGGGCGTCTTGACCGGCTGCTGCGGCGCTATGAGGCGCACCCGATCGGTGTGTTGCGCAGGCGCGCGATGGCGCGCGCGGAGCGCTGGATCGTGGAGCGTCAGGAGAGCGATGGCTCGTGGGGTGGAATCCAGCCGCCTTGGGTCTACTCGCTGATCGCGCTGCACCTCGGCGGCTATGCGCTCGAGCACCCTGTGATGCGCAAGGGCCTTGAGGGCCTTGAGTCCTTCATGGTCGAGGATCACGACGACGCGGTCGGCGTCGGTGCGCCGGCGGGCGCGAGCAGGCGCCTGGAAGCGTGTCAGTCGCCGGTGTGGGACACGGCGCTGGCGATGCTCGCGTTGAGCGATGCGGGCGTGGAGGCTGGGCACCCGGCGATGCTGAGCGGCGCGCAGTGGCTGCTCGCGGAGGAGGTCACCGTGCGCGGCGACTGGTCGATTGCGCGCCCGGCTCTGGAGCCGGGCGGCTGGGCATTTGAGTTCGCCAACGTGAACTACCCCGATGTGGACGACACCGCCGAGGTCGCGCTCGCGCTTGCGCGCGTGAGCGGCGGCGATGCGCACGAGATCCAGGCGCTGCGGGGCCGGCTCGACGGCGCGACGCGCAGGGCGCTGCGCTGGGTGGAGGGCATGCAGAGCTCCGATGGTGGCTGGGGCGCCTTCGACGCGGACAACACGCGCTCGCTGGTGCGCGAGCTGCCGTTCCTCGATTTCGGCGAGGTGATCGACGAGCCGAGCGCCGATGTGACCGCCCACACCGTGGAGATGCTCGCGGTGCTCGGGCTCGCCGATGGCGAGGCAACACGCCGCGGCGTGCGCTGGCTGATCGAGCATCAGGAGCCGGGCGGCTCGTGGTTCGGGCGTTGGGGCGTGAACCACCTCTACGGCACCGGCGCGGCGCTGCCGGCGTTGATCGCGGCCGGCGTGGAGCCCGCGAGCGAGCCGATCCGCCGAGCGGTGCGCTGGCTCGAGGAGCACCAGAACGAGGACGGCGGCTGGGGTGAGGATCCCCGCTCATACGACGAGGTGAGCTGGATCGGGCGCGGAGAGAGCACCGCATCGCAGACCGCCTGGGCGCTGCTCGCGCTGCACAGCGCCGGCGAGCGCTCGCCGGCGCTCCAGCGCGGCGTGCGTTGGCTGATCGACACGCAGCGGGCGGACGGCAGCTGGGATGAGCCGCAGTACACCGGCACTGGCTTCCCCTGCGACTACTACATCAACTACCACCTCTACCGTCTCACGTTTCCGATGATGGCCCTGGGGCGCTGTCTGGCGGGCTCCGCGAGCAAGCCCGGCGCGGCGGTCCTCGCCGAGCGACGCGGGTGACGCTCCTAGGCGTCGAGCCGACTGAGCGGGCATCGACGGCGCTGCCATCCGCCGCGAGCGTGATGGCGCGTGCCGGCAGCGAGAACTTTCCCGTCGCGAGCTTCGTGCTGCCGCGCGAGAGGCGTGCGGAGCTGCTCGCGATCTATGGCTTTGCGCGCCTCGCCGACGAGCTCGGCGACAGCCTCGATGGCGAGCGCCTCGCGGCGCTCGACTGGCTCGAAGCGGAGCTCGACCGAGCTTTCGCGGGAACGGCCAGCCACCCGCTGCTCGTGCGCTTGCAGCCGACGCTGCACGCGCGCTCGCTGCCGCGCGAGCCGTTCGTGCGGCTGATCGAGGCGAACCGCGTCGATCAGCGCGTGGCGCGCTACGCGAGCTGGGATGAGCTGCGCGCCTACTGCGCGCTCTCGGCTGATCCGGTGGGCGAGCTCGTGCTGGGTGTGTTCGGGCTCGCCACGCCAGCGCGTGTGGCGCTCTCGGATTCGATCTGCAGCGGTCTGCAGCTGATCGAGCACTGCCAGGACGTGGCGGAGGATCTGCGCGCCGGGCGCGTGTATCTGCCCAGCGAGGATCTCGCGCGCTTCGGCTGCACGGTCGAGCAGCTGCGCGGAGGGCATGCGTCGGCGCCCGTACGCGAGCTGCTGGCCTTCGAGGTGGCCCGCGCAAGGGCGCTGTTTGACGCCGGCGAGCCGCTGATCGGCGATCTGCACGGACGCGTGAAGGTCGCGGTCGCGGCTTTCCTTGCCGGTGGTCGGGCAAATGCGGACGCGATCGAGGCGGCGCGCTACGACGTGCTCGCCGCCACGCCGCGCGCAGGCCGCGCACGGCTGCTCCTAGCGCTCGCGCAAAGCCTGCGCCCTCGCAAGGCGAGTCGCTGATGGGCCTGAGCGAGCAGCTCGCCCGCGACTACGCTCGTTGTGAAGCGATCACGCGGCGTCAGGCGGCCAACTTCTACTACGGCATTCGTCTGCTGCCGCGCGAGCGCCGCCACGCGATGAGCGCGGTCTACGCGTTCGCACGGCGCATCGACGACATCGGCGATGGCACGCTCGCCTCGGCGGAGAAGCTGCGCCTGCTCGACGCGGAGGCGCAGGCGCTGGCCACGCTTGAAGCCGGGAGGCCCCTGCCGGGTGAGCGCCATGACGCGGTGCTCTCTGCGCTCGCGGATGCGCATGTGCGCTTCCCGCCGGCGCCGGGCATGCTCGGTGAGCTGATCGAGGGGGTGCGCATGGATGTGGCTGGCGTGAGCTATGAGAGCTTCGATGAGCTCGTGCTCTACTGCCGTCGCGTCGCCGGTGCGATCGGTCGCGTGTGTCTGGCGATCTTTGGCCTGCGCGAGGGGCACAGTGGACATGGCGCAAGCCGAAGCGCTCGCGGACGACCTCGGCGTGGCGCTGCAGATCACGAACATCCTGCGCGACGTGCGCGAGGATGCAGAGAACGGACGCGTGTACTTGCCGGCGGAGGATCTGCGCCGCTACGGGCTGCTCGAGGAAAGCGAGGAGCAGGGACGCACGGCGGCGCGGCTCGCTGTGCTGGCGCGCGCCGCGGGCTCGCCGGAGCTGCGCGAGGCGCACGGCGAGGAGCTCGAGCAGGTGGCGGCGCTCGTGCGCTTCGAGGCCGCGCGCGGACGCGAATGGTTCGCGCGCGGAATGACGCTCGGCGCGCTCCTTGACCGGCGCAGCGCTGCCTGCCTGATGGCGATGGCGGGCATCTACAGACGCCTGCTCGACCGTATCGAGCGCGACCCGCTGGATGCCTTCGCGAGCCGCATGTCGCTGCCGGCGCGCGAGAAGGCGATGGTCGCCGCGCGCGGCATGCTTGGGGGCGGCGTGTGAGCTCCAGACAGCGCGGTGACGGTCATCGGCGGCGGGCTGGCGGGGATCACGGCCGCGCTCGATTGTGCGCAGGCGGGCGCCGAGGTGACGCTGCTCGAGGTGCGCCGGCGCCTCGGCGGCGCGGCCTACTCGTTCACGCGCGAGGGCCTTGAGATGGACAACGGCCAGCACGTCTTCCTGCGCTGCTGCCTGGCCTACCGGGCGCTGCTGGCGCGGCTCGGCAGCGACCATCTCATCGAGGTGCAGCCGCGCCTGCGGATACCGGTGCTGAAGCCCGGCGAGCCGCCGTTCGTGCTAAAGCGCGGCAAGCTGCCGGCGCCGCTACAGCTGGCGGGAGCGCTCGCGCGCTACCCGCACCTCTCGCGCCTGCAGCGCCTCGGCGCGGTGCGTGCCGCGCTCGCGCTGATCCGCGCGGGACGCTCAGCGCGCGGCGGCAAAGAGATCGAGCAGGACGCGATCACGCTCGGCGCCTGGCTCGCACGCCACGGGCAGGGCGAGCAGGCGCTCGCGGCGCTGTGGGATCTGATCGCGCTGCCGACGCTCAACGTGCCCGCGGCAGAGGCTTCGCTTGAGCTCGGCGCGTTCGTGTTCCAGCGCGGCTGCTCGAGGATGCGGACGCGGGCGACATCGGCTTTCACCGTGGCACGCTCAGCGAGATCATCGCCAAGCCCGCCGCGCGAGCGCTGCAAGCGGCAGGCGTCACGGTGCGCCTCGGCTGGCGTGCCACGGAGGTGCAGCGCACCGGCGGAGGCTTTGAGGTTCGCGGCGGCGGTGGCGCTGCAAGCGAGCCCGAGGACGGCGACGGCGAGAGTCCCGCCGGTGAAGGTCTCAGCACAGATGCGGTGATCGTCGCGGTGCCGCACATGCGCGCCGCGCGCATGCTCGAAGGTGCTGCTCGGCGAGCAGGCACGGAGCTTTGGGGGGATCGGCGTCTCGCCGATCGTCAACCTGCACGTGCTCTATGACCGCGAGGTCTGCAGCGAGTCGTTCGCGGCCGGCGTGGGTACGCCCGTGCAGTACCTCTTCGACCGCACGCGCGCGGCCGGTGCGCCGCAGGGCAGCCAGTATCTGGCGATCTCGCTCTCGGGCGCCGAGCGCGAGATGGCGATGAGCGTGGACGCGCTGCGCGAGCGCTACCTGCCCGCGCTCAATGAGCTCTTGCCGCGCGCACGCCGCGCGCGGGTGGAGAGCTTCCTGGTGACGCGTGAGCACGCTGCGACGTTCCGCGCGAGCCCTGGCGTGAACGCGCTGCGCCCGCCTGCGCAGAGCGCGCTGGGCGGCCTCGTGCTGGCGGGAACGTGGACGGCGACGGGCTGGCCGGCGACGCTCGAGGGCGCGGTGCTGAGCGGCCACACGGCCGCCGCTGCGACGCTGCGCACGCTCGGCATCCATCGCAGCGCAGCGCCGGCGCCGCTGCGCGCGGTGCTCGCGGGGACGGGCGCGCAAGACGGAGGAGGGCTCGCATGAGCGGGCTGCTGCTCGCTGCGCCGCTGCGCCTGGAGGCGCTTTTGATCTCCTCGGCGGCGCGCGGCGCGCTCGTGCACAAGACCGGCATGGGACCCGATCGCGCCCGCCTTGCAGCCGGTGAGCTCGCGGCGCACGCCGCGGCGCGAATGCTCGTGGTGGGTTTCTGCGGCGGGCTCGATGAGGAGTCGGTGCCGGGTGAAGTGATCGTCGCAGAGGAGGTCTACGCGGCCACCGACGAAGGTCACGAGGAGCAGCGGGTGCGTTGCGAGATGACCGAGCAGCTGCTGCTCAGCCTCGCGGGCCGCGGCATGAAGGTGCGCGTGGGCAACGTGGTGTGCGTGTCGCGCCTGGCGCTCGGCGAGCGCCGCGCTGAGCTGAGCGCCGGCGGCGCGATCGCGGTCGACATGGAGTCGGTGTGGCTCGCCTCAGCTGCGGGCACGCGCCCGTTTGGCGTCGTGCGCGTGGTGCTCGATAGCCCGAGCCATGAGCTGATGCGCCCGCAGGCGATCGGCGGCGCACTGCGCGCAGCGCGTGCGCTACGGCGCGTGGCGAAGGCCCTTCACGACTTGCCTGCGGGCGACTAAGGTAGGCGCATGGCGGTACGCATCAGGCAGAGCACGCGCATGGGCTGGTACCTGATGCGCCAGCGTCTGGCCAAACGCGACAAGTTCCCGCTGATCGTGGAGCTCGAGCCGCTTTTCCAATGCAACCTCGCCTGCTCTGGCTGCGGCAAGATCCAGCACCCCGAGCACGAGCTGCGCCGGCGCATGCCCGTGGAGCAGGCGATCGCAGCGATCGAGGAGAGCGGCACGCCGATGGTCTCGATCGCGGGCGGCGAGCCGCTGATCCACCCCGAGATCCATGTGATCGCCGATGAGCTGATCAAACGCAAGAAGTTCGTGTACCTCTGCACGAACGCGCTGCTGTTGGAGAAGAAGCTCGAGAACTTCAAGCCGAGCCCCTACTTCTCCTGGGCGGTGCACATGGATGGGCTGCGCGAGCGCCACGACGCCTCAGTCGAGCGCGAGGGCGTCTTCGACAAGGCGGTGGCCGCAATCAAGGCCGCGAAGGCGGCGGGTTTTCGCGTGACGACGAACACGACGTTCTTCACGCACGACTCGCCCAAAACGGTGCGCGAAGTGCTCGACTTCCTCAACGACGACCTCGAGGTCGACGAGATGATGATCTCGCCCGCCTACGCCTATGAGAAAGCGCCCGACCAGGAGCATTTTCTCGGCGTGTCGCAGACGCGCAAGCTGTTCAGCGAGGCGTTCGCGGACGGGCGGCGCAAGAAGTGGCGGCTGAACCACAGCCCGCTGTTCCTGGACTTCCTCGAGGGCAAGGCGGAATTCGACTGCACCGCCTGGGGTATCCCGAGCTACTCGCTGTTTGGCTGGCAGCGGCCCTGCTACCTGATGGCTGACGGCTACACGAAGACCTACAAAGAGCTCTTGGAGACGACCGACTGGAGCGCCTACGGGCGTGGCAAGGACCCGCGCTGTGAGAACTGCATGGCCCACTGCGGCTATGAGCCCACAGCGGTGCTGCAGACGACCGGCTCGCTGCGTCAGTCGCTACGCGCGCTCGCCGGCTGAGTCCTCGGCGGCGCGGCTGCTCGCGCGCAGGTCGCTCCAGCTGACGTTCTCGCCAAGCAGCGCGGGGATGCCGAGCGCGAGCGCGGTCAGCACCTCGACGGCCTGCAGGATGATGCCGTAGGCGAGGCCGGGTCCGGAGCCGACGCCGTAGGCGGCGAGCACGACCAGGCAGGCGGCTTGAAAGACGCCGACGTTCGAGGGTGTGGCGGGCAGGATCGCTGAGACGTTGACCGCGAGCAGGATCGCGGCGGCGCTGACGAGGCCGGCCTGGGACTGCAGGCCGAGCGAGAGCAGGACCATGTAGCAGGCGAGCCACTGCAGCGCCCAGGCGGCGAGCTGGCTGGCGATCGCGCCGGCGCCGTAGCGCGGTCTTGCAAAGACGATCAGCCCGCGTCGCGCGAGGCGCAGCGCGTGCTCGATGCGATTGGCGATCAGCGCGATGCGCGCCCGGCGTGAGCGTTGCGCGAGCGCGAGCAGACGCGGTCCGAGCAGCACGAGCGCGCACAGCGCGAGCGGCACCGCGACGGCGGCGATCACGCCGCTTACGTGTCCGTGCAGCAGCGGCACGCTCGTGAAGGTGATGGCGGCGAGGATCGCGAGCGCGAGTAGGTTGATCAGCGTTTGCGAGAAAACGGTGCCGGCCACGATCGGCAGCAGCCGTCGGTTTGAGCCTTCGAGCCTGCGCGTGAGCACGATCACGCGCGAGGGCTCTCCGATACGACCGGGGAGCACGGCTGAGGCCATCACGCCGATCATCGTTGCGCGCACGACGGGCAGACGCGAGATCGCGTTATCGGGGAGTGCGGCGCGCAGCGTCTGGTGCCAGGAGACGGAGCGCAGCACGAGCGAGCTGCCCATCAGCAGAAAGGCCAGCGCGATCCAGCCGGGCGTGGCGGTGATCAGCGCGTGCCCGATGCGCGGCAGATCCAGGCGCGAGAGCGCGAAGACGACGAGCGCGGCGAGCGCGATCGCGCTGAGCACGATGCCGAGGCGGCGCCGGCGGCTCGGAGGGGTGCTCTGCGGATTCTCGATACTCCCCATCGGGCGGGGTCTATCAGGTCGTGTTGCATGGGCCAAGGGCGCCCTGCGTCAGTTGGCGCGTGATGCCGGCGCTATGCTCAGCGCCGCTGCGATGAGGCCCGCTCCATAACACCGCTCAGCGAGTCCGTCCCGCCTGGGCGCCCGGCATCCCCATCCGTGGCCGGCGGCGAGCTCGCCGCGATCTTCCTCGGTGGCGCCCTCGGTGCGCTCGCTCGCGCAGGGCTCGCTCAGGCGCTTGCGGTGCGGGCCGATCAATGGCCGTGGGCGACGTTCGCCGTGAACATCGCGGCGGCGCTGGCGCTCGGCTATCTCGTGACGCGTCTGCAGGAGGGTCGACCCTCGGCGCTGTATCGCCACGCCTTTCTGACGAGCGGCTTCTGCGCAGCGCTCAGCACGTTCTCGACGATGATGCTCGAGCTGCTGCGCATGCTCGACGGCGGGCATTGGGCGCTCGCGCTCGCCTATACGCTTGCGAGCCTGATCGGAGGGCTCGTGGCGGTGTTCGCGATCAGCAGGCTCGTGCGGCGGAGCAGCCGATGAGCTCGCTCGCGCTGTGGCTGGGCGTGGGTTTGCTCGGTGGCCTCGCGTCGGTCGCTCGCTTCCTGCTCGACAGGCGTGTGAGGGAGCTGGCGTTCAGCCGCTTGCCGCTGGGCACGCTGGCAGTGAACCTGAGTGGCACGCTCGTGCTCGGGGTGCTCGTGGGGGCCGGGCTGCACGGCGATGCCTACCTGCTCGCGGGCACCGCGACGATCGGCTCCTACACGACCTTTTCGACGTGGATGCTTGAGAGCGAGCGCCTCGCCGCGGGCGGCGGGCGCAGGCTCGCGGTGCTCAACGTGCTTGGCGCGCTCGTGCTGGGCGTGGGCGCGGCAGCGCTCGGCCGGGCCATCGCCGGCGGCTAGGGACCGGCGAGCTCGAGCGGCGCGCTAGTCGCGGCGCAGACGCCAGATCAGATACAGGACGACGGCGATGTTCGCGAGCAGCGCGCCTAGCTTCAAGACGGTCAGGCTCTTGCTCAGCTCCCAGATCTCGGGGATGAACAGCAGCGAGGTGGCGAGCACCGTCAGCCACTCCGCCCAGCGTCGCCGCCGCCACAGACCGTAGGCCTCGACGCCCTCGAGCAGGCCATAGGCGAGCGCGGCCACGCCGAAGACGACGTCCTGGTCGGCTTTGATCTTGCTGATCTTGTCGATCAGTTTTTTGAACCAGTTGCCTTTCGGGTCCAGCCCCAGGTGTTCGGCAAAGCGCGAAATTTCGCTCGCCCAGTTGGCGTGGGGGTGCGTCACGAGCACGACCCCGACGGCGAGCAGCACCACCGCCCTGAAGCCACGCTCGGCGGCGATCCAGGGAAGCAGACGATCCTTGCGGGTCCGTGCCTCGGAGTGCTCGAGCATGTCTGAATGTTCGTGGGCGCGGCGGCGGGAAAGCCCGTTGGCGTTCGCGGCTGCGAGTAGCATGCGCGCGCAGGCTGGAAACATGCGATCGGGGCGGAGAGGACATGCGCGCGGGGAGCGGTCGGCGGAGGGCGATTGGGCACATGGACGGTCGCGCATTGAGGGCGGCGTTTGCGCTCGCGCTCGCCCTCACGCTGGCGGGCATCGCTGCGGCTGCCCCGGCCGCAACGGCGCGCGGCAGCGCGCCGGCCACGCTGCGACTCGGTAGCCAAAGGCTCACGCGCTGCCAAACCACGCCGCTCACCTACTGCGGCACGCTCGCCGTGGCGCTCGACCACACCGTGGCGGGCGGGCCGCAGATCTCGATCGCCTACCGCTGGTACCCCGCCGCGTCTCCACGCGGCGGCAAGGCGGCGGGCACGGTGCTGCCTGTGGAGGGCGGTCCGGGCTATCCCTCCACAGGCTCGGTGGCGGGTGGCTACAGCGTGATGTACGGCGCGCTGCTGGAACGCTGGAACATGCTCGCCGTGGATAACCGCGGGACGGGCCGCTCAGGCGCGCTGCGCTGCGCGGCGCTGCAGGGCTTCTCGGGCCCGACCGCAAGCGAAGCTTTCCAGCAGGCCGCAGGCGGATGCGCAGAAGCGCTGAACCATCGCTGGCGCTACGCGGACGGCAGCTGGGTGCACGGCTCGGACATGTTCACCTCCGCGCCCGCGGCGCAGGACATCGCTGCGGTGATCGGCGCGCTCGGGCTCGGCAAGGTCGACCTCTACGGCGACTCCTACGGCTCGTTCTTCGCGCAGGTCTTCGCGGCACGCTACCCCCACCTGGTGCGCAGCCTGGTACTCGACTCGACCTATCAGGTGAGCGGCCTGGACCCTTGGTATCGCAGCGCGATCGGCTCGATGCCGGCGGCCTTCGATGCGGCCTGTGCGCGCGCGCCGGCCTGTGCGACGGCGGCTCCGGGATCGGCCTGGACGCGCATCGGCTCGCTCGCGGCGCGGTTGCGCGCAGCGCCGGTGAGCGGCGCCGTGCCTGGTCCCAGCGGCGCGCTGACGCACGTCGACATGGGCGTCGTGGGGCTCGTGGATCTGATCAACGATGCGGCCGGCGATCCACAGATCTACCGTGGTCTCGACGCTGCCGCACGCGCGCTGCTCGACGCGGAAGATCCGGCGCCGCTGCTGCGCCTCTACGCGCAGCGCCTGGCCGAAGACGAGTCCTATTTCGGTGTGCCCGCGAGCGCCTACTCGGTGCCGCTGTACCTGGCGGTCTCCTGCCTGGACTATCCACAGCTGTTCGACATGAGCGTGAGTCCAGCGCTGCGCGCCGATGAGCTCGCGGCCGCCGAGTCAACGCTCGCATCTGGCACGTTTGCGCCCTTCAGCACGCTCGAGTGGATCGCGCAGGATCAGAACACGGAGGCCTACTCGGCCTGCCTGGACTGGCCGAGCCCGACCGCCGCGCAGCCTCCCACGAGCGGCGTTTTCCCGCTGCTCGCGCCGACGCTGCCGGTGCTGGTGCTGGGCGGTGAGCTCGACAGCTGGACACCGCCGCTGGACATACCGCGCGTGCTCAGCGAGATCGGCGGCCGCAGCCGCTTCGTGCAGCTCGCGAACGCCACGCACGTGGTGGGGGAGGGCGACACGGTGTGTGGCTCAGACCTGATCCAGCGCTTCGTCAGCAATCCCTCCGGGCTCGCCACGCTCGACGTGTCCTGCGCGGCGGCGGTTCCGCCGATCCACAGCGTGGGCGTCTACCCGGCGCAGCTGAGCGAACAGCCGCCACTTGTGCCCGCGCCGGGGAGCGCAGGGTCTCCTGCGGCGCTACAGCTCGCCGCGGCGGCCGTCGCCACCGCGGGCGATGCGCTCGCTCGCTACATCACGCTCGAATTGCCGCTCGACCACGGCCTGATGGGAGGCTCGGTCAAGGCGTCCAAGGGCGGCGCGCTGCTGAGGCTCGCGGGCGATCGCCTGATCGCGGGTGTGTCGGTGAGCGGCAGCATCGAGCTTGCGCCCGCGGCGATCGCGCTCGACGGGTTTGCGGCTAGCGCCCATCTCAGCGTTGTGGTGGCGGGGCAGCCGCGCTCGGCGGTGACGGCGACGTGGACCACGGCCGGGGCGGGAGCGCAGGCGCGGGTGTATGCGAGCGTCGGCGGGCAGTCGCTGTCGGGGACGATGCCGGCGCCCTGAGCGCGCGGGGCTCTAGCTTTCGAGCAGCAACGTGACGGGCCCATCGCCGGTCAGCTCGATGGCCATGTGCGCACCGAAGACGCCGCGCGCCGCGCCGGTGTGCGTGCAGAAGCGCTCGTATAGCGGCTCGGCGTGCTCGGGGCGCGCGGCCGCCATGAAGCTCGGGCGGTTGCCTCGCTTGGCATCTCCGTAGAGCGTGAACTGGCTCACGCAGAGGATCTCGCGCGCTCCAAGCGCGACGTTCATGTGACCGTCGGCGTCGGCGAAGATGCGCAGCGCGAGGATCTTCGTGGCCAGCCGGTCGGCGTCGCCCTCCTCATCGGTGTGGGTGATGCCCAGCAGCACGAGCAGCCCCGGCCCGATCTCGGCGCACAGCTCGCCCTCGACGCGCACGGCGGCCTGGCTGACCCTTTGCACGAGCGCGCGCATCTTCGGCGAGTATGTCATACTTAAGTCAGATGCTTAACTTATTCTTCCAGCGTGCGAGCCCCCGAGCCAGTCGAGCTGCTGTTCGCTGCCCTTTCAGATCCCAGCCGGCGGGCGATGGTCGATCGCCTCACCCAAGGCCCGGCCTCGGTCAGCGAGCTGGCGCGTCCGCTCGAGATGTCGCTACCGGCGGTCGTGCAGCATCTTCACGTGCTCGAAGGGAGCGGTCTCGTACGATCAGAGAAGGTCGGACGGGTACGCACCTGTCGCATCGAGCCGGGTGCTCTGCACACCGCCGAGAGCTGGGTCACCGAGCGCCGCCGCAGCTGGGAAGCGCGCCTGGACCGCCTCGGCGAGTACCTCTCAGAACATCCCGAGGACCCCCACGAGAAGGAGTGAGCGATGAGCGATATGACCACCACCAGCGAGCGATCCGCCGAGCAGGCGAGCTTCACGATCGAGCGTATCTACCCCACTTCCCCAGCGCGCGTGTTCGCTGCTTGGTCACAGATACAGGCCAAGCGCAGCTGGTTTGCGCAGGGCAACGACTACAGCCTTGATTTCACGCTCGGCGGCGTAGAGCGCCTCGAGGCGCAGGTCTCTGAGCGGGAGAGTTATATCTACGAGGCGCGCTACTACGACATCGTGAGCGACGAGCGGATCGTCTATGTGTATGAGATGTACCGCAACGGAACGCGTATCTCGGTGTCGCTGACGAGCGTGGAGCTCGAGGCGGTCGCAGAGGGCACGCGCCTCAGTTACCTCGAGCAGGGCGTTTTCCTCGACGGTCAGGACACCGCTGCGGCGCGCGAGCACGGCACGCGCGAGCTGCTCGAGAAACTCAATGCACAGCTCAGTGAAACGGAGGCAGAAGCATGAGCGCAGAGCTTCGAGACGAAACCACCACAGCGCCTGTGACCGGGCGCGAGCGCTGGATCGCGCTGTATGTGCTGTGCACGGGGATGCTGATGATCGTGCTCGACGCGACGGTCGTCAACGTGGCGCTGCCCTCGATCCAGGAAGACCTCGGCTTCTCGACCTCGAGCCTCGCGTGGGTCGTGAACGCCTACCTGATCGCCTTCGGCGGACTCCTGCTGCTCGCGGGCCGCCTCGGCGACCTGCTCGGGCGGCGCAGCATGTTCCTCGCGGGGATCACGCTGTTCACCACAGCCTCGCTGCTGTGCGGCTCAGCGCAGTCGCAGGGGCTGCTCGTCGGCGCGCGCTTCCTGCAGGGCGTGGGTGGTGCGATGACCTCGGCGGTGATCCTCGGAATGATCGTGACGATGTTCCCCGACCCGCGCGAGCAGGCGCGTGCAATCGGCGTGTATGCGTTCGTGGCTTCCGCCGGTGGTGCGGTGGGGCTGCTCGCGGGTGGCGTGCTCACGCAGGCGATCAACTGGCACTGGATCTTCTTCGTGAACATCCCGATCGGCCTCGTCACGGCGCTGCTGGCGGCGCGACTGATCGAGCGCGACCGCGGCATCGGCCTCTCCGCCGGCGCGGATGTGCCGGGCGCAGTGCTGATCACCTCGGCGTTGATGCTCGGCGTCTACACGATCGTCAAGCCCGCAGCGGACTACGGCTGGGGTGCGGGGCGCACGCTCGCGCTCGCAGCTGCGACGCTCGTGCTGCTCGCGGCGTTTCTCGTGCGTGAGAGCCGCGCGCAGAGCCCGCTCGTGCCACTGCGTATCTTCCGCGAGCGCAACCTCGCGATCGCGAACACGATCCAGATCCTCTCGGTGGCGGGGATGTTCGGGCTGTTCTTCCTCGGCGCGCTCTATCTGCGGCGCGTGCTCGGCTATGACGCGCTGCAGATCGGGCTCGCCTTCCTGCCGGTGACGCTCGCGATGGGCTTTCTCTCGGTGCGCTACTCAGAGCGGCTCGTGATGCGCTTCGGGCCCCGCACCACGGTCCTGCCGGGGCTCGTGCTGATCATGGTGGCCCTTGCGTGGTTCGCGCGCGTGCCGCTGCACGGCAGCTATCTCCTCGACGTGATGCCGAGCATGTTGCTGCTGGGTATTGGTGCGGGCGTCTGCTTCCCGGCGCTCATGACGCTCGCGATGTCCGCGACGAAGCCCGCGGAAGCGGGTCTCGCCTCAGGCCTCGTGAACACGACCGCGCAGGTCGGTGGCGCGCTTGGGCTGGCGGTGCTCGCAACGCTTTCGGCATCGCGCACGAAGCACTTGCATGCGGGCGGTGAGAGCACGCTCGCGGCGCTCACGGGCGGATATCACCTGGCGTTCTGGATCGCCACGGCGCTCGTGGGTTGCGCGATCGCGGTGGCGCTGAGCGTGCGTACAGGGGCGCCGGCCCATGCGCAGCAGGCGCAGCCGCACGGCGAGGGCGAGCGGGGGAGGTTGCCGGCGAGCGACGCAGCAGGTGGCTGACGGCGCCTGGGCCTGTTGTCCGAATCGGTGTCTCTGACTCCAGTTCTGGAGGCGAGACAACGAAGAGATATGCGTGCGCCTACGTCGTCAAGGAGGAAGCCTCAGCGGCCGGATGAGCTTGACGCGCCAGGTGGCGCTGCTCAGCCTGCTGCCGATCGCGGCGCTCGGCTATCTCCTCGCCAGCGTGCTGCAACGCCAGATCGCCGATCGCACGCTCGCGGACGCCAGCCAGTCGGGCCGGCTGATCGCGCAGGTGGGTATCCAGCCGCGCCTGAGCGAACATGCGATGAGCAGTGGCTTGAGCGTCGCGGAAACGCGAGCACTCGACGCGCAGCTGAATGCGCCGACGGTGGCGCGCGAGCTCGCGCGCATCAAGATCTGGAACGCGGCGCACCGGGTCATCTACTCGAGCGATCACCGCCTGATCGGCCGCACGCTCACGCCGAGCGACGATCTGCTCGAGGCGCTCGCGGGGCACCCGAAGCCGGCGCAGCTGATCACGCCGAGCGCGGGTGGAGAGACCGCCAGCGAGGTCGGTCTGGGCCAGCTCGTGGAGGTGTATGTGCCGCTTCGCTTCAAAGCGCGCGGTGGTCCGGCAGGGGCGTTTGAGATCTATTTGAGCTATCGCCCGATCGCCGCGGCGGTGACGCGCGACAAGCGCATGATCGTGGTGCTTGTGGCGATTGGGCTGGCGCTGCTGTGGGCGATCCTCTACAGGATCGTGGCCAGGGCATCGCGACGACTGCGTGGCCAGGCGCGTGAGAACTATCAGCTCGCGCGCCACGATCAGCTCACGGGGCTGGCGAACCGCACGCTGTTCCTCGAGCGCGTCGCCGCTGCGGTGGCGCGCGGGCGGGGCGGCGAAGATGCGGCGGTGCTGCTGATTGACCTCGACCGCTTCACGGAGACCAACAACACGATCGGCGCGGCAAACGGCGATCGCGTGCTCTGCGAGATCGCTGAGCGCTTCGGCGTCGTGCTCGGCGAGGATGGCTTGCTCGCGCGTGTGGGGGGCGATGAGTATGCGTTGCTGTGTCCACGCGCACGCGGCGTGAGCGAGGCGTTGGATATCGCGGCCGCGTCACAGGCAAGCATCGGCGAGCCGGTCGTGATCGACGGCGTGGTGCTGAACATCGAGGCGAGCATCGGGATCGGGGCGATCGGCGAGCACGCGCGCGACGCGGAGACGCTGCTGCGCTGTGCGGAGCGAGCGCTCGCACACGCGCGCTCACGCGGCACGCGAGTAGAGGTCTACTCGCCGGCCTGCGACCGCTTCGACGCCGACAGCCTGCGCCTGCTCGGCGAGGTGCGTGGTGCGCTCGAGCGTGGCGAGTTCGTGCTGCACTACCAGCCTCAGGTCGAGCTGCAGAGCGCGCGCGTGATCGGCGTGGAGGCGCTCGTGCGCTGGCAGCATCCCGAGCTGGGCATGCTCGCGCCGCTGCGCTTCATCCCGCTGGTCGAGCAGACCGCGCTCGTGGGGCCGCTGACGCTGTGGGTGATCGAGGAGGCGCTCGCGCAGCTGACGCGCTGGCGCGAGCAGGGGATCGAGCTGAGGATGTCGGTGAACCTCTCGGCGCGCAACCTGCTCGACCCCGCGTTTGCGGCGAGCTTCGCGGCGCTGCTGGAGCGCGATGAGACGCTCGCGACGGCGCTGACGGTTGAGGTGACGGAGACCGCCGCGATGGTTGATCCCGATCGGGCGGTGGCGGTGCTTGCGGCGCTCCGGGCGCAGGGCGTGGGTGTCTCGATTGACGACTTCGGCACGGGCAACGCCTCGATCGAGTACCTCGCGAAGCTACCGGCGAGTGAGCTCAAGATCGACCGCTCGTTCATCACGGGCATACTCGATGACAGACGCGCTCAGGCGATTGTGCGCGCGACGCTCGATCTCGCGCGCAACCTCGAGCTGAGCGTCGTTGCGGAGGGCGTCGAGAACGTTGAGGTGCTCGAGTATCTCGCCGCGCTGGGCTGCGAGGTCGCACAGGGCTATCACTTCTCACGGCCGCTGCCTGCTGCGGATCTCGCCGCGGGCCTGCTTGCTCCGGCGCTCGCCTAGCGCGGGGAGGGCCTTGCAAAGGCCGCGAGCTCGCCGAGCGTGACCGTCTGCGGCGGCTCAATCACGCGATGAGAGCCGTCGTCGAGCACGAGCACGCCGCCGTCTGGAAGCCAGCGGGCCGCGCGACGCGGACCGCTCAAGAGCGCGCTCTTGGCACGGATCTCGGCACTCAGCGCGCTCGGCGCGAGCGCGGTGACCTGCACGATCCCGGTGAAGGCCGCTCGCCCGGTGGCGGGGTCGAGCAGATGGTGGGCGGGAGCGCCGTCCCCACCCAGCCATCTACGTCGACCGATGCCGCTCGTCGCCACGCCGCCGCTCGACAGCGCAAAGATGTGCATTGTGTGCCCGTCGAAGGGGCTTGCGACCTGCACAGGCCGTTCAATGCCGGCGCTGCCGCCGAGCGCGAGATCGCCCGCACAGTCGATCGCGAAGCTCTCGTGTGCGCTCAGCTCAGCGGCGAGCACATCCGCGAAGAGGCCCTTCGCGAGGCCGCCACTGTCGAGCTTCAGTCCCGGCGGACGGGTGATCGTGCCGCGATCGTGGTCGATCTCGATTCGCCGCCAGGCTGCCGCGGGGCTGGGCGCTGCAGCGTGGCGGGGAGGAGCAATCGTGAGCGTCTGCGCCAGCGCCGGCGGCTCGGCGAGATCGCTGCGATATCCGGCGGACTCGATCTGATCGATCAAGGTGGCGTCGACGAGACCGCCGCTGTGCTCGCCGGCGTCGCGGATCGCCTGAGCGAGGTCGCACATCAACGCGCTGGCGGGCACCGCAGAGCGAGGATCGCGGTTGAGCCGCGAGAGCTCGCTGTCGTGCAGGAAACGCGAGAAGCGCGAATGCCACTCGAGCAGGCTCTCACGCGCGGCGCGTGCTGCCTCGGCGGCTGAGCGCTCGCTGCTGCCGCCGACCACGAGGGTGGCGCATGGTGCAGCAAAGCATTCGAACGTCTCGATTGCCTCACCGCTCACGAGTGTTTGGTGGTGACGGGACTCACCGGTTCGCTGCTCCTCGTTTCGCTGCCGCTCGTTTCGCTGCCCGTGGGCGCGCTGCTGCTCGGAGCGCTGTTGGTCGTGGTGCTCGCTTCTTCGTTGGCTTCGGCTGAGTTTTCAGCCTGCTTGGCTGCGGCCGTTTCAGCACTACGTTTCGCTGCTGCTGCTGCTGCTGCCGCCGCCGCTTTTTTTGCTGCGGCCTGCTCGGCGGCTTTGCTCGAGGCGGCGCGAGCGATCAAGCGTGCGGTGCTCCTACGTGCTTTCGCGTTGGCCGTGAGAGCGGGATCGTGTCCGGAGGCGAGCTGCACGTATACAGCGAGGAAAGCTGCGAGGAAAAGCGCGGTGGTGAACATCACGACAGACTTGCGAATTTGGCGTGCGCGCCGGTGCATGGCCTCGCGGCGGCTGGTGGCAAGGACCCTGGGGTCGAGCGCCGAATCGTTGCGGGCGGGCTCTCTGGGTTGGGGGGTTTTTGGGTTGTTCATGCTCACTCCAGTGGGTCGGTCGTTCAGGTCAGGCCGTTGCGCTTGGCTTGTGTGCTGCGCTGCCGATCCAGCGCGTGGCGAGCAGCGCCAGCGCTGGAACGGTCGCGATCGCGGTCAGTGCGAGGAACCAGATTTGGCCTGCGTCGGTGCCCTCGCCGAGTGAGTGGATCAGTCCGAACACCCAAGCGAGCGCTGTGAGGCGGTGTAGCTTGGCCCAGCGTTGCGGACCGATGCGAGCCCGTGCGTAGTAGGAGAGGCCGAGCGTGAGCAAAGCCCAGAAGGCGACGATCCCGGCGCTCGTCCAGAGCGTCTTGTAGCCGCTGGCGAAGGGCACGGCGACGTCGGCGAGGCTCGGGTGCAGGAAGCCGTCGCCCAAGAGCGTCAGGCCGTGCACCGCGATCGCGGTGAGCGTGGCAAGCGAGAGAGCCTCATGTGTGACGCGCAGCTCTGGTCGGCGGCCTTTGCTCATGCGTCCGCCGAGCAGCAGGCCGAAGCAGACCGAGATGCTCGACAGCAGCAAAGCGGCGATGCCGGCGGCGCGACTGGTGATCCAGAAGAGGTGCGGGCCGGTGGCGGTGGCGAGGAGCGGGCCGGTGAACGTCATGCTCCTATCCAAGCGCGCCTGCCTGGGAGTTAGCTGGGAGAGGGCTGGGGGGTAAATGAGCGCGCAGAAGCGCTGCTCAGCTGGGGAAGCCCGCGGGCGCGGTTGCGCTATCGACGAGCTTCAGCTGCACGGTGAACACGGCGCCGCCATCGGCGGCGTTCTCGGCGCTGATCCGCCCGCCGTGCGCGTCGAGCACCTCGCGCGCGATCGCCAGGCCGAGTCCTGCGCCTGCCTTGCCGCGCTCGCGTCCGTGCTCGGCGCGCCAGAAGCGATCGAACAGCTGATCGTGCTCGATGTCGGGCAGGCCGCGGCCGTGATCGCGCACGCTGATCGTGGCGATACCGCCACTCTGTGAGACGGCGACCTCAATCGCGCTTGCGGGCGGCGTGTGCACGAGCGCGTTGCGCATCAGGTTCGCGAGCACCTGGCGTAGCTGATCGGGGTCGCCGGAGATCGTCACGGCTGTGGGCGCCTGCAACGTGATCGCTCGCTCGGGAGCGGTGGCGCGAGCATCGTGTACGGCGTCGCGGGCGAGCTCTGCGAGGTCCACGGGCTGGCGGTGAAAGGCTGGCGCCTCGTCGAGTCGCGCGAGCGTGAGCAGATCCTCGACGAGCACGCCCATGCGCTTGGACTCCTCCTCGATGCGCTTCATCGCGAGCTCGATGCCCAGCTTGTCGCTGCTGGCGCCCATGCGGTAGAGCTCGGCGTAGCCGCGGATCGATGCGAGTGGTGTGCGCAGCTCGTGTGAGGCGTCGGCGAGGAACTGACGCAGACGATCCTCGCTGCGCTGGCGCGCGGCGAACGCCTGCTCGAGACGGTCGAGCATCGCGTTCAAGGCGAGGCCGAGCCTACCGACCTCGGTCTTGGACGTGGCGGGGTCAACACGGCGCGAGAGCTCTCCGGCGGCGATCTCGCCGGCGGTGACCTCGATGCGACTAAGCGGGCGCAAGCCGAGGCGTACGACGAAGAAGGCAACCAGGCCGAGCGCGGCGAGCACGCCTGCGATCACGAGGCCCTCCACGAGCAGCAGTCGGCTGAGCGTCTGCTGGACATCTCTGAGCGGCAGCGCTACGAGCGTGATGCCGCTGTCCTCGGGGTCGCGCGTGGCGAACACGCGGTAGTGAAGATCCGAGGAGCCCGTGGAGTCGACGGTGAAGAGCGTGTTCAGCGGCACGTGCTTGGGCAGCCGCGGCGTGGCCGCGGTGGTTTCCTGCAGGTAGCTGTATTCGATGTGGTGAAGCACGCGGTCATCGGCTGTGCGGCGCTGTCCGTAGGTGCCGGGCGGCAGGATCGGTTCGGGCCCACCGTTGGGGCCGCCATTGCCGAGGTGTCCCCGATCGGTCGTGGGCTCGTTCGGTGCGCTGAATCCGGCCCTGTCGAGCTGTAGCGAAACGGCCGGCGCGGCCTGGCGCACCTCCGCGTTGACACGACCTTCGAGGAAGGAGCGCTGCTCGGTGTAGGTCACGGCGGCGAGCGCGAGCAAGCCGATGGCGCTGAGCGCGAGGACGCTCGCGAGCACGCGCGCGCGCAGCGAGCGCATCAGCTGCGGGGCGCCTGCAGCGCGTATCCGACCCCGCGCACGGTCTTGATCAGCGATGGCCCATGTGCGTCGAGCTTCTTGCGCAGATAGCTGATGTAGGTCTCGAGCACACGCCCATCGCCGCCAAAGTCGTAGTTCCAGACATGATCGAGCAGCTGCGCCCGGGTCATCACGCGACGCGGGTTGAGCATCAGGTAGCGCAGCAGGCGATATTCGGTGGCGGTGAGCTCGATCGGCTCACCGGCGCGCGCGACCTCACGCGACTCCTCGTCGAGCTCCAGGTCCTCGAAGACTGAGGCGCCCGGACTCTGGGTCGGCCTGGCCTGTACGCCTCAGGATCGTCCTGATCCGCGCCACGAGCTCCTCGAGGCTGAAGGGCTTGGTCATGTAGTCGTCGCCGCCGCCGCTCAACCCACGGACCTTGTCCTCGGTGGAGTCGCGGGCGGTCAGGAAGATGATCGGCACGCCGGTGCGCTGGGCGCCGAGGCGCGAGGCGACGTCGAAGCCTTCCATGTCGGGGAGCATCACATCGAGCACCATCAGATGCGGTTTGAAGGCGCTCACCGCAGCAAGCGCCTCGCGTCCGCTGGCCGCGGTCTCGACCTCAAAGCCCTGGAAGCGCAGAGCCATGCTCAGAACCTCGACGAGGTTGGGCTCGTCATCGACGACGAGCACGCGGTTGCTGGTGGCGTCGCCTGTCATCTTCGTGAGTGTGTCCGCGCTTTGACCAGGGAAGTAGGTGGAGGGCATGATCTCAGGATCAATGGACGGTCTCATAGCAGCCTCTGAGAAAGCTGAGAGCCTGCTGAGAGGAGATTTGCCAGCATCGCAGCGCGGGGATCATCGCTGCGCGCTTGAACTTCGAAGGCAACAGGGCGAGCTTCGAGCCCTGTTGGTGATGGCTGATGGCGCTGGTGGGAGGTGCTTGGCGCCACAACGAAATCGACGCGATCCAGAGCCGCTTGAGGAACCCGCTCTCCGAGCCCGAAGGCTCTTCAGTTGGGTGGCGCGGCCTCACACCTCGGTGGCCTCGCTCTTGACGGCTCGGAATCGCGTCAGAGGGCAATTTAGGTCGAGTCCACGGGGATTGCAAGGGGCTTGGAGACGCGATCGCGCATCTTGCGAGGATTT
Source organism: uncultured Solirubrobacterales bacterium (assembly GCA_963785435.1). Taxonomy (GTDB): domain Bacteria; phylum Actinomycetota; class Thermoleophilia; order Solirubrobacterales; family Solirubrobacteraceae; genus Palsa-744. The sequence goes on from CAWAVE010000005.1 coordinate 1,319,989, forward strand.
TGTCTCTGACCGTGAAGTTAGTCGGCGTCGGGCGCTGCAAAGCGGCCCAGGCCCGTGCGGACCCAATCGGGGATATCGGTCTTGGCCCAGCTGTCGGTGGCGAGGCAGACGTGGCGCAGGAGGCCCACCACGAGCTGCTCACCGTCGCGCACGACCGTGATCTCGGTGGTGATCGCAGTCGTGCCGAGGCTCCTCACGACGGCGTGGAGCTCGAGCTCGTCGTCGAAGCGTGCGGGGGCACGGAACTTGATGCTGGCCTCGGCGACGACCGCGTCGAGGCCACGCTCGACCATCTCCTGCCAGGGCCCGACGGCCACGCGCCAAAGCTCGGTGAAGGCGACGTCGAAATAGAGCAGATAGTTGGCGTTGAAGACGATGCCCTGTGGGTCGCACTCGCCATAGCGCACGCGCAGGCGGTGGATGAACGAGCCTGCCACCGCCGCGCTAGGCGGGGACGCCCATGGATGCGCCGCCCGGTTGGGGCGATGCGCAGAACGCGCACTTGCGCGCCTGGCGCGGTATCTCGCTGAGGCACTCGCTGCAGGGGCGGGTCTCGGACTCGACGTCGACGCCGGTCTTACGCCGCGCCATCAGTGCGTTGACGGGCTTGACGACGAAGAAGAAGACGGCGGCGCTGATCGAGAGGAAGGCGATCAGCACGTTGATGAAGTCGCCGTAGTGGAAGGTGCTGTTGTTGATCGTGAAGCTCAGGCCGGAGAAGTCCGGTTCTCCGATGATCGCTGCGACGATCGGCGTGATCAGGTCGCGCACAAGCGCGGTGACGAGCGCACCGAAGGCCGCGCCGATGACGATGCCGACGGCGAGGTCGACGACGTTGCCTCTAAGCAGAAATGCCTTGAACTCCTTGGCCATCTCGATCCTCCCGGGCGGTGGCTGGGGCTACTTTGCGTGCACGCTAGCAACGCACTGCGCTACTCGCGTGCAGCCGTGAGCTTTAGCTCAGAGGTGTTGCGGTGGGGGCCGCGCCGGCGGCGCTGGTGGCGCTGGGGGCCCAGTTCAAGAGAAACGCGGCTGTGTCCTCAGCATCGAGCGGGCGCGCGAACAGGAAGCCTTGACCACTGTCGCAGCGCTCGGTCTGTAGCAAGGAGAGCTCGTGGGCTCGCTCGATGCCCTCAGCGAGCGTCTCGATCGAGAGCGCCTTGCCGAGCTGCACGAGCGTGTGCAGGATCGTCTCGCCCTCCTGGTTGTGCGTCATCTGCGTGATGAAGGATCGGTCGATCTTCAGAGCGTCGACGGGGAACTGCTGCAGGTGGGCCATCGATGAGTAGCCGGTGCCGAAGTCGTCGATCGCGATGCGTACACCGAGCGCCTTGACGGCCGCGAGGCGTTTGGCGGTGGCGGCGACGTCGCGCATCAAGGCGGTCTCGGTGATCTCGATCGTCAGCGCGTCGGGTTCGAGGCCGCTTTCATGTAGCGCGGACTGCACGACGGTGATGAACGAGTCGGCGTCGAGCTGGCGCGCGGAGACGTTTACGGCGATGCCGATCGGATGCCCCGATTCACGCCAGCGCACGCCCTGCGCAGATGCCTCTCGCAGCACCCAGGCGCCAATGTCGGTGATCAGGCCGGTTTCCTCCAGCAGGGGGATGAAGTCATCAGGCTGCACGATGCCGCGCGAGGGGCTGTTCCAGCGGATCAGCGCCTCCATCCCCGTGGGCTTCATGTCGGTGAGGCTGAAGGTGGGCTGGTAGAGGAGGAAGAACTCCTCGTTGTGGAGCGCCTCGCGCAGGTCCATCTCGAGCTCCATGCGCGACTGCACCTCGGTCTGCATGCCCGACTCGAACAGGACGTAGCAGTGGCGTCCATCCCACTTGGCTTGATACATCGCGATGTCGGCGTCGCGCAGCAGATCGCCGGCGCTCTCGCGGTAGCCGGAGGCCACGCCGATGCTGGCGGTCACCTTCAGCGTGGGCGTGCCGGCGGCGGTCAGCCTGAAGGGCTGCTCGAGCGCTTCCAGAAGCCGCTCGGCGACGAGCTCGGGTCCACAGGCGAGCAGCATCTCGTTGGCGATCACCACGAACTCGTCGCCGCCGAGGCGTCCGACTGCGTCGGACTCGCGTACCGCGGCTGTGAGGCGTGCGCCGACGGCTTGCAGAAGCTCATCGCCGGCGGCGTGACCGAGCGAGTCGTTGATCGCCTTGAAGTTGTCGAGGTCGATGAACAGCGCGGCGAGTGGTGCTTTCTCGCGGCGTGCGCGCACCATCAGCTGCTCGACGCGGTCGAGGATCAGCGTGCGGTTGGGTAGGCCGGTGAGCGCATCGTGGGTGGCCAGAAAGGAGAGCTCGCGCTGACGGCGCGCGAGCTCCTCGTCGGCAAGCTGGCGCTCGGACTCAAACGACTCGCACATGCGCACGAGCGTCACGTTGAGGCTGCGCTGCAGCATCGCCATCGCGTGCGCGAGCACCGCGGGTGCGAGCTCGAGCTCTGCGGCGCACTCGGTGAGCACTTCGCCGGCAGCGTCGCACCAGCGTAGACAGCGCTTTGTGACCTCGTTCAGCGGTGCTGCGCGCTGCGAGGCGAGCTGGCCGAAGATTTGCCATGACTCCTGACCGACCTCACGTGCGACCTCGGTGCCCTCGCCTGACATCCAGCGAGCCACAGCGACGGTCGAGACGGCGCCAACGCGGGCAAAGCGCTCCTCCACGGATGCCTCTAGCCGGCACTCCGATTCGCTCGTGCGCCTGAGCATCGCGGCGACGACCTCGTCGGTGCGTGCGTTCAGGGCGTGGCCGAGGTCGCGCAGATCACTGATCGCAACTGGTGCTGGGTTCGACATCAGGTGTGGTGATCGACATCCCGGAGACGATTCTTAACGCTTGATAAGGGACACATGGACGTCTACAAAGTCCAAGAGCACGAGCGCCGTCCAGCGCCTGTCTTGCGACTGTATAAAGGCTCTCAGCAGCTCGGAATCGATGTGGCGCGAATTTGCGCGCTCGTGGTACCCGGAACGGTGGTTGCACGGGCATATTCGAGTCCGACCAGCTCGCGCAGCTTGGCGCTGCGCCAGAGCTTGCAGTAGGGCGTTTCCTGCGCCACGATCGCACCCGCGGGAAGCGCGGTGCCGCCGAGCAGGTTGAGGCGTTCGATGTCGCTCATGGCCGAAGCGAAGGTGACCTGGTAGGACACGACGCGGCGGGCCGCGTTTGAGGTGACGAGCGTGTAGAGCGTGTCGCGCGCGAGCGTTTCCTGCGAGCTCGAGCCGTGCGCGGCGTCGAAGCTCGAGCGCGTAGCGCCGAGGCCCGGCTGTGGCGCGGGTGGAGCGCTCGTGCTCTTTGAGCTGCTGAGGGAGCTGTGGCTCGACCCGCAGCCGCTGAGCGTGAGCAGCGCAAGCAGCAGCGCCCCCGTCGCACCTCTCCCCATCGCTTGCCTCTCTCCGCGCATCGTTGCCCTCTCGCGCCCTCGATATGGCTTGCAAGAATAGCCCGGTGGTGTGCGCGCAGGCGCCGTGCGACTACAGCGCGGCGGCGCGCCGCGAGACACGGGTCAGCTCGCCCACGAGCGCCTCGATCGAGCGCTCGAGCTGCTTGATGCTGGCCGTGTCGACACGCTCGAGGCCTACAGCGCGGTTGACCCAGGAGTTGATCTCGCGATGGCTGCGCCCGTCGCGACGGTGTAGTTCGCCGACCAGGCGGCTGCGCTCCTGGCGCAGCTGCGCGCGGCGCTCAAAAGCCGCGATCGGTGGCGCGTCGGGCTGTGGCGCCGCGGCCTTTGCGGCGGGAGCTGGCGGCGGGGCGTCCTGCGACGCTCCAAAGAGCGTCATCTGCGCGGCGAACTCGGCGCTCAACGGCACGAACTCGGCACTCGGTGAGAGCTCGCTCGCGCGACGCTCAGGTGGCTCATCCCACCCCTCGTCGGGCTCGTCGCGGCGTAGCGCGTGGCGCAGCTCCGATTCAACCTCGGAGGCGTGCGCGCGCAGCGTCTGCTCGGCAGGCAGGTAGAGCCAGCTCGGCTCGCAGGGCATGCCGGGAACGGTGCGCACGAAACGCCCCACGATCTGGCGGAAGATCAGCGGCGTCTTCGCGGCGGTGGCGTACACGCCGACGCGCAGCCGCGGGATGTCGACGCCCTCGGAGACCATGTTCACAGCCACGATCCACGGCTCGCGTGAGCTGCGAAAGGCGGCGAGCTTGCGCGCGGCGGCGGTCTCGCTGTGGAGTACGACCACAGGCGCTTTGCCCGTCACCTCGCCCAGCAGCTTGGCGATCTTTCGCGCGTGGGTGCCATCGGCGGCGACGGCGAGCGCGCCCGCGTCGCGGTGTCCTGCGGCGCGCAGCTCGCGCAGCTTCGTGTCCGCCTCCTTGAGGATCCTCGGCAGACCGTCGGGCAGCTCGGTGGAGATCGCGGTGCGGTAGCGGCGGCTGGCCTCACGCGGCGTGAGCACGGTCTCAAAGCTCGACTCGATGACGTCCTCGCCGCTGCGCCAGGAGAGCGTGCCGTCGAAGGTGACAAAGGCGACAGGGCGACAGATCCGATCGGCGACGGCCTCGGCGTAGGTGTAGGAGACGTCGGGCACGACGAGGCCGTCCTGGTCGTAGTGCACGCCCGGGATGGGTGTGGCGTCGGAGCGAAAGGGCGTGCCCGACAGCAAAAGCCAGCGCGGGGCGGCCGCGAAAGCGCGAGTGAAGCCCGTGCCCCAAGCGAGATCCTCGCCGAGATGGTGGGCCTCATCGACGATCACGAGCGTGTCGGGCGAGACCTTCGCCGCCCAGGAGCCGGGATCGCTCGCGACGCGCGCGTAGGTGACCGCGACGCCGTGGAAGTCCCGAGGCGGCTGCGGGCCGGCGGCGTCTGGCTGTAGCTGGATGCCGAGCGCAGCCGCGGCGGCGGCCCACTGGCGCGTGAGTGGGGTGGTGGGGCAGAGCACGGCGATGCGCCTGACGCTTTTGCGTGCGAGCAACTGGGAGGCGAGCTCGAGCGCGGGGCGTGTCTTGCCGGCGCCTGGAGCGGCGGAGATGAGGAAGGGGCCGTCCTGCCAGTTGGCGAGCTGCTCTAGCGCGCGGCGCTGCCATAGGCGCAGGGATGTCGAGGCGGTGCGAGTCAAAGAGCCCGGCATCCTGCGCTACGGCACGGACGGATCGGGATAGCCTCTGGGCCGCTGATGGGAAACGCCGAGCAGATCGATCTCACCGTTGCGCGCTCGATCGGCGAGATTCTTGGCGCCACGGCCCGGATTTACGGTGCCTATCCAGCTCTGTTTGCGGCTCTCGCGCTCGCTGTGATGGCTCCCTTCGATCTCGCTGTGCTCGCGATCACCGGCCACGGTCCGCTTAGCTCCCATCAAGACGCCAAGTACTCGCTGCTGAGCCTTCTGATCCGTAGCTCGCTGATCACGCCATTGATCTCAGCGTTGCACATGCGGGCTGTGGCAACGATCGGCGATGGCTCGCGACCGCGGCTCGCGGCGGTCGCGGCCGGCGGGCTGGCGGTGTTGCCGGTGGTGGCGGCCGCCGAGATCGTGGCGGAGCTTGGAATCGGGCTCGGCTTCGTGGCTCTGATCATTCCGGGCATCGTGCTCTCTCTGCGGTGGGCAGTGGTGGCACAGGCGGCTGCGCTCGAGCACGAGGGCTGGCTCGAGGCACTACGAAGCAGCGCACGCTTGACCGCAGAGCACTATCTACACGTGTTCGGCTTGACTGCCCTCGCTGCTGTGCTGTCGAATGTCGGCTTGCTCGCTGCGCGCGCGCTTCCGCTCGGCTCGAGCACTGGCTTGGCATCGGTCGCGTTGGGGATCGGTGTGGATACCGTGATCGCTTCGTTTGCGGCGCTGACGTTCGCTTTGCTCTACTTCGATCTGAAGGCAAGGCCACGCGACTCTCCGCGAGCCCGACACGAGTACCACCACCTGCGCGATCTCGACAGCTAGCGAAGGGCTGATGGCTTAGGCGCCGGCCGAGCTACCCCCGCGCCGCGCTGATCGCGACCACGCGGGCGGGAAAGATCAAGGTGCCTTCGCGCGGTTGCGGCGAGCCAAGTAGTGAGGTGAAGAACCGCGCGTACCGCTCGCCAGCGCGCGAGCGGAGGTTGCACACGATGACGGCATCGACGTGCAGCGCTCGCAAGGCATGGAGATAGTGCGAGCGGCAGCGGTCGCTTAGCGTCGTGCTGTGGCTGATCTGCCCGAGGCAAAGCGCGTCTGTGGAGGTTCGCCCAGCCTGGGTGCTCGCTTGCCCGCCAAGCGATGCGAGCGCGTAGAGCAGTGGACCTTGCCTCATTCCGTATGACGGACCGTTTGGACTCGGGACAAAGACGCCGCCTGCCGGGATGCTGTAGGCGAAGTCTGCTTTGGCCTGGGCGTACATCGCAAACTGGCCGTTGCTCATCGGCGTTATGAGCACGGTCTTCGCGTTGGGCGCAGCGCGTCGAAATGCAACTGCATTCCCAATCACGGCGGGCACCGTTACAAGCTCAGAAGGAGCGAGCGTTGGTAGCACAGGCACGAGCGCGAGCACACAGGCGCCGATCCCAACGGCACGATGCCCAGACGGCGCTCGTGAGCGCATCTCGTCAGTTAGCTGCACAAGCAGCACGGCGACCGCAAGCCAGATGAAGAGATTGAAGCGATCGGGCACCGCGTTCTCCAGTAGCGGCAGATGGTTGGGGATGATCCAGGGCAGGTATAGCCCGGTGTCGTGGCCCAACACGCGCAGGTGAGGGCCCAGGCTGAATATCGCGGCGCATATCAGCAGCAGCCCAGCCGGCAGGGCGCGACGACGCAGGCGCCATCCAGTCCAAATCAAGAGGCTGATCAGTGGCAGGCCAAGATAGGAGCCCCATTCACCGTCGTATCCAGAGAAGCCGCTCGTGAGGTGGCGCGAGCCCGCTGTGCTCAGCCACTGAGTTGAGTTTGGGATGACAAAGCCGGCTAGATCATTGACGTAGCGCCCGGAGCGAACCAGCACGCCGCTGACATGCTGTGGACCAAACAGCTGGTAAAGCAGAGCGGGCCCAGCCAGCAGGGTGAACGCCACAGCCGCCGCGCCGAGCACTCGTGCATATCGCATGACGATCGCTCGTGTGGGTCGTTGCGTCCAAATGGCGAAGAGCAAGGCTAGTGCGGCCATGATCGCCGTTGTCGCGAGAATCTCCTCGTTGATGAAAACCTGCGCAACGGCAGATAGCCCGAGCAGCACACCCGTCTTGATTGGGGTACGCGTGTGTCGCGCATCGGCGAGCAGCAAAGCGACAATCGGAGGAAACACAGCAACCATGAGGTTTGCGTGCGCGGTCGCCTGGCCTGTCATATAGCCGCCGAACCCGTAGAGCGCTCCACCGATCCACGCTGAGGATGAATAGCGTGTAACCCGGCGCAACGCAAAGTAGGCGGCCCACGCTGACAGCGTCAACGCCAGCGTGGCCATCACGTCGTAGCTAATCGTGGGTCCGAGCGTCGCAGTAACCGGCCAGAGCAACAAGGCCGGCAAAGAGATCGCGGTGCTGTTGAGGAGGTTCGCGCCCTCGGGAGCCATCAGTAGCGTGGTGAAGAGCGGTGAATGACCACTACCGAGCGCGTGCGGCAGCCACGCGAGGAACCAAACGAGCCCGAGCGGATCGCTGCCGCCGCCAGCTAGACGCTGGTCAAGCTGGCCCCCAAACCAAGTCCGCGCAAGCAGGATGATCGCAAGCGACAAATAGCCGATGAGTCCGAGGAGGCTGGCATTCCCCAGCACGCTGCGGCGCGCAGCAAGGCTGCTGCCTGAACGTTGACGTTTCAGTGGAGCGGCACCATTTTGACGAAGCATCATGAGCGATATGCGCATGCCAACGCGTCGAGGCTCGGCTCAGCGCTCCAGACACATATGCCGATATAGGTATATGATTGCGCTCGATGGCACGAGCAGCGACTACGTCGGACGTGTTCAATGCGATCGCCGAGCGCCAGCGCCGGGAGATCCTGCTGCTGCTACGGGCGGGCGAGGGTCCGGTGAGCGAGCTTGCCCAGGAGCTGGGGATGGCCCAGCCGGGGGCGTCCAAGCACCTGCGGGTGCTCCGCGAAGTGGGACTGGTGCGGGACCGCAGGGCAGGCAAGCAGCGCCTGTACAGCCTTGACGCGCGCGGGTTGCGACCGGTTCACGAGTGGAGCGGCGGGTTCGAGCGGTTCTGGAACGAGAGCTTCGGCCGGCTGGACGAGTATGTGCAGGACCTCAAGCGGGCAAGACAGGAGGAGTAGCTGATGAGCGCGACGGGACGAGGCGCGCCGGCGCAGTCGGCGACGGCGGACCGGGAGATCGTGATCTCCCGGCTCATCAGTGCCCCACGGGAGCTGGTGTTCGAGGCGTTCACCGAGGTGCGCCACCTGTCGCGGTGGTGGGGACCGGATGGGTTCACCACCACCACGCGGGCGTTCGAGTTCCGCGTGGGCGGAGAGTGGGACTTCGTGATGCACGGGCCGGATGGGACGGACTACCAGGAGTGGATCTCCTGGACCGAGATCGCTCGGCCGGAGCGGATCGCGCTGCTGCACGGCGAGTTCCGCGGCGACCCGAAGGCCTTCGAGTCGGTCTTGACGTTCGCGCGCGAGGGCGCGGCGACCAGGATCGAGATGCGCACGGTGTTCCCCACCAAGGAGCTGCGCGACGAGGTGGTCGAGAAGCACCACGCGATCAAGGGCGGCCAGCAGACCCTGAGCAAACTGGCTGCCTACGTCACCGATAACTTGGGATCGTCAGGTTCGTGACGCAGCAAGCTCGCGGGCAGCGGCGCTCTGCTCATGCTCGAACGCACGCGCGAGTCGCTCGAGCTGAGCTGCGCTGAGACCGCTCGCCCGTGCGACCTCTCGCCAGCGACTGGTCGCGTTAGCTACCTCGCCGACGATGAGATGAGCCTGAGCATCGGAGATCCTGAACAATGCGGCCACCTCGAGTGCGGTGGCGAGATTCGCTTCGGTGTTGCGCTCGTCGATCGCGGTCGCGAGATGCTTGACTGCGCCTTCGGGGTTGGGGTTGAGGTCGAACGCTGGTGAGAGTGACCAGCCCGCCGTCGTCCTGCGCAGGAATCCGTGGTTGCGCAGGTGATCGTCGGTGTTGGAGATCAAGATCGTAAAGACGATACGTCGCCACAGCTCGCGCAGGTCGGCGCCGGCGTCGGGCGAGCGCTCTTCGATCGCTTCGGCGATTTCCAGGTAGCTTGCCTGCTCGCCGTCTTTGGCCTGGAGCATGGACATCGCGCTTGTGTAGCCGATCCGGCCGCTCTCGTGGCGGTCAAAGCGCCGAACCACCAAGACCGGACGGTCCTCGATGACGTGCAGCTCGTGCTCAGGCACGGCAATGCCGCTGGCCTGCGCCAGCTTGAGCGCGACAGCCTCCCAGCGGATCACGTCCCACTCGTCGGCGTTGGGGGAGGGGAACTTGGCGATCCCCAGCTTTCCCTGTGTGTCGAGCACGTGCGCCTTTGGCCGCGCTCCGCCGAGTGAGCTACCGCCGTGAAGCAAGAGCCGCAGGTCTTCGCTGGTCGGTTTGTCGCGTTCGAGCTCTTCGGCCGCGTTCAACAGCCTCGGAAGCATGATCAGGTCCGGGACTCCCTCGGTGTCGAGCGCGAGGTACTCCTCGCCGTGGTGGGCACGGAAGCGCAGCGCGCCCTGGCGCAAGTCGTCGCGCGCGCCGAGCAGGAAGTCGACCTCGGCAAGCCCGCGTTGCTGGGTGGCGGCTTCGCGGGCGCGCTGGGCCTCGGCGCGCCTGACGAGGCGCCGTCCCCATCCATCCGGGGCGCAGTCAGACATAGCTCCGAAGAGAGCGTGTCCGAGCGCTGTTTGGTGCTGGCCGGCCTGAAGCGGAAGCCCAGGGTCGAGCTCATAGGCGCCCGCTCGCTGCAGATAGTCCTCGCGGTAGCTGAAGGTGGCCGACTCGCTCTGGCCGTGACGGTGCGTCCATAGTCGCCCAGCGTGGAGGTCCTCGCCTGCGATCTGTACGTCTACGTCGATCGGCTGTTCAGCCATCGTTGGTCAGCCGCTTCGGACGTACCCGCCGGGGAAGTTCCTGGTCTGAGCGCAGCCGACCAATGTCGCTTGCGAGCGGGTCGAGCGCTTCGTTTAGAAGATCGTGGATTCCGAGCGCCCTCAGAGCTCGGAGTAGGTTCTCGACGCTGACCCCTCCGTCGCCCGCCTCAAGCCTGCGAATGACCCCGCGCGATACGTCGGCGCGCTCGGCCAGCTGAGCCTGCGTCAGGCCACGCAGCTTTCGCCATGTGGCAATACTCCCCGCGAGATTGCGCTGAGCCCTGCGGATGGGAACTGGGGTTGTGCGGCAGCGTGAGATCTTAGAATCCATATCTGGTGCACTATAGTATTTACCGCACCATATATCGACCATTCATGCCAGGGCACTTTAGCCGTCGTCGTGCGATAGCGGCCGTACGAATGATGGTTAGCGGCCACACAAGCTTGAATTACCGGCCATACGGCGATATGATCGCAGCATAGACTCTCTAGGGCGAGCTGCATCTGAACTCGAGATTCCTGCACGGACGCTGCGTCGCGCAGCGTTCGAGGGACTGGTGCACGGGGAGCGTCTGAGCCCTCGCCGTTTTCGGATCACGTTTCGCGAGGAGGCGTACCTGCGCAGCCATTGGGAGTTGTTGCGGGCACTGCGCGCATCGTTTCGTACCGAGCCCAACGTCAGGCTTGCTGTGCTGTTCGGCTCGACAGCGATCGGAACCGACGACGAGCGCTCAGATGTCGATGTGTTGGTTGTGCTGCGCGATCCGGCCGTGAGCCGGCTGGCCGAGCTAACGGAACGGCTTTCCCGTGGTGTCGGGCGCGAGATGCAGCTGATACGGCTTTCGGAGGCGGAGACCTCACCGGTGCTCATGGCCGACGTCATCGAGCAAGGGCGTGTCCTCGTGGATCGAGACGATCTGTGGTCCGCCTTGAAGGAACGCGCTCCGAGATGGCGGCGTCTTGCGCGTAGCGCCGAACGCTCCGTAACTGCCGTGATCGACGGGCCCGATCTCGGCAAGGCTGTATGACGTCCGCCTCTCCGGCTCCCGCTCCGCTTGAAGCGAGCGACCTTCAACGTGCGAGAGCGCTGAAGGCGAAGATCGGCGATCGGGTCAGCGACGTGCGCCGTCATCTGCTCGCGCTGCGCACGGCGATGGCGGAGTTTGGCGATGACTTCGAGCTGGATGCCTTTCGTGTGGCCTACTCGTCCGAGGATCCCGTCGAGCTCAACCGCGTGAAGGCGGTCGAGCGGGGTGTCGATCAGCTCTACAACTACATCGCCGAGCTGACCGCCTTCGGGCTGGAGCTCGCCGAGCTTCGTGGTCGGCGCGATGAGACAAACGCGCGGCGCGATCTCGATGGGCTGAGGGGTGCCGGTGTGATCTCGGCCGAGCTGACTCGCCGACTGCAACGTCTCCGCGAGTTGCGGCGCATGCTTGTCCACGAATACGCGACGGCCACGGCTGAACAGGTGCACGAGTCTGCGCTCCTCGTGTCTGGCAATTTCGCGACGTTCTACGACGCCTACCGGGCGTGGATCAGGCGTGGCTTCGCGCCCCGGTCGTGACGGATGCTTAAGTGAGGTGGAGCCTGCTGAGCACTCGCAACGGCCCTCGGGGCAAAGCGCTTCAGCCATGCGTCGGCACAGGCATTGAGTAACGATTTGTGGTGGAAGCCCCTCCAGGGTCGTCCGAAATCCCGCGCTGTGTCACAGCGCGAGCGTCGAAGAATTAACCGCCAGTCCGACCGTAGTGAGCCCTAAGCTCTTTGATCGGTCGCGTATCAACATGTGGACCGCGCTGCCCGCGACACTCAGTCTTCAGCGTCCGCCGTCTAGGAGGCTCTTATGGAGTCGATCGACTTCATCCCTAGTTGAGGCATACCCGGCGCTGAGCAGTAAATATGGAGAGGTCTCGTGTGTGACCGGCACGGAGATGACTGCGAACGGGCCGCGATGGATCCGCCTCTACCCGATCCCGTTTCGTGCACTTAGCGACGATCAGCAGTTCCGCAAGTACCAACCGGTGCGTTTGAGTGTCGAGTCGCACGCTGGCGACCGGCGCCCTGAGACCCGTCGACCTGACCTGGACTCGATCGAACTGCATGGAGCGCCGGTCTCCTCAAAAGATGCCTGGGCGTCGCGCCGCCGGTTTGTTGAGCCGTTGGTGGTCGCCTCTATGTGCGAGGTCGCTCGTCGTCAACGGCATGACGGTACATCGCTTGGTGTGTTCCGCCCCGAGCGAGTCATCGATTTCAAGATTGAGAAGGCGAGCATCCATCTCCAGCAACGCGCACCAGAGAGGAGGTGCCGCGTTATCCGGCCGGTACCAAGGCGATGGTGGAGATCATGGAGCTTGAGGGAGCAGATGTGGTAATCCCGGCTCACTACGAGGAGCTGCCACCCGTCAGAGACGAAGTGAAGTTCACGATGGCGATTGGGTTCCCGGGCGGTTCTATTAGCTGCGCTTGGGGGGCGCGTTGAGAGAGGGGTCATCTCGCGTGATCAGCCGATTTGCCTCGAACTCTTTTTCATGGATATGACCGCGACGATCATCCGACAGAGATTAGGCTCCGGGACAAGGTAGAGGACCTCCTGAAGTCGCTGACCTTCGAGGGAGACGACCTTTCGTTATGGGGAACGTCCGCGTAACCCGCACGTCCCGGCTCCGGCATTGAGCAGTGAGGTCGGCAGGGCCGACTAAGCCTCGAACGAGAGGCCAGACCCGTTGAGGGCTGGCAGGCTCGGCGTAGCCGAAACCTGATTGCCAGATCAGCCGCAGGTGGGTCGCAGTCAAGACTGGCCCCGACAGGGGCGCCCGCAGGGCGGGCCGAAGGCCCCACCTTGACGGGGAGACGCCGGAGGCTACCGCTGGGTGTGGTGCGCGCCGACGTTGTGGGCTAGGGATCGAGTCGAAGGGGGCGTAACGTACGTGGTACGGTATGTACCATAGGTGCTACAGTCTCGGTCGAGAGATCCCATGGCGACGACACTCAACCAGCGACAGAAGAAGCAGGACGTTGGCTACCACGACCGGCGTCTTGCTCGGCGACTCCAGGAGGATCCGGAGTTCCGTGCGGAGTTCGAGCGTCAGGAGCAGGAGATCGCCGCGATAGACGCGATCGTCAACCAGCTCGACGCGCTGCGCGAGCAGCAGCGCATGTCGAAGGCCGAGCTTGCACGCGCGATCGACAAGAACCCAGCAGCAATTCGTCGGCTACTGACTGCCTCGGGGAATCCCGAGCTGCGTACGGTGGTCGCGATGGCCCAGGCTCTCGGCGCTGACGTAAAGATCGTCCCGAAGCCGAAAGCTCGACGGGCACAGCCGAACGAGGCACCGCGTCGCGTGCGACAAGTCGCGTAGTTCGCCTCTTCGGCATCCGCACGGCGACCTAGAGTCGCGCACATGTCATGGGGTGTTGTCTACTACCGCACGAGCAGCGGCCGCATTCCGGCCGAGGAGTTTCTCGACTCTTGCCCGGCGAAGGTTGAGGCCACGATCCTGGCCGTGCTCGAGGCTGTGCGCGCGGCGCCCCCGCCGGCGTTCAGCGGTGGTGGCAAGTGGGAGGCAATGCACGGCGGCATGGGCGGCTACTACGAGATCCGCGTCACCGGTCCAGGCCGACGGCACTATCGGCTGTTCTGCGTGCTCGACAACGGGTCTCCCACGGAGCTCGCCAAACGCGGCTTCCGCGATCCTCAGATCGCAGTCATCAACGGCATGGTGAAGGACCACATGACCGAGTTCACCGACTCCCAATATCGAGCCAAAGTCCGTAAGCTCGGCGACGACTACCTAGCCACCGTCCCACGACCGATCGCTACGAGCGACGACGACGCCTAGCTGACAAGGCAGCGACCACAGAGGCTACTATTTGGTGGGCTTTAGGCCGAGCAGTGCGTCAAGTTCGCCGCTTGCCAAGAGCAGCGTCGCGACGATGCTCGTTGCGAAGCGACCTTCAAGGTGCTGCGTGCGGCGGGCTGCCTGCTGGAGCCGGAATGGCTCATGTCGAAGCAGTTTGCGCCAGAGTCGCCGGTTTGGATTCTTGAGTTCGCTAACGCTTATCAGTTCAGGAGATTCGTTCGATCGGGCTTGGGAATCCCGCAAGAACTGCCGTGTCGTGGCCGGGAGCACGTGGTAGCCGCTTGCCTCCCAGGCCCGTAGGTCTTGGCACAGAGGAGGCATCGACAACGCGGCTTCGCTGCGGTCGCTCTGGGCGTCACGGGAGACCCTGCGAGTAAGGCTGCTGTTTGACCACCGCAAGCCCCGGATCGCGTGGATGTAAGCGAGGGCCGCCGGCTTGTCGGGGCGCATGGCTGTCACCTCGAGGGCGTCGAGTAGCTCCTGCCAAAATTCCGAGAACTGTTCTCCCCGTGGTGCGGCCGAAAGCACGTTTGGACACTCCACGGCGACTTGATGCACGTAGGTCTTGATCGCTGTTTCAGAGACGCTCAGGTTGCCGACGAGCGCCCAGAACATCTGGTGTCTAGCACGGACAAATGCTCGCGTTGCCGCCACATCGCTTGCAGGGCTAGTCGCCGAAGCGGGCTGAGCCCACGCCACAAGAGAGATGGCTGACAACAGCAAGATGCATACCCGCCTCATGATCAGCGGAGTCTACCGACGGAGTCCAAGAGGCAGAATCAGACGTGTGTGTCGGATAGGCTCTGCTCACATGGGGGCAAGATGCTGAGGCGGCGGGCCAAGTCGACGTTGCTCGCGGTCTTGATCGTGCTCTCCGGCGCGTCGAGCGCATGGTTCACAGAGCCGGCACAGGCAAGTTCAGGCCACGCAAGTGCGACAGCCCGCAAGGCGCAAGCCATCGAAAGCATCTTCGCAGGCGTGCCTCAGTCGGGGATCAGGCTCGGGTCGCCATCAGCGCCGATAGTTCTCTATGCCTTCGTAGATCTGCTTTCGCCAATCAGCGCGGAATACACCAGCAGGGTGCTGCCGCCCATTGTTGCGCGCTACGTCCGGCGCGGTGCCGTCCGGATCGAACTCGAGCTGCTGCATTTCCTCGGTGCTTGGTGGCAGGCCAACACGCTTGCGCGCTTCGCAGAGGCAACAGGCGAGCAGGGCCGTCTTTGGAACTTTGCAGCCGAGTTCTTCGCCCATCAGCGCTCAGAGAGCACGCCATACGCGACCCAGCAGTTCATCCACAGCATCGCAGCACGCGTCCAGGGGCTGGACGTTCCGCTGGCGGACACCGTTGCTTTGGAACCTCCCGCGCAAGAAGAGCTAGACCATGCAGGCAGGCTCGCGAAGGCCCATCACATCGAAGGTGTACCGACCGTTCTGATCGAGCGCGCAGGTAGGCGTCCGGCATATCTCGGGATCAGCACGTTTCGCGAATACGAAGCGGTGATCGAGCGTCTGCTCCACCCCAGATCACATCAGCCCACCACAGGCGGCGCGTCTGAGGCAGTCCGGTGCGCTAGGAGACGAGCTCGGGGGTGTGTCGCGACAACGAGGCACGGTCTTGCCTCAGCCTCACGCAGTCGACGAGGATGACCCCGATCGCGATGGTCAGACAGCCGTCGCGCGGCGCCGAGCCGAGTAGAGCCAATCCCGTGATGACCTCCACAGACAGTGTGAGCCGGCTGCGTTTCCGTGGGGTGTAGCCGTGCTCGCGGCCGGCTCTGTAGCCGAGGTACAACTGCGTGCTAGCACCCGGTACGAGGAGGCCGACCGCAGGCCATCCTCTGAGCCCCAGGATTGCCCCCGCAATCGCCGGTAGCAAGAGCAGCACCCATGAACCCACGAGTGGGCCACCGGACGGGACAGGCGCGTTGGTGAGACGCAGATGCTCTCGCCACGAGAGCCTCTGCGTGACCGAACTTGGAGATGAAGGCAGGCCGGCCATTCAGGCGACAGATTCTAACTATGTGACACCGGAGATCCTGAGGGGAGTGAGTAGGTCGCGGCGGCGCGGCTGCTCAGTTGAGCGTGCATGGCTAGCGAATGTGGCCCCGCTCCGTGTCTACGGCTGCCGGGCCACCTGGCGCCGGCTTGCCTCGGCGTAGAGCGGCTCCGGTGCCATGTCGAGGCTGTCGTCGGGCCAGACGATCGTGCCGGCTTCGACCTGGACCTTTGCGAAGCGCGCGGGATCGCGCAGCGGCTCGAACACGCCTGTCCACTCGTGCTCACCAAAGCTCACGTCACCGACCGTCCCGTCCTCAAAGGTCAGGCGCAGCTCGTGCTCGCCGATCACCTCGACGCCTGTGACGTGTACGAGTGGGGGAACTACGGTCACGGGTTCGATCTTAGGGGAGAGGGTCGATCGGCGCGAGGGGCTCATGCAGACGAGCGCGCTCCCAATTCGCCAGCAGCTCGGCCGAGTGCAGCTGCGCCCAGCTACGGACCAAACGGAGAGCCCGCGGCGGAATGCTGCCGGCGAGCACGGAGCCGTCTATCGCTACCGACGCGTATCGCCCTTCGTATTCGGCGTGGAAGTGGGCTACGGGATGATCGCGCTCGTTCCAGTACATGCGGATCACGATGCCGTAGAAGGTGCTGATCCTGGGCATCAGGAGCTCTCCGTCAAAGTCGCCGGATCGAGCGACGGCTGTGGCTGGGCGAAGGCGTCCGCGATGAGGTCCGCCTCGCCGTGGCGAGGTGCGTAGTGCAGGTACTTCATCGTCGTGTCGATGTCCGCGTGGCCCATCCACGCCTTCAGCTGCAGGATTGACACAGCCGGGTTTGAGATCACCTGCGTTCCGAACGTGTGCCTGAGGTCGTGGAAGCGCAGCGGCCGCAGTCCCGCTCGTTTCAGTGCGAGCTTGTAGCGGCGGTAGAGCGCCGAGGCGTCGAGGTACTCGCCGAAGGTACCCGGGAACACGAGCTCGTCCTCCTGGTCGCAGTGGCCGCGACTCGCCAGGCGCGCGAGCGCCTCCGCGACCGGTGGCGCCATCGGCACCGAGCGCGCCTTGCCCGACTTCGGCGTGCTCAGAGCGCGTTCGCTGTAGGAGGCTACGACGCGGATGGTGCGGTGCGTGAAGTTGACCGAGCGCCAGCGCAGCGCCACCAGCTCGCCGCGGCGCAGGCCCGTGAAGGCGGCGGTCAGGAAGATCGCTGCGTCCTGCTCTGACTCGGCGGCGCGGGCAAGCGCGTGGATCTCCTCGGGTGAGAACACGTCGAGCTCGATCGCGTTGTGGCGCTGCGTCGGCTTCTCGACATCGCTGATCGGGTTTCGCGGCAGCTTCCAGAGACGCTTGGCGCGCTTCATCACGCCATGCACGCACGTGAGGATGCGAAGCCGCGTCGCGTTTGCCATCCCGCTCGCCGCAAGCGTCGCCGACCACGCTTCGACTTCATCGGCCGTAATGTCCTCAAGCCGGCGCTCGCCAAACGCCGGCAGCAGATGCGCACGCATGATTGACCGATAGCCGCGAAGCGTCGTCGGCTTCCGCGCGCGGTCCTGCTCAAGCCAGCGCATGTACTCCGCGACAGCGTCCGTGAACGTCGCGCCGGTCCTGACCATCCCCGGCAGCTCACCGCGGCGCGCTTCGGCCAGGACCTGATCCAGCCACGCCTGCGCGGTGCGGCGCGTGTGCAAGCCCTCGGCCGGTCGGCCGCGCATTGTCCATGCCAATCCGATGCGCGCTTTGCCTGGCGGCCGTCGGGCAGCCGGTACTTCGCGTACCAAACCGCGCCGCGCTTGCCCTCACGGCGAAAGACGTGCCCGGAGATCGGCTGCGAAAAGCGGTGCTGCATCGCCGCCTACTCCGACTTGGTCCCAGCTTCGGGACCAATTCGGGACCAATTTCGCCCTACGCGGCCCCGGGGCGATGCCTCAAACCCGCATTCCAGAGCCAAATCAGGAGTGCCGGAGGAGGGACTCGAACCCCCGACACGCGGATTATGATCCCTTCTCGGCTCCCCGGAATTGGCTCTGCTAAGCGGATCTAAGCGCGAGAAATATGGCCTAATTGCGAACCGGCATGGCCCTCTAGGGAAATCCTGGGGAAATCCCGGCCCTCGGCTCGCAGCTCGTTGGCCGCTCCGAGCCCTAGGGGGTCATCAACACCATGAGCCAGTCGAAACGGCCTACGGGCCACCTGCAGGTCAAGACCGACAAGAACGGCCGCACACGCTCCTTCTGGGCATTCTGGCGCGACCGCAACGGCCGGAAGGGGGGCCGCTGCCTCGGTCCCGCGCACGTCCGCGACTCTAGTCGGCGAACCGCGCGCGGCGCGATCATATGGCGAGCCGGGCATGGATCTAAGCCAAGTCCTGAGTACCTGACACCGACGGAGGCGCAGACGTGCCTCGAGCGATCCTCGAGGAGATCCGAACGGCCGACGAGGTGGACCGCTCACCGGAGCACACGCTCCAACAGGCAGTCGAAGGCTGGCTCGCGGAGAGCAAGGGGGAGAGGGGACTGAAGCGATCGACGATCGCCGGCTACGAGGACATGTTCGAGCGGATGTTCCGCGATCTCGGTGCCGATACCCCGGTGCGCTCGCTTATCGACGGCCGGCTTCGTGCGTACTTCTCTGACTTCAAGTCCTATCGGGTGCTCAGCGAGAGGAAGGCGAAGGAGGCGCTGGCGGAAGGAAAGAACGTTCAGCAGTTGACGATCGAGCGTTGGACTGCACAACCAGGCGGCAGTCAGGCGGACGAGGCGGTGCGGCTCGCAGACGAGATGCCAGGGACATGGAAGCACAGGCGGCGGGGGTGCTACCGCGTAGTCCCGCTCGATGCTCAACGTCCGCGACGCGTCTCGCGAACGACTGCGATGGCGCTTCAGGCCGAAGGCTGGATCATCAAGCGTCGGAAGACGAAGCCCTGGATGCTCGTGACGCCGGCAGCCGCTCAGACCCGCAATACGTATCGAGACATCCTCGCCGCATCTCTCGACTACGCGGTTCGTGAGACCTGGCTCGACGTGAATCCGCTTGCCTCGGTCAAGCGCGCGAGCAAACGACACGACCATGAGCGCATTCTGCGACGCGACGACTTCTATGACACCGACGAGATCGACCGGCTTCTCGAACGTGCCCCAGGCATATTCGAGGAAGCGTTCTGGCTATGTGGCGCTCACGCTGGGCTTCGGCTACCGGGTGAGGCGCTGGGCCTGCGATGGGGCGCCGTCGACTTCCACACCGGCGTGATGCGGCCCTACGACAACTGGGTACGCAACGAGATGGACACGACCAAGACGTCTGACTCAGAGGCGATCCCGATGACTTCGCGCCTAACGCGAGCGCTGGGGCAACTTAGGCGCAGGCATTACGCAACGGGTGACGGGGACTTCGTGTTCGTGAGCGAGCTGGCTCTGGGCTCGCCAGTGTCTGAGCGGCCACTTCGTGATGCGTTCAAGGTCGCCGTACTTGAGGCCGACCTGAAGCCGATCAAGATGTACAACCTCCGGCACTCGTTCGGCACCACGCTGGCGCGTAACGGTGTCGACATCAGGACGGTCCAGGCGCTCATGCGGCACGACCGGCTGAGCACGACCGAACAGTACATGGCCTACTCGCCGCGGCCGGACCTTGCAGATCAGATCGCTCGGGCGCTTGATCCGCGCAGTGCCCCTGCGGAGGCACGGCCTATTGTGCCAGCGTCAACCGGCGATCCAGCGACGTTTCTGAAGCGGCTGGAGGAGGAGATCCCAGCGAAGTGGCTGACGGAGGTACGGCGGGTGTACAAAGAGACACGCGTATAACGGTGGCCATGTATGAATATTTGGGCCGCAGAAGGACTGCAAGTGATGGCAAGATCCGCGCGGCCATGCGAATTTGAACCGGTCGCCGTGACCGGTGTGCGGAAGGCATCAAGCCCAGCTAGGCGATCCGCCAGCCAAGGAGTCGCTGCCAATCATGTACTCGCTCAGGCTGTCGATGCCTTGTACACGACGGTGAGCTCTTCTCGCGGTTGCCGCTGCGCTGCCTACGCGATTTCTCGACTAAGACGCGCTCTACGCGGCAAAGTCAATCATTAACAATCCGGCTAGCCGTAGGTGCGTGTGGGAATCGCCGATTTCGGCTGTGTAGCGCGGAATCCCGGCGTACGCATAAGTAATTGCCGGCAGTCCACGAGCTCAGAAACTTTCACCGGAGTAGCGTGCTCAAAAGTCTGAATGACGACACTCAGACTCGCCAAACCGTCGGGGCACGGCATACACAACGGGAGGCGCTCAGAAGCTCGTCACGGGCCCGGGCGGATCGTCGGGGAGGCTCGCGAGAAGCGCTTCCAGCTCGGTCCGGGAGAGCGGAATGTCGTACTCGTACGGAGATCGCTCGTGCTCGGTGTATCGCTCGAGCTCGAGCTCGGACACATGCTGACGGTAGAAGGGACCGGCTTCCCATTCGCCCGATCCAGAGGCAGTCTCGAAAAGGAACGCCAGTGAGCCATCGAGGTCGCGCACTACGGCGAAGTCGTTGTGTGCTTCCCCGCAGAGGTCCGCCAGCGCATGTTCGGCATCGTCGAGGCCAGCGAAGCCGGCACGCCCGAACTCTTCTGCGTCCTGCTCCTCTACCGGCAGATCGCTGAAGGCGTTCAGCCGGTCGAGGATCGCCCTACTGTCGTATCGGTGGCGATCGATGCGATCGAGCAGTCGCTGAAAGTCGTCCAACCGAGGACCTACATCGGTGCTGGAACCCGTGGGTACCAGCGGTGTAGCTTCGCGAATTCGTCCGTGTCCCTCTTGGCCATCCACGGCAGAGCGGCCGCCTGGTTGCCGCCGCCCATCTTCTGCTCCAGGGCGAGCACCTCTCGCGCGGTGAGGACCGGCACTCTGATCAGATCGGCTTCAGCACCCGTAGCGACGTGCGGAAGATTGCGAAATTCGGCCTCCTTGAAGCAGGCCTCGGTGCCCGCGTCCACGAAGACCCCACCCAGGGTTTGCATTCGGCTGGTGTCGCGGTAGTGGATGTTGACGAGCTGCTCGAAGCGCGGGCCGCTACCTCGGCGTCCTAGGGCGGTCCTCAGCTCGGCGAGCATGATGCGTCGTTGGACGGCGGCTGTTCCCCATCCGTCGAGGCTGGTCTCTTCAGTGACGTCCATCGGTATCCGCTCGCTCGTGACGCGATACTCGAGGTTTGCGAGACGCTCGCCGTCCGGTGCGGTGTCGGCGTTCACGCTGATCAACAGCATGCTCCCAGCGTTGAGCTTTTCGCCTAGCAGCCGAACGTCTTGCAAGACGTTCTTGTTCAGCGAACAGCAGTAGTCGAGCCACATGATGAGCGGTTCGTCGAGGGCCAGCGCCGGCAGGCGCTCGTTAGTCGATCCCCACTCGATGACCACCTCCGAGAAGGGGCGGTTGAACTCATATCGCTCGAATTTCCCCCGCTCCTCGATCGAGGTCATGCGCTTGATGCCCAGCGCACGGTAGACGAGGTCGAAGTCCACGAACTCGTATCCCCCTAGACCGACGTAGCGATACTCGGCGAGCGGACGGAACGCGCTCATCCGCCTCATCACCTCGACGCACATCAGGCGCTGTATCTGCTTGTTCGGACGAAATTGCCAGCCCTGCACTATTCGACCTCTCGGCGGTAGTAGTACGCGAAGGTCTCTCGCCCGACATCGGCCGCGCTACTCGCCTCGAGCGCCTCTGCGACTTCGTCGAATTCATCGATCGCTACCTCGTAGGCGATTTTCTTTGTGGTCGGGGGGCTTTTCGGCGGGCGAGGCGGGACGGTGATCTCTGGGTTTTCATCGAGCTCGGCGAGTCTCGTCGCGTGGGCTGCTTTGAGCATCGCGGTGACCGGCCGAGCGCTCTCCTCGTTGTTCTGCACCTCGCTCTTGATCCGGTTCATGACGCTTCGGGCATCTCGCAGCGCATCGACGATATGGATGCGTACAGCACGCCAAACCGCACTGTCCTCGTCGACGGTCGTCTTCGCCGTATTCCAAGGCATGGCCGACGAGTTTCCAGAGAGGAAGACGTAGCCTCGAAAACGCCGATACTGCGGGTGGTAGTCCGCTACCTCGAGGCCCCATCCGGTCAGCCTGGATCTGTCGGCGAAGAGGAGCATCCGCCCATTGCAAATGAGATACCACCCGGCTTGGTTCCCGCCCGAGAACTCGTCTGGGTCGTCTGTATCGGCGTTCTCGTCCTGGAGGTCGACAAACCCGGCGTAGAGTTTCATCTCGACACTGTCACCGTTCGTGCCGATGGTCTGGGTAACGGCACGCGGCAAGATTTCCGGCCCGCTCAACAGAGCCGGTGCGCGGCCTTTGAGCAGGTAGCCATTGAGGGTGACTTTCAGACCGTCTTCGATCGCTGTGTTGTGACGAAACTCGATCTGGTCCCGCAACCGCTGGACGAAGGATTCCTCATCGAATTCGCCAGCGACAGAGGGCAGCAGGTCTGTGACGCGTATCGTGGTACCGAGGCTCTGTCCACGCTTCCTCGGCCCCGATGTCGTCAGCGGGAAGGTCCAGTCCCGTTTCTTCGTCAGCCAGTCCGCGACGTCCACGTCGACCTTGAATTCGCTGTCTTGCGCTACCGACGCGACACTGAACGATTGCCCGATCTTGAAGAGGGCACGCTTCATCCCGACGCCGAACTGGCCTACCTCTCCTTCCAGAGGCGCGACATCTTCCGGTCGACCGAACCGGAAGGCGTAGTTCGCTGCGTTGTCCAGGCTGATGCCCCCGCAATTGTCCGCGACCTCGAAGACAGTTCCGTTCAGGGTGATATCGACGCTGTACTTCGCTAGCGGTGGGCTTGGCTTTCCCGATTGGCGCCCCGACCGTTTGGCATCGTCCTGGCGCTTGACCAGTCGCCGCGCGCCGTCGACGCAGTTGTCGACGAGGTCGACGATCGCCGGTACGAGCTCGATGTCGCGAACGAGCATGCGGACGAAGAACCGCTTTGTCGGTTCTGCGTCGAGGCGTGTCGGGGGGCTTTGCGTAGTCTTGTTTGCCATGCACCCAGTCGGTTAAACGGAACGATTCGCTCGGCGGAGAATAGCGGCGCGGCGCATGGGCGGTTTCCTCGCACTTCCGTCGCGGGCGAGCCCTCGCTGGGCGGGGAATTCGCCAGCTCGCGCATTGCATGCTTGCCCAGTGGTGTTGTCCTCTTGGTTTTGTGTACTTGTCACGGCAACAAGAGGAGCTGGTGCTCCGCGTCCCCGGGAGCAGGGGCTCAGTTGGCTGCCGGACGACCTAGCGCGGCGAGCACCGTGTTCGCCATGGTCTGCAGTGGCTCATGTCCCCAGAGGCGGATGACCCTCCAGCCGTTCGCCCGCAGCACCTCGTCGTTGCGACGATCACGTTCGACGTTTCCGCGGAGCTTCGCGGCCCACCACTCGCCATTCGCTTTTGCGGAGGTCCCGTGGAGCGGGCAGCTGTGCCAAAAGCAGCCGTCGACGAATACGGCGATTCGGTCACGGGTGAAGACGATGTCCGGTCTACACCGAACTCCCGGCAGTACGGCGAGATGCTTGCGGAATCGCAGTCCGCGGCGATGCAACTCGCTGCGGAGCGCCTGCTCCAGGCGACTGTCTGACCGGTTGCCCTGCATCACCTTCCGCGCCGTCGGCGAGGACGCTCGCGGAGCTGGCGGCAGCCGTCCCGGGTCAAGCTCGACGATGGAGCGTACGGCCCGCGCGTCTTCGTTCCGCACGCGACACGCAGGGCTCATGCGACTGCGGCGCTGCGCTTCGGGCGCCTGCCAGCTCCGGATGCGACCAGCAAAAGGGAAGGATCGCCGAGGTCGATCGGTCCGTCGGCAGGGACGAGGGGAGCGTCGAGGGCTTCTCTCGCCGAGACCGCGACCGCACGGGCAAGGGGAGGTGGCACTGCGTTGCCCACCTGGCGGAAGCCGTGCCACTTGGCGGCGGTGAAGCGAAACCAGTCGGGGAACCCGTGGAGACGGGCCGCCTCGCGCACCGATATCACTCGGTCGAGAGTCGGATGGATGGGCCTGGGAGCGCTGAACGACCCTCGGTCCGAGGCGCTTCCGGCTCGCAGGGTGCCGCTCAGTCCGTCGCGGTGCAGGCGATAGAACCTGCTGGTGGGCTCGAACTCCCCTGGCGCAGTTCGGGCGAATCGCGCGACCGTTCGTGGCTCGTGTTGCGTGCGAAGGGAGCTCGTGAGCACCGCCGGGTCCCAGATCCTTGGCGCCGAGAGATCGTTTGCGTCGCGCGAGTCCCCCGCGAGAATCGCGGCGTAGGACGAGCGGAGCGCGCGGGAGAGGAGCATCTGGTCGTCGTCCATCCGGACCGCATCCGCCTCGAGCAGGGCCTCGAACGAGTCCAGGTCGGGGATGTCTCCGATCGCTTCGTCGACCGTAGGCCCATGGGGCAGGTCGGCAGGCGTCGAGGGATGACCGACCTCGCCGGGTCGAGGTTGCGCGCCCGGTCGCTTTGGCGTTGCGGCGGCGGCGGGCTCGGGGAGGATGGGCAATGACTCACCGCGCAGGGCGCCGACGATCAGGAGGCGGCGTCGATCTTGGGGAACCCCGTGGCGGCTTGCGTTCAGGACGTCCGCAGGCCGCACGTCATATCCCGCCTTGGCCAGTCGACGAGTGAGCCAGTCCGGCACCGGATGGCTGCACCCCGGGAGGATTCGGGTTGCCATTGCCGGCACGTTCT
The DNA here is from genome assembly GCA_963785435.1 of uncultured Solirubrobacterales bacterium. GTDB lineage: Bacteria > Actinomycetota > Thermoleophilia > Solirubrobacterales > Solirubrobacteraceae > Palsa-744. The sequence goes on from CAWAVE010000005.1 coordinate 1,344,489, forward strand.
CGAGTACAAAGGCGCGCGGGCGGGTTTCTTCGACCAACCGCACGAACCGCTCGACCAGCCGATTGCGCGGATCTGCGGCATCGAGCTGGCCTCCGACGGAAAACCCTTGGCATGGCGGTCCTCCGAACAGCACGTCGACGTCTTGTCGTCGGCTTGGCGATCGGCCGTGCAAGCGGAGGCCGCGCTTCACGGCATCCGACACCTCGGACTCCGTCAGGAGTCCTGCGTCTGCTTGGACGACCTCGCAGCGAGGGAAGTTGAATCGATGGGCAGCGGCGTGGGCGGGATCCCGCTCGATCGCCACGACCACGTCGAACCCGGCCTGCTCGAAGCCCAGGGACATGCCTCCAACACCCGCAAAGGCGTCGATCGCGATCGGACGCATCCGATCAGTCTCCGCGAGAATGTGCGTGTCGAATCGGCAGAAAGTCTATCGCGCACAAAAGTCCACCGTTGCCGAGCACGCTTCTAGATTCTGCCCTACTGCCTGGACGGAAGCAGGCTAGAGGCGAGCAAACTGTTCCGCGCAGAAGGGCGCATCCGGCGGGAGTGCGACGAGCGAATCGATCTCTGTATCGGCGACTGAAGGCCATCAGTCGTCTTGTGGGACGACGTTGTAGAAGTGGGCTAGTGACTGCAGGTCCGGGGCTGGCACGTCCCCGGCGGGGAGGTGGGCAAGCTCGCCGGATGCGTCGAGCGCCTTCAGCAGCTGGCCGGGCTTCATCGCGGCCAAGCTGAATCGAGCGAGATCCTGCGCGCGGCGCAAGACGTGTCGGTCAGCGCTGAGGAACACGTGCACACCGGCAGTGGCTGCTGCTCTGACGAGGACTCCGTCCATTCGCTTGGGCAGCGCCGTCTCGAAGGAGGCTGGCAATTCGTTAGGTACCAGAAGGTGGACGCCGGTGTCAGCTTGCTCGCCAGCGACCCACGAGGAGCGCTCAAAACCGCCTCGTTGCCAGAAGTCCTCGGAGAACGCATCGAGGATGCTCTGCCGGGAGCGCTCTCGGTCCGTCGTGAGCTCACCGTCCTCCATCTGCTCTGGGGGGAGGAATAGTCGCACGTCGCGCCAGAACCAGAGCAAGAAGATGTCGTGGAGCGCTCGCACTGGTCCGTCCCAGGCCTCCGGCATGAAGCCGTGACCGTCGAAGCCGAAAGAGCCGCCGACCTCTTCCTTGTTCTGAGCCAGATGAATGAGCAGATCGGTGTCGAGAGAAACGATCAACGGTCCCCAACCAGTCCGTCCGAAGAATACGGAGGGTGTAGCCGGGTAGAAGAACTGCTCGTGGCTCATACCGCCACGGGGTGTCTCGAAGAGCGCCATCGGGACGACTCTAGGCAAATCTTCAGCGGGACCGTTGCGTAGAGTGTTGTGCCATGGCACCCATTCCCATGCCCTCGGTTGAGCTGACGCTTGAGGTGCCTACGGGTGAGGACGCCAGCGTGCCCGAGGCCATAGCGAGTGGAGGCCCGCGGCGGGCGCGCGGGCTCGACGGCGACCATGTCATCCAGCTCGCCGTTCTTGTCACGGCAGGGTCCGTCCGGGTTCTACGAACGTGGCTGCTGGCTCGTGCCGAGCGTCTCAAGCACACACGCGTTGTGTGGGGTGGTCGAGAGTTCGAGGCCTATACAGCCGAAGAGGTCGAGGCTATTGCCCGGGCACTAGAGCGTGAGCTCGGCCCAGACGGCGATGGTTAATCTCCCTGGACAAACACCTGCCGAAGCATTCCTAGCGCGGTGTTGTTGTCCATCTCGGCAAGGACGGCGTCGCGGGTGGTCGCGCCAAAGGCCCGCTCGATGACTACTGCGATGCGCTCTAGAGAATCGCTCGACGAGCTGGATCGATAGCCGCCTGAGCCACCGAGCACGAGCATCGTTGCGGCGACAGCAGCGGCGGCCCATGAACAACTCGCAAACCGGTCGACTTCTGCCAAGAACTCGTCGCTAGAAGGGTCGAGCGAGGCGAGCTCGTCGTCCGACAGGTGCGGGATCGTCGTGCCCCGGTGCTTCATGGTCGTTTCGGCAGACCGGTACGCGACGCGCAGGAAATTTCTGTCCATCTGCGACATCGTCTCGACCATCTCCAGATCGCCATCGAGCTCACGGTCCTCGGCCAAGATGCGTGCGGCTAGGACGTCGGCGTTCATCTCGGCATCGTCCCGCGGACCATTGTCCTCCATCTCAATGGCGTGCGCGAGCTCATGGGCAAGGATGAAACGCAGAAATGTCGTGCCGAGGGCTTGCGCCTGGTAGTCCCGCAGGCCGGAGACCTGGATACGGGGTAGCTTGCCAATGTCGCCGCTCCCGGCGGCGAACACGGCCAGGTTTTCCGCTAGCTGCACACGGATGCTCGCGGAATCACGTGAATCGGGCCATACGTCGAGGTGTGAGATGGCGTGCGGAAGGACCCACGCGATGCAGTAGCGCGCGACACGTATAGTCATCACCACGAGCCCGACGTTCACAACGAGATAGCGCTCTGCGCCGGAATCAACCAGCGCTGCGCGCGGTCGATTGCCGTCGGTGATCACAAGTTCGGGCAGTGGGTCGAGCGCTCCTGTCGCGCAATGCTCGCGGAGTTGGGCGACGGCGTCATCGTACTGTGATGCCACGAACCCGGAGAGACCTGCAATGTCGTATTCGACCCCGGTCAGCAGTCGGATCACATTCCGGAGGCGCCTCCTGGGAAGAAGAAAGTCCGCTACCTTCGGACCGGCGGCTGCAAGGAGCTGTTCGCGAGCCTCGGCGTAATGCGCCCCGAGACTGATCCAGATCAGCAGGTTGCGCGCCAGCGTTTGCAGCCTGTACCCGATTGGCGGGATCGACTCAGTCAATGCGGTCGTGTACCGACTCGAAACAGAACTCCGGTCGCCTGGGACGTCGGCTGATCGACTGAAAGTCCGAGGGTTCGCGCCCACGACGGTTCTGCGCGACTCGTACGCAAATGTGCTCGGAACGTTCTCACACTCGATGAATGCCACATCGTCGCATTCGAGCGGCGCCATTTCGGCGCCGGTGAAGTCGCAGCGGTCGAAACGGACCTCGCACAGCGAAGCATCAGTAAACCTGGCCCCGCACAGACTGAGTTCTACAAGCGTGCAGTTGGTCAGATGTGCGCCTTTAAAGGAGCATCTCGCAGCGGTACCGCTGGCGATGATCACGTCATTCAACTCCGCTCCGTCGAACGAGGCATCATTGAGGCTCGTTCCCACGAACGAGGTGCGCCGGATCCGCGAGCCGTCGAGATTGGCGCCGCGCAGGGACCCGAACAGCCGTACGTCAGTGAGTGTGGCCCTGCTCAAGTAAGCGCCTTCTAGCAGCCCAGACCGAACACCATCCAAGTCGACCGCCTCCAGGCGGGCGCCTCCTAGCGGCAGCCGGATATGGACGCGATGGAGTGGGTGCGTGACCCGAGCTGCGAAATGCAGACGGTGGAGCACTCGTTGGGTTCGTTGCGGCGTAGCGGCCAGCCGGCGCGCCAGCCATGACGAAGCGATTCGCGACTCGACCAAGAGCGACTCAGTCGCATCCCCGAACCTTCGAGCGACTACTACGGCAGCCATGATGCGCGGGAATCTGCGGGTCGCCGTCAACTCGAAGACGACTCGCACGATGACGCGTATCGGAACGGCGGTTGCCCGATTCGAGAGCCAGGCAGCGCGCTCGGCATGCGAAATGATCCTGTCGACAAGCAGGCTAGCTGTTTGCTGGGCTCGAGTTAGCTCAAAGTCCTCGTACATGCCCGCACATTTCGCCCATGCCCACTTCTTCCCCGGTGAGTGCGCTTAGGGGAGATCTCCCGCAGGGCGAGGTCCTCCAACTCCTTGTCGGCGACCAGGCGCTTCAGCTGCACGTGCTCGCGCTCCTTCAGGCGCTTGACGTCGTCCGGCTTCGTTCCGCGGTACCGCGCTCGTCTCTCAGCACTGGGGGATTGGTGGACTCCACGTGCCGACATTCGGCGTGGTTGCGTACAGATCGCTAACCCACCCACCGTTCGTTAGCCGGTCCCAGATGGCGCTGCTCTCGCCCGTCTTGGGACTTGGCCCAACGAGCTCGCCGGCCGCCTGGCATACGACATCCAGCTCGTCGCCATCGCGAAGGCTACCGATGACGGCATAGTTCGAATACCCCGGGCCAGAGCGGATGTAAAGCCCGCAAGCACCGTCAGCGCAGGTGCCCATCGCCTGATATGCGTAGTAGAGGGGAACGAGCGGCGGCGGAGGCGGTTGCTGGGAAGTCGCCGGTGGGACTGTTGGCGTAGCAGTGCCTTGCGGTGCGGTTGATCCTGTAGGGGGCGGCCCGTCAACAGCGCTCGGCGCGCAAGCCGGCGAGGTGAACAGGGTTAGCGCGACGCCGTATCCACCAGCATTCGCAATCACCGCCGCAGTGCAGCTTGAGCTGATCTTCTGAGCAATCCAAGTAGCAAGATCCTTGTCGAGCTTCTGGATGCCCTTTGATGCGAGGCAGGTAAGGATCTTGTCAACCGACCAAGATAGGCACAGCGCCCCAGCGACTTTGCTGCCGATGGACGAGAAGAGCGACAAGTGATCGACCCATACAACGGATTCGCCACGTCGCGTACCCTCTGGAACCCACACGTTCCCAAGGTGGTGAATGATCGCATCGGCCTTAGACCGCAAAGGTATCGTCACGCGTACCGATCCAGACCACGGTGCCGCGATATGCAAGTCGTAACGGTGGTGGTTGAACGCTGTGATCGTTAGATAGCCGTCCCTTTTCATCGTTCCCGGAGGGACGTAAAGCTGGATGCCCTGCCGAGTGGCAACCGCTCCGCCTGTGGAGGCCGCGACGTACTGGCGAGCCAGTAGGTGTCCGCGTCGCACTGTGGCATCGGCGGTCGCCGTTGATGCCCATATGACGGCTGCGCAGGCACAGCCGAACAAAAGGTTCCTCGCTATGCGCATGACGGCTGATTCTACATATCCGATCCGCGCCTCAGTCGCGCGTCTGCAGGCTGGCACCTGCGTCACGTCGGTCGCATTGCAACACGCCACCATGCTGAGCCGTGCAGCGAGCGCGGCGTTCAAGGTCAGCCCGATTGGCGAGGAGGTCTATCAGGGATCTTCATGGAGTACGGGACGCTCGCGATCAAGGAGATCCAGGGTCTGCGCATGCGCGGGCGAGATGGCCGCCGTGACCCTCGAGACCGCCGAGACGGTCGGGCTGCCGATACACGCCGAGGTCAAACCCGCGCGTCTACGAGCGCGGTGCGAATTCGCACGTAGCGACCGAGTCGATGCCTCGGTCGAACGCCCCCAAAGGTAGCCCGCCAGGGAAATCCCCTGGGAAATCTGCCGCTTTCCTGATACCCTCCAAAGAACCGTATTTGCAGGCCTTTTGTGATGCCGGAGGAGGGACTCGAACCCCCGACACGCGGATTATGATTCCGCTGCTCTAACCAGCTGAGCTACTCCGGCCCGGATGATCGGGGAGTGTAGCCACCGCGCCGCTTTGAGGAAGTAGCGGTGGCGCGCTGAGCCGACTAGCCTCGCTTCCAATGACCCCCCCGATTCTGCTCGCGGTTCCCAACGTCTCGGAGGGGCGTGACGCTGACACGATCGCGGCGCTCCGCCATGCTTTCCTTGGCGAGGGCCGAAAAACCGTGCGCGACGCCGAAGGACCTAGTGCGAGCGAACGCGTGCGCCTGCTCGACGTTCACTCCGACCCGGACCATCACCGCTCCGTCTTCACGCTCGCCGCGCCGCCCCTCACGCTCGCAGATGCCGTGCTGCGCGGAGCGGCGTTGAGCGTCGAGCGGATCGACGTGATCGTGCGCGAAGATGACCCGCAGGCGCGTGGCCAACATCCACACGTGGGCGCGCTGGACGTGGCGCCGGTCGTCTACCTCGATCAGACGGCCAGAGGCGCCGCGTGTGCCGAGGCGCTCGTGCTCGCCGATCGCATCGGCACAGAGCTCGCGGTGCCTGTGTTCCTCTACGGGGAGCTCACCTGCGAGAGCCCCAGCGGCGGGCGCACGCGGGCAGAGCTGCGCCGCGGCGGGCTCAAAGCACTCGCGCTGCGGATCGGCCAGGGCGCGCCGGGCATGCCCGCAGATGGTCGGCTGCGTCCCGACTTCGGTCCGCCGCAGTTGCACCCGAGCGCCGGCGCCACGCTCGTGGCGGCGCGCGAGCCTCTCGTCGCCTTCAACCTTCAGCTCGCATCCCCAGCCACCGTTGACGACGCTCGCCGGATCGCCGCCGCGATCCGTGAAGGAGGCGAGCGGGGGATGCCCGGCTTGCGCGCTATCGGCGTGGCGCTCAAAGACGATCTGGCGCAGGTCTCGATGAACGTCGAGCGTCCCCTCGAGCTCTCGCTTGCAGAGGTGATCGCAGCGGTGCGCCTCTTCGCGCCTGTAGCGAGCGCCGAGCTCGTTGGGCTCGCGCCGCGTGCCGCCCTAACTGGCTTCCCCGAGGATCTGCCGATGCCTGGCTTCGATCCCGCCCGCCATGTGATCGAGAACGCATTAGGCTGCTAGGGATGGCCCAGACGAGACGCAAGCGCCAGACCAAGCATCGCGGCAACGCCGCCGGTGTCGTGGAATCACGAGGACGCACCGGGCGCAAGCCGACCGCCGCGGAGAAGAGCGGCAATCCGCGCGATCTCGCGAAGGAGCGCGAAGCCAAGCTCGACCGCCGCGATCGTCCGCCGACGTGGCGTGGCGCCTTCACGCGTGCGATGTTCGCCGCGATCCTGATGCTGCTCGTGGTGATCATCGTCTTCAACCAGGGCAACCAGGCGATCGCGCTGTTCCCGATCGTGCTGATCATGTACGTGCCGATCAGCTACTACACCGACAAGTGGATCTACGACCGTCGTCAGCGCAAGAAGGCGTTGGTGGGCACGGGCGGCAAGGCGTCGCGATGAGCGCCCCCGACATTCGCGCGTTCACGGTCGGGCCCGTTCAGGAGAACTGCTACATCGTGCGCGCCCACGCAGCGGCCACGCGCGCGGTGATCGTCGACCCGGGCGATGAGGCCGAGCGGCTCCTCAGCGCAGCCGAGGCGCTCGGCGTGGAGATCGAGGCGATCCTGCTCACGCACTGTCACTTCGATCACATCGGTGCCGTGGCGCCCGTCGCTGCGGCCACCGCCGCGCCTGTCTATTGCCCGCAGATCGAGCGTCCCGTGCTCGCCGACGTGATGAGTTGGGTGCCGCCCGGCTTCGGGCCCTTCGAGAGCTATGAGGCCGAGCACACGCTCGCCGGCGGCGAGCAGCTGACGCTGGCCGGCTTGGACTTCGCGGTGCACTTCACTCCCGGTCATAGCCCTGGGCACCTCACCTACTCCACGCAAGGCGCGCTGCTCTCAGGCGATGTGCTTTTCCAGGGCTCCGTCGGGCGCGTCGATCTTCCCGGTGGCGACTGGGCCACGCTCGAGCGCTCGATCGAGCAGCTGATCAGGGCTCATCCCGCGGAGACGGTCGTCTACCCAGGCCACATGGGCGTGACCACGCTCGGGCGCGAGCTCGAGACCAACCCCTTTCTCAGCGAGCTGCGCGCTCGCCTCCCGCGCGCGGCGGCCACGGCACCGGCGCACGGACGTTGAGCGACTCCAAGCTCAAAGCACCACGCGGCACCTTCGACGTGCTCGGCGAGCAAGCCTCCGCGCGCGCGCTGATCGAGTCGCGCGCCCGCGCGGTGCTCGAGAGCGCGGGCTATGAGCGCATCGAGACGCCCACCTTCGAGGCTACCGAGCTGTTCGCGCGCGGCGTCGGTGAGTCCACGGACATCGTGCGCAAGGAGATGTTCACGCTCACCGACGGCGCTGGGCGTTCGCTGACGCTTCGCCCCGAGGGCACCGCGCCGGTCTGTCGCGCCTATGTGGAGCACGGCATGCACAAGCGCCGTCAGCCCGTGAAGCTCTGGTACCTCTCGAGCTTCTTCCGCCACGAGCGCGCTCAGGCGGGGCGCTTCCGGCAGTTCTGGCAGGTCGGCGCCGAGGCGCTCGGCTCCGAGGACCCGGCCGTCGACGCCGAGTCGATCCTGCTGCTTTCCACGCTGCTCTCGGAGCTGCACGTGCGCAACGTCCGTCTGCGCCTCGCGAGCCTCGGCAGCGCCGCGAGTCGCGGCGAGTACCGCGCGCGCTTGCAGGATCACCTGCGCGCCAACGCCGAGCGTCTCTCCGAGGAGGTGCGCGAGCGCATCGAGCTGAACCCGTTGCGCGCATTCGACTCAGACCATCCAGGCACACGCGCGGTGATGGAGAGCGCGCCGCGCCTGCTCGATCACCTCAACGATCAAGACCGCGAGCACTTCGCAGAGGTGTGCGCGCTGCTCGATGTGGCGAGCGTGCCCTATGAGATCGACCCCACGCTCGTGCGTGGCCTGGACTACTACACGCGTACCGTCTTCGAGTTCACCTCCGATGCGCTCGGCGCGCAGAGTGGCGTGGGCGGCGGCGGACGCTACGACGGTCTCGTTGAGCAACTCGGCGGAGCACCCACGGCGGGGATGGGCTGGGCGGCCGGCATCGAGCGGATGATGCTCGCCGGCGAGCAGCGTGCCGTGGCCGCCGCGCCCGTCGAGCTGTTCCTCGTGCTCGAAGACGCACAGCCCGAGCTGCGCCGCAGCGCCTTCGCGCTGCTCGCCGAGGCGCGCGCTGCGGGCCTTGCCGCACAGCTGGATCTCGGTGGACGCTCGCTCAAAGGGCAGCTCAGCCACGCCGCTGCACTGCAAGCCCGCTTTGTCGCGATCATCGGTCCCGGCGGCGCCACGCTCAAGGACGCCGAGGACGGCGCCCAGCAGTCGCTTGCCACGGACGCGCTCGTGCACGCCGTGTTGCGCGCCCACCACAGCCTCTGAGCGTCGCGCGCGCCGAGGCGCAGCCGTCCAGCGCAAATCTCGCCGTTCAACTTCTTTGCCCGAGATGCCGAAGTATGGGGCGATGGCTCAGATCTCCCGCCCATTCCAGATCGCTCTTGGGGCCGTGGCGCTGCTCGGGCTCGTGTGGGTCATCGCGCTTCACCGCCCCGGCAGCAGCTCCTCATCGTCGAGCACGCCCGCCGAACCCGCGGTGTCCACGCCCGCCAGCGCGAAAGCCGGCGCGACGCCGCAGAGCTCCGGCGCTACTGCGGGCAAATCGGGCGCCGCAGGCGCCTACCATGGCTCCGCCCCCGGCGTCGCCGGCTTGACCGGAGCTATCGCCAAAGCTCATGGCGCGGTCGCCGCATCGCAACAGAACGCCAAGCAGCTTGAACAGAAATCAGCACAGGCGTCCTCCTCGACAGCCACCGCCGCCGCGTCGAGCGCTTCCTCGGCGAGCACCCCCAGAACCTCCACACACAGCGCCGCGCCCACCAAGACGAGCGCGCCATCGCACTCTTCAACTCACTCTTCCAGCTCCAAGACCTTGGCAAGCAAAGCGCCTTCGCTTGCCCGCCAGCACCTCGTCGAAGATGAGCTCGCGCAGGGCCGCATCGTTGCGCTGCTCTTCTGGAGCCCGAAGGGTGCCGAGGACAGCGTCGATCGCACCGCGCTGGAGCAGCTCGCCAAGCACGATCACGCTCTCGCGGTGCACGTCGCAAACGCCAGCGAGGTCGCCTCCTTCGGCACGATCACGCGCGGCATCCAGATCTTCGGCACGCCCACGCTGCTGATCGTGGGCCCACACGGCAAGACGCACACGCTCACCGGCCTACAGGACGAATACGCGATCCAGCAGACCGTCAGCGAAGCGCGCCACCCCCACGCCTAGCCGAAACACGCGAGCGCTGGCCTTAGACTCGCTCGTGTGAACACGAGCGCAGAGCAACTTCAGAGCCATCTCGAACGCCCGCTCGCGCGCGGGCACACACCGGCTGACGCCACCACGGGGGCCGCCGGTGGAGCTGCCTGTGGCGATCTGATCCGCATCTCGCTGGCGCTCGAGCGTGAGGACGGTGAAGGGCGGGTCGCGGACGCCGGATTTGATGCGAGCGGCTGCGGTGCCACGATCGCCGCGGGTAGCGCCGTTGTGGGGATGCTGCGCGGCACGCCGCTGCTTCAGGCAGCACGCATCGGAGCAGCCGCGATTGCGGCCGAGCTGGGGGGCTTGAGCACGAGCAAGCGCCACGCGGCGGAGCTCGCTGCCGACGCGCTGCACCGCGCGCTTGGCGCTGCCGCGCGCGAACAGGCCGCGCTGTGTTTGAGGCCGGGCCGAGCGCTCGTTGCGATGAGCGGCGGCGTGGACAGCGCCGTCGCCGCGTTGCTCGTCGCGGAGGGTGGCGCAGAGCCAGTTGGCGTGACGCTAGAGCTGTGGTCTGATCCCGAGAACGACGGCGAGTTGAGCTGCTGCTCCGCGCAGGCCGTACGTGGCGCACGCGAGCTCGCGCACAGCCTTGGCATGCCGCATCTCTCGATCGATTTGCGCGCCGAGTTTCGCGCGGGCGTGGTCAGCGGCTGGCTCGAGGATCACGCCGCCGGGTTCACGCCAAACCCGTGCGTGCGCTGCAACGGCAACGTGCGTCTCGACGCGATGCTCGAGCTCGCCGACCGTCTCGGGTCAGAGACACTTGCCACGGGTCACTACGCGCGCGTGGCGGAGGCGCCCGCGCGGCCGCTGCTTCGCACGGCTGCGGACCTCGCCAAGGACCAGAGCTACGTGCTCTGCGGGCTCACCGAGAGCTCGTTGGCGCGCCTGCGCTTCCCGCTCGGCGATCTCCACAAGCCCGAAGTGCGCGCGCTCGCCGAGCGCGCGGGGATGGCCGTGGCGAGCAAGCGCGACTCACAGGACCTCTGTTTCCTCGCCGGCACGCGCCACAGCGCCTTTCTGGAGCGCCACGCCGGCCTCGGAAGGCGCCCCGGCGCGATCCTCGACGAGGCCGGCCGCACGCTCGGCGAGCACTCAGGCGCACACGCCTACACCGTGGGGCAGCGCCACGGCCTCGGCATCTCCGCGCGCGAGCCGCTGTATGTGCTCGCGACCGACACGAGCGCCAACACCGTCACGGTCGGCCCGCGCGCGCGACTGCTCGCAGCAGAGCTCGTGGTGGACGGCGCGATCCTGCACCGCGATGGCGAGTGCGTCGACGGCGTGCGCGTGCGCGCGCACGGGCGGCGCTTTCGCTGCCGCGCGCCCGAGCAGCCGCCTGCGGGCGAGCATCGCCGCCTTCTGCTCGAGCTCGCCGAGCCTGCCGAGCGCACCGCGCCCGGTCAGATCGCCTGTCTGTACCGCGGCGAGGTCGTGGTCGGCTACGGCACGATCGCCGCCTAGCGCTGAGCACGCAACCTAAGATGCCCTCCAGCATGACCTCTGATGAGATCCGCGAGCGCTATCTGAGCTTCTTCGAGGAGCGCGGGCACACGCGCATCCCCTCAGCTTCGCTCGTGCCCTCCGCGCACGACCCCTCGGCGCTTTTGACGGTCGCGGGCATGCACCCGCTGAAGCCCTACTTCCTCGGACAGCAGGCGCCGCCCGCGCCGCGCCTGACGAGCTGCCAGAAGGTCTTTCGCACGGTCGACATCGACAACGTCGGCAACACCGCGCGCCACCTCACCTTCTTTGAGATGCTCGGCAACTTCTCCTTCGGCGACTACTTCAAGGACGAGGCGATCGCGCTCGCCTGGGAGCTATCGCGTGAGGTCTTCGAGTTCCCCGAGGCCGATATCTGGGTGACGGTCTTTGAAGGCGACGAGGGTCTTGGCCTCGGTCCCGACGAGGAGGCGATCGCGCGCTGGCGCGATCTCGGCGTGCCCGCGGAGCGGATCGTGCGCTGCCCGCGCTCTGAGAACTTCTGGCAGGCCGGTCCCTCCGGTCCCTGCGGTCCCTGCTCGGAGCTATACATCGACCGCGGCCTCCACTACGGCGCCCCCGCGGATCTCCCCGGCGGCGAGAACGAGCGCTTCCTGGAGTACTGGAACCTCGTCTTCATGCAGTACGAGCAGCAGCCCGGCGGGAGTGGATCCAACGGCGCGAGCGCGGTGCTGAAGCCGCTGCCCGCCAACAACATCGACACGGGCCTCGGCCTGAACCGCATGGCGGCGATCCTGCAGGGCAAGGAGTCGGTGTTCGAGACCGATCAGTTCCAGCCGCTGATCGAGCTCGGCGAGGAGCTCTCCGGCCGCCGCTACGAGCAGGAATTCCAGACCGATCGTGCGCTGCGCATCCTCGCTGACCACGCGCGCGCGATGACCTTTTTGACCGCCGACGGCGTGGTGCCCTCAAACGAGGACCGCGGCTACGTGCTGAGGCGCGTGATGCGTCGCGCGATTCAGCAGGGACGCGCGCTCGATCTCGCGCCCGGTTTTCTCGGCAGCTATGCCGCACGCGTGCGTGAGCTGATGGGTGGCGCCTACCCAGAGCTGCACGAGCACGCAGACGCGACCGACATGTGGCTCGCCGCAGAGGAGGAGGGCTTCGGCCGCACGCTCGCGCAGGGCATGAGCACGCTGCGCGGCTACATCGATCAGGCGCGTGCGCAGGAAAGCTCGAGCGTCGCGGCCGCGGAGGTCTTTCGCCTGCACGACACCTATGGCTTCCCCTACGACATGACCAGCGAGCTGCTCGCCGAGGAGGGCCTCTCGATCGAGGGTGACTTCGAGAGCCTGATGGAGGAGCAGCGCGCGCGGGGCCGTGCGGTCAGCGTTGGTGTGGGCGCAGGCACCGGAAGCGGCGCTGCCGGCGAGGCGGATGCGCTGCTCGACGAGCTCGCAGCGGAGGCGGGTTTCGCCACGCGCTTCACCGGCTATGAGACCGAGGAGCAGGCGACCACCCTCGGCGCTGCGCGCGAGATCCCAGGCTCAGGCGCAGCGGAGGGGTCAAACGGCCATCGCTACCTGCTGAAGCTCGCCGAGTCGCCCTTCTATGCCGCCGGCGGCGGTCAGATCGCTGACACGGGCACGATCGAATGCGAGCACGGTGACTGCCGCGCGGCGGTCACGAACGTGATCCGTCGCGGTGAGGACCAGCTCGTTGAAGTGCAGCTCGAGCGGGGCACGCTGGAGGTCGGCGAGCAGGTGCGCGCACGCGTGGATCGCGCTGCGCGCCATGCCACCGAGTGCAACCACACCGCCACGCATCTGCTGCAGGCGGCGCTGCGCGAGCGCGTCGGCAGCCACGTGCGCCAGGCGGGCTCCTACGTGGGCCCGGACAAGCTGCGTTTCGACTTCAGCCACGGTCAGGGCCTCAGCGCCGAGGAGCTGCGTGACGTCGAGGATCGCGTGAACGGCTGGATCGCGCAAAACGACCCGGTGCGCTCGATCACCACGACGCTCGAGGAGGCGCGGAGCCTCGGCGCGATGGCGCTGTTCGGCGAAAAGTACGGCGAGGTGGTGCGCATGGTGCAGGTCGGCGGCGGTGAGTACTCGCGCGAGCTCTGTGGTGGCACGCACGTGCGCTCCACGGCCGAGATCGGACCGTTTCGGATCCTCAGCGAGACCTCGAGCGCCGCCAACGTGCGACGCATCGAGGCCGTCACGGGCCCCGCTGCCGTGGAGCTGCTGCGCGAGCACGATCGGCTGCTGCTCGAGATCGCAGCAACGCTGCGAGGACGCCCGCAGGAGGCGCCGGCTGCTGTGGCCACGCTCCTCGCGGAGCGCAAACGGCTCGAGAAAGAGCTTAAGCATGGTGGTAGCGCTGCTGGTGCTACAGGCAGCGTGGATCTCGAGCAGCTCGCCGCGCAAGCCGAGCAGGTCGCGGGCGCGACGGTGCTCGCGGCGGTTGTCTCGGTCGCCGACGCGAAGGCGCTGCTCGAGACGGTGGATCACCTCAAGGGGCGCATCAGCGACGCCGCGATTCTGCTCGGCGCTGCCTGTGACGGTCGTGTGCACCTCGTGGCGAGCGTCGCTCCCGCGCTCGTGGAGCGGGGGGTCAAGGCCGGTGCGATCGTCAAGGCTGCCGCTGAGCTCGTGGGCGGCGGAGGAGGCGGCCGGGACACGCTCGCGCAGGCCGGAGGACGCGACCCCGAGCAGCTCGACGCCGCGATCGGGGCCGCACGTGCCGCGATCGCCGCAGCGCTAGCGAGCTGATGAGAGCGAGCGAGCACTCGGCGGCGTGCTCTGCCGTTCGCCCGCGCTGAGTGGCTGTGCGGGTCCTGGCGCTCGACTATGGCAGCGCGCGCTGTGGCTGCGCGGTGAGCGATCCGACGGGCACGATCGTCACGCCGCTGGAGACCGTCGAGCGTCCCGCCAGCAAGCGCGGCATGGCGCGACTGCTCACGCTCATACGCGAGCGCGAGGTCGCGCGTGTGGTGGTTGGCCTGCCGCTCTCACTCAGCGGCGCGGACACCGATCAGACGCGCGAGACGCGAGCGTTTGCGCAGCGGCTCGCGCAGCGGCTCGGTGAGCAGATCCCGCTCGAGCTGCACGACGAGCGCTTCACCACCCGAATGGCCCAGCGAATAGAGGGCGCGCACGGCTCCCAGCGCGCGAGCGAGGACTCCCGCGCGGCTGCCCATCTATTGGAGAGCTGGCTCGCGAGCGATTCTCGTTAAGGTCTCAGTTCTTGTCCCGCGATCGATCACGGCCAGAGCGCGAACGCACCCCTGAGGAGCGAGAGCGCGATCGGCAAGAGCGCGCTGAACGCCGCGCAAGGCGCGCCGGTGAGAACGTAGAGCCACCCTCCGAGGCGCAACCCAGCATGCCCTTGGAGCCACAGCCGGACCCACAGCCCGAGCCGCCGCTACAGCCTGCGCCTGAGCCACAGCCCGACCCGCTGCTACAGCCTGCCTCAGAGCCGCAGCCGGACCCGCTGCTACAGCCCGCCCCGGAGCCGGAGCCGGAGCCGGAGCCGGAGCCGGAGCCGAAGCCGGAGCCGCAGCCAGAGCTGAGCCCGCCGCCTGACGAGGCATCCGAGGAGCCAATGCCGTTGGAGCCGCACCCGCCACCGCCGCCAGCGCGCGGTCTTATCGGCGCCTCCGGGAAACCTCGCGCGGGACGAGCGCTGCCGGCGCGCCTACCGGCACGGCTGGCGGCGCTGATCGCGTTGCTCGCGGCGATCGCAGCGGTGGTGCTCGTGGCGCGCGCGCTGCTCGACACGGGCCATACCAAGACGGTGGCGGCGCCGAAGGTCGTCAAGGTCCTGATCCCCGAGGGCAGGACGCGCGCGCAGATCGCGGAGCTGGCGGCGAAAGCAGGCCTGAAGGGCAGCTATCGGTTGGCCTCGCGGCGATCGCCGCTGTTGAGCCCCGCTCACTACGGAGCTCCATCCAGCACCTCGAGCCTCGAAGGCTTCTTGTTTCCGGCGACCTACGACATGAACCCCGGCCAGCCGGTTAGCAGGCTCGTGCAGGAGCAGCTGATCGCGTTCCGCGAAAACTTCGCTGCGAGCGAGCTCAGCGCTGCGCGCGCGCTGCACATAACCCCATATGAGCTGCTCACGGTCGCCTCGATGATCGAGCGCGAGGCGCAGGTGCCCGGCGACCGCGCGAAGATCGCGGCGGTGATCTACAACCGCCTCAAAGCGGGCATCCCGCTCGGGATCGACGCCACGATCTACTACGCGGTGGAGCAGCAGCAGGGGATCGCGACCTACACGCACGAACTGACCGAAGCGCAGCTGCACATCAACTCGCGCTACAACACCCGCACCCACACGGGGCTGCCGCCGACGCCGATCTCAAACCCAGGCACGGCCTCGATCGGTGCGGCTGCGCACCCCGCGCACGCGGGCTACCTCTACTACGTGGCGGGCGCGGACGGCTGCGGCGAGCAGGTCTTCTCGACGACGCTCGCGGCCTTTGAAGCCAACGCGGCTGCCTACAAGGCGGCGGTCGCCAAAAACGGCGGCAACCCACCGCGCTGCAAGCACGGCTGATGAAGCGCCTCGGCGTGCTCGGCTGGCCCGTCGCGCACAGCCGCTCGCCGGCGATGCACAATGCGGCGCTGGCGGCGCTCGACATGGATGACTGGCGCTACCAGGCGCTTCCGGTGCCGCCGCAGCTGTTCGCGGCGACCACGCGCGCGCTCGCTGGCTCGGGCTTCGTCGGCGCGAACGTGACGATCCCGCACAAGCAAGCGGCGCTCGAGCTGGCCGACGAGGTGACTCCCGCGGCGCGCGCGATCGGCGCGGCGAACACGCTCACGTTCGCCGACGACGGCACGGTGGCGGCGGCGAACACCGACGCGCCGGGGCTGATCGAGGCGCTCGCGATCTCCCCGCGCGGGATGCGCGCGCTCGTGCTCGGCGCGGGCGGCAGCGCCCGCGCGGCGGTATGGGCGCTGCTCGATGCGGGCGCGAGCGAGGTCTCGGTTTGGAATCGCACTGCCGCGCGCGCAGAGGCTCTCGCCGAGGATCTGGGCGCGCGAGTGGCGCTGCGCCCAGAAGCGGCGGATCTGCTCGTGAACTGCACTTCTGTGGGCCTCGAGGGACGTTCTGGGGCTTCTGGGCTCGAACGCTCGGCCACTGAGGATTGTGCGCTCAACCAACTCGGTTTGACGTTCGATCAAGTTGGCGAGTACTCGCATGTCATTGATCTCGTCTATCACGCACAGCCAACCGCGCTCCTTGCCGCCGCCACCGCAAAGGGCGCGCGTACGGTTGACGGGTTGCAGGTGCTCGTGGCGCAGGGCGCGCTCAGCCTCGAGCTGTGGATCGGCCGCGCGGCGCCACGCGAGATCATGGCGCGCGCTGCCCGCGCGCAGGAGCGGATGCTCGACTGACGCCCAGCGAGGAGCGCCGCGATGAGCGACGTGCCTCAGCAGAGCGCCCCTGACCTGCACGAGATCTTCGAGCTCAACGGCGAGGCGGGTGGCGAGGAGCCCGTCATCTCGATCGAGCGCGGCGAAGGCGAGGAGCTCGGCGGCGTTGAGCGCCTCGTGCTCGAGGAGGCCCTGCCGGAGGTCGAGCTCGAGCCGCAGGGCGATGCCTCTGAGGAGCCGAGCGAGGATGCGCTGCCCGCGCCACCGGCGCAGGAAAGCGGCTCGGGCATCACCAAGCCGACGCGCAAGGGCTCATCGGGAGGCTTCCTCACAGATGTGATCGTCGCGATGGGCCTCGCCACGCGCCGCCAGGTCGATGACGCGATCGAGAGCTCACGCGGTCTTGGCACGACGCCCGAGCGGGTGCTCGTCGACAGTGGCGCGCTCTCCCACGACGCGCTCGCGCGCGCGCTCGCGGAGCGCTATGGCCTCGACCACCTCGACCTCGGCGTCTTCTCGGTAGACATGTCGGCCGCGAACCTCGTCAGCACCGCGGTGGCCAAGCGCTACCAGGCGGTGCCCGTGGCCTTCGCGGACAAGCGCACGCTGCTCGTGGCGATGGCCGACCCCTCCAACGTGCTCGCGGTCGACGACATCGCGATCATGACCGGCTATGAGATCCGGGTGGCGGTCGCGCCGCCCGAGGACATCGCGGCGCTCGTCTCGCGCCTGGATCGCCTCGAAGACGTCGTCGGCGAATCGATCGTCGAGGAAGCGGATGATGAGGGCGGAGAGGTCGTTGCGCTGCACGAGACCTCAGACGACGCGCCGGTCATCAAGCTCGTCAACCAGCTCGTCGGCCAGGCCGTGGAGCGCGGCGCCTCCGATCTTCACATGGCTCCCGACGGCAAGGAGATGCGCGTTCGCTTCCGCATCGACGGCGTGCTGCAGGACATCACCACGGTGCCCCGCAAAATGGCGGCTGGCGTGATCTCGCGGATCAAGATCATGGCCGAGCTGAACATCGCCGAGCGGCGCCTGCCGCAGGACGGGCGCGTGGGGCTCGTGGTCGACGGGCGCCACGTCGACCTGCGTGTGGTCACGCTGCCGAGCGTCCACGGCGAGGGCGTGGTGATGCGCGTGCTCGACAAGCAGTCGGTGGTCGTCGAGCTCGACAAGCTGGGGATGGCCGACACCGAGCGCGAGCGTCTGGAACGCGCCTGTCGCGAGACTCACGGCGCCGTGCTCGTGACCGGCCCGACCGGCTCGGGAAAGTCAACGACGCTGTATGCGGCGCTGCAGCTCTTGAACACGCCCGAGAAGAACATCATCACGGTCGAGGACCCGGTCGAGTATGAAATGAGCGGCCTGACCCAGGTGCAGGTCTCCGCGAAGGTCGGGTTGACGTTCGCGGCCGGGCTGCGCGCGATGGTGCGCGCGGATCCCGATGTGATCATGGTCGGCGAGATCCGTGACCGCGAGACGGCGCAGATCGCGATCGAGTCGGCGCTCACCGGCCACCTCGTGCTCTCGACCCTTCACACCAACGACGCGCCTTCGGCGATCACGCGGCTGATCGAGATGGGCGTCGAGCCGTTCCTCGTTGCTTCGGCGATCGACTGCGTCGTCGCGCAGCGTCTCGCGCGCATGCTCTGCCCCAACTGCAAGCGCCGCACGATCATCCCCGCGAAGGTGTTGCGCGAGAGCGGCTACAAGGCGCGTATGGAGATGGAGGCATATGAGCCCGTCGGCTGCCGTCGTTGTGGCGGCAGCGGCTACCGTGGCCGCGTCGGGCTCTATGAGGTGATGCAGGTGACCCCCGAGATTCAGACGATGGCGCTCGAACGCCGCCCCTCTGAGGCGATCCGCGACGTGGCGGTGAGTCAGGGCATGACGCGACTGCGCGACGACGGTCTGCAGAAGGTGCGCCAGGGTCGCACCTCGATCGCGGAGATCGCGCGCGTCGTCGGCAGCGGCTGAGCTCGTATCTTCGTCCAGCGGCTTCAGCGCGGCGGGGCCGCGACTAATGGTTCCTGATCGTTCTGTCGATGTGCACGCCATGGACATCGATTTCGCAGATCTGCTGATGGAGGTCGTCAAGCGCCGGGCGTCCGACCTGCACTTGACCTCCGGCGCAAACCCGACGGTCCGCGTCCGCGGCAAACTCGCGCCGTTGGATGAATACCCCAAGCTTTCGAGCTCTGACACGCGCGAGATCGTCTACTCGATTCTCACCGGCGATCAGCGTCAGCGCCTCGAGACCGACTGGCAGCTGGACTTCGCCTACTCGATCCCCGGCCACGCGCGCTTCCGTGTCAACGCCTACTACCAGCGTGGCGCGATTGGTGCCGCCTTCCGTCTGATCCCCTTCGGCCTGACCTCGATCGACGAGCTCGGCCTGCCGCCCGCGGTGCACGAGTTCACACGCAAGCCGCGCGGCTTCGTGCTGGTCACCGGACCGACCGGCTCGGGCAAGTCCACCTCGCTCGCGGCGATGATCGATGAGATCAACAGCACGCGCGAGGAGCACATCATGACGATCGAGGACCCGATCGAGTTCCTGCACGGCCACAAGAAGTGCATCGTCAATCAGCGCGAGCTCGGCTCCGACGCGCAGAGCTTCGGCGCGGCGCTGAAGGGCGCGCTGCGTCAGGACCCCGACGTGATCCTGGTCGGCGAGATGCGCGACCTCGAGACGATCTCAACCGCCCTGACCGCGGCCGAGACCGGCCACCTTGTGTTCGCCACCCTGCATACACAGGACACCGCGCAGACGATCGACCGCATCATCGACGTCTTTCCCGCCCACCAGCAGGGCCAGGTGCGAGTGCAGCTGTCGGTCGCGCTGCAGGGCATCATGACCCAGCAGCTGCTGCCCAACTCCGATGGCTCCGGTCGCATCGTGGCTTGCGAGGTGCTCGTGCCCAACCCGGCGATTCGCAACCTGATCCGCGAGGGCAAGACGCACCAGATCTACTCGGTGCTGCAGACCAGCTCCGCGGCCGGCATGCAGACGATGGACACCTCGCTCGCGACGCTCGTGCGCCAGGGCAAGATCACGCAGAAGCTCGCCGAAGCCCGCTCCGGCACGCCCGAGGAGCTACGGCGACTGCTCGGTGCAAACACACTGGCAGCGGCCTAGCTGCGCGCGATGAGCACCTACGTCTTCAAGGCACTCGACGCCTCCGGCGGCAAGGCCCGCGGCGAGGTCGAGGCGGACTCCAAGCAGGCCGTCTCAGACCAGCTCAAGCAGCGCGGCCTGATCGTTCTCGACATCGCCGACAAGCACTCCTCGCGAGAGATCGAGCTTTCCTTTCTGAAGACCGTCAAGGCCTCCGAACTGGCGGTCTTCTCGCGCCAGCTCGCGACGATGATCACCTCCGGGATGAGCATCCTGCGCGCGCTGTATGTGCTCGAGGAGCAGACCGAGGGTAAGTTCCTCAAGGAAACGATCGTCGCGGTGCGCAAGGACGTCGAGGCGGGACTGTCGCTGAGCGACTCGATGGCGCGCCATCCCAAGGTCTTCAACCCGCTGTTCGTCGCGATGGCCGAGGCGGGCGAGATGGGCGGTGTGCTCGAGGACTCGCTGATGCGCGTCGCCGACCAGCTGCAGAAGGACGCGGGCCTGCGCCGCATGATCAAAGCGGCGATGATCTACCCGGTCCTCGTGATCGTCTTCGCGGTCGGCGTGATGATGGCACTCGTTGCCTTCCTCGTTCCCGTCTTCATCGGCGTCTTCAAGCAGTTCGGTGGCGAACTGCCCAAGCTGACGCAGGTCTCGGTCTTCATGTCGAAGATGGTCACGGGTTACTGGTGGCTGATGTTCCTCAGCACCGCCGTGGTCATCGTGAGCTTCATCCAGTGGAAGAAAACCACCTGGGGTCGCAAGCAGTGGGACCACTTCCGGCTGCACGTGCCGATGAAGATCGGCACGATCGTCCAGCAGATCGCCGTGGCGCGCTGGTCGCGCACGCTGGCCTCGCTGACGGGTGCAGGAGTGCCGCTACTGCAGGCGCTTGAGATCACCGGACGCACGGGGGGCAACATCGCGGTTGAGGAGGCGATGGAAGGTGTGATCGCCTCTGTCAAGCGCGGAGGCACGATCGCCGCGCCGCTCGCCCAGGCGCCCCTGTTCCCCTCGATGGTGACCCACATGGTCGGCGTGGGCGAGGAAACGGGCGCCCTCGATCAGATGCTCGAGCGTGTGGCGGAATTCTACGAGGAACAGGTCGAAGCGTCGGTCAAGGCGCTGACCTCGATCCTCGAGCCGATCATGATCATCGTGATCGGCGCGATCGTGGGCTTCATCGTGATCTCGATGTACCTGCCGCTGTTCGACGTCTACAACCACATCCAGTAGCCGATAGCTGCCGCGCGCCGCTCAGGCGACGGGCTGGGAGGATGCGATCTGCACGCGTCGCTGCTGCGCGGAGCCGCTGACGCTGAGCGAGACCTCGCCGTTGAGCAGACGCAACAGCTCCGCGCCGGCGAGCTCGCGCCGCCAGCCGCGCAGTGTGCGCACGTCGGCCGCATCCTCGCCGGCTCTGGCAGCCGCGACGATCGCCTGCAAGTCGGCGCGCGCGGCGAGCAGCTCATAGGCGAGCCCCGCCTCGCGCGCGCGAGCACGCAAGAGCGCCTCGGCGAGCGCCACGAGCGGGGCGTCATCGGGCTTGGGCGCAGGTGGACGCGAGCTCTGTGGCGGCGGGTCAGATGGCTGTGCGGCTGCGCGCGCGATTGCGCCCAGGAGCTCCTCGCCGCGGCGTCCGGAAGCTCCACCGCCGACGCCGCGGATCCGCTCGAGCTCTGTGGCTGAGCGTGGTTTGCGTCGCGCGATCTCGATCAGCGTGGCGTCGCTCAGCACGCCCTGCACAGGGCGGTTCTGACGCTCGGCGGTCTGCTCGCGCCAGAGCACGAGCTCGCGCGCGACGGGCCGCGCGGCAGCGTTCAGGCCGTTGACGCGCGGCAGGCGCGCGAAGATCACCTCCGGGTTTCGCTCATCGCTCGAGGCGGCCAGCGGCTCGCACTCCTCGTGCGCCCACTCCAGACGACCGAGCTCGCCCAGACGGCGCTCGAGCTCGGCTGCGAGCTCGAGCAGGTGCACGACGTCCCCGCGCGCATAGGCGAGCTGCTCGCTGGAGAGCGGCCGCGCGTCCCAGCGCGTGAAGCTGGCCGTCTTGGCGACGCGCAGGTGCAGCACGTCGCCGAGCAGCGAGTCGTAGGAGCTCTGCGCGCCCAGACCGGCGAAGCCGGCGGCGATCTGCGTGTCGAAGACGTTGCTGACATCTGTGGCAAAGACCCGGCGCACGAGCGCGATGTCCTGACGTCCCGCATGCACGACCACCTGCACGGCGGGATCGGCGAGCAGCGCCGCCAGCGGTGAGGCGTCGAGATCCTGCTCGAGCGGATCGATCAACACGATCGGCTCTGCCACGCCCTCGCCCTCGGGGATCGCGAGCTGCACGAGACACAGCTGTGTGCGGTAGCGACCCTCGCCCATGAACTCCGTGTCGAGCGCGAGCTTCCCCGCGGCACGCGCGCCTGCGGCCAGCGTCGCCAGCCGCTCTGACTGCTGCTCGAAGCTCACGGCGCGGCGCCGGGCAGTCGGTAGAGGATCTTGCCGTGCGCCAAGCCCGCGGCGCGTGAGACGTCGGTGGCGTTTGCCCGTATCCACTTGGCGGGCGCCGAGCAGGCCGGGTTGACGCTCGAGGCGTGCTTCGTGCAGAAGGTGTTCAGGAAGGCGTAGCGCACTTCGCCCTTGGCGGCCAGGCGCTGCAGGGCGGCGACGGTGGTGAAGACGCGACCGTTGTAGGTCGTGAGCACGAGTATCGGCAGCGCATCCTGAACGATCAGCGAGCCGATTGAGGTGGCGGACATCGCGGCTAGCTCATAGCGCGCGCCGCGGCGGTTGGCGTGCAGGTAGGAGCTGAGCAGCTGCTGCTCTTCGGTCGGCAGCGCGCCGACGTATCCGGCGTCGGTCACATGTGTGTCGATCGCGGTGATGTCGGCTTTGAAAGGCACTGCGAGCACTGCGATCAGCATCGCCACCGCCACGCCGCTGCCAAGGAGCGCGTGAGCTCGCGGCGAGCGTGAAGCGGACAGGAACGCGAAGCTCGCGAGCGCGATCGCGGCGAGCGCGCCGATCAGCGATAGCCACCAGGTCGCAGGCGTGCCGTAGAGCAGGCGCTCGGAGTAGAAGACGGTGATCGACACGGTTCCCGTGAGGACGATCAGGCGTAGGCGATCGCGGCCGCTTGAGACCCAGGCCACGCCGATCCCGAGCATCGCGGCAACGACGGGCGTGAAGCCCTCGACGTAGCGGGGGTGCAGGCGTGCCATATGGCTGAAGAGCACGATCCCGGTGAGCATCCACAGCATCAGCCCGGCGGCGGCCGCACGGCGCACGCGGGCGTCGGGGTCGACGTCGCGCTCGGAGCCTAGGCCCCAAACCAGCGCGGGGATACCGAGCAGCAGCGCGATCAGGAGCTCGAGCCCGAGACGCTCTCCCGAGAGCGGTCCGACGCGGGCCAGCAGGCGGGTGGGGGAGGACGGCAGGATCGGGATGTGGTCGCGTTGGGATTGGGTGGCGGTGGGATAGCGATGGCCGGGTTCATAGACGGTCCCCTGCGGTTCGGGCGATTTGCCGCCGAGGCGTTCGGTGCCGTTGAAGACGAACGCTGCGTTCCAGGCGCTGCCGTTGCTTGAGCCGATCGCCCAAGGACGGTCGTGTGGCGGCGCGATCAGCGTGGCGGTCAGCCAGGAGAGCGCCACGACGACGTAGAGCAGGCCCGCCAGCGCGACCTTGCCAAGTCGCGCGCGATGGCTACCGGGTAGGCCGAGATACACAAACACCGCGATGCCCGGCAGCGCCACGAGGGACTCGAGCAGCTTTACGTTGAAGGCGAGACCCAGCGCGGCGGCGCCGGCGAGCAGCCAGGCGGTGCGTCCGCTTTCGGTGGCGCGCACCATGAACAGGAACGCGATCACGATCAGCGCCATCATCACGGCGTCCATCGTGTCGCTGCGCGAGGTGATCACCTCGACCGGAAGCACAGCCATTGCGACGGCTGCTGCGAGTCCGGCGGGCACGTTCCAGATCCGGCGCACGGCCGCATAGAGCAGCGGCACCGATGCGATGCCCGCGAGCGCCTCGGGCAGCTTCAGGTTCGTGGAGTTGAATCCCAGCAGCTTGACGCTGATGACCTGCAGCCAAAGGTCGACGGGCGGCTTGTCGATCGAGACGCTGCCGGAGGGCTCGAAGGCTCCAAAGAAGAAGTTGTGCCACGACAGCGACATGCTGCGCACGGCCGCGTCGTAGAAGGGGTCGGGGGAGACCTTGCTGATCGCGAGCAGCCGCAGCACTGCCGCGGCCACGGTGATCGCGGCGACGGCGCCCCACTCGATGCCTCGTCCGGGTCTTCTCATCTGCGGAACGCTAGTCTGATCGGCTGATGGCGCGCGCAGGCAGCGATAACGGCGATGAGCTCGAGGCGGCGCATGAGCCGCGGGAGTGTATGGCCTGTCGCGGCAGCGGCAAGGTGATCTCAAACCTGGGCGGCGAGCCCAGCACGGTCGTCTGTCCATGGTGTGCGGGTGCCGGTCTGCGCTTGCCGGGCACCGACGCGCAGGCCGCCTGGCCACGCGCGGATGCTTCTGTCGAGGGTCTCGGCGAGCAGCCCGCAGGGTCCTCGGAGTCGGCTGCCTGAAAACCGCCTCCACGACCGGTGCTCATGTGTCCATGAATTCTCATTCAGGGCTAAAGAAGATTGGCGCCCAGGTCGATGCAGGGCAAAAGCCAGCATAAGAGTGCCAGGGCAGAGCGTTGTAGATGGCGCGTAGCAAAGCCGGCGGCTTCGGGTGAAAGATTCACCTGGAGGCGTATCGCCTATTAGATGGCGGTGGAATCGAGGGCTGGCGTCCTTGTAAACGGATCCTAGGAGGATTCATGCTTTACCGTCTACGCCAGCGCTCGAAGGACGAGGGTGGTTTTACCCTCATCGAGCTTCTGGTCGTCATCCTGATCATCGGCATCCTCGCCGCAATCGCCATCCCGTCGTTCCTGAACCAGAAGAGCAAGGCAAACGACGCATCGGCCAAGGTTCAGGCCCGTACCGCTGAGACGGCCGCCGAGACGTACTCGACGGACCACAACGGCGTGTACACGGGTATGGAAATCAAAGAACTCCAGGCGATTGAGCCGACCCTCAACGAAGTGAGCAGCGCGAAACTGTCCGTTGGTGCTGTCGGAGCATCGTCTTACATCGTCACCTCAGAATCGGTGGCGACCAAAAACAAATTCACGATCGAACGTACGGCGACTGGCGAAATCGTTCGTACTTGCACGACCGAAAAGACGGGCGCATGTCCGTCCGGTGGTAAATGGTAGGAGCTGCCAGCAGCCGGCTCGGTTGAGCGGGCGCGGAGCAGTAGAGGGGGCGGCCTCACGGGGTCGCCCCCTCGCGTTCTAGTGACGTCGAGCGGGTGGTGTCTTGCAGCAGTTATTCGCTACTCGGACCGCGTCGAAAGGCAAATATGTCCACAATTGTTTCTAGGCTCAGACATAACCAAGATGGCTTCACCCTGATCGAGCTGCTGGTGGTTATCTTGATCATCGGCATTCTGGCTGCGATCGCTATCCCTGCTTTCCTGAACCAGAAGAGCAAGGCAAACGACGCGTCGGCCAAGGTTCAGGTTCGTACCGCTGAGACGGCGGCCGAGACATACGCAGTCGATCACAGCGGGGAATACAAAGGCATGGCCGTCAAAGCGCTCGGGGAAATTGAGCCGACGTTGAACGAAACGTCGTCTGCGAAACTCCTGAAGGCGGAAGAAAAAGAAGGCGGCTACCTCGTGGAATCCGAAGCTGTAACGTCGAAAGACACGTTCTCGATCGAACGCACCAAAACTGGTGCGATCGTGCGGAAATGTGCCACGGCCGGCAAAGGTGCCTGCCCAGCAGGCGGTACATGGTAGTTCGTGACCGATCCGGCGCTAGCCGGTCGCAGGCAGATGAGGCGGCCTTCGAGCCGCCTTCTCTGTATTAGCGGCGAACCGTCACCGTCGAGCGCGTCCGGACTCATCTCGCAGCGCCTACGGCGAGCTACGCAAACGTGCTCAAGTGTTCAGGGTGGGAGGCCGATCTATGAGCATGGAGGCTGTCACGTTTGCGGGAGTTCTTGGAGCCATCTTCGGCTCGTTCTTGAACGTCGTCGCTTACCGCCTCCCACGCCACGAGTCGCTAGTGACGCCGGGCTCGCACTGCCCGGGCTGCGGAGCGCCGGTCAAGCCTTACGACAACATCCCGATCCTCTCCTGGTTGTTGTTGCGCGGTCATTGCCGCAACTGCGCCAAGCCGATCTCCCCGCGCTATCCGTTGATCGAGGCGCTCACCGCGGTACTCTGCATCGGCGCCGTGCTTGCTCACGGTGCGCCTGTCGGCATCGCGCTGAACGTGAGTTTGATTCTGCTGGTCCTACCAGCCGCGCTGATTGATCTGAAGCACCGCATCATCCCTAATCGGATCACCGCCCTTGGCGCGATCGTCGCGCTGGCGGTTGGCCTAACCCTAGATCCCGCCGGTGAGCCAGAGCGGCTGATCGCCGCGGCTGGCGCTGGAGGTTTCTTGCTGCTTGCTGCGCTTGCCTATCCGGGCGGAATGGGCATGGGAGATGTGAAGCTCGCGGGCATGATGGGCTTGTTCCTCGGGTCCGCAGTTGCCCCCGCAATTCTTGCGGCGCTCATCTCAGGGGTGCTCCTCGGCTTGGTGATCGTTGCGCGCAAGGGCACCCAGGAGGGGCGCAAGACAGCTGTTCCCTTCGGCCCGTTTCTCGCGCTCGGCGCTTTGCTGGGCGTGTTTGCGGGACAGCCGCTCGTGGATGTCTACGTCAAACACTTCTTGCACTAAAGGCTCCACGCGTTGGCGCCGATACCCGACCTGCGGGCGATCAGTCCAGCCCCCAGCACTGAAGTACCTCCACTCATGCAACTCCCCTCCCGACTACCCAACATCAAGATGAACATGAACCTCAACCTCGGACGTCGCGGGGGAGCGGACGTTGTGGGCCTTGATGTACAGCCGGGGTTCGTCGCTGCGGTCAAGGCGCGGGTCAACGGTTCGATCCTCGCTGAAGAGGCGGCCTCTCTGCCACTGCCCGCCGACACGGTTCGTGACGGCGAAGTCATGGATCAGGACGCGCTTGGCGATGTGCTGCGTGAGCTGTTCGCCTCCAGCGGGCTGAGCAAGCGCGTAAGACTGGGTGTCGCCAACCAGCGCACGGTCCTGCGCACGCTCGAGCTGCCCCCGATCACAGACCGCAAGGAACTTGCAGCGGCCGTTGGCTTTCAGGCCCAAGAGCAGGTGCCGATGCCGTTGAGCAACGCAGTCCTTGACTTTCACCCGCTCGGCATCGTGGACACGCCTGCGGGCCCGCGTCAACGCGTGGTTCTTGTCGCCGCTCAGCGCGACATGGTTGAAAAGCTTCTTGCGGCGGTACGCCGCGCCGGGCTGACGCCGGAGGGCGTCGACCTCTCGGCGTTCGCGTTGATCCGCTCGCTTTACCATGCGGACCCGGAGCAAACCGGGCGTGTGCTGTACCTGAACGTCGACGGGCTCACGAACCTCGCGATTGCAGAGGGCGCCGTCTGTCGTTTCACGCGCGTGGTCGGCAGTGGCCTCGAGGGCATGGCTATCGAGCTTGCCGAGCGTCGCGGAATCGCCCTTGTGGAGGCGCGCTCGCTGCTGGGAGCAGTTGATCTGACGGCTGCTGCGCCGGCGCCCGTGCAGCAGGATGCGCCTGAGCTCAGCGCTGAGGAGGTGCCCCAGGAGGGCACCGAGGCGGACTCTGGCGCAACGGAGCCGGCCAAGCATCTCGCTGAAGAGGAGGCGATGAGCTATGAGGAGATGGTGTCCGTCGGCGAGATCGCAGACGGCGAGGCCGATGCAGAGGTTCTCAGCGTGCTCGAGAACGGGATTCGCGACATCTCTGGCGAGGTTCGCAACTCGCTTGACTTCCACCGCTCTCAGGAGGGCGGCGGCGAGGTCTCACACATCGTGCTCAGCGGCAGCGCACAGGACATCCCCGGCTTTGCCGAGGCGCTCCAAGGTGCCCTCGGTGTTGAGGTTCAGAGCGCTCAGGTTGGGCTCGTGGACGAAAGCGTCGCGGCATCGGTCTCACCGCATCGCCTCGCGGTCGCGACGGGCCTGGCCGCAATGGAGTTGCCCGCAATGAGGGCCGTCAACCTCATCCCCGCCGAGCAGCGCGGCGGCGCTCCCGTTGGAGCGGGACAGTCACAGGGAGGCGCATATGCGCTCCTTGGGGTGCTCGCCGGGGTGGCTGTGCTGGCTCTGCTCTACGGCATCGCACGCCATCAGGTCGCCTCTCGCAAGAGCGAGGCTGCGACGGTGAGCGCACAAGCGCAGCAGGCACAGGCCGAAGCGCAGAGCCTTGCCCCTTACACGACGTTCATTTCGACCCGTGAAGCGCGTCTACAGGCTGTCGCCACGCTCGTCAACTCGCGCTTCGACTGGGCTCACGTTTTCCACGAGTTTGCGCGCGTGCTACCCGCGGGGATCGCAATCGGCTCGCTCGATGGCGCAGTCGGCACCGGCACGCCCGGCTCGCCGGCCGCGACGGCGCCTGCGGCGAGCGCTGGCGCGGCGAGCGCCGGCGCGGTTACGTCGGCAACTCCGCCAGGCAGCCTCCCGCTCTTCACGCTCACGGGTTGCGCGACCAATCAGCGCGAAGTCGCGCTGATGCTCACCCGTTTGAAGCTTATGGATGGGGCGAGCAGCGTTACGCTTCAGAGCTCTACGAAGGGTGCCTCAGGGGGCGGCAGCACCAGCGGCGCATGCCCGGAAGGTGCTCCTGCGTTCACCGCTCAGATCACGTTCGATCCTCTGCCTGCCTCGAGCGCGAAGCTGATCCCCGCGGCAGCCGTCGACCAAGACCTCTGCGACAGCTTCGACATCTGGAGGGACGAGATGACCGGCCGCGACCGCATAGTTCTGATCGTGCTCGTCGTGCTCGCCGTGCTTGGCGGCGGGTGGATGCTCGTCGTCTCCCCTGAGCGCAAGGAAGCCGGCAAGCTGAGCGCGCAGGTTGAAGCCGCCAAGGCGCAGCTCGCTAAGGCGGAAGGCCAGCTCGCGGGAGCGCGCAGTGCCCAGACGCAGTATGCATCGGCGTACTCCTCGATTGTCAGCCTCGGCAAAGCGGTCCCCGCCGAGCGGAAGTGCCGTCGCTGATCTACCAACTCGCGCAGGCGAGCAACCAGCAGCAGGTCGACTTCGACTCGATCAGCAGCGTGACGTCAACTGCTCCGGGTGCGACCAGCGCTGCGAGCTCAGCCGCCGCCAAGGCCGCCGCCGGCTTTACACAGATGCCTTTCACGTTCGTGTTCAACGGCGGCTTCTTCGACCTGGAACACCTCTTCAAGCAGCTGGCAGATTCACCACCCGGACCACCTCTGGCGCGCTCAAGGTCAGCGGTCGCCTGTTGACGATCCAAAGTGTCAAGCTCGCTCCGATCCTCGCCACCACGACGTCCGCTGAGAAAGGTGCGCACACGCTCTCGGGCACGATCACGGCCACCGCTTACCAGCTGCCGGCAGGCCAGGGCGTCACCGGAGGCGCGACCGCCACGTCTCCGACAGGGTCGAGCTCGAGCGCTTCTGCGAGTACTTCAACCGAGCCGCGAGCTCCCCGACTGCGCCGGCGATCGCCAGGGTGACGCCATGACCGAGCTTCTTCAAGGCACTGCAGGCCGATCTCCGCGACAGGCGGTTGCTGCCGTTCGTGGCACTTGTCGTCGTTGGCGCTGTTCGCCGCCCTCGGCTATGCGGTTCTTGGCGGCGGCGGATCCGCGGCTCCGGCCGCAACCGCCGCGGTTCCGCACGCCGCTCCGAACTCGAACGGACTCGCGGTCAGCGCCGCCGACCCAAGAAACGGCTGTCGCCGAGACGACCAACGGCGTCGCCGAACAGCGTAAGGGCGCTGCTCACGATCCGTTCAAGCCGCTACCGGGCTCTGAAAAGGAAGAAGCCGAGCTCCACGAGCTCGAGCTCCTCGAAATCAAGCTCCACTGGCTCGGGTTCCACCGGCTCAGCTCCACGGGCTCGAGCGAAAATCGAAAACCGGCGGCGGCGAACCCGAAGCAAAGGACCGACTGAACCGACCAAGCCGGCGCCAGCCGAAGAAGGTCTACCGAGGTGGCTGTGCTGTTCGGGTGCTCCCTGCGGGCACCGCGCCGTAGACCGCGCAGCTGACGCCCTACGTGAACATCGAAGCTGCTGACCGCCGCTGCCTTCAGCGCAGCAGCCGCTGCTCGTCTTCCGCGGCGTCACGGCGCGCGGCAAGAGCGCCACGTTCACGCTCGTCGGTGAAGCGATCCTGCACGGCA
This sequence comes from uncultured Solirubrobacterales bacterium, assembly GCA_963785435.1. GTDB lineage: Bacteria > Actinomycetota > Thermoleophilia > Solirubrobacterales > Solirubrobacteraceae > Palsa-744. The sequence continues at coordinate 1,374,450 of CAWAVE010000005.1, forward strand.
ACGGCAGCTGCCTGCCGAGCGCCTCGCAGTGCCAGGCGATCGACCTGCAAGCCGGCCAGAACGAGCAGCTCGAATACCTGACGCCGACGGGCGAAACGATCGATCTATGAACTGCGCGTCGTGAGCATCGATCGCGAAGACGGCCTCGGCGGCATCGCTGAAGAGCGAACTGCGCGGCGCAGTCAAGGTCGGGCGTGAACTGCTGCGCAAGGCGGGCCTCCTGCAGATGCCCTTCCTGCGCCAGTCGAGCCAGGCCGGCGTGCTCGTGTTCGCGCGCAGCCGTGCGTTTCGGCGCTCGCGCTCATGGCGCGGCGCGCCCGCGGCCACTAGGCGCGAGGCGCCAGCAAATAAGCTAGGGGCGTGACGCTACGCCTCATAACCGCCGGCGAGTCCCACGGCCCCGGCCTGACGTGCATCGTCGAGGGCCTGCCCGCGGGGCTCGCGCTCGCGCCCGAGGACGTCAACGCGGACATGGCGCGCCGCCAGCTCGGCCACGGCCGCGGCGGGCGCATGAAGATCGAGCGCGACAGCGCCGAGGTCACCGGCGGCGTGCGCCACGGGCGAACGCTCGGCGGGCCGATCGCGCTGCAGGTCGCGAACCGCGACTACGCCAACTGGGAGGAGCGGATGAACCCCTGGCCGGTCGCGGAGGAGGTCGCCCGAGGTGCACCTGCCGCGCCCCGGCCACGCCGACCTGGTGGGCACCCAGAAGTACAAGCAGAGCGACGTGCGCAACATCCTCGAGCGCGCCTCCGCGCGCGAGACGGCCGCGCGCGTGGCCGGCGGCGCGCTGTGCAAGGCGTTCCTGCGGGCGCTCGGCGTGAGCGTCTACTCGCACGTGATCCAGATCGCCTCGGTGCACGCGCCCGAGCGCCCAGCGCGCGCTCGCGGCGGAGGACTTCGCCGACGTCGACGAGTCGCCGGTGCGCTGCCTGGACGCGGAGGCCTCGCGCGCGATGGTCGCGCGAGATCGACCGGCTGCGCAAGGCCAACGAGTCGCTCGGCGGCGTGTTCGAGGTGCAGGCCTTCGGGCTCGTGCCCGGCCTCGGCTCGCACGTCTCCTGGGAGGAGCGCCTCGACGGGCGCCTGGCGATGGCGATCTGCTCGATCCAGGCGATCAAGGGCGTCTCGCTCGGCGACGGCTTCGCGGTCGCCGGCCTGCCTGGCTCGCAGGCGCACGACGAGATCTTCTTCTCTGAGCGAGCGCGGCTACTACCGCGAGACGAACCACGCCGGCGGGCTCGAGGGCGGCATGACGAACGGCTCGCCGCTGTTCGTGCGCGGCGCGATGAAGCCGCTGCCGACGCTGACCAAGCCGCTGCGCTCGGTCGACACCGCCGACGCACGAGCCCGCGCAGGCGCTGCGCGAGCGCACCGACTCCTGCACCGTGCCCGCCGCGGGCGTCGTCGGCGAGGCGATGGTTGCGTTCGTGCTCGCCGACGCATACCGGCAGAAGTTCGGTGGCGATCACATCGACGACGTGCTCGAGGCCGTGCGCGCCTACGAGCAGCGCATCGGATGGCACTCGTCCTGATCGGCTTCATGGGCGCCGGCAAGTCGACCGTCGCGGCGCGAGCTCGCGGCCGCGCTCGGCGTGCGAGGCGCTCGACAGCGACGTGCTGCTGGAAGAGCAGCTCGGCCACTCGGTCGCCGAGGAGTTCGAGCGCAGCGGCGAGGCCGGCGTTCCGCGCGCCGCGAGGAGCAGCTCGTGTGCGAGCTGCTCGAGCGGGCGGGCTCTGACGAGGTGCTCGCGCTCGGCGGCGGTAGCGTGCTCTCAGAGCGGGTGCGCGGCGCGCTCGCGGGCCATGTGACGGTGCTGCTCGATATCGATGCGGACAGCGCTGGGAGCGCGTGTCAGGCCTACGAGCGCGACGAGCGCGCGCCCGCTGGCGCGCGACCGCGAGGCGTTCGCCGCGCTGCACGCCGAGCGACGGAGCGTCTATGAGCAGCTCGCCGACGCGATTCTGCCCAGCGCCTCGCTCGCGAGCGCGCGCCGCGCGCTCCCTGCGCTGCGCCGCCTCGAGCGCGCGCCGCGCGGCACGCGCATGCTGTGGGCGAGCTCCGCCTCGGGCGAGTACCCGTGATCATCGGCCGCGGGCTGCTCGCCGGCGGCGATCGGCGCAGCGCTCGACTCGCTCTGGCCGTTTGATCGCGAGCGCTCGCGCGCGTTCTGCGTGAGCGACAGAACGGTCGCTGAGCTCTATCGGCGAGCGGCTTGGCACGCTGGCCGGCAGCGTCCGATCGCAGCTGGTGAGCAGCACAAGACGCTCGCGACCGCCGAGCAGGTCTGGCGGGCGCTGCTTGGCGCGGAGCATGACGCGCGCGCGATCATCTCGTCGCGCTCGGCGGCGGCGTGGTGGGCGATCTCGCCGGCTTTTGTGCTGCGACCTACCAGCGCGGCATCCCCGTGGTGCAGGTGCCGACCACGCTCGTGGCGCAGGTCGACTCCGCATTCGGCGGCAAGACCGGTGTGGATCTGCCCGAGGCGAAGAACTACGTGGGTGTCTATCACCAGCCGAGCGCTGTGATCGTGGATCCCGACGTGCTCAGCTCGCTGCCCGCCGCGGAGCTCGCGGCAGGCTGGGTTGAGGTGCTGAAGACCGCCTTGATCGCGGGCGGTGAGCTGTGGCAGCGCGTGGCGCGCGGGGGCGAGGTCGATGAGCAGACGATCTTCGCGTGCATTCGCACGAAGCTCGCGGTCGTGGCCGCCGACGAGCGCGACGGGGATCGGCGCCAGGTGCTCAACCTGGGGCACACCGTCGGACACGCGATCGAGACCGCGAGCGGCTATGGGCGCTTCCGCCACGGCGAGGCCGTCGGGCTGGGGCTGCTCGCAGCGCTGCGCCTCTCGGGCCTTGAGGATCTGCGTGCGCAGGTGCGCGAGCTGCTCGTGGCGCGGGGGCTGCCGGTGGCGGTCTCGGGCCTTTCCGCAGAGGAGATCCTGGTGGCGCTTGCGCACGACAAGAAGCGTGTCGCCGATGTGGTGCCATTCGTGCTCGTGCGTGCGCCGGGCGAGGTGCTCCACGGCTGTGAGGTCCCTGAGGCGGAGCTGCGCGCTGCGATCGAGGAGCTGACCGGATGAGCGGCGCGAGCTACCGCATCGAGGTGATGCACGGCGTCAACCTCGATCAGCTCGGCCGTCGCGATCCGCTTTTCTACGGCAGCCTCACGCTGGCGGAGCTGGAGGCGCAGATCGCTGAGCAGGCGCAGGAGCTGGGTATGCAGACGCGTTTCTTCCAAAGCAACTACGAGGGCGCCTTCGTGGAGCACCTGCACTCGCTGCGCGATCAGGCCGACGCGATCCTGTTGAACCCTGGTTCGTGGACGCATTACGCGTGGGCGATCCGCGATGCGCTTGAGCTCACGGGCCTGCCGGCGCTCGAGATGCACATCTCCGATGTCCAGAACCGCGAGCCGTGGCGGCGCTTCTCGGTGATCTCCGAGCTCTGTTTCGCGACGATCTCCGGGCGCGGCGTGGCGGGCTATGGCGAGGCGCTCGTTCAACTGCGCGCGCACCTGCAGGCGGTCTGAGATGAGCGCGCGTGAGGGGCTCGCGAGTGATCGCAGTCGCGCCGAGCGCCTGGCGGGCGAGCTCGAGGCGCGCGGTCTGCAGGCGCTGCTGGTCGATACACCGATCGACATTCGCTACCTCACGGGCTTCACGGGCAGCAACGCGCTGGTGCTGCTGCTCGGCGAGGAGCTGCGCGAACTCGGCGAGCATCGCTTCTTCACGGACTTCCGCTACACCACCCAGTCCGCAGAGCAGGTCCCCGATACGTTCGCGCGCGAGATCGTCGTCGGCGAGCTGCTCGAGGCGATCGTTCCACTGCTCTCGCGCGTGAGCAGCGGACGGCTGGGCTTCGATGAGGGCAAGCTCACGGTGCGCGCGCACCGGCGCCTGTCGGAGCTGATGCCTCCGGGTTGGGAGCTCGTGCCCTGCAGAGGCGCGCTCGAGGGTCTGCGCGCCGTCAAGGATGCCGGTGAGGTGGCGTTGATCGGCGCTGCATGCGAACTCGCCGACGAGGCCCTCACGGGCTTGCTCGAAGCGGGCGTGGTGGGTCGCTCTGAGCGCGAGCTGGCCGTCGAGCTGGTGCATCGGATGCGCCTGCTGGGCGCCGAAGCGCCAAGCTTTGAGCCGATCGTGGCGGCCGCTGCACACGGTGCGCTGCCGCATGCAGAGCCGCGCGATGTGCCGATCGCGCGCGACGTGCTCGTGACGATCGACTGGGGTGCGCTGCACGAGGGCTACTGCTCGGACTGCACACGTACCTTCGCGACCGGCGAGGGGATCTCCGAGCGCGCGCGAGAGATCTATGCGCTCGTGCTCGATGCGCAGGAAAGCTCACTGCAGGCGCTCGCCGTAGGGCGCAGCGGGCGTGAGATCGATGCGGTGGCGCGTACGATCATCAGCGACGCCGGGCAGGCTGAGAACTTCGGTCACGGGCTCGGCCACGGCGTGGGGATGGACATCCACGAGGCGCCGCGGCTCGCGCGCACGGCGCCCGAGGATCCATTGCAGGCAGGCAACGTGGTGACGGTGGAGCCCGGTGTCTACCTGCCCGGCGAGCTCGGCGTTCGCATCGAGGACCTCGTCGCGCTTCAGGCGGACGGCAAGCAGGTCCTCACGCGCCTCGCAAAGACGCTCACGGTCATCTCCTGAGCGGCCTCCGATCCCGCATCTATGCTGGGTGAGATGCCCGAAAGCCCCCACGCAGAGCACATCAAGGAGCTCCTGGAAGGTCTCAACGAGCCGCAACGCGAGGCGGTCACGCACGGCGAGGGGCCGCTGCTGATCCTCGCCGGAGCGGGTAGCGGCAAGACGCGTGTGCTCGCGCATCGGATCGCCTATCTGATCTACACCGACCAGGCTCAGGCGGGCGAGATCCTCGCGATCACGTTCACGAACAAGGCGGCCAAGGAGATGCGTGAGCGCGTCGAGCAGCTGCTCGGGCGCGCCACGCGCGGGATGTGGCTGATGACCTTCCACTCCGCCTGTGCGCGCATCCTGCGCGCGGAGGCCGATCGCCTCGGCTATACGCGCCAGTTCACGATCTACGATCAGGCGGATGCGCGGCGCTTGACCAAGCGCTCGGCGGACGCTGTGGGCGTCGACCCCAAGCGTTACACGCCGGCCGCGATCCACAACCAGATCTCCGCCGCCAAGAACCGCCTCTGCGATGCGGAGAGCTTTCGTCAGGCAGCGGGCTCGCCTTACGAGGAGATGCTCGCGGAGGTCTACGACGTCTACGAGCGCGATCTGCTGCGCATGAACGCGATGGATTTCGACGACCTGCTGTTTCGCACCGTCAACTTGCTCGAGCTCTTCAGCGACGTGCGCGAGCGCTACACGAACGCCTTCCGCCACGTGCTCGTGGACGAGTATCAGGACACCAACCACGCGCAGTATCGGCTGCTGCAGTTGCTCGTCGGTGGCGGGCCGCCACCCAAGCGCGGTGGCGAGATGCCGGGCGACAGACCTTCATATGCGGGCCCAGTCGGGCACCGCAACCTGGCGGTGGTTGGCGATGACGCCCAGTGCCTTGTGGCGGGAACGCTTGTCACGATGGGCGACGGTAGCCAGCGGCCGATTGAGGATGTGGCAAGCGGCGACACAGTCCTGGCGGCATACGGCAGTGGCGACTTCCGATCTGCTCGGGTGCTGCGTAGCCACTCCTCCGAGAGCAGTCAGGGCATCGCGATCACCACGCAGTCTGGACGACGTCTCGTGAGTACCGCCGAGCATGTCCATTTCGCCGGCTTTGTTCTGGGGCGCACGCCGCAGTTGCACATGACCTATTTGATGTTCAAGCGAGGTGTGGGATTTCGTGTGGGTACCTCCCGCACCTATACAGCCGGCCAGCAGAAGCCCGTCGTTGGCGTGCGCTACCGAATGCGAACAGAGGGCGGAGATGCGGCGTGGGTTGTGTCGGTTCACGCCAGCGATCCGGAGGCGCGTGTGGCCGAGCATGTGCTTGCGGCAAGGTACGGCCTCCCGACATTGCCGTTCAACGCTCGGCCAGCTGGTGTGAGGAGCCCCGACAGCGTGGTTGGCAGTCAAGCACTGATTGATCGCGTGTTTGCAGAGCTCGATACAGAGGCCGCGGGTAGACGGCTTCTCGCTGAGGAAGGGCTCAGCCGCCGCTTCCCGCACTTCACCGCAGCGACCCATACCTCTTCTCGAAGGGGCTCCTCACGTCAGCGCCGTCGTATGGTCGTGACGCTGTGCGGGGACAGGCGGGGTGCATCTCCGATGCACCGCATCGCGATGTTCGGCTATGACGAGGCCGGTAAGGAAGCGCTCAAGGCGCTGGGTCTAAGCGTGCGTCCAGCGCGGCGTGATTCGCACGGTTGGCGATTCGAGACCTGCTCGATCGACATGGGGTCGCTGCTTTCGACGGCCGAGCGGGTGCAGGACGTGCTTGATGTTCAGGTGCAACTCAATGCGCGCCTAGCACGAAATCCTGAAGGCCTTGCGAACTCGCTGCCCTTCACTCCGGCTTCGTCAGTGAGGCCCGGGATGGTCATGATTGACGATGAGGGTCACTTCGATGTCGTCGAGTCTGTGGAGCGCGTTGCGCTCGACGCGGCTGTGTACGACCTCGACGTCGAGGGTGTGCACAACTTCATCGCCAACGGACTCGTCACTCATAACTCGATCTACAGCTTCCGGGGCGCTGATGTGAGGAACATCCTTGATTTCCAGGATGACTTCCCGGATGCGCGCGTGGTGAAGCTCGAGCAGAACTATCGCTCGACCGAGACGATCCTCTCAGCCGCCAACGCCGTCATCGCCAACAACCGCGGCGGCATCGCCAAGCGCTTGTGGAGCGAGCTCGGGCAGGGCGATCAGATCCAGCTGCGCGCGCTCGAGGACGAGCATGCCGAGGCGCGCTTCGTGGTCGGTGAGATCGAGCGGCTCCTCGACGAGGGCGCTTCACGCACCGAGATCGCGGTGCTCTACCGCACGAACGCGATGTCGCGCGTGATCGAGGACGCGCTCGTGCGTCGCGAGATCGCCTACCAGGTGATCGGCGGCACGAAGTTCTACGAACGCGCCGAGATCAAGGACGCTGTCGCCTATCTCTCGTTGCTAGCGAACCCCTTCGACGTGGTGAGCTTCACGCGCGTGGTCAACTCGCCCAGACGCGGCATCGGCCAGACCTCCCTCGCACGCGTGACGAGCTATGCGAGCAGCCTCGACATCTCCGTCTGGGACGCCGCCGCAAAACCGCAGGAGATTCCAGGGCTGGGCGCCGCCGCGGTCAAGGCGCTGCACCGCTTCATGGGCACGATGAGCGAGCTGCGCGCGCTTGCGGGCTTGCCGGGCGGGGAGGAGCAGGCCAACGATCAAGCAGCGGGCGCTGCATCCCCGCGCAGCGCTGTTGCGATCGCTGAGCTGCTCGAGGCGCTGCTCTCACAGAGCGGCTACGTCGAGGCGCTGGAGGCGGAGCGCACGATCGAGGCGCAGGGACGCATCGAGAACCTCGAGCAGCTCGTGGAGGTTGGCCGCGAGTTCGACCTCGCGGCGCAGCCCGGCGAGGACACGCTCGAGGTCTTCCTGCAGCAGATCGCGCTCGTCGCCGACGCCGACACGCGCAGCGACGACGCGGGGCTCGTGACGCTGATGACGCTGCACAACGCCAAGGGCCTTGAGTATCCCGCCGTGTTCATCGCGGGCTGCGAGGAGGGCGTCTTCCCGCACTCGCGCGCGATCGATGAGGGAGGCCTCGAGGAGGAGCGCCGCCTCTTCTACGTCGGTATCACGCGCGCGATGCGCCAGCTGTATCTCAGCTACGCGCGCCGGCGCGCGGTCTTCGGCGCGCATACCTTCGGCCTGCCGAGTCGCTTTCTCGATGAGATCCCCGCCGATCTGCTCGAGGAACCGCGCGAGATGATCTTCCGCGCCGCCACGCCGATGCGGCGCGGGCCCGGCGCCGGCGGTGCCTCCCGCGGTCGCACCGCGGCGCGCGATGGGGCCGCGCAGAGCCGCTGGGGCGAGAGCCCTGCGCCCGCGAGGGAGCGCGCCGCGCTGCTCGATGCGCCACGTTTTCGTCTCGGCGAGGACGTCGTGCACGCTGCCTTCGGCGATGGTGTCGTGACAGGTGTCGAGCCCGACGGTGTGATCGTGGTGCGCTTTGCCGCTGACGGCTCTGAGCGCAAGCTGATGGCGGAGTACGCGCCTGTGAGCCGGCGCTGAGTCATGCGCCCAGCAGGCGCCAAGGCATAGCATTCCGAACATGAGCGCGACGATCATCGACGGCAAGGCGATCGCCGCACAGGTGCGCGCCACGCTCGCCACCGAGGTGGCCGCCTTCCGCGAGCAGCACGGGAGCGCTCCGGGCCTTGCAACGGTGCTCGTCGGCGAGGATCCCGCCTCTGGCGTCTATGTAGCCGCCAAGCAGCGCGCCTGCCTGGAGATCGGCATGGTCCCCTTCGATCGGCGCCTGCCCGCCGAGGCGAGCTTCGATGAGGTGGCCGAGGAGCTCGACCGACTCAACTGCGACCGCGCTGTCAGCGGGATCCTGCTGCAGCTGCCGGTGCCCGCGCATCTCGACGGGCCTACGCTCACCGCGATGATCTCGCCCGACAAGGACGTCGACGGGCTGACCCCCGTCAACGCCGGTCTGCTGTCGCTCGGGCGCCCCGGCCTGCGGCCATGCACGCCCTGCGGCGTGCTGGAGCTGCTCGACCGCGGCGGCGCAACGCTCGCGGGGGCCGAGGCCGTCGTGGTGGGGCGCTCGAACCTGTTCGGCAAGCCGATGGCGCAGCTGCTGCTCGAGCGCAACGCGACCGTCACGATCTGTCACTCGCGCACGCGCGACCTGCAGGCGAGCTGCGCGCGCGCCGACGTCTTGATCGCCGCCGTGGGCCGTCCGCGGTTGATCGGCGCGGACTTCATCAAAGCGGGTGCCGTCGTGATCGACGTCGGCATGAACCGCCTCACGCCCGAGCAGGCTCAGAACAAGAGCGGGCTCGTCGGCGATGTCGACTATGCGCCCGCTGCCGAGCGAGCCAGCGCGATCACGCCAGTCCCGGGCGGCGTGGGCCCGATGACGATCGCCTTTCTGCTGCGCAACACACTTCAGGCTGCGCGCTATCACGCCGAGCTCGACGCATTGTTCAGCGCGGCCGAGGAGGGCTCACGGATGCGGAGCGGGGGAGCGCGATGAACTTGAGGCAGCTGCGTCTCGGCGAGCTCGTGGTGCTCGTGGGCGTCATATGTCTCGTCGTATCGCTGTTTGAGCCCTGGTACTCGAGTCCGATCGGCAACCTCGACGCGTGGGACACCTTCGGTCCGGCCATGGCGCTGCTCTTGGCCTGTCTATGCGCCGCGCTTGCCGTGCTGATCAGCGCGCTCAGCGAGCGCAACACCGCGCTTCCCGTCTCTACTGCCGTGTGGTGTGTGCTGCTCGGCCTGATTGGCCTGATCGCCGCGATCGTGCGCGTGCTCGAGCGCCCCGATCATGCGAGCTCACTCTGTGTCGGCGCCTGGCTCGCGCTCGCCGGAGCCGCCGCGGTGCTGCTCGGCGCCTGGCTAGTGCTGCGCGACGAACGTCCCGCGCTTTATCGCCCAGCGAGTCCCGAGCCGCGTCCGCGGCCCTAACGAGCAGATCTTGAACCGGCTCTACGGTCCATAGTTGTACCGGGGTGGCGGTACATCATTCGCTCCTCCTGCAGCGATCGCGTGCTCCCGCCGAACATCCGTGCAGGATTGTGCCCCCGTACGGGGAACTTTGTAATAACGGATGCAATCTCCGGCCTGGGCGGCTGGGCCGACCGTGCTGCACCCACCATCGACTCGACAGGGGAAACCAGTCCAATGAACTTCGACATGAGTCGTCTGCGGCGCTCAGATCAGATCATCGGCGTGAGCGCGATCGCCTTCTTCATCTTCTTGTTCTTCTTCAAGTGGTATGGCGTCAGCTCTAACGTCGGCAGTCTCGGCGGCGTTAGCTTCAGCAAGAGCGGCTGGGATGTCTTTACCAACAGCCGCTGGATTTGGCTGATCACGATCATCGTCGCGATCGGCGCTGTCGTGGTGGTGGGCACGAGCATGAAGCTCGAGCTGCCCGTCAAGCCGAGCGTGATCGTCGCAGGCCTCGGAGCGCTCTCCACGCTCTTGATCCTCTATCGCATCCTGCACCACCCCACCGCGAGTGCGAGCTACGGCAGCTTCCACGCCTCGGCGGGCATCAAGATCGGCATCTGGCTTGGCTTGATCGCAGCCGCGGGGATCACCTACGGCGGCTATCTCGCGATGGGCGATGAAGGCACCACGCTCGCCGACGTGCGTGCGCAGGCAAGCGATGCGATCGGTGGTCTCGGCGGTTCCGCTGGCGACGGCGGTGCCACGAGCTCCGGCGGCGCCACGAATTACCCCACACCGCCGACCAGCTCGGACGCGGGCGGCGCTGCGCCACCTGCGCCACCCGCGCCATCCGCCGGCGCCGCTCCGCCGATACCGCTGCCGCCGGCTGCCCCCTCGCCGCCTGAGTCTGCCGGCGAGGCGCCGCCCGCCTCTTAGTTCTCCTGGCTCTTCCCCTCGGCTCTACGGGGCGCGCTCGGCGCCCCGTAGAATGCCGCGCGTGATCACCAACGATGAGGTCCTGCACGTCGCCCGTCTCGCTCGCCTCGCGCTGAGCGAAGAGGAGCTCGAGCCGATGGCGCGCGAGCTCTCGGCGGTGCTCGAGCACGTCGCGCGGATCGGCGAGCTCGACCTCGAGAACGTCGCTCCCACCTCACACGTCGTGGAGGTCACAGGCGCGCTGCGCCCCGATGAGCCGCGCCCCTCGTTCCCGCCAGAGGTCGCGCTTGCACAGGCGCCGGCCGTGAGCGAGCACGGCTTTCTGGTCCCGAGCCCGCAGGCATGAGCGCCGAGCTACTCGAGCTGTCCGCCACGGCTGCGGCCGCAGCCGTACGCGAGCGCTCGATCTCAGCTGCTGAGCTGTTCGAGGCCTATCGCGCTCGCGCCGGCGCCGACCGCGACGCGGCGGGGGAGGGGCTCAACTGCTTCACCTGGGTCGCCGAGCAGGCGCCAGAGCAGATCGCTAGCGACGGTGCGCTCGCCGGCGTACCGCTCGCCGTCAAGGATCTCTTCTGCACCGAGGGCGTGCCGAGCCAGTCGGGCTCGCGCATCCTCGAGGGATACCGACCGCCCTACACCGCCACCGCCGTCGCGCGCATGAGCGCCGCGGGCGCGAGCCTGCTCGCGAAGACCAACCAGGACGAGTTCGCGATGGGCTCCTCCAACGAGAACTCCGCCTACGGCGCCGTGCGCAACCCCTGGGACCGCAGCCGTGTGCCCGGCGGCTCCTCGGGTGGCAGCGCCGCCGCCGTGGCCGCGGGGCTCGCGCCGTGGGCGCTTGGCACCGACACCGGCGGCTCGATCCGCCAGCCCGCCGCGCTGTGCGGCATCGTGGGCCTGAAGCCCACCTACGGCGCGGTCTCGCGCTACGGCATGATCGCCTTCGCCTCCTCGCTCGACCAGGCCGGCCCGCTGACGCGTGACGTCTCCGATGCGGCGCTCGCGCTCGCGCAGATGACCGCGCGCGATCCCTGCGATGCGACCTCGCTTGGATCCCCTCACGCGATCGCGATGCCGAGCGCCGAGCGCCTCGACGGGATAAGGATCGGCGTCCCCGAGGAGCTCACCGGCGAGGGCATCGAAGCGGGCGTGCTCGCGTCCTTTCAGGCCGCGCTCGCACAAGCCGAGGAGCTCGGCGCGAGCATCGAGGCCGTGCGCCTGGCGCACGCGCCGCACGCGCTCTCCGCCTACTACGTGATCGCGCCCGCCGAGGCATCCTCGAACCTCGCGCGCTTTGACGGCGTGCGCTACGGACTGCGCGCCGAAGGCGCCGAGGAGCTCGTCGACATGTACACGCGCACCCGCCACGACGGCTTCGGCGCGGAGGTCAAGCGACGCATCATGCTCGGCACCTACGCGCTCTCCTCGGGCTACTACGACGCCTACTACGGCCGCGCACAGCGCGTGCGCACGAAGATCGCCGAGGACTTTCGTAGCGCCTTTGCGGAGGTCGACTTCATCGTTACGCCCACCGCACCCACCGTCGCCTTCGAGCTCGGCGAGAAGACGGGCGATCCGCTGGCGATGTACCTCAACGACTTCTGCACCGTGCCGATGTCGCTCGCGGGCATCCCCGCGATCTCGATCCCCTGCGGCCTCAGCCAGGGGCTGCCCGTCGGCCTGCAGATCGCGGGGCCCGCCTTCAGCGAGAACCGCCTGCTCGACGCCGCGCACGCCTTCGAGCTGGCGCTCGCCTTCGATGGGAGCGCCGCGCGTGTTTGAGAGCAGCACAGCGCTCGAGCCCGTGATCGGCCTCGAGATCCACGTGCAGTTGAAAACCGCCACGAAGATGTTCTGCGGCTGTGAGCTTTCCTTCGGCGAGCCGCCCAACACGCGTACCTGCGCCGTCTGCCTCGGCCTGCCCGGCAGCCTGCCGGTGGCCAACGCGAAGGCGATCCATCTCGGGCTGATGATCGGTCTCGCGCTCGGCTCTGAGCTCGCGCCGCGCTCGATCTTCCATCGCAAGAACTACTTCTATCCCGACCAGGCCAAGAACTACCAGATCTCCCAGTACGACGAGCCGCTCTGCCTCGGCGGGCGGCTGGGCAACGTGCGCATCCATCGTGTGCACCTCGAGGAGGACGCCGCGAAGCTGATCCACGTCGGCGGCAGCGGGCGCATCCATGGCTCAGACGCGAGCATCGTGGACTTCAACCGCGGTGGCACGCCGCTCGCGGAGATCGTGACCGAGCCCGACATCTGCTCCCCCGAGCAGGCAAGCGAATGGCTGAAGCTCTTGCGCAGCACGCTACGCCAGCTCGGCGTGAGCGACGTGAACATGGAGGAGGGCTCGCTGCGCTGCGACGCGAACATCTCGCTGCGCCCGGCCGGCTCAAGCGCGCTGGGCGTGAAGACGGAGCTCAAGAACATGAACTCCTTCCGCTTCATCGAGCGCGGCATCCGTGCGGAGGTCGCGCGCCAGCAGAAGCTGATCGAGGGAGGCGGAAAGGTCGTGCAGGAGACGCTGCACTTCGACCCAAGACCGGATGCCCGCCCACCCATCACCTCGCTGCGCTCCAAGGAGGAGGCGCACGACTACCGCTACTTCCCCGAGCCTGACCTGCTGCCCGTCGCGATCGACGAGCAGATGCTCGCGGCGGCCGCAGCCGCGATGTCTGAGCTGCCCGCCGCGCGTGCCGAGCGCATGCGCGTGGAATATGACTTGAGCGAAGAGAGCGCCGAGCTGCTCGGCTTCCGCGGTGAGCTCGGCGACTTCTTCGAGGCCGCGCTGCTCGCCTCCTCCGAGCCTGCGCCGCCCGCACAGGCGCTTGCGAACTGGCTCAGCGGCGAGGTGCTCGCGGGCCTCTCAGACGGCCAGGATCCCGCTGAATCGCGCCTCACTGCGCCTGCGCTCGCAGCGCTCGTGAGCATGGTGGCCAGCAAGCAGGTAAGCGTGGGCGCCGCGCGCCAGGTGCTCGCGCGCCTGATCGCCGAGGGCGGCGACCCCGCGAGCATCGTCGCCGCTGAGGGGCTCGCGGCGATGCAGGGCGGCGATGAGCTGGCCGAGATCGTCGCGGCGGCGCTCGCCGCCAACGCCGACGCCGCCGAGCGCGTGCGCCAGGGCAACGCCAAGGCGATCGGCCCGATCGTCGGCGCGGTGATGCGCGAGACCAAGGGTCGCGCGGACGGCACAGAGGTCTCGCGGCTGATCCACGAGCAGCTCGGTCTCTGAGCGGCGCACACTTCGCAGAGGCGCACGCGACACATTTTGGACTTTCGGCCAAAGGCATCCGGCCGGCGAGACGCCAATATGGTGATCGTGAACCGCTCAGCAGATGTCTCCACGGCAGGGACCGCCCGCGAGCTTCCTCGGCTGGGGTTCATGTAGCGAGTACCCCTCCATAGACGTACCGGCTTCCCTCGGCCGGTGCTCCCGGCATGTGCGGCCGGGCAGGGGTAGCGCTTCCTGCTCGGCCGCATTGTCGTTAAGCTGGATAGATATGGACGAGACACCGAAACGATCATTCGGCCGCACCGTCGTCGCGGCGCTCGTCTTCCTCGTGGCCGCCTGGCTTTTGCTTGGCGTGATCGTCCACGTGATCTCGTTCCTCTTCAGCACGCTGCTTTTGATCGTGGCCGTCGTGGCCGTGATCTGGGCGCTGCGCGTGCTGCTCTAGCGACGGCGCGCGCCGATGGCCTACGTCGTGATCGCGGTGAGCTTCGGCCTCGCCGGCGGGATCGTGGGCAAGATCAAGGGCAGCTCCTTCTGGCTGTGGTTTCTGATCTCCACGCTCGTGCCGATCCTCGGGCTGATGGCCGCGATCGCCTATCGCTTCGAGAGCGATGAGCTGCGCCGCCAATGTCCCAACTGCGGGCGCGTGACGAAGATCTATGACGCGCTCTGCACGCGCTGCGGAAGCGAGCTTGAGTTTCCCGAGGTGGCGCTCTCGCCGGCGTCCTGGGAGCGCGAGCCTGCTCCTCGCGCTTAGCGCGTGGCCGCGGCTGATCAGAGCTGAATAGGAGACGCACCTTGACCGGCACTCCCATTGGCTGACACTCTGGACGAGTCGTTCGGATTATCGGATCGAGGGTCTGCGCGCTGAGCGCGAGAGGCAGTCTGGAGGTCGGCGATGGGTGAGGGGATGAGCAGCGTTGCTAGTGGTGGCGGGCCAAGGTGAGCGTAGGCCTTCGAGCTGCGCGCATGGCCGGCGTGATGATCCTCGTGGCCGCCTGCTGGGCGTTGCTCGCGCCTTCGACCTACGCAGGGCCGCCGAAGGCACGTTCGGCGCGCACGCTCGCGCTGAAAGAGACGGGTCGCCTGCATCTGAGCAGCAAACGCGGCTTCACGCTCAACGAGCAGGGCACCGTGAGCGGGACGATCGCGGGGACGATCTACATCCATCTGCATCTGGTCTCCTCGAGCAGAGTGACCGCAGAAGTGAACATCTACCCGTCCAGCGGGTCGCTGTCAGGGAGCGGATCCTCGAGCTACCAGGTACGGGGCGCATTCGCGAACTTCTCAGGCACGCTCGCTGTCAATCACGGCACCGGCAGCTATCGCCGAGCGCATGCAACTGCGCTGCGCTTCACGGGAGCGATCCAGCGACGGAACGATTCAGTGACCGTGCAGCTGAGTGGCTCGCTCTCGGTATAGGGGTCGTCTCTATGAAAGCCGCTGCCAGAGTCTTGGCCATAACCGCCGGGCTCGCGGTGGCTGCACTGGGCTACGCGACGAGCTGTGCGTTGGCATCTGAGACGGTCGTCTTGCATACCTCCTTCTCCCCGGAGAGGCTCGGCGCGAGCACGACGATCGGGTTCGGGTTCGACATCGCGAGCAGTGAAGGTGCGCTGCCGTCGCCGCTGCGTGCTGTCAGCTTGAAATTGCCTGCAGGCCTCAACTATCTCGACACCACGCTAGGCCTCGCGATCTGCCAGCCCGCGTCCCTGCTCGCCAGAGGTTTGGCAGGATGCTCGCCCAACTCGCGTCTTGGGTTCGGCAGCGCGTTCGTCGAAGTTCCCTTCGGTGAGGGTGCGGCCCATGAGATCCCACACATCGACGCTCTCATGGGGCCTCCGCACGGGCACAACACGGTCGTCCTGTTCTACGCAGACGGACGGGAACCGGTCTACGCGCAGATCGTCTTCGCCGGCGAACTGATCGCAGGGTCGCAGAGTTTTGGCGGCAGCCTCAACGCGGACATACCGCTGATCCCGAGTGTCACTGCTGGGCCACCCGTGTCGATCGTGCGTGTGCGAACCACGATTGGTCCGGCGCACCTCACCTACTATGAACGTCGACACGGCCACACCGTGGCATTCCATCCGGTGGGCGTGTCGCTGCCGCCTCGCTGCCCTCGCGGCGGCTTCGAGTTCGTCGCTCAGTTCGATTTTACGGACGCCACCAGCGTGACCGCCACGAGCACAGTTCCGTGCCCGCACAGGAGGTAGCTGACGACGCTGCGGCGTTCACCGGTGGGGCCCTACGCTACTGGCTGCTCGTCTTCCCCCACACCGCGCACGAGCTGCGCTGTATCCGCCGCCGAGCCCGCGCGATCGCTGAGCCTGCAGCGCGGCAGCTCGCCCTTGACGCGCTCCAGAAGCGCAGCAACGTCGAGGGTGCGGCCGCGTTTGCGACGTTCGTGACTTGGCGAGAGCGCGCCCGGGCCATTCGCGCTCTTGTCAGCTTTCAGGCTCTCTATAACTATCTCGATCTACTCGCCGAGCAGCCGAGCCCCGATCCGGTGGCTCGCGCGCGACAGCTACACGAGGCGCTTTGTGCGGCGCTCGACCCAACCCACGCCAAGCTTCACGACGGCGATCTGCATGACGACGGCCTGCTCGCCGAGCTCGTCGAACGCTGCCACGTCGCGTTCTCAGAACTACCCGCATTTGCCGTTGCGGCTCCCGCAGCGCGCAGGGCGGCTCAGCGCATCGTCGAGTTCCAGAGCCTCAGCCTTGGCGAGGATGGCGCTCTGTGTCGGTGGGCCACGTCCCAGATCCCTCCAGGAAGCGAGCTCGCCTGGTGGGAGATAGCCGGTGCGGCAGGCTCCTCGCTGGTGGTCCACGCCCTGATCGCTGCTGCGGCAGGCGCATCCCTGGAGTCTGAGCGTGTTGCTGCCATCGAGCGCGTCTACCACCCGTGCGCGGGCGCGCTTCACTCGCTGCTGGATAGCCTCGTCGACGAAGCCGAGGACGCCGCCGGCAGGCAGCTGAGCCTGATCGGCTGTTACGCATCCTCGCTGCTTGCGGCAGAACGCATGAGGGGGCTCGCCGCCGAAGCGCTCGGCGCCACGCGAGGCCTTCATGACGCTCGCCGCCACCGCTTGCTGCTGAGGGCGATGGCTTGCAGCTACATCTCGACACGGGCGGAGAGCGAGCACGCGCAGAGGGTCGCCCAGGAGGTGCGCGGGGCCCTGGGATGGACCGCTGGCGCAATCTCGTGCGTGTTCAAGATCAGGGCTCACGCCGCGGGCCTCAGGCGCCTTCGGCGCGGTCGCGACGCGCGAGGGGCCGTGACAAAGATGGCATGCTTGGTGGGCGAGCGGGAGCGGGGGGCAGATGCTGGAGCTGTGTGAGCTGGTCAAGCACTATTCGCTAGCCGAGGGGGAGCCCGTTCGCGCTGTCGACGGCGTATCGCTTTCGGTCGCACCGGGCGAGATGCTCGCGCTCTATGGGCCGTCGGGCTCCGGTAAGACCACGCTGCTGTTGATGATTGCCGCCCTGCTCGCGCCTACAGCGGGCTCGGTGCTGGTCAACGGACGCGATGTCTCCACGCTGTCGGAGCGGGAAGCGTCGCGCTACAGGCTTTCTGAGATCGGCTTCATCCGCCAGAGCTTCGATCTACTGCCGGGCGTCAACACCATCGATAACACGGTGCTGCGGCTGCTCAAGCATGTGCCGTGGCGGGAGGCCCACGCGCGCGTCACCCCGTTGTTGGAGCGTCTTGGCCTTGGCGAACGGCTCAAGCAACGCTCAGAGACGCTCTCGATGGGCGAGCGTCAGCGTGTGATGATCGCGCGTGCGCTCTCTACCGAGCCGCGGCTGCTGCTTGCCGATGAGCCAACCGGCAGCCTCGACACCCAGCGCAGCCGTGACGTGCTGGCGTTGCTGCGCGAGCTCTGTCGCGAGCGGAGCGTGGCTGTCGTGCTCGTGAGCCACGACCCGTTGGCAGCGGGCTACGCCGATCGAGTGCTAGCACTGCGCGACGGGCGTCTCGGCGAGCACCGCCCCGAGGCGGGCTTCGCGACCGACGTTGCTGGATGACCGGTGTCCTCGAGCCGCGATGAGGCTCGGCAATCTGCTCCACCTCTATCGCGTGCGCCTGCGCGCGCGATTCCTCCAGGAGGCCTTTGCGCTGGCAGGTATCGCGGCTGGGGTGGCGCTGCTGTGCGCCTCGCAGATCACCAGCCAGAGCCTTTCGAGCTCTGTAGCCGAGCTCTCGCGCGGTATCGCAGGACGCGCGACGCTACAGCTGATTGCACGCGACCCGCGGGGCTTTGACCAGCGCCTGCTCGTGGCGGTTCGTCAACTTCCCGGCGTGCGTAGCGCGGCGCCGCTGCTCGAAGAGAGCGCCAACCTGGTGGGGCCGCGCGGCAGCCGCTCTGTCGAGCTGATCGGTACCGACGGGAGCCTCGCGCAGCTGGGTGGAACGCTTGTGCGCCACACTCGCCTTGCGCCTTTTGGCGGGATCGGCGCGATTGTGCTGCCAGCGCCACTCGCCCGGAGCGTCGGCGTTACCCACTTTGGCGCCGAAGCGACGTTTCAGCTCGGCGGACGCGTCAGCGAGGCTCCGCTCTACAGCCAGCTCACCGCGCGTCAAATCGGGCCGCTGATCGATACCCCGATCGCAGTTGCGCCGTTGTTCTTCGCTCAGGAAATGGCCGGCCTTGGCGGTCGCCTCACGCGAATCTTGATCGCGCCTGTGGCTGGTCGAGAAGCGCAGGTGCGGGCGGCCGTTGAGCGTCTAGTGGCCGGGCGCTTGAGCGTCGAGCCGGTGAGCTATGACGAAGCGCTGTTCGCCAAGGCCGCGGACGCGAGCAACCAGTCGACGGTCCTGTTCGCGGTGATCAGCGCGCTGGTCGGGTTCCTGTTCGCGTTCAACGCGATGTTGCTCACGGTGCCCGAGCGCCGGCGACTGGTTGCGATGCTGCGTCGCGACGGCTACACGCCCCGGGACGTGGTCGCGGTGCTCGTGCTCGACGCCTGTGTGCTCGGCGCCGTCGGCTGTCTGCTTGGCTTGGCGTTGGGCGATGAGCTCTCGATTCGCCTCTTTCATTCAAACCCGGGCTTCCTGTCCTCCGCGTTCACGGTCGGTGAGGCGCGGGTCGTCAGCGCGCGCAGCCTTGCAGTCGCTGCGGCAGGCGGGATGCTTGCGGCCCTGGTCGCCGTGCTGAGCCCGCTGCGCGACATCCTCTCGCGCGATCCGCTCGCAGCCGTCGCTGCTAACGAACAGCAGCAGGACGGTGCGCGAGGGCGCGCTCTGATCATCGCGAGCGCGGTCTGCCTCGTGGTCGCGGTGACGATTCTGTTGGCCGCGCCGCAGTTGGCGATCGTGGGCATGGTCAGCCTGGTGTGTGCGCTGCTATGCGGGCTGCCACTCGCACTCGAGCTCGTGCTTGCTGTGGTCGCGCGTTTGGCGAGGAAGCTCACGAGCGCCGTCGCGCATCTCGCCACGATGGAGTTGCGTGCGGGCCGGGCGCGAGCGGTCGCGGTCGCTGCGACGGGTGCGGTGGCGGTCTTCGGCAGCGTGTCGATCCAGGGCGCGCACGGCGACCTCGAACACGGTCTGGATAACGCGGCGCTCGACATGAACGCTTTCACCGACCTATGGGTCTCGCCGGCCGGCAGCTTCAACTTGCTGATGACGCAACCGTTTCTCGGACCGCCGCTCGACAAGCTCGCACGGATTCCAGGCGTGCAGAGCGTGCGTCTCTACCGTGGTGGCCTGCTCGATTGGGACGAGCGTCGCATCTGGGTAATCGCTCCGCCGGCGCAGGCCACGCCTCTGCTCCCACCCAGTCAGCTGATCGAAGGGAGCCTTTCCCAGGCCGCAGCGCGCCTTCGACAGGGGGGATGGGCTGTGCTCTCAAAGGCACTGGCCGACGAGCATCATCTGCACATCGGCGACGCCTTCACGTTGCCCGCACCGCTACCGACGCGGATGCGCCTGGCGGCGATCTCCACGAACATCGGCTGGGCGCCGGGGGCGATCGTGATGAGCGCGAGCGACTTCGCGCGCGCGTGGGGGAGCAGTGAACCAAGCGCCTACAACGTGCTGCTCGCACCCGGCGCTTCTGCCAGCGTCATCGCTCGTCGACTCGAACGCGCAGTGGGGCCGCGTTCTGGGTTGACCGTGCAGAGCGCCGATCAGCACGCCGGCAAACAACGCGCGCTCACGCGAGAAGGGCTCGCGCGTCTTTCTCAGATCGCGACGCTGATCCTGGTGGCAGCGGCGCTTGCGATGGCCGCTGCGATGGGCGCGCTGATCTGGCAGCGCCGGCCGCGCTTGGCCAAGCTCAAGCTCGAGGGCATCTCACAGCCTGAGCTGTGGGCGACGCTCGTGCTCGAGAGCCTGCTGCTGCTTGGCGTCGGCTGCGTGGCAGGCGCGACTCTTGGCCTGCTCGGGCAGCAGCTACTCGATCGTGCGCTCAGCGCGATCGTCAACTACCCCGTGGTCGCATCGGTGGCCGCCGCAACGGCTGCGTGGAACCTCGTGGCGGTGAGCAGCGCCGCGGCGGCGATACTGAGCTTGGCGGGTTACTTCGCGGCGAGGGTGCCGGCCTCCCTTGCCTTGCAGGATCCCTAAGCAGTGTCCCGCCGCACCTGCCAACTTCGGCTTGCCTAAGCCGTATTTCGGGCGCCCTAATCCGACGCTTGGCATACGCTGTGAGTCACAGATGAGCGCTCAACTGGACACCGCAGCCCCCGCCGATGACTCGCTGATTGCCCGCTGGATTCACCGCGCGGGCTTCTCCGACGAGCGCGACTTCGTGCTGCGCGTCGTGCAACCTGCGCTCGTCGGGATGATCGACGGCACGGTTTCCTCCCTCGCGCCGATCTTTACGGCGGCTATCGCCTCGAGCTCCCATACCGCGCTGCTCGTAGGCCTGTCCGTCGCCGTTGGCGCTGGTGTGAGCATGGGCTGGTCGGAGGCGCTGTCGGACACGGGAGAACTCACGGGGCGTGGCAGCGCAGTTGTGCGGGGAGCGATCACTGGCGGCATGACGACGCTCGGCGGCATCTTCCACACGCTTCCGTTCATCATCTCGAACGTCGATCACGCACTCGTGGTGGCCGGGGTCGTCGTTGCGTTTGAGTTGCTCGCGATCGCCTGGATCAGACACCGCTTCCTAAGAGTGTCGATGCGCCGCTCGTTGCTCGTGGTAGCCGTCGGGGGGGCTATCGCGCTGGGCGTCGGTGTGGCAATCGGCTTCTCCTGAACGGCGCCTGCCAGGAGCGGGAGACACGCGATCGACGCCGAAACCCGCTGGTACACTGCGATTTCCCTAACAATTGAGGAAGGAGGTCGGCGACATGCGGGCTGTTGATGCCTTGATGGAGTGTTTGAAGGCGGAGGGCGTGGACGTCGTCTTCGGCCTCCCCGGCGGTGCGAACCTGCCGACCTACGACGCCTTCGTGAACGGTGGTATCCGCCACATCCTCGTGCGCCACGAGGCCGGCGGCGGCCACGCCGCCGAGGGCTACGCCAAGGCCACGGGCAAAGTAGGCGTCGCCTTCGCCACGAGCGGACCTGGCGCCACGAACCTGATCACGCCGATCTGCGACGCGATGATGGACTCCGTGCCGGTCGTGTTCATCACCGGCCAGGTGCGTACTGAGCTGCTCGGCACCGACGGCTTCCAGGAGGCCGACACGATCGGCATCACGATGCCCGTGGTCAAGCACTCCTTCATGATCATCCACCCGCAGGAAATTCCCCGCGCGATCCACGAGGCCTTCTACATCGCGCGCAGCGGGCGCCCGGGGCCCGTGCTCGTCGACATTCCGCTCGACCTCTCGCGCGCGGAGATCGACTACGAGCCCGTCACCGATATACGCCTGCCCGGCTACCAGCCGCGCATCGAAGGCAACCAGAAGCAGATCCGCCAGGCCGCCAAGGCGCTGGCGGCCGCGCAGCGCCCCGTGATCTACGCCGGAGGCGGCGTGGTCAACGCCGAAGCCTCCGAGGAGCTGCGCGCGTTTGCGCTCAGCGACCGCTTCCCCGTCACCTGCACGCTGATGGGCCTCGGCGCCTTCCCTGCGCCGCACGAGCAGTGGCTGGGGATGCTCGGCATGCACGGCACGCGCGCTGCCAACTACGCGATGGACGAGGCCGATTTGATCTGCGCGGTCGGCGCGCGCTTCGACGATCGCATCACCGGCAAGCTCTCCGAGTTCGCGCCGCGCGCGAAGTTCATCCACATCGACGTCGACCCCGCGGAGATCTCAAAGAACGTGCCCGCGCACATCCCGATCGTGGGCGACGCCAAGCACGTGCTCGCGAAGCTCGTCGAGGAGTACCGCGCGCTCGAGGCCGACCCCGCGCGCCTGGATGCCTGGTGCACTCGGATCGAGGGCTGGAAAACGAAGTACCCGCTCGCCTACGAGGACAGCAGCGACAGCGAGATCAAGCCGCAGTTCATGATCCGCGCGCTGTGGGAGGCCACGGGCGGCGAGGCGATCATCACGAGCGACGTGGGCCAGCACCAGATGTGGGCGGCGCAGCACTACGACTTCCCCGAGCCGCGCCGTTGGGTCAACTCGGGCGGCCTCGGCACGATGGGCTTCGGCCTGCCGGCCGCGATGGGCGCCGCCGTCGGTCAGCCCGAGCGCCTCGTCTGCTGCATCGCCGGCGACGGCTCGGTGCAGATGAACGCACAGGAGCTCGCCACCTGCGCGCAGAACAAGATCCCGATCAAGGTGTTCATCATGAACAACGGCTATCTCGGGATGGTGCGCCAGTGGCAGGAGCTGTTCTGGGACGGCAAATACTCACACGTCGACATGGGCGAGTTCCCCGACTTCGTCAAGCTCGCCGAGGCCTACGGCGCGACGGGGCTGCGGCTCACCGACAAGGACACGCTCGTGGCAGACATGAAGGACGCGATCGCGATCGACGGCCCGGTGCTCGTCGACGTGCGCGTCACGCGCGAGGAGAACACCTACCCGATGATTCCCGCCGGCGCGGCCGCGCGCGAGATGGTGGGGTGAGCTCGGACCATGGGTGAACCAGGAACCAAGGAGCCGCTCAGCCTCGAGGAGCTGCAGGCCGCCACAAACATGCGCACCGGTCGCAAGCACGTGCTCTCGATCCTCGTCGAAAACAAGTCCGGCGTGCTCACGCGCATCGCGGGCCTGTTCGCCAGGCGCGGCTTCAACATCTCAACGCTCACCGTTGGACCCACCGAGGACGTGCAGATCTCGCGCGTCACGCTCACCGTCGATGGCGCGCTACACCCGATCGATCAGGTCACCAAGCAGTTGCACAAGCTCATCAACGTGCTGAAGATCCGCGACCTCGAGCCCGCCGACACGGTCGCGCGCGAGCTCGCGCTGTTCAAGGTCTCAGCCGACGGCGTGCAGCGCGGCGAGCTCGTGCAGATCGCGGAGATCTTCCGCGGCAAGGTCGTCGACGTGACCAAGCGCGCGATCATCGTCGAGGTCACGGGCACCACCGAGAAGATCGAGGCGTTCGAGACGATGGTGCGCCCCTTCGGCCTGATCGAGATGATGCGCACGGGTGAGATCGCGATCTCCCGGGGGCGTAGCGAGACCTGAGCCTGCCCGGAACCAGATCCGCAGGGCAGCCGTTCGCGCTCGCTGCCGTCGAGCGCGATCAGCTGCAGGCACGGCTCGTGCGCGCGCTGGCTCGCGCGCGCTCCTCGGGCCATGCGACGCTCGCCACGATCTCGATCGCGCTCGACCCTGACGTCGACCCTTCCGAGGTCGCTTGTGCCTCACGTCGTCCCGGCGAGCCGTGGTTTCTCTATGAGCAGCCCGATCGCGGCGGCGCTGCCCTAGCGACGCTCGGCGAGGTGCTGGCCTTGCGTTCCTCGGGCACGGGGCGCTTTGCGACCGTCGCTGAGCGCTGGCGAGCGCTGGCAGCGCACGCCGTCAGCGATCCCACCGCTGAGCCCGACGGCGTCGGGCCGGTGGCTGTCGGCGGCTTCGCCTTTGCTGAGGAGGGCGGCCGCGCGCCCCACTGGCGGGGCTTTGCGCCCGCATCGCTGAGCGTGCCCGAGGTGGCGATCGTGCGGCGCAGCCGTAGAGGTCAGCCAAGCGTGCACCTCACGCTCGCGGCGCTCGCCGCACCCGATGACACGGTCGAGGAGCTCATGGAGCGCCTGGAGGCCCGACTGGGCGAGCTGCGAAGCGCGCCGCTGCCGCTGCTCGATCCGGCTCCGACGGGGCGCTTTCAAGTCGCCAGCGCGATGCCGCCAGAGCACTACGAGCAGGCCGTGGCGCGTGCCGTGGAGCTGATTGCGCAGGGCCAGCTCGAGAAGGTGGTGCTCGCGCGCGAAGTGCAGGTGCACGCGCCAAGCAGCTATGACGCGCCGGCGATCTTCTCGGTGCTGCGCCATGAGTTCCCCTCCTGCTTTGTGTTCTGCGTGGGGCGTGGCGAGTCGAGCCTGATCGCCGCGAGCCCCGAGCTGCTCGTACGTCGCGAGGGTCAGCGCGTGAGCACGCTCGCGCTCGCGGGCTCCACCCGGCGCAGCGCCGACCCCGCCGTCGATGCGCACCTCGGCGAGCAGCTCTTACGCGACCCCGGCTACCGCGAGGAGCACGCGATCGTCGCGCGGCGCATCGAGCGCACGCTGCGCGCACACTCCGTATGGGTTGCAGCCGCAAGCGAACCACAGCTCGTTCAGATCGCCAATATTCAGCATCTCGCCACGCCGATCCGAGCTCAGCTAGCGGCGCCGATGGACGCGCTGGAGTTGGTCGGTGCGATGCATCCCACGCCCGCCGTTGGCGGCGAGCCATTCAGCCGAGCTGCGCCGCTGATCCCAGCGCTCGAGGGCCTCGACCGCGGCTGGTACTCGGGGCCAGTGGGCTGGGCTGACGCGGCCGGCGACGGTGAGTTTTGCGTCGCGCTGCGCTGCGCGCTGCTCAGCGGCGCGATTGCCCGCTGCTACGCCGGCAACGGCATCGTGCGCGCCTCCGATCCAAGTAGTGAGCTAGCCGAGACTGAGGTCAAGCTACAGGCGCTTCTGCCCTTGCTCAGCGGCTGAGCGAACTGGCCACGGCCTGCCATATGCGGCGGTGGAGCGCAACGTTCGCGCGACGCTCGCAGGGCACCTCGATGAGGCTCGACCCGCCGCGGGCGAGCGAGCTCTCAAGCGCACCGCGGAACTCGGCGAGGTCAGCGACACGCTCGTATGAGAGGCCATAGAGCGCGGCGGCATGGGCGAAGTCCAGGCCCGTGGGGGTCGCGACGTGGTGGGTGTAGATGTCCTGCTCGGGTCGAGCCGGGTCCGGCGCGAGCGCCATGCCGGCTTCGGCGACGGGTAGGAAATCGAAGATGCCGCCGCCATTGTTGTTCAGCAGCACGACCGTCAGCTTCAAGCCCAGCCTTCCCGCCGCGAGCAGGCCGCCGATGTCGTGAGCTAGGGCCACGTCGCCGATAAGGAGCACGACCGGTGCACCCTCAGCCGCGGCGGCTGCGCCAAAGGCTGAGGACACCGTGCCGTCGATCCCATTGGCGCCGCGGTTACAGAGCACGCGCGGTGGGTCATCGCGCACAGGCCAGAACGTCTCGATGTCGCGTACGGGCATCGAGGAGGCGACGAACAGGGTGCTCTCCTCGCTGAGCAAGACGCCGAGCTCGCCTGCCACCGCAGGCTCTGAGAGAGCACCCTGGGCGAGCTCGCCGTTGATCGCCTCCGATGCCAACCGGTCGGCGCTACGCCACTGCTCCAGCCAGTCCCCAGCTACTGGCGAGCTTACATCGACGGCGAGCGCCGCAAGCGTCACGGCCGGCTCGAGCGCGAGGCGGTCGCTGAGCACCGCGGCGGGGTCCTGCCAGGCGCCCTCCGGCTCGAGCGCCACCTGAGGTACCTCGGCAAGCTCGGCGAGCCACGTTCGCAGCGGCTTTGAGACCGGCAGGTCGCCCACGCGGAGAATCAGATCGGGTGTGAGCTCCCGGCTGAAGGCCGGATCGCGCAGCAGCGCGTCGTAGTGTGCGATTGCCGCCGGCCCACGTCGCGCGCCGGAGAGCGGGTCGGCGAGTAGCGGCCAGCCGACGGCGGCAGCGAAATCAGCGGCGCTCTGCCCGAGCGGGGTCTCGCGCTCGTGGCGCCCGGCCACCACGACGCCCCGGCGAGCAGCCGCGACCAGCCCGCTCAGCTGCGAGAGCGCTGGCGGGCCGTAGGCCAAGGCGCGCGCGCTGCTTACAAACGGGCGCCCGTCGGCGCGCGCGCTGTCATCTGACGACATCGGTGTCTGATCGATCAGCGGCTCGCGCAGCGGAACGTTCAGGTGCACCAGCCCTGGGCGGCCCTCCAGCGTGGTCCAGTAGGCGCGGCAGGCAAGCGTGCGGATCCAGCGCAGCTGCTCAGGGCCTGCCTCGCGCAGCTCGACCTCGAAGAACCACTTGGCCGCGTCGCCGAAGATCTTCAGCTGGTCGATCGCCTGTCCCGCGCCGTTCTCGCGCAGCTCCGCGGGGCGGTCGGCGCTCAACAGCAGCAACGGGACGCGCGCCTCGCGTGCCTCGATCGCAGCAGGCAAGAGCTCGGCGACCGCCGTGCCGGATGTGCAGGCGACGGCCACGGGTAGGTGTGAGGTCTTCGCCAGGCCGAGCGCGAAGAAACTCGCGCAGCGCTCGTCGATGTGCGAGTAGCTGCGCAGGCGGGCCTCGCGCGCGAGCGTCAGCGCCAGCGGCGCCGAGCGCGAGCCGGGAGAGGTGCAGGCGGCGCGCATGCCACAGCGCACGAGCTCATCGACAAAGGCCCTCAGCAGCGTGTAGGTGTCGGTGGTTTGGCTCATAGGATGGGGGGGTGCCGGAGACGATCGTGATGCTGCATGGCTTCGGCGGCACCCACCGCGCTTGGGACGGCGTGGCGGCAACGCTTGATTCTGAACGCTACCTGCCGTTGGCTATCGACCTCCCCGGCCACGGTGTTGAGGTCGACGCCGAGCGCCCGATCACCTTCGCCGGCTGCGTCGCTCACGTGCTCGCCCACGCACAGGAGCGCTTCATCCTGTGCGGCTACTCGCTCGGGGGCCGGGTCGCGCTGCACGTCGCGCTGGCGGCGCCGGAGCGCGTCAGCCGCCTGGTGCTGGTCTCATGCACGCCCGGCATCGAGGACCCAGACGAGCGGGTGCGACGGCGCGAGGCCGATGAGGCGCTCGCCCGCGAGCTTGAGGCTCATCCCTTCGAGGACTTCATCGAGCGCTGGAGCAGCCGGCCGCTGTTCGCCGAGGACCCACTCGAGGTCAGGCGCCTCGCGCGCGAGGACCAGCGCCGCAATCGCCCCGACGCGCTGGCGGCCGTGGTGCGAGGGATCGGCACGGGAGAGATGGAGCCGCTGTGGGATCGCCTCGCCGAGCTAAGCATGCCGGCGACCATGATCGTTGGCAACCGGGACGCGAAGTTCGTCGAGATCGGCCGCAGGATGGGGCAGATGGGCGTGGCAAAGCTGATTGTGCTCGCCGGCGGCCACCGCCTGGCGCTCGAGAACCCGGAGGCGCTCTCCCTCGCCGTGTCCCAGCGATGAGCTGCGGTCGTAACGCGATTTAGGCGTTGGCTCGCGCGGGAGCAATGAAGCGGCAGCCCAAATCCGCCGCGACCGCGTTTCCGATTATTTGACTTACTCGTCCAGCTTAACCTAAGCTAGCGTCTGGTTCAGAGCGAAGCTGACACGTCGCCGCATGTCGCGGTGAGCAGTCATTACAGAGGAGTCTTATGACTCAGGTAGCGGTGATATGGTCATGTTTGCGCTTGCAACACTGACGACCGGCCGCTGCGCCAGCCGGTCCAAACCTTGTGCCCGTAGCTCAACTGGTCAAGAGCCGACATACTGCGATGGTCTTAACCTCAATCGCTGCGCAGTTACCACACGCGACTGCTATCAGAACTTAATAAGATGTCGTCGAGATGGCAATAGCGCTTCGCCCATACTCTGGGCCGGTCCGACGCGGGCTGTCAATGAAGCTAGGCTTGAAGAGCACCGGTCTATAAAACCGACGGTGTGGGTTCGAGTCCCACCGGGCGCACTTAGTGCAGAACTCTGCCGCGCCCCAAGATCGTGGCAGTTCTCACTCCATGAGCGCGTGTCATCCGCGCGAGCAGTCGACGGCTGGGCAACGCGTCCTCCCCCCGTCGGACGTACGACGTGACAACCGCACTAGCGGAGAAAGAGCGTCGTCGAGTGAAGGCCGCCAACCTGCGGGCGCGAGGCATCGATCCGTATCCTCACTTCAAGTCGCAGAATCGCATCTTGATCGCCGACCTGAGGGCTCGCCACGAACATGAGCGCATGCCCATGGGACCTCACATAGCCTTGCAGTATCACCTGGCAGGGCGACTCGTCAAGCGGAGCAGGCGCGGCCAACTGGTCCTATTCAGCCTGCGAGACCGTTCTGGAACCATGGTGCTGCGGACGCGCGTCGAGCGGTTACCGGCGCTTGACGCTACTGCTGCCCTTGCGGAATGCGATATTGGAGACATTGTCGCTGTCACCGGCTACGTCTACGTAGCTCGCGGTGGGGAGATCGGCCTCGAGGTCGGGTCCGCGTTAACGCTTACGAAGGCTCTTCAGCTTCACCAAGGACTGAAACAGGGGGGCGTGCGGTTCGCGCGCCATGAACTCGACCTTATGACGAATGCCGCATGTCGGAGCCTCCTCGCGACGCGCGCGGAATTGACGTTTGGGTTTCGGGAGTGGATGAACCGTCATGACTTTATTGAGGTAGAAACGCCGGTCCTCCAAGTGCTACCAGGAGGTGCGCTGGCTCGGCCGTTCTCGAACCCACCACAATGCGCTCGCCCAGCGCGTATCGCTTCGCATCTCGGCGGAGCTTTATCTCCGACGTTGCACGGTAGGCGACATGGAGCGGGTATACGATCTAGGCAAGCACTTTCGGAACGAGGGCATCTCGCCAAAGCACAGTCCGGAATTCACGATGATCGAGTGGTCGATGACCTATTGCGACTATCGAGATGCTGCCGCGCTGATGGAAAGACTCGTAGCGGACGTCGCAGGCCAAGTGTGGAGAACCCTGCAGTTCTCCTATCGAGGCATGCCTATCAGCCTTGCGAGGCCGTGGCGTCAGCTGACCTTTCAGGACGCTATCGGAGAAGCTACTGGTCTGGATATATTTGCGGCCAGTCCCAGCGAGCTGATGGCCGCGGCGCCCTCGACGGATGACTCATGGACCGGGGCCGTGCACGCCATTTATACGAAGCATGTCGAGCCGCACCTTATTCAGCCGACGATCGTTAGAGACTTTCCGCTCGATACGCACCCTTGCCTGAAGCAGCACGCGACGAGAGCGCAACTAGGTGAGAGCTTCGACGTGGTCATCGGGGGCGTGGAGGTCGGTAGCGGAGGCACCGAGCTCAACGATCCAGATGAGCAGTGGGCGAGGTTCGTGGCGCAGCGAAGCGAGCGAACCACGGGCTCCGCGCCTCATCCACAGGATCAAGAGTACGTTACGGCGCTTCAGTACGGGGCGCCCCCGTCGGCCGGTGCGGGTATCGGAATTGACCGGCTGTTGATGGTGCTGTTGAACACAGATTCGATTCGAGACGTGATGCTGTTCCCGACCTCACGCCAGGGTGTGGCGTGAGTTGACGGAGTAGGTCCGGACGACGACTGGCGAGCCACTTGACGATGGGAGTGAGCGATGAGTACCGAGGCGTTCAGCATCAGCCAAGCGCGAGGCGGACCCGATGAGCGGGTAGCCTTCGACTGGTTTGAAGGGTTCATGGTCACGAGTGTGTTTGCTGCCCTTGAGATGAGCGGACTGCTCGAGTTATTGGAGGGGCCGGGGATCGAGGGCGACACGCTCGGCGAGGACGAGGCGAGTGCGTTGCTACACGCCTCGCTCCTTTACCTCGTGCAGCGAGGGCTACTGGAGGTGCAGACCAATAGGTTCGAGCTTACGGCTCTCGGTCAGCGCCTCTGCGAGGACAAGGGCTATCTGGTGTGGTTGAGCGGCGGGTATGGCGAGCCCTTGCATTACCTGGCCGAGTTCCTGCTGGGCAGGTGCCGCTATGGAGTCGAGCACAAGCGTGACGGACGCTGGGTCGCCACCGGTACTGCTCTCGCAGGTGCGGCGGACATCGTTCCTCATGCAACCGCGATGCTCGCAGAGCTTTCGTTTAGGCGTGTCCTTGACCTAGGTTGCGGCAACGCACGGTTCTTGATTTCGGTGTGCGAGCGCTTCGGCTGCAGTGGAGTAGGCGTTGACATCGACCCGGCTGCCTGTGACGAGGCGAGGCGAGAGCTGTCGGCGAGCGCCGTTGCGGAGCGTGTGTCGATAGTCATGGGGGACGCGGTCGAGCTCGAGCAGATTGCGCTTGAGGAGACGGACTTGGTGCTGTCGTTCTTCCTGTTGCACGAGATCTTTTCGATCAGCCGCGCGACGCTCGTCGGCGTCCTAGAAGGCATGGCCAGCCGGCTTCCTCATGGAGCACATGTGCTCGTGGCCGAGATGGAGCCTCCGCGCCAGCGCAACGGCCATAACGAGCGCTTCACGCCTGAGTTTGCGCTGGTGCACTCGCTGATGCGCCAGAAGTTGCTGCGCGAGTTAGCGTGGCGGGAGGTGCTTTCTGAGGGTGGTTTTGTGGTGGAGCGCGTCGTTCGACCCCGGACGCCGGGCGGATTGTTGCTGCTTGCACGGCCGGGGAGTTGATCGTCGCGACGCTAGGAAACATCCACGCCGAGGCCCGGCGCGGAGGGTAGCGCGATCGCACCGGCACGTGTCGGCAGCGGATTCTCGATCCCCTCGAACAGCTCCAGGGTGGCCAGCCCGCAGTGTGGCATCGGCCCGTGTGAGGCGAGCGCAGCGGAGTGTGGCCGACAGCGGATCGACCCGGCGGCAGGCTTCCAGGAGCTGTGCTCCGTTCAGCCCGCGGGCCTGCGCCAGTACCGGTGCGTAGGCGTCCAGGGCGGCCTGTGTCCCGCTCGATGCTGATGCCGTCGTAGGGCTCGAGCGGGGCGGCCTCTCCGTAGTCGGGTGGCCCGTCCTCGTCGCTGAGCTTGACCACGATCAGTTCGCGCTCGGTGACCGCGCCGTAGGAGGCCTCGAGCGGCCGCACGAGCCGCAGCGTTCGCCGCTCGCTCCGCTAGGCGCCGGCAGCGCAGGCCAGAAGGGCAAGCCTCTGCCCCCAGGCCCGGGACGGCTGCCGAACGCACGGCTGCCGAGCACGCGCTCACCGAGCAAGCCGAGCACGCCTACACCCGTGCGGCCCAAACGCGGGTTGGGCGTCCCGAACGTGATCTATAGGGCGGTCTGTGAGGCCGTGCGGCAGGTACTCGAGCCTGTGTTCGAGCCGACGTTCACCCGTCTAGTCACGGTTCAGACCGGGTCGTGGTTGCCACACGGCGATCGAGGAGGCCAAGCAGTCAGGCGCGTGATTTGCACAACTGAAACCATCAAACCCTGCCCACACCTCTAGTGGGACACCCTGGGGGCAGCCGTGGCCCCCAGGGGGTGTGTCGATGTTCGTTGCGGGTTTGTGCCCGTGCTATGCCTCCATTAGTTCGGTTTCTACGGCGGTGGTGAGTTCCTCTTCCAGTACGAGAGCACCTTCTTCGGGTTTTTTGCTCTCGTTGGTTTCAGTTAAGAGTACTTCTGTTTTGCCGCCTTCGCATTTCGTGAATTCCTGGTCTTTAGTTGTCGCGCTCTTACCGAATTTGATTGTGAATACTTTGGCCCTTTTCGCGTCGGGGGTGATTAAGCCGATCAGCGAGCCTGTGATCAGGGATAACGTTTTCGCTGCCGGGATTTCAACATGGACGCCAGCCGCTGGGAAGTGCAAGACGATGCCCATGTCTAACGTAGATTTGTTGATGAAACAAAGCGTATAAGTGAGGTTGGTGACTAATATGATTCCTGCTGTGTCGTTTAAGCTGTTCGCTTCGAACACGCCGAGTGCTTTGCAGCCGCTGAAGTGAATGCTTTCGATTTTGCCTTCTTTGTCGTTTGTCATTGTGCCGCCTAAGACCGTGTTGGCTTTGCAGGCAATTTCAGTGCCGGCTAACGATACGTCTACCTTGGCGCCGCCTTTTCCGGTGAATGTTGTGGTGGGTAAGAAGCCGATTTCTGCGGATGCGGTTGCGGCAGTGATCGCGGCGATCGCCAGGATCACGGTGAGGGTCAGTGTGAGTTGTCGCATGAGCTCTCCTTTTGTGCGGTTCCGTTGCGTGGAATCACTTCAGTTGGTATCTTCTGCAGAGGAACGGACGGATCGGATTATTGGAACGAGTCCATTATACGCATCTACGAATGGCGGCATCAATCGTTTGTGAAGATCGTCTCTAATCTAGGCTTGCGGCCCCAGGCAGGCTCTGTCGGCGCCTGTTGTGGAGGCGTCCAGGGTGCTGGTGAGCCTGACTCGATTGTGTTGTCGAGGCCGAACGGAAGCGCCGCGGCAGAAGCAGGCTTCGCGTGAGCCTCGGCAACGAAGATGCGCAGGTGCGTGGCGCGGTGTCGAATGATGGGTCACGGGTCGTATTCGAAACCGCAGCAGGAGCTGAAAAGCATTTGTTTTTGCGTGATGTGGTGCGTGGGGAATCGGTGCAGTTGGATGTGCGGGCGCCGGGTTTGAGAGCTAGTTCGGAGCGTCCGGTGTTTCAGGCGGCGAGTGTGGATGGTTCGCGTGTGTTCTTTACGGATGCGGCCAGGCTTACGCTCGACTCGACGGCGAAAGCGGGCGAACCGGACTTGTATATGTGCGATGTGAGCGTGGTTGCCGGGCGGCTGTCGTGCGCGCTTCGAGACCTGACGGTGGACGGCAGTCCGGGCGAGGCAGCTAATGTGCAAGGGGATGTGATTGGTGTGGGCGAGCAGGGCAGGTTTGTGTATTTCGTGGCTGATGGGGCGTTGGCGCCCAGTGCGGTACACGGAGGCTGTACAAGCGGGCCGAATCCGTCGGAAGTACCGGCGACAGCGTTGTGTAACATGTATGTGCGGGATACGGTGAGTGAAACGACGCGGCTGGTGGGGGTGTTGTCGAATCGCGACGAGGGCGACTGGAGGGCAGCCGGAGGGGCGAATCTTGTTGAAATGATGGGGGGGTGTCGGGGAATGGACAATGGTTGGCGTTTATGTCGACGCGGGGTTTGACGGGGTATGATAATCGTGATGTGCGTAGTGGTGAACGTGATGCTGAGGTGTTTTTGTTTGATGTGAATGCTGGTTCGCTTAGGTGTGTGTCGTGTGATGGTTCGGGGGCGCGGCCGGTGGGGTTGTTGGATCCGGTGCAGCCGCCGCGGTTGTTGGTGGATGGGCCGGGTGTGTGGGAAGGGCAGTGGTTGGCTGGGTCGATTCCGGGCTGGACGGGTGTGACGAAGGGTCATGCGTTGTATCAGTCGCGGTATTTGTCTGATAGTGGCCGGCTGTTTTTAATAGCGTTGAGGGTTTGGTGCCTTCGGATGCGAATGGTCGTGAGGATGTGTATGAGTTTGAGCCCAATGGTGTTGGTGGTTGTAGTTTGACGGCGGGATGTGTGAGTTTGATGTCTTCAGGTGGGTCGGGTGAAGAATCGGCGTTTTTGGATGCGAGCGTCGGCGGGAATGATGTGTTCTTCCTGTCGGCTGCGAAACTCGTGCCTGCGGATGTGGATAGTGCGCTTGATGTGTATGACGCGCATGTGTGCTCGGTGGCGGTGCCGTGTCCGTCGGGGGTCGTGAGTGTCTCGCCGGCGTGTAGTACGGCGGATTCGTGTCGGGCGGCGCCGTTGGCGCAGCCGGACGTGTTTGGTGCGCCCTCGAGTTCGACGTTCAGCGGCAGCGGGAACGTGACCGCGACAGTTGTGAAGCCGGTTGTGAGGCCGTGCCATCAGCGCAGCAACCGCATCAGCAGAAATGGGATTCTTACCCACGACCACATTCACCGGCAAAGGACCCGCCGGAACCCTTAGAACCTTAGCCGGCACAGAAATCAACTGCGGAGCTAACACGCTCACAGGCGGCGCAATGACAAACGACAAAACAGGAACAATCAAATCAATCGACTTCACGAAATGCAAAGCCCTCAAAACATTCGCACTGAACAGCTTAAAACGACGCAGCAGAAACGATATTAGTAAATAACGCTACCTATACAGTGATGGCAGTGATGGCGATTATCGTGATGGCCGCGGTGAAACTATCTTGAATCGTTGCATGGGTGGTCATCCCCTCGAGTCGCGTTGTGGTGTGCGTGTGGCCGCTCGGCGGTGTTCGTCTGCGCGTACGAGCGACCCGATTGATTGATGGAATACACGTTCAGTATGCATTCGTAACGATACTGTCGTCAACGGATTGGGGAGGATTGTCTCTTATCCGGTTGAAGCCCGGGGTCGGGGTGGGTGGGGTCTGATGTGGCGGGACGGGGTCGAGTGGTCTTCGCGGGGTCGTCATGTGCGGCGAGCTTTGCCTTGGCTTCGTCGCCGATGCCTGGGGCAGCGCTGGAAATAGGGTGTGTCGTAATAGACCGGGGGCGGCCATGATGGCCGCCCCGGTTGCGTCTATGTGTTTGCTGCAGGGTCGTTTCTCTAGTTTAGGCCTCCATGATTTCGGTTGATGCTGCTGCGGTGAGTTCCTCTTTTTGGATGAGGGCGCCTTCTTCTGGTTTTTTGTTCTCGTTGACTTCAGTTAGGAGTGTTTCCAGTGGTGCTTTTTCGCCTTCGCATTTGGTGAACTCTTGATCTTTAGTAGTCGCGCTTTGACGGAATTCGTGATCTGGCCCAGGTTTCTTGGAGTCGCGCGTTTGGAATCAGGCGGCGATCTCTTGTTGTTGGTGTTGGTTCTCGTATTCGCTGGGTGTGAGCATGTTCAGGGCGCTATGCCGTCTTCTGGTGTTGTGCCAGATCTCGATGTAGTCATGGATCGCGCTGGCGAGCTCGACGCGTGTCTTCCACCTTCGGCGGTTGAGCAGCTCGACCTGCATGCGGGCCCAGAACGCCTCCACCATGGCATTGTCGAACGGAGCGCCGACAGCACCGACGGATGGTGCGAGGCCGGCTTCGGTGACCTTCTGGCTGAAGACCCAAGATGCGAATTGCACTCCCGTGAATGATTCCGCCCTCCATCGGCGCTCTCCTGTTCAACGCCATCCCGAGCGCGCTTGTGACCAGGAGCCCGGTTTGTCTGCTGTCGATCGACCAGCCAACGACCATGCGTGAGAACGCGTCGATCACCGCGCAGCAGTAGATCTTGCCTTCCCTGGTCGGGTGCTCCGTTATGTCGGTCATCCACAGCCGGGCAGGGCCCTCGGCACTGAAGCGTCTGCGCACCAGATCCAGCGAGCTGGCCTTGCCGACCCTCGCGCCGCGGGGCAGCCGGCGCTTCGGAAGCCCATAGATACCCATGCGCTTCATCAGAAGATGCACCTGTTCCTTGCCGACGTGGATACCACGGCCGTATCTGAGCTCAGCGGTCACTCTCAACTTGCCATAGGTGCCACCGGAGTCCTTGTGCACCTGTGCGATTTCACCAGCAAGCCACGCATGCCTCAGCGTTCTTGCCGATGGCGGGCGCACCTTCCAGTCGTAGTAGCCCGAGACGGACACGCCGAGCATCATGCAGGCGTGCTGCACATCGAACCCCTGCCCGGTCAGGGAAGCGATCACCGGGAAGAGGCTTTTGGGGGTAGGTTCTGCTCGAGGAACACCTCGTTGACCTTCCTGGAGACCGCGAGTTCGGTCTCCAGCTGGCGAATCCGTCTCTTCGCCGCCGCGAGCTCCATCTGTCCCTCGGTGCTCAATCCAGGCGCCTCACCGCGGTCGATGCGCTCCTGCTTCAGCCAGCCATAGATCACGGCCCCGCTCATCCCGAACGTCTCGGCAAGCTGCGCAACCCTCGTGCCGGAGCGAGCGAGCTCCACAACCTGCCGGCGCACCTCGACTGGATACCTGCTGGGCATTACTTCCTCCTCGCTGAACGCCGGAGGATTCCAGAAACACGACTCCGCTAAACCCAGGCCAGATCACAGCCCTCCGCGAAACCCGGCCCAGCTCAGTCTGATGTGGCGGGACGGGGTCGGGCGGTGCTTGCGGGGTTGTCGTGCGGCGAGTTTGTCTTGGCTTTGTCGCGGATGTCGGTGGTAGGGCTGGAGATAGGGTGTGTGTTGTAGTAGGGCTGGGGGCGGCCGTGATGGCCGCCCCCGGGTGTGTCTGTGTGTGTTTGCTGTAGGGTCGTTTCTCTAGTTTAGGCCTCCATGATTTCGGTTGTTGCTGCGGTGGTGAGTTCCTCTTTTTGGATGAGGGCGCCTTCTTCTGGTTTTTTGTTCTCGTTGGGTTCAGTTAGGAGTATTGCTTTTGTTTTATCTTCACATTCCGTGAACTGTTGATCTTTAGTAACCGCGCTTTGACGGAATTCGGCTGTGAATGCTGTCGTTTTCGTTGCGTCGGGTGTGATTAAGCCGAGGAGCGAGCCTGTGATCAGGAATAACGTTTTCGCGGCGGGGGCTTCGAGGTGGATCCCCCCAGTTGGGAGCGTCAGAATAATACCGATGTCTAATGTAGATTTGTTGATGAAGCACAGCGTATAGGTAGCGTTATTTACTAATATCGTTTCTGCTGCGTCGTTTAAGCTGTTCGCGGCGAACGTTTTGAGGGCTTTACATTTCGTGAAGTCGAGTTCTTTGATTGTTCCTGTTTTGTCGTTTGTCATCGTACCGCCTTTGAGCGTGTTAGCTCCGCAGGCGATTTCGGTGCCGGCTAAGGTGACGAGGTTTCCGCCGGGTCCTTTGCCGGTGAATGTGGTCGTGGGTAAGAATCCCATTTCCGCCGCTGATGCGGTTGCTGCGTTGATGGCAGTGATGGCGGCTATCGCCATGACTGCGGCGAGAGCTAGCTTGAATCGTTGCACGAGTGCTCCTTAGTTGATGGTTGGTTGTTATGGCATGCGGCCTTGTTGCCGTTTACCGTGGCGTGGCCGGTCCCCGGTTGGCACGTCGTGGGGATATCGGCTTCGCGTAGATGAGGCTGGCAGAGCGGCCGGCTGGCTGTCAAGCGGTTAGGGGGATTGTCTCCGACGGCGACTCGCGACTGGACGGTGCCGGGTAGGCTGGAGGGGTGTCGGGTAGGTCTTTGAGTGGGAGACGCCTCTTGCGGGGGGGTGGGCGTTTGGGGGATATTGGTTGGTGCGGGTCTGCTGTGGGGCGGCACGCGGTGTCTGGATGGACTGTGCATCGTTCGATGGGGAGAGGCCAATGGATCGCGTGGAATACCGGTGGGCTTGGTTTGCGGGGGTCCGTGCTGGCATGGTGCGCCTCGTGCTGGTGGTGTTGTGTTTGGCGGGCTGTGGGTGCTGGTTGGGCGTAGCGTCAGCAGACGCCTTGGTTGGTGGCTTTGGGAGTGAAGGTGAAGGCGCGGGCCAGTTTGCGGATCCGGCTGGGGTGGCGGTGAATCAAGAAACGGGGGATGTGTATCTCGTCGACCGGGACAACAGTCGGGTGGAGAAGTGGAGTGCGGAAGGTGGGTTCGCGCTTGCGTGGGGGTGGGGCGTCGCGGACGGTCTGACCGCAGGGCCTCAGATGTGTGAAGCGGTCTGCTTTGCGGGCTTGCCGGGTGCGGGGGCTGGGCAGTTTGGGGGCTCACCGGCGGGGGTTGCGGTCGACAATTCGCTTGGGCTTTCGCATGGCGATGTGTATGTGGTGGACCACGCGAACTCGCGTGTGGAGAAGTTCTCGTCGTCCGGGGAATTCCTTTTGACGTTCGGGTCGGCCGGCTCGGGGCCGGGCCAGTTCGAAGTCCTGGCGAACAACGTTATTGCGGTTGACTCGGCAGGCAGCGTTTACGTCGGTGATCGTGAACGGGTGCAGAAGTTCAGCGCCACGGGGGCGGTAGAAGGCGAAATCGCGCTGCCGGGCGTTGGGATTGTCGAATCGGTTGCGGTCGACTCGATGAAAGATATATATGTGATGGCGAGTGGCCTGACAGGGGTCCACAAGTACGATGGGAGCGGCGTGGAATTGGGTAAACCGCGCGATGGGGGCGCTGCCCCGTCCCCGACTACGATTGCGGTGGGGCCGTCTGATGAATTGTTTGTGTACGACGAAGAACAGAGTCATGTGCAGGAGTTCGACCCGTCGGGTGTGCAGGTGTCTGCGTTTGTGGAGGAAGGTATCTCCTCGCGCGGCATTGCCTACGGAGATAAAGTGAAAGCGTTGTATGTTTTGCACCATGGTGTGGTGAGTGTGGTCGTGCCGCCGCCCCCGGGTCCGGTGGTGTTGGAAGGCAGCGAGCGGGTGGATGGTGTGTTGCCGACAAGCGCGGTCGCGCACGCTGTGGTTAACCCGGAGGGTCCTGCAGTGACGAGCTACCGGTTTGAATACGGCACGACTGCAGCCTACGGGTTGAGCACGCCCTCGACAGAACTAACGGGCGGGGCGTTTGAAGATCAGCCGGTAGGTGCGACTTTGACGGGGCTTTCGCCGAGCACGGTGTATCACTTCCGCGTGGTCGCGACGAACGTTGCGTTGGAAACGACGGTTGGACCGGATCAAACATTTAGTTCGGCACCTCCGGTATCGATCGAAAGCGAGTCGGTTTCGCAGGTCAGCGGCTCGGGTGCACGGCTTGAAACGGTCTTGAACGCGCACGGTCTGCCGAGCGAATACCATTTCGAATACGGTTTGAGCACGGCCTACGGACAGACTGTGCCGGTGCCCGATGGGGAGGCGGGGTCGAGCAGCAGCGGTGTCGGGTTTAGTGCGCTGGTTGAGGGCTTGCAGCCTGGTGCTAGCTATCATTATCGAGTTGTGGCGCATAACGCGCTGGGTGTGGAGCAAGGCCCCGATCAGGTGTTTATCACGCAGAGCGCACCGCCTGCGGCGCTGGCTGATGGGCGTGGGTGGGAAATGGTCTCGCCGCCGAATAAGCATGCTGTTGCGCTTGAAGGGATCTCTGAAGAAGCCGTGGTCATCCAGGCCTCGGAATCCGGTGGTGGGCTTGCGTATGTCGCGAAGGCTCCGATTGGCAGCGAAACGGCGGGAAACCGCAGCATCGCGGACACCCAGCTGCTGGCAACGCGGGGTAGCGGTGGCTGGGCGACGCAGGACATCGCTACCGCCCATGAAGAAGTCGCTGGCCTGGCCTTGGGGCACTTGTCTGAGTATCAGTTGTTCTCGGGTGACTTGTCGGTTGGGTTGGTGGAGCCGTTTGGGGCTACGCCGCTTGCGCCGGCGTTGATGGGTGCGCATGGGGAACGCACGCCATACCGCCGCGAGAGCAACGGGCAATACACTCCGCTTGTGACTGCTGCAAACACGCCGTCCGGCACTAAATTCGGCGGCGAAGAAATCAAGCCGAGCGTGTTCGTGGGCGGGGTGGGATTCGTTTCGATGACATCAGATGGCAGCCATATCGTGTTGACCTCGCCAGTGCCATTGACGGCGGGTAGCCCTGGTGTTGGTGTCCAAGAGCTTTACGAGTGGAGCGCTGGGACGCTGCAGCTGGTGAGCGTCCTGCCGAACGGTACCCCGACGAGAGAAGAAGGCCTTGGTGCGTCGCTTGGCAACCAGGGTTTGCAGGTGCGGGGCGCGGTGTCAAATGATGGGTCACGGCTCGTATTCGAAACCGAACCCATTAAAGGAGGTGTTCTGCATCTGTTTTTGCGTGATGTGGTGCGGGGGGAGTCGGTGCAGTTGGATGTGCCGGCGCTGGGCTTGAAAGCTAGTTCGCAGAGCCCGGTGTTTCAGGCGGCGAGTGTGGATGGGTCGCGTGTGTTCTTTACGGATGCTGCCAGGTTGACGTTCGGTTCGACGGCGAAAGAAGGCGAACCGGATTTGTATATGTGTGATGTGAGCGTGGTTGCCGGGCGCCTGTCGTGTGCGCTTCGAGACTTGACGGTGGATGGCAGTCCTGGCGAGGCAGCAAATGTGCAGGGAGATATTATTGGTGTAGGTGATCAAGGCAGATTCGTGTATTTCGCGGCCAATGGGGCGTTGGCAGCTGGTGCTGTGCACGGAGACTGTTCGCCCGGGCCGCCGCCGGCGGAAGCGTCAGCGGCTGCGTCGTGCAACCTGTATGTGCGGGACACGCTCAGTGAAACGACGCGGCTGGTAGGGGTGGTGTCGAATCGCGACGAGGGGGACTGGAGGGCGTCGGGGATAACGGGCAACCGTACGAATCTTGGTGAAATGACGGCGGGGGTGTCGGGGAGTGGGCAGTTCTTGGCGTTCATGTCGACGCGCAGTTTGACGGGGTATGATAATCGTGATGTGCGTAGTGGTGAACGTGATGCTGAGGTGTTTTTGTTTGATGTGAATGCTGGTTCGCTTAGGTGTGTGTCGTGTGATCGGTCGGGGGCGCGGCCGGTGGGGTTGTTGGATCCGGTGCAGCCGCCGAGGTTGTTGGCTGATGGGCCGGGCATTTGGGGTGGGCAGTGGCTGGCTGGTTCTGTGCCGGGCTGGACGCGTGTGACCAATGCGAAGGCGTTGTATCAGTCGCGGTATCTGTCTGATAGCGGGCGACTGTTCTTCAATAGCGTTGAGGGCCTGGTGCCTTCGGATGCGAATGGTCGTGAGGATGTGTATGAGTTTGAGCCCAATGGTGTAGGTGGTTGTAGTTTGACGGCGGGATGTGTGAGTTTGATGTCTTCAGGTGGGTCGGGTGAAGAATCGGCGTTTTTGGATGCGAGCGTCGGCGGGAATGATGTGTTCTTCCTGTCGGCTGCGAAACTCGTGCCTGCGGATGTGGATAGTGCGCTTGATGTGTATGACGCGCATGTGTGCTCGGTGGCGGTGCCGTGTCCGTCGGGGGTGGTGAGCGCCTCGCCGGCGTGTAGTACGGCGGATTCGTGTCGGGCGGCGCCGTTGGCGCAGCCGGACGTGTTTGGTGCGCCCTCGAGTTCGACGTTCAGCGGCAGCGGGAACGTGACCGCGACAGTTGTGAAGCCGGTTGTGAGGCCGTTGACGCGTGCGCAGAAGCTTGCGAGGGCGTTGAGGGTGTGCGCGAAGAAGCCGCGGCGTAAGCGGGCGGCGTGCAGGGCGGCTGCACGGAAGCGCTATGGGCCCGTTCATTCGGCGAGAAAGCATGCGAAGAAGAGCGGGAGGGGGAAGTGATGCGCGCCAGGTTCGCTATAGGCGGCTGGGGACTTTCGTGCTGGCATGTTGCTGCTGGTTTCGTGGTAGCGGGGGTCGTGGTGGTTGTGGGTTGGGTCGGGGCGGTGCCCGCGTTTGCTGTGGGGCCGGCGGGGTCGGCTTGGTGGCATGTGGTCTCGAATGTGCAGCCTGCGAATCTCCCGCCGGGTGGGGAAGGTACGATCGTGGTGGAGGCTGTGAACGTTGGTGATGGCACGACGACGGGGCCGTCGGTGTTGAGTGACGTGTTGCCTGCGGGTGTGACGGTCGTCGAAAAAGAAGGTGTGCCGCAGGTGGAATTCTACACGGTGTCGTTCGGGCCGACGTTCGATCTAGGCCCGCACGGGTTCTTTGGACCTGTGTTCGGGTTGTGTCAGATATCGCCGGGTGCGGTGTCGTGCTCGACCGAAGATCTGTTGGGCGAAGAATTCGTTTCGCCCGTCAAACCGTTTGAAAATCTCGAAATTCGCATCAAAGTCAAGGTCGCTAACGGCGCGGGCACGGGGATCCAGAACGAAACCGCGGTGAAGGGTGGTGGTGCTCCCTCGGTGGCGGTGAAACGGCCGTTGCTGGTTAGTAGTGCTGCGCCGGTGTTTGGTGTGGAAGACTTCTCGTTGGTGCCTGAAGAAGTGGGTGGTGGGGTGGATGTGCAGGCTGGGTCGCATCCGTTTCAGTTGACGACGACGTTCTCGTTGAACCAGACTGCCGATCTGGTCAGGCCGCCGGCGCTGGCGAGGAATCTGCAGTTCAAGCTGCCGCCGGGGCTTCTGGGTAACACCGTCGCGATTCCGCAGTGCAACGACAGCGACTTTCGTGGCGTGATCAATGGTGGCTCGGCGAATCGCTGTCCGCAGGACACGGTTGTCGGTGTCGCTTCGATCACGATCGACGAACCGGCGAACACCGAACTGCAGACGATCCCGGTGCCGTTGTTCAACTTGACGCCTGGTAGGGGTGAGCCGGCGCGCTTCGGCTTTGAGTACGCGAGCTCTCCGGTGACGCTCGATACCTCTGTACGGACCGGTAGTGACTATGGTGTGACGGTCAGCGTGAGCAACATCACCGAGCTCGCAAACTTCCTAACGACGACTGTCGTGTTCTGGGGCGTGCCGGGGGACCCTCACCACGATAGTGCGCGGGGTTGGGGGTGTCTGCTGGAAGGCAAACTTGGAGGATCAAGCGTGGAATGCCAGGCGACCTCTCAAGGTCAGCCGCCGCCGTTCTTGACGCTGCCGACGTCGTGCACGCTGCCGTTCATGGCGACCGTTGAAGGCGTGTCCTGGCCGACACGGGCTAACCCGGCGGGCGTTGCCCTGGAGCCGAAGGAATACGCGTTGAAGGACCAGTTCGAACGGTTCTTGGGGATCACGGGCTGTAACCAGTTGCCGTTTGCCCCGTCGATCGAAGTGCAGCCCGATGTGCAGTCCGCGAGCTCCCCGACCGGGCTCACGGTGCACGTCCGTGTTCCCCAGGAAGTCAACCAGAACCCTGTGGGGCTCGCGAGCTCGAGTGTGAAGGACACGACCGTCACGCTCCCTGCAGGCGTGGGCTTGAACCCTGCCGGCGCGGATGGTCTGGAAGCGTGCTCTGAGGGGCAGGTCGGCTTTCAGGAAGTAGCGGGCGATGGTACTGCCCTGTTCACGCCGACGATACCTGCGGCGTTCTGTCCCGCTGCGTCGAAGATCGGGACCGTGAAGTTCAAGATCCCTGTGATCGCAGACCCGCTTGAAGGCTCGGTTTATCTCGCCGCGCAGAACCTGAACCCGTTCGGTTCGCTCGTCGCGATGTATATCGTCGCTGAAGACCCTGTCTCTGGTGTGCTGGTGAAGCTCGCGGGAGAAGTGCATCTCACCGAAACTGGGCAGGTCATCACGACGCTGAAGAACTCGCCGCAGGCACCTCTTGAAGAAGCCGAATTCCATTTCTTCGGTGGTAGCCGTGCGCCGCTCTCGACGCCCGCGCTGTGTGGCAGCTATGAAACACAGGCGTCGTTTACGCCATGGTCGGGAACCCCGCCCGTGGGGGCATCCTCGACGTTCCAGGTAACGAGCGGCCCGAACGGCGGGCCGTGCCAGAACCCGCTACCGTTCGCGCCGACGCTAGCCGCGGGCACGACGAACATCCAGGCCGGGGCGTTCACGCCGCTAACGACGACGATCAGCCGTGAAGATGGAAGCCAGGACATCCAGTCCGTGCAGCTGCGGATGCCACCCGGTTTCTCCGGCATGATCTCGAGTACCACCCCATGCCCCGAAGCGCAGGCGAACGCCGGGACGTGCGGCCCCGGAAGCCTGATCGGGCATACCATCGTCAGCGTCGGGCTGGGCGGAAACCCGTTCAGCGTGACCGGCGGGCAGGTCTTCATCACCGGCCCTTATAAGGGCGCGCCGTTCGGCCTGTCGATCGTCAACCCCGCGAAGGCTGGCCCATTCGACCTCGGCAAAGTCATCGTCCGTGCGAGGCTCGACATCGATCCCACGACCGCGCAGGCGATCGTCACAACCGACCCCACAGGCCCATATGCGATCCCGCATATCCTCGACGGCATCCCGCTACAGATCAAGCACGTCAACGTCGTCATCGACCGGGCAGGGTTCGCGTTCAACCCCACCAACTGCAGCCCCCTCAACATCACCGGCAACATCCAAAGCACCCAAGGCGCCACCGCACCCGTGGCCGTGCCCTTCCAGGTCACCAACTGCGCGACGCTGAAGTTCGCACCCAAATTCACGGCCACCACCAACGGTAAGACCTCGAAAGCGAACGGTGCGAGCCTTCACGTCAAGCTCTCCTACCCCAACGCGCCGCAGGGCACCCAGACCAACATCGCGAAAGTCAAAGTCGAACTCCCCACGCAGCTCCCCTCACGCCTCACAACACTGCAAAAGGCATGTCTCGCAAAGACATTCGAAGCTAACCC
Organism: uncultured Solirubrobacterales bacterium; assembly: GCA_963785435.1. Taxonomy (GTDB): domain Bacteria; phylum Actinomycetota; class Thermoleophilia; order Solirubrobacterales; family Solirubrobacteraceae; genus Palsa-744. The sequence goes on from CAWAVE010000005.1 coordinate 1,418,133, forward strand.
CGCAAGCTGCCCCCCACAATCGATCATCGGACACGCGATCGTCCACACCCCCCTACTACCCACACCCCTAACAGGCCCCGCATACTTCGTCTCCCACGGCGGCGAAGCGTTCCCATCCCTCACGATCATCCTCCAAGGCGACAACGTCACCGTCCAACTCATCGGCAACACCCTAATCCGCAAAGGCATCACCTCAACCACATTCAAAACCACACCCGACGTCCCCTTCAACACCTTCGAACTCGACCTACCCCAAGGCAAATTCTCCGCCCTCGCCGCCAACGGCAACCTCTGCAAAACCAAACTCGTCATGCCCACCGAATTCACCGCCCAAAACGGCCTCCAAACAAAACAAAACACCCCACTAACCACAACCAACTGCCACAAACACAAAACACACAAACACAAACACAAAAAACACCACTAATGCTTTCCGACGGTGGTTTTGTGGTGGAGCGCGTCGTTCGACCCCGGACGCCGGGCGGATTGTTGCTGCTTGCACGGCCGGGGAGTTGATCGTCGCGACGCTAGGAAACATCCACGCCGAGGCCCGGCGCGGAGGGTAGCGCGATCGCACCGGCACGTGTCGGCAGCGGATTCTCGATCCCCTCGAACAGCTCCAGGGTGGCCAGCCCGCAGTGCGGCATCGGCCCGCGCGAGGCGAGCGCAGCGGCTGCCTGCAGTGCGGCAGCGACGCCTAGCGGTCCGTCGAGTGTCGAGGCGAGATAGACCTCGGCGCCCGCCAGGCGAACCAGTGTTGCGGCGGCGATCAGGCCGGCGATCCCTCCGCATCGAGAGACCTTCAGGCACACGGCGTCGGCGACACCGGCCGCCAGGGCGCCGCTCTCGGCGGCCGTCTCGTCGATCGAGACGCGTACGGCGACACGCTCGCGCACCTCGCGCATAGCCTGCATCCCGTGGGTGGGCTCCTCGACGAGCTCGAGGCCGGCAGCGGAGAGGACATCGATCGCGCGGACGGCCTGCTCGACGTCCCAGGCGCCGTTGGCGTCCAGACGCAGCGCCACCCGCCCTCCGGCTGCGGCGCGGGCAGCGGCGACGCGGCCGGCATCGTCGGCGAGCCCCACCTTGATCTTCAGGCAGGTATATCCCTGAGCTACGGCGCGCGCCGCCTGCTCGGCACAGCCCGGCGCGGTCGAGCGCGGTCAGCGTCGCGTTGACGGGAACCGTGGCGGTGGGGTTGTCGCTGAGCAGTTCCGCCACGGACTTCTCAGCGCGGCGCCCGGCTCGGTCCCATAGCGCGATGTCGATTGCTGCCAGTGCGGCCGACAGCGGATCCACCCGGCGGCAGGCTTCCATCAGCTGCGCTCCGTTGCGGCCGCGCGCGTCTTTGAGGACCGGTGCATAGGCGTCGAAGGCGGCCTCGGCGCGCTCGATCGAGATGCCGTCATAAGGCTCCAGGGGGGCCGCTTCGCCGTAGCCCGGCGGCCCATCCTCGTCGCTCAGCTCGACGACGATCAGCTCGCGCTCTGTGACGCTGCCGTAGGAGCTCTCGAAAGGTTGGGCGAGCTTTAGCGTGCGCCGCGCGCGCTCGAGCCTCATGGGCCGATGCCGCCGGCGGCGAGGATGCCACCGGCGAACAGCAGACAGAAGACGAGCTGTAGGGCGCCGGTGCCCGCGAGCGCGCGGTTCAACGCTGAGCCATCGGTGCGCGAGCGCACGACGCGCAACAGCCGCAGCGCGAGCGGCGCTGCTGCCCAAGGGGCCAGCAGCCATGCATCCAGTGATCCAAGGGCCCATGGCAGGGGCGCCGCGATGAACGCGCCGGCGAGCATCGCCGCATACAGCGTCCGTGTGCGCTCGCGTCCCAGCCGAACCGCCAGCGTGCGCTTGCCCGCGCGGCGGTCGGTCTCCAGGTCGCGCACGTTGTTGACGACGAGGATCGCGCTCGCGAGCAAGCCCACGGGCACCGCGCATAGGAACGCCTCCCAGGGCAGGCGCTGGACCTGCACGAAGTAGGAGCCCGCAACGGCCACGATCCCGAAGAACAGGAACACGAACACCTCGCCGAGGCCCTCATAGCCGTAGGGGCGCGGGCCGCCGGTGTAGAGCACGCCGGCCAGGATCGAGGCGGCGCCGACCGCGATCAGCTCCGGCCCCGCGACCGCGACCAGGTAGACGCCGCAGCCGACAGCGAGTCCGAAGCTCACGTAGGTCGCGATCAGCACCTGGCTCGGCGGAACAAGGCCGCCGGCGGTGACGCGCACAGGTCCCAGCCGATCCTCGGTGTCGGCGCCGCGCCGCGCGTCTGAGTAGTCGTTTGAGAGGTTCGTGCCGACTTGGATCAACACGGCGCCCAATAGCGCCGCCACGAACGCGAGCGCGCGAAAGTGCCCGGCGCCGAGGGCGAGCGACGTTCCAACGAGCACGGGAGCGATCGCGGCGGGCAGCGTGCGTATGCGGGCAGCCATCACCCAGATGCGCACGGCTCCCACCGTCAAGCCCGCTTGGGAAAGCGCGAGAAGTCCGGGACGCGCTTTTCCTTGTATGCGTCGCGGCCCTCCTGGGCCTCCTCGTTGGCGTAGAAGAGCAGGTTCGCGTCGTGGGCGAGTTGTTGGATGCCCGAGAGGCCGTCCTCGGCAGCGTTGAAGCTCGCCTTCAGCAGGCGTAGCGAGAAGGGTGAGAGCGCGAGCATCTCCCGGCACCACGCGACGGTCTCCTCTTCGAGGCGCTCGAGCGGCACAACCGTGTTGACCATGCCCATCTCGCGTGCCTCCTCGGCGGAGTACTGCCGGCACAAGAACCAGATCTCCTTGGCCTTCTTCGGCCCCACGAGGTTCGCGAGCAGACCCGCGCCGAAGCCTCCATCGAAGGAGCCGACCTTCGGGCCGACCTGGCCGAAGCGGGCATTATCGGCGGCGATCGTGAGGTCGCAGACGAGGTGCAGGACGTGCCCCCCGCCGATCGCATAGCCCGCCACCATCGCCACCACGGGCTTTGGCATGCGGCGGATCTGGATGTGCAGGTCGGTCACGTGAAAGCGCCCCGGGCGGGTGGGGTCCGGATCGCCGGCATCGTCGTCGCTGAGATAGCCGGAGTCGCCGCGCACGCGCTGATCGCCACCCGAGCAGAACGCGTCCGGACCTTCACCGGTCAGCACGATGACCCCTATCTCGGTGTCCTCGCGCGCATCCTCAAGGGCCTGAGAGATCTCGATGATCGTGCGCGGGCGAAAGGCGTTGCGGACCTCCGGACGCGCGATCGTGATCTTTGCGATGCCGGCGTCAGGGCCCAACGACTTCTCGTAGCGGATGTCCGCGTAAGGCTTGCCGCTCGGGGCGGCAATCGGCGTCCAGGAGGTGCTCATCGATGCGAAGGCTAGCTGCAACACTCGTGGAGTTAGCCTGTGGGCCATGCTCGTCGAGGGATGGCTCAGCCGCGCCGCGCACGCGCGGCCTACACACACCGCTCTACAGACGCCTGCTGGCAGCTGGTCCTACGCACAACTGCATGCGGCCGCCCACGCTGGCGCGGCACAGCTACAGGCGCGCGGCGCGGCCGCTGGCACACGCGTCGCGATCGCGCTGCCCAGCGGCCTGCACTTCGCACAGGCGCTGCATGCATGTCTGATGCTCGGTGCCGTTGCGGTGCCCGTCGACCTGCGGTGCTCCGCCGCCGAGCAGAGGCAGATCGCCGATGGCTGTGAGGTGATGCTCGACGAGCCGCTTTCGATGAGCGCCAGCGCCGCGCCACTTGGCGCGGCTGGGTGCAGGCACGATCTCGATGCCACCGCGGTCGTGATCCACACCTCGGGCACGACCTCGATGCCGCGCCCAGTTGAGCTGAGCTACGGCAACTTGCTGTGGAGCGCGCTCGGTTCCGGCGTGGCGCTCGGTAGCGATCCTGCCGAGCGCTGGCTTTGCGCGCTGCCGCTCTCGCATGTCGGCGGCCTCTCGATCCTTTTGCGCTCGACGATCTATGCGACGAGCGCGATCTTGCACGAGCGCTTCGAGCTCGATCAGGCGCTCGAGGCGCTCCGCCACGAGCGAGTAACGCTCGTGAGCCTCGTCGCCACGACGCTTGCACGGCTGCTCGACGCAGGACTCGAGCGTCCGCCTGCGCTGCGCTGCGCGTTGACCGGCGGTGGACCGGTGCCCGCGGGACTCCTCGCGCGTGCGAAGCAGGCCAGCGTTCCAGTCGCCCTCACCTATGGCCTGACCGAGGCTTGCTCACAGGTGAGCACGGTCCCCGTCGTTGAGCTGGCGAGCTCCGCCGGCGCTCGCACGCTTAGCGCGGCGCCGCCGCTGTTCTGCACACGTGTAGCGATCGCCTCCGATCGGGAGATCCTCGTGCGTGGCCCCACGATCGCCCCCGGCGCCGTCGCCACGGATGGCTGGCTGCACACCGGTGATCTCGGCAGGCTCGATGAGCGTGGCCGCCTGCAGGTCATCGGGCGCAAGGCCGACACGATCGTCAGCGGCGGCGAGAACGTCGCTCCGGCGGAGGTCGAGGCGGTGCTCGAGGCCCACGAGGGGGTGCTCGAGGCAGCGGTCCTCGGTCGCGCCGATGAGGAGTGGGGCGAGGCTGTGACGGCGCTTGTCGTGGCGCGAGAAGGAGCGAGCCTCGAGGTAGAGGACCTGCGTCGCCACTGCGTCGCAACGCTCGCGCGCTACAAGGTGCCCAAGCAGTTCGTCTTCTGCAGCGAGCCGCTGCCGCGCACGCGCTCGGGCAAGCTATTGCGCCGGGAGCTAGCTTGAGCTTCGACGCCAACGCATATCGCGAGTCCAGCCTCGAGAACTGGGAAGCCGCCGCCTCCGGATGGGTACGCCAACAGGAGGCGCTGCGTGAGCTGGCGGCGCCGGTCTCGCACTGGATGATCGCCGCGATCGAGCCTCAGCCAGGCCAGCGCATACTCGAGCTGGCGGCGGGTCTCGGCGAGACGGCGATGCTTGCCGCAGAGCTCGTCGCGCCGGTCGGCGGCGTCGTCATCTCAGATCAAGCGGAGGCGATGCTCACCGGTGCCCGCGAGCGTGTAACTGCGCTCGGGCTGCGCAACGTCGAGTTTCAGGTTCTGAACGCCGAATGGGTCGATTTGCGCCTCGCCAGCGTCGACGCGGTTCTATGCCGCTGGGGCTACATGCTGATGGCCGATCCCGCCACCGCGCTGGGGGAGACGCGGCGCATCCTGCGCCCCGGCGGACGCCTCGCGCTGGCCGTGTGGGACAGGCTCGACCTGAACCCGTGGGCTGAGCTCCCCGCGCAGGAGCTGAGCGAACGTGGGCTCGCCGAGCAAGCCGAGCCTGGCGCCGTAACGCCCGGACCGTTTGCGCTAGCGAGCCCAGCACAGGTCGCTGGCCTGCTCGAGCAAGCAGGCTTCTCAGAGATCCGAGTCGAGACGCTCGAGCTCCTGCGACGCCACCCGAGCTTCGCCGATTTCTGGGAGGTCACGCTCGACCTCTCCCGCAACTTCCACGACGCCGTGCTCGATCGACCCGAGGCGGAGATCACCGAGATCTACGACTCGCTGCAGCGGCGCTTTGCTCCCTTCACCTCGGCTTCGGGCGAGCTCGCGATCCCCGCACGCACGCTCCTCGCGGCTGCCGAGGCCTGAGGTTGGATAGCCTGCGCGCAATGATCTACGACGACGACGCAGACCTCACGCTCCTCGACGGCAAGACCGTCGCCATCATCGGCTATGGATCCCAAGGCCACGCGCATGCGCTGAACCTCAAGGACTCCGGCGTCAAAGTCGTCGTCGGCCTGCGCGAGGACTCTGCCTCGGTCGCCAGGGCGCGCGAGCAGGGACTCGAGGTCCTCTCGGTCGTCGAGGCTGCAAGTCGCGGCGATCTCGTGATGATCCTGCTGCCGGACGAGCTGCATCACGACGTGTGGGAGTCGGAGATACGCGACGGCATCGCCGAAGGCAATATGCTGCTCTTCGGTCATGGCTTCTCGATCCACTATGGCGAGGTAGCACCGCCGGCAGGGGTCGATGTGGGGATGGTAGCCCCGAAGGGGCCCGGTCACCTGGTGCGCCGCCAGTTCACCGAAGGTAGCGGCGTACCAGGTTTGATCGCGATCGAGCAGGACGCGACCGGCAACGCTCGCGCACTCGCGTTGGCTTACGCCAAGGGCATCGGCTGTACGCGCGGCGGCGTGATCGAGACGAGCTTCAAGGACGAGACAGAGACAGATCTCTTCGGCGAGCAGGCCGTGCTCTGCGGCGGCGCCTCCGAGCTCGTGCAGGCCGGCTTCCAGACGCTCGTCGAGGCGGGCTATGACCCGGAGATGGCCTACTTCGAGTGCCTGCACGAGCTCAAGCTGATCGTCGATCTGATGCACGAGAAGGGCCTCGCCGGGATGCGCTTCTCGATCTCCAACACCGCGGAGTACGGCGACTACACGCGGGGCAAACGCGTGATCACCGAGGAAACCCGCGCGAACATGAAGCAGATCCTCAAGGAGATCCAAGACGGCGACTTCGCGCGCGAGTGGATCGCCGAGAACCGCGCCGGGCAGGAGAACTTCAAGCGCATGCGCGCCGAGCAGGCCGACACCGAGGTCGAGCGCGTCGGCGGTGAGCTGCGCGGGCACATGGACTGGATCAAGCCGGCGTTCTAGCTTCAGAGCGCCCGCTCGCGCGATGCTCGCCTACGTCTTCTGGCACCAGCCCCGCGACCCAGCCGCGCGCGCCTCATACGAGCAGGCGCTGACAGCCTTCCACCGCTCGCTCGCGCGTTCGCTGCCCGTCGGCACACTCGCCTCGGCCACGTTCCGTCTCGCTGAGCTGCCTTGGCCTGGCGGCTTGGGAGCGGGCGGCGCGGCCTATGAGGACTGGTATCTCCTCGAGGACTTCGCCGCGCTCGGCGTGCTCAACGAGGCGGCGGTGGGGCGCGGGCACGTGAGCGCCCATGACGAGGCAGCTCGTCGCGCCGGGCCTGGCACGGCAGCCGTATACGCACTGATCGAGGGAGAGCCCTGCGCCGAGGCCCTAGGCGAGGCATCGCTTGCGATCTGGATTGCTCGCCCTGCGGGATCGACAAAGAGCGGGCTCGGCGAGCTGCTCGGCGACGGCATGGATCCCGCGCGGGCGAGCCTGTGGCGCAGGCAGATGAACCTCGGCCCGGCGCCTGAGTTCTGCCTGCTTGCCGATACGCCTCCTAAAGGCGTCGGCGCCGAGCGACTGGCGGCGGGTTGGACGGCGCACACGCTCGCGCGGGATGTTCTTTGGAGTGGTTGAGTCTCGTCCGCTAGACTCGCAACGCGTCGTCGCGACTGGCGTTCGGGTGGAGTTCACCACCGGGAAGTGACGATGGAGCACCGCCGCGCGCCTGGGCACCCTCAGATCATCGACCATACCTGCGGTCCGACGGAGCGAGGAGCCCAAATGACGACGAGCACAGAGCAACACCTTCTGATTCCCGCCGAGCTACGCCCCGGCGACGGGCGCTTCGGCTGTGGGCCTTCCAAGGTTCGCACCGCGGCGCTCGTGCGCCTGGCTGGCGAGGGTGCGGCGTTGATGGGCACCTCTCACCGCCAGAAGCCAGTCAAGGCGCTGGTCGGCGAGATCCGCGCGGGTCTCGCCGAGCTGTTCTCGCTGCCCGATGGTTATGAGGTCGTGCTCGGCAATGGCGGTGCGACCGCCTTCTGGGACGCCGCCGCCTTCGGTCTCGTGGAGCGCCGCGCGCTGCATCTCGCTTTCGGCGAGTTCTCAAAGAAGTTCGCCTCGGTGACCGCGGGCGCACCCTTCCTCGACGAGCCGACTGTCCTCTCCGCCGATCCCGGCGACGCCCCCGATCCCGCCGCGATCGAGGGCCATGGGGAGGACTTGATCGGCTGGGCCCACAACGAGACCTCAACCGGTGTGATGACCCCGATCTTGCGCCCTAGCGACGCCGGCGATGCGCTGATCGCGATCGACGCGACCTCTGGGGCTGGCGGGCTGCCTGTGGAGGTCGCTCAAACCGACGCCTACTACTTCGCGCCGCAGAAGGGTTTTGCAGCTGACGGCGGTCTCTGGATCGCGCTGCTCAGCCCAGCGGCGCAAGCGCGGGTCGAATCGCTGCATGCCTCCGAGCGCTGGATCCCCGAGTTCCTCTCGCTGCACACGGCGCTCGAGAACTCGCGTAAGGACCAGACCTACAACACACCGGCGGTTGCCACGCTGTTCCTGCTCGCCGATCAGCTTGAATGGATGCTCAGCAGTGGTGGTCTCGATTGGTGCGTGTCGCGCACGCGCGCATCCTCAGAGCACCTCTACGCGTGGGCTGAAAGCGGCGAGCACACGACGCCGTTCGTAGCCGATCGAGCCAAGCGCTCGCTGGTCGTCGGCACGATCGACTTCGACGACACGATCGACGCGGCGGCGCTCGCAGCGACGCTGCGCGCCAACGGGATCGTGGATGTCGAGCCCTACCGCAAGCTCGGGCGCAACCAGCTGCGGATCGGCATGTTCCCGGCGATCGAGACCGAGGACGTGCAGGCGCTCACCGCCTGCATCGACTGGGTGCTCGAGAGGCAGGCACGATGAGCGCCCGCGCGAAGGTGCTCGTGAAGGAGAAGATCGGCGATTCGGGCATCGATCTCCTCAAGGAGCACTTCGACGTCGAGCTCGGCATCGACTGGAGCGACGAGGAGCTCGCGCAGCGGATCGGCGAGTTCGACGGCATCCTGATCCGCTCGGCGACGAAGATGACCGCCGAGCTGATCGAACGCGGCACACGCCTGCGCGCGATCGGCCGCGCAGGCGTGGGCGTCGACAACGTCGACGTGCCCGCCGCGACCAAGCGCGGGATCGTCGTGGCGAACGCGCCCGAGTCAAACGTTGTGACCGCGGCCGAGCACACGATGGCGCTGCTGCTCGCGCTCGCGCGCAACATCCCGCAGGCCTATGGCTCGCTGATCGCGGGCAAATGGGACCGCTCGAAGTACTCGGGCGTTGAGCTCTATGAGAAGACGCTCGGGATCCTCGGCTTTGGACGCATCGGTCAGCTCGTCGCCCAGCGCGCGCGCGGCTTCGGCATGCGCGTGCTCGCCTTCGACCCGTTCGTCAGCGCCGAGCGCTACCGCGACCTCGGCGTGGATAAGGCCGACAGCCCAGAGGACATCTACGCGCAGGCGGACTTCATCACGATCCACCTGCCGAAGACGCCCGAGACCGAAGGCTTCCTCGGCGCGGAGGCGTTCGCGGCGATGCGCGACGGCGCGCGTGTCCTGAACGTCGCGCGCGGCGGGCTGATCGACGAAGCCGCGCTGAAGGAGGCGCTTGACTCGGGCAAGCTCGGTGGGGCCGCGCTCGACGTGTTCCCGAGCGAGCCGATGACCGAGCACCCGCTGTTCGGCTATCCCAACGTCGTCGTGACCCCGCACCTGGGGGCCTCGACAGCCGAGGCGACCGATCGCGCCGGCTACCAATCAGCCGAGCAGGTGGTGGCTGCGCTTACCGGCGGCGTCGTCTCCACAGCCGTGAACATCCCGGCGATCGGTGCGGAGGACATGCAGACGCTCGGCCCGTTCCTACCGCTTGCCACGCAGCTCGGACGCCTCGCGATGGAGCTCGCCGAGGGCAGCTCGGTAGAGCGCATCGAGGCGGCATTCCTCGGGCGGATCGCGGACTTCGACACGCGCCTGCTCGGCCTCGCGGTGATCGTGGGTGCGCTCCGAAGGCCGCACCGAGGAGCAGGTCAACCTCGTCAACGCGCCGACGATGGCCCAGCAGCGCGGGATCGTCTTCGAGGAGAAGGCGGTCTCCGAGGCGGAGGATTTCAACGAGCTGATCCGTGTCACCGTCGTCGCCGGCGGTGAGCGTGTCGCGGTTGCGGGCACCGGCATCGGTCCCAACCAGGCGCCCCATCTCGTGGAGGTCCAGGGGCGACGCCTGACGATCGAGCTCGAGCCGCACGTGACGGTCTTCCGCTATGAGGATCTCCCCCGGCATGATCGGCCGCGTCGGCACGATCTTCGGCGCACACGGGATCAACATCTCCTCGGCCGCCGTCGGACACACCCCCAGACGGAAACACCGCGGGCGAGGACCGGCGCCTGGCGGCGATGGTCGTCACAACCGACGCGCAGGTGCCCGATGCAGTCGTGCGGGAGATCGTCGCATCCGACGGCTTCGTCAACGGCTGGTCGGTGGAGCTCGGCTGATCGCGTAGCGACCCCCTGGGCCCGGTTCCTGGTCTGCTGTCTCCGATTGGGCGGCGCGGTTTGTGCCAGCCCTCAAGCCAAAGATCGCGCATTCGACGCGTTCCAACATGCAGCAACCCGGAGCCCGCTTTGACGTTCTCGCTGGGACTGGCCATATTGCGCCTCCATCATGGCTATGAAGACATCATCCGCGCGCGCCAAGGCCACCGCGAAGGATGTCCCGCCGCCCGCCGTCGCGCTGCCGCCCGTGCTCGCGGCGGCGATCGTGTTCGTGGCCGCCGGCTCGGTGCTCGTGCTGGAGATCCTCTCAGTCCGCCTGCTCGCGCCGTATGTCGGGCTGACGCTCGAAACCACAACGTCGATCATTGGTGCCGTACTGCTCGGTATCTCCACCGGTGCGGCATCGGTGGGCGCATTGCGGATCGCACCAACACCCGCATGCTCGTGGTGGGGCTCCTGATCGGCGGTGGCCTGCTCGTCCTGCTGACCGTCCCGATAGTTCGCTGGCTCGGTCCAGCATCAGAGAACGGTGGCAACGTCGGCGCGCTCAAGGTCACGTTCGCGGCGCTCGTGCCGGTCGCGGCGATCCTCAGCGCGATCTCGCCTGCAGTCGCGCATCTCCAGCTGCACGATCTGCGTGCGAGCGGAACGATCGTGGGACGCCTCTCGGCGTGGGCGACCGCAGGGGCGCTCGTCGGCACCTTCGGCACGGGCTTTGTGCTCGTGCCGCTGCTGCCGGTCAGCAGCTCGGTTCTCGCGGTCGGCGTACTGCTCGTGCTCAGCGGCGTATTGCTCGGCGCGTATGCATTGATGCTAAAGCCCGGCAGGATCGCGGGAGCGATTCTCAGCACCGCTGCGCTGGGGGTGCTCGGGCCGCTGCTGCACTCGCCGTGCGATGCAGAAACGAAGTACCACTGCATCCAGGTCCTGGAAGATCAAGAACAGGTCTACGGCCACTATCTGCTGCTGGACGGCGGCTACAACTCCTACATCAACCTGAGCGATCCGCGCGACCTCGGTCTGTTCACCTACACGCACTGGATCAGCGCCGAGATCGCCGCGATGGGCCCGAAGACGCCGCTGGACGTCGTGTTCGTCGGCGGTGGCGGCTTCACATTGCCACGCTGGCTCGAGGCGACACGACCGGGTTCGCGCTCAACGGTGCTCGAGGTTGACGGGCAGCTCACCGACTTCGACCGCAAGCGGCTCGGGCTGCGTACCTCGCCGGCGCTGCGCGCGATCACGGGAGATGCACGCTTGACACTGCGCAACGTGCCCTCGCATACGGCGGACATGATCGTCGGCGACGCCTTCAGCAGCCGCACCGTGCCGTGGCAGCTGATGACCAGGGAGTGGCTGAACGACGTGCGGCGGGTGTTGCGCCCTGGGGGGATCTATGCGCTGAACCTGATCGACTACCCGCCGCTCAGCATGCTGCGAGCCGAGGCCGCGACGCTGCTCGCGGGCTTCAAGAACCTCCGGATGATCACAACGGCAGGCAACGACGGCCGTCCTCGCGGGGGCAACGCCGTCCTGTTCGCCTCCAACGGGACCCTGCCCGTACCGCGGGGCCCGAACGCGTTCGGCGCCAGTACCTACGATCGGGCGGCGATAGCCAAGCTGGCGAGGCACGCCAAGCAGCTGCGCGACGATTACGCGCCGGTAGACCAACTGGTGACGAGGCCGTGACGATCGGATAGGGTGGACCTCGATGCGCGCGGTCGTCATCACGAAGCATGGCGGGCCCGGGGTGCTTCAGGTGCAGGAGATGTCCGACCCGCCACTCGAACGCGGACAGGTACGGATCGATGTGGCAGCGGCAGGAATCAACTTCGCCGATGTGATGGCGCGAATGGGCCTCTACGCCGATGCGCCCAAGACCCCCTGCGTCGTCGGCTATGAGGTCGCCGGCACGATCCTCGAGCTGGGGGAGGGGGTCGAGAGCTTCGCACCCGGCCAACGGGTGTTCGCCGGCACGCAGTTCGGTGGCTACGCCTCCCAGGTTGTTGCGAAGGCAAGCGATGTGATCGCGCTGCCCGATGAGCTGAGCTTCGAGCAGGGCGCGGCGATCCCCGTCAACTACGGCACGGCCTGGGCCGGCCTGATCGGTTTCGGCAGCCTGCGACGCGGCGAGCGGGTGCTCGTGCACTCCGCCGGTGGTGGCGTCGGCATCGCCGCGACCCAGATCGCCAAGCGCGCAGGTGCCGAGGTCTACGGCACGGCATCACCGGGTAAGCACGACCGCATCAGGGAGCTCGGCGTCGATCACGCGCTCGACTACACAGCGCCGGGGTGGGACAAGGGCCTGCCGCAGTTCGATGTGATCCTCGATGCCCTCGGCGGCAAGAGCTTCCGTCTCAGCTATTCGCTTCTGCGCCCGGGCGGGCGACTCGTCGCCTTCGGCGCTTCCTCGGTCGTCTCAGGCGAGCGCAAAAACGTCGTCACCGCCCTGCGCGCGGTTGCGCGGATGCCGCGCTTCAACATGATCAAGCAGATGTCTGAATCGAAGGCCGTGATCGGGCTGAACATGCTCAGCCTGTGGAAGGACCGCGGCACGCTCGAGCCTTGGATCGAGCCGATGCAAGAGCTGATGGCAAACGGCACCGTCAAACCGGTCGTTGCCGGCACGTTCAGCTTCGAGGAAGCGGGCGCTGCACAGACGATGATCGTCGAGCGACGCAATGTCGGCAAGGTTGTCCTGACACCCTGACACGCGCTCCTCGCGGTGATATCCTCCGCGCTTCAAATGTCGTTCCGGAACTCGCTTCTCCTCCTTCTCCTGCTCCCCCCTCGGGGGGAATAGCGCGTGGCGGCCGCGTAGCCGCATACCCAGCAGAGAGGAACGTCAAGCGAGATACAGAAGGAGCACGAACGGCATGAGCACAAGCGAGACACATCGCAGCGAGCGCGACCCGGCCGACCGGGTGCTGATCTTCGACACGACGCTGCGCGACGGCGAGCAGTCGCCCGGCATCTCCCTGAACAAGCAGGAAAAGCTCGAGATCGCTCATCAGCTCTCACGTCTCGGCGTGGATGTGATCGAGGCGGGCTTCCCGATCACATCGCCCGGCGACTTCGAGTCCGTGCAGGCGATCGCACGCGAGGTCGAAGGACCGGTGATCTGCGGCTTGGCGCGCACGAGCAAGCAGGACATCGAGGCTGCCTGGAGCGCGGTCAAGGACTCCGAGCGTCCGCGCATCCACACGTTCATCGCGACGAGCGACATCCACATCGAGCGCAAGCTGCAGACCACCCGCGAGGACGTCAAGGGCCAGGTGCGCGCGGCCGTGGCTCAGGCGCGCGAGTACTGCGCGGACGTCGAGTTCTCGCCCGAGGATGGCTCACGCTCAGATGTGCCCTACATGGCCGAGGTCATCCAGATCGCGCTCGATGAGGGAGCCACGACGATCAACGTGCCCGACACCGTCGGCTACACGATGCCGCGCGAGTACATGGCGATGTTCGAGGAGCTCTACCGCTTGGTTCCAGGCCTGCGCGACGTGGTCGTCTCGGTGCACTGCCACGACGACCTGGGGCTGGCTGTCGCCAACTCGCTGGCGGGCGTGCAAGCGGGCTGCAGGCAGGTCGAGTGTGCGATCAACGGCATCGGCGAGCGCGCGGGTAACGCCTCGCTCGAGGAGGTCGCGATGCTGCTGCACACGCGCGAGCCGAGCCTTGGGCTGTGGACGGGGATCGAGACCACCGAGATCGCGCGCTCCAGCCGCTTGGTCTCGCGCCTGACGGGCTATCAGGTGCAGCCGAACAAGGCGATCGTGGGGCGCAATGCGTTCGCACACGAGGCGGGCATCCACCAGGACGGGGTGCTCAAGGAGCGCACGACCTATGAGATCATGGACGCCACCACCGTTGGTCTGCGCAGCAACTCGATCGTGCTCGGCAAGCACTCCGGGCGCCATGCGCTCAGCGAGGCGTTGCAGGAGATGGGCTTCGAGCTCGACGGCCAGGCGCTGAACACCGCCTTCAAGCGCTTCAAGGAGCTCGCCGACCGCAAGAAGCAGGTGACCGCGATGGACCTCGAGGCGCTCGTCACCGACGAGCTGCGCGAGGAGATTCCCGGCTATGCGCTTGAGTGGTTCGAGGTCGACGCCTCCTCGTTGCGACCGCCGCACGCGAAGGTTTCGATCACGCTCCCCGACGGCGGCTCAGCCACGGGTAGCTTCACCGGCGATGGACCGATCGACGCGGTCTTCCAAGCGATCAACGTCGCCAGCGGGATCCATGCAAAGCTCAGCGAGTTCACGATCGGCGCCGTCACCGAGGGCCAGGACGCGCTCGGCGAGGTCTCGATCGTCGTTGAGGCGGGCGGCTCCACCGGGGCCGGGCAGGGCGTGTCCACCGACATCATCGATGCCGCCGCGCGCGCTTATGTGCGGGCGCTGTCGGTGGCGATGGCGCGCTCGCGGGCAGGCGGGGCGATCGGGCTACCCGAGACCACCGCGCCTTGATCAGCCGCCGCTGCGAACGCCGTGGCGCGCTGTACGGCTAGCCGGAAACATCTAAACAAACGGCTTCGAGCTGACGCTAGCTTGTACTCGATGGGCAAGGCCATCCGATGCATCTCGGCAGGTGGTACCGGTCTGCTTCTCGCTGCCTGTCTGAGCTCCTGTGGAGGGGCAGGCTCCAATGACGTCGCGGTGGCGCGCGTGGGTGCGAGCGCGATCACGAAGCTCGCCCTCGACCATTGGACCTCCGTTGGAAGCACCGCGGCCGGCCAGGTCGCCTCGTCGAGCCAAACGAGCGGTGCTCGAGCAGCTCTTCGCCTCCTGATCTCCGCCGGCTGGACGCTCGGCGAAGCAGCCGAAATGGGCATCGCGGTGACAGACGGCGAAGTCCGAACCCAGCTCGCGACCTACCACTCCGACCAATCGCAGGGCGTACCGTTCGAAAACGCCGCGAGAGAGGCGAGCTTCCTTGCGCTCCTCGGACGCTCAGGGGAGACGAGCGCCGATGAACGCTGGCTGATGAAGCTCAACCTGCTCGCCTTCGAACTCGAACAGAGACGTGTGCGGGAAGCCGAGCGTGCGATCGACCGCGGAGAAGTGAGCCATTACTATTCCGATCACAAGCGAGACTTCGTGGTGCCCGAAACTCGTGATCTGGAGGTGCTCGGCAGCTATCACGAGGCCGCTGTCATAAAGGCGAAGCGGGAAATCCAGGCGGGGGCGAACTTCGTGACGGTGGCCAAGCGGATGTCGATCGACGGCGAGGCACCGGAAGGGCTGCAGCTCGGCCTGAAACGTGGGCAAGAGGAGAAGGAATACGAGCGCAACGTCTTCGCCGCCAAGCCAGGGGTGCTCACCGGCCCGTTGAAGGTGAGCTTCTACTACCTGTTCCAGGTGCTGAAGATCAGGCCGTCGCGACTGCCTACCCTCGCGCAGTCTGAAGCGTCGATCAGGCGGCTGCTCGTGGCGCGCCGGCGCCCACAACTCTCAGCCCAGTGGCTCCACGCGATCGAGCGGACGTGGACCGCCAGGACAGACTGCAGGCCGGCATATGTGGTGCCGAAATGCAGGCAGTACACGGCGAACGCTCAGATCTAGGGGCGTTGCGTGGCACAGACATGCGTCTGTGATAACGTACAGAGGTATGGTCTCCGTCGTTGCAAGCTCGAGCTGGAATGCGCTGGACTCGGCAGTCATCGGTGCGCGCGTGAAGGCCCTGCGCGAGGCGGCGGGACTCTCGTTGCGCAGTCTCTCTGAGCGTAGCGGCGTAAGTGCGCCGATGCTCTCGCAGGTCGAGCGCGGAGAGACGAGCCCGACGTTGACGGTCGCCGCACGGATCGCTGCGGGTCTCGACCTGCGCCTATCCCAGCTGCTGCGGCTTGACGAGGGTGGGGCGGTCACGATCGTGCGCCCCGCTGAGCGCACGCGTGGTGGCAGCAGGCGCCGTGGGCACACGTTCGAGGTACTGACCTCGACGCAGCCGGGCCAGCGAGCCGAGATCTCTCATCACACCCTGGCTCCCGGCGGTGTGACCGGCGCATCTGATGATCCGCCGATGCACGAGCCCGGCAGTCGTGAGACGGCGATTGTGCAGAGCGGACAGGTCGTGCTCGTTTGTGACGGGCAGCGCCACGCGCTCTGCGAGGGCGACTGCGTCACCTTCGATGCCGACCTGCCGCACCACTTCGAGAACCCCGCCGAGACCGAGGCCGCCTTCCTGGCGGTCGTATCCGCAGGACTGAGGAGAAGCTAGATGCCAAAGACGCTGTTCGACAAGATCTGGGAGGCCCACGAGGTTGCTACCGGCGGCTCGGCGCTGCTCTACATCGACCTGCATCTCGTACACGAGGTCACGAGCCCGCAGGCCTTCGACGGCTTGCGTCTCGCAGGCCGTGGTGTACGTCGCCCCGACCGCACGCTGGCGACTGCCGACCACAACACGCCCACCGACGGCACCCCCGTAGCGGCACGCATCAAGGACGAGCTCTCGCGCGTGCAGGTGGAAACGCTCGAGCGCAACTGTGCTGAGTTTGGCGTGCCCGTGTACTCGCTCGGCTCAGACCGTCAGGGCATCGTGCATGTGATCGGCCCCGAGCTGGGCGTGACCCAGCCCGGGATGACGATCGTCTGCGGCGACTCGCACACCTCCACCCACGGCGCGTTCGGGGCGCTCGCCTTCGGCATCGGCACGAGCGAGGTCGAGCACGTGCTCGCGACGCAGTGCATGGTGCAGAACAAGCCGCACTCGATGCGCGTGCGCTACGAGGGCCAGCTGGGCTTCGGGGTCACCGCCAAGGACCTGATTCTCGCCACGCTCGGCCAGCTCGGGGTCGGCGGGATGAGCGGTCACGTCGTCGAGTACGCGGGGCCGGCGATCGAGGCGCTCTCGATGGAGGGACGCATGACGGTCTGCAACATGACGATCGAGGGCGGCGGGCGCGCCGGCATGATCGCGCCCGACGAGACGACCTTCGCCTGGTTCACCGAGCGCGAGCGACCCGGCGCTCCGCGCGGGAAGGATCTCGAAGGGGCGATCGATCGCTGGCGTGAGTTGCGCAGCGACGATCGTGCGAGCTTTGACCGCGAGGTCGTGATCGACGCGAGCGCGATCTCACCGCAGGTCACCTGGGGCACAAACCCGGGGATGGTGCGCGCCGTAACCGAGAGCGTGCCGGCGCCGGAGGACTTTGACAGCCCAGCCGACCGCGAGGCGACGGAGCGGGCCCTTCGCTACATGGCGCTCGAGCCCGGAATCCCGATCGAGCAGATCGCCGTCGATCGCGTCTTCATCGGCTCCTGTACCAATTCGCGCATCGGCGATCTGCGCGCAGCTGCCGAGGTGATCGCGGGCAAGAAGGTTGCCTCGAGCGTCAATGCGATGGTCGTGCCGGGCTCCCAGCAGGTCAAGGCCCAGGCTGAGGCCGAGGGGCTCGATGAGGTTTTCCGCGCCGCCGGCTTTGACTGGCGCGTGGCCGGCTGCTCGATGTGCCTGGGAATGAACCCTGACATCCTGCAGCCGGGCGAGCGGTGCGCCTCGACATCGAACCGCAACTTTGAGGGTCGCCAGGGACGCGGCGGGCGCACCCATCTCGTTTCTCCGCAGATGGCTGCCGCGGCCGCCATCGAAGGTCATTTCGTCGACATCCGTAAGTGGAGCTAGGAGCGCACATGGAGCCGATCGCACTCATCGCCGGCAAGGTCAGTCATCTCAATCGCGCCGACGTGGATACCGACCAGATCATGCCCAAGCAGTTCCTCAAGCGTGTTGAGCGCACGGGCTTCGGCGAGTTCCTCTTTTATGACTGGGCCAGAGAGCCAGGCTGGGATCTGCCCGCCAACCCGATCCTCGTCGCCGGGGAGAACTTCGGCTGCGGCTCATCCCGCGAGCACGCCCCGTGGGGCCTGCAGGACTACGGCTTCCAGGCGATCGTCGCACCGAGCTTCGCCGACATCTTCTACTCCAACTGCACCAAGATCGGCCTCTTGCCGGTCGTGCTCGGAGCCGAGGACTGCCAGGCCCTCGCGCGTGCCGGAGAAGGTGAGATCGACCTTGCCGAGCAGGAGGTCCGCTTCGCGGGCGAGCAGGTTGCCTTCGCGATCGACCACGAGATTCGCCAGCGTCTGCTCGGCGGCCTCGACGACATCGCGCTGACGCTGAACGAGGGCGACGCGATCATCGCTTTCGAACGCGAACGTGAGCGCCGTGGGCCCGTTACGACGGCACTCTAGGGGTCTGCATGACACATCGCATCGTCACGCTGCCCGGCGACGGGATCGGACCGGAGATCATGACCCCGACGCTCGAGTTGCTGGAAGGGCTCGGGGACTTCACATTCGAGGAGCACCTCTTCGGCGGTGCCTCGATCGACGTCCACGGAGTCGCGCTGACCGACGAGGTGCTCGACGCCTGCCGTCGTGCAGATGCGGTCCTGCTCGCGGCCGTCGGCGGCCCCAAGTGGGACACCACCGATCCCAAGCAGCCGCGCCCCGAGCAGGGCCTGCTCGGGCTGCGCAAGGGGCTCGGCCTGTTCGCCAACCTGCGCCCGGTCAAGCCGTTGCCGGCGCTCTACGACGCCTCGCCACTGCGGCGCGAGCGCATCGTAGGCACCGATCTGCTGGTCGTGCGCGAGCTCACGGGCGGGATCTACTTCGGTGAGAAGAAGCGCACCGCGACCTTCGCCTCGGACCTCTGCTCATACACCACCGTGGAGATCGAGCGTATCGCCCGTACTGCCTTTGGTGCTGCACGCACCCGTGTCTCGAGCGTCGACAAGGCCAACGTGCTCGAGACCTCGAGGCTGTGGCGAGAGGTCGTCAGCGCCGTGCACGCGCGCGAGTTTCCGCACATCGAACTAGAGCACGTGCTCGTCGACAACGCCGCCATGCAACTGGTCTCCGCGCCGCGACACTTCGACGTGATCCTCGCCGAGAATATGTTCGGAGACATCCTCTCCGACGAGGCGGCGATGATCACGGGCTCGATCGGGATGCTGCCGAGCGCCTCGCTCGGCAGCGACGGCCCGGGCATGTTCGAGCCGGTACACGGCTCCGCCCCCGATATCGCCGGAGAGGGGGTCGCCAACCCGCTGGCGATGTTCCTCTCCGCCGCGATGATGCTCAGGCATGGCCTCGGCCTGGCAGGTGAGGCAGCGGCAGTGGAGGCGGCGGTTCAGAGCGCACTGTCCGCGGGGTTGCGCACCCCCGATCTCGGCGGGCGGGCGAGCACCGCAGAGGCAAGGGCTGCGGTGCTCAAACACCTCTGAATACCGTGCTGCAATGGGAGACATGAGTCATATCTCCTTGACATCGGGCGAGACGCCGTAGATAGTCCGAGATATGGAATGGAGATCGTCGACCGGGGGTGTGTTCGTGCTGCTCGCGATCCTCGCGGGAGGCTGCGGGGGCGGCTCGAGCACCACCGCGTCGGGCGCTCACTCCCCGCAAACATCCGCCACAAGCACACATGCAGCCACATCGCCCGGAGCGCACGCTGGCGGGTCGGCCGAGCTGCAGTTCATCGCTCGCGCCGATGCGATTTGCAAGCGCGTCGGCATGCAGATAGCCCACAGTCAGCCCGCGCATCTCACCCCTGCTGAAATCGCACGCAGGACTCCCGCGCACGTGGCGTTCGAGCAGCAGGGACTACGCGAGTTGGCGGCGCTCAAGGTGCCGCCTGCGCTGGCGGCTCACTGGCAGCAGATCCTCGCCTACATGCGCACTCTCCCGCAGGAACTCGTGGCGCTCACCAAAGCCGCGAAGGCCAACGACAAGCACACGATCAAGATGCTCGCAGCGTCAAAAAAGCGCCTCCACGCCCAGTTGCGAGCAGCCGCTAAGCGCGACGGATTCAAGGACTGCCAGAAAGTGTGAGGTGCCGGGCCGGCGGCCTGTAGAATCGCGTAGGCAAACCTCGAGCAGGAGCGGATCGAACGTGGAGCCCACCGACCTCATCTGGATGAACGGAGAATTCGTCGCCTGGGAGAACGCCAAGGTCCACGTCCTCACGCACGGCCTGCACTACGGCACGGGCGTCTTCGACAGCATGCGCTGCTACGACGGCGAGCTCGGGCCGGCCGTGTTCCGTAACGCCGAGCACATCGACCGCCTGATCCGCTCCGCCGAGCTCTACTACATGCCGGTGCCCTACTCCGCCGAGGAGCTGCGCGCCGCCACGCTCGAGCTCGTCGCCCGCAACGGCCTGCGCTCCTGCTACATCCGGCCGCTCGTCAATCGAGGCTATGGCCAGATGGGCCTGAACCCGCTCGACGCCTCGGTCGACGTCACGATCGCCTGCTGGGAGTGGGGGGTATACCTCGGCGAGGAAGGGCAGCGAAACGGCGTACGCGCGAAGGTCTCCTCGTGGCGACGGATCAGCCCCGACTCGCTGATCCCGCACGCCAAGGCATCTGGTCAGTACCTCAACAGCGTGCTCGCAAAGGTCGAGTCGGTCAAGGCTGGCTATGAGGAGGCGATCCTGCTCGACGACCACGGCCACGTCTGTGAGGGCACTGGCGAGAACGTCTACATCGTGCGCGAGGGAGAGATCGTCACGCCGGGCCAGCACAACTCGATCCTCGACGGCATCACGCGCCGCTCGGTGATCCAGATCGCCCAGGACCTCGGCTACACGGTCGTTGAGCGCAACGTCGCGCGCGCCGAGATGTATCTCGCCGATGAGATGTTCATGTCGGGCACAGCCGCCGAACTCGTGCCGGTGCGCGAGGTCGATGACCACAAGGTCGGCACCGGCGAACC
Source organism: uncultured Solirubrobacterales bacterium (assembly GCA_963785435.1). Taxonomy (GTDB): domain Bacteria; phylum Actinomycetota; class Thermoleophilia; order Solirubrobacterales; family Solirubrobacteraceae; genus Palsa-744. The sequence goes on from CAWAVE010000005.1 coordinate 1,438,958, forward strand.
CGGCGAGGTCACGCGCGTGCTGCAGGCGGCCTTCGACGACGCGATCCACGGGCGCAGCGAGCGCTACCGAGAGTGGCTCGACGTCGTGCAGCCGGTCGCGCTGGAGACCCCGGCGGGCGAGGCGCCGAGCGCGCAGGCCACCGCTGCGGGCTAGGAGCCCGATGGCCGACATACAGCTATACGACGCCACCCTGCGCGACGGGATGGGCGGGGGCGGGCTGAGCCTCACAGCCGAGGAGAAGCTGCGCGTTGTCCACGCCCTGGACGATCTCGGCGTGCACATGATCGAGGCGGGCTTTCCGGCCTCAAACCCCAAGGAGCAGGAGCTCTTCGGGCTGCTCGCCGCGCAGCGCCTGGAGATCGCCGAGGTCGTGGCCTTCGGCATGACACGCCGCCGCGACATGCCCGCCGAGCGCGACGAGGGCCTGCGGATCCTCGCGGAGTCGTTTGCCCCGGTGTGCACGATCGTCGGCAAGGCTTCGATCCTGCACGTCGAGAAGGTCGTGCGGGTCTCGCGCGAGGAGAACCTCGCGATGATCGCCGACTCGGTCGGTTTCCTGGTCAAGGCCGGCAAGCGTGTCCTGCTCGACGCCGAGCACTTCTTCGACGGCTTCGTACTGGATCCGGGCTATGCGCTCGACTGCCTGCGCGCCGCTGCCGAGGCCGGGGCCGAGCGCCTCGTGCTGTGCGACACCAACGGCGGCTCGCTGCCGCCGCAGATCCGCACGGCCTTCGCCGTCGTCAGCGAAGCGCTCCCGGGCGTCGCGCTCGGCATCCACACCCACGATGACTCCGGCTGCGCGGTGGCCAACACGCTGAGCGCAGTCGAAGCGGGCGCCACGCAGGTGCAGGGGACGCTCAACGGCATCGGCGAGCGTACGGGCAACGCCAACCTGATCACGATCATCGCCGACCTGCAGCTGAAGATGGGTGTGCCGCTGCTCCCCGCCGAGCGCCTCGCGCGGCTCACCGAGACGGCGCACTTCGCCGACGAGCTCCTCAACCGCGCCCCAGATCCGGCCCAGCCCTTTGTCGGCAAGCACGCTTTCGCCCACAAGGCGGGGCTGCACGCGGCCGGTGTGCGCGCGGACGCCCAGACCTTCGAGCACGTCGACCCGGCGGTCGTCGGCAACAGCCGCGACGTGCTGATCTCCGAGATATCCGGCCGCGGGACGATCGCCGAGAAGGCATCCCAGGCAGGGTTCGCCGCCGATGAGGATCTCGCCCAGCGGGTGCTGGAGCGGGTCAAGGAACTCGAGCACGAGGGCTTTCAGTTCGAGGCCGCAGACGGCTCGTTTGAGCTCTTGATGCGCAAGGAGAGCGGCAGGTACGAGCCGCTGTTCCGCCTTGAGTCCTGGCGGGTGACCGTCGAGAAGCGCGCCGACGGCAAGGTCGAGACCGAGGCGACGATCAAGATCTGGTTGGGTGGCGAGCGCTATGTGAGGACCGCCGAGGGCAACGGCCCCGTCAACGCGCTCGACAACGCCCTGCGCGATGCGATCGGCGAGATCCACCCACATCTGCGCGAGATCGAGCTCGTCAACTTCAAGGTGCGGATCCTCGACGAGGCGAAGGGCACCGGCGCGGTCACCAGGGTGCTGATCGACGCCTCCGACGGCCACCGGGCGTGGGGGTCGATCGGGGTGTCCGAGAACGTGATCGCGGCGTCGTGGGATGCGCTGGTCGACTCGCTTGAGTACGGCATGCAGCCGGGACGGCGCCCCGCGCCGGACGTGAGCTCCGCGGCGTCCGGCGGGGCGTAGTGGTCGACGAGCCGATCCCCCTCGCCCGGCCGGTGCTGGGCGAGGCGGAGGAGCGGGCCGTGATCGAGGTGCTGCGCTCCGGGCAGCTCTCGCTCGGACCACGCCTGGCGGAGTTTGAGGAACGCTTCGCCAGGCGCGTCGGCGCGCCGCTGGCGAGCGCCGTGAGCAGCGGAACGGCGGGGCTCCATCTGGCGCTACGGGCGGTCGGGGTGGGGGAGGGGGATGAGGTGATCACGAGTCCTTTCTCGTTCGTCGCCTCGGCGAATGCGGTGCTGTACGAGCGAGCGCGGCCGGTGTTCGCCGATATCGACCCGGTGACGCTCAACCTCGATCCGGCCGCGGCCGAGGCGGCGATCACCGAGCGCACGCGCGCGATCCTGCCGGTCCATATCTTCGGCTATCCCGCCGACATGCCGGCCTTCGAGCGGATCGCGGCGAAGCACGACCTGGCGCTCGTCGAGGACGCGTGTGAGGCGCTCGGCGCGGTGCACGCCGACGGCACGCCGGTAGGCGGACGGGGAAATCCGGCTGTGTTCGGCTTCTATGCCAACAAGCAGCTGACGACCGGCGAGGGCGGAATGGTGACGCTCGGCGCCGCTGCGATGAAGGAGCGCATCGACTCCGAGCGCAACCAGGGCCGCGCCCCCGACATGGGCTGGCTCGACCACGACCGGCTCGGCTTCAACTACCGCCTGTCCGACATCGCCTGCGCGCTGGGCATCGCTCAGCTGGAGCGGCTGGACGCGATGCTCGTCGCGCGCGCGCGCGTCGCGGCTCTATACAGCGCAGAGCTCGCCGACGTCGAGCGGCTCGTCCTTCCCGCTGAGGACCGGGCGGGAGACCGGCGGGGATGGTTCGTGTACGTAGTGCAGCTCCCCGAGGGCGTCGACCGCGAGCAGACGATCCGAACGCTGGCGGCGGCCGGCGTTCAGAGCAAGCCCTACCTCCCCGCGATTCACCTCTTGCGCTTCTACCGCGAGCGCTTCGGATATCGCGGCGGGGAGCTACCGGTCAGTGAGGATACCGCCGCCCGCTCATTGGCGCTGCCGTTCTTTCCCGAGATGACCGCTGCGCAGGTGGAACGAGTCACCCACGCTGTTCGCACGGCTGCGGGTAAAAGCTGACCAAAAGGTAGCAAACGCGCACCACGCGAGAGCCTCACAAGAGGGAGACAATGGTTGACTACGGTGCGGGGCACAGATAGCTTCGCTAACCATGTTGATCGCCAGAACTCTACTCGCGGGTGACTCATGCGACTGCTCAACAAGTTAGTTTCCCTCGCGGTCTCGATCGCTTCGCTGGTGTTCCTCGCCATCAGCCTCCCGGGCTGTGGCAAGAGTGCAAGCGGTGCCGACTCGGTTGTGGCCCAGGTGGGTAAGAGCCCGATCACCGAATCGACGCTGCGCCACTGGGCAGCGACGTTCCTTCGCGGTGATTTTTTCTCGGGGACCGGGCACAAAGCACCGGCCGGGCTGGGTACGGACCCGCCAAACTACGCCGCGTGCGTGGCGGCAGCCAAAACGCTCACACCCGCGCCAGGCAAACCGAAGCTGAATGCGACACAGCTAAACCGAAGGTGTCACGAGTTGTACCGGTCGGTCAGCGTCGAAGCGCTCAGCTTCCTGATCGGTTCTCTCTGGAGCATAGGCCAGGTTGCAGAACTAGGGGGAAAGGTCACCGACCAAGAGGTTCAGGCATATCTCACCGAACTCGTGAAATTCAAGTATCCATCCCAGCAGGCGTTTAGGACATATCTGGTGAATAAGGGTTGGAGCCTCGCCGACATGCACTACATCCTGAGGCGGAACCTCGCCTCGCAGCGGGTCCTCGCGAGCTATGCAAGGAGCGTAAGTAAAACTGGCGGCAATTTGCAGGCATTAATTAAGCTGCTCCAGCAGAGCAACACCAAATGGACGGCTAAAACCAACTGCCGCGCTGGATACCTCGCCTGGCAATGTCAGGAGTACCGACCCTCGACGGTGGCGACGCCTTCCACAGCAGTTCTTCTCGAGGAAATGGGAGCTCGCTAGCGGCACATCGGCATATGGGCATATGCGGGACGGCGGGCCTCGTCCTCTCGGCGTGTCCCTGGCTCTCGCATTGCACGGACAAAGACTCGCTCACCGATGCCGAAACACACGACCGAGCAGCAACACGCGGTTAGGCCTCCATTAGTTCGACAATTGCTCCCATGGTGGGAGTCTCCAACGAACTGTGTAGGCACTGAGTCGAAGGGAGACTCATGCCTATAGCGATGCAGGTCGAGATGAAGGACAGTGGTGCCGCGGGTGTTTCGTGGAGCGAGCCTGGAGGGCGAGCGCAGCGGAACGCCCGCGGGCGCGATGTTGGTATCTCTCTCGGGGTGGCCGATTTGCCGGAGCGGGTGAAGGAGCTTCTCCCTGACGGGGTGGTCGACGAGCTGCTCGCCGGCGCCCACGGGGAGGATGAGATCGTCGGGCCGGGCGGGCTGCTCTCGCAGCTAACGAAGCGGCTGGTGGAGCGCGCGATGGAGGTCGAGCTCGCCGACCACCTCGGCTATGAGCCGCATCTGGAGCCGCCTGGCGGCACCGGGAACGCCAGGAACGGGAGCACGCCGAAGACACTGATGACCGAGCACGGGCAGGTGCAGATCGACGCCCCTCGGGATCGTAATGGGAGTTTCGAGCCGCAGATCGTCCGCAAGCGCCAGCGCCGCTTCGAGGGGTTCGACGAGAAGATCCTCGCGCTCTACAGCCGTGGCTTGTCGATGAGGGATATCGAAGCGCACCTCGCCGAGATCTACGGTGTCAAAGTCGGACGGGATCTGATCAGCCGGGTCACCGATGCGGTCATGGACGACGCCCGCGCGTGGCAGAGCAGGCCGCTCGAGGACGTCTACCCCGTCGTGTTCCTGGACTGCATGGTGCTGAAGATCCGTGACGGTGGCAGCGTCCAGTGCCGGGCCTGCTATCTGGCGCTGGCGATCGGGATGGACGGCGAGCGCGAAGTACTCGGCATGTGGTTCCAGGCCAACGAGGGCGCGAAGTTCTGGATGGGAGTCCTCACCGACCTCAAGCAGCGGGGCGTCAAGGACATCCTGATCGCCTGTGTCGACGGGCTGAAGGGGTTCCCCGAGGCGATCGAGGCGACGTTCCCCCGCCACGACGGTGCAGACCTGCATCGTGCACCTGATCCGCCACAGCCTGAAATACGTGCCCCGCAAGCAATACGAGCAAGTCACTAAAGACCTCAGACCGATCTATACCGCGATCGACGCAGACGCGGCAATGCACGCGCTCGAGGCGTTCGAGGAGAAGTGGGGCCAGCAGATACCCGTGATCGGGCAGGCATGGCGAAACGCGTGGGAGCACCTCACCCCGTTCATGGCGTTCGAGCCCGAGGTCCGTAGGGTCATTTACATCACGAACGCGATCGAGGCGCTCAACCGGCAGCTACGAAAGGCACTCAAGACGAAGGGGCACTTCCCGACCGAGGACGCAGCCCGGAAGCTGATCTACCTCGCGATCGGAAACGCGGTCCCACAATGGACCAGGACCCGCGGCTGGACAAAGGCAATGCTCGCGTTCAAGATTCACTGTGAGACTTCGGTTGCCGGATGTTGATGGAGCGGTGTGTTCCGTCGGGTGCGGTGTTCAGGCTCGGCTGCTGGTGGCGAGGAGCGTGACTCAAAGATCCATTGATCCCCGTTCTCGGGTGTCCTGCCGTTAGATATGTCTGCTTCACGCTGCCGGCACCGGCCTGGTCTTCCGCTGAGTGGCCTGATTAGAAGCCTGTCCACCCCTTCCGGGGTGTGACTCATCACAGTCCTGCCCTGCGGTTCGCATGCCCAGACCGGCGCACGACAGCAACCCCTACACGAGGAGTCTCGTCTAATGCTGGCAGAGCAAGTCGACCACGTCATCGGCGTGGATACCCACAGGGATAGCAACACCGCTGCGATCCTGAACACTGCGGGCGCGCTACAAGCACAAACCACGCTCGCTACCGACGCATTCGGCTACCGGCGGCTGTTCGCGTTCGCGCGCAAGCATGCTCCTGGCCGCCGCTGCTGGGCGATCGAGGGCACCGGCAGCTTCGGTGCAGGCCTGACGAGCTTCCTGCTCGAGCACGGCGAGTGGGTGGTCGAGATCGACCGTCCGAAGCGCCCAGCGCGCCGCAACGGCGCCAAGAGCGACGATCTCGACGCCGCTCGTGCTGCGCGCGAGGCGCTCTCCAGAGAGCACCTCGCGCAGCCCCGGCAGCGTGGCTGGCGCGAGGCAATGCGTGTGCTGCTCATCACGCGCGAGGGCGCGATCCTCGCACGCACCAAAGCACTCACCCACCTCAAGTCGCTGCTGGTGTGTGCACCACCCCCACTGCGCGACCAGCTCCGTCGCCACCCGACTAACGAGCTCGTGACGCGCTGCTCGCGCCTGCGAACCTCACCAACTCAGACCGCTGAGCACCGCGCCACGATCACAGCCCTACGCGCGACCGCACGGCGGGCGCTCACCCTCGAAGCCGAGGCAGCCGACCTTGAAAGCCAGCTCGAGCTGCTACTCGCCGAGATCGCCCCCGAACTCCTCAACGAGCCCGGAATCGGCCCGATCAGCGCCGCGCAGCTACTCATCGCCTACTCGCACACCGGACGACTCCGATCAGAGGCTGCATTCGCGTCGCTCGCCGGCGCAGCACCGATACCAGCCTCCTCCGGACAAACCGTCCGCTATCGCCTCAACCGCGGCGGTGACCGCCAGCTCAACCGAGCTCTCCACACAATCGTCCTCTCCCGCCTCAACCACCACTCACCTACTCGCGCATACGCACACCGACGAGCCGCTGAAGGCAAGACCACCAGAGAGATAAAGCGCTGCCTCAAGCGCTACCTCGCCCGCCAGCTCTACCGCCAACTACAAGCGAACCCCCGCCTCAACCCGATCCCCGCAAACAGCGGAACTTGACAACCATAGAAGCATCTTCGGAGACCGGCTACCCGACTGACACCATCAACCATCGCCTACCTGAATCGCTCCGGGAATTGTGGAGGCCTGATCGCTTGAGAGGATTGGGCGATGACAAAGAGCAAGCGGTATCCGTTGGAGGTGCGTGAGCGTGCGGTGCGGCTGGTGTTTGAGCACCGGGAGGAGTATCCGCATGAATGGGCGGCGATTAGGTCGATTGCTGGGAAGGTTGGCTGCTCAGAGGAGACGTTGCGTGGCTGGGTGCGCCGGGCAGAAGTCGATGGTGGTGTGCGTCCGGGCGTGAGCACGGCGGAGGCTGGTCGGATCAAGGAGCTCGAGCGTGAGAACCGTGAGTTGCGCAGGGCTAACGAGATTTTGAAGGCCGCGTCGGCTTTCTTCGCGCGGGAGCTCGACCCGCAGCCGAGGAGATGAGCGCTTTGATTGATGCTCACCGTGGGGAGTTTGGGGTCGAGCCGATCTGCCGGGCTTTGGGGGTCGCTCCATCCAGCTATTACGCGGTGAAGGTGCGGGAGCGCAACCCTTCTCGGCGGGCTATGCGTGACGCTGAGTTGCTCGCTGAGATCCGCAGGGTCCATAGCTCCAACTACGGGGTCTATGGTGTGCGGAAGGTGTGGTGGCAGCTGCGGCGCGAAGGTTTCGATGTTGCTCGCTGCACCGTTGAACGGCTGATGGCCAAGGACGGGCTGCAGGGCGCGATCCGTGGCAAGAAGCGCCGCACCACGATCCCAGGCGGGCAGAGCGAGAGAGCGCCTGATCTTGTCGATCGTGACTTCACTGCTGTGGCTCCGAACCGTCTTTGGGTCTCAGATTTCACGTATGTCGCGACGTGGTCAGGTGTCGTCTATGTGGCGTTTACGATCGACGTGTTCAGTCGGCGGATCGTGGGCTGGAAGGCTGACACGAACATGAAAACTGGGCTTGTGCTCGACACGCTTGAGATGGCGCTCTGGGCACGAGACCACCACGGACGGCCAGTCGCCAAGGGTCTGATTGCACACTCCGACGCCGGGAGCCAATACACGTCATTTGCGGTCACGCAGCGGCTGATCGACGCTGGCGCTGACCCCTCGATCGGGTCCGTCGGCGATGGCTATGACAACGCCCTCGCCGAGACAACGATCGGGCTCTATAAGACCGAGCTGATCAACCGCAGAGGCTCGTGGAAGACACTCGACCAAGTCGAGCTAGCAACCCTGGAATGGGTCGACTGGCACAACCACAGGCGACTACACAGCGCATGCGACGGGCTCCCGCCCGCCGAGTACGAGCAGACCAAGAGCAGACAGAACACCCAATAAAAACTGCCTCCACGATTCCCGGAGCGATTCACTGTGGGTCGGCGTGGGGTGCTGGGTGAGGGGCGCCCTGCGGCTCTTGACTAGGGGCGCCCCAGGGAGAACACCGGCGGCAGAGTCTGAGCCACGTGCCGGGGGGAGGCGGCCCATGGGCCGCCTCCCCCCGTACGGTGATGTTCGCCATGCTTGGGAGCTGTGTCCCTGGGCTAGGACTCCATCATTTCGGTTTTTGCGGCCATGGTGAGTTTGTCGGTTTGTACGAGGGCGCCTTCTTCGGGTTTTTTGTTCTCATTGACTTCAGTTAAGAGTACTTCGGTTTTGCCGCCTTCGCATTTCGTGAATTCTTGGTCTTTGGTAGTTGCGCTTTGACCGAATTTAAGTTCGTACGCTGTGGTCTGTGTCACGTCAGGCGTTAGTAAGCCGAGAACCCAGCCTGTGATCAGGAATAATGTTTTCGCGGCTGGAATTTCGATGTGGACGCCGGGCGAAGGGATGTGAAGCATGACGCCGATGTCTAATGTAGATTTGTTGATAAAGCAAACATTATAGGTGACGTTATCCACTAATATCATTTCTGCGGCATCGTTTAAACTATTTAGAGCAAACGTTTTGAGGCCTTTGCATTTGGTGAAGTCGATGTGGCCGATTTTGCCTTCTTTGTCGTTGGTCATCGAGCCTTCTTTTAGTGTGTTGGCTCCGCAGGCGATTTCGGTGCCGGATAAGGTAAGAAGTTTTCCGGCGCCGCCTTCGCCGGTGAAGGTTGTGGTGGGTAAGAATCCCATTTCCGCCGCTAATGCGGTTGCTGCGGTGATAGCGGTGATGGCTGCAATAGCCAGAACCGCGACGAGGACTACTTTGAATCGTTGCATGAGTGCTCCTTTTGCGCAAGTCGCTGGTTATGTGTTACTCAGCTGCTTCTCCGTGACCCTGGTCGCCGGATTCCGACTGCTGAAACACATGAACAGCATGTATTCATGATGATGCGCGCGTCAAGCGTTTGTGAGGATTGTCTCTCATCCCGTCACGCGGGTAGCTGTGGGTCGGCGTGGGGTGCTGGGTGAGGGGCGCCCTGCGGCTCTTGACTAGGGGCGCCCCAGGGAGAACACCGGCGGCAGAGTCTGAGCCACGTGCCGGGGGGAGGCGGCCCATGGGCCGCCTCCCCCCGTACGGTGATGTTCGCCATGCTTGGGAGCTGTGTCCCTGGGCTAGGACTCCATCATTTCGGTTTTTGCGGCCATGGTGAGTTTGTCGGTTTGTACGAGGGCGCCTTCTTCGGGTTTTTTGTTCTCGTTGACTTCAGTTAAGAGTACTTCGGTTTTGCCGCCTTCGCATTTCGTGAATTCTTGGTCTTTGGTAGTTGTGCTTTGACCGAATTTAAGTTCGTACGCTGTGGTCGGTGTCACGTCAGGCGTTAGTAAGCCGAGGACCCAGCCTGTGATCAGGAATAATGTTTTCGCGGCCGTGACTTCGATGTGGACGCCGGGCGAAGGGATGTGAAGCATGACGCCGATGTCTAATGTAGATTTGTTGATAAAGCAAACATTATAGGTGACGTTATCCACTAATACCGTTTCTGCGGCATCGTTTAAACTGTTTGCAGCGAACGTTTTGAGAGCTTTGCATTTGGTGAAGTCGATGTGGCCGATTTTGCCTTCTTTGTCGTTGGTCATCGAGCCTTCTTTTAGTGTGTTGGCTCCGCAGGCGATTTCGGTGCCCATTAAGGTAAGAAGTTTTCCGGCGCCGCCTTCGCCGGTGAAGGTTGTGGTGGGTAAGAATCCCATTTCCGCCGCTGATGCGGTTGCTGCGGTGATAGCGGTGATGGCTGCAATAGCCAGAACCGCGGCAAGAACAAGCTTGAATCGTTGCACGAGTGCTCCTTTATGCTGGATGGTTGTATGTGCTGTGATACACGGCCATGTTGCTGTTGGCTGTGGCGGGCTGGTCCACCCGTTGGCGCGCCGCGGGGCGTCCTGCTCTCGCGTAGATGAGGTTGGCAGACAGGTGCCCGGGCAGTCAAGCGGTTAGAATGATTGTCTCCGACGGCGACTGGCGACTTGCCTGCGTCGAGTCGTAGCGGTTATAGGTGGTCGGGAAGTGAGAGACGCCTCTTGCGAGATGGTGGGCGTTGGAGGATATTGGCATGGTGCGGGGTCCGTGGTGGGACGGCTCGCGGTGTGTTTGGGCGGCATGGAGCATCGTTCGATGGGAGAGGGCGTATGGATCGCGTGGGATACCAGCGGGTGTTGTGTGTGGCAGTTCGCGCTGGCTTGATGCGGTTGGCGTTGGCGGTATTGTCCGTGGCAGGCTGCGGGTGTGTGGTGAGTGTCGCCTCAGCTCATGCGCTGGTTGGTGGGTTCGGGAGTGAAGGCGAAGGCGCGGGCCAGTTTGCGCAGCCGGCTGGAGTGGCGGTCAACCAGGAAACGGGCGATGTGTATCTCGTTGACCGCGACAACAACCGAGTGGAGAAGTGGAGTGCGGAAGGCGGATTCGCGCTTGCATGGGGATGGGGGGTAGCGGATGGGATGACCGCGGCGCTTCAGTCTTGTGAAGCGGTCTGTTTTGCGGGCTTGCCGGGTGCGGGGGCTGGACAGTTTGGGGGTTCACCGGCGGGGGTTGCGGTCGATAATTCGCTTGGTTTGTCGCATGGCGATGTGTACGTAGTGGACCGCGCGAACTCGCGTGTTGAGAAGTTCTCTCCGTCCGGAGAATTCCTTTTGATGTTCGGTTCATCTGGCTCGGGCCCGGGCGAGTTCGAAGCCCTGGCGGATAACTCGATCGCGGTCGACTCGGCAGGGAGCGTGTATGTCGGCGATCGCGAACGGGTGCAGAAGTTCAGCGCAGCGGGAGTGGTGGAAGGCGAAATCGCCTTGCCGGGAGTCGGAATCATCGACTCAGTTGCGGTGGACTCATCGAAAGACCTATATGTGCTGGCGGACGGCCTGGTAGGGGTGCACAAGTACGACGGTGCCGGGGTCGAATTGGGTAAACCCCGCGATACGGCTGTAGTCCCGGTCTTTACAAGGATCGCGGTGGGTCCATCTGATGAACTGTTTGTGTATGCTGATGACCAGCGACATGTGCAGGAGTTCGACCCGTCGGGTGTGCAGGTGTCTGCGTTTGTGGAGGAAGGCTTCTCAGGGGGCATTGCCTACGGAGATAAAGTGAAAGCGTTGTATGTTTTGCACCAGGGTGTGGTGAGTGTGGTCGTGCCGCCGCCCCCGGGTCCGGTGGTGTTGGAAGGCAGCGAGCGGGTGGATGGTGTGTTGCCGACAAGCGCGGTCGCGCACGCTGTGGTTAACCCGGAGGGTCCTGCAGTGACGAGCTACCGGTTTGAATACGGCACGACTGCAGCCTACGGGTTGAGCACGCCCTCGACAGAACTAACGGGCGGGGCGTTTGAAGATCAGCCGGTAGGTGCGACTTTGACGGGGCTTTCGCCGAGCACGGTGTATCACTTCCGCGTGGTCGCGACGAACGTTGCGTTGGAAACGACGGTTGGACCGGATCAAACATTTAGTTCGGCACCTCCGGTATCGATCGAAAGCGAGTCGGTTTCGCAGGTCAGCGGCTCGGGTGCACGGCTTGAAACGGTCTTGAACGCGCACGGTCTGCCGAGCGAATACCATTTCGAATACGGTTTGAGCACGGCCTACGGACAGACTGTGCCGGTGCCCGATGGGGAGGCGGGGTCGAGCAGCAGCGGTGTCGGGTTTAGTGCGCTGGTTGAGGGCTTGCAGCCTGGTGCTAGCTATCATTATCGAGTTGTGGCGCATAACGCGCTGGGTGTGGAGCAAGGCCCCGATCAGGTGTTTATCACGCAGAGCGCACCGCCTGCGGCGCTGGCTGATGGGCGTGGGTGGGAAATGGTCTCGCCGCCGAATAAGCATGCTGTTGCGCTTGAAGGGATCTCTGAAGAAGGCGTGGTCATCCAGGCCTCGGAATCCGGTGGTGGGCTTGCGTATGTCGCGAAGGCTCCGATTGGCAGCGAAACGGCGGGAAACCGCAGCATCGCTGACACCCAGCTGCTAGCGACGCGTGGGAGCGGGGGTTGGCAGACGCAGGACATCGCTACCGCCCATGAAGAAGTCACCGGATTGATCGTGGGGCACCTGTCTGAGTATCAGTTGTTCTCGGGTGACTTGTCGGTTGGGTTGGTGGAGCCGTTTGGGGCTACGCCGCTTGCGCCGGCGTTGATGGGTGCGCATGGGGAACGCACGCCATACCGCCGCGAGAGCAACGGGCAATACACTCCGCTTGTGACTGCTGCAAACACGCCGTCCGGCACTAAATTCGGCGGCGAAGAAACCAAGCCGAGCGTGTTCGTGGGCGGGGTGGAATTCGTTTCGATGACATCAGATGGCAGCCATATCGTGTTGACCTCGCCAGTGCCATTGACGGCGGGTATCCCTGGTGGCCAAGAGCTTTACGAGTGGAGCGCTGGGACGCTGCAGCTCGTGAGCGTCCTGCCGAACGGTACCCCGGTGAGAGAAGAAGGCCTTGGTGCGTCGCTTGGCAACCAGGGTTTGCAGGTGCGGAACGCGGTGTCAAATGATGGGTCACGGCTCGTATTCGAAACCGCACCCATTGAAGGAGGTGTTCGGCATCTGTTTTTGCGTGATGTGGTGCGGGGGGACTCGGTGCAGTTGGATGTGCCGGCGCTGGGCTTGAAAGCTAGTTCGCAGAGCCCGGTGTTTCAGGCGGCGAGTGTGGATGGGTCGCGTGTGTTCTTTACGGATGCTGCCAGGTTGACGTTCGGTTCGACGGCGAAAGAAGGCGAACCGGATTTGTATATGTGTGATGTGAGCGTGGTTGCCGGGCGCCTGTCGTGTGCGCTTCGAGACTTGACGGTGGATGGCAGTCCTGGCGAGGCAGCAAATGTGCAGGGAGATATTATTGGTGTAGGTGATCAAGGCAGATTCGTGTATTTCGCGGCCAATGGGGCGTTGGCAGCTGGTGCTGTGCACGGAGACTGTTCGCCCGGGCCGCCGCCGGCGGAAGCGTCAGCGGCTGCGTCGTGCAACCTGTATGTGCGGGACACGCTCAGTGAAACGACGCGGCTGGTAGGGGTGGTGTCGAATCGTGACGAGGTGGACTGGAGGGCGGGGGCCGCAGGTACGGATCTTGGTGAAATGACGGCGGGGGTGTCGGGGAGTGGGCAGTTCTTGGCGTTCATGTCGACGCGCAGTTTGACGGGGTATGATAATCGTGATGTGCGTAGTGGTGAACGTGATGCTGAGGTGTTTTTGTTTGATGTGAATGCTGGTTCGCTTAGGTGTGTGTCGTGTGATCGGTCGGGGGCGCGGCCGGTGGGGTTGTTGGATCCGGTGCAGCCGCCGAGGTTGTTGGCTGATGGGCCGGGCATTTGGGGTGGGCAGTGGCTGGCTGGTTCTGTGCCGGGCTGGACGCGTGTGACCTTGGGGAAGGCGTTGTATCAGTCGCGGTATCTGTCTGATAGCGGGCGACTGTTCTTCAATAGCGTTGAGGGCCTGGTGCCTTCGGATGCGAATGGTCGTGAGGATGTGTATGAGTTTGAGCCCAATGGTGTAGGTGGTTGTAGTTTGACGGCGGGATGTGTGAGTTTGATGTCTTCAGGTGGGTCGGGTGAAGAATCGGCGTTTTTGGATGCGAGCGTCGGCGGGAATGATGTGTTCTTCCTGTCGGCTGCGAAACTCGTGCCTGCGGATGTGGATAGTGCGCTTGATGTGTATGACGCGCATGTGTGCTCGGTGGCGGTGCCGTGTCCGTCGGGGGTGGTGAGCGCCTCGCCGGCGTGTAGTACGGCGGATTCGTGTCGGGCGGCGCCGTTGGCGCAGCCGGACGTGTTTGGTGCGCCCTCGAGTTCGACGTTCAGCGGCAGCGGGAACGTGACCGCGACAGTTGTGAAGCCGGTTGTGAGGCCGTTGACGCGTGCGCAGAAGCTTGCGAGGGCGTTGAGGGTGTGCGCGAAGAAGCCGCGGCGTAAGCGGGCGGCGTGCAGGGCGGCTGCACGGAAGCGCTATGGGCCCGTTCATTCGGCGAGAAAGCATGCGAAGAAGAGCGGGAGGGGGAAGTGATGCGCGCCAGGTTCGCTATAGGCGGCTGGGGACTTTCGTGCTGGCATGTTGCTGCTGGTTTCGTGGTAGCGGGGGTCGTGGTGGTTGTGGGTTGGGTCGGGGCGGTGCCCGCGTTTGCTGTGGGGCCGGCGGGGTCGGCTTGGTGGCATGTGGTCTCGAATGTGCAGCCTGCGAATCTCCCGCCGGGTGGGGAAGGTACGATCGTGGTGGAGGCTGTGAACGTTGGTGATGGCACGACGACGGGGCCGTCGGTGTTGAGTGACGTGTTGCCTGCGGGTGTGACGGTCGTCGAAAAAGAAGGTGTGCCGCAGGTGGAATTCTACACGGTGTCGTTCGGGCCGACGTTCGATCTAGGCCCGCACGGGTTCTTTGGACCTGTGTTCGGGTTGTGTCAGATATCGCCGGGTGCGGTGTCGTGCTCGACCGAAGATCTGTTGGGCGAAGAATTCGTTTCGCCCGTCAAACCGTTTGAAAATCTCGAAATTCGCATCAAAGTCAAGGTCGCTAACGGCGCGGGCACGGGGATCCAGAACGAAACCGCGGTGAAGGGTGGTGGTGCTCCCTCGGTGGCGGTGAAACGGCCGTTGCTGGTTAGTAGTGCTGCGCCGGTGTTTGGTGTGGAAGACTTCTCGTTGGTGCCTGAAGAAGTGGGTGGTGGGGTGGATGTGCAGGCTGGGTCGCATCCGTTTCAGTTGACGACGACGTTCTCGTTGAACCAGACTGCCGATCTGGTCAGGCCGCCGGCGCTGGCGAGGAATCTGCAGTTCAAGCTGCCGCCGGGGCTTCTGGGTAACACCGTCGCGATTCCGCAGTGCAACGACAGCGACTTTCGTGGCGTGATCAATGGTGGCTCGGCGAATCGCTGTCCGCAGGACACGGTTGTCGGTGTCGCTTCGATCACGATCGACGAACCGGCGAACACCGAACTGCAGACGATCCCGGTGCCGTTGTTCAACTTGACGCCTGGTAGGGGTGAGCCGGCGCGCTTCGGCTTTGAGTACGCGAGCTCTCCGGTGACGCTCGATACCTCTGTACGGACCGGTAGTGACTATGGTGTGACGGTCAGCGTGAGCAACATCACCGAGCTCGCAAACTTCCTAACGACGACTGTCGTGTTCTGGGGCGTGCCGGGGGACCCTCACCACGATAGTGCGCGGGGTTGGGGGTGTCTGCTGGAAGGCAAACTTGGAGGATCAAGCGTGGAATGCCAGGCGACCTCTCAAGGTCAGCCGCCGCCGTTCTTGACGCTGCCGACGTCGTGCACGCTGCCGTTCATGGCGACCGTTGAAGGCGTGTCCTGGCCGACACGGGCTAACCCGGCGGGCGTTGCCCTGGAGCCGAAGGAATACGCGTTGAAGGACCAGTTCGAACGGTTCTTGGGGATCACGGGCTGTAACCAGTTGCCGTTTGCCCCGTCGATCGAAGTGCAGCCCGATGTGCAGTCCGCGAGCTCCCCGACCGGGCTCACGGTGCACGTCCGTGTTCCCCAGGAAGTCAACCAGAACCCTGTGGGGCTCGCGAGCTCGAGTGTGAAGGACACGACCGTCACGCTCCCTGCAGGCGTGGGCTTGAACCCTGCCGGCGCGGATGGTCTGGAAGCGTGCTCTGAGGGGCAGGTCGGCTTTCAGGAAGTAGCGGGCGATGGTACTGCCCTGTTCACGCCGACGATACCTGCGGCGTTCTGTCCCGCTGCGTCGAAGATCGGGACCGTGAAGTTCAAGATCCCTGTGATCGCAGACCCGCTTGAAGGCTCGGTTTATCTCGCCGCGCAGAACCTGAACCCGTTCGGTTCGCTCGTCGCGATGTATATCGTCGCTGAAGACCCTGTCTCTGGTGTGCTGGTGAAGCTCGCGGGAGAAGTGCATCTCACCGAAACTGGGCAGGTCATCACGACGCTGAAGAACTCGCCGCAGGCACCTCTTGAAGAAGCCGAATTCCATTTCTTCGGTGGTAGCCGTGCGCCGCTCTCGACGCCCGCGCTGTGTGGCAGCTATGAAACACAGGCGTCGTTTACGCCATGGTCGGGAACCCCGCCCGTGGGGGCATCCTCGACGTTCCAGGTAACGAGCGGCCCGAACGGCGGGCCGTGCCAGAACCCGCTACCGTTCGCGCCGACGCTAGCCGCGGGCACGACGAACATCCAGGCCGGGGCGTTCACGCCGCTAACGACGACGATCAGCCGTGAAGATGGAAGCCAGGACATCCAGTCCGTGCAGCTGCGGATGCCACCCGGTTTCTCCGGCATGATCTCGAGTACCACCCCATGCCCCGAAGCGCAGGCGAACGCCGGGACGTGCGGCCCCGGAAGCCTGATCGGGCATACCATCGTCAGCGTCGGGCTGGGCGGAAACCCGTTCAGCGTGACCGGCGGGCAGGTCTTCATCACCGGCCCTTATAAGGGCGCGCCGTTCGGCCTGTCGATCGTCAACCCCGCGAAGGCTGGCCCATTCGACCTCGGCAAAGTCATCGTCCGTGCGAGGCTCGACATCGATCCCACGACCGCGCAGGCGATCGTCACAACCGACCCCACAGGCCCATATGCGATCCCGCATATCCTCGACGGCATCCCGCTACAGATCAAGCACGTCAACGTCGTCATCGACCGGGCAGGGTTCGCGTTCAACCCCACCAACTGCAGCCCCCTCAACATCACCGGCAACATCCAAAGCACCCAAGGCGCCACCGCACCCGTGGCCGTGCCCTTCCAGGTCACCAACTGCGCGACGCTGAAGTTCGCACCCAAATTCACGGCCACCACCAACGGTAAGACCTCGAAAGCGAACGGTGCGAGCCTTCACGTCAAGCTCTCCTACCCCAACGCGCCGCAGGGCACCCAGACCAACATCGCGAAAGTCAAAGTCGAACTCCCCACGCAGCTCCCCTCACGCCTCACAACACTGCAAAAGGCATGTCTCGCAAAGACATTCGAAGCTAACCCCGCAAGCTGCCCCCCACAATCGATCATCGGACACGCGATCGTCCACACCCCCCTACTACCCACACCCCTAACAGGCCCCGCATACTTCGTCTCCCACGGCGGCGAAGCGTTCCCATCCCTCACGATCATCCTCCAAGGCGACAACGTCACCGTCCAACTCATCGGCAACACCCTAATCCGCAAAGGCATCACCTCAACCACATTCAAAACCACACCCGACGTCCCCTTCAACACCTTCGAACTCGACCTACCCCAAGGCAAATTCTCCGCCCTCGCCGCCAACGGCAACCTCTGCAAAACCAAACTCGTCATGCCCACCGAATTCACCGCCCAAAACGGCCTCCAAACAAAACAAAACACCCCACTAACCACAACCAACTGCCACAAACACAAAACACACAAACACAAACCCAAAAAACACCACACCAAACAACACCACTAAACCTGCCATGAGCGGTGACAGAGACCCACAAGCGAGACCGAGCCCGCGGCGCGCTTGGCTCACTGCAGCCACGGTGCTCGTCGGTACGTCGAGTCTCGCCGGAGTCCTAGCGCCCGCCACCGGTGCCAGGACGCCATCCACGCACGAGGCGCGAACCGTGTCACTCAAGGAGGCAGGCCACCTGCGCCTGACGAGCAGACACGGGTTCACACTCAACGAGCAGGGCACGGTGGCGGGAACGATCAAAGGGACGATCTACATCCACCTGCACCTCGTCTCGAGCAACAGGGTCACAGCCGAAGTCAACATCTATCCGCGCGGCGGCTCGCTGTCAGGGCACGGATCGGCGAGCTACCGTGTGATCGGCTCTTTCGCGACTTTCACCGGCAGCCTGTCAGTCACTCGTGGCTCAGGCAGCTACGCCCGAGCACGAGCATCGAGCCTACGGTTCATCGGTGCTATCCAGCGCAGGACGGACGCCGTGGCGGTGCAGCTCAGCGGTCCGCTGACGGTGTAGCAGGCGGCGCCCCGCATGACGATGCTTGCCTGCGCAGTGCTGCCGGGCCGCCTCTAACGCATCTGAGACCGTCACGCTGCACACCTCCTTTCACACCGAAGCGGCGCGGCGCCAGCACCACAATCGGGTTTGGGTTCGACATCGCCAACACCCGCGGCGGCCCGCCTCACCGCTGAGTGATGTCAGCCTGCAGTTGCCCGCGGGCATCAACTACCTAACGACGACCCTTGGCCTAGCGATCTGCCAGCCCGCGGCGCTACTCGCCCGCGGGGCTGGCCGGTTGCTCGCCGAACTCGCGCCTCGGCTTCGGCAGCGCCTACGTCGAAGTGCCATTCGGCCTGGACTCCGGACATGAGATCCCCAATCGATGCGCTGAGGAGACCGCCACACAACGGGAACATCGTCGTGCTCTTCTACGCCGACGGACGCGAACCCGTCTACGCCCAGATCGTCTTCGCAGGCGAACTCATCTCAGGCTCCCCACCGGCGTCTCACTACCCCCACACTGCCCACACGGCGCCCTACGCGATGCGGTGATGTTCGCAGGCTCCTCCCTACGCTACTGGCTGGCCGTGTTCCCGCGGACTGTTTGCGAGCTGCGGCGCCTGCGCCGGCGTGCGCGACGCATCCCGGACCCTGCGCTCGCGAGCTGGCCCTGGAGGCCATCCACAAGCGCGGGAACCTCGAGGGGGCCGCAGCGTTCGCGACATTCGTACCACACAGACAGCGTAGAGGCGTGCTCCGCGCACTCCTCACATTCCAAGCAGCCTACAACTACACCGACATACTCGCCGAGCAACCAAACGCAGACCCTGTCAACCACGCCCGGCTACTTCACGAGGTGCTACACGCGGCACTCGGCGACGGGGAGATCTCAACGGCGAGTCGCGTCGCCGGCGACGGTGGCCACCTCGCCGGGCTGGAGGGTGTCCGTTTATCTGTGTAGGCGGCGTTGGTGGTTTCAGTTGGGTAGTCGGCCTCCGAAGATGCTTCTATGGTTGTCAAGTTCCGCTGTTTGCGGGGATCGGGTTGAGGCGGGGGTTCGCTTGTAGTTGGCGGTAGAGCTGGCGGGCGAGGTAGCGCTTGAGGCAGCGCTTTATCTCTCTGGTGGTCTTGCCTTCAGCGGCTCGTCGGTGTGCGTATGCGCGAGTAGGTGAGTGGTGGTTGAGGCGGGAGAGGACGATTGTGTGGAGAGCTCGGTTGAGCTGGCGGTCACCGCCGCGGTTGAGGCGATAGCGGACGGTTTGTCCGGAGGAGGCTGGTATCGGTGCTGCGCCGGCGAGCGACGCGAATGCAGCCTCTGATCGGAGTCGTCCGGTGTGCGAGTAGGCGATGAGTAGCTGCGCGGCGCTGATCGGGCCGATTCCGGGCTCGTTGAGGAGTTCGGGGGCGATCTCGGCGAGTAGCAGCTCGAGCTGGCTTTCAAGGTCGGCTGCCTCGGCTTCGAGGGTGAGCGCCCGCCGTGCGGTCGCGCGTAGGGCTGTGATCGTGGCGCGGTGCTCAGCGGTCTGAGTTGGTGAGGTTCGCAGGCGCGAGCAGCGCGTCACGAGCTCGTTAGTCGGGTGGCGACGGAGCTGGTCGCGCAGTGGGGGTGGTGCACACACCAGCAGCGACTTGAGGTGGGTGAGTGCTTTGGTGCGTGCGAGGATCGCGCCCTCGCGCGTGATGAGCAGCACACGCATTGCCTCGCGCCAGCCACGCTGCCGGGGCTGCGCGAGGTGCTCTCTGGAGAGCGCCTCGCGCGCAGCACGAGCGGCGTCGAGATCGTCGCTCTTGGCGCCGTTGCGGCGCGCTGGGCGCTTCGGACGGTCGATCTCGACCACCCACTCGCCGTGCTCGAGCAGGAAGCTCGTCAGGCCTGCACCGAAGCTGCCGGTGCCCTCGATCGCCCAGCAGCGGCGGCCAGGAGCATGCTTGCGCGCGAACGCGAACAGCCGCCGGTAGCCGAATGCGTCGGTAGCGAGCGTGGTTTGTGCTTGTAGCGCGCCCGCAGTGTTCAGGATCGCAGCGGTGTTGCTATCCCTGTGGGTATCCACGCCGATGACGTGGTCGACTTGCTCTGCCAGCATTAGACGAGACTCCTCGTGTAGGGGTTGCTGTCGTGCGCCGGTCTGGGCATGCGAACCGCAGGGCAGGACTGTGATGAGTCACACCCCGGAAGGGGTGGACAGGCTTCTAATCAGGCCACTCAGCGGAAGACCAGGCCGGTGCCGGCAGCGTGAAGCAGACATATCTAACGGCAGGACACCCGAGAACGGGGATCAATGGATCTTTGAGTCACGCTCCTCGCCACCAGCAGCCGAGCCTGAACACCGCACCCGACGGAACACACCGCTCCATCAACATCCGGCAACCGAAGTCTCACAGTGAATCTTGAACGCGAGCATTGCCTTTGTCCAGCCGCGGGTCCTGGTCCATTGTGGGACCGCGTTTCCGATCGCGAGGTAGATCAGCTTCCGGGCTGCGTCCTCGGTCGGGAAGTGCCCCTTCGTCTTGAGTGCCTTTCGTAGCTGCCGGTTGAGCGCCTCGATCGCGTTCGTGATGTAAATGACCCTACGGACCTCGGGCTCGAACGCCATGAACGGGGTGAGGTGCTCCCACGCGTTTCGCCATGCCTGCCCGATCACGGGTATCTGCTGGCCCCACTTCTCCTCGAACGCCTCGAGCGCCACGAGAGCGGCGTCGGCGCAGGTCGCGGTGTAGATCGGCCGCAGGTCTTTGGTGACCTGCTCGTATTGCTTGCGGGCACGTATTTCAGGCTGTGACGATCAGATGCACATTATGCCGACGTCGGCATAATCTCCACTATGCCGAGGCGCGGATTATGCCGAGGTGGCCGCGAAGAGCCTGCAATTGCTTGGTTCGGGGGTGCTGATGTCGGCATAATCCGGCCAGACGGGGAGGCTGTGTTCTCCATTCTCGAGAGGGGAGCTCGCGGTGAGCGGGATGCGAGTCGGTGAGGCAATCCGCCTGGACCGCAGCGATCGCCCTCGCCAACAGATTGCTGATCGTGCGCGACACCAAGTTCGGCAAGTCGCGTGAGGTCAACCACGATCACGGCTCTGCAGTCCTATCTCGCTCGCCGTGATCGGCCCATCCCGCCCGAGCCGACCACGGCGGTGTTCACCTCAGCTGCCGGGACCAGGCTGATCTACTGCAACGTTCACCTCGCGTTCAAGCAGATCGTCGCGCACGCCGGGCTGCACCCACGGACGGTCAACTGCCGTCCACGACCGCATGACCTGCGCCATACGTTTGCCGTCAACACGCTGCTCGGATGCCTACCGCACCAGCGAGACCCCCGCGAGCACACTGTGGTGCGCTCCCCGTGCTGGTGT
Source organism: uncultured Solirubrobacterales bacterium (assembly GCA_963785435.1). Taxonomy (GTDB): domain Bacteria; phylum Actinomycetota; class Thermoleophilia; order Solirubrobacterales; family Solirubrobacteraceae; genus Palsa-744. Next base: position 1,460,265 of record CAWAVE010000005.1, read on the forward strand.
TGACAGGTTGCTGACTGAGGGTTTGCTGGGACGTGATCGCAGCGTAGGCCGTAGGCCGTAGCGGTGTGCTGGGCATGGCGTTTGAGATCGGAGGTGGAAGTCCTGTCCTGGGACCCTGACAGGGGGAACCCGACATTGATGAGGCAAGGGCGCGGCTCGGAGTTCACCGGGCGGTCCCAGTGTGGCTGTTTGCGCTGCGGGGCTTCCGTGAGGGCGGGTCTGAAGGAAGCCGTAGGTGTGTCGTGGTTGCGAACGAGAGTGAAGCGCCGTAAGGCGTCCTTTGGGTGGGTGAGCTGGCCGCCGGCAGCGATGCCCTGTTCCTGTCGGTCCCGGGGGGCGTATTGGCGACGTGATCGCGGCGAAATCTCAGCGTCTTACCCCAGGAGATCTGCTGGGTTCCGGGTTGTTGGCCGGTAGGCCGGAGAACGAGAGGACGACGGTTGATGGCCCAGCAGAAGTTGGAGGGTCGCGTATTACTGGAAGGCGGGGTAATGCCCGCTGAGCGTGCCGGGTCGAGTCCTGGTGGGCAAGGGAAGGCGATCCCGGTTGATCAAACGGCGGGACAGCTTTGCCTGCCGATCGCGACAGCAGAAGACCCGCGAGGGTCCGCTCGCGTGGTGGCCTCGAACCTGTCGGGGACCGGCCAAGCGAGGGCGCCGGAGGCGATCGTCAATGCAGAACAGGTCACGTCGGTGACGATGGAAGGGGTTGTGAGCCGTTTGACGGCGGCGTTGGTGAAGGTGGTGTCAAACAAAGGGGCGCCCGGGCCTGATGGGCAGACGGTCGGCGAGCTGCGTGAGCAGTGGCCGCTCGCGGGTCCGAGGCTGGCCACTGCTTTGCTGGATGGGAGCTATCGAGCTGGCGCGACGCGCCGGGTGATGATCCCGAAGGTGGGTGGAGGTGAGCGCGGGCTGGGCATCCCGAACGTGATCGACCGGGTGGTTTGTGAGGCCGTGCGTCAGGTACTCGAGCCTGCCTTCGAGCCGACGTTCCACCCGTCGAGTCACGGGTTCAGACCGGGTCGTGGTTGCCATACGGCGATCGAGGAGGCCAAGCAGCATCTGCAAGATGGGTACGGGTGGGTGGTTGACATCGATCTGGAGAAGTTCTTCGATCGGGTCTGCCACCAGCGGCTGATGTCCCGGCTCGCTCAGCGAGCTCCGGACCGGCGGCTGCTTGTGCTCATCGGACGGTTGCTGAAGGCCAAGATCGTGATGCCGGACGGCGTTGTGGTCGCAAACGAGGAGGGCGTGCCGCAGGGCTCGCCACTTTCCCCGTTGCTATCGAACATCGTGCTGGACGAGCTCGACTGGGAGCTTGACCGGCGTGGCCACCGGTTCGTTCGCTACGCGGATGACGGCAACGTCTACGTCAAGAGCGAGCGAGCGGGGCTGCGGGTGATGGCCAGCCTGAGGAGGTTCATCGAAGGGCGCTTGCGCCTGAAGATCAACCAAGCCAAGTCAGCCATCGCTCGTCCGGAGGACTGCCATTTCCTCGGGTTCAGTCTGCGGTTAGACCCGCAGACCGGAACTGTGGAGATTCTGCTCTCCCAGCGCACCAAGCGCATGGCGATGGCGAAGATCCGCCAGCTCACACCGAGAGTCTGGGGGCGCTCCCTTCAGGGGTGCATCCTGCGGATCAACGTGTGGCTGCGCGGCTGGCACCAGTACTTCCGGATCGTCTCGCCCGGCGAGCAGTTCGTGTTACGCGCTCTCGATGCCCATATCCGGCGTCGATTGCGTGCCATCCTGCTGCACCACTGGAAGCGCCGCCCGACGATCGTTCGCAACCTCATCGCCCTCGGTGTCAACCCGCGGGCAGCATGGCACGGCGTCTATACGGGACGAAGGTCCCTATGGGCGCTCAGCCATATCCCGCAAGTCGATAACGCTCTGCGGACCCGGTTCTTCACCGACCGCGGACTCGACTCGCTGGTGCTGCTGCACCGCAAATGGCACGAGGAGATCGTCGCCCCCACCCACCCGCAGCTCGCGATGGAGTGGGGATAAATCAAGGTCGTTGAAAGCGGCCGGCGGCGGGGTCCAGAACCCGCCATCCCGAGGAGCCGTGTGTGAACAGCACAAGCACGGTTCTGTGGGAGCCGGGGCGGGCAACCGCCCCGGCTACCCGACGAGATCGCGTCCGGGGCGCCTTTCAGCATGGGCCGCTCAACCGAAGGAGATTGGCGTTGAGCGAACGAAGAAGTACCGCAGCTGGACCGTGCAGCAGAAGCTCGCGATCGTGCTCGCTGGCCTGCGTGGCGAGCGGTCGGTGGCCGAGGTCTGCCGGGAGCATCAGATCTCAGAGACCCTCTACTGCTCCTGGCGCGACAAACTCTTGGAGGGCGCCGCCGAGCGGCTCTCCGGCAAGGAGGAGCGCACCGAGATCGCTGAGCTCCGCAAGCGCGTGCGTGACCTCGAGCGCACGTTGGGTCGCAAGACCTACGAGCTTGAGATCGCGGGAAAACTGTCGCGGGACTGGGAGTAGGTATGCACGTCACCCGGTCTCGTGAACTCGTCGCCGAGGGCTTCGCGCTCTCGGCTGTTGCGCGCGTTGCACAAGTCAGCCGCCAAGCGATCTACCGGACCCCGGTGAAGGCACCCGCCGCTGCCCGGCGATCCTGCAGGCCTGCCGACGACGTTGAGCGGGCGATCGTCGAGGTGTGCGAGGAGAACCCGACCGATGGCTACCGGATCGTGACCGCGTGGGTGAATCGCAGGCTCGGACAGGCGGTGAACCGCAAGCGCGTACTCAGGGTGATGCGCGAGCGCAAACTGATCCAGCGCTGCCATCGCGAGCCGCGGCGCCGTCGGCCGGGGTTCTTCCGGGTCGAGCGGCCCCGGCAGCTCTGGCATCTCGACATGACGAGCATCTGGGTCTCTGAGCGCGGCTGGGTCTAGCTGAACGCGATCATCGACTGCTGCACCCGCGAGATCGTCGGCTGGGACCTCACACTCCGTTGCCGCGCCAACGAGGCGACCGCCGTCATCCAAGCCGCCGTTGCTGAGCAGCACATCCGGCCCGGGACACTTACCCTCGGGACGGACGGATGAAAGTCAAGTGCGCTTGTCGGCCGGCGGCTCCTGTGGTTGAGTGTTGGTGGGTGCGGGTGACTGACGGAGCGAAGCGCAGGCGTCAGGGGCTTGTGGCCTGCCGCGCGGCTTTGCCCTTCGAGGGCTGTTTGGATGCGCGCCCCAGTGTCGCGCCCGCACCCGCTCTTGCCGGGCCCGTGGCTTTCCAATCAGCGATCGTCCGGCGATAGGCCGTCTCGGCTTGGATCGCGAGTCGGCGCTCGGCTTCGCGCACGCTTTTGGTCTTGTGACCGCCGGCGACACCGGCCTTGCCGCGTTGTGGCGCGGCGCCCGCGGCGAGCTCGAGCTGGCGAATCTTGAAGCGTGTCATCGCGGGTCGAGCGAAGGCGTAGTCCTGCTCGCGTGTCAATAGGCACCAGAACAAGCACGCCAGCTTGCGGGCAGTCGCGGTTGCTGCGACCTGTGGGCCCTTGCGTGAGCGGATGCGCTCGAAGAACGCTTTCAAGGGACCCGGGGTTTTGCGCGACCGACCACGCGGCCTCGCCGAGCATGCCGCGCGCCAGGCTCGAGCCCGTCTTTGAGATGTGGCCGTGACGGGCGTCGCTGTTGCCCGACTGGCGAACACGAGGATCCAATCCGAGATACCCCACCAGCTGCCGCGCTGAGGGGAACCGTTGGATATCCCCGACCGCGGCCAAGAATGCCGCCGCGGTCTGCACATTCACCCCGGGGATCGTCATCAGCCGGCGGATCTCCGGGGAGCCCAACGCTCGCTCGGCGAGCGCCCGGTCGAGCGCCGCAAGCTCGATATCGAGCAAGTCGACCTGGCGCAGGCAGCCGTCGAGTGTCAGTCGCTCGTCGACGGGCAGTGCAAGCGACACGAGCCATTGCCGTCCACACTTGCCGAATGCGTCGGTGACGGGCGGGCGACCACACAGGTTGCGGGCCGGCACGGCATGCGCCTCGTTCTTCGCGCGCGTCCGAGCGCGGACGAGTGCCTCTCGCCGCGCGCACAACCTACGCAGCGCACGCGTCTGCTCATCCGGTGCCCACACCGTCTCCAGGAACCCGCTCGCTGCGAGCCGCGCGAGCATCCGCGCGTCAAGCCGGTCAGTCTTCGCCTTCGCCCGGCTGATCTGCGGCAGCCGTCGCGTGTTCGCGACCACCACTTCCCCGACATGCGGACGGATCACCTCCGCGATCATCCCCGCGCCGCTGGTCGCCTCGAGTGCCACGATGTCGTCCGGCGCCAGGCTCTGCGCGAACAGCGTCAGCTGCTCGATTGTGCTGTCAATCCTCCCGGCCGAGCGAACCCGGCCGCCCTCCTGCGCGATCGCGATCTCACAGAAGTCGCGATGCACGTCCATCCCGATGAACCGCACCTGCTCTCCCTTCGTCGTTATTTGCAAGGAAGGCGGCGGGCAAGCGACAAAGACGGATTCGTGCTCACAGCACACCCGGACAAGTCGCAGGGGCGGCCACGAACAACGCCGGGCTCTCAGCCCATCGGTTACCAGCGGCCTGCCCTACACGCGCTTCCCGGAGCAGCCCCTATCCCGGGATCCAAAAGGCTTCCCAAGTCACCGGACAGCTCCAAACGCCATCTTCATGCCCGGATAACGGCTCAGCGTTCACCGCGAGAGCAACACGGCTGGTGATGTCTGGGCTCGGTGTGACTCACCGCCGTGGCGGCTACCGCGACCCCGAGAGCCAAGCGTTCATCGAGAGCTGGTTCCGCTACCTCAAGGAGCGATGCGTCTGGCGCCACGAGTTCGAGACCCTCGACCAAGCACGGGAGGTGATCAACAACTACATCGAGCACTACCACGACCGGCCCCACAGCCGGCTCGCCTACCGCACACCGCGCGAGGTCAGAGCAACGTGGGACGATGGTCGCGGTAGGGACCGCCATTGCTGGCGGCCCCCCGCGCAGATCCCAGCGTGCGGGACTACCGCACTGGGCTCCTGCCTTGGATTCTGGCGTCAAAGCGAGCGTGGGACCAGGGGTGCTGGATGCGTATTTTCGGTAGCCATCGGTCAGCGAGGCACGTCATCCGTGCCCAGGTCATCGTTGTGCGCTGGCTGCGACGCCGAAGCGCCTTGTGCCAATGCTGGATGATCTGGTAGCGGAAGGCGTTCAGCGCCTTGCTGTTGTCGGGCACCGCGTAGTAATTGCAGTGCCCACGCAGGACGCTGGCGAGCCAGCGGCCTTGCTCGGGGATGGACAGATGCCGCCGTCGTCTGAGCTCGGCCTTCACCTCGCGCAGCTTGGCGCGCGTCCGCTTGGAGTCGGTGATGCGCTTCAGCTTGAACCGCCCCGTCTTCCTGGCCTTCGCGCAAATGTGCGTGAAGCCGAGGAAGGAGAACGTCTCAGGCTTGCCAAGACACCGCGCCTGCCGGTCCCGGACGGCAAACCGTCCGAACTCGATCAGCCGCGTCTTCTCGGCATTCAGCTCCAGGGAGAACTCCGCCAGTCTTCTGCGAAGCTCCGCCTGGAACCGCTCGGCGTCATCCCGGTGCTCAAAGCCCACCACGCAGTCGTCAGCGAAACGCACGATTATCACGTCGCCGTGCGCGCGCTGGCGTCTGTACTGGTGAGCCCACAGGTCAAAGACGTAGTAAAGGTAAACATTTGCAAGGAGCGTCGAAACCGAAGCGCCTTGCGGCGTTCCCTCCAGCGTCTGCGACCAGACCCCGTCCTCGAGGACCCCCGCCTTCAACCATTTCTGGATCAAGCGAAGAACCCGTTTATCCGCGATCCGGTGCTCGATGAACTTCACCAGCCATGAGTGATCGAGGCTGGAGAAGTAGTCGCGGATGTCCACGTCGAGCACCCGGTTCACCCTCCTGCGAGTGATCCCGGCCGCGAGCGCGTCCAGCGCATCATGCTGGCTGCGTCCAGGCCGAAACCCGTAGGAGAAACCAAGGAAGTCGCACTCGTAGACAGCGTTCAACACCTCGACCAGCGCCCGCTGGAGGATCTTGTCCTCCAGCGCAGCGACCCCGAGCGCACGCTGGCACCCGTCGGCCTTCGCTATGAACACCCTGCGAGACGGCTTCGCCCGGTAAGCGCCCCTGTGAAGGCGTGCGTGCAGGTCTGAGAGGTTACCCTCCAGCTCCCGCCCGTACTCCTCCCAGCTCACGCCATCGACCCCCGTGGCAGCCTTCGGGTTCAACGCCCGATAAGCCGCCCGCAAACGATCTGAGCCGTCCTGAGTTCCACGGAGGCTGTGATCTGGCCCAGGTTTCTTGGAGTCGCGCGTTTGGAATCAGGCGGCGATCTCTTGTTGTTGGTGTTGGTTCTCGTATTCGCTGGGTGTGAGCATGTTCAGGGCGCTATGCCGTCTTCTGGTGTTGTGCCAGATCTCGATGTAGTCATGGATCGCGCTGGCGAGCTCGACGCGTGTCTTCCACCTTCGGCGGTTGAGCAGCTCGACCTGCATGCGGGCCCAGAACGCCTCCACCATGGCATTGTCGAACGGAGCGCCGACAGCACCGACGGATGGTGCGAGGCCGGCTTCGGTGACCTTCTGGCTGAAGACCCAAGATGCGAATTGCACTCCCGTGAATGATTCCGCCCTCCATCGGCGCTCTCCTGTTCAACGCCATCCCGAGCGCGCTTGTGACCAGGAGCCCGGTTTGTCTGCTGTCGATCGACCAGCCAACGACCATGCGTGAGAACGCGTCGATCACCGCGCAGCAGTAGATCTTGCCTTCCCTGGTCGGGTGCTCCGTTATGTCGGTCATCCACAGCCGGGCAGGGCCCTCGGCACTGAAGCGTCTGCGCACCAGATCCAGCGAGCTGGCCTTGCCGACCCTCGCGCCGCGGGGCAGCCGGCGCTTCGGAAGCCCATAGATACCCATGCGCTTCATCAGAAGATGCACCTGTTCCTTGCCGACGTGGATACCACGGCCGTATCTGAGCTCAGCGGTCACTCTCAACTTGCCATAGGTGCCACCGGAGTCCTTGTGCACCTGTGCGATTTCACCAGCAAGCCACGCATGCCTCAGCGTTCTTGCCGATGGCGGGCGCACCTTCCAGTCGTAGTAGCCCGAGACGGACACGCCGAGCATCATGCAGGCGTGCTGCACATCGAACCCCTGCCCGGTCAGGGAAGCGATCACCGGGAAGAGGCTTTTGGGGGTAGGTTCTGCTCGAGGAACACCTCGTTGACCTTCCTGGAGACCGCGAGTTCGGTCTCCAGCTGGCGAATCCGTCTCTTCGCCGCCGCGAGCTCCATCTGTCCCTCGGTGCTCAATCCAGGCGCCTCACCGCGGTCGATGCGCTCCTGCTTCAGCCAGCCATAGATCACGGCCCCGCTCATCCCGAACGTCTCGGCAAGCTGCGCAACCCTCGTGCCGGAGCGAGCGAGCTCCACAACCTGCCGGCGCACCTCGACTGGATACCTGCTGGGCATTACTTCCTCCTCGCTGAACGCCGGAGGATTCCAGAAACACGACTCCGCTAAACCCAGGCCAGATCACAGCCCTCCGCGAAACCCGGCCCAGCTCAAACATCACCTTCATCTCGGCCAGTCCTTTACCGTGCCATCCCGCGCGTTCGCCCGGCGGCAGTCTCCACGAACATTGGTTGGGCTCCCAGGCGATGATCCTCGGCGCCGCGGATTACGCACGGGCATGGGGCAACACATATCCAAGCGGATACAAGCTGCTGCTCGACCCGGCGTCACGGCACCGCACGCGGCTCGCGAGATCGAGCGCGCGTTGGGCTCGGTCTCGGGGCTGACCGTCCAGAGCGCCGCCAGCCACGCAGACAAGCAGCGCACGCTCACGCTCCAACCGCCATGCACGCGCTCGCTCGAGACTGAACGTGCCTGAGGAGCGGTCCGGCTTGGACAGCTCCTCAGGCGTCTATCTTCCGGTAGTCAGTCTCGCGTCGTTACGCCTCCACGAGTTCGGTTTGGGCGGCCATGGTGAGTTTCTCCGTCTGTACGAGAGCGCCTTCTTCAGGTTTTTTTTCCTCGTTTATTTCGGATAAGAGCACTTCTGTCGCGCCTCCTTCGCATTTCGTGACTTCCTGATCTTTTGTCGTAGTGCTTCGACCAAATTTCACTTCGAACACTTTCGCTTTCGTCGCGTCAGGCGTGATTAAGCCGATGACCCAGCCCGTAATCCAGAATAACGTTTTCGCGGCTGGGACTTCGACGTGGACGCCAGGCGATGGGAGGTGGACAACGAAACCCATGTCTAATTTCGCTTTATCGATAAAACAAATATTGTAGATGGCATTATCGAGTAATATGGTTTCCGCTGAGTCGTTTAAGCTGTTGGCGGCGAAGGTGCCCAGGGCTTTGCATTTTGTGAAATCCACGTGTGCAATCTTACCTTCTCTGTTGTTTTTCATCGTACCGCCTGTAAGTGTATTGGCTCCGCAGGCGATTTCAGTGCCAGCTAACGTCACAAATTTGCCGGCGGCTCCTTCGCCGGTAAACGTTGTGTTGGGTGAGAATCCGACTTCTGCCGATGCGGCTGCGGCGATAGATGCGACAGCGGCCATCGTTGCGACAGTCGCTAGGATTAGCTTGAGTCGTTTCATGGACTACTCCGTTCTCTTGGTACTGGAGTCGTGTGCTCAGGACTCCATGATTTCTGTTGCCGCGACCATGGTGAGTGTCTCTTTCTGCACCAGTGCCGCTTCTTCGGGTTTTTTGTTCTCGTTGACTTCTAGTAACAGGACTTCTTTGGCGCCGAGTTCACATTCTTTGAATTCCTGATCGTTGGCGCCTTTCTTGAATTCCACTACAAATTCTTTGGTTTTTTTGACGTCGGGAGTGATCTGACCCATGAATACCCCCGAAATTAGGTATAAGGTTTTGGCCAGTGGGACTTCGACATGGACCCCAGGCGAGGGAATGCGAATGACGATTCCCATCTCTAATTTGGCTTTGTCGAGGATGCAGATTTTGTAGGTTGCGTTATCTATTAAGACGGTTTCGGCGACATCACCTAAGCTGTTTGCTGCGACCGTGAGGGATTTACATCCAGTGAAGTCAATTTTGCCAATTTTGCCTGTGCCGTCATTGGTCATCGCCCCTTCTTTCAGCGTGTTGGCGTTGCACATGAGTTCGTCGCCGCCTAAGGCGACGATTTTGCTCGCACCACCTTCGCCGGTGAAGGTGGTGGTGGGTAAGAACCCCAGTTCGGCGGCTGCAGTCGCCGTGGTGACAGCGGTGGTCGCGACGATCGCCACCACCAGGGCAAGAGCTGGTTTGAGTCGTTGCATGACTACTCCCCGTTCGCTGTTATGGCCTCCGGGGCGCCGTCAGGGCGGTGCCCCGGCATTCCGCATATTGGGATGCCACGGGCAGGGTGCACTTCGTGCCCCAGGTTGTCAATGATCTGCGGCGAATGTCTCCGACGGCTCGTCGTCGAAAAGCCATGGGGCACGCTGCCCGATGATGGCGCCGCAGAAGCGCTTGCGGGGACCGTAGACCACCCAGGTGGTGTCGATGGCGCCGTAGTACTCCACCAGCTGCAGCTCGTCCGGGTTTTCCTCGGCGTGGTGAACGTGCGTGAGGCCCGCGTCGAAGCGCCCCGCGAGCAGGTTGGCGGCGACAACCGGCTTGGAGGGCTGGTCGATGATCGTCTCCCACGGCGAGAGGTCGAGGTAGCCCCGGGTGGCCGAGACGATGCCGAGGCTGCGCGGGCGCTCGACATCGTTGCGCACGATCAGCCCGAGCTCCTTCGTGGGGTAGATGAAGGTGTCCACGACGAACACGTCCTCGTGGTAGCGCTCCGTGACGAGATGCACCTGAACGTGGGCGCTGCACTGTACGAGGAACGTGTTCGGTCGCTCGCGCACCGCGACGATCGCCTCCAGCAAGTCCTCGACGAGTTCGAGCTCGAACTCGGTTACCTCCTGGAAGTCGAGGTAGTGGCGCAGCGCGTTCTCGTGGCACGTGCCCGACGGCCCGAGTGTGATGAACGTCGGGCGCGTCACCGCGTGGCACCCTCTTCCGCCGCGGCGTGGCTGTCGATGAGCTCGTCCTCCATCCGGCAGGTGGCGACGATCAGCAGCTCGAACAGCTGCTCGACGAAGTCCGGTGGCAGCTCGGCCTCGCGGCCGCGGGCGCGATAGCGTTCTCGTACCTCGACGACGCGCTCGGGTTGCATCATCGGAATATCGTGCTCGTGCTTGTAGAGCGCAATCTCGCGGCAGACCGCGAAACGATCGCCCAGAAGGCATGTGATCTGCTCGTCGAGGAGGTCCAAACGCTCGCGAAAAGCCGCCAGGTCGCTCATGTGAGGGCCTTTCTCATGCGCTGCCCGAGGGGAGTGAAGCCCTCGCGCCGGTAGAAGGCCACCGTTGGGCCGATCGCCGCGAAGTGCTCGCGCGGCAGGCCGACCTCCAGGCGTTTGACTCCGTGCTCGCGGGCGAGCCGACAGAGCGCGTCGATGAGCGCGGCCCCAACAGCCTGGCTGCGTAGCGCCGGATCCACCCAGAGATCCTGGATCAGCCCGTAACGGCCGGGGACATGGATCGCCGTCTGCCAGCTTGCCGCGAGCACCCCCACGAGGGCCCCCTCTGCCTCGGCTATCAGCACCGCGCCGACGGCGTGATCGCGGACTATCTCGCCGGCCGCGGCTTCCATCGCCGGCAGCGGTGGCGGCGTGCCCCCGAGCTCGAGCAGCAGCTGCGAGACGGCCGCCGCGACTGCCTGCACGTCATCGTGCTGGGCGGCGCGGACGCGCAATCCTACGTTCGCGGAGTCTGCTGCCGACGCCGGCGTCTGGATCCGAGCTGGACTGCTCATCGCGCCCCCGCCACGACCCGCTCGGGCTCCACCTGCAGGGTCCACGCATCCACGGCGTCGCTGCCTGTGACGGCGCGTGCGACCGCGGCCATCGGCGCTCGCGCCTTGAGCAGGACCTCGTCGAACTCCTCGGCGGGATCGGACTGCATCACGATCGCCCCGCCCGCGCCGATCGTCGTCGATCCCGGGCGGATCACGATCGTGCGGATCACGATGCTGAGGTCGACGCTTCCGTCGAAGCCGAAGTAGCCGAGCGCGCCAGAGTAGACGCCGCGGGCCTCGCACTCGATGTCGTCGATGATCCCCATCGTGCGCAGCTTCGGTGCCCCCGTCATCGAGCCGCCCGGGAAGCACGCACGCACGCCCTGCACCGGCGTGCGCTCGCGCTCGAGCACGCCCGTGATCGTCGAGATCAGCTGATGCACCGTCGTGTAGGGCTCCACGACCATGAACTGCGGAACCCTCACGCTGTCGACCTCGCACACTCGCCCCAGGTCGTTGCGCAACAAATCGACGATCATCAGGTGCTCGGCAAAGGTCTTCTCGTCGCTCAGCAACTCCTGGCGAAGCGCCTCGTCGCATGCCGCGTCGGGCGAGCGTGGCGCCGTGCCCTTGATCGGGCGGGCCTCCAAACGGCGATCGCGGTCGACGGACAGGAACCGCTCGGGCGATGAGCTCAGCACGGCGAGCTCGCCTAGCTTCAGGTAGGCGGCGAACGGCGCAGGGTTGCGCCGACGTAGTAGCTGGTAGAGCGCGAATGGCTCGGGGCTGGCTCCCGTGTGAATCTGGTCGGTCAGGCAGACCTCATAGGACTCGCCTGCCGTCAGCGCCACATGACAGCGCGCGATGTCGGCCAAGTACTGGTCGCGGCCGCGACCACAGTGGAAGGTGACCTGGGCTGAGTGGTCGCCCCCGGCCGCTGAAGCCGTCGGCGGCTGCGCTTGTGTCGGTGGCCCTGATTGCTCCGCGAGTACCGTGCGTGCGGCCATCTCGGCCTCGTCGAGCCATTGCTCGGCCTCCAGCTCGCCTGCCTGGCAGAGCGCCAGCAGATGGGTACGGTGGGCGACGTGGTCGACCACCACCACACGGTTTGCAAGCATCAACACCGCGTCGGGGACATCCGAGCTGTGCACGTTGGGGGAGCCGCAGTCGGCCTTGCACTCATAGCCTAGGAAGCCGACGAAGCCGCCGAGCAGGCCGTGGGGGAGCTCGTCAGGCGGCTCGAGCATGTGCTCGCCGAGCTCACGGTCGAGCACCTCGAAGACCGAGCCCTGCACCTCCGTCGTGCCGTCGGCTCTATGCAGGCTTACGAGCTGGCGCTCGACGTCGTATTCGATCAGGCAGCGGTGTGGGCCTGCGGTTGTGCCAAGAAAGGAGGAACGAGCGAGTGTGCTCGGCGCGTCGGCGCTGTCGAGCCAGAAGGCGTGCTCGGCGGCCCCGAACAGCCGTTCGAACAGCAGCTCGGCCGAGACCTCGCCCTCCAAAGAGCGTCTGCAAAGCTCTAGCGGCGGCCCTTTGGCGCGGGACTCCGGGGTGCGTGCAGGGCGCGGCGGCGGCGCCAGGCGAGGGCTGGAGCCCGCACCGCGCGAGCTGCGATGCGCGCGAGCGAGCGCATAGAAGTTCTCGAACAGCCGACGGCCGTGCTCAGTCGCCACAGACTCCGGGTGGAACTGGACGCCCCACATCGGCCGCCGGCGATGTTCGATCCCCATCACCACCCCGGTATCCGTCCAGGCGGTCACGCGCCCTTCCGGACCGAGATCGTCGGTGACGGCAAGTGAGTGGTAGCGCACGACCGAGAAGTCCTGCGGGATGCCCGCGAACAGGCCGCCGCCGTCGTGTTTGACGGCGCTCAGGCGACCGTGCATCACCGTCGGCGCGCCGACGACCATGCCGTTCAGGAGGTACCCGAGGCCCTGGTGGCCGAGGCAGACGCCGAGTACGGGAACCTCGCTCGAGCGCAGGATGTCCGCGCAGACACCGAAGTCGTGCCAGCGCTCGGGGCGGCCGGGTCCCGGGGAGAGGACGATCGCCTCGAAGTCCCAGCGTAAGAGGGCGCGCCAGGAGACGACGTCGTTGCGCACCACGATCGGCTCCTCGCCCGAGACCGCGGCGAGCAGGTGAAAGACGTTGTAGGTGTAGGAGTCGTAGTTGTCGATCAGCAGCGTGCTCACGGTGTGACCTCCAGTCCCAGGCCGCGGGCGCTACGGTCCAGCAGCGTGTGCACAACCCGCTCGACGTGTTCTCCGCGCTCGGCCTCGAGGTACCAGATCGCCAGGTGCTTGAGATAGTGCGCAAGCGGCCTCACGTCCAGGCGCTCTACCGCGAGCCGCAGGTAGCGGCGGTAGAGCTCGGATTGGACGACGGCGAAGCGATAGTCGGGGTCCTCGGCCGGTCGTCCGTAGCTCGCGCCTGTCTGGCTGCGGCGCGCTCGCGCTCGCGCAAGGTCCCAGCCGAGGCTCTCATCCTCGCGCAACAGCCGCTCGGGCGCAAAGTCCATGTCCGGGCTTGCGGGGTGGGGGAGGAAGTAGCCGAGCGCCAGCTGCGCCGCGATGCGTTCCGGAGCCGGGTGGGTACGGCGCACCTCATGCCGCACGGGGTCGCCGTCGATCTGCGCGTCGAGCCACTCGGCCAGCTCGTCGATCAGCAGCGCACCCGCACTCGAGGTCAGCGCGCGATTCTCGCTGGAGACCATTCCGTGGAAGATGCTGCGGCTGGGGTGAAAGCCGCCGTTCAGCTCCGGTCGCAGCTCCGCGGCGAGCTTGCGGATGCTCGTCACATGTGCGACCCACTCCGAGCCCGTGACCTGCAGGGAGGTCATGCCCTCGAGCTCGGGAGCCGTCATCGCGTAGGTCAACGAACGCATGTGTTGGGTCGAGAGTCCGTCGGCGCGCACAAGAGGCACCTCCTCGAGCTCCTTCAGTCCCGTGGCGTAGACGACGACGCCGTCCTCGCGTCGTCGGAGAGTGCCACGCGAGAGCCCCGCCTGCACGAGCGTGACCGTCTCCTGCAGGTAGTCGGACTCGAACAGGACACGGTCGAAGGAAACCCCGAGGCGCGCGAGCGTCTTGCGTTGCCCGGCGATCACCCAGGCGCGCGTCTTGTACCACAGCTCAAGCGCCTCGCGCTCCCCGGAGAGGACTCGCTTGATCAGATCGTCGGCGGCGTCGTTTTGCACGTGAACCTCGCGCGAGAGCGAGTCCTCTGCCACCTCAAGCTCGCCGGCGATCGGTGCTACACCGGCCGCGACGTAGTCTGCGTAGCAGGCACCGACGAAGTGGTCGCTCTTCTCATCGCCGTCGGACCAGCCCTGCGCATGACGGCCGCTGCGCATGACCCCGGCCATCGCCTCGCCCATCGCTCGGCCCATGTCGGAGATGCGGCTGCGGCGCTCGATCTGCGCGCCGGCCTGCGCCAGCGCGGCTGCAAGCGCGTTGCCGATCGCGAGGTTGCGCAGATGGCCGATGTGCAGAGCCTTGGTCGCGTTGGCATCCCAGAACTGGACCGAGAAGTGTCGACCTTCGGCGAGATCGGCGAGCGGCGTCTCTCCACTTCCGCCCGCCTCCAGCGTGGCGCCTAATGCCTCGATCCAGCTGTCAGCCAGGCGCAGGCGCACAGCGTCACGGTCGCGAATTACCGCAGCCACCCACGGCTTGTCAGCGAGCTGGTCGAGCACCGCCAGTGAATTTGGGTCCTCACGCCATTCCGGACGGCGCGGCAGGAGCTTCAGGTCGTACTCATGGCGCGGTCGTCGCGGGGCACGAGCTGCCCAAAGGGTAGGCGTTTCAGTCCACGAGCCAGTGTCCTCAAAGAAATCGAAGAGGTTCATTGTCATGCGTGAGCACTCCTGACTTGGCGGTTTTTCATGCACCAGCCGGGGCTCGAACCCGGATCACCGGTGTTTAAGACCGGTCCTTTCACCGATTAAGGTACTGGTGCTCGGGGTGCGGCTGTTTGGCCTCTGTAGTCACAGCTGTGCACAAACAACAAAGCCCATTTAGTAGGACTTTCGCGGTATCCTAAATCCCCGCTACCTGAATGGCAAGTGCAGCGAGCCTAATCGGTAGCGATAGACCGTGGATATACAAGCGAATCCCGCCGTTAGCGGGCAATAGTGGACAGAGACACCGTCCCGCGAATCGCGAGAGAGAAACGTATGAGTGAAAACAAGGGGGTGTGGAGACATGGCAGGTGCCGAAAATATGTCGCTCAAGGCCAGTGAATCGTCGATGCTGCCGCCAGGGCCCCGTGCGCCTAGCGCGGTGCAGGCGCTTGGCTGGGCACTGCGTCCACTTGGTTTGATGGATCGCTGCCACGCACGATACGGGGATACCTTCACGCTGCGTGTGCGGCGCGGTCGCCCGTGGGTGTTCCTGACAGACCCCGAGCACGTCAAGCAGGTGTTCACAACCGACTCTGAGCTCCTGCGCGCGGGCGCCGGCGAGGCGAACCCGCTGTTGGGGCCCCTGCTCGGCCCGCGCTCGGTAATGCTGCTCGACGAGCCGCAGCACATGGACGATCGCAAACGCCTGCTGCCTTCCTTCCACGGGCAGCGCATGAAGGACTACGGCACGATGATGAGCGACGTCGCGCAAGCGGAGATCGCGCGCTGGCCCGTCGGCGAGCCGTTTGCGCTGTGGCCGCGCATGCAGGCGATCAGCCTCGAGGTCGTCATGCGCGCGGTGTTCGAGGACCTGGACAGCGATCGGCGTGAGCGTCTACGCGCACGACTCGTCGAGCTGACCGACTGGATCAACACCCCACGGCGACTGACGTTGCTCGCGGCGGTCGGCTCACGGTCGCTGACCGCCAGCGGGGGGTTCCGCAGAGCGATGTCCCAGGTGGAGTCGGTAGTGCTCGAGGAGGTTCGCGAACGCCGCGCGGAGGGGATCGGTGAGCGTGAGGACATCCACTCGATGCTCGAGCGTGCCTACGCCGAGGGTGGCTTACCGGTCGGCGAGCAGAAGATGCGAGACGAACTCGTCACGATGCTCTCCGACGGCCCGACCGCGACGTCGCTGGCATGGGTGTTCGAGCGCTTGCTGCGCTATCCGGACAAGCTCGCGCGCTTGCGCGCGGAGGTGCTCACCGACGATGAGGAGTATCTCGACGCGGTCGTCAAGGAGACGCTGCGCCTGTGCCCGGCGGTGCCGGTCGTGATGCGACGGCTCGTCGAGCCGATGAGGGTCGGGGGCTATGAGCTGCCGCCCGAGACGATCGTCGCGCCCTGTGTCTATTTGATGCATCGCCGCGCCGACGTGTATCCCGACCCACTCAGCTTCCGTCCCGAGCGCTTCCTGACGAGCTCCGCTGGCACCTACACGTGGATCCCGTTCGGAGGCGGCGTACGCCGCTGCGTCGCGGCGAGCTTTGCGCAACTGGAGATGAAGCGCGTGATGCAGGCTGTCCTCGGCGAGTTGGACCTGCGTGCGGCGGCGTCACGCTCCGAGGGCGCAGCCAGGAGCTCTGTGTCCTTCGCGCCGGATGGAGGGGCGCGCGTGGTCATCACGCGCAGATCCTCGGCCGCTAGGTCCTCAACGGTGGGGGCCTAGCATGACAACGCGGATCCTTCCGTATGTCGCGGCTGCCCTGGCTGTCGGCGCGTTGGCCTCTTGCGGCGGCGACGCGGGAAATCAGGTCGTAGTGCGGGTCGGCGGTAGGGCGATAACAAAGGCGATGGTGGACCATTGGACTTTGGTCATGTCGCACGATGCGGCCGCCGTCGATCCCTCATCACAGTCTGAGACGTATCGCCGGCAGGCGCTGGGCTACCTCATCTCGTCTGACTGGATCGTGGGGGAGGCGAGCGAGCAAGGGATTCCGGTCTCCACGGCGGAGGTAGCGGGCCAGCTCCAGCAGAAACAAAGCTCAGTCGTCGATGGGGAAAACGCCCTGGCTGCGTTCGTCAAGTGGGCGGGACGCACCAAGGCTGACCTCAAGCTGGAAATCGAAAGGGAACTCGCCACGACAAGGCTCCAACAGAGCCTTGTCAGCAAAGAAAACGAGGCAGCCAGACCGTCTCATGCTGCGGTCCTCAACTACTACGAGCACACCCCGAGCTTCGTCCGCCCCGAACACCGCCGCTTCGAAATCGTCGAGCATTTTCCCACCGCCGCTGCCGCGCAGCGTGTCATGAGATCTGTCGCGATGGGCAAAGACATCGCAAGCGTCGCCATCCATGAGTCGGGCGATCGACCGAGCAAGTTGCCGGAACTCGGACCGAACGGGAGGATCCACACCGCCATCTTCCGCGCCAGGCCAGGCGTGTTGATCGGCCCCCTACCGCTGAACAACTTATACGCCTTCTTCGAAGTCAGGCACATCACGCCGCGAGGGCGGGAACCGCTGGCGCGAGTCGAACGCTCGATTGAACACACGCTCGCCGGCAAGGCGCGACAGCGTACGCATGCCGCCTTCCTCGCGCATTGGAGGTCAACGTGGATGGCCCGGACGACTTGTCGGCCCGGATTCGTCGTCCAGCAATGCGCCCGCTATCAAGGGCCCATCACGACAGAACAGGACCCCTTTGCGCCGCGTTGAGGACTCATCAGATCTGTCCGCTCCAGCAATCCAGTAGCTAGGACCGATGGGTTGCTCAGGACTCCGTCCGGTTAGATTCATTAGCAAAGTCGAAAACAACGCTTGCATGGTCTGGGTGCGCCGATATCGTAGGGGCACTGTGGGATGCAGCGACCATCTGCTGCACTACGCAGCTCACTGCGTCAAGAAGAAAGAGAGTGGGATCAACCATGCAGAAACGCAACGGACGCTCCGCAGGCGCACGCATACTCGTGTCGCTTGCCATGTCCTCGCTCGTGGCGGCTGTCGCCGTCCTGAGCATGGCCTCGTCAGCGCTCGCGACACCAAAAGGTGCCTACGCGATCTTCGCCGACTGTCCGCTCAAAGTGAGCGGCCTGAACGCTTGTCTTTACGCCAAGACCGAATCCGGCGTGTTCACCGTGGGCAAAAAGACGGTGCCGCTTGAAAAAGTGACAGTTCTCCAGGGTGGGCTGAAGGAAACGCCGCCAGAAGGCGTGGAATTCGTGGCCGCTGCGGATGGCAACACGCTCACGAAAGTACCCCAGAACGTTCCAGGCGGCCTCTCGGGGCTGATCAACTGCACCGAAATCAAAGGCTCGGGGATCCTCGAAATACTCGAGCGAAACACGTGCAAAGGGATCTTCGAAAATGGCCTGACGGGCGTGACCGCTACAACGGAACTCGCGGCGCCTGCAAAATCGATATTCCTGAATCTCGGCGGCCTGTTGTTCGGTGAAGGCACCGCCCTCACGCTCCCGGTCAAGGTGCACCTGGAAAACCCGCTGCTTGGTAGCTCCTGCTACATCGGGTCAAACTCGGCACCGATCAACATCGAACTCACGACCGGTACCACCAGCCCGCCGCCGCCGAACAAACCAATCTCGGGCAGCCCTGGCTCGTTTGAATTTGTAGGAGAAGGAGCAGAAATCTTCCAGATCAGCAAAAACTCGCTGGTCAACAACTCGTTCGCTGCACCGCAAACAAACGGTTGTGGAGGTATCTTCGAATTCCTCATCGGTCCGATCATAAACTCACAGCTTGGGGTGCCTTCGGCAGCCGGGCATAACACAGCGATCCTCAACGGTACGCTGTCCCAGGCCAGCGCTGAAGCAGTCAAAGCCCACGAATAGAGCAGCATCTGGTAACGGCTAGAGAGCCGTAAGAAGCGGTAACTGGGGCTCGTCGCGTATGCGGCGGGCCCCGCTGCCGTTGTGGGGCGCAAGCGCCTCGGCAGCGGCGGCCGTAAATTTCGCCGCGCATGTCATGCTTCCGCGAGCCCCAGCGCCTGGACTTTCAACGCCTCAACGCCTCGATCGGCTTTGGCCCCAGGGCGTGGCGCTCTTCCGTGCCCACGCCGCGATGCTCGCGGCCCAGGGAATCATCTCTTCCGATGATCGCGACTCGCTACATGTGGCGCTCGACCGCCGCGACCGAGCTGCGCGACGAACGCTTTCGCTTCGAAGACGACGATGAGGACATCCACATGGTGATCGAGCGTCGTGTCACCGATGTACACTCGCGAGCAGGCCGTGGCGGCTCAGCGCGCTGTGAGCGGCCTGATGGCCGCGCTGCTCGAGCGCGTCGAGGAGCACCTCGACTGGCCGATGCCCGGTTACACGCACCTGCAGCGCGCCCAGCCGGTGTATCTCAGCCATCATCTGCTCGCCTACTTCTGGATGCTCGCCCGCGACCGCTCGCGCTTCGCTTTCGCCGAGCGAGTGCGGCTGGCTGCCACTCGGCTCGGGCGCGCTCGCGGGCGTCAATTTCGACACCGACCGGGCGCGACTTCATCCTCGACTACCTCGGCGCCGCCGCCAGCTGCTCCACGCATCTCTCGCGCCTGGAGCTGAGCTGGTGCTGTGGTCGAGCACGGAGGCCGGCTTCTGCGAGCTCCCCGACGCGTGGAGCTCGGGCTCCTCGATGATGCCCCAGAAGAAGAACCCCGACGCGGCCGAGTTGCTGCGCGCCAAGGCGCCGCGTGTGGTGGGGCACCTGGCCGCCTTCCACGGTGTGGCACGCGCTGGCGCTGACATACAACAAGGACCTGCAGGAGGGACAAGGAGCACCTGTTCGACGCCGTCGACACGCTCGAGCTGACGCTCGCCGTCGCCACCGGCATGATCATCGGGGTGAGCTTTCACCGCGAGCGCATGCGCGCCGCCGCCGCTGATGAGCTGATCGCCGCCACCGACGTGGCCGCCCTGCTCGTGCGCCTGGGGATGCCCGTTCGCGAGGCCCACGGTGTCGTCGCCGGGCTCGTGCGCACAGCGATTGACGCCGGCAAGCAGCTCTCGGAGCTGACGGTCGAGGAGCTCGCCGCCGTAGGCGGGGTGCTCGCGGAGCACCGCGAGCAGCTCGACGCCGTGCTTTACCCCAGAGCTCCTGGCTTGAGTCCAAGGTCTCCGAAGGGGGTACCTCGCTTGGCCGCGTGCGCGAGCAGCTCCTGCACGCCCACTATACGCTCCAGGATCTGGACAGCGGCTTTGGAAACAGCTCAACATGACTAATCGCGGCTTGGCTAGGCTCGCCCCGCGATGCGCACGCGCCTTTCCCTTCTAGTAGTTGTTGTCTTGAACCTCCTAGGTGTCGCGTCCTGCGGAGGCAGTGCCTCCGGTCCGGCAGCGGTGCGGGTAGGCGATGTCGCCATCACCAAGGCGACGATCGATCACTGGGCCTCGGTGCTCTCACACGAGGGGCAGCCGGACCATCGTCAGACACTGCAGCAGAAGGCGCTAGCCTTTCTGATCAGCTCCAACTGGCTGATCGGCACGGCTGCCGAACACGGTCTCGCTCCCTCCGGTCACGAAGTCGACGATGGGCTCGAAGAAGAGAGGAACACCTATGTAAGCCCAGCAGAATTCACGAACGCTCTGAAGGCCATGGGGAAGGTCGTCGCAGATGTCAGGTTTGAAGTCCAAGCCAAACTGGCGACTGATCGGCTGCGCCAGATGTTGATCAATGCACAGCCCAAGGTTAGCCCCGCACAGATCGCAAGCTACTACGGGCTGCACTACCAGAGCTTCGCGCTCAGAGAGCAGCGCAAGTTTGACATCGTCAACCACATGACACTCAAAGAAGCTGACAAGCTGAAACAGGAAGTCGAACACGGCAGGAACTTCTCACAGATGGCGCTCCACGAGTCGCTCGAAGTTCGGAGAGGTCCGACACCCAAAGAAAAACGGGCAGCCGAGCATGCCATCTTCGCAGCCAAGCCTCACACCCTTGGGGGCCCGGTCGAACTGTTCCGGTTTTACTCCCTGTTCAGGGTAAATCAAGTCATCCCGCCCGGACATCGGCCGCTCAGATCGGTCGAACGGGCGATCGGGGCACGTATAGCCAGCGAGCAAAACCGGCGTGCCCACGCCGAATTTCTCAAGGCTTGGATAAGTCGCTGGAAAGCGCGGACAGACTGCACCCCTGCGTACGTAGTGGAAGGCTGTCGACAGTATCGTGGCCTTGCGGCCCCCGAAGATCCCTTCGGACTCGGTGGTTAGAGGCGGGCGAGGCTGCTTCGTCGTCGCCGTCGGGGTTTTTTCGCCGCCAGAGACGGTGGCTTCAGTCACTTCGCCGGGAGGCTAAAGAGGAGTTTTCAGGAAGCTAAGTCTCACCCGGGCGACGGTTCCGACAAGCGTGACCGCCTCGAGACGTGCCGTTAGCTACCAGGAGATGACGTAGGGTCACGTTGCGAGCTTTCGCCGTCTTGCAGACGAAGAGATGTCGCCTGCGAACGTGGGAGCGCCTCGCTGAGAGTGAGTGGCGTCCGAAATCGGGCGAGCGCAGTGGGGCGAAGCCATCTCGGAGATGCTGAGCTGCAGCTGTTGGGCGATCGGACGCCGGCGTTGGGAGACGGCGAGCCAAGTCGTGTGGGCGAGGCGGCACGAGGAGCTGCGCCGGTTGCCGTGAATACACTCCTATGGATGACCCGCTTTCACGAACCCCAGCACGCCGACTTTCAGCGGCTGAACGCCTCGATCGACTTCGACCGCCGGCTATGGCCGCAGGACATAGCGCAGTCGCGCGCGCACGCCGCCATGCTAGCCGAGCGGGGCATCATCGACGTGGAGGATCGCGACAGTCTGCTAGGCGCGCTGACAGCGGTCGAGGAAGAGTTGCGTCAGGAGCGCTTCCTGTTCGGCGTAGACGATGAAGACATTCACATGGCGATCGAGCGACGCGTGACAGAGATCGCGGGTGCCGTCGGGGGCAGGCTGCACACGGCGCGCTCGCGCAACGACCAGGTGGTGACGGACCTCGCGATGTACGTACGCGAGTGCGCGCGCGCGGCCCAGGCGGACGTCGGGCGCCTAATGGAGGTGCTGCTCAAGAGGGCCGAGGAGCATCTCGACTGGCCGCTCCCGGGATACACCCATCTGCAACGCGCTCAGCCTGTGTACCTGAGCCATCACCTGCTGGCGTATTTCTGGATGCTCGCGCGAGACCGCTCGCGCTTTGCCTTCGCCGAGCACGAGACGAGACGGCTGCCGTTGGGCTCGGGTGCGTTGGCGGGCGTGAACTTCGACACTGATCGACAGCTGATGGCGCGGGATCTCGGCTTCGGAGAGGTCGCCGCTAACTCGATCGATGCGGTCTCGGGACGGGACTTTGTGCTCGACTACCTGAGCGCCGCAGCGACATGCTCGACTCATCTCTCCCGCCTCGGCGCCGAGTTGGTGATGTGGTCGAGCTCGGAGTTCGGCTTCTGTGAGATGCCCGACTCCTGGAGCTCGGGCTCCTCGATCATGCCCCAGAAGAAGAACCCGGATGCGGCTGAGCTGCTCCGTGCGAAGGCGCCGCGCATCGTGGGGCATCTGATGGCCTTCCACGGCGTCATGCACGCCCTGCCGCTCACCTACAACAAGGATCTGCAGGAGGACAAGGAGCACCTGTTCGATTCCGTCGACACGCTCGAGCTGTCGCTCGCGGCCGCGACCGGGATGATTGCAGGCGCGCGCTTTGACGGTGGAAACATGCGTGAGGCAGCCGCCGATGAGCTGACCGCGGCGACCGACGTGGCTGACCTGCTCGTGCGCCTGGGGATGCCCTTCCGAGAGGCCCATGGCGTCGTCGCGGGGCTGGTGCGTACGGTCGTCGATCAGGGCAAGGGCCTGTCGGAGCTGACTGACCCGGAGCTTGCCGCGGTCAGTCAGCTGCTTGCCGATCACCGCGATCAGTTTGACTCCGTGCTCACTCAGAGCTCCTGGCTGGAGTCCAAGGTCTCCGAGGGTGGCACCTCGCTCGCGCGCGTGCGTGAGCAGCTCGTCGCCGCGCGAGCCGTGCTCGATGAAGGCCCTCGGGGCTGAGTTCTACGCGCGACCGGTGCTCGAGGTCGCGCGCGCGTTGATCGGATGCACGGTCGTGCATGAGGGGGTCGCTGGGGTGATCGTGGAGACGGAGGCCTACCACGAGAGCGAGCCAGCTTGTCACGCCTTCGTGGGGCTGACGCCGCGCACGAGCACGTTGTTCGGGCCGCCGGGCCGCGCCTACGTCTACCGCGCCTACGGCATTCACGCGCTGCTCAACGCGGTCTGCGAGCCGGAAGGCGTCGGTGCGGCGGTGCTGATCCGGGCGCTTGAGCCGACCAGTGGCCTCGAGGCGATGCGCGCGCGGCGCTCGCTGAATGCGCGCCTACGCGGCGATGAGCAGCTTTGCTCTGGGCCAGGCAAGCTGACGCAGGCGCTCGGCGTTTCGCTGGGCGAGAACGGCGGCGACCTCGCATCGGGTGTGGTGCGGATCGCTCCGCCCGCAGGCCGGTGGCGCGAGCTTCAGGTGCTCACGGGCGCGAGGATCGGTGTCTCGCGGGCAGTCGAGCTGCCCTGGCGCTTCTGCGTGGCCGGCAACCCTCACGTCTCGCGGCCTCGGCTCGGTTAATCGCTGCTACGTCGCGGGCTAGGGAATTGAAGCGCCCAGGTCATCGGCGAGGCGCACAGCCTCCTCAGGGCCGACGAAGGGCGCCAGCGCGAAATAAGTCGCTGCGTGTGTGGCGCTTGGGAGGGCGGTAGCGCGGTGCTGCATCACGTAGGTCGAGCAGAGCTCAAAGATGCCCCTCGTAATCGCGCCAGCCGTCAATCCGGGCGGCCGTTCTGAGGGACTCAACTCATCGAGACCCAGCGTGATCATGTGTTGGTAGGCACCCAGGCCCTTGCGTGCTCGTTCGGCAGTGCGTGGAGTCGCGAGCAGCGCGTCGACCAGGGCAATGTGAGCGAAGGTGGGCTCGCAGGCCAAGAAGTCGAACAACGCACAGAGGGCGGCGGGCACGCCGTGGCGCCAGTCTGGAGCCTCGTTGAAGGCCCGCTCGACGATCGCAAGACCCTTGTGGTGGCCAACCTCGTAGGCGACGAGGAAGGCGTCCTCCTTGTCCAAAAAGTGCGCATAGAAGGCATCAAGCGAGACAGCTGCCTCATCGGCGATGTCCCTCACCGTAACCGCCGCGTAGCCCTTCGCAGCGCTTAGGTTGGCGACGGCGTCGAGGATGCGCTCGCGTTGGCTGTGGATGACGTAGCTGTGCGAGCTGGTGCGCTCTCCGCGTAGACCGCGTCGGCTGCTGCCAGTGAGGGGAGGCGAAAGCGTTCCGGGGGCACGTCCTCCCACCCGCACGGAGGGTGCCTCCGCCTCGAACCTCATGCTGGTGGCGATTGCCGCTGGAACGGGATGATAAGACGTGATCCAGGCCGCCAGCTCGACCACGACAGCTCGCTGCTGAGCGCGTCGCCGGCTCTGGGCGACCTCGTAGAGCACCTCGTTCAAGCCACCGACGAGGGTGCGCAGGATCGGCGTCGGCTGAGCTTGGTTCTTTACCTCCACGCCGAGGGACTTGCCGAGGATCTCTTCGTATACGCTCATATGCTGTTCGCGGCGAGCGACACCTTCGGGACCGACGGCGCCGACCTCGGTCATCACAAGTCGCACGGCAAGAGGATGGTTCGCCGCGTGTTCGAATAGCACCGCGATCGCCTCCTCGACTCCTTGATGGAAGTCTGGGGCGCCGCGGTAGGCTTCCGCCGCCTGCGTGAGGCCGGCCGTGATCACCGCGTCGAATGCGATCAGGAAGCACTCCTGCTTGTTCGGAAAGTGTTCGTAGAACGCCTTGCGCGAGACACCCGCGCCGGCGATCACATCCGCCACGGTGGTCGCCAGATAGCCCTGCTCGCCGACCGCCCCGATCATCGCGCTGATGATCCGCTGGCGCTGGTTGTTGGCGACTTGTTCACGGGTCAGCCGATGCGGGCCCCGCGGCAGCTTCGCTGTGCTTATCCCATCCTGCGTCGATCCTGCCCCCGATATCACGATATGGAATCTATCGCATGTGCGGATTGCGCGACGGCATCATCGCGCCCAAGCATGCGTCGCGATACAGCACGGCCGATGCTGGCAGCGCGCTATCTACAAATATTCGCCAGGATTTGAGATCGAAGGCGTGTCAGCCGCCGGCGCTCACGCCGCCGGTGGGCGACGGCGAAGCGGGGGCTGAGGGCGTTGCCGGAGCTTCAGACGGGCTTTGTCCTTCATGTGTCGCAGGCGGCGTCGAAGACGTCGGTGCGTATTCTGTATTTGGGCTAGCGGGGTTCGCTTCGCCGGCTTTGCCGCCGGCGGCAGATCGGCTTTCGTTGCCTTTTCCAGCGGCTTTGGGGTTGGCGCTCCGTGTTCCTCCGCCCGTGGAAGATGACGGCGCCGGCGTAATTTCTGAGGTTCCAGAGCTCGTCCCGCCTTCAGAGCCCTTCGGTTCCTTCCCATGTTCGGAGCGCGCCTTGTCGATGCCCAGCGCCTGCGTCATGAAGTCGTGCCAGATCAGCGCGGGGAAGGTGCCGCCGAGCACGGGCTGGCCCCCGAAGTCGCTGCTCATCGGGATCAGCTTGTCGGGGTAGCCGACCCACACCGCAACGGTGTACTTGGCATCCCATCCCACGAACCAGGCGTCCCCATAGTTGGAGGTGGTGCCCGTCTTGCCGGCTGCGAACTGGCCGAGCGCGGCGGCGCGGCCGGTGCCGTACTGGAGCACGGTTTCGAGCATCGATGTCTCTGTCTGGGCGACGCTCGCGGAGATCACCGCGTGGGTCTGCACGCGGTTCTTATCGAGCTTTGAGCCGTCGGGTAGCGCAGGTCCGGGCGATTCCACTTCTTGGATTCCGACGGGATCGTCGACGTGGGCCATGCTGCCGCTGACGCGCCGCCCGCCGTGCGCGATCGTCTCGTAGGCGTGGGCCATGTCGAGCGGTGTGACGCCGACGGTGAGCCCGCCGATCGTCATCGCGGGGTTCGTGGAGAGCGGCGTGGTGATGCCCATCTTGTGCGCGAGCAGCGCGATCTTCTGGGTGCCGACTTTGAGGCCCACTTCGGCGTAGATCGAGTTATCCGAGAAGGCGGTGGCGCCGGTGAGCGTGTTCGAGCCGGAGTAGGCACCTTCGTCGTTGTGCACGATGAAGCGTTCCTTGCCGCTCGTGCCCGGCACGAGGAATTCCTTCTGCTTGGAGGTCCAGACGGAGTCCGGCGAGATGCCGGCCTGCAGCGCTGCGGCCAGGTCGAAGGCCTTGAAGGAGGAGCCGGGCTGGCGCTGGCCCTCGGTGGCGAGGTTGAAGGGTGTGGTGTTGTAGTCGCGCCCGCCGACCATCGCGCGCACCTCGCCGGTGGAGTTTTCGATCGCGACGAGCGCGGCGGTGGGGCCGCTGGGGTTGGCGAGGTAGTTGCCGACGGCGCCTTCGGCGGCGCGCTGCAGGCCGAGGTCTAGCGTGGTCTTGATCTTCAGGCCACCGTCGAAGGCGCGCGGCGCGCCGTAGCGTTCGATGATCTGCTGCTGCACCCAGCTCGTGAAGTAGCCCGCCTGCACGCCTTCGACGGTCTGCTCGTGCGGCGCCTGCACCTCTTTCGGCGCGGGCAGCGCCTGCTTGACGCTTTCTTCGTATACAGGGCGCTGCAGGTAGCCCTGGTCGAGCATCTGGCGCAGCACGATGTCGCGACGCGTGCGCGCGGCCACGGGATGGTTGGCGGGGTCATAGGCGGTGGGCGACTGGATGATGCCCGCGAGCAGCGCGGCCTCCCAGGGCGCGAGCTGTTTGACGCAGAGCTCGTGCGCGGGCGTGCCGCAGCCGAGGTGGTTGACGTCGTGGCCGAAGTAGGTCTCGGCGGCGGCCTCGATGCCGTAGGCGCCGTTGCCGAAGTAGATCGTGTTGAGGTAGGCGGTGATGATCTTTTCCTTGGACCACTTGTGCGAGAGCTGGTAGGCGAGCGCGGCCTCGCGGAGCTTCTCGAAGATCGTGCGGTGCGACTGCGCCTGCAGCGCGTTCTTGATGAACTGCTGCTCGATCGTGGAGGCGCCCTGCACGTTGCCTTTGTGGCGGACGTCCGCGATCAGAGCGCGAACGATGCCGCGAATGTCGATGCCGCCGTTTGAGAGGAAGCGCTTGTCCTCGATCGAGATCACGGCCTCCTTGACGATCTGCGGGATCTGCGCGGGCGTGACGATCACGCGGTTCTGCTGGCTGAGGATGCCGATCGGGTGCCCGAGGTCGTCGAGCAGCACCGAGCTCTTGGCGTCCTTGAGCTGGGAGAAGCGCGTGAGCGAAGGGAGATCGGAGGCGATCGAGATGAAGACGCCGAAGACGAAGGAGACGAGGCCGAGCAGCAGCACGGCGGAGAGGATCGCGAGCAAGCGCAGGCGCTTGACGCGACGCCTTACAGCGGAGGGCTGCTCAGCGGGTGGTATGTCGGGGCGATCGTCATCGCTCATCGGCGGCTGGGAAGCTGAACCCCCGAGTCCTCTGGAGATCCGATCCGGATGGGCCGGCGACGCCGAGCGGCGGGCACGGTGGGACCCTTCGGACGGCGAGAGTCTAGCATTGGCGGCACATGTCGAACGCCACCGATGGGGCCCGCGAGCTCGCCAAGAGGCTGGCCTTCGACGCAGTGGACAGCCTGCCCGAGGGAGCGCTTGCGGCGCGGCTGAAGCAGGCCGGCGAGCAGGGGCGCCAGCTGCGCGTGAAGCTCGGGATCGACCCGACGGCGCCGGACATCCATCTCGGTCACGCGGTGGTGCTGCGCAAGCTGCGCGAGTTCCAAGACGCGGGGCATCGGGTGGTGTTGATCATCGGCGACTACACGGCCCGCGTGGGCGACCCCTCGGGGCGCTCGAGCCTGCGCCCGATTCTCTCGGGCGAGGAGATCGAGGCGAACGCGGCGACCTTCCAAGAGCAGGCGCTGAAGATCCTCGACGCAGACTCAGAGCGCTTGGAGGTGCGCCACAACAGCGAGTGGCTGGACATGAACATGATCGAGCTACTCGGCCTGCTGCGCACGAGCACAGCGGCGCAGATGCTCGAGCGCGACGACTTCGCAAAACGCTTTGCGGCGGGCGAGCCGATCTCGATGCTCGAGCTGCTCTACCCGCTGCTGCAGGGCTATGACTCGGTGGCGGTCAAGGCAGACGTGGAGCTGGGGGGGACCGACCAGAAGTTCAACCTGCTGCTCGGACGCGACATCCAGCGCGCCTACGGCGTGCCCGAGCAGGCGATCCTGACGATGCCGATCCTCGTGGGCACGGACGGGCAACGCAAGATGTCGAAGTCGCTCGGCAACCAGATCGGCGTGACGGACGCGCCGGAGGAGATGTTCGGCAAGACGATGGCGATCCCGGACGAGGCGATGGGGGAGTACTACCGGCTGCTGCTGGGCGGCGGAGCCTCGGAGGGGCATGGTGCGTGGGGTGGGCCCGGCGAGACCGCAGATGCGAGCTCGGCGCGCGATGCGAAGCGAGCGCTCGCTCGAGGCATCGTGGCGTGGCTGTATGACGATGAGCGCGCGGCGGCTGCGGAGGCGCATTTCGAGCGCGTGTTCGTGCAGCGCGCTGCGCCAGATGAGATCGAGGATGCGACGTTCGTGAGCGACGGCGGCAAGCTGCACCTGCCGGGCTTGATCGCGGATGAGTTCGGCCTCTCGCGCTCGGAGGCGCGGCGTCTGATCGACCAGGGCGGCGTGACGCTCGGCGAGGATTTGCTCGGCGCGGACGAGCACGACGTAGCGAGCGAGCGCGCAGACGGGCAGGTCTTGAAGGTCGGCAAGCGCCGCTTTCGCCGCTTGCGCGCAGGGACCTAGCAACTGCTCGCTCCGCCAGGGCGTTCTATCGCCATCGACGCCTACCTTGCACGCAATGGCGTCTCTCGAGCAGATCACATATGAGGCTGGTCGTTCCTCGCTTGCGGACCAGGAGTCGGCTGTGGCGGGCATTCGCCAGCGCACGGGCACACTCTTGGCGGCTCACGCTCTTGTGGCGTCTTTCTTGGGAACGACCGTTGTGCGTTCTCGCGGAGGTTTGCACCCACTCGGCTGGGTAGCGATGGCAGCACTTGTCAGCGGCTTGGTAATCGCCGCGATTCTGCTCGCTCCATGGCGGTTGAGGTTCGCCGTGTACGCAAACGATCTCTATGACGCGTTTTACGAACAGGCCGCGGAGGAAGCGCCGGGCTCCACGCTCGGGTGGTTGGTCGGTGCCGGATACGGCTACCAACGACTGCTTGACGCAAACACGAGTCGCGTGCGGTGGATGTCGCTGCTCTCGGGTGCCCTTGGTGTCGTGATGGTCGCTCAGACGCTCTCCTGGCTTGCAGCCTTGGCGGTAGAATGAGGTCATGACACCGAAGCCCATCCCACCGGATCAGATCAAAGTGCCGCCAACTTCGATCGGCATCGAGCAGTTCGGTCGCCCGAGGCGTCGGCCAACGGCGTCTAACGCTAAGCCTCGCCTTAGCCTGAACCCAATACGATGGCTTCTGGCTAAGAGCGGCAAGAACGGGTAGGTCGGTGGCCCGAAGGCGGCCCGAGGGGGCAGCTGAGGGCGAGGAGTTGACGGCCGCTCACGCCGAGCGCTATACTCCCCGGTCGGCCCGCGGGTGCCCCTGGGCGCTGGGTCGGATTGGTCTCCTCTGAAGGAAGCCCTTTCGGTGAGGCTAGGCGGTCTTTGAAAACTCAACAGCATGCGCATCTACGATCAGTTTCGTGATCGTGGTGTGCGTCCAGGTTCGACCCGCCAACGGGAGCGCTTCGGTGCATCCGTGTGGCGGTACAAGAGTCAAGTAGAGAAGTACCCCGTCATGGGTCGGGACCACGGTGTATGGGTCCCGGCAGTCGTGAGCTCGTCGTGCTTTGAGCACGGCAGGCGAGCGCAAACCAATGACAGCTTTTCGTGAAGTTCTTCACGGAGAGTTTGATCCTGGCTCAGGACGAACGCTGGCGGCGTGCTTAACACATGCAAGTGGAGCGACGAACCAGGGCTTGCCCTGGGGCAGAGCCGCGAACGGGTGAGTAACACGTGGGTTACCTGCCTCGATGACCGGGACAACCCGAGGAAACTCGGGCTAATACCGGATGTGCCCGCAAGGGGAAAGGAAGCTTCGGCCTCCGCATCGAGATGGGCCCGCGGCCCATTAGCTTGTTGGTGAGGTAACGGCTCACCAAGGCTTCGATGGGTAGCTGGTCTGAGAGGACGATCAGCCACACTGGGACTGAGACACGGCCCAGACTCCTACGGGAGGCAGCAGTGGGGAATCTTGCGCAATGCGCGAAAGCGTGACGCAGCAACGCCGCGTGGGGGAAGAAGGCTTTCGGGTTGTAAACCCCTTTCAGTTGGGACGAAGCTTCTCCGGTAAATAGCCGGACGGAGTGACGGTACCTTCACAAGAAGCACCGGCTAACTACGTGCCAGCAGCCGCGGTAATACGTAGGGTGCAAGCGTTGTCCGGAATTATTGGGCGTAAAGAGCGTGTAGGCGGCCCGATTAGTCCGCTGTGAAAGTCCAGGGCTCAACCCTGGAATGCCGGTGGATACTGTCGGGCTAGAGTCCGGAAGGGGCGAGTGGAATTCCTGGTGTAGCGGTGAAATGCGCAGATATCAGGAGGAACACCAATGGCGAAGGCAGCTCGCTGGGACGTGACTGACGCTGAGACGCGAAAGCGTGGGGAGCAAACAGGATTAGATACCCTGGTAGTCCACGCTGTAAACGATGGCAACTAGATGTGGGGGGTGTCGACTCCCCCCGTGTCGAAGCTAACGCATTAAGTTGCCCGCCTGGGGAGTACGGCCGCAAGGCTAAAACTCAAAGGAATTGACGGGGGCCCGCACAAGCAGCGGAGCATGTGGTTTAATCGACGCGACGCGAAGAACCTTACCTGGGCTTGACATGTGAGTGACAGGCGTGGAAACACGTCCTCCCTTCGGGGCACTTTCACAGGTGGTGCATGGCTGTCGTCAGCTCGTGTCGTGAGATGTTGGGTTAAGTCCCGCAACGAGCGCAACCCCCGTCGCATGTTGCCAGCATTTAGTTGGGGACTCATGCGAGACTGCCGGTGACAAACCGGAGGAAGGTGGGGATGACGTCAAGTCCTCATGCCCCTTATGTTCAGGGCTACACACGTGCTACATTGGCGCATACAGAGGGCTGCGATACCGCGAGGTGGAGCGAATCCCTTAAAGTGCGTCTCGGTTCGGATTGCAGGCTGAAATTCGCCTGCATGAAGGCGGAGTTGCTAGTAATCGCGGATCAGCATTGCCGCGGTGAATACGTTCCCGGGCCTTGTACACACCGCCCGTCACACCACGGGAGTGAGCAACACCCGAAGCCGGTGGCCTAACCCGCAAGGGAGGGAGCCGTCGAAGGTGGGGCTCGTGACTGGGGTGAAGTCGTAACAAGGTAGCCGTAGCGGAAGCTGCGGCTGGATCACCTCCTTTCTAGGGAGCACCTAGCGGTGCCCCGATCCAGGGTCCGTCGCAAGACGGCCCCGCGCGGTCGCCACGCCCTTGAGGTGTGGCGATGACTAAGCGGATCGGGCCTAGCATGTCGACCGAACCTGGCTGGATGGCCGCTCAACGTCTGAGCCCCCTACTTGGGTGAAAGGTGCGGAGCGGCCGCAAATATCCCAGCATGCTGTTGAGTTTTGAGAGACCGGCGCTCGCCGGTAGCCGCGAGGACGCGCCAAATACGGTGCGACCGTCAATACGCGGAGGCCGGCCGGCGTTATACGCCTCTCCACGGTCCTTGAAAACTGCACAGATGCCACATCAGCCGCCATCGATAAGCGGCGGCTGAAAAACGGGTATCACCGGGCCCTAGGAGACCTTCGGGTCTCGTTGGGCCAGATCACCGTCAAGATAGTAAGGGCGCATGGTGGATGCCTTGGCACCAAGAGTCGATGAAGGGCGTGAACGGCTGCGATAAGCCACGGTTAGGCGCTGAATAGCCTTTGACCCGTGGATTCCCGAATGGGGAAACCCAGCGCTGGTAATGCGGCGTTATCCCCGGTTGAACACATAGACCGGGCGAAGACAAGCGGGGGAAGTGAAACATCTCAGTACCCCGAGGAAAGAAAATCAACAGAGACTCCCTGAGTAGTGGCGAGCGAAAGGGGATCAGCCCAAACCCGGCAGATGTAAGCAGACACGCGTTGTCTGTCGGGGGTTGTAGGGCGCCTGTTCCGAGCCGTGTCTGGTTCGGCAGGAGTTACAAAATCGTGTGGTAGTCGAAGCGCGTGGAACCGCGCACCATAGAGGGCAACCGTCCCGTAGACGAAACTGCACGATCTCCTGTCAGGCGTTCCTGAGTAAGTCCGCACCCGTGAAACGCGGACTGAACCTGGGGGGACCACCCTCCAAGGCTAAGTACTCCTTGGTGACCGATAGCGGACTAGTACCGTGAGGGAAAGGTGAAAAGTACCCCGGAAGGGGAGTGAAATAGTACCTGAAACCGCGCGCCTAC
>CAWAVE010000006.1:0-41305 GCA_963785435.1 uncultured Solirubrobacterales bacterium
GGCAACGTCGCGGTGGGTCAGACGCTCGTGATCGAGAGCACGAACGGCGAGCACGCGAAGGAGACCGCTGCGAGCGGCTTCTCAAACGCGGGCACGATCACGCTCACGAACTCCGAAGCGAACGCCAACAACGCCGGCCTCGTCATCACCTCGGGCACGCTCTCCAACAGTGGCGCGATCAAAGTCGAACTCGCCATCGGTGGTGCACGGACGCTGCAGGGCGCCATCACGAACACCGGAACCGTCGCGATCAACCAGAGCACCTCCTATAACGGGAGCAAAGCGCTGTTCACGAACTCCGGGGCGCTCACGCTGGCAGCCGGAAAGGCGCTGGTGCTCTCCTCGGAAAGCTCCTTTGTGAACGGCACAGGCGCCAGCATCGCCGCCGGCGAAGGCGCCGAGGTTCAGGTCGAACCGGGCACCTCCTTCACCGAGGGCGCTGGCACGACATCGGGACCGAAGCCCGTGATCGTGCGTGATGCGTCGCTGATCTACACGGGCGCCGGTGCGAGCCTGATCACGGTTCACGGTGAAGGCAGCACGTTGAGTGGCAACGTCGCGGTGGGTCAGACGCTCGTGATCGAGAGCACAACGGCGAGCACGCGAAGGAGACCGCTGCGAGCGGCTTCTCCAACGCGGGCACGATCACGCTCACGAACTCCGAAACAAACGCCAACAACGCCGGCCTCGTCATCACCGCAGGCACGCTGACCAACAGCGGCACGATCAACTCCGAAAAAGCAATCGGCGGCACGCGCACGATCCAGGGCAACCTCACGAACACGGGCACGCTCGCGATCAACGCCAACACCGCATATCCGGCTAAAAGACGCTCACGAACGCTGGAGCGATAAACATCGCCACGGCCGTGGCGCTCAACGTCAGCGGTAAATCGACTGTCTCAAACGAAAGCGGCGGCATGATCGCCGCCACCGGTACAGGCGCGCTGATCGATACGGACGGCACGTTCAACGAGGGCCTCGGCAAAACCACCACCGCCAAGACGAGCGAACCCGTGATCCTGATCCGGAGCACGCTCAACTACACCGACAAAGGCGCGAGCAAAATCGCCCTGCGCGGCGGCTCGAGCAGCCTCACGGGCACGATCAACAAAGGCCAGACGCTCACGATCGCAAGCACCTGTTCTGAACACACGCAGGTCTCCTCTGCGGCGTTCGTGAACAACGGCACGATCAACCTCACAAATGCGGAAACCTGCCCCAACAACGTCACGCTCAAACTCGCGGGCGGCACGCTGCAGAACAAGGGCACGATCAACGTGCTGTTCCCGCATGGCGGCATCCGTTCGATCGAAGGCAGCCTGATCAACGAAAAATCGCTCGCGATCGCCAACGGCGCCGGTCAGGCACTGGGGCTGACGGGCAGATACACGGCCACGAGCAAAGCGACGAGCACGTTCACGATCGCCGGCAGCTCGAACTACGCAAAGCTCACCGCGGGGGGAGCGGTAACGATCGGCGGCAAACTGGTGCTCAAACAGGTCAAATTCACGGCCAAAGCGGGCGAAACGTTCGCGATCATCGCCGGCGCCTCGAGGACGGGCGAATTCACGCTCGTCAAAGGCAACGAAATCAAGAAAACGCCGCTGCACTACATCCCGCTCTACACGGCCACTGGTGTGACCCTGAAAGTCGAATAGCGCAGGACTGCGGCGTGGGTATGGAGCCCCACGCCGTAGTTCGTCAATAAAGTTGGTATATTTAGTGAGGAATTGATCCCGAGGCCCCGGAGCGCTCGATGACCCTCCTCATGATCGCAGTCGTCTGGATAATCCTCATCTTGCTGGTCGTGGCGCTCTGCGCGGTTGCGCGTGTCGGTGACCGTGATCTGACAAGCGCCTCACGCACATCCACCCCCATGCGTCTGGGGCGCAGAGCGCTGCACGCCGATCCGACGGAGACCGCGAGCGAGCAAGCTCGCCGCAAGCAAGGCATCGCGGCCTAACAAGGCTTCACAAGATAGTTACTTAGGGCGTGCCCGATGGCCCGACCATGTGGCCCAGGGGCGGCGCGCAGCGCGCTCCGCTCTGCCCATCCGTCGTTCAGGCGCGATTCGAGGAAGGTAGCGAACTGTCCACAGAGTCGATCGTCGGTGCTCCCGGTCCTAGTGGAGCCGCTGCGCAATGTCCCAACTGTGCCGCTCCGATTGCGGCCGACCAGCGCTATTGCCTGGAGTGCGGAGAGCGCCGCGTGCCGATGAGCGGCTTCCTGATGGGCTCAGGCCACACGAGCGTTGCGCCTGCCGTCTCGCCGCCGCTGGCGCCCGCTCTCCCGCAGGCCGAAGAGCCGCGCGGCTCGAGCCCGCTGCACATCATCGCCGCGGTCGGCGTGCTGATGCTCGCGATGGGTGTCGGCGTGTTGATCGGGCGCTCCGGGAACTCCAAACCGAGCGCAGCGCCCCCACAGGTCATCACGGTGGGTTCCGTTGGCGGCGCTACGAGCACAGGCACGGGCACGAGTGAATCGTTTACGAGCGACTGGCCCACTGGCGCCTCTGGCTACAGCGTGCAGCTGCAGACGCTGCCGCTGAGCGGCACCAGCGTCGCTGCGGTCCAGGCCGCGAAGTCCGCCGCCAGCGCCAAGGGCGCCAGCGGCGTGGGTGCGCTGAAGTCAGATGAATTCTCCAGCCTGACGGCCGGTAGCTATGTGATCTACGCGGGCATCGACACGAGCAAAGCCGCGGCGGAGAAAGCGCTCGCGGGCCTGAAGGCGAAGTTCCCGGCGGCGAGCGTGATCCGTGTGGCAAATGGAGCAGCGGGCGTGGGTGGCGCGAGCAAAAAATCGGCGGGCTCATCCTCGTCCGGCGCGGGCGGAGGGGGAAGCCTCAGCCACCCGGCGCCGCCCTCGGCGCTTGAAAACCTGCAGACGAGCAAAGGCAAAAGCTATGTGGAAAAGTCCAAGAGCCTCCCGAACGTCGTCGAAACGGGCTAGCCGCATGGGTGCTCTCGGAGATGCAATCGCGCGCAACGGACGCGCGCAGCCGAGCGCGATGCGCGCGGAGAGCGGCCCGCCGGCGCCCGCGCTCGGCAGCGATCCGCACGCCGAGCTGCGTCGCCGTCGCGACGCGCTCGCCGCACAGGTCACCGAGCTGCACTGGGATCTCGGCGGCCTCGCCTACGAGATGGCGATTCGTGACCATTTCCGTCTCGACGTGCTCGTGCGCCGCGCCGCGGTACTGCAGGAGCGCGACGCCGAGCTCGCCGAGGTGGAGCGGCTTTTGCGCACGGAGCGCGACGGTGTCGCCGGAAGCTGCTCGCACTGCGGCGCGCCGCACAGCCGCGGAGCGTTGTTCTGCTGGCAGTGCGGCGCCACGCTGATGGAGCGTCTACCGAGCGGTGCTCCGGGTGGGCACGAGCAAAGCACGGAGGTCATGGACGCGCTGCTCAACGGGCGCACACACGAGCCTGTCTCTCCCGCGCAGGAGTAGCGGCGGTGATGGCCGGCGAGCTATGCGGCGAGTGTGGCTCGCCGCTGGCAGCAGATCAGCACTACTGCCTGATCTGCGGTGCGCGTGTGGGCGCTCGCAGCGCGCAGCTAGAGACCCTGCTGCAGCGGCTCGGCGAGCACTCGGCGGCACCACAGCAGGCACGCCAACAGCCGCAGCCGCAGCGCGAGGCCGCGCCGCGAACGGTTTGGCTGCGGATGCCCCCGCCGAAGATCGCGGCATTGCTGGTGCTCGGCTTTCTCGGCTTTGGTGTCTTGCTCGGTGGCGCCGCGGGCTCGCGCGTGAGCGACTCGCTCGCGGCGTCGCTCACGCCGCTGAAGCTGCTGATCCCGGCGCAGAGCACAGGCCCCACGCCTACGAGCTCAACGGCGAAAACGCGCGAATCCGAAGTGCCGCCGATCGAAGAACAGCCCACGCCAACGGAAACGCCGACCCAGAGCACGACAAGCTCGACCCCCGCGCCCGCGCCCGCGGCGACGACGCCGGCCGAATCAGAAAAACCAGCTGCGACGCCCCAAGTCGCCAAGAAGCTGCCGGCGATCAAGCACGTGTTTGTGGTCATGCTCTCCGAACAGCCATATGCGGCGCTGTTTGGCCCGGAATCGCAGGCCCACTACCTCGCGCGCACGCTCGAGCATCGCGGCAGCTGCTCGTCCGCTACGACGCGGTCGCGCATGCGGGAGCTGGCCAATGAGCTCGCGCTGTTGAGCGGGCAGGGACCCACCGCCCAAACAGCCGAAAACTGTCCCACCTACAGCGATATCACGCCCGCCACGCCGGCCGCTGATGGACAGCTCTCAGGCAGCGGCTGCGTCTACCCGGCCAGCACCCCGACGCTCGTCGGACAGCTGAGCGCCAAGCACCTGAGCGCACGCGCTTACGTCCAGGGCCTCGACGAAGGCGCGGGCCAGCCGAGCGCCTGCGCGCACCCGCGCCCGGCCAGCCGACCCAAGCGCGGCGGCCGGGAGTGGCGCCTACGCGAACTTCCGCAACCCGTTCCTCTACTTCCACGCGCTCATCGGACTGCCGCAAGCTGCGCGCGCGCGGATCGTTGGCCTTGGCGCCCTGCACAGCGACCTGCTCGCTGAGAAGCGCACGGCGAGCTTCTCCTACATAGTGCCCGATCGCTGCCACGACGCGAACCCGACGCCCTGCACGCAGCGGCGCACCGGCCGGGTCGGCCCCGCCGATGCGTTCCTCGCGCAGGTGGTACCCAGATCCTCGCGTCGCAAGGCCTACAAGCCGGATGGCCTGCTCGTGATCACCGTCGATAGGCGCCCGTCGAGCGGCGAATTCGCCGACTCGAGCTCCTGCTGCGGGCAGCCCGCCTCCTACCCGAACCTCGCCGCCACGGCGCCGGTGGGCACGGCGGCGGCACTGTCGGCGCGCTGTTGCTCTCGCCATTCGTCAAGAGTGCGGCCAGCCAGGAACCTTACAACCACTTCTCGCTGCTACGCACGATCGAGGATCTGTTCGGCCTGCGCCACCTCGGCTATGCGGGGCTCGCAGCCGTCAAGCCACTCGCGCCCCGTTGTTCTCGGCACGAAGAGGCGGCTGAGGAGCTCAGGCACCCAGCCAGCTCGCGGATAGGTGACCGCGCGATGTTGTCCACCCGCGCGCGCGAGGACGCCCTCGAGCGCGAGCATGTGGCGAGGGTGCTGTAGGTAGGCGGGATGCAGGTCGAGACGTAGCGTGCGGGTCGGGAGCAGCGAGCCGGCGCGCACGAGGTGCGGGGCGAGCACACGACCCAGCCCGCGCGTGCCCGCGAGGCTGAGCCGCGGGCGACAGCGCTGCGCGCCCGGCCTGTGCGGAGGCGAGCGCGTGGCGTGCACGCGCAGCAGGCCGGCCCACCAGCGAAAGCGCTGACGCGAGCGCGCGCGCAGCGGCGCGTGTAGGCATAGGAGGGTGCGACGAAGCCGTCGGGCTCGATCCCTGCGAGCTTGAGCACACGCCAGCCCGCGTGGACGCGCGCGACGGGTCTCCTCGCCAGTCGAGGCCGACGAACTCGCCGCACGCGAGCGCGGCGACCATGCCGCGCGAGGACCGCGGCGCACGGCATGTTGGAAGCCGTGCTGGGCGATCGAGTCGCCGAGCGAGCGCCGCTCGAACAGCCACGCGACCATCTCCGGCGAGCGCTCGCCGACCGGGTGCAGATCGCGCGCGGGGATCACCAGCAGCGTCACGCGATCGACGCCATGGTCGTCGAGCCAGTCGCGGATCAGCGCGCAGCGCTCGAACGTGGCCGGCTCGATCCCGTGCAGCGCGACGCGCGATCGTGCGCTCGCTCGCCGGCTCATGATACGCCGCGCAGTCGACCACGCGCGGGCTCTCGCCCGCGTCCTCTCGTCCTGAGCAGCATCTGCTGTAGCCGTCGGCCAGGCGCGCGAGCGTACGCTCCCAGGTGCGCGCGCGGCCGCCGCGAAGCCCGGCCCGAGCGAGGTGCTCGCGCAGCAGAGGCGAGCGTGCGAGCTCCAGCAGCGCGCGGCGAGTGCATCCGCGTCGGCGCGCTCAGCAGGCCGCTCACGCCATCCTCGATCAACGACAGCGGGCCGCCCTCGGCGACCGCGACACAGGCAGGCCGCTCGCCTGCGCCTCGAGGATCACCTGCCCGAAGGTGTCGGTCGCGCTCGGAAACAGGAAGATGTCGGCGCTGGCGTACGCACGCGCAACTCCTCGCCCGCGAGCCAGCCGAGGAAGCTCGCGGCTCGCCCAGGCGCTCGCGCAGGCGCTCCTGCTCGGGGCCGCCGCCGGCGAGCAGCAGGCGCAGGCGCGGCTCGCGTCGCGTGCGCGGCGAGGAATGCGTCGGCCAGCAGATCGACGCCCTTCTCACTGTGTGATGCGCCCCGAGTAGAGCACGTCGATGGCTCGCGCAGCGGCCTCGCCAGCGCAGCGCCGGAGTCGAAGCGGCGGTGTCCACGCCGCGATCCCAGCGGAGCACGCGCTCGCCGTGACGCCGATCGCCTGCCAGCGCCGCGTCGGCGGCGGGGCTGGGGGAGAGGACCACGTCGCAGGCGCCGTAGAAGCTCGCCGACGGCCATCGCCATCGCCTCTGCGAGCTGCGCCTCGCCGGAGCGCAGGCCGGCGTAGGCGCTCAGCTCGGTGTGATAGCTGCCGACCAGCGGCAGCCCCAGCGCGCGCGCGAGCAGCGCGCCCGCGATGCCGGCGGGCCCCGGGGAGCAGACGTGCATCGCGTCAAAGCAACCGTCGGCAAGCGCCTGCACGGCGGCGGGCAGGCTCGGTACGCCGATGCGCAGGCCCGGGTAGAAGGGCACCTCCACCTCGGCCACGGCGGGCAGGCGGCGGTCGACCTCCGGGTCGGTGCCGAGCACCTCGATCTCGAATCCGGGTACGCCGCGCTCGCGGATCTCCTCGATCGTGCGGGTCACGCCGTGCGTCGAGCCGATGCCGTCGGCGACGATCGCGACCCGCGGCAGCTCGCCGTCTTCGGCGGCCCGCCCGACGCGCGCCGGCAATGCCCGGCGCGTCGGGGATCGCGGCGAGCTTGGCCTGCTCGTGGGCCAGGAAGGCGGTCGCGGGCGCGTAGGGGATCGCGGCGATGCAGGCCTCAAAGAGCCCCTCGGCGGCCGTGCGAGGTCGCGGTCCTCGCTGCCGCGGCGACCGCGGCCACGCGACGGCGTCGCGCAGCTTGCGCTCGTGCGCTCGGCAGGCGCGCCGGTAGAGGTCGGCGTGGCTGAAGCCCTCGTCCTGCATGTAGGCGATCAGGCCGCGCTCGTCGAGGTGTCGAGCTCGACCGCGCGAGCCACGCGTGCAGCAGGCAGCGCGCGTCGGCGGGTGTGAGCTCGCCGCCGCCATGCGTCCCTGGCGCGCGTCGGCCTCGCGCAGCAGGCGGCGCACCATCGCCATCACGCGCCGCGGGTCGGGAGCGTGCGCTTGCGCCTGCGCAGACCCCGCGTCCGAGCGAGCGTGCCGCCAGCGCGATCGCGGCGTGCGCCCACTTCGCGGCGCTGCCCTGCGCGCCGCGAGCGAGCACGTCCCCGGCTCGCAGGTGCGCGAGGAACTCCGCCGGCGTGCGCGCGGCGGCGTTTCGGTGAAGGTGCGTCCGATGTCGATGCCGGCGTGGTCGTCGCTGCCGCCGATGCCGATTCCGTCCCGCGTTGCGACGTAGGTCGCGGCCGGGCGATTGAGCTCCGGCGCGCGGGCGCCGTTGCGGATCTCCCAGACCCCGAACAGCTCGGCCAGACGCCGGCGGTGGCGGGCACTCAGCGGCGCGGCGACGGTGTAGTAGGGGTGGGCGAGCGCGCAGGCGATCTCGCGCTCGTACATGTAGGCGGCGCACAGCTCGACGTCGCCGCGGTGTGCCTGCAGCCACTCGTGGTCCTCGTCGGTGATCCCGTAGCAGAGCACGTGCACTGCCTGTGGCTCGCCGCGGAAGCTCGCGGTGAGCTCCTCGGAGATGAACACGTCGGGTCGGTCGGCGATCTGCAGCACGCCGGCGATCGTGTCGTGGTCGGTGATCGTCACGAAGTCCATTCCGCGGCGCTTCGCGAGCTCATAGACCTCCTCGGGTGGCGTCGCGCACTCGGGCAGGCCGACCGCGCGTTGGACGCCGAGCCGGCGACTCCTGCGAGGCGGTCGAGTGGCAGTGCATGTCCACCCGTGTCGGGCTCACAGCGGCATGCTGGTGGTGTTTTCCTGTGCATTCATAGCAGACAGATTCCCCTGCAAAGAGCGTTCTTTTGTGATCAGAGCGGCAACGATCGTGTGAAGCGCTGTGAAGATCTGCCGCGAGGCGCCTAGGCTCAGGCGCTTCAGTAAGCGCTCGGCTGACTCGGCCGATCCGGAAAAGCTCGTCGCTGCGCACCTGCACGCGTGCACGACTCGCCTCGCATCACCTATTTCCAGGCGGTCATCCTCGGGTTGACCCAGGGCATCGCCGAGCTATTCCCGATCTCGAGCCTCGGCCACGGCGTCGTGCTACCCCGCCTCGCGGGCTGGCACATCCACCAGAACGACAAGTTCTTCTTGACCTTCCTGATCGCCACGCACCTCGCGACCGCGCTCGTGCTGCTGGGGCTGTTCTTCGCGCGACTGGGTGAAGATCGTCAAGGGCCTCTGGCGCTCGCTGCAGATGCGCGAGATCCGCGCCGATGACACCTATGCACGGCTCGGCTGGCTGTTCGTTGCGGGCACGATCCCGGTCGGCATCATCGGCCTGCTGCTGCAGGACCCGCTGCGCAAGCTGTTCGCCTCGCCCAGACTTGCCGCCGCCTTTCTGATCGTCAACGGCATCTCGCTGCTCGTCTTCGAGCGCCTACGCCGGCGCCCGCCACGTCCGGGCGGCTTCGAAGGCGACATCCGATGGGCGCCTGGCGAAGCTGACCTGGCGCCAGGCGATGGGCGTCGGCGTTTCGCAGTCCACAGCGTTGATCCCAGGTATCTCGCGCTCGGGCTACACGATGGGCGGTGGCCTGCTGGCGGGGCTCTCAAACGAGGACGCCGCGCGCTTTGGCTTCCTGCTGGCCACGCCCGTGATCTTCGCGGCGGCTGCGCTGAAGCTCCCCGAACTCTTCGGCTCGGCCGGCAACGGCGTGCGCGGCCCCGCGCTGGTCGCCGCGCTGTGCGCCGCCGTCACGACTTTCTTTGCGGTCAGGTTCCTGCTGCGCTTCTTCGAGACCAACCGGCTCACGCCGTTTGGCATCTACTGCATCAGCATCGGCGTGATCTGCACGCTCGTGTTTGCGCTCGGTGGCTAGGAGTCGAGCCAGACCGCGCTCAGGCGCCGGAGCTGGCGGCGCCAGCTTTCGGCCCTGTCTGAAACCAGGCGAAGGCGAAGCAGGCGAGCGCGACGACGAGTGCGGCGATGCCGTGCTTGGTGTGGTGGTGATTGGCTTCGGCGCCCCCC
Organism: uncultured Solirubrobacterales bacterium; assembly: GCA_963785435.1. Taxonomy (GTDB): domain Bacteria; phylum Actinomycetota; class Thermoleophilia; order Solirubrobacterales; family Solirubrobacteraceae; genus Palsa-744. Next base: position 9,329 of record CAWAVE010000006.1, read on the forward strand.
GCCGAGACGTGCCCGGGGAAGAACGACGGCAGCGAATGTGCGGGCTGGGCGAAGTAGACGATGCCCACCACGATCAACAGCGACGCCGACGAGCACGGCCGGAATCATGAGCTTGCGCAGGTTGCTGTTCATTGCCGCGGCATGCTAAAGCATGAATACGATCATGCGGCGGGTTCCTTCGGCACATCCCGCCATCATGAGGGACTGATGCCCGTGCCCAAGACACCACCCAAGATGTTCGAGACGCGCAGCCAGGCCTGGAAGGAGGTCGGTCTGCTGCGCCAGATCAGCCCGCAGGTGGTCAAGCGCGCACGCCTTGAGGTGCTCGTGCTGCTGCCGCTGTTCATCGGCGTGGTGGTCCTCTACGACAACCGCGTGAGCCTGCTGGGCAAGCACGTCGCGGCCGTGGTCAACTCGAGGGCAAGACTGTCCATCCGGCATACATGGAACTGGAAAAAGCGCTCGACACGCCCGTGACGGTGGTGGCGGTGATCGCGCTGATGATCCTCGGCTGGGCGATCGCGCGGGATATCGGCCGTGGTCTCGGTCCGGCGCTGTTCCGCCGTCTCGACCCGGCCACGGCAGGCACGGTGGGCTTCCTGATCCGGCTCGCCACGGTCGTTGCTGGCGCTGCTGGTGTCGCTGCGCGTGGCGGGCATCGAAGCGCGAACGCTGGCGCTCGGCGGCGCCTTCACGGCGGTGATCTTCGGGCTCGCGGCGCAGCAGACGCTCGGCAACCTGATCGCGGGCACCGTGCTGCTGAGCGCGCGCCCCTTCCGCGTCGGCGAACGTGTGCGCCTGCAGGGCGGGCCGCTGGCGGGCCAGATCGAGGGCACGGTCAGCTCGCTGGGCCTGCTCTACACGACCTTCGCGACCGGCGATGACTCGATGATGGTGCCCAACAGCGTCGTCTTGAACGTCGCGATCCTGCCGCTGCGCGAGCCCGAGGCGGTCAACCTGCGCGCGCGGCTGCGCGCCGGCATGAGCCCGGGCGATCTGCAGGAAGATGCTCGAGAAGTCGCTACAGACGCCGCTGCGCGATGCGCCGCGGATCACGCTCGAGGAGCTCGACGGCGAGGAGGTGGTCGTGCGGATCGCCGCCACGCCGCGCGTGGCCAGCCAGGGACGTCATCTGGCCAGCGAGCTGTTGGCGATCGTCTCGCGCGAGACGCGCTCGCGCGCGGAGGCAGAGGTGCCGTAGCGCAGGAACAGCGAGGAGTCGCTGCAAAGGACGCTCAGCAGCTCGAGCTCGAGCGTCGGCTCGAGCTCGCTGCCGGCGAGAATTCGCAGCGCCTCGCCGCTCGGTCGGCTCACCGCCCGCGAGTTTGGGCGCGAGCGACAGGAACAGCTCATCGAGCCAAACCCTCGGCGAGCAGCTGGCTGGCAGAGGTGCGGGCCGCCCTCGCAGAGCAGCAGCTCGACCGCGAAGCGCTCGCGCAGCTCACGCAGCGCCCGCGGCGAGATCGAGGCGTCCCTCCTCGGCGCAGCGGATGTAGTCGAGCTGTGCTCCTGTCGGCGGGCAGGCTCGCCGCCGAGGCGCGTCAGCATCACGACCCGCGCGCTCGGCTCAGCCAGCAGCGGGATGTCTTCGTCGAGCGCCAGGCGTCCGGAGACGATGCAGGCCAGCGGCTCCTCGCTGAGGCCGCGCTGCCGGCGCAGCTCGCGGCGAGCAGCGTCGGGGATGATGCGCCCATAGCGCTCCGTGCGCACCGTGCCGGCACCCACCAGCACCGCGTCCACGGTCGCGCGCAGGCCGTGAAACAGCTCCCGGTCGGCGTGGTCTGCAGATCGGCCCCGAGCGTCCTGCGACGGTGGCGCGCCCATCGACGGTGCTGACCATGTTGACCATCACGTAGGGCCTCTCCATGTGGCGGCAGCGGGCGCTCCCACAGGCCGAGCTGCTCGATCAGCTCGGGTACCGCCACCGCCTCGGCGGCCGCGCGCAGCGGCGTCGAGACGCCCGCGCGGCGCTCTGCTGTGCGGGCGCCGCGGAGGGCTGCTCGGCCATCCCCTCAGCCTAGCCGCGCACAGACCGTGCGATGGGCGCGTTTCGGGCTCGATGCCCAGCAACATTTCGTGAACACGCAAGCACTATGACGTGCTACGGTCGTGTTGAATGGCCGGCAGATATGACCGGCGAAAGTAGTGCAAGCGCACGCAGGTCGAAGCTTTGAGAGCATCCTCCGCGTAGCAGCACGCACATACCGTGGAGGAGTTCACAACATGCCTACCGGCACCGTAAAGTGGTTCAGCGACGACAAGGGGTTCGGCTTCATCACCCCTGACGACGGCGACAAGGACCTCTTTGTACACCACACCGGGATCAACGGCGAGGGCTACCGCTCGCTGCAGGAGGGCGCCAAGGTCTCCTACGACCCGGAGCAGGGCGACAAGGGTCCCAAGGCCGTAAACGTCCAGACGATCTAGATCGCGGAGCACGCGGATCCAGCTTGTTGAGGGCTCGCTTCGGCGGGCCCTCTGCGTTTCTCGGCCGATAATCTGGCGTGGCGCAGCATGACGGGCGACGCCACAACCCTCCCTCTCCGCGAGACGTCCCGCGGGCGGCGTCAGGACGCGCTTCGCCCGCGGCCTCTTCGGTAGGCGCGGAGCCGGCGACGCTCGCCGATGCGGACGCTCGCGCCGCTCGGCGGCGCGATGGCGATGCTGGCGATCGTGATCTTCAGCCTGCTCGTAGTGCTGATGGCGGCCGAACCGCCCGAGCCTGCTCTCGCCGACCACGCACACGAACTACTTCCCCCGCTGGATGGCCGGTCCGCTCGGCGGGCTGTGGCCCTGGCTGACCGACAACAGCACCACGCTCAAGTACCTCTTCACGGGCGCGATCGTGCGTGATGTACGGCGGCTATCTGGTCGTGCTGCGCGCCGCGCCACGGCTGCCCACACGCTGGATCGTGGCGGCGATCGCGGCGGTGCACGCGATCTTCTTCATCTCGCCGCCGCTGGCGCTCACGGACGTCTTCAACTACATCAACTACGGGCGCATGGAGGTGCGTGCACAACCTCAACCCCTACACCACGATCCCGATCTCCGAGCCCCACAGCGACCCGAGCCTTCATCTCTCAGCAACTGGCACCAGCTGCTGAGCCCCTACGGACCGATGTTCACGCTGCTGACCTTCGCGGTGGTGCCGCTCGGCGTGGCGGGCTCCTTCTGGGCGCTGAAGGGGATCCTCGTCCTCGCGAGCCTGGCGACGATCTACGCTGGTGTGGCGGTGCGCGCGGCTGCTCGGACGCGACCCGCGCAGCGGCGATCGTGCTCGTGGGGCTGAACCCGATCGTGCTCGTGTGGGGGATGGGCGGCGATCACAACGACTTCCTGATGCTGCTCTGCATCATGCTCGGCTTCTACCTGCTGTTGCGCACGCACGGAGGCGTCGTGGCGGTTGAGCGCCGATGATCCGCCGAGTGCCCGTCGGCGCGGCGTGCGCGGGTCTCGTGCTGCCGCTGTCGGCCCGGAGCATCGGTGCGGGGGCGGCGTTCGTGATGGCGGCGGCGTTCAAGGCCTCGGCGGGCGTGCTGATCCCGGTTGTGCTCGCCGGTCTCTGTGCATGCGCCGCAGACGCCTCGTGCAGGTGCTGCTCGGCATGTTCCTCGCGGGCGTGCTCGTCGGTGCGGTCAGCCTCGCTGGCCTTCGGTCTGCACATCCCCGACCTCAGCACGCAGAGCCGCCTGGTGACGCGCGAGAGCATGCCCAACCTGATCGGCCTGGCGGTGGGCGCGGGCGGTGAGAGCGAAACGCATCCGACCGCTTGATGAGCGGCGTGCTCGCGCTTTCGGTGCTCGCCTGCTGCTGGCTGGCGTGGCGTCGCCGCGAGACGCGTCACCGCGCGGGCTGGGCGAGCGTGGCGCTGCTCGTGACGCTCAGCTGGGTGCTGCCCTGGTATGTGCTCTGGGTCTTGCCGCTGGCCGCGCTGTCCGCTTCGCGCCGGCTGCGCGCGCCGCGCTCGTGCTCGGCGTCTATCTGATCGTCGCCTGGGCGCCCGTCTCAGGGCTGCTTGTGGAACGCGATCGGCTTCCATCCCGAGAACGACCTCGCTCGGGCGCTTGCACCAGCGCTACGTGCAGCGAACTGCTGCAACTAGTCCCCATCCGCGGTGGGCGGGCGACGCTCGGGCTTGCGCTGCGCGGCCCGGCGCTTGTTGGTCAGGCGACGCGTGCGCGAGGCCTCCGTCGGGCGCGTGGCGCGGCGCTGACGTGGCACCGCGAGCGCGCTCGCCAGGCGCTCGGCGAGACGCGCGAGCGCCAGCTCGCGGTTGCGCAGCTGTGAGCGCTCGTCCTGCGCGACCGCCACCACGCGCGCGCCCGCGCGCCTCAAGCAGGCGTGCGCGTTGGCTCTCGCTCAGCGAGGCTGAGGACTCGACGTCGAAGATCGCCTCCACGCGCGAGGCGGTCACGTTCGCGTGCTGGCCGCCGGGGCCGGACGAGCGGCTCGTGCGCAGCGTGATCTCCGCGAGCGGGATCGACAGCGAATCGTCAATCCGCAGCAGGCGCCGCTGGCCCTGCCTCGCTCACCCGTGCTCGCTCAGCCGGGCTGGGAACCGCGGAGATCGTGCAGCGCGCGCACGCGCTGCTCCTCGCCCTCGGGCACGCGCCCGTCGCGGCCGATGTAGCCGTCCTTGCCGCCCGCGCAGAGGTACACCGCGTCGACCTCGCCGACGTTGCGCATCGGCGGATCGTGGCCGCGTCCACACGCGCCATGCCGCCCTCCTCGAGCTTGTGCACCGAGCCGTCGCCGAACTCCATCTCGATCGCGCCGCGATGCACGAAGTAGAGCTCCTCCTGCTCGTCGTGGTAGTGAGAGCCGGACTCGATGCCGGGCGGCATCACGATCGCGTTGACGCCGAAGGCGGTTACGCCCAGGCCCTTGCGCACCTTGCGAAAGCCCGGACCGTCGCCGAGATCCTAGAGGTGTGCGACCGCATAGCCCTCGCCGCTGCTTAACCTGCGGGTAATCGCTCGAAGCGTCCATCTGCGCCTCCTCAGTGATCCGCCACGGTTCCGCCCTCGGGTGAGAGCGGGCGGCCCTCCTGCGCCCAGCGCGCGCAGACCGCCTGCCATGGAGTATGCCTCGTAGCCGGCCGCACGGAACGCTTGTGCTGCCATCAGCGAGCGTGCGCCGACCCGGCAGTAGAACACGACGGGGCGCTCACGCTCGATCGTGGCCGCCTCGCCGGAGAGGCGCACGAGCTCGAGGTGTCGAGAGTCGGCGATGTGGCCGGCCTCGCGCTCGTAGGGCTCGCGCACGTCGATCAGCTGCAGGCTCGCGTCCTCTTGCTGCAGCGCAGCGACGCGCTCGGGCTCCAGCTCGATTGTCTCCTGCTGCTCGACGCTCATGCTCCCTGAGCCTAGCGGCGTGCGCCGCCGCACATGCAAGGGACTGCAGCGCTGCGGCTAGTAGGCGCGGCGGCTCGCGGTAGGGGTCGCGCTCGACGACCCGCTCATTGACGACCGCACGGCGCCGCGGCGCCCAGGAGAGCATGTAGAGCACCGACAGCACTAGCCCCACGATGCCGACGATCATCAGGATCAGTCCCACCGTCGTCAAAGAGATGCCGGAGATGCTCGCGGTCACCGCATAGCGCAGGATCGCGCCGACGGCGATCAGGAAGATTGAGGTTCCTAGCGGCACAAGAATCTAGCTACCCAAATCTCCCCTCGCGCAAACCAATGAGCTGTTCTCAGCGCTCGTGCGAGCGCGGCGCCGCGCTCATCACTAGGATCACGCCTATGCAAGCCGTCAACGACGTTTACACGATCCCTCAGGAGAACCTCGATTTCTGCGCCACGATCGGGCAGATCGCGCGCGAGAAGATCGCGCCGCGCTCGGCAGAGATCGACGAGGCGGCTGAGTACCCCTGGGACATTCGCAAGCTGCTCGCCGAGCAGGACATTCTCGGTCTGCCCTTCCCGAGTGAGTACGGCGGCACGGGCACCGGCACGCTGATGCTGAACATGGCGGTCGAGGAGATCGCCAAGGTCGATGCGGCCTGCGCGCTGATCCTGATGGTGCAAGAGCTCGGCACGCTGCCGATCCAGCTGTTCGGCTCAGAGGAGCTGAAGGAGCGCTTCCTGCCGAAGTGCGCCAGCGGCGAGTGCTCGCCTGCCTTCGCGCTGTCTGAGCCCGAGGCCGGCTCTGATCCGGCGGGCATGAAGACCACCGCGGTGCGCGATGGCGATGAGTGGGTGATCAACGGCACGAAGAACTGGATCACGAACCTCGGCGTCGCCGACTTCTACATCTGCTTCGCGGTCAGCGATCGCGAGACGCGTCGGCTGACAGCCTTCGTGGTCGAGGCGGACCGCCCAGGCTTCAGCGTGGGCAAGCTCGAGCACAAGCTCGGCATTCGCGCCTCGCCCACGGGCCAGCCGATCTTCGACGAGGTGCGCGTGCCGCAGGAGAACGTGATCGGCGAGGTCGGCAAGGGGCTATCGGTTGCGCTCGGCACGCTCGAGCGCACGCGCCTCGGCGCCGCCGCGCAGGCGGTGGGGATCGCGCAGGGCGCGACCGACTATGCGGTTGCCTACGCGCGCGAGCGCCGTCAGTTCGGCAAGGCGATCAACGAGTTCCAGGCGATCCAGTTCAAGCTCGCCGACATGGAAATCCAGACGGCGGCGGCGCGCGAGCTGCTCTACAAGGCCTGCGCGATGGCCGACCAGGGTCACCCTCAGCGCGCGAAGTACTCCTCGATGGCGAAGGTTTTTGCGTCGGACACCGCGATGGCGGTCACGATCGAGGCGATTCAGGTGCTCGGCGGCTACGGCTACGTGAAGGAGTACCCCGTGGAGCGCATGATGCGCGACGCGAAGATCACGCAGATCTACGAGGGCACCAACGAGATTCAGCGCGTCGTCATCGCCCGCACGCTCAGATAAGTGGCGCTCGGGCGCCTGCTCCCCGCGCTGTTGCGCCCGGGCTGGCCCGATGAGGCGCGGAGGATCGTGCAGGAACCCGTTTTCCGCGCGGCGGTTGCCTCTGATCAGCCGCACGGGCGACTGCTGAACGCGGGTTGCGGCGAGGGTCTCTACAGCGCCTTCCTCGAGTCTTTCGGCGAGCTGAGTGAGATCGTGGACATGGACTTGACGTTGCCGCAGGTAGCCGCGCGGCGCTCAGACCCGCGCCACAGAGACATCGCGGGCTCGCTCACCGAGCTGCCGCTAGCGGAGGGCGAGGTCGATTGGGTGCTCTGCACCGAGGTGATCGAGCACGTCGCTGACGACGAGGCCGCGGCGCGCGAGTTGGGGCGAGTGCTCAAGAGCGGTGGCTTCGCGCTGATCAGCGTCCCCACACCCCCCGCACCGCACGATCCGGCGCACGTGCGCGAGGGCTATACGCTCGCAGCGCTCAGCGAGCTGCTGGCCAAGGGTGAGCTGGAGGTGGTGTGGCACCAATACTGCTTTCATCTGCAGATGAGATGGCTCGTCACCCTCTGGCGACTGCAACACGAGCGAATTGGGCGCGGACGCCGCAATTTGATGCCGCGCCTGCTCGTGCGTGCCTTCGCCTTGGCCGATCGCCGGTTGCGGATGGGCCGGCCATGGGATCTGGTCGTACTCGCGAGGCGAGCGTGAGCACGGGTCGCGGGCGGTAGCGCTGCGATGCGCAGGCTCTCACCACCCACTCCACCCAGCATGCGGCGTGTCGGTCTCGCGGCGCTGCTCTCACTCTCGGCAGGGCTCGTCGTGTTGGTCGTCGGGCAGGGCTTCAGCTCGATCGGTGTGGTGCGTGCGCTCGAGGACATCGCGCTCGGCGTGATCGTCGCGGCCGTGCTGATGGGCAGCGTGGCCTTCGTTGCGGTGCGTGTGGCAGGCTGGCGCGATCCAGAGTCAGAGACGGAGTTCGATGAGATCGTGCGTAACAGTGAGCTGCTCGCGCGCGAAGGGCTGGCGGTCGCGCCGGAGGAAAGCGATTTCCTGGAGCTCGACCCGCTCAACGACAGCGACTTCGAGGAGCTCGTGCGCGACGCGCTCGATGACCTGCCCGACCTATTGCGCAACGCGCTCAGACACGTCGCCGTTGTGATCTCAGACGGCGGCCGGCGCCGTCGTGCCTACGGCCTCTATCAAGGCGATGGCGCGACGCGTGACGACGCGCACGACCGCATCGTGATCTTCCGCGACACGCTGCGGCGCGACTTCGGTCACGACGCTGATTTGCTGCGCGATCAGGTCACACGCACGGTGCGTCACGAGCTCGCCCATCACGTCGGTTTCGACGAGTTGGGAGTCAGCAGATTGGATCTCTAAGAATCATCTTAGAGCTCTAAGAACTCCCTTATATTTCGGGATCGATGGCGGTCCCGGACTTCTTCGTCGTTGGTCACCAAAAGTCAGGCACGACGGCGCTCTACGAGATGCTGCGGAGCCACCCCGAAGTGTTCATGCCGACGCTGAAGGAGCCGCGCTTCTTCGCCACCGACCTGCGCTCGCGCCTGCGCCCGCCGGCGTTGCCGCAGGCGCCGACACTCGATCCCACACACGCTCGAGGACTACCTCGCGCTGTTTGCGCCCGCCACTGAAGGACAGCTCGTGGGGGAGGCCTCGCCGCAGTATCTGCGCTCGCGCACGGCTGCAGCGGCGATCGCCGAGGTGCAGCCGCAGGCGCGCATCATCGCGATCCTGCGAGAGCCAGCCAGCTTCGTGCGCTCCTTTCACCAGCAGTTCCTGCACGCCAACCTGGAGACCGAGCCGGACCTGCGGCGGGCGCTTGGACTGGAAGCCGCGCGCCGCGCCGGCAGGCAGATCCCCCGCGGCTGCCATCACCCGAGCGAGCTCGCTTACAGCGAGCACGTCAGCTACGTCGAGCAGCTAAAGCGCTTCGCGACGGCTTCGGGCGCGAGCGGATGATGGTGCTGATCTACGACGACTTCCAGCGCGACAACCTCGCAGGCGCGCAGCAGATACTTGCGCTTCCTCGCCTCGATGAGACCTATCCGATGGAAGCTGTCGAGACCCAGCCGCTCGGCGGCGTGCGCTCGGTGGCCTGCACCGGCTCACGGGCGCGGCGCGGCGAGCGCGCAGGCATCCACGCCGCGGGCCTGGCGCGGCGTGCGCTTGGGGCGCTGAGTGCGCTTCCCGCGCGTGCCGAGCAGGCTCCGCGGGGATCTCGCGGCGCGATGCCTCTACTCCGAGCCACCCAAGCCCGACCCGAGCTCACGCTCGAGCTGAGCCGGCGCTTCGCGCCGCGAGGTCCGTGCGCTGAGCGAGCTATCTGGGACGAGACCTGGTCGAGCTCTGGGGCTATGACAGCATACGCTGAACGCCCGACCACCAAGCAAGGGAGCTTTGAATGCCCGAAGCAGTGATCGTCGATGCCATCCGCACCCCGATCGGGAGAGCGGTAAAGGGCTCGCTGAAGTCCGTCCGCGCGGACGATCTCGCGGCGATCCCGCTGACGCGCGCTGATCGAGCGCAACCCGGAGCTCGACCCGAGCACGATCGTGGACATCATGATGGGCTGCGGCTTCTGCGAGGGCGAGCAGGGCTACAACATCGGGCGCGTCGCGGGCTGCTCTCGGGCATCGACCACCACGTGCCCGGCGACGACCGTCAACCGCTTCTGCGCCTCATCGCTGCAGACCGCGCGGATGGCCTTCCACGCGATCAAGGCGGGCGAGGGCGACACCTACATCGCCGCCGGCGTCGAGGCCGTCTCGCGCGCCGGCGGCGGCGCGCCGTTCGAGTTCAACCACGCCGTCGACGGCTCGGAGGGCCCGCCTACGACGTCTACATCCCGATGGGCATGACCGCCGAGAACGTCGCCGAACGCTGCAACGTCAGCCGCGAGTCCCAGGACGAGTGGGCGGTGATCTCCCAGAACCGCGCCGTGGAGGCGGTGCAGAACGGCCACTTCGACAAAGAGATCGTGCCCGTCACGGTGCCGGCGCACAAAGACGTCGACAAGGAGGGCAACGAGATCGAGGTGCCCGAGACGGTCGTACCAAGGACGACGGCCCGCGCCCGGGCACCACGATGGAGAAGCTCTCGGCGCTGCACCGGTGTTCAAAGAGGGCGGCACCGTGACCGCGGGCAACGCCTGTCCGCTCAACGACGGCGCGGCGGCGCTGCTGATCATGTCCGCCGAGAAGGCCGACGAGCTCGGCATGAAGCCGCGCGCGCGCATCGTCGCCTCCTCGGTCGCCGGACTGCGTCCGGAGATCATGGGCCTCGGCCCGATCCCTGCGATCCAGAAACTGCTCGCGGCGACGGGCATGACGATGAGCGACATCGACGTTGTCGAGATCAACGAGGCGTTCGCTGCGCAGATCGTGCCTTGCAAGGAAGACCTCGGGATCGACGACGAGAAGCTCAACCCGTTCGGCGGCGCGATCGCGCTCGGCCATCCGTTCGGGATGACCGGCGCGCGCATCATGACGACGCTGCTCAACGACCTCGAGACGCTCGACAAGACGTTCGGCATCGAGTCGATGTGCGCCGCCGGCGGCATGGGCATGGCGATGCTCGTCGAACGCCTCTAAAGCAGACGTCGTGTGTGGTGGCGCCTCCCCGCGAAGGGTGGGGCGCCACCACGCTCGCGTTTAGAAAGGCTTGGGATATCCTGCGCAACGATGGCTGCGTCAGGTGAGCTCGGAGTGGGGGACGCGCAGCCGGCGGCGGCAGCAGCAGCGAGCAGTACAGCGCTGGGCAGGGTTCCCGAGTTCTTCGTGATCGGTAACCCAAAGAGCGGCACCACGGCGCTGTACAAGATGCTCAGGCAGCATCCGCAGATCTTCATGCCGGACTTCAAGGAGCCGCGCTTCTTCGCGCCCGACGCGCAGGTGCGCGCGCCGAGAGCCGGGCAGACGACGGTGCGACCACGCACGCTCGAGGCGTATGAGGCGCTGTTCGCCGCCGCGCGCCCCGACCAGCTAGCCGGCGATGGCTCGCCGCAGTACCTGCGCTCGCCGGAGGCGGCCGCGCGGATCGCCGAGCAGCGCCCCGACGCGCGGATAATCGCGATCCTGCGCGAGCCAGTCGAGCTACCTGCGCTCCTACCACACCGATTCGGTCAAGAGCAACCTCGAGGACGAGCGCGACCTGGGCGCGGCGATGGCGCTCGAGGCAGAGCGCCGCGCGGGCAGACGGCTACCTCCGGGCATCGAGAACCCCGCTTGGCTCGCTCGACTCAGAGCACGTGCGCTACCTCGAGCACCTGCGCCGCTTCGAGGCGGTCTTCGGACCCGATCAGATCCTCGTTTTGATCTACGACGACTACCGCAGCGATGCGGAGGCGACGGTAGGAAGGGTGCTCAACTTCCTCGGCGTGGACGAGTCGATCCCGTTGCCGATCGTCGAGACGCAGCGCGAAACGCTGCAAGGCGTGCGGTTCCTGGGACTGCACCGGCTCACACGCGCGATCAAGATGGCGCGCCACCGGCCAGAGCGCGCAAATCCCGTGCTGCGCACGATCGGGCGGCTCACGCCGCGCTCCGCAGGGAAGGTGTGGCGCCGTGTCGTCTACACGCAGCCGCGCGAGCCGGCCGAGCGATTCTCCTCGACCTGCGCCGCCGGCTGAAGCCCGAAGTGGCTGCGCTCGGCGAGCACCTGAACCGCGACCTCCTCGGCCTATGGGGCTATCGCGACGTATAAAGCGATGCGTCGCTGACTCGGCCTGGCGCGAGCTCAGCGCGGCGGCATCCGCAGCGCGCCGTCGAGACGGATCGTCTCGCCGTTGAGCATGCGGTTCTCGACGATCTGGCAGGCCAGCTGCGCGTACTCCGCGGGTTGACCGAGGCGCTGCGGGATAGGGAACGCCCGCGCCGAGCTTCGTGCGCGCCTCCTCGGGCAGCGCCGCCAAGCAGCGGCGTGTCGAACAGGCCCGGCGCGATCGTGTTGACGCGGATGCCGTACTGCGCGAGGTCGCGCGCGGCGGGCAGCGTCATGCCCGACCACGCCGCCCTTGGAGGCGGAGTAGGCGATCTGGCCGACCTGGCCGTCGAAGGCGGCGATCGAGGCGGTGTTGACGCAGACACCGCGCTCGCCGTCCTCGAGCGGCTCGTTTGCGATCATCGCGCTGGCCGCGAAGCGCAGCACGTTGAAGGTGCCGATCAGGTTGATCTGGATGATCGTCTCAAAGGGCATCAGCGGGTGCGGGCCCTTGGAGCCCGCGACCTTCTGCGCCCAGCCCGTGCCCGCGCAGCAGACCGCGATGCGCAGGCCGCCTGCCGCAGTAGCGGCCTGCTCGACCGCCGCCTGCACCTGGTCCTCCTCGCGCACGTCGCAGGGCGCGAAGCTGAGTCCCAGCTCGCTGGCGAGCGCCTCGCCCTTCTCCGCGTTGACGTCGGCGATCGTGACCTGCGCGCCGCCGCTCGTGCAGCGCCGCACGGTCGCCTCGCCGAGCCCGGAGGCACCGCCGACGACAATCGCTGCTGAGCCCTCGATCTGCACGGCGCCAGCCTACAGCGAGCGGCGTGCGCGAGAGCGTGAGCGCGAACAGGTCCTCGGGATCGGTCAGCCAGCGCACCAGCTCGAGGCCCGCGGCGGCGAGGTCGCCTTCCAGGCGCTCGGGCGTGAACTTGGCGCTGATCTCCGTGCGCAGCTCCTCGCCCGCGTCGAAGTGCACGGGTAGATCCAGGCCGCTGACGTGCGCGGTGAGCTCGCGGCGCGCGCGCAGGCGCATCTCGATCCACTCGTGCTCGGTGTCGAACAGCGCGACGTGCTCGAAGTCCTCGGGGTCGAAGTCCGCGTCGAGCTCGCGGTTGAGCACGTGCAGCACGTTGCGGTTGAACTCGCGCCGTGACGCCCTGCGAGTCGTCGTAGGCGGCCTCGAGCACGCGCGGGTCCTTGACCAGGTCGGTGCCCATCAGCAGGTAGTCGCCGTGCTCGAGCAGGCCGCCGATCTGGCGCAGGAAGCGCCGGCGGCTGCCGGGCGGGAAGTTGCCGATCGTGCCGCCGAGGAACGCCACGATGCGCGGCCCAATCGCGGCGGGCACCTGGTTGAGGTGGCGCTCGAAGTCGCCGATCACGCCGTGCACCGCGAGCCCCGGGTACTCGCTGGTGAGCGTCTCGGCGCATTCGCGCACCATGCTCTCGGTCACGTCCACCGGCACGTAGCGCGCGAGCGTGCCGGCAGCGCTGCAGCGCGTCGAGCAGCACGCGCGTCTTGGCCGCCGTGCCGGAGCCGAGCTCGACGAGCTCGACCGCGCCCGTGAGCTCCGCCAGCTCCGCGGCGCGTTCGCTCGAGGATCGCGCGCTCGGCAGCGCGTCGGGTAGTACTCGGGCAGCTCGCAGATCTGGTCGAACAGCTCGCGCGCCGCGCGCGTCGTAGAAGTGCTTGGGCGGCAGCTCCTTGAAGGGGCGCGTGAGCCCGTCGAGCACGTCCTCGGCGAGCGAGCGCTCCTCGGCGCCGTCGAGGTGTGAGTCGATGCGGATCGTCTGGTAGCGCCTCGGCCGGGAAGACGGGCTCCATCAGGCTCCCCGCGCCAGTCGCAGGCCGGCGAAGATCTGCCGGCGCTGGGGGAGGTCCCAGTTGCGGAAGTGCGCTCCCGCCACGCGCGGGTGCGTCGCCCAGGAGCCGCCGCGCAGCACGCGGTAGTCCTCGCCGAAGAAGACCTCCGAGTACTCGCGGTAGGGGTAGGCCGTGAAGCCGGGATAGCCGTGGAAGTGGCTCGCGGTCCACTCCCACACGTGGCCCGTCTCCGCGAGTCCCGTCAGCAGTGCCCTGGGTCCAGGTCGCCGCCTTCTCCCACTCTGCCTCGGTGGGTAGTCGCGCGCCCTGTGCGCGCGCGAAGGCGTCGGCCTCGAACCAGGACACGTGGCAGACGGGGGCCTGCGGATGGCCCGCTGCCACGCCCTGATGGTGCGTGATGTCGTACTCCTCCTTCCACGCCCAGCCCTCATCCGACCACCACTCGCGCCGCTCGTAGCCGCCGCCCTCGCTGAAGTGCAGCCAGCTCGCGTTGCTCACGGGCCGCCGCGCGATCGCGAAGGCCGCGAGGTCGACGCGCGTGGCGCGGACGCTCGTTGTCGTAGGCAAAGCCCTCGGCGGCGCTACCCATCGCGAACTCGCCCGCGGGGATCTCGAGCCATGCCTCGACGCAGCGCTCATTGCTGCGCAGAGCCGGCTCGCCCGCAGGCAGCAGCCCGGCGATCGCCATCGTCTGGCGCATCGTCTCTGCGTGCTGCAGCTCGTGGCGCAGCGACCATCTCGCAGATCACGCCGTCGCCTGAGCCGCGCTCGATCAGCACCTCGCAACTGCGGTCGCGCACCTCGCGCAGGTACTCGCGCGCCGCGGGGGGGCCGAGCGCCTCGATCTCGCCGCGCACCGCGCGGGGCGTCTCAAACGCGTCGTAGAGTCGCGCGAGCTCGGGGTGCAGCAGCTCGCGCTCGCCGTGGCGGTGCGCGAGCCACAAGTCCTCGTAGGCGGCGATGTGCGCGAGGTCCCAAACGAGCGGGCTCATGATCGGCGAGTGCACACGCTCGAGCTGCTCGTCGCTGAGAGGCTCGATCAGCCGAGCGTGTGCTCGCGCGCGTCCTTGAGCGCGGAGAGCGCCAGCTCGACGTCCGGGGAGGGGGTGTTGGTCTTGACCGCGCGGGCTGCCATAGGCCTGGCTGTGCTGCGTCACGTCACTCTAGAAGGCGAAGCGCTCCCCGCGGAGAAATTCTGCCAGTTGAGCTTTGTCGCTGTCGCGCGGTCGGCTCAGATCGAGCTGCCGGGGAGCTGATTCCAACGCGCGAGGATCGGCGCGTCGTGCTCGTAGGCGAGCAGACAGAGCGCGCCCGTGGCGAGGCCAAGGTTGCCGCCGCGCGCTGGCTCGAGACTCGATCCAGCGCGCGCCGAGCACGCGCAGCATGTGACCGTGGGAGAACATCGCGACACTGCCCTCGAGCTCGCGCAGCTCGGCGATCAGGCGGTCCGCGCGGGCGCCGATCTCGGCCGGTGTCTCGCCGCCGGGGCAGCCGTCGCGCCAGAGGTTCCAATCCGCGCGCTCTACCTTGATCTCGGCGCTCGTCAGGCCCTCGTAGTCGCCGTAGTCCCACTCGAGCAGATCGTCGCGCTGCTCGGCGAGCGCGCCGCAGCCGCTCAGCTCGCAGGTTTCGCGTGCGCGGCTCAAGGGGCTGCAGAGCACGCGCGTAAAGCTGCTCGGTGCCAGGTGCTCGCCGAGCTCCAGCGCTGCAGCACGACCGCTCTCGGTGAGGGGGATGTCGCTGCGCCCCGTGTGACGTCCCGCGAGGCTCCACTCCGTCTCGGCATGACGCACGAGCAGCACGCTGGCTTCGCGCTCGTGCGCGCTCACGGGCGCGGCCCCGGCGCAGCGGCGTCGTCGACGATCACGCTCAGGCGCTCGCGTCGCAGCAGGCTCGCGGGCACGTGGCGGCTCGGCTCCCGAGCATCGCGCTGACGGCGTCGGACTTGGCGGCGCCCGTGGCGAGCAGCAGGCAGTTGCGCGCTGCGCGCAGCACCGACAGGCTGAGCGTGATCCGCTCGGGCGGGGGCTTGGGCGAGTCCTCCACGCCGAGGCAAAGCGTCTCCACGGGCGCGTCGAGCGTGCCCGCGCCAGGGAACAGCGAGGCGACGTGCCCGTCGGGGCCGATCCCGAGCACGATTAGATCGAGGATTGGGAGTCCTTCGTCGTGCGGCAGATGCGCACCCAGCTCCTCTGCGTAGCGCCGCGCGCCGGGCGCCGGCCCGAGCTCGCCGAGCATGCGGTGCGTGCGCGCAGGCTCAATCGAGGCTGGTTCGAGCAGCGTCTCGGCGGCGAGCCGATAGTTGCTCTGCTCGTCATCTGCTGCCACGCAACGCTCGTCCGCGAACCACACCTCGACCGCCGCGAGCGCGGTCGGCTCCGCGCCGAGTAGTCGATAGGTGGCACCCGGTGTGGTGCCGCCACTGAGCGCGAGGTGGGCAACGCCGCGCTGCTCGCGTGCGTGCTTCAGCTGGCGCACGATCAGCGCGGCGGCGCGCTCGGCGACCGCATCGGCATCTAGGCACGTTGTCAGGCGTGTCACGCCACGAGCGCCCGTGCCGCCTTCAACGCCGGCACGTAGCTGGGGTCGCGCAGAAGCGCTTGGCGAATACCCTCGCCGAGCACGCCTGTCTCACCGCGCGAAGCGCCGGGGATCGTCCATTCGCGCTCGGCTCCGTCGCGGGCGCGCGTATGGGCTCGCAATCCCCCTGAGCCGCGATCGAGCTGCAGGCTGCGTCCGGCGTTTGTCTCGAGCGTCAGGCCCTCTAGGCCCGGTACCTGCAGCTCGGGAGCCCCCTGCAGGCGCACCGCGATCGCTTGTTGATCTGACTGCGCCTCGCCGACGAGCGCATCGCCTTGCTCGGTGAGCGGCGAGACCTTCCAGCCCAGACGTGACGCGAGCCAGCCTGCAAGCAAGATCGCTGCAGCGGTCGAGTCTGGGTGGTGGCGAACGGTCACCGCGCTGATCGTGCGCAGTTCCCGACGGAGCGCCGGGGGATCAAAGCTCGCGGCTACGCGCTCACGCCAGGGCGTCGTGCGCAGCCACGCCAGATCGACTACGTAGGCCTGCTCGCTGAGCACACATGCGCGGTCCAGGGCCTCGCCGGCGAGCGGCTCCTCAACGGAGTCCACGAGGACCGCTTGAGAGAGCGCGAGCAGCTCCTCAACGATCTCGTGGTGGCCGTGAGGAGACCACAAGAGCGTGGGCAGGTCGGTGACGACCAATGGATCGGCGATCGTCAGCAGGTCATCGAGATGGCGCTCGCCGAGCTCGACCACAACGGTCTCGTGCAGCAGCGCGAGCTCCCCGGGTTTGGGCTCGCTTTCAGCGGCGATCATCACACGCGCGTCGAGCCGCTCGCGACGCGGCTCGTAGGCGAGCACAACCATACGTGAGGCGTGGTAGCGCCCGACGCCGCGCAGTCGGTTCGCGATCTCGCCGCTCCACTCGCGATCGACGAAGGCGATCATGTTCAGCACGCGGGCTGGCACGAAGCTATCGCTTTCGGCGTGGACCTCGACCAGCAGGTGGCGCAGCGCGGCTTCGATCGCGTCGGGCGTGGTGCCCTCTTCGCTCCAGACTGCGTCGCTGCGGTTCATCAGATCGCGCGCCAGCTATCGCCCTCGCGCAGCAGCCCGCCGGCCTCCTTCGGACCCTGCGACCCGGATTCATAGGCCGGTAGCGGACCCGGCTCCTGCGCCCAGGCAGCGACGATTGGATCGCAGATTCGCCACTGCGCCTCGACCTCGTCGTTACGCGTGAACAGCGTGGCGTCACCGCGCATCGCGTCGGTGATCAAGCGCTCGTAGGCCTCGGGGGATTGCGAGAGAAAGGCGGTGCCGTATAGGAACTCCATGTTCACCGGGCGGATGATCATGCGCGTGCCGGGGATCTTCGCACCGAGTCGCAGCGAGACACCCTCGTTTGGCTGCAGCGTCAGCACGAGCTGGTTGGGTTGGACGCCCAGCGAGCCGGCTTGGCTGAAGGCGAGGTGGGGAACAGGCTTCAGCGTCACGGCGATCTCGGTGATCTTGCGCGCCAGGCGCTTGCCGGTGCGCAGATAGAAAGGCACTCCAGCCCAACGCCAGTTGTCGACCTCCAAGCGCAGCGCGGCGTAGGTCTCGGTGTTCGAGTCCTTCGGCACGCCATTCTCTTCGAGGTAGCCGGGCACGTCATCGCCGCCCGAGTGCCCCTTGCCGTATTGCGCGCGCAGCGACATCTCGGGGATCTCGACGGACGTCGGCTCAGGGATTGCCTGCAGGACCTTGACCTTCTCGTTGCGTACCTCTTCGGCGGTGAAGCTCACGGGTGGCTCCATCGCGACATGGCAGAGCAGCTGCAGCATGTGGTTCTGGATCAAGTCGCGCAATGCGCCGGCCTGGTCGTAGTAGCCGGCGCGCGTACCAATGCCGAGATCCTCGGCGGCGGTGATCTGCACGCTATCGATGTAGTTGCGGTTCCACAGCGGCTCGAACATGCCGTTGGCGAAGCGGAAGGCCATCATGTTCTGGACGGTCTCCTTGCCCAGGTAATGGTCGATGCGGAAGACCTGGTGCTCCTCGAAGATCGCGAGCACGTGGCGGTTGAGCTCGCGCGCCTCCGCGAGCGTTGTGCCGAATGGCTTCTCAACTATCAGGCGCACCTCGCCGTGCTCGTGCTGAGCTAGCCCCGAGTTGCCGAGCTGCTCAACGATCACCGGGAAGAAGCTAGGTGCGGTCGAAAGGTAAAAGGCGCGGTTCAGCGGCTCGCCGGCTTTCTCTTCAAAGTCCCTGAGGATCTCTCCGAGCTCGCTGTAGACGGAGTCCTCATCGAAGGTGCCCGGCACGTACTTGACGCACTCGAGCAGGCCCTCGAGCACGGCCTCGTCGGGCTTGCGCCGCGAGAAGCGACGGATCGCTTCCTCGCACTCCCGGCGATAGTCTTCGTGCTCTTTTTCTTTGCGTGAGACGCCCACCAGATGGAAGCGCTCGGGTAGCGCGCCGTCGTGGGCGAGGTTGTAGAGCGCGGGTAGTAGTTTGCGGCGCGCGAGATCGCCGGTGGCGCCGAAGATCACGAGCGTTGTCGGCGCGACCGGCAGGCGCTCCAAGCCGGCCGTCAGCGGGTTCTCTGGCTCGGGCTCCGGTGTCGGCTCGCCGGGGTGCGCGGTGACGGGCACGATCAGCGCCCCTTGCCGCGAGCCACAGCCTTGGCCGCCGGGGCGGCCTTTGGGCTTGGCGCGCTCTTGACGGCGTGGCCACCGAACTGGTTTCGCAGCGCCGCGAGCACGCGATCAGCGAAGTCGCCGTTGCCACGCGAGCGAAAGCGCGCGTAGAGCGAGGCGGTGATAACCGGCGTTGGCACGTCGTGCGCGGTCGCGTCCTCGATCGTCCAGCGACCCTCACCGGAGTCCGCGGTGTAGCCCTCGAGCGCGCCGAGGTCGTTGCCGTCGGCCTCGAAGGCCCGGGCAGCCAGTTCGCACAGCCACGAGCGCACGACCGAGCCCTGCCCCCAGAGGTGGGCGATCTTGGCGTTGTCGAGCTCGTACTCGCACTTGTCGAACAGGTCAAAGCCCTCCGCATAGGCCTGCATCAGCCCGTACTCCACGCCGTTGTGCACCATCTTCACGTAGTGCCCTGCGCCGGAGGGACCGAAGCGCATCCAGCCACGCGGGCCGATCGCCGCCTGGCTCTGCTCATTGGTCTCGGGTGCGAGCACGTCGAGGATCGGCGCGAGTCGCTTGACCGCTTTTGGAGGGCCGCCGACCATCATGCAGTAGCCGACTTCCAGGCCCCAGACACCGCCGGAGGTGCCGACGTCCACGTAGTCGATGCCGGCCTTCTTCAGCTCGCCCGCACGGCGCTTGTCGTCCGTCCACTTCGAGTTGCCGCCATCGACGATCATGTCGCCACGGTCGAGCAGCTTGGCGAGCTTGTCGACCGTCTCCTGTGTAGGGGCGCCCGAGGGAACCATGATCCACACGATCCGCGGTGCCTGCAACTGCTTGACGAGATCCTTCAGCGTGCTCGCGCCCGCCGCGCCATTCTTGACGGCCTGCTTGACGGCCTTCTCGTCGAAGTCGAACGCGACGACCTCGTGCTCGGAGTCGCGCCGGATGCGGTGCACCATGTTGCCGCCCATCTTGCCCAGCCCGACGAAACCGATCTGTGTCACGTTCGCTCCTTGATCATCGCGGTCAGAGCGCGCAATGCGCTCACGGGGTCCTCGCCCAGCCTCAGGCACTCGGCGGGACGTTGCAGCTCGCGCAGCGTCTTCAGGTCGCCGATCGCCTGGGCGTTCTTGAGCGTCGTGAAGGTGTAGGCGGCGCCCGGGATCGCGACGTCCTCAGGGCCATCGTGGAGCAACTGCAGGAAGCGCCCCGTCTTTGGACCGCCCTTGTGGAACTGGCCGGTGGAGTGCAAGAAGCGCGGGCCGTAGCCGAAGGTGCTCGTCAGCTGCGTGCGCGCGCGCACCGCCTCGCGCAACTCCGCAGCGGCGGCGTCTAGCTCAGGTGTTGGCTCCAGGTAGGCCATGATCGCGAGGTATTCCGGCGGTCTGCCGTCGAGCAGCAGCGAGCGCAGTGCGTGTGCATCCGCACTCGGCATAGCGGGGAGCTCGTGCTTGCTTTCGTAGTCGGCGAGCACACGCTTGGTCGCGTCCTTGGCCTGCTGCACGTTGGGCTGGTCGAAGGGGTTGATCTCAAGCCCCCAGCCCGCGACAGCGACGGCGAGCTCGGCGAGCATGAACACGCGCCCGAGGTCCTCGGGGCCGCTGGTGGGGATCGTGAGCAGCGGGTGACCCGCCTCGGCGAGTGCTTTCACGCGCGTGGCAAGAGCCGCGTCAGGCGCGCTCAGGTCGGGCAGGTAGGCGAACACGCGGTCGGCGCCGTATTCGCCAGGCGCACCGACCGGCTCATCGGCCACCGGCAGGATGCCCGTGCCGTGCTTGCCCGTCGACTCAGCCACGAGTTGCTCGAGCCAGAGGCCGAGGCCGGGTAGCGACTCGGCGATCAGGAAGCTGAGCTTGTCGCGCCCGGCGCGTGCGAGCGCGCTGAGCGCGGCGCCGAGCCAGACCGCCGCAGGGAGCTCCTCGAGCGGTGTCTGTCCGGATGGGTCCTCAAGCGGTGTCTGTGAGGCGGCGCTCGCGCCGTCGAGCAGTGCGCGCACCTCGATGCCGATCAGCGCTGCGGGCACGATCCCAAAGGCCGACAGCGCGCTATAGCGCCCACCGATGTCCGGGTCGCCCGAGAAGACCGCGCGAAAGTCTTGTTCTGCGGCGAGCTGTGCGAGGCCCGATCCTGGATCGGTGATCGCGATGAAGCGGTTGCCAGCGCTGACCAAGGCGTGGAAGTGCGCGTACAGCGACAGCGGCTCGATCGTGCCGCCCGACTTGGAGGAGACGATGAACAGCGTGCGCTCTAGCTCCACTGCGCGCTCGACCGTGCGGATGCGCGCGGCGTCGGTCGAGTCGAGCACGTGCAGCTGCGGGTATCCGGGCCGTTGTGTGAAGGTGCGGCGCAGCACCTCGGGCGCGAGCGAGGAGCCGCCCATGCCGAGCAGCACCACGTGCTTGAAGCCTTCGCTGCGCACTTCCGCGGCGAGCTCTTCGATCGCGTCAAGCTCAGCGCGCATGCGCTCGGCGATCGTCAACCAGCCAAGACGGTTGGCGACCTCCGGCGTGCCCTCGGGAGCCCACAGCGTGGCGTCGTGCTCGCGCAGCCGCGCCGTTACATGTGCCTCCTGCGCGAGCCGCGACCGCGCCTCCACGGCGGCAAGGAGCTCGGCGGGAATGCAAGCCTCGACAGGCAGCGGCTGCTCGTGCACGCCACGATCGTAGTGGCAGCACCCGGCGGCAGGATGCAGAGGCTCGACGCGGCAGCGAGCAGGCGTCGCTGGAGGCGTCGCTGGAGGCTCTTGTGGGCCTCGGGGGGTAGACGAGCTGAGCCATTGACGTCAGTTACCATCACACCCAGGTGAGCTCGCAAAAACTCCAGCTACTGAAGCTCTGGGTGGGCAGGTTCTGGGTGTTCAGCCCCGAGCGGCTATGGCTCGCCTCGGTTGCGCTGCAGCGCCGCGGACGCTGGGTTATGGCGTTTTGGCTGAAGCAGCTGAACTCGCTCCTCTACAGCAACTCGCTCGCGCCGGGTGCGTCCGTGAGCCCCGACATCCGCCTCGGTCACAACAGCATCGGGATCGTCGTCAGCAGCGACGTCGAGATCGGCAAGCGGGTCAAAATCTGGCAGAACGTCACGCTCTCCGCGGGGCGTCCACCGCGCTCAGCGCCGGCGCCACGTTCGCGCATCCTCATCGATGACGATGTGAAGATCGGCGCGAACTCGGTCGTGATAGCGCCGCGTGGCGGTGTGTTGCACATCGGCAAAGGTGCGCGGGTGGGCGCCGGCACGGTAGTCACCGAGGATGTGCCTGCGGGGGCGGTGGCGGTCGGTCCGCCAGCGCGCATCCTCACGCGTGAGGATCTGACGGCGGGCGGCGAGGGCCACGCAGAGCAACACGAGCAGACCGGCTAGTACCCGACCTCAGCGGGGACTCTCGGCTAGGTTCCCGTGCCTAGTCCCTGGCCGCCACACGCGCGACGACACCCGGCAAGGAGAACCGTGAACACAGACGCAGCCCAGCAGCGAGCAGACCGTAACCTCCTACCCGACCGCAACCTTGCGCTCGAGCTCGTGCGCGTGACCGAGGCCGCAGCGCTCGCAGCTGCGCCGCTGGTCGGCTCGGGCGACAAGGAGGCGGCCGATCAGGCGGCGGTCGACGGCATGCGCTACATGCTGCAGTCGGTGCAGATGGACGGCGTCGTGGTGATCGGCGAGGGTGAGAAGGACGAGGCGCCGATGCTCTACAACGGTGAGGAGATCGGCGATGGCTCGCCGCCGCAGGTCGACATCGCGGTCGATCCGCTCGAGGGCACGACGCTCGCCGCGCACGGCATGCCGAGCGCGCTCGCGGTGATCGCGCTGTCGAGCCGCGGCACGATGTTCGACCCGGGTCCCTGCGTCTACATGGAAAAGATCGCAGGCGCGCCGGAGATCGCGGACCTGCTCGACCTCGACCGGCCGCTCGGGGAGACGGTGAAGCTGATCGCGGAGCGCAAGCGCTGCCCGGTCGGCGATGTGATGGTGGTCGTGCTCGACCGACCTCGCCACACCGAGGGCATCGCCGCGATCCGCGAGGCCGGCGCACGGGTTCGCCTGATCGCCCACGGCGACGTCTCCGCGGCGCTGCTCGCGGTCACGGAGCGCTCCACTGTGGATCTGCTGTGGGGCATCGGCGGAACACCCGAGGGCGTGATCTCAGCGGCTGCCGTGAAGTGCCTCGGCGGCCAGCTGCTCGGTCGTCTGTGGCCGCGCGACGAGGCCGAGCGCACGGCGGCGCGCGCGGCGGGCTATGACCTCGAGCGCGTGCTCAGTCGCGACGACTTGGTCGCGGGCGAGGATGTGTTCTTCTCGGCCACGGGCATCACCGACGGCGATGTCCTACAGGGCGTGCGCTACCCGCACGCGGGGGGCGCGACAACGGAATCGCTCGTCACGCGGTCGCGCTCGGGCACGATCCGCCGCATCCGCGCGACGCATGACCGCGCGAAGCTGCGGGCAGTCGGCGGCGAGCGGTTCTAGGAGCGCGCGGTGAGCCCCGAACGACTCTGGCTGGTGTCGATCGCGCTGCGCTCGCGCGGCTACCCGCGCGTGGCGCTGTGGGTCAAGAAACTCAACTCGGTCATCTACCACAACTCGCTTGCGCCGGGCGCCTCCGTAAGCCCTGACGTCCGTTTCGGGCACCACGGCTTCGGCACGATGATCCACTCCAACGTGGTGATCGGCAAGCGCGTGAAGATCTGGCACAACGTCACGATCGCGGTGCGCGCGCGCTCAGGCTGGAACTCCGAGCACGGCCGTATCGTGATCGAGGATGACGTGAAGATCGGCGCCAACTCGGTCGTGATCAGCCCGCTCGAGGGTGGCCTCACGATCGGCCACGGTGCGCGCATCGGCGCCGGCGCGATCGTCACCCGCGACGTGCCGCCCGGCGCGACCGTTGTGAGCCAGCCGGCGCGCGTGATCGAGCGCGCGCGTGCGGAGGCGATGGCGGAGGAGATCGAAGAGGGTTAGCCTCCCGGCTCGAAGCGCCCGACCTTGGACTCCGCAAGATCAAGGCGCGCGAGCGAGCGCAAGAAGCCGTAGGTCACGATCACGTGCAGGCGCGACTGCGTAGCGTTGTAAAGACGCTGGCCAAGGTTGCTGGAGATCGACGGATAGAAGTTCGCGACCTCTACCTCGATGTGCAGGCGCGCGTGATCGGGGTCCGCTCCCTCGCCACGGCGCACGTCGATCTGCAGATAGCCGCTGCCGCCGCGCCCGCGGCGAGAGACAAGCAGGCCGCGCTCGATGCGCCAGCGCACGAGCCCACGCGTGCCGTCCATCTCGTATTCGGGCGCCTGGAAGGTGAGCAGCCGCAGCGGCGCGCTCACGAACACGACCGAGCGCTCGCCGGTCGTGTAGCGCACGCGAATCAGCCCGAGCGTCACACGCGTCAAGAAGCGCCAGTAGGTGCGCGCGAGGCGCTCGAGATGGACTGGCGTCCAGATCTCGTGCAAAGTGGCCCGCTCGATCGATAGATCAGCCTTTTGCACAGAGCGCACCGCACCGGTCTGTGGATCGATCGAGGTGGCGTCTTCCAGGTCGGTGATGCTCACGAGCTCTGGTCGGTCGCCGCGAGGACGCCGGTTGAGCACCAGCCACGTCGTCAGCGCCGCCGCCAGCACGGCGAGGGCTGCGAGGAGGATCAGGGTGAGGATCATCTGCTTCTCGGATCGGGCAAGGGCATGCCAGGCTATCCCGGTGCGCGTCGCGGTGGACTGGTGAGCGTCCCCGGTTGCTGATATCCAACAGGTGTGACTGCAGAGCGTGCCACCGCTACTGGCTCCCGACCGCGGGCGCTCGCTGAGCTGCCCATCGAGGCGCTCGTGGCGCGCGCTGAGGAGCTCGCAAAGGAGTGGGTGATCGCGCTGATCTCAGAGCGCCCGCTGGATCAACTCGGTGCGCTGCCCCTCGGTCAGCTCGTGCGCGACGCACCGAGGCTGCTCACACAGGCGATCCGCGCAATCGGGGACGATCAGGAGCTCGATCGTCTCACCGCAGCCGCGCCGCGCGCTGGCCGTGGACAGGCTGGGCTCGCAGGTGCGCTGGCTGTTATGAGCGCTGCGAGCGATGCCGCGGCGACGGTGCGCGCGGCGGAGGCGCTGCGCGCCGTGCTCTGGAACGGTGTGCTGCTCGATCGGCGTTGGCAAGCGAAGGGCGATGCGGCGATTCGCCAGCTATCCGATCTCGCAGAGCGTCTCGCGTTTGTCTGCGCGAGCATCCTTGCCGCTGCGCTTGAGCGTGAGGATGAGGGCTCTGAGCAGGTGCTCACGACTGCGCCGCCCGACCCAATCCCAGCGCGTGGCGGTGGCGCTGTGGCAGGGGTTGGTGTTGTTGGGAGCCGGCCTGGCGCTGTGATCATTGACGAGTACGAGCAACCAGTGGCCGCGCCGGCCGCGCCTGTACAGCGGGCAAGCGAGGTCCAATCCGAGGTCTGGGAGGGGCCGCCCGCAGGCACATCCATCGACGACGAGATCGCGGTCCACGACATCCGTCACGAGGAAGGTCCAGCGGCGTGGATCGGTTCGATCGGGCATCAGTTGGAGCTCGCACAAGCGGACGGGCGTCCGTTCGCGGTACTGCTCGTGGAGCCGTGCGAGGTTGAGCACTGGCGCGCGGTGGAGCCCCAGGCGGAGACGCAGCGGCTGAGTCAGGAGCTCGAAGATGCGCTCGCGCTCGCCTTCGGTGTAGCGCCGGCCGGTTCCCGTGTGGGGGATATGCACGAGCGCGGCTCGCTGACCCGCGAGCGTCCCGGGCGCTACTGGCTGCTCAGCCCCGCAACCGACCGCACGAGCGCCGCGAGTCTTGTGGAGCGCCTCTGTAAGGCAGTGGCCACGGTCGTGGAACATCGTGGCGAACGCGTGGAGGTAGTGATCGGCACGGCGATCTGCCCCGAAGATGGACGCACGCCGGCGGCGCTTGCGGCGCACGCGGACGTCAGCCTCTACGCAGCCCGCTCAGCAGCCCGCGCCACACGTGGCCCACGCGCCACGGTGCACGACCAGTAGAGAGAGCGCGAGAGCCGCTAGCCGGCGAGCGCGCCGCCGGCGAGGACAGCGCTCGGAGCGGTCGGCGGCACACCGAGGTTCGGAGTGTTTGCGATGTGCCCCACGATGCGCGTGCGGATGCGCACCGTTTCGGTGATGCCAAGCGCCTGCGCGGCGCCCGCCGTCAGATCCCAGTCGGCGCCGTGGCTGTAGGGGCCGCGGTCGAGCACGGGAACGGTGAGGCTGTGGGTTGCGTAGGTGACCTTCACGAGCGTGCCGCAGGGGAGCGTGCGGTTGGCCACGCCGAGCACGCCGGGTGTGAGCATCTGCCCGCAGGCTGTCTTCTGACCGTAGAAGCCGGGGCCGAACCAGGTCGCGATGCCGCTGGGATGGACTTTCACCTTCGGCGCCGGCGTGGTCGCCGGTGTGGCTGTGCCAGGGGCGCTGGTGCCGCCAGATGAGCCCGAAGCGAGGGCGCTATTTGCGGTAAACGCAGCGCTCGCGGAGGTGCCCGTCAGGGCGAGCAAAAGCATGGCTGTCTTGAGCTTGTAACGCATGGTCTTCGTCGCCTACGGGGTCAGCTGACGGGCTCGCGCGGCGTGCTTCTGTGCGGCGCTACGGCCCAAGAGCGGGCCGATTCGCCCCAGCGACTCAAGCTGCGAGCCGCAATGGGTCCCCCGTCTGCCGCGACCTGGATCGCAGCAGCTCGGCGTGCGCGGCAGTATACAGAGCCGGCTCCCGCGAAGGCGCTCGACTCAGAGCGGTAGGCGGGCGAGCGCGTCCTTCAGCAGGCGCTCACCTCGGGAGATGCCCGTGCGGGCCAGCTCGCCGAAGATCTCGGCTGCGGAGGAGACGAGCTCCGCGCCGCCCGGCGGCTGCACTGGTCCGGTGGCGCGGTCCATTTCGGACTCAAATCCCTGACGCGGAACGCTCGCATCGACGCTCACAGCGCGGTGCCGCGGCGCGGCCTTTGCGGGAGCGCGACGTTTTGGCGTCTTGGTTGCGGTTGCACCCTTGGCCTTTGCGGAGCGAGCAGCCTTCAGCGCAGCCGTGGCCTTCGGCTTCGCGTCTGCGGTAGGGGCGCTGGCGCTGGCGCTTGTCGACTTGCGTGCAGCTGCGCGTCGCGGGCTGGCGCGCTGAGGGCGCGTACGCGGCAGATTGGCAAGCACCCCCTCATTGGCGCGCGGGTTCGTGGAACGGCCGTTGTTCTCGCTCGCGCTGCTCATCCGCACATCATTGCTTAAGGCGAGCTCTGCAAGCGCGGCGACATTCGCTCAGATTGCGGCGGCGACGCGTTAGCATGGGGGGTCTGAGAGCGTAATTTCGTTGTAACGTCGGCGGGCCTGGGGCCTATGTCCGGCTAGGGATTGTTCGAGCGTAAATCTTGCGGGGCCTCAGGTGAGGGCTTCGACCGACCGAGAAATGGAACACGTATGTCAGTAGTCGAGCTGCAGGAGCTGGATGAGGTCAAGGGACTGGTCGCCAAGGGCCAGCAGGTCGGTGTGCTCTCCTACGCAGAGATCACCAAGGCCGTATCCGAGCTCGACCTGGACGAGTCCGACGTCGAGGAGCTGCACGGCTTCTTCGAGAAATCCGAGATCGAGCTCGTCGAGGAGATCGATCCGGCGATCGCCGCCGCCTCGCTGGTTGAGCGCGCGCCCGACAAACGTGGTCGGCGCAAAGCCAAAACGGCGCTCGACCTGAAGCCGGACATGACGACGGACTCGCTGCAGCTGTTCCTCAAGGACATCGGCAAGGTTCGTCTGCTCACCGCCCAGGAGGAGGTCGATCTCGCCAAGCGCATCGAGCGCGGCGATCTCGACGCGAAGCAGAAGATGGTCGAGTCGAACCTCCGCCTCGTCGTCTCGATCGCCAAGAACTACCGTAACCAGGGTCTGCCCTTCCTCGACCTGATCCAGGAGGGCACGCTCGGGCTCGTGCGCGCCGCGGAGAAGTTCGACTACCGCAAGGGCTTCAAGTTCTCCACCTACGCCACCTGGTGGATCCGCCAGGCGATCGCCCGCGCGCTCGCCGACAAGGCGCGCACGATCCGCATTCCAGTGCACGTCGTGGAGAAGCTCAACAAGATCGGGCGCGCCGAGCGCAAGCTCGTGACCGAGCTCGGCCGTGAGCCGACCGCTGATGAGATCGCGGAGGTCACGGGCATCGACCCCGAGGAGGTCGACTCGATCAAGCGCTCCGCGCAGGCGCCGGTCTCGCTCGAGAAGCCGGTGGGCGACGAGGAGGAGTCGGAGTTCGGACAGTTCATCGCCGATGAGCGCGCCGAGTCCCCCTACGAGCGCGCCGCTGAGATCCTCACCAAGGAGGCGTTGCGCGAGGCGCTCGAGAACCTCTCCTACCGCGAACGCCGCGTGCTCGAGCTGCGCTACGGGCTCGGTGGCGAGCACCCGCGCACGCTCGATGAGGTCGGACGCACGTTCAACGTGACGCGCGAGCGCATTCGCCAGATCGAGAACCAGTCGCTGAAGAAGCTGCAGTCCTTGGCAGAGGCACAAAAGCTCCGCGACGTAGCCTGACGGACGCCTCGCGCCGCCTGGCGGCATCCTCGCTCCCTGCGTCCTTGCCAGTCGGCACGATCCGCCCGTCAGGATGCTTGTCTCCGTCCAGGCGGTAGCGGGCCGCTCAAGCCTTCGGCCGCTGCTGCCGATCAGGTGGCATGTTCGATGTCAAGGCTGCGTTGCAGGAACTCGTCGACCGAAGTGGCTCTGACCTCCATCTGAAGGGGGGCTCAGCCCCGCTCTATCGCGTCAACGGCGACCTCACGCTCGACGCGAGCGCTGCTGCGCTGACGCCCGAGGACACGGAGGGCGCTCTGCGTACGTTGCTCAGTGACGAGGACAAGCTCGAAGAGTTCGCTCACGACCACGAGGTCGACTTCTCCTACGAAATACCCGGCACCGCGCGTTTCCGTATCAACGCCTTCCGTCAGCGGGGTCTTGTCTCGCTGGTCTGTCGCGCGATCCCCCACCGCATCAGCTCGATCGAGGAGCTTTCGCTCCCCACAGTCGTGCGCGAGCTGGCTGAGGAGGAGCGCGGCATCGTGTTGCTGACCGGCACAACCGGCTCGGGCAAGTCGACGACGCTCGCGGCGATGATCGACCACATGAACCAAACGATGAGCAAGCACATCGTCACGATCGAGGACCCGATCGAGTTCGTGCACACCGACAAACGCTCCGCGATCAACCAGCGCGAAGTGGGCATGGACACAGCGTCCTTCAAGCGCGCGCTACGCCGCGTGCTGCGCCAGGACCCCGACGTGATCCTCGTCGGCGAGATGCGCGACGAGGAGACCGTGCAGACGGCGCTTTCCGCCGCTGAGACGGGTCACCTCGTGCTCTCCACGATCCACACTGTGGACGCCACCGAGTCGATCAACCGCATGCTCGATTTCTTCCCGCCCCACCAGCACGGCCAGGCGCGCAGCATGATCGCGGGCACGATCCGCGGCGTGATCTCCCAGCGCCTCGTGCCCGGCGCAGACGGGGGACGCGTGGCGGTCTGCGAGATCATGCGCATGACCGGCCGCGTGCGCGACATGATCATGGACCCCGCACAGACGGGCAAACTCGTTGAGGTGATCACGAGCGGCGGCTACTACGGCATGCAGACCTTCGACCAGGCGCTCTTTGGTCACGTGAAGGCCGGTCGAGTGACCTTCGAGGACGCGATGCGCGTCGCCTCGAGCCCCCACGACTTCAAGCTGCTGATGCAGGCCGACGGTCGCGTGGGCACCACGATGGACGATGTGGCCTCGGCCGAGGCCAAGCGCGAGCCGAGCTCGAGCAGCACGCTCAGCGCCGCCTGAGTGGCGTAGGTCTGTCGCGGTAACGCCGCAGCGATCGCCGTGTCCTTCACTTCACTTGGTAAAGTAAAGGGCGATGGCCGTAGATGAGACATGCCCCGTTTGCCTCACCGCTGAGATCGTGTGCGGTAAGTGGACGCTCTTGCTCATTCGCGACCTAGCAGAGGGCTGCTCGCGCTTCTGCGAGCTCGAACGCTCGCTCGCCGGGATCAGCCCACGCACGCTGTCGCTGCGGCTGCGCGCACTGGAGGAGGAGGGGATCGTGGAGCGCCAAACCTTCCCCGAGGTGCCTCCACGGGTCGAGTACGCGCTGACCGAGAAGGGGCGTGCGTTGCTGCCGATCATCGACGACATGCGCTCCTACGGCGAAGACTGGCTGGGCGCTGAGTGCGCTGAGCGCTCGGGTCTAAGCGCCGTCAATCTGCTCGTCGCCTAGCCGTTAGAGACCTGCAAGCGTGCCTGCGCCGGGCAGGAGCGCGGTGAAGCGCCGCGAAGTGAGCGCGTATGCATTCTGTGCAGCTTCAAGCGGCGCTCACCAGCTATCTGGAGATGGCCGCAGCGCACCTCCATGCAGAGGTCGCGGCCGGTGCGGAGGTGCCGTTCGAGCTCGAGCAGCACAGCCGCCGACGCCGCGCGGCCCCTCGCTCTACTGCTACAGACCGCTCACCGAGCAGTTCATCGCCGAGCGCATGCCGGCGCTCGAACGCCTGCCCGGCTACACTGAGGCGGCCGAGCTGCTGGCGAGCTTCGAAGGGCTAAGCCGCTACCTCGCGGCGAGCGGCGCGGAGATCCAGCGCGGCACGCCGCGCGGCGAGGCCGCCGCCGCAATCCTCGCGCTGCTCAACGACGTCTTCCAGAGCAGAGCGACTTCGAGTTGCTTCCCCACCGCCTCAGCTCAGCACTCAAGCGGCTCGAGAGCGCCACGCTGGCAAGCGCCGGCGAGGTCACGCTTGTGGCAACGCTCGAGGGCCTGAGATCGCCTCACCAGAGCTCGCGCTCACAAAGGGCCTGACGATCGCCCATCCGCACGCGCTCGCCGGGTTGCCACCCGAGGGGAGCCTCAATTCCGGGCAATGGATAGCTGGCGCTTCCGGGTTGAATCGGTGAAATCCCAGATAGTGGAGAAATGGCAATTCCTCCTGTTTCGGTCTGACACGAAGTATCTACAATCGGTGAACGGCATTGCCCCACAACCTGGTTGAACCACTTCCAGGCCTCCGGAAGCTAGAAGTGCCGCTGCTGATGTCGAGCGTGGCCGTGGTCATGATTACGGGGTCGCTCTCGCTGGTGAAGATCGTGGACGCGCAGAACCACTACACGTGGGGACTGCCGAATTGGTACATCTTCACGCCCTGGGGATTTGCGGGCTTTGTGATGTTTGCGGTGGCGGCCACGGCGGAGACAAACCGCTCACCTTTTGATCTGCCGGAGGGCGAGTCGGAACTGGTGGCCGGCTACTTCACCGAGTATTCAGGGTTCAAGTTTGCGTGTTTTTTCTGGGTGAGTACCTGGGGATGTTTTCGATTTCGGGACTGGGACGGCGCTGTTTCTGGGCGGATGGTCGGCGCCCTTGTCGGTGCTGAACTGGGTGCCGTCGTGGATCTGGTTTTTCTGGAAGGTAATGCTTTCGATCTGCGTGCTGATCTGGATACGGGGCACGCTGCCGAGGCTGCGCCAGGACCAGCTGATGAACTTCGCGTGGAAATTTGTGCTGCCCATGACCCTGCTCAACCTGGTGGATGTCGCGGTGTGGAGATTTATGGGCGAGGGTTGGCTGCGCTGGGTGGTGTGCTCGGCGATCCTGGCCGGGGCATACGTGTTGATGGGGCGCGCGGGGATGCGCAGCAAGCACTTTGGGCCAGGAGTTACCGGTATGCGGATAGTGCGGAATGAGCATTCCGATGGCTGCCGCGCGGCGGGAGGAGCAGGCGGTTGAAGCCGGATGAGACTGGTGTTCTGGCTTTTGGCGGCGCTGGCGGTGATGGGCGGGCTGGCGGCGGTTCTATTGAAGAACACGGTGCACTGCGCGCTGGCGCTGACGGTGGCGTTTGCGGGCCTGGCCTTGTTGTTTCTGGAGCTCGACGCACAGTTTGCGGGGTTCGCGCAGATCCTGGTCTATATCGGCGCCGTGGCCATCCTGGTGGTGTTTGCGATTCTGCTGACGCGGGGGTCGGAGACTCCGAAGGACGGGGTGTTCAGCCACACCTGGTTGTCGGGGCTGGCCGTCGCGGCTGCCGTGTTTGCGGTGCTGGGATGGGCGGTGATCCGAGGTGGGCGCGAGCTGCCGCATGAAACAGCCGGCTCCGGTGGTGACCGTGAACCAGATCGGCAATGCATTGATGGGGCGCTACGTGCTGCCGCTGGAAATTGTAGCGCTGCTGCTGACCTCGGCGCTGGTGGGGGCGGTGATTGTGGCCATGCACGAAAAGGGGAGACAAGTGACGCCGCTTGCCGGGTGTCTGCTGGTTTCAGCGCTGCTGTTTGCCATCGGGCTGGCGGGAGCGCTGACGCGGCGCAACGCGATCCTGGTGCTGATGGGATCGAGCTGATGTTGAATGCGGCCAACCTGAACCTGATTGCTTTCTGGCGGTATGGGCCGCATCCCGAG
>CAWAVE010000007.1:0-563696 GCA_963785435.1 uncultured Solirubrobacterales bacterium
GATCTCACCGCGCGGGTCGGCTTCACGACGCAGCGTGCTCTGGGCGCGTCGGCGGCGCCCACCAGCTCGCGGTGCTCGCTGATCGCCGCATCGAGATCCGAGCCCGTGCCCTGCAACACGCTGTCTTCGAGTTGCGCCACCAAGATCGCAATCTCCCGCCGCGTAGCGGCCCGCGACTTGCACCGTGCGTGGGTGAAGCGATCCCATGACTTCGCGAAGGCGAGGAAGTCTGTGCGGCCTCCACAGCGGTGAGCCGCGAGCATCGGGCAGACGCCGCCCCGGCCATCCACGTAGGCACCCACGATGATCCGCTCGTTGTCTCTAATGCCTTCGAGCATTGCCTCGCGCGTGCGCAGCGGCAGGCAGTCGATTGCCAGGCGCAGACGCTCGATCGGGCTGTTGCTGTGGCGGACGCTCTTTCGCATAGGCTGTGCCCGCCGCCGAGGGGAGCTTCAGATCGCGGCGAGAGCCTAGCCCAGCCTAGGCCACGCCTTCTCCTTCGGCAACGACTTCCCTCCCTTGAAAGGAAACTTGCACATGAAGCTCGGCGTCCACATCGGCTATTGGGGTCTCGGCCTCAGCTCAGAGGACCAGCTCACGATCGTGCAGGAGGCCGAGCGCCTCGGCTACGACTCCGTCTGGGCCGCCGAGGCCTACGGCTCGGACACCGCCACCGTGCTCGGCTGGCTCGCTGGGCAGACCTCCAAGATCCGCCTCGGCGCAGGCATCTTTCAGATGCCCGGCCGCTCCCCCGCGATGACCGCGATGACCGCCGCCACGATCGACCAGCTCTCAAACGGGCGCATGATCTGCGGCATCGGCTCCTCCGGCCCCCAGGTCGCCGAGGGATGGCACGGCCAGCGCTTCGCCAAGCAGCTCCAGCGCACGCGCGAGTACGTCGCCGTCGTGCGCATGGCGCTCGCGCGTGAACGTGTGAACTTCCACGGCGAGACGCTCGAGCTGCCACTACCCGACGGCCCCGGCAAGCCGCTGAAGCTCACGATCTCGCCCGTCCAGGAGCGCATCCCGATCTACCTCGCGGCGATCGGCCCCAAGAACACCACGCTCGCCGGTGAGATTGCCGATGGCTGGATCCCCACGCTTTTCTCTCCCGAGCACGTCTCTGAGCTGCGACCGCTCCTGCAGGAAGGCGCCGATCGCTCCGGCAAATCGCTCGATGACTTCGACATCGCGCCCACCGTGAGCCTCTGCATCACCGACGACCTCGAGGCCGCGCGCAACACGATGCGTCCCTTCATCGCGCTCTACGTGGGCGGCATGGGCTCACGCAAGCAGAACTTCTACAACCAGCTCGTCTGCCGCTACGGCTATGAGGCGCAGGCCAAGTCATCCAGGATCTCTATCTGGAAGGCAAGCGCGAGGAGGCGATGGCCGCCGTCCCCGACGAGACTGATCGACACAGTCTCGCTGTGCGGGCCCAAGGACGTCATGCGCGAGCGCCTCGCCATATACCGCGACGCCGGCGTCGGCACGCTCGGCGTGACCCCCACCGCCTTCACGGCCGACGAGCGCCTCCAGCAGCTGCGTCTGCTCGCCGAGCTCGCCGCCGACTAGCCCGTGAAGGTGCTGCTGGGCGCCTTCGGCGACCCCGGCCACGCATTCCCGATGATCGCCCTCGGCCGCGCTTTGGTGGCGCGCGGCCACGACGTCACGCTGCAGACCTGGACGCGCTGGCAGGAGCAGGTCAACGGCGAGGGCATCGCATTTGCGCCCGCCCCCGAGTATCAGGTCTTCCCCTCCGGACCCGAGCCGCTCGACTTCTATGAGGCCGTCATCCACGCCACGCGCGACACGCTCCCGCTCGTGCGCGAGCTGCAGCCCGACGTCGCCGTGGCCGACATCCTCACGCTCGCTCCCGCGCTCGCCGCCGAGCTCTGCGATGTACCCGTCGCCACGCTCATCCCCCACGTCTACCCCCACGGCGAGCGCCACTTTCCCGTCTACTCCCTAGGTGCCCGCCTGCCACGCAGCTCCTTCGGCCGCGGTCTTTGGCGGCAAGCCCAGCGTCAGGTCGACCGTGGACTGGAGCTAGGCCGTCGCGAGCTCAACGACACGCGGCGCGCGCTCGGCCTGGCGGCACTCGAGCATGTGCACGGCGGCATCAGCCGTCGGCTCGCGCTCGTCGCCACCTTCCCGCAGCTCGAGTATCCGCGCCGCTGGGCGGAGCACGTCCACGTGGTCGGGCCCCTAATGTGGGAGCCGCCCGCCGCCGACGTAGCGCCGCCACCGGGCGATCGACCGCTCGTGCTCGTCGCGCCCTCCACCGCCCAAGACCCTGAGCACCGCATGCTCCACGCTGCCTTGCGCGGCCTCGCCGAGGCAGACGTGCGCGTGCTCGCCACCTGGAATCGACGCTTGCCGTCGCGGCCGCTATCCGTGCCTGCGAACGCGCGCGTTGTTGACTGGCTCTCCTACTCGCGCACGATGCCGCTCTGCGACCTCGTCATCTGCCACGCCGGGCACGGCACGCTCGTGCGTGCGCTCTCCTCGGGCTGCGCCGTCCTTGCCTGTCCCGCGGTGGGAGACATGAACGAGAACGCCGCCCGCCTCGACTGGGCAGGCGCGGGCGTTCGGCTGCCGCGACGCTTCGTATCGCCACGGGCCTTGCGCCTAGCGGTCGAACGTGCCCTCGGCGAGACATCGATCCGGGCGCGCGCGCAGGAATTCGGTGAGTGGTCTCGATCGCACGATGCGGGAGCTCGTGCTACGGAGCTCATCGAGAGGATGCTCGCTTCCGGCTAGACGCAGCCGCTATGGTCCGCGCCAGCGTGACCATGCCCAGCCGCGAACGAGTTGATGCAGCCGCCGCGCGCATGATGGAAGGCACCGAGTTGGCGCGCACGATCGTCGCTCGGAGCGCTGAGCAGGCCGCTGCGTTTACGAAGCGGACCGGTCGCAAGCCTTGCCTGGCGACGGTGCTCGTGGGCGAGGATCCAGCATCGGTCACCTACGTGCGGATGAAGCGTAATCGATGCGAGCAGGCCGGCATCGAATCGCGCCACACGGCGCTCCCGGAGGGGACGAGCACCGCAGAGCTGGTCGAGATCATCACCGTGCTGTCGGCCGATCCTGATGTGCACGGCATCCTCTTGCAGCACCCGGTGCCCGGTCGAATCGATGAGCGTGCTGCCTTCGAGGCGATCCCACCCGCAAAGGATGTGGACGGCGTGACGATGCACTCCTTCGCCGCGATGGCCTTCGGTGAGCCTGGCTTCCTCTCGTGTACGCCCGGCGGGATCATGCGTATGCTCGACGCCTACGATGTCGACCCAGAGAGCAAGCATGCCGTCGTCATAGGACGCAGCCCGATCCTCGGCAAGCCAATCGGCATGCTCCTGCTCGCACAAAACGCGACCGTCAGCTACTGCCATTCGCGCACCACGGATCTGCCCGCGATCGTGCGCAGCGGCGACATCGTCATCGCCGCCGTCGGCAAACCTGAGTTCGTCCGGGGCGACTGGCTGAAGCCCGGCGCGATAGTCGTGGATGCCGGATACAACGAGGGCAACGTTGGCGACGTCGCCTTCGAGGAGGCGCTCCTACACGCCGCGATGATCACGCCCGTGCCGGGCGGTGTCGGGCCGATGACGATCGCTCTACTGCTCGAGCAGACCGTCCGCGCGGCAAATGAACTGCATCCCTAGCTCCGGGGCTGGAAGACGGAGTTCATATTGCCTCACTCGCGGGCGCTTGGATCGGCGTCGTCGCGGGCCTCGGAGGGATGCGCGACCACGACGGGACACTGACTTTCCGCCCGTCACTTCCGGAGGCGATCAGCGATATCAACTTTCGCCTCGTCTACCGCGGGCGGCGTCTGCACGGGAGGCTCACCCGCGAGCAGGCGCACTACTCGCTCAGGGCCGGCGAGCCGCTCGACATCAGCCACTACGGCGAAGCCCTTACCGTGAGCGCCGGGAGCACGCAGGCGCGCCCCATCCCCGCCCAGGCGGTGGGCGAGCCGCCACGCCAGCCGCAGGGACGAGCGCCGGCCAGGCGCCAGACGTAGCGCATGAGAAGCGCAGGGTGTCAATCAGAGCGAGCCGGTCGACCACTACCCGGGCCACCGGTTTGTCGAGCTCTGCCGGCAACCGCTGCAGGAGCTCCGCCTCGACCCAGCTGGTCCCACCGCGGTGGGTGGTGATGATGATTTCGTCGGGGGGATGGCGGGCGAAGCTCGTGGCCGGGCCTGCTCGGTCTCGCGGTCGATAATCGGTCGTGACGAAGTGCGTGCGCGATTGCGGCACCGAAGCGTGCAACTCGAATGTCGGGCGGGATCGCGTCCTCCCTAAGATCTCATCGCGCAGCTGTTCGGCGGTGGGCGTCTCGGTGGCGATCAGCAGCAACCGGGGTACCTCGCTGCGCGGTTCCCGGCGACCTCCGCATCACGAAGCGATGACCCAAGCGGATAGCGACGCAGCGCCCACGCGAGTAGCGCGAGCACCGCCGCGCACGCGGTGAGGGCACCGATCAGCGGCTCGGTCAGGACGCCGATCGTCACACACGCCAGCGAGCACGACGCCGACCACGACTGAGCGGAACGCTTCTGCCTCGGATCGGATGGGAAGGCGCACTCCGCGGCCTCACTTTCTCACTGTGGCCGTTGGGAGATCAACCTCATGGACTCTTTCTACCGCGGGCGTCCCGCTGTGGTTCTGCGCCCCTTTTCAGACGCCCGCCCGCGACCGCGCCTGAGAAGCCCTGTTCGCCGACGCGGTGGCAGCGTGGTCGCGGGTTCGGCTGCCAACGGTTCCGGTGCCGCTAGATCCCCTGGCCGCCCGCCAGCGACACCGATCGGCTCACGGACGGCCCTCGGCGTCTCGGCGAGGGCGCCCGTACCACCAGCCGACCCCGGAATGTGCTGCACTCTCACGGCCGAGAGCGAGGAGATCCGCCCCAGCGAATACGCCGCGAAAGCCACGATCAGTGCACCTAGCCCATAGAAGTAGCCCACCAGCTCGAGTATCTGACGCACAGAGCCAAACAGCGGACGCCCGATCGGCCCGACACCGCTCTCCCAGGTCAAGCTCACCGCTGGGCCCGCCACGAACCAGGCGCCCGCGCACAGCGACAGCAGCGCGCCCGCCATCAACGCAATGCGTCGCGCAGAGAAGGCGAGCAGCATGCCTCCAAGCACCGCGGCAGCCCCCGGCAGAATATTCAGCCAGAGGCGATCAGCCGTGTAATGCCAGGCTTCGTTGACGCCAAAGGCATAGTCGAAATAGGGCCCGATGAACGCGACCAAGGCGCCCCAGAGCCCAAGCAGCATGATCAGAAGGCCACTGACGGCCGTAGTCGAGCGAGGTACGCGCATGGCAACAACTCCTCCCGTTCGCAAAAGCTCTCATCACGATATTTCCCCGATATCGCCGTCTCAATCAGGCGAACCAAGGGTGTGATGAGTGCACGTCATGGACGTCCTGCGCGAGGGCGCTCGACTTACGAAAGCCGCTTCCTGCACGTCTCAGCGATAGCCGGGCCAGTTGATGTCGCGTCCCTTTGCTGACCGGCGCGCCGCCGGATGCGAGCCCGCCGAAGGACTCGCGAGGTACGCGGACCCTGCGGACACCTCGTCAGAGTCCCCTTGGTCTCCTGGAGATGCGCCATGTCTGCGATCACGACCGTTACCCCCGCGCCCAGCGGGAGCCGTTCCACGTCGAGGTCGTGCCCGGCGTAGCCGGGAGCCGTCGTGGCAAGGAGGCGAACGTCGTGCGGTCCGGGCAGGCGAAGACCGCTGTGACCTGGGAAGAGGCACACCGACGCCGGGCGCGTGTTGTTAGAGGTTTCCACAGCTCGCGCGCATCCGAGTCTCACTGACATCCGCGCGTGGGTTGGCGCCCACCACGAGCGGCCCGACGGCCACGGATATCCACATGGACTCGCGGGCACATTGGTCCCGCTCGAGGCCCAGAGCCCCGCAGTAGCTGACGCCTACGAGGCGATGACCAGCGATCGGCCCTACCGGCCCTCGATCGGCCCCGCCGCAGCCAGCGCCGAACTGAAAACGCTGCACCGGAACCAGTTCGACCAGCGCGTCGTAGATGCCATGCTCGCTGTCCTCGAACGCGACAGCCAACGTATCGAGGCCACGCTCCTGAACCAGCCAAGCTGATAACACGCCAACAATCTCGCGACGCTGCTCACCCCCGCGGTCTTCGACTTCGGCGCCTCCTATTAGTTGACAAAAGAAAATGAGATCGTGTATTCTCCGTATAGACAAACACTTCCATTGATCGCAAGTCATGTTTGGCCCTCACCGAAGAGTGCAGCGGCAGTCGTGAAGAAACACGAAAGCGCAGACCATGCACAGGCAAGATGCATCAGATCCAACCCTCGCCTTCGTACTGCGTCGGCTACGAGTAGATCGTAGGGTCACTCAGGAAACCCTCGCATACAACGCAGGCATCACAGTCGCGGCACTCGCCCGGATCGAGCGCGGCCAGTCTAGCCCTGGGTGGATGACAATCAAGCGCATTATCAGCGCACTGGAGATCAGCCTTATCGAACTCGCAGCCGAACTGGAAGACGCCCCAAAGCACATAAGCCCGCATGGCGGGCACAGAGTCCCCTAGGCGTTTGCCCTACTCGTCTTGCCCGTGCACGTGCAACCCGTGTGCGGCCCTTGGCAGCTCCAGCTACACGGTCACGGTCTCAACGAGTCGCTGCAACGATGCGCCCTATGTGACGCGCTGCTCCTAACGTGTAGGAGTGCAGGAAGACAGCCGCCGACGATCGACGACTGCCGCGCCAACGTGACGAATGCCAAGGGAGATAACAATGCCCGACCGTAGGATTGGAACGCGTGAGGAATGGCAGGCGGCCCGCGAGGAGCTTGCAGAGCTTGAGGCTGAGCACACCAAGCTCGGCCAGAAGGCGACCGAACAGCGCCGCCAGCTTCCCTGGGTTCCGGTGGAGAAGAACTACCAATTCGACACTGAAGACGGGAAGAGGACGCTCTCCGGGCTCTTTGACGGGCGATCGCAGCTGCTGGCCTACAACATCATGTTCGGGCCCGACTATCAGCTCGGCGCGTGCCCGGGGTGCTCAAATCTTGGGGATGAGCTCGACGCCACGCGCGTGCATCTGAATCACCGCGACGTGACGTTGATCTGCTTCTCGCGCGCGCCGATCGATCGGCTCACCGCCTACAAGCAGCGGATGGGCTGGGAGTTCCCCTACGTCTCGACCTATGGAACCGAGTTCCCGTTCGACTTCGGGCTGGCCCTAACGCCAGAGCAGGCGCAGGAGATCCCAGAGGTCAAGACGATGATCGAAGACCCTCCCGAGTGGCTCCAGGAGTGGGGACGGCAGGTCGGAGCTAAGCTCGAGGATGGCCTGCGGGAGGGCCCGAGCTTCATCGCCTTCGCACGCGAGAATGGAACCGTGTATCACACCTACACGGTGATGGCGCCCGATCGGTTCGTCGCGCCGTACAGCTCGTTTCTGCTCGAGCGAACGCCAAAGGCTGCGCCTGAGGAGCCCCGCGCCTGGCGCAAGGACGAATACCCCGACTGATCGCCTAGGAAGAGGCGCTGGCTTCTCGATCGAATGAGTTGCTGCGTCACGGCTATTCCGTTACGGTCGATCCTGCAATGGCATCCGCCGCGCAGCATCCCGCCGCGCAACACCCGACAGCGCGATTTCAAGGCGCCATCCTCACGTCGCTGCTCGGGCTGGCCGTCATCGCGTGGCTTTTGACGCACGAACGCATGCTCGGCATGGACGCGGGTCCCGGCACGGACCCCGGGAGTCTCGGCTTTTACCTGGTGTCGTGGGTAGTGATGATGAGCGCGATGATGTTTCCCTCGATCGTGCCGATGGTGTTGACGTTCGGGTTCGTGCAGCGCCGCCAACACGACCGCGGGTCGATCGAGCACGCCGTCTTCTCGTGGGTGTTCGTAGGTGGATATCTCCTGACGTGGACGGCGTTTGGGTTGTTGGCGTACGGCCTCTATGTCGGCGTGCGCTCGCTCTCGATCCCCGAGCTGTCGTGGCATCGAGGCGGGCCCTATCTTGCCGGAGGCGTGCTACTAGCGGCTGCGGTCTACCAGCTCACGCCCATCAAGGACGCCTGCCTGCGACGCTGCCGCTCACCGCTTGACTTCGTGCTCACCCACTGGCGTGACGGCCCCGCGGGAGCACTCCGCATGGGCATCGTGCACGGCGCGTGGTGTATTGGCTGCTGCTGGGGGCTAATGGCCGCGCTGTTCGCGCTCGGCGTGATGAGCCTGACCTGGATGCTCGCCATCGCCGGGCTGATCACAATCGAGAAGCTGCTGCCCTGGCGGAAGCTCGCCAACCGCCTAGTCGCCATCACATTGGTCGTGCTTGCGCTGGGTGTCTCGTTTGCGCCACGGCACGTCCCGGGTCTCACGCTGCCCGACTCCTCTCAAGCCAAAGCGGCAATGCACCCGATGTCCGGGATGCACTCCCTCCGGGGGGTCATGCCGAGGAATTGAAACGGCGCCGTGAGGCGGAAATAGGCGATCAATCTCGCAGAGCATCTGAGCTATGGTCGGGCCGGGTAGCCCCTTGGGAGAAACGAGACATCATGGGAGTCATGGCTGAACACAGAATCGGGACGCGCGAGGAGTACAACGCCGCGCGGGAGGAATTGCTGAAGCGGGAGAAGGAGCTCACGCGAGCCAGCGACGAACTCGCCAGGGCACGTCGCGAGCTGCCCTGGGTGCCGATCGAGCAGGAGTACAGCTTCGACACGAATGGGGGCCCGAAGACGCTCGCCGAGCTCTTCGACGGTCGCTCCCAGCTGCTTATCTACCACTTCATGTTCGGCCCGCCCTACGAGGCGGGCTGCCCGGTCTGCTGCTCGATCGCAGACACGCTCGATCCCCAAGCCGTGCACCTGAAGGCCAGGGACACGACTCTGCTGCTCGCCTCCCGCGCGCCGCTCGATCGTCTCCTCGCCTTCAGGGAGCGGATGGGCTGGGGCATCGACTGGGTCTCAACCCGTGGCAGCGACTTCAACCGCGACCTCGGCTTCCTGCACACAGAAGAGGAGCTAAAACCCTTCCTGGCGGGCGAGATCCCGCCAACGGTCGAGCAAAACGCGCGCATGTGCGGGACGGACGCGGCAGGATACGTGACCGAGAGGCCGGGCCTGAGCGTGTACGCACGATCGGACAAGACCGTCTACCGCACCTACGTGACGACCGCCCGCGGCCTCGAGCCCGCAATGGCCTACTACGGCCTGCTAGACCAGACGCCGAAGGGACGCGACGAGAAGGCCTCAGAACCGCTGTGGATACGCCGCCACAACGAGTACGCATAGATGCAATCGTTTACTCCGGGGGTGGGACTCGAACCCACAACCTCAATCTTAACAGGATCTTGCTCTGCCAATTGAGCTACCCCGGACTGACCATTCGCGCTACCCCGGAGATTGAGCTTGCACCGCTCTCAACCTCCGCGTGGCAATTAGAGCACAACAGGACGCACTTGCGGACCTCGATACGCAAACGCTCGATGCTTCGAGCCACGCCCGCCTGAGCGACGCCAAAGTCCTTTTCGTTCGGATCGATGTGATGGAACTCCAAAGCAGCCAAGCAGCGGTCGTATCCGCAGATTCGGCAGCGTCCTCCAGCCTCCTGCACCAGAATCTCCTTGAGGCGCCGGCGTCGCCTCACAACAGCCTCCTGTCGGCAACGGCGACAACGGAAATAGCCTCTCGCGTCTCGCACATGCCTAGTCTCACCATGCCGAGCACACTCGATTGCGATCGTCGTCAGGCCCGCTTCTCGTGCAGCGCGCGAGAGCTCGGAGGCGCGTCTGCCGGTGCCACCGTGTGTCTGTAGCCCGTACTTATCAAGCCAATATCGAACGGCCGCCTTACTTCGATCCACCGCCTCGGCGATCTCGGCAATCGAAGCGCCGCTCTGCACGAGCCGTTCGAGCGTCATCTGACTCAGGCCGCCCTTCGACACATGCTGCGTGTGATTTGCGGCCTCCAACCGATATTTGCGAATCCAATACGCCGACAGTTGATTCGTGACGTCCGAGCCGTCGACCAATCGCCGCGAGCGACAAGACCTTCGCTCAGATAAACCTCAAGCTGATCCCGATCCATGCACCTAATTGTCATCAGCGCTTAGGACACAACGCTCGAGAATCAGGCCTTCTCCCTACCCCCCGCCCGTCCTCTCCAGAACCCGCCCGTAGGCGCGGTCGAACGCGAGCTTGACCTCCGCGCGGCGATGCGCCAGATCGCTCACGTCGCCAGCCTCCTCACCGCGTGCCCGCTGGATCTGTCGCTCGACGCGCGCGAGCTCCAGCTGCAGCCGCTGCACCTCGAGCATCGCCGTATCGGACGCGTCGCGTCCAGCTTCCACCACGAGCTCGGCCAAGAGCCTCTTGAGCGGCGCGTCCTCATCGAGCGACGCGTTATCGCCGGGCGCGTCGGCCATCGGCTCGTGCAGATTCCCCTCCCGTAGGTGCTTGGCCGCGCGGCGCAGCAGACCACTCGAGAAATGCTCGTCGAGCTCGAGGCTCGCCAATGCTCCCTCTCCCTCCGCAGGCGAGGCGATGCAGAGCGCAAGGAACGCTCGCTCGGTGTCCTCGCGGCGTGTCATCTCCGCTGGGCGCGCAACCCGCTGGGCGCTCTGACCGTCGCCTCCCTGCGCACTGGCATTGCGCCCGTGGCCGTAGCCTGAGCTGTGCTCAGCGTGTTGGAAGCAGCACCCCCGCCGCCCGCGGCGAGCAGCGTCTCGGCCAGCCGCTCGCGCAACCCGAAGCGGCCCGAGACCAGCCGCGTCAAGTCCATGCGCATCGCGCTCGGCGGCAAGCGTCGCGAACACGGGGCGCAGCTCCCCGATCATGCGGTCGCGCCCCTCCGGGCTCGTGTCGTCCCCCGCCGCCAAAACGCGCTCGACGCTGAAGCGCACGAACGGCGCCGCCTTCCCGATCGCCGTCTCGATCGCCTCGGCTCCCTCCCGTTGAACGAGATCGGCCGGATCGGCTCCGGCGGGCAGCTCCACGACCTTCAGCTCCAGCTTGCGGCGAGCGGCCAGGCGCGAGGCCTTCAGCATCGCCTCCTGCCCCGCCTTGTCGGCGTCGAGCGCGAGCAACACCGTCTGCGCCATGCGCCCCAGCTCGCCCACCTGCTCGTCGGTCAGCGCCGTTCCCATCAGGCCAACCGCGTTCTCAAGCCGGCCTGGTGCAAAGCGATCACGTCGGTATAGCCCTCGCAAAGGATCGACCTCGCCCGCCTTGCGGCCGCCGAGCGAGCCAGATCGGTTCCGTACAGGTGTCGACCCTTGTGGTAGATGTCGTTGTCGGAGGTGTTCAGGTACTTCGGCTTCTGAGAGTCCCGCTCATCGCCCGTGCGCCGAAGCCCAGCACGCGTCCGCGCTGGTCGGCCAGCGGAAACATGATCGCGAGCCCTGAAGCGGTCGTACAACGCGCCCCGCTCTTGCGAGCGCTGCGCCAGACCCGTCTCGTACAGCTCCTTCTCCGAGAAGCCACCCCGCCGCGAGGCGAGCAGCACGCGGTCCCAAGCGCTCGGCGCGTAGCCGACGCGAAACTCTTTCAGGATCGCCTCGCCCAGCCCGCGTCCCTCCAGATAATCGCGAGCGTGCGCCGCCTCGCTCGACTCCCACAGGTAGCGCTCGTAGTAGGAGCTCGTGCGGTCAAGCAGCTCCCACAACCGCTCGCGGCGCATCCTGCGCTCGGCTTCGCGCGAGTCCTCCTTCTCGACGCTCCAGCTCGATTCCGGCCCTATCGGCCAGGAGCTCCAGAGCACCCTTGAAGTCGACGCCTTCGGTCTCCTGCACGAACGTGAACACGTCGCCGGAGGCTTGGCAGCCGAAGCAGTAGTACACCTTCTCGACCGGCTCCACGCTGAAGGACGGGCTGCGCTCGTCGTGAAA
This sequence comes from uncultured Solirubrobacterales bacterium, assembly GCA_963785435.1. Lineage (GTDB taxonomy): Bacteria > Actinomycetota > Thermoleophilia > Solirubrobacterales > Solirubrobacteraceae > Palsa-744. The sequence goes on from CAWAVE010000007.1 coordinate 11,901, forward strand.
CGGGCACAACCCCTCATAGCTGCGCGCTCCCGCGCGGCGCAGCTCGGTGCGCGTACCCACCAGCTCCACGAAGTCGATCGCGTCGCGCACCCTGTCGCGCGAGTCGGGTGTATACCTGGCCATCCTCTCAAGGACGCTAGCGTGCCGGCGATTGACGGCACATCGAGCGCCAATCGGTGCGTGGCACTTCCAGGTCCGTGTACTCCCGGATGCAGTACCGATCGGTCATGCCGGCCACGTAGTCGGTGACCCGCTCCGCCAGTTCGCCCCGCTTGGCCGAGTCACGGCTTGGCCGAGGTGTGCGGGCGCGGCTGCCTCTTCGCGACCGCCGCCACTCGGCAACAGCTCCGGGTGCTCTGCATAGTGCTCGAACAGCCTGCTCACCACATTGACGATGCGCGCGCGCTCGGCGCGCACCGCGGGACCCAGATAGACGTGCTCGAACATGAAGTCGCGAAGCTCGTCCATCGCCGGCCCTGCCCGCGGCCCCTGCACGATGTCCGAGGCGCGCGCCGAGTGCTCCACCATGTCGTGTACCAGCGTGTCGATCCGCTTCGAACCGGTCTCCCCGAGCACCGCGATCGGTCCTCTCGGGAAGATCGTGCGCGCCCAGCAGCCCCGCCCTGATCGCGTCGTCGATGTCGTGGTTGATGTAGGCGACCCGGTCGATCGTGCGCACGATCCGCCCCTCCAGCGTCGTCCGGCAACGGCGCGCGGCCGGAGTGCCTGGCGATGCCTTCGCGCACCTGCTCGGTCAGGTTGAGCCCGGCGCCGTCGCGCTCGAGCCGGTCCACGACCCTCAGCGAGTGCTCGTAGTGGCGGAACTCCCTGCCGAAGCGCTCTTTCAAGCAGGCGTCGAGCGCTTCCTCGCCGATGTGTCCAAAGGGCGGATGCCCGAGGTCGTGGCCGAGCCCGATCGCCTCGACCAGATCCTCGTTCAGCGCCAAGGCCCGCGCCACGGTGCGCGAGATCGAGGTCACCTCGAGGGTGTGCGTCAAGCGCGTGCGGTAATGGTCGCCCAGGGGCGCCACGAACACCTGGGTCTTGTGTGTCAGACGCCGAAACGCCTTGCAGTGAACGATCCGGTCGCGATCGCGCTGAAACGGGCGTGCGCAGCCCGCAGTCCTCCTCCGGCGTGCTGCGCTACGCGCCGGATAGGAGCGCGCCGCCAAAGGCGAGAGCTCGCGCTCCTCCATGCTCGCGCGACCTCGGCGAAGGCCGCCGCGACGGGCTCTGTGTCGTTTGCGATGCTCACACAGCCGATTGTGGCAGCGCCCGCGGCTGGTCCCCATCGGCGCGATCGCGGCCCTCTGCGGTTGGTGGCAGGCATCAGGCGCACGTGCGCGTGGTGCTCGAGCGTCTCGCTGATCGCCCGCTCGACCTGGCCCAGCACGCGCTCTTCCGCCTCGGGCGCCTCGCGCAGCGGTTGCGCCAACGCTTTGGCCATGAAGTCGTGGCGCCTGCTCGCCGAGCGGGAACGAGCCCGCCTCGCAAGCGCTGCACACCACGCCGCCCGCGGCGCCCGAGAAGCCGACCAGGTGCTCGCGCTCGCCGCAGCCCGCGCACGCGCCCAGCTGGGGCGCGAGGCCCGCCGCGACCAGCAGCTTCAGGCGAAACGCCAGCGCGCTCGCCGCTCGCGGGCCTGTGCGCGGCGCCTCGTCGAGCAGGGCAGCTGGCGGCAGAGCAGGTTGAACACCCCCGGATGAGGCTCCGAGGTCTCGAACAGGCGTCCCACCGCGTCACAGGCCCTCGCGGCGGCGTCCAGCGCGTGCGCGTCGCCGCGCAGGCGCGCGTGACCGTCGACGGTCTGCGCTCCCGTGACGGTCAGCAGCTCGCCGCGGCCTTCGTGCAGCTCGATGCGCAGGCGAAAGAACGGCTCCAAACGCCCGCCGAAGCGGCTGCGAGCGCTGCGCACGCCCTTGGCGATAGCGCTCACCCGCCCGCGTGCCGGGCGTGTACACGTGCAGGATGCGATCGGCCTCGCCATACCGCATCGAGCGCAGCACCACAGCTTCGGTCTTGAGCGGTCCCGCCATCGTCAGCCGAGTCTAAGATCGGGCGTCACCACGGAGTACCCGAGCTAACCGTCTAGCTATACTTTATGAAGTAATGAGCGATATCAGGCGTCTATACAACCGAGCCTTGCTCCTTCTGTGCCCGCGTCAAGGGCACTGCTGAAGTCGCGTGGCCTGGAGTTCTCCGAGGTCAACCTCTCCAAGGACTCCGACCGGACGTGTCGAGCTGGCCGGGCGCACCGGGATGATGACCTTCCCCCAGGTGCTTGTCGGCGACGAGCTGCTGGGCGGCTTCGACGAGACGCTGCAGCGCCCTGGAGAGCGGTCGCCTGGACGAGCTGCTCGGCCGGCTCAGGGTACAGGTCGCTGCGAGTGCCCTCGCCGGTTCGCCGGCGTGCGCGCGGGCGCGGCTGGCAGCGCTCGCACACGTAGGTGCCCGCGCCCGCCCACGACCATCTTCACGATCGTCGCGCCCGCACGTCGCGCATGGCTCGCCCTCGCGACGGTGGACCTGGAAGCGGTCCTGAAAGGAGCCCCGCACCCCGTCCACGTGGCGGAAGTCGTCGATCGTCGCCCCGCGCGCCTCGATGCCCGCGCTGCAGCGCCTCGCATCAACGCGTCGCGCAGGCGCGCGTACTGCGCCGGCCGTCAGGCGCCCGGCGGCGCGCAGTGGGTGGATGCCGGCCCGGTACAGCGCCTCGTCGGCATAGATGTTGCCCACGCCCGCGATCCTCCGCTGGTCGAGCAGGAACGCCTTGATCGGCGTCGTGCGTCCCCGCGCCAGCGCCGCGCAGGTGCTCGGCCGTGAAGCCGTCGTCCAACGGCTCGAAGCCCAGCCGCGCCTCGAAGAACGCCTCGAGCGCCTCGTCGCCCAGCAGCAGCTCGCCCGTGCCGAAGCGGCGCGGGTCCACGATCGCAAGGCGCCGTCGGCCGGAGCCCAGATCGATGCGCACCCGCGACGTGTGGTCGGCTCGCGGGCTCGGGTCGCAGCAGCACCGTACCGGTCATGCGCAGGTGCTGAGCCAGGTAGACCTCGTCGCTCGAAGCTCCACACCAGATACTTGCCGCGGCGCCCAAGCGCTCCACCGCGCGCCCGTCAGCGCGTCCGCGAGCTCGGCGGGCGCGAGCGGGCGCACCAGCGCGAGTCGAGGACCTCGACGCGCTCCAGCGTCGCCGCCCCTGCACCAGCGGCGCCAGCTGGCGGCTGATCGTCTCGACCTCGGGGAGCTCGGGCATCGCGCCCAGCTATGAAGGCGCGCGCCCGGCAGCGCTCGCGCCTGCGCGCCGCTGAGCCAGTCGAGCACGCGACGCGCCGACGTCGGCGAGCGGCCCGTCGTGGCGGCGGCCCGCGGCGCCCACCGACGAGCGCTCGCGCAACGCGCCGGCGCGCCAGCAGCGGCGCGTACTCGCGCGTGTGGTCGGTGCCGGATGGCCGGGTCGCAGCCGTGGTCGGCGGTCACGATCGAGCAGGTCGCTCCTCGCCAGCGCGCGAGCAGCGCGCGCGAGCGCCGCGTCGATCTCGCCGCAGCGCACGCGGAAGCCCGCGACGTCCTTGCGGTGGCCATAGAGCTGGTCGGTCTCGATCAGGTTCGCGAACACGAGCCCGCGCTCGAGCTCGCTCGAGCAGCGCTCGACGCTCGCGAGCGCCTGCGCGTTGGTGGCGCCCGGGTGCGAGCTGCGTGAAGCCGACGCCGGCGAACAGGTCGCTCGACCTTGCCGACGCCGTGCACCGGCACGCCGGCGTTCTCGCAGCTCCTGCAGGTAGCTGCGGCGAGGGCGGCGTCAGCGTGTAGTCGCGCCGGCCCGCCGTGCGCTCGAAGGCGCCCGGCGCGCCCGTGAAGGGTCGCGCGATCACGCGCCCACCGCGTGCTCGCCGCTCATCGTCGCGCGCGCCGCCGCGCAGGCGCGCGTAGAGCTCTGGCGGCGCGAGCACCGCCGACGTGCGCCGCGAGCTGCAGCACCGAGTCCTGGGAGGTGTAGAGGATCGCGCGCCCGCTCGCAGGTGCTCGGCGCCGAACTCCTCGATCGCCGCGAGGCCGTTGTAGGGGCGGTTGCAGATCACGCTCGTGGCCGATCGCCGCCTCGAGCCGCTCGAGCAGCTCCGGCGGGAAGCCCGTCGGGGTAGGTGGGCGGCGCGCTCGCAGCGACGACGCCCATCAGCTCCCAGTGCCCGCTGGTCGAGTCCTTGCCCGGGCCGAGCGGATGCAGGCGACCGTGGAGCGCCGGGCTCCGCGGCGGCGGCACGCCCGCGAGCGCGAGGATGTAGCCGAGGCCGAGCGCCTGCGAGCGTCGGCAGCTCGAGCCCGCCGACCGCCTCGGCGACATGCGCGAGCGTGTTGGCGCCTGCGTCGCCGTAGTCGCGCGGCGTCGGGCAGCGCGCCCGCGCCGCAGGCGTCGATCACGACCACGAACGCGCGGCGAGCGCTCGCGCATGCTCATGCCGCCGCGACTGCCGCTCTCAGCGCGTCGCGCGCGGATGCGCGCCGAAGTAGACGTCCCTCAGCCGCTCGGTCGAGAGGTGCGTGTAGAGCTGGGTCGTCGCGATGTCCGCGTGGCCGAGCATCTCCTGCAGCGTGCGCAGGTCGCAGCCGCCCGCGAGCAGGTGCGTGGCGAAGGTGTGGCGCAGCGTGTGCGGGCTCATGCGCTCCTCCAGGCCCGCCCGGCGCGCGTGGCCCTGGACGATCTTGTAGAGCCCCTGGCGGGTGAGCGCCGCCGCCGCGGCGGTTGACGAACAGCGTCGCTGCTGAGCGCCGGTCCGACCAGCGCCGGGCGCCCGCGCGCGCAGATAGGCGCGCAGCGCCGCGAGCGCCTCGCGGCCGATCGGCACGAGCCGCTCCTTGGAGCCCTTGCCGCGCGCGCGCAGGAGCTCCTCCTCGAGGTCGACGTCGTCGAGCTCGAGGCCGACCGCCTCCGAGGCCCGCAGGCCGCAGGCATACATCAGCTCGAGCAGCGCGCGGTCGCGCAGCGCCAGCGGCCCGGCGCCCTGCGGCGCTCGAGCAGGCGCTTGACCTCGTCGCGGCAGAGCACCCGCGGCAGCCTCTGGGGCTTGCGCGGTCCGCGCAGCTCGGCGGTCGGGTCGTGCTCGATCGAGCCCTCGCGGCGCAGGTGGCGGTAGAAGGAGCGCAGGCAGGCCGCCTTGCGCTGGAGCGTCGTCGCCGCGACCGGGGCGCGCTCCTCGACGCCGCGCGCCAGCGCGGTGAGGAAGTCGGCGAGATCCCCGTGGCCGGCGCGCTGCGCGATCAGCCCGTGCGCGCTCCAGGAAGGCGCCGAACTGGAGCAGGTCGGCGCGGTAGGCCTCGAGCGTGTTGCGCGAGAGTCCGCGCTCGAACTCGAGGTAGGCGAGGAAGTCGAGCGTGAGGCGCTCGACGCCGCCGCGGGCGCGGCGTGGCGATCTCGGCGGCCGTCATCCTCGGTGCTTCGCCTCGGCGCCGCCCTCCTTGGGGGTGCAATCAGCACATTCAGCTGGCGTGCCAGCCAGCAGCAGGCCGATGAGCGTCTTTGCAAGTCCGCGACACTCGGCGATCGCGCGCAGTCGAGCTCTGCGAGCGGCCACCGGCACGATCTCGATGCGCTCTTTCTCCTCGCTGTCGGCGCTCGCCGCGAGCAGCTCGGTGGCGGCGAAGAGATGGACACGTGCTCGTCGGTGAAGCCCGGCGGTCGACTAATAGCTCGAGTGATCGGCTCCCAGCGGTGTGCTCCCAGGCCGATCTCCTCGGCCAGCTCGCGCTTGGCCGCATCGAGCGAGCTCCTCCCCCTCGACGTCCAGGCGCCCGGCGGGTATCTCCAGCAGATCGGGCTCCCCGACCGCCTCACGTGGTTGGCGTAGGAGCCAAACGTGGTCGGTAGTCGTAGGCCACGATCGCGACCGCGCCTTTGTGGCGGACGATCTCACGGGTCGCCTCCGCGCCGTCGGCATGAAGAAAATGCTCGATCCTTACATCGATGAGCCGGCCCGCGTAGACGGTCTCCGCCCGCGGCTAGAAGCCCACTCGGAGCGATCTCCGCTGCGACGCGCTCTCCTCTTGCTCCCGTCGCCGGCCTCCTGAGGCTCGCAGCGCGGCCAGCTCAGCCAGCGCGGTGCCGCCGGCGAGCGCCGCCCCGAAGAAAAGCGGGTCCTCGGCCAGCCCGCGGCCCATCGTCTCCTTCGGCAGTCCACTCGCTGCATAGGCGGGCAGGTCCACCCCGCGCGTCGCCAGTCGTGACGGGTGATGCGCACGGGCCGCTCGACGTCGAGCGCAAGCGCGGGGCGGCGGGCATCGCGCCCCCGAAGACGGCGCCGAGGCCCGCGCGCAGATCAGCGCCCACGGGCGAGCGCATGCCGGCGGGCAGCGCGACCGTGACAGGGTCGAGCAGCAGGTCGAGCACGGTCAGCGTGTGGTGGGAGATGCCGCGGTGGCGCTCGCGATCGTCGCTCGTGGACATCCGCGCCACGAGCAGTGTGCGGCAGCCGAGCGCGAGCGAGACGTGCGCGGAGTCGAGCGCTGCCATACCGCCGTGCCCGAGCACCGAGCTCGAGCCCACGATCCCCGGCCCGGGCCCGCAGACCGCCGCGTCCCAGTCGAGCCCGCGAAGCCGTGGTGCAGTGCGCCCGCCGTCGTGATCGCCTCGCCCTCCCCGCCAAATGCTGCGCCTGCTGTGAGATGCCCTGCGAGCAATCCCTGCTCGCGCAGCGTGCGCACCGTGCGCGAGTGCCCGCCCGGCAGCGCTCCGCCGCTTGTTTGCACATAACCGAGGCGCGCGCCGGGAGCGCCCTGCGCGAAGGCCCACGCCACCGCGGCAAGCTGCCCGTGCAGCGCCAGCACGGCCACGGGGCGCTCGAGGGGCAGCCGCCAGACGCGCGTCCTCAACTGGTGCGACCGCGTGCTGCAGGCTCGTGTAGTTGAGCTTCATCACGTTCGCGCCCGGCTCGCCCGCGGCGTCGAGGCCACGCGTGAGGTTGACGTGCACGATGTCAAAGCCGCCCGAGCCGAGCGCGAGGTCGAGCGCCTCGACGTTGACGATCACCTCATCGCCGACCTGCGCGCTACCAACAAGTGCGACGTCTGCGATCGCGCGGCGACGCACACCCTTGGGCGTGTCCTCGGCAAGCTCCACGACGAGACCCTGCTCCCCTGCGCGCACCGTTTCGCTTTCCGGTGCGCCGGCGGCGGGTGGGGTCGATCTCAACGACCTTCGCGCGGCGTAGCTTCAGCATCGGCGTGCAAGCTAGCGGCCCGCGCCCTGCGAGAGCGTCGCGGCCTCATCGAGCAGCGCGAGCGCCACGTCGAGCATCTGCTCGAGCGCCGTCACGCTGACGCGCTCGCCGGGCTCGTGGTTGCGCTCGGTGCCGTTCGCGAGGTTCACGGTCTCAAAGCCTGCCGCGATCAACGCGTTCGCATCAGAGCCACCACCGCTCGAGATCCGCTCCGGCTCGTGACCGCACGCGCGCAGCGCTGCCTCGGCGACCTGCACAGCAGCGCTGCGGCTCGAAAGCTGATAGCCCGCGAAGCTCCGCTGCACGTTCACATCCACATCGCAATCGCAGTCCGGCAGGTTGGCAGCCTCGTGGATGCGGTCCACGATCTCTGCGACGAGCGTCTCTGCGCGCTGCTCCTCGAGGGCGCGAACCTCACCGACGAAGGAGCTCATTTCGGGCACCACGTTCATCGCGCCGCCGCCCTCGATCGAGCCGATGTTCACCGTGGTGCCCTCGTCTAGGCGCCCCAGCGGTAGCGAGCTGATCGCTCGCGCGGCCGCGAGGATCGCGCTGCGACCCAGCTCCGGGCGGATGCCCGCGTGCGCGGCGGCACCGCGAAAGTCCGCCTGAAGACGGTAGTGGGTTGGTGAGTCGAGCACCACCTCACCGATTGGCGAGGCGTGGTCGAAGACGTAGCCGAAGTCGCTGCGCAGGCTCGATGGCTCGAAGGCGAGCGCGCCGGCGAGCGCCGTCTCCTCGCCGACGGTGAACAGCAGCTCGACATCAACGGCTGAGCCCTCACGGCAGATGTGGCGCGCGAGCGCGAGCAGCACCACGATCGCAGCCTTGTTGTCGGCGCCTAGGATGCCTTCGTGCTCGTTTTCCCAGAAGCCGTCGCGCAGCACCGGCTCGACCGGCGCCTGCAGCGGTACCGTGTCGAGGTGCGCGCAGAGCAGCAGCGAGCCGGCCGTGCCCTCCTCGCCGAGCTGCGCTTGTGCAGGGATGCGCGCGAGCAGGTTGCCGCAGTCTGAGCCGATGCGCTCCCCCGCGCCGTCCTCCCGAACTGCGACACCGAGCGCGCGTAGCTCCGCGATTACGCGCTGCGCGCACGCACGCTCACGTCCGGAGGGGCTCTCGATACGGCAGAGCTCGGCGAAGGTGCCGCTCAGATAGCGATGCTCGAGTGCGCCGACGCGTGTCACTGGCGCGGCAGCGCTCACGGCCGGCTGGTGCTCGCGTCCGGCGTGCGGCCGACCGCAGCACGAGCATCCTGCACCCGCACGTCGTCATCGCCCTCGCTCGGGCTTGATCTCCCGGCGGCGCGCTCCAGCGCCGCGGCGATGAAGTCGCGGAATAGCGGCGCGGGCCGCTCGGGGCGTGACTTGAACTCCGGGTGGAACTGTGACGCTACGAAGAAGGGGTGATCTTCGATCTCGATCACCTCGACCAGACGCTCATCGGGCGAGGTACCCGAGACCTTCAGACCGGAGGCGTTCGTGAGTCGCTTGCGCAGCAGGTTGTTGACCTCATAGCGGTGGCGATGGCGCTCGTAGACCACCGCCTCGCCATACATCTCTCGCACGCGCGTGTCGGCGTGCAGCTTGATCGGGTCCGCGCCGAGGCGCATCGTGCCGCCGAGGTCTGCAACCTCCTTCTGCTCGGGCAGCAAGTCGATCACCGGATAGGGCGTCTCGATGTCGAACTCCGTCGAGTTCGCGCCCTCCATGCCGGCGACGTTGCGCGCGAACTCCGCGACCGCGACCTGCATGCCGAGGCAAATGCCGAGGTAGGGGATCAGCCGTTCGCGCGCCACACCCGCAGCGGTGATCTTCCCCTCGATCCCGCGCCCGCCAAAGCCGCCGGGGATCAGGATGCCGTCCGCTCCTTCGAGCCTGGCGAAGGCATCCGCGTCGGAGCTCTCAAGGCTCTCCGAATCGATCCAGTCGATCTCCACGCGGCTGTCCTGCAAAGAGGCCGCGTGGCGCAGCGCTTCGGAAACGGACAGATAGGCGTCCTCGAGCTGGATGTACTTGCCGACGAGCGCGATCCTGACCGTCCGCGAGGCCCGTGCCGAGCGCTCGATCGGCTCGGTCCAGCGCGCCAGCTCCGGTGCGGGCGCCTGCAGGCCGAAGTGCTCGAGCACGAACCCGTCCACACCCTGCTCGTGGAAGGTGAGCGGCACCTTGTAGATGTTGTCCACGTCGCACGCCGAGACGATCGCCTCGACGGGGAGGCTTGCAAACAGCGCGATCTTCTTGCGGATCTCGTGCGAGAGCGAGCCCTCTGAGCGACACATGAGCATGTCCGGCGCGATCCCGATGCGCCGAAGCTCGTTGACGGAGTGCTGCGTGGGCTTCGTCTTCAGCTCGCCCGCGTGGCCGATGTAGGGCACGAGCGTGAGGTGGATGAACATGCAGCGCCGCCGCCCCACGTCAACGGGGAACTGGCGGATCGCCTCGAGGAACGGCAGCGACTCGATGTCGCCCACCGTGCCGCCGATCTCGGTGATCACGAAGTCCACGTCGCTGGACTCCGCGATCAGCGAGATGCGCTGCTTGATCTCATCGGTTATGTGCGGCACCACCTGCACGGTGCCCCCGAGGTAGTCGCCGCGACGCTCGCGGCGGATGACCGTGTCGTAGATGCCGCCCGCCGTCACGTTGGAAGCGCGGCTCGTGTTGGCGTCGGTGAAGCGCTCGTAGTGACCGAGGTCCAGATCGGTCTCGGCTCCGTCCTCGGTCACGAACACCTCGCCGTGCTGGTAGGGCGACATCGTGCCCGGGTCCACGTTGATGTAGGGATCGAACTTCTGTAGGCCTACCGTCAAGCCGCGCGAGACGAGCAGCCTCCCGATCGAGGCTGCCGCGATGCCCTTGCCGAGCGAGGAGACGACACCGCCGGTCACGAAGATGAACCGGGTCTTGCTTGGCGCTTGCGCGTGGCGGTCGGAATGATGCGTCATGAGGGCCTGCCCCAGGAGTCTAGTTCGCGCAGCACGCGCGTCCGTTCGATAAAGCCGGAAATTGAGCGAAGCTCGCCGTAGAGCGTGATTGCGAGCAGCAGGCCAAGCGCGATCAGCTGCCCCACGCCCGAGAGCGTCATCACCAGCCACAGACCCGCGAGCGCGCCGAGCAGGTTCGCTCCCGTGTCGCCGAGCATCGCGCGCTCGCGCAGGTCATAGACGCCGGCGATCAGCGCGGGTGCCGCGAACAGGCCGAGCGCCCACAAGGGGCGCACTTCCGCCGCGCCAATCGTGAGGCCCGCGCCGAGCAGCACGAACACCTTCGCCGAGCGGCCGGGGCGAAGGTCAAGCAGGTTGAAGGCGTTCGTCGCGAGCACGAGCACCGCCGCCGCCAGCAGCCAGCGCTCCTCGGAGAAGCCCATGTAGCTCGCCGCGAGCAGCGCCAGCCCGAGCGAGCCGCCCGCCTTCAGCACGCCCGTGGAGAGCTGTCCCTGCATCAGCGCTCGGCCGTGGCCGCGCCAGCCGCGCGGCGCGTGCGAAGGCTCGCCGGAGGCGGGCGCGAGTGTGTCGTCGATCAGCCCAAGCACGAGCACACCGAGCGCGTAGAGCGCTATTGGCAGCGTCTCTGGATAGAACGTGTCACCCGAGCCAAAGCGCTGTAGCGCCATCAGCGGCACGAGCGCGATCAGGGCCACCGTGGGCACGAGCACACCAAAGGGGTGTGCGAGCATGCGATCGCGGTAGTTTGGGCGCGCGTGCCCCCCCTCCTCGAGCATCCGCAGCAGCGCGGGAGCGAGGATCGCCGCGAGCAGGATCGCGACGGCGAAGGGCAGGGCGTGCATGCCAGGAAGCTACCGCCGCAGGCGGACGCGCTCAGGGCTGGCCGTTGGTGCTCGTGAGCGTCGGCAGCAGCGAGTCCGCGGTGGCCTTCACACCGAAAGTGCCATGGTCGCCGGCGAGCGCGTAGACGAGCGCTGTCTGGCCAGCGAGCGCATCGAGATCGTCGACGCTCGAGATGCTCTTTTCCTTGTACCAGGGGATTTGTGAGACTTCCGCCTTGCTCAGCTCGACGCCCACCGTGGGCACGCCCACGGCGCTGAGGCCCTTGAGCAAGCCCGACTCGAACAGCGCCGTTGCTTCGCTCTGCACTGCGCTCATGCCGGTCGGCTCAGAGCGCATCACGACCAGACCTTCAAGCCGTGTGAGCTGCCCGTCGAAGGCGCTGAAGATGCTCCCTCGCACGCGGCTGAGCAGCTCGCGCGAGACGAGCTGGCCGCCGCTTACGAGCTGTCGCGCAGCGAGCTCGCCGAAGCGTTCGATCAAGGCCGGCGTTTCTGCAAGCGCCGCGTAATGGGTTCCCACGGCGCCACGGGAGAGCCCGGCCAGATCCAGCGGCTCGCGCACCGCGACGACGGTCGCGAGATCGCCGCCTGCCTGGCTGACGGCGGCGCGCACGAGCGAGTTGACCTGATCTGAGGAGTTGCCGAGAAACACGAGGCCCAGGCTGCGCCCGCTCAGCAGTTCGTGTGAGGCGAGCGGATAGAGGCCGTTGGCGAAGGCTTCCTCGTCCTTGAGCCGTTCCTGCAGCTGACCCGCGTTGGCGCGCGCCTCGCTCAGTTCCGAGTTGAGGTTGTGCACGATGCCGTTCTTGGCCGAGGAAACGAGGTTTGAGTCGCCGATCGCCACACCGATCAGCACGCCCAATGCGAGTGCGAAGAGGACCGCGGCAAGCGACAGCGCGTGATAGCGATAGTCGAACATCGTCTTTGCTAGCGGGAGCCGGGTCAGCCGCCGGCGCCGAGGAGCGCCTGCAGTTTCAGCCAGAGCAGTTCTGCGACGTCGCGCAGCGCAGGTGTCAGCCCGATCACCGCGATCATCGCGAGCAGGCCCGCCGTCACCACAACAAGCAGCGGCGTGAGCCCCGGTCGAGGTTGGTAGAGGCGGCTCACACCCTTCGCGTCGACGAGGATCTCGCCGATGCGCAGGCGCGTGAGGAAGGTTGAGGACATGCCTTTGCGGTTGCGATCGAGAAACTCGACGAGGTTGAACTGCGAGCCCACGGACACGATCAGGCGCGCGCCCTTCTCGGCCGCGATCAGCATCGCAACGTCCTGGCTCGTGCCCGGCGCGGGCACGAGCTTGAAGGCGAGCTCCAGCTCCTCTAGGCGATGCCGGCCTGGCGCGCGGCCGTCAGGATATGAGTGCACCACGAGCTCCGCGCCACAGCGCAGCGCGCGCTCGCCCGCGGAGTCCATGTCACCAACGATCATGCTCGGCGTGAGCCCCTCGTCGAGCAGCGCGTCGGCGCCGCCGTCGACGGCGACGATCACGGGGCGCATGTCGCGAATGAAGGGGCGCAGCGCGCGCAGATCGTGCTGGTGGCCGACTCCACGCACGACCACGAGCGTGGAGCGATCGCGAAAGTCGGTCGCAAAGCGCGGCAGCGGGATCCGTCCCGCAAGCAGCTCGCGCTCCTCGCGCATGTGCTCGATCGTGTTGTGCGCGAAGCGCTCGAGCGCCTCGCCGATCTCTTTGCGCCGCGCATCGGTCTCGGCGAGCACGCGCTCGAGGTCGAGCAGCTCACCGCGCGCGAGCACGCTGCCCTTGCGCGCGACCTCGGCCACGATCGGCGCGCCGCGGGAGCGCTCGAAGTGGATCGTGAGTGGATCCCCGTCAGAGACGGCATCAAAGAGAGAGTCCTCAGGCAGGTCGACGAGCGTGATGCCCGCCTCGACGAGCAGCTGTGGGCCGAGGTTCGGATATGTGCCGCTCGATGAGGCTTTGCAGTTGATCACAGCGACTGTGCCTGCCGCGATCAGCTCCTCGGCGGAGACGCGGTCGATATCCAGATGGTCGATCAGCGCGATATCGCCGCGCACCAGGTGCTTGACGAGCAGCTTCGTGCGCCGCCCCGGCCGCACAGGCCCGGCCACGCTCGAGGCTTGCGATTGCCGCTGCAGGGCATGCCTGTCCGACTGCTGCTGCTGAGCGGAAAGGCTCGATCGCGTTGCGGCCACTTTGCGAGAGTAACGCCCACTGGCGCTGGGCGCACGCGTTGAGAGCGCTCAAGCAGCTCGTTCAAGCAGCTCGTCTGAGCTCGCGCGCGTGGCGACGCGCGCCGCTGTCGTCCTCCTCAGCGCCGAGCATGCGCACGAGCTCGCTCAGCACGTCACCGTCGCCGAGCTCCACGACGCTCGTCAGCGTGGGGTCCACGCTGGTGTCCTTCACGATCGAGAAGTGGCGTGCCGCGAGCGACGCGATCTGGGGTAGATGCGTAATACAAAGCACCTGGCGGCGCTCTGCCAGCTCACGCAGACGCGCACCCACCGCACGTGCGGTGTGCCCGCCCACGCCCGCGTCGACCTCGTCGAAAACGAGCGTCGACCCCGCGGTCGACGCGTTGGCCACGCTCATGATCGCGAGCATCACCCGCGAGAGCTCGCCACCAGAGGCGATCTCGCGCAGCGGAGCGGCGGGCACGCCCGGGTTTGGCGCGATCAGGAACTCGACCGCGTCAGCGCCGCTCGGCCCGAGCTCACGCTCGGTGAGAGAAACCTCGAAGGTCGCGTCCGCCATCGCCAGCGCGCCAAGCTGCTCTCCTACCGCCTCCGAAAGCGCTAGCGCCGCCGTCTGACGGGCGTCGCGCAGGGCGAGCACCTGGGCATCGATCGCCGTGCGCGCCTGCTCGAGCTGCTCGCCTGCCTCCACGATGGCGCCCTCGGCTCCCGCGAGCTCATCGCGGCGCGCACGTGCGTGCTCCGCGAAAGCAAGCACCGCGACGATGCTTCCGCCGTGCTTGCACTGCAGCCGCTCGAGCGCTGCCAGGCGCGCTTCGACGCCATCGAGCGTGACGGCGCCGCCCTCGAGAGCGACCTGCACGTCCTGCAAGCCTTCGCCGGCGGCGCGCTCGGCGTAGTCGCGCAACCGCCATCGCCAGATCCTCAGACTCGATGATCAGCGCGCGAGCACGCTCGGCCAGCGCATCGAGCGCAGGAGCCACGCCCGCAAGGCTGTCGAGCGCGGCGACGGCGCCTGGCAACGATGCAGCGCCGCTCGTGCTCTCGCCACTCGGCGCAAGCGCCTCGGCAGTCAAGCCGGCAGCCGACTGCAGCGCATCCAGCCTACGTAGACGCTCGCGTATGGCAAGCAGCTGCTCGTGTTCAGCGGCGTCCGGCGCGAGCGTGTCGATCTCTGCGAGCTCGAACTCGAGCAGGTCCAGCTCGCGCTCGCGCTGCGCGGCGAGCTCGCTGAGCTCTTGCAGGCGCTGCTCCGCCGCGCGCATGCGCGCGAACTCAGCCGCGCACAGATCGAGGCGCTCGCGCTGCGCGGCGCCGGCGAGATCGTCGAGGATCTGCAGTTGGGCGGCCTGGAGCGTCAGCTTGCGGTGCTCATGCTGTCCGTAGAAGGCGAGCAGCGTGCCCGCGATGTCACGCAAATCGGCGAGCGTGGCCGAGCGGCCGTTGAGGTAGGCCCGCGTGCGCCCGTCTGAGCCCACACGGCGTGCCAGCACGAGCTCCTCGGCATCGGCGCTGAGCTGCTCTGTGAGCTCCTCGGCGAGCCCGGCAGGCAGGTCAAAGACGCCCTCCACGTATGCCTCGCTCGCGCCGGGACGCACGATCCCCGCCTTGGCGCGCCCTCCAAGCAGCAAATCAAGCGCGTGCGCGAGCACCGTCTTGCCAGCGCCTGTCTCGCCGGTAAGTACGTTCAGCCCAGGCGCGAGGCGCAGCTGGGCTGACTCGATCAGCAGCAGGTTCTCGACGCGTAGCTCGTGGAGCATGCACGCAGGTCTAGCAGCGCACGGGGACGGATCGCCGACGCCCAGCGCTTGGCTTGCCAAGGCGCCTGAAGGGGTCATAATTGCTCTCCCGGTCAAGGAACGGACACCACCCGCCCGTAGAATCACCGGCTCAAGGCATGGCTGCCAACGACCCACCCGCGCTCTTTGCGCCGCCACCGGGCGGGGTTGAGTGGCTGTCCGCGTCCGCGTCGCACGACGCGCCTGGCCGAGGAGATCAACCGCGCCGAACGCCACGGTACGGCGCTTAGCTGCCTGCTGGTGGTGATCGAGAACCTCGAGGAGATGGCGCGCGAGCATGGCGCTGAGCTGCGCGAGCAGACGCTCGCCTATATCGCTGAGCGTGCTCGCCGCGAGCTGCGCGCTTCGACCGCGTCGGACGCCCAAGCGACCGCGAGCTTCTGACTCGTGCTGCCGGGCGCCGACGGCGCCGCGCGGCGAGATCGTGGCACGGCGTGTGCTCGACAGGCTGCGGACGATCAAGGTCGAAGCGCGCGGTGCGCGCCAGCCCTTGCAGCGTATCCGTCGGTCTGGCCGCCTGGCGCGACGGCAGCGACACCGATGAGCTCTTTAGGCGCATGCGCGCGGCATCGCGCCCACGTAACGGCGAGGACGCCCTGTCATCAGCGAGGCCCACGCGGCTCAGGTACACGAGCGCCTGGAAAGTCAAGTCCACGCGTAGAGCGCTGAGCGCTCGCAGGCCTCGTGTGCGGAGCGCTCCCTTCGAGGACGCCTGCCAGGGTCATAATCTCTAGCGGTGCTCTCCGGATCAGAGTTGTGGCTGCTGCGCCTGATGGCCGACCGCGGCCTCGCGCTGCTCGACGCGAGCTCGGTGCTGCGTGGTGATCGAGGAGCGCGGCGAGCTGCGCGTGGCGGCCGCCAGCGGCGCCGCCGCCGCGGCTGCGGATCGCGCCCGTGCAGGGCAGCGCGCTGGGCGCGATCTACGTCGCGGGCAATGCGCTCGCGCTCGACCGGCCCCGCGGACAGGAGGCGGCGTGGCTGCACGAACTCGGCCTCGAGGCGCGCGCGGTGCTGGTCGAGCCGCTGAGCATGGAGGGCCAGGGCGGCGGCCTGATCATCGCGCTGCGCAGCGACGGCGGCTTTCGCGGGCCCGACCGGGAGGCGCTGAACGCGTTCGCCACGAGCGTCGCGCAGCGGCTCGCGGCCGAGCGCTCGGTGGAGATCGAACGGCTGCGCTACGGCATGGAGGCGCGCGAGCGCGAGCGCACGCGCTGGGCGCGCGAGATCCACGACGAAAGCATCCAGGGCATCGGCGCACTGCGCCTGCAGCTGGCAAACGCGCGCGACCTCGACGACAAGGAGGCGCTGAGCGCCGCCGTGGACGCCGTGCTCGAGGGCCTCGGCAACGGAGATCGACGGCCTGCGCCACCTGATCACCGAGCTTCGCCCCGCGGCGCTGGACGACCTCGGCCTGGCAGCGGCACTGGAGGCGCTCGCGCGCCGCGCACAGGCGATCGACGGCCTGGACGTGAGCACGGAGATCGTCGTTCGAGGGCGAAGATGGCGAGAACGGCGATGGGGCGGTGAACCGTCGTCTGGACGCGGAGCTCGAGAGCACCGTCTACCGCATCGTCCAGGAGGCGCTCACCAACGTGAGCCGCCATGCGGAGGCGACGAGCGCGGTGATCAGCGTGACGCGCGCGAGCGGGCGTGCTGCGTGCGTCGGTCACCGACGACGGCAAGGGCATGCCGGACAGCCGAGCGGCTGGGCCCGCGCGGCGACGGCCTGGAGGGTGGCTTCGGGATGGGCGGCATGCGCGAGCGCGCCGAGCTGATCGGCGGCGAGCTCGAGTTCATGCCGGCGCCGGGACGCGGCACGATCGTGCGCCTGACGGTGCCGCTGGCCGGCCGCCCGCTCGCGATGAGCTGATAGCCAGCCGCCTATGCTCAGGCTAGTGGGCCGTGTCTGGCTCTCGCTCTGTCTCCTCGGTGCCGCCGCCGCTAGCCGCGCAGCCAGCCGGCAAGCTGCTGGCCGACGGAGTTGACGGACTCGCCGGCGTCGCGGAAGGCATCGCGGACGCGCTCGGCGTAGAAGGAGACAGCCTCGCCACCGTCGGCGCGCGGGTCGACGGGATCGTCGCGGCGCGAGGTACTCGCCCGCGCCCGACGATGCGGTCGAACTCGCCCGAGCGCACCCAGGCCATCAGCTCGTGGGTGCGCTTGACGGGCATCGGGTGGGTGACGCCGAGGTCGAGCATCAGCCGCGTGAGACGCTCGAGGCCGCCGCCCTCCTCGGTGTAGTCGAGGCCCTGGCGCATGAACACGTCGAGGTCGAGCTGCTCGACCATCGCGCCCGCCCGCGAGCGGACATCAGCGTGCGGCAGACGACGAGCGGGTCGCGGGTGACGAGCGCGGCCGCGCGGTCGGCGCTCAGCTCGGTGGCGCGCCCCCACTCCATCAGCGCGGTGCGCACCGGCGCGAGCGGCAGCGGCAGGCGCGCGCTGCGGGTGAGCAGCACGAGGATCGCCAGCGCGGTGCGGTAGAGCTGGTGGTCGGAGAGGATGTGCGCGGCCTCGTGCGCGAACACCGCGCGCCGCTGGGGCGCGTCGAGCAGGCCCATCAGCTCGGACTGCACGACCACGATCGGGCGCTGTGCGCCGATCGCCATCGCGTTCGGCGAGGGGAACTGCGTGAGGTAGAGGTCGGGCACCTCGGCCATGTCGAGCGTCGCATAGGCGATCGCGTGCTCGCGCCACACGTCGCCGAGCTGCTCTTCGGAGAGCCGCACGGAGGAGCCGAGATAGCTCTGGCGCAGCGCGCGCTCATAGCCGAGCTCGATCAGCTTGCGGACGACCGTGTCGAGATAGGGGATCGAGCCGAGCGCTGCGGTGGCAGCACGGTCGGCGGGATGCTGAAAGGCCCGCGCGGAGATGCCCGTCAGCCGGTAGCCCTCGGCGGGCAGATTGCGAGGCTGAGGCGGCCACGCTCGAAGCGTAGCGCTGCGAACGCTGGTGTGCTAGTCGGCGAGGCCGACGCGGCGCACGTAGGCGGTGATCTCTGCGCGCGAGGAGAAGCCGAGCTTCTCGATCGCGCGCGCACGGTAGGTCTTGACGGTGCGCTCGGCGACGTTCAGCTGCTCGGCGATCTCGGGGTTGGTGTAGCCGTTGGCGATCAGGCGCACGACCTCGCGCTCGCGCTCGCTGAGAGCGCGACGCTGTCGGTCGCGCCATCCTCGCCCGTGGCCATCAGCGCACCGAGGCGCGGGTGCAGGTAGTTGCCGCCCGCGACCGCAAGGCGGAAGGCCTGCAGCAGCTCGGCCGGCTCGGCCTCCTTGAGCACATAGCTGCGTGCGCCCGCCCGAGCGC
This sequence comes from uncultured Solirubrobacterales bacterium, assembly GCA_963785435.1. Classification (GTDB taxonomy): domain Bacteria; phylum Actinomycetota; class Thermoleophilia; order Solirubrobacterales; family Solirubrobacteraceae; genus Palsa-744. The sequence goes on from CAWAVE010000007.1 coordinate 30,175, forward strand.
CTGGCGCGCGTACTCGGGGTCCTCGCGCATCGTCAGGATCGCCACAGCCATCGTGGGGTGCGAGATGAAGCAGGCCGGAAGCGCGCCTAGGCTCGAGCCCCCCGGCATCGTCAGGTCGAGCGTCAGCAGGTCGGGCTTGTGCTCGCTGACTTCACGGATCAGAGACGGGATGTCGGCCGCTTCGGCGACGACTTCGAACTCGCCCGCCTCGCGCTTGAGCACGGCGCGGATGCCGTCGCGCACGATCGTGTGATCGTCGGCGATGATCACCCTGATCGGTCTGCTCACTCCTGGTGTCGAGGACTCCATCGCAACCGACACCGTAGCGGCTGGAGGAGACCGATCACGACGTCTGAAAGGGACGACAAGCCCAGCACCCTTAGCCGGATAGAGCCTGTGCAACGCGCATCCGATGATGCTGTGATGAGGCAAACGCGCGCGGCTACGCCACCACCTATCGACCCCGTCGCTCCTAACAGCTAGCGTGACCGGCATCAGAGCGGCATTGAGATCCTCGCGCCTGCGGCGCATCATCGCGGCCTACACCGTCAACCGGCTCGGCACGTGGTTTGGCCTTCTGGCTCTGCTCGTAGCCGTCTATGACCACACGCACAGCGCGCTCGCCGTAGCCGGCCTGATGCTCGCCGGGCAGGCGCTCCCGGCGCTGTTCGTGCCAGCAGTCGTTGCGCGTGTGGAGACCTCTCGACGGCGCAGCCAGCTCAGCACGTTGTATCTGTTCGAGGCGCTCGTCACAACGCTGCTGGTGCTCCTCACAGCCAATTTCTCGCTGCCGGCAGTGCTGGTGCTCGTCGCACTCGACGGCACCGCAGCACTCGCGGCGAGCTCGCTGCTGCGTGCCGAGATCGCACGGGTGGCACGCGAGGAGACCGAGCACAGGGCGGACTCCGAGACACCGCCCGAGCAGCTCGATGCCAACGTCCAGCATGCTGAGCGACGCGCGAATGCCGCCCTCAACGTGGCGTTCTCGAGCACCTTCGTAATCGGACCCCCGATCGGTGGCGTGGTCGTCGCAGCGGCTGGAGCACCCACCGCACTGTTGCTCGACGTTGGCTCCTTCCTACTCGGCGCGGCGCTGCTCGCCGACCTGAGCCTCGGGAGCACCCACGAGGAGACCTCGGTGCGCAACAGACTGCGCGAAGCCTGGCGACACCTCAACGATGTGCCGCCTCTGGGCAGCCTCCTCATCGCGGAGACAGTCGCACTGATCTTCATCGAGACGGGCGGCCCAATCGAGGTGACGTTCGTGAAGTCAACGCTTAATGCGGGTGATCGCGGCCTGGGGGTCCTGCTGGCGGCGTGGGGTGCCGGATCGGTGCTCGGCAGCATCGTGTTCGCGCGGCTGGTGCGCCGGCCACTCGGCGCGCTGCTCTGCGCAGGGACAGTTGCGATCGGCAGCGCCTACATCGCACTCGCGCTTGCGCCCTCTCTGGCGCTCGCCTGCGTGGCCGGCGTCTTGGGCGGCATCGGCAATGGCCTGCAATGGCCGGCGCTGATCAGCGCCGTGCAGCGGCTCACGCCGCAACATCTCCAGGGGCGCCTGATGGGCGGCGTCGAGTCGCTGGGAGCGCTGTGTATCTCCCTGGGACTGCCGCTCGGTGGTGTGCTTGTCGCCGTGAGCTCGCCGCGGAGCGCTTTCGCTCTCGTCGGCGCCGGCGCGTTGCTCGCGACGGTCCCCCTCGCGCGTGCCGTGCGCACGATCGCACACACCGCGGTCCGCTCGCCAGATGGAGATCTCACCGATCGGACGCCTACAGGCTCACTGACGACAGGCGAAGCGCTGCCGTCTCAGACCTCACACGGCTAGCGACGGGCCAAAAGCGAAGCAGCGCTCTCGCGCTTCCCGCGACGTGTGGCCGCGCGGGCAAAAGCCCGTCGACCCTTTAGTACCCGCTCGTGTCGGTCGTTAAGGACAACAGAGCCGAGCATGTCCGCATCGACGACCGCCACCCGCATCTTCTCGATCAGCAAGGGAGTCCTGCTCGCCGGCACGGTATTCGCAGCTGCGGTGCTGTCGCATAACCAGGAATGGCAACCGCTGATCCTGGTCGTGCTGCTGCTGGGATTGTCGCTGCTCGGCCAATGGCTGAGCGTGGAGATCTCTAGCGGCGAGCTGAGCGCGTCGCTCGTTGCGATCGTGCTGGCGATGGCTCTGCTCGGCCCCGTGCCCGCCGCTGCCTGCGGGGTCGCAGGCCAGATCCTGCGCATGACCGTCGCGCGCCTGCCCCTCACCCAGGCGCTGAACAACCTCTCGACCTTCGCAGGCGTGCCGTTCGTGGGTGGCTTGCTCGTACGATGGCTCGCGGGCGACGTACACAGCACGCACAGCCACCTCTCCCAGGACGCGACGTTCGGGCTGATCGTCTTCTTCGTCTTCATCGTGACGGTCGCGCTCAGCTTCCTGCTGTTCGCCTTGGACCTCCGGATCGAGGAGGGCAGATCGCTGCGTCGTGTCCTCTCCGAACTCGTGGCTCTGCTGCCCGGCGAGCTCGCAGTCGGCGCGCTCGCGACGATCCTCGCGGTGGCCTACGCGAGCGTCGGTCTGCCGCTGCTTTTGGCGGCGATCGCGATCCTGCTGATCTTCCGCCAGCTGACCGTCGCGCTGCTTCGCTCCGAGGAGCGCGCCGAGCAGATCTACGCCCGTTCGCGCCAGCTCGTCGGACTGCAGCTCGGCGTCTTGCGCACGCTTGTTCGTGCGCTGGGCATGCGCGACCCCACAACCGGGCACCACGCAGGCGCAGTCGCGCTGTATGCGAAGGCGCTCGGAAACGAGCTGGGTTGCAAGGAGGAGGATCTGGACGTGATCCACGCCGCCGGCCTGTTGCACGAGATCGGCAAGTTCACCTGGCCCGACCGAGTGCTCCACGCCAAGGCGATCCAGGACGAGGATCTGGCAACCGTGCAAGATCATCCCCAGGTGGGCGCGCTGCTCGTGGGCGCACTCGATGGCTACGGCCCGGTCGCAGACGCGATCCTCTACCACCACGAGCGGGTCGACGGACGCGGCTATCCCGCTGGGCTGATCGGCAACGAGATCCCGCTGACCTCGCGCATCCTCGCGATCTGCTGCACCTACGACACGATGACCGCCGGCGGGAGCTACCGGCCGCCCATCCCTCCCGAGGAAGCGATGGCGGAGTTGGGCAACGCTGCCCGCAACGGCCAGCTGGACGCGGATCTGGTAGCGGTCTTCATCACGGTGCTGCTGCGCGAAGGCGCGACCTTCGCGCAGGGCGCAGACTTCGAGGTCGAGCTCGACTTCGAGCGCAGGGTCCGCGAGATGGCCCAGCCCACGGGCAGCGAGTCGACATCAAGCGCAGCGCCGGGCGATTGGCGGGCGAGCGTGGGAGCGCTCCGCCAACGCGTGCTCGAGAAACACTGAGGGCGCCCGGCACCACACCGAACGCCCTCGAGTCAAGACTGCTTAGCTCAAGCTCTGCTTAGTGGTTCGGGTACGTCGCCATGTGGTCTCCTCTTGGATCCATTGACCAGTAGAGGCGCTGTGCCTTCGGCTCCATCCCTAGTGCAACCAGGCCCTCTACCTATGAGTAGGTTTAATGAGGATAACGGACAATTGATCGGAAAGTCCAGTTTGGTGCACGTCCGTGCATGAATGTTTGCATATTGAGCGGATTCCCCCGCACCCACGGGCAGTAGTTCGCCGCAGATGCGCCCCCTGTAGGGTCCAGGGCGGCTCCAACCACGCAGCTGAGCAGGAGAGCGTGGATTGAGGACGACGCCTTCAGCTCGTCCTCCGCGTCAACCCGAACCAAACGTCCACAAAGTTCCGTGGGGCTCAAGTTCTCAGCGGCGGTGACCGACATAAGCCCCATGTCGAACCTCACCGCCCAACCACGCAACGACCGCCGTCTCGTCTTCACGAGCTCGCAGGCGGCGCTCTATCTAGGCGTCTCGCTAGCCACGATCCGTCGCTGGACAGATGCCGGCCACATCAGTTGCTACCGCACGCCGGGCGGCCAGCGACGCTTCTCGCGCGCCCAGCTCGAAGAGTTCATCTCCTCGATGCAGGACGACGGGGCCGCAGGGCAGCCGATCGCCGCGCATCGCGTCGCCTGAGCTGAATATGCGCGCTGGCTGCGCGCACAGAGCCCTCAGCTGGCGAGGCGGCCAAACTTCTCGCGTAGGCGCCTATAAAAGGACGAGCCGGGCAGTTGTGCGAGCGTGCCCACCTCACTGATAAAGCTCGCGGCGATCGTGCCCCCCGCCTCGATCTCACCGACAGGGCGCCCATCGACCGCGATGTCGAGCGGCTCGCGCGAGCGGTTGTGGACCGTCAGGCGGTCTTCGGGCGCGACCACCAAAGCACGCGCGCTCATCGAGTGAGGCGCGATGAAGGAGACCACGAAGCCTTCAACCCCCCAGGCCATCACGGGCCCGCCGTTGGCAAGGTTGTAGCCGGTCGAACCTGCCGGTGTGGCCACCACCAGACCGTCACAGCGCACACGGCCCGCCTCCTCGCCGTCGAGCGTGTAAGCGAGCTCAGCGACACGCTCACCGACCTTGCGGTGGATGGCCACGTCGTTGATCCCCGTGAGCTTGCGATCCCCCAGATCCACCCCGATGCCGGGTAGGTGCAGCAACTCGAAATCGCCCGCGAAGGCACGCGCGATGCTTGTCTTGATCTCCTGCGGCTCGACCGTCGCAAGAAAGCCGATCGCGCCGAAGTTGATCGCGAACACAGGGACGCTTGTACCCGCGTAACACTGCAAAGCACGCAGGATCGTGCCGTCGCCGCCCAGCACAATGCAGAGCTCTACCTCGCGCTTGAGCTCGGCGTCGAGCAGGAGTCCCTCTCGTGTGCCCAGTTGGTGCTTAGCAGTCTCTTGCGCATCCAAACGCAGCGCCACCTGCTCGCGCGCCGCGCACTCAACGAGTGTGCTGAGCGCCGCGGCTGTGTCGTCGGAGCGGCGATGTGTAAAGACGGTCGCTTCCCTCACGGCTCGACCTCGCGCGCCAGCGCCTCGAGCTCGCCCTGCTCGCTTCCTCGCAGACCGCGCCCAGAGGCGGGATCGGCGAGCCACATAAAGCTCTCGCGGTTACCCTTCGGCCCTGGCAGCCCCGAGGAGTGGTAGCCGAGCACCGCAGCGCCCATCGCGAGCGCTGCATGGCCGGCGCCAAGCAGCGCCTCACGCCGCTGCGCGCTGTCGCGCACAACACCGCCCTTGCCGACTCGCCCGCGCCCCAACTCAAACTGCGGCTTGACGAGCGCGAGCACTTCGTAGCCGGGCGCGAGACAGCCGAGCACCGCGGCAAGCACCTTCTCAAGCGATATGAACGACACGTCGATCGTCGCCAGATCTGGCAACTCGCGCTCGACGCCGGCCGCTGAGCGGATCATCGCCGGCGTGAGCGTGCGCGCGTTGGTGCGCTCCATCACTAGCACCCGTGGATCTGTACGCAGGCTGTAGTCGAGCGTGCCGTAACCGACATCCACCGCGATCACCTCACGTGCACCGCGCTGCAGTAGGCAGTCGGTGAAGCCGCCCGTCGAGGCGCCCACGTCGATCGCGCGGCGGCCGCTCACCTCAAGGCCCGTGGCGAGCAGCGCGTTGGCCAGCTTGATGCCACCGCGCGAGACATAGCTCGGGCGCGTCTGCAGCGTGACGAGCTCTGTCTCCTCAACCATTTCACCGGCCTTCTCCGCGCGACGCTGCGCGGCGCCAAGGCGCACCTCGCCCGCCATCACAGACGCTGCGGCCCGCGTGCGCGAGACGAACAGCCCGCGCTCCGCCAGGAGGGTGTCAAGACGGCGCTTGGGCATCCTCTGCGAACAGTTGCACACGCGCGGAGATAGTGCATGCGCAATCTCTGTGAGCGATGTCACACACGATATGAGCGACGAGGAGCATCATGTTTATCGATCGAGAGTGCAGCATCATCTCTCCTGAATCCCTCCTCCCCGAAACGGCCCGCTTTCCCCGGCGGGTCGTTTCATTAAGAAGACATGCGGCGCGGCTCAGGCGCCGATGATCGCTGAGCCACCGCGCCTGCGCGGCTCTGTGCGGTCGGAGATCGCAGCCAGCACGCGCTCTGCGATGCGCGCGCCTGTGAAGCCGACCTCCTCGTGCAGCACCGCGGGCTTGCCGTGCGTCACATAGCGGTCAGGTAGACCAACGCGGATGATCCCGATCCCACTCGCGCCGGCGCCCGCCTCGTTGAGGGTCTCCCACACAGCCGAGCCAAAGCCACCTGCGAGCACGCCCTCCTCAACGGTCACCAGCAGATCGTGCTCAGCCGCCAGCTGCGCCATCAGCCCTGCATCGATCGGCTTTGCGAAGCGCGCGTCGGCGACGGTCACGGCGATACCGTGGCCGCGCAACTGCTCGGCGGCCTCCAATGCCTTGCCCACGCCCGAGCCGTAGCCGATCAGCGCGACACGCCGTCCAGGAGGAGTCTCGCGGCCCTCTTGCGCCTCGCAGAGAATCTCGCCCCTACCGATCGCGATCGCCTTCGCTTTGGCGGGGATCTCCACGCCCGTGCCCTCACCACGCGGATAACGCAGCGCAATCGGCCCCTCGTCGTACTCCAGAGCGGTGCGCAGCATATGCACGAGCATCGCCTCATCGCGAGGCGCCATCAGCACGATGTTCGGCAGACAGCGCAAGTAGGCGATGTCGAAGACGCCGTGGTGCGTTGGTCCGTCGTCGCCCACAAGGCCCGCGCGGTCCATCGCGAAGACCACATTGAGGTTTTGCAGGCAGACGTCGTGCACGATCTGGTCATAAGCACGCTGCAGGAAGGTCGAGTAGATCGCAGCGACCGGCTTCGCGCCCTCCAGCGCGAGGCCAGACGCGAACAGGATCGCTTGCTGCTCGGCGATGCCCACATCGAAATAGCGCTCCGGCAAGGTCTTCTGCAGGATGCTCAGCCCGGTGCCCGAGTTCATCGCGGCGGTGATGCCCACCACACGCTCGTCTCGTTCGCATTCGCGCACGAGCGCTTCGCCAAAGACCTGCGTGTACTGCGGTGGCGGCTTCGCTGGCTCAGAGCCCGGGGCAGGCGCGACGACACGCGTTGGCGATCCGTTGAGGATCGACTTCGGCTTTGCCGCATGCCACTGCTCCATGCCCTCGAGACCGCCGTCCTCCGCGGGCGCGAAGCCCTTGCCCTTGACCGTCGCGATGTGCACCACCACGGGACGTTCCGCCGCGAGTGCCTCGCGTAGCGCCTCGCGTAGCGCGCGCACGTCGTGCCCGTCGACCACGCCCATGTAGGCCCAGTCGAGCTCCTCCCACCACAGGCCCGGTGCCCAGAAAGCCTTGATCGACTCCTTCAGGTGCGGCCCGAGCCGCTCGAAGGCTGCGCCGATGCCACCCGGCAGGCGCGTGAGACCACCCTCCACACCCGCGCGCGCGTGCCACAGCTTGGGGTTCAAGCGCACGCGGTTGAAGTAGCGCGACAGGGCCCCCACGTTCGGCGCGATCGACATGCCGTTGTCGTTGAGCACCACCACCATCGGTGTCCCCAAACCACCCGCCTGGCCGATCGCCTCGAAGGCCACACCGCCCGTCATCGCCCCATCGCCGATCACGGCCACGACGCGCCCATCCTGGCCATGGACCCCCTCCGGGTCGAGCTGGCGCATCCCCTCCTTGATGCCCACCGCGTAGCCGATCGAGGTCGAGGCGTGGCCCGCGCCCATGATGTCGTGTGGAGACTCCGCCATCGAGCAGAAGGGCGCGAGACCGCCATATTGGCGAATCGTCGCCAGCTGATCGCGCCGTCCCGTGAGGACCTTGTGTGGATAGGCCTGGTGACCAACGTCCCAGAGAATCTTGTCTTTCGGTGACTCCAGCACCGAATGCAACGCAACCGCCAGCTCGCAGGTGCCGAGGTTCGCGCCGAAATGTCCACCGATCTCGCCAACGGTGTCGATGATGTGCTCGCGCACCTCTTGCGCGAGCTGGGAGAGCTGCTGCTCAGAGAGCCCTTTGAGGTCCTCGGGACCGTCGATGTTCTCGAGCAGGCTCATGAGGTACGCGTGTAGATGAACTCGGTGATCCCCTCGAGCTCCGCGGTGTCGTGCGCGGGGCTAGCGGCGCCATATCCGGCGAGCGAGGTGCGACCGGATGCCTCTGCGAGCGCCTCTTGCGCCAAACGGTGCGAGTCCGCGGCAAGCTCCCTCGCGCGCTCGATCCCAAACTCGCTCACGTACGTGCGCTTTCCGTGACGCTCATCGCTACCTCGTGGCTTTCCCAGTGCATCGTCGGTGCCGGTCACATCGAGTATGTCGTCAACGATCTGAAACAACACGCCGAGCTCCGCCGCGAAGCGGCGGAAGGCAGCTGTCTCGGATGCGTCTTCGATCCCCGACAACAGTAGTACGCAAAGCACTGAGGCTCCGATCAGACGTCCCGTCTTGAGCTCGTGCAGACGGCGTAGCGCGGCGCCGCCGGCAGGCGTCTGCGGACTCACGTCGGCGTACTGCCCACCGACCATCCCGTTCACACCCGTCGCGGCGGCGAGCTCAGCCGCCGCCGCGATCACGCGCTGCGGCGCGGAGTGCTGGTGTGTTAGCAGGTGACGAAAGGCCTCCGCGTAGAGGCCGTCACCGGCCAGGATCGCAACGTCCTCGCCGAACTTCACGTGGCAAGTTGGCTGGCCGCGGCGCAGCGCGTCGTCGTCCATTGCGGGCAGGTCATCGTGGATCAGCGAGTAGGTATGGATCAGCTCGATCGCACCCGCCAGCGGAAGCACCTCGCGTTGCTCGAGGCCCACAGCACGCGCTGTGGCGAGCGCGAGCACAGGCCGGATGCGCTTGCCGCCTGCAAGCAGCGAGTAGCGCATCGCCTCCTCGAGACCCGCGGTAATGGTCTCTTCTGAGAAGCGCAGACCCTCCAGATAGCGCTCGACCTCCGCGCGCAGATGATCCGGGTAGGCGGCGTTCACAGAGGGCGCAGCCACCTACAGCAAACTGTCCTGGCCGGGCGCCGGCGCGGGGACCTCAGCGCGCGTTAGCTGCTCGAGCTCGGCCGCTGCCTGCGTCGCCAGCGCAGCACAGTCCTCCACCATCGTTGCGGCCGCGTCCGCTGAGAGCTCGCCGGAGCGCAGCTGCTCACCCGCGCGCTCAAGGCGGGTGATCAGATCGTCGAGGTGCTCCAGGCTGCTCATCGGATCGGCGCATTCTCGCGTACCTCGCGCAGGACTGCTGCGAGCACGCCATTGACGAAGCCCGGCGCATCAGAGCCGCAGAAGGTCTTGGCGCTCTCCACCGCCTCCTCGATTGCACCCTCCGGTGGGATCGGCTCCTCAGCAGGCGCCGCATCCGGGTGAAGTATCTCGATCAAGGCCACGCGCATAATGCTCCGCTCGAGCGGCTGGATGCGCTCAACCGACCAGCCGTGCGCATGGCGATCGATCACCGCATCGAGCTCCTGCGCGCGGTCGGCCGCCGCGTGTGCGAGCGCGCGCGAAAACAGCGACGCGTTGGGTCCCAGCGTCTCGCTCAGCGAACGCGCAGTGAGATCGTGTTGATAGAGCGCGATCACTGCCGCTCTGCGCTGATCAGAGCGCCGCATTCAGGCGCGCGCCATGTATTCACCAGTGCGCGTATCCACACGAATACGCTGCCCGGGCTCCACGAACAGCGGCACTTGAATCTGCGCGCCGGTCTCGAGCGTCGCGGGCTTTGTGCCGCCGCCCGACACAGAATCGCCACGCAGGCCCGGATCGGTTTGGGCGACCTCGAGGTCGACGGCGCTGGGGATCTGCAGGTCCGATGGCGCACCATCGATGAACAGCACGTCCACCTCGCTGCTCGGGGTGATCCAGCGCAGCTCCTGCGCGAACGCGGCTTCCGCGACGGCAATCTGCTCGAAGGACTCCGTGTCCATGAAATGTGCATCGGTGCCGTCCGCGTAGAGGAACTGCATCTTGCGCGCCTCCGTGTGCACCGGACGGAACTTCTCACCCGCGCGGAAGGTACGGTCGATCACGTTGCCGTCGGAGGTACGGCGCAGCTTGGTGCGAACGAACGCGCCGCCCTTGCCGGGCTTGACGTGCTGGAACTCGAGGATCTTAAAGACCGTCCCCTCCACGTCGATGTGGTTCCCGTTCTTGAATTGATTAGTAGAGATCAAGATTTTCCCTGCAAATCACGGTTTCGAGTCTTGGCTCAGACAGAGCCGAGATCCATCACGCGGATGGATTGTCGATCCAGAGTGTGCGTACGCCGAGCAGCTCGCCGAGTCGCTCGAAGTGATGATCGTAGTGCAGTGCGGTTAGACCTGACGCTTGTGCTGCGACCGCGACAGTGAGGTCGGTCAGAGGCAGGCGGTGGGCTCCATGAGAGCCAACGTCGGCCAACTCGCGCATCGCCGAGAGCACATCTCGCTGCACGGCGCGATCGACCGCGATCTCTCGCAAACTCACGAGCGTCCGATCGACCGCAGCGATTCGCTCCGGGGTTGGGGCATCGAAGGTCAACTCGTAGCGCACGGGCCAGCACCAGGCAAGCTCGCCACGCTCGGCAGCGGCGAACAGCAGCTCCCGCGCACGTGGAACCCGACGCGCGAGCATCCACGCGGAGGTGTCGGCCAGCACCGCACCCCGTCCATCCCACAACTCGATGCTCACACGCTGCTCGGAGGTGAATTGAGCCGATCGATATCCCCCAGGTCGAGCTCAAAACCGTCCCGGTCCATCGCGGCGAACAGCTCCTCGATCGCCTCACGACGTCTGCGCCCGGCCTGCAGCTCAACCTCGGCCCCCTCCACCGCAAGCCTCCGCACGAGCGACGCATCGGCCTCTCGCGTGCCCGTCGCCGCGCGCACGCGCTCCAACGCCTCTCCCAGCTCAGGGTCCGCTGTCACGGCGATTCGTGGGTGCTTGCTCGGCATCGCACTCGATAGTGTAGCTCTCAGGGGTTACTCCGGCGTGACTAGTCGAGGCTGACATCCCAAGCCCGCGATACCTTGGACCTACATGACTGATGGAGATCAAATTCGCCGGCGGATGCAGCGCTTGGTCGAGCGCGTGACTCGCCGCGATGCTTATGGAACGCTCCTCGCCACGGGCCAAGTCATCAATCGCGTCGAGGACGTAGGCGACCCTGCGGTTTGGCGCGATGAGATCAGGCGCCAAGCTCGCGCAGACAGGATCAAGGTACGCACCGGGATTACAAATGGGATCGTTTGGGCACTACTGCACGAGGCCGGCGCAACGGACGCTCGACACGCCGAGTCGAAGCGTTACATGCGTGCGCTCTCTCGCATCATGCCCGAGGCGCAGACGCGACGCCACGAACCGAATGTAGTTCTTCGCGACGGCGATGAAGCAATGTTCCGATGCGACCGATGCGATGCCTTCGGCTATCTAGACTCTTCCGAGGAGCAACTGGTCGTGGGCGGCGAGCTTTTTGAGGCGGACTGCCCACATGACGGACCCCCACGCATGACCGCGCTCACACTTCTCGCGTAGCCGGAAGCAACCTCAGGCGCAATATAAATAGGGTCCGGCAAATCTCAACCTAGGCTCCTCGCCCGCTGATAGCGCCGCGTGGGCCTTCTGATCAGCTTTATCTTGAGCGCAGCAGTGCCGCAGCCCTGATATTCGTGGCGCTGCGCCGCCACGCTGGTGGTGACCCTGGCGTAGCCGGCTCGCTAGGCGGGTTGCGTGGACTGTTGGACGGGTCACTCATCAGCAGGATCGCTGGTGATCGAGGCAACGCAGTGGAACCAGCTACTCGGCCACACGGGCGACCGCGGGCGCTGGGGCGAGCTCACCTTGCAAAACCCAGTTGAAGCCGCCGGGCCATCCGGCAGCGAGTGGTGATCACGACGCCAAGCACGCTGTTCGCCCTGCTGCAGGTGGTAGCCGCTCGTCAAGCGCTTGGGGGAGGCGCCTCAACCGACAATCGTCAGCGTGCGAATGCCACGATTATCAAGCCCTGCCGATACGTTCTAGGCACGAGCACCGCGCCCAGAACGCGGCTTACGACGCGAGGCGTCCGTCTTCCGCAGCCGCCGCTGCCAAACCTCCGTCGAGCGTCACGAGCCCGATGTCCAACCGACGAGCAAGAGCCAGGTACGCGGCGTCATACGCTGTCAGAACCTCGCGCAGATCCCATATCTCTTAACCAGTTCGATCACGGGATAGCTCAGCGTTCGCAGATCACGGAGCCCATCGAGCGCCTCGGCGGCGCGCAGCTGACTGAGCTCGCCGCGAATCGCGTAGCGCCGCAGTGCTGAGAGCGCCTCGACGTTGAAGTGCTCGGGTACGTGCAACTCGGAGTGCTCCGCGAGCACCGCGCGGACCTCATCCGAGCGCGACATGCCGAGCAGCACCTCTACGATCGCGCTTGCGTCGGCGACAATCACGTAGTGGCGCGCTCGCGCTCCGCAGCAATTGCGGCGGCGGGCGACTCGCCGACATCAATTTGCGCCCACCCTTCGCTGCGCGCGAGCCACTCTCGCATCGTAGGCCGCACCGCCAACACCTGAAGCTCTGCTAGGAGATAGTCGGAGAGCGTCATACCAGTCTGAGCGGCCCTGACCTTCAGCTCGCGATGCAGCACGTCGGGCACGTTGCGAATCTGGATCATGGATGACATGCTTATCGCATTATAGCATGCTATTGACATGCTGATGAGGAGCAGAGCGACGCCCTCACGGCGAGCAATGGCCTACTGGCCGTCGAGACGATCTGGATCTAGCCACCCGCGGGGTTCGGCCCCTTCACGGGCCGCAATGGTCTGACCTCGGCGAGCGGCTGGGCATCGCCGTCGGAGAGCTCGCCGACGATGCGTTCGAGCGTGGCGATCCGCTCGGAGAGCGCCTGGATCGCCTCGGCGATTGGGTCGGGGAGATGGATCCAGTCTGCATCCGGTCCCTCCACGCGACGCCCTTCCACGCGCACGGGATGGCCTGGGTTGCCAACCACGGTGGAGTTCGGCGGCACGTCTGTGATGACCACGCTGTTCGCGCCGATCTTCGCGCCGTGACCGATCGTGATCGGCCCGAGCAGCTTCGCGCCGGAGCCGATCGTGACGTTGTCCTGCACCGTTGGGTGGCGCTTGCCGCCGGCGAAGCCTGTGCCGCCCAGCGTCACCCCTTGGTAGATCGTCACGTCTTCGCCGATCTCCGCCGTCTCGCCGATCACCACGCCCGCGCCGTGATCGATGAACAGCCCCCGGCCGATCTGCGCCGAAGGGTGGATCTCGATCCCAGTGAAGGCGCGCGTGAACATCGAGATCAGTCGCGGCAGCACCCTCACGCCGGACTGTGCGAGCGCGTGTGCCACGCGATAGGCGAGCAGCGCATGAATCCCCGGCCAGGTCGCGAGGATCTCAAAGCGCCCCACCTCGCGCGCGGCCGGGTCACGATCGCGCGCAGCAAGCACATCGCAACGAAGCTCCTTGACCACCCGCGCGAACGTCTCGGGACCGGGCATGGCCACAGCGTAGCGGCCCCGGTGGCGAAAGTTGAGCGCGCAACCGTTTGATTACGGCGCGAAGAACGCCTGCGATACGTAACGCTCGCCGGAGTCCGGCATCATCACCACGATCCGCTTGCCCGCCGAGTCCGGGCGCTGCGCGACCTGCAGCGCTGCCCACATCGCCGCGCCACACGAGATGCCTGCGAGCAGCCCCGCGCGTTTCGCGCAACTCCAGGCCGTCTGGATCGCGTCATCGTCTGAGACGGGGATCACCTCGTCGATCAACTCACGGTTGAGCACCGGCGGCACGAAGCCAGCACCGATGCCCTGGATGCGGTGCGGCCCCGGCAGGCCGCCGGAGAGGACCGCGGAGCTCAGCGGCTCGACCGCCACCACGTGCAGTTTGGGATTGAGCTGCTCGCGCAGATACTCCCCCACACCCGTGATCGTGCCACCCGTGCCCACACCCGACACGAGCACGTCGACGCGTTTGAGCGCCTGCGCGATCTCCGGGCCGGTCGTACGCCGGTGCGCCTCTGGGTTAGCCGGATTGGAGAACTGATCGGGGAGAAACACGTCCTCGCTGCGCGCCATCGCGCGCGCGGCCTCCACCGCCTCGCCCATGCCGCCCATCGACTCCGTGATGTCCACGCGCGCGCCATAGAGGCGCAGCAGGCTCTCGCGCTCGCGGCTCATGCCCTGCGGCAACGTGAGCACGAGCTCATAGCCCTTGGCCGCGCACACGAACGCCAGCGCGATACCCGTGTTGCCGCTAGTGGCCTCCACGATCGTGGTGCGCCCCGGCTCGATGCGCCCTTCCCGCTCGGCTGCCTCGATCATCGCCACGCCGATCCGATCCTTGACGCTGCCGCCCGGGTTGAACGACTCGAGCTTCGCGAACAGCTCCACACCCCGAGCGGCCGCTGCCGTGCCCTCCAGCAGGCGCGGAAGTTCCACGATCGGCGTGTTTCCTACGAACTCCGCAATGCTGATCGGGATTCGAGTCATACCGGCCACGATAGTGCAGCCGTCGCTTCGCGCGCGCTCGCGAACGACCTCTTGCGCTGCTCAGGCGTGTGCGGTGCTGCGCTTCGTGACGCGCGCCAAACGCACCCTCGCGACCTGCGCGAGCGCCGGCGCGGGCGATTGCTTGACGAGCAAGAGGCTCGCGTTCAAGCGCCCGCGGTGCGCGCTCAGCAACCTGCGCCCGGTCGCGTTGAGCTTGACCGTGACAGCCGCTGTCTTGCCAGCCGCAATCGAGAAGACCGCCGTGCCGATCGTCTTGACCACAACTCGGCGCTTCGCGACCGGGCGTGTCACGCCTAGCCGTAGCTTGCCCGCACAGCGGCCCGTGCCGCTCACCTGCAAGCGCAGCGCCGCGCGGGCCTGTGAGCTCACACCGATGTGCCTCGAGAGCAGCCTCACCACACAGCCTCTCGTCGAGTTGAAGCCGAGCACGCCTCCGAGCGGGGCGGTGAGCACTACAGGCGCAATCGTGGTGATGCCCGTGGCGGACGTCGGCACTTCTGGTGGAGTGCCCTGCCCGCTTTTGCTGCGCACATAGGTGAACTGCGGACCGGGTTCGCTCGTGCCAAATGGGGTGGTGACGCTCACCGCCACAGCGCCTTCGCCGGGCGGCGTCACGGCGGTGATCGTGTGCTTGGAGAGCACCGTGAAGCTCGCGGCTGGGAGCGCGCCGAACTGAACGGCGCTCGCACCGCTGAGGTTGTTGCCGGTGATCGTGACCGCAGTGCCGCCTGCGAGCGGTCCGCGACCGGGCGTAATCGAAGTCACCGAGGGACCCGACCCGAAGACCCAGGCGGCGCCGCTCTGCGAATCGCGGCGAGCACCCACCAGAACCGTCTCCGCGCCAGATGCAAGCGCGACGCTCGAGCCAAAGCGCCCGCTCGCCGAGGCACCGGCGCCTGCTTCAAACTGCTCGAGCGGCGCGCCCCATTCACCTCCGGCGCGTTCATAGAGCCACGCCGCGCCGGTATCGCTTTCGTGGCCGGATGCTCCGACGAGCGCCCGGTTTCCGTTGGCGGAGAGCGCAACGCCGTAGCCAAATTCTTCCCCTGCCTCTGCAGAGCCCTCAAGCGGCGCGCCCTGTTCGGCCCAAGCACCGCTCGTCTTGGCGAACACGAATGCGCTGCCGCGATTTTCGGAGCTCGCACGCGCACCGATCAGCGCTGTGGCCCCATCGGAGGAGAGCGCCACGCTGCCGCCAAAGCTCGCGCCCGAGCTGAGGCCGCTACCGCTCAGCTTTGCGCCCACTTCGCTCCAGCTCGAACCGGATGCAGAGAAGATCCACGCCGCCCCAGATCCCGCGTCGCTCGGCGCGCCGATCACCGCCGTGGCGCCGTTGCCCGACAGTGCCACGTTCTGCCCGAAGCGACCCTGTCCCGCCTCGCCGCCGCCGGTGAGCGGCCCGGCCTGCTGGGACCAGCCGGATGCCGAACGCGTGAACACCCAGGCGCTGCCGCGGTAGAAGCGATCGCCCGGCGCACCCACGAGCGCTCGCTGCCCATCCGCCGAGAGCGCTACGCCGGCGCCGAAGTGGCTCTTGTATTCCGGGTCGGGATCGCTGAGCACCTGACTGAGGCTCCAAGCGGACCCAGTGCGCGTGAAGATCCAGGCGGCACCTGCATGCCCGTGCGCAAGCGGCGCGCCGATGAGCGCCGTGTTGGCATCGCTCGCCAGCGCCACGCTGCGTCCAAAGCGACATTCATCTGGCTCTTCGGCGCCTTCTTCTTTTTCGCCGCCATCTTCAGAGGCGACGCAGGCGGCGACTTCGCTGCCTGTGGGCCCCTGCAGCGGTGCCAGTTGGGCCCAACCACTCGCCGAGCGCGTGAACACCCACGCCGCTCCCGCCAGTCCATTCGCGCGCGGGGCGCCCACGAGAGCCGTCTTGCCGTCCGCGGAGAGCGCCACGCCGAGCCCGAACTTGGCGCCCGCACCCGCTTCTGAGCCGCCTGTCAGCTTCGCTTCCGGTTCAGCTTCGAGTGTTGGCGCCACTGCGGCGTGTGCGAGCGCGACTTGTGCTCCGAAGCAGACCGTAAGCGACGCTGCCACGAGCGTGAGCATGCGCGCACGGGCTCCGCGCGCGCTCATCCCTGCGGTCATCCCGACCCTAATCTCATCGCTGGCGCTCAGGCCGCTCCGCTCCAGAATCTGGCAACCCTCCATAGTCGCGTCACGGCGTACACAGGCAGCAGCTGGCTGAGACCCATCGCTGCCCGCCCATTCTCCAAAGGCGCCGACTCCTCACGCGAAGGCTACATGGAGAAAGTCAAATGTCAATAACCAAGCCAAATCTTGGCCCGCTGGTCAAGTGCATCGGTTGATTATTCGGTCAGATGTTGGCTACGTCTTATATGTGGTACATCGAAGCGCCCGCCTCGCGTAGCTCGCGCTCGACCACATCCGCGATCGTGGTCTCCGCGAGCACCTTGCGCGCGGCAGCTGCTGCGTCGGCGAACGGGCCCTGCGCGTCGCGGCCGAGCGGCCCGTCGAGCAGCTCGACGATCTCGAGCACCGTGACCGTGGCGGGCTCGCGCGCAAAACGGTAACCGCCCTTGACGCCGCGCTGGGAGCTGATGATCCCCGCGCGCCTGAGCACCGCAAAGAGCTGCTCGAGGAACTGCACCGGCACATCGCGGCGTCTGGCCAGCTCACCGATGGGCACCGGCTCAGAGCCCGTGCTGCGACCGAGCTCGGCGAGCGCGAGCACTGCATAGGGCGACTTGCTGGTGATCGAGATCATGTGTCGGAGCTCGATCGTATTGCGCAGAGCTGCGCAGCGCTCAGAGCCAGCCGCGCTCGGTGGCGATCAGCACCGCCTGCGCGCGGTCGACGGCGCCGAGCTTGCCGTAGATGTTGTGCAGGTGCGTGCGCACGGTGCTCGTGGAGAGCGTCAGCTCGTGCGCGATCTGCTTGTAGACCTTGCCCTCCGCGAGACGCTGCAGCACGCCGAGCTCGCGTCCTGAGAGCGGGCAGGGGTCCACGTGGCGCTGGCGCTGGCTCGTGGAGCTCGGCAGCTCATACATCACGCGCCGCAGCTCCTGCGGGCCAAGACCCACGCTGCGCGCCGTTTGCAACATCTCCGTAGGCGAAACGCGCGCGCCCTGCTCATAGTGAGCGAGCATGTCCGCGAGGCGGATAAACGATGCCTCACCCTCTACTTCAGGGTTATGGTGCCGCTCGATTGGCGTGGCGACGCTCGCGGGCAGGCCCCAGCGGCGGATCAGCACGCCACCCACCAGCGCGTGGTCCACGCCGAGCTCGCGGCGCTCCTGGTGGATGCGTTCCTCCGGCGTGCGCGCGCCACGGTGAACCTGTGAGGGATAACCGGGGTAGGCGTGCAGGAGCACGAGCTTGCCGATGTCGTGCAGCAGGCTCGTGACCGTCAGACGGTCGCGGTGCTCATAACCAACCTCAGCCGCAAGGCGATCGGCCGCATGCTGCGTGGCCAGAGCGTGCAAGCGAAAGCGCTCGGGGGCCACGTCCCAAACGCTTGCGCGCTCGAAAAAGTCAAAGGTGCGTACACGCGTGGCGACCGCCTGCACGGTCTGTGGGCTCAACGCCTCCACAGCTCCGACGACGGTCTCGATGCGCGTGCGACCGTCCTGAATACGGTTCGCCAGACGCAGCACGGCGATGATCAGCGCGACATCAGACTCAACAGCAGCAACGACGTCGGCCGTCGCTACGTGATCCTTCGTGACCACGGCCAGGAGACGGTCGCGGGACTCGGCGAGCGCGGGGAACGCCTCGAGTGCCTCAAAGGCCATCGTCAGACGGCGGCCGTGGCCCTCGTTCTGGTGGCGCTCTCCGGTCGATGCCGAAGCTGCGCTCGGGCGTGCCGGGGCTGCCCCGGCTACCTTCGCCTTGACCTTGGGCTGTTTGACTGAGTCAAGCTTCTTCGCTGCGGCAGTTGCCGGCATACGCAAAACCCCTTCCATGGGTTTCCGGCCATCCGGGCCGGTGATTCCGATGGGGTCCTATCGGCAGCAATGGACAAACGGTTGAGCGCCTTGCAATCAGTCCTGCAGCGCGGCCGCGATGCGCCGGAGCGTCTCCTCGCGGCCGAGCAGCACAACGCTCTCGAAGATGCCCGGCGAGACCGTGCCACCTGTGAGCGCCACCCGCAGCGGCTGGTAGACCTCGCGCGGCTTGACCGCGCGTGCGGCGATCACAGCCGCCAGCGCGTCCCCCACGCTTTGCTCGTCAAAGCTCTCCAGCGCGGCGAGCGCCTCCTGTACATCTGCCAGCGCAGCACGACCGTCGGCCCCCAGCCAGCGCTCGCGCGCTTTCGAGTCCTCCACAGGACCGTCGAGCAGCGATCCGCTGAGCGGCATGAAGTCGCCGAGCGTCTGGATCTTCTCCTGGCTGATGCGAACCGTCTGCTCGAGATCTGTGCGAGCAGTGAACTGCTCGATGCGACGGGTCAACTCGGGCACGGGCAGCTCGCGCATGTAGAGGCCGTTCATCCAGCGCAGCTTGACCTCGTCAAAGCGCGCCGGGTTGCGGCTGACGCGATCGAGCGTGAAGCGCTCGATCAGCTCCTCCGTCGAGAGCACGCTCTGATCGTCACCCGTGCCCCAGCCCAGCAGCGCGAGGTAGTTGCGTACCGCCTCCGGCAGATAGCCCGCGTCGCGCAGCTCCTGTACCGAGGCGGCGCCGTGGCGCTTTGAGAGCTTCTTTCCGTCCGGGCCGTGGAGCAGCGGCAGGTGCGCATAGATCGGCAGCGGTGCGCCGTCGCCGAGTCCAAGCGTCGTGGCTGCCTCGAGCACGAGCAGTTGCTTGGGCGTGTTGGAGAGGTGATCCTCGCCGCGCACCACATGTGTGATGCGCGCGTCGAGATCGTCGATCGCGACCGCGAAGTTGTAAAGCGCCGAGCCGTCCGCGCGCGCGATCACAGGGTCGTCGAGATGCACGTTCTCGAAGTGCGTGTCGCCGCGGACCGCATCGTGGACCACCGTCACGCCATCGTCGGGCACGTGCAGTCGCACCGCGCCTTCGCCCTCCTCCTTGCCGCGGTAGCCGCGATCGGATCCGTAGAGCTCCTTGAATGCCTTCACATCCTCGCCCGTCGCGCTCGAGCGGTAGGCGTGCCCAGCCCCGAGCAGCGCTGCCAGCGCCTCCTGGTGGCGCTCTGAACCGTCGGTCTGCATGACCGGGCCCTCGTCCCAGTCGATCTCCAACCAGCGCAACGCGTCGAGGATCTGCTCCACGTTCTCCGGCGTGGAGCGCTCGCGGTCGGTGTCCTCGATGCGCAGCACCATCGTGCCGCCCCCATGACGCGCGAGCAGCCAGTTGAACAGCGCCGTGCGTGCGCCGCCAATGTGCAGCGCCCCAGTGGGCGATGGTGCGAAGCGAACCCTCATGCCCCGACCTTACCTACGGAGTAGCTTTCTATGCACAACTAACGAGGGGACAGTCATGGCCGTAGGGATCAGGCAGAAGTTCAGCGGCGGCACGCAGGCGAACTATGACGCGGCGCACGCCGTAATGGAGATAGACACCGATCCGCCCGCAGGCATGCTCGCGCATGCGGCCGGCCCAGTCGATGGCGGCTGGGGCATCATCGACTTCTGGGAGTCGCGCGCGGCGTTCGACAGCTTCGTGGCGGAGCGGCTGATGCCACGTCTGCACGGTCTCGGCGACCGTGGCTTTCCCAACCCGCCGGACGTACACGAGTTTCCCGTCCACAATCTGCAGCTCTCCTAAGTCCAGCCAGGAGACCTCGGCCACGGAGGGCCGGAGTCGCCTGGCAGGCAAGCGTGCCGATCAGACGCGAAGCCTCATAATCCGCGCCGATGCTAATCGGCGCGCACGTCTCCCCCGCGGGCGGCCTCCCGAAAGCGATCGCGCGCGGCGTGGAGCGCGGCTGCCGCTCGATCCAGATTTTCAACCAGTCGCCGCGCACCTGGCGTCCGAGCAGCTACCGCGATGAGGACGTTCAGGCTTTCCGCGAGGCGATGGCCGACAGCCCGATCGATGCGGTGCTGATCCACGCCGTCTACCTGCTCAACTGCGCAAGCGAGGATCCTGACATTCGCGAAAAATCGCTCGTCTCGCTGACCAACTCGCTGCGCGTCGGTCACGCGATCGGCGCCGCCGGCGTGGTGCTGCACCCCGGCTCAGCAAAGACTGGTCACGTGGGCGAGGCGATCGCGCGCGCTGCCGCGACGATCGCGGAGGCGCTCGCGGAGAGCGAGGGCTGTGAGCTACACCTCGAGAACACCGCCGGCACCGGCGGCACGCTCGGACGCTCCTTTGATGAGCTGGCCGCGCTGATCGAGCAGGCCGGCGCACGGGAGCGCCTCGGCGTCTGTTTGGACTCCTGCCACCTGCTCGCCTCCGGCTATGACGTGCGCAGCGCCAAGGGCATGGACGCCACGCTGCGCAGCTGCACAGCCGCCCTCGGCAAAGGGCGCGTGCGCTCGCTGCACCTCAACGACTCGCAAACGCCGCTCGGCTCAAACCGCGACCGCCACGCCAACATCGGCAAGGGCGAGCTGGGCGAGAAAGGCTGTAGCGCGTTCCTTCAGCGCTCCCAGCCTGCAGCGGCTGCCCTGCGTGCTCGAGACCCCCGGCGAGAAACGCGAAGGGCCGGACCGCGAGGAGATCGCACTCGCGAATCGTTTGCGCGAGCGCGGTATCGCAGCACGCAAGCGAGCACGCGGCCGCACTGCCGCCAGCGCGAATAAGTAGCTGGCTCTACCCGGCCGCGGAGGCTGACGCCAGCTGCGTGGGCGGCACGAGCGCCTGTTCCAGCTCAGCGCACAGCGTCGGCGTGTGCTGCCACGCGGTACTCCTTGCCCAGCCGCAGACGTCGCGTGCCCTGCTCGGTCTGGATCTCGAGCTGCACTTCGGCCGGTCCCGGGAAGTCCGAGATCGCCTGCCTGAGATCCTCGAGCGCGCTCGCCGTCAGATCCGCCGCGGCCACGCTCAGCTTGACCGGACGCGCCATCGCCTCTGCGGACGCCGCCGCTGCTTTGGCCTGCGCGCGCGCCTTCTCGATCTCCTCCTGGCTCGGCGCGAAAGACTCGACGTTCTGCACGACCAAGCAGGTCTTGCCCGCTTCCTTGTGGTCCACGCGGCCCTTGATCAGCACCACCTCATCGACCGCGAGCGCCGCCTCGTGCTCCGCGAGCGCCTTGCCGAACACGAGGATCTCGACCGATCCAGCGAGGTCATCGAGCGTCGCGAACATCATGTGATCGCCGCTGCGTGTGCGGATCCGCTTCGCCTCCGTGATGATCCCGCCAACAGTGACCCAGTCCTTGTCGCGACGCTCCGCCAGCGCCGCCAGCGGGCAGTCCACGCGCGAGCGCAGCGCCTCGCGCAGCGGCTTCAGCGGGTGCGCGGAGACGAACAGCCCGATCGCTTCCTTCTCCGCCGCGAGCAGCTCCGGCTGCTCGAACTCCTCGCGCGGTATCGGCGGGTGCACCGGGCGCGCCAGGCCGAGACCGCCGGCCGCGCCAGCGCCGGGATGACCCGCACCTTGCGCCGGCGCTGCGTCTTCCTGCAGGTCGAAGATCGAGCCCTGTCCGATCAGCGCGTCCTGCTGGATCTTCTGGCCTGCGCCCTGCGCCTGCTCGAGCACTTCGAGCATGCCCTTGCGGCTCGCGCCCGTCGAGCCGAGCGCGCCGCACTTGATCAGCGACTCGATCGCCTTCTTGTTGACCGTGCGGTTATCCACGCGCTCGCAGAAGTCCCAGATCGAGGCGAACTCACCGCCCTCCTCGCGCGCGCGTTTGATCGCCTCGACCGCCTGGTAGCCGACGCCCTTGACCGCATCCAGTCCGAAGCGGATGTTGCCGTCGACGACCGTGAACTCGTGGTCTGAGAGGTTCACGTCGGGCGGCAGGATCTCGATCCCCATCTCCTCGCAGCGCGCGACGAAGAACGGGACCTTGTCCTTCGTTGACATCACCGAGGAGATCAGCGCGGCCATGTACTCGGCCGGGTAGTTGGCCTTCAGCCACGCCGTGCGGTAGGCGATCAGCGCGTAGCAGGCGGCGTGGCTCTTGTTGAAGGAGTAGTCGGCCGACTTCTCGTTGGTCTGCCAGAGGAACTCGATCACCTCGTTGCGCGTGCCCGAGGCGCGGCAGCCCTCGACGAACTCGGGCTTCAGCGCGGCCATCGCCGCACGGTTCTTCTTGCCGATCGCCTTGCGCAGATCGTCCGCCTTGGCGCCCGAGAAGCCCGCGAGCTCCTTGGAGATCTGCATCGCCTGCTCCTGGTAGAGGATCACGCCCTTGGAGGACTCGAGGATCGTGCGCAGCCGCTCGTCGGCGTAGGTGATCGCCTCCGGGTTGTGCTTGCCCTCGGCATACACCGGGATCTGGTCCATCGCTCCCGGCCGGTAGAGCGCGATTGAGCGCCACGAGGTCGTTGAATTCGTCGGGGCGCACCTTCTTGAGCGCCTCGCGCATGCCCTCGGACTCGAACTGGAACACGCCGGTGGAGTCGCCGCGCGCGAGCATCTCATAGGTGTGCGGGTCGTCCAGCGGCAGCGTCGTCATGTCCGGGACCGTCGCCGCTCGAGCGCTCGATGATGTCCAGCGCGTCCTCGATCACGTCGAGGTTGCGCAGCCCCAGGAAGTCCATCTTGAGGATGCCGATCTCCTCGATTGGCTTCATCGAGAACTGCGTGACCGTGCGGATAGACGCGCTCCCCGTTCTCGTCGGTGCCCGCGTCGGCGAGCTGCAGCGGCACGATGTCCGTCAGCGGCCGGTCGGCGATCACCACCGCCGCCGCGTGGATCGAGGAGTTGCGCACGATTCCCTCGAGGCCCTGCGCGACGTCGACGATCTGCTTGGCCGTCGGGTCCTCGTCGCATGCCTTGCGCAGCGGCTGGCCGGCCTTCATGCAGTCCTCGAACGACGGCGAGCGGCCCATGATCGGGTCGGGGATCAGCTTCGCCAGCCGATCGCCCGCGCCGTAGTCGTAGCCCAGCACGCGCGCCGCGTCGCGCGTGGCAGCGCGCGGGAACATCTTGCCGAAGGTGACGATCTGTGCGACCGACTCGCGCCCGTACTTCTCGGTCACATAGCGCATCACCCGCTCGCGTCCGCGCACCGAGAAGTCGATGTCGATATCCGGCATCGACACGCGCTCGGGGTTCAAGAAGCGCTCGAACAGCAGGTCGTACTGCAGCGGGTCCACGTCGGTGATCGCCAGGCAGTAGGCCACGATCGAGCCCGCCGCCGAGCCGCGGCCCGGGCCGACCGCGATGCCGTTCTCCTTGGCGTACTTGACGAAGTCCCAGACGATCAGGAAGTAGGCGTTGAAGCCCATCCTGTCGATCACGTCGAGCTCCATCTCCATGCGCTGCGACCGCCTCCGCCGGCGGCGGGTCGCCGTAGCGCAGACGCAGGCCCTCCTCCACCCGCTCGCGCAGGTAGTCGCGCTCGCTCGCGCCGTCGGGCGGTCGGAAGCTCGGGATCAGCTGCTTGCCGAGCTCGAGCTCGACCGAGCAGCGCTCCGCGATCTCCAGGGTGCTCGCGATCGCCTCGGGCCACTCGGCGAAGGCCGCCGTCATTTCCTCGCTGTCGCGCAGGTAGAACTCGTTCGTGTCGAAGGTCAGCTTCGGCGCCGCCATCGTGCTCTTGGTCTGCACGCACAACAGCGCCGTGTGGTGTTCGTAGTCCTCGCGGCGCAGGTAGTGGACGTCGCCCGTGCCCACGAGGCTGCCGCCAACTTCGCGCGCGATCCTCACGATCCCCTCGTTGCACTTGTCCTGCGGCGCGAGGCCGTTCTTCTGGACCTCGAAGTAGACGTTCTCCGCGCCGAACACGCGCATCAGGTCGTCGGCGTGCGCGCGTGCGTCCTCGGGTCGGTCGTCGAGCAGCCGCTGGCAGAAACGCGAGGCCAGGCAGC
Organism: uncultured Solirubrobacterales bacterium; assembly: GCA_963785435.1. Classification (GTDB taxonomy): domain Bacteria; phylum Actinomycetota; class Thermoleophilia; order Solirubrobacterales; family Solirubrobacteraceae; genus Palsa-744. Next base: position 54,479 of record CAWAVE010000007.1, read on the forward strand.
CCGTGAGCGCGATCACACCCTCGGAGTAGCGCTCGACCTGGGCGAGGTCGACGGTCGGCTTGCCGCGCTGCAGTCCTTCCAGGAAGCCAGCCGAGGAGAGCTTGACGAGGTTGCGATAGCCCGCGTCGCTGGCGCCAGCAGCGTCAGGTGGTTGCGCTCGACGCGAGCTCGAGGAGCCCGCCGTGTGGTCGTCGACGAGGTAGATCTCACAGCCGAGGATCGGCTTCACGTCGTGCTTCTTGCACGCCTTGTACATCTCCACCGCGCCGTTCATCACGCCGTGGTCGGTCAGCCCGAGCGCCGGCTGGCCGAACTCTGCGGCACGCGCTGCGAGCGCCTCGATCTTGCACGCTCCGTCGAGCAGCGAGTACTCGGAGTGCACATGCAGATGGGCGCAGGAGGAGGTGCTCACGAGCGATCAATGCTAGGCATCTGCAGCGGCGGAGGACTCAGCGGCTCCGCCGCTGTTTGCGTCTTATCCGCAAGCGTCCGAGCGAGCGACAGGCTGTGCTTGTAGCGGGGCAGCTCGGGAACGCTTGCTCGCGGCAGGCGCCTGCTCGGGCACCGCCGCATCGGCACGTGCCCGCAGGCGCTCCACGGCCGCCGCAAGCGCCTCGGCCATCTCCGCCCCACGTGCTTCCTCGGCTGCGCTCTGGCGCTCCGAGCTCTGCTGCTCCCCACTCGCACCGGGCGGCGGGGTCGCCTTCTCTGCGAGCGGTGTCGGCTCGTGGGCGCAGAGCCGCACGCGTGGCGCGCTCCACGATCGTCTTCATCTCTGCCACGAGCCCCTCCATCCGGCCGTGGCCTTGTCGCATCGCTGCGAGCTCGCCCTCGGTGCGCTCGCGCGCCGAACGCTCCGCCTCGAGGCCCTGTTGCATCGCGCCCGCCCGCGCCTCGAGATCGGCGAGGCGCGCCTGCAGCTCCTGCTCGGCGCGGTGCACCTGCGCGCGGTCGGCCGCTGCGGCCTGCTCGGCCTCGGCGAGCTGACGCTGCAGATCTTCGAGGCGCTCGGCGAGCTCCCGTGCATCCTCTTCGCTCGAGCCGAGCCGGCGCGCGAGCGCTCGCTCTCCGCGCGCGTCTCGCGGTCGAGCCCCGCGAGGCGATCCTCGGCCTCGACGCGCAGCTGCTGCTCGGCATACTCGCGCTGCTTGACCCGGCGCAGCTCGTGCTCGCGCTCGAGCGCCGCGCGCCTTCTCGGCCTCGAGCAGCTCCGACGATGCGCAGACGCTCCTCCTCGGCCTCGCTGAGGCGCTGCTGCAGGCTCGCTACGTGGCGTTCGAGCGTCTGCACCGTCGCTTCGGCTGCCTCTGCCCGCCGCGTCAGCGCAAGCTCACCGCTCTCCGCTGCGCGTCGCGCGCGCCGTTCGGCGAGCAAGTCGCCCTCCACCGGTCGTCGTCCCGCCTGCCGTGTCGTCGTGCCCTCGGCCATCATGCGCACCCCAAAATATGCGGCGTGCCGGACAGCTCCGATGAGACCGCGCGCTCCGCTTCAGGCGGCGACGCGGCGCCGCGATCACAGCGAGCGCGCCAAGCGCGCCAACCGTGGTCAAGACCGAGAGCGCGAGCGCGCGCGCGCGAGGGCAGGCGACGACCCAGATACCACTTGCCGCCATGCCAGACGGCGTAGCCGAGCAGCCTGTAGGCGGTGGCGTTCATGGCAGCCATTTTACCCGCAGGCGCTACTCGTTATGCAGACGCCAGGCCATGCGCGACTGCAGCGACCACAGCTCGATGAAGCCGGGTGAGGCGGTCTGGGAGAAAAGGCCACCGGACTCGGTAGAAGGAGGCGAGGCGCGGCGTCATAGACGGCGTTGGGCGAGGAGCGCGTGACGACGCGCGCGTGGCCCTTGTAGAGCTTCATCCCGATCGTGCCCGTGACGCGCTCGTTGACGTGCTCCATGTAGGCGTCGAGATCGCCGCGCAGCGGCTCCCACCACAGCCCCGCATAGACGAGGTAGGCCCACTGGCGGTCGAGCTGCGGCTTGAACTGGTTCTGGTGGATCGTGCAGACGAGATGCTCGAGCTCCTGGTGCGCGGGCAGGATCAGCGCCGCGGCGGGCGCCTCGTAGATGTCGCGCACCTTCAGCCCGACGATCCGATCCTCGATGTGGTCGACGATGCCGACGCCGTGGCGCGCCGCGATCTCCGCCGTCGCTTCGATCAGCTCGACCAGCGCGAGCTTCTCGCCGTCGAGCGACACGGGGATGCCCCGCTCGAAGCCGAGCTCGACGACCTCCGCCTGATCGGGAGCCTGCTCGGGCCGGGTGACGAGCTGGAAGACGTCGTCCTCGGGCGCGTGGCTGAGATCCTCGATCCAGCGACCCTCCGAGGAGCGCCCCCATAGGTTGTCGTCGATCGAGTAGGGCGCAATCTCGGTCCCGCCCTTGACCGGAATGCCGTGCTCGCGCGCGTAGGCGATCTCCTCCTCGCGTCCCATCTGCCAGGAGCGCACCGGCGCGATCACCTTCAGCTCCGGCGCGAGCGTCGCAACGGTGGCCTCGATGCGGACCTGGTCGTTGCCCTTGCCCGTGCAGCCGTGCGCCACCGTGTCACAGCCAGACGCGCGCGCCTGCTCGACGGCGAGCTTGGCGATCAGCGGGCGCCCGAGCGCGGTGAACAGCGGGTAGCCGCCGCCGTAGAGCGCGTTGGCCTTGATCGCCGCCGCCAGATAGTCGCGCGCGAACTCCTCGCGCGCGTCGAGCACGTGGCACTCGATCGCGCCGAGGCGCAGCGCCTTGTCCTTGATGACCTCGTAGTCCTCCCCGGGCTGGCCGAGGTTGACGGTCAGACAGACGACCTCGGCCCCGTAGGAGTCTCCGATCCACTTCAACATCACGCTCGTGTCGAGGCCGCCCGAGTAGAGCAAGAGCACCCGGTGCACGTGCTCGGGATCGGCCTCGTAGGAGGCTGTTTTCGTCGTGGGGATCTGACCGGCGGCGCTCACGGGCTGGAATCGTAGCCGCGCGGGCGTTCCATCAGCGGGTAGCGCAGCGGGCCGGGGCTAAAGCCGAGGCGCGCATAGAGCTCGCTCGCGTCGGCGGTGTGCAGCAGCCAGTACATCTCCGCGAGCTCTCCGCCGTCGACCATCTCACGCACGAGCTCCACGCCGAGGCCGCGTCCGCGGTAGGGCTCGAGCACGTACACGTCGGCGAGATAGGCGACCGTCGCCGCGTCAGAGACCGCACGCGCGAAGCCGATCTGATCAACGCCGTCGTAGAGGCCGAGCAGACGCAACGAGCCCGCGAGCGTCCGCTGCACGAGCTCCAGCGAGCGCCCGCGCCCCCAGTAGGACTCGCCGCTGATGAACGCGTGCACCGCCGCCACGTCGATGCGCGCGCGATCATCGTCGAGCTCGAAGCCACCGGACAGCTCGCGGCGCACCTGCTCAGGCCTCCAGCGCCGCGCGTAGGCGGCCGACCGCTTCGGTGAGCTCGGGCTCGGTGATCGTCAGCGGCGGCAGCAGCCTTACGGTCGTCGGCCCTGTCGCGTTGAGGACCAGGCGCTGTTCGAGCAGCGCGCGGCGCACGAGCTCGGGTGCGTCGACGTCGAGCTCGCAGGCGAGCATCAGCCCGCGCCCGCGCACCGAGACAACGTGCGGCAGACCCATGAGCGCCTCCGCGAGCTGAGCGCCGCGCTCCTGCACGCCCCGCAGCAGCGTCGGCTCGTCGATCAGCTCTAGCGCCGCGAGCGCCGCCGCTGCCACGACCGGCCCGCCCGCGAACGTCGAGCCGTGATCGCCCGGAACGAACGTCTCAGCGAGGCGTTTGCCCGTGATCAGCGCACCGATCGGCAGGCCGCCGCCGAGCGCCTTCGCGACGGTCATCGCGTCGGGCGCCACGCCCGTCTGCTGATACGCCCACAGCGTGCCCGTGCGCCCCATGCCGGTCTGGATCTCATCGAAGACTAGTGCCGCGCCGTGCTCGTCGCAGGCCGCGCGTGCGGCCTGGAGAAGCTCCTCAGAGAGCACGTGCACGCCGCTCTCGCCTTGGATTGGCTCGAGCAGCACGGCGGCGGTGTTGGCGTCGACCGCCGCGCGCAGCGCATCTGGCTCAGGCGCAACCGCGCGGAAGCCTGGCACGAGCGGCGCGAACGGTGCCTGCTTGGACTCCTGCGGCGTCGCCGACAGCGCTCCGTAGGTACGCCCGTGGAAGGCGCCGTGCACGATCACCACATCGCCGCCGCGGCGCGCCTTGCGCACGAGCTTCAGCGCCGCCTCGTTCGCCTCCGCGCCGGAGTTACAGAAGAACACCTTGCCGCCGAGGCTCGAGGAGGAGAGACGCTCGGCGAGGCGCATCGCGGGCTTGGTGTAGAACAGGTTGCTGACGTGCATCAGCCTGGCGAGCTGCTCGTGCGCCGCCGCCACCACGCGCGGATGACAGTGGCCGAGGCTCGTGACCGAGATCCCGCAGAGCAGGTCGAGGTACTCGTTGCCCTCGCTGTCCCAGAGGCGCACGCCCTCACCGCGCACGAACTCCACGGGCTGGCGCGCATAGGAGTGGATCACGCTCGATTGCTCGAGCGACTGCAGCTCGGCGAGGCTCATGTGGCTGCCTCGATCTTTGTGCCGATCCCTGCGTCGGTGAACAGCTCGAGCAGCAGCGAGTGTGCGATCCGCCCGTCGAGGATGTGCGCGGCATTGACGCCCTGGTCGATCGCTTCTACGCACGCTTCGAGCTTGGGGCGCATGCCGCCCGTAGGCCCGCGAGCGCATCACGCACCTGCGTCGCGCTGCTTTGGCGGATCAAGCTCGCGGGCTCCGCGGGCTCTGCGAGCCAGCCGGCTACGTCGGTCAGGAACACGACCTTGTAGGCACCGAGCGCGCCCGCCACCGCTCCGGCGGCCTCGTCGGCGTTGACGTTGTAGGAGTTGCCGTCGCGGTCCGCCCCTACAGAGGCGATCACCGGGATGTAGTCGCTTGCGATGTGCTCGATCACGCCCACGTTCACGCGCTCGATACGCCCCACGAAGCCGATGTCCTGACCATCCGGTCCCGCGCGACGCGCGACGCGAAACAGCGTGCCGTCGTCGCCGCAGAGCCCCACCGCGGGCTGCCCGTGGCGACTCAGGCGCAGCACGATCTCCTTGTTGACCTTGCCCATCAGCACCATCTTCGCCACCTCCACCGTCTCCGCATCGGACACGCGCAGGCCACCCACGAACTCCACCGGCAGGCCGAGCCTTTCCATGTAACCCGTGATCTCCGGGCCGCCGCCGTGCACCACGATCGGTTTCAGGCCCACGTACTTGAGCAGCACCACATCGCGCGCGAACTCCTCGCGCAGCGCCGCGTCCTCCATCGCCGCGCCGCCGTACTTGATCACGACCGTCTTGCCGTGGAACTCCCTGATGTAGGGGAGCGCCTCAAGCAGGGTGCCTACATCGCGCATGAGTCTCCGATCTGGAAGTGGAACGACACGGGCGCGCAGACCGCGGGGCAAGGACGCGGGGAGCGTGGCGCCCTTCGCACGCGAGCGACCGAGGACGGTCCACGCCGGTATGCGCGCCCGGTCACGTTGTGTAGTCGGCGTTGATGGTCACATACTCGTGCGAGAGGTCCGAGAAGAAAACCTCCGTCTCGGCGCCCTCGCCGGGGAGCGTCACCTCATACTCGACCTCATCGCGCTGCACCGCCTGCTCGAGCGCGGCGAGGTCATAGGGGATCGCAGCGCCCGCGGAGCAGACCTCCATCCCCTCGATCGCGATGTCCACCGCCAAGGGCGCTGTTCCTGGCAGCGCGGCGCCGACGGCCTGCACGATCCGTCCCCAGTTCGGATCGCCGCCGTGTAGCGCCGCCTTCACGAGCGGCGAGTTGGCGACGGCGCGCGCTGCCGCCTCGACGCCCTCGCCGTGGCCGCCGTTTACGACCACACGCGCTATCCGCCCCGCACCCTCGCCGTCGGCGACCATCATGATCGCGAGCGCGCGCAGCAGCGCGTCGAGCGCCTCGCCGAAGCGCAGCTCCTCCTCGCTTTCCGGCGCCACCTCCACGCCGCTGGAGCCCGACGCGATCAGGATCGCTGTGTCGTTCGTGGAGAGCTGACCGTCGACGGAGGCGCGGTCGAAGGAGCGCTTCACGCAGACGCCCAGCAGCAGCTCGGCCGTCTCGGAGCTCAGCTGGGCGTCGGTCTCGATGAAGCAGAGCATCGTCGCAAAGCGCGGTGAGATCATGCCCGCGCCCTTGCACTGCGCGCTCAGGCGCACCGTGCCGGAGGGCAACTGCACCTCGAGGTTCGCACGCTTCTCGAACAGGTCCGTCGTCTGGATCGCCTGCTGGAAGGCGCTATCGCCCTCGCGGGCGAGCTCGGCGCGCGCTTGCAGGATGCCTTTGAGGATCAGCTCGACGGGGAGCAGCTGGCTGATCCCGCCCGTCGAGGCGAGCGCCACGGTTGCAGGGTCCACGCGTGCCGCCACCGCCGCGGCGCCCTGGGTCTTGGCCGCGTCATCGAGGCCGCGGCGGCCAGTGGCCGCATTGGCACAGCCGGAGTTCACGAGGATCACGCGCAGGCCATCGAGTCGGCAGCGCTCGCGCGTTACGAGCACCGGTGCCGCGGGCGTGCCGCTGGAGGTGAAGCGCGCCGCGCTGACGGGCTCGGGCGCGTCACAGACGAGCAGCCCCACGTCGGCGTTGCCGCTCGGCTTGATCCCAGCCGCCACGCCCGCCGCGCGAAAGCCCGCCGGCAGGCCCGCCTGGCAGCCCGAGTTCGCGCACGTGCGCTGGCGCGGGCACCCAGCGTGAGCGAAAGAACGGCAGGCGCGCCGCAGGATGTGTGGCGGTGTTGGGGCTCATTCCAGGCCCCTCGTCTCGGACAGGCCGAACATCACGTTGAGGTTCTGTAGCGCCTGCGAGGAGGTGCCCTTCCAGAGGTTGTCGATCGCGGAGAACACGAGCACCTTGCCCGTGTGCCCGTCGCTCGCCGCGAAGATCCGGCAGAAGTTCGTCTCGCGCACCTCGCGCACGCCCGGCGGTGCCCACGACCTCCACAAACGGCTCCTGCGCATAGGCGTCGGTGAAGAGCTCCGCGAGCTCCGCCGCGCTCACTTCGCGCGTGGGCGTCACGTAGCAGCTGGCCATCTCACCCTGGTCGAGCGGCACGAGATGCGCTTGGAACTGCACCGCAACGTGCGTATCGAGCAGCGCGAGCTGCTCCTCGATCTCAGGCGTGTGGCGGTGCGCGGCGACCTTGTAAGGGAGAATGTTCTCGCCAGCCATAGACAGGTGCGTGGTCTCATCGAACGCGCGTCCCGCACCCGAGATGCCCTGCTTGGCGTCGATCACCACGTCCGTGATCAGCCCGGCGCGTGCGAGCGGCGCGAGCCCGAGCAGCGAGGCTGTGGGGTAGCAGCCGGGGTTCGCCACGATCGCCGCCGCGGCGATCTGCGCGCGGTGCAGCTCGGTGAGGCCGTAGACCGCCTGCTCGAGCAGCTGCGGGCGCGGATGCGTGCCGTACCACTGCTCATAGGTGGCCTGTGAGCGCAGGCGGAAGTCCGCGCTCAGATCGACCACGCGCACGCCGTGCTCGCGTAGCGTCGCCACCGTCGGCGCGGCCGCCGCGTGCGGGTAGGCCACGACGGCCGCGTCTAGCCCCTCTAGGGCCTCTGGTCCGAGCTCCTCGATCACGAGCGGCACGCGGTAGCGCGGGTATAGGTCTTCGAGGCGCCTGCCCTGCTCTGAGCGGCCCGTCACTGCCGCCAGCTCGAAGTCGGGGTGGCGCCAGAGCAAATGCGCCGCGAGCGCGCCCGCGAAGCCCGTCGCGCCGGCGACGACCACCCGCGGTGCGCCCTCTCCGTGCGGTTGGGTCATCGCGCTAGCCACGCAGCTCACCGCCGATCTCGCCGAGTGCCGCCACGATCCGCTCGCGTACCGGTGCGATGTCCTCGTCGGTGAGCGTGCGCTCGAGCGTGCGGAAGGTGAGCGCGAGCGCGAGCGAACGCCGCCCCTCCCCCACCTGCGCGCCGCTGTACACGTCGAAGATCTCGGCCTGCTCGAGGCTCTTGCCTCCCTTCGCTCTCACACGCTCGAGCACCTCTGCGGCCGCCACGTTCACCGGCAGTGTGACCGCGATGTCCTGGCGCAGCGCCGGGAAGGCGCCGAAGGCGGCGAACGAGACGACGGGCGGCGCCACCGCGGCAAGCTTGCCGACGTCGAGGGCGAAGACCGCCGTGCGCTCTCCTGTCCCCGAATGGGGAGATCCCAGCTCCGCCACGAGCGGGTGCAGCTCACCGAGGAAGCCGAGCAGCACGGGCTCTGCGCCCTCGCCTTGCGCGAACACCGCCGCGCTACGGCCCGGGTGCAGGAAGGGCCAGCTCTGCGGCTCGCACCGACCAGTCGAGGTGGAAGTGCTCGAGCAGCGCGCCGAGCAGAGCCTTAGCCGAGAAAAAGTCCGCCTCGCGCGCTCTCCCCGCGCCAGGCGCGCGGTGCGAGCGCTCCGCTCAGCAGCACACCGAGCGCGTGGTGCTCGTCCGCGAGTGGGCCGTCCTGGGCCCGGTAGACCGTGCCCGACTCGAAGATCGCCACATCGGCGCCGTTGCGCGTCACGTTCTGGCGCGCCGCGTCCAGCAGCGAGCCGAGCAGCGTCGGGCGCATGATCGATTGACCGTCGGAGAGGGGGTTCTCGACGGCCACCACGCGACGCATCTCGTGCTCGGCGGGGAGGCGCAGACGGTCGAGCAGCGCGGGCTCGGTGAAGCTCCAGCCCACGATCTCGTGCAGCCCGCGGCCCACGAGCGCATCCTCCGCCGCGCGACGCACGCGCTGTGCGTGTGTGAGCTTCCCGCCGCACCGCGCCGCGCGGGCAGCGTGGCGGGCAGGCGCTCGAGACCGTCGATGCGAGCGACCTCCTCGATCAGATCCACCTCGCGGCTGACGTCCTCGCGACGCAGTGCGGGCACGCTCACCTCAAGGCCATCCTCCACGGGTGTGCTCGCAAAGTCGAGCGCCGCGAGAATCTCCACCTGACGTGCGGATGGAACATCCACGCCGAGGATCGCGCGCACGCGCGTCTCGCGTAGACGGATCATCGCCGGTGCGGGCGACTCGGCGCCGATGTCGATCGTGCCGGGCGCCACGCTCGCGCCGCAGAGCTCTTCCATCAGGCGCGTCGCGATCGCCTGCGCGTGCAGGCACTGCTCGGGCTGCAGGCCCTTCTCGAAGCGCCCCGATGCCTCACTGCGCAGCGCCAGCGTCCAGGAGGTGTGGTGGATGTTGGGCCCGTTCCAGTTTGCGACCTCGAGCAGCACGCGTCGCGTGTCCGGCTGCACCTCCGAGCGCGCGCCGCCCATCACGCCCGCGATCGACGTCGGGCCCTCGGCGTCCTCGATCACGACCATCTCCGCATCGAGCGAGCGCGTCTGGCCGTCGAGCGTCTGCACCTGCTCGCCGTCAAGCGCGCGACGCACCGTCAAGCGCGCACCCGTCACGCGGTCGAGGTCGAAAGCGTGCAGCGGCTGGCCGCTCAAAAGCATCGCGTAGTTGGTTATGTCAACCACGTTGTTGATCGGGCGCTGCCCCGCCGCCATCAGTCGCGCCTTCAGCCATGGCGGCGAGGGCGCGACCGTCAGGTCCTCGAACACGCGCGCGGTGAAGCGCGGACACAGATCGGGGCACTCGACCATCACCTGCACACCGGCGAGCTCGCCCGCGCTGCCCGGGTCATCGGTCCACGGTGGCGCAGCGAGCGGTGCGCCCGTGGCCGCGTGTAGCTCGCGGGCCACGCCGTAGACGCCGAGGCAGTCGGGGCGGTTGGGCGTGATCTCGAGCTCGACCACCTCCATCGCGATCGGCAGCACCTCGCCCAGCGGCGTGCCCGGCGCGAGCTCCGCGTCGAGGATCATCTCGTCCAACACCATGATCCCCGGGGTGGGCGGGCTCTTGTCATCGATTTCGAGCTCGTTCTCGGCGAGGATCATTCCTTCGGAGACCACGCCGCGGAGCTTTGCCTGCTTCAGCTTCGTGCCGTCGGGCATCACCGCACCTGGACGCGCGACCGCGACCGTCTGCCCCGCCGCGACGTTCGGCGCACCGCACACGATCTGCGCGGGCTCGCCCTCGCCGAGATCGACCGTGCAGACCTTCAGGCGATCCGCGTCGGGGTGCTGCTCGGCGCTCAGCACGCGCCCCACCACGAAGCCCTCCGTGGAGGCCGCGCCGTGATGATGGATCGCCTCGACCTTCGTGCCCGTCATCGTCAGGCGCTCCTCGATCGCGCGCACCTCTATAGGCGGGTCGCAGTACTCGCGCAGCCATGGCAGCGGCACTCTCATACCAGTGTCCCTCCGCAAAGCTGCCACGGACACGCAGGGCAAGCTGGGCAAGGACGCAGGGAGCGTGGCGTGCTGTGCACGCGAGCGACCGAGGACGCAGATCCAGCGCAGCCATGCGTGTTCGTGGTCATTAGAACTGCTCCAGGAAGCGCATATCGTTCTCGTAGTAGAGGCGCAGGTCGGGGATGCCGTGCTTGAGCATCGCGATCCGCTCCACGCCAAGCCCCCACGCAAAGCCCTGCACCTTCTCGGCGTCATAACCCGGCGCGTTTAGCTCCGTCGTGGGCACGTGCGCGTAGACATTCGGGTCGACCTCGCCCGCGCCGAGCACCTCGAGCCAGCCCTCGCCCTTGCACAGGTAGCAACGCGCGCCATCCTTCAGGAAGCCCTCCCCGCCGCAGTGAAAGCAGGACACGTCCACCTCCACGCTCGGCTCGGTGAAGGGGAAGAAGTGCGGGCGCAAGCGCACGTCGCGCTCATCGCCGAAGACCGCGCGCGCGAAGTGCAAAAGCGTGCCCTTCAGATCCGCGAGCGTGATGTCCTCATCGACCGCGAGCCCCTCGATCTGGTGGAACTGCGGCGTGTGCGTCGCATCGAGGTCGCGGCGGTAGACGCGACCGGGGATCACCACGTACAGCGGCGGCGGGTGTGCCTCCATCGCGCGCACCTGCATCGGTGAGGTGTGCGTGCGCAGCACCGATTGATCGGAGACGTAGAAGGTGTCGGTGCGTGCGCGCGCGGGGTGCGTGGGGCTGTGGTTGAGCGCGTCGAAGTTGTAGTGCACCGTCTCCACCTCTGGGCCCTCCATCACCGTGAAGCCGAGCCCCAAGAAGATGTCTTCGAGCTCGCGCCGCGTCTGGCTGAGCACGTGCAAGCGTCCGATCGGCTGTGCGGGCGCGCCGGGCAGCGTCACATCGATCTGGTCCTCCTGCAAACGCCGGTCGAGTTCTGCGCCCGCGAGCTCCGCGGAGCGCGCCTGGATCTGCGCCTCCAGCGCTTGGCGCGCCACGTTCGCTGCCTTGCCCACCGCGCCGCGCTGCTCAGCTGGGAGGCTTGCAACCTCGCGCAGCATCTGCGGCAGCTCTGCCTTGCGCCCGAGATAACCCACGCGCAGCTCCTCGAGCTCCGCGCTCGATGCTGCCCCTGCGATCGCTGCCTCCGCGCCGGCACGCAACTCTGTGATCCGCTCGATCATGACGCGGGGACCGTATCGTTGTCCCGCCCGGGCGGGCGGGACCTCATCGTCATCTCATAGAGCGCCACCGTCGCGGCCATCGCCGCGTTCAGCGAGTCACCCGCGATCGGGATGCGCGCGCGCCGCTCGCTGCCCGCAAGCAGCTCCGCGGGCAGGCCCTCGCGCTCTGCGCCCACGAGCAGCGTGACCGCCTCCGGCGATCCCTCGCACACCTCGCTCAAAGACTGCTCCGCCGCCGCGTCCAGCGCGATGCGCTCGCCGGGCAGCTCCGCGATATCGCTCACGCGCGCGAGCGCCACCGTGAAGATCGCGCCCATGCTCGCGCGCACCGCCTTCGGCCCATGCGGGTCCGCGCAGCCCGGCCCGAACGCCACGCACGAGGCGCCGAAAGCGAGCGCGGAGCGCAGCACCGTGCCGATGTTGCCCGGGTCCTTCACGCCGTGCAAGTACACGCACAGCGGCCCCAGCGCGGGCCCCCAGCGCTGCTCATAGACACCGATCACCCGTGTGCTGGAACCCAGTGCGGAGACGCGCGCGAGCGCGGAGCGCTCTACATCAAAAAATTGCTCGCCGCCGATCTCAGTGCCGCTCAGGCGCAGCCCTTCAAGCGCCGGGCGACCCGCCATCTGCGCCGCCGCGATCAGGTCCTCGCCCTCCGCCAGGAAGCGTCCGTGACGCGCGCGCTCGCGCTTGGTGTGCAGGCGACGCACCGCCTTCAGGCGGGGGTTCTGCGCGGATTCGATCTTGGTCGTCATCTGGGCTTTCGCGTGATCTCTGTGGTCGGGAAACAAAAAAGGCGCCGCCCTCGTTGAGGAGCGACGCCCGGGAGGCTGTCAGTCGATTGCCGGTCGAACCGGCAGAGCCGGTGCTCAGGCAGCCGACGCCTCGCGGGCGACTTCGGCGAAACGTCGGAACGTGTCAGCGTCGCGCACCGCGATGTCCGCGAGCACCTTGCGGTCGAGCTCCACGCCCGCGAGCTTCAGGCCGTGCATGAACTGCGAGTAGCTCATGCCGTTGATCCGCGCCGCCGCGTTGATGCGCGTGATCCACAGGCGACGGAAGTCGCGCTTGCGGTTGCGCCGGTCGCGGTAGGCGTAGGCGTCCGCCTTCAGCAGCGCCTCCTTCGCGCGCTTGTAGTTCGAGTGCGCCTCACCGCGGAAGCCCTTCGTCAGCTCGAGCGTCGCGCGACGCTTCTTGCGAGCATTGACTGAGCGCTTTACACGCGTCACTTGCCCACCCCCAGCATGCGCTTGATGCGCGGTACCTCGTTCTCGTGCATGATCGCCGGGCGGCCCAGCGCACGCTTCTTTTTCGGCGACTTCTTCTCGAGGATGTGGCTCGTGAAGGGGTGCCGGCCGCGCACCTTGCCGGTGGCAGTGACCTTGAAGCGCTTCTTCGCGCCGGAGTGTGTCTTCATCTTGGGCATGAGCTTCGGCCGGTGATTATGGCACGGCCGTGCCCGCGGCCTCGGTTCCGCCGTCCTCGGCGGGTGCCGCCGCGTCCTGCGGCTGCTCCTCGGCGGTGCTCGCCGTAGCGTCCGTCGCGGACTGCTCAGCGTCGGCCGTCGGCTCCGTAGACGCCGGCGTTGCCTCTGCCGCGGCGGCCTCTACACCATTGCCGAGCGTCTCGGCCGCAGGCGCCTCACCCTCGGGATTCTCGCCGTCGGGCTCGCCGACACGACCCGTCAGCACCGCTTTGGAGGGCGCCATCATCATCGTCATGTTGCGCCCTTCCTGCATCGGGCGCTGCTCGACGACGCCCAGCTCAGAGAGCTCCTCGGCGAGGCGGTCGAGGATCATCGTGCCGCGCTCGGGGTGCGTGACCTCGCGGCCGCGGAACATGATCGTGACCTTGACCTTGTCCTTGTGCTTGAGGAAGCGCTCCACGTGGTGCTTCTTGGTGTCGTAGTCGTGCTCGGCGATCTTCGGGCGGAACTTGATCTCGCGCACGGTGATCTGCTGCTGATGCTTCTTGGCCTGCTTGACCTTCTGCGCCTGCTCGTACTTGTACTTGGAGTAATCGAGCACGCGGCAAACCGGCGGGCGCGCCTCGGGAGCGACCTCCACCAGGTCGAGTTCGCGTTCTTGCGCGAACACAAGCGCATCGGGCGTCTTGAGCACGCCGATCTGGTTGCCCTCGTCGTCGATCAGACGCACCTCGGGCACACGAATGCGCTCGTTGATCCTCGTCGTGTCCCGCTCGGGCGGGCGCCGGTCGAACCTACGCGGTACCGGCACTAGCTTGTGTGGCCAGGCGTCAAGTGAATGCTAGACGCGGCGCTCTGAGGTTTTGCGAGGCTTCAACGTCGAGGAGTATAGCTCCCCCTCCAGGCGCTCGGAGAACTCTGCGACGGGGATGCTGCCCTGATCGCCGCCGTGATGCTCACGCAGCGCGACCGTGCCCTCACCCTGCTCGCGCTCGCCCACGACCAGCATGTACGGCACTTTTTTGAGCTCCGCCTCGCGGATCTTGCGCCCGATCGACTCGCTGCGATCGTCGAGCTCGATGCGCGTCTCCTCGCTCTGCAGGCTGTCTCTGACCGTCTGCGCGTACTCGTTGAAGCGGTCTGAGACGGGCAGCACGATCGCCTGCACCGGCGCCAGCCACAACGGCAGCTCGCCCGCGTAGTGCTCGAGCATCACGCCAATGAAACGCTCGTAGGAGCCGAACATCGCGCGGTGGATCATCACCGGCGTGTGCTCCTTGTTATCCGCGCCCGTGTAGCTCAGCTCAAAACGCGCGGGCATCGAGTAGTCGAGCTGCACCGTGCCGAGCTGCCAGGAGCGCCCCAGCGAGTCGGTCATGTGCATGTCGATCTTCGGCCCGTAGAACGCGCCGTCGCCCGCGTTCAGCTGGTAGTCGAGTCCGAGCGCCTTCAGCGTGTTCTCGAGCTTTCCCTCCGCGCGATCCCACATCTCATCGCTGCCCACCCGTTGCTCGGGGCGTGTGGAGAGCTCGATATTCATGTCGAAGCCGAACAGCGCATAGGTGTCGAAGGCCATCTCCAGGCAGCCGCGCACCTCATCCTCGACCTGCTCCTCCGTGCAGAAGATGTGCCCGTCGTCCTGTGCGAAGTGCCTTACGCGCAACAGGCCGTGCAACACGCCCGAGGCCTCGTTGCGGTGCAACAGCCCCGGCTCGAAGTAGCGAATCGGCAGCTCGCGGTAGGAGTGGCGGCTCGAGCCGAACAGGTGCGCGTGGCCCGGGCAGTTCATCGGCTTCACGCCCATCTCGCGGTCCTCCACCTCGACCGTGAACATGTTCTGGCGGTACTTGCCCCAGTGCCCCGAGGTCTTCCACAGCTCCGCGTCGAAGATCTGTGGCGTCTTGACCTCGCTGTAGCCGCGCGTGCGCCCCATCTGGCGCGAGAGGCGCACGAGCGCGTTGAAGATGCCCGTGCCCGCCGGCAGCCAGAAGGCCGCGCCGGGCGACACATCCGAGAAGGTGAACAGCCCCAGCTCGCGCCCCAGCTTGCGGTGGTCGCGCGCCTTCGCCTGCTCAATGCGCTCGAGGTGCTGCGCGAGCTCGGCCTTCGAGAAGAACGCCGTGCCATAGATGCGCGTGAGCATCGTGCGCGAGGAGTCCCCGCGCCAGTACGCGCCCGCAACCGAGCCGAGCTTGAAGGCGCCCACCGTCGCCGTGCTCGGCGCGTGCGGGCCGCGGCAGAGGTCCGTGAAAGGGCCGTTTGTGTAGAGCGAGACCGTCTCCAGCGGCTCTGTCGGTGTGGCAGCCGCCGCGAGGTCGTCGATCAGCTCGACCTTGTAGTCCTGTTGCTCGGCCAGAAAACGCTCGCGTGCCTCTGCGACCGAGACGTCCTGGCGCTCGAAGCTCTCCCCCGCCTTGATGTGCGCGCGCATGCGCTCTTCGATCTTCGGGAAGTCCGCCTCGGAGATCACCGTGCCAGGCGGGAACTCGAAGTCGTAGTAGAAGCCCTCCGCGATCGGCGGCCCGATCGAGATCTTCACGCCCTCATAGAGCTCCATCACGGCCGCCGCCAGCACATGCGCGGCGTCGTGGCGGATCAGCTCGAGCGCCTCCTCGCTCTTGGCTGTGATGATCGACAGGCGTGCGCCGTCGGGCAGCTCGCGCGCCAAGTCGCGGACTTCGGGGGTCTCCTCGGGCGTGGGGGCTACCGACACAGCGAGCGCCGCGCGTGCCAGTCCAGGGCCGATCGCCGCTGCGGCGTCTGCGCCCGTGGCGCCGTCTGGCAGCTCGAGTGCCTTGCCGTCGGGGAGTGTGAGCGTGATCGCCATCGCAGCGTTGGAGGCTACCTGCAGCGCCCAGGCGCGTGCCTGAGCGTCCCGCGTTCATGCATTGACCGTGCCGATATTGCGTGGTCCATACGAAGGATTGAAAACACGCCTACAGACAATCGTCTGCATCTGCTTTGATTTCGCGCATGAGCTCAGAGCCACCTTCCATCTCCATCACCCTCTCCCCCGTACAGGTCGACGAGATCGTGCGAGCCGTCTCCAACAGCCGCGCGCCCTCACTTGCCACGCTGATCGCCGAGTCGCTCGGCAAGCCGCGCGCGGCGGGACCCTCCGAGACGCCACACACTGACGAGGCAGCTGATCTCGACGAGCTTGGCGACTACATGCCGAGCGACACGAGCGACCCGCGCCTGTCGCGATCGCTGTTGCGCGGGCTCTCGATCCTCACGCGCTTCCGTTCCTCAGAAGAATCGCGGGGCATCGTCGAACTCGCAGGCGACCTCGACATGAGCCCGAGCACCGCGCATCGCTATGCGCAAACGCTGATTGAGCTTGGCCTGCTCGAGCGTTGCCCCAACTCGCGCAAGTACCGCTTGCCGAGCACAAGCGCCTGAGCCAAAACCTAGAAAACCTAGGTGGTCGGCACCCCCACGCGGAGCGCGTGGGTGCCGACCTGCCAGCGCCTTCTGTGGGGATGGCGTGACAGCAGCACGATACCAGCAGCGAGCTGACTGGATCTTGGTACTCGCGAAATGCGATGTTTCTGATTATGTCAGCGCCAGTGAAAGCCGACGCGGCTCTCGCCGCGACCGTCAGGCGTCTTCGCACCCAACGCGGCGAGACCCAGGAGGACCTCGCGCACCGCGCAGGAATCACCGTCGCTGCGTTTGCACGGATCGAGCGCGCTCACGCAAATCCCACCTGGACGACCGTGCTGCGCATCGCTGCGGCGCTCGAGATCACGTTGCCGGCGCTCGGCGAGGCCGTCGAACGCACGCAGGCGCAGCCCTAGTAAGGGACCGCCCTGTTTCTAAGCCCTGGCGCTTAGCGCCTTAGCTCGCTCATTCTTGAGGATCTGCGCGCGTTCGGATTCGAGGACCGTGTCGTTGAACAGGGGCGTCTGCGTTTCTAGGTTATTGCTGGTCTGCTACCGCTCATCTCTGGGCTCGCGAGCGGGCACCTGCTGTGTGATGCAGTGGATGTTGCCGCCACCCAGCAGAATCTCGCGTGCGGGCACACCCACGATCTCACGCTCCGGGAAACGACTGCCGAGCAACTCGGCAACCTGTGCATCAAAGCGCTCGTCGAGCATTGGGAAGACCACGCGACTCGTGGCGATGTAGAAGTTGGCGTATGAGGCCGCCATCCGTTCGCCGGCACGACGCGGCTGCGTGGAGGCGATGCGCTGCACGCCTGCAGCCTCCTCAGCGGCGATCGTGAGCGGCCCCGGGACGGGAAGCCGCACGACCTCGAGCTCGCGACCGCGCGCATCGCGCGCACGCTGCAAACGCTCGAGCGCTTCGCGCGAGATCGCATGCTGGGGGTCTGAGGCCTCCTCGCAGTAGCTGAGCGCAACCACACCAGGAGCGATGAAGCAGGCGAGGTTGTCGATGTGCCCGTCGGTCTCATCGCCATAAAGTCCGCGTCCGAGCCAGATCACACGCTCGGCGCCGAGATACTCGAGCAGCACGTGCTCGACCTGCTCACGACTGAGCTCCGGGTTGCGGTTGCGGTTCAGCAAGCACTCTTCGGTCGTGAGCACCGTGCCCTCGCCGTCGACGTGGATCGCGCCGCCCTCGAGCACGATCGGCGCGCGGTAGCGCGCCACCCCTTCGATCTCAAGCACCTTACGGGCCACTTGCTCGTCTTTATCCCAAGGTTGATAGAGGCCGCCCTGCAGCCCACCCCACGCGTTGAACTGCCAGTCCACACCACGCACGCTGCTGGCGGCATCGACGAGGAAGCTCGGCCCCACGTCGCGCATCCAGGCATCGTCGCTGGAAAGCTCCACGACGCGGATCGAGGCCGGAAGCGTCGCGTGCGCACGCTCGAGCTCCGCATCCTCCACGCCGACCGTGACGGGCTCTGAAGCGTCGATCGCTGCAGCCACCGCCGCGAAGGCGTCCTGGGCGGGAGCGCCCTGCAGGCGCCAGTTATCAGGACGTCGCGGCCAGAGCATCCAGCAGCCGCTGTGCGCCTCGAACTCGCCGGGCATGCGGTAGCCGTCGGCGGCGGGGGTCGAGTCGATCGGCTCGGCGCTCATTGACATGCAGTATGCGCACAGCGCGCGCTGTGCTGCTTGGCGCTTACCCGTGCAGCGCCTAGAGTCATCGCCATGTCCGAGATCGCGCTGATCCGCGCCAATGCACCGCTCGAGTCCCCTGCGCGCACGCGCGCGGCCGAGCGCACGCCGCTGCGCGTGGCTGCCGTGCAGCAGCGCTGGCACCCCGACCCCGAGGAGCACGCCGCAGCGCTTGCAGCAGGCATCCGCCTCGCGGGCAACGAGGGCGCTCAGCTGATCTGCCTGCAGGAGCTCACGCTCAGCCGCTACTTCGCTGTCGATCCCGCAGGGCCGAGCGCGCTTGGCCTCGAACCAGAGGAGCTCCCAGGCGGCCCTACCTATGCCTTCGCGGCACGCATGGCCGCAGAGACCGGCGCGCACGTTCACGCCTCGCTCTATGAGCGTGCCGCCGGCGAGGACGGACTCGGCTACAACACCGCGATCGTGGTCGCGCCCGACGGCGAGCTCGCGGTGCGCACGCGCAAGCTGCACATCCCCCTCACCGCGGGCTACCACGAGGATCGCTACTTCCGCCCGGCCCAGCCGGCGCCGATGCTTACCCGCTGCTCGCGCTCGGCGGTGCGCGAATCGGGCTGCCGACATGCTGGGATCAGTGGTTTTCCGAGCTCGCGCGCGCCTACAGCCTGAAGAATGCCGATCTGCTCGTCTACCCCACCGCGATCGGCTCTGAGCCCGATCACCCGGACTTCGACACCGAGCCCTTGTGGGAGCAGGTGATCCGCGGCAACGCGATCGCCAATGGCCTGTTCATGCTCGCCGTCAACCGCATCGGCAGCGAGCCGCCGCTCAGCTTCTATGGATCGTCATTCATCTGCGACCCTTACGGCCGCAAGCTCGTGCAGGCGCCGCGCGAGGAGCCCGCGGTGCTGATCGCTGAGCTCGACATCGACGCGCGTCGCGACTGGCTTGAGCTGTTCCCCTTCCTCGCCACCCGCCGCCCCGACGCCTACCGCTCGCTTATCGATGTGAGCGCTGAGCGGTGATCGCTCTGCGCCTGCGATCTGATGCGCTTACCGGGCGGCCTAGCGCGGCGCGGAGAGCTCGCGCACCTCACCGCTCGCCTCGGGCATGAGCGTGGCGGTGCCGCTGACGCGCACAGAGAGGATCGCGATGTCATCCACGATCGGCCGTCCGAGGTCGATCAGCTCGAGCAGCGCATCGATCGTGTCCTGCGCAGCCCTCGCGGGCACGCTATGCAGGCGCTCGATCAGCTCCGCAACCGTCACGATCCGCCGCGGCGCGTGCGCCTCGGTCAAACCATCGGTGTAGAGCGTAAGCGCATCACCGGGGCCTAGCGTGGTCGTGACTTCCTCGATCACGGGATCGGGAAATACGCCAAGCAGCGTGCCTCTCGCGCCGAGCTCGCCAGCCTGACCGTCCGCGCGCGTGAGCAGCGCGGCGGGATGCCCCGCGATCGCCAAGCGCAGCTCGACAGCGCCGTCCTCGAAGTGCAGCTGCGCCAAGATCGCGGTCGCGAAACGGCCGTCGAAGTCCTGCTCGAACATCGCGCGGTTGACCTGCAGGAGCACATCCACTGGACAGCGTCCTTCACGCGCATAGGCCGCAGTCGTGTGGCGCAGGAAGCCCGTCAGCGCCGCCGCCTCGGCTCCCTTGCCGCACACGTCGCCGACCACGAGCCAGCAGCTGTTGCGATCGCCGAACACGTCATAGAAGTCGCCGCCGACCTCCTCGCCGGCGCCCATCGGACGGAAGTAGCTCGCGAGCTCGAGGCCTGCGATTACGGGTAGCACCGCCGGCATCAGGCTGCGCCTGAGCGTCTGTGCGACCTGCGCGCGCTCGGCATACAGGCGCGCGTTGTCGAATGCCATCCCCGCACGCCCCGTCAGGTCCTCAAGGACCGCGCGCAGCCCGCGGTCGTAGTGAGCCTCACCCGCGCGATGCCAAAACGAGATCACGCCAAGCGTGCGCCCGCGGGCGACCATCGGCAGCGCGTGCGCTGGCCGCGTGCGTTCGAGAGTGCCCGCGAGCATTTGATCTGCACTGGCACGCACGGCCTCCGCGACGACGCCGTCCCCCCCGATCAGGTCGATTGCGCAAATCTCTGCGAGCTCCGGCACCGCCATGTTCGCGATCGTCTCCAGCGTCTCCGCAGGATCGAGCGATTTATCGAGCTCGGCGGTCGCTGAGATCAGGATTTCAAGTCGCCGACGCTGCTCACGCATGCGGTTGAGCGCCGCATGGACGACCGTCGCGGTCAACAGCGCGAGCACCACGCCGACGCAGGCGACCGCACCGAAGCTGCTCGAAAGGGGGTCTTCGTAGAAGAGCGGCAGCAGGAAGGCGGCGAGGATCACGAGGCTCACCCCCACGAAGCGTCCGCGCGGCTGAAAAGCAGCAGCGTGACCGAGCGCAAAGAAGTAGATCAGCGCAAACGGGCTCTCCGCGCCACCACCCGAGACGCACAGCACCGCGATCAACACGACGCCCCAGAGATCTGCGAAGAACGCGAGCCTCAGCCCACCCCACGCGCGCTCGGCGGCGTAGAAGAGCAGGGCGGCTGTGAAGAACGCATCGAACGCAACGGCCGCAATGCCCACCGGCGAGTCGACGTGCGGCAGCAGAAAGCCGGTCGCACAAAGCGCCCCGCCCACCAGATACAGACCTGCCGCGATCGCCACGGCCGCGGCCGCTTCACGCTCACCCGGCGCCTGGCCGGGCCGCGTCATCTCAAAGCTGTCGCTCAGCGCCAGTTCCCCCTTCACCTCACCCTCCTCCGGCGAGGTCTGCCCCCGTATTTCTGGCATCTAGACATTTACGAACAATCTCGTCTTCCAGATCATCCCAGGCGGGAGAGCTCGAGTAAAGCGATCGTGGCGGGACCGCGCAAAGAATTTGTTTGAGCGAGCGCGAACCCGGGTACTAGCGCGATGCATCCCCCTCTACGCAGTACGGCGGCGGACTCGCCACGGCCGATCGCGAAGGCTCGGTCGTGGCGGGGACGCTCCCTCGCCTCAAGTCGTGTTGGCCTGTTGGCTGGCAGTGACATGTTCAGTCGAGCGTGAGCACGATCTTGCCGCGCGTGTGACCGGCCTCGCTGAGCGCATGTGCCGCGCGGACCTCCGCGAGCGCCATCGTGCTCGCGATCTCCACCTGCACCTCGCCGGCAGCCACGAGCTCGCCGATCCGCGCAAGCTCCTCAGGGTTCGGGCTCATCACGAGCCGCTCTGCGCGCGCGCCGCGCTCACCGGCGGCCTCAGCTGGTGCGGCGCCCGCAATCGTCACGATCACGCCGCCTGGGCGTAGCGCACCGACCAGCAGCGCGGTCGTCTCGCCACCCACGGTGTCGAATATCACGTCCATGTCTGTTATCTCCTCCAGCTCATCGCCGGCGTAGTCCACGCAGCGGGCAGCGCCGAGACCGAGCACAAACTCGCGGTTGCGCGCAGAGGCAGTGCCGATCACCTGCGCGCCTGCCACGCGCGCGAACTGCGTGGCTAGGTGTCCCACGCCGCCGGCAGCGCCGGCGATCAAGGCGTTCTGAGCGGCGCTGAGCGCGCCCACGTCGAACAGCGCCTGCCACGCCGTCATGCCCGCCACAGGCAGCGCCGCCGCCTGCACGTCGCTGAGACCCGCGGGCTTATGCGCGAGCAGCGCCGCCGAGGAAATCGCGTACTCGGCGTAGCCGCCGCTCGTGGCCAGCCCGAACACCTCATCGCCCACCGCGAAGCGCTCACTGCGCGAGCTCTCGATCACCCCCGAGATGTCGCTGCCGAGCACCGCAGGCAGCGTCTTTGCGATCAGCCCGCGCCGATACTTCCAGTCGATCGGGTTCACAGCCGCGGCTCGCACCCTGACCAACACCTCGCCCTCACCGGGCTCGGGTCGTGGCTCGACCTCGAGGATCTGCAGGACCTCAGGCCCCCCAGTTTCCTCGATCCGCACGACCCGCACCGGCACCTCCCTGCTCGCTCAGCTGGTGTGAGTGTAGCCGCGGCGGTGTGCGCCGCCGATTCGGATCAGCCGCCGAGGATTCGCACGATCGGATTGGAGAACGCCTTCGAGCTGCACGGTCACGAAGACGCCACGGTTAGGGAGCAGTCACGGTGTAGCTACCCACGTCGCCCGCGTTGGGCGCTTCGACAGTCCATTGCAACGTGAAGCCGAGGTGGCCGCTGCCCGGCGTGGCAAGCACATCTTCAGACTCGAACACGACGGGTGCTTTGACGCCGGAGGAGCTCGCGCTGTAGATGCACAGATAGCCGCTCGCCGCTTTGCCCGGTCCAGCGCAGTTGCTTGTCGGCGCGCCGAGTTTCTCGTATTCGACCTTCGTCACGGGCACGGGAGCGCTGAGACGCAACGCGAAGGAGACCGTTTGCTCGAGCGAGCCGCTGCTCGAGGAGTTGGGCGTGGCGATGCCGTATACGCCGCTCTCGCTCACTTCCGAGGGGAGCGCTGAAAGGGCGGAGAAACCTTCGTGGCCTTCGTGACCTTCGTGGCCCGGATCGCCCTTCGGACCCTTGATGCTCGCGCCGCTCGGACCTTGGATCGAAAGGCCCGGAACGCCCGCGGGGCCGCGCGGCCCACGCGAGCCGCGCAGGCGCCCCAGCACCTTGGGGTTGATCTGGCGCGTGGAGTTGATCAGGTAGTGGCTCGCGGCGAGCGCACCGCCGCTCATCGCGAACACGAGCGCCAGCGTCGCGACCACGTTGGCGTATGTGAGGTGACTGCGCAGGTTGAAGTTCATGTTTGGACCCTATGAGGTCCTCGCCGCGTGCGTCTCACTACTGCTGCGCGC
This sequence comes from uncultured Solirubrobacterales bacterium, assembly GCA_963785435.1. Lineage (GTDB taxonomy): Bacteria > Actinomycetota > Thermoleophilia > Solirubrobacterales > Solirubrobacteraceae > Palsa-744. The sequence continues at coordinate 77,205 of CAWAVE010000007.1, forward strand.
CCGCGCCTGCGGTGCGCGGCTGCAAGAACCGCTGCAAGCGCCTCAGCGCCTCTTGTTCGACGTGGAAAACGTCGATGAGCGCTCAGCGATTCGTCCAATTACATGAACAACGCAGATCGAGCGCGCCCTGCTGCTCGATCAGGCAGCCGAGCGAAAAGCTCAGGTTGGGAGCGAAAGAAGCCACATGTCAGAGAGCGCAACCCCCCAACAGCCGCAACCCGGCGATCAAAACGGGCCCTCCGTGCAGCCGGCTACGCCTGTGAGCACCTCCTCGGTCGTGCACTTCGGCCCTCCTCCCGCGCCGCCGGCCGAGCCGGCCTCGGCGCCCGCGGCGCCACCCGCAGCCGCAGAGGCAGGCGGCGGAGCGCTCGGCGGACGCAAGCTTTGGATGTTGGCCGCGCTTCTGTGCGTGGTGGCAGGCGCGATCGCTTCGGTGCTCGGCGCCCGCTCGCTGGCAAGTTCGGACGCGGGCCGCGCAAAGCGCGCCGCGCAGCAGAGCGCCGCTCAGATCACGACCGCGGTCAAAGCGGCGATCCAGCACGAGGAAGACCTCGCGCTCACCGCCAGCGCCTTCTTCGCCGATCACCCCAACGCCTCCACAGGCGAATTTCACACGTGGGCAAAGTGGGTGAAGGCCTCACACCGCTACCCAGAACTCGCCGAGTTGCGGCTCGTGACGCCCGTTGGCGCCTCACAACTCGTGGGCTTCGCATCGCGCAGCGGCACGGCGATTCACGCGCCAAAGGCATCGACTGCGACCACCACCAGCACTTCGAGCGCCGCGAGCACGGCGGCGGCGCTACGCAGCCTGCACGTCATCCCGCCGGGCGAACGCGCGATCTACTGTCTAGCGCTCGCGGGTCTCGCGCGCAGCACCGTCAAGCAGCTGCCCGCCGGCACCGACTACTGCGTGCGTACACCCAGCCTGCTCGCACTACGTGACTCCGGTAAGAGCCACTACGCGGGCACCTCGGTCGCGGGCACGAAGGCGCTACGAATCGAGACGCCGGTCTATCGCGGCGGCGTGGTGCCGAACGATGTCGCAGCGCGTAGAGCAGCCTTCGTGGGCTGGCTGCACCAGGTGCTCGAGCCCAGCGTGGTGCTCTCGCGCGTGCTTTCCGGCCATGCCGCCAGCGCCGCGCGTCTGCGCTACCAGGCGGGCGCCACGAGCGTGATCTTTACGAGCGGCACAGCTGCTGCAGGTGCGCAGAGCACGACGAGCAACCTGCAGGGCAACTGGAGCCTCGAAAGCTTTCTGCCCCTCGGCAACAGCGGCGTGGCGGGCGACGGCCGCGCACTCGCGCTTTTGATCGGTGGATGCGCGCTGAGCTTGCTGCTCGGGCTACTGATCGCGCTGCTCGGGCTCGCCCGCGGCGGCACGCCAACGGTCAAGACCGCCCCACCGAGCACGAGCGAGGATCTCTATGACCAGCTCACGGGATTGCCGAACAGTGCGCTGACGCTCGACCTCGCGGAGCGCATGCTCGCGCGCACAGGACGCCAGTCGGGCATGCTCGGCGGCGCGCTGATCGTCAACGTGGATTGGTTCAAAGACGTCAACGAGAAGCTCGGCAAAGACGCGGGCGATGAGCTGTTGCGCACGGTCGCAGAGCGCCTGGAGCGCGTGGTGCGCGCCCAGGACACGGTCGGGCGCCTCAGCGGAGACGAGTTCGTGATCCTCGTCGAGTCAGCCGCACGTGGCGTGCGCCTGGACTCGCTCGCGCGGCGTGTGATCGAGGCGATGCACGAGCCGATCGTGCTCGCGGACTTCGGCCCAAGCTTCTTCGTCACGGCCAGCGTGGGTGTGGCCTATGGCCGCTACGAGAACCCCACCGAGCTGCTGCGCGACTCGCGCCTGGCACTCGACGCCGCGAAGACGGCGGGTAAGGACGGCTACACGCTTTTCAACGCCAACATGCGCTCGGTGGTCGAGAGCCAGGCGGTGCTCGAAGCAGAGCTCAACACGGCTCTGCAGGAGCGTCAGTTCTTCATCCTCTACCAGCCAATCTGCGATCTCGACACGCGCGCTGTGATCGGCTTTGAGGCGCTGATCCGCTGGCAGCACCCGACGCAGGGCATCCTCACCCCCACCGAGTTCCTGCCAGCCGCCGAGGAGACCGGGCTGATCGTGCCGATCGGCCGCTGGGTACTTGAGGAGGCGTGTGCGCGCGCCGCCGGCTGGAACGTGGCCGGCCACCGCGTTGGCATCTCGGTGATGGTCTCGCCCAAGCAGATGAACCGTGACGGCTTCGCGACGGACGTGCGCCGCGCGTTGCAACAGTCGGGCATCGAGCCCGCGTTGCTAACGCTTGAGATCGGCGAGAGCGCGGTCATGGACGATGTCGCAGCGGCAGCCGCGCGACTCGGTGAGATCCGCCATCTCGGCGTAAGGATCGCGATCGACGACTTCGGCAACGCCTATGCGCGTCGCTCAGACCTGCAGCGCCTGCCGCTCGACTTCCTGAAGGTCGACCCCTCAGAGCTCGCGGCCTCCGATGATGAGGACTACCGCAACTGGCTGCTGGAGGCGATCCTCAGCCTGGGGCGCGATCTCTCGCTGCGCGTGATCGCCAAGGGCATCGAGACCGAGGAGCAGATGACGCGCCTGAAGGTGATGGGCTGCACGCTCGCACAGGGCTACTTCATGGGCGAGCCAACGCCCACGAGCGCCGTCGAAGGCGTCCTGATGGCGCGTTCGGCGCTCGCCGGCGGAGCCGGCACGGGCGGCGTGGGCGGCACTAGCAGCGCGGGTGGCGCCGGCACGGGCCTGCTCTCCTGAGCGAGTGTCCGCCAGCGCCGCACGCCGTAGCACGAGGACTTGCTTGGCTTCAGCCTCGCGCTGCTCGTGCCGAAGAAACAGCGATGGACCTCGATTCCAGCACCAGGCCGCCTCATTCGCTTAGCTTCGCGCCGTTCGTGGCCGCCTCGGTGCTGGCTTGGTCAGCGGTGATCGTGGGCAGCACGATGGACTGGTCGCTCTACACGCTCTCCGCACTGCTGTTGGCCTTCGCGGGCGGGCTCACAGCTCTGCGCGCCTATGAGATCTGGATCACGCGCTTCGGAGGCACACTCGCGGCGCTGGTCTTCCTGCTAGCCGTGGCGTTGCTGCGCCAGTCCGCGGGCGGCATCAACTCAGGCGTGGGCGTCATCTGTCTGATCCCCGTCTTCTATACGGCGCTGCACAGCCAGCGCCGCCACGAGCTCTACGTGGTGATCGCGGGCATGGCGGCCGTCTACCTGGCGCCGATCCTGCTAATCGGCGCGCCGCATTATCCCAGCTCGCAGTATCGCGCGGGCGTGCTCACGGTGGCGGTCAGCGCGATCATCGGCTTCGCGACCAGTCGGCTCGTGGCCAGCGTGCGCCGACAGGCCGGAGAGGCAGAGAACCGCGAGCGCATGCTCGGCCAGGTCCACGCGGTCGTACGCGACCTGTTCGGCAGCCAGCACGCGCGCCGCGACGTCTGCGAGGCGGCAAGAACTGTCGGCGAGGCCAGTATCGCAATCCTGTATGAGCCGGTGCGTGGCACGAACCTGATGCGCGCCACGGCGATGGTCGGCCTCGAGGCACCGCCGGTCGAGATCTCAAGACTCGAGCCGAGCGCGGTCAGCGAAGCGTTTGCTTCGGGTCATCGCATCCTCGTCACCAAGAACGTCGAAGCGCACGTGGGCAGCGTCGAGCTGTGGGTCGCTGGCGGACGGCCTTCGGCCCTGTTGTATGAGCCGTTGATGCGCGGCCCGGAGCCCGTCGGCGTGCTCGTGGTCGGCTGGCCGAGGAGCGTAACGACCGACGGCACGCGCACGAGCGTGGTGGCGCTGCTCGCGCACGAGGCCGCCGCGGTGATCGAACGCGCCGACCGAATGAGCCGCCTCAGCGACATGGCGAGCACCGATCCCCTCACCGGCCTGCCCAACCGCCGCGCGTGGGATGCGCGCGTCGAGCAGGCGCTCGCAAGCGAGCAGCACTTCACGGTCGCGATGATCGACTTCGACCACTTCAAGGAGTACAACGACACCTACGGGCACCCCGCAGGCGACAGGCTGCTGAAGGAAACCGCGGCGATCTGGCGCGAGCAGCTGCGCACAGGTGACTTGCTGGCTAGGCTCGGCGGCGAGGAGTTCGGTCTGCTGCTGGTCGACTGCGATCCCGCGCGCGCTGCCGAAGTAATCGAGCGCCTGCGCAAGCTGATGTACGGTCAGCGCACCTGCTCTGCGGGGTTCGCAGCACACCGCGCGGGCGAGTCGGCCGACGCGGTGTTGGCACGGGCGGACGCAGCGCTCTATGAAGCCAAGAGCTCCGGGCGCGACCGCGCCTGCATGAGCATCTAGCCAGCGCCGGTGACGCCCGCCGCGCGCGTGCGCGTAAGGATGGGCTGATGCGCATCCTCGGACGATCGCTCGCGAGCCTCGCGCTGCTCGCACTGGCACACCATCGTGCGCGCCATGCAGGCGTGGACTATCTCGGCGTGTTCCTCGCGGCCGGCGCGAGCTGGGCTGCGATCCCTGGCGTGGGTGAGGCGGCGCTGATCGCCGCGGGGATCGCCGCGGCGCGAGGACGCCTGGATCTAGCCGCTGTGGTGGCTCTCGCCTGGGCCGGCGCGAGCGCGGGCGGCGCGAGCGGCTGGCTGCTCGGCTTGAAGGGCGGGCGCGGCCTGTTGACGGCAGCCGGGCCTCTGTACAAGCTGCGGCTCGCGCTGATCGCGCGCGGTGACCGCTTCTATGAGCGCTTCGGCACGATCGCGGTGCTGTTCACGCCATCCTGGATGGCGGGGATCCACGACATGCGCGCCTCGCGCTTCCTGCCGATCAACGCCATCTCAGCGCTCGCCTGGGCGCTCGGCTTCAGCGGCGGCGCCTACCTGCTCGGACCCTCGATCACTGAGGTAGCTGACGACTTCGGCCTGCTCGGCACCGTGCTCGTGGCAATCGGCGTGGTGGCCACCGTTGTGTTCGTGCTCAGGCGACGGCGCGGCGGCAGTGGTCGTGCGCCTGCCGGATCAGCTTCCTGAGCTCAGACCGAGCAGGGACGCGAGCGGCGATCGGTGCCCACTTCGGTGATCCCACCGGAAGTGATCTTGATGCGTGTTGGCACGTTGCCTTTCTCCAGCAGCTTGTCCAGCACCGTCTCGCCCTTGGACTCGATCCCCGAGCGCAGCGGCTCCTCGAAGGCCTCGGCGCGCAGCGCGCTTGCGATCTGCACGTAGACGTGCTTTTCGGCGCGTCCGTGCTGGACCTTCCAGCGGTAGAGGTCACCTACCCGCGGCGCTTGGATTGGCGTGGGTCCGCCGATGATGTGGGGCTCTGCGGATTGTGAGGGATGGGCCATGGACGCAGCATGACGCAAGCGGGCCACACGCGCTTAGGGCCGCATGGCCAGTATTCGCCGCTGTGGCTTTGGACAGATGCCGAGGCTAAGCGTCGTCTAGCGCGCGGCGAGCGCCAGCGCGCTGAAGCTCGGCTTGTGCGAGCGGTCGGTGCGCTCGATGCCGTACCACATGTTCGTGGCGTAGTCGACGGCATTGAAGAAGATCACGACGCTGATGTAAGGCTGCGTGTGCGCCCAAGCCGCAAAGCCCGTGATCGCGGCGGCCTGCTGCGCCTCGCTCCACTGTTGTGAGTCGCCGGTCGCGGGCTGCCCCACTGCTGTGGGCCAGCCGATCTCCGTGACGGCGACGGGCTTGCCCGATTCGGCGCGCGCCTGCGTGATCAGTTCGCGTGCGCCTTCGAGGCCTTTGTGCTGGCCGGTGCCGCCACCGTAGGCGTGCACCACGACCTCATCGACATATGGCAACCCCCCCGCGGCCGCCCAGCCCTTGCCGAAGCCGTAGGTGGGTGCCCAGGAGGCGAGTAGCTTCGGGCGGCCAGCCGCGGGCAGGCTCGCGAGCGCTTCGTGCGTGGCTTTCAAGAGCGCCACATAGGCGCCGTAGTTGTGGGAGTCGGGCAGCAACTCGGGCTCGTTGAGAACTTCGATGCGCTGCACCTCGGGGTGCTGCTTGGCGTATGCGAGCACTTCAGCCGCATAGGCAGCGGGATTGCGCCCCGCGATCGTGCCGCCAGCCTGAAAGGTGAGCACCGCGATCGAGCAGCCCGCAGCCTCGACTTCGGCTACAGCGGCGCCTGAGAGGTCGCTGACCCTCAGGTTCTTGATGCCGCCGGCAGCTAGTTCGCTGAACAGGTTGCCGCGCCAGTTGCCCGTGTCGACACCCACGATCAGCGCTCCAGGCAAGGCGGAGGAGACCGGTGGCTGGGACACCGGGGTCACTTCAGCGGAATGGGCGGCGGCGGCGCGCACGGCAGCGGCGCGCAAGGCGGCGGCGCGTGTAGCGGGCGCGGCGGCGGCGAGTGGCGCGACGCTGGGCTCAGACCAGACACTGCCGGCGATCGCGGTGCGCACGCTGAAATGAGCGCGCGCGTCTGCTGCGGCGGTGAGCGTGAGTGAGGTGACGGCGAGCGCGGTGTACTGGGGCGCCTGGCCGGCAAGCCTGCGCACGAGGATGTAGCTCTTGACGCCGCGCGTGGCGCTCCAGGACAGCGTCTTGCCCGAAAGCGTGAGCACGGGCGCCGCTCGCAGGCTCACGCCGGCAACTGAGGGGGCGTAGGCGATCTGCTGCTCGGCGGACCACAGCGACCTGGGCGTGGCGCTGCGCACGGAGTAGAAGACGGTGGTGCCGGGGATCGCGGGCGGGATCGCGGAAGTGCCGTGCACGAGAACAAAGAAGTCGGCCTGGCCGGGGACACGACGCCTGAGCACGTATGCGCCAGCGCCGGCGGGCGCGCTCCAGGCAAGCGATTCACCACTTACGCCGAGCTGCGGCGCGGCGATCGACGCCGCGGAGCGCGTGGTGCGCGTGGTGCTGCGCGAGGTGGTCGCTTGACCGGTGGCGCTCGCAAGACGCGCGAGGCGGCGTTCAGCGCGTGCGAGGGCCGCGCCGCCCTGCTGCAGTGCCCTGCGGCTCGCATTGCAGCGCGCGGGCCTGGCGCGGTGGGCGCTCAGGCAGCGTGTAAGCCACCTCGCCTCAGCGACAAGAGTGCGGTCATCGCGCGCTCGGCGGCGACCCGCTGCCAGCAGGCCGTGACCGTGCACAGCGCCGGCGCGCGTGTGGGCGTGATGTGAGCGCAGGTGTGCTGCGCTCGCGGCAGGACCACCGACGAGCAGCAGCGAGCAGACGAGCAGCAGCAGGGCTGCGCACGCGTGGCGCTGGCGAGGATTGAACATGCGGCTCCTTCCGGTAGCTGGGCCGTCTCAGAGAGACCCCTGGCTTTGCGAGCCCGCCTCGCGGCGGGTGTGCCCTTATCGGGAATCGGCTATCTGACTCGTGGCCGCGGCCAGAGGCAGCCGCCACGTACTGCACCCACGCCGACGCGGGTAAACGCGTCTCGAGGCTCCCAACCCCTATCGGCAGCGACCACCGCCCGGTTTAGCGCCTGCAAGATCGAGAGCAGAAACTCAGGCGGCCCAGCGGTTAGCGTGCAGCACTGCTGAGCTCACGGCCACGACCCGCACAATCGAGGAGGTAGAGCCCTTCGCTGGCGTTCGCGCGCGCGCCTTCCCATTCGGCGAAAGGCACCTGCGGACAGGCGCGCGCAGCGGCACGACTGGCGGCGTTGCCACCGAGATAGGCGTAGGAGCCGCCGAGCAGCAAAAAGCGCGCCTGCCCCGCCGCGATCAGCCGCGCGAGACCCGTGCCGTCGAGCGTGGGGTCCACGCCTCCATAGCCGCCGAGCGCGGCCGCGCGCAAGCCCAGGAGGATCGGGCTATCGGCGGTGAGCGAGGCTACGGTGAGCAGCTGAAAACGCCCATGCGCTCCGTGCGCGAGCACGTAGCGGGTCAGAGCTTCTGCGGTCATGAGCTGCTCGCGGCTGAGCTCGGCGCCGCCATTTCCTCCCACGGCGCGCGGACCAGCTGCCGGGAATGTGCCCTCTACGGGTCGACTCCAGCTGGTTGCCGCATAGATCGTGGGCGCAAACAGCAACGTCGCGAGCAGCATTGCGGTGCCGGCCTGCCCAAAGCGGCGCTTGTGCATCGCGATCAGGGCGGCGAGCGCGATCGGGATGAGGAGGAACTGCCAAGGCCGCAGGTAGTGAGCCTGGCGCAGCAGCATCACCTGCACGCCGGCCGTGAGCAGCACCGCGGCGGCGAGCAGCAGACGTGGTCTCGCACGCTCGTTGCGGCGCATCGCGGTGAACCCCGCACCGACCATCACCGCCAGTCCAGGGCCAAGCGCGGAGAGGTAATAGGGGTGCACGATGCCCTTGGAGGCGCTGAGAAACACGACCTCGCACATGAAGAAGCCCGCCAAAGACGATCAGCGCCGCGCGCTTGGGATCGCGCCGAACGGGGCGCATCAGCGCGAGCGCGATCAGGCCGAGCAGTGCGAAGGCGAGCAGCCAGGCGCCCTGATCGCCGAAACCATGACGAAAGAGGCGCAGCGGCCCAGGCGAGCTACCAAAGGAGATCGGGCCGCGCGTGATCGTAATGGCGACCTGCGGCTCGACATCGGGCACGGGCCTGGGCATCGCGACGTTCGTTGTGGCTTCGCGCGTGGATCTCGCAACCTGGCCCGTGGGCGCCACTTCACGGTTGGCGACGGGCCCCGGTCCACCTTTCTGATTGCCCACGCGTTCAAAGCCGTTGTAGCCGAAGGCCAATCCGAGCTCAGTGTTGTCGCTCGAGCTGCCCACGAAGGGCCGCTGCGAGCTGGGGGTCAATTCGACGGCCACGATCCAGGCGAGCGAAACGGCCACGCAGAGCGTGCCCGCTAGGCCCAGATGCGTGAGCCGTCGACGCAACGGAGTGGGCGCGCAGAGCAGGTAGCCCGCCGCGATGCCAGGCACGACGAGGACCGCGGCGAGCGCCTTGGTGTTGAAAGCAAGGCCGACGAGCACAGCCGCGACGAGCAGGCTCCGCAGGCGGCCCGTCTCGCAGGCGCTCAGCGCAGCTCCACAGGCGAGCGTCATCAGCAGGATCAGCAGCGTGTCGAGGTTGTTATCGCGCGAGACCGCCACGAAAGCAGGAAAACCCGCGAGCGCGAGCGCGCTCAGCGTGGCAGCGAGCGTTCCGTAGCGCCTGCGCACGATCAGATAGAGCACCGCGACCGTGACCACGCCCGCGATCGCCTGCGGCAGCAGCAGGCTCAACGGTGAGAAACCGAACAGCTTCGCGCTCGCGGCCTGCAGCCAGAGCCCCAACGGTGGCTTGTCGATCGAGACGAGCGCGCCGGGGTCGGCGGAGAGGAAGAAGAAGTCGTGCCAGGAGCGCAGCATCGACTTCACGCCCGCGGAGTAGTAGACGTTCGCATAGCCGTTCTGCGCGAGCGCCCAGATGTTCAGAAGCGCGGCGAGCGCCACCGCGCCGGTGAGCCCCGCGAGATCGCTGCGGGTCAGGCTCCAGCGCGAAGACTGGGAGGCGGAGGTCGCGCGCACGGGCTGCAGCTCGTGGCGCGTTGTGCCTACTGTCCGGCGGCGCTGCGGTAGCGCGCGACGGCCAGCGGCGCGAACACGGCGATGATCGCCAGCGCCCAGGCAACGGCACCCCAGACATTGTTGCCCGCGGGCGCGCCGAGCCACAGCGAGCGCATCGCATCAACGGTGACCGTGAAGGGGTTCACTTCGGCGAAAGCACGCAGCACCGAGGGCATCGAGTGGACGGGAACGAACGCCGAGGAGATGAAGGTGAGGGGAAAGACGGCGATGAAGCCGACCGAGTTCGCGGCCTCAGCGGTGGACACGAGCATGCCGAGGAACGCGAACACCCACGAGAAGGCGTAGCCGAAGAGCAGCAGCATGCCGAAGCCGGCGAGCGCCTCAAGCACGCTCGTGTGAAAGGAGAAGCCAATCAAAAGGCCTGTGAGCACGAGGATCGAGGCGGAGAGACCGTTTGTGACGACGTCCGCGAGGGTGCGCCCGGCGAGCACGGCGGGACGCGCCATCGGTAGTGAGCGGAAACGATCGATAAGCCCCTTGTGGAGATCCTCGTTGAGCCCGAGCGCGGTCACGAAACCGCCAAATGCGATGTTCTGCACGATGATGCCGGGGATCAGGAAGTCGGCATAGCTGAAGCCGGGGGTCTTGATGGCCCCACCGAAGACATAGCGGAAGAGCAACACGAACATGATCGGCTGCACGGTGAAAGCAACGAGCAGCTCCGGCGCTCGCGGCAGGCGCACGAGGTTGCGCTCGGCGATCACGAGCGTGTCGGTGAGAAGTCGCCTCACGAGCCCTCCTTCTCTCCCTCGGCCTCTTCAGCGGCGTGGCCGGTGAGCGCGAGGAACACGTCATCCAGCGTGGGGCGGCGCAGCGCGATGTCCGCGACACCCACACCCGCCTGATCCAGCCGGCGCACGGCCTCGACGATCGCACCACCACGGCGACGTACCCCTACCGTGACGAGATCGGCGGCGACTTTCGGCGTCTCATCCGCCATCTCCGCGAGCGCCTGCGCCGCAAGCTCACTACGGCTGGCCTCCTCGAGACGCACCTCGAGGCGCTCGCCGCCCACGCGATCCTTCAGGTCATCGGGAGTTCCCTCGGCGATCACGCGACCGTGGTCGATCACCGCGATCTCCGTGGCAAGTCGATCGGCCTCATCGAGATATTGGGTGGTCAGCAGCACGGTGGTGCCCTCGGCGACGAGCCCCTCGATCGTGCCCCACAGCTGCTGCCGACTGCGGGGGTCAAGGCCGGTGGTTGGCTCGTCCAAGAACAGCACCGGTGGCTTGGCGACCAGCGCGGCTGCCAGGTCAAGACGCCGGCGCATGCCGCCCGAGTATGTCTTCGTGGGCCGCGCGGCCGCGTCGAGCAGATCAAAGCGCTCGAGCAGCTCATTGCCGAGGGCCTTGGCGGCGGCGCGTGGCATGCCGTAGAGCCGACCCACCATCGTCAAGTTCTCAAGGCCCGTGAGGTTTTCATCGACGGCGGCATACTGCCCCGCCAGCCCGATCCGCTCACGCAACGTGGCGGCGTCGCGAACCACGTCGAAGCCAGCCACCTGCGCTGTGCCCGCGTCGGGACGCAGCAGAGTGGTGAGGATGCGGATGATCGTGGTCTTGCCCGCGCCGTTGGGCCCGAGCAGGCCGAGCACGGTCCCCTGTCGTACGTCGAGGTCAACGCCCGCGAGCGCCTGCACCGAGCCGTAGGCCTTCTTCAGGCCGCGCACGCTCACGGCGACCTCTGAGGCATCCGGACGGGCGAGGAGAGGCGCGCTGGAGGCTGAGCTGGGGGCCGATGCGGTGGCTGTGGGGTCGCCGTCGATCATTGCGGCCTCAATCTAGCGAAGAGAGTTGATTCGAAATGGCGAGCACGACTGATAGCTTGCCCGGATGATGTGGAGGAGACACGCCCTTGCCTGCTGGGCTGGCGCTCGCCGACTTCGCGGTGTGAATAGGGCCCGCGGATCACTCGCGGTGACGCTCATCGGCCTCGCTGGCCTCGCGCTGACAGCAACCGCGACGGCCTCTGCCGTGCGCCTGCCGCCGGTGCAGATCACCTACTCGGGGAAGATGTCGCTCGAGGTATTCCCGACCGAAGGCAAGCCGGCCCATCAGCTACGCACGCTCAGCTGGACCGCGACGTCCGGCTCGGCAGGCGCCGACGGGGCGCTGGCCCTCGACTTCTCCTCGGTGAGCGGATCGGCGTCAACGGAAGGGAACGGCAACTGTTATGACGGCTCCGCAACGCTCTCGCTCGCGGCGGCAAAGAACCCAGTCGCAGGAGGCTGGTTCCTGAACGAGACCAGCGACTACCCGAACCCGGGCTGGAAGTACGTTGCGCTCGGCGTCCCCACACAGGTCCCCGTGCTGGAAGCTCTAACGGGGAAATGCAGCTCGGCGCAGTTCGAAGCGCTGCTGCAACCCAACGAGATGCTGCTCAAACAGGAAACCTTCTCGCCGGCGCAGTTGAAGGAATACGAAGCGATCCTCGAGCCGCTCGAATTCTCGCCGGGTAAGCCCGCGACCAGGACGCGCACGTTCTCCTTCGACGGCATGAGCAAATGCACATGCCTGCCGAAGGAAACGCACGTCAAGGAGAGCATGACGCTCACGGTCAGCGCGACGAGCCCCGCAGGCGGGAACAACATCAAAACCAACCCTGCGCCTGGAGGCGGAGGCGGGGGTCCAAAAAGCGCGCCGCCGCAGCGGAAAAGGAGCGAAGCGCTCCGCAAAGCGCTGAAGGAACAGGCTCAGGAAGACCTCGGGCCGGCGCTCGAAGCGGCCTGGAAGGCGCACGGTCTGGGAACGGTGATCGGCCTGAACTACGGGCTTGCGTTGTCGACCGTGATGGACGAACTCGGCCAGAAAGCCGCGCTGTTGGAAAGCGGTACAGCGACGGCAAGGGTCATCGACGACTACCGCATCATCAACGACCCGCCCGATCACCGCTTTCACCAGCTCGCGAAGGCCCACGCCTTCAAGCGGCCGGCGCTGCCCTCCTGCGCCGTCGCACCCAGCGCTGAACGGACTCTATGCACGAGTCTTCGCGACGCCGAGCTGGCGATGCTCACCGAGAGCGCGAGAGCGAGCGCGATCACAGACGCACTGCTCGTGACGATGAATCGCGACAGCACGGCCATCCGAGCGCATGACTACACAGCTGCGCAACGCCAGTACGTTCATTTCAAGAGCCTCCACGCTGAGCTGCATCGCGTGCTCAGGAGCAAGGGATCAAGTGGCGCGCAGGTCGCGGCGATCTTGCGCAGCGCGAACGTGAGCGGCGTTCTCTCAAGCGCACAGTCGGCCGCTGCGATCAGCGCCGTCGAGGCGAAGCTGCGGCAGGCCCGGATTCCTGCCGCACGGCTCCACTCACTGGCCGGGGGCGCACTCCAGACCCGCGAAACGAACGCCCTGGAAGGCCTCGCTAGCGCGAATGGCTGAGGCGACATTTGCGCGCCGGAATTGCAGGCATCTCCTCGTATCGGGGAGACAGGCCTTGTACCTACGACCGCCCGGGCTTCTAGCTGAAACGACCGCCCCACTCACGCCCAGCAAAGGGCACTTCAGGACGCTCCAACGCTTCCTGCGCCCTTGAGGTGACCGTCGCCGATCTCTTGGAGAGCTTTTGACGAGGCGCTGGACTGAGAGAGCCGGTAGCCCCGTCGCTCACGCGGGGACCGGGAACCGGCGGCGGATCACCCCAGCGTCCAGCGAGCGCCCGTCTTCGCGCAGACCCTCAACGTATAGATCGAGAGCCTCTTGAGCGTTGGCGGTTGCCTCCTCAAGGGTGTCGCCCTGCGTTTGCAGGCCAGGGAGGTCTGGAGCGTAGACGTGATAGCCGCCCTCTTCCTGCGGAGCGAAGACAAGCTCGATCTCCTGCCGATGATCCATGCCGATCAGGATAGGGAGGCGGCCGCCGAATCAAGGCCCCCTGGTGAGGGGCTTGTGGGAAGAATGGGGGAAACTGTCGCCTGCGCCCAGCGTATTCGACCCTTTCGCAAAGAAACCCCAGCATTTGCAGGGGTTTTGACGATGGGCGATACTGGGCTCGAACCAGTGACCTCCGCCTTGTCGAGGCGGCGCTCTCCCAGCTGAGCTAATCGCCCTGGGAAGATCCCAAGCCTATCAACGGCCCGATACGCTTGTGGGCCTACCTGGCGACGTGGCGGAGTGGCTACGCAGCGGCCTGCAAAGCCGTCTACACCGGTTCGATTCCGGTCGTCGCCTCTGATGCAAAGAGCCTGCAAAACCGCATTTTTTGCGGATCATGCAGCCGTTTCCAGATGCCTGAAAACGATGGGGGCTCCCCAACGGCTCCCCAAATACGACGGCATCCGAGGCACAAAAAAGGGGCGCGCCAGGCGGCGCGCCCCTTTCCCAGCCAGCCAGATTTGCGATTTAGGCGGCGCGCCTGAGTGGGATCACGTTCGGCGAATCGCTGCCCGGCGCTCCCTGCGGAGCACCGTCCCGCTCACCCCACAACGCCGTGAGCTTCGCCGCACCCTCGGCGTCGGGCGAATAGTGGAGGTAGCGTTCGGTCGTCGTGATGTGCCGGTGGCCCATGAGCCGCTGCACCTCGTGGACCTTGAACACACGGATCGCCTGCGTCCCGAAAGTGTGGCGCAACTCGTGCAGACGCAGACGCGGCAGCCCTGCTCGCTTGCTCGCGCTCAGGAACCGGCGGTAGAGGCTCACGCCGCAGATCGGCTCGCCGGGTTTGGACTCGCTCTGGAAGACGAGTTCCTCGCCGGTCTTGCCCTCGCAGAAAGGCAGCAGGACTCGTCGGACGTTTGCGCTCATCGGCACCGAGCGGGTGCGCCTGCCCTTGTTGCCGGCGAACCCGCCGTGGGTGGTGTAGCCGTCCTCGAATCGCAAGACCTCCACCGCGAAGTCGACGTCTTCGACCTTGAGCGCACGGATTTCGCTGAGCCTCGGCCCGGCCTCGGTAGCGAGCGTGTAGATCGCAGCGTCTTGGTCGGAGTGTGCCTCGATGATGAGCCTGTCTACCTGCTCGGGGGCATAGAAGCGGAGCTTGCCCTCGCTCTCCACCTTGGCGGCCTTCCAGGGCCAAGTAAGCGCCGGACTCGTCGGATGGGTTCCGAAGGTGCCGCGCACGACACGGCGGTAGTGGTTGAGTGTGTCGGCGCTGCGCCTAGCGTCACTCAACTCCTGACGAACCGCCAGGACCTCATCGTCAGTAAACGTGTCGAGAATGCGATCGGCCCACGTCGAGGTGCTGCCGCAGCGACGTTCGGCGAGGCGCTCGCCGATCTTCCGGTACTCGTGGAGGGTCGAGCCACGCAGCCCCTTCTCGTGCTCGCAGTACCGGAGGAACTCGTCAAGCGCCGCCTGGAAGGTTCGGCGCCCACTGCTCGGTGCTGCCGAATGCTCCGCGGCGAAGCTCTCCGCCGCTGCAAGAGCTTCCCGCTCGGTCAGGTAGCCCCTCGGCGGTCGACCTTTCTTCAGCCATGCCTTGCCGAGCACTTTGCTCGAGTCCTTACCCGACGGGAGTCGGTAGCGCATGAGCCACACCGGCTCTTTCCGCGGTCTTCCCTTGCGCGTGCGCGACAGCGCGACGCTGACCTTCGCATGCGTGATTCCAGCTTGCATCGGGACCTCATTTCCTGATGCCGGGGTCGAGGGCGCGCGAAACGCCGCTCGACCGTCGTTCCAGAGTGTCCCCGGGGGTGCAACCCCGGGGACACTCCCTTATCGTTGCGCGGCATTTTATGGGAGCCACCGGCGCGGTCATGAGCCACGCTGCTGCCTCTCTAGCCACGCCTCGATATCCGACCAGCGGAACCGCCGGTATCGGCCTACACGAACATGGGGGATGCGATTCGCCCGTGCCGCCTTGCTAACCCACGATGGCTGGACTCCTAGACGGGCCGCAACTTCCTCGCCCGTGAGGAGTCGCGAAGCGACCGGTACAGAGGACTCTCGGATGGTCGTGGTGCTGCCCGGTCGAGCACGTAGATTTGCTCCCATGTGGTTATTGACCGTGAGAAGCCCAAAACGGCCAATGAATTGCGGGCACGGCGTTTAAGCAGCAGATTGATGAGGCTCAGTGCGCGGTAGCGCGACCTAGTGCAGCGTTCCCGAAGTGGCTTGTCGATTTGCGGCGTTGGTGGTGATTACTGGCACGCGTGCTTTTCGTCCGTTGCGTGAGCGACGACTGCGTAGCCGAGGATTTCCGCTCCCCGCAGAGCAGGAGCCGGGCAGCACAGTAGATCGACACACGGACGGCCCCGAGCGGCCCGTTTCGGCCCGCGAGAGGCCACGCACAAGCGAGGCGACCCCTCCGTGCCACGACAGTGGGCGACACCAGTCGAGGCGTCGGGCGGGTGCGCGAACATCCCACAGCGTGCGCATCCAGCTACATAGAGAGCACGGGCGATTGGTCGTGATCTTGGCCGTGCTCGCCTTCGCGGCCGGTGTCACTCTAGGGTTCCTGCACGGCACCTCAAAGCGGCTCCCCGGCGTGGCACTGGGCTGGCCGTTCTTCCTCCAAGTCGAGCGCGGCGCCGCTGCTGCGGCGCTCATCGCGGTGTTCGCGGTGGTCCTGCTCCAGCTTTGGCGCGACGATCTTCCGTCAGAGTTGCCGTTCGGTGTGAAGTGGGCAGCCGCGGACAGCGCCACCACCCGTAACGTCCAGGAGCAACTGTTGCGAGTCGAGCAGCAGTCGAAGATCGCATTCGACGAGCTGCACCGCGCTGTCACGGAACTCGCACGGCATGTTCCGTCCGCTCGGATCGCGACGCAGCCCTTGGCGCTTGCAGCGGATCGCTGGGAGTCCGGTCTCGCCGATGCGGCGGCGAGAGATCAAGTCGCACAGGCCGTTGCCGGACTCCCAGAGCGCGAGAAGCTGATGATTGCTCTCTACTACTACGAGAACCTGAGCCTGCACAAGGTCGCGAACATCCTCGGCGTGGACAAGAGCTGGGCGGTCCGCCTCAGAAGGAAGGCCCTACAAGACATATCCGAAGCACTCGATGTCACCGATCCTGAGCCTTTGCTCCGCCATATAGCCGAGGGCTCCCGATCTGATCGGGACTGACAACGTCCCGGCTGCCGCAGTCCTCGGTGGGTCTGCGTCACTTCGCGATCTGGTCTCGTCCAAACCAGGCGCGAGAGAGACAGCGGCGACGACGCCTGCCTCTCTGCGAATCCGGCAGTGAGAACGCACGTGGGGCCACCCCGCTTTCGCGGAGCCGGGGTCACACGGTCGAAGGGGACCGACGGCTTCAAGCAGGCGGTGTCGGTTGGCAAATCCGAACCGCTCGTGCGCGAGGAGATTGAAGGCAAGCGACGGCTCTATGCCACGCTCGCCGGATCGGTCCCATGCGGCGACGTCGACACCGGACTGGTGACCATGCAGTTCCGCCATGCCGACTCCGTCCTCCGGGCGATCCACAACCTACTCGCGAAATGGCCACGGACCGGTGCGACGTCAGTCTGAGCCATGTCGATCATTTCGATCGACTCGCCGGTGCTGCGAGCTCCGCGTTAGCGACGCCCTGAGGCTATGCGTCCACCACAACGATCATCCGTTATGAGGGCCGCGACGCAGTCCGAAACCGAACTCCACACGGGATCCCATTCTGTACCTCCACGCAGGAGCCACCGATGAGAAGTATCCACATTTCGAGCCTGCCGATCTGGCTCAAGGTGCTGTTTGCAACGCTCGCGGCCGCGCGCGTCCTAGTGTGGGCGGCTACTGACGCCGAGCATCGGAGAGTGTACCGACGACTCGGGCTCATTGCCTTCTGGTTGGTCTGGGCGGCGTTTTGGGTGTGGGTGCTAGCGGAGGTCACAAGCGTCGGTGAACTCATTCAGGACAAAGAGGCCTGGATCATCCTTGCGCTCATGAGCGTCCTGGGTCTGATCGAACACTGGGTTACTCCGCGTATAGAAGATTGGCTGCCACCGCACCTAGACGCCTGCCCGTGTTGGCTCGGAGACCGTTTGCGGGGCTTCAAAGATCGCCACGCAAGAGGTTCCAACTCCGATTCCTCGGACGCACCCGAAAAGCGTGCCGAGGCCGCGACGGACTAAGTGCTCTGGCTCAGAAGTTCGGCGACTTATTCGGCAGACGGACACGCTCGCTCTTGACGGTGGGTGTCTCGCAAAGGCGTGAGCCGGGCGGTGGCGTCGTGGCGATCGACCGGTGCGTTTGCGCTGGTGGCGGGGTCTATTTCGGCCTGGGGCTTTGTATGCCGCTGCGACGGCTATTTTGGTGCTTGTGGAGCTTGAGCAGTGCTTCCGTTTCCCAACTGGGCATGTTCGTTCAATCCCCAGCACTGGATGTGGCCGCTAGAAAGCACGGCGCACGTGTGCTCGGCACCGGCGACGACCTGGGTCACATTAGAGAGGCCTCGCACTTCCATAGGCACATTCGCGCTGCTGTTGTTGCCGTCCCCCAACTGCCCAAAGGTGTTCCAGCCCCAGCACTCGACATGACCGGTGGACAACAGTGCGCACGTACTAAGAGCGCCCGAGGTGAGTCGAGTGGCGTTCGTGATGCCCTGTACTTCCACCGGCGTATCCGATCCGCTGCTGTTTCCATCCCCCAACTGCCCGAGAGCGTCTTCGCCCCAACATTGGATATGGCCACTGGAGAGCAGGGCACAAGAGTCCGACGAGCCAACGACGACCTGGACCGCACTGGTAATGCCCTTCACTTCCACCGGCGTAACCGTGCCGGTAATCGTGCCGTTGCCCAACTGTCCGCTCTCGTTCATGCCCCAACACTGGATGCGGCCGTTGGACAGCACAGCGCACGTATGAGCCTGGGCGGCGACCTGTAGCCCAGTTCCTTGGGTTGCAGGGTCGACGCTCACCTTGGTCGTGGCTTTGGCTTTCCCTCCCGCTCCAGTCGCAGTGAGGGTCAGTGTGTACTGGACAGCTTTCTTGCGGATGTTGGTGGGCATCATGATGCTGCGACTGATGCTGCCCGATTCGCAGGAGGATGTCTCCGGCAAGCCGGCAACCGGTTTGCTGGAGGAGATGGTGCACTGAAGGGCGTTGACCACCGAGGCAGTCACGGCCGTCGCACCGCCGGACGGGACAGTTGCGGGGGTCGCCGCGAGGCCCGAGATGAGGGGCTTCGCCGGTTTAGGACCTGCCGCCTGCACGGCAGGCGAGAATCCGTATAGACACGCGGTCGCGCTAAGCAGAGCAATACCGATGCGCTTCGCAACCGGTCCGAACATCTGGT
Source organism: uncultured Solirubrobacterales bacterium (assembly GCA_963785435.1). GTDB lineage: Bacteria > Actinomycetota > Thermoleophilia > Solirubrobacterales > Solirubrobacteraceae > Palsa-744. The sequence continues at coordinate 95,847 of CAWAVE010000007.1, forward strand.
GTCCTACTGGCGGCGTCATCCTCAGCTCCCTTGTTTGACTAGCCCGAGACCAGACCATCCCTGAATCATGCCATTATCCGGGATGAGCCCCGTGCTCCGTTTCGCTCCTGTGTGGCACGACCAACCCCACTCACAGAATGTGGCAACGCTCAGAGCGGCCGATGCGGCCGATCTGCCCGGGGACACCCAACAAGACGGACGATCTGGACTCTTGCCTTTGGTGCAAAGCGGTCGCCTGCGAGTGCTCGAACGTCGTTCGACCGGGTCGTCTGCCGAGCGTCGAATCGGGTCGTCGGAGACGCCCTGCCTGATCGAAGGGAGAGCGCGGCAGGAGCATCGACAGGGCTAGAGTCACGATTTCTATGTGCCCCTCGAGTCCCCCCCTCCCGGAGGAAAGCACAGACGCTTGGTGCGATCTCGATGCCGGAGACCGCAGCTTCATCATCATGGAGGTAGGGAAGCTCCGAGACGAGATGACTAGTCGGATGACCCATCAGATCCAGCTCGTGACGCTTCTCGTTACGGGTGCCGGCGCGCTCGCTGGACTCGCGCTAAGCAGCAAGCAGTACGTCCTCATCCTGGTCGTTCCCATCTTCGGCCTCGGCGTGGGGCTGTTGCATGTGTCACTTGGGTCCTACGTCATTCTGATGGCGAAGTGGATCTACCAAGTCGAGCCCGAGACAGGGTATGAGCACTTCGTTCAGAGCCGCCTGTCCACCTCGTGGTCGTTCGGCCAGGGGAACTTCTATGCCGCGGCAACGACTGCTCTCCTGCTCCTGCCGGTCGCGGGTGCCTGGACGCTCTTCGCGGGACTCTCCGCAGCTGGAAAAGTTCAGCTCAGTGCGCCCGCGTGGATCGGCGTCGGGGTCGAGGCGACTATCTGTCTGCCACTCGCCGCTGCAGTGATACTTGGCCTGCGCGCAACCTACTGGACTGCACAGGGTGTGACGCGCGGGGCTCACAACTAGATCACAACATGCTCAAACGCCAGCGTGGCGCTGATCGCCTCCGATAACACTCGCCGATGATCGAGCCAATCGACCCCCGATACTCTTCGCAATCAATCATATCGCCGGTAACGCACGACTTCCGAGTGCACCACCTTCATCGGCGCGGACCGTCAGTCGGCTTGGTGTTTGCCTCCAACTCCGGCGCCCCCTTCGCTCTACGACCAGAGCCGCTCATATGCATTCCGTCGACATCACCTGCTCCCGGTGGAGGCGTTGGGCCCCGGCAGGTGACCCGCGTGGATGCAGGCCGGTGACGTGCCGCATACCGCGATCGCCGCCCACGTCACCCGGAGAGTCACGCCGGCTGCCCACCACGCCGGGGATCTTCCCTGAGCCCCGCGTCCCAGAGATCCTTCGTCTGGATGACCCAGAACACGGCGAACAGACCGATCAGCGCCGTCTCGACCGCGATGACCCAGCACTTCCAGCCGATCAGCCCAGCGATGCCGATGACCGCGAACGATCCGATCATCAGGCAACCGATCAGGGTGTACCGGTTACGCACCGAGCTTCCGGCGGTGCTCCGCTTGAAGGCGAAAGCGTTGTCCCCGACGACGGCGAGGATGCAGCCGAACATTAGGACCGCTGCGGCATAGTGCGCATGGCCGACGAAGAAGTTGCGCGCCAGCCAGAACACGAGCGCGGTCAAGACCCAGATCGCGGCGGCGGCGACATATCCGATCAGCTCAGTCGGTGACAGCCGTTCTGCAGGTCTGGACCGCTGCTTGCGCGCCGCCAGCCGGGCGAGGAAGAGCAGTGCGAGCGCCCCGACCGCCAGCAATGCGGTGACATTGTTAGCGATGTTCGCCCGCGGATCCTGGGTCGCGACAGGGACGGACATGCACGAGCCTGGGTCTGGCGTGGGCACGAGGGCGACAATCGGAGCCAGCATCCCGGCGAGGTTGAGGACCACATTCTCGAACTCCGTGTTTCCTCGCAGGCAAAACATGCACACGCCCACGCTGACCAGGGCGCCCACGAAGTAGGCGTGCACGGGCGTGTAGTAGTAGGCGCTGATCGACGTCTGTATGCACCCCGGGGCCTTCGTCAGCTCAAACAGGACCGACACGCCCAGCCCGACGACGATCGCGACCATCGCGAGGCGCAGAAACCGCCAAGTCTGGATCGCATATTGGGGCTCCCGGCCGGTCCTCGCGACGGTTCTCGGGTCTGACTGCACGCTACCTCCGCACATCGTACGTGAGCAGGCTACATCCGCCGTCGGTGGCTATACGGATGAGAATCGTTGAGGCCGCGCCTGCAACCATGCGAGGTTACGAGCGGCCAAACGAGACTGTTCAAGTGAAGGCACTAAGGGTGTCCTCTGCCTCCTGCAGAGCGCTAGCTTCGACGGCTCCCCGCGTCGCATTGGCATCGGCGTGCCACTGGTGACCGAGCGCCCTCTTCGTCCAGAGGATCTCTTGGGGTGGCTGCGCGCCAACCCGAAATACCGCGACTACGTCGTCCTCGTTTGCTCCGATGATGTGAAGCAGCCATCCAAAGCGAGTACGGTCCGTCGGATTTTCGCACCAGACCAGCTCGGCGACGAGCTTGCCATCCCGCCGGAACTCGTACCCACCGTTGTAGTCAAGCTCGACGTCGAGGATATGACCAGCCATGCCACAAAATATACGCGCGCTCCCGGACTGCGCGAGGAACGGGCACGCCTGCTCTCTCAGGAAGTAGACATGGTCCCAGACATCAAGTGCGCATTCGAGTTGGACGAACAGGAGGCGTGCGAGCGATCGTCACCAGCGCCGCGAATCGACAAGCTACTTCGGGAAGTGGCTCGCCGCGGCCTACGCGTCCGCGAACGACGTCAGCGCGTGGACGTAGTAGCGGTCGCGCAGTGCCGATCCTATGGCGAGTAGGTCCCATGCGTGCCCGCTCTGGACTTGGCGCTTCCCGGCTTTGTCGTTGTGATGCGGTGCGATGGCTTCTCCGTCAGCCAGCGATTCGGCGAAATCGACGTTCGGATCGATGCGATTCCACTTACCGGCGCGTGAATACTGGTCCGGCCCATCGGCGAGGCGGAGCACTTGCGGACAGATGCGCACGGCCAGCACGTCGTTGTAGATGGCGCCGTACAGGTCTGTCGCGCCGAGCGCGGCGGCGAGGTCGAGGAGCACAGGAGCCACGATCGAGTCGCGGCGCCGTTCAAGCTCCACGCTCTCGAACGGACCGCCGATCAGATATTCGACCTCTTCCTCGGGAGTCGCATCGTCGCGCGCCAGCCCAAGAGCGTCGCGCTCATACCGATCGCAGAGCCAGACGGTGCATCTCTTGAGATGCGTCTCCGCAGCTTCCCGGTCGAGGGTCACAAGCGCGAGGACTGCGGGGATGACACTCACGGCGTACTGGTCGCTGATCGGATGCGCGACGCCGGGCTGCTTCTCGCAAAGCGTCACCAGCCATCTCGAGACCTCCACTGACAGCTTAGGGTCTGACTCCTTTACCAGTAGCGCTAGCAGACCAAGGATCTCGGCCAGCCTTACGCAGCGGACGGGGTACGTCACCCATCCCCCGAACTCGATGTCGTTCAGCAGGGGGCGCTCGAATAGCTCGTCGCCACATTTCTCCCACAGCGCGCGGGCATACGCCTCGAACAGTGACCGCGCCGCCGGGGCCGACGTGTCGTCGGGCAGGCTCGGCGCTCCCGAAGCCCAGACCGCGCGGACGAGGCACAACGCGAGGTGACAAGCCAGATCGAGTCGATCAACACCTCGCAGCTTCTCGCAGACCAACGCCGCCTCGATCGCCCCGAGCCCTGCCAGCCGGTCCGGCTCCCACGCCATCCATCGACGGGAAAACACCTCCAGCTCCTGCATCGTCGGCGACCGCGCCTCGGTGACGCCCAGGATCGACATGAGCTGACCGTCCATCGACCCGCTCAGCACCGAACCGGGATCGCCCGCTAGCTGGCCGAGCAGGATGTCCCGATCCCATAGCTCCAGCTCGGGCTCGCCTCTCTCCTTCGCTCGCTTGTTGTAGTCGCCGTAAAGCTCCGGTGCGTTGCCGACAAGGCGGCCGGTCGTGACCAGTACCGCGCGGCGTGGCAGTTGTGTGTTGAACGCTCCGTGTCCGAGGTTGACAACGCGCAGCTCGTCAAGCTGGCCTGTGAGCGTTCTCCACTCAGGTTGAATCGCTCCGGGAATCGTGGAGGCAGTTTTTATTGGGTGTTCTGTCTGCTCTTGGTCTGCTCGTACTCGGCGGGCGGGAGCCCGTCGCATGCGCTGTGTAGTCGCCTGTGGTTGTGCCAGTCGACCCATTCCAGGGTTGCTAGCTCGACTTGGTCGAGTGTCTTCCACGAGCCTCTGCGGTTGATCAGCTCGGTCTTATAGAGCCCGATCGTTGTCTCGGCGAGGGCGTTGTCATAGCCATCGCCGACGGACCGGATCGAGGGGTCAGCGCCAGCGTCGATCAGTCTCTGCGTGACCGCAAATGACGTGTATTGGCTCCCGGCGTCGGAGTGTGCAATCAGACCCTTGGCGACTGGTTGGCCGTGGTGGTCTCGTGCCCAGAGCGCCATCTCAAGCGTGTCGAGCACAAGCCCAGTTTTCATGTTCGTGTCAGCCTTCCAGCCCACGATCCGCCGACTGAACACGTCGATCGTAAACGCCACGTAGACGACACCTGACCACGTCGCGACATACGTGAAATCTGAGACCCAAAGACGGTTCGGAGCCACAGCAGTGAAGTCACGGTCGACGAGATCAGGCGCTCTCTGCCCGCCTGGGATCGTGGTGCGGCGCTTCTTGCCACGGATCGCGCCCTGCAGCCCGTCCTTGGCCATCAGCCGTTCAACTGTGCAGCGAGCAACATCGATACCTTCGCGCTGCAGCTGCCACCACACCTTCCGCACACCATAGACCCCGTAGTTGGAGCTATGGACCCTGCGGATCTCAGCGAGCAACTCAGCGTCACGCATAGCCCGCCGAGAAGGGTTGCGCTCCCGCACCTTCACCGCGTAATAGCTGGATGGAGCGACCCCCAAAGCCCGGCAGATCGGCTCGACCCCAAACTCCCCACGGTGAGCATCAACCAAAGCGCTCATCTCCTCGGCTGCGGGTCGAGCTCCCGCGCGAAGAAAGCCGACGCGGCCTTCAAAATCTCGTTAGCCCTGCGCAACTCACGGTTCTCACGCTCGAGCTCCTTGATCCGACCAGCCTCCGCCGTGCTCACGCCCGGACGCACACCACCATCAACTTCTGCCCGGCGCACCCAGCCACGCAACGTCTCCTCTGAGCAGCCAACCTTCCCAGCAATCGACCTAATCGCCGCCCATTCATGCGGATACTCCTCCCGGTGCTCAAACACCAGCCGCACCGCACGCTCACGCACCTCCAACGGATACCGCTTGCTCTTTGTCATCGCCCAATCCTCTCAAGCGATCAGGCCTCCACAATTCCCGGAGCGATTCATATGGCTAACCGACGCAGCAGGCAACAGCACCCAAACCAACGCAGCACGCGCCATCGTCACCCTCCCCACCAGCCCCGGCAGCCAGCCAGGCAGCCCAAGCCCCGGTGTGAGCAGCCCCGGAACGAAACCCGGCCATTCAACCCCCAACCACACGCTCCACGTAAGCGAGTCACTGCACGGACGCCAGCTAGTTGTGCGTGTAACAGGACCAACAAGAGGCCGAGTACGCGTCGGGTTCACTGCGCGACTCGGGGAGCGTACAGTTGCCTCGAGCGCAAGGACCCTGAAGCTCCAACACGGGCGTCTGACGCTCCGTTTCAGACTCGGCCCACGCACAGCCGGATATGCGACGATCAGAGTGAGCGCGCAACTCGATCACGCCCAGCAAGTCAGAAGCACACTGAGTCGGAAGACTGCCCATCGTGATTAACGACTTCTTGAACCTCGTAGACAAGAAGCGGGGCGCGGAGATTGCGAGAGAATCGCCGACGCTCCCGAGTTGCGCGTCCAGTACAGTGCACGGTGACGGGGTGCGGTGTCAAGGTGGCACTTGTAGACTCTACGCGTCCGAGGTAGCTGGCTAGTTCGGCGTTTAGCTCGTCAACCATGCGCTTAGCGGACCCATTACGAAAGTTTGGGTTTTCCGTGACTATGTTCGCAGACCGCACTTTGCCGTCCACTGTATGTACGCGACAAACGGCCCTGAGCAGGCCCCACCGTGCCTATGTCGAACCTCTCGATCTCGCCCCACGAGAGGCTGTAGCTGACCCAGAAGTTGATCACTCTAATCCCCTGGCATCAGCAGTCAGCCGCTGCATCGCGAAGCGCCCGCACAAGATCGCCATGATGACCATGCCCACAACCCAAGGCACGCTGCCGCCATACTTCGAAGGGTTCGCCGCGCGCAACCCTAGAACCAGCTCCATGACGAAACCGAAGCCGAAGACCCATACGACGGGACCTCGGCTTCGATAGACATGAGAGCTAGCGTCTTTACCAAGGCGACATCAAGGAGTACTCGTAGGTTCTCTGTGCCCGACGCGCCTAGCCAGTTCGGCGTTCAGCTCGTCAACCATACGCTGAGCAGACCCGTTACGGAAGTTCGAGTTTTCCGCAACTATATTCGCAGACCGCCTTTTACCGTCGACCATATATATACGACAAACACCTCTCAGCAGGCCGACCGTACCTATGTCGAATCGCTCGATCTCGTTCCACGAAAGGCGATAGCTACGGAAAAAATTGATGACGTGAATCCCACGATCCTCGGCAGTCAAGCGCAGCACCACAAAGCGCAGCACTACTAGTCCGATCATAACCATGGTCGCGGCCCAAAGAGCCGGATAACGTGTTGCTGGATTCAGAGCTCGCAAACCTGAAATGAGCTCGGTTAGGAGACCAACTCCGAGCACCCAAAAGATGGGACCTCGGCTTCGATAGACACGAGAACTACCAGTCGTCATTTTTCACATCCAGACGAGGCTCCTGCACCTCCGCCGCCTCCGCCTCCAGCGCCCCCCGCGCCCCCAGCGCCCCCCGCGCCCCCAGCGCCGCCGCCTCCACCGGCTCCACTAGTTTCTCCGGCTCCACCACCACCGCCCTTGTAGCCCGCTTCTGCGTCTTGCGCGAGAGCTCCGGGAACTCCTAGTGCTCCGCCTAGCGCCCATCTTCCTACCTGCGTGCTAGGCAGGGCCCACTCCCCGATTTTCGCGAGCCGTACGAGTCCTGCGAAGCCGAAAGCCGGAGCAGCACCAACGGCTGTGAACAATCCAGTGATCGCCTCTTTCCCTACGAAATCCGCAAAATTGCAGGAATGTTCGGCGTTGTCCACAATGCCTATCACTCCCGCAACGATAAGTGCAGCGCCGCATCCTAGGCCCGCGGAAAACACACAAGCACCGGTTGCTGCTACGCCTGCGAGTTCAGTGCTGTGTTCTTCGACGAATTCTCCGATGTCGTCGAAGATGTCTAGTCCTTGTGGGTCGGTGTAGGCGATTGGGTTGTCTAGTGCGTATTGGAAGAGGTTTGGTCCGCTGGCGGGGTATCCTGCGGGGTCTTGGCTTATGAAGCGTGCGGTGCTTGGGCTGTAGTAGCGGGCTCGGTTGTATTGGAGTCCTGTGGTGTCGTTCTCGCGGCCGGTGTATTGGTTGGGGTTGCTTGATGCTGTGCCGGCTTTTGTTGTGGTGCCGAACGGGTCGTAGGTGTAGGTGGTGTTGACTTTTCCTTCGCTGTCGGCGATGCCGATCGTGCTCTTGCGCTGGTCGGTTAGATAGTTCTCGGTAGTTGTGCCGGTGGTCCTCGAGAAGAGTGTGTCGAAGGACATGCCTGTCAGCATGTTGCTAGTGGTGGTGCCGGTGGTTTCTTGGGCGGCGTTGGCGCCGTCGTACACGTATTTGGTGGTGGTACCTGCGAGGGTTTTTGATGTGCGGCGTCCGAATGGGTCGTAGGTGAATGAGGCGCTGCTTCCGCCGCTGATTTTTTCGAGCTGGCCGCGGCTGTCCCATTTGTATTCGTTGGTGCCGTCGCTGGTGAGGTGTCCGTCGAGGTCGTATTTGGGTTTTTTGGTGCCGCGTTCGGTGAGCTCGTTGTCGGCGTTGTAGACGGCGGAGGCGAACGCTTCGGGCAGCCCTGTGCGGGCATAGGAGCCCCATGCTGCTTCGAGTTGCCCGTTGGTGTTGTACGCGTAGTCGAGTTCGCCGAGGGTGCTTGCGCCCTTTTTGTATGTCAGTCCGGTTGGCTGGTTCGCTTCGTTGTAAGTCGTGACGCGTTCTACCGCGTCGGGTAGTTTGGTGTTCGTCGGGTAGTTGGCGTTGTTGTAGCCGAAGGTGACGGCTTGGCTGCCTCGCGCGAGTTCAGTGAGTCGGTTGGCTTCATCCCACGCGTATTTGACGGGTTCTTGGCCTGGGACGGTCATTGTGCTGCGGCGGTTTGTTCCGTCATAGGTGTATTCGACTGTGCCATTTGGTGATTTGAGTTCGGTGAGGTTGTTGAGTTCGTCGTAGCCGAGTTTGTAGGTGCCGTTGGCGCTGTCTTCGACGGTCGTCACGCGATTTGCTTTGTCGTAGGTGGTGGTGACGGTGCTTTGGGGGACTTTCGCTACCACTCCGTAGCTGAGGCTCGCCAGTCGTCCTATTGGGTCGTAGCTCGCCTGGGTGAGCAGGCCGCTTCGCGATGTGGCTTCGGTCGGCTCTCCGGCGCCGTTGTACACGAATTTTGTGGTGTGCCCAAGCGGGTCGGTTTCGCTTTCCTCGCGGTCCATGCTTTCGTAGGTCGCGGTCGTTTTGCCTTTTCTGGGGTCGCTCAGGCTGATGATATCCCCGTCAGCGTCATATTCGATGCTCGTGACCTCCGCAAGCGGAGACGTGACGCTCGTTAGCTCGTTGTCGGCATCGTGGGCGTAAAGCGTCCGTTGGCCTTCTGGACGAATGACCGACCCCAGCCGCCCGACTGAGTCGATGAAGTGTTTTGTCGTGTGGCCTGCCGGGTCGGTCACGGCGACACGGTCGCCGTTTTCGTATTTCAATGTTGTCTGATGTTCGAGAGCATCCTTGACCGTGATCAGCTGTCCTTCGTTGTTGTAGCCGTAGGTTGCTTTATGCCCGAGAGGATCAGTCGAGGTCAAGAGTTCCCCACGAGAGCCCCATTCGTATTTCGTTATGTGGCTCGGCGGGATCAGTGAGCGTAGCCAGCTCGGTCGTCCCCGGTTCCCACGTGAGTTTAGTCGTCTGCGCTTTCGGGCTCCCAGCAAGACGGGTGATCGTAAGCGGCTTGCCCGTGGTGTCGTAGGTGAGTTCGGTTTTTGTCCTAGACCGTCGGTGTAGGTGAGCAGTAGGCCGGTTCCTGATTCGCGTTCGTATTTGACGGTCTCTTCGCTTGAGGTGCCGACGCCGAGTGTTTCGCTGGTCGGCAGGCCCTGGGGGCTCCACTGTATTTCTCGTTTGTTGCCGCGCGGTTCAGTGACGACGGTCGAGGTGATTTCGTGTCCGGGGTTTTCGTTGTATTTGAATTCGAACACGCCGCCGTCTAGGTCGGTTTGCTTGGAGACTCGATGCTTTTCGTCGTAGGTTGATTCGACGAACTTTTTGAGGCGTGCGTCGGTGATGGCCGTCATGTCGCCGTTGGCGTCGTATTCGTAGCTCGTGACCCTTTCAAGTGGGTCGGTGACTTTTTCAAGGAGCCCGTTTTTGTAGGCGTATTTGAAGGTGCGGCCGCCGTTGTCTTTTAGTTCGGTGATCCGGTTTGAGGTGTCGTATTTGAAGGTGACCCATCTGCCGTGAGGTGATGTGATTTGTGTGATGTTGCCCTGCTGGCCACTTTCGCGCGTGATCGTGAGCGTGTTTCCGTAGCGGTCGTGGGATTGCCTGGAGCGGGGCGACCTCGCCGAAGACGTATGTGAGGCCGTTTGTGAGCGTGAGGTTCCATCCGGGCGGCGGTTTCGTTCCAAGTAATGGTCGAGGCCGTTGTATTCGCCGATTTGGTTGGTGGTGCGGTATTCGGCTTCCTTGAAGCCTTCCCCGGGTGAGGTTCTCGTGTAGTGGATGCGCGACCCCGTTGGGGAGGAGCGAGATCTGCTTCGTGGAAGTTGTTTTCAGACCAGAGACGGATGTGGTATGCGGGTTGGTGGTGCCAATCCCGAAGCTGTATGAGTTGGGAGTCTTCCTGGCGGTAGGCTGCGCTGGATGACGATCGGAATCGTGTCAGGCAGGACCAGGTCGTTGTGAGGTATAGCTGAGCAGGCCAGTGAAGAGGTCAACTGGGTCGCCGCCGGCCGGGGGCCTTTGCCTGGCCCTTTTCCCGGGTGGTTTTGGTGTTCCGGAGATCATCGCGCCCGTGAACTCCCAGACCCGGGGTTGAAGGATCGGGGATTACTTGCTTGCCGTTCGGCGCTGACGGTTCCGGAGCCGTAGACGTACCAGCCGCGGCGGTCTGCTCGTAGTTCCAGAACGGTACTCGCTGCGCCGGGCGGCTCGTGGCCCCAGTTCGGGATAGATGATCTGCGCGGGCTTGCTCATGATATGCCCGGCCGGGCTGAACGGTGAAGTAGAGCGGCACCTGAGACGAATGGTGGCAGCGGGAAGGCGGCCGGTCGACCGGGATCGCGGTGATGTTGAGCTTGCGGACCGCTGCGCCGTGAGCATCGGTGATGACGGTGCCTGCCGGTATCCGTACTTCCAGGCCGGGGATCTGGCTTGTCTTGATCCTGGTTTCATGACGGGTAGGAGATGGGATGGCCTGATCACCTGCCGGGTCAAGAGGGGTCAGCCAGATCGTGTAGTCGAGCATCGTCGTTCGGTGCGCTGTGAGCTGCACGCCTGCCTCATAGTCGCCGTAGCGCTTGCCACCAGCAACGTGGTCGCCTTCGATCACCATGATCTGGTGGCCGCTCGGCACGCCAGTAAGGAGGAAACGCCCGGTGCTGTCCGTCTGCCCCTTGGCCGCTGTGCCGTCGATGCTGACTTCGACCCCTGACAGCGGGAGCCCGTCGACGGCGAGTACCTGGCCCGAGAGGGCCGTGACACCAGGCTGCGCCTGCGGGTGCGCGAGACCAGCCCCGGGCTCAACGGCAGCAGCGACTGCCACGCGCCGCGAGCTCCACGAGTCCCAGCGTGCGGCGGCTGCCACACTCCCGCGTTCGCCGGCCGGAACGCCAACATCGCCGGGGACACCTCTTGCGCGTGGTGTCGCACCCTGGGCCGGACCGCCCGAGCCGCAACTGCGTGCGATGCACTACGGCGAGCGTGCTTTGCGACGATCCCCCTGCTCAGTTTGAGAGCGCGCGGGTGTCTTGCAGGGCTTGTGTCTTCGTTGCTCGCGCGAAGCGCGACGAGGTCATGTTCGTCAGATAGCTCGCGTTCACGCGGCCAGGCCCGATACGGGCCGGCCCAGGTGGGAACCGAGATATGCGGTGAGTTTGAGGCTCCCAGTGTCGGGGAGCGTCGGCGTTATGAAGATCGTGTAGGTACCTGTCGTCGGCGGCGTAACTTCAAGCGATGCGTTTTCGCTCGTCCCAAAGCTAGCTTCGCTACCGACTTTCGCGCCTTCGGAGTTCAGCACCGCCACGTGCCCCGCGGCGATAGTTGATTCCTTCGCCTTGATCGTCACGAGTTTACCTTCGACTCCCGCAAAGGTGATCCGCGCGTATTGGCCCGGGACGATGAAACCGTTTGTGTTTCCCCCTCCCGTTGTCGGCGTGATGGTCCCTGTGACGTCTGAAGCGTTATACGCCGTGACCGTAGCTGACCCCGTCGTCGTGAGTTCTGGGTTGACGACGAGTGTGTAGTTCCCCGCGGATGGGAACTTGACCTGCCCCATGTAGCCGTTTTCGCCGGTGCGGAACAATTCAAAAGTAATCTGTTTGCCTTCGGGATTGAACCATTCCGCGTAGTCCCAGCCATTGAAGGTACTCGCTGAGACCCTCAACGAAACCGCCTCGCCAGCTTGTCCCGGCCACCGTATAGCGCGCGCTCTGGCCCGGTGTCGTGATTGATACTGCCTTTTCGGCACCGCTGGTCGTTGGCGCGAGGGTGTCTGTGATGTCCGTGACGGCGTAGGCCGTGAGTTGAGTTTTCCGGTGAGTCCTTCAGCGGGAGCGACCACGATTGTGTAGGTCCCTTTGCTCGGGAGCGTGACCGGTTCGATCATCCCAGTCGCACGAAGCCATGCCCATCCGCCCGCGATTTCGTGGCCTTCTGGATCGAGGATTTCAAAGCGGCCATTGGTGATCGTCGATTCCGAGTTCGACCACCGAGATCCTCTGGCCCGCTGTCCCTGAGAACGTGATTTTGGCCTGCTGTCCGGGCGCAGCCAGCGTTAGATTCGTCACGCCACCTTCAGCTGAAGGCGTCGTCGTGCCAGTCACTGGCGTAGCGTTGTAGGCAGTGAGCGTCGTGGAGCCCGTCACGGCACCTTCGGGATTCACAACGAGCGTGTATGTGCCGGCACTCGCAAACGTTGTGGGCGCCCAGAATTCGTTGCCGGTGAAGCCGCTCGATTCGATCAGCGTTCCTTCGGCGTTAAACCATTCCTGGCGATAGCGCCCCGAGAACGTCGTGCTCGACGTTTTAGTGGAGATCGCCTCGCCAGCGGCAACGCTCACCGTGTATCTCGCCGTTTGGCCAGGGGTATTGAGCGTGATTTCCTTGGATGCTCCTTCGGTCGTCGGCGCCAAGGTACCGGTCACGTCTGTTATCGAGTAGGTCGTGAGTTTCACTTTGCCGGTCTGGCCTTCGAATGGCTTGATGAAGATCGTGTAGGTACCAGTGGTGAGTAGCGTCACTGGTTCGATCATGCCCCCATTCACGCCAAAGATGAGACTCGCACCCGACAGTTCCATGCCTTCGGGGTTGAGGATCGACGCGCGGGCATTGCCGATCGTAGATTCGGACACGATGGCTGAGATTCTCTGGCCTGCCGTCCCCGCGAAGGTGATGCGGGCGTACTGCCCGGGCACGTTGATCGAGACGGTTTTCGCGTCGCCCCCTTCAGACGGCATCGTCGTCCCGGTGACATCAGATGCGTTGTAAGCAGTTAGCGTCGTCGATCCGGTTGTCGCTTCTTCAGGGTTCACGACCAGCGTGTAGGTCCCGGCCGTCGCAAACTTGTACTGTTCCCAGAATTCATTGCCACTAGAGCCAGTTGACGCCAGCACGGTTCCCGCCGAGTTCAGCCATTCCAGGCGGTATCGGCCTGTAAATGCCGTTGCGGTCGTCTTCACGGACACCGCCTCGCCGGCCGTCACCGTCACGGTGTAGCGCGCGTTCTGCCCTGGGGTGGGAAGAGACACCGCCTTGACCGCGCCTTCCGCAGTCGGAGTGAGCGTTTCCGTCACGTCTTTTACTTCGTAGCTTGAAAGTTTGACGCTTCCCGCCGATGCAGGTTCGACAAGGACCTCATACGTGCCAGTAGCGGGCAGGATGATCGGTTCGACGATGCCTCCGCTTCCTCCGAGCGAGACTTTTGTGAGTTCAGCGCCCGTAGGACTCCAGATCGAGACTTTTCCACCACCGATCGAGTCTTCTGAGAACACGGCCGAGACCTCCTCCCCGGCCGTTCCGTCGAACACATACAGCGCGTCTTTTTCGCTCGAGGACAACGTGACCGCGACCGGCGTGCCGACCGTGAAGCGCCCAGTTGCGCTGATCTTTGTCGTCGCAAGCCCGTTCGGTGGGATAAAGAGGTCAGGACCGACGGCCCCGCCGAAGGCTGTTGAGACGGCAACACGACCGCTGCCGGTGGCGCCTGGGACCTTGAGTTTGATCGCTGTCGCGGTCGCCGATTCGACTTCCGGTCGCGAGCGATTGACTACCACGGAGTCGGCGAGCACATGCGTGTCGAAGTTCGAGCCGTTGACCGTGACCGCGCTACCCGGCACAGCCAACGTCGCGGACAGCGAGGTAATCGTAGGCGCCGGAGAACCAGCGACCGTAAAGGTCTGCGCGCTCGTGACCGGACCTTCCGTGCTCGTTTTGACCGTCACAGCCGCCGTTTTCGCACCCGTCGGCACTTTCACCGTAAGCACCCATTCCGTCGCCGCCGTCACAGTCGCCGCTTTTTCACCAAACTTCACGACATCCTGACTCAGAGTAGTCGAGAAACCAGTGCCGAAGATCGTGACCGTTTCCCCTACCGGCCCTTCACTGGGCGTCAGCTGCTCAATAGAGAGTTTTTTCGCCGACAACAACGACACCGACAACAAATTCCCGGCCGGGTCCCAACCAAATCGTGCGCTTTCGGTCGCAGGATTTTAACGACAGCCTTCAGATGCCCATTAGCATCGTAAACATAACGAATCGCCGTATTGGGAACAGTAGCCAACGCAGACGCCGCACACAGCAAACCAATCACCAACACCAGCGCTGTCCCCGCACCCGCTCGGCGACACGTCGCGCTGCGCGCTCCACTGGACTGCGGACGGCTCCAACATGGCGCGATCCGAGCCAGCTTCTGCTTGCCAACCAGCGGAGATCTCAACACATTGGCCTCTTATTCTTGATGGGATATCTGAAGCGGGAACGCGCTGTGAAGCGTGAACGCGCACCGGTCATCGGCTCGCTGCGGCAACATAGCATTAGTGGAACATGCACAAGGGGTGATCTGGGGGTGATGAGAGTAATAGTCAATTCAGGCGGCAATTACCCTTGCCGATATGGACGAGAGCTTAGCCGGTGGACCACCCGATGAGATCTTTGCTCGCACGAACGCCAAGCTTGCGTCGTATTTGACGTGCGTGCGTACGGACTGTCTCGATCTGAATGTGGAGCACAGCGGCGATCTCCGCATACTTCTGCCCATCCGCGAGACGCTTTAGAACTTCCTTCTCACGAGGGGTCAATGAGTTGCTCTGGCGCGCCTCCTGCGCTTGGGGTTGACTCCTGAACAATGCACGCCCCTGCCGGCGGACAGACCCGCTGATCGCATTAGCGACAACTGCGAGGAGCTCGTGCATGAGGGCTGCACGTCGGATGCTTGCGGCCGTCTTGTCGGGGTCGTTTTGTCTGCCGGCTGTCACGTCCTCGAGAACGTGCTCTGCATCGGCGCAGGCAGCGCGCAGCGCCGTGAGCAATATCACGCGGTGCTCAAGAATGTCCACGCGCCGCGCGCTTCGCACAGACATCCGCGTCCAGCCGATCTCATCTAGCAGCGCACACGCACGCTCGACCTCGGCACGGCGTCGAAGAAAGCTCGCCCGGTCCAGCGAACGATCCGCAGATTGAGTGGCCTCTAGAACTACTTCCGCGACACGACAGATCTCACCGTACACACTTTCACGCAAGGGCTGGAGCGCCTCACGTGGAACAACGAGGACCGGCCTCGCAGAATCAGCAGCAGCCGCTTGCGGCATGGACACGTCCCGCCTCCCCGGGGGCACTGCTCCCGGAATCCGCCTCGCGAGAGAGCACGATCTCCCCGGCTTTGCATAGGACCCCATCCACCGCGAGGAGCCGTCGCTCGGAGGCCGTGATGTCTCGACCGCCCCCCGTCGAAGCGCACAACCTGCCCGGTTCCGGCGCGCAACCCAGAACGTCACCGACGCCATGGGTCTCAGGGGCAGTGCAGTCGGCGCGCGCCAGTTGGCTCCACGGCGGCGGGACGGACACAAGTCGCAAGCGTGCCCGAGCCTCACTCATGGTTCAAGCCGGAGCAAGCCGCGGTGAGACGTGCCTCAGACATCACTCACCCGACCCGGCCCAGGTCGCAATCCCGTCGTAGACGATCAGGATCATCCTTAGACCCGGCTCGCCGCCGCGACCAAGCTCTAGCTTGCTAATCGTGGACACCGACACGCGGCACCTATCTGCAAGCGCTCCCGTCGACAGGCCGACTGCTTGACGGCGAGCCCGCAGCTGCTCACCGCAAGCACGAGTTAGCGGCAAGCGCTCCGTGGACGCGCGCAGAGGTTGCTCGGCTCTCACATCGACCGGACCACCAGAATCCCCCCGCATACTTCAAGGCCGTGTCTCTCGCTTAATCCACTCGACCGCGCTCGCCGCATCGCGAGCGGGATCAACCGGGTAGAAGATGCGAGAGATCCGCCCCTCGCGAATGAGCATCGTCAGAGGCTCATAGACACGACCCCATTTCTCCTCGGCGGTTGGGAGCTCTAGGACCCCGGCTAGTTCAAGGTCGGGATCACTCAGCAGCAGCAGGCGAAACGGCTCCCCTCCAGGCAACTTCGCCTGAGCGGTCACGGTCTGCACGCTGATACCGACCACGCTATAGCCAAACCCGTTCAGCTCGGGTAGATGGTCTGCCCACTCGATCGCTCGTGCTTCATCCTCATAATCCATCTCCGATGAGCCGTCCTCGACGCCTCGATAAAAGAAGATCGCCAGGGCCGACTCGCGGGCCGATGCCGCCAAGCTGATGAAGGCATCCTGTGCACATTCCAGCTTCAGGTCAGGTAGCGCCACGCCTAGCAGGCGTTGCTCAAGGGTCGCCCTCGACGGCGAGGCACTACGGTCGAGGGCCACCATGAAACCGATCGTCGAAGCCGCGAAGCGCGACACCGGGCAGCTCGATGCCGGCGAGGTGGCCCGCCAAAGCCTGGAATGGACGCCCTGCCGTCAGCTGCCCGCAACGGAGGCGGAACCCGACCACCCGCGCCGGGCGCACGCCCACTCCGTAGTTCAGTACCCCCATCCGCAAGGCCCCCGATCAGCCCGTCGTCGTGGTGGCCGTGGCGAGTCGTGGTCGGCGGTAGCGGCGGGATACGGGGTCGCGTTCCAGCAGGCCCGCCGCCGTCCAGGTGGACAGGTAGCGATGAGCTGTTCCCGGCGTGAGCCCGACTTCGCGAGCGACGGCGGTGAGTTCACGCTCGGTACCGTCCGCGGGGAAGCTCGCGAGAACTATAAGGGCGCGCAGCACCGACTGTGAATACGAGTTGTTCTCGAGCAACGGCGTCAATAGAGACCTGAGCGCCTTCGGGTCCTCAAGCGCCGCAGCAGAGAGTTGTGTGAGAGCACTACAGGCCGTGACTTGATGCACGACGGTCTTCACCTGCTGCACGGACAAGGTGACGGTGACCTCGCGCATCGCTGCAACGGGCGTCCCGAGATCCGTCGTGTCGGTAGTCGATGGGTCGTTCATGGCGCGAAGCGGTAGCGTCGTGTGCTCGGGTGGCGCTGCAGCAACCCGACCTCGACGAGCGTGCCGAGGTAGCGGTGCGTGGTGCTGGGGTTCATCCCGAGCAGGCGAGCTATCTCGGCGTTGCCGAGACAGCTCCCATCGTCGGGAAACGAAGCCAGCATCAATAGGCCAGCGAGCAGTGAGGTCGATAGGCGGTGGCTCTCTAGCTCGCTGAGCGAGACCAATGTCTCGCGCACCCCAGCGAGCCCGCACAGCATCGTCGAGAAGTGGGTGCCTTCGCCTGATGCACTTCGCAGGACTTGATCGACCTGTGCTTTTGAGAGCTCGATCGACACCGCCCGAGGGGCAGCGGTGTTATCAACGGGCGCCACAGGTAGCGAGAATGGAGCTTTACCGGCCGGGCGCGGACTCTCCTGCATCGGCCGTTGCATTAGCCGGCCACCTTGAGTAGATCCCGTCGCCGCGGGCGAAGCGCCTGGGTCTGCTGTGAGCTCACAGCTCGCTGCTCACCGGCATTAGAAAGCTCATCGTCGCGGCGGTATCCCAGTCGGGCGGCGATCCGGTCGGCCGTTGAGAGGAGGTGCGGGCCGAGCGCATCGACGAGCTCCTGCAGCGAGATGATCGAGCTGTCGGCCGAGAGGTTGACGGCTGCCACGACCTCACGCGCCTCGTTACGCACGGGCGCAGCGATCGCGTAGACCCCGGTGGCGAACTCCTGGTCGTTGACCGCGAAACCGGCTGAGCGGATCTCCCCGAGCTCTTCGCGTAGCGCCTTCTTGCTCGTGATCGTGTTCGGCGCACGCTTAGCGAGCTTGATGGTCGCGATCAGCTCACGCTGCTCTGCCTCAGGCAGATTCGCGACCAGCAGTTTGCCGATCGCGGTGCAGTACGCGGGCAGCCGCGAGCCGACATGCAGGTTGAGATCAATAGCGCCGCGCCCCCGGCGGAAGCTCCTGACACGATCGACGTACAACACGTCTGAGCCCTCGAGCACACCCAGACTGGTCGTATAGGAGACACGGTGGCGAAGCTCCTCCAGGTAGGGGTGGGCGTGCTCGCGCAATCCCGTCGAGCTAAGCGCCGCCATCCCCAGGTCCGTCACCCGCAGGCCCAGCCGGTACTTGCGCGAGGCACCCTGCTCCAGATAGCCAAGCGCAACGAGCGTAATCACGTAGCGATGCGTAGTCGAGCGGCTCATACCAAGCTCATCAGCGATGTCCGCGATACCGAGCACCGGGCACCTGGGCGTAAAGACACGCAAGATCGCTAGGCCGCGCTCCAGCGACTGCGAGTAACGCGGCTCACGCAAACTCGGAATCGACCAAGCCGGGCCAGCCGAAATCGGAGAACGGGCTCGCGGGCTCACCTCCGCAGTCCAATCGCGTCGTGGTTGCGCACCGAGTCAAACTCGGTAACACCATTGGGAAGCGCCCAATAGAACAAGCGCGCCGCGCCCCGACCATGGCCGAGGTTGCACATGAGAGCTCTCCCGCCATCGCCACGCACGGCTTGAGGGTCATCACCACTGCCGTTGGACTTTCCTTCACGCCAGGGATGAGGCTCCAATCCAGGAAGTTCTGCGGCGCAACCACACACGACCATCGCGCACGCAAACGCCACCCGGGCAGATGAGACGGCAATCCGCCGGTCTTCGACGCTCGCAAGGAACCGGGGGCCGAAGAGATACCCGCCGAGGAGATGCACGCGGCGATCAGCAGCCTGCAAACTCGCCAGCCATTCACGACAGATCAGCCGCTGCATGATCGCGTCCTCATCCATCACGGCGACAGCGTCGAGATCTGCCTTATCCAGCCCTGCGGCCCGCAGCGCGCCGAGCTGCTGCTCGCACTCTGCGAGCCGCGTTTCAGCAGCTAGGGCTCGCCCGACCGCGGCGTTGCGCAACTCGCGCAACTCGCGCATCTCGCGTTGCGCGTCGGCCGCTCGCTCCTGCGCGCCCTCCAGCCGCTCCTGCGTGACCGCGACGTGCCCGCGAACACCCGGACGGCTGAGATGCAGCGCAGCCGTCAAGCGCTCAACCCCGTCGCTGCCCGCAGCGTGTGCCCCTAGAAGCGGATGCTCGGCCGGAGCACTATCCCGCCTCAGCCCGGGCCAATAGACCCGAGCATCCCCACCTTCAACCGCGAGCCCCGAGCCCAGCGCCCGCTCAAGCCGCCGCGACAAAGCATGCGCCCCAAGAACATAAACCGGGATATGAGCCTCAAGCGCCGAGCGGACAGAGGCTGGTGGGAAACCCGGCTCCCCCGTGGCCTCGCCGACCGAAAGAACAACGATCGGGTAGTCACGGCCTGAACGCCGTAGATCGCTTGTCAGGCGCCGAAGGTCGCTCGGCGTGGTCAACGTGACGAGCAGCATGGATCTCTGCACCACACGCAATTGCGCTCTCAAGGCCGCCTGCTCCTGCGGGGAAAGATCGTAAATCGACTCGGGCTGATGAGCCGCAAACTCGGCAGCCAGCCGATCAAGAGCAGCCTCGCCGTAGATCCCCCTGCCGTCATGAATCAACGGGTGCCACGACGGCACGCAGTCAGCACCGACCCCCGGCCACCACACCCTCGCAGCACCCTTATACGCACCAAACCGCGGAGGTAGAAGATCATTGAGGGTACGAGACTCGCGCGGCTCGATCACATAAATCGGGACACCCGGCCAAATCCTCTCCAGCACACGCTCGACAGCTAACGCCGGGTCACGCGCCCCAGGACGACAGGTCAACCCCACGACCGGATACCTACGACCCGCTCTAACAAGCTCGTCGTACAGCGCATGCGCCTGACGCTCAGAAGCAACCCTGACTACACGACTAACCTCTAGCGCACCCCCCGGCGACAAGCTGGTCCCCTGCTCAAGCGATGGCCCGATTGTGTCGCGACTCTCGATCGGCATCATCCACCCCAGCGCTCCCGCGGCGAATCCGATCTTGTTCGGCCACGATGCATGGTGCGGTCCTCGATGATGCTGGCATCGCTCGCACGGGAGCCCCGATGATCGGCC
This sequence comes from uncultured Solirubrobacterales bacterium, assembly GCA_963785435.1. GTDB lineage: Bacteria > Actinomycetota > Thermoleophilia > Solirubrobacterales > Solirubrobacteraceae > Palsa-744. Next base: position 115,877 of record CAWAVE010000007.1, read on the forward strand.
GAAGACTTCGCCCGCTCCACCTCCGCAGCCGCCGGCCGCTCACAAGAACGAGACCTAGCGCGACCCGATCTCTTCCGTCGCGAGAGTTTCACGTCGGAGCGAGTCGTCCATAGCCCACGCGGCAAGCTGAGGTGTTCAGCGACGCGCAACCATTGGACGCCGTTGACCGGTTCGTGGCGCTCGGCGTGTTCAATCGCAGCGAGAAGCAGAGCGTCAGATGCCTCTTGAGCTCGTCGAGGTGCACAGTCAGCTGGCGGAGCACGCACTGCCGTGGTGAATGCCGCTCATCTGTCGTGTGGCTTTGCGGGGTCATTGCGTCCGCATCTTGACGGGCAGGACATTCGGCTGCTTGGGATTTGGTTTCTAAAACAATAGAAACGTTGTTTTATGAATGGTGGGTCACAAACGATGCGCTGAGTGCGTTCGTCCGACGTGCGTGGAGCACGACGCGACAGCCAGCTCCGGGGGTGACGATGACCGTGCGCCAGCGGGCCGTCTCCATTCGGGCGCGCGCGGGCTCGACCTCAAGCTGCTCGAACAACGTCCGAAGGACGGTTCGCATCTCAAGCATTGCGAGGTGCCGACCTGGGCATCGCTTGCGCCCGCCTCCCCAGGGCATCCACGCTTCAGACTGTGGTGCAGCGTCCAAAAAACGCTCGGGCTGAAAGGCTTCCGGTTCGGCGTACGTCGCCGGGTCGTGCTGCAGGAGATGGACGCAGCCGATGAGGTGCACAGGCGGGTGATATGTGCGCCCGCCCACGTCGATCGTCTTGGTAACCGCGCGTGGGATTGTGAAAAGGAATACCGGACGGTGCCGCAAAGCCTCATTGATGACAGCGTTGAGGTAATCGTCATTGTCGCGCTTGAGATCCTGTACCAGGCGCCGCATTATCTCGCGATGATGTGCGAGGAGTTGCACGGCCCACGCGAGCTCCGATCCCGTCGTCTCGTGCCCCGCGAGGATGAGCGACATGATTGTGTCGCGCACGTTGCCAGTGGTATTGGCGTTATGCTCGACGTGTCTCGGCGCCATAAGCGTCGGGAGCAGACCACCGGCGTGCCCGTGGCTGTGTGCAGGCTCGATGATCAGGTCCGCGAGGATCTCATCGACGCCGCCGCGGTCCGTGAGGAACTGGCGCCAAAGCCCTCGCCATGGTGGCGGGTGCCGAAGCGCCGGCATGTGCAGTGTCAGGCTCGCCGTCACCGTGAACATTGCCAACAGGCGCCGATGCAGCTCGTCGATGCGGTCGTCGTCATCGCCAAAGATCGTGTGCAGGATCACGCGCAGCGTCAGAGCTCGTAGCCGCGTGTGCAGTGCGACGGGTCGGTCCAGTGGCCACGAGGCAATCTCACGCGTCACGATCGTGCGTACTTTCTCCGTGTGCTCGTTTACGCGGTCGTGGTGAAAGATGGGGAGAATGGCGCGGCGACCGTCCCGATGGTGGTCGCCGTCGGCGAGCATGAACGAGTCACGGCCCGACGAGCGGTGCGATAACTCGCCCACCTACGCCGGGAAGCAGCACGTCTGGCGGTGCACTGACGATCGTCCGAATATCGGCGATGTGTGACATGAACACCAGTGGCGGTTTGCCGAGTGGGCACATCGTGAACGTCTGTCCTGACTGTTGTTGGCACCACCGAAGGTAGGCGTGCGGGTCGCGCCAGAACGCATACGTCTGCAGGGCGGATGGCAACAGTGCGCGTGGTGGAAGACCGCTCCGCGATCGTGGCGGCTCGCAACCTCCGTTGACTGTCTGCATTTGTCTCACGCTCCTATCGCGTTTGCTGGTGGTGCACGACGCGCCATGCGCGTAGTGCGGGAACAAGAAGCCGTGTCAGCGGCCCCCCAGAGCAGATGAACGAGCGCGTCTGCGCCCGCCACGCTGGCTCGCGGACGCTGTCCTTTGAGAGGTACATCGCGATCATCGCAGCTGGCGATCACGCGATGGCGCTCGCCGTCGCGCAGCGACGCCGCCCCGTCGAGTGACCGGCGGATGATGTCGGCGATGCGCGTCGCCGCGACGTCCGGGGACGCGTAGTGCGCGATGTAGCTGTGCGCGGCGTTTGCTCGCGTCCGCGTCGGTCGCCGTAGCTGTCGAGCATCGTGCCCGCGAGTGAAATCCAGGGGAGGTAGGCGTCGATAGGTCGCGCGGGCGTCCTCGCGGCGTCGCGCTCTGGCTCGGCGGCCAGGGCGAGGAGCGCCAGGATTGTCAGCCAGGCGCTCGCGCCGCCGGTCAACTCAAACCACGCGAGCTCCTCGTCATCGGGAAAGTGCTCGCTGCCCACGAGCTCAGCAGGCCGTCGCGTCGCTGGCGTCCGCCTCGTGGTTGAGCGCGAGGACCTGTGTCAGGCTCGCGGCGCGCGCGATAGAACGGCGTGGCCGCCTCATAGGACGGCAGCCGAACGCATGTCTCGCGGCATGTCTCGACGAGCGCCCGAGATATCCGCCGTCCTCCGGCCAGGGGTGATAGCGGTAATAGTCCGAAACGTCGCAGGCGCGGGATCGAGCGCCTCGATAAGCGCACGGTGCAGCTGCCGTCCGTTCGTGGACGCCGACGTAGGCGCCGCGCTCGCTCGTGCAGTCCAGAAAGTCGGCCAGGAGCTCGAACGCGACGAGAGGCGGAGCAGATCGCGCGAGCGGACGCGTGGCAGCGTCCAGAACAGCGCCGCGCCGTCGATGTTGGCGCGCTTGTGCTCGATGCCTCGAGCGCGTCGTCAGCGGAGAGCGTCGTCGGGGATGGCGGCCGCGACCGCGCGCCAGCGCGCGACTTCGCGTGCGCTTCTCTGCAGGCCCCATGACAGCTCGCGGGCGACGGCGCGGCCGAGCGCGAGCGCCGTATGGAGATGTAAAGGGCCGCGGTGTGCGAGGGCTAGGCGGGCTTGACCATCGTCGCGCGCACACGAGCCGCGAGATATCCGGGCACGGCGACGATTGCAAGCGCCGAGGCACTGACGACAGCGACGCTCGTAAGTGCGATGAGCGGGCCGAGACTCGACGACCAATGGAAAGTCCGTGACACTCGTCAGCGCGTGTGACAGCAGCAGCTGGCCGTAGAGCCGAACACTGCGCCGATCGAGCAGCCGGTAGACAGCAGCACCGCGCTCTCGACTAGCAGGATGCGCCATCCCTGAGCGCGGGTGAAGCCCTGGCGCCTAATGTTCGCGATCCGCTCGCGGCGCTGCCAGATCATCGAGGCGATCACACCCGCCATCGCGAGGATCGCGGCGCCGAGTACGAGCGTCGCGATTTCTGTCAGCCGAGCAAGGCCGTGGTGGCTGATCGTCTTCCACTAGATGTTCGCGTTCGCCCGCGGTCTGGACGGCGAGGGCACCGATAGGGCCGAGCGCGTGCACGACCTCCGCCTTGGCCCGGCAGCGGGAGACGCGCCGGCGGTCGAGGTCGATGTTCAGCGCGCTTGCCGCCGTCGAGCCCCACGCGCGGGCGTAGTCTTCGGCGTTGATGACGATCGCGCCCGGTGGCCATCCGCCGTTCGTGCTCAGTCCCGCGAGCCGGAACGTCGTCGGTTGCGGCGAGGGAAGCGTGAACGCGTCGCCGATGTGGAGGTGCAGTTCGGGGGCGATGGCTTCGGAGACGACCGCCCACCCGTGATCGCGCAGCCGCGCGTTCGCCTGCGTGATGTTCCCGACCGTGAGCTGCCGGGCGGGAGCAGCTGCGGCCAGTTGCGCGGTGGCGCGATCACCCACGCGCGCCGGTCGCCGAGGTCGAGGAAGCTGCCTCGGTAGATGCCCGACGCTGCGCACGCCCGGCAGCCCGCGCAGCTTCGACGCGACCGACGCCGGGAACGCGGTCGTGCCCAGCGTGTTCGACTCCCGGGCGGCGACACCCACAGGTCCGCCACGTGGTTCCATTCGTGGGCCGTGCGATCCAGCCCGCTGTTCGAGGTTGTGCTGCGCTCCGGTGATCGCGACGCTGCCAAACACCGCGATGGCGCCTGTCGCGGCGACAGCCAGTGAGCGAACCCGCGTCAGCGGGTCCCGCAGCTCGGTGACCGCGAGACCGAATCGAGGACGCATGAAAGAGGCGCTGCACTCGGTCGAAGCCGGCGACGAGCCCGTCGAACAAGAACGGCAGCAGCGCCAGCATCGCGAGCACAAGTGCGAGCTGCCGGCGAGGCCGCCTGCGGCCGGAAGATCAGGATGAGCCGTCGTGATCGCGAGACAGACGATGCCGCCTGACGAAGCGGAGCATGCTCCAGCCGCGCGACAGGCTGCTCGAGCGCGACCTGCGAGCGCAGCGGCCGGGCGAGGATGTCCCGCAGGGGCGCGAGCACGCCGACGAACGCCGCCAGCAGGCCGGCGCCGACCGCCCGAGCACCGTCGGCGGCGTCACGATCCGTGGGCGAGCCGACAGGGAACGCGAACGACAGGTAGCCGGGTTCGGCGTGGAAGACCTCGATCGACAGGAGCTCGCCGATCAGCAGCCCGAGCGCGCACGCGAGCACTCCGATCACGAGCGCGTCGAACATCAGCAGCCTGGACGGTCATCGGGCGCGCTCGTATCCCTGGCGGCGCATCGCCTCGATCAGGCGGCGGCGCTCGGGCACGGTCAGCAGCATCGCGTTGAACGCGAAGAGGAAGCCGACGATGGCGCTGATGCAGACGAACAGGCCCTCGGACTGTTCGGCCGGGCCGAACGCGACCGCGAACAACGTCGCGTCAAAGTCGGCAGGGTCGAGGTTTAGATGGTGCGTCGCCGCGAGTCGAGCGCAAGCCCGATAGCGCGGCGGCTGCTGTTCTGCGGATCGACCTTGACGAACACGCGCGTGAGCCGCCCGATGATTGCCGGTGACCCGCTGGGCGTAGGCGATCGGCGCGAGCGCGATCTGGCTGTCGGCGAGCGTCCCGACTTCCTTCTCGCCGAGTGTGGCGCCGAGGAACGTTTCGCGCTCGACACCGCGCACCTGCAGCGTCGCGTCCTGGAACGCACCGACGCCGATCGCGCTCGCGATCTGCGCGGGCAGAGCCGATCGCGCGCTGGTGCGCGAGCTGCCGCGCCGAGAAGCGGCGCAGCAGCGGTCCGCCGATGCGTGCGAGCCGCGGGTCGGCGCCGATGAGGTCAACCGAGGCACGCCCCTTCGGGCCGATCACGCGTCGCCTGACTGCTCGATCAGCGGCAGCGCCGCGCGCACTCCGGGCAGCGCCCGCACTTCGCTCACGATGCTTTCCGAGAAGCCTTCGCTGCTCCGCGCCGTCGAGCTGGTACTGCGTGCCGCCGACGAGCTGGCTTGTAAGTTGCCGCACCGAACCGTCGAGGCTTTGCGAGGCGACCTGGGAGGCGAACAGAAGCGCCACGCCGACGGCGATCCCGAGCACCGCCAGCAGCTCTTGCACGACGACCGAGCGCTCCCGCAGCCGCGCACGCGAGATGTCCACGATCTCGCTGAAGCCCCATCATGGCTCGTGCACATGCTTCGCGGCCACGCTCGCCCGGCGCGAACGAACACCTCGTCAGGGCTGTACTCGTGCAAGCCGCCCGTCGCGCAGTTCATATGCGCGGTCCGCGAAGGCGACCGCTTGCGGGTCGTGCGTCGCGAGCAGCAGCGCCATGTCGCGCGACGGCACGAGGCTGCGGCAGCTGTTCGAGGATTTCGCGGCTGCGCCGCGTATCGAGGTTGCCGGTCGGCTCATCGGCGAGCACGAGCCGTGGTTCGGTCGCGAGCGCGCGCGCGATCATCACGCGCTGGCGCTCGCCCATCGAGAGCTTGTTCGTCGGCTGATCCATCCGCTCGGCCAAGACCGAGCTCTGCGAGCAACGGCTCGATCGGCCGCGTCGCGTGCCGGGGATTGGTGCGCAAGAGCTTCAGCGCGGCGTTCTCGCGTGCGAGCGCCGCCGGCATCAGTTCGCTGAGATCGCCGACAATGCCGATGACTTGCAGTAGGTAGTGCGCGTGCTCCTTCTCGGTGAAGCTTCGCGATGTCGCGCCCGTCGACGACCACCTGTCCCGCGTCCGGTGCCTGGAAGCCAGCGATAAGGTCAAGCAGGGTCGACTTCCCCGATCCGCTCGGCCCGTACAGAGCGACGAACTCGCCGGCCGCGATCGACAGCGAAACGCCGTCGACCGCACGGACGAGTTCGCGGCCGACCCGGTAGTGCTTGACGAGGTCGCGAGTCTCAAGCATCGCGGCACCGCACCCCTGGCGCACCGCCATCGGCAGCCTGGCGTCTTAGCGGGATCACGTCTCCAGCAACACCTGCGTCATCGTCAGTGTGATCGGCAAGGAGCTGCAGTCGGCAGCGGTGCAGGCGCCACACGCGAAGTGCACGTGCGGCGGCACCGTAATCGGTGAGAGCCATCAACACGCCGCACTCGTGCTCACGCGTGAAGCCTTCGAGCAGACTTGCCAGCTCTTGTTTCTGACGCAGCCCGAATCGGTCTGCAACGTCATCGAGCAACAACAGACGCGGCCGTACCACGACCGCTTGTGCCAACTCCACAAGCGCCCGCTGCCAATCCGACAACTCATCCCACCGCAGCGGACCACAGGCACCGATACCTAGCTCGTCCAGCACGGCGCTCGTCATCTGACGTCGCTCGCGTTGCCGCCACCGCCGTCGCCACCCAACTTTCGGGGCGGCTGCCGCCATTTCAACGTACTGACGCACCGTCACGCGCAGGCCCGGCCCAGTTCCCGTCGCAACACCAACATCACCCGCAAGCACGCGTGCGAGTTGCTTATCCTTCAGGCGCGATAGGTCGACCGTTCCAACGGACACGACTCCACGATCTGGGGGCAGTGTCCCCGATGCAAGACGTATCAGAGTGGTCTTGCCCTGACCCGCGGCGGCGACGACGGCAACGATCTCGCCCGCGGCGACCGAAAGCGACGCACCCTCCAGGACAGACACGCGGCTCGGTCCGCGATCGAACGCAGCCCATACGTCGTCCAGACGCAAGACTTCAGTCACGGCCACGCGTGGGGGCCTCAGCCCGCGCGCCTTTGCCGAGGGCTAACCACGCTCGTGGCGCTCATCGGCACGTTGGATAGATCGATGCCCGCCTCGTGGGCGATTTCTTCGAGACGTTCTAGAACAACCTCGCAGAGCGTCCCGCGGTTCGCCCAGTGCAACGGGCCGACGTACAGCCACGTCTCATGTATCTCGCCCTCGAAGTCTGCTCGTGACTTCGGCCCGTCGCCGCGGTCTGTGCTTTCGAGGGTGTGCTTGTGCAGGTCGCCGCTTGCCTGGCGGTAAAGAGCGGTTGCAATCACCTCTTCCTCGCGAATAGTGCGGACGAGCTGCGGCAGGTCCTCCAGACGCGTTAGCTCAATACGTCCGAAGAGCGCTTGCCGCAAGGCGGGGATCGCGCTCGGCGGGCGAAACATCCACGAGCGAAACACATCGAGCCCAAGAGCAAGCGGCTCGAACAGATCCAGCGAGTCGTCTCCACCCGACGTGCGGCGCGTGCGGCGCAAACGAGGTTTCTTGCCCTGCGCCAGCTGTCGCAGGGCGGTATGGGCCGTCGACGGTCCAAAATCCGCGCGCGGGAACCGCTCGGCAAGAGCTTTTGCATAGAACGCGGACGGTCTGATTGGGACGCTCGATCACGAGCCCCAGCACCGCCATGTTGGCCGGCAGCTCGTCTGAATGCGGACGCGGCATTACCCGCAAAAACTAGTCGGATTCGCATATAAAGTGTTGGCACATGCAAAAGTTCGGATGGATGAGACCCTAAAGCCACGCGACTTTGCCCCCTGTTGATGCACTCCACCACCCACACCACCTCAGCGCGACGTCGCTCACAGACGATGCTGAAATGCGTCGTGCTGCTCGTGCTCGTCGCGAGCACGACGACCTCACCTAGCTTTGGCGCCGCGCGCGCGCGCGTTGCTCGAACGCTCCGAGCAGCCGACACAGCACATCTGCACCGCACCCACTGCGCCTGCAACGAAATCATCGAGGAAGGCGAGGCCAAGGGCGCCCTTCCCGGCACGGTGCGTGCGTACGTCACAGTTGGCGCCCCGATCATCTTCCGCTTCACGATCACCGTCCGCGAAGGAGGAACGATCTCCGGCGAAGGGGCAGGAAAGCCCAGAGGCAATCCCGCAGAACCCAGCTTCGCGGGCACCATGAGGGTCACGCATGGAACCGGCCGCTATCGCCACGCCCACGGTAAAGGCGGCTTCTACGGCACCCTCAACCGCTCGACCTATGCCGCTGTCATGCAGACAACAGGCACTCTCTCGTACTGACGCTCTTGCGTGCACGTCGCGCCAACGTCCTGCGGGGCGTCCTCTGCACCACCATCGCCGTCGCGGCCATGGCCTCGCCTGCGTCGGGCCACGCCAGGACCTCCGCAACGTTGCACATCGGGCTCGTGCCCGAGCATCTTGGCCGCGGTACGACCCTCGAGTTCGGCTTCGACCTTTTCGGACCCGCCGGCGGCGTCCCGGAACCCGTCACGACGATCAGCCTGTTCTATCCACATGACTTTGGCATCCTCACAAGCGGACTGGGCCAGGCGAGTTGCACGACCGCAGCGCTCGAAGCACACGGACCGCCAGGCTGTCCATCGCGGTCCCTGATGGGCTATGGCACCGCGACGGGCGCGATCCAAATCGAAGGCAGAACGCGTCGATGAGCAAGCGCTAACGGCCATCTACTTCGCGCCATTTCAGAACGGCGAAATCGCACTGCTGTTCTTCCTCGACGCCTACTCGCCGCTATTCGCTGAACGATCTTTAACGGCGTCCTTGCAGTCGGCGCCCGCCCCTTTTGGTGGCGCGCTGGCCATTAACGTGCCGGCTATCGAAAGCTTCCCCGAAGGCCCCGACGTCGCTCTCGTCAAGCTGCGCTCAACGATCGGGCCGCTCGGCATTACTTACTACGAACGCATCCACGGCCATTACGTCCCATATAAGCCAAGTGGCATCATGCTGCCTCTGCACTGCCCGGAAGGCGGATTTCCGTTCGCAGCTCGCTTCACATTCGCAAACGGCCACCGACTGACCGCCAAGCGCAAGGTGCGCTGCCCACGCGCCGGCCGTTAGCGCATGTCCGAGCGCCGCGACGGGAGCGGAATGACATCGGCCCGCTCATCGTTGCCTGCCTCGTCATCCGAGTGACTAGCCATCAAGCGCAGACCACGGCGCCGCAACTGCCACACACGTCCAGCCCGCAACGCTGATGCGTGATCTGAGACGACCATGAAAACACCACAGCGATCATCACGCGCGAACCGTTCGAGAAGATCCATCACCGCCTGCTTCTGTCCAAGACCGAATCCGCTAGTGATGTCATCAACGAGCAGCAGGCGCGGGCGCACGACGACCGCCTGCGCCAGCTCGACAAGCACGCGCTGCCAGTCCGACAGATGCTCCCATCGCAGCAACGCACACTCACTGATGCCTAGCTCCTCAAGCACCACCGTCGCCATACGACGCCGCTCGCGTCCACGCCACCTGCGGCGCCAACCATCTTTTGGCGCGGCCGCTGCAAGCTCGACGTATTCCCGCACCGTGATGCGCGCGTTCGGTCCCGTACCGGTCGCAAGACCGACATCCCCAGCCAGCACACGCGCCAGTTGTCTGTCCTTGAGACGAGCGACTTCTACGCCATTCACACACACGCTGCCGCGGTCTGGCACCAGCGTTCCCGACGCGAGGCGAACAAGCGTCGTCTTACCCTGACCGCCCCCACCCACGACAGCGACGATCTCACCCGCCCGGACAGACAACGAGACGCCCTCCAAAACCGAAGCACGCTGCGGCCCGCGATCGAACGACATCCACACCTCATCGAGCCGCAAAACCTCGCTCACAACACCTCAGCCTCCACAGAGATCGCAGTCACAACAGCCTAACCACGCTGGCACACAAGCGGCTAGTTGATCGAGCGATCGAGCACGCCAGCTCGACGTTCCACCCAGCCAGCAGTGCGCCTGAGGCTCCCCAAAGGCTCCCCAAACGAGCGACTTCCGAGGGCACCTGAGAGCACCTGAGGGCACCGAAGAGCGCCGGAGAACCTGGGAGAGCACCCCTTTGCGGCGCACTGCAAAGCCGTCTACACCGGTTCGATTCCGGTCGTCGCCTCTAGGAGAGTTCTCAATAGAGTTCTCAATTAGACCGCCGGGGTCGGGGGCTAGGCATGCGCCTTCACGACCGGCCGGGGCCAGGAGCGCGAACATGACTTGCGTGACTTGGCGTGATCGACGTAAAATCTGGGGTAGAGGATGGAACCCAGGATCGACGTAATCACGCTCGCTGTCGCGGACCTGGAGCGCGCGCTTGCCTTCTACCGGGACGGCCTAGGATTGGAGTCGCGCGGAGTGATCGGCGCCGAGTACGTTGGCAACGAGGTGGAGCCTAACGGGGCGATCGCGATGTTCGAGCTGCGGGGTGGCTTGACCATGTGCCTTTATCCGCGCACCGAGCTGGCGAAGGACGCCGAGGTTTCACCCGGTTCGCCGAAGACCGGCGAGTTCAGCATTGGGCACGCGGTGGCGAGTGCGGAAGAGGTCGACGCTGTGCTATCTCAGGCGCAAGCTGCTGGAGCCACGCTCACCGACCAAGCGCATGATCGGCCGTGGGGGATCTACTCCGGTTATTTTCGCGATCCCGACGGGCACCTGTGGGAGGTGCTCTGGAATCCGCGACTCGCTCACGCCGATGAATAGCACAGCTCGCTGCGCACCTGTGTGGGTGAGCCGAGTTGGCTTGCCTAGCTTTACGCTTGTTCATAGGCGTGTACGCTAGACGCCGGGCGCGCGTACAACGTGTCGGATTGGTGCTCGGTTTCGGCTCTGGGCGGTAACTGAGAATTGTCCCTCTAAACGTGAACGATCGAGGCTCCTGGTTCTCCAGCGCCCTACAAGGGCGGCTGGCAGCTCGGCGCGGCTCCGCGATACAGAGCGGACGCACCAGCGACGGCCGAGATCGATCTACCGCGGTACCGAGCGGGGCGCAGCTGGGCGGAGATAAGGAGCGTGTCGCCACGGGGAATCGCCTCCGCGTGAATGATCAGGCTTATGCCAGCAAATGCCGCGCTTGCTCGCAGCGCGCGCGTTGTGCCAAGACCGCGTTTGGCAGCTTGTTTCTGCGGTTCCACGAGCGGCTGCGTCACATGAGCGAGGTCTCTCTCGCCCGTATGCATGCATCCTCGCTTGATCTCAGCGACCCTCGCTCTGATGCCGAGCCGCGCGAGCGTAGCGTTAGCGCCTTGCACGCCGAGTACGGAGGTGAGCGTGAGCTTCACCGAGCCATCCGGGTTCACGCTCACGGCGTAGGCCGGTGTCGTGTTTGTGTTGGCCGTCAGCGTTAGCACCACGGTGAAGATCACCGCGAGCAGCACGCCGGCCGCGAGCAGCACGCCAAGCGCATGTCGAGGTCTCGTCACCCTGCGCGTCTGACCACTCGCCATCGGCGCAGCGAAGAGACCCGAGGCTGCGCTCACGAGTTGCTCGCTATAGGCGTCGTGGAAGTCCGTCAACTTGCTGTCTCCTCAGCCTTGCGAAGGGTTGCGATTGCGCGACTGACCCGCTTGCGCACCACCGCGGGCGAACACTGAAGTTGCTGTGCGATCTCCCCATATCCGCGTCCGTCGAGAACGCGCGCCCTAAGCGCCTCGAACTGGTCGGGTGGAAGCTCCTCTGCGAGGCGCAGCAACAGATCTGTCTCGGCTGCCGTGTGCAGAACGCCCTCGATGTCACTGTCGGTCAGCGCCATCGGCTCGAGTGCCAAACGCTCGCGTGCTGCACTCTCGACAACGCCGCGCCGATAGCTGTCGATCAGCGCGTTGCGCGCAATCCTCAACAGCCAAGGCGCAGCCGTACCTGTGATCACCGGTGGGCGCTCAGCGAGCGACAGGAGCGCCGCTGCGAACGTCTCCGCCATCAGATCCATCGCGAGCTCTGGATTGCGGGTGCGCTTCAACAGGAACGCCAGCACAATGTCGTGCCGACGCTTGTAGAGCACGCCGAACGCCTCTCCCTGGCCAGCGCGCGTGGCATCGAGCAGCTCTCCGTCACTCAAGGACTTCGCGATCCGCGCCATCACACTCTGTAACGGTCTGTCCGCAGGATTTGTGACCGCACGTCGCTGCTGGAGGCCAGCGCGCTCAGCTCATTCGTTGGATCATCTCCACGAGCTCCTCGCGCCGGTAGCCATTGCGCCGTGCGAGCGCAAGGAGCTCACGCGCCTGGGCGAGCACGAGCCCTCGCTGTGGCGTGCCCGCCACGCGCACGCCGAGGCCGCGGCGGAACTCGAGCAGGCCCTCATCACGAAGCGCGCGTAGCGCGCGCAGCACCGTGTTGGTGTTCACGTTCATCACCGCCGCAAGGTCTCTAGCCGGCGGGAGGCGCCCTCCAGGCTTCGCGTCACCTTCGGCGATCGACCTGCGTATCTGCGCCGCCACCTGCTCGTGCAGCGCCGTCGGATCGGAACGATCTAGCTTGACCAACCTCATGGTGCTAGTTATATTAGCTTCAATGTCGCCTGCTGCCGAACGCACTGCACCACCGATAGCCGCAGAGCCCGAGCAGGGTGTGATCGACGATGCCCGCCGCCGAGCACAGCGCAGACGCCGGCGCGGCGCGATCCTCGTGTCTGGGCTAGCCGCCGTCGCCGGCCTCCTCGCAGCTATCTCGAGTAGCAATTCCAGCCCCGCGCCGCACGCCAGAGCACACCAGCGAGGAGCTCTCGCAATCCGCTCCAAGCAGACGCTGCGCGGCGCGAGGCTGTCGCCTGCGCTCACAGCCGGCGAATATGGTTGGTGCCTGACCCTCGAAGGCGGCGGTGGCAGCTGTCCCAACCTCCCCACAGTGGGTAGCCCGCTGCAGGGCGCGCTCATCGCCACCGACCCGAAGGCCCACCATGAAGTGATCACGCTGCTGCTAGCACCAGAAGTCGCCGGCCTGCTGATCAATGGACAGCGCGTGCAGCCGCTCACCCTCGCGGGCACGCTGCCTTACCACCTGCGCGTTGCGAGGGTCACCATCTCCACCTCGGCCGCGCAGAGCGCCGCACTGCCCACACCACACTCGATCCTCGCAATCAACGCCCGCGGTGCCGTGTTGCAGCCGAACGCAAGCTCGGCACCGGAAGCCGCTCCAGCGAGAATCACCTGGTGGAAAAGTCCGCGACCCGCCCCCGCAGGACCGTGCCAGATCCACGCGCGCGGCATGCCAGAGCTACTGCCGAAGTGGGGTCATGCCGTGGCCCAGATACACCGCTACCCCGGCAAGATCATCGGCAGCGCGTTCTTCTCCTGCGTCGATAGCGAGTTCTATCTGCACAACTGGCCACTCGAGACTGCCGTGCTCCTCGACGCGCAACATCCAGGCAACTCACCCGCGCCGATCCCAGGCATGGCACCGCTCCCCCACGCGCCCGGTGTGTTCGAAGCACCCGGCGACTGGCATGGAGACATCACCGCCACTCGCCGCAAGCACGCGTGGCTCGTCGTGGCGGGAGGAAGCGGCGCCGCACAGCGTCTCGAGGTGCTGCGACACCTCACGACCGTCATCTCCTTGGGGTGAGCAATGCTCCTGTTTAACCCCAATCGAGCCGCGCCCGATGCCTCCCCTCCACAGCAGGGTGTGATCGACGATGCCCGCCGCCGACAGCGACTGCGGCGCAGGCGATCAGCAGCTGCGCTACTCAGCTTCGGCTTGATCGCCGGCGTCGCCTGGGCGTCCAGTGGCGCTGCGACACGCCCGTACAGCCCCGGCGCCGAGCAGGGCAAGTTCGGCGCTGGGCGTACTGGCAGCAGCCCGCGAGAGGACTTCAACGTCAGGCTCTTTCCAAACGTAGAAGTCGTCGGGATGGCCGGATGGTGCGAGGTGATCGAAGAACATGGGATCACAGGCGGCAGCGCCTGTGGTGGGCCAGCCGTCATATCCCAGCCGTTCGTGCAGGTCTATGGATCGAGCACGCGCAGTTGCCGCCGCTGTGGGCGCCCAACGGTCGCGACGCAGGTGGCGGTGACCAACCCGCGGGTCGTGGCGATCCTGACAGATGGCCGCCGACGTGTCGACACGCTCCCCCTGCCAGGGCTTCCCTATGGTCTGCGTGGCGCACGCATGGTGACCCGCGTCGGAGCCAGCTTGCAGCCACTGGACAGCAGTGGAAACGTGGTCGGCCAGCACTTCTCGGCGGTGCCGCGCCAAGCTACCGTTCGGCGCTGGCACTACCCCGCCCGCCCGCCACACGCAGCGTGCGAACTGCACGCCAGCGCGCTGCCGGGGCTCAGCGCCCGCAGTGGGGTGCTCGCCACGAGCATCCGACCGTTTCCCGGGCAGCTGGTCGGTCGCAGCTTCCTCCCCTGTGCCGCAACTGAATATCGCTTGCACGGCATACCTATGAAGGCCATCATCGTGATCGATGCGGCCCAACCCGGCGCATATCCGGCTGACCTGCCGAGCTTCCACGCACTACGCACGCAGCCGGGCATCTTCGCCGGCGGGAGCCTCACCGCGATGCGCGCCGGCAACGACGCTTGGGTCGTCGCCGAACAGGCACGCGACGTAAGCGAGCGAATCCTCGCTTTGCGCCACCTCAGCGCCACCGTCCGAGTGGGTCGCTGAGCGTCAGCTCGCCCGCTGCACCACCAGCCGGCGCTTCGCTGCACGCACCGCTTCGGTGAGCGCCTCGATGTCGTACACGCCGTAGTGGCGCCGGCCGTTGATGAAGAACGTTGGCGTGCCCGACACGCCGCTTTCATCGGCGCTTGCCACATCCGCCAGCACGCGGCTCGCGTGGCGGTGCGTGCGCAGATCCTCCGCGAAGCGCTCGAGGTCGAGCCCCAGCTTCTCGGCCTGGCGGTGTAGCGCGCTCGGCAACAGCTCGTCCTGGTGGTCGAGCAGCGCGTCGTGCATCTCCCAGAAGCGGCCCTGCGCACCGGCCGCCTCGGCGGCTTCGGCGGCGAGCTGCGCGCGCGGATGCACGTCGTTGAGCGGCAGATGGCGCCAGACGTAGCGCACGTCGCTGCCGAGTGAGAGCAGAAGATCGCGGATCACCTGCTCGGCCTGACCGCAGTAGGGACACTCGAAGTCGCCGTACTCGAGCAGGGTCACGTGCGCGTCGTGCGGCCCGCGGATGTGATCGCGCTCCACGTCCACTTCCTCCGCGAGATCCAGGATGTCGCTTGCGGTGCGCCCGATCTGACGCGCGCGTGTGGCGCTCGGCAACCGCCTGATCACCCTCACCGCCACCCAACTGAGCAGCGGCGCGAGCAGCACCGTGGTGAGCGCGCCGAGCTTCGCCTCGTTCAATCGCTCGCCCTGGAAGGCGAGGCTTGCGATCAACAACGAGACCGTGAAGCCGATCCCCGCGCAGGCGCCCGCCGCTGTCAGCACAGGCCCGCTCACGAGCGGCCGCGGCCCGTGCAACGCGGGCCGCGACGCTAGCCAGGAGCCCGCCACGATGCCCAGTGGCTTGCCGAGCACGTATGCGAGCACGATGCCGATCGTGATCGGCGAGCGGATCGCTGCTTCGAGCAATACGCCCGTGACGTGCAGGCCCGCGTTTGAGAGCGCGAAGAGCGGCAGCACCGCGTAGCTGACCCATGGATGCAGGTCGTACTGCATGCGCTCGTTTGCGGAGATCGCCGAGAGCAGGCCCTGCTGTGCGGAGCGTGCAAGCTCGGGCGTGGGCTGCTCGCGAAAGGAACGCGTGAGCGCGGTCGCTCGCTCGAGCACGCCGCGCTCGGGTGGGTAGGCGCTCGTCACGAGGCCCACTGCAAGCCCCGAGACCACGGGGTCGATGCCCGACTTGAACATCGCTATCCACAGGCCGAGAGCGACCGCGATCGACACCGCGCTACGCGCGATCGGCAGATAGCGCAGGCCGATCAACACCACGAACAGCGCGATCGCGATCGCGAGTGCGAGCATTGAGACGTGCGTCGTGTAGGCGGTCGCGATCACGACCAAGGCGACAAGGTCATCGACCACCGCAAGCGTGAGCATGAACACGCGCATCCGCGTCGCGCCGCGCGGCGTGAGCAGTGCGAGCGCACCGAGCGCGAAGGCTGTGTCCGTGGACATCGCCGCGCCCCACCCATGCGCGCCCGCGCCGCCAGCGTTGAAGGCCAGGTAGATCGCCACCGGCACCGCGATACCGCCCGCTGCTGCCAGCACGGGGATCGCGATGCGGCGCCGTTCGCGCAGCTCGCCAAGATCGAACTCGCGCTTTGCCTCAAGGCCCACCACGAGAAAGAAGAGCGTCATCAGCCCCTCGTTGATCCAGTGGCGCAGGTCGATTTCGATGCGCGCACTGCCGAGATGCACGCCGAGCTGCGTGCTCCACAGCGACTCATAAGAGTGCGACGCCACGTTCGCCCACAGCAGCGCGAGCAGTGTCGCCGCGAGCATCACGAGCGCACCGCCCGTCTCGGTGCTCAGGAAGTCGCGAACGGGCGCCGCGATGCTGCGACCCCACGCCGTTCTGTCAGCAACCGCCGCGGGGCCGGAGCGCGCGTTCATCGATCCTCGATTATCCCACGCGCAGCGCCGCGACCAGGCGTGGCTAGCGCTCGCCGGAGTCCACGAACCTAGCCCCCTCACGCCACACCACATCAACGCTCACGCTTCCCAGCAGCTCGAAGAGGTCGGCGCGTGGCTGCGAAGGGAGCAGCACCGCCAGGCGCGGCGGCGGCTGCACGAAGCGGCTGTAGTCGAGCAGCTGTCCGATCGCCATCCTGATCGCGCCGCGCTCGACCGTTCCCTTGGCCTCATAGAGCGTGCCGCTCGTGCGGTCGATCAGGTCCGTGAACAGAGGCTTGGCCTCGCCGGGCGGCACGATCTTGATGCGACTCACCTCGTGACCTTTGGCGAGCAGATGGTCGCGAAAAGCGAGCACTAGCTTCTGCTCTCGGCGTTCGGCCTCGTAAGGCTGGCGCCTCGGCGACACAAAGGCCATCTCGCTCCACTGCTGCTCAAAGGCCACATCCTCCATAACCCTTTGGCTTACGCGGTCGAGCGTTGAGGAGCCCAGCTTCGGCCCTGTGTTGAGCGGCTTCATGCGGAACACGATCACGCTTCTGACTGCCCCATTTTTCGTTTCGGGCGCGTCGGTGGTGTACCACGGCCGATCCTCCGCGAGCGCGAACTCACCCTCGTAGACCACGCGGCCACGTGCGCCGAGGAAGAGGCGCAGCGTGCGTTCCGCGGCCGCGTGGTTGAGGATCGCAGCGTTGCCCGACTTCATCTCCTGGTCGCCACGCTGGCCTTCGCCTGTGTAGTGGAAGCAACCGTCTGCGCGCCAGCCGTCAAAGTGGCGGTGCGGCTCTCCTGCGGCCGGCTCGGAGAAGATCAGCACGTTCGGCGAGCTACGCGACGGGCCGATCCCGCCCTGTGTGCGCCCGCCATAGCGCGCCTGCAGAACCTTGCGCTCGATCGCGTCGCCCGGCTGCAGTGCCCACACGGCCGGGTCTCCATAACTTGCGGGCGGGGCTTCATAGCTAGACATCAGCGCGATCATCTCCGCTCGATCGGACGCAGCGAGCGATCAGTTCCACACATACGAATGAGTTTGCAGTACGGTTAACTGTGCGCTGCATTTCCAACGCGATCTTTCGGAGGACGGCTGATGAAGGGTCACCCCATGGAACAGACGGTGGTGTGGTCTCGTCCGAGCCAGCCGTGCGCCGCGGGCGCCGGCGTGCGAACAACCGCTGAGCATCCGCTCGAACAACCGCAACCGGTGCTCGCGACGCGCTAAGCGCACGATTAGAGCTGTGCAGCCGGGCGGCGCTCGTACTCCCAAAGCGCCAGCGCGCTCAGCAGCACGGCCACCAACCCACTCACCGCAAGCGCCGACACCACGCTCGCGAGCATGCCGAGCAGCGCCAGCGCGGTGAGCGCGCTCACGCGCTTGGGGTTCACCGAGCCGATCATGCGCAGCCGGAAGAGGCTCTCCCCCGCCAAGTAAAGCGCGGGGCCGCCAACCATCATCACAATGCCCGCCAAACTCGGGACGTCGTTCGGCGCCGCGATCAACAGGTCATCGCCGACAGCGACCATGATGATCCCCGCCACGATCGGCAGGTGCAGATAACTGTAGGCGTCGCGCGCGAGCACCCCTGTGTCCTCAGCCTCCGCGAGCCGCCGTCGCGAGTGCTCGGCGACTTCGCCGAAGTAGAGCCACCACAGCGCGCCGGTGCCAAGGAACGCGCCAGCGAGCGCGATCACGACGGTTGTGCTCAGGCCCTTCGCGCTCGCGGTCGCCCCCGTGACGACGATCGACTCACCGAGCGCGATGATGATGAAGGACTGAAAGCGCTCCGCGAAATGCCCGCCCTCGACGGGATAGTCGTTGCTCTGCAAGCGACCGAGGCGCGGCACCCAGTAGCCGAGGATCGGCGCCACCAGGTCGATCAGGAGCGCGGGACCCCAGAGCGCCAAGCGCAGATGATCTGACACGAACGCTCCGACCAGCCAGAGCGCTCCGGAGAGCACGCTCCAGTAGAGGATCCGCTCGAGCGTCACGCGCAAGGCGTGCTCGCGCGTGAGCAGGGCTGCGGCGGCGCAGTTGCGCCCGACCTGCAGCGTCACGTAGGCGCCCGCAAACAGCGGCGCGTTTGCGCCGAAGGCGCTCGGGATCGCGCTCGACATCAAAAGGCTCGCGAGGCTCGCCATCACCAGCACGAAACGCACCGCAGCAGAAGCGGGGTCGAACCAGTTGACCATCCAGGTGGTGTAGATCCAGGCCCACCAGATCACGAGCAGCAGGAACGCTGTGTGCGCTGCGCCGGAGAGGCTCAGGTGGTCGATCAGGAGTGCGACAGCTGCGTGATCGCAAAGACGTAGACGAGGTCGAACAGCAGCTCGACCGCCGTGGTGGGCTGCGCGCCGCCGTCACGCGGACGCAGATGCGGCGAAGTCCTCAGCGCTTGCGTCATGGGCCAGGCATATTGCCTGGCCCCAGCTTCCTTAGGACGTGACCCTCACGGCTGTGGCGCTCATGGTGGACACCGCGGCGCACGGCGTCGGCGTGTATCGCCGCGCGTGAGCGTGTCGGCCCTGCGGCTTTCCGCTCAGCCGCGCGCGCGTCTGGCCGTGCGGAGCGTCACGCTGCGCGATCCGATGTGCTCGGCGCCGTCGGGATCCTTAGCGGTGATCGTGGCGCGCGCGTGCAGCAGACCTGCTGCGCCAAGCAGCCTGATTGCCGCCGCCGAGAGCTGCGCCGCAAAGCTCCGCTGCTGCCCTCCGAGCAGTGAAAAGCTGCTTTTCGCGAGCGTGACCAGCACAGTCTTGCTCGCGCGCCGTTTCGCGACGCTCGGCACTGCGACCTGCGTGTTCAGCACGACGTTCCCCATGCAGCGACTCTCATCGGCAGGGCAGCTCAGCGTGATGCTCACCGAGCCATGCCTACTCGCGCGAAGCGCCGCATGTATGAGCTTCACATCCGGAACCGGGCGCGTGAGGATCGGCGCCTGCAGCACCTGCAGCGTCGGCGTCGTGAGCGGGTTTTCCGGCAGGAGCGAGGGCAACGTGGCGAACGTCTTCACGTCGCCCGTGGCAGTGGTTGTGGCGTTCGTGGCAGTGATGCGGAAGTAGTAGTTACGCCCCGGCGACAGGCCCTCGATCGCAGCGGCAACGTCTACCGGCCCGTTACCCGCAGACGGCAGCGTTGCACAGGGCGCAATTGCACCTAGGCTGCTCGTCGTGCCGTACTCGAAATGACAGTCGCTGAGCGACTCGCCGCCCGGGTTGACACTCGCGTTGAGCGTCGCGTAGGTCTGCCCCACCCCACTCGCCGCAGCGGTGCTCACAAGGAGCGGCTGTTCTTCAACGACTTCAGCGCCTTCAACACCGCGCCCCGAGAAGCTCACGCTGTGCAGGCCCGTGGTGTCATCGGCGTTGATCAGCCATTGCCCGCTTGCTTCACCCAGCGCGCTCGGCGTGAACGTGACTTCCTCTCTCAAGCTTTCCCCGGGGCCAATCGTGGTGCCCTCGGGCAGGCTCGTGGTGGCGGTAAATGCACCGCCGTTCGGTGGCTTTGACTTTGTGATCGTGACCGCCGTTTCACCCATGTTCTCGATCGTGAACGAGCGCGTCGCGCTCGCACCGAGCCCCACGTTGCCGAAATCGGTGTGTTCACTTTCGATCTGCAGCCTGCCCGCTTCCCCCGCGCTGCCCGAGAGCCCCACGGTGCTCGACCCTGCGCTCGTGTCGAGGCCGATTTCACCGCTGAAGGCGCCCTTGCTCGTGGGATCGAAGCTGACGGTGACCGTGACCGACGTCCCGGGCGCGATCGTCGAGCCCACTTTGGGGACGCCGGTCGCGCCGAACGGCGCCGCGGGCATGCGCACCGATTCGACCGTCAGCGGCTGACCGCCGACATTGCGGAAGGTGGCACTGCCCGAGAGGTGTCCGCCGATCGTGGTGCCCCCGAAAGTGACGAGCGGCGGCGTCGCTTCGAGCTGCGCCGCGGCGGCCTGGCCGATCCCGGAGAGCGCGAAGGTGGCGCTCTTGCCGCTGCTCGTGTTCGCCGTGAGCGTCGCGCCGAGTGGGCCCGTTGCGCTCGGCGCGAAGGTGATCGGCACCGAGATCGTCTGATTCGCAGCCAAGCTCGCCGGCAACACCGGCGTCGGGACACCGACTTTGAACTGCGTGGAGCTCGATTCGAGGCTCGTCAGCGTGAGCGCTTCACTCGCCTTGAGCGTCACGTCCTTCTGTTCGGACTGACCGATGGTGCTCGTCGAGAAGACCGTCGCCGGACCCGTGAGCACGGGCGATATCGGCGAACCGAAGCCGAGCACGTGTCCGTCGCGTGTGCCGACGTACAGACGCCCTTCCCCCACCCCCGGCGTCGCGAACTTCGCGGATGTGCCCACCGGCGCGCTCCAGCGCAACACCGGATGACCGTTCACGGGCATCGGGTCATACGCACGTAGCTGTGCGCCGCTGCCGCCGCCGTTGGGCGCCCATACCGTCCAAACCAGCGCCGAGCCCGAGGTCGTGCCATCAGAGGTGATCACCGGCGCGCTCGAAGAGAAGCCGAAAGCGTCGGTCGAGGTGCCCTGCAGAGACAGCGTTGGCGCACCGCTGCCCGAATGCCCGTACTGATAGACGCGCAGGTTGCCCGAGGATCCCGAGGCGCTCGTGCCGCCCGAGGCAGTCGGAATATAGACCCAGCCACCATCGCCAGGCCAGACGCCGGGTCGCGACCACACACCACCGTAAGGCCCGATGCGCTGCACAACGTTGTCAGAGCCAGAAGGCCCCTGTGCGATCCCGCCGAGGTTGTCGCGGTTGAGCAGATAGACGTAGCCATCCTTGCCGACCGCAACCGCCAGGTTGGGAACTTCGGAGGTCCCGAAGTAGGCGCTTGGCAGTCCCGTAACCCCGCCAGAGGCAAAGTCCGCATCCCAGTCATCGAGCGTGGCCGCATCAAAGGGCGCAAAGAAATCGGTCGCCTTGAGGCTCCCATCGCCCTGCACGGTGAGACGCACCACGGACTCACCGAGACCCGAGGGCGGCGTCGACCCAGGCGTCGGCACCGCGGGCGCGCCGCCGTTGCCGGTGCTCAGTAGGATCGTGCCGCTGCCGTCGGAGGTGAGCCCGGCGCCCGACTGCCAGATCCCCGCACCGCTACCGCTCGCCACGGAGACCCAGCGTGCCCTGACGCCGCCGGCTGTTGAGATGCCGAAGACCCATCCTTGCCACGGCGGCTCATCGCAATCTGAGCCGAAGGCAGCGTAGACCACGCCGTTCATCAGCAAGAGACCAGGGCGCTGCAACTCGGTCGTCGGGTGAAAGCTCTGCGACGGCGCGTTCTGGGCGCTCCCTTCGAGCGCAACCGGAAAGCCTGCCCTCTCAGCGCCGCTGGCCATGTCGATCGCGTCCATGTACCAGCGGGCTTCGCCGGAGCTGCCTGACGCGTAGGTCTTGTGCGTGAGGTAGGCCGTGTTCGTGGCTGGGTCGATCACAGGCGTTGCTGTCACGCCGATCGTGGGCGCGAGGTCGCCGCAGCCGATGTCGGCGGCTTTCCACGGCGTGCCGAGGTTCACGGGGTTAGACCACTTCAGCGCACCGGACGCCGGGTTCAGGCCATAGAGGAAGTTGTTCTCGGTGGCCACGAGTAGCGTGCCGTTCGCGAGCAGCGGCTGCGCGTAGACCTGGCCGTTGACCGGCGTCGACCACACCTGTCCAAAGGTGCCGCCGCTGAGGAGCTGAGGGGTAAGCGATGCCTGATCGGGATACCAGCCCGTGCGCAGATCATCGCCCGAGTTGGTGATGCCCGAGCCGAGCGCTTGCGCGGTGAGCACCACATAGAGCAGCGCAAGCGCCACTGATATTGCGCTGATCCGTCGCATCACACCCTCCGTGGTGTCTACCGGGTTCTAACCCCCCAGAACAGGAATCGCGGAAGGATAGCCCGTGAAAGGCAAAGAAGATAGGAGAATGTGCGCTGGCGGAGGTTTCTTTCGGCTGGAGTGTCTCCCGCTTGCCTAGCTTGCGCGCCCGAGCAGCCTCGCGGTCACGCCCTCGATCGTCTGCTCGCCGTAGAGCATCGAAGGGTCATGCGTGGTGAGCACCGACATCGCAAAGGAGATTCCCGGGCGCTCGAGCCGTCCGACCTGATTGACGAGACCTTCCACTTCAGGGAGCCAACCCCCCTTGAAGAAGACCCGGAACTCGGGGCGCGCCACCGCTGGTATGCCCCAACTCTCGCTCGCTTCGATTCCCGAGAGCAACCAGCGCGCATAGCCGTCAAAGCGCGGTGGAATCAGCTTGTCCTGGATGAAGAAGAAGCGTGCGAGATCGGCAGCGGAGACCTCGGTGAAGCCCCAGCCCGCGCCGCTCGGCTGGTAGTCGCGCATCTCGGCCTCGTGAGCGACCGCATCCAGCGCGCCCTGCCCGACAATGCCCAGCACCGCGGAGGCGGCGCCGTTATCCGAGGAATGGATCATCGGATACAACAGCGCCTGGCTCTGTGAGTCGAGCGGGCGACGCTGCGTCTGGAGCATGCGCAGGTAGGCCACGAGCAGCATCGACTTGACGACGCTCGCGGAGTGATAGCGGCGATGCAGGTTCACGCCGGCGAGCCTGCCGCGATCGTCGATGACCGCGAAAGCGGCGCTACCGGCCCTCGCTGAGAGGTAACGAGCAGCCGCCACCACCCGCCGCGAAACGGGATAGAGCGGCGGCACGATCCTCACCGCGATCGTCGGGCCGGCGCGCACCGCACGTCGTACGTCGATCACACGCAGACGCGTGTTGGCGAAGATGCGCAGGGCGGGGAATCGATAGCGCCCACCGGCGCCGGTGAGCGTGTGCGCGACGTTGCGGAAGCGGCTGTGTGCGCCCGTGGCAAACTGCAACTCGAGCAGGTCGCCCACAGCCCCTCCGCTACGCAAGATCAGCGTGCCCGTCACGTGTGTGCGGGCCCCGCGCAGCAACCGATCGGGCAGCGCGCGCGTCGAGATGCCCGGGCGCAGGTGGCGATCCGCTCCCGGCCTTCGTGTTGGCTTCGCAGCGCTGGCTGTGGTCGTGAGGGCGAGGCAGCCGAGTAGCACGGCGAGGATGAATACGCGCGCGCCCCAGGTTCTCATGCGCTCTCGGTCCCTTTCAATTGAGCAGCTTTAGCTAGCCATTATCTTCTGTAGCGCGGTCAGAAGACGGAGGGCCCCGCGCGTGCGGGACCCTCCGTTAGACGCTGCTGTAACTACGAGTGACTTGCTGGACTACATCCCCTTGATTTCGATCAGGGGCTGGTAGCCGAGCCAGCAGCCGGTGTCCGGGCGCAGCGAGCCCGTGCCGAGCAGACCACCGTCGCAGTAGGCGCCGCCCCAAGTTGAGCTGAGGAAGGCGTCCGCCGGAGCGGGGTAGCCGCCGACCGCAGGCGCGACTGAGGGCGGTTCGGTGAGACCGACGTTCAGCGAGTCATACGGGCAGCCTGCAGTCGTCGAGTTACACGGCTGCGGACGCTGCGGAGCAGCGCCGTAGTCGCTCGTGTTGTAGGCGACCGTGACGATCACCTGTGCGGGCAAGCTGACCTTGCCGAGTTTGAGCGAGACCTTCGCGTACTTGCCGTGGAAACATTCTTTGCTGGCCATGTCATACCAACCGCCGGCGCTTTCGCCGGTGCACTTCTTGTTGTTCTGCGAAGGGCGGTAGGGAATCTTCACGGTCTGCGTCACGCTCTTGATCAGCGAGCCGATCGTGTTCGCGGGACCGACGTTATAGAGGTTCACCGTCAGCGGCCATTCGAACTTCGCGCCTTTGGCCGTGATGCATTCCGATGGCCCCGTCCAGGTGCCGGTTTCGCAAGCCCAGCTGCTCATACCGATCTGAATGCTCTGCCCGATGTGCGCGCCGCCGGCGAGTTCGACCTCGCCGCCGAACTCTGACGTCGAGGTGGCCTCGAACGCCTGCGAAACGACGTTGCCCGGCGTCGGTTTGCCCGGCTGGTTGCTGTAGAGCGTTTCAGCCGCGCTCGCTGCGCCAGCCGACATCGCCAGCATCGCAGCCGCTCCGAAGCCGGCCGCGACCATCCTCCGCGCCCGCGCTGGAATCCTTCCAGTCATAAGTTGCCTCCATTAGTCGTCAAGCCCCGCCCTCGCAGGCGTGGGCGCCTGAACTCCCTCTCGCGGACACTGCTCAGGCCGACGGGGCAGCTCTAGGCCACATCCCTCCGCATCTCCCCCTCGCAGCGATCCTGCGCGCGGAGGCTAGCCGCAATCAGCACAACTGTCAATAAGAAATATTGTGTTTCTGCTGTGGGTCGCGGCGCTCGCTCAGGCGCGTTCGGCGGCGCGCAAGGCGCTGCTCAGCGTGCGCTCGTCCTGGGGACCGCGCAGCAGCGCGTGGATGTGCCCCTTGCCGTCAAGCACGAACGTGGTGGGCAGCCCCGTCATGCCGTAGCTGTTGCCCACTGTGCCTTCGGAGTCGCGTAGGTTCGAGAAGCTCCAGCGGTAGCGAAGGATGAAGCCGCGCGCGCCGGCGAGCGCATCGCTCCAGTCGACGCCCACGACGCGGCCGCGACCCGTGGGGCTCGTGGCGAAACGCTCGATCGCGGGCGCCTCGCGCACGCAGGGCTCACACCAGCTCGCCCAGAAGATCACCAGCGAGGCGCGTCCGCGTGCGGCGCCGAGCAGGCTCTGTAGCGTCGCGGGCGGGCCAGCGAGCTGTTCGCGCGGAAGCGCCGGCGCGAGACGCCCGCCACGTGCGGTGTGCTTGGCGGCAAGACCGAACACGGCGAAAAGCACGAGCGCCACGATCGCGGCGGACGTGGCGCCAAGCAGTCGCAGCCGCCCGCTCACGCGCTGCGCCTAGCGCGCGACCAGCAGCGGCACGTCGTGCACGATGTCGCTCGGGCGAAAGCTCGAGGCGTAGATCGTTAGGCGCTTTCCCGAGCCGGTGATGCCGTAGATCAGACCAGAGTGGTTGACGAATTCGGGTTGCTTGGCATCCCGTTCTGAGCCCACCCCCCACGCCTTCCAGACTGCGCCCAGTTCGTGCGCTGAGCCCACGAGGTATTGCATGCGCCCGAGCATCTCGTGCTTTGCGAGAAACGACGCAATCGCCTTCTTGGTGTCGCCGCGCGGGTCCACCGATACAGCGATTATCTCCGCCTTGGCTGCCGTTGCGGCGCCCATCAGGTTCTGCGCCACACGCAAGTTTGAGGTGATCAAGGGACACACATCGGGGCAATGCGTGTAGATAAACGTCACGAGCACCGCCTTGCCCCTAAAAGAGGCGATGTTCACGGGTTGGCCCAGATAATTGCGAAGCGTAAGCGGCGGAGCGGCCTTCACCGGGGTGAGCGTGCCGGCAGCGTCAAACCTCGGTTCGCCTGCCTTGCGCGTGGTAGCCGTTTTTTTGCTCGCGCTGCCCGAGGAGCCACCAACGCTCAGCAGCGCAACACCCCCTGCGACGAGCACCAGGGCGAGCAGTGCGAGCAGCAGTCTTGGATCGATAGCTTGCTTGCGCATGTCCCATCGAACTTACCAGCGCGAGCGCATGCGCGTCCCCGCTTACGTCGGCAATAAACCTTGCAGTCCTTCCCCTGTGATGCATCTTGCAAGAAAACCTGTTACCTTGCCGCTCGTTCGTGCCGAGTCCTAGACCCCACGGGGTCCAGGAGCGGGGGACCCAATGCAGTCGTGAGACTGCGGGGGCGAATCGCCACCTTCGTGTGGCGTAGCGTAGATGGTTACGCGAGCCCGACAGCTAACCCCGTAGGCGCCATGCAATGGAATTTAGAAAGGACGCCCTCGGATGCCGGGACCCCTACGTGATCTTGCAGTTGATGAGCACTGGCAGGCTTCGCTTGAACGCTCGCGCGCTCGCCGAAATTCCGCACACGGACGTGCCCGCCGCGCCGCTGCCTCGTCCGCACCGATGGTGTTGCTCGACGCACGCAACGCTTCGCGTGCGCTGCGCGATCTCGCCGATGAGGAGCCTTGGCACCTCTCGCTGGGGCGCTCCAGAGCTCGTCGCCGTGCTGCGAACCTGCACTTCGTTCCCACCAGCTCGCGCGCCAAGCGCGCCTCGCTCGGAGCGCTTGCAGCATTCACGGTAGGTCCAACCGCAAGCCTCGCAAGCGGACAGGAAACGCTCAACAGCGTCCCCAGCCCCGAACCGGCGACCACGACCGAACACAGCATCGTGCTGTCAAGTGGCGCGGAAGGCCGGCAGGTGCAGTTGCTACAGCAGGCGCTCGGGATCTCAGTCGACGGTGTCTACGGATCAGAAACCGAAGAAGCAGTGCGCAGCTTCCAATCGAGCAAGGGCCTGGGCGTCGACGGAATCGCCGGCCCCGCGACGTTTGCCGCGCTGCGCGGCGAAGGCAGCGGGCGGCGCTTTGCGACGAGCTTCAAGAGCGAAGCCGCGACCGCAGCCACAGCGAGCGGCGAAGGCGCGAGCTCGCAAGGCGGTGAAACAAATGCTGTCTCACGGTTGCAGAGCGCTCTACAGCTCTCCGCGGACGGGCAGTTCGGCCCGCAGACCGAGGCGGCGGTGCGTCGCCTTCAGGCACGTCACGGGCTCACGGTTGACGGTGTGGTGGGTCCGGCGACCTGGAGCATCATCGGAATTCACTCTCAGGAAACGCTCACACCGCCGGCCTCGGCGGTCGCACAGGTTCACCATCACCACAGCGCACAGGCCGTGGCAGCAGCGGCGAGCGAAGAAAAATCCGAAGGCGGCGGCGAAGTGTCCGGCAGCGCGGTGGCGCGCCTGCAGAAAGCGCTGAAGCTCACACCCGATGGTGAATTCGGCCCCTCAACCGAGGCGGCTGTCCGCCGGCTCCAGGCTCGTCACGGGCTCAACCCCGACGGCGTTGTTGGTCCGGCGACGTGGAGCCTGCTGGGCATCCAGACCGAGGGCACGCTCACACCGCCCGCATCGGCGCGCGTCTCATCAGAAAGCTCCACTGGCGGCGGCGAAGGCTCAAGCGTGGTCGCACGCGTGATCGCCGCAGGCGATGAAATCGCGACCACCCCCTACATTTGGGGCGGCGGCCATGGCTCCTTCCAGTCCTCGGGCTATGACTGTTCGGGATCGGTCTCCTACGCGCTGCACGGCGGCGGTCTGATCAGCGCACCCGAGGCCTCCGGTGCACTCGAGTCCTACGGCGAACCTGGACCGGGCGCGCACATCACGATCTACGCGAACTCCGAACACGCCTTCATGGTCGTGGACGGCAAACGCTTCGACACCGTGGCGCTGGCCGAAACGGGCACGCGCTGGTCGAGCAGCATGACCTCGACGGCCGGCTACGTCGTGCGTCACCCCGCCGGGATGTAGCAGCCGAAAAGCTTTCAGGCAGTTCGACTCCGCACATGTGCGGAGTCGCCGGTGGGCGCATGCGCCCACCGGGGCAGGGCCGCATGCGGCCCTGCCAAGCATCATCAGATTCGCTCGCGGCGAGGCCTGCACGCCCCGACGAGCGTCGCATCCCAAGCGCGACCTAGCTTGTAGCGCTCCCCCCATCAGCCGCGAGGAGCCCTGCATCATGTACGCGCACACGCACGCCTTCACCATCGACGGCCTGACGACCCGCCACGTCTGCGTGGAGGTCGACGTGCGGCGCGGGCTGCCGGCCTTCGCGATCGTGGGCCTTGCCGACGCGGCCGTGCGTGAGGCACGCGAGCGCATCGCAGCGGCGATTCGCAACGCCGGCTTTCAGTTCCCCGCGCAGCGCATCACGGCGAACCTGGCGCCGGGCGAGCTACCCAAGGCGGGCTGCGGGCTCGACCTCGCGCTCGCCTGCGCGCTGCTCGCCGCCAGCAGGCAGATCTCCACGGCGCGTCTGGACCGTGCGGCACTACTCGGCGAGCTCGCACTCGACGGCTCGGTGCGACCCTCCCAAGGCACGCTCGCGGTCGCACAGGCCGCACGGCAGACGGGCCTCTCGATGCTCCTACTCGCACCGGCGAGCGCCGGGGAGGCCACGCTAGTCGAGGGACTCGAGGTCGCTCCAGTCGAGCATCTCACCAGCGCCGTGCGCGTGCTTGCAGGCGGCGATCCAGACTCAAGGCCACCCACACCTCCCGCCACCGCGCGGCGTGGCGGTGCTCGTGTCCTTGACCTTGCCGACGTGCGCGGGCAGGAGCGTGCGGTCAAAGCGCTGGTCGTGGCGGCGGCGGGCGGGCATCATTGTCTGCTGAGCGGCCCTCCCGGGACGGGCAAGACGATGCTCGCCCAGCGACTGCCCGGCATCCTTCCGCCACTCAACCGCACCGAAGCGATCGAGACGGCCCGCATCCGCAGCCTCGCTGGAGCGTCCGTCGAAGAGCTCACGCGCACCCGTCCTTTCCGCGCGCCGCACCATTCGGTGACCGTCGCGGGGCTAATCGGCGGAGCGCGAGCGGGCGGGGTCGGGGAGATCGCACTGGCCCACAACGGCGTGCTGTTCCTCGATGAGCTCTCGGAGTTCACCCGGGCGACGTTGGAGTCACTGCGCCAGCCACTCGAAGACGGTCGCGTCGTGATCGCACGCGCACGCCACCATACGGTGTATCCCGCGCGCTTCATGCTGATCGCGGCGATGAACCCGTGCCCCTGCGGCCGTGCGGGGGATGCAGAGCGCTGCGTCTGCAAACAGGCTGACCTCGCGCGCCACCGCCGCCGCTTGAGCGGGCCGTTGCTGGACCGCATCGATCTGCTCGTCGGCCTGCGGCGCCCAAGCGGTCAGCAGCGAACGCGAAGCGCATCGATCGACTCCGCGCAGGCACTGGCTTGCGTCGCCTCAGCCCGCGAGCGCCAGCTTCGGCGCCTCGCCCGCTACGGGCTGAGCGTAAACGCCGAGATGGACGCTCGTCTGCTCGGCGAGCACTCGCGGCTCGATGGCGGCGCCGAGACGCTGATGCGCAAGGCGCGCGCGGATGCACATCTCAGCATGCGTGGCGAGCAACGCGTCCTACGCGTGGCTCAGACGATCGCAGACCTCAACGGTTGCGATCGGATCGGGAGGCGGGAGTTGGCGGGCGCGCTCGCCATGCGCGCGGAGGTTCAGAGCGCTCGGCGCGCGGACTGAGAGCGGGCCCTATTCGTAGAGGAAGCTCGCGCCGGACTTCCGGGGTTCCTGTGGGTGGCTGGATCTGATTTTCATCGTCACCCGCTCGCTCCCCGGTTTGCTCCCCGGCGGCGTCACGCCCCCGCCCCGAGACCGAGATGCGCCCCTCTCGCAGGCAGTCGTGCACTAATGCGAACGGCCGTGCACCGCTCATTTGCTACCCACGATTGCTACCCACGACACAACAAGCCCTACCCCGCCACACTCCACAAACAACAAAACCCCCGGAAACCCAGGGGTTTTGCCTGAAGCGGATGAAGGGATTCGAACCCTCGACCTTCGCCATGGCAAGGCGACGCTCTAGCCAGCTGAGCTACATCCGCAAGGTTCGTGCATTCTAGCCCTCGTCGGCCGCGTGCGTCCAGGGAGCACTCTCCTGCACCACTTGCTGCAGGCCCAGCTAGCCTTTGAAGGTGGAGCGCCCCGCATCGCCGAAAGGCTCGTCGCGCTCGCGCACCGCCTCGCGGAAGCCGGCTTCAGCGGCGCGCTGCTGGAAGGCGTAGCCCTCGGCCGTGTGGCGCGTGACGCCGTCGAACACCGTGCCCAGCACCTGCGTCGCATGAGGCCCTGCGCGTAGAGCGTTTGGTTGACGAGCAGCTTCATCATCACGAGCTGGTTGATCGGCATGCGCGCGATCCGCTCGAGCAGGATCTCCGTGCGCGCCACGAGCTCGGACGCCGGCGGCGCCTCGATCGCGAGGCCCCACTCGAGCGCCTCTGTGCCCGACAGCCAATCGCCCGTGAAGAGCAGCCGCTTGCGCGCTGCGCGCCGATGCGGTGCGCCCACAGAGCCGTCGTCGGCAAACCCCAAACCCGCGCGGGCGGGTAGCCGATCTTGGCGTCCTCCGCGATCACCAGCAGATCCGAGCACAGCGCCATGTCGGTGCCGCCAGCCACGCAGAAGCCGTGCACCTTGCAAACGCACCGGCTTGCCGCAGTGAAACAGGCTCATGAAGCCACGAACGTTGCGGCTCATCATCGCGTAGTCGAGCGCCGGGTCCCAGCGTCTCGCGTGGATCGTGGTTCGCAGCGATCACGGCCGGGTCAAGCGGCGAGCCCGCGCCGCCCTCGGGTTCGCCGTCGTGCCCGCGCGCCCATGCCCTCCGCGCTCTCCACGAGGTCGTATCCCCCGCAGAAACCAGGCCCGTTGCCCGCGAGCGCGAGCACGTGCACGCGCGGGTCGAGATCCGCACGCTCCACACACGCCTGCAGCTCGTGACGAGCTCGCGCGTGATGCCGTTACCGCGCTCGGGGCGGTTCAGCGTGATCCGCGCGACGCGATCCTCGACCTCATAGAGCACCACCGGCGCAGAGCTCCTTGCGGACATTCTGGCGGACTCTACCGGCGCGCTCTACGCGCGTGCGCACGCCGGTGACATACTCCACCGATGCCCAGCGATCACATGCTTTCGCGCTTCTCGATGTCGATGCCCGCCGGCATGCTGCGCGCCACAGGCAAGCTCAACGTGCCGATCTATCGCCTCACGCAGGGGCGGCTGATGGGCAAGGTAGGCCGTGCGCCCGTGCTGCTGCTCACCTCCACTGGACGACGCTCGGGACAACCGCGCACCGCACCCGTGCTGTTCCTCGCCGATCGCGAGAACCTGATCGTGATCGGATCCAACGCCGGCAACGCCCGTGCTCCGGCCTGGTCTCACAACCTCAAGGCTCACCCCGATGCCGACGTGCAGATCCGCGGCGAGCGGCGCTCAGTGCGTGCGCGGGTCGCCGAGGGCGAGGAGCGCGCGGAGCTGTGGCAGAAGATGAACGCACAGTACGCCGGCTTCGACGACTACGACGAGCGCACCTCGCGCGACATCGCCGTGTTCGTGCTCGAACCTCGCTAAGCGCGGACGCTCGCGCCCGGCCTGCGCCGGCGCTCTCTGCGGCGCTGCACGACCACCGAGAGCACGCACGCCAGCACGAGCAACCCGGCGACGATCGCCGCTATCGCGATCCCCGGCGTGGCCAGCAACAGCACGATCCCCACGAGCAGCCCCACCACCACGTCGATCCGCAAGAGTCGCCGGCGTCGGTTCGCCTCGCGACGGCGGCTCTGCAGGTGCGCGATGTCCCTCGGCACCGGCCTAGCCGGCGGTGCGCTCGGCTCTGATCGATGTGTCGCGCTCATCGCTTGATCCTGCGGAACAGGGGCCGGGGAATCATCTTCATCACGAGCATAAGCGCTCGCAGCCCTCGCGGTGCCCACGCTGTCTGCGCGCCGCTGTCGAGCCCTGCGAGCGCCGCCGCCGCCACCCCCTCGGGGGTGCTCGCCAGCGGCGCAGGATCAAGTCCACGCGTCATGCGCGTGTGCACGAAGCCGGGGCGCACCACGAGCACACGCACGCCATCCTCGTGCAGGTCATCCGCGAGGCCCTGCGCGAGCGCATCGAGGCCCGCCTTGGAGGCGCCATACACCGCATTTGCTCGCCGCGCGCGCTCCGCGGCCACCGAGGAGAGCACCACGAGCGTGCCACTGCGCGCTGCGCGCAGATGCTGCGCCGCATGCATCAGCAGCGAGCCCGCTCCAACGAGGTTCACCGCAAGCGTCTGTGTCGCCGCCGCAACGTCATCCGGCAGGCCCCCTCGCTCAGTGCCCAGCGTGCCCACTGCGACCAACACGATGTCGCCGCCGCCGAGCTCGCTGAAAGCACGACCTATCACCTCGGAGTGCTGCTCGAGCGCGAGCGCGTCAACGGTGAACGTGAGCACGCGCGCGCTGCCGGCCGCACGCAGCTCCTCCGCGCGACGTGCAAGACCCTCGCCGTCACGACCCACCAGCGCCACCTCACGCGGCGCTCGCAGCATCAGCTCACGCACGATCGCCAGCGCGATCTCCGAGGTTCCGCCGAGCACGATCACACGGTGCCCCTCGAGCCCGCCCGTTTGGCGCTCATCGCACACCAATCCCAAGCCGCCGTGAGAGATCCGAGCCAAGCAGACCCTCGGGATCGACACGCTCACACACCGCTCTGAAGTCCTCCAACCCTGGATACATCGCCTCGAGCGCTTCGCGGCCAAGGCGCGCATCCTTCGTCAGGTAAACCCTCCCGCCACAGCTTGCCACGAGCGCATCTAGCTCCTCGAGAGCCGTCCGCAGACCCGGCGCCGCCGCCGGCATGTCGAGCGCCAGCGTCCAACCCTCCAGGGGAAACGACAGTGGGCCGCCGAACGCCGCGCCGAAGCGCTTGAAGACCGCGAGGTAGACCGGCAGCCCCCGCCGCTGGATGAGCGCGAAGCTCGCCTCGAGCGCCGCTTCCTGGCCGCTTGGAATCACGAGCTGATACTGGATCAGGCCGTTCGCTCCATACAGCCGGTTCCACGCGCCGAGCACATCGAGCGGGAAGAAGAACGGCGCGAGCGCCTCCGCGTGTGAGCGCTTGCGGCGTGGCGAGCTCGCCCAGCGCAACGCGTTGAAGGCGCGCACGTTCGCCGCACGCAACACACCTGGCACGCCGGTAGGCACCGTCACCATCGGGCCGCCGAGCAACGAAGCCGGATTCGCAGCCGCCGCGAGACGTCTGCGGCGAATGATCGACGTTTCAGGCGCGGCGCCGCTCCAGGGATCTGCACGTTCGATCACCGCGCGGCCCATCCGCGATCCGCCTGCGAGCAGGTCCAGCCACGCGACCGAGTAGCGGTGGCGCTCACTCGCACCGATCAGCTCGAGCGTCTCATCGAGCCCGCGCGTGCGGTCGATGTCAACGCGCACCCACCGCGAGGGCTGGAGCTCCACATGCAGGCTCGCCTCGAGGATGATCCCCGTAAGACCCATGCCGCCGAGCGTCGCGTAGAACAGCTCAGCATCGGACTCCGGCGAGAGCACCAGCACAGAGCCCGTTGCTGTGCAGAGCGTTATCGAGGCCACGTGCCGCGCGAAAGCGCCGTCGCGATGGTGGTTCTTGCCGTGGATGTCGCTTGCGATCGCGCCCGCGATCGTGACGTGGCGAGTGCCCGGCACCACCGGCAGGCCGAGACCCTGCACGCCCAGGTGCGCCATCAGCTGCGCGACCGTCACGCCCGCCTGCACGCTGATCAGCAGTCGCTCGCGGTCCAGCGCGCCGATCCGGTTCAACGCGCGCATATCGAGCACGTCGCCGCCGTCGTTCTGCGCCGCGTCCCCATAGCTGCAGCCCGCGCCGCGCGCGATCAGTCCCCTTGTCGAGGAGCGCTCCGCGGTCATCACCGCGCGTACATCCTCGACGTCTTGCGGCTCGAACACGCGACTGCGCCCGCCTGCCGTACGCCCCCACCCGCTCAGCTGCCGCTGCACGCCCCGTGGTATGCGCGGCGCGCTCAGCTCAGTGACCGACATAGACGCCGCCCAGGAACAGCAGACCCCACGTCACGCTGATCGCGAGCAGCGCGCGGTCGCGCAGGATCAGCTCCTCCGGGGCCTGCCCCGCTCCTGAGCCGATCAGCTTCGCGTAGCGCGCGAGCCACAGCATCAGCGGCACAATCGAGAGCCCATACCAGAGCAGGTGCGCCGGGCGCGTGACCGCCCAGCCGATGTACGCCGTACAGCCGAGCGCCGCGGAAGCCAACAGTGCAGCCCGCAACCCGCCCAGCGAGTAGCGCCTGAGCGTTGGCCGCAGCGACGCTCCTGCACCCTGCTCGCGGAGCTCCGCGTAGCGCTTGGCCGTCACGAGAAAGATCGCAAAGCATGCCGTCACGATGACAAACCAACGCGACAGATAGATATCCGTCGCCACGCCACCCGCGATCGCGCGCAATGCGAAGCCGGCCGCGATCGCCAGGATGTCCGCCACCGCCACCCGCCGCAGCCATAGCGAGTAGCTAGCCGTCAGCGCCAAATAGCAGACCGCCACCGCGCCAAACGTCGGGCGCACCAGGCTCGCGAGCGCGATGCCGAGCACAGCCAGCACCACCGCCCAGCGCAGCGCGATGTGCGGTGCGAGCTCGCCCGCTGCGATCGGGCGCAGGCGCTTGCGGGGATGCAGGCGGTCCTGCTCGCGGTCGCGCACGTCGTTGACCAGATAGGTCGCACTGGAGAGTAGGCAGAGCGCCACGAAGGCCCCTGTCAGCTGCGCTGCGATCAGCGGCTGCTCGATCACGCCCGCCGCGCTTGGCGCCGCAAGCACCAACAGGTTCTTGCTCCACTGGCGCGGTCTGCACGCGCGCAAGAGCACCTTTGCGCGTGCCAACGCGCCTGCCGCCGGTGCGCGTTCGGCGAGCATCGGCTGCTCGCGTGCGAGCGCGTGCACGATGCGCGGTGGCGAGCCTACCTGCGGCGGCTGCGCGCGCGCATGTTCATCCGTCGCTACTGCTTCGAGCGGGTGAATTAGTTAAACCTCCGGTAAGTGGTGGTCTCATGAGGAGGTCCGGCCCCCCACGGACCACTACCCACATAATGAGGATTCCACATGAAAGCCCGTTTTCGGCGCGGTCACCCATTTCTGATGATGAGAGTTCTCTTATGTGAGAATCCGCTCAGGGCGCGGCCACCAGGCTTGATCCTCGTGCGTGCCTCCTACAGTTCACACATGGAGAACAGCGCCGCCACGCACGGGCGGCTCCGTGCGGCCCCGCGACCGGAGCGACGCAGCAGCGGCCCGCGCGGCGCCACACGCCTGCGGCGGATCTTTCTGATCGCCGCTGCGCTCGTGCTGATCCCTGCAGCCTTTTCCTACCTCGGCGCCCTCAATCGCACCTCCAACTCGAGCCTCGGCATCCGCACCGTCGAGTGGCTGCGCGACAACGGTGGAGCCGGCCTTGTTGCCAAGATCGAGTCTGTCTACTACAGCCTCACAGCGCCGAGCAAGGGCGGCCCCACCCTGCGAGCGCTGCCGAAAGTCGGCGTCGGTGGCGCCGCAACCGCGATCAAGGCCGCTCAGGAATTCCGACCCGCCAGCGTGCCCGCAATGCTGCACCCAGCACTCCCCGGCGAGGGCAGCTGGCATGCCACGCGCCCGGGGCTTGAAGCCAACCCACCTGTGCTGCTGAGCACGCTACGCAACCAGCCCGAATACCCGCGTGTGGTCGCCGGCCTGGCCTGGATCAACACCAAACGTGCCGTCGTCTCGCTGCACCCCGGCCGCCTCGAGCCCTCCGTCTCGCTGCCTCGTGGCGCGATGGACGTCCCACGCGAAGCTCGCGGACGCCTGATCGCAAGCTTCAACAGCGGCTTCAAGCTGAACGACTCTCGCGGCGGCTTCGCCGTCGGCGGGCACACCTACGCCAGGCTGCAGAATGGCCAGGCCACCCTCGTCGGCTACAGCGACGGTCGTGTCGACGTGATCGACTGGCGCTACGGCGGCGTTGCTCCGCCGGGCGTGAGCTTCGCGCGTCAGAACCTCCCGCTGATCGTCAACGAAGCTCAGCTCAACACGAGCCTCGCAAACGGCGCCGAATGGGGCGCAACCGTCGGCAACGCCGTGCTCGTATGGCGCTCGGGCATCGGTGTGGACAAGCGTGGCAACCTGATCTATGCGGCAGGCCCAGAACAAACGGTCGCGAGCCTCGCGCGTACGCTGCAGCATGCAGGCGCCGTGCGCGCGATGGAGCTCGACATCAACTCCTACTGGGTCAGCTTCATCAGCTACGGCGCTCCTGGCGCAGAAGAACCCAAGAACCTGCTGCCTAGCATGAGCCGCTCGGCTTCGCGCTATCTGGAACCGGACGACCGCGACTTCTTCACCGTCTACTCGCGCTAGCCTTGAGCTATGCGCTTTTTCGGAGCCGATAAGGCCGTCCTCGTCGCCGCTGACGCCGCCCTCCCCGGTCGTAGCGAGGAGCTGCGCGTGCCCGAGCGCCATGAGGTGCTCGGCACACCCCTGAAGGGACCCTTCCCGCCCGGCGTCCAGGTCGCGGTCTTCGGGATGGGCTGCTTCTGGGGCGCCGAGCGCATCTTCTGGCAGGCGCACGGCGTCTACAGCACCGCCGTTGGCTACGCGGGCGGCACAACGCCCAACCCCACCTACGAGGAGGCCTGCAGCGGGCGCACCGGACACGCCGAGGTCGTGCTCGTCGCCTTCGATAGCGCCGTCACGAGCTATCAGGACATGCTCAAGCTGTTCTGGGAGGGGCACGACCCGACCCAGGGAATGCGCCAGGGCAACGACCGTGGTACCCAGTACCGCTCGCTGATCCTCTATAGCGACGAGGAGCAACGCGCAGCCGCCGAGACCTCGCAGGCGGCCTACCAGCAGATGCTGAGCACAGCTGGACACGGCACGATCACCACTGAACTTCTGCAGGGCAACCCCGAGCACCCCTTCTACTACGCCGAGGCCTACCACCAGCAGTACCTCGCCAAGAACCCCGGCGGCTACTGCGGCCTCGGCGGCACCGGGGTCGCCTGCCCGATCGGCATCGCGCTCTAAACGGCGACGACCCCGCAAAGTGCGGGGCCGTCGATCGAGAGTGCGGTTGCCCTTCCAGGCCCGGGCGCGTCCGTGGGGAGGCCGCGCCCGGGCTGGAAGTCCTTTTGGCCGAGCGTCTAAGCGCCCGCCCCCGCCGGCACTGCGCCACCGCTGGGCTGCCACGCCGGTGCATGCGGCCCGCCAAGCGTCGGCACATCCGACGGGTAGACCTCGCTGCCGTGAATCGCGTGATCGCCGATCTCCAGCTCCTCATCGGAAAGACGCAGCGGCATGAAGATACCGACGATCTTCAGCAGGATGAACGTCATGATCCCGCTGAACAGGATCACCCAGAGGCCGGCCTCAGCCTGCCAGCGAAGCAGCGTCCAGCTACCGTGCAGCACGCCCGCTTTGCCGGGTAGATCGCTCGCCCCACCGATGCCGTGGTAGAGGACAACGGCCGGGTCGGCGAAGACCCCGACCAACAGGCCGCCCGTCAGCCCCGCGATCCCGTGCGTGTAGATCACCCCCAGGGTGTCGTCCACGTTACGGAACACGGGCGCTCGAGACAGGAACCTGATCGCCATCCAGACGATCGTCGATGCGATCACGCCCATAGCGATCGCCGCCCAGCCGGTGATGAAGCCGGCCGCCGGCGTGATCGCGACCAGCCCCGTGATCATCCCGTTGACCGAGCCGATCAAAGACGGCTTGTCGCGGAAGATGTAGTCCCACGCAATCCACACGAGCATCGCTACCGCGGTGCAGATGTTCGTGTTCAGGACCGCTGCCGATGCGTTGGCACCCGCGTAGTAGGAGTCTCCACCGTTGAAGCCGTTCCAGCCAAGCCACAGTAGCCCCGCGCCGGCGGCGACCATCAGCAGGTTGTTCGGAGCGTCGACCTCGCGATCTCGTTGCAGACGTGGCCCGATGACGGCCGCCGCGACGAAACCAGAGATACCGGCCGCGAGGTGAATGACATAACCACCCGAGTAATCCAGCGCGCCATGAAAGGCGAAGTACCCGCCGCCCCAGATCAGGAACGCGTTGACCGTGTACACGAACGTGATCCACAGCAGCACGAACGGTATCCACGCCTTGAAGCTGATGCGGCCAAGCACAGAGCCGAGCATCAGGATCGGTGTAATTCCCGCAAACACGAACTGGAAATAAACAAGCGAGGATTGCGGGAAGTGGAACGGCGGGCCTTCCGTGATCGACGGAATGATCGCCTGTCCCTGCTCAGCGCCCTGCGAGAGCACCGTTCCCGACTTACCCCACATGCTCGCAAAGAACCCATGACCCGAGCCAATTGGGGTCCCGAAGCCCATCTTGAACGCCCACAGCACCCAGGCGACCAAGACGAGTGAGAATGCGACGAAGGTGAGCATCATGCTGTTGACCGACCAACGCTTCTGCATGACGCCGCCGTACAGGACCGCAAGGCCCGGCAGGCTCATCAGCCCGACGAAGGTCGCCGCCGTCATTTGCCACGCGTTATCTCCCGCGTTCAGCCAACTTGGATATGCCAGCCAGGACATGGGCCTCCAATTTCCTACTTAGTGGTTGTGATGCCCGGCTCCCCCCACACGAGCGGGCTCCGCGCACCGATGACAGTCCGCGTATGAAAACCGTCACGGAGGATCGCGGGTAGGGCCATCCTGGCCAACAGTTGGCCGACGGCTTTCGACATTTGTCTAGATCGCTAGTGCGCCGCGCGATAAGCGAAGCCGGCGTGCGCGCAGGCTCGCTGCAGCTCAGGTCCGATACCGCGAAAAGCGCCCGAAGTACAGATCTGGCGCGCCTTCGCACCGCAACTATGCAGATCGCCGCCGCCGAGTGTGCTGGCGAACGTGACCCTGATGCAGTCCGCACGCGCGGACCCGCCCGTCGTCAAACCGTAGATCACCAACGCGATCAACGCTGCCGCGGTCACGGCGAGCACGCTCGCCATCACCTTCTTCTCACGCTTGTCCCAGCGCAGTGGTTCGCTTAGGCGGCGTGCCTGTTCCTGCATGACCATCGTCTCCGAAGGCTACCCAGAACCGGGGGCGGCAGCATCGGCCACCGCTCCCGTGGACTGTTATTCTGATCTTTACGTTCACGTCATATTTGATTCAGAGCAGATCGGAGCAGGCACGGTGAGCAGCAGAGTGACTCCTGGCGCGGTGAGCGGCCGGCGCTTTGGCGTCGCGGCAGGGCACGAGCACTACAAGTGGTGGGCGCTCTCCTGCACGAGTCTCGGGATGCTCCTCGCCGCGACCAACTCCGGCACGCTGATCATCGCGCTCCCCGACCTCGAGCGATCGCTACACACAAGCCTGTTGGCGCTCGTCTGGGTGATCCTCGCCTACCTGATCGCCGCGACCGTGCTCGTGCTGATGGCCGGTCGTCTCAGCGACCTGTTCGGGCGCAAGCGCGCCTACGTCGGTGGCTTCCTCGTCTTCGCGCTCGCCTCGCTCGGCGCGGGCTTCTCACCCGACTCGACCGTGCTGATCCTGTGGCGCATCCTGCAGGGCATCGGCTCCGCCTTCCTGTTCGCCAACGCCGCCGCGCTCGTCACCGACGCCTTCCCCAAGGAGGAACTCGGGCTTGCGATGGGCGCCAACACGATGGTCGCCGCGATCGGGCTCGTGCTCGGCCCCGTGCTGGGCGGCGCGCTCGTGGCGATCTCGTGGCATTGGGTCTTCTGGTTCAACGTTCCCTTCGCGCTCGGCGGCGCAACCTGGGGCGCGCTGATCCTGCGCGAGCTATCCAAACCGGACAGCGTGCGCGGCTATGACGTGCTCGGCACGAGCACCTTCGTCGTGGGCCTCACCGGCCTCGTCTACGGCGTCTCGCGCGGCGGCATCAGCGGCTGGAGCGATCGCCTCGTGATCGGCGGCCTGATCGCTGCCGCGGTGCTGCTGCCGCTGTGGGTCGTGATCGAGCGCCGCTCGCGCGCGCCGATGCTCGATCTGAACATCTTCAAGAACAGGCTGTTCGCAGCCGCCAGCGCCGCCTCCTTCATCAACGGCCTCGCGCGCTTTGCGCTGATGTTCCTGTTCGTCTTCTACTACCAGGGTGCACAGGGCAACTCACCGATCGAAGCGGGCATCAAGCTGATTCCGCTCGCGCTCGGCATGCTCGTCGCTTCGCCGATCGCCGGCGTCTACGCCGACCGCCACGGCTCGCGCACGCTCGCCGCGCTCGGCATGCTCGTGAGCGCCGCCGGGCTGGCCGGCATGACCACGCTCGACGTGCACACCGCCTACTGGCAGAGCGGCCTGTGGCTGCTCGTTGTGGGCGTCGGATCGGGGATGTTCAACAGCCCCAACACCGCTGCGATGATGGGCACCGTCCCCGCGCACAGGCGCGGCATCGCAGCCGGCGCTCGCACGCTTCTGCAGAACACCGGCGCCGTGCTCTCGATCGCCTTCGTGCTTGCGATCGTGACCTCAGCGATCCCCAAAGCCACGCTGTTCGCGATCTTCTCGGGTCTCTCCAAGGGACTCTCCGCCGAGAAGCTCGCGCCGTTCATCGCCAACATGCACGTCGCCCTTTGGGTGCTCGCAGGCACCTCGCTGCTCGGCACCGCCGTATGCCTGATGCGCCCACGCCACCCCCGCGCCGCGCCACCAGAGAAGGCCGACCTTCAGCCATGGCAGGATCCAGCCATCGAGCACGACCAGCAGTTGAGCGTCTCTACGTGAGCGCCACCGTCGACACCAGCACGCAGAGCCTGCGCATCGGTGATGTCGCGCGTCTCGTCGGCACCACGCCGCGCACGATCCGCTACTACGAGGAGATCGGCCTGCTGCCCCACGTGCCCGCACGACCCTCGGGGCGCCACCGCCTCTACACGCAACGCGAGGTCGAGCGTTTGCGCGAGGTGATGCGCCTCAAGCACCTGCTCGGCGTCTCGCTCGAGGAGCTGAAGACACTGCTTACCGCCGAGGAGGCGCGCGCTGAGGTGCGTGCGCAGCTACGCCGCGCTGATGTCGATGCGCAGCGCCGGCGTGAGCTTCTGCAGGAGGCGCTCGGACACATCGAGCATCAGCTGGAGCTCGTCCGCCACCGCTCCAGCGAGCTCGCCAAGCTCGAGCAGGAGCTCAGCGACACGCGTAAGCGTGTCAAGCGTAGGCTGCGCGAGCAGAGCACCGCAGCGCCAACCGTCAGCTGATCGAGAGAGGGAGCGCGAGCGGATGACAGTTGTACAAGCCATGCCGAGTCCCGAGGGAGTGCCGGGTGCTGTCAGCGACCCGACGCGCATCCGTGCTGAGGAGCTCACCTACGTGGGCGCCCACGGTGAGCAAGTGAACGGCTATCTCGCCGTACCAACAAGCGCGGGGCCACGCCCCGGCATCGTCGTGATCCACGAGGCCGGCGGCCTCAACGAGCACATCCGCGACGTGGTCAACCGCTTCGCCAACCTCGGCTACAGCGCGCTCGGCGTGGACCTCTACACGCGCGAAGGCGGACCGCCACCGCTCGACGACCGCCCGGCGCTCATGAAACGCCTGTTCGCGATGTCCGATGCGACCGCGCTCGGCGACCTCGAGGGGGCGGCCGATCTGCTGCGCGCTCGCGCCGAGGCCAACGGCAGCGTCGGCTGCATCGGCTTCTGCATGG
Organism: uncultured Solirubrobacterales bacterium; assembly: GCA_963785435.1. Taxonomy (GTDB): domain Bacteria; phylum Actinomycetota; class Thermoleophilia; order Solirubrobacterales; family Solirubrobacteraceae; genus Palsa-744. The sequence continues at coordinate 157,293 of CAWAVE010000007.1, forward strand.
GCGGGCGCTTTGCGCTGCTGTTCGCCTGCGCGAGCGATCGGCTCGACGCGGCCGTGGACTGCTGGGGCGGCTTCATCGACCGCGCCACCTTCGATGAGGAGAGAACATCCGTGCGACCAACGCCACCGCTCGAGCTCGCAGCGCAGCTGCACTGCCCGCTGCTCGCCGCCATCGGCGCTGAGGATCAGAACCCCTCGCCGGAGCTGGCCGAGCGTCTGCGCGAGCGAGCCGCGGCGAGCGGCCAGGAGGTCCAGATCGATGTCTATGAGGACGCCGGGCACGCCTTCTTCGCCGACTATCGTCCCTCCTATCGTCCCACGCCCGCAGCCGAGTTGTGGCGGCGGGTCGTCCCGTTCTTCGCGCGCCACCTGCGCGAGCCAAGGAGGTCACATGGAGCGTAAGTGGTGGACCCTGATCGCGGTCTCGATCGCGATCTTCATGCTGCTGCTCGACATCACCGTCGTGAACGTCGCGCTGCCCGACATCCAGCGCTCACTGCACTCGAGCTTCCAGGATTTGCAGTGGGTCGTGGACGCCTACTCGCTGACGCTCGCTGCCTTCCTGCTGACCGCAGGAGCGCTCGCCGACCAGCTCGGGCGCAAGCGCGTGTTCGTGACGGGCCTCGTCGTCTTCACCGGCTCCTCCGCGCTCTGTGGGCTCTCCACGAGCGCGCTGATGCTCAACCTCGCACGCGGCCTGCAGGGCACGGGCGGCGCGATGATGTTCGCGACCTCGCTCGCGCTGCTCGCGCAGGCCTTTCACGGACGCGACCGCGGCACCGCCTTCGGCGTCTTCGGCGCCGTCACCGGCGCCGCCGTCGCCGTCGGGCCGCTCGTTGGTGGGCTGATCACCTCAGGCATCGGCTGGGAATGGATCTTCTTCGTCAACGTGCCGATCGGCATCGCCGCCGTGGCGCTCACGCTCGCGCGTGTGCAGGAGTCACGCGACCCCGATGCCACGGGCGTCGACTGGCTCGGCCTGATCACCTTTTCCGGCTCGCTCTTCCTGCTCGTCTTCGCGCTCGTGCGCGGCAACGACAAGGGTTGGGGCTCAACGCAGATCCTTGCGATGCTGGTCGCCTCCGCCGCGCTGATCGTGGCTTTCGTGCTCGTCGAGCGCGCGCAGAAGCGGCCGATGCTCGACTTCGCGCTGTTTCGCCGGCCGGCCTTCACGGGCGCCAACATCGTCGCCTTCGCCCTGTCGGGCTCGATCTTTGCGATGTTCCTCTACCTCACGCTCTACATCCAGAACGTGCTCGGCTTCACGCCCCTGCAGGCCGGCCTGCGCTTCCTGCCCACCACGCTGCTCTCCTTTGCGGTTGCGCCCTTCGCGGGTCGGCTGACCGTACGCGTGCCCGTGCGCCTGCTGCTCGGCAGCGGCCTATTGCTTGTAGCGGCCGGTCTTTATGCGATGACCGCCGTCGACGCGAGCTCGGGCTGGACCGCGCTGATTCCAGGCTTCGTGCTCACCGGCATCGGCGTCGGTCTCGTCAACCCCCCGCTCGCCTCCGCCGCGATCGGTGTTGTGCCGCCCGCGCGCAGCGGCATGGCCTCGGGCATCAACAGCACCTCGCGCCAGGTCGGCATCGCCACCGGGATCGCAGGGCTCGGCGCGATCTTCCAGCACAGCGTCACGAGCGGGACCACCGCGGCGCTAAAGCCGAGCGGCCATTACCGCGAGATCCTCTCCGCGGCCCACGGGCAGCTGAGCACGGTGCTCGAGTCCGGTGAAATCAGGCGTGTCGCGGGCTCACTTTCGCGGGGCGCGCACAGCGCCCTGATCTCCTCCTACCGCGTGGGTTTCACCGGTGCCTTCACCGACATCCTGATCGTCGCAGGCACGCTCGCGCTCGTCGGCTCCGCGCTCGCCTTCGCGCTCGTGCGCAGCCGCGACTTCGTCAGCTCTAGCCACGGTCCGGGAGCTGGTGCAGCGAGCTCCCCGCCGCCCGGCGAACAGCCGCAGCCCGCGGGCGCCACAGCAGCCTGATGGCTCATCTCAATCCGGGTGGTGCGTCGGCGGCTGGCGAGGCTCGTGCCCGGCGCAGCTCAGCACCGGCAGGCGCGGGTAACGCAGATAGGCTGGATCCTCACGCGAGCGCTTGCACAGCGAGAAGCTCGAGCCGCGTGTGGTGTGCACGAGTTGTTGGTGCACGCAGCTGTCGCATAGCCCCGCGCGAGGACTGAGACCCGACTTGTGCTCATCTGCAGACACACAGGAAGCTTAGGAGCAGCTCCGTTGGCGGGGCGGATGTCGCCAGCGACTGACTCATGCGATAATCGTTGACCGCACAACTATGAACACCTTTTACCGACTACTCGGATTTCTGCGCCCCTACAAGCGGGGGCTGGCCGTCTCCTGGCTGCTGGCGAGCGTCGCGATGGTGATGACCGTGCTGCTGCCTCACCTCACGGGCCTCGCGGTCGAAGCGATCCGCAAAGGCGGCGCGCACGCTGAACACCACCAGCTCACCCAGCGGGCGCACGACCGTCACACGCTGCTCGTGCTCGCGCTCGTGATCGTTGCCGCGGTGCTCGTGCGCTGGGTGCTCACCTACATGCGCCGGATGATCGCCGGGCGCATGTCGCTCGCGATCGAAGTCGACCTACGCAATCTGCTCTATGGCCACTTCCAGCGCCTGGAGTTGAGCTTCTTCGACCGCCAGCAGACCGGACAGCTGATGTCACGCGGCACCGTCGATTTGCAGGCGGTGCGCTTCTTCCTCGGCTACGGGCTCGTGTTCATCCTGCAGTCGATCCTCACGCTGCTGCTCGCAGGCGCGGCGATGATCTACCTCAACCCCGCGCTCGGCTTGATCGCGATGGCGCCGGTGCCGTTCGTGGTGTTCATCTCCCAGCGCTACGGACGCAGCGCGCGTCCGGCGGTGCAGGAGGTCCAGCAGCGGATCGCGGAGCTGACCGCAGACGTCGAGGAGAACATCTCCGGCGTACGCGTGGTGAAGTCCTTCGCGCGCGAGCCGCGCCAGCTCGAGCGCTTCCGCCACAGCGTCGCGCGTGTGTTCGACCAGGCGATGGTCGCGACGCGCCTGGAGGCGAAGTACAACCCGATGATCGGCTTCCTGCCGCAGCTGGGGCTCGCGGCTGTGCTCCTGATCGGAGGGCGCAGCGTGATCCATGCGCACCTCACGCTCGGTGAGTTCAGCCAGTTCTACCTCTACCTGAACATGCTGATCGGACCGATGCGCTCGCTCGGCATGCTGCTCGGCCTGGCCCAGCGCGCGACCGCATCCGGGGCGCGCATCTTTGAGGTGCTCGACCGCGAGCCGCGCATCGTCGAGGTGTCCGACGCCCCGCCGCTGCCGCCCGGCAGCGGCCACGTGGAGCTGCGCGGTGTGACGCTCCGCTACGACGAGCAGGATGAGTTCGGCGCTACCTACGTCGCGCCCGGCGAGCGCAGTCTGTCGCTCGAGAGCGCCAACGGCAACGGGGCGCCGCGAGCAGCGCGGGCCGTGCTCAGCGGCGTCGACCTCGACATCGCCGCCGGTAGCACCGTGGCGCTCGTGGGCGCGACAGGCTCAGGGAAGACGAGCCTCGTGTCGCTGATCTCACGTCTTTACGAGGCGAGCGAGGGGCAGCTGCTGCTCGACGGCGCGGACATCCGCACGGTCAGCCTCAGCTCGCTGCGCGAAGCGGTGGCGATCGTCAGCGACGACCCGTTCCTGTTCTCCGCGTCGGTCGCCGAGAACATCGCCTACGGCCGCCCCACCGCGAGCTTTGATGAGATCGAGCAAGCCGCGCGCCGCGCACAGGCTTACGACTTCGTGATGGCGCTCCCGCAGGGCTTTGACACGCGCGTGGGCGAGCGCGGCCTGTCGCTGTCCGGCGGGCAGCGCCAGAGGATCGCGATCGCGCGCGCGCTGCTGGCCGACCCGCGTGTGCTGATCCTCGACGACGCCACATCCGCGGTGGACGCGTCAACCGAGCAGAACATCAAGCTCGCGCTCGATCAGGCGATGGCGGGGCGCACCACCTTCGTGGTCGCCCACCGCCTATCGACAATCTCGCTGGCGGATGAGATCGTGGTCCTCGACCACGGGCGAATCGTCGCGCACGGCGACCACCACGAACTGCTCGACGCCTCCGAGCTGTACCGCGAAATCGTCGAAAAGGGCCTGCCCGACCAGGTGTTCATGACGCGCGCGCCGCTCGAACGCGAGGTGAGCGGACTGTGAGCGCACACGGCGGCAGGGCGGGCGGGCGCTTCGGCCCGGAATGGACCGGGGAGCGTGCGAGCAAAGGCACGCGCGGACGCAACCTGCGTGGCCTTTTGCGGCTGATCGGGCCATATCGTGGGCGCGCCACCCTGACGCTGCTGGCGCTGATCCTCGGTACGGGCGCCTCGCTCGCGCCGCCGCTGCTGGCGAAGGCGGCGATCGACAACGGGATCAACAAGCACGACACGAACACGCTCGCGATCGTGGTCGTCGCGTTCCTCATCGCGGCTGCGCTCGTCTGGGCGATGACCTACGTGCAGACCTACCTCGTCGGCTGGGTCGGCCAGCGCGTGCTCGCAGACCTGCGGATCCGCATCTTCACGCACCTGCAGACGCTTCCGATCGGCTTCTACGACAGCCGCCCCGCGGGCGTGCTGATCTCGCGCATGACCAACGACGTCGAGGCGCTCGACAGCCTCGTGACCGACTCGGTGGTGACGCTGTTCCAATCCGGGCTCACGCTGCTTGGCACCGTGGGCATCCTGCTCGTGCTCGACGTCAAGCTCGCGCTGCTGACGTTCATCGTGCTGCCGCTCGTGCTTGGCGGCTCACTGTGGTTTCGGATCGTCTCCGCGGGCGCGTTCCGCCGCACACGAGAGACGATCGGCGCGATCACCTCCTATCTACAGGAGACGCTGTCGGGAATTCGCGTGGTGCGCAGCTTCGCCCAGGAGCGCCGTCACGTGGCGCGCTTCACGGAGCTCAACGAGGACAACTCCGACGCGAACATGACGACCGTGCGACTGAACGCCGCCTACTTCCCGACCGTGGAAATGCTCTCCGGTGTGGCAGTCGCGATGATCGTCCTATACGGCGGCCTGCAGGCGATCGAAGGCCACATCACGGTCGGCACGGTAGTCGCATTCGTGGCGGCGCTGTCGAACCTGTTCGACCCGATTCAGCAGCTCTCCCAGCTCTACGCCACCTACCAGTCAGGGATGGCGGCGCTGGAGAAGATCTTCCAGCTCCTCGACGTGCGCCCCGACCTCGAGGACCGTCACGGCGCGTTCGAGCTGGAGCGGATTCGCGGCGAGGTCGAGTTCGAGGACGTGTCCTTCTCCTACGCGCGCCGGCCGGCCAAACGCGACACAGCAGCGCCCGGCGCCGAGTCGGGCGCGGCGCCGATCACGGAGGCCGAGCAGGTGCTCGCGCTGGATCACGTCAGCCTGCTGATACCGCCCGGGCAGACGGTCGCGCTGGTGGGCGCCACGGGCGCGGGCAAGTCGACGATGGCGAAGCTCGTGGCGCGCTTCTATGACCCCACACAGGGACGTGTGCTCGTGGACGGACATGACCTGCGCGAGGTAGCGAGCCGCTCGCTGCGCTCACAGATGGGGATCGTGCCCCAGGAGGCATTCCTGTTCTCCGGCACCGTCGCTGAGAACATCGCCTTTGGGCGACCGGACGCGGATGAGAGCCAGATCCGCGCTGCCGCGGCGGCCGTCGGCGCCGAGGAGTTCATCGCCGAGCTCGCCCACGGCTACGACACCGAAGTAGGCGAGCGCGGCTCGCAGCTCTCAGCCGGACAACGCCAGCTGATCGCCTTTGCACGCGCGCTGATCGCCGACCCGCGCATCCTCGTGCTCGATGAGGCGACCTCCAACGTCGATCTGCACTCCGAGGCGCGCATCGAGCAGGGCCTGCGCAGGCTGCTCGCGGGGCGCACCTCAATCGTGATCGCACACCGCCTCTCGACGATCCGCCAGGCCGGGCGCATCGTCGTGCTCGAGCACGGCCGCATCGCCGAGCAGGGCACCCACGACGAGCTGATCGAGCTCGAAGGTCGCTACTACGAGCTGTACCGCGACTGGGCCGCGCAGGCGGCAGCTTAGGAAGAATCGGGCGCCGGCGGCGGGATCTGCTCGTAGACGTGCCAGTGCCAGCGTTCGCGCAGCGCGAGCATCTCGGAAGGCTCCTGCTGATCCCAGCGGCGATGCAAGACGACCGCCGCAAACAGCGCCTCCACGACGAGATCCGGCTGTTCCCTCACAGCCAGATTGATAACCGCGAGCAGGTCGACCGGGTCGACGACTTCGTGCAGTCGGTCAAGACCGCCCTGCCCGGCGTCGAGCGCCTGCAGCATGTCCGTTCCCGCCGTCGCCGCGCGCGCCTCTGCGAGCGCCACGAGCGCGCTGCGTGCCTCGGGCGAGAGCGCGTCGATCGCCGCGTCACGCTCGGCGTCGGGTAGCGCGGAGAACTCCTCCAGGAAGCCCAGCAGCCAGTCCTCGGCCTCGGCGCCGGGCGCAGACCCGGAGTCGTGAGCGGGCTCAACCATCGAGCGCAGCATAGAGCTCCCACGAGACGGGCAAGTTCATACAACCGGGTTGCAGCTAGAGCCGTTGCCTCGAGCGCCCCGTCAACGGCTCGCAAAGTTGACCGCGCCTGCTAACACGACGGGGCCTGCACCTTCGTGACCGGCGCGCTGGCGCTGCCGGATCCGGCCACGGCGATCGTCACGCCGCCAGCGGCGAGCGCCACCATGGTGAGGGGCATGGCGGCGATCCGATGTCTCATGTCTTCGTCTTGCCATGAGCCTTCTGCTGCACGAGCTCGACATTCTCAGTCTGCGTCTGCGACGGAGCGGGGGAAGACTTCAGGACCGCCAGATTGGCGCTTAGGCGCGCGTGATGCGCTTCGAGCAGCGCGCGTCCGGTGGCGTTTAGGGCGAGCTTGATAGTCGTGGTCTTGCCCGGCGGGATTGAGAAGGCGGCCGTCCCGATCGTCGTCGCCTTGGGGCGCCTCTTTTTCTTGCCTCTGCCGCTCGTCTTGACGGTCAGGGTCAGCTTGCCGCGGCACATGGCGGTGCCTGTGCAGATGAGCTTCACCGCCGCTTTGCCGGTGTTTGTTGTCGTGATGCGTGGACTGCTAAGCAACACGTTGCCGGTGCTGGACGTCGTCGTTGCGGTCGTGACAGTAGCGGTGATCATTGGGGTGGGCGTCTGCGCGGGCGGTTCGGTTGTTGTGATTCGCGCGATCGCTGTGTAGTCGATGAACCACATGTTGCCGTCCGGGCCTGCTACGAGGCCGCGTGGGAGGCTGCCGTGAACAGGTTCGCTGAGGCCGGCGCTGAACCCTGTGATCGCCCCGCTCATCGTGATCCGTCCAACCGCCGGGCCTCTGACGTCGATGAACCAAATGTCTCCTTCGGGCCCAGCTACGAGGCCCTGTGGCTCGAAGAATGTCGATCCTAGGTCGAACTCGGTGATCGTGCCGCCAGGTGTGATCCGGCCAATTGCCCCGAATGGCCCTCTAGCATCGCGGAACCAGAGGTTGCCGTCGGACCCCGCGACTAGGTCGCCGACCGCGCACATATACAAACGGCACGTTTCTTTCAGGCCGTTGTTGAACTGGGTAATGATTCCGGTCGGCGTGATCCGGTCGATGCCCTTGTTGAGAGGGCTTTCTTCGAGCGCAGGGTTATTCTCCGTAAACCACAGGTTGCCGTCCGCGGCCGCCACTACTCTGAACGGTTGGCCGGTGTTGCTCAGGCCGCCGGTGAACTCGGTGATGACTCCGCTCGGTGTGATGCTTCCGATCGCCTTCGTGGTCCCGTTGTCGGTGAACCACACGTTTCCGTCTGGACCGGACGCAAGCGCTTCCACGCTGCTCCCGGGGTTCAAGCCGGGGGTGAACTCCGTGATCGCGCCACTGGGCGTAATACGGCCCACTGCCTTGGTGCTGCCGAAGTCCGAGAACCAGAGGTTGCCGTCCGGCCCTCGGATGATGTCTCCAGGCCGGCTGTCCGGCTTCAAATCGGCACTGAACTCGGTGATCGTACCGCCCGGCGTGATACGGCCGATCGCTTCGTGGTCGGTGAACCACATGTTGCCGTCCGGACCCTCGACGAGCTGGCCGAGGTAGCTGGTTTCTTTCAGCCCAGCGCTGAACTCGGTGATCGTGCCGCCCGGCGTGATACGGCCGATCGCCTTGGTGCTCCCATCGTCGATGAACCAGAGGTCTCCTTCTGGACCTGGCGCGAGTTCGTGCGGCGCGCCTTCGGGGTTGAGGCCCGCGCTGAACTCGGTGATCGTGCCAACCGGTACGGCCCCAGCGGTACCCGCCCCAAATATGAGCAACAAACCGGTCGCGGCGGCTAAGCGCTGACAACGCCGCGAGCGAGCGGACGGTAGATCGGCCAATCCTCACGTTAGAGATCCTTTCTTCGCTTTACCATGCGCCTTCTGCTGGACGAGCTGCACTTCCTCTGTGTGCGTCTGTGGCGGTGCTGGGGATGACTTCAGGACCGTGAGGATGGCATTGAATCGCCCGTGATCCGCTTTGAGCAGCGCGCGTCCGGTCCCGTCGAGCTCGACCTTCACGGTGGCCGTCTTGCCCTGCGGGATCGAGAACGTGCCCGTCCCGATCGTCGTCGCCTTGGGGTGCCTTTTTTTCTTGCCTCTGCCGCTCGTCTTGACGGTCAGGGTCAGCTTGCCGCGGCATGTGGCGGTGCCTGCGCAGGTCAGCTTGATCGTTGCTTTGCCGGTGTTTGTTGTCGTGATGCGTGGGCTGCCGAGCGACACGTTGCCGGTGCTCGGCGGCACGCCGCTTGCAGTGGGGAGCGGGACCGCGGTTTGTGGCGGGTTGCATTGTGTGGACGATGTGCCCAGCGGGTCGGTTGAGACCGCGACAGTGCTGCCCTGCGTGCTCGTGAGGGTGCCTGTGATCGCTAGTGGTTCGCAGCCGTCCGGGTTGAGTTCGAACTCGCCCCGGTCGAGCTGCAGGGCGAGTCCCTTCAGCCGCAACGGTATGCCGTCCACGATCACCGGCAGGGGGTCACTGACGATGGTCATTTGTCCGGTCTGAGGGTTGATCTGATCGGTTGCGCGAATGATCACGGTCCCGAGTTTGAATGGGCCGGCGTTGAACGGCACGGCGATCTCAAGGCCCTGAGAAGCGCCTCGGTAAGCACCGGTCAGGTAGACGCCGCCGCTCAGGTGATAGGGGTCCGGGCCCGATCCCACCGCGAGGACGACGGTCCCGACCCGGCTGCTCGCGGGGCACGCGCCCTGTCCCGCTTGCGGTTCGCCGCACGGGGGCACGCCGGTGAACATTTCCTGGACGGCCTGTGGTGCTTGCAGCGCGATCGTGCTCAGCTGTTCTTCCTGGTCGGCCCGCGTCACGAGGAACGTAAGCGACCCGTACCCACCCGCTTCGCCGATCGTAGCGCCCGCCTGGAACGCTGGGCTGAACGGCAACGGGTCAGAGCACGGCGTGCCGTTCGCACCCGAGGTGATCTGGAAGCTGCTGGAAGCTGTGACACCGGAAGTCCTGCTCCACGGCGTCAGTTCGCTCGCCGTCGTCGCCAGACCACATGTGGGAGGGGTGCTCAGCAGCGCCCTCGCACCCCCGAAGAAATGCAGTTCCAGGCCTTCGAGCGGGATCTGCGGGGTGTCTTCGAAGCTGACCGTCAACTGGCCCGTGACGGGGTCCGCGGTGAGCTTCCCGGCCAGCTTCAACAGCACACCCGAAATGGGGTCAACCGCTGAGATGTACACCGCGAACAACGAGGAGAACGGGTTTTCGCCCGGCGCCGCCAGATAGACCGCTCCAGCGGCTGGATTCGCCAAGAGCGGCGTCCTGATCTTCACAGTGCCGACCTTGGACGCGTCTGGGCACGTCACGGGCGCCGGTGAGCCCAGCCCGGCCTGTGCCTGTGAGCACGCCTGCAGCCCATCGGCGGCCGGGAGGGAGATACCGGCGCCTCCGGGTAGCGTCATGGCCGCATCCTCGAGCTCAGCGCTCGCCAGTCCCGACGGATTTTCGGACTGCGGGATATTCAGATCCAATGTGTAACCCGAAGGCTCACCGGCCTCGCTTACATCAGGAGCGACAGAGATCGACGGGTTGAACGCGAGCTTGTTACAGCCCGTCAGTGCCGGTGTCGCCGAGGAAGCTTTAGCGAACATCCCCGGCGCCGCCCACGAATCCGCCAACAAGATGCTGTTCAGCGTGCCCGTGCACGAGCCCGGCAGCGTCACGAACCCCGGATACGATCCTGCTCCTCCCAGCTCCAGGTTCACCATTTCCATCTTCCTCTCAGGAAGATCCTGGATATTCAACGTCATCCCATCGTTGCTACCCGCCCCAACTGAGACATCAGCGACCAGCGGGATACCTTCGAGGGTAAAGCCGAACCGTGCCAACTCCCCCGGCGCCGGAGCCAGGTTGTGCACAATGCCGGATGCGAGTTTCCCCGCGATGTTCATCTGCACCATCCCGACGGCATTATTCTGAGGAACACCGGCCAGATTGATCATCAGCCCCGGCGGCAGCTGAAAATCCAGGTCCTTGACTTCATCCCCGCTCGTGTTATGCGCGCTCGGCTCAAGCACCGCTTCAGCCGTCAGTTCATACGGATGCGAGCCCGCCTGAATATCCGCCGAGCCGCCTTTTTCAGTCGCGGTCAGAGCATAGCTTTCGATCCCGAAGCTCCCCGAGGCGTACGCGCCCGGCGTGGCGAGCAACGCCACAAACAGCGCGCATGCCAACGCAATGCCGGAGCGCCGCATCACGCCACGCATCCTACTTCCTCCTGTACAGCCGCTGACCATACACCCGTCCCGCTCGCCGTTCGCAAACCACCCGCCGCTTGCGGCCTTTCTTGCGACTCACCTGATCCTCGGGGAACAGAGGATTGAATCGCTAACATTTTCATGTGCACGCACAACCGCCTGACTGGCGATGCATTGGCCGTGACTGGGCCGAGCCTGAACGTCAGACGCCGAGGGAAAGTACTTGCCGGGTGGCAGCGCAAAGCTGAACCGTCCGGTCGCCGTGTGTCGCTTGGCTACAGCGCCACCCATTGTCGTTGCATGCACGCTAAGCACGGTCACGGTAGCTGCCACATGCGAGCAGTTCCGAAGATATATCGAACACACAGACACGCTGCCACTTAGCACAGACCCGCTGCCACTTAGCCGACCGTCCTGCGGAGACGTCCGTGTGGACTGGGAGCCTTGGTATCCGTGAGAACTTGCACATCCCGCGCATGCAAATGCGGCACTGGCCAGAAGGGACATCATCACGCTGCAAGAACTCGCCCGACGGTGATGGAACGGGCGCCCGCAGCGTCCTCCCGTCATCATTCTGGAAGGAATGTCGTGACGTGGCCGGTGGTGTCGACTGTCACGCAGAGAGCTGTGGATGCGCAGGAGACGCTTGTGAGGTCGTCGATGAGTGCGTATGTTTTTTTCCAGGTGGTGCCGCTGTTCGTGGACTCGAACACGTTGCCCGTATTGTCGACCGTGATGCAGGTTGTGCTTGAGCACGTGACAGCCGTTAGCGCATTTGTGCCGTCTAGGTGGTTCGTCGTGACTTTTACCGCGCCGCTGCTTTCGACGGTGAGGTTCAGCACGTAGCCTGCCCCGTCTACCGCGATACATGAAGTCGTGGAGGTGCATGCCACACCGTTGAGAGCGGTGGTGCCGTCGATGTCGGTTTCCGTCCATTTTGCCGACTCGATCTGAGATGTCGTGGTCGCGATGTGTATTTTTCCTTGACTGTCGGCTATCGCACAGGTCGATGTGGACAGGCACGCGACGGCCTTCATTGCGGCCGTGCCCTGCTCCTCCAGCGTCCACCCTGTAGATGCCGGGCTCGTTGCGTACCTGTAGTAGCCTAGGCCGTCTTGCGCGGAAACGCAAAGGGCCGCTGACACGCAAGACACGGCATCCACACCGTAGCTTGGGGTGTAGGCTTCAGTAAAGCTACCGCCTAGGGATTTGGCGTAGTAGAGGCTCCCTCCGGCGGTTTCTTTGCCGTCCGCGATCAAGCAAAGGCTCGTCGAGAGACAGTCAACGGCCTGGCTTGGGCTTGCGCCGCTCGGTCCTGCCCATGTTTTCCATGTTGCTTCTTTGCTTGAGCTTACGTTCGTCGCGTATAGCGCCTTTCCCGTGCTGTCGGTTACGACGCAGTCTGTGGTGGATGGGATGCATGATACGGCACGGATGCTGTTAGGACTGTCGATTGTCTGCGTGAAATGCTGTACCGCCCGCACTATCGGATTTGTTGCGTTAGAGGTCACCGCGGCGCTACCTTCGCCATTTTTAGCTGTTACCGTCACACGGAGCGTGTGTCCAACGTTTGCTTCGGTCGGCGTGTATTTCGAGCTGGTCGCGCCCGTAATGCTTGCGCATTCGCCGCCGGTGGCATTACAAAGTTCCCACTGATAGGTGTAGCTGGTTGGTTCATGAGTCCATTTTCCGGTACTGGCGGACGCAGGCGAGCCCTGTTCAGGTGTTGCTGGCGAGATGACAGGAAGCTGTGTGTTCGTGGGGGGACCCGCTGCTTTTACCGTGTTCGTTACTGGCGAGAACGCACTGTTGCTGCCGACACTGTTCCTTGCCATGACCTTTGCACGGAGTGTGTGCCCGATGGTTGATCCCGTCGGTGTGTATTTTTCGCTCGTCGCTCCTCCGATGGTTGCGCATTCGCCGCCGGTTGCGTTGCAAAGTTCCCACTGGTACTTGTAGTAGGCGCTAAGCGGTTCATGCAGCCAGGTACCGGTCGACACGGTCTCGGTGACTTCCTGTTCGGGCGTGGTGGGTGTGGCCTGCGGCAGAACTGTGTTTGTCGGGACAGGTGGGCCATACCCGCGAAGCAGCAGTCGCTCTTTGCCTTCCCAGACGCCGAAGTCGAAGCATTCCCGTTCTGACCAGCAGCCTCCAGCTTCACTGCCGTAAGTGCCAGGGGCCAACTGCTGTTGCTGCCACGTTTTGCCGTTCCAACGCTGGAACACACTGCCCATGGCTTCGCAAAATGTTGCGCTGATACAGCTAATTGCCGACGAGCTCCCGCTCATCGTCTCTCGCACGAATGGTGCTCCTGGTGAGAGAGACCTGTAAGCCACGCCTCCTTCCTCGACAACGACGCATTCCCCCGCCAAGTCGCAGGACACCCCAGCAAGCGATTCCGGTAGTTCTGTCGCCCGTGTCCAGTAGCTGCCATTCCAGGTGAATAGCTGCTCATCTCTACCTCGGACTGCTTCCTTTCTAGCAACGAAAGCGCAGCGAGTTGGCGCCCCACAGGAAACACTCCCGATCGCCCCTTCACCACCAACCGGATATCCTTCTTCGTTACCAATGCCTCCGTAGTGGCTCCAACTACTGCCGTTCCACACCTCGCTCATCAGCCGCGATGAACCCGCCCATGGTTCGAGGCCTATAACGATGCAAGCGTTCGCCGCACGACACGAAACCGGCTGCAACTGGCCTGAATACGCAGGCGGTAGTTCTGTAAACGCATGCTGGAGAGTCCAGCCGTTGCCATTCCAGGTAGCTGCAAAACTCACACCCGGTGGGTGGCCCATTTCGGCTTGGCCAACTGCCATACAGCCTTCGGCTTGCCAGCATGACACAGATTCCATGACTACTTCTTTGTATCCGCCGAACGTGCTGGGAACTTCGCTCCACCCGCTGCCTCTCCAGACTTCGGTTTTCGTGTGGAACACAGAGATGCAAAAGTGTGCTTCCGCGCAAACTGCTCTGCCGCCATATTCCCACCACCGTTCGCTGCCTGTTGCGGGCCCTTCTTGTTCGAACCATCCGGGAGTTACGAATGCCTTGTCGAGTCCGGATTCGAGCCCGCCCGCGCTTTCCGCTTTGATGCGGTAGTGGTATTCGTGTAGGGGTTGTAGGCCGGTGACTGTTTCGTGGTCGGGGACGTTGCTGGAGCCGGACGCGGTGTTTTCGGTGGTTTTGTTGGTGTAGCTTTCGGTTTCGCCCCATTCGAAGAAGTACTTCGTGGGGAGCTGTTTCGGGTTGATCGTGCCGTTCAGAGTCGCGGCGGTTTCTTCGAGATTGCTGGCTGGTTCGGTTAGCGCGTAGGGCGGTTCGGCCTTGAGCGTGGTGAACGTACCATCGTAGCCGTAAGTGGTGCCGGTCGAGTTTTCGGCGGTAATCCGGTAGTGGTAGGTCGTTTCCGAGCCGAGTTTCGCGATCGTCGCGGTGACGGATGAGTTTTCGATGCTGGGGTTGAGCGTTTCTACGGGTGTGTTGTTGCCGTAGGCGTTGGTGAGCCCCCATTGGATGTGGTACTTGGTGGTGAGGTTCTCTGGGTTCACGACCGCCGTGAGAGTACCTTCCGTCGGGTTGACGCCCGTCGCTGGCTGGGAGATAGCGTAGACCAACGGCGGGCTCAGGTCGGTGTGCTTGCATCCGAGGAGATGGTCGTCATAGAGGTTTTGCGCCCACGCACCGCCCGGGAGTTCCAGGTCGAGTTCCTTCGCGCATGGAGTGGTGACCTCGCCGTAGTCGATCTCGTGGCCGGCTTTCGTTTTCCACGCGTTCATGTGAGGGTCGGTGACCGTGTCCGCGTATGCGGCTGACGCAAAGCGCGAGGTCTCGTGCACCGCGCTTTCTGACCCGTCGCTTTCGAGGCACCCCTTTTCAGGGAACGGTTTGTCGCCCTCGTAGGGGACGAACGAGTAGGCGTACCCGGTGTTGTCGAGGTTGTGGTAGGCGCAGAAGCCTTCGCCCGCCGGCTCGAAACCCGCTTCATAGGTAGAGCCGGGCGCCGCGACGACCATGAACTGTGCGTTTTCGAGGTTTTCTGTCGATTCGTTTTTCGCACGGTACTTTTCGGCCTCGACCCTGATCGCACGCGTCCCGACGTTCGCTGGTGCCGCGACCGACGTGTCACTTATCAAGCTGACCGTGACTTTGGCGCTCACATGGCTTTTGGTGTCGAAGTACTGGGTCAGGATCCCCTGGTAGCTGGAGTTTTCGAGGCCTTTGAAGAGCGTTTCGAGTTTCGCCTGCGTTTCTTTGCCGCTCGTCAGAGTTTCAAAGTTTTTCCCCCAGAAGATGACGTACACCTTTGGAGTGTGCTCGACACCTTTGCTTTCGGCTTCCTTGTGGTATTCGAGCTCTTCTCCCGTGACTTCGCTCGCTCCGGGCGTAAAGGCGGGCTGGAGCGCTTCGACGTGGCTCGCTGCTGGTGGCGCCGGCACGAACTGAACAGATTCTTTCGCTGACCACGTGGGTGCATCAACGAGGCCTTTCGATATCACGCTTCCTGCGGCTGCGGACGGTGCTCCTGCGATCAGGAGGGTCACGATGCTTGCCGCCATGAATGCGGCGACACGTCCCAGCGGTCGGCTATGTGGTCGGCTGTTCGCTAGCCCAGTCGTTGTCGAGCGATCCATGCGGGAGACCTCCGAGTCGGGTAGTAGCGTCATCGAGCGCGCAATGCGGGTGTTCTGGTCGTCCTGTGGGTCTACCATTGCTTACCTTGGCTCAACAGTTCCGGCGTCAAGATGCTGGGTGGATTGGTGGCGGCTGAGGTGGCGGTGGGTTGTTCGGTTAGTTCGCTCGCCGGTGAGGGTGGCTGCACCGCCGTGAAAGGCGCAAGATCCGGGGTGGTTCTTGGTTCTGTGACGGCTGCTTCGACTGTGTTCGTGGACGTCAGCGTTCCTTCCCCCGAGGGGTCGCGGCTGTTGACGGGGTCGTTGAAGAGGTAGCTGTAGGAGTTCTCGCTCGTGGCTGGGTCCTGGTTGGGTTGTAGGAACCTGCCGAGTTGTGGCTGGAATGCGCGGCCGCCCATCAGCAGTGTCCCGGAGTACTCCTGTGTGGTGAGGCCGAATGCGCCAAGCCACCAGTTTGCGGGTGGCCTGCCTCCGGTCGGGTCGCCGAATTCTGTTGTGTCGTTTGTCGTCGCGAGCGTGGTGACGGTCGCGCTTGGGCTCGCGGTCGCGACCACGTCGCCGTGGAGGTTCTCGATCTCCAGAGACGTCGGTTGGCCGGTGGTCTCGAGCGCCGCGACGTTCCCCTCGATCCCGTAGATGTCGCGAACCCATTCGCCACCGGGCTCGGTGACCGTCCACGACGGCCGGTACCCAGGCCCAGCGTAGTGCGTCGTGATTATCGCGTTCGTGAGCCCCGACAAGACGGTTTCCCGTGGCCGTTGTTCGGGATCGAGCAGATACCCGGTGGTTTCGCCTTCTTCGCTTTGCGAATCGAGCTTGCCCTCGGAGTAGAACGTGCTCGCGAGGTTCGCGCCACCAGAGTTGTCGACCCCCGGTAGCGCCGCTAGATCGCCGGCCGGGTCATACACGGTCCCTTCGTCGACGAGGCGGTCGGCGGCGTCATACCAGTGCGTTCCGTTGGTCCCACCGGTCGAGGCGCATTCGCCTTTGGAGTTCGGGGAGATCGTGGTGAGCGCGGCGCGGTTGCCGTCTTCGTCGTAGTGGTAGACCAGGGTCGTGCAGCCTTCTCCCGTAGGCGTGTCTTGGACCTGCGTGAGCCGCACGGCGGCGTCATAGCTGTATGCCTGCTTGGAGAACGTGCTCGTCTGCGTCGCCCACTGGCTGTGGACCGTGGGCACGATCTTGTCGGTGTACCAGACGCATCCGCAGTTGCTGTTCT
Organism: uncultured Solirubrobacterales bacterium; assembly: GCA_963785435.1. Classification (GTDB taxonomy): domain Bacteria; phylum Actinomycetota; class Thermoleophilia; order Solirubrobacterales; family Solirubrobacteraceae; genus Palsa-744. Next base: position 173,886 of record CAWAVE010000007.1, read on the forward strand.
TGACATATTCGACGCCCGTCTTCTCCCCAGTCGAGTCGTAGCTATAGGTCGCTGTCATCCCGTTCGGGTAGCCCACAGCCTTCAGCTGTCCCCCAGGCGTGTATTCGGCGGTGAAGTTCATGCCGGAGGTGTCTGACAGGTTCCCGAGCTTGCCGGTCGTGCCGCTATACGTGTACGTCTGGGTGCCCGCCCCGTCGCTACGCGAGTCAATGCGACCATCGACGTCATACCGAAATTCGCTGTTGATGCCGGTGGAATCCTTGTAGCTGATGAGCTGCCCGAGCTTGTTCCACGAGTACGACACCGTGAGTTTTTCACTTGCATTCGCGATCGTGTTCGACAGCAACCCGTTGGTGAGGCTGTATTCATAGGTCGTCGAGGGCAGCGCGGTACCGAAGTTCGCACTCTCGCCCGCGCTCTTCAGCCGACCCGAGGAGTCGTAACTATTCGTCATGGTGCGAGTGTTCGTGGCCTGCAGCGTTGCGCTTTCCCCGGCTTTGCCCGCCCACCACGACCCCGACTGATCACCGTCCGTGTAGGCGACGGCTGTCGGGGATACGGTCACCTGAGCAGCATCAGCATGCCACGCCAGAGCGCCCGTGTGCGGATCGGTGAGCGTCAGGATCGCGTAGGTCGTGGTTACTCTAGGAGTCCACGTAACGCTGTACCGCGTCCAAGTGCTGCTGACGGCCACTTCGCTGTTCACTGCCGAGTCGTTGGTGACCGGGTTTCCGAGCCGTAGCTGCAGTCCGGTGGCGGCTTTGCTGCCTTGTACGTAGATCGTGGCGGTGTAGCTCACTCGCGCTTTGAATACCCCGGGTATGACGGTCTCGGCGCCTTCGTTCGCGTTGCCCAGCGTGCTGATTTCAAGGGCGGCTTTCCCGAACTCTCCACCCGATACCTTTGTCAGTTTCGCGCCGCTCGTGACCCACAGGTCCGGGAGGGTGCTCCAGCCCGTGAGCCCGTACTCGAAGCTCGGGTTCGTGACGAGGTTCGCCTGACTGGAGAACACCTGTTGGACTTCCTGGGGCTCATCGAAGAAGTTGTAGATAATCGTGCTCACAGGGAGATTCGAGACCCCCGTCGTTTCCGGTTGCGACAGCGGCCCGGTCTGACACGTAAGCCCCGCCCATTCCGGGTGAAGCCCACACGCCGGGACCGTCGCGTTCGCTTCGGCGCTGTAATTGACCGTCTTCGTCGTGTGCGCACCCGTCGGGCTCATCGCGGGGCGGAGCTCTTGCACGCGCGAGTTGGCGGTGTCCGCGACATACAAGTCGCCGGTGGCGTCCAAGGCCACGCCTACGGGCGCTTTGAACTGGAAGTTGCCGGTGCCTTCGCTGCCTGCCTTGCCGGTGTATTTGCCTTCTGCGTTGAACGTATCGATCCGGGCGTTTCCTGGATCAATCACCGACACCTGAGTTCCTTGGGGATTGACTGCGATCCCGGCGGGTCCTGTGCCGAACTGGCTTTCTCCGGTGCCTTTCGATCCCACGGCCCTGACGAATTTCCCTTGTGCGGAGAACTCCTGCAGGCGGTAGTTGCCGGTGTCAGAGGCCCACACGTCGCCTTGCGCGTCGACCGCGATCGTGGTGGGGCCGCCTTCGAACTGGCCTTCCCCGGTGCCTTTCGCGCCGAACGTGAGCAGCGATTTTCCGGTGCTAGATGAGATCTCTTGGATGCGCTCGTTGCCCGTGTCGGCGACCCATAGGTTCCCGAACAGGTCCACGGCTATTCCTTGCGGGGCTTCGAACTGCCCGGCTGCGGTCCCTTTCTGCCCATAGACGGCGAGACATGCGCCTTCTGAGCTGTACTCGACAATCCGGTCATTGCCAGTGTCCAGCACCCACACGTCGCCCGCAGAGTCGACCGCGACACCCGCCGGGGCAGCCAGCGGAGTGCCGCTCGTCTTCGAGCACGCCGGACCAAAGCTCTGCTGATGGGCGCCCGTCGCTGAGAACTCCTGCACCCTGTTGTTTGCAGTGTCAGCGACGAACACGCTGCCCGTACTCGAAACCGCCACGCCCTTCGCGTTTGAGAACTGTCCTTCGCCGGAACCGCTCGTCCCGAACTGGAGCAGATACTGCAGCCCGCCGGAGTTGACCGCCGGGGTCGAGGATTCCGTGGCCGCGCCGGTACCCGCTTCCAAGCTCTCAGTGTGCACGAGGTTCAGGCTTTCCGGGTTGATCGTCGTCGTGGTCGGCTCGCGCAGTTTCCAGCCTAGGTTGCTCTGCCCGCTGTAGGAGCGGGTATTCGTCCTGACGTCCGTTTCGCCGCCGCTGTACTGCGCGCCTTCGGTCGTCTTCGTGACCAGGAAATGCGGCCCCGAGCCAGGTTCTCCCGCGTCGTATTCGTAATGCACACGATTCCGCGCCTGCACTTCCGAGCCCGTCGAGAGCTTGACGTTGTGCTGCGGCCCCAGCGTTTCAATCAGCTCGCTCCCAGCTGGGGCGGTGCCGACGGCGTTGTAAGTCAACTCCGTATCAAGCAGCTTCGACTTCGCGCCAGATTCGCTCCCCGCTTCCAACGCGGTCGCGCGGTTCGCCGCGGACAGCTTCCGCACAAGGTTATCCTTGTTTTCGTATTCACGGACTTCCATGCCTTCACCCGATCGCGCGTTGTCGACGGCTCGCCCGAGCGCGTCGAGATATAGGACGCTCGCTCGCACATAGCTTTTCGGCGGGTTCGCGGGGACTTCATCAGCCGGGAAGATCGCCGTGCCTGTTGCGGGCGTGTCTGCTGTCTGGCTCCATTTCGCCAGTTGTGCCGCTTCGAGGTTGTTCGGCGCTTCGGCACCCGTCAGTGGCACCCCGTAGTGCAGCGTTTCGGTCGCGGTGCGCGTCAATTCGGGGTAGTAACGGTTCACCGTCGTCAAGCGCCCCTTGTTCGAGTCACCGCCGACAGCCGCGTATCCAAACTGCCACGGTTCCTGCCCCGGCGGCGTCAGCGACGTCACGTGACCTTCGGAGTCATAGCTGTAAGTCGTCTTGAGCGCCGGCGTTATCAACGCGTCCCACTCGACGCGAAGGCGGCCGTGCGAGTCATATGAGTACTGTGCCACGGTCCGCGTCGCCATCGCTTTTTTTTCAGGGTCGTACGCTTCAACGTAGATCCGTGAGAGCTGGCCCGCGTAGTCGCCCCACTGGGAGGGTTCTTCACCGGACGCTGTCGTAGTCGCCGCGTAGTTGAACGTCAGCGCGCGGCATCCGGGCGCCATCGTCGAACACGACACACCGGCAGGCACGCCGCCAAGCACCTTCGTAGGCACAATCGCTTTGCTGACTTCGTTCACGCCATAGGAGTACGTGACCTTGTCGATCCCGCCCGGCCGTTCAATACTGCTCGGCAGGTACGCCGTGCCGCCAGAGGGCACCGTGAACGACGTGACATTGCCCTTCGCGTCTGTCAGCCCGTATGTCGCCGGGGAACCTGAAGGACCTGAAAGCACCGCGCTGCTCAGCGTAGGCGGCGACACAAAGCCGCCTTCCTTCGCGGCAAACACATATCGCTGACCCGTCGTGCTGGTGGCCGTGACAGAGCCGTTGGGCAGCGGCACGAGGCTACGCCATCCAGCGACACCAGTCTCTGACAAGCTCAACTGCCAGCCGGCACCCAGAACTTCGCCCGCGCCCGCCGCCGGCCGACGCGAGTGATACACCCGAGTGACAGTCAAACCAGACGGGCCCCCCGAGCTCGATAGATCTTCAGACGCCAGCCCCAAGTCGCCCGACAAGAGATTGACCTGCCCCGGCCCCACAGCGCTCGTCGCAGCGGCATGCACCGTCAGCGTCAGCGTGTGAGAGCTTTCGTTCCCGAGCCAGTCCTTCGTCCTGACCGTGATCGTATGCTGCCCAACCCCGAGCTGTTCGCCCGTAAACGTCCAATTCCCTGACACCGCGAAACACCCTTCAACCGGAATCGCTAGGGGCTTCGAGCAAAGAGACCTCCACGTTTCCTGTCGCGCGCCGTCGGCTTCGACCCACACTTCGGCCGCGCCGATCTGCGGCGCACTCGTGCTTCCGTCAACCGCGCTCGCACTCAGGGTGTAGCCACCTTCCCCGATCTGGCCTTCCTTTGCTTCCGCCGCGGAGCCGGACACCGAAATCACAGGCGGCGTATGGTCGATGTAGAGGGTGGGATGCGGCGTTTCTTCCTCGCGGTCTCCCCACGGGTCTTCCGCATACACCCCAACCGAGTGGACGCCCGTCGGCTGGCCGGAAAGGTTGATATTGCTCGAAGTCACTGATTCACAGTTGCACGGAAATTCCTGGCTAAACACCTTTCCTCCACCAGCTGGGATTTCCATCCAAACGCTGTGGACCTCCCCAGCGCAAGGCGCGATCGCAGTGATGTAATCGCTCGTCGGCCCATACTGCACCCACGATCCCGGGATGTTGTGAACGGCCGGTTTAGGAAGCCCACGCGTCGTGAAAGACGCGTCTCCGCCAGTGCCCGCCAGCCCCACCGAATCTTCTGCCCACATTCGATAGTGATAGGGGGTACACGCTTGTAGTCCGCCAAGGGCGGCCGTGAACGATATCGACGATGTGCCTGCACCGGGTTCGAACTCGTATTCGGGCGCGACCGAACCATACGAGGAAGTCGCTCCCCATTCGAAATTACCGTGTGTCGGGATGCCGTTTGGGTTGATAGACCCCTGGACGTCGGCCGAGAAGGGACGCAGTTCGCTTACGCCTTCCGTAGTCACGGTCGGGGCTTTCGCTTCGATCACGACAGGTTCACTCGGGGCCGCTTCACTCGAAGGCATACTGGAGGGACGGACGCGGACAGCGATCTCCTTGCCCGCGTCTGCAGCGGTGGGAACAAACGTGGAGGAGGGGCCCTCCTGCAAAACTTTCCATTCCTCGGCTTCTGGATTGCCGGTGCCCCACTCGTAAATGAAAGATCCCTGTGCGGGGGACCATTCACCCGGGCGAGCGGTCAGTGTCGAGCCGACCGAGAGGGTTCCCGCGATTCCCGGCAGACTCACGGGTTCCGGCTTAGTGCTTGCGATTCTTGCGCCGTTGCCCCCGTAGTCGATCTTCAACACGTACCCGTTGCTCTGCGGATGCGTGCCGTCGCATTGTTCTATGTGGTCGTTGTTGCCCCACCATTCTTCGGCCTGGTTGTGTTCTTCGGTCGCAAGGAACCAGGCTTTCCCAATTGAGTTGCGCGCTTCGTCGTACTTTTCTGCGCGATGTGCCAAGGGCGGTATCTGCCAACATGCGACGGCTTGGTCTTCGTGCGCGTCCCCCACAACGTAGCCGAGATATCCACCTTTCGGGTTGGGTTTGTACGTGGGAAAGAGCCGGATGTGCCGCCTGTGATACGCGATCGGAATTCCCGTGGCAGGTTGACTCAGGTCGACTTGGCAACTCCCCTGCGTGCGCCAGACGTCCTGATGATCGATGTGGATCAGGCTTAGTGGGTTGGTGGTGTCGTTTTCTTCCCATTCTTCCGTTCGTCCGACGACACTTGCGACCTTCTTGGGCGTCGGTTCGCCGCCGTACCAGTAGACGTTGATCGGGTCGACGATTTTGTTGGTTTTGCAGCCTTTGTATGTGTACGCGTACGTGAGTCCTACGTTGTTCCACGGTCCCGTAGTTGCTCGCGCCGGAGGAGTCACGCTCAACGCGAGCAACAGGACGAGCAAGGGCGCAAGTATTGCCCAGCGTGTGGATCTTCCGATGGTCACTGCCGCCCCCGGGAGCTAACAGCGGACATGAGGGAGTGGTGGCAGGCTATCGCGTTGCCGGGCTTTGAGGCTTCGGCATACAGACGCGCCGCGGTGGTGGGTGACGCACGCAGGAACATAGCGTGAGCCAAAGCCTGAGCAGCCCGTTGACCCAGTTTTGCGTCCGGCGCGAATATGACGACCGTGCTTCCGCCACCATAAAGCTCGATGCGGGTGCCCCCGTTGTACGACGCCGCTGGGAGCTCCGGGGCCGTCCTGATCTTCACCAGTTCGCTGGGGTTTAGGACCGGCTGCCGACCCCGCGACGGCCCCCGTTCAGGGGTGTATGAATTCGGATCACGCGCACACTCCGGCCAGGTTTGGATCTCGAGCGGGTGCTGGCACGCTTCGTGTTTATAGTCGCACGAACCGTACAAAAGGTAGACGTAACCGACCGGCCTTAGAGGACCGCTAACGGCGATCTGGCTGCGTGCCGGCACGCATTCCGCGAACGCGGGTGACGCGCGCAGGCCTCTGAACGTCTTACCCAGCTGGAAGAAGCCCGATGTGATCGCAGCCCTTGGCTTACAGCCGGCGGCAACAAACGCTCTCGGATCTATCGGCTTCCATGTGGCGATGCCGCTCCGTGCGGAGACCCGACTCGGGCCGCTACTCGTGCTCTGGGCGACCGCGAAAGCTGCGGACGCCAACACGAAAAGCAGACCCACTGCGACCCCCCTACCGATGCGACTACTGCGCAAATCGGCCTCTTTCCTGACTAAGAAATGACTCTGCAGGCTGCAGGCCAAGACGGAGGCGACCCTATAGCGAAGAGTTCGCCGTGTCAAGACCGTCTAGCCGAATAGTTCCGAGCCTATAAACCAACGTGCCTGCCTCGCAGAGGGCAGCGCTCTGTCAGACGGTTAGAGCCAGATCGGAGATCGAGATGTCAGGCACTCGACGCGTACGACAGGGTCCATTCGATCAACATCAGGGCAACGCACAGCAGCCACAGTCCCTTCAGCACATCCCAGCGGGCTGCTCGCGCACCCCGCCATTGGGACGTCGACAGGATGAGCGCGCCTAGCGCAATACACGTCCGGACCGACGCGTCCACGATGAGAATCGCGTGGGCATTGGGATTGTCGGCAGCACCCCCTCCCGCGAAGGAGACCAAGGCGAGCCCAGCGTAGCCAGCTAGAACGGCCGAGAACAGGATCGCGCCGAGGTAGCGAAGGCGTGGCCGACTATCACGGCTCACAGCAGGCATATCCCGCATCCTCGGTCTTCGGGTGGCACCGCGCTCCACAGCGGGATACTACTCTTCCACCGTCCCCCACTCGTGTGGGCGTCGGCTGAATACTGGGCCATCAGCTCCCGCTACGAGCGCGCCAGCATGATCCTCACCAGCAACAAGCCCTTCAGCGCATGGGGCGAGATCTTCGGCGACGAAGCAGTCGCCACAGCGATGATCGACCGGCTCATCCACCACGCCGACATCCTCAGCCTCAAGGGCGACAGCTACCGCCTCAAAGGAAAGGACCTCGGCCCACGCCCAGCACCCCCAACAGACCCCGCCTGATCAACACGCGCCGCCGGCATTTCCTGCGCTCGCCTACGGCTCGCTCCGGAAACGCCGGCACACCAAACCCTAGAGTGGCCTAGTTTTCAACCGGCGAAACCGGCCTACTTTTCAACCGGCCTTGACAACGCTCTCCCCCGGTTGCCGCGTTGTCGAAACAGCGGACAATGGGCAGCCGACCGACCTTGCTGCCATACGAGGATCCTCAGTCTACCTCAAGCCGGACACGGGAAATCCCCTAGAGCTTGTTTGGCCTCGGCGAAGTAGTCGCTGGGTGCACCACCACGATGGAGCCGACCTGCGCGCGGCGCCTTCTGCGTCTTCTTGCCGTCCAAGGCCAGCAGGATCTGTCCGCGGCTGCCTTCCTCCGCGACCGGGATGCCGGTAGACGACCCGATCTCATATCCCTCTCAAGATGGTAGCGGCCCGCAGACCTCGATCGCGAACCTCCTCCATGCCGGCGAGCAAAGCCGCCGCGTCAAAATCGGATAGCTGTCGATGACTCCTCGACATTGCTGCGACCTACTCCGGGACAGGGACTCGAACCCCAATCTCCCGGACCAGAACCGGGCGTCACTGCCAATTGGACTATCCCGGACAGTGTGCTGGAAGGATATCCAATCATTCGGCCGCGCCTCCGACGCGCACCAGCTCTGCAAGCGTGGCTTCAGATCGCGCTGTGGTGCCCGTTGGGCGCGAAGAACTCGGTGATCGCCTCCTCGAGGCCGGAGTCGAGCACGAGCAGCACCTCATCGCCCGCTTCGATCACGGTGTCCGCTTTGGGCACGAAGCCCGAGCCGCCCCTGAGCACGGAGATCACGAGGCTGCCCTCTGGGAGCGCGATGTCTGCGACCCGCTCGCCCACCGTGGGCGCGTCGGCGGTGACCTCCAGCTCGATGATCTCCAGTCGCTCCTCTTCGAGCGCGAGCAGGTGCACGAGGCCGTAGCGCGGCACCTCGTGCTCGATCAGCCGCAGGATCAGGTCGGTCGCGGAGACCGCGGGCTGGATGCCGAGCAGCCTGAAGGTGTCGTGGTTGCGCGGGTTGTTGACGCGCGCGATGATGCGGTCGCAGAGATACTTCTCCTTGGCGACCTGGCAGACGAGGATGTTGTCCTCGTCATCGCCCGTGACCGCGATCACGAGGTCCGCACGCTGGATACCCGCGCGCTCCAGCACCCACAACTCGGTCGCGTCGCCGTACTGCACCGCGTGCTCGTACTCTTCCTCGATCGTCAGATAGCGCGGCCGTGAGGACTCGATCAGCGTGACCTCGTGGCCCTTGCCGATCAGCTCCCGCGCGAGGTTGCGCCCGACCTTGCCGGCGCCGGCGATGATCGCGTACATCGCTATGCCGCCTCAGGCTCGAGTGCGCGTTCGAACATCTCGATCGCGTGCTTGGTCGGCGAGATCGTCTGCAGGCCCTGCGCCGCATACCACTCCGCGCGCGCAGGGTCCATCACGCGCACGATCGACTTCTCCACGCCGAAGCGCTTCTGCGCGATCTGCGCGATCACCAAGTTGGTGTTATCGCCCGCCGTCGAGGCGATGAACACCTCAGCGCGCTCGATGCCCGCCTGGATCAGAGCCTCGGTCTCCAGGGCCGTGCCGACGGTGAACTGGCCGCCTGATTCCTCCCAGCTCATGCTCTGTCCGGCGTCGAGGCGCTCATGGGAGAGTGGGTCGGCATCGAGCACGGAGACTTCGTGGCCGCTTGAGAGCGCAGACTTGGCGAGCGCCGAGCCGACGCGGCCGGCGCCGACGATCAGTACGAACATGCTGCTCGAGGAAAGCTCATAGGCGCAGGTTAGACGATGGGGGCGCTGTCTCGACTGGCCCGTCGCGCCTGCTCCACGGGGGAATCGCGTGCTGCGGGAGCCGTCACGATCACGCGGCAGGCTGCCTTGCGGATCACGTACTTGGTGACGTCTCCCACGTAGCCCTCGAGTGGCCCGCCGCGCCCGCCCAGACGCGAGCCGCCGCGGATCAGCGAGGGCTCCTCCGCGCCGAGCACGATCGCCTCGACACCACGGCGTCGCGCCTCATCGACAATCGCATAGCCCGCGCGGCGCGTGCGCACGGTGGCCGTGGCGACCTGCACGCCGGTGTACTCCTCCCCCACCGCCTTCGCGCGCGCGAGCACCTGGCGCGCGTGTTTGATCTGCGCGTCGGGCAGGCTCGCGTCGAGCGGCAGCGACATCGGGATCACGAACACCCACAGCGCCTCGATCGTGGCCGTGTCGATCGCCGCCTCGTCGGTGGGCTCGCCGGAGACGAGCAGCGCAGCCGTCTGCACGATGTCGTCGTCGAGCTCTGTGCCAAATAGTGGAACGAGCACCGATCCGTAGTCGCGTTCCGGTGTCTGCTCGGCGCGCAGGATGTGCGGCGAGACGGTCACGCGGCGCAGCAGCGAGGTCTCATCGGCGCGGCGATAGACCACGTAGAGCAGGACGCCGGCCAGCATCCAGCCGAAGCCCACATAGCGCGCCGGCTCGTGCAGGATCAGCACGGCGATCCAGCCGGCACCCGACACGAGGGCTCCGAATGCAGCCGGCAGCGGCAGGCTCCCGCCACGGTAGCGGACCGACAGTGGGATCCGATAGGGGCGGTCGCGGTCGGGCTCGGTGTAGCGCAGCCGGCAGATCGAGAGGTGCGCGATCGTGAAAGCGATCGTCGCGCCGAACGCGTAGATGCCGATCAGGAAGTCCAGATCCTCGGGGACCACGAGGCCCGCCGCGATCAGGCCCGCGATGATGATCAGCACATACGGCGTCGAGCGCACCGGATGCAGGCGCCCGAGGCCACTCGGGATCTGGCGGTTGGTCGAGAGCGAGTAGGCCAAGCGCGAGAGGCCGAGCATCGCCGAGTTGGCCGCCGCCACGAGCGTGACCGTCGCGAGCGCCGCCACCAGGTAGCGCAGGCCCTCCGCCAGCCAGTGCGGGTGCACGTGCGTGACGACGCCGACCATCGGCGCGTTGAGGTAGCGCGTAGCTAGCTCGGTGTGCCCGCCGTGCACCGGCAGCGCCGTGATCGCCACGAGCGCGATACCCACATAGATGAAGACCACCGTCGCGGTGCCGCTCCAGATCATCTGCTTGAGGCCACGGCGGCTGATCCTCACCTCTCCAGCGAGCCCCGAGGCGGACTCGAGGCTCGTGAAGGAGATCACCGCGACGGTCAGCGCGAAGATCAGATCCGACCACTTCGGCGCGCTGCCGAGATGGATCGGGTCGAGCAGCGTGTGCGGGTTGAAGAACAGCACGAGCCCGAGCACCACGATGAAGCCCTGCAGCGCCAGGTCGCCCGCCACGAGGATGCCCACGCGTCGCGCGCGACGCCCGCCGAAGCCGCGAATGTTGGAGAGCACCACCAGCGCGATGAAGGCCAGCGCCAGGCCCAGCGCCTCACCACGGTTGCCGAGCGGGCTCCAGAACGTGCGCAGGTACTGCGTCGCCGAGAAGGCCGTGACGGCGATCAGGATGATGTAGTCGAGCAGGATCGCCCAGCCCGCGATGAAGCTCACGAGCTCGTTGAAGGCGTAGCGCGCGAACACCGTCGAGCCGCCGCGGTCCTGGTGCAGCGAGGCGCCCTCCACGTAGGTCATCGCCGTCAGCGTGAACAGCAGCGCAGCCACCAGGAAGACGGCCGGCGTGAGCCCCAACGCGTGCCCGGAGATGACCCCGAGTGAGAAGTAGATCGCGCTCGCCAGCGACGAGTAGACGATCGTGAAGAGGATCGGCGATCCGATGCTGCGGCGCACGATCACGCGCGAGCGCGCCGCCAGCTCAGCGCCGCCCTCCGGTGTGCTCATGCCCCCCGGCCTCGCCGGATCTCCACGAAGGCGCGGCCGACACCGGCGGCGAGGAATAGCACACCGATCAACAGCCGCGCGGACAGCACGCTGCCGTCACCGCCCGCGACCTGCACGATCAACGCGACGCCGATCGCGACCATCGCCAACGAGAGCACGAACGTGCCCATCCGATGCGCCTGTTGGCCGTTCATCTCATCTGAGCTTAGGTCCTTGTGGGCTCCTGCGCGTGCGTCGACGCCCACCTGCCAGCCGATCGGGCCAGCAGGCGCGCGCCGAGCCGATTCGAGCCTCAGGTGATCAGTGGGATGATCAGAATCGCGACGATGTTCGCGACCTTGATCATCGGGTTGATGGCCGGGCCGGCCGTGTCCTTGAAGGGATCGCCGACCGTGTCGCCGGTCACCGACGCGGCGTGCGCGTCAGAGCCCTTGCCGCCGAAGGCGCCATCCTCGATGAGCTTCTTCGCGTTGTCCCACGCGCCACCACCCGCGGTCATCATCACCGCGAAGAAGAAGCCGACGACGATCACCCCGATCAACAGGCCACCCAGCGCCTGCTGATCGATCAGGCCGACGATCAACGTCAAGCCGATCGGCAGCAGCGAAGGCAGGATCATCTCGCGCTGCGCGGTCTTCGTGACGATGTCCACGCAGGCCGCGTAGTCGGGCTCTTCGGTGTAGTCCATGATCCCCGGGTGCTCGCGGAACTGACGACGCACCTCCTCGACGACCGCGCCGCCGGCGCGGCCGACCGCCTCGATCGACAGCGAGGCGAACAGGCAGACCATCAGACCGCCGAGCAGCAGCCCGATCAGGACGGGCGGTTCGTTGATCCCGAAGGAGATCACGTGGCCGACCTTCGTCTCGAGTTCTTTCTGGAAGCCCGCGAACAGCACCACCGCCGCGAGCACCGCCGAGCCGATCGCGTAACCCTTGGTGACGGCCTTCGTCGTGTTACCGACCGCGTCGAGGCGATCGGTGACTTTGCGCACCTCCTCAGGAAGGTCGGCCATCTCGGCGATCCCGCCGGCGTTATCGGTGATCGGACCGAACGCGTCGAGCGCGACGATCAGACCCGTGAGCGACAGCAGGCCCATGACCGCGACGCCGATGCCGTAGATGCCCTGCACGCCGCCGCCCGCGAGCTTCCACGCACCGAGCACGCCGAGCACGATCACGAGCGCCGGCAGCGCCGTCGCTTGCAGGCCTGAGGAGAAGCCCTGGATGATGTTCGTGGCGTGTCCGGTGATCGAGGCTTTGGCGGTCTTCTTGACCGGTGAGAAACGGGTCGAGGTGTAGTATTCGGTTAGTCCGAATAGCAGCGCTGTGACCGCGATCCCGATCAGCGAGCACAGGTACAGGTGCCACCATTTCGGGGTATTGACCGCGCTACCGACCTGCGTGAAGGTGAGGCTGCGCATCAGCCAGTAGGTGATCGGCGCGAACGCCGCCGCGGCGATGATGCCCGAGACCACAAGCCCCTGCAGCAGCGCGCGCTCGACGTTGTCGGTTTTTGTGCGCACCGCGTAGGTGCCGATGATCGAGGCGATGATCGCCACGCCACCGATCACGAGCGGGTACAGCGCCACGCGCGTGGACTCGTGGAAGGTGAGGATGCCGAGCAGGATCACCGCGACGGCCGTGACCGCGTAGGTCTCAAACAGATCGGCTGCCATGCCGGCACAGTCGCCGACGTTGTCGCCGACGTTGTCGGCGATCGTCGCCGGGTTGCGAGGGTCATCCTCAGGGATGCCCGCCTCGACCTTGCCGACCAGGTCGGCGCCGACGTCGGCGGCCTTCGTGAAGATCCCGCCGCCGAGTCGCGCGAAGACCGAGATCAGCGAGCCACCGAAGCCGAGCCCGACGAGCGCGTCGACCGCGGTCTTGGGGCTGTCGTTGAAGATCGAGGTCAGCGCGCCGTAGTAGCCGGCGACCCCGAGCAACGCGAGCCCGACAACGAGCATGCCCGTGATCGCACCGCCGCGGAAGGCGACCTTCAGCGCGGGTGAGACGCCGCTCTTGGCGGCCTCGGCAACACGCGCGTTAGAGCGCACCGACACGTTCATGCCGATGTAGCCGGTCGCGCCCGAGAGCAGCGCGCCGATCAGAAAGCCACCGGCGACGGCGATGTCCTGGATGAAGATGAGGGCAACGAACACCACCACACCGACGCCCGCGATCGTCGCGTACTGGCGGTTCAGGTAGGCACGCGCGCCCTGCTGGACGGCGAGCGAGATGCTCTGCATCTTGTCGTTGCCCGGCGGCAGCGCCAGAAGTGAGCGGGTGGTCACGAGGCCATACACGACCGCACAGGCGGCGCATACGAGGGCGACGACGACCCCATGGTTCGTCAGAAAGCTGCTCAACAGAAATCCTCCGCGGTCTGATTTGCGTGCCGCGCGAGGATCGCGCGCGCACGTTTGCCGTCCGGTTCGCTCGGCGACGAGCGTCTACCCGGTGCAAACGCGGGCGGAGTCTATCGTGCCGCGCAGCGCCATGCCCGCCAGCACGCCTGCGGCATGCGTCCGTTCAGCGGCCCGGCACCCACAAGCGCCCGCTCGACTCGGCCGGGCCGGGACCCGGCGGACCCTCTTTGGCGGGCTCCGGCGGCGCCCCGCCGCCGGTGGGCGCGCCAGTGGAAGGCGAGGATCTGCCACTCGCGGGCGACGCATCGCCGGCAGGCGGCGCGCTACCCTCGCCCGGCTCAGCCGGCGCTGCGCCCGGTCCCACCTCGCGTGCGTAGGCCATCTGCAGACGCGAGAGCGCGTCGCGCAGCGGCGCGAGCTCCTGCGGGATGCGCCGGCCGAGGATCTCCAGCAGCGCGCGTGCGCCGTCGATCGCGTCGCGTACCTGCTCGAGGTCGCGTAGCGGCGGCGCGCCATCGCCGGGCTCTCCCGGAGCGCCGAGTCGACGGGCGCCGATGTTCAACAGCGAGACCGCAGACTGAGCCATCATGTCGGTCGCGGTGATGCGGCTCAGTTCGGCCTCATAGGCCGCGCGCAGTTCATCCTCGCTCGGCTGACCCGCCGCCGCAGCGCCCGGCGCGCCCTCCCACGGCCCTCCCTGCGCGCCTGTTGGGTCGGCGCTCATACCGTCACCTCCTCCGAGTAGCTCATCCTCGTCTCCTGCACCGAAGCGGCAAAGATCTCCTCGCGCGTGGCGCCCGCCTCGATCATCCGGCGCTGGCGCTGAGCGCCGTTGCGCTCAGGGAAGCTCAGATCGATGCCGAGCTCCTCACGCACCGGCGCCGTCCACACGCCGAGACGCTCGATCGCCGCCCGCGCAGGGTACTCGACGCTCGCCTCGAGGTCGATCAGACGCCCGTCGAGCCCGAAGCGGATTGCGCGCCACATGTTCTCCTCGATCAGACGTGGCGCGGGGTCCACGAACGGCACGCGCTCATCGACGTCGCGCAGCGCCTGCGCGACACAGGCGACCATCAGGCCGGCAAGCGCGTCTGACTCCTGCGCGGTGGCCTGTGCGTCGCAGATGCGCACCTCGACGGTGCCGAAGCTGAAGTGCGGGCGCACCGACCACCACACCTGCGTGAACTCCACGATCGAGTTCGTGCGCTTGAGGAACTCGATGTAGTCGCGGTAGGCAGCCCAGCTGCCGAACGCGTCCGGCACACCGCAGCGGGGGAAGCTCTTGGTGAAGCTCTGCGTGCGCGCGGAGTGAAGGCCGCTGTCGCGGCCGTCGAGAAACGGCGAGTTGGCGGAGATCGCAAGCAGCAGCGGCAACACCGGGCGCAGGCGGTCACAGACCTTGATCGCGCGGTCGAGGTCGCGCACGCCGAGGTGCACGTGCAGGCTGAAGGTGTTGTTGCGCCAGGCCACATAGCGCAGGCCGTCCTCGACGCGGCGGTAGTGCTCGGTGTCGATGATTGGCTGCTCGCGGTAGTCCGCCCACGGATGTGTGCCGGTCGCGCCAAGCGCCGCGCGGTGTGCGCCTGCGAGCGCGAACAGCGCGCGCCGGCGCTCACGCTGACGCTCCAGCGCGTGCGCGAGATCGTCGCCGACGCCGGAGATGATCTCGATCTCAGAGGAGATCAGCTCGCCGGTGATGCTGTCGTGCAACACCTCGTCCTCGAGGCTCAGCGCGCGCAGCTCCTCAAAGCGCGGCGCGAGATCGAGCGAGACCGGGTCGAGGATCGAGAACTCCTCCTCGATGCCGACCGTCATGTCGCTCGCCGCTGCGAAGGTCTCGACGGCTTGGTCTAGATCGATGCTGGTCATGGTGCGGTGCTCTGCGCGCGCTCACCGCGCGCCGGGTCTCTCAGGTCAGGTAAAAGTACAACGCGTAAAGCAGATCCACGGCCGGGCTCGAGGTGTGCACGGTCACCTCGGGTGGCACGTCGATCAGCGACTCGGAGTAGTTGAAGATGATCTTCACGCCGGCATCCACGAGCTCATCGGCGAGCCCCTGAGCCGCCTGCGTGGGCACTGCCATCACGCCCACCACGATGTCCTCGTCCTCCACCACTTGGCGCAGCTCGCTGATGTGGCGCACGGCCTGGTTGCCGACCTGCGAACCCACCTTCTCGTGGTCGGAGTCGAAGATCGCAACCACGCGAAAGCCGTGGTCGGCGAAGATGTCCGATGAGGCGATCGCCTTGCCGAGATGCCCGGCGCCGATCAGCGCGATGTTGTGCTGACCCGCCGTGCGCAGGATCTTGCGGATCTGCGAGACGAGCGCCTCGACGTTGTAGCCCACGCCGCGCTTGCCGAACTTGCCAAACCCTGAAAGATCGCGGCGGATCTGCGTGGAGTTGACGTGCGTGTAGTCGGAGAGCTCTTGCGAGGAGATCGTCTCCTTGCCCATCTTCTTGGCCTGCGTGAGCACCTGCAGGTAGCGCGACAGACGCGCCGCAACGCCGAGCGACAGCCGCTCGACCGCGACGCCGGCGCCGTCGCGGTCGGCCTCCACAGCGCTGCTTGGCGGATCTCCGTAGCTCATCTTCGTGACTCTAGACGCTCGCGCAAGAGCGCCTCTGCCACGAAGAACTCGCTGAGCTCCTCGCCGTCCAGAGCAATAACCGGAATTCGCTCGAAATAGGCACGCAGCAGCGCATCGTCGCTTGCGATGTCGACCTCCTCGATGTCAAAGACGAGCTCGCTCTGCAGCACACGTAGCTGCGCAACCGCCTCCGCGCAGAGATGGCAGTCTGGCTTGGAGTAGACGGTGATCACGCTCACCGCGGCGTTTCGCCTGAGGCGTAGGCGTCGAGGCCGAGGTAGTGCGGGTAGCCGAGGCGAGCGCCGTAGCGGGCTGCGCTCGCGATCATCGCCGCGTTGTCGGTGCAGAGCAGGCGCTCGGGAACGTGCACTTCGACGGGCAGCTCGAGCAGACGGCGCCGCAGCTCGCCGTTGGCCGCCACGCCGCCGCCGACCGCAAGGCGCTGCAGACCGCTGCGCTCGAGCGCACGTTCGGTGCGTGTGATCAGGCTTTCCACGATCGCCGCTTGATAGGAGGCCGCGAGGTCGGCTGCGCGCTCGCCCGCCTGCTGCTCGGAGAGATCGCGCAACGTGTAGAGCAACGCGGTCTTCAGGCCCGCAAAGGAGAAGTCGAGCCCTTCCGCAAACGCACGGTGCTGAGCTCCGCGTCCACCGCGAGCACGCTCAGCGGCCGAGCCCGGAAAGCCGAACGCGCTCGGATCGCCACCCGCTGCGAGCCGCTCGAGCGCCGCACCGCCGGGATAGCCCAAGCCGAGCATCCGCGCGCCCTTGTCGAACGCCTCGCCGGCCGCATCGTCCAACGTGCGGCCGAGCACCTGATAGCCGTCGTGCTCGCTGACGCGCGCAAGCAACGTATGTCCGCCGCTTGCGATCAAGCACAAGAAGGGCGGCTCGAACGGCTCTGCGGCGCCTTTCAGGAAGTTCGCCGCGACGTGTCCCTGCAGATGATCCACAGGCGCGAACGGAAGCTCGCGCGCGGCCGCCAGCGCCTTGCCCGTGGAGAGGCCCACGAGCAGCGCTCCGATCAGCCCCGGGCCTTGCGTGGCCGCCACCAACTCGAGTTGATCGAGCGTCGTACACGCCTGATCGAGCGCCTCGTCGATGACGAGGTTGATCAGCTCGAGGTGCTGGCGCGAGGCGATCTCGGGCACGACCCCACCGAAGCGCCCGTGCGCCTGCTGTGAGGAGATCACGTTGGAGCGAATCAGCCCATCGCCGTCGATGACCGCCGCGCAGGTGTCATCGCAGCTCGTCTCGATCGCGAGGATCGTCATACCGGACCGGGGTTCGGCACGTCCGCGAGCGAGCCCTCGAGCGTCGCCGGCGTGCGCCACATCACGAGCGCATCCTCCCCGTTGTCTTGGTAGTAACGACGGCGCATACCCGCCGCGCGAAAGCCCTCGCGCTCATAGAGGTGGATCGCGACGTGGTTGGAGGGCCGCACCTCGAGCGTGAAGCGCGCGCGCGGATCGCCTACCTGCTCATAGAGCTCCGCGAGCATCGCCGAGGCGAGACCGCGGCGCTGGTGCCCGACGTCGACCGCCACGTTCATCACGTGCCACACGGTGTCGTAGCGCGAGCAGATCAGATAGCCCACGAGCCGCCCCTCCAGAACGGCCGCAAGACAGATGCCGGACTGCTTGGAGAGCTCGAGCACGAACATCGCGAGCGACCACGGCGTCGGAAAGACGCGCCGCTCGATCGCGGTGACGTGCGGCAGGTCGGGGTAGCTGAGGCGCCGAATCTGAGCCTGGTTGCCCTCGTCGACCTGCTGAGGGGGGGTTAGACGCTCGCTCATGCACCGCTCCGCTCGAGCGCGAGCTCGGCGTCGGGGCGCCTGCGGTAGTCGGGTAGAAGCGGCTCCTGAGCTGGCGCGATAGCAGCCGTCGCGAGCTCGCAGATCACAGCGGCGCTCACGCGATGTAGCGCGCTCGCCTCGCTCGGCACCTCCGCGCCCGCCCGCTCTAGCTCCGCGCGGAAGCGCAGCGCGCCATCACCTACAGCAAGCCAGCGCTCAGCTCCCCCGCTGCCCGTGCCGGCCTGCTCGATCGCGGCGGCGATCTCGGTGGGCGCGAGCGCTCGCGGCTCGAGCAGCTCGCTCGGCGCGAGACCCCCGCCGCGTTGATACGCAGCGAGAAACGCCTCGCCGCGACGCGCGTCGATTACGGCGAGCACCCGCTCGTGGTCATCTCCCTCTCCCCCGCTCGTAAGCGCAGCCGCCGCGAGCGCCTGCAAGCTCGAGACGCCGATGAGCTCCGCGCCGAGCGACTGCGTCAGAGCTCGTGCGGTCGCAACGCCGACGCGCAGCCCCGTGAAGGTCCCCGGCCCCACGCCGGCGGCGATGCGCTCGACCTCGCGCCAGCCGATGCCCGCCTGCTCGAGCAGCTCGCGTGCCATCTCCAGCAGCCGCGTTGCATGTCCGGGGTGCGCTCCGGGCGCAGGGTCATCGCGGCGCTCGCTGCTGCGTCCGTCGGCGAGCCTGAGGGCGACGGCGCTCGCAGCGGTTGCGGTGTCGAAACCAAGCACGATCACGCGCGCTCGACCCCCTGTGCGGCGTGCGCGCACGCGCTGATCTCAACGGCGCGACGGTCGCCGCCACGGTGGCTGAGCGTCACGCTCAGACGTGCGCTCATGAGCTCCGGCGCGCCATCCTTCGGCCACTCTACGAACGCGATCCGGCCAGGTCCGAGGTAATCGTCCAGGAGCGCCGGATCCTCGCGCTCGAGGCTCGCAAGCCGGTATAGGTCGAGGTGCGAGACGATGCCTGTGCCTGCGCGATAGCGATTGCCGATCGCGAAAGTCGGGCTCGTCACCGGCTCACTCACGCCGAGCGCACGGGCCGCTCCGCGCACGAGCGTCGTCTTGCCCGCACCGAGCTCGCCGCGCACGAGCACCACGTCGCCATCGCTCAGCAGCGCAGCAAGCTCGGCGCCGAGGGCTTCGGTCTCGAGCGGACCGGCGGTTTCGACGCTGCGTAGGGCCACCCCGAGACTCTAAAGCCTGCCCGCCCGACTCCTGTCGGCAGAGCGGACCGTTAAAGGGGACCGGCCCGCGGGAGAATGGGGCGCGGGCCGGTCGGTTACTCCTGGAGGGATGGAGACAGGATTTTTATCGGCAGCGCATCCCAGCGACTTTAGAACCTGCGCGAATTCGGTCTTCATTCCTAGAAAAACCCCTCTTTTGCAGGTATTCAATGCCCTAGACGGGACTCGAACAAACGTCCAGAACGTTCCTAGAAAAGCCCCAGTTGATCTGCTGTCGGCTGCTCAGCCTCGGCATCGCTGGTCAGCGGCTCCTCCTCGCCGCTCGGCTCTGGCAGCGGGCGGCTGGGCGGCGGCTGCTCGGGCGCACCAAGCGCGAGCAGCTCGGGCAGGCGCGCGAAGTCCTCGCGCAGCGTCTCGAGCATGCGCGGCGTGTAGAGCGCCGCAGCCGGGTGGTAGATCGGGTAGAGCCGCACCGCGCGCTCGCCGAGCACGAGCACCTCCGGCTGGCCGTGCAAGCGACTGATCCCAGTCGGGTCTTGGCGCAGCAGCTTTGTGGAGAAGTTGCCGAGCGTGCAGATCACCGTCGGCTGGATCAGCGCCACCTGCCGGTGCAGGTAATCCTGACAGTTCTCGATCTCGACCGGCAGCGGGTCGCGGTTGCCGGGAGGTCTGCACTTGAGCGTGTTTGCGATAAACACCTCTGTACGTGAAAGTCCAATCTCTTCGAGGAGCTTCTCGAGCAGTTTGCCGGCGCGCCCGACGAAGGGGATGCCCTGCTCGTCCTCGCTCGCACCGGGCGCCTCGCCGACGAACATCAGATCGGCGTTTGCGTTGCCGGCGCCGAAGACCACCGTCTTGCGCGTAGCGGCCAACTCCGGGCAGCGCACGCAGCCACGCGCCTCGGCAAGCACCTGCTTGAGGGCCTCGCGGCGGGCTTCGGGTGATCCGTCGCTCTGCACTGCGGACACGCGCGGCATGCTAGTTCCTCTGCGTGGAACACCGACGCCCCACCGTCAGGCGGTGAGCGCCTGCGTGCTCGGTCAGCGATGATCTGGCCGTGTCCGCCTCAGCCGATCACCAAGTGCTCGCCCCCTTCGCCGGGGTCATTGTCGCGATCCCGCTCGCCGCCGAGCAGTCTGTCAGCGCTGGCAACGCGCTGGTCGTGCTCGAGGCGATGAAGATGGAGCACGAGGTGCTCGCGGAGACCGACGGGATCGTGGGCGAGCTCGCGGTCAGGATCGGCGACGCCGTCGAGGAGGGCCAGCTGCTGCTCACGCTCACTCCCGGTGCGACAAGCGCGATCGCGGACAACTCCGAGCAGCTAGCCGCCACGCCGAGCGGCGAGGAGCGCGCCGACCTGCGCCTCGTGCGCGAGCGCCACGAGATCGGCCTCGACGCAGCCCGCGTGCAGGCCGTGACACGCCGGCACGAGCACGGCCGGCGCACAGCGCGCGAGAACCTCGCAGATCTGCTCGACGAGGGCAGCCTGCTGGAGTACGGCCCGTTGCTGTTCGCCGCACAGGAGCAGCGACGCTCACGCGAGGAGCTGATCGAGCGTACGCCCGCCGATGGCCTCGTCGCTGGGCTAGGCCGCGTGGCGGGCCGCGAGTGCGTGGCGATGTCCTACGACTACATGGTGCTCGCGGGCACGCAGGGGATGCGCAACCACCTCAAGAAGGATCGCCTGTTCGAGATCGCAGCGCGCAGACAACTCCCGGTGGTGCTGTTCGCCGAGGGCGGCGGCGGGCGCCCCGGCGACGTGGACATGCCGATCGTTGCCGGGCTCGACTGCCGCGCCTTTGCTCTGTTTGCCGAGCTCAGCGGGTTCGTGCCGCTCGTGGGCATCGCCGGCGGCTACTGCTTCGCGGGCAACGCCGCGCTGCTCGGTTGCTGCGATGTGGTGATCGCGACCGAGGACGCGAGCATCGGCATGGGCGGCCCCGCGATGATCGAGGGCGGCGGTCTCGGCGTCCACCACCCGAGCGAGGTGGGGCCGATCGAGGTGCAGCACGCAAACGGCGTCGTCGACCTGCGTGCAGCCGACGAACGCGAGGCGGTCGCGCTCGCCAAGCGCTACCTGTCTTATTTCGCCGGGCCCAGCGCCGCTGGCAAGCTGCCCGAGCAGACGCTGCTGCGCGAGCTGATCCCCGAGCAGCGCAAGCGCGTCTACGAGGTGCGCAAGATCGTGCGTGCGCTGTTCGATGAGGACTCCGTGCTCGAGCTGCGCGACGGCTTCGGCGCGGGCATCGTGACGGCGCTCGCGCGCCACGAAGGACGCCCGCTCGGCGTGATCGCGAACGACCCCGCGCACCTCGGCGGCGCGATCGACGCCGACAGCGCCGACAAGGCAGCGCGCTTCTTGCAGCTCTGCGACGCCTTCGCGCTGCCGATCCTGTTCCTCTGCGACACGCCGGGCTTCATGGTCGGGCCCGCCGCCGAGAAGACCGCGACCGTGCGCCACTTCGCACGGCTGTTCCTCGCCGGCGCCAACCTCTCGGTACCGACCGGCACGATCGTGCTGCGCAAGGGTTATGGCCTCGGCGCGCAGGCGATGGCCGGCGGCGGCTTCAAGGTGCCGCAGTTCACGGTCGCCTGGCCGACCTCGGAGTTCGGCGCGATGGGCCTCGAGGGCGCCGTGCGCCTCGGTATGCGCCGCGAGCTGGAGGCGATCGAGGACGCCGCCGAGCGCGAGCGCGTCTTTGCAGCAACCGTCGCCGCCGCCTACGAGCGTGGCCGCGGTGTCAACATGGCCGCCTACGGCGAGATCGACGACGTGATCGACCCAGCTGACTCGAAGCGCTGGATTGCGTCGCTGTTCGCGCCCGGCAGCGGCGAATGGTGGCGCACGCCCGGTAAGCGCCGTCCCTACGTCGACGCCTGGTAGCGCAACCGCTCGGACTGCCGCGGACATTGGCCGCAGCGACCCCTTCCATAACCGGCCTTGCCCGGCTACCATGACCGTAGGCCGTCACCGACTCGTTCGGGATGGATCTGAAGTCACGCCCCCGAGACCTGAAATCGCGCCGGTATCCGAAGGGAACTGGACCGAGAACGATGAACTCGACAAACCTCAGCTCGCGCCGCGCATGAGGACCGTGCGCACCGTCCAGGGGCTCCGCGCCGTGCTCACACCCGCGCGTCATGACGATCGCGCGATCGGCCTCGTTGCGACGATGGGCGCGCTGCACGAGGGACATCTCTCGCTGATCCGTTACGCTCGCCGCCAATGCGACGTGGTCGTAGTCTCGCTGTTCGTCAACCCAGCGCAGTTCAACGAGCGCGCGGACCTCGAGCGCTATCCGCGCGATGAGCCGCGTGACGCCGAGCTGGCTGAGGCAGCAGGCGCCGACGTGCTGTTCGTGCCCTCCGTCGATGAGGTTTACCCGGCGGGCTTCGCTACCACCGTCGAGGTGCTCGGCCTGAGCGAGCGCCTGGAGGGCGCGGCGCGTGGCGCAGAGCACTTCCGCGGCGTGGCCACGGTCGTCACGAAGCTGCTCTGCATGACGCTCCCCGACGTGGCCTACTTCGGCCAGAAGGACGCCCAGCAGGTGCTGCTGATTCGCCGTCTCGCCGCGGACCTGAACCTGCCCGTGCAGATCGAGGCGCGACCGACGGTGCGTGAGCAGGACGGCCTCGCGATGTCCTCGCGCAACGCGCTGCTGAGCGCCGAGCAGCGCGAGCGCGCGCTCGCACTCCCCAAGGCGCTGGAGGCCGCTGAGACGCTGCTCGCAACCGGCGAGCGCTCAGCGGCGGCGCTGCTGGACGCTGCGCGTGGCGCGATGGAGCCCTTTGCGCTCGAGCCGGAGTACCTCGCGCTCGTTGACCCCGAGTCGCTCGAGCCGCTCAGCGAGCTCGAAGGCCGGGGGTTGCTCGCGATCGCCGCGCGTCTCGACGAGGTGCGCCTGATCGACAACGTGATCTTGACGGTCGAGCGCGAACACAGCCACGCCCCCCAGACCCCAGGAAAGGCACTCAGCACATGCAGCGGGTGATGCTCAAGTCCAAGATCCACCGCGCGACGGTCACCGACTGTGACCTGCACTACGTGGGCTCGATCACGATCGACCCGGACCTGCTCGAGGCCGCAGACATCCTCGAGTACGAGCAGGTCCACGTTGTCGACGTCGACAACGGCGCACGCTTTGAGACCTACACGATCCCCGGCGAGCGCGGCTCCGGGGCGATGTGCGTAAACGGCGCTGCCGCGCGCCTCGTACACCGTGGCGACACGATCATCGTCATCTCCTACAGCTCCTATGAGACCGCCGAGATGGAGCATTACGAGCCTCGCGTAGTGCACGTCGAGGCCGACACCAACCGCATCATCACGATCGACGACGCGGTGGCGACCCTGCTCTCCTGAGCGAGCGTCAACCGCAGTCAGAGAGGAAGCGCAGATGTCCAGCCGACCCACAGTCCAAACCCCCACAGACCCCGGCGCGCTGCCGATGACGCTGCCGCTGCTGATCGAAAAGAAGCGCCTCGGCGACCCGCTGGTGATGGTCACCGCCTACGACTACCCGAGTGCACGCGCCGCGCAGGCCGCGGGCGTGGATCTCGTGCTCGTCGGCGACTCCGCGGCGACCACGATGCTCGGCTACAACGCCACCACACCGGTTGAGCTCGACGACATGCTCGTGCTCGCGCGCGCCGTGCGTCGCGGGCTGAGCACGCCGCTGATGATCGGCGATCTTCCCTTCGGTTCCTATGAGGTTTCCGACGAGCAGGCGATCACGACCGCGATGCGGATGGTCAAGGAGGCAGGCTGTGAGGCGGTCAAGCTCGAGGGTGGCGGTGAGTCCTCGGTGCGTCGTGCACGCGCGATCATCGGCGCCGGAATCCCCGTGATGGGCCACGTCGGGCTCACGCCGCAGACCGCCACCGCGCTCGGTGGCTGGAAGGCGCAGGGCCGCTCGGCTGCTGCCGCCGCGCAGATCGCCCACGAGGCGCTGGCGCTACAGGAGGCGGGCTGCTTTGCGCTCGTCTTCGAGGCGATCCCGGCCGCTGTCACGGCGGAGCTGATGGCGCTGCTCGAGATCCCCGTGATCGGGATCGGCGCGGGCCCCGCAACCGATGGGCAGGTGCTCGTCTTCCACGACCTTCTCGGCATCCGCGACGGTCTCGGCGCACGCTTCGTGAAGCGCTACGCCAACCTCCAGCAGGAGATGAACGACGGCGTCAAGGCCTACGCCGAGGACGTGCGTACGCGCCGCTATCCAGCTCCAGAGCACACCTATTCGATCGATCCCGCAGAGCTCGCCGAGCTGCGCAGCAGGCTCGCAGCCAACGGGTAAGCCCCTGTCTAGGAGAACGGCTCTCCGTAGCGCTCGGAGTACGCGAACTCCTCGACCGGCCGGCGCGCGAGCTGCTTTGGCCAGGCGGTGGCGCGGTAGCCAACGCCGATGTGCGCGGCCAGCGCGACCTCGTCAGGGATCTCGAGCAGCGGCTTGACCTCGGCCTCGGCGGGCACGAGCAGCGTCGTCATCGCGGCGCCAAGGCCCTCTGCGCGCAGCGCGAGCAGCAGGTTCTGCACAAACGGATAGATCGAGGCGCCGCCGACGATGCTCTGACGTGGCAGCTCCGCGTCAGTCACAACCAGATCCTCGAGGCGCACGCCGACCACGAGGTGCATCGGCACCCGCTCCAGGCTCGCGGCGTATTCGTCGGCGCGGCGGATCATGCGCACGCGCCGCTGATCGAAGCGCTCGGGTTCAGCGAGCATCCGCGCGCCGCCAGTCTGCTCGAGATATGCACGCCAGCGCGGTAGGTAGAGCTCGCGCAGCGCCGTGCGCCGCTCGAGGTCCTCCACGACCACAACCCGCCAGCCCTGGCGGTTGCCGCCGCTGGGAGCAAAGCGCGCCGCCTCAAGCGCCCGGGCGATCAGCTCGTGTGGGACGGGGCCGGGCTTGAGGTCGCGGCTCGTCGGCGCACAGCGCATCGCCTCGTAGAGATCCATCGCGAGCACGCTATCCGTACTCGACGCGACGCAACGTGCGCGCAGGCGCGCCGGCCGCGATCGAAAAGGGCTCGATGTCGCCCGTCACGACGCTGTTGGCGCCGATCACACAGCGCTCGCCGATGCTCACGCCACTCGTTACGACCACGTTCGCGCCGAGCCAGCAGTTATCGCCGATCCGTGTGGGGCCCTTGCTGTGAAAGCCCTGCCAGGTGACGGGCCGCTCAGGGTCGTCAAAGCGGTGGCTCGCGTCGGAGACGAAACAGCCGTTGGCGAGCATGCAGTGATCGCCGATCTCCACCAGCTCGTGCGCGGCGATCATCACGCCTTTGTTGAGGAAGCTGCCCGCGCCGATGCGCACGTGCGCGCTGCCAGGCGCCGTGATCCAGACGTCTGGCTCGAGCAGCGTCCCTGCGCCGATCTGCAGGCGTCCCTCACGCAGCGCCTCGAGCAGGTTGCCGTGGACGGGCCAGCGCACGAACGCCTCGCGGCGCAGCAGCTGCCAATGGATGCGCAGACGGTTCCAGGGCAGCGAGTTGCGCTCATACCAGCGCCACTTCTGCGCCCAAAGGCGCACCTGGCGCGCGCGCTCTGCCATCGCGCTCAGGCGGCGACCTTGACGCGCCGTTTGCGCGCCGGTGCGCGACCCGACTTGGGCGCTGCCTTCGCCGGCGTGAGCAGCTCGGCGAGGAAGCGCCCGGTGTGCGAGGAAGGCTCTGCGGCCACCTCCTCGGGCGTACCTACCGCGATCGCCATGCCGCCCTCCTCGCCTCCCTCTGGGCCCATGTCGATCAGCCGGTCGGCGGACTTGATGATGTCGAGGTTGTGCTCGATCACGACCACGCTGTTGCCCGCGTCGACGAGGCGCTGCAGCACCTCCAGCAGCCGTTGCACGTCGGCGAAGTGCAGTCCGGTGGTGGGCTCATCGAGGATGTAGAGCGTGTTGCCCGTGGCAATCTTCGAGAGCTCCGTGGCGAGCTTCACGCGCTGCGCCTCACCGCCGGAGAGCGTCGTCGCGGGCTGACCGAGGCGTACGTAGCCGAGGCCGACCGCGTCGAGCGTCTCCAGTCGCCGGCGCACCTTGGGGATGTGCTCGAAGAATCCCAGCGCCTCCTCGACGGGCATGTCGAGCACGTCGGCGATCGACTTGCCCTTGAAGCGGATTTCGAGCGTCTCGCGGTTGTAGCGCTTGCCGTGGCATTGCTCGCAGGGCACGTACACGTCGGGTAGGAAGTGCATCTCGATCTTGATCTGCCCGTCGCCGCGGCAGACCTCACAGCGCCCGCCCTTGACGTTGAAGCTGAAGCGCCCCGGCTTATAGCCGCGGATGCGCGCCTCCTGCGTCTTTGAGAAAAGATCGCGGATCACATCGAACAGGCCCGTGTAGGTCGCCGGATTCGAGCGCGGCGTGCGCCCGATCGGTGACTGGTCGACAGCGATGATCTTGTCGAGCTGCTCGAGGCCGTGGATCGCGCGGTGCGCGCCGGGGCGCTTGCGCGCACGGTGCAGGCGGTTGGCGACGGCCTTGAAGAGCACGTCGTTGACGAGCGTCGACTTGCCCGAGCCGGAGACGCCGGTGACACAGGCGAGCACGCCGAGCGGCACGTGCACGTCGATCTCACGCAGGTTGTGCTGGGAGGCGCCGATGATCTCGACATAGCCCGTGGGAGTGCGGCGGCGCTCGGGGGCCTCGATCGTGCGTGTCCCGGCGAGGAACTGCCCGGTCAGCGAGTCCTTGACCTTCTGCACTTGCGCGGCAGTGCCTTGCGCGACGATCCGCCCGCCGTGCTCACCGGCGCCGGGACCGAGATCGACGAGATGATCGGCGGCGCGCATCGTCTGCTCGTCGTGCTCGACCACGATCACGGTGTTACCGAGGTCGCGCAGCCGCTCGAGCGTGGTGATCAGCTTCGAGTTGTCGCGCTGGTGCAGACCGATCGAGGGCTCGTCGAGGATGTAGAGCACGCCCACGAGCGATGAGCCGATCTGCGTGGCCAGGCGGATGCGCTGCGCCTCGCCACCCGAGAGCGTCGCAGCGGCGCGCTCCATCGAGAGATAGCCGATCCCGACGTTCTCCAGGAACTGCAGCCGCTCTGAGATCTCGCGCACGATCAGGCGCGCGACGTGACGATCGGTGTCTGAGAGCTCGACCTGCTCGAGCCACTCGAGCGCGCGACGCGCCGAGAGCGCACAGAAATCCTCGATCCGCGTCCCCCCCACGAGCACCGCGCGCGACTCCGGCCGCAGGCGCGCACCGCCACAGGCGGGGCAGGCGCGCAGCGACATGAACTCCTCGATCTTCTCGCGCGTCCACTCCGAGTCAGTCTCGCGATAGCGCCGCTGCAGGTTCGTGACGATCCCCTCAAAGCGCGTGGCATAGGAGCGTTGGCGCCCGTAGCGGTTGCGATAGGTGACCTGCACCGGCTCGCCGTTCGTGCCGTTCAGGAACACGTCGCGCTGTTCGTCGCTGAGCTCTTCCCACGGTGCTTCGAGGTCGATGTCGTAGAGCTCCGCGATCGCCTCGGTGACCTGCTCGTAGTAGTTGGAGGCGCTGTTCGCCCACGGTGCGATCGCGCCCTCGCTGATCGACAGCGAAGGGTCGGGCACAACCAGCTCGGGGTCGATTTCCATCTGCGAGCCGAGCCCCGTGCAGCGGTCGCAGGCGCCGTGCGGCGAGTTGAACGAGAAGATCCGCGGCTCGAGCTCGACGAGCGAGGGGCCGTGCTCGGGGCAGGCGAAGCGCTCGGAGAACGTGAACACAGTGCCCGGCTCGGGCGCCTCGCCGGGCACGATCTGCGCGGAGGGCGCACGCGTGCCCTTCGCGCCCTTGGTGTGCTCGACCTCCTCTTGCGCACGGCTCGCGCCGACGATCTCCACTTCGAGTAGCCCGTCGGCGAGCGCCACGGCCGTCTCAATCGAATCGGCGAGGCGCTTGCGCACGTCGTGGCGCATCACGAGACGATCGACCACGACCGCGATGTCGTGCTTGTAGCGCTTGTCGAGCACGATCGACTCCTCGAGCATGCGCACCCGGTCATCGATCTTCACGCGCGTAAAGCCATCGTTACGCAGCTCGTCCAGGAGCTTGCCGTACTCGCCCTTGCGTCCCCGCACCACGGGCGCGAGCACCATGAAGCGCGTGCCCTCCGCGAGCTCCATCACCTGGTCGATGATCTGCTCGGCCGACTGTCCCACGATCGGCCGACCGCAGATCGGGCAGTGGGGCTTGCCAACGCGCGACCACAGCAGGCGCAGGTAGTCGTAGATCTCGGTGACCGTGCCGACCGTCGAGCGCGGGTTGCGCGAGGTCGTCTTCTGATCGATCGAGATCGCCGGCGAGAGCCCCTCGATCGCGTCCACGTCGGGCTTGTCCATCTGGCCCAAGAACTGGCGCGCATAGGCCGACAGCGACTCGACGTAGCGGCGCTGCCCCTCGGCGTAGATCGTGTCGAACGCGAGGCTTGACTTGCCCGAACCGGAGAGGCCCGTGATCACGACCAGAGCATCACGCGGAAGCTCCAGCGAGATGTCCTTGAGGTTGTGCTCCCGCGCTCCGGAGACGACGATCTTGTTGCCGGCGGCCACTACCGCTCATTGTATGACGGCGAACAGACGTTCGCCTCGGCGAGTTTGCGCTAAGAGCGTCCTTTACACGCCCGCGCCAGCCGCCTGACTCAGCCGTCGACGGCCGCGTAGACCTCATCGACGAGCCCCAGGCGATCCGGCAGCTCGAAGTTCTCGGCGAGGTAGCGCTCCGTGTCGGCGCGTGATTCGCCGTTGAGCGCCATGTTGAGCGCGATCAGCCGAGCGCCATCGACATCGGCGCCCCCTGCAGGCGCAGATGGCGCGGGCGGCGCCTGCTGGCTTGCCGGCTGTGCTTGGACCACCGGGGCGAGCGGCGGGGGCGCCGGCGAGGAGTTGGCCGCCAGCGCCTCGTCGAGTTGGGTCTCGAAGACACGACCGTGCTCGGGTGCGGGTTCTGACACTTCGCGCCCGGAGGCCGCGTCGTAGAGCTCGCCCATGTTCGTCTCGACCGTCTGCAGGTCGGCCGCTAGGCGTGTCGCGCCCGCGCGCAGGCTCTCTACGAGACCGCTGACCTCGCCGTCCATCGAGCCGACGCGCTCGAGCAGGCTCGCCGCGACTTGAGCGACCGCGGAGACGTGCGCGCGTGCGCGCTCTAGCGCCTCGGTGCGCGTGCGCTCCGCGTCATGCGCTGCCGCCTCGCGTGCCTGGCGCGCGGCATCCAGGGCGTGGCGCTCGATCTCCGAAGCCGCCACCTCGGCGGCAGCGAGGATGCTCTGCACCTGATTACCGGCCGTGGAGGCCAACGAGATGTCGGTGCCGCCTGTGAGCGCGGCCCGCTGTAGCTCTTCAAACTCGGCCGCAAGCGCGCGCAGATGAGAATCGACGGCTCCCGGGTCATAGCCGCGGCGGGAGATTGGGAAGTCCCTGCGTTCGATGGCCTGGCGGTCGAACTCCACGGCGCGCATCCTAGGCGATGTCGCGGCGGGTAGTCGCGCCAGCCGGCGCCTCGGCGCCGGGAGCTTCTTCGGAGCGGATCTCTTGGAGGTCGCGACGCAGCTCGCGCAGCTCGTCGCGCAGCTGCGCTGCGTACTCAAAGCGCAGATCGTCGGCCGCCGCGATCATCTCCTCCTCGAGCTCGACGACCATCCGCTCGAGCTCGTGCCGCGGCATCTCTTTGCCCGCGCCGCGCTTGGCCGTGCGACGTTTGCGCCCGCGCGGCACCTTCGACTCCGCCTGCAGGAACTCGGCGATGTCGGAGATGCCCTTTACGATTGTCGCCGCCGTGATCCCGTGCTTCTCGTTGTAGGCGAGCTGGATCTTGCGGCGGCGGTCGGTCTCGGAGATCGCCGCGCGCATCGCCTTCGTCTCCTTGTCCGCGTACATCAGCACCGTCCCATCGACGTTGCGCGCCGCGCGCCCAATCGTCTGAATCAAGGAGGTCTCACCGCGCAGGAAGCCCTCCTTGTCCGCATCGAGGATCGCCACGAGCGAGACCTCCGGGAGATCGAGACCCTCACGCAGCAGGTTCACGCCCACGAGCACGTCGTACTCACCGAGGCGCAGGTCGCGGATGATCTGGATGCGTTCGAGCGTGTCGATCTCAGAGTGCAGGTAGCGCGTCTTGAAGCCCATCTCCAGCAGGTACTGCGAGAGGTCCTCGCTCATCTTCTTCGTCAATGTCGTGACGAGCACGCGCTCGTTGCGCTCAACGCGCTTACGCACTTCGTTCATCAGATCGTCGATCTGGTTCTTCGTCTCGCGCACCTCTACAGCGGGGTCCACGATGCCGGTGGGGCGCACGATCTGCTCGACGATGCGCGTCGAGTTCGTGCGCTCGTATTCGCCAGGCGTGGCTGAGACGAACATCAACTGGGGCGTGATCGATAGGAACTCGGCGAAGGTCTGTGGGCGGTTGTCCATCGCGCTTCCCAGCCGGAAGCCGTAATCCACGAGCGTCTGCTTGCGCGAGCGGTCGCCCTCGAACATGCCGCCGATCTGCGGCACGGTCTGGTGGGACTCGTCGCAGAAGCAGATGAAGTCCTTGGGGAAGTAGTCGATCAGGCAGTAGGGGCGGCTGCCCGGCGGGCGCCCGTCGAGGATGCGTGAGTAGTTCTCGATACCCGAGCAGAAGCCGACCTCACGCAGCATCTCCATGTCGTACTGCGTGCGCTGGCGCAGACGGTGTGACTCGAGCTGCTTGCCTTCGGACTCGAGCTGCTCGCAGCGCTCGTTCAGCTCGCGGCCGATCTCCGCCACGCCGTCTTCGATCGTGCCCTCTTTGACGTTGTAGTGCGTCGCGGGCCAGATCGCCACGTGCTCGAGGTCATCCTCGAGCAGCTCGCCGGTGAGCGGGTCGAACTGCTGCAGGCGTTCGACCTCCTCGCCGAACATCGTCGCGCGAAAGGCCGTCTCGGCGTAGGCGGGGAACACCTCGAGCGTGTCGCCGCGCACGCGGAAGGTCCCACGCGAGAGCACGCTGTCGTTGCGCGTGTACTGGATCGAGACGAGTTTGCGCAGCAGCTGGTCGCGGTCGATCTCCTCGCCGCGCTTGAGGATCTGCATGTTCATCTCATACGTTTCGGGCGAGCCGAGGCCGTAGATGCAGGACACGGAGGCCACCACGATCACGTCGCGGCGTGCGAACACCGCGGCGGTTGCGGCGTGGCGCAAGCGGTCGACCTCCTGGTTGATCGCCGAGTCCTTCTCGATGTAGAGATCGCGACTCGGCACGTAGGCCTCGGGCTGGTAGTAGTCGTAGTAGGACACGAAGTACTCGACCGCGTTGTCCGGGAAGAACGTGCGGAACTCGTTGCAGAGCTGCGCTGCGAGCGTCTTGTTGTGCGCGATCACGAGCGTCGGGCGCTGCACAGCCTCGATCACGCCGGCCATCGCCATCGTCTTGCCCGTGCCCGTCGCGCCGAGCAGCGTCTGGAAGCGTTCGCCGCGCTCGACCCCTTCGGCGAGCGACGCGATCGCCTTCGGCTGGTCGGCGGTGGGCGTGAAGGTCGAGTCGAGCTTGAAGTCGGGCATCGAGCACTACCGTAGCGAGCCGCGCGGGTGCCGTCGGGCCGCTACAGCCCCAGCTCGCGTGCGTACGTCGCCCGATAGGCGCGCTGCGCACCGAGCACGCGCTGCACGTATTCGCGCGTCTCCGGGAAGGGGATTTTGGCGCTCGTCAGATGCCCGCCTTCGCCATCCGCGCGGGCGACCCAGCGATCGACGTTGGCCAAGCCGCCGTTGTAGGCGGCCACCGCGAGCATCTCGTTGCCGTGATAGTGGTCGAGCAGGTAGCGCAGGTAGTAGCTGCCGTAGGCCACGTTGATGCGCGGCGTCGCGAGGTCGCTGGCGGTGAAGCGGCTGCCGCCGGAGAGATGCGCCAGGTAGTAGGCCGTCGCGGGCAGGATCTGCATCAGCCCCTGCGCGCCGGCCGAGGAGGGACGCGGTTCGAATTTCGACTCCGCGTAGATCACCGCCGCGATCAGCGCGGGGTCGAGGTGCTTTGCGGCCGCCTGTTCGCGGATGATCGCCGTTTCGCTCAACGGCAGCCCACCGTTGTTCGCCGTTTTCTGCAGGCTCGATAGTGCGAACGCGACACACACGAGCAGCGCCCCAATCGCAATGGTCCAACCGAGGACGCGCTGAGTCATTCACCTAGCTTGTCAAGGATCGCCGACAGCTCTCGCTCGAGCTCGGACTCACTGCCATCGTTGTGCACCACGAACGTGGCCCGCTGCGCCTTCTCCTGCTGAGAGAGCTGGCGTGCAGTCGCGCTCCTCGGCAACAGCGTGGCCGCGCCCCGCGGCGCGCTCACGCCGGACGGCCTCCTCGGCGATGACCGCGATCGTCGCGTCATAGATGCCCTCCATGCCCGCCTCGAACAGCAGCGGCGTCTCCACGATCGCCGCGCGCGGCGGCGGGTCTTGGGCGCGCACCTGCTCGAGCCAGCCCGCCACACGCGTGCCCACGAGCGGCCAGATCAGCGCCTCCAGCCACGCTCGATCCTGATCCGAGGCAAATGCGCGTCGCGCAAGCGCAGCACGATCAACGACGCCCTCGGGCGCTACCTCGACGCCGAAGCGCGCCACCACCGCGTCGCGCAGCTCCCCGCCCGCATATAGCTCGTGCACGACCGCATCGGTCGAGAGCACCGCCGCGCCGAGACGTCCGAGCGCTGCAAGTGCGGTCGACTTGCCCGCACCCATCCCGCCTGTGAGCCCCACGAACGGCGGCGCTGCGGCCCGCTGCTCGGAGTCGCTCAGGCCGCGTCAGTCCTGCTGCGCGGACTCGGCGCTGAGCTCCGGCTCAGCTGCCTCGCCCTGGCCTGCCGGCGGCTCATCGGCGAGCGCCTCGGGTGCTGCGCCGTTGCTCTCGGCCGCGGGCGCTGTCTCCACAGGAACCTCGGCCTCGACCGCGACCTCGGGGGCAGCCTCCGGGGCCTCACTGGCCTCGGGCGCGGCAGCCTCGGGCGCCTCCTCCACAGCCTCGGACGCGTCCACGGCTGCCGGCGCCTCCGCAGCCTCTGGTGCCGCTACAGCCTCCGGTGCCGCGTCGGCTGGGACTGCGTCCTCGGTCGTCTCGGGCAGCGCGGCCGAGCCCTCGGGTTCGCCAGGGCGCGCGACGGGCAAAGTTGGTCCTCGACGCGCTTGGCCGACAGCGACAGGCGCCGGCGCTCGGAGTCGATCTCGAGGATCTTCACGCGAATCTCATCGCCCGGGTGCACGATCTCGCGCGGGCTCTCGACGTGGTGCGGAGCGAGCTCGGAGATGTGCACGAGCCCCTCGACCCCGTCGAGGATCTCCACGAAGGCGCCAAAGGTGACGACCTTCGTGACCTTGCCCGCGAGCTCGTCGCCGACGTTGTAGGTGTCGACGATGCGCTGCCAGGGGTCTTCCTGGGTCTGCTTGAGACCCAGAGAGATGCGCTGGCGGTCGCGGTCGATGTCGAGCACCTTGACCTTGACGGTGTCGCCGATCGTTGAGGATCTCGCTCGGGTGGTTGACGTGCGACCAGGACAGCTCGGAGATGTGGATCAGGCCGTCGATGCCGTCGAGGTCGACGAAGGCGCCGAAGTCGACGATGTTGGAGATCTGACCCTCGACGACGAGGCCGGGCTGCAGGCGGTCGAGAATCTGCTGGCGGACCTCCTTGCGCTCCTCCTCGAGCACCGCGCGGCGCGAGAGCACCACGTTGTTGCGCGAGCGGTTGAGCTCGATCACCTTGGTCTCGATCTTCGTGCTCATGTACTCATCGAGGTTCGGCACGCGGCGGATGTCCACGAGCGAGGCCGGCAGGAAGCCGCGCACGCCGAGGTCGATGATCAGGCCGCCCTTGACGACCTCGATCACGGTGCCCTCGACCGGCTCGCCGGACTCGGCCGCGGTTTCGATGCGACGCCAGGCCTTCTCGAAGCGCGCGCGCTTCTTGGACATGATCAGGCGACCGTCCTGGTCCTCCTTGGTCATGACGATCGCGTCGACCTCCTCGCCGAGGTGCACCTCCTCGTTCGGGTCGACCGCCTTGCGGATCGAAAGCTCATTCGCCGGGATGACGCCCTCGGACTTGTAGCCGATGTCGACGAGGACCTCATCCTTGTCGATGCGCACGACGTGGCCGGTGACGACCTCGCCCTCCTCGATCGCGCGGAAAGTGGCGTCGTAGTTGGGGACGATCTGGCCGTCGACTTCGAGCAGCAGGCCGTTTGACCCGTCGACGACGCGAGCCTCAGGGTTCTCCATCAAGGTTTGCACCGGCCGAAGCGTAGCGCAGCCGTATCATTGCCGGGGAGATGCCTGTTCGAGCGACGAAGCGGGGAGCAGCTGCGCACCCGCTTGGAGCGCGACTGCGACGTGCTGATCTGCGGCGCGAGCTTCGCCGGCCTGGCCGTCGCGCGCGAGCTCGCGGGCGCCGGCGCGCGCGTGCTGATGATCGACCGCTACGAGATCGGCGAGCGCCAGACTTCGGCCTGCGGGATACCGACGAGCTGGCTGCAGGCGCTGGAGCTGACCGACTCGCTGCGCCAGACCTTCGACGAGCTGGTCGTTCACACCCCCTACCGCACCTCGCGCTGGCCGCTGCCGTGGACGTTCTCGACGTTCGACTACCGCGAGCTGTGCGCGGTGATGTGGGAGCAGGCCGCGACGGCGAGCTCGAGTTCGAGACCGCGACGGTCACCGGGCGCAGCGGCCACGTCGTGCAGACCGACCGCGGCGAGCTGCGCGCGCCGCTGATCGTCGACGGGCTCGGCTGGCGGCGCGTGCTCTCGAGCGCCACGCCGATCCAGCCGCCGAACGCGCGCCTCTCGCGCGGCCTGGAGGTGCACCCGCCCGGCGAGCGGCGAGGAGATGGAGCTGTGGCTCGACGCCGGCTACATCCGCGCCGGCTACGGCTGGAGCTTCCCCGCCGGCGACGAGCTGCGCATCGGCATCGGCTCCTTCTGGCCTGCCCACCACGTCAAGGAGCCGACCGTGCAGCCTCGCAGCCGACCTCGACCTGCCGCCGGAGGGCTACCAGGGCAACTGGATACCCCATCAGCTGCGCCGCGCAGTCGAGGACGAGCGTGTTCTTCACAGGCGACTCCGCAGGGCACTGTCTCCCACTGACCGCAGAGGGCATCCGCACCGCGATCTACTTCGGCCTCGCCTGCGGGCGCGAGCTGCGCGCGGTGGTCGAGCGGCCACGCCACGCGCGAGCAGGCGCTCGCCCGCTACGGCGCCTTCTCCGACTCGCACGCGCGCAAATTCGGCTGGCTGCTCGCGCGTGCAGCGCGCGATCGGTCAGATCACCCCGAGCCGCGCCGCGACCGCCGTCATGCGCGCGTTCGAGAGCCGGCGCATCTGCCCACTGGGCCTTCGACCACTACCTCGCGATCGCGCCGCCGTCGTTCGTCGGCCCGCTTCGCTCCCCGTCAAGGCGCGAGCCGCTCAGCACTGACCGCCTAGTAGCTCCGCTTCGCTCCACGCGCCGGGCTCGAGGCGCAGGTAGCACATGTCGATGCGCATCACGTCCATCGTGCGCTCGAAGCACTCACGGCCAAACCCGTAGCGCTCTGCGAGCACACGCTCAGCGAGCTGCTCCTGCTCGAGCGCCACGCGGAAGCGCGTGTCCCTCGAGAGGCGCGCCCAATGGCTTGCCGCGAGACGTGCACGGCGCGAGCAGCACGCGCGCATCGTTGCGCAGGCGTTTGAGCTTCCCCGAGGCGCGCTCGGAGCGCACGTACAAGACGCCGTCGGCGTGCGCCGCCCATACGGGCGTCGGCACGGGCGTGCCGTCGCGGCGGAACGTGACCACGAGCGTGCGCTTGGCCGAGCAGATCTCCTCCAGCGAGCCCGTGCGCGCTACGTGCGCGATTTTGCGTGTCCCAGCCGGCGCCGTGCGCGCCGCGAGCCGTCCCAGCGGGAACGCGGCCGGGAGACGCCGCGCGCGGACGGGATGCGCTCCCGGACGCACCTGTCGCGGGGATGGAGTGCGGCCTGCGGCCATCGCCACTCTCATAGCTCCCTGAGGACGGCCGCGAGCCTGCGAACGCCCTCCTCGATCGCCGGCTCGGAAGGTTCGCGTAGCCCATCACGAGCGCTCGTCTGCCGCCGGCGGCTCGATCATGTGCAACGTCAGCGGGTAGACGCCGACGCGAGCGTGCGCCGCCGCTCGATCAGCTCGAGCGCCGTGGACGGGAAGCGCCAGACGCACGAGCGCGTGCAGCCCCGCCGAGACGCCGCTGACGCGCGCCGTCGGCAGATGCCGCGCGACGGCCGCGATCGAGCGCGTCGCGGCGCGCGCGGTTACGCCGCCGCGCCTTGCGCAGGTGGCGGTCGTAGGCGGAGCTCTCGAGCAGCCGCGCGAGCACGAGCTGATCGATCGTCGGGGAGCCGAGGTCGTCCATCAGCCTTGGCTGCGCGACCGCCTCGCGCAGTGACGCGGGCAGCACGAGCCAGCCGAGACGCAGCGCCCGGCGCGAGCGTCTTCGAGACCGTCCCGATGTAGACGACGTGCTCGGGAGCGAGGCCCTGCAGCGCGCCGAGCGGCGCGCGGTCGTAGCGGAACTCGGCGTCGTAGTCGTCCTCGATCGACGAGGCCGCCGGCGCGCGCCCACTCGATCAGCGCGAGCGCGGCGCGCGGGCGAGAGCACCACGCCGGTCGGGCACTGGTGGGCGGGCGTGGCGAGCACGCGCGCGGCGCCGCGCAGCGCGCCGACGTCGAGCTCCCGCGCTCATCGACCGGCGACGCCCTCGACTGCAGCCGTGCGTAAGGCGAGCAGCGCCCGGTGGGGCGGCAGGCCCGGGTCCTCGACCGCGATCGTCCCGTTGCCCTGCGCGAGCAGCGCGCGCGCGAGCAGCGCAAGCCCCTGTGTGGCTCCGCCGCAGACCACGATCGACTCCGGCTCGGCGACCACGCCGCGCACGCGCCGCAGGTAGGCGGCGAGCGCGCCAGCGCAGCTCGCGCGCACCACGCGGGTCCGGATAGGCGAAGGCGCGTCGGCGGCGCCGCAGAGCAGCACCTCGCGCAGCGTGCGCAGCCACAGCGCGCGCGGGAACGAGGACGAGGTCGGGCGCGCCGGGGAAGAAGTCGAACTGCAGCGGCGCCCGGGCGAGCGCCGCCGGCGCGGCTCGCCCGGCTGTGGGCTGCGGCCGCGACGAACGTGCCGGCGCCGGGCCGGGCAACCAGATAGCCCTCGGCGAGCAGCTGTGCGTAGGCCTCGACGACCAGCCGCCGCGAAACGCCGAGGTCGGCGGCGAGCGCACGCGAGGACGGCATCGCGCTATCTGCAGGCAGCGTGCCGTCGCGCACGAGCTCGCGAAGTCGATCCTCGAGCTGGGCGCGGCGGCGCCCGCCGCGCAGCGCGAGCAGCAGCTCCGGGCCGTCGACTGGTACCCGATTTCTGTCGCCAACTGGTCACTTTCCGGGTTCCACCTTCGGGGTAGAGTAGCGCCCATGTCAACGTGCGCGTCGGCCTGGTCGTGTTTCGCCGCCTACCACTTCGTGATCGCCGCGCTGATGGTCTTTGCGCCCCACACCTTCTTCACGGACGTCGGCCCTTCGGCGTGCAAAACGACCACTACCTGCGCGACACCGCAACCTTCAACCTCGCTTTCGGCGCCGCGCTTGCCGTCGCCGTGAAGCGCCGCCAGACCTGGCGCACGCCGGTCCTCTGCTGTGTGGCGCTGCAGTTCGCGCTGCACGCGATCAACCACCTCGCGGACATCGGCGCCGCGCAGCCCGCGTTGGCTCGGGACCGGCCGACTTCTCTCGCTCGCGCTCGCTGGCCCTGCTGCTATTTGCTCGCGCGCGAGTCCACACGAACCCCGGAGGTACAGCGATGACCAGGATCGAAGGAGTCCCGCCCGCGGCCGCGAGCCCACTGCTGCGCCTGATCTACCGCTCCGCGCGACGTCAGCGTCGGCCGCGATGTCGACCCGATCGCCGTCTACGCGCACGCGCCCAGCCTGCTCGTCGGCTACGGCGCCTTCGAGCAGGCGACCGCGCACCAGCACAAGGTTCCCGAGCGCCTGAAGGCGCTCGCCGAGCTGAAGGCCGCGGCCGTCGTCAACTGCGAGTTCTGCTGCGACATCGCATCGGCATTCGCGCTGGAGGCCGGCGTCACCGAGGCGCAGGTGCTGGCGCTGCCCCGCTACAGCGAAAGCGAGGAGTTCGACGGGCTGGAGCGGCTCGTGCTCGACTACGCGGCCGCGATGAGCCGTACGCCGACGACCGTCGATCGACGATCTGTTCGCGAGGATGCGTGAGCACTTCGACGCGCGCCAGATGGTCGAGCTGACGAACGTGATCGCGCTCGAGAACGCGCGCGCACGCTTCAACAGCGCCTTCGACATGACCCCCGCCGGCTTCGCGGAGGGCATGGTCTGCGTCGTGCCCGAGCCCGCTGAGCCGGCGCTCGCCGCCTCTTGAGCGCGGGCAAGCCGATGCGGATCTTCCTCGCTGGAGCAACGGGTGTGATCGGCCGCCCACTCGTGCCCATGTTGCTGGCCGCCGGACACGAGGTGACGGGCATGACACGCTCGCCCGAGCGAGCCGCAGCGCTGCGCGCGGCGGGCGCCGAGGCGGTGCTCGCCGACGCGCTCGACAGTGAGGCCATGCAGCGGGCGCTCGCCGCGGCGCGGCCCGACGCGGTGATCCACCAGCTGACCGCGATCCCGCAGCGCATCAACCCGCGCACGCAGCGGCGCGATTTCGAGCTCAACGACCGGCTGCGCACGGAGGGCACGCGCATCCTCGTGGCGGAGGCGCAGCAGGTCGGCGCGAGCAGGATCGTCGCCCAGAGCATCGCCTTCGTCTACGAGCCCGGTCCGCCGGGCGCGCTGCACGGCGAGCAGGACCCACTCGCGCGTGAGCCGCCCGCCTCCTTCAAGCGCTCCGCCGAGGCGGTTGCCTCGCTCGAGCGAACGGTGCTCGACGCGAAGGGCGTGGTCCTGCGCTACGGCTACTTCTACGGCCCCGGCACCGCGATCTCGCGCGAGGGCTCGGTCGGCGCAGACGTGCGACGTAGGCGCCTGCCGATCGTCGGCTCCGGTGCCGGCGTGTGGTCGTTTATCCACATCGAGGACGCCGCTCGGGCCACGCTCGCCGCGCTCACCGCCGCGGGTCCGGCCGTCTACAACATCGTCGACGACGAGCCCGCGCCCGCCGTTGAGTGGATCGCGGCCCTCGCTCAAGCGCTCAGCGCCCGCCCCCCGCGCAAAGTGCCGGCATGGCTCGCGCGGATCGCGGCCGGCAGCTACGGCGTGGCGGTGATGACCTCCGGGCAAGGCGCGAGCGGTGCGCTAGCGAAGCGCGAGCTCGACTGGGCGCCCGCGTACCCCAGCTGGCGCGAGGGCTTTCGCTCCGCGCTCGGCTGACGCCTGGCGGGCTACTTACGCACCACGAGCAGCGCGCCGACGACGAGCAGCGCGAGACCGAGAATCCGCTGGATCCCAACGGGCTGGCGCGCGATGCCGAGCAGCCCAAAGCGGTCGATCGCGACGGAGATCGCGAGCTGCCCCGCGATCACCACGGCCGTCAGGCCACTGGCGCCGAGCGTCCGCACAGCGACGAGCGCGACGCTCACGTAGACGGCGCCGAGCAGTCCACCTACGAGCGCCCACCAGGGCACATGCCCAATTTGGCCGAGGCTGCCGAGGCCACCGCGCACAAACGCCGCGATCACGAGCAGCACCGCGGTACCGACGAGGAACGAGAAGCTCGCCGCCTGCAGGCTGCCGACGGTTTTGCCCAGGCGCGAGTTGATCGGCGCCTGCATGCCCACAAGGCAGCCGGCACCGATGCCCACGAGCACCGCGAGCCCGCGGCTCACTTGGCCTCCAACCAGGTCCGCCCCACGCCCGCGTCAACAGCGAGCGGTGGATCGCGATCCCACACGCCGCACATCTCGCGCTCGACGAGCTCTTTGGCCATATCGGCCTCGTCGGGCGGGCCTTCGAACAGCAGCTCGTCGTGGATCGTCAGCAGCAGGCGAGTGTGCAGGTCGGACTCGCGCGAGCGCGCGATGTGTGCGGACCATCGCGAGCTTGATGATGTCCGCAGCGGTGCCCTGGATCACGGTGTTGACCGCGAGGCGCTCGCCCAGCGTGCGCACCTGGTAGTTGCGCGCTTGCAGCTCGGGGATCTGGCGGCGGCGCCCCCACAGCGTGGTCACGTAGCCCTGCTGCTTGGCCTGCTCGATCGTCTCGACCATAAACGCCGCCACGCGGGGGAAGCGCTCGAGGTAGGCGTCGATGAACTCCTTGGCCTCGGCGCGCGGAATGTTCAGCCGATCGGCGAGGCCGAAGTCGGAGAGGCCGTAAACGATCCCGTAGTTGATCATCTTCGCCTTCGAGCGCATGCCGGGGTCGATGTCGGCACTTGCCACCGCGAAAACCTGCGAGGCGGTCGCCGTGTGCACGTCTTCCTCGCGCGTGAAGATCTCCTTGAGCACGGGCTCATCGGCCGCGTGCGCGAGCACGCGCAGCTCGATCTGCGAGTAGTCCGCGGAGATCAGCACGTTGCCATCCTCGGCCTCGAAGCAGCCGCGAATCTCGCGGCCCAGCGGCGTGCGGATCGGCACGTTCTGCATGTTCGGGTTGGTGCTCGAAAGGCGCCCCGTCTGCGCGCCGGCCTGCAGGAAGGTGGTGTGGATGCGCGAGCGCTCATCGACCTCGCCCGGCAGCACGTCGAGGTAGGTCTTGGCGAGCGTCGAGAGCTCACGCCAGCGCTCGATCTTCGGGATGATCGGGTGCTCGGCACGGATCGACTGCAGCACGCGCGCATCTGTCGAGAAGCCCGTCTTGCCACGTCGCTTGCGCGAAAGACCGAGCTTCTCGAAGAGGATCTCGCCGAGCTGCTGCGGCGAGGAGATCAAGAACTCCTCATCGGCGAGCGTGAAGATCTCGGCTTCGAGCGCAAGCAGCTCCTCGCGGACGCGGCCGCTGATCTCCGCGAGACGCTCGAGGTTCAGGCGTACGCCGAGCAGCTCCATGTCACGCAGCACCGCCACGAGCGGCAGCTCGATGTCGCTCATCACGCCGTCGAGGCCACGCTCTGAGATCTGCTCACGCTGCCAGGCTGCGAGCGCGCGCAGCAAAAGCGCTTCGGCGGCGAGTGGGTCCGCGGCGTCGCTGGCGAGGCCGCGCTCTTCGCAGAGCTCGCCAAACGGGAAGCGCCGACGCGCGGGCTCGAGCAGAAAGGCGCCGAGCAGCGTGTCGTGCGCGAGACCCGGCGGCACGAGCCCGAGCGCCTTGGCGTCATGCACGACGCAGGCACGCGCGCCGACCGCGCTCGCCACCTGCTCTGGTCGCTCACAATCACCGGCGAGCACCTCGGCGCTCTTGCCAGCGGCAACGGCCGCTGCGAAGCGCCACGGCGGCCCTTCCGCGAACAGCTCACCCTCGGGCGTCTCGGTCTCGCGCACGACGAGCGCGAGCTCCTCCCCATCCGCTCCGAGCTGGATGAGATCTGCCGGCGCACCGGCGCGCACGCGTCCGCTGAGCTTGACCTCCGCGGCGGGCGCCGGCGCTGCGACCTCGGGGTCACCGAGCGCTTCCTCCAGGCGCCTGAGCGGGTCGCGCAGCTCGTACTCGCGAAAGACTTCACGCACGCGCGAGCGGTCCGGCTCGCGGATCGCCTCGGCGGCGATGTCGAAGTCGACCGCCACGTCGCGCTGCACGGTCGCGAGCTGCTTTGAGATGCGCGCGTTCTCGGCGTGAGCGAGCAGGTTCTCTTTGCGCTTTGCGCCTTTGATCTCATCGACGTGCGCGAGCACTTCCTCGAGGGGGCCGTAAGCCTGGATCAACTCGCTGGCGGTCTTGTCGCCGATGCCCGGGATACCGGGGATGTTGTCGGAGGTGTCTCCCTTCAGGCCGTAGAAGTCAGGGATCAGCTCGGGCGGGATGCCGTAGCGGTCGATCACCGCCTGGCGGTCGTAGACCTTCGTGTCGGTGATGCCACGCGCGGTGGCCATCACCTTCACGAGACCCTGCTCGTCGATCAGCTGAAAGACGTCGCGATCGCCCGTCACGATCATGATCGGCACCGGCGGGTCGGCCGCGAGCGCGCGCTGCGCGAGCGAGGCGATCACGTCATCCGCCTCATAGCCCTCGACGCGCACGTTGCTGTAGCCGAAGGCCTCGACCAACGGTTCCATCGCAGGCCACTGCTGCTTGAGCAGATCGGGCCGTGAGCGGCGCTGCGCCTTGTAGTCAGCGAACAGCTCGTTACGACCCGACGTGCCTGCGTCCCAGGCCACGACCGTCGGGCAGACGCCGTGCTCGGTGACGATCTTTACGAGCATCGAGGCGAAGCCGAAGATCGCGTTGGTGGGCACCCCCGTCGACGTGGCGATCGACTCGGGCAGCGCGAAGAAGGCGCGATAGACGAGACTCGGCCCGTCTATCAGGAACAACCTCCCCCCGTCGGCTGTCGTCTTTGCGGGCATCGCCCTGAGCACTCTATGAGCCCAAGCGCAACGCCGATGCGCGGAGAGCCGCAAACTCGGAAGATGTACCGCGTGCCCATACCTCCTAAGATCCCGAGCCGCCAAGCGACCGAGGGAGCCCCAGCCGTGAGCGCCACCCCAAGCGCGCAGTACCGCCTCACCATCCGCGTCAAGCTCGAGGATTCCCAAGGCATCCTCGGCCTCGTCACGACCGCGATCGGCGACACGGGCGGGATGGTCGGAGCGGTCGACCTCGTCGAGGTCGACGACGGCCACAGCCTGCGTGACCTCGTCGTCGACGCCTCTGGGCGCGAGCATTGGGATGAGATCGTCGCGGCGATCAATGCTGTGGCGGGCGCTGAGGTGATCGACACGACCGATCGCACCTTCCTACTGCACGTGGGCGGCAAGATCGAGCAGCACAACAAGCACCCGCTGAAGACGCGCGATGACCTCTCGATGGCCTACACGCCGGGCGTCGCGCGCGTGAGCCTGGCGATCGCGGATGACCCCGATAAGGCCTTCCAGTACACGATCAAGCGCAACACCGTTGCGGTCGTCTCCGACGGCACCGCGGTGCTCGGCCTCGGCGACATCGGCCCGCGCGCGGCGATGCCGGTGATGGAGGGCAAGTGCTGCCTGTTCAAGGAGTTCGCGGGCGTGGACGCCTTCCCGATCTGCCTCGACACGAAGGACGCCGATGAGATCGTCGAGACCGTCAAGCGGATCGCGCCGGCGTTCGGCGGCATCAACCTCGAGGACATCTCCGCGCCGCGCTGCTTCGAGATCGAGGATCGCCTGAAGGCCGAGCTCGACATCCCCGTCTTTCACGACGACCAGCACGGCACCGCGGTCGTGGTGCTCGCGGCGCTGCTCAACGCAGTCAAGCTGACCGGCCGCGCGCTCGAGGACCTCGACGTGCTCGTGATCGGGCTCGGCGCAGCGGGCATCGCGGTCACGAAGATCCTGCTTGCGGCGGGCGTGCACAAGATCATCGGCGCGGACTCGCGTGGCGCGCTTCACACCCAGCGCGAGGACTACCTCAATGGCTCGATGAACGCCGTCAAGCGCTGGTTTGCCGAGTCGACCAACCCGGACTGCCGCGCGGGCGCGCCCGCTGAGGTGATCGACGGCGCGGATCTGCTGATCGGCGTCTCCGGTGCGCGCGTGATGCCGGCGGAGGCGCTCGCGCGCATGAACCGCGACGCGATGGTCTTCGCGATGGCCAACCCCAACCCCGAGGTGAACCCCGAGGAGGCCGCTCCCTACGTGCGGATCATGGCCACGGGGCGCTCGGACTACCCTAACCAGATCAACAACGTGCTCTGCTTCCCCGGCATCTTCCGCGGCGCGCTCGACGTGCGCGCGCCGACGATCACCGAGGAGATGAAGATGGCCGCCGCACGCGCGATCGCGGAGATCGTGGACGAGCGCGAGCTGCGCGAGGACTACATCATCCCCTCGGTCTTCAACCGCGACGTCGCGCCCGCGGTAGCCGCGGCTGTCGCCGACCAGGCACGCGTGGGCGGGGTTGCACTCGCCGGCCAGGAGGTCGGCTTCGCGCACGGTGACACGCTGAGCGCGGCCACGCCGACGGGCAGATCGGGCGACGGGCACGGGTGAGCGCCCGCCGCGTCACGCTCACCGGCGCGACCGGGCTGATCGGCCCGCAACTCGTGACCGCGCTGCGTGAGCGCGACTGGGAGGTGACGGTGCTCACACGCGACCCCGAGCGCGCCCGAGCGAAGCTCGGCGCGGTCGAGACGGTGCAGTGGGATCTGATGAGCGAAGCGGCGCCACCGGCGGCGCTCGTCGGCCGCGACGCGGTCGTGCACCTCGCGGGCGAGCCCGTGGCGCAGCGCTGGAACGCGGATGTCAAGCGCACGATCCGCGAGAGCCGCGTTCACGGCACGCGCAACCTGATCGAGGGCCTAAAGCTCGCCGGACAGTCGGATCTCGGCGCACGCCCCGACGTGCTCGTGAGCTCCTCCGCGGTCGGCTACTACGGCCCACACGGCGAGGAGCCGCTCGACGAGGACGCGCCGCCGGGCAGCGATTTCCTCGCCGAGGCGTGCGTCGAGTGGGAGCGCGAGGCCGCGCACGCCCAAGAGCTCGGGATGCGTGTCGTGACGGTGCGTACGGGGATCGTGCTGGATGCTTCCGGCGGCGCCTTGTCGAAGATGCTGCCGCCGTTTCGCCTCGGCGTGGGCGGCCCCGTCGCGGGCGGGCGCCAGTACATGTCCTGGATCCACACCGAGGATCTGCTCGGGATCATGCTCGCCGCACTCGAGGATGAGCACTGGTCAGGCCCCGTCAACGGCACCGCACCGGAGCCGCTCCCCAACCGCGACTTCTCGCGCGTGCTCGGCCGTGTTCTGGGGCGCCCGGCGTTCGCGCCGGTACCGGCGCTCGCGCTACGTCTGCTCTACGGCGAGATGGCCGAGATCATCACGACGGGCGCGCGCGCCGTGCCCGCCAAGGCGCTCGTGCTCGGCTACGAGTTTCGCTATCCCAAGCTCGAGG
This sequence comes from uncultured Solirubrobacterales bacterium, assembly GCA_963785435.1. GTDB lineage: Bacteria > Actinomycetota > Thermoleophilia > Solirubrobacterales > Solirubrobacteraceae > Palsa-744. The sequence goes on from CAWAVE010000007.1 coordinate 218,814, forward strand.
AGGCTCTGCGCTCGGTGCTCGCTTCCTGAGCGGCCGGCCCGCCACCTTCGTGCGGCTCAGGCCGTTGCGAGCGCGCGCTCGGCGGGCACGGGTGCGCGGTTCTCGGTCTCGATGATCACGCGGCAGGGCCGCTTGCTGAGCAGGTAGGCGGCGGTTGGGCCGATCCGTTGCTCGCCCGCGGGCGCGTGGATCGTGGACCAGTAGATCACCTCACAGCCGACGCGTTCGGCTTCCTCGACGAGCGCCGCGCCGGGGTTGCGCGTGCGGATCAGGCCCGTGTGGATCTTGATGCCTGCACGCCGTGCCTGGATGCGCGCGCTCTCGAGCACCGAGCGCCCGTGCGCCTCCTCCTGCTCGAGGCCGCCTTCGAGCGGCAGCTGACTGGGCACGGGCAGCACATAGATCGCATAGAGCACACCTTCAGCCCCGATCAGCTTGGCGGCGCTCTTCAGCGTCAGCGCGCTCACGTCGTCGCCGAAGATCGGCACGAGCGCGGTCTTGTAGTCGAGCTCCTCGAAGTCCGGCGGGCGCTCGGGTCGCGCAATCTTGTGGCGGCTGCTCGCGTCCAGTCCCTGGCTGCGGCGATACCACAGGTAGCCGCCCATACCGAGCACCATCCAGGGGATGCCGATCGTACGCGCCTCGGGGTGCAGCGCCACGACCGCGCACCAGGCTGCGAACGTGCCGATCGCGCCGAGCACCGCCGTCATCGGGATCTGGCTGGCGCGAATGCGCACGTTCCACGGCATCCGATAGGGGCGCTCACGGTCGGGGTCGCGGATGCGCAGCGCGACGACCGCGACGTGGGCGGTCGTGAAGGAGAGCATCGCGCCGAACGAGTAGAGGTTGCCGAGCAGGCTCGTTTCGCCCGGCAGGATCAGCACGCCGGCGAGGATCGAGAAGAACACGATCGTGAACCAGGGAGTACGGAAGCTCGGATGCAGCCGCGAGAAGATGCTCGGCAGCTGGCGGTGCTCAGACAGCGACCACGACAGGCGCGAGATCCCGATCAAGCCGGCGTTCGTGGCGATGAAGAGGATCGTCGCGGCGAGCACTCCGACGTAGTCGCGCGCGATCTGCAGCACCGTGCCGTGCAGGCCGAGGCGCGAGACGATGCCGAGCACCGGGTCGTTCTCGAACGTCGTGCCAAGCGCTGTCGAGAAGTGTCCCGCGTGCTGGACCACGGGCAGCGCCGAGAGCGCCACGACTGAGATTCCCGCGTAGACGCCGAGCACCGCGATCAGCACGAGGTTGACCGCCTTGGGCACGTCGTGGCCGGGATCCTTGGCCTCCTCGGCCATGTTCGAGACGGTCTCGATCCCCGTATAGGCAACCATCGCGACCGACAGCGCGAAGATCACCTCCTTCCAGCTCGGCACCGTGCCGAGGTGCACCTGGTGGACGAGCAACGAGGGGTTCAACACGAGCACGGCTCCGACGAGCACGAGCAGCACCTGGGTACAGAGGTCTGCGATCGCCAGGAACAGGTTGAGCTTGGCCGACTCCCCCAGACCGCGGATGTTGAGCGCCGCGAGCAGCGCGATCGTGATCAGTCCGCCGATGATGTCGCCCGGGTTGTGTGTGAGCGCCGGGAAGAACGCGCCGAGGTAGTGCGGCACGAAGAAGGCTGAGATCGCGATCGTGATGATGTAGTCGAGCGTCAGCGCCCAGCCCGCGAAGAAGGAGACCCACTCGTTGAAGGCGTGGCGCGCGAAGGACGAGGAGCCGCCCGCTTCGGGGAACATCGCGGCGCCCTCCGCGTAGGTCTTCGCGGTCAGCACGAACAGACCGCCCGCGAACATGAAGACGAGCGGCGTCAGCCCCAGCGCGTGCGCAGCGACGAGCCCGAGCGCGTAGTAGATCGAGGAGCCGACGTTGCCGTAGGCCGTCGCGAACAGCCCGGAGACGCCCACCGAGCGACGCAGGCCGTGCTCGCTCAGACGCGCCATCGGCACCGTCCACGGGCTCGTCCCGCCCTCGCCGCGGCCTGGTTCTGCACGCTTTCAGGCTAGGTGCGCCTCCATCAAGCTCACGTCAAGATCGGCCTTGGCCGCATGAAGATTTCATCAAGACGACCTCCTGCCACGCGCCCGCCGCTAGCCGCTGAAGCGGTAGCCGATGCCCGACTCGGTGCGGATCAGGCTCGTCTCGGCGCCCGCCTCTGCGAGCTTGCCGCGCAGGTTGGCGATGTGCGTGCGCAGCAGCGCCGTGGCATCGGCGTGCTCCGGTCCCCAGACCTCGACCAGGAGCTGGCGGTGGGTCAGCAACATGCCACGATTGAGCGCGAGCATGCGCAGCAGCGCGAACTCGATCGGCGTCAGGTGCACCTCGCTCGCCCCCGCCCACACCGCATGCGCGGCCAGATCCACGATCAGCCCGCCGGCGGCCACACGCGACTCGGCGGGGTCGCGGCCCACGCGGCGTAGCGCCGCCTTCACGCGCGCCACCAGCTCGCCCGGCCCGAACGGCTTGGTCACATAATCATCGGCGCCCTGCTGCAGCGCTTCGATCTTGGTTTGCTCGTCGCTGACCGCCGAGAGGATCAGGATCGGCATCTCGCTCCACTCGCGCAGCCGACGGCAGACCTCGATGCCGTGAATGTCGGGCAGCATCAAATCGACGATCGCCAGGTGCGGCCCCACAAGCGCTGCGCGGTCGAGCGCCTCCTCACCGCTCGCAGCGAGCAGCACCTCATAGCCCGCGTCGCGCAGGATCAGGTTGAGCGCGCGGCGGATCTGCGGCTCGTCGTCGCAGACGAGGATCCGCTCGCCGGGCATCGCTAGGCCGGTACGGGCACGCGCTCGCGGGGCGGGTCGGGGCGGGTCTCGGTCTCGATGATCACGCGACAGGGCCGCTTGCTGAGCAGATAGATCGCCGTCGGCCCAATCCGCTGCTCGCCCGCGGGCGCGTGAATCGTTGACCAGTAAAGGACGTCGCAGTTGATGCGCGAAGCCTCCTCGACGAGCGCAGCGCCCGCGTTGCGTGTACGGATCAGCCCCGTGTGGATCTTGATGCCCGAGCGCTTGGCCTGAATGCGCGCGCTCTCGAGCACCGAGCGCCCGTGCGCTTCCTCCTCCTCGAGGCCCGCCTCCAACGAGAGCTGGCTCGGCACAGGCAGCACATAGATCGCGTACACAACCCCCTTCTCGCCGATCAGCTTCGCTGCGCCCTTCAGCGCCGCGGCGCTGACGTCATCACCGAAGATCGGCACGAGCGCGGTCTTGTAGTCAAGCTCCTCGAAGTCCGCCGGGCGCTCGTGGCGCGGCGCACGCGTGGTCGTGCGCAGATCGAGGCCGTGCTTCTTGCGGAAGGCGATGTAGAGCCCCATGCCGAGCGCCAGCCAGAACACGCCCGCCGCGGCCACGTCGAGGTGCAGGATCGTGACCGTCACAAACGCCAGGCCCGTGCCCACGATGCCAAGCAGCGCAAACACGGGCAGCGGGCGCCCAGCGACGTGGATTGTGCCTGGGCCGCGATAGGGACGCGGCACATCGGGCGACTTGATGCGTAGACGGATCACCGAGAGGTGCGCGATCGTGAACGAGAGCATCGCGCCAAACGCGTACATGTTGCCGAGGAATTCAGCCTTGCCGGGGATGATCGTCAAGCAGGCCACGCCGCCGAACAGCAGGATCCCGATCCACGGCGTTGAGAAGCGCGGGTGCAGGCGGCTCAGGCGGTCGGGCACCTGACGGTGCAGACCCATCGAGTAGACCAGTCGCGAGGCGCCGATGATGCCCGCGTTGGCGGCGATGAACAGGATCGTGGCGGCGAGGATGCCGACATAGATCTCCCCCGCTGATTGCAACGCGCCGAGGTGCAGGTGCTTGACGATGCCGAGCACCGGATCCCCGGCGAAGCCGCCGTGTGCCTCATCGGTGCCGAGCAGCGAGGTGTAGCTGCCGTTGGCCTGTTTGTGCACGGGTAGCGCCGAGAGGGCAACCATCGGCAGCGCCGCGTAGATCGCGAACACGGCCGCGACCACGGCGCGGATCGCGCGCGGGATCGTCTTGGTCTCATCGCGCGCCTCCTCGGCCATGTTCGAGATCGTCTCGATGCCCGTGTAGGCGATCATCCCGACGGGGATCGCCACCAGGAAGTTCTTCCAGCTCGGCGCGATGCCAAGGTGCACGTTGTTGATCAGCACGTGCGGCGAGAGCACGAGCAGCATGCCCACGATCACGAGCAGCAGCTGCGTGGCCAGGTCGGTGACAGCGAGCAGGATGTTCAGACCGGCGGCCTCTTTGACGCCGACCACGTTGATCACCGACAGCATCGCGACCACGCCGATCCCGAACAGCACGTCGCCCGGACCGTGCTGGAGCGCCGGCCAGAACAGCCCGCCGAGGTAGTGCGGCACGAAGAACGCGGAGATCGCGATCGTGATCGTGTAGTTGAGCATCTGCGCCCAGGCCGCGAAGAACGACCACAGCTCGTTGAAGGCGTGACGCGCAAAGCTCGAGGAGCCGCCCGCCTCCGGGTACATCGCGGTCGCCTCCGCGTAGGTGGCCGCAGTGAGGTAGAAGATCACGCCGGTGATCAGAAAGACGATCGGCGTCAGCCCCAGCGCGTAGGAGGCGACGAGACCGAGTGCGTAGTAGATCGAGGAGCCGACGTTGCCGTAGGCCGTCGAGAACAGTGCACTCGTGCCGAGAACGCGCTTCAACCCGTGTTGGCTCAGCCGTGCCATGCGCCGCAGCGTATAAGGGCCCTGCGACGAGCGCTGCAGCGCTCACAGCCACAGCCACAGCGCCGATGCAAAATCCCGTGCATCGCGACTGCGAATGCAGGAACCACACGTATGATCCCGACGAGCCGGGGCCCAGCTACCCGGCATTGGTCATGGAAACAGCGCGACGCGAAAACTACGACTCCGGCGAGCACTTCGTGCTCGAATACGGCGAGCTGCGCTTTACCTTCAACGAGACCGACTTCGCCGAGCGCTGCGAGCAGGCCGCGCTGAAGCTCGGCTTCGTCGGCGGGCGCCTCGGCCAGGAGGAGCTCGAAGACCTCGTCAACCTCGCCGTCAACGGCGAGATCCTCGAGCCCGCCTCACAGCTCGGCGAGCACGTGCGCGACTGCTGGCCCGAGCTCGTGGGACCTGCTGAGCGCTCGCTCGTGCACTGGCTCAGGCGCCTCGTCTTCCGCGGCGCCTGGCTCGACCAGCGCGTGAAGGAGGGCGAGCTGACCATCGCCTTCGACGAGCAGAGCGGCACCTTCGCCTACGTTCAGCCCGTCGACCCGGCGCTGCCGGGCAGCGGCGAGCCGATCGAGCTGGCGCCCGAGCCCTCCTGGGGCCGGGTCATCTACAAGCGCTAGGACACTCCTAGAACCTAGGACGCCGCCTCGAGCGCGCTTGCACGCGCCTTGGTCACAGCTGCGGCGCCGTCCTCGCCGACGAGCAGCTCCAATTTCAGCGTGCCGCTTGCGACGAGGTCGAGGATCGGCTGGCGTCCGGTGGATGTGAGCGCGCGGTCGAGCGCGATCACGGTGGTCTCGCCGCCAAACGGGCGCGTGGCGGTGGCGATCACCGTCAGCGAACCCCTCTCACGCAGGTTGCGAGCCGCGGCGAGCGCCTTGCGCGCCGCGTGCGGGTTGAGGCCGTCGAGGCTGTCGATCAGGACCACCGCATCGCCGCCACGCGCCGCCACGCGTCTTGCCGCCTCGATCGCGCGCTCGACGGCCTGGCCCTGTGAGTCGGCCGAGGCGGCGAAGCTGACCGCGGCGCTGGGCGCGAGCGAGCCCTCCTGCCACTCTTGGATCTCCTCGGGGCGTGTGCCGACGATCACGAGGCTGACCTCGAGGTCCTTGCGAGCACCGAGCGCCTCGAGCATCCGCCGCAAGGTCTCGGTCTTGCCGGAGTGCATGCCGCCGACGATCACCGCGCGCGAGCCGAGCCCGAGCGGCGTTAGCCACTCGATCGCCTCGAGCGTGGGGTCTTTGGAGTCGAGCGCGAGGCGCTTGCTCGGCCAGGCGACGGGCAGATCCTCAAAGCGCGCGCCGTCGGCGACCGAGTCGGCGGAGGCGCCGTTGATCGTGTCGACCCTGACCAGCGAGGGGTAGCGCTCCGAGCGGCGCGGCGTGCGCACCGGGCCCGTCACGCGATCGCCGGAGACGAGCTCGCAGCGGCGCACCTGCGCAGCTGAGATGTAGACGTCCTCATCTGAGGGCTCGGGCGGGTCGACGCGCAGGAAGGCAGAGCCATTGCCGAGCACCTCAACGACACCCGCGGCGATCCTCGCCGTGCCGTCGCCGGCTGTCTCGCTCTCATCCGCACCGGCGCGGTCCGCATCACGACTCGTCTCCGAGCTCGCGGAGCCGCGCGTGGCCCCTCCGCGTCCCCGGCGCGCGCTGCTCGAGCGCCCCGCTGGCTTCTCCTCCTTCTCGCGCTCGGGGTCCTTCTGTGCCTGGGACTCCTCACCGTCGCTGCTCGCCGTGCTCGAACGGCGCGAGCGCGCGGGACGCCGGCGCCGGCTGCGCGCGGGACGCTCCTCCTCGCTGTCCTCATCAGCGCCGGCGCCGCTGCCGTCAGACTTCGATGGTTCGCCGAGAATCGCGTCGATCAGATCGGCCTTGCGTAGTCTCCTGAAGCCGTCGAGGCCAACCTGGTTGGCGATTTCATGTAGGTCGGCGAGAGGGCTAGCCTCCAGCTCGGAGCGCTCGAGTACGGCCATTTGTGTTCCTTCTTTCGTTGTGAGGGGCGGTTGGCGTCCGGCCGCGTTGGACAGCGGTCGGCACCCGTTGATGGGCCCAAGCCTAGCGTCTGGCTAGTCGGCAAGCAGCCTGTCGTAGCGAATTTCCTCACCCAGAGCCAGATCCCTGCCAGGATCGAGCTCACCCGCAAGCGCCGCGCGGACCGCTACGAAGTCCGCGCAAGCAGCGACGTCGTGCACGCGGAAGATGTGCGCGCCACGGTCGAGCCCGTGACCGAGCGCGGCGAGCGTGCCCGCGAGACGCTCGCGCGGGGAGCGCCCGGTGAGCGCGCCGATGAAGTCCTTGCGCGAGATCGCAAGCAGCAGCGGGCGCCCCAGCTCGTGCAGGCGCTCGAGGCCGCGCAGCAGCTGGATCGTCTGCGCGGGCGTCTTGGCGAAATCAGGGCCAGGGTCGAGCATCAGCTGCTCGCACCCGCATCCCACGCGACAAGCGCCAGCTCGATCCGCTCAGCGAGGAAGGCGAGCACCTCCTCGATGATCTCGCCGTAGAGGTCGGGGTCCTGCAGCCGCTCGCCGCGGCGCGGCGCGGGTATGCATCAGCACGAGCGCGGCGCCCTGCTCCGCGCAGACGGCGGCGAGCTCCGGGTCGCGCAGACCGCTGACGTCGTTGACGATCCGTGCGCCGGCGGCGAGCGCGGCGCGAGCGACGGCGGGCTTGTAGGTGTCCACCGAGACGATCGTGTCGAGCTCGCTCGACGACACGATCGATCAGCGGCGCGACCAGCTCGATCTCACGCTCGACCTCAACGGGCGGGCGACCGGTCGAGGCTGACTCGCCGCCGATGTCGATGATCTGCGCGCCCTGCGCCGTGTAGCTCGCGGGCGAGCGCGAGCTGCTCCTCGAGGCCGGCGTGACGACCCCCGTCGCTGAAAGAGTCAGGCGAGGCGTTGACGATCCCCATCAGCAGCGGTCCAGCCGCCCCACCAAGCTCGATCGTCAGATCGCCGGCCTGCAGGCTGTGTTGGGTGCGCTCACGGCATCGCCGGCGGCGCGGCAGATCCGGCGGCGCAACGCGGGCGGTCTCGGCGACGATGCCCTCCGAGGCAGCCTCGTCTGCGAAGCGCTCGAGCTCTTGCTCGAGGCGCAGCGCGTCCCAGCCGAGCTCTCGCGCGAGCACGTCTCCGACGCGCTTGATCGGTCGCTGACGCCGACGAGGAAGCGCCGGCCGGGACTCCCGGCGCGGAGGCGCCTGTCAGCTCGCGCGCGGCCAGCAGGCCGAGACGAGTACGCCTGAGCATCACGTCGCCGATGCTGCGCGCCTGCTCGTGGCGTGCGGCGAGCGCGACCTCGGCGAGCAGGTCGGGCAGACCCGCCACGATCGGCTGCGCGAGCTCGCCACGGTCGGCGGCCAGCGCGAGCACCTCGTGCGCGGCGTGGCCGTAGCGCGCTGCAAGCGCCGCGTAGGAGGCCTCCGGCACGCCCTCCACGCGCGGCAGCTCAGCGGCGGCGATCGACTGGCCGAGCGGGATTTCGTGCGTGCGGCAGGGCGCGTCGCGAGCGTCGCGCTCGACGATCCGATCGACGGTCATCTTCGCCATCCGCCGCCAGGTCGTGAGCTTGCCGCCGGTGATCGTGATCATCCCCGAGGAGGTCTCATAGAGCTCCGCCTTGCGCGAGATGTCGACGGACTTCTTCGGGTCGCCGGTCGAGATCAGCGGGCGCACGCCCGCGAACGCGCCCGTCAGCTCGCTCGGTGCGAGGCTCGTGGCGAAGAACGCGTTGACGGCGTCGAGCAGGTAGTCGACGTCATCGGTGGAGGGCTCGATGTGCTCGAGCGGACCCTCGTAGTCGTTGTCGGTCGTGCCCACGAGCGTGTGTCCGAGCCAGGGCAGCGCGAAGATCGAGCGCCCGCCCCCGGCGGGCACGATCGCGCCGCCGACGAGCGGCAGATCCTCGTGACGGATCGTGATGTGCGTGCCACGGCTCGGCCTGATGCGCGGCAGCTCGGCCTCCTCGTGCAGCTCGTTTGGGCGTAGCTCATCGGCCCACACGCCGGTCGCGTTCACCACGTTCGCGGCACGCACCTCGAAGCGTCCGCCGCTCTCCACGTCGAGCGCCTCGACGCCCTGGGTGTGGCCGTCGCTGCTCGAGCAGGCCGGTGACAGCGAGCGCGGTTGGCGCAGACGGCGCCGAAGCGCTCGGCCTCGCCGAGCACGGTCAGCACGAGGCGCACGTCGTCGGTCTGGCAGTCGTAGAAGAGGTAGCCGCTCGTCGGTTCGCGCGCGGCGAGCGCGGGCAGCAGCTCGAGCACCTCCTCGCCGGAGATCACGCGGTGGCGCTCCGGGCTCCAGGACTCGCTGCCCTCGCTGTTGGAGTCCGCGATGGCGCCGCTCTGGGCGCGCTCGCCGCGCGCTTTGCGCCCCCGCCGCGTGCGCAGCCGGTCGCGGTCGACAGACATCACGTCGTAGAGGTTCAGCCCGACGCCCGACGAGGCGGTCCGGGTGCGCGCCCTCGAAGGCTGCCACGACAAGCGGCAGCGGATGCACGAGGTGCGGCGCGAGCGCGACCATCAGCTGGCGCTCGAGCAGCGCCTCGCGCACGAGCCCAAGGTCGAAGTTCTGCAGGTAGCGCAGCCCGCCGTGAACGAGCTTGCTCGAGCGGCTCGATGTACCCGAGGCGAAGTCCGCGCGCTCCAGCAGCGCGACGCTGTAGCCGCGCGCGGCCGCGTCGAGCGCGACGCCCGCGCCGGTGATGCCGCCGCCGACGACGACCACGTCGAACTCGTCCTGGGACAGCGCCGCTAGGGCCTGGCTACGCTCGATCACGAGCGCAAGTCTCGCAGAGGGCGGGCCGCTCTAGATCAAATCTGGCCGAGCTCGGCGGTGATCTCTGAGACCGCGGACTTCGCGTCGCCGAACAGCATCGTCGGTCTTCGGGTCGTAGTAGAGCTCGTTTTCGATGCCCGCGAAGCCGGGGTTCATCGAGCGCTTGATCACGATCACCGAGTTGCTGTCGGAGACCTCGAGGATCGGCATGCCGTAGATCGGCGAGGAGGGCGTGTTCTTGGCGGCAGGGTTGGTGACGTCGTTGGCGCCGATCACGAGCGAGACGTCGGTGCGGCCGGAACTCGGGGTTGGCGTCGTCCATCTCCTTGAGCTGGTCGTAGGGCACATCGGCCTCGGCGAGCAGCACGTTCATGTGGCCCGGCATACGCCCCGCGACGGGATGGATCGCATAGCTGACCTCGACCTGGCGTTTCTCGAGCTCCTTGGTCAGCTCGCGTACCGCGTGCTGAGCCTGCGCGACGGCCATCCCGTAGCCGGGCACGATCACCACGCGGTTGGCGTAGGCGAGCTGGATCGCCGCATCGGCGGCGCTCGTGGAGCGCACGGTGCCCGCGTGCTCGCCCGCGCCGCTTGCGCCCTCGACCGCTCCACCGCCGCCGAAGCCGCCCGCGACGATCGCGGGGATCGAGCGGTTCATCGCGACCGCCATCAGGTTCGTGAGGATCGAGCCGGAGGCGCCCACGATCATGCCCGCGACGATCAGCGCGGGGTTGTTCAAGGCGATGCCCGTGGCGGCTGCGGACAGCCCGGTGAAGGCGTTCAGCAGCGAGATCACGACCGGCATGTCCGCGCCGCCGATCGGAAATACGACGGCGTTTCCGAGCAGCGCCGAGGCCAACAGCATCAGGATGAACAGCGCTTCGGAGTGTTCGCCGGCGGCGATCGCCACACCGCACGCCACCGCAATCAATAGCAGCAGCCCGTTGACGATCTGCTGCGAGGAGCCGAGCGTGATCGGACGCCCGGGGATGATTTCCTGGAGCTTGCCGAAGGCGATGTTCGAGCCCCAGAAGGACACCGAGCCGACGATCGCAGCGAACAGCGAGAAGATCGCGATGTAGGTCGGCGTGCCGTTGAAGCCGTCTGAGATACGGAACTCAGACCAGGAGATCAGGAACACCGCGCCGCCGCCGACGCCGTTGAACAGCGCGACCATCTGCGGCATCGCGGTCATCTTCACCTGCCGCGCCGCGGGCACGCCGACGGCCGTGCCGAGCGCTACGCCGATCACGATCAGCGCCCAGTTGCCCTCGTTGGCGTTCAGCAGCGTCGCGATCACGGCGATCGCCATGCCGACCGCCGCGATGCGGTTGCCGCGCACGGCGGTCGTCGGTCCCGAGAGCCCGCGCAGGCCCTGGATGAACAGCCCGAACGCGAGGATGTAGAGAACGTCGAGGAAGCTCTGGTCCTGCAGGAAGGAGGTTGCGAGCGGCGCTGCGCTCATGAGCTCTTCCCCTTCTGCTCCTCATCGCCTGCCGCCTTCGGCTTCGTCTTGAACATCTCGAGCATGCGATCGGTGACCAGGAAGCCACCGACCACGTTGATCGTGCCGAAGGCGATCGCGATCACGAGGATGATCTTGTTGAAGGTGCCGTTGCCGGAGAGCCCAACCACGAGCAGTCCGCCGAGCAGCACGATGCCGTGGATCGCGTTCGTGCCGGACATCAATGGCGTGTGCAGCGTGTTCGGCACCTTCGAGATCACCACGAAGCCGATGAAGCCGGCCAGGACGAGGATCGCGAGGTTTGTCGTGAGCGTGCTGGCGATGATCATTGCGGAGTACCTCCGCCGGGCGTCCCGCCCGGCGTATCGGATGCGAGGCCCGACATCGTGTCGGGCGTGACCGGTGTGGGCAATCCGCCCCCACCTTCCACTGCCGCCTTGGCACCGGGGTTGACGATCTCGCCGTCGCGCACAACGCAGGCGCCTTTGACGATCTCATCCTCGAAGTCGAGCTGTAGCGCGCCGTCCTCGCCGACGAACAGATCGAGCAGCGCGAGCACGTTGCGTGCGAACAGCTGCGAGGAGTGCTCGGCCATCGTCGCGGGCAAGTTCAGCGGCGAGACGATCTTCACGTCGTGGCGCACGACCGTCTGGCCGGGCTCGGTCAGCTCGCAGTTGCCGCCCGCCTCGCCCGCGAGATCGACGATCACCGAGCCGGGCTTCATGCCTTCGACAGCCTCCGCGGTGACAAGCCGCGGCGCCGGGCGCCCTGGCACGAGCGCGGTCGTGATCACGACGTCAAAGCCCTTGATCGCGTCCGTCAGCGCCTGCTGCTGTTGTGCGCGCTCCTGCTCGGTCAGCTCGCGCGCATAGCCGCCCTCGCCGCTTGCCTCGAGACCGAGGTCGAGCCACTGAGCGCCGAGCGATTCGACCTGCTCGGCGACCTCGGGGCGAACGTCGTAGCCGGTCGTGCGCGCACCGAGGCGCTTGGCGGTCGCGAGCGCCTGCAGCCCGGCGACGCCCACGCCGAGCACGAGCACCTTGGCCGGCGGGATCGTGCCCGCGGCGGTCATCAGCATCGGGTAGAAGCGGCCCATTTCATCGGCGCCCAGCAGCGCGGCGCGGTAGCCCGCCACGTTGCTCTGCGAGGACAGCGCGTCCATCGCCTGCGCGCGGGAGATGCGCGGGATCGACTCCATCGCGAACGCCGTCGCTTTGGCGTCCGCCAGCGCGCGCGTGGTCTGCGGGCTCGTCAGCGGCGCCAGAAACCCGATCAAGATCGAGCCGGAGCCGAGACCGCGGATCGCCTGCGGGTCGGGCGGCGCGATCGTGAGCACCACGTCGCAGCCCCACACCTCCGCCGCGTCGGCCGTCGTCTGCGCGCCCGCCGCCGCAAAAGCCGCGTCGGTCAGCAGGGCGTCCGCGCCCGCGCCGTTTTGCACAACGACGTCGAGGCCCTTGGCCTTGAGCTTGCTGACGACCTCGGGCACGAGCGCCACCCGGTGCTCGCCCGCCGCGGTCTCCTTCGGAACGCCGATCCGCATTGAGGTGCGAGAACGTATCCGATCGCACGGATGAGCGGCGGCTCGGTATGCGAAACTCGGTTTGCGATGACCGTGAACCTGACGCGTATCTACACCAAGCTCGGGGATGGCGGCGAGACCCATCTCGGCGACATGAGCCGTGTCTCCAAGCTGCATCCACGCGTCGAGGCATATGGCACGGTTGACGAGCTCAACTCCCAGATCGGCCTCGCGCTGCTGGCAGCGGGGATACCCGAGCAGTTCGCTGAGTGGCTGCGGCGCGTGCAGAACGATCTGCTCGACCTCGGCGCGGACCTATCGATCCCTGGCGCTGTCTCCGACGGCGAGGCTGAAGGCGATCCCCCGCGCGCGCGCCTGCGCGTCGGCCCCGACTACACGGCCTGGCTCGAGCAGGCCTGCGATGAGGTCAACGCGACGCTCGAGCCGTTGCGCTCCTTCGTGATCCCCGGCGGAACGCCCGCAAGCGCGCACCTGCACGTCTGCCGCACGCTCTGCCGCCGCGCCGAGCGACGCACGATCGCCGTTGGCGAGGAGGTCAACAGCGAGGTCGTGCGCTACCTGAACCGGCTCTCGGACCTGCTGTTCATCCTCGCGCGTGCGGCCAACGTGGCAGATAGCGAGCAGGCGGCCTCAGAGCCGCTGTGGAGCCCAGGCGCGCACGGCGCGGGCTCCGCCACGCCCCCCTCTTAGTGCTCTGGCTCGGACGTTCGGCGACGTATTCGGCAGACGGACACGCTCGCATCCACGACGAAGCGCTGCTGTCGTGAGTTCGCGGACCTTCGCCTATCACCGGGCCACTGGCCCCTGGCCCCTGGCGGCGCCCTGCGAGGCCGCAACCTGACAACACCTCGCCGTGATCGAGGATGATGGCTTCCCAGAATGGGTCGGCAGTCATCGCGCCCGCTACTCACGTCAGCGCCTTCGAGTGCCACGTCGGCCGCATACCTGACGCCGGCACCGTCTTCAACGGATGCCCGACATTAGCTCGACGGAGTTGGAAGGGCCGCGATTGCCTCGATCGAGATAAGCAGGCCGCGGGGTAGTCGCACGTGGGCCGGAGCTGATCGCGCCGGAGGTGGATCGGGCATGTGCCTGGCGTATACCTCGTTGAGACGGCCGAAGTCCTCGACGCTGGCATAGAAGATGGTCGTCTTCACCACGTCGTCCATGGACGACCCGGCGGCGCTGAGTACAGCGGCGAGGTTCACGAGTGCCTGCTCGGTTTGGGCTTCGATCCCATCCGCGATCGCGCCGGTCACGGGGTCGATCCCTGCCATCCCTGAGCAGAAGACCAGGCCGTTCGCAACTATCGCCTGGCTGTAGGGACCCAGCGCGTCAGGGGCCTGATCGCTCGATACGGCCGTTCGGGTCATCGTCTGCTCCTTTTTGTAGTTCGCATGGCCCTGCGGGGCGCGGCCGAGGCACTCCCGTATGTCGGCGAGCTAGCGGCGCGCCCGCGGTGCCTGACCGTGGACTACCGCGCCTCAGGTTCTGACGCTCACGCGCAGGAAGGTCGCGGGGATGCAGGTCACCGCCGCGTTCGAGCTCGTGTTCTGCTCGTTGAAGAGCGCCTCCAGCTCTGCCTGCAGCTCTGCCTCGCGCCCGACAGCCGCCGCCGCGTCGAACGCGTTGATGGTCGGTCCGTAGTAGGTCCTGAACACAGCGAGGAATTCTGAAGCGGTGCCGGGATAGGTGAACGTGTAGGTGTCCCTCTCTAAGGAGATCGCCCCCGCATCGACCCCGGCGGCCGTGAATCGTTCGGTCACGTGCTCCTCCACACCCCAGGTCATCGGGCTGACGAATCCGTCCGGGGGCGGTGGCGAGTAGGCAGAGCTGATCTTCAGCACCTGCGCCACCAGCGTCGGGTCATTTGCAATCCAGTTACCCATGACGATGCGGCCTCCGGGGCGCACCACCCGGACCAGCTCTCTGGCCACGTCCAAAGGCCTGGGGGCGAACATGGCTCCGAACATGCTGAGGGCCAGGTCGAAGCTGTCGTCCTTGAGCTCGTGCAGATCTGATGCATCGCCCTCCTGAAATCTGCAGTTGGCGAGGCCGAGTCTCTGCGCTCGCGCGTTTCCCGCCGAGACGAGGTTGCTGGCGATGTCGACGCCGAGGACCTCGGCGCCCAGCGTCGCGGCCGGCACCGCGGTCGTTCCGTCGCCGCAGCCGAGGTCGAGGAGCCTTTGCCCGCTTTCGATACCCAGCCCGGCCACGAGCGCCTCGCCGCTGTCGCGCATGCACTCTGCAAGTCGCGTGAAGTCACCCTTCTCCCAGAGTGCTTTGTTGGTGTTCATCGGATCGATCCCCCTTCGGAGTACGCGCGGAGTCCGGGCCGGATCCTTGCGTTTCTGCTGGTCACCTGGTCGGTCAGTTCAGGCCCGGGTGATTTCGAGCCGTCCAGTTGCCCCAGCCGCTCGATAGCAGCCGCAACGTGGGTGAGATAAAGCTGGAGGGGCACCTGGACGGACGGCTCCGACGCGTGGTCGCGAAGCCCGCGCAACAGGTGCAGCCGGCTGCCGGCCACCCACGCTGAGAGATCGGGCTCGCCCAACCATCGGGCCTCGGTCCTCCACGTGCGGCGCATCATCCTTGGCCAATCCTCGATGCTGGCGGGGTACGGGTTGGGGGGACAGAGCCGGTTCTTCTCGGCATCATCTGCGCGGTGGGCCTCGAGGAAGCCGATCAGAGCCGCGTTGAAGCAGGGTGAGAGGTGGCGGACCTGCTGGAGCACGATTCGACCAGGCTCGAAGATCGGCCTGGCGGGGGCGTCGCTCAAGCCGAGCGCCGTACAGTCCACGTGCAGGGTCTCGGGGCTGGTCGGGACCTCCCCGCGCTCGAGCAAGATCCGGTCTGCCTCGATCCGCCGGACCCTGCCGAGCCTGACGACGTCCTCGATCCGCCGCAGCGAGGCCAGCTCACGGACGCTCAGCATCGTGCCGCGGTACATCGTTGCGGGACTGGACGGATCGATGCGTAGAAGCCGCCCCGAAGCCTCCAACTGCTCAAAGAGCTCGTCGATGCTCGCCGCCCGGGCGCCGGCCTCGGCATCAAGGGAGAGTCCCTCGATCATCGTGCCGACCTGCTCCAGCGGCTGAAAGTGACGGCGGTCATAGAACCACGCGTCGCGGGGCCGGATCCAGCGAATCCGGTCTGGCTCCACGTCGTTATCCAGAAGCCACGTGCACGCGTCGACCGCCGTCTTCCCCGAGCCCAGCACGGCGTAGGAGGAGACCGTTGGTGCCGCCGCCGGGAGATCGTTGACGGCTATGACCCGTGCGTCTGAGGCCACATCGAAAGGGATGGTGTGGGTGGCTGGGATCGACGCTTCCAGGTATCGAGCGTCGACGATCTTGCGGCGTACCATGACGGCTTGAACCTCGCCGGTGTCCAAGTCTCGGACCTGCTCACCGTCACTGCTGGCGCCGAGATATTCATGACCGGTGAGCACACTCACCCGGCCGGTCCTCGTGAGCCGAACCGCCGCCTCGGCGAAGTACTCGCGCACCTGCTCGCCGGTCGCCCGCTCGTAGTAGCCGGCATTCTCGCCTGCCTCGTCGATGCGGTCTTCGCCGAGGGCCAGCGAGTTCACTCCGTAGTACGCGGAGGGGATGTGCAAGCGGACGAACGGATACGCCTGCAGCCAGTGGCCGCCCGGGGCCTGGTGGCGGTCGACCAGCGTCACCTGGACGTTCTCCGCCTCGGCCACCAATGTGTCGGCAAAGGCGAGGCCGCTGGCCCCGGCCCCCACGATTAGATAGTCAGTGTCCATCGGCACGATCTCTCCCTTCCTCGCCGAGAAGCACGATCGTTCTATTTGATCGCGGCAGAATAGCACGACCGTGCCTATTATGTTTGGCCATGGCGATGAACACTGAGCGGACCAAGGGAGAGCGGACCCGGGCGGCGATCCTCGACGAGGCCGCACGGCTCGCCACGGTCGACGGGCTAGAGGGGCTCTCGATCGGAGAGCTCGCGCGTGCTATCGGGATGAGCAAGAGCGGCCTCTACGCCCACTTCGGATCGAAGCTCGACCTGCAGCTCGCGACGATCGAGGCCGCGCGTCAAACATTCGTCGTTGAGGTTCTGCGTCCAGCGCTGCACGCACCTAAGGGGATTGAGCGACTGCTAGCCGCCTGCGAGGCGTTCCTCTCCCACGTCGAGCGCCGCGTCTTTCCCGGCGGCTGCTTCTTCTCGGCGGCCGCAGTCGACGTCGGCACTCGCCCGGGACCGGTGCACGACGCGATCCTCGCCCAGCGGCTCGACTGGCTGGCACTGCTCGAGCGGCTCGCCCGCGAAGCGGCTGAGCTGGGCGAACTCGAACCCAATCTCGATCCAGCCCAGCTCGCCTTCGAGCTTCAAGCGTTGCTCGTGGCAGCCAACACCTCGTTCATCCTCCAGGGTGACACGGGCGTGTTCGAGCGTGCACTCACCGCGATTCACGCACGGCTGCGGGTCGCTGAACCGGCCGCCAGCCGAGCGGTCCGTGCTACGGGTAGTAGTAGGGTCGGCGATCGACTCCATGCCGCGGACGAGCTGGCATCCGAGCAGATTGCCGCAAGACGGTTGGCCAGCCAATAGCTGACTATTCGTCTGCGATGGCCACCAGGCTGGTGCTAAGACGACATTGCGAGCGTCTGAGGACGGCCGCGTTCACGCCCGCAAGGGACGACAAGCAGCCCTCTGTCTCGGCACCGGACGGGCGCCTGCTCGCCGCCAAGAGCGAGCGTGTCCGTCTGCCGAATACGTCGCCGAACTTCCGAGCCAGAGCACTTAGCCCGCTGAGCGCCGGCGCGCGGGCGGCCAGCGCCGATCGGCGGCGCGCAGCACTGCGACCGCCAGCGCCGCCCAGAAGCTCCCGAGCAAGCAGCCGCCGAGCACGTCGCTGGGCATGTGCCAGGCGAGGATCAAAAGCGAGATCCCGACCCCCGCGATGAACAGCAGCGCGAGCACTGCCGTCACCGGGCGCAGACGCGGCGGCACGACGAGCACTGCGCTGAGCGCAAGCGCAGTCGCGGCGGTCGCGTGACCGCTGGGCCATGAGGCTGGTCCGATGAACACCGAGCCGGCGCTGACGTGCGGGTGAGCGAGCAACGGCTTCAGCGTCTCGGCTGTGAGCGGCGCGAGCGCCATTACGATCGTGATCGCGAGCGCCGTGCGGGGTCGCTCGCGTGCGAGCGCAAAGGACACGAGCGCAATCGCCCAAAGGATGAACAGGCTTGGTTCGAGCAGATGCACGAGGTGCCCCGCCAACCAGTCGACCGAGCCCTTGTCGAGATGCGTCAGGTGGTCGAGCAGCACGGCGTCCTTGAGCTGAACGGCCGGGACGAGCTCGGCTACGCACCAAACCGCGGCCATCGCGAGCAGGCACAACCCGCAGAGCACGAGTGCGCCCTGCGCAGAGGACCAGCGCGAGCCTTTTGCGAGCTGTCGTGGGCGCACGGCTGTGGCCGTGTAGGCGTGTCCCTGCATCCCCACAGGGTAGGACGCTTGCTAAAGGACGGCTGAAACGCTCAGGCCGCGCGCCGAGGCCCGCAGAGCGCCGATCAAGGCCACCACGGCACGCGCCAGCTGCGCGGTATGTGCAGCCGAGTGCGCGTGTGGCGGGGCGATCGGCAGCGGGCGAGCTGCCAGCGCGGTCAGCGCCTGGGCGGTTACCCAGACTGGGGTCTGCGCGCCCGTACGCGAGTAACGCACGCTGCCATCGGGCGCGATCAAGCTCAGCAGATAGGCAAGCGGCGAGCGGCTGCCGCGCCGCGTCACCCGCTGCACGTCATGCCCGCTCGCATCCAGCGCCTGGATCCCCCACGAGGTCGACTGCGCGTTGGATTCGCCGCCCGGTTGCGCGGGGAAGCCGCCGTCGAGGTTCTGCGCACCGACGATGAACGACACACCACGATCCAGCAAAGCCCCTGAACGTAGGCCCGCCGCGACGAGCGCCTGCAGCGCGGCGGCAGTGTCGTCGACATCGCCACCGCCTCCACGCTTGGCGAAGCCGAAGCTACCGTCCGGTTCCTGCTGGCGCGTCAACCAACCCGCAGCGTGGCGCACGATCGCGCTGTGGGGCGCGTATCCCGAAGCGCGCAGCGCTAGCACCCCGAATGCGGTCAGGTTGCTCTGCTCGGCGAACGAGCCATCACGGCCTTGCATGCGCAGCAGGCGCTTGAGCGGATCGCCGCCCGGCAGCGAGCGTGTCGAGACTCCACAGGCATGCAGCGCGAGGATCGTGCGCTCGAGGTCGCCCGCGCTGTGCAGGCTTGCGGCCTGGCTTCGAATCGCATCGAGCACCGTGTGCCCTGCGCGGCGCAGGCGCAACGGGTCCTCGCCGGCGGCCGCTAGCCCGAGCGCCACCCACGAGGAGAACAGCTCACTGCTCGTCTGCCCCGCCGCTGCGCCAAAGCCGCCGTCACGGTTTTGTGCGGCAGCAAGGAACGCCACCTCGCGGGAAATGCCGGCGCGGGCTTCCGTGGCCGACGCGGAGGTGGCTGCGACCGCGACGTTCGCCGCACGCGCTGCGCCGGACGGCTCGAAGGTGAGCAGCGGGATGGCCACCGCCACCAACACGGCCAGCAGCCCGCGCGAGAGCGATGGGACGCGACCCGAGGCGGCAGGTTGGCGCGCGGAGCCTGCCTCGCGCCAGTCGATCTCCAGACGCAGGCGTACGCGAGTGAGCATCCGCAACAGCGTCGGCCCGAAGGCCAGCCCGAAGCCAAAGCTCGCGACCACATGGGTAGCGTCGAAGGCCACGGCCGTGCCCAGCACCACACCGAACGCTGCAAGCGTCTCGTTGCCGGCGCCCGTCCAGGTGTAGAGATCGACGAGCAGGTTGAAGACCTCAGCGCCCGCGGCGCATGCGAGCGCCAGCGCCAGCGGGCCGGGCTGTCGCGAGCTCACGCGCCCGAGCGCCGCGCCGATCAGGCCAACCAGTCCCCAGCCGAGCATCTGCCAAGGCGTCCACGGTCCCTGGCCGAGCAGGAAGTTCGACGCAAATCCGGAGATCGCGCCCACGGCGAACCCCGGCGCCGCACCGAAGGCGAGCCCGCTGACGAGCACGATCGCGGTGATCGGCTTCACGTCCGGTACGGCCGCGAACGCGTCGCGGCCGAGCGCGGCGATAGTCGCCAAGGTGGCCACCACCGCAAGCAGCTTGGCCGGCGGATGGGTGTGCTCATACCAACGGAAAGCAAGCGCCAGCGCGACCAGCACAATCGCGAAAGAGGCCAGCTGCCAACTCATCGGCGCACCTGCTCAGGGGTCCCCGCCGCCACGGCGTCGACCGGAGCAGATCCCGCGATACGCGCGCGCAGCAGCGCAGCGCCCTGATCGGGGCGCAGTGTGCCTGGCGCACCGTCGAGGATGCGAGCTGTTTCGGTCGTGAAGTACCAGCCTCCCGCGAGGATCTCCTCGATCGGTCCATCCGCGATCACGCGCCCGTCCGCGAGCAGCACCGCGCGCGAGGCGAAGTCCGCGGCGAACTCGGCGTCATGGGTCGCGACGATCACCGCAAGTCCTTCGGCGGCGCGATCGGACAGCCAGCGCGCCAGCGTGCGCTTTGCGACCCGGTCCATGCCGCGCGTGGGCTCATCGAGCGCGAGCACCGCTGCGGGCTCCTCACCGCCAAGCACGATCGCGAGCGCCAGGCGCTGGCGCTGGCCGCCCGAGAGGTCGCGGGGATGACGCGCCGCCAGGTCGGTAAGCCCGACCGCCTCGAGCGCCGCCGGCGTGGCCTCCTCCACGACACGGTCATAGAGGAAGTAGTCGCCGGGGTTCTGCAGCAGCAGCGCCACCCGTCCTGCCCGCTCGATCGTGCCGCGCGTGGGTGCGAGCAGACCGGCCGCGTGGCGCAGCAGCGTGGACTTGCCCGCGCCGTTGCGTCCCATCAGCACGACCGCCTCGCCCGGCCGCAGCTGCAGGTCCAGAGCCCGCAGGATCGCGGGGCCGCTACGAATCTCATGCCACACACCGCGCAGCGAAAGCGCCGCAGCGCCATCACCCCGCTCGCCCGAGCCGAACAGCGCACGCACGCGTGACCTCTTCGCCGCTGGCGCTGGCGTGGTTGCGTCCGGCGCCGAGGCGCGATCCGGCGCTATCTGCAGCAGCCCTCGGGCGCGCAGCGTCGCGCGCGCCTGCTTGACACCCGTCGGCGGCGGGCCGAGCCCCGCACGATCGAGCATCCGTGCGCCAGGTGTTTGCAGCGCAGGCGCATGCTCAGCCGCCCATTCGAGAAAGCCGCGCGGGCCGCTGTCGCAGACGACCGCGCCGTCAGCCATCGCGATCACCCTGTCGGCCGCCGCCAGGCAGCGCTCCAGGCGATGCTCGATCAACAGCACCGCCGTGTCGGCCTCCTGGTTGAGCCGGCGCAGCTG
Source organism: uncultured Solirubrobacterales bacterium (assembly GCA_963785435.1). Lineage (GTDB taxonomy): Bacteria > Actinomycetota > Thermoleophilia > Solirubrobacterales > Solirubrobacteraceae > Palsa-744. The sequence goes on from CAWAVE010000007.1 coordinate 239,667, forward strand.
CCAGATCAGCTCATCGCCGGCGACCGGATCGAGTTGCGAGGTGGGCTCGTCGAACAGCACGAGCGCGGGGCGCGCCGACGAGCGCCGCGGCGAGCGCCACCCGCTGCAGCTCGCCGCCGGAGAGCTCGCCGGTGCTGCGATCGAGCAGGTGGGCGATCCCCAGCGCGAGCGAGGTCTCCTCCACCCCACGTGCCACGCCGCCGGCGCCACCACCGAGGTTCTCGAGCACCAGCGCGAGCTCCGCGCGGACCGTGTTCATCACGATCTGGGTCTCTGGGTCCTGCAGCAACGTACCTGCCACCGCGCCGATCTCAGCGGGCGTGTGCACGCGCGTGTCGAGCCCGTCCACGGTGACGTTGCCGGCGAAGCTGCCGCCATGGAAGTGGGGCACGAGACCGGCGGCGGCGCGCAGCAACGTCGACTTCCCCGATCCCGACAGGCCGGCCACCACACAGAACTCGCCGGCCTCGACCGACAGGCTGACATCGCGCAACGCATCCGCTTCAGCGGTGGGGTAGCGGTAGCTGACGTGCTCGAAGACGAGCGCGCTCATGGCTCGATCCCACGTCTGTTGGCGAAGGGCGCGAGCGCAAGCAGGAGCGTCGCAGCGGCGAGGACGAACACGGCAGGCTCCAGCGGCAGGCTCACCAACGGATACACCTGGAAGGGTGCGCTGTCACCGAGCGCGACGAACAGCGACACACCGAGTACAGCCGCGGCTGAGACGGCAAACGCGAGATCGTGGCGCGAGAGAGGACGCCTCACCCTACGCACGGCTCGGCGGGCGCCGTAGCCGCGCATCTCGAGCACGGCAGCTACGTCCAGCGAACGGTCAAGCGCCCCGCCGACCGTCGCGCGCACGACGGCCAGCTTGCCACGCGCCCCACGCGCACCGCCGTCCGGACGGCAACGCTGCGCCTGCGCGAGGCGCCGCGCGTCGGCTCCAATCACGGGGATCAAGCGTGTGGCGAGTGTCGCGGTGAGCGCTGAGTGTGGCGAGACGCGTCGAAACGCGAGCAGCAGATCATCGGGGTCGGCACAGCACACGGCGAGCAAGCAGGCGAGCGCCACCACCAGCAGCCGCAGTGCGACAACCAGCCCGTAGACGACCGCCTCGACCGTCAGGTTGACTTGCCCGAGCACCCCCCAGTCGCCGAGCCGCGCGAAGACGGTCAGGCCACCGCGGCTCACGAGCACGTTCACCGCGACGATCAGCAGCACCACAGGCAACGTCGTGGCCCAGATCGCGCCGAGCAGCTGTCGTGCCACGCCTGCGGCGGTCGCAGCCGCCAACACCGCGATCAACAGCGCGCCCAGCAGCAGCGGGTTTTCGACGATCAAGGCCGAGGTTGCAAGCGACGCTGCGTAAGCGGCCGCGACCGGAGCTCGGGCGGCGTGCAGCGGGCTCGCGCGTCTGCGGTAGGCGATCCGGTTGACGCCGGCCAACGTGCTCATCCCTGCACCCCCTGTGTGTGGCTGCTCGCGGGCGTGGGCAGCGCCAATGACCTGCCGGCTGTGAGCGCGACCGCGAAGTGGTTGCTCAGGGCACGCTCGTTGAAGGCCTTCGCGGCGAGATCGACGCCTGCCTGATCGGTTCCGGTGACGAGCCAGATCGGCGCGTCTTCACCCTGGCGTGTCGCAGCGACCAGACCCGTGCCTGCCGACAGCGCGCCGCTGGGTCGACCGTCTGAGTCAAGCGGCGTGAGCATCCTGCCATCGGCTGAGAAGCGCACATAAACGCCGTTTGTGCGAGGACCGCGCTCGAGGCTCTGCGCACCGATCACATAGCCGATCTGAGACCAAGTCCCGACGAGCAGCCGCAGCGACTTCGGCTCGCTGCCAGCGCCGAGACCCGCCGCCGCCGCCAGCACGCCGCGTGCGCGTAGCTGAGCTCGAACGGTGGCGCAGGCGACACCGGAGATCTGCGCGCACTCCACGCGCACCGGGTAGCGCTTGCCGGCGATGCCGTTCAAGAATGGCTCGGGGAACGAGCCGACAACCGCGGGGATATGGTCGGTCTGGCTCCAGTCGTGGCGATCCCACCAGATGTGATCGCCAGGTTCGACGTTGAGCTCCGCCGCGCCCTTGCTCGCCTCGATGCCGTTGACGTAGTAGAACCAGTCGAGCGGCTGTGATCCTTCATGTCCGCCCGCGATCCCATCGACGCTCTGCACGAAGCCACCAGCAAAACTGGTGGCGACCTTGTAGTTGCGCACCAGCAAGCTCATCGCGGTCTCCTGGCCGCTGAGCTTCAGCGCGCCCGCGCGGGGCAGCACGCTCGCGCCGAAATCGCGCGTGACCGACAGCTGCACTGCGCTCGGCGCCGGTCCCGCGCCGAGGCCGCAGCCCGTAAGCACGCCGGCGGCGGCGAGGACGCAAATAAGCGCTGAGAGGTGTCTGGCGAGCGTTCTCACCTCACCACGAGCGTCTCCGGGAAGGACGGCGCGAGGCCGCGACGGCTAGCGCTCACCTGGAAGCGTCCCCGTATCGAGGGCGCGATCAGCGTCGCGCGACCGTTCGCGCCGGTGGAGGCGAAGTCGGATCCGAGCGTCACGATCGCCCCCGCGACGGGCGCGCCGCGGCCTTGATTGTCGTAGCCCGTGACGCTGACCGACAGTGTCTGGCCGACCGCGACCGTCGACGGCGCACCGGAGACTTCAAGCGTGCGCTGACAGCCGCCGCCTGAGGCCTGACACCAGAACCACAGCACGCGGTCGCCGGCGCGCAGGCGCCGGCCATTGCCGCGCGCGCCGCTTGGGTCGCCCGCGCCGGTGGTGCCCGCGACGTTGTTGACCTTGTACTCCCAGCCGTTCAAGCCGCGGTTGGTTTCGCCGTTCAGCGAGTACACGAACAGCTGCCCGGAGTTGACCGGCGAGGAGCCGCAGCGGCCGTAGTCGCGCAGCGCGAACGCGGGGCCACCCCCACGACGCACGGCAGCGAGCGTCGCGAGCGGTGTCGCCGCCGCCACGGCGCAGCCGCGCGCGCCGATCCGCAGCGACGTCGCAGACGCGCTCACCGTGCGTGCCGGCGAGAGGATCCGACCGCCGACGCCCACGATCATGCTCTGCACGGCCGGAGCCGACGCGGCTGGCAGAGCCGCGCGTGGAGCAGCGGCAGAGGCGCTCGCGGCGGCGCCTGCTGCGAGCGTCACGAGCGCGGCTAGTGCTGTGCGGTTAGCGGACATAGAACACGAGCCGAGAGCTGCCACGAGCGAGCGTGGTGGTGTTGCCCGCAGCATCGCTTGCCTTGATGTCCAGCACATAACGTCCGGGCGCGAGCGCCGCGGGGAGCAGGTAGGAGAAGATGCCGCCGTCGCCAAGCTTGAAGAAGCTGCCGGTGCCGCAGCGCGCACCCAGGAAACGTGTCCTCACACCGTCGTAGGCGTAGCAGCGTCCGCGGTACTGGCGGCGCAGCTCGGCGCTGACCGCGGTGACCGCGCTGTGCGCAACGATCTTGCCGGCTAGCAACCGTGGCGCTGAGTGGCGCGGGTAGATGTGACCGTCGATCAGACCCGTCGCGTTGGCTACCAGCGCGAACGCGCCTTTGTAGGCAGCAGGCGTCGAGGCCGGAGCGGTCGTGGCGCTGGGCGAGCTCGTGCCGCAGTTGCCGTCGTTGCCATTGTGCACACAGACCACGAAGCTCGCCGATGGCGCATCGCCGGCCTTGGTGGCACGTAGCGTGACGTTCCCGGCGGTGTTCAGCGTGAGCGTCGCGACCCCGCCAGTGGAGCTGGTCGCGCTCGCACCGCCGCCGGACACTGTGGCGCCTTCCGCGGGCTGCGCTTCGCCGTTGCCTTTTTCGGCGAACGCCCCGGCGGGCGTATGAACGGCGCTGACCTTGACCGTGAAGGGCGTCCCCGCCTGCACGCTGGCCGGCGTTTCGCTGACGAGGAGCGGCAGCACTGTGGGCGAGTAGAACGGTTCCGGCTCATGGTCGGCGACCATCAGCACTTCGTCGCCTTCGCTGAGCAGGTCCGAGCAGATGCCGCCGCCCCACTTGTAGTTGACCCACTCTGCCCAGGTGTCGGATTCATGGGCGAAGACGTGTGTCTCGCCGAGGATCGTTTCGGTGAAGTTGCCCGAGCTGCCCCCTTTGTCCCAGTTTCCGCCGACGGCAAGATTGATCGCCGCGGCCACGCTGTTCGCGGCACATTTGCTGCCGGGTTCGGGCGCGTTCAGCGTGACGGTGGTTCTCGGCAGCAGTGTCGAGGATTCACCCTCGATTCGAACGGTCACGGTCGGTCCCGCGAGCGCGATTGCAGCCGTAGCTGCGGCGAGCACGAACAGGCACGAGAGCACGACGCCGAGCGCCAGAGAGATACGACGAGTTACGAGCATTGAGCCACCCCTTTCCACGAGGGCTTGTGGGCTTGTGGTCGGAGGCAGGTCTCCTGGCTGCCGGGCCTACCCCTCCGAGCCTTCCCGTCCCGCCTTCGGCGGGCCAGTGGCCGCACGCCATCTCGGCGCGCCACGGCGGGCATCCCCGGTCACAGTGGCGGGTCCGCGCCGGATTCTCACCGACTTCCCTTGGCCACCGACCGTATTTAGATGATGGATCCTACTGCGCCTCAGCGTCCGACGGCGGCGAGATCGCCGTCGGCGTCGCCGAGCGCGGCGCGCTGCTGCTCGTTGAGCGCGATGGCGTCGATGAGCAGCCGCCGGGCGTGGTCGAGATCATCAGGGCGCCCGAACGCGAGCGCCGCCTTGACGACACCGTCCTTTAGGTACCAGTTCGTGAAGGCTCCCTGCTCGAGGGAGCCGCGCACGATCTCCTCGTCCCAGTCGTGCGCCGGACCGACGTACTCGAGCTCGCCCCAATCTCCGAGCACGGAGAAGAAGTAAGGCACCTCTTCGTGTGCCTGATCCTTGCCGAGCATGTTCAGCGCGGCTGTCTTGCCATGGTTGAAGGCGACATCCCAATGCTCGATGCGCATCGCCGCGCCGCCGTGCACGATCGAGTCGTACTCGCAGATATCGCCGGCCGCATAGATGCCGGGGACGGAGCTCTCAAGTCGCGAGGAGCAGCGTACGCCGCCACGCTCACCGATTGCCAGGCCCGCGCGTTGCGCGAGGCCGATGTCTGGGGTGACTCCTGCACCTATCACGACCGCGTCCGCGGTCAGCTCGAGCCCGCGCCGGGTGATGACCTTCGCCACTCGCTCGTGGCCTTCGAAGCGCTCGAGCTCGTCGCCGCCGTGGACCGTCACGCCATGTGTTTCCAGAAGCTGCTGGAAGAAGCTGCCCACACGCGAGCCAAAGCCACGCTCGAGCGTGTGCTGCTCTTGCATCACGAGCGTGCAGTGCTTGCCGAGCATCGTCAGCGAGGCCGCGACCTCGCAGGCGATGTAGGAGCCGCCGATCAGCACGATCTCCTCTGCGTCTTTGACGCTCTCGCGGATCGCATCGGCGTTGGCGAGCGTTCGCAAGTAATGGATCTGCTCGAGCTCGCAGCCGTCGACGTTGAGCCTGCGCACGTTCGCGCCGGTCGCGATCAATGCCTCCTCGAACTGCACCTCTTGCTTCGTGGAGAGCTTCGCGGTGCGTGCCTCCGTGTCTAGAGCCGTGACGCTCGTGCGCGTCAGCAGCTCGATCTGCTGCTCCTCCCACCACTCTGCGGGACGGAACAGCGGCTGCTCGCGACTCTCCTCGCCGCGCAGGTAGCCCTTGGAGCAGTCCGGGCGGTTGTAGGGCGCATCGAGCTCGCGGCCCACGAGCAGGATCTCGCCCTCAGCGCCTTCCTCGCGCAGCCAGCGCGCGCAGTTGGCGGAGGCGAGGCCGCCGCCAATCAGTAGGTAGTCGACCTTGCGATCGCTCATGTGAGCCACCTTACAGTCCTGGCGGATGACGGACGGACCAGTGCGCCCATGTGGGGATGTGGTCGAGGATGCGCCAGCGTGGCCCGTCTTCGAGGCGGTTGGGACCGACGTCGGTGCCGTTGTGGGAGGTGTCGATGCGTAGACCGGCGATCGTCGCAAACACGTGGTCGGTCGGAGCGGTGGTCGCGTAGATCGTTACCCAGCGTCCGGGACCCGCATCGCCCCATCTCACATAGTCTTGAGCAAGCGGGTTTTGGCGCAGGATCTCGGCGATCGGGCGCACGCCTGAGCGATAGAGGATGTAATTGAGCGTGCTCGAACAGTCCTCTTCGGTCGCGCCGCGGGGATCAGGATGTCCTCCTGGCCCGTATGGCAGCGCCTGCAACTCGTTCGCCGCGATGATCATCTCCTGCACCGTGGCAGGCACCCCACTGGGAATCAGCGCGACGTGTGGTTCGCCCTGCGCAAGGATCGCACGGGAGCCCGCGATGAAGCTGATCGGCGTGGCACTCGCGCCCACGCTCGGCGTTCGAGCTTCCGCGCCGCTACTTCGATAACGATCGGCCCACCGTTCGACGTCGGCTACATACCAATTGGCCGCGTTGTAGGCAAAGAGCGCCCGTCGATAGTCGCCCGGTGCGCCGGAGGCGTGCAGGTAGTTAGCTGCGGAGAAGATCGCGTCGGCTGGATTCCAGCGATCGGCGAGCCCGTCGCCGTTGCCGTCAACGCCGTAGCGAGCCCATGTGGTCGCGATGAACTGCATCGGCCCGCCGGCGCCGGCGTAGTTGACCGAGCCCTCGCGCGAACAGGATGGATCAGGGTCGCGACCGTGATTGCACTCGACCTTGCCGATGCCGGCGAGGATCGCCCAGTCGAGGCCGTAGCGCTGTGCCGCAAGCTGGTAGAGGTGGAGGGTGCCCGGCGCTATTTCGCGACTGGCCAGCGCTGAGACGGGAGCGTCTGATCCGATCGCTTCAGCGCTCGGAGCGAGGGGCGTAGCGCCGCCGATCACCGCGGCGAGCACCGCAAGCGTCAGCATCGCTGCGAGGGCGATCATGGCCGAAAGACCTGCCGCCAAGCTCCAGCTGAACCCCGACTCGCGCTGCGCCCGTGAGGCCGTAGGAGCAATCAACGAGCTCACGGGCGATCCCGGCCAAGCTGTCGTTTGCGCCCCGACTCAACTTCGCGCGCTTCCCTCATGATGATCGACTCCGGAGCCCGCGTGCGCTCTCTCGCGCCGACAGATGGCTTCGCGCGCTGCTGAGCGCCGCTGCTGCTTGGTGGACTCTCAGCCGGGGAGGTCGAGGCTCTAGGACGAGCCTCGCTCAGCTCCTCACGGAGCGCAAGCGCGTGATCGATCTGCGGCCACGCCGCGGCGCGGCGCGTTGCGTCGGGGCGTTGCTGCTCCTCGCGCCGAGATCTCGCGAGGTGGGCAAGCGCCGCGGGGTCGGTTCGCTCGCTTGCAGCGGCGGTGCGATGGGGAGCCTGCCGAGCGTGCTCGTGCGAAGCGGACTGCTCCGGCGGTCTCGATCCGCTCGACGGCTGCATCGACGGGCCGTGCGCGCTCGAGGAGCGAAGCGCCTCGAGCTCAGCGGTGACGCGCTCACCACGGATCGCCAGCTCGGTTGCGCGCCTGTCCTGTCCATTTTCGCGCGCCGCTTCGGATGCGCTGTGAATGCGATCGAGTTGTGCGTGCTTTTCAGCGATCAGATCTCCGCGTGCGGGGCTCGATTTCGCGTGTGAAGAACCAGCGGATGCCGGACCACCCCGTGATCGTTGGCGCGGGCTGGCCCCACCGAATGGCTTGGTGCTTGGCGAGCCTCCCGCGTCAGCGTCGGGTCGTGGCGTGACGGCGGGGCCCGGTCGCCCGTTTCGCTTCGCTCGCTGGCGTGCGACGAGCGCGCGTGGCGCCTCCAAGGCGCCGGCGAATCGTCGTGTGAGTGCTCCGTTGTGAACTGGCCCAGCCTCGCGCCCGCGAGATGCGAAGCCGAGTGCATGGTGGCGTCGCAGGAAGGCGCCCCACCACAATGCGGACATCAGCAGCCACTGTGTCCACCAGCCGATCGTGGAGAGGTTTGCGATCGCCGCCAGCACGGCCATCACCACCCCGAGCAGGAATGAATAGAGCAGCTTTGCGATGAGCGTTCCGAGCAGCAACGAGACCCATCTGCGAAACAGCTCTCGTCCACCGTCGCCGAACGCAGGGGCGAGGACCATCGCGGGTGCGAGGAGCAGGTAGAGCAGGCTGAAGATGGCGGCCGCGAGCAGGCGCAGCGCGAGGAACCCGAGCAGCAGCAGCATGCCGAGCAGTCCCGCGGCGATCAGCAGCAGCCCGCCGACGCGCGACCAGGTCGAGTTGTCTGTGCGGAACTGAGCCTGCGCAGCGGTAGGCGCACTGCAGCTTGTGGCGTTCGCGCTGCCGCAGAGCGTTCTCAGCAGCGAGCCTTCGTCGTTGATCGAGTTGCGCGCCGGGCCGTTCGCGGGCAGCGCGAGGAAGATCGCGCCGTTGCTGCGCGCGTCGCGGAGCATCTGCGCGCTGCGCTGGAGGACCTTCGCCACGCCACTCCCGGCCGTTGCGCAGGGGACGAGTGGACCAAGTCTGCAACCCACGAGACTCTGCTCTTCGGCGGCGATCCGAAGCCCGGTGCGGTAGAGAGCCCCGTCCAGGCGCTCGGGCCTGCGACACCAGCCAACGTCACCGAACTCGAGGTAGCACCATGGCGCTTCAACCGCCGCTGCGAAGAGGCCTTCGAGGTTCTCCGCCAACGCCTGCCCGGGTTGGGCTGGGGAGCCCCGCGAAGCCGTCGCCAGCGTGCCGACTGCTGCCTGGTCGGCCCATTGTCCCAAAGCGCCCACGGTTCCCGCGGGGTCCAGGATCATCCACAGGCCGCCCGCCATCATCGCGACCATCAAGGCGACCTGTCCGACGGTCTCTGCCACGCGGCGGCGGATCAGGCCGTGGTAGAGCGCGAGCATCGCTGCCACGCTCAGCGCGAGCGGCAGCCACGGCTCGGTGAGCGAACGCTCCATCGAGCGCAGTGCCCCGCCGAAGCCTTCGGTCGCGGCGCTCCCCAGCAGATCAACCGTGAAGCACCATTCGAGCATCACCACAAGCGCATGTACGGCCCACACCAGCGCCATCCATGCTGGCGTCAGCAACAGGCTCTGCACGACGCTCAGCAGGCCGCCGCGGCTAAGGCCGAAGGCCCCAGTGTCGATGTGCACGTCGATCCCGTAGTCGCCCGTGGGTGCGGCCGATGCTACGAGCCCCGACGTTTCACAATGGCGTTGCGCAGATGGCGAGAGCCCTCCGCGTAGCGAGCGTCGGCAGCTCGGGCTCCCGAGCCCGTTGCTCACGAGCGGATCGAGTTCCCCGGCGCCGGCGGCTGAGCTTTCATCCCCTGTCGTGGCGCCTGCGACGGGGCTGCTCAGGGGCGGTCCACTCGGGGCTCTGGGCGTACCGCGACCCTGTGTACGCAGCGGGCCCGTCGAGTTGGCTCGGGGGGCGTGCGCGACCGACGTGGCCGCGCACGCCGGGGCCGCGCCGAGCAGCGCACAGAGCAGCGCAACCGACGCGATCGATCGCGACCGCCGCGAGCGCTGCGTGGCCATCAGCCCACAGGTGTTGTGGAGAAGGCCCCCAACAACGCCGGCACCACCAGATCCACCTGGATCGCCTCGATCCTGCCATCGTGATCTCGAAACAGGCAGCGTCCAGCCTCGAGCTCCAGCAGATACCTTCGCAGCCGCGCGTTTTCTGGATCGAGGTCAAGCAGCGTCAGCGCGCGTGCCGCCTCGGACTCCGAGCGCATGCCGAACACGAACGTGGCGCCAACCAGGCCCTCGAGCGAATCGCGCTCCCCCACCATCCCGTCGGAGACCAGCTGTGTGCTAATGATCGGCACGGCGAGCTCTGAGCGTCCCATCCGCTGCAATGAGGACAACAGCGAACGGCCCACCGGATCGCTCAGCAAGCGCCAGCCCTCGTCGAAGGAGAACAGCTTGAGGCGATTACGCTCGGCGCTCATCAGGTGGATTGCGAACATCGCGATCAGGCGCACGAGCTGCTCGCCCACGCGCTCCGATTGCGAGTATTCCGAGCGGCGGGTCCCTGGCTGCGCTGCCGGCAGGTCGCGGATCGGCAGATAGGTGACCGCCTGCTGCCCAACGGGCGCCACCTTCACATCGCGGTCTGCGAACCCGAGTTGGGTGAGCCCCGAGCGCGCGTACACCTCCAGGGCCTTGCCGACCTGCACGTCGGTCTCATCGCCCTCGTTGAGCGCGCGTACCACCTCCAGGCAGCTCGGGTGCTCGCTCATCCGCATCACCCGATCGACAGCGCCCACAACTGCGGTCTCCCATGCAGGGGCTGCGCGCCCCGGCAGCAGGTCGCGCAGGAACGAGACGGTCGCATCCTGCGCCAGATGCGCCGGCGCAACTCGCAATGGGTCGAGCATCCCTCGCAAAGCCGGGTCAGCGCGTAGCGCCACACACTCCACGTGCGGCGCGACCTCCTCGAGCAGGTGAAAGCGATGGTCGCCCTTCGGGTCGCAGTCGATCACCCGCGCGCCCTGCAGAAAGCCCTCGTACTGCAGCTTCTGAGCGAGCGTCGTCTTGCCCGATCCGAGCGCGCCGACGCTGAGGATCGTCGCGTTGCGGTCGCGGTCTGAGCCCTCGCGCAAATTGAACCTCACCGGCTGCCCTGACCCGGACAGCGTGTGGCCCAGATAGAAGCCCTTGCGCGATCCCACCGAGTGCGAAGCGGTAGGCATCATCGCGGCGACCTGCTCAGTGGTCAGCGTGTCGTCATAGCCCGCAATGCGCGTGCGTTGTGCAGGCAGATGCTGAAGGAACAGCTGCAGCTGATCCCCGAGCGGCCGGTACAGGTGCACCTCTCCGTAGGCACGCCGACACATCTCAACGCGCTCCTCGAGCTCCTCCTCGCTAGGCGCACCGACCGCTATCGCGAGCGTGCTGCGAAGCAGTGGCGGCTTGCTCGACGCTTGCAGGTAGGCGAGCAGGTCGCGAGCCTCCTGCGTACGCTCGTAGCCAAGGTCGGTGACACCCTGCTCGCCGTCGGACTCAGCTCGCACGATCTGATCCGCATCCTGGATCCGGCGGCGCGCGACCCGCAGGGCCAGCTCATTGGGGAGATACCGCGCGTTGAGCGAGAGATCGACCCCAAAGCCCAGCCCTTCTGGAGGAGCGAACATCAACTCCGCGCGGGCTCCCGGGAAGGGGAGCCGCTCGGGCAGCGCGCCAAGCACAAGTTGCGCCTGCCAGCTCACGCCGAGCTCGGATTCGACCTTGAGCCAGCGCCCACGGTGTTCGAGTCGACTATCGGCCCAGCGCATCACATCGCCCTCCAGCGGTGCGAGCAGCGCCTCGCCGTTGCGCTCGAAGACAAGCGCGCGCGGTTCGTGCAGGCCATCCACGGTCGGCTCCCCGAGGCCGCGGCAGAACGCACGCCGGATTAGCCACTGCAGCTCAACGCCACGCGCGGGGCGCGCGGGGAGATAGTCCACGATTCGTGCGTGAGCCTGGTCAGCGAGCACCCTAGCCCGCTCGAGATCGGCCGCACCAAGCAAACGTCGGTCGCGCAGCGAGAGACCGCGGCGCATCTCCCGCCACCAGTCGCTCGGGCGCCGGCCTGCTATCTGCGAGACGTACGTCGCGATGTCGCGCATCGGATCGCTCAGGCTCACGAGCAGGTAGACGACTGGCACCACGGACCCAAGCTCGCTCAGACGCCGACGATGTTCTGCGAGATACGCGCCTCGAGCGTGCCTGTGCGGCTCCTCGGCGGCTGCCCCGTTCGGCGCGTCCGATTCGACTGCCTCGCTACCCGACGTCCAACGGCGCCCGACCCGCAGGATCTGCACATCCGCTTCGAGCACCTCCAGCGCACCCATTAGCGCCAGCAGGCGCGAGTGCTTTGCTTCGTCGCTCAGCCAGCTGTAGCTGCCCGTCTCCACAACGAACGCGGCCCAGCAGTCCCGAGCGCCTGAGGTGAACACGCAGTTGCCGTATACGTAGTCGATTGGCGCCCTCAAGGCGCAGGGCTCCTGTAGGACGCGCGCTCCACGTGAAGCCGTTGCCCGCGTGGGAGAACGACCACCTTGCCTTCTGCGAGCGGTCTGCCAACACCGCTGGCTCGCAGCGACAGGGCACTACGCATGCGAAAGATCGCGGGCCGGCGCGTCTGCACGCGCTCGTGCTCACATGTGATGAGCGCCGCGCCGGGGCCGCGGTAGCGCATCCGCCGCATCTGCGCATCCGATCCATCGGGCAAGAACACGACCGGCGCAGGGCGCCAACTCGGCTCCGTCACAGCGGGGCGCTGGAGTTGGATCAGCCGGCGCGGCCCAACCCAATAGAGCACCAGTGCACGGGCCGTGAGATGGAATGTGCGGCCATCCACCTGCACGAGGCTCAGCACGCTCGCGCTCGCCACTGGAAGGATCAGGTCCCGCACATACCAAGGCAGCGCTCGCACCACGATGCCAACCAACGGCAGTTGGGTTGTGATCAGCGCACAAGCGAGGATCGCAAGCAGGTACACGATGCCTCTCACGGGCACGCCTCCCGGGTTCAGGCGCAGCGAGTCGATGCTGTAGACGCGACGCTCGAGGTCGAACACACGCCGGTAGGAGCGAATTTCGGTCACGGAGCGCCAAACAGCGATGTGACCGTGTCGCGGAGCAGGCTCAGCCCGGCAGGCGTCGCAAGCAGCACGGAGATGATCCCCACCGCAAACACGCCCGCAGCCTCCTTGAAGTCCCTGCGGAACGCGAGCACGATCGCGGCGATCGCGAACGCGAGACCAATCAGGCTCATCGCTACCGCGCGGCCGGTGTTGCTCGCCTTGCTCGCCGCAGTTTCCAGCGAGCTCGATCCGTGTTCACCTGCTGTGGGCGCCGTAGTCGCATGTGACTGGATGACTGCGGCGAACGTCGACGGCGGCGAGAGCGGCGCGAAACCTACCAGCAGCACTGCAATGGCTGCGCCACTGCACAAGATTCTCATCCGATCTCCTCCTTTAGGGGGTCTATGCACCTGGATCCATCTCAACGGCGGTTATCTCCCAGCGGCCTTGCGCGAGCACCACTTCGAGCTCGTATGCGAGCGTGTAGCGCGCGCCACGGCCGTCCCTGGCCCGTACCACGGCAAGTACCGAGCTTCCATCCGGCGTCCAGTCGAGGCGCTCGACCGATTCGAGGCTCAGCGCCAGCGTCGGCGGCGCTACACGGGCACCGCGAGCCAGATCGGCCGCGAGCTCGCCGGGCAGATCCGCAAGGTAGTTGCGAAGCGCTCGTTCGAGGACCGTCACGAGGCCGTGATCGCGGACTTCCGTGAGATGAGGAAGTGCACGCGCCGGACCCGACGTGGGCGCTCCGATGAGCGCCGGATAACCGCCCAACTGCAGATCGCCGGCCGGCGATCTGAGCACACTCACGGCCAAGTAGAGCAGGCCCGCCGTATCGGTCTGCGCGGCCACCGTGAAGACACGCCCGCCGGAGCCCTCGACACGTTCCTGGACTACTTCCGCCCATTCCACATGCTGTTTGCCCGCCGGCGGGAGCGTGATGCCGCCGCCGGCTTCGACGCTCGGCCCGGCGAACGCTTCTAGCGATTCTCTACCGGACGCTTGCTGCGAAGCGTCCCATGTCAGATACCTGCGCGCGAACAGTGTCGCGAAGCCTTCCGCCCCGCGGTCCCGCAGCGGGAGTCCTCGCGAAGCGACCGCGCGGGGAGCGCTCGGCGGCGCGATCGCGAAACGCGCGCTGGCCGCGAGCCCGGCGAAGGCGACCGCCGCGAGCATGAGGCGTGGCAGCTCGCGGAGGAGTCGTATCCGCCACAGGGCTCGGCTATGCAGCGTCACCCTCGGGCGCGCGTCGCCTCCTGCAGCGATGCGATCAGTGCTCAAAGCCGAACTCGGCATGTCTCATTGCCGAGGAGTGCTCGATGACTTTTGCCGCCGCTCCCGCAATCTGCAGCGGCAGGGTCGAGGCCGGAACGGGCCTCGCGATGCGACGTGCTCGTGAGCGCGACGCTATAGACCGATGCGCCAGCCTTGCGCGCGTCAGTCCACGTCGATGAAGCTTCGCGCCGTGCGCTCGATCTGACGTAGGCGCGGGCCAATCGCGCATGATCGTCTTTCGCGCGACTGCAATTGGCGCGCTCCGTATCACTCCGGCAGGCGCGGCCTTGTGAGCATTGACCAGCTTCCCGCCGGACGCCCGCAACGCGAGCAGGGTAATCGAGGCAACCGATCCGAGGCCCACAGCGAGCAGGGCAACAGCCGCCGCGCTTGCAGTTCCTCGCCGCCACGAGCTCTGCAACCGCTGTTCAGAACCGTCCCGGCCGACCGCGCCCGAGATGTACTCCTGCTCGTCATAGACGCGATAGACCGCGCGTGAGCGCTGCGCGAGCAGAGTCATCTTGGATCTCCGCATGCGTTCACGCGGGCGGCCGGAAGGCAGAGCGGGGAGAACTCCGCCGTCCGGCCGCGTGCGCGCGGATGGGCATCGCCGAGCCGTCGTCTCAAACCGACAGTCGGCGTCCCTCGGGACACACCCGTGAGTGGGGGGATGAAGTTCACAGGTTGGTCCCTACAGCCATCTCCGACCGCGCCTCCCCCGCCGGGACAAGCTGCTCATCGAGCGCGAGAAGTCGTTTCAGCCGCGCCCGAGCACGCTGCGCGACCTTGCGGTACTTCTCCCCAGACCAACCATGGAGCAGACAAAACTCCTCACAACCCATCCCCAACCCGACCTGTGTGGCGAGGACCAGGCGCTGCTCCGCCGTCAGCTGCCCGGCCAGGGCCCGGATGCGATCGAGCTCATGACGCAGGATCACGATCGTGTCGGGCTGTGAGCGTCTGTCGATGACGAGTGACGAGCAGCGCTCCTCCCAGCCCAACTCCTCGGCATGCTCGAGTGCGGCCTGCAGAGGGCTGCGCCCCGAGATCGCACGTCGACGGTCGTGAACGCGCGACAAAAAACGCTGCTCGAGCGCGCGCGCCATGTGCAGCCGGCTCGAGAACGCGCGACCTCGCCTGACCGCCAACACCATCTCCAGGACGCTCTGGCTGTAACAGTCCTCGAGGTCCTCGCGACGAAGGCGATGACGGTGCACGCGCAGCAACAGCTCGCGTCGCGCGGAGGCTACGATCGCCACCTCTTGCTCGGCGTCGAGACTGCCAATACGTCCTCGCCGCTCGCGCGCCAGATCGACCAAGCCTCGTTTTTTGGGCTCCCATCGGGTAGACACACTCAGATGTCGCTGCTAACCCCAACGAGACCCCCCCTCCAATTTTCCGCGTCGCGCCGCACCGAGATCTGCTTTGCAACACCTGCGAGGCGCCGATGAGCATCACCGACCGTCTCCACGCCCTCGATCATCGCCAGCAGCAGAGCCCGCGGATCGGCTTCATCGCGGCTGTCATCAAGAAGTTCGGCGATGACCAGGCCGGACAGCTAGCCGCGCTGATCGCCTACTACGGCTTCGTCTCGCTGTTCCCCCTGCTCCTGGTGTTCGTCACTGTGCTCGGCTTCGTTCTGCAGGGAAATCCGAGCGCCCAGGCCAGCATCCTGCACTCGACCCTGAGCCAGTTCCCGATCATCGGCACCCAGCTGCAGACAAATGTCCACTCGCTGAAAGGCAGTGGCCTGGACCTCGCGATCGGTCTAATCGGCTCGCTACTCGCCGGCCTCGGCATCACGGGCGCGACCCAGAACGCGTTCAACCAGGTCTGGTACGTCGCCCACAAGCACCGCCCGAACTTCATCAAGTCGCGTCTTCGCGGCCTCGGACTGCTCGCTGTCCTGGGCGCACTCGTGATTGTCTCGACGGTTTTGGCCGGCTTCGTGACCGCGGGAGGTCAGGGCGTGCTCGCGATCCTCGGTGGGGTCGTCGTCGCGCTGATCATCAACCTGCTGCTGTTCTTCACGGCCTTCCGGCTGCTCACCGCCGCCGAGGTGAGGACCGGCGATCTCTGGCCCGGCGTGATCTTCGCAGCGATCACATGGCAGATCCTTCAGCACGTCGGCGGCCTTTACGTCGACCATGTGATCCGTCACGCGAAGGAGACCTCAGGCTTCTTCGCCCTGGTCCTCGGTCTGCTCGCCTGGCTCTACCTCGGCGCCCAGATCACCCTGATCGCCGCCGAGGTCAACGTCGTGCGCGCATGTCGGCTGTGGCCACGGAGCTTCTTCTCCGACCCGCTGCTCGACGCCGACCGACGCGCCCTCACCTCCTCGGCGGAGGTTGAGGAGCGGATCCACGAGGAGAACGTCGAGGTCGACTTCGACGGCTCCCCCAGCTGATCAGACATCCCCCAAGCTGAAATTTGGCTCTGGAATGGGTGATTCAGGCATAAGACCAAACTCCTTGCGCACGCAACCACCTCGCGCTATACTAACTACACTTTCGTAAGCTCATATGGAGCGATTACTTATGCCCGCATCTTCAGATAAGTCTCCCGTGCAGCCCTCCACACCCAAGCGCCTGCTGCGTCTGATCCCGCTCGACGACACCGTCGTGTTCCCCAACATGGGCATCACGCTCACGATCGACGTGGGCGACGACGAGCGTGTCGTGCTCGTTCCCCGCCACGAGAACGAGTTCCTCGAGGTCGGCACCATCGCCGAGGTCTCCGAGCAGATCCGCCTTCCCGGCGGTGGCCGCGCCGTGGCCATCTCCGGCGAGCACCGCGCGCTGATCGGCGCCGCGCAAACGGGGCCAGCCGGCGAGCTGCGCGTCGAGGTCGACGAGCGGCCCGACGAAGTTCCCGTCGACAAGCGCACCCGCGAGCTCGAGCGCGAGTACCGCGCGATCGTCGAGGAGATCCTCGAGCTACGCGGCGATGACGGACGAATCTCCGCCTTCCTGCGCGCCATCGCCGAGCCCGGCGCGCTGGCCGACTCCGCTGGCTACTCCCCCAACCTCACCTACGAGCAGAAGGTCGAGCTGCTGCGCACGCTCGACGTCACCGTACGCCTCGAGCTCGCCGTCAAGCTGCAGCGCGAGAGTCTCGCCGAGCTGCAGGTACGCAAGCGCATCCGTGAGGACGTCCAGGAGGGCGCCGAGAAGCAGCAGCGCGAGTACTTCCTGCGCAAGCAGATGGACTCCATCCGCAAGGAGCTCGGCGAGGACGACGCGTCGGTCTCGGAGGAGTACCGCACCAAGATCGAGGACGCCGAGATGCCCGATGAGGTCAAGGAGCAGGCCCTCAAGGAGCTCGCCCGCCTCGAGCGCATGGGCGAGCAGACCGGTGAGTCGAGCATGATCCGCACCTACCTCGACTGGCTGATCGCGGTGCCCTGGGGCAAGCGTTCCGAGGAGCACCTCGACCCCGTCGCCGCGCGCGCCGTGCTCGACGCAGATCACGCCGGCCTGGACGACGTCAAGGACCGCATCACCGAGTACCTCGCCGTGCGCAAGCTGCGCCAAGAGCGCGGCATCGAGGCCGATCCCAAGTCCGGGGCGATCCTGACGCTGATCGGCCCTCCGGGCACCGGCAAGACCTCGATCGGCGAGTCGATCGCGCGCGCCACCGGACGTGAGTTCGTGCGCATGTCGCTCGGCGGCGTTCGCGACGAGGCTGAGATTCGCGGCCACCGCCGCACCTATATCGGCGCCCTGCCGGGCCGTCTGGTGCGTGCGCTGCGCGACGCCGGAACGATGAACCCCGTGATCCTGCTCGACGAGGTCGACAAGGTCGGCGCGGACTGGCGCGGAGACCCCTCCGCGGCGCTGCTCGAGGTTCTCGACCCCGCGCAGAACCACTCCTTCCGCGACCACTACCTCGACGTCGAGCTCGACCTCTCACAGGTCATGTTCCTCGCCACCGCCAACGTCGCCGACACGATCCCCGGCCCGCTCTTGGACCGCATGGAGGTGATCCACTTCGACGGCTATACCTCCGAGGAGAAGCTCGCCATCGCCAAGGGCTATCTCTGGCCGCGCCAGCGCGACCGCAACGGCCTGCGCGAGGACGAGGTCGAGATCTCAGACGAGGTGCTGCGCACCGTCATCTCCGAGTACACGCGCGAGGCCGGCGTGAGAACGCTCGAGCGACAGCTCGGCACAGTGCTGCGCAAGACCGCGACCAAGATCGCCTCAGGTCCCAAAAAGCGCAAGCCTGTGAAGATCGACCTGGAGACCGTGCGCGACGCGCTCGGGCGTCAGAAGTTCTTCCAGGAGTCCGCCGCGCGCACCGCCACACCAGGCGTTGCAACCGGCCTCGCCGTGACCGGCTCCGGTGGCGATGTGCTGTTCGTCGAGGCCACCGCCATGAAGGGCGGCGGATCGGGTGCCAACAGCCTCGTGCTCACCGGCCAGCTGGGCGACGTCATGAAGGAGTCGGCCAAGATCGCCCTCTCCTACGTGCGCGGGCACGCCGAGGAGCTTGGCATCGACGAGCGCGACTTCGAGAACCGCGAGTTCCACGTCCACGTTCCCGCCGGCGCGATCCCCAAGGATGGCCCCAGCGCCGGTGTCACGATGGTCACCGCCTTGGCCTCGCTGCTCTCGGGACGTCCCGTCAAGCACACCGTCGGCATGACCGGCGAGGTGACCCTGCAAGGACGGGTGCTGCCGATCGGCGGCCTCAAGCAGAAGGTCCTCGCCGCCCACGCCGCCGGCCTCACCGCCGTGATCCTGCCCGAGCGCAATCGCGGCGATCTCGACGACATCCCCGAGGAGGTCCGCGAGCAGATGACCTTCCACCCGGTGATGACCGTCCAGGAGGTCCTCGACCGCGCTCTGGAGCCGGTACGCGATGTCCTCGCGCGCGTCTCGTAGATGTCAGCCCGTTCCACTGGAGATCCGCGAGACTGCGGACCTCCTGGAGCGGCGCTGGCAGCTCTCGATCATCTACGCCGCGCTCACCGGCGCATTGCGCTTCAACGAATTTGCAGAGGCTGTCGCCGGGATCTCCCCGCGCATGCTCGCTGAGCGTCTGCGCGACCTCGAGGGCGCGGGCCTCGTCGAGCGCACCGTGATCCCTTCGAGCCCCCCCACCGTTGAGTACCGCCTCACCGCGCGCGGGCGCAAGCTCGGGCCGCTGATCGAGGCGATGCGCGAATACTCGCGCGAGCCCCTTTGACACCGGCCCTGCCGACGGCTTGCGCTAGGCCACCGGCTCGGGATGGCTGACTCCGAGCAGCTGCCCGCCCGCGCAATCCTCCGCGCGCACGTCCTGCCGCGGGTTGCGGATCCCCGCCACCCCAGCGATGCCGCCGAGCGCCACCAGTGCTGCCGCGATCGCGAGACCAAGGTGAAAGCTGTGTAGCGACGCCTGTTCGGCCGCTCGACTCAACGCGTGCGCTTGACCGAGCGGCAAGCCATGCACGTCGGGACGGCCCAGCGGCAGCCGCTTGGCCGCGCTCACCGCCGCCCGTCCAGCCGCGCCGAGTGATGTTCCGTTCAACCCGCTGTCGAGCCGCGCACCGAACGACGAGGCGACCGCCGCTCCAACCGCAGCCGTTCCCAACAGGCCAGCCACCCGCGCGATCGCGTTGTTCACGCCGGAGGCGATGCCCGCTTGATGCTCTGCTCCCGCCAGCACCGCCGAGGTCAGAGGCGCGACCGTCATCGACAGCCCGAGTGAGAAAACCAGTAGCCCGGGCAGCACATCTGCGAGGTAGTCGATGTGCGTGCCGATGCCCTGAAAGAGCAAAAGCCCGACCGCCGCCAGGAGCGGACCCGCGCCCATGAACAGGCGCGGCCCGAAGCGGTCTGCGAGCGCGCCGAAGCGCCGTGAGAGCACGAACATCACGACCGTCACCGGCAGCGTCGCCAGGCCGCTCTTCAGCGGCGAGTAGCCACCGATCTGCTGCATGAACAGCACCAGGAAGAAGAACAGGATCGCGAGACCCGCATACATCGCGAACGTCTCGACGTTGCCCGCCGCGAAGTTGCGCCGGCGAAACAGCCCCAGCGGCAGCATCGGCTCGCTCGCCCGCGCCTCATAGACCGTGAACGCCACGAGCAACGCCGCGCCTACACCGAGCGGCGCGATCACCGCCGAGCTTCCCCAGCCGAGCCGTGGCTGCTCGATCAGCGCGAACACCGGCCCCGCGAGGCCGGCCGCACACAACACCGCTCCGGGGAGGTCCACCCGCCGCGCGCCCGGCTCGCGCGCCGCCATCGGCGGGATCGCGAACAGGATCAGCGCCACACACGCGCCCGCCAGCGGCACGTTGACGAGAAACACCCAGCGCCACGAAGCGATCGCCAAGAGCTCGCCTCCCGCGAGCGGACCGAGCACCCCCGCGATCGCGCCCCACGCCGTCCAGCTGCCGATCGCCGGCCCGCGCTCCTCTTGCGGGAAGGTGTTGACGATCACCGCCAGCGAGCTCGGCACGAGCAGCGCCCCCGCCACGCCCTGTAGCGCACGCGCCGCCACGAGCACGCCGATGCTCGGCGCGAGCGCGCAGATCAACGACGCCACGCCGAAGCCGCCCACGCCCAGCGCGAACACGCGTCGCTCGCCGAACAGGTCGCCGAGCGAGCCGCCGATCAGGATCAGCGAGCCGAGCGTCAACAGATAACCGTTGACCACCCACTGCTGTGCCGCAAGGCCTCCACCCAGCGCCCGCTGGATGCTTGGCAGCGCCACGTTCACCACGGTGCCGTCGAGCAGCACGATGCCCGAGCCGAGGATGCAGGCGACGAGCGTTAGGCGCTTCACCGACGCGTCGCTGCGAGCGCCCATCGCAGCCGTCGATCAACCCGCGCGGCGCAGCGCTGAGCGATCCACCTGCGCGACCTTCGTGTAGCCGCTGAGCGCGAGCGTCAGATCGAAATCCGCGAGCAGGCAGCGCAGCACGTGTTCCACGCCCTCCTGTCCCGCGAGCGCCAGACCCCATACGTAGGGGCGCGCGACGCACACCGCGTCGGCGCCGAGCGCGAGCGCCTTGAACACGTCAGCGCCCGTGCGGATTCCGCTGTCGAAGAGCACCGGGAAGCCCTCCCCCACCGCCTCGCGCACCGCCGGCAGCGCATCCAGCGCGCCGATCGCGCCGTCGACCTGACGGCCGCCATGGTTTGACACGATCAGTCCGTCCACGCCCGCGTCGAGCGCGTGTCGTGCGTCGTCGTCGTGGAGGATGCCCTTCAGCACGATCGGCAGCGCCGTCTGCTCGCGCAGCCACGCCAGATCCTGCCCACGTCACCGTCGGGTTTGAGAACTGCAGCGCCCAATGGCCGATCGCCGCGCCCGGGTCCTCCTCCGGGGTGCGCTCGAGCGCAGCCCTGAACACAGGGTCGCTGAAGTAGTTGGCCACGCCCTCGCCTTTGAGGAACGGCAGGTAGGCGTTCTGCAGGTCGCGTGGGCGCCAGCCGAGCATCCACGTGTCGAGCGTCAGCACGATCGCGCCGTAGCCCGCCCGCTCAGCGCGCGAGAGGAAGCTCGCCGCCAGCTCGCGGTCCTTTGGCCAGTAGAGCTGATACCAGCGCTTGGCCGTCACCCATCGCCTCCGCCACCTCCTCGATCGAGTGCGAGGCCGCCGTGCTGAGGATCGAGGGCAGCCCGATCGCGGCCGCCGCGCGCGCGACCGCGAGCTCGCGCCTCGGGATGCACGATCGACTGCACGCCCACCGGCGCCGAGCATGATCGGCGCGGGCATGCTCGTGCCGAGCAGCGAGCCGCTGAGGTCGCGCACCGAGACGTCGCGCAACATCCGCGGCACGATCCGCCAGCGCGAGAACGCCTGCGCGGTTGGCGCGCACCGTCGCCTCCGAGCCCGCGCCCCCCGCCACATAGCCGAAGGCCTCCTCGCTGAGGCCTCGCGCGCCGCCGCTTCGAGCTCGGCGACCGCCACCGGCAGCGTCGGGCGCTCGCCGCCAAGCCCGCGCCCGTAGATCTCGTACTGAAAGTTCGCGAACAGCTCAGCCGCGACCGTCTCACCATCGCTCATGGCCTAGACCCTAGCGCCGCCTGAGCTCTGTCGTGGCTAACGCGCAGCGACGTCGTGCGCGCCCGTGAGCGCCACGACCGGACCGCCGCAAACCGCGTCGCGTCCGCCGCGCTTCGCCTCATACAGCGCCTCATCCGCCTCCGCGCAGATCGCCTTGTAGTCGAACGCACTGTCGCGTCTGGAGGCGCTCACACCGAAGCTCATCGTTACGCGCAGCCCTCCCCCGACCGTGTCCGCGGCCACGCCGCGGCGCAGGCGCTCGGCCATCGCCGCTGTCTGCGTGAGATCCGCGCCAGGAAGCAGAACGAGGAACTCCTCCCCGCCGATCCGGTAGGCGAGGTCGAACGCGCGCAGCTGCTTGCGCAGCACGTAGGCGACGTCCTGCAACACCGCGTCGCCGGTTGCGTGTCCGTAGGTGTCGTTGATCTCCTTGAAGTGGTCGATGTCGCCGACGATCACGCCGATCGGCTGGCCGGTGCGCTCGGACTGGTGCGCGAGCTCCACCGTGCGGTCGGCGAGCGAGTTGCGGTTGAGCATGCCCGTGAGCTGGTCGATCACCGCCTCGCTGCGGTAGCGCACGTCGGACTTCATCAAGGCCGTCGAGAGGATCGCCACCGCAACCGTCAGCGCGAGCGGCATGATCAGAAGCGGCGGGTGTGCGAGCACCGCGTCGCCGTCCACGCCGAAGGCCACCGCCAGCATCATCACGACCGTAACTGCGAGGCCCACGATCACGCCGCGCGCGGGGAAGCGCGCGCTCAACGTCACGATCGGGATCGCGAACCAGGCCATCGCCGGAGAGTCCGGGCCGCCGCTCAGCGCCACGCTCATCACGATCATCAGCTGCGACGCGGTCCACGCCGCAAACAGCAGGTACTCAGGGTGGCTAACGCGCTCGACCGCCTCGTCTGCGAGCTTGAAGAGCACGCCCGCGACCGCCAGCGGGATGATCGTCCACCATCCCAGCCACGGGCCGCAGATCAACAACGCAGCCGCAATTACGAGAAACGACTTCTGGCGCACCGGCGCCACCAGCCGGTCCATGTCGAGCATCCGCTCGCGGTCCATGCCGCCGTCGATCAACCACGAGCGCGCGCCGTCCTCGACAGCTACCGCGGCGACGCTCGTGCCGCGCGCACGCTCGCTCTCTGACTGCCATGCCGGACCGGCGATATTGGGGGCAAAAGCATCTGCCATGCGTTGCCATATCGGGCGCCGCTAGCAGACCTAGCAACCCCCGCAAGGCAACTCGACGAAAAGGCTATTCGAGCACGAGCTCTGCGGCGGAGCGCAGCGTGGCGGCGTCGCCGGAGATCAAAAGCGTCGTCACGACCGACTCGCGCCACTTCGCCAGATCGTCGCGGATCTTCTCCTTCGGGCCGATCAGCGAAAGCTCTTCGATCAGCTTCGTCGGGATCTTCGCGCCCGCCTCATCCTTCTTGCCGCTCAGGTAGAGATCCTGGATTTCATCGACCTCGCGTCTCGTAGCCCATGCGGATCGGCACGTTGGCGTGAAAGTTCGCGCCTTTGGCTCCCATTCCGCCGAAGTAGAGCGCGTAGAAGGGCCGCAGCGCGTTGGCCGCGCCCTCCACGTCGTCGGTGACGATCAGCGGCACCGTCGCCGCCACCTCGAAGTCCGCCGCGCTGCGCCGCGCGCCCTCGCGACCCCAGCCCTCCTCCAGCGAGGGTCGGTAGAGCTCGTCGTAGACCGTCGGTGAGAACAGCATCGCCAGCCAGCCGTCGCAGAGCTCGGCGCACAGTGAGATGTTCTTCGGGCCCTCCGCGCCGAGGTAGATCGGGATGTCCTCGCGCAACGGGTGGATCGAGGACTTCAGCGGCTTGCCGAGGCCCGTGCCGTCGGGCAGCGGCAGCGGGTAGTGCGGGCCCGCTGCGGTGAGCGGGCCCTTGCGCGCCCAGATGTCGCGCAGGATCGCGATGTACTCGCGCGTGCGCGCCAAGCGGCTTCGCGAACGGCATGCCGTACCAGCCCTCCACGACCTGCGGGCCAGAGACGCCGAGCCCGAGGATGAAGCGCCCGCCGGAGAGGATGTCCATCGTCATCGCCGCCATCGCCGTCGCCGCCGGCTGGCGCGCGGACATCTGCACGATCGCCGTGCCGAGCTTTATCCGCTCCGTCGCTGCGCCCCACCAGGCAAGCGGCGTCAGGCAGTCCGAGCCGTACGCCTCCGCCGTCCAGATCGAGTCGAAGCCGAGCCGCTCCGCCTCGGCTACGGACTCCGTCACGCCCGGCGGCGGACCACCCGCCCAGTAGCCGGTGTTCAGACCCAGCTTCAGCTCCCCAGCCATCGCGCAGGACTATATTGTCATTCCCGATCGAGGAGGGGTCATGGCAGTTGCAGTTGGGGTTCTCAGCGAGACCCGAAGGCGCACGCTGGAGGCGCTCTGCGACACGTTCGCACCGGCACTCGACGTTGCTGAGGAGGACGCCGCACTGCGTGCCTTCTATGCACGCTCGGCGTCTGAGATGGGCATCGCCGCGCAGATCGAGGGGCTGCTCGCGCAAACCGCGCTGCCCGAGGAGATCGAGGCGCTCGGCCAGCTGCTCGACGCCTTCGCCGCGCACAACCTCGCCGAGCTCGCAACCGACGCGCGCACCGCGCTCGTGCACGGGCATCGCTGCCTCTGCTCCCGAGGCGAAGCTCGGCGTGCGCCAGCTGCGCGCGCTGACCTTCCTGTTCTTCTACGGCCTGCCCGACGAGAACGGACAGAACCCGAACTGGGAGGCGATCGGCTACCCCGGCCCGCTGTCTCCAGCCCCAACGTCCCGAGCAGGCGCCGAAGACGATCTCTGTGGAGAGCGTCACGGGCGCGAGCGCGACCTTGCAGGCCGACGTCTGCGTGGTCGGTTCTGGCGCCGGCGGTGGCGTGATCGCCGCCGAGCTGGCGGCGCGCAGGTAAATCCGTGGTGGTGCTCGAGATGGGCGGTTATCGCAATGAGTCCGACTTCCACCAGCTCGAGCTGCCGGGCATGTTCGAGCTGTATCTCGGCGGCGGCCTCGCGAGCTCCGAGGACGGCTCGATCGCGATCCTCGCCGGCTCGACGCTCGGCGGCGGCACGGTCGTCAACTACATGAACTGCATCCGCACGCCCGAGCACATCCGCCGCGAGTGGGCTGCGATGGGCATCGAGCGCATCGACGAGCCAGGCTACGAGCGCCACCTCGACGCGATCTGGCAGCGCCTCGGCGTCAACGACACCGCCACCTCCCAGAACCGCACCCATAAAAAGCTGATCGCAGCCTGCGAGGCGCTCGGCTACTCCAACCGCGCCGCTGACGCGCAACACCGATGTCAGCTGCGAGGACCCGAGCGTCTGCGGCTACTGCTTCACGGGCTGCCAGAAGGGCTGCAAGCAGTCCACGATGAAGACATTTCTGCAGGACGCCTCCGACGCCGGCGCGCGCATCGTTGTGGGCGCGCGCGCCGAGCGCATCCTCGTCGAGGACGGCCACGCGGTCGGCGTGCAGGCCACCGTGACCCACCCCGATGGCACGAGCACTTCGCTGCAGGTCGCGGCTGCCGCCGTCGTTGTCGCAGCCGGCGCGATCGAGTCTCCCGCGCTGCTGTTGCGCTCGGGCATCGGCGGACCGGCCGCCGGCAAGCACCTGCGCCTGCACCCCGCCGCGCTCGTGGGCGGCGTCTACGAGCAACCGATCGAGGGCTGGATCGGGCAGATCCAGTCGACGCTCTCCGATCAGTTCAAGGATTGCGAGGGCGAGCATGGCTTCCTGATCGAGGCTACGACCGTCGCTCCGGCGATCGTCGCGATGTCGTTGCCTTGGGAGCACGGGCTCGCCCACAAGCAGCTGATCGCGCAGAAGCTCAGGCACATCGCGCCGTTCATCTCCGTCGCGCGCGACCACGGCGAGGGGCAGGTCGTGATCGATGAGCACGGGCGCGCGGTCACCCGCTGGGGCTTTGACGATGAGCTCGACGCGCGCATGTTCCACCGCGCGATGGTCGAGCTCGCAAAGCTCCAGCGCGCCGCGGGAGCGAAGGAGATCATCACCTTCTACCAGCAGCCCACGTTGCACTGGCGCGAGGGCGAGGACTTCGACGCCTTCCTCGCAGCGATCGAGCGCGGTTCGCTGGCCGCCAACGACATCGCGGCCTTCACCGCCCACCAGATGGGCTCCTGCCGGATGGGCTCCGACCCCGCCGAGTCAGTCGCGGATGGGCGCGGCGAGCTTCACGACACGCGCGGCGTGTGGATCGGCGACGGCTCCGCGTTCCCGAGCGCGCCGGGCGTGAACCCGATGATCTCGATCATGGCGCTCGCGCACCGCACAGCCGCAAACATCATTGGATCAGCGCGAGCGTGAAGCCGTCATAGCCCTTGCTGCCCACCGTCTGGATCGTCGTCGCCGTCACGCGCGGCTCATCCGCGAGCAGCTCGTGTAGACGCTGCATCCCGCGCACACTCGGATCGTGCGTCTCAGAGTCTGCGATCGCACCGTCGCGCACGACGTTGTCCACGACGATCACGCCACCGCGACGCGCTAGCGCAAGCACCGCCGCGAAGCTCTCGTGCGTGTGTGGCTTGTCCGCGTCGATGAACACCATGTCAAACGGCTCCACGCCTTCGGCTGTTAGCTGCGCGAGCGAGTCCAGTGCGGGGCCGACGCGGATCTCCACGCGCTCGGCGAGCCCTGCGCGCGCGATGTTGGCGCGTGCGAGCGCCGCGTAGTCGGGGTTCAGCTCGAGTGAGATCAGCTGCCCGTCGACGGGTAGCGTGCGCGCGAGCAGGATCGTGCTGTAGCCGCCGAGCGTGCCGATCTCGAGGATTCGTCGCGCGCCGTGGATGCGCGCGATCAGCGCAAGCAAGCGCCCCTGTGCAGGCGAGACCGCTATCGCCGGCAGCCCCGCCGCGGCGCTCGCGTCGAGCGTCGCCTCCAACTCGTCGTCCTGCGCAAACAGCTGCTGCTCGATGTAGGCGTCGACTGCGTCCCAACGCGCGTAGCTCACGCGGCCACCGCCGCAGACCCAGCGGCGCTCATCAGCGCGAGCGGCACGCTCAGGCCCGCCGAGCGCCGCACGGTGGCGATCCGCCGACCGCTCTGCACCGCCGCACGCGCGTCACCCACGTGCGGCGCCATGCGCGCGCAGGTCGCATCGAGATCCTCGACCACCAGCGCGAGACCCCAGAACTGCGCGGCACGCTCCGTGCCGCCTGTCCGCGCGATCACCTGCTCGGGCTCTTGGACCACCTCGAGGATCTCCGCGCCGAGCCGGAAGAACGCCTGTCGCGGCGCGCCCGCGGGCGTCGGCTCCTCGCGGATGCGGCGCAGGTCGAGCCCCGCGGACTCGAGCGCCTCGACGGTGCGCGAGAGCTCGGGCGACATCACGACCACGTGATCTATCGAGCGCACGCCGTTTGCGTGGACGTCTGCGGGTGGCGGCTGCTCGGTGGCGCCGAGCGTTGTCGGGAGCCCATCGAGCTCCGTGTCGGCGATCCCGCGCAGCGACCAGCCGGCGATCCCGCGCCCGGCGGCGCCACCGAGGAAGCCAAGCGCGACAGCACCGAGCATGCAGCGCTCGCCCACAACGTCGAATCCCAGCGCCGCCCAGCTTGCCGGCTCATCGGCGATCCTCAGCTCCTCGATCGTGACGGCCATCGCCCCAACCGTAGCGCTTCTGCTTGCAGCCATTACGACAGCTGCTCACCCCCAAGCCTGCGCCTTTGTCCATCCGTCGATGGTTAGTACGCGCTCAAAGGGGGACTATCGGAGGGTGTCCTCTCAGGTCCCAACCACGGCTGCCCAAAACGCGACGGACGAGCACGCCTGCGAGGAGTATCGCCCGCAAGCGCCATTTCTCGATGAGCTCTTCGAGATGGACGGCACGCCGCGCGAGGCCGCAAGCGCGCTCGTCGAGCAGTTGCGCCGCCTCGGACCCGCCGGGCTTGTAGAGGCGGGGAGGCGCCGCGATGCGATCTTCATGCAGCAGGGCATCACGTTCGAGACGGGCAGCGCCGATGAGGGCGCGAGCAAAGAACGGCCGTTCCCGCTGGACCTCGTGCCGCGCGTGCTCAGCGGACAGGAATGGCGTGACATCAAGCGCGGGCTCGCCCAACGCATCCGCGCGCTGAACCATTTTGTCGATGACGTCTACCACGCGCGCGAGATCGTGCGCGAGGGTCTCGTGCCTTGGCGGCTCGTCGTCTCCTGCTCGCACTTCGCGCGCGCGGTACACGGCATCCGCCCGCCGGGCGGCGTCTACACGCACGTCGCTGGCTGTGACCTCGTGCGCCACAGCGACGGCAGTTGGAAGGTGATCGAGGACAACGTGCGCATCCCCTCGGGCATCTCCTACGTGCTCGAGAACCGCGCAGCGATGGCGCGCCTCGTGCCCGAGCTGTTCGCCTCCTACCGCGTGCGTCCAGTCGACCACTACCCGCAGCTTCTGCTGCGCGCGCTGCGCTCTGTGGCACCATCCGCGGAGAGCGAGGCCACGGTCGTGGTGTGGACGCCCGGCCCCGCCAACCCCGCCTACTTCGAGCACGCCTTTCTCGCGCGCCAGATGGGCGTCGAGCTGGTCGAGGCGTCAGACCTCGTGGTGCGCGATGACGTGCTCTACATGCGCACCACGCGTGGTCTCGAGCGTGCGCATGCGGTCTACCGGCGCCTCGACGATGACTTCGTCGACCCGCTCGAGTTTCGCTCAGACTCGCTGCTCGGCGTGCCCGGTCTCGTGCGCGCTTACCGTGCGGGCAGCGTCGCGATCGCCAACGCCTTCGGCACCGGCGTCGCCGATGACAAGGCGATCTACTGCTTCGTCCCCGAGATGATCCGCTTCTACCTCGGCGAGGAGCCGATCCTCGAGAACGTCAAGACCTACCTGCTCTCCGAGCCCGAAGTGCTCGAGCACGTGCTCGAGCGTCTCGACCAGCTCGTCGTGAAGCCCACCGGCGAGTCGGGTGGGCGTGGTGTGATGATCGGGCCACACGCCGAGGAGGCCGAAATCGAGCGCATGCGCGCCGTGATCAGCAGTCATCCCGAACGTTGGATCGCCCAGGACGTGGTGCGCCTCTCGACCGTCCCGACCGTCGGTGAGGGCGGCGTGCTCGCGCCGCGGCACGTCGATTTGCGGCCCTTCGCGGTGTTCGGCGAGCGCATCGACATCGTCCCTGGCGGTCTCACGCGCGTGGCGCTCGAGGACGGCTCGCTGATCGTCAACTCCTCACGCGGTGGCGGCTCCAAGGACACCTGGGTGCTCGAGGACGGCGACACCGCCGACCGCGCCGGTCCGCCGATCGCCGACACCCAGCCACCGGCGCTGCCCGATCTACGATACGGCGCCTGGACGGGCCAGCAACAACAGCAACAGCAGGATCAGTGATGCTCGCGCGGATCGCGCACGAGCTCTACTGGCTCGGCCGCAACCTGGCGCGTGCCGAGTTCACAGCGCGCGCCGTCGAGGCGGTCTTCCATTCCGAGCTGCAGGGCACCTCCGAGAAGCCGGGCGTGAGCTTCGGCTCGGGAGGCCTGCTGGCGATGTTCGGCGACGTCGATGAAAGCTCCCGTTCGAGCCAGGCGCTCGGTCAGCTGACGCTCGACGCCGAGCGACCCGGCTCGATGCTCGCGAGCGTGGAGCGCGCACGCGAGGGTGCGCGCACCGTGCGCGATGTGATCAGCGCCGAGATGTGGGAGGCGATCAACACGACCGCGCTCGGCTTGCGCGGTGGCGGTCAGCCCGGCTGGACGGCACCCGCTGGTCCCTACCTCGCCTCGCAGTACGTCAAGGAGCGCACCGCGCTGATCTGGGGCGTGGCCAACCGCTCGATGCTGCGCGACGAGGCCAAGTGCTTCCTCGACGCAGGCGGGCTGATCGAGATCTCAGACATGGTGTTGCGGATGCTGCGTGTGGCGATGCCTCCGGGCGACGCCTCGCCCGCAGATGGGCACGCGTTGATCCTGCTGCAGGCCGTGGGCGGCTTTCACGCCTACCTGCGCGCCGTCACCGCCCCGCCCAATGCCCACCCCGTCGCACGCTTTCTGCTCTTCGAGCGCGCCTATCCGGACAGCGTGGCCGCCTGTGTCGACTCGCTGAACGAGGTCTTTACGATGGCCGACGCAGGCCCACGCAACTCAAAGCCCGTGCTGCGCGTGAGCCGGCTCGCCGCCGATCTAGACTTCCAGCGCCGCGCGCTGCCCGATGGTGCAGAGTTGAGCGAGATCTGCGAACAGACCCAGCAGGAGCTCGCGCGCATCGACCAGGACGTCGCCGAGCGCTACTTCGCGGGCGCTGCGGCCGCGGGACTGAGGAGGTGAGCCACAGATGCACTTTGCGATCCGCTTCCTGACCGAGTACCGCTACAACACGCCCGTCACCGACAACCTCAACGCGCTGCGCGTGCGCCCCGCGACGACCTCAACGCAACGCTGTGATGAGTTTCACACGCGCATCGAGCCCGAGGCGCGTGTCAGTCGCCACCTCGACTACTTCGGCACCGAGGTAATCGAGTTCGGGATTCCTACCGCGCACGAGCAGCTCACGATCGACATGCGCGCCCGCGTCGTCACCTCGCTCGCGCCCGACCCGCCCGAAGGCAGCTGGGAGAGTCTTACGAGCGCCGCCTACATAGACGCCGCCGGCGAGTTCGCGCTGCCCTGGCAGGACCAGCCGGAGATCGAGGGCATTGAGGATCTGCACGACGCGCTCGCCGCCAACAGTCCGCTGGAGACGCTCGAACGGCTCTGCCAGCTCATCCCCGACCGCTTTGAGTACCGCCCCGGCGCCACATATGTCGGTTCAAGCATCGCCGATCTGCTCGAGCTCGGCGCCGGCGTCTGTCAGGACTTCGTGCACCTCTCGCTCGTGCTGCTGCGTCGCCGCGGCATCGCTGCGCGCTACGTTTCGGGCTACCTGTGGGCGGGATCTGAGGATCACGGCACGGACTCCGTCGAGGTGGACACCCACGCCTGGCTCGAGGCGCTGCTTCCGGGTACCGACGGCCACGGCGAGCCGGTCTGGGTGAGCGCCGATCCCACCAACCGACGCCTTGTCGACGAGACCCACGTGAAGATCGGACACGGGCGCTTTTACTCCGATGTGCCGCCCGTCAAGGGTCTCTACATGGGTGGCACAAACTCTGAGCTCAACGCCGCCGTGACGATGTCGCGGCTGGACCCGCAGACGAGCGCACGCGCCTGAGGCAGGACTTAGCCGTGGTAGGCGGCGATCACGTCCGTGAACGCGTATGGCGCCTGGCTGGTCCCACTGCACGCATCGGAGCTCGTGTTCGCGGTCGTGCATGGCCGGTCGCGGTTGACCGACCAGAAACTGAAGCGCGCGAGGTGCTGTTGCTGCGCGAAGGCGAGCATCGTGTTGAGGTCTTCGAGCGTCACCGTCTCTGAGGCTTCGTCGGTCTGCCCGTTCATCGAGGAGATGCCGCTATGCGCGTAGGCGGCTGAGAGCGAGAGGCCGTAGGTGCTCGCGAGCGTCCGCGCGAGCCCTTCGGCGGCGCGGATCGAGGCGTGGCCCATGTCCGTGAGCGGCTGCCCGAAGTCAAACGGCATCCCGGTCCACACATTCGGCTGAAAGCCCGCCGCGGCAGCTTCTTTGATCAGGCTGAGGTCCGCGCCTTCTGGCCCGCCTTCGCCGATCCCAAGCGTGACCGAGATCTGTATGCCTGGGTTTGCGCTCTGCACGAGCGCGAGCGCCGCGATCACGCGCCGCCGTGCCGTCCTGCTCGCGAGCTCGCCGTGCTCGATATCGACGTCGATCGCCTGCAGCGAGTAGGCGTCGATCACCTTCTGATACGCAGTCGCGAGCGCAGCGGGCGTCTTACAGTAGCTGCCGAGCTTCTTGCCGCTCCAGCCGCCGAAGGACACATCGACATCGCCGCCCGCCGCACGGATGCTCTGGATCGCTTCAGCATCGATGCCGCCGCTCAGCGGGCGCCTGCCGTCCCAGGCCGGACCGCAGGCCCCGTGGGAGAGCACAAAGGCGAGCGTCAGCGCTTTGACGTGCGTCGTCGCGAGCACGCTCCCCGGCGGTTGCGGGTTACCCCAGCCGAGGTACTCATAGGGCGCCGCCATCTCGACAGGTTGTGCCCGCGTGAGCGCCGGCGCGAGAGCCGCGAGCAAGATGAAGCCAAGCGCGTTTGCGAGTACCAGCGCTCCCCACGCACGCCGCCGCCGACTCCCACAGGTCATGGCACGAGGATACATGTACTGCTCTACATGTCCTGGACCGCCCGCGTATAGACCAACCACGGCTCGCGCACGCCGCCAACGCGCTCGTACACCGCCTGCGCGCGATGATTATCCGGCGCGGTCATCCATTCCAGACGCACCGCGCCCCGTGCCACGCAAAGCTCGCGACAGGCAGCGATCAGCCCATCGGCGAGGCCGCTGCCGCGTGCCTCGGGCGCGATGTAGAGGTCGTTCATGATCCCGATCCGCGCCCCCTCGGTCGTGTCCCAGCTCCAGAAGACCGTGGCGAAACCAACGGCCTGCCCGACCGCGTCGCGCGCGAGCAGCTGCACGCCCTCGTGCTCCGGATCGGCGAGCAGCGCACGAGCGAGGTCGAGCAGCGCCTGCGCATCGGGACGCGTCTCATAGAAGTCGCAGTAGGCGCGCATCAAGGCGAGCAGGTCGTCCAGATCGGCCTCGCGCACCTCGGCAATCCGCGAGGGCGACGCCGATTGCGTGTCTGCAGGCGGGCTCGGCATGTTGACCAGCCTAGTGCAGGCGCAATCCCTGCTCAGAGCTGTGAGGTGTCGCTCTCTAGACCCAACAGCAGCCGTCCGGCGAGCTCCCAGCTCGGCGGCGCGACCATCATGTGCTGCGTGGCGACGTGAACGTCGCGCAGCCTGCGCTGCAAAGGGCTCGAGTCATAGATCGAGCTGCCTCCGCCTGCGTGGTACATCTTCGTGACGACGGACGCGGCGACCTCCGTCGCGTGGCTCGCCGCGAGGCGCAGGCCGAGACGCTCATCGATCGAGATCGACGCTCCGCCCTCTGCGGTTTGCAACGCCGAGCGCGCCTGCTCGAGCAGCAGCGCGCGTGCACCCCGCAGGCTCGCCTCGGCGTGCGCGAGCTCCGACTGCAGAACCCCGCGCTGGGCGAGCGGACGCGAGCTCCCCGCCGGCGTCTTTACGCCGGAGAGCTCCAGCAGATCTTCGATTGCGCCACGCGCGATGCCGAGCGCAACCGCCGCGATACCCGCGGCGAGCAGGCCGAACAGCGGGAAGGCGTAGAGCGCGCTCTCTACGCGCGGACGGTCGCTGAACAGCGAGACCGCACGTGTGGCGGGTATCTCAAGCTCGCAGACCGCGATGTCGTGGCTACCGGTTCCGCGCAGACCGGATACCGACCAGGTGTCGATCACCTCCACGCTCGCGATCGGCATCAGCATCAGGCGCACGTCCGGGCCACCGCCGGCGAGCAGCTCGGGACTCTCGCCGTCGAAGACGATGCAGCCGCCCATCACCCAGTCGCAGTGCTGCACGCCGCTGAGGAACGACCAGCGCCCGCTCACGCGATAGCTCTCCCCGCTGCGCTGCGCACGTCCGCGGGGAGCGAACACGCCACCGGTGATCGAGGCGCCATGCGCGTAGATCAGCTGTGCCTCGGTGTCGGGGAGGTAGGCACCGAGCAGGCTGCTCGTGGATGCGATCATCGCGCACCAGGCGGTAGCGCCGTCAAAGCGCGCTAGCTCCTCGATCGCCTCGATCATGCTCGCGGGCGCAACCTCGCCGCCACCGTGCACGCGCGGCAGGCACATGCGCATCAGCCCGGCGTCGCGCAGTTCGTTGAGCAGCTGCGCCGGGAGACCGCGCTCGCGCTCGATCCGCTCAGCAAGCGCACCCGCAAGCGGCGCCACGCGTCGCGCGGCCTCCAGCGACGTCTCGAGATCACTCGCACCGGCCGGCGAACTTGCCACGAGGAGCGCGCCCCGCTCGCGCCTACGCTGCGGACGCGTCGTCGGGTACGCGGGCGCTAACGATCCAAGTCGAAGCGGGCGCGAGCACTCCTTGATCGGACTGCCACTCGGCGAGGCCCTCACGCAGCGCAGCCGCGATGTCGTCGTGCAGGTGAGCTGCGCTCTCGCCCGCCAGGCGCAGGATCTCCCCGGCCGGACCGAGGTTCATCACGAACTCGACCGCTTCGTCGAGGTCTGTTCCGATCGTGATCGGTAGATCGCTGCGCAGCAGCGAAATCTGCTCGAAGCCCGCGCTCATCAGGATCGTGCTCGTGGTGTCGGCGTTGCCCATCGAGAACGGGCCCGGCCCACACGTCGGCTCGTCGTAGTCCTCGGGCTTGGTCACGAAGCGCTCGGTGATCTCCTGCGCGCGGTAGACCCAGTCGTTCTCGACCTTCGATCGCCACACGACCATCACCAGCCTGCTCCCGGGATGCAGCGCACGGCGCACGTTGCGTAGCGCGTTGACGGGGTTCGCGAAGAACATCGTGCCCATCTGTGAGAACGCAAGATCAAAACCCTCGACGCTCAGTCCTTCCTCCACATCGGCGACCGCGAAGTGCACGTTGGCAGCCTCGCCGGGGACGAGCTCGCTGAGCGCGGTCTCAATGAAGCGCGGTGCCGCATCGAGCCCCAACGCCTCGCCGCTCGCCCCCACGAGTCCTGCGAGCCGTCGTGTCGTCTCGCCGAACCCGCAGCCGACGTCGAGCACACGCTCGCCCGCTCGCGGCGCGGCCAGCGCGATCGCGCGATCGCCGTGCGCGCCGAGGCCGCTCGTCAGCAGATGGCGATACTGCACAAAGCGGTCGAACAGCGGGCCGTCCCAGGCGCGGATTGCCTCCTCGTTGGCTTGCGACACGACACTCCTCACGGTAGCTTGCGATGCTTCCAGTTAGGCTAAGCGCATGCCGCCCGCACTTTACGTTGATGTGCTGATCGTCGGCGCCGGGCTCTCGGGCGTCGGCGCCGCGCATCACCTCCAGAGCAAGTCTCCCGGCAAGAGCTACGCGCTGCTCGAGGCTCGCGCGGGAATCGGCGGCACTTGGGATCTGTTCCGCTATCCGGGCATTCGCTCGGACTCCGACATGTTCACGCTCGGCTACAACTTCCGCCCCTGGACCGCGGCGAAGTCGATCGCGGACGGGCCTTCGATCCTCGACTACGTGCGCCGCACCGCATCGGAGGGCGGGATCGATCAGCACATCCGCTTCAACCACCGCGTGGTGCGCGCTGAGTTCTCCTCCGCGCATGCGCGCTGGACGGTGCAAGCAGAGCGCAGCGACACGAACGAGACCGTCGAGATCAGCTGTGGATACCTAATGGTCTGCAGCGGCTACTACCGCTACGACGAAGGCTTCACGCCGGACTTCGCGGGCAGCGAACGCTTTGCCGGTGAGATCATCCACCCACAACACTGGCCGGAGGATCTCGACTATGCCGGCAAGAAGGTCGTCGTGATCGGCAGCGGCGCCACGGCCGTGACGCTCGTGCCGGCGATGGCCGAGACGGCCGGCCACGTCACGATGTTGCAGCGCTCACCGAGCTACATATTTTCGCTGCCGGGAGTCGACCCGATCGCCCGCTTGCTACGGCGGGTGTTGCCCGCACGCTTCTCCTACCCGCTGCTGCGCTGGAAGAACGTGCTGCTAGCCACGCTCTTCTACCAGCTGGCGCGCAAACGTCCTCGACTCATCAAGCGCGCGATCCGCGCGGGCGTCAAGCGCCGCCTGCCCGAAGGCTACGACCTCGACACGCACTTCAAACCCCGTTACGACCCTTGGGATCAGCGCGTCTGTCTTGTTCCTGACGGCGACCTGTTCAGCGCGATCAGCGCCGGGCGAGCGTCGGTGCTCACCGATCAGATCGAGACGTTCACCGAGCGGGGCCTGAAGCTCGCGTCGGGCGCAGAGCTCGAGGCTGACGTGATCGTCACCGCCACCGGCCTCAACCTGCTCGCGCTCGGCGGCCTGAGCCTCGCGGTCGACGGCCACGAGATCGAGCTCGCAAAGACGATGAGCTACAAGGGCATGATGCTCAGCGGCGTGCCAAACCTGACGTTCGCGATCGGCTACACGAACGCTTCGTGGACGCTCAAGTGCGACCTCGTCTGCGAATACGTCTGCCGGTTGCTCAACTACATGGACGAGCACGGCTATCAGCGGTGCGTTCCCCAGGAGGACCCCTCGGTGGCGCGCCAGCCGATGATCGACTTCTCCTCGAGCTACGTGCTGCGCGCGATCGAAGGCTTTCCAAAGCAAGGCTCGAAGAGTCCCTGGCGGCTGCGCCAGAACTACGTGCTCGACATCCTCGCGATGCGCTTCGGCTCGCTCGAGGACTCGGCGATGCGCTTCAGCGCCGCCTCGCCTCAGCCCGTCGCCGCCGAGCCGCTCGCCGTCGTCTCATAGCTGCACGGCACAGCACCGTGCCTCTAGGTGCGCCCGTAGCCGAGCAACGCGAAGCTCTCGAGCGCTTCATCGATACCCGTCTCTGCCTGATCGACCCGCGCGAGCGCCGCGGCGTCGGCGCTTGGATCGCTCCCGGCGCTCGCGCTGAGCGCCCGGTAGGCGCCTTCGGCACCTAACAACGCGCTGCCGAGCGCCGCTTGCGCACCGCCAGCGGCGATCGGCGGTTCAAGCGGCGAAAGGCTCGACGCGGCGAGCGCGAGCTTAGCCGCGAGTGCCTTCGCTAGCGCCGCGAGGCTCGACGGGTTCTTCGCAGCGTGCATGCGCCGGCGCAACAGCAGCCGTTCGCTGTCAAGCGTGCGCACGAGCGTGCCCAGGCGACTCGAGTAGTTGGCATCGGGCGTGAGATCGAACTGCGACTGGCCCACGAGCGTCAGCTTCGAGACGATCTGCTCACACTCCGCGAGCGTCGCCGCATAGGCCTTCGCGGCGTAGCAGCCGATTGCCGTGGGACCGTTCCCTGGGTTCGGGATCACGTACAGGTTCAGCGTTAGCGTCGGCGCGTAGCCGGCGAGGCGCAGAGCGCTGTACTTATATGCCTGGCCACCGAGGAAGTCGAGCAGCTCCGTCTTCGGCACCCCGCGCAGCACGCGCCGAAAGGCCGCGGGTAGCGGGCTCGGTTCACCGCTGGGGAGCTGGCCGCTGATCAAGCCAGCCTGTGCATGTGTTCCGTCCGCGGCCAGCACGAGCTCGCGCGCAAGCTGCAACCCAGGGACCGCGGGCGCCGCCGTCGCGCGTTGCCAACTTGAGGGAAATTCGAGCAGCACATCCGCCCCGGAGACGATCCGCGAGGTCGCGCCGAGCGACGCCGCCGGGCTCCTAGACGGGTGCCTATAACCAATCAGGTAGCCCGCCACAGCTACCGCAAGCAGCAGCGGTATGGCGATCAGAGGCAAGCTGCGACGACGACGATACACCTCAGCCCGAGCTATCGAAGGAGATGCCTCCACCCTGCTTCGGTGCCGTATTGCCGCCCGCGGGCGCGCTGCTCGCCGGCGTCTTCGCGGGTGTGGGGGTGGGGGTGGCCGCAGGCGTGGGCGTAGGAGTCGGTTTTGGCGTTGGGGTCGGCGTGGGCGTAGCAGTTGGTGTCGGCGGGCTGACTGTGGCAGGCACCGGCGTCACGGCGGGCGCTACCGCTTTCGCGGGTTTCGCGGCGCGCACGACCACGATCGCCGGTCGTGCCAGGCCGATCGCCGGAGCTGCACTCAGCCGCACCGGGATTTCCGCGCTCGCCTGGGTGGCGGCGAACGCTGGAAGCGTCGTGCTGCGGCTGTGTGTCGGACGCAGCACGCGCCCTAGGGCAAAGGAGAGCGCGAACAAGGTAGCGCAAGCGAGCGTTACGGTCGCGAGCGCGCGAAGCTCGATGCGGATCAGCGGTGTGCGCGGCTGCAGCAGACGACGCTCTGGTAGGACGCTGCTCATCAGGATGGGCAGCTCATCGGTTTGGTCCCATCTGAGCTGAGACAGGTGTCAAGGCGCGCAGGGAGCTTGCCGCGTCGCACGGTGAAGCGCGTGTACTTGCCGATCTGACCTTTTCTCGAGACCTTGATCTCGAGCACCGCGCCCACGCCGAGCGAGCGCTCGAAGCGGCCAAAGGAGATCAGTACGGTCGCAGCGCGATGCTTGCTGCGCAGCGCTCGCGCCACGATGCTCTGCGTCTTTGCTGGACAGCCACGTCCGCGGCAACTCACCGTCACCTTCGCGCCCGTTGGCGCGAGCACGGTGAATAGGCTGATCCGGATGCTGTTCGCATTGCCGGAGCCGGCGATGCGCACCACCGGGAACGGCTGCATCAGGACGGCCACAGCTCGAGCGACCGTGATCGTCTGGCCCGTGACTGCGTTCAGGCCGTCGCCGCCGGTGACCTGTAGCTGCACGAAATGGGGTCCCGGGTTGGAGAACGTCGTCGTCTGCACCGCTGGGCCAGACATGAACGTGGAAGCGCCGTTGAGTGACCACGCATATGCGGTGAGAGGGCTGCTTCCAGCGGTCGATGTGGAGACCAGCGAGACGACTTCGCCGACGCGTGGCGTCACCGGAAACCATCTGAAGGAGGCGCTTGGCGCAGTCGGCGTAACCACGCTTGGCGCTGGCACGCCAATCGCGAAGGTGGACCTGCTTGTGCCGTGGTTGCCGGCATCGTCGACCTGTTCGGCGATCGCCGTGTAGATGCCGTTGGGCAACGATGCGACGCTCGAGCCACTCGACCATTCGCCGTTGT
The DNA here is from genome assembly GCA_963785435.1 of uncultured Solirubrobacterales bacterium. GTDB lineage: Bacteria > Actinomycetota > Thermoleophilia > Solirubrobacterales > Solirubrobacteraceae > Palsa-744. The sequence goes on from CAWAVE010000007.1 coordinate 278,040, forward strand.
TCGCCGCGAGCACCAACGTTTGCACGGCGGCAGCAGTGGCTGTTGTGCCCGTGTAGATCTTCAGCGTGACCGCGGCATGGTCTCCGACTTCGGTGCCCGCGAGACCGCTGAACGTCGGCTGGGAGGTAGTCAGGACCGCGTTGTTTTCGGGCTGGGCGAGCGTTACATGGGGAGCGGTTGTGTCGATGATGAAGACGAGCGCGCTGCTGCCGCTACCTTTCGCGGTGTCGTGCTGCTTAACCAGCAGGGTGTAGGTGCCGCTGGCCAGCGGCGGAGCGGTATAGGACCAGCCTGTGCCTTCCACCGGCACTTTGGACGATTCGGCTAGCGGTTCTCCTACAACCGTCGTGCCCCGATAGACAGCAACACTCACGCTCTTTTCATCGAGAGACCTTGCACCGGCAGTACCCGTGAATGTTGGCGTGGAGCTGTTGATCGAGGCCGCAGGTGGGTTGATCGAGGGTTTCGGAGCGTTCGTGTCTATTACGAACGCAACCGGACTTGTGAGGCCGATGTTCCCGGCGCTGTCGTGCTGGCTTACCTGAACCGCGTAGACACCATCGGATAGCGAGGGGGCCGTGTAGCTCCATGCTCCGTGGCTAACGCTCGCTTTTGCTTCGTTTACGACCGAGCCTCCCTCGCTGATGACAACGACGACGCTCGCGATGTCGCCCGCTAGCGCTCCCGCGTGCCCGGTGAAGCTCGCCGTTGAGTCTTTTATCTTCGGGGATTCGATCGAAACGACCGGTGCTTGAGTGTCGACCACGAAGGTGACCGGCCCGCTTTCACCCCTAGCGCCAGCGTCGTCTTCCTGGAGCGCTCGAGCGGTGTATGTGCCGTCAGAGAGCGGCGGAGGCGTGTACGACCATTTTCCACCGCTCACGCTCACAGCAGTAACTTCGTTGACGATCGTGCTCCCCTGACGAACGACAACCGTGACGCTCGCGTGATCACCAGGGAGCGTGCCGGCGTTGCCGCTGAGGCTCGGCGTGCGATTGTTCGTCGGCGAGGCAGGCGCTTCAATCGAAACAGCGGGAACGTGCGTATCGACCGTCAAGCTCACCGGTACGGCTGAGCCGATGTTGCCCGCCGCGTCGGACTGGAACGCTTCGACCGTATAGTTGCCATCGGCGAGTGTGGGTGGTGTGTATGACCATTTTTCACCGCTAACGCTTACCGATTTTGCTTCGCTGACGATCGTGGCGCCCTCGCGGATCACGACCGCGACGGTCGCATGATCGCCGGGCAGCGCGCCGGCTTTACCGCTGAGGGTCGGCGTCGGGTCTTTCGTTGGCGAGACGGGTTCGTCGATCGAGACGACCGGTGCGTGGGTGTCGATCGTGAAGCTCGTGGTCGAGCTTTCGCCTTTGACGCCTGCTTTGTCTTCCTGTACAGCTTGTGCCGTGTAGGTCCCGTCGGGGAGCGGACCCGTCGTATGCGACCAGACCGAGCCGACGCGCGCGACTTCTGTCGATTCCACAAGTTCTCCCGCGAGCGAGCCCTTGTGGACTATGACGGTGACTACCGGGGAGTCATCTACCAGCGATCCGGCGCCGCCGCTCAAAGTCGGCGTCGGATCATTGCTCGGCGAGGACAACCCTTCAATTGACACGGCGGGGGCGTGGGTGTCGATCGTGAACGCCACCGGACCGACGGTCGCGATATTTCCTGCCGCGTCTTCCTGGAGCACCCCGACCGTGTAGCTGCCATCGGGCAGCGATGAGGATGTAAAAGACCATTTGCCGCTGCTGATGCCCACCGAGTTCGATCCACTGACGATCGAGCCTTCGTGGCGGATCACCACCGTGACGCTCGTATGATCGCCTGCCAACGTGCCCGCGCCGCCCGTGAAGGTCGGCGTCGAGTCGCTCGTGAGCGTCGGCACGGTGTCGAGCGAGACGCTCGGCGCCTGTGTGTCGATCGTGAACGTGACCGCTGAGCTTTCGCCGAGGTTGCCTGCGCTATCTCCTTGGAAGGCTTGTGCGGTGTAGGTGCCGTCCGCGAGCGTGCCAGCCGTATGCGTCCAACTCGAGCCGCTGCGAGATACGGTCGTTTCTTCTGCGATCGGCCCACCGACGGAGCTACCCTCGTAGACCCTAAGCGTCACTCCCGTGCCATCGCCGGCTGCGGAGCCCGCGCTCCCCGAAAAGCTCGGGGTCGCGTCGTTGCTCAACGCCGGCACAGAGCCAAGCGAAACGGCCGGCGCGAGCGTATCGACCGTGAAGGTCACCGCTGAGCTTTCGAGCGGTTCTCCGCTTGATGTGTCGAGCTGAGTCGCGATCGCTGTGTACTGACCAGAGCTCAGCGTTTCGGCAAGCGTCGTCTGCCATTGGGCCTGCAGCGTGGGCAATACCCCGAGCGAAGTCTGCAAGGGCGAGCCGCTCGCGCTGGGTCCTTCGTAGAGCGTCAGGATGACGGGATCGAGAATGTCTTCGCTCGTGCCTGCGAAGCTCGGCGTAGCCTGGTTCGTCACCGCTCCCTGAGCGGGATTTTCAAGCGTCAACAGCGGCGCACCCAGCGCAACCGCGGACGAGCCCACCAGGAGGAACATCATCATGGTGAGCGACACAACGGCCACTCGCCGGAAATCTCTTGCAGCCGTCATCGAAACGTCGCTCCAAACCTCGTCATCTTGCACAAGCCCCGCGCAGTAGGAGCAGGCGGCTACCAGCCATTCTCCGATTTTCCGCCGCCTCGCATGATACGGACACTAGGTCACGTTTTGGTATGTCCTCAAGATCCCATCGAGGGACTTCTCGTCAAGCCGCCTGAAGGCTCCCCTGAAGCGCTAGACGATGCTCCCGATCCCGATGGATCGCGGCTGTCCCCAGCACGATCTCGAGGACCACACCGGCGGCGCCCACAGCCACTGCGACGAGCACCACGAGGATGTCCTCGAGCAGCACGCCGAGCGCCAGCAGCACCACCCCGAGCGCCGGCAACGTGTCCAAGCCGGTGAAGGGCGGCGCAAAGAACGCACCGGCCGAGCCCGCGATCACGAGCGTCCCGAACACGATGCTGCTCAGACGGTGCTCAAAAAGGAAGCGCATGCGGGGCTTGGATATACGCTCCAAGCGGCGAATCATCCGCATTAGCCCATGGATGAAGCGCTGTTGGCGCGCGCCGGCTAGCTCCAGCGCGCACCACCGCTGCGGTAGCCAAATCTGCTCGCGTCCCACGATCAGCTCCAGCGCCAGCAGCACCGCGATGATCTCGAAAACGTGCGTCGCGCCGCCCGTGGGCAACGGCAGCGCCGGCACGCCCAGCAACAGCACGAACAAAAGCGCGAAGCTCTTCTCCTTGAACAGCTCGATCAAGCTGCCGAGCGTGCGCTCCCCGTCATCCGCAAGCCAGCGCTCGAGATCCTCGCTGACCTTTGTGGGTTCCGGGCCGCGCCCCTCGCGCGCGGGGGACGTGGGCGCCGGTGCGGAGGATGACATCATCAGCAGCCTAGTCGCGGCACGCGCCGATCCGCGCCGCGCACGCTAGATGACCGTCTCGTGTGCCTCTGCGATCACCTCAAAGCCGGTTAGCGTGAGCGGACCAAAGGACGTGATCAGCGCCACGTCGACCGCGTCGCGGCCACGTCCCACGACCACGCGACCGATCCGGGGGGTGTTGTTGCGCGCGTCGAAGGTGTGCCAGCGCCCGTCGAGATAAACCTCGAACCAGGCCGCGAAGTCCATCGCTTCGGGCGGTGACGCTACGCCGACGTTGGGGATATAGCCGAAGACGTAGCGCGCTGGAATGTTCAGCGCGCGGCAGAAGGTGATCGCGAGGTGGGCGTAGTCGCGGCAAACGCCCTGCCCAGCCCGGTAGGCGTCGGCGGCCGTCGTCCAGGGGTTGGAGGCGCCGGGCACGAACTCGAGGTGATCGTGGACATAGTCGACGATCGACTGCACGCGCCTCCAGCCTGGCGCGATCGAGCCAAATCGCTGCCAGGCCTCGTGGCCGAGCTCATCGGGCAGGCAGAAGCGGCTCGGCATCACGAAGCTCAGGACCTCGTCGGGTAGCTCCGCGACCGGCGTCTCGGGCACATCCGGCTCGAGCCGTCCGCGGGGTCGGACAGCGCCAGCTGCGCCTGGTAGCCGATCTGCGAGTCGCCGGCCGGCCAGCGCGAAGCGCTCGCAGCGGTTGCCGTAGTGATCGATGTAGGCGTGATGCTCCGCATCGCTCTCCCAGCGCTCGCCGCCGATTGAGACGCCCGGCGCCGGAGAAGGCGCGACCTGCAGGATCGCCTCCGCAGCCTGCGTCGAGCTGAGCCCGAAGCGACAGCCGACGGTGAGCGCCAGTGCCTCTTGAGGCCCAGGGCCTTGGGGCGGCGCATCGAGCATTAGCTAAGGCGAAACTCGCCGTCGCGGTAGATCACCCGCTCACCGCCACCGCGTAGCTGCGCGGTCACGCGCCGGTCAGTCGTGGAGACGATGTCAGTGTGCACGCTCGAGTTGTTGAAGCCGAGCTCCGCCCAGCCTCATCGGCCGACCTCGCTGGGGTCGCCCGCGTAGGCGTCCTGGTAGGAGCGCCCGACCGCGATGTGCGTGTTGCCGAACGTACCGCCGACGTTCTCGTCATAGAGCGTGTGCGCCATGAAGCGCGTGATGCGCGAGAAGCGACGGTCGGTCAGCGAGAACTCGCCGATCCGGTCGGCGCCCTCGGTCGCGATCATCTCGCTCAGCACGCGCTCGTTCTGCTCAGCGCTCGCGCTCCGTCACGCGCCCCTCGGCGAACGTCAGCGGATGCCCTTGACGAGGTTGCCGTAGCGATAGAGCGGCTGGTTGCAGTAGATCCAGCCCTCCGTGCCGCGCCAGTCGGGGCTCGTGAAGAGTCTCAAAGCTCGGGATGTTGCGCCCGCGCCCGCCCAACCAGCGGCGGCTGCTCGCCGAGCGAGATCCACAGATCGACGTCCTCGCCCTCGACGTGCAAGCGCTCGATATCGAGCGCGTCCAGGCGCTCGCGCGTCGCGTCGAGCTGCTCGCCCACCTCCCGCCAGCGGACGAGCGGGTCCTCGGCGTCGAGGAAGCAGGCGTGGATGATCTGCTCCCAGTACTCCTCCTGCTCATGCCCGCCTCGGCTGCCATCGCTGGCGTGCCGTAAAGGCCGAGCGTCCAGCTGAAGCGCCCCGCGTTCTCCTTCTCGCCGCGCCAGTCAAGCAGCGGGCGCATCGCCTCGCCGCGACGCATGATCCGCGCCGGGTCAACAGAGTCGAGCGCATGCGGATCGCTCTCCGCGATCACCGACACCTGATGGTCCATCTCGTCGACGAGGCCACGTATGTAGCGCGCCGAGAAATGGTCGAGCTGCTCGGGGGTGGCCGACTCGTAGAAATCGCGTGAGAGGTTGAAAGCGCTGTCGTCATCCGGCTGATAGCCGCCGATCACGTGCGCGCCCGCTCGCCACACAGCGCGGTTGAGCTCCACATAAAGCGGCTTTGCGCTCTCCCCAGCCACGATCCGCACGACCTCACCGGGCTTTACCCCCTCCCCTCCGCCCAGCGCAAAATCAACCAGCACCGACGCGTATCGCTCGAGAATCTCTTGCGGCGGCGTGTAGCTCATCTGCAGACCTTAGTGCGCCGAGCGGCCCGATCGGAGCTCAGAACAGCGCATCGAGTGAGACCTCGATGCGCCGAGCGCTGCTCCGTGCTGCGCGCACCTCGAGCGTCGGCTCGCGCTCGGCGGGATGCTCGATCGTGAACAGCTCCTGAACGGCGCTGCTCAGAAACCGCGATGCCTGCCCGTAGCCGTGCGCGTCATCGCCGCCATGGGGACGGTGGTAGTAGCGCGCCGGCACATACACCTGCAGCCGTCGTCGCGCACGCGTGAGCGCGACGTAGAAGAGACGGCGCTCCTCCGCGATCCCCTCCTCGCTCGAGGTGCTCATGTCGGCGGGGAAGTTGCCGTCGTAGGCTGCGATCACGTGCACCGCATCCCACTCCAGACCCTTCGCCGAGTGAGCCGTGCTGAGCACGAGATAATCCTCATCCAGATGCGGCGGCCCAGCAATGTCGGCGCTCGAGGCCGGCGGGTCGAGCACGAGCTCTGAGACAAAGTGGCGAATGTCCTGGCTCGAACGCGCAGCCGCCGCCAGCTGATCCAGATCGCCCACGCGTATCGCGCCGTCCGCATAGCGCAGCCTGATCAGCGGTGCGATCGCCGCACACAGCCGCTCGACCTGCTCGCCGGTGCTGTCCTGTGCCCCTGCGCCGGCCTGCGCGAGCGCCCCGATCACGGCGCCAGCCTGCACGCGCGAGCTCTCCGGAAGATGTGCTTCAGCCTGCGCCCAGCGGCCGAGCTCAGGTGCTCCACCCGCCTCCGGGCGGAGCGCATCGAGGGTGCGTCGCGCGCGTATCGGCCCCACCCCCTCGAGCAGCTGCAGCAGGCGGAACCAGCTGAGCTCATCGGAGGGGTTGTCGCTGAGACGCAGCAGCGCGATCAAGTCCTTGACGTGTGCGGCGTCGAGGTAGCGCAGCCCGCCGTACTTCACGAACGGGATATCGCGCCGCGTGAGCTCGAGCTCCAACAGGTCCGAGTCGTGGCCCGTGCGGAACAGCACCGCCTGCGTGCGCAACTCCATCCCTTCCTCACGCGCCGCGATCACGCGGTCACAGACCGCCATCGCCTGCGCGCTCTCATCGCGCGGGAACAGCAGCTGCGGCGCTACGCCCCCTGCCTGCTCGGTCCACAACTGCTTGGGAAAGCCGCGGCGATCCTGTGCGGAGATCGCGTTGGCGACCGCGAGGATCGGGCCGGTGGAGCGGTAGTTACGCTCGAGCGTGACCGTGTGCGCGCCGGGGAACTGCTCGGGGAAGTCGAGGATGTGGCGCGCGCTCGCTGCGCGAAAGGAATAGATCGCCTGGAAGTCATCGCCCACCACCGTCAGCCCGCGCTCAGTGGCGCGCATACCACGCACGATGTCCACCTGCAGGCCGTTGACGTCCTGGTACTCATCCACGAGCACGTGCTCGAAGGCGCCGCCGATGCGCGGCCCCAACACCTCATCGCCGGCGAGCGCGCGCCAGTAGAGCAGGAGGTCGTCGAGGTCGAGCACCCCCAGCGAGCGCTTGCGCGCGCCGTAGGCGCGGAAGATCGCAGCGAGATCCGCGACGTGCTCCGCGCACCACGGAAACGACTCCGCCAGGACCTCCGCGAGCGGGAGCTGCGCGTTGACCGTGCGCGAGTAGATGTCGAGCATCGTCGGCGCCCGCGGAAAGCGCCTGCGTCCAGCGCCGTGACCCTGCTCCTCGCGCACGAAGTCCAGCAGATCCGCCGCATCGCCCGCATCGAGCACGCCAAAGCCCGCGTCGAGTCCGAGCGAGGAGGCGTGCATGCGCACCACGCGGTGCGCGAAGGAGTGAAAGGTGCCGCCGTGCACGTTGCCCGCGTGCGGCGCCACGCGCTCTGCGAGCACCCGCGCGCGCTCGACCATCTCGCGCGCGGCGCGGCGCGTGAACGTCAGCAGCAGAATGCGCTCCGCCGGCATGCCCGTGGAGAGCAGCCAGGCCACGCGTGCACATAGCGTCGTCGTCTTGCCCGTGCCCGCGCCGGCGAGGATCAGCAGCGTCTCACCGCTATAGGTCGCGGCCGCGCGCTGCTCGGCGTTGAGGTCCTCGAGCCAGGCGGGCGCATCAGCTGTATCGAACATCTGTTCGGCGACGCTAGGGCACCTACCGGATGTCGTGCAGGCGCACGCCCAACCCACCGCAGATGCGAGCAAGCTCACACGGCGATCGGCGCCGCCTGAGCGCTGCGTGCGGCGCCGAGCGAGGCCGCGATCACGAGCGCGATGCCGAGCAGCGCGCGCAGGCCGAGACCTTGACCGAGCACAAGCAGCCCGGCGAGCGCCGCGACCGCAGGCTCGAGGCTCATCAGCACGCCGAACGTAGCCGGCGCGATCCGGCGCAGAGCCTCGACCTCGAAGGTGTAGGGGATCGCCGATGAGAGCACCCCGACAGCGCAGCCGAGCGCCAACGAGCCAGGATCGAAAAGCTGCGCTCCGCCCGCCACGATTCCACTCGGCAGAGCGGCCAGCGCCGCCACGCACATCGCTAGGCTGAGGCCGCTCGAGCCCTCAAAGCGCCTGCCCAGCCGGGCGTTCAGCACGATGTAGCTGCCCCACAGCACCCCGGCGCAGAGCGCCAGTGCGACGCCGCCGCTGTCGAGCGCGCGCACGCCGCCACGTGTCAGCGCAAGGATCCCCAAGGCTGCGAGCGCGACCCACACGAGATCTGAGCGCCGGCGCGAGCCTGCGATCGCGACCGCCAACGGTCCCACGAACTCGATCGCCACAGCTATCCCGAGCGGAATGCGATCGAGCGCCTCGTAGAAGCTCAGGTTCATGCCCGCCAGCACGAGCCCAAACGCGCATGCCAGCCCCAGCTCGCCACGGCTGCGCCCGCGTACGCGCGGGCGTCCGAGCGCCACCAGCACGACCGCCGCCGACGCCAGGCGCAGCAGCACCGTGCCGCCGGGCCCCAGACGCGCGAACAACGTGGCCGCGAGCGATGAGCCGAACTGCACGGAGGCAATCGCGCCAACCACGAGCGCGGCCGAGGGTGCGCGAGCGAGCAACCCATCCTCGCTCGCCTGCGTGGCAGCTTCGGCCATCGAGCTCGATCGTAGCCGCACGCCACGGCCACTCGCGAGCATCGCCGGGGCTAGAGCAAGATCGGCTGTGGCGCAGCGGGCCCTTGCGCCACGTCGAGACCACGGTGGACCGTCACCGTCGCAGCAAGTCCCGCTAGGCGCTCGGTACGTAGCAGCGCCGTCCCCGCATCTGACGCGAGCCGCTGCGCGCCGCTGACTGCCGCCGCGATCCGCTCCTCAGGCACGCCGCACTCGAGCAGAAACGGCGCTATGCGCGCCTCATCGGCGCAGTCCGCGTCGACTTCGAGCTCCTCGACATGGCCGTGCGCTCCGACGGGCGCCACCGCGGCGACGGGCGCGATGATGCAGGAGACCATGTCGTCGGGCGTGCTCAGCGCACCGGCTCGTACGCGATCGAGCAACGCAGCAGCATCAGCCGGCACCTCGAGCCCCGCGATGACCTCAGCGAGACCCTCGCGGCCGAGCAACCCGTGCTCGGTGCGCGCCTCGAGCAGACCGTCGCTGAAGAAGCACATGCCGGTCCCGGGCGCCAGCGGGATCGTCGTCTGGCGGCGCCCGGTCGGCACGTCCCAGCCGACAGGCGGCGAGCAGCACAACATCAGCGGCTCGGACGGACGAAAGCCGAGCGCGATCGGCGGTGGGTGCGCCGCGCTCGCGTACTTCAGGCTCGCGCTCGCGCGGTCATAGAGCGCCACCACAACCGTCGCATAGCTTGCTGCGGTCTCATCGGAGAGCACCGATCCCGCCAGCGCGAGCGCGGCGCGCGGCTCGAGTCCCGCTTGGATGTAGGCACGGAGCGTGTAGCGCGTGAGCGCGGCGCGCTCGAGCGCGTCGCGACCATGACCGACCACGTCGCCGAGGATGATCGCGACGTTGCCACGCTCGAGCTCGAGCACGTCATAGAAGTCTCCGCCGGCCGCCGGCCCGTCGGCGGGCCGGTAGGCGACCGAGACGCGCAGCGCCCCCACGCGCTTGGGGATCGCGGGCACGAGCGTGGCCTGCATCACGTCGAGGTCCTGCAGCAGGTTGGCGTGCTGGCCTTCCAGCCGTCGTGCGCGCTTGACCGCGCGGCGTGAGCGAACCGCAAAGCCGATCGCCACGAGCGCCAGCAACAGGATAATCGGCTTGCTCCAGTCAGGCACCGGCAGCGGCAGCGGGATGTTGCGACCGATCGCGTCGAGCGGGTTGGAGCTCGATGCTCCGCCGGACCTGTGGGACTTCACGCTCGCGGCATGCGTGCTGTGAGCGTGCGGCGAGGTCGACACAGCGCTAGCGACGGGGGCGAGTGATGTGGCCAGGACGCTGGGTTTGGCGCGGTGTTTGCGAGTCGCACCCGCGCCCGCGCGGGAGCCCACGCCCGAGCGAATCCGTGGCACAGCCCCACGGGCGCCGGCGGGAGCCCGCGTAGGCTGCAAGCTGCTGGGCGTGCCGACCGCGCCGGGTGCGGCGCTCGCAGCAGTCGCCGTCTGCGCGGCTGTCGCGGTGGGCACCACCGGTTCAGCGCGGCTCGGACTCGTTGGGTTCGTTGGCGTGCTGCTCGTAGGCGCTCTGGGAGCTTCGACCGGCGGCGGCGTCGACGTTTCGCCTGTCGTTGGGCTGGACGGCGTTTCGACTTTGGGCGGCGATGCGGGCACTTCGACCTTCGGCAGCGCAGGCCCTTCAACGCTCACGAGCGGTGGGACTTCAACCTTCTTGGGGAGCGAGACTTCAATCTTCCCCAGCAGCGGAACTTCGGCGCTCAAGAGTGAGGAGCCTCCGACGGTGACGAGCGCCGAGGCGCTCGCAGGGAGAAGCGCAGCCGCCGCAAGCACGAGCGCGACGGCCCACGCTGAAGCTCGCGCCCGCCCTACGCCTCGCGACCGTGCTATTAGCATTGCCAATTTCCACCTCCCGGTCGGAAATTCCGCTCAGAAAATAATCACACACCCAGGAGCCGGAGCAGACGAACGATCGATTGACGCGGCGTAGCCGCCAGGATCAGCGTCCCGCGAGGGGCGCCACGTAGCGCAGGAAGGGCTCGACTGAGAGGCCCGCGCCGGTCGCGTGCTCGATCAGCTGGATCGTGTCGAGGCGCCGGCCGTGACGGTGCACGTGCTCGCCGAGCCAAGCCTGCATCGCGCTGAGCATCGCCCGGCGAAGATCTGCTCGAGCGTTTCGATGGCGGCCTCATCGTCTCCCACAACTGCGCTGCGATCAAGCAGCCGAGCGCATAGCTCGGGAAGTAGCCGAAGCTGCCCGCGCCCCAGTGCACGTCCTGAAGGCAGCCGAGCTGATCGGAGGGACCTCCACCCCAACAGCCGGCGCATCCCCTCACGCCAGGCCTCCGGAAGGTCCGCGACAGCAAGGTCGCCGTCGATCAGCGCCAGCTCCAGCTCGAAGCGCAGACATGATGTGCAGCGGATAGGTCAGCGGGTCGGCGGAAACGCGGATAGGGTCGGCTCCACGCCGACGAGCGCGGCGTGCAGGTCGGCGGGCGCAACCGCGAAGCCACCCGCGCTGAGCTCGCGATGCGAGCACCTGCAAAATGCGGGGTTACGCGCCACATGGTTCTCCCAGAGCTTGCTCTGTGACTCGTGGATCGACATCGAGGTGCCTGTGCCGAGGTTCGTGCGCTCCAGCGCAGGATCGATCTGTCGCTCGTAGAGCGCATGGCCGTACTCGTGTAGCGAGCTGAGCAGCGACTCCACCTCGCCGTCGCCGTAGCGCGTGGTCACGCGCGAGTCGCCCGTGCCGACCCAGGCCGTGAAGGGATGCGTCGAGACATCGACCCGCCAGCTCGACTGATCGACGCCGAGCCGACGCAGCGTGCTCGTCACCGCGGCTTCCTGGGCGGCGATCGGCACCTCGAGGCTCGACCGCGGCGAGTGTGCGCTGGCCTCTGCGACGAGCGGCGTGAGCGCAGCCGCGAGCTCTGCGAAGACGCGGCGCAACTGCTCGCTGCGCAGACCGAAGTCGAAGTCGCTCAGCAATGCGTCATAGGGGCGTTCGCCGTCCTGCACGAGGCAGGCCGCGTACTCGCGCGCGAGGCGCACGTTGTGCTCGAGCGCGGGCGCGAACGCGGCGAAGTCATCCGCTCCTCGCGCGCGCTGCCAACTCTCCTGCCCGTCGGTGCTCGCACGCGCGAGCTCTGCGGCGAGCTCGTCAGGTACCTTGCGCGCCCGCGTCCAGTCGCGTCGCGCGAGCCGCACGATGTCGCGGTCGAGCTCGCTGAGCTCCGCACCCTCGAGCTCACTCAGCCACTCGCCGATCTCCTCTGCGGTCGCGCGCTCATGGCTTAGGCGCGCGAGCGTGCCTAGCTGCTGTGCGCGTGCCGGGCCGCCGGCGCTCGGCATCATCACGAGCTGGTCCCACTCCACGAGCATCGCGATCGCGGAGATATCCGAGAGCTCAGCCAGGCGCTCGCGGAGGGAGGTCAGTGCGCTCATGGCGCCGTGGAGACTACGGCCTCGCGCCTGCGCTTTGCTTAGATCAGCATCACAACGGATAGTGAGAGGAAAGCGATGTCGAAACTTCTGTTCATGCCGGTGAGCATCGCGAGCGGCTTCCTCGCGGGTCTGCTCGGTCGTAAGAGCTTCAAGCTGATCTGGGCCGCCGTTGACAAGCAGGAGCCGCCCAAGGCCGAGCACCGCCGTATCGGGATGCCAAAGCTGATCCTCGCGCTCGTCTTGGAGGGTGCGCTGTTCCGTCTCGCCCGAGGACTCGTCGATCACGCCTCGCGCAAAGGCTTTGCGGGAGTGACCGGTGTGTGGCCCGGCGAGGAGGGCCCCGAGCCCAGCTGATATCGCGCCGCCCGGTCTGCCACCCTCCTGCGCTATCGAGCAATCGCTGGACATCCCTGTACAGAACGCATCCAGCTGGGTGGTGGACTTCGCGCAGGGCGGACGCGAGATGCGCGATCTGCTCGGCGGCAAGGGCGCAAACGTCGCTGAGATGACGCGCGTGCTCGGCGCCGCGATGGTGCCAAGCGGCTTCACGATCACGACGCGTGCTTGCGTGGCCTACATGGAGGGCTCAGGCGAGCTGCCGGATGGCCTCCAGGAGCAGGTCACGGCCGCGCTCGAGCGGCTCGAGTCCCAGGCCGCAAGGCGTTTGGGCAATCGCGATGACCCGCTGCTCGTATCTGTGCGCTCGGGCGCACGCGAGTCGATGCCGGGGATGCTCGACACGGTGCTGAACCTCGGCCTCAACGACGAGACCGTCGTGGGCCTTGCGGAGCGCTCAGGAAACGAGCGCTTTGCTTGGGACTCCTATCGGCGCTTCGTGCAGATGTTCGGCAACGTGGTGCTCGGCGTGCCCGGCGAACGCTTCGAGCAGGCGATTGCGGCGAGCAAGGCGGCGCGCGGGGTCAAGCTGGACACCGAGCTCGACGCCGCGGCGCTGCGCGAGCTCACGCGCGAGTTCCAGACCCTCTACGACTTCCCGAGCGACCCCCGCGAGCAGCTCTTTCGCGCGATCCGTGCGGTGTTCGACTCCTGGCAAGGCGAGCGCGCGGTGGCCTACCGGCGCATCAACCGCATCCCCGACGCGTGGGGTACGGCGGTCAACGTCCAGCAGATGGTCTTTGGCAACCTCGGCGAGAGCAGCGGCAGCGGCGTGGCCTTCTCGCGCGATGAGCTAACCGGCGCGCCGGAGCCCTCGGGCGACTTCCTCGCCAACGCACAGGGCGAGGACGTGGTCTCGGGCGCGCGCACGCCACGCGACATCAGCGAGCTGCGCTCCTGGCTGCCGGAGGTGCACGAGCAGCTGATGGAGATCCTGCGCACGCTCGAGCGCCACTACAAGAACATGCAGGACACCGAGTTCACGGTGCAGGAGGGGCGCCTCTACATGCTGCAGACGCGCGATGCGAAGCGACCCGCGCAGGCCGCCGTGCGCTTCGCGGTCGACGCCGTTGCGGAGGGTCTGCTCGACTCCGCCGCCGCGATCCTCACGATCGACCCTGCGGCGCTCGACGCATTGCTGCACCCGACCTTCGATCCGAGCGCCGAGTATCAGCTGATCGCCTCGGGCGTCGCGGCATCGCCCGGGGCCGCCGCCGGGGAAATCGTGCTGAGCGCTGCCGAGGCGGTGGCGGCAGCGGCGGAAGGACGCGAGGTGATCCTCGTGCGCTCCTTCACCGAAGCGGACGACGTCGCGGGCTTTCACGCCGCGCGCGGCATCCTCACGAGCGAGGGTGGCAAGGCGAGCCATGCGGCACTCGTCGCGCGCGGCATGGGACGCCCCGCCGTCACGGGCGCGGCTGCGGTCGAGGTGGATACGGCTGCGGGCGAGGTCCGCGTGGGCGGCCATGTTCTGCACGCGGGCGATCACATCGCGATCGACGGCAGCCTCGGCAGAATCACGCTCGACCGCGTTCCGCTGGTCGAGCCCGAGGTCTCCGAGCAGTTTCAGACGGTGCTCGGCTGGTGCGATCAGCTGCGCAGGCTGGGCGTGCGCGCCAACGCGGACACACCGGCGGACGCCGCCAAGGCGATCGAGCTCGGCGCACAGGGCATCGGCCTGTGCCGCACAGAGCACATGTTCCTCGGCGAGCGCCAGCCGCTGATGGCGGGCTTCATCATGGCCGAGGAGGAGGCCGAGCGCGCGGCCGCGATCGAGCAGCTGCGCCCGCTGCAGGAGGCGGATTTCGAGCAGATCCTCACCACGCTCGACGGCCACCCGATAACGGTGCGTCTGCTCGACCCGCCGCTGCACGAGTTCCTGCCCGCACCCGCAACGCTGCCCGAGGGCTCGGCGGCTCGGCGGCGCGTGGAGCAGTTGCAGGAGGCAAACCCGATGCTCGGCACGCGCGGCGTACGTCTCGGCCTGCTTTTTCCGGAGCTCTATGAAATGCAGGTACGTGCCCTGTTCGCCGCTGCCGCGCGCGTGCCCTCCGCGCAGATCGAGATCATGGTCCCGCTCGTGGCCTACGAGCGCGAGCTCGCGCTGATGCGCGGCCTGATCGAACGGGTCGCCGCCGAGCACGCCCACAGCGATTATCTGATCGGCACCATGATCGAGCTGCCCCGCGCCTGCTTTCAGGCCGATGAGATCGCGGGCGACGCGGACTTCTTCTCCTTCGGCACCAACGATCTCACGCAGACCGCGCTCGGCTTCAGCCGCGATGACATCGAGGGGCGCGTGCTCGGCCGCTACATCGACGTGAAGATCCTCGATCGCTCACCGTTTGAGACGCTCGACACACCCGGCGTAGGGCAGATGGTGCGGATGGGCGCCTGGCTGGGGCGCTCACGCAAGCCGGAGCTGAAACTCGGGGTCTGCGGCGAGCATGGCGGCGATCCCGACTCGATCGACTTCCTGCACCACTCGGGCATCGACTACGTCTCCTGCTCGCCCTATCGCGTGCCGATCGCGCGCGTCGCCGCCGCGCAGGCAGCGATCCGCGATCACTCTGATTGAGCGCACGCCGCGCTGGCGGCTCAGCCTGCCGGAGAGATGCCCTGCAGGGCCTGCTGGGTCATGTCGAGCACTTCGGAGTCCTTCCGCACGCCGATGCTTTGGGTGGGGCCAAAATCGTAAAATTCAGATTCGACCGCGGCCTTGACCTGCTGACCCGCGGCGGCGATTCCCATCGTGATCGCGATCTTGCGCACGAGCCCCTGCCCGTCGATCCAGACGTCCACCGGCATGTTGCGAAGGCCGCTTGCAGCGATGAGCTTCTGGAAGGCGCCGCGGAGCTGGCTGTGGTCGACGCCCGGCTGCGCTTCAGCGGCCTTGAACAGATCGATCTTGCTCGCGTAGTGCGTCGTGGCCACGCCACGGATGCTGTCGTGTCCGACCACGCTCGCGCCCGCTCCGGCGGCCTTGAGGTACTGCAGATATTCCGTCGGGTTCGCGCCGCTGCTGGTCAGCGAGCGTGGGTCAAGCCCGGCCGCCTGCTGAACGCGGCTCAACTTCAGGCGCATCCAGCGGGCTCCGCCCGGGAGCTTGCCTGACAAGAGCGGCGAGCCAATGTAGACGGAGGCCGCCTTGAACAGCTCGGTGATCTGTAGCGAGGCACCGTGCAGCTTTGCGGTGACGGCTGCGGGCAGGCCGTTCATCGTCAGCTCGAGGCTGCCTTCGTGGGCCTTGAAGTTGAAGGAGCCCTGGCCGGAGAAGCCCAGCTGGCTGCCGAGTCCCGGCAGCGTGACGCTTCCCTTCAGCGACATCTGCGCTCCCTCGGCATGTGTGGTGCTCTGCGCAGCTTGCGCAACGGGATCCAAGGCCCCGCCGCCGCTACCGCCACTCATGGCGAACACGACGCCCGCAAGCAGCGCGAGCACACAGAGCAGCACTATCGGCACGCGAATCTTCATCGCAGGCTCCATCGGGGCGCAGCCAGGCACGCTTGAGCGCACGCACCACGATTTGGCCCCCTCTCGGAGCGCGGGAGCACTTCATGGGAAGATCTCGGGCCTGACCACGCCCGCTCGCCGGGCACCCTCTCGACTCCTCCGGGAAAGGCGCCGATGACCACAGTCCGCGAAGCGACCCTCGAGCTGTTCCGCCGTCACGGGATGACCACGATCTTTGGGAACCCCGGATCGACCGAGCTGCCGATGCTCGCGAACTACCCCGATGACTTCCGCTACGTGCTCGGATTGCAGGAGGCGGTGGCGGTTGGCATGGCCGACGGCTACGCGCAGGCGAGCGGCAAAGTCGCGCACGTCAACCTGCACACAGCGCCGGGGCTCGGCAACGGCGTGGGCGCGATCTTCAACGCGCGTGCGAACAAGGCGCCGCTGCTCGTGACAGCGGGCCAACAGGCGCGCTCGTTGATCACGATGCAGGCGAACCTGACCAACCGCGACGCGGTCGAGGTCCCCAAGCCGTTCGTGAAGTGGGGCTGTGAGCCGCCACGCGCCGCCGACGTGCCCTACGCGCTCGCGCAGGCGATCCACCACGCGTCCCTACCCCCCACCGGCCCCGCGTTCGTCTCGATCCCGATGGATGATTGGGGCGTAGAGATCGAGGAGCGCGACTTCGCTCAGCAGACCGCGCGCACGGTCGGCGGACGCGCACGGCCGTCCCAGGATCAGATCGAGAGGCTCGCGCAGAGGCTGCGTGAGGCGAAGCGCCCGGTGCTCGTGGCAGGCCCCGACATCGACGCCTCAGGCGGTTGGGATGCTGCGGTGCAGCTAGCCGAGCGACAGCGTCTGCCCGTGTGGGCCTCACCGGCCACAGGCGGCAACCGCATCGGGTTCCCCGAGGACCACGCCGCCTTCCAGGGCATCCTGCCGCCGGCGGTCGCCCCGCTGGGCGAATTCCTCGCAGGCTATGACCTCGTGATCGTGGCGGGCTCCTCGATCTTCCCCTACTACCCCAACATCCCCGGTGACTTTCTCGCCGAGGGCAGCGAGCTCGTGGCGATCACGTGCGATCCCGATGAGGCCGCACGCGCGCCGATGGGCGAGGCGATCGTGGCCGACGTGGCGCTCACGCTGCGCGCGCTCGTGGAAGCGCTGGGCGATGCCCCCGAGCGCGATGCGCCGGCCCTCCGCGAGGCCGCGCCGGCGCCTGAGGAAAGCGACCCACTCGCGCCGGCCGCTGTGCACGCAACGCTTGCGGAGCTTTTCCCGCAGGACGGCATCGTGGTGCTCGAGTCGCCATCGAGCACGCCCGCGATGCGCAGCCAGCTGCGTCTTTCGCGTCCCGGCTCCTACTACTTCAGCGCGGGTGGCGGGCTCGGCTTCGGGCTCGCAGCCTCGCTCGGCGTACAGCTCGCCCAACCCGAGCGTCAGGTCGTGTGCGTGCTCGGCGAGGGCTCAGCGCAGTACGCGATCACGGCGTTCTGGAGCGCGAGCGCCTATTCGATCCCCGTCAAGTTCCTGGTCCTGCGCAACAGCGAGTACGCGATCCTGAAGTGGTTCTCCGCGCTCGAGAACGTGACCGGCGCACCGGGACTTGACCTGCCGAAGCTGGACGTCGCTGCGACGGCGCGCAGCTACGGCGTGCCCGCCGAGACGGTCACGGGGCGCGAGCAGCTGCACAGCGCGCTAAGCGATGCGCTCGCGGGGGAGGGACCACGCCTCGTGCAGGTCGATGTGGCTCCCGGCATGGCGCTCGCCTGACGTGTCACGCACACCGCTCTTCACGCCCGCGACGCGGCGCATCGGGCGCCCGCCCGGCGAGCCCACGCCCGACCGCGCGCCGGACAGCCTCGCGGCGGGCACGCCCGAGCCGCTGCGCAGCGAGCTCGTGGCGCTGCTCGGCGAGGATCGCGTGCTCGCGCGCGCGATCGATTTGATCCGCTACGCCTCAGACGCGAGCCCCTACCGTCGCCTGCCCGCGGTCGTCGTGATGGCCCACGACGCCGCGGACGTCGCCGCGGTAATCGACTACGCGCGGCGCAAGGGCCATCCGGTCAACTTCCGCGGCGGCGGCACGAGTCTCAACGGCCAGGCGCAGACCGAGGGAATCATGATCGACGTGCGCCAATGGTTCTCCGGCGTGAGGATCGAAGACGAAGGCCGCCGCGTGCGCGTCAAGTCGGGAACGCTGCTCGGCCTCGTCAACCGCCTGCTCGAGCGGCGCGGCTATCGCCTCGGACCGGACCCGGCGAGCAAAGACATCGCGACGCTCGGCGGCGTGATCGCGAACAACTCTGGCGGCATGCGCTGTGGCGTTGAGTGGGACTCCTACTCGACGGTCGAGTCGCTCACGTTCGTGCTCGCCTCCGGCGCGCTAATCGACACGGCCGCGCCAGACGCAGAGCAGCGCTTCGCAGAGGCCGCGCCGGAGCTCGCCGCGGGTCTGCTCGAGCTGCGTGCGGAGCTGCTCGCGGACGCGGAGCTCACAGAGCGCGTACGGCGCAAGTACCAGATCAAGAACGTCATGGGCTATCGCCTCTGCGCGCTGCTCGACGGCGAAACCCCTCTGGAGATCTTCCGCCGGCTGCTTGTGGGCTCGGAGGGAACGCTCGCCTTCATCGCTGAGGCGGTCATGCGCACACGGCCCGAGCCAGCGCTGACAGCGCTCGCCTGGGCGCACTTCCCCGACATCGACCGCGCCGCCGAGGCGGTGCCGGCGCTCGTCGCGGCGGGTGCGCGCGCGACCGAGCTGATGGTCGCCCCGGCGCTGATCGCGGCGTCGTGGAACATGGCGGGCACGCCCGAGAGCTGGCGCGAGCTGCCGTTTGAGTCCGCGTCGCTGATCATCGAGCTGGGCGCTGATGATGAGCAGGCGCTCGACGCGCTGGAGGCCGCCGCGGTCGAGCTACTGGCCGGTCATGAGCTGGTCAACGCGGCGTCTTTCAGCCGCGATGCGGAGGAGATCGAGATGACCTGGCGCGTGCGCGAGGGACTGTTCGGGCTCGTGGGGCGCCTGCGGCCGCTGGGCAGCGCGCTGATCATCGAGGACGTCTGCGTGGAGCCCAGGCGCATCGCGGAATGTGCGCGCGATCTGCAGGCGCTGCTCGCCAAGCACGAGTTCCTCGTGGGCGTCGCCGGGCACGCGTCCGCGGGCAACCTGCACTTCCAGCTCACGCCCGACTTCTCAAAAACCGAGGACGTGGCGCGCTACGAGGCGTTCATGGAGGAGCTCGTGGAGTTGATCGTGGCGAAGTACGACGGCTCGCTGAAGGCCGAGCACGGCACGGGCGTGAACATGGCTCCGTTCGTGGAGCGCGAGTGGGGTGCGAAGGCGACGGAGATGATGTGGCGCGTCAAGCAGCTCGCGGACCCGGACGGCGTGCTCAACCCCGGCGTGGTGCTGAACCGTGATGCGGGCGTGCACCTGCGCGATCTGAAGACGCAGCCCGAGATCGAGGAGCCGGCGTCGCACTGCGTGGAGTGCGGCTTCTGCGAGCCGGTTTGCCCGAGTCGCAACGCGACCACGACGCCGCGCCAGCGAATCGTGATTCGCCGCGAGATGGCGCGCCAGAGCGAGGGCTCACCTGTCTATGAGGCGCTGCTGGCGGACTTCGAGTACGAGGCGATCCAGACCTGCGCCGCGGACGGGAGCTGTGAGAGCGTCTGCCCCGTCGCGATCGACACGGGCAAGCTGATGAGTGAGTTCCGCCGCCGCGAGCGAAGCGCACGCGAAGAAGCGGTGGCGCTGGCGCTCGCGAAGCGCTATGAGACCGTCGAACGCTCCGCGCGCGGGGGTCTTCGCGCCGCGGGTGCTGCCGCAGCGGTGCTCGGGGAGGACACGGTCGCGAAGCTCCCCGCAGCGCTGCGCAGTCGCGTGAGCAGCGAGCTCGTGCCGGCGCTACCAAAGCGGATACCGCCCGCGGCCTCAGCGCGGCTGCCCGAGACGCGGCGGGAGGGTGCCGCCGGGGTGTATCTGCCAGCGTGCATCAACAGGATCTTCGCCAACCCGCGCGGCGTCGCAGCGGGCCCCTCGCTGCCCGAGGCGCTGATCGCGGTCTCAGCGCGCGCCGGGCTCGCACTGTGGATTCCCGGTGACGTGCAAGGGCATTGCTGCGCGACGCCGTGGAGCTCGAAGGGCTACCGCGCCGGCCAGGACCACATGGCCGCGAAGACCGCAGCGGCGATGTGGCGCTGGAGCGAGGAGGGCAGGCTGCCGGTGGTGATCGACGCGAGCTCCTGCGCGCTCGGGCTGATCGAGGACATCGCGCCGCGCCTGTCTGAGCAGGAGCGCGAGCGCTACGAGCAGATCGAGGTACTCGACTCGATCGCCTGGGCGCATGACCAGCTGCTGGGAAGGCTGACGGTGAAGCGTCGCGTGCGCCGCGCCACCGTGCACGCGACGTGCGCGAGCTCGCGCCTGGGGCTCACGGAGAAGCTCAACGCAATCGCCGCAGAGCTAGCCGAGGAGGTGCTGATCCCAGCCTCTGGCTCCTGTTGTGGCATGGCGGGCGATCGCGGGATGCTGCACCCCGAGCTGCCCGCATCCGCGCTGCGCGACCTCCCCGCAGAACTCGCTGAGAGGCACGTCGAGGCGCACCTCTGCAGCAACCGCACCTGCGAGATCGGCCTGCAGGAGGTCACGGGCGCGCCCTACGCGTCATTCCTGCTGGCGCTCGAGCGCGCCACGCGGCCCTAGGCGTACTTGACAGAGCGCAGCGATGCCCGCGCTAGTTGAGCGTGTAGACCAGCGAGACCTGCGCCGAGAGCGTGCAGCTCGCCGCGGTGGCCTTTTTCGCCGCGGTGTGCCTGTGCTTCGCGCGATGTGGTTTGCTCACCTTACGCACCGCCGGTGCGGCGGCCGACGGCGCAGCGATCCCCACTGGCTGAGGCACGGAGGCGAAGTCCGGCTGTCCGCCTTCGTAGCCGGCGTATTCGGATTCGCCGCTCGAGCAATTGATGTAGCCGCCGCCCTCAGCGATGCTCTGCACGGTGCCGAGCGTGGCACCGGCCTTGCTCGCGAGGAAGCTCGCCTTGCTCTGCCCATCGGTCACCGCGTTGGTCATCGCCTGCCGATAGGCCGCGGTGGCCGCTTCAGCGCTGTCGTGCTGACCAACGGGCGCGTTGCCGACGCCCTGCACGCTGACGGTGCGCAGCGGTGGGCTCGTCGTGGTTTCGGCGATCGCCACGCCGAGCATGTTCGCGGCAAAAAGCCCGGCCGTTACCGTCAAGGTGCCTGCGATCACGCTCTTCATCGGACCTCCCCTTACCGGCTTCGATGCGTTGACTGCTGGGGCGAGTGTAGCGCCCGACTGGACAAGCCCACCCGTTTGCAACGCCAAAACTCTCGGCAGATTCTCAGACGCAGCTGAGGCTGGTCTGAGCCGGATGTCTGAGGCTGAGGACCCACCTCAAGAACGGAGAGAAGATGAACGTCAGACAAAAGGCGGCGGGCGCGGGCATCGCCGCGTTGCTGCTCGCGGGAGGCGCGCTCGGTGGCTCGATCCTAAACGCCGGTGCGGCTAGCCCCACGACGCCGAGCACACCTGCGGACTCCGGCACAGCGCCAGGCCCCAACACAAACCCGGCACACGAGGCGGCCGAGTCTCCAGCCCACGCGGCCGAAGAGGCGTCGGGCAAGTTCCCCGGCCACGGCGGCAAGTTCGTGCCCAACACCAACCCGGCGCACGAGAACGCAGAGAGCGCCGCGCACGCCGCACAAGAGGCGGCTGGGCAGTTCCCGACGGCGCCTTAGGCAGACGAAGCGAAGCAAGGGCCTGGCGGAGCGGCGCTTCGCCAGGCCACGACCGGTCAGGGCGCTTCTATCGCCGCTGGTAACCGGACCGTAACTGGTCGATCACGGCAGCATCACATCGTTCGGCTGGGACCACCTAGCGTCGCTGAGATGAACTCAATCCAGAAGGTCCTCACTGTTTTTCTCGGGACTTGCAGCTTCGTGGCCGCGTTGGCCTCGGCAGCGGCAGCGATACCGACGGCTCCTCCGGGGTTTGTCGTGACTACGTTCGCGTCAGCTCCCGCAAGCGCCCCTCCGATAGTCGGCCCGGACGACATCGCGGTTCTCGGCTCTCACGTGTTCGTGGGCTGGCAGAACGGCGTGGGCACCAAAGGCGAAGCAAACGCCGAAACGGGCCAGACCAGCGGCACGGTCATCGAGTACGACCACAGCGGTAAAGCGCTACGCAGCTGGAACCTGGAAGGCAAGATCGACGGCCTCGGCGCTGACGCGGCCAACCACCAGCTGATCGCGACTGTCAACGAGGACGGGAACTCCAGCCTGTACACGATTGACCCACGAGCGCCGCTCGGCCAGCCGGCCCGCCATTACAGCTACCAACCGGCGCCCGACTCGGGCTCAAGCGGCGGGGTGTTCACCGGCGGCGGTACCGACGCGGTGATCGTCTACGGCGGACAGATATACCTGAGCGCCTCGGCGCCATTGACCGAAAGCGCCACAGCGCTGTTCCACGTGAGCCTCGACGAATCCACCGGGGTCGCTTCGCTCGCGCCGACGTTCGCGGACAACGCGTTTGCGACAGACGCTGTAACCGGCCTCACGGTGCAGTTGGGTTTGACGGACCCCGACTCCAACGCGAGCGTGCCCGCCGCGAGCCCCCGCTTCAAAAGACAACTCGTGGTGTCGGGCCAGGCAGACCAGCAGCTGGTATTCGCCCAGCACATCACGAGCACCGAACCAAAGCTCACGAGGCTCGCGCTTTCCCACGAAGGCCAGCCCGCTGGCGTGGACGATGTTCGCTGGTCTGACAACACGACCGGCACACTGATCGTCGTCGACAGCGGCGCGCGCACCGTGTATGCGGTCACTGGGCCCTTCACCGCCGGCGAGGCCTTCGCCTCACTCGACACGGTCGGCACCGAAGCGCAGAACACTGAGGTTGACACCGTCGATCTCAGCTCGGGTGCGCTCACGCCGTTCCTAACAGGACTGAAGAAGGCCAAGGGCCTGCTGTGGCTTAGGCACTGAATGCACAAGTACGAGGCGGGACGTGAGTCGCGTTTGACACGTCCAGGAGAGCCCGCCCCCGGCGGGCTCTCCTCCGTCTGGCTTTGCGGTCAGCTTTAGCGGCTTTAGGTAGCGATGTGGTGAGCCTTTGCCGATCACTACGTAGGTGGCCGCCACCCCGCCGCGAGCCCTAGCCGTGAGGCGCACGTTAGAGAGGCGTCCGTGGCGACTGATGCGTGCGGGTTGTGTGCGGTCAGCGACGAGCCCTCGTCGCCTTGAGGCCTTGCCGTTGAGCGTGGCGGGGCCAGCCATCGTGCCGAGCGACTGGCCGAGCTCTCCTCGCTGGTCGAACGACTCGCACGCGTCATCCGCCCCCACCTACACCCCCTATGGCTCAGCAAGCCCATCGCCGCGCTCGACGACGACAAGCCCATCGACCGCATTGTCAATGGCGACTACCGAGCAGTCGCCCGCCTGATCTCAGGCGTCGAGAACACAGGCGCAAGCTGACGCGCCGCTCAAGGTAGGGACGGTCGCCGTACGCAGACGCTGGGTAAGCATACCTTGGTGTGCCTCCTGGGAGGACCGTGTCAAGTGCTACTTGTGCGACGTGACGTATTCAGATTGGACTACTGTCGGACGTACCGTTGCGTAATCGCTGTGACCGTCAAAGTTAGCGCTAGCCAGCTGAGCGAAACGGAAGCCACGTACGTTGTCTCGGCCAGGTGCGTTGGGGCCCACAGGGTCTTCTGACCGAAGTCAATGAGCGGCACGACTGCTTCCAGCGCGTACAGCTTGGCGTCAAAGGGGGGCGGGTGCGGTGTGGGCGCGACCACGACCATCTCGTGGTGAGATCTCGCATGCGCAAACACAAAACAGTCGACGAGGCCGATGCCTGCAATCAATACGATGCCGCGATACCACCTGTAGCCGTAGCCAAAGAACCCGAAGACGCGTCCCCAAAGTTTGCTCAGGAGTCTCCTATACCGCCACTTATGATCGGGTTGCCGGAAGCGTTCCCGTTCCTTTTCCATTAGCACCATGCGCGCGTGGTGCTCGCATCCTTCT
This sequence comes from uncultured Solirubrobacterales bacterium, assembly GCA_963785435.1. Classification (GTDB taxonomy): domain Bacteria; phylum Actinomycetota; class Thermoleophilia; order Solirubrobacterales; family Solirubrobacteraceae; genus Palsa-744. The sequence goes on from CAWAVE010000007.1 coordinate 301,979, forward strand.
TGGCGATAAACGGCGGCGAGCTGCTCATATGCTTGAGGCACATACGCCGGCTCCGAACTGACATTGTCATCCTCTGGCAACGCCGCGCGTAGCCAGCGAAGCCGGGTCTATAGGCTGCCTCCCCGCTTACTCAGCGTGTCATAAACCAAGCCATTGATACGGGCCTGATAGGGGACCGACTCCCAGTCGTCATCAAGGTGTCCTGCTCGTGTCCGCGTGAGGTCGATCATTCCCCGCGGTACACGTTTGCTAGGGAGGACCAACTTACCCACCTTGGCGCCTTCGAGATCGACGGCCGTACCGCCGCTTCCCCGCAATACAGCGTCGCCAAGATCGAGTAGCCCACTGATTCTTGTACTACCAAGGCGTACTGTCCCCCTAACTCTTGTTCGCTTGTCGCATTTGAAATCGGCCCCGATACTCGCCTTCGTCGCCAGCATGCCGAGTGGATAGATTGAAGCGCCGGCTACGTCAAGACTGCCACCGATATTCGCGCCGACAAGAGTGATCTCTCCACTAGCACGGAGCCGCCGACATAGCACGTCTTGACCAATATCCGCACCGTCTGCGTTCAGTGTTTCGCCACCGGTGTTGCTAAGGCGCGCATCCGTCAGGACGAGCCGTCCGCCGATATGCGAGCCGAGGAGGCCAACCCACCTCACCCGACTCCGCGCTAGCGACAGGTCGCCCGTTACTACAAGCTGGCGCGCTTCGAGAGCCGGGACATCACAACCCTCCAACGCCAACCGAGACAGCTTCGCCTGATCAACCTTCACGGCTCATAGAACCGACAACCCTCAAAGTCGAGAGGACACTCGATTGTGTGAGCCTCAAGATCTAGGACCCCCTCAATCATGGCGCCCACGATCCTAAGAACGTGTCTGGTACCGGAAAAGTCGTCTGTCGTCAGTAGCCAGGACAAGAACTTTCCGCGGATGGGTTCGCTCTGAATGGGATCGTCGTCGTCTGCGTCTGCTAGGGCCGCTGGACCGCAAATAGCTACGTCTCCCGTAGCGACGGCACTCCATACCTTAGACTCAGAGTTTCGCAGCCATGCGGGCGGTACGCCACTGCTTTCAAATGATGGCTCGGGGGGGCCCAGTGGTTCTACCAATTCCTCGAGTACTGCTGATATTGATGCCTAGCGGCACTTCACAGGCTTACAGCCCGTACGACACCGGCTGGTTTCCCTAGAAACCCAAGTGTCCATCGGGGGCTCGCCGAAAGCGGCTCGGTAATGCGATAGCGTCTCGACGTACGCATCGGCGAGGGCTTCTTCATCCGCCGGTCCACGCATACCAAAGTATGGGAAATGGTCCATGAACCGCCCAAAGATCACGTGGCAATCGTGCCGGTATGCGATCGTGTCGAGAATGTGCTGGTGCCACATCTCATCCACAACTTTGCATGGCACGATGCTTGCGTCCGGATAAGCGAGACGCAGCGCAAGAAATCTCCGGTACTCGATCTCGAGCAGGTCAAGATGGTCTGCGGAGTAGCCCTGCCCCTCATCCGTATCTCCGAGCTTGCTCCGAATAGCACTAAGGTCCAACTGCTCGTCCAAAGTGGCTAGAGCGTCAGTGGGTGAGATTGATGCCGCCACAGGCATGATCGAAACCTCCATTTCGCGGTGGAAGTCGAATTATATGGATTTAGTCAGCGGCGGAGACCCCCACGAGGAGATAGAGCCAACGGGGGCCTTCAGCGAGCGGCCACTATCAACACCTCGATCAGATCCCCGAATGTGACCCCTCGCGGTGCTCAGATGCCGAAGGCCCAGCCCTAGAGGAACCAGACCGGTCGCTTTTCACGCGTAGCGCGCCTCACTCGCCGACGGCAGCAAGATCCTCTAGTCGAAGAACGCCGCGCCTCCTCGCGAGGATATCGCCTAGGTCATCCGTTGTGATCGCTCCTTCGGAGATCCCGACTACCGCCTCGGCAATGACATCAACGGGTACGAGCAGGATCGAGCGACGGCCCTGCTCCCTGGCAATGTCGATGGCGCTCTTCTCGGCTAGTTTGTCGAACGATGGCCGTGCGATGCAGACGTAGTTGGCTGGGTTGAGGCCGGCCCCGGTACCGAGGATCTCCTTCACCTTGTTCCAGCGCACAGGGCGCGCGTCGTCCTTGCTCGCGGTGACCGAGATCACAACCGTGCCATCGGAATGTGCGAGGCGAATGTCCTCCTCACCAGAAGGCTGGCGTAGAACACGTTCGACCGAGAGCCCGACGTGGGTGAGCGCGTCGGCGACGGCTAGCTCTAGGCCATTGCCAGTAGTTGTGTAGAGGTCGTCGACCAACTTTGCGGGGAGGTCCACGACTTCCGCGCGTCGGCGCTGTCCCGTTCGCCTCACAAGGAGCGACGCATAGATGTCCTCGACGATTGCCTTGCGCAGGCGGTCGAGCTGTGTTGGTGTGAGCAAGCCCCGGAACGTCTCATCGGGCAGATCGAGCAGCGCTTCAGGCGTATGAAGCTCGAGCCCTCGCTCATCGCGGTACAGCGCCAACAAGTGGTTGCGGGTTACGCCGCGCACCGATAGGCGAGCTAGTGGAGCTAGTGGCGCAGGCAGGCCGTAGCGGGCTTCCAGCGCAAGTTCGCGCAGCCGCGCAACTGCCTCCGCAGTCTCCTCTTGGACCTGCACAACGGCAGACAGGGTTTCAAGCAGCCACGCGGCGCTCCTCCCTAGATCCCTCACGCGGGTACTGCCGGCGCCCATGCCGCGAAAGCGAGCGGTGATCGTCGACATCGGCTCCCCGCCTATCCAGTCGAGGATGCACTTAGTTTTCGCGAGCCGCAACTCCGTGCGCTCGTCGCGCGCACCAAGTGCGGCTGCCAAGCCGTATCCGGCCAACTCGTCGCCGAATGCTGGCTTCTGCTCGGCATCCAACGTCTGTGTAACCCCTCGTACCCGGCGCAGCCAGGGCCGTCCGCCGAGCTCCTCGCAGATGGAGAGTTCGTAGATTAGAGCCGCGACGGGAAACCGGCTGCCGCCTTCGCCGATCAGCTTGAGCAGGTGGATCGCGCTGGCGAGCGAAAGTCCGGCGCTCGCGAACAGACGGCCGGCGGACGTCGGCGCGAATCCCTCCTTGCTCTCAACTACAAGCCGCGTAGTCAGACACTCGGCGATCGCAGCCTTTGCCCCTGCCTGTACTTCGCTCAGGCCCCCGCCGGCACGCTCGTAGAATGTCATGTAAGCAAAGGTCGCAGCGACGAACTCAACGAGCTCTGTCTCGGTAGTGGCGATGCCACATGCGATCAGGTCGAACACGATGTCTGCGAAGGCCCGGCTCGGGATCTGCGACTCGATCGGCTCGACTTCACCGAGCACATAGTTGTTCAGCAGCTGGCGCGGGCGGCCCTCGCTGAGCAGCACGGCCTGGCCCTCCGAGCGCTGTCCAAGGCGTCCCGCTCTTCCGGCCGCATTGCGGTACTCCGCGACGGAGATATCTTGCACGTCCCAGCCGCCCTCGGCTGGTACCCAGCGCTCAGTGTCGGCTACTACAACGACGTCGGTCGGCAAGTTGACGCCCATCGCGAGCGTCGTCGTCGAGACGAGCGCGCGGATCTCACCGGCGCGGAACGCGCCCTCAACCAACCGGCGCTCGGCATAGCTGAGATCGGCGTTGTGAAAGCCAACCCGCGCTGAGATACAGGTGCGCAACGATCCAACAGAGTCCGAGTCCTCCAGTTCGTTGAGACTTTCGTCGATCTGCTGGCTCGCACCCTTGGCCGGCAGCCGTTGTGCCAGCGCGTCGGCCGTGTCGCGGACTTTGTTGATGCTAGAGCGGAACACGAGCACCTGCTTACCGTCATTGACAGCGTCCTCGGCAAAGCTGAGTGCCAGCTCGTCGCGATCGAGTTGCGGCGCGAGTAGTCGCCGCGAGCCCCCCTTAGGAAACAGGGCGATGCCGGAGACGTCGCAAACGCATTCGCTCAGCGGGACCGGGCGCTCCGAACTGATCACCGCCCGCGCTCGCAGCCAGGTGTCGAGTTCGTGCAGATCATCGAGCGAGGCAGAGAGTGCAACGATCTGCGGCGGCGTGGCACTTCGTAGCGCCTGAGTCAACATGATCTCGAGGTTCGAGCCACGGCCGGGATCAGACATCGATTGGACCTCGTCAACAACGAGGGTGCTGCAGCGGTTCAGGAAGTTCGGCTGCGTCACCATGAAGCCCGTGAGCTTCTCGTAGGTCATAACGGTGAGGCTCACGTTACCGGCGCGGATATCGGCGTCGAACTCTTGGTGATCCGAGGTCGAAATGCCAACAGTCAGAAGCTCGCGGTAACGGTCGCGGAACACCCCATAATGCTCCTCGGCGAGCGCCCTGAAGGGCACGATAAAGAGCGCGTGGCGGGGCCGCAGGAAAGCGGACGTCGTCGCCGCAACCTCGCCGATGAACGTCTTGCCGGAACTCGTCGGGGCCACTGCGAGCAGGTTCTTCGAGGAATCCAGGAGCCCGGCATGGATCGCTTTCTCCTGGATGTCGGTGAGCTGGCTGACCTGCTGGCGCCAGACTGCAACAAGCTCAGGTGGAGCGCCGTGATGCTCAAGATCCTCGATCTTCATGGCGTATCAAACATCGGTGCCGTCCATAGCGTTGGATCGATACTTGCCCATCCCAAAGTCCAACGGCTTGATCGTCGAGAAGGGAGCCATGTCAGATTGTCATTTGGGCGACAGCCAGCCGAACAGTGCAGAACGACTTCTGCTAAGCCAATTGCCTAGCGTATCGGTGCCTGCGCCGTCGCAATCGTGGACGTATCCATCAGCGACTGCCGCCCTGCCGATTAGACAAAGCGATGGGTCAACGAATCGCCGGATCCCCGAGGGCCGGCCGGCTGGCCTAACAACTGCGAGGCGGCGAGGAACTGCTCGAGTTGCGGCCGGCAATCCGGCCGCAACGCTCGCCCTTGCGGCCACTTTGCGGTCACCGAACCCATCGAACAGCAGCCAAACGAGGCGAAACGCGCGTCCGCAAAGCCCAGTGTTGTCGGGGTTTCGCCCGTGTTCGCTTGCTTTCGCGGACCTACAGAAAGCGGGGAGACAGGTCGAAGGCGGCTTGGGGGCTGGAGATTCGGCGGGGCGTGGGCGGAATCGTGGGCGGGTTCTATCTAGCCGAGGGCTGAGCAGCCGCTCAGCCAGCCCACGCGCCCTGAGCGTGGTCCCACGTTCCAGCGGCACTCCCGTCGAGCAGCGGGTTGAGGAACGGTCGAACCACGGCCAGTGCTCCGTCGAGCTCCCTCGCCACTGCCAACAACGAGCGCGCTGCTTCCGCCCGATATCCCTCTTCCCACATTTGGCGATCGGGCACATCGAATCGGTCTGGCAACACGAGGTCGCGGCGGCGCGCCTCTGATGTGAGCGCCGCTCTCTGCGCTATGGCGTCGACGCTCGCTCCTCTCGCTATCGCGACGAGGTCCACCAGGTCGCGGAACCTCGTCGACGGCATGTCACCAGCGCCATGCCTCTCTATCGTCGCTGCCACCTTATCGGCGACGTGATCGACGAGGGGATAAGCGCGGTAGCCGCCTTGCTTGATGTCGTCCATGTCCACGAGGGCAAGCGCCGGAACATCCTCTGGTTCGCCGGTCATTCGGAGATCCGACCCAACCAGATCCACGTGGAACCGCGCCCACTGTGTATCTCCTACGTATGTGATCACTGGAAGTCGTAGGCCGGCAGCGCCATCCGCCACCGCCCCACGAGTCCCAACATCGAAGCGAAACCAATCGCCCACGTCTCTTTTCGCTGCCGTGCGCAGATCGGACTCGGCCGCCTCCGTCGCCGTCGCCCGGTAGACGTCCACATCCAACGATGCCCTTACCCCGATATCTCGTGCGAGGAGCGCGACGGCACCCTTGACGATCCATCCGTCATCCGCGAGGTAAAGGCGCTCGAGCAATCGGTCGTATGCCAGCTGTCGCTGAAGCTGCTGTGGCTCCCAAGGCCCGTCCTTTGCCAGCGCCCGCAATCGGGCTTTCAGAGCCTCGCGAAACGCAGCAGCCGTCTTGTAAGCCCTCACGCTGCGCTCTCCATAACCAAGTCATCGGGAGCCCCGATTGTGGCTGTCTCTCGACGGATATGAGCGCGCGCTTCAGACATCCAGCGGTTCGTCGCTGGATCGCCCACGAGGTCCAGCATCCACTGAAGCAGTGCGAGCCCATCCCCTTTGCGGAGCCCGAAGCGTGCGGCGTGAGGCGCCAGAGCATCGACGACGGGACCCGGCTGCTCGTCCTCGTGCCGCAGCGCGTCGCTCACAACGTGGGCCACGGACGTTGGGTCCTCGCGGTCGTAGAGGAGATCCGAAGCGATACGGGTCGGCCTCGTGACGGGTAGCCCGCGCAGCATGATCGACTCCTCGGGCCCGAGATGGCGCCGGTGAAGCCGCACGTCGCTCCGCCGCGATTGGCGGCGGCGGTCCACCGTGAAGTCGTGTTGATCTTCCGGCAGATGCCCCAGCCCGTACATATCCGCCGCCGATCTGTGCGAGACGACCCCGTCAGAGGAGGCGCGCTCCCATCCCATCGCCGCTGGCGCGAGCTGGAGCCACGCCGCGCGAAGCGCGAGATGATCTGGTTCGGGTGCTCCAGCCATGCGGTACACGCCGTGTGCAACCCGTCGCATGACTGCCCCATCCGCCGTGAGGCGGTCGATCGTCGTCTGCCCAACACCAGCGTTGAGGGCTTGCCGTCGGGTTACGAGCCCCCACTGATCCTCGGCGATCTCGCTTAGACGCCAAAGTGCTGGATAGCGTGCCATAGCTGCATTGTACCCCTTTTCCGGTGTATTCTAAAGCCTCATCCTAGACATGATACTTCGTAATACCCTATAAGAAGGGGATTCTGCAGTATCAGCACCTTGTCTGCCCAACAGCGTTCTGGCCCACCAGCGAACGTGTAGCCCGCACCGTCAGCGCGGACAAGCGGAGCGGGGTTTGCGATCGCAGCAAGCACGATCAGCAACGATAACAACCGCAGACAATCGTCTGCTCTATTGTGCCGGTTTTACGCTGACCGAGGCCGTTTAGACCATGACTCTCGCATACCCAAACGAGGCGATCCGCGTCCACAACACCGCCCATCTTTCTGACCGCGAGATCGCGCGAGCGACTGGCGCGGCCCCGAACACGGTGCGCGGATGGCTCGCCGGCAGAAGTGCCCCAAGTGGAGTCCGCGCTGAGCGACTGGCCGAGCTCTCATCGGTTGTCGAACGCCTTGCACGAGTAATCCGCCCCCGCTACATCCCTGTCTGGCTCAGCAAGCCAATTCCCGCGCTCGACGGCGACAAGCCGATCGACCGCATCGCGCAAGGCGACTATCGCTCGGTCGCGCTCCTGATCTCAGGCCTCGATGATCCAGGCGCAAGCTGACGAGCGCACAGGCGGATCCAGCACACGTACGGATGGCGAAACCACCACCACCGCCTCAAGGACTTCGCACCTGACGCAAACGGACATCACACGATAGATCTAAGGCTTAGATCGCCCACCGTTACTACGGCCGCGCAAGGAAATCTCACGCTTCGCTGCGCTCTCATACGTGCGACCGCTCACCGGCCCTTCGGTCCGGTCCTCTGCCAGCAACCGCAAAATTGCCCACTGATGCTCGATCGACCCGTCGAACACGAGAGCGTCACCGTTCCATAGCACGTCAAGATCTCGCTCGATCGCGTACTGCTTAAGCGTCGGGATCGGCTCAGCCCAAATCCCGTGCTTGGCGACATGGCTGAGCTTACTCGCCATCTGAACGCTTGCCTGACAGCGCTCGACAAACTCACTGACGCCCTCGATCTGGATCTTTTCGCAGATAGCATCGACATGAGCCTGGACAGCCTGTCGAATCTCATCACTATCCCGAAACTCAGCGTGAAAATTCGTCCCTTGGGTAACGTACAGTGACCCTTCCCAATAGACCCAATCAAACGTGTCAGCAAACGTGGCTACCGAGTCGACCAGAGCACTAAAGGTCGACCCGTCCCACACCGCCGCGAACATACCTCGCTGATTCCCGAGGATCTTAAGATACGCCATCCTCCTACCGAAAAAGGCGTTGCCGTTGGGTGTCTGCACCGCCACGATGTAGAGTCGCGGCCTCTTCAGCGATTTCTTGTTGAATACGGGGAGGCGCAGGAAGTCGACAATTTCCTCGAATAGTCCTTCCCCGGGAAGCTCGTCTCCCGCCAGCAGGAAATACTCACCGGTACTCAACGGCCACTCGGGATCGTATGGCACATATGCACGACCCTTTGCTAGATCGTCGGCCGCAGCGCGAACATCTTTGAGAAAATGAGATCGCACCTCGCTCTCGAGTTCCACGTACTGCACTTCATAACCCGACCCGCCGTCGCCCCAAGCGAGAAGAAGATGAGGCTTCGCGGTATCCGCAGCGACGCTAGCGAGAAGCTCCCGCCTCGGATCGTCCGCCTTGTCCCAGTTATTTTGTTTGCTTAGCTTTTTGCGCGCCATACTGATCACTCACATCTTTGTCAAAAAGCAGTAGCTCGGGCGTGGTACGGAATGCGGAGACCGTCTGTCCTGCCTGTAGATCCAAGTGGCGCACGATGATGTATCTAGGCCAACGACCTTCAACTGCGTCGGGACTCGCGCCGGCGGTCGCTGGGATTACGCGCCACAAGTGGTATCCCAAAAGAGCCAACAGGGGATTGATAAACACTAGGCGCGAGCGTACATAGATAACTCCGAGAAATGCTATGAACCCTGCAAGCGAGACGACATCCTGCCAGCGGGCCGAAAAAACCGTTACAAATGGGAGCAGGTAGGTTGCTGCGTATCCGGCGACATCGCCATCTCGATTCTCAACGTCGAGAAGCACATAATCGCCCCTCGACTTTCGCGTTGCAGTGGCTAGAAAGAGCGTGGTCCCCACAAGGCCCGCAACCGCGAGCGCTCCACAACTCGCGACTATCACGATGGACCGCCCAATACTGCGTACCGCAATAAGCACAAACAGTGGCGTGTAGCTACTCAGAAAGAGCGCGGACATAACCCAACGACGCGGCATCTGCCCATCGTAGGGGAGACGACGGATGCCAAACAGTCGACATGTTCGGAATGTTCGAGTTCACCCGCCGTACCTGATGGGCTTTAGGTGCCCTTCTTCCCTCCCTCGCTCGCGCTGACGCTCTCCATGAGCCGCATCTGCGTATAGCTGGCCGTCCGCTCGTACGCAGCGGTCACCCGGTCGAGCGCCCGCTCGCGATCACGGTGCCCATAGAGCTTGCGGACGAGCTCGCCACCGTCGGTGTGCCCGAGCGCGATCGCCACGTCCTCGGAGGGCAGCTCGAGCACGTTGACCATGTACCAGCCGGCGAAATGCCGCGTGGCGAGATAGAGGCTCCCCTCCCACCCTGCCGCCGCTCTGACTGCCTTCCAGTGGTAGGCGCGCGCCGAGGCAGTCCAGTGGCTACCGCGAATCGGCGCGAAGCAGAACTCGCCTTCAACCGCCAGCGAGAGGATCGCCTCGCGCGCGGGCTCGGTCAGCGGCGCCTCCCGCGTCTGGCCGTTCTTCGGCAGCGTGAACGTGCGGGCCATCGCGCTGAACTGCTCAACCACCCGTATGCGGGAGCGAGCGAGATCGACGTTGATCCGCCGCAGCGCGTCCAACTCGCCCGGCCGCAGACCCGTGAACGCAGCGACCTGGAGCCAGGCCGCAAACGATGCGCTCGCCAGCTCGCGCGCGCACCGGATCAGCTTCCAGATCTGCTCCTCGCTCGGCGGCTGCTCGTAGCGGCGGCCAGGCCCCCGCGATATGCCGAGCCGAGCAAATGGGTTCTGGCGTACCAGCCGTCCGCCCTTGGCCGATGCGGCGTCGTTGAACATCGCCCGTAGCGCGGGGATCGTGCCGTTGCGCTTGCCACCGGCGAGCCACTCCGCGACCACCGAGTCGTCGATCGTGCTTATCTGCCGGGTGCCGTAGCGCTCAACAAACGCGCGGGTACGCTCGCGATTGTGGATGTTCGTTGACTCCTTCGGCCGCGCGAACAGCGGATCGGTCGTCCACCGCTCCCAGAAGCCACGGAGCGTCAGGACATCCGTGCGGACATCGCCGAGGCGAGTTCGTGCCTGCTCGCGTGCTCGCTTCGCCTCGGACTTCGTGGCGAACGTCCCCGATCCGCCCAGGAGCCGCGACACGCTCACGTTCCGCCCGAGCGACGCGTCATAGACCTGCGCCCGCCAGCGCCCCGAGGGCAGCTTCGAGAGGCTCATGCCGCGCGCCCCCGCTCCGTGGCCCAGTCGATCGCGACCGAGGGCCTGAACCGGCGCGTGCGCCTCCCCCACGTCACCGACGGCATCCCCTCCGCCACCATCCGATCGACCGTCGCCACGCTCACGCCCATCAGCCGCGCCAACTCGCAGCGCGACACATACGGCTCCACCGAGCTCGACGACGGCCACACCCCGGCTCGGCCGGATATGGGATTTTCGCTGCCCATACGGGTTATTGACCGTGAGCAGCCGCAAACGGCCACGCAATTTCCGAGACGCACTCGCAGGGTCGCCGTTCCAGGCGATACGGCGATGACAGCCGTACGCCTCATTCGATGTCCGCCACCTCCTGCTCGACCAGTGGCACGAACTCGCGGAAGGCAGCCAGCCGTCCGGTGATCTCGACCTTCCGTGGAGGCTCGCCCTTCGATCCGCGGTACCTGTCGTTGGCGTCCGCCTCTTCCAGTTCAGCCTCGATCAGCGGCAGGAAGCCGCCGAGTGCCTCCTTCAAGCTCAACCCAAACCGGCGAAGGTCGACCTCGACCTGACGGGACTCGCCGTCCGCCGGCCAGCCGATCAGGTCCAGCAGCGCGAACGCGTCTTCGAGCTGCTTGCGCTCATTCTCAAACCACTCCGGGTACAGCTCGCGGTCGGGATGGGTCAGCGTGCGCTCGATTTCCTCGGCCGCATCGCCCATCAGCGAGAACAGGCTTTCCCGTATGTCCGGGATCAGCTTGGCGTGGATCGTCAGGGTGATGCTCATCGGTTCCTCCTTGATCGGAGGCGCCGGGAGACAGCTTGGGGCGAGGAAGGCCAGCGAGCCCTCGTCGGGATACGCTGCCTTTGCGCCGGGAGCTAAACCTCTCGGAGCCACGCCCCCGGCTGTTTGCGCAGCGCGGGGGCACTAGACCCTATGTCGTAGGTCGCCCGGTGGGTTGACCGTCGGAGGTAGGCCGGACACTCCTCGCGGGGGTTTGTCTGGCCGGAGAACGGCTCCGGCTGACCCCAAAATAGTGAGGAGGTCCGGCCATGACCGGAATGGTGACTTATGCGGGGCTCGATGTCCACGCCCGCTCGACGCATGCTGCGGCGATTGACGTCTCGACGGGTGAGATGCTGCATGCACGATTCGGACCGGGGGTCGAGGAGCCGGTCGCGTGGCTTTTGGGTTTGCCTGGGCCGGTGCGTGCTTGCTATGAGGCCGGACCGACCGGTTTCGGGCTCTATCGCGCCGCGAGCGCTGCCGGTGTGGCCGTGGAGGTGATCGCGCCGGGCAAGACACCCCGGGGTCCCTCAGATCGGGGAAGACTGACCGCAAGGACGCGGAGCTGCTCGCGCGGTTGCTGCTGGCCGGCTCGTTGACCACCGTCGTCGTGCCGCCGGTCGAGGTTGAGGCCGCCCGCGAGCTGATGCGTGCCCACGATGCGTGCCGAAGGGATCTGAATCGCTCCGGGAATCGTGGAGGCCTGATCGCTTGAGAGGATTGGGCGATGACAAAGAGCAAGCGGTATCCGTTGGAGGTGCGTGAGCGTGCGGTGCGGCTGGTGTTTGAGCACCGGGAGGAGTATCCGCATGAATGGGCGGCGATTAGGTCGATTGCTGGGAAGGTTGGCTGCTCAGAGGAGACGTTGCGTGGCTGGGTGCGCCGGGCAGAAGTTGATGGTGGTGTGCGTCCGGGCGTGAGCACGGCGGAGGCTGGTCGGATCAAGGAGCTCGAGCGTGAGAACCGTGAGTTGCGCAGGGCTAACGAGATTTTGAAGGCCGCGTCGGCTTTCTTCGCGCGGGAGCTCGACCCGCAGCCGAGGAGATGAGCGCTTTGGTTGATGCTCACCGTGGGGAGTTTGGGGTCGAGCCGATCTGCCGGGCTTTGGGGGTCGCTCCATCCAGCTATTACGCGGTGAAGGTGCGGGAGCGCAACCCTTCTCGGCGGGCTATGCGTGACGCTGAGTTGCTCGCTGAGATCCGCAGGGTCCATAGCTCCAACTACGGGGTCTATGGTGTGCGGAAGGTGTGGTGGCAGCTGCAGCGCGAAGGTATCGATGTTGCTCGCTGCACAGTTGAACGGCTGATGGCCAAGGACGGGCTGCAGGGCGCGATCCGTGGCAAGAAGCGCCGCACCACGATCCCAGGCGGGCAGAGAGCGCCTGATCTCGTCGACCGTGACTTCACTGCTGTGGCTCCGAACCGTCTTTGGGTCTCAGATTTCACGTATGTCGCGACGTGGTCAGGTGTCGTCTATGTGGCGTTTACGATCGACGTGTTCAGTCGGCGGATCGTGGGCTGGAAGGCTGACACGAACATGAAAACTGGGCTTGTGCTCGACACGCTTGAGATGGCGCTCTGGGCACGAGACCACCACGGCCAACCAGTCGCCAAGGGTCTGATTGCACACTCCGACGCCGGGAGCCAATACACGTCATTTGCGGTCACGCAGAGACTGATCGACGCTGGCGCTGACCCCTCGATCGGGTCCGTCGGCGATGGCTATGACAACGCCCTCGCCGAGACAACGATCGGGCTCTATAAGACCGAGCTGATCAACCGCAGAGGCTCGTGGAAGACACTCGACCAAGTCGAGCTAGCAACCCTGGAATGGGTCGACTGGCACAACCACAGGCGACTACACAGCGCATGCGACGGGCTCCCGCCCGCCGAGTACGAGCAGACCAAGAGCAGACAGAACACCCAATAAAAACTGCCTCCACGATTCCCGGAGCGATTCATTCTGGGGTCAACCGAAAGCGTCGTGCAAGCCCCGCATCCCGCCAATGCTTTCGATTGCGTCGGCAGGAGGCCACTGGACCGGAGCCGAGCCGGCGTTGATGATGCGGACCGGAGCACCGGGCGGCACTTCAACGCGCATGCCGGTCGGCAAATTGTGTCCGAAGACCTGGAACGCGACGTGCCCGATCGTGAAGGTGATGCGGTAGACGTTGCGGCCTTCCTTGTGCCACTGCTCGGCTTCCTGGGCGACGTCGGGCATCAGGAAGAACTCACCGACCGACTGCTTGAGCACTGAACCCAGGAGCGGTCTTTCAGTTTCGTCTTCGATCTGTTCGCGCAGCGCGATCCAGACAAGCTGACCGGGGAGAGCGGTCTGCGCTGCGTGGAACTCGGACAGCTGCACCGCAGGAATCACGAGCTCCTTCGGATGCAGGTGGTCCATCGTCATCGCCGTCTTGACGGCCCACGTCGCCAACCGCTCCTGCTCCGACGGGGCGAGGGTCGTCTTGCGGCGTTCGAGCAGCATGGGTCCGAGAAAGCCCTTGACGTCACTCTCGAGATCGGCCATCCACCCCTCGTTGCACGGTTTGCAGACAACCCGAACCTGCTGCTGGAACGGCACGGCGGGGAATGCCTGGATCGACCCGTCGCTTTCGACCATCTCGGCCGTGCCGCCGGGTTCGCGTCCGAACAGCTCGGAGATCCAGTCGGGAAAGACGTGCTCCTTCGTGATCTTCTCGGTGGTGGTGCCGCAGAACACGCATGCGTTGGCCATCGGACCAGCCTAGCCACGCCCCACCCCGCTCTCCGCGGCGCGATCGCCGGATAGGCTCGCTGCGTGAACGGCCTGATCGTCGCTCTCACCACCGGGCAGAAGGTGGCCATCTGGGTCGCGGCGGCGGTCGGCGTCATCGGCGTCGTGGTCGCGGCGGTGAGCGCGTGGATCACGGTCGTCAACGAGCGGAAACGCACGCAGCCCATCGTTCTCGCCCACCAGGCCGGGAAACGGCGTCTTAACGAGGACGCAGGACGCTTCGGGGCACCAACAGGGCGCGGCAACTTCGTGGTCGATGTGTACCTCTCCAACGAGGGCGAGGGTGCCGCCTTCAACGTCAGGTTCGGGGTGGAGTTTCACGGGGTCCGCATCCCCTACGAAGACGAGGTTGGACAGCATCGAGCCGGCAGCGTGTACCGCGTCCTTGGAGCTGGACAACGACTGCCGTCCCGGGCGAACGCGGCCTGGCCGCTGCCGGTGGACGCGTTGATCTTGATCGGGAAGCGAGGCGACCCGGACCCGACACGGGTCTTCTGGGCCCGCTATGAGAACGCACAAGGAAAGGTCTGGGAAACCTTGAACCCGGGCGATCCATCAAAGCAGCTCGGAATCAAGCGGGTGCGCGCTCGTCGTTTCCGTGAGTGGGCAGAGCATCGAGGAAGGATGAACGCTGTCAAGGCCGGCGCCGACGCCGAGCAGGCGGCAATAGCCGAGCTGCTGTCGCGCGAACAGCCCGCCAAGGGCTAGGACTGCCCATCCACCGCAGCGAGGGGCGCGGGGTCTGCCGGGCTCGCCGCGAGAATCAGGCCCGTGGACGCATGGCTTGTGGGTCCGGAGCACCCAACGACCGCACGGACGGAGCGAGTCGCACGCGAGCTCGTCGAGGTCGTCGAATCGCACCTACCCCAGCGGTTCTACGCAGGCGAGGCGTACCACCGCGAGTTCTGCGCGGCGGCGATCGTGCGAATGGCGGACACCGTCGAGGCGATCGTCGAGCTCATGGCCGCGGACTTCCCCGATGACGGCCTCGTCCTGATCCGCGCGTTCTACGAGATGGTGGTCCGCTTCATGTGGGTGTCAATCGACCCGCCGGTGAACACCGTGCACTGGGGCAACGAAGCTCGCCGACAGGTTCTGAAAATGCACCGTGAGGTCGAGCAGCGGGGCCACACGCTCATGAACGAGAGGCAGGTCAGGGAGGCCACCGCGGCTGGCCGCCGGATGCCCGACGTCGCACAGCTCGCGGAGGAGGTCGACAAGCATTGGGGCGGCCAAATGGTCGGGTTCAGCGAGCTGCCGATCGACGGCGGCGAGAGGATGCTGAGCATGCGTGCCATGTACACGTTCGTGTACCGGCCCGGAAGCGCGATCGTGCACATGCAGCCCGAGACGCTCCTCCGATACTCAACGTGGGACCCGGAGAACCCCCCGTCCGTGGTCGACCGCCCCGCCAAGGGCGAGCACTCGCCGTGGTGGCCGGTCGTCGTGCCGCTCTACGCGCACGCGCTAATCGCGTGCCACGCTCAGCTCAAATGGCCGGACCCGGAGCGGGTCCGCGCGATCAACAACTCGCTCTACGAGTAGGACACCGCGCCGTCGCTCGGCACGGTGTCCCTATTCGCCCTCGATGATGATCTCCGTCGGGAACGGATCGGGCCGCGGAGGAGGCTGCGGCGCCGGCGTCTCTCGAGCGATCGTCATTTTTCTTTCTGACCCCGTTCCGAAATTTCCGTCGGAAGCGGCGCGGGTTTGGGCTGCGGCTGCGGCTGGGACTCAGTCATCGGTTTTGGCTTCCTTCATTACGTCTTCGGTTACAAACGCGGTCGGCTGTGCGGCGCGCTCGGAGATCTCCGTCGCGAACGCGTCGGGCTGCGATCCGGCGTCGGGCTCGGCCGGCGCGCTCACTGCGGCGGGCGCCGCGGGCTCGGCGGCTGGTGTTGCGGGCTCTGCCTCGTCGGTCATGTGCTCAAACTCCGAATTGGTGGAACGCGACCACGACTGCAACGACGCCTACGGCGACAAATGCTACCGCGAGGCATCCCGCTACCCATTTGGTCAGTTTCGCCTTGCAGTCGTTGACGGGCCGGTCCTGGTGGAGGATTTCGCTCAGCGAGCCAAGCATCGACTGATGCACCCAGAGGGCGTCGTGCGCCTGGACGTCGGCGCGCGTGAAAGCCGCTATCGCCTGCTTGCCAAGGCTCCGGTACTTCTGCGGCATCAGGACGCCGACCAGCGCGAGCAGCACGCCGGCGAGGAGCGCGACCACGGCGACGACGAATGAGACTTTCGCGACGGGCTCGCCTACGCGGCCAAGGTGCTTCATGAGTTTGGGGGCGAGCAGCCCGACGGCGGTGAGGATCGCGCCGGTGTAGCCCACGAGAGAGCCGCACTTGTTGTCGAGGGCGCGCCCTCGCTCGCGCTCATCTTCGACGGTGTTCGTCGCGATGGCGAGCAGCGCCGCCACACCCTCGCGGTCGGGGTCGGGCGGCTTCGCGCCGGGGGTGGCCTCCTCGTCGTCTGCGGGCGGGCTCTCGTCCTTGAAGCAGTTCCGGCAGAGCAGGCGCTGCAGCCAACTCGGCCCGCCGTCGACCTTCTCCGCTTTCGCGTTCACGGCGCACGAGGTTCGCGCGCCAGTCGGACGGCTAGTGGCTCAGGTGGTCACGAGGCCCTCGGCGAGCGACACGAGCCCGGCGGGGACGCCAGCGGCCTTGCCGAACCTCACCGCAGCGTGCGACGCGGCGTAGAGCACGACGAGGGCTATGAGGAACTTCTCGAATGCGGTCATGGGCGGAAGGTAGCACCGGGTGCGAGCGGCGCGGGAGGAGCGCGCCCCTGTCAGCCCCCGCCGACACCCCCACGCACCTGTGAGCTGTACGCGGGGTCCCTGTCCGGCTGCTTGTGGCGCTCGAGGACCCCGCCGCCGGCGAGCCGGTCGAGTTCGCGTTCGACCACTTCGCCGCGCTCGCCGATCTCGTCGCTGAGCATGTCGAGCGGCGCCGGGTAGTAACCGCGAGCCTCGACGCGGCCGACGGCAGCGAGTAGCGCAGCGTCATCCATCTTCGGTGCCTCTCCCAGCCGGGACCGGCCACCCCGCCAGCGCGGCGAGCCGGAGAGCGAACCTCGCGCGCGTTTCCTCGTCGGCATGGGCGCTGCTCACCTGCCGGTGCGCCAGCGTGATCGGACGGGCACCCGCGAGAGGCGTGAACGTCCACGTTCGCGCACGGGGACTGCCCGGTTGGCCGGGACGCTCGACCCTCTCTACCATCTTGGCGCCGAGCGCCGGCGAGCGGGTAGGAAACAGCGCGAGGGTCAGCGTCGGCTCCTCGCGAGTCCCTTCGATCGACAGCTGCAGCACCGCGTCCCCCGCGAGCAGTACGAGCGCCAGCGGCGTGACCGCAAGCGCCTCGGCTCCGTCAGCGACCAAGTCGCGGAGCGCGACCGCCGCGTCGTCGCGAGCCGAGAGGAACAGCATCCGCGAGTCGTTGTCAGCACTCGCCGGGTGTTCCCAGTGCATCATCAGTCGGGTGGCTGCTTTGTCGTCCACAGCGCAGAGGATCGCACGCACGGTGGCGGCGCCAAGACACCCGCGCGTGAACCTGCGGGTGACGGTTGACGATGCTTTCTCAAGTCGGCGAAGGGCTCGAACTGTGTGACTCGCAGGGCCCAACGCCCGCCTCGAGCCGATCGCGGCGGAGGCGCTCGACAAGAGCTCTAACCTCGCCCAGGCGACCTCTGGAAACTCTTGGACCGCCCACGCGTAGCCGCGTGGGCGGTTTCGTGGGCGGTCCAGCCCGAGCCGGCGCACGGCGGTCACGGAGCGCCGCGGCTCCGACACCTCCCGATTTCGCTATCCCAGAGCCAATCTCCGCGCTCTGGGCGGTCCCCGGCCGTCACCAGCATCCAACGAGAATCTAATCGGGGAGACAGGATTTGAACCTGCGACCGCCCGGCCCCCAGCCGGGTGCGCTACCAGACTGCGCCACTCCCCGTGGCAAAACAAGCGGGCGACGGGAATCGAACCCGCCCTAGAAGCTTGGAAGGCTTCTGTGCAGCCACAACACTTCGCCCGCACGCCCAGATCCATCTTACCCGCGCGCTCGCTCAGCGCGTCAGCGCCTGCGCGCTCCCCCTCAGCGGCGCTCCTCCACCGGCACCTCGCCTGACTCGTCGAGCAGCCCTTGCGGCGGCCACGGGCCGAACCAGTTATCTCGTGCCCCGTCCAGCGTCACCGCCGATCCGCTGAACGCTCGCCCCAATCGCGAGGAGAGCATCGCCACGAGCCATGCGTGCTCGTCCACTGTGCCCATGCGCTGCAGCGGCACCGAGCGTGACATGCCCGCGCGCACGCTCTGCGGGTACTTCACCATCACCTCCGTATCGAACGCGCCCGCCGCCACCGCCATCACCGCCACGCCCGCCTGTGCCCAGCGCTGCGCCAGTTCCCTTGTGAGCGCCTCCACCGTCGCGCGCGCCGCCCCTGAATGAGCCATCCCGGGCATCCCGTGATGGGGAGATAGCGTGACGTTGATCACCGTTCCCCCGCCCGCCCGCTCGAGCGCCAGCTCGAACGCCGCTTCCGCCATGTTCAGCATGCCTTCCACGTTCAGCCGCCACACCGCACGCCAACCCTTCGCCGCGATCAGCTCCGCTGGGCTGAAGAACTGGCCACCCGCGTTATTCACCAGCACATCTAGTCCACCGCCGCGCTCCAGCAGCTCTCCAATCAGCCGTCGCGCCTCCTCGCGCTCACGAACGTCGCCGCTCGCCCTGCCCACCTCAACACCCGTCGCTGCCGCGATCTCAGCCGCCGCCTGCTCGAGCACCTCGCCGCGGCGCCCCGCGATCGTCACCTTCGCGCCGCAGCGCGCCAGCTCGAGCGCTGTTGCTCGCCCCAGCCCCGTTCCGCCGCCCGTCACGAGGATCGCGCGTCCCTCCAGCATCCCTGGCGCGAAGATCTGCGACTGCCCTCCAGCGGCCTTCATCCGCAGCGATCATAGGCCCCGCTCTCCCGCACGCATCGCCCAAGCCTACGTCTGTCCTCGGTGCTGTTTAGGCTATGGCCGTGTTTCGCAGACCGCTGGTCTTCGTTTCCGGCCTCACCCTTGGCGACTATCTGCTCTGGAACTGGTCGCTCAACGGCAACCACGACGTGATCGCCCTGATCGCCGGGCTCACCCTGCCGCCGCTTGCCGTCGTGCTGCTCTGGATGCTCGTGCTGGCCTGCGCCCGGCTGCTCCGCCATGCTGCGCGATGGCCCGCCAAGCGAGCCCGCAACGCAGCCGCTCAGCGCCAGGGCGCACCTCTGAACGCCACCGCCGAGCCCGCCGGCGCGAGCGCCGCGAGCAGCGCACAGTCCCGCAAGCTCGCAGCTTGACCTCCCTCGCCGCGCTCTCGTGAGCGCGCTGCTCAAGCGCCTGCTCCCGCGCTCCAAACGCATTCGTCTCGCGCTCCTCGCGCTGATCCTCCTGATCGCCGCCGCCGCGCTCGCCGGCTACCTCTATGAGCGCAACCGCACCGGCAGCATCTACCACCCCCACGCCCGCTTCCTACCCCAGCCCACGCCCACCCTGCCCAAGGCCACGCCGCCTAGCCGCTTTGCCTGGCCGAACTACGGCTACACCAAGAACCACACCCGTTTCTTCCCCGCGCCCGACGCCGTGCATCCGCCCTTCAAGCGCATCTGGGTGCACAACGAGCATGCGCTGCTCGAGTTTCCCCCCGTGATCTACGGCGAGCGCATCTTCCAGCTCGCCGACGACGCCGTGCTCACCGCCGTCGACCGCCGCACCGGCAAGCCCATCTGGACCACGCCGCTCGGGCGCCTCTCCGCCTCCACGCCCGCCGTGAGCGCCAACACCGTCTACGCCACCGTGCTCTCCACCGGCAATCATTCGAGCCCCGGCCGCATCCTCGCGCTCAACTCCGCCACCGGCAAGCTCCGCTGGTCGCGCTCCCTGCCCAGCCCCAGCGAGTCCTCCCCGCTCCTCGACCACGGCCGCCTCTACTTCGGCTCCCAGAGCGGCACCGTCTATGCGCTGAACGCCACCAACGGCAGCGTCGTCTGGGCCTACCACGCAAGCGGCGCCGTCAAGGCCAGCCCCAGCCTTTCCGGCGGCGTGCTCTACTTCGGCGACTACTCCGGACACGTCCAGGCGATCTCCGAGCAGACCGGTCAACGTCTCTGGCGCTCCAGCTCCGAAGGTGCGCTGCTCGGCAGCGGCACCTTCTACTCCACCGCCGCCGTCATCTACGGCCGCGTCTACCTCGGCAACACCGACGGACGCGTCTACGCCTACGACGCCGGCTCAGGCCGCCTCGATTGGGCCGTGCAGACCGGCGCCTACGTCTATGCCTCCCCCGCCGTCACCAACGCACCCGGCCTTGGCCCCACCGTCTACATCGGCTCCTACGACGGCACCTTCTACGCCCTCGATGCCCGCTCCGGCCACGTCAGCTGGAAGTTCAACGCCCACGGCCGCATCTCCGGCTCCGCCACCATCATCGGGCGCACCGTCTACCTCGCCAACCTCGCCGACCACAACACCTACGGCCTCGGCATCTCCACCGGCCGCCTGCGCTTTGAAATGAACACCGGCGCCTTCGACCCCGTCATCAGCGACGGCAAGAACATCTACCTCACCGGTCTCACCGGCCTCTACGGTCTCGCACCCAGATGAGCCCAGATGAACGTCGCACCCATGCGCCTCATCGCGAGCGCGCGCTCGTGCAGGAGCCGTTCGGCGCGAACGCGCGCGAGAATGAGAAGCGCGCCGCAACAACCACCCTGCCCGGACGATCGGCGGTCACTGCCGTCCAGCCTCCCGCAGCAGGCCGCACACAGCCGCTGCCCTGCGTCAGCGTCCAGTAGCGAGTGAAGCGCACCCGCACCAAGAAGCCTCCTGCCGCCGTTGCGCGCAGCGTGAAAGAGTCGTGCTGCAAGCTCGTGAGCTGCCCAGGACCCGATGCGAGCGCCACCGCGCCGAGCACCCGGTACACACGCCAATGCGCACTCGCGTAGACCGGCCTGAGATACCGCAGACCCGCGCGGATCAGACGTCCCTCCTGCGCGCTGGAGGGATCGAGCGCCACATCGGGCACTGCCACGAACGTGACCGCCTCGCTCTGCAGCCAGCGCAAGTAGGACGAGGCGTCAAGTCCCGGCCTCAACAGCACATCATTGAACCGAGTGTCCAGCTGCTTCTCCCAGCCTCGCGCCAGCGAGAACTGCGGCGCCAGCATCGCGGCCTCCCAGTGCGACCGCGTCAACGGCACCTCCACGCGCACCAGCTCTCCGCCCTGCGCCTTCAGAAAGCGCTCGAGCGGCACGTAGTAGGACGCGTCTGTCGCTTTGCTGCCAGCCACCGCGAGCGTCTCACGCACGGGGCCCCAGGTCACGAACACGAGCGCCGTGCACAGCCCCAGCGTGCCCGCCAACGTCAGCGGTCGGCTCCTGCGCGCACCCGCTTGCCGGTGCTCAGAGAGCCCTGCACAGAGCAGTAGCGGCGCCGCCAGCAGAACCGCATAGCGCTCGATGTTGCTGCCCATCGGTGTGCGGATCGTCACGCACAGCACGCAGATCAACAGGTAAAGCAGCGCGCCGATCCGAAGCTCCCTCGCAGCAGCCGGCAGCCCCCAGATGAACGCCGCCACCACGAGCACCGTCGCAGCGAACGAGTTCAACGGAAAAGGCTCCCAGCCCCCTTCCGGGAACAGCGCCGCGAGCGCCAGCACCACGATCGCGCCGGGTGCCCCCAGCACGAGCACAGCGCGCGGCGAGCGCCCGCTGAGCGCGACCGTCAAGGCCACCAGCCCGAGTAGCACGCCCGCCACCGGGCTCGCCGCCGCGCACAACGCACTCACCACAGCGCCCACCAGCGGATGCCCGCGCTGCAGTGCCAGGCACGCCCCCAGCGCGAGCGCCACACCCAGCGCGAACGTCAGTCGCCCCGCCCACACATCGCCCGCCGCCGCCAGCCCGAACAGTGCCGCGCCCCAGCTCGCCACATTCCCGTAGCACGAGCGCGCCACACGCTCGAACAGCAGCGTCGAGGCCAACACTGAGGCCACCGCCACCGTCCGCAGGCCGAGCAGCGCGCCGAGCGGGCCGAACAGCAGGCTGTAGCCGGGCAGGTGATGCCCCGCATACCAATGCTCATCCCACACCGCCATGCCGAGCTCACGAAACAGGCCCACGCGATAGACCTGTGCGGCCAAATCCGGCGTGCGCGGATCCACGATCAGCCATACCGCCAGCAGCGCCGCCACAAACGCCATCAGCCAGAGTGACGCAGCGCGCACCCCGCCAATGCGAAGATCGACCGGGGTCCGGTGTGCTACCCCACCGGACCCCGGTATCTCCGCCAGGTCGGTGGCGGAACCGTGCATGTAGGAACCCTCGAGCGAACCTGAAGTAGCTGTGCTTCTGCGCCGCACGCCAAGATAATGACGCCGATGCCCCTCGCACCAGCCACCCGAGCGCCACGAACGCGCGCGCGCCTGATCGCGCTTGCGCTTGCCCTACTCGCTATCGCCCTGCTCGCCGGCGGCTGCGGGACCGGGCATCCGCGCCCGATCGCCGCCGGCGAACTGGCCGAAGTGCAGACCTTCCCTTACTACCCCGTCTACTGGGTCGGGCCAAGCTTCGAAGGTCACGAGCTCGCCGCCACCGATGGTCTGAGCGGCTACATCGACCGCATCGGCGACAGCGTCTACTACGGCGACTGCGTGCAGAGCAAGGGCATCTTCGGCGGCGGTAGCTGCCTGCTGCCGCTACAGGTCACCACCGTCGTCTATCGCCTTCACTCAAACGCAAGCCTCGGCCCGCAGCGCAACGCGATCGTGCGCGGCGTACCCGCAGTCGTCTATGACGGCGGCCACACCATCGAGATCTACACCGGTCGCCTCGCCATCGACGTCTTCTCCGACACCTTCGCCCACGCCCTGCATGCCACCGGCGAACTCCTACCCGTCAACGCGCCCGGCACCTCCAGCGGACCGCTGCCCGCCCCCGTCTACTGTCCCGGCCTCTCAGGTCCCGTCGAACCTAGGCTCAAGCGCCTGATGGCAAACCTTCCCGGGCACGCCTGCCAGCTCGCCGCTGCATCCTCCGCCTACGAGCGCGAGCTCTACGGCTGACGAGCACTACGGCTAGCCCGATACCGCTGGCCTCGCCGGCTTGCCGATCTCGCGACGCAGGCTGAGGAACGCCACCGAGCCGATCAGCGCCGGCACCCACAGCGACAGCGCACGATAGACCACCACCGCCGCGATCACCAGCGAAGCCGGTCGCACGTCGAACAACAGCAGCATGCCCACCAGGCCACCTTCCACCGCGAGGAAGCCACCGGGCACGGGGATAGAGTTGGCGAGCATCCCCACCAGGTACGCCATCGCCACCACCCAAAACGATGGAGCCGGCCCAAACGCCGCCAGACAGGCGTACAGCACGAGGTTGTCAAACAGCCAATAGCCAACCGCGCCGAGCAGTCGCCAGTCACGCTTGCCGATCAGCCCGAGCGCGTCTTCCACGCCGCCGCCGATCGCCGTCAGCGCCACCGTCGCACGCCCCCTCTTGCCCGCACGCGCCTCCGCCGTGCGGCGTGCCCACGCAGCCAACGCGAGCGTTCCCGTGATCGCCGTGATCGCCGCCAACGCCGGCGCCAGCGTCAAGAGCTCATCACGTGAGCCCGCGATGATTCCCAGCCACATCGGGATGCCGATCAGCGCCACCGCCCCCACGTTCACCGCGCTCGTGAGCACGAAGATCAGCACCGAGCGCTTCGCGATCCGCTGCACCGAGAAGCCCTTGCTGCGCAGCACCCAAGCACCCAGCGCGAGGCCCGCGAGACCACTCACCGACACCACCGAGTTGACCGCCAGCTCCGACAGCGAAAGACGCGAGCTGAGGCTATGTCCGAGCCTCCCGAACACCAGGTCGAAAAGCACCACGTAGCTCACGCACGAGAGCACCTCCAACACAAGCGCGAGCACGATCCACGAGCGCTCCGCGTCTGCGATCCGGTTGCCCGCCGTGCGCAACGATGGCACGCCCAACAGCAGCGCCACCACGAGCGCGAAGAACACAGCCAGGCTGATCAGGCTGTTGCGCAGCTTGCGCGACTGCGCCGCGAACACGCCCGCGTCGCTCTCGCCTTCATCCTCGCGCGTCTCGATGTCGCTCCCCTTCGCGATAGCTGCCGCCCCCTTTGCGCTCGTTGAATGCGCTCTGCAGTTACCCCACCACGCTAGCCTGCAAGCAGGAGACTTCCCCTTGGCTGAGCAAGCGCGCATACTGGTCGTCGACGATGAGCCCGCCGTGCAGAGCGCGCTCTCGCGTGCGCTCTCGCTCGAAGACTACGAGGTCGCACAGGCCACAGACGGGCATGAGGCGCTCGAGCACCTCGGCGCTCACGCCTACGGCGCCGTGATCCTCGACATCGCAATGCCGCGCATGGACGGCCTCGAGGTTTGCCGCCGCCTGCGCGAGGGCGGCGACACCACGCCCGTGCTGATGCTCACCGCCCGCGGTGAGGTCGACGACCGCGTCGCCGGTCTCGACGCCGGCGCCGATGACTACCTCGTCAAGCCCTTCGCCCTGCGCGAGCTGCTCGCACGCGTGCGAGCGCTACTGCGGCGCGCCGGCGAGGACGACGACGGTCCCGGCGAGATCCTCACCTTCGAGGATCTGCGCCTCGACCTCCGTGCGCATGAGGCCTTGCGCGGCGAGCGTCTCCTCGCGCTCACCCGCACCGAGTTCCTGCTGCTCGAGATGTTCATGCGCCACCCTCGCCAGGTCCTCTCGCGCTCCACCATCTTCGAGCAGGTCTGGGGCTATGACTTCGGCTCGAGCTCCAACTCGCTCGGCGTCTACATGGGCTATCTGCGCCGCAAGACCGAGGTCGGTGACGAGCCGCGCCTGCTGCACACCGTGCGCGGCGTCGGCTACGTGCTGCGCACCCCACAATGAGCTTCCGTCGCCGCATCACCATCGTCTCCGCCGCCGCCGTAGCCGTAGCCGTCGTGCTCGCCTCGCTCTTGACCTACTTCCTCACCTCCGACCAGCTACATCGCCAGGTCGACACCCAACTGCACAACCGCGGACGCGAGGCCGGCCGGCTCGTGAAGTTCCTGCGTACCGGCGGCACCCCCGCGCCCGCTACCCCCACACTCGACCTCGGCGACGTGGGCACGCTCACGAGCGCCACGGGCCAGACCGCGAGCAGCAATGGCGCAAGCGCTGCGGCTAGCGATGCATCCAGCGCTGGCGCCGCCACGCGCGGCAAAATCCGCCGCCGGCTCAGCGGCACCAGCACCACGCGGGGCGCGCGCAACCTGTTCGGACATCTGCCGCCCAACCCCGACCAGGTGCGCGGCTACCAGCAGGTCGTCGACGCGCAGGGCAAGATCCTCGCACGCTCCGCACAGAACGTCTCGCTCCCCGCCGACGCGCAAACGCGCGCGCTTGCTGCCCACGGCGGCGCTGCCTTCCTGCGCGACACGCGCCTGCACGGCATCCATCTTCGCGTCCTCGCCGAGCCCTTCGGCAACGGCCGCGCCGTGCAGCTCGCGCTGCCGCTCACCGAAGTCGACAGCCTGCTCGGCCGTCTACGGCTGATCCTCACGCTGCTCGTCGTCGGCGGCATCGCGCTCGCCGCGCTGCTCGGCCGCCTCGTCGCCGGTGCCGCCGTGCAGCCGCTCAAGCGCCTCACCGAGGCCACCGAGCACGTCGCCGTCACACGCGACCTCAGCCGCCGCATCGAACCCGTCGACGCCGATGAGATCGGGCGGCTCGCCGGCAGCTTCAACGCGATGCTCGACGCGCTCGAGCAATCCGTCAGCGCGCTCGACGCCTCCGTGCACGCTCAGCGCCAGCTCGTCGCCGACGCCTCTCACGAGCTACGCACGCCCGTCACCAGCCTGCGCACCAACATCGAGATCCTGCAGCACCAGGGACCCGACATGGACCGCGAAGATCAACGCGGCCTGCTGCGTGACGTCGTCGAGCAGATCGAGGAGCTCACGCTCGTCATCAACGACCTGATCGACCTCGCCCGCGGCGAGGAGCAGCGCGAGGACAGCGAGGAGTTGCGCCTCGATTTGCTCGTCGAGGAGGTCGTCGAGCGCGCCCGCCGCCACACTCCCACCACGCCGCTGCGCGTATCGCTCGAGCCCACGCTCGTCACCGGCGTGCCCGCCCGCCTGGAGCGCGCCGTCAGCAACCTGATCGACAACGCCATCAAGTACAGCCCCAGCGGCGAACCTGTCGACGTCACGCTCGGAGACATCGAGCTCTGCGTCCGCGACCACGGACCCGGCATCTCTCCCAAGGACCTGCCACACATCTTCGATCGCTTCTACCGCGGCGCCGACGCCCGCGGCAAACCGGGATCGGGCCTCGGCCTCGCCATCGTCAGGCAGGTCGCAGCCCAGCAGGGCGGCACCATCACCGCCGAGTCCGCGCCCGCCGGCGGCACGCTCATGCGTCTGCGCCTACCCGGAGCCGAACCCGCTGAGCTCACCGCTGACGATCTCGCCGTCACCGAACCCCTCAGCGCCGCTGCGAAAGCGCATCGGTGAGACGCCGAAGCGACGGCGGAACGCGCGCGCGAAGTAAGACGGCTCCTTGTAGCCCACGAGCCTTCCCACCGACGCCACCGGGATCGAGCGCTGCTCGAGCAGCAGCTCCGCCGCTGCCGCCATACGCCGCGCAGTCAGATCCTCGCTGAAGCTCTCCCCGAACTGGGGGTAAGCGCGCTGCAGCTCGCGCGGCGAGCTTTCAAGCGCCTTTGCCACGCTCACAAGCGTCAGCTCGCGCCGATAGTTGCGCGCCACCAACACGCGACCGAGCAGATACAAACGGCGACGGTTCGCGATCGTCTTTGCGCGCACACCCTCTACTCCGACCATCCCGCGCAACCGGGACAGTCGCGCGCTGCCTTAGCTGCCGAAGCGCTTCGCGATCCGCTCCACGTTGCCCACGTAGGAGCCGCCGAACAGCAGCGCGTGCACGAGCAGCGGCGCCAGTTGGTAGAGCTCCACGCGCTCCTGCCAGCCCTCAGCCAGCGGGCTCTGCTCCGCGTACGCCGCCAGCGTCCGCTCGCCGCCCGGCGTGCCGAACAGCCTGAGCATCGCCAGATCCACCTCGCGGTGCCCGCCGTAGGCCGCCGGGTCGATCAGCCACGGTCGCCCCGTGCTGTCCGCCAGCACGTTGCCGCCCCACAGATCGCCGTGCAGCCGCGCCGCGCCCTCCGGCTGGACCCACGAGCGCCGGCAGGCGCTCACACACCCGCTCGAGCCACGCCACCGCCCGCACAGAAAGCACGCCACGCTCCGCCCCGATCCGCGCCATCGGCGCAAGCCGCCGCTGCGCGTAGAAGCTCGCCCAGTCCGCCGTCCGCTCGTTCGACAGGCGCAGCCAGCCAAAGCCGCTCGTGCCGCTCGTGCCGAAGCCCCGCGCACCCGCCGCGTGTGTTTCCGCCAGGCCGCGCCCGAACTCCTCCGCGCCCTGCGCGCTGAGCGCACCCCACTCGATCCACTCGAGCGCCAGGTGGTCCTCCGTGACCTCGAGCACCTCTGGCGTGCGTAGCGCCCCCGGCTCCGCCAGCCAACGCAGCCCCGCCGCCTCCGCCGCATACTCACCCCGCGGAGCATCCGCGCGCGTCTTCACGAACGCCGCGCGGCCGTCTGCGAGCACCACGCGGAACGCCTCGTTGATGTCGCCGCCTCCCACGCGCGACGCCTCGCTCGCGCCCGCCGGCAGGCTCACAAGCTCTCCCGCCCGGATCCTCTCCAACAACCCCGCGCACGCCGCCTGCACGAGCTCGAAGACCTCCTCGAAGCCGCCATCGCCGCCGTAGTAGGGGTCCGGCACGTCGAGATCTGCCGCGCCCACGCTCGCCGGATCGAACTCGCGCAGCAGATGGATCTTCGCGCGCTGCTGCTCGTTGCCCGCGAGGCGGCGCAGCGCGCGCAGGTTCTCAGCGTCCATCGCAAGCACCACATCGAACGCCTCAAAATCATCCAAAACAACCTGGCGAGCCACGCTTTCAAGCGTCACGCCACGCGCCCGCGCCGTCGAGCTCGCACGCGCGTCCGCGCCGCTGCCCACGTGCCATGCACCCGTGCCCGCCGAGTCGATCTCGATCTGGTCCTGCATCCCCGCCTGCTCCACCAGCGAGCGCATCACGCCCTCCGCCGTCGGCGAGCGGCAGATGTTGCCGAGGCACACGAACAGCAGCCGCACCGGCTCGCCGGGCACCGCTTAGTCCTCGCCGAGCTCGAGCACCGCCAGGAAAGCCTCCTGCGGCACCTCCACGCGGCCCACCTGCTTCATCCGCTTCTTGCCCTCCTTCTGTTTCGCCAGAAGCTTTTTCTTGCGCGTGATGTCGCCGCCGTAGCAACCCGAGATCACGTCCTTGCGAAACGCCTTCACCGTCTCGCGCGCGATCACGTGTGCGCCGATCGCC
This sequence comes from uncultured Solirubrobacterales bacterium, assembly GCA_963785435.1. Taxonomy (GTDB): domain Bacteria; phylum Actinomycetota; class Thermoleophilia; order Solirubrobacterales; family Solirubrobacteraceae; genus Palsa-744. Next base: position 330,170 of record CAWAVE010000007.1, read on the forward strand.
GCCTGGATCGGCACGTCGTACTGCTGGCGGGGATCCGCTTGCGCAGCTTTTCCGTCAGCGTGCGGCCCATCTCGTAGGCCTTATCGCGATGCACGATCATCGACAGCGCATCCACCGTGTCGCCCGCCAGCAGCACGTCGAGCTTGACCATGTCAGAGATCCGCATCCCTTCGAGCTCGTAGTCCAGCGAGGCGTAGCCGCGCGTGCGCGACTTCAGCTGATCGAAGAAATCCAGCACGATTTCCGCGAGCGGCAGGTCGTAGGTCATCTGCACGCGCTCCGGCGAGAGGTAGTGCATGCCCGCGTGCACCCCGCGGCGTTCCTGGCAGAGCTCCATCACCGCGCCCACGAACTCTTTCGGCGCGATCACCGACGCTTTGATGAACGGCTCGCGCACCTCCTCGATCGTGCCCGGATCGGGCATGTCTGAGGGGTTGTGCACCTCGCGCTCCTCGCCGTTCGTCAGCGTCACGTCGAACTCCACCGAGGGCATCGTCGCGAGCAGTTCCAGGTCGTACTCGCGCTCCAGTCGCTCGCGCACGATGTCCATGTGCAACAGGCCGAGGAAGCCGCAGCGAAAGCCGAAGCCGAGCGCGTCCGAGGTCTCCGGCTCCCACGACAGCGCCGCGTCGTTCAGCACGAGCTTTTCGAGCGCGTCGCGCAGGTCCGGGTAGTCGTCCGAGTCGATCGGGAACAGCCCGCAGAACACCATCGGCTTGACCTCGCGATAGCCCGGTAGCGCCTCCGTCGCCGCGCCCACGCTGGATCCGGAGTGCGCGCGTGTCGTCAGCGTGTCTCCCACACGCAGCAGCGTCACGTCCTTCAGGCCCGTGATCAGATAGCCCACCTCGCCCGCCGCCAGCTGGTCCGTCGGCATCATCTGCGGGCTGAAGAAGCCGATGTCATCGATGTCCGCCTCCGTCCCCGCCGCCATCGCGCGGATCGGCTGACCCTTGCGGAACACGCCGTCCACCACCCGGATGTAGGCGATCACGCCGCGATACTGGTCGAACTCCGAGTCGAAGATCAGCGCCCGCGCCGCGCCATCGGGGTCTCCAGCCGGTGGCGGCACGCGCTTGATCAGCTCCTCCAGCACCTCCCCCACGCCTTCGCCCGTCTTGCCGCTGATCTTCAGGATCGACTCTGCCGGCTCGCCGATCAGCTCTGAAACTTCCCCCGCCACCCGCTCCGGCTCCGCACCCGGCAAGTCGATCTTGTTCAGGCAGGGAATCAGCTCGAGGCCCGACTCCACAGCCAGGTAGGTGTTCGCCACCGTCTGCGCCTCCACGCCCTGCGCCGCGTCCACCACCAGCAGCGCGCCCTCGCACGCCTCCAGCGAGCGCGACACCTCATAGGTGAAGTCCACGTGGCCCGGCGTGTCGATCAAGTGCAGCTGGTAGGTCTCGCCGTCGCTCGCCGTGAAGAACACGCGCACCGCCTGCGCCTTGATCGTGATCCCGCGCTCGCGCTCCAGGTCCATCGAGTCGAGCAGTTGCGCGCGCATCTCACGCGGCGCCACCGTGTGCGTCAGCTCGAGGATGCGATCCGCCAGCGTCGACTTGCCGTGGTCGATGTGCGCGATGATCGAGAAGTTGCGGATGTGCGCCTGATCCATAGGTTCGGGTCACGATAGATGGTGGCTAGGGCGCAGGAGCAGAGGCCGGGTGAGCCTTGGCCACCCGGCATGCGCCCGGTCTAGATCGCCGCTTACTTCATACGTCCCAGGACTGTGTGTTTCGCCTGGGCGGCTTAACACTCTCGACACCTGGACAGGCCGCCGACCCGAGAGCCGGCGCGTAGCCGCGGTTGAGCCTCAACAGGGCCCGTAGTCGAGTTGGCGATCTGCCGAGTATGGAAGGCTAGCGCGTCCAAACGTCATCCACCGCACGCTCACGCCCTACCCAGGCGCACGCGCACCAGGCGGCTGACCTGATGCGCCTCGGGCACGTGCATCGCCAGCACCGCGCGCGAGTACAGCCACATGCCCGCCACGCCAGCTGCGCCCACCGACACGATCTGCGCCGGCAGCGAGCGCCCGATCACGCTGTCGAGCACGTACCACACCACCCAGGAGCCACCCGCGAGCAGCGCCGAGGCCACCGCGATGCGCGCTGTGATCATCGTCGTCTGCGCGCCTTCCAGGCGTCCGTTGAAGCCCGTGCGCAGGCGCTGCAACTGCAGGATCGTCATCACTGCGTTGGCCACCACCGTGCCGATCACAAGCCCCGCGATGCCCAGCGGCTTGTACAGCGTCACGCTCACCACGATGTCCACGAGCATGTTGGTCGCCGCCAGACGCGTGGGAATCCAGGGGCGCTGCAGAGCAAAGAAGGTGCGTGTGAGCAACAGGTTGATGCCGCCGAAGGGCAGGCTGAACGCGAACCAGAACAGCGCGATCGAGACGAGGTGCGTGGAGTGCGCGTTGAACTGACCGCGCTGGAACACCAGCCGCGTGATCGGCGTGCTCAGCACGATCATGAACGCCGCCGCCGGGATCAGCAGCAGGTTGATCTGGCGCATGCCGTTGCCCACCGTGCGCCGCATCCCCGCAGGGTCGCGCCGCGACGCCAGTCGGCTGAGCGTCGGGAACAGCACCGTCGCCACCGCCACGCTGAACACGCCCTGCGGCAGCATGTAGATGCGGAAAGCGTTGTCGATCGCCCTAGGCGCTTCATCGGAGACGAGGCTGCCGAACGCCGAGTTGATCAGCTGGTCGAGGTTCACGATGCCCAGGCCGATCGTCACGGGCAGCATCAGCATGAACACCTGGCGGATACGCGGGTCGTGCCAGTCGATGCTGAAGCGCAGCCGGAAGTCGATCCGCCCAAGCGCGCCGAAGGCCAGCATCAACTGCACCACCGTCGCCGCGAGGATGCCGATCGCGTAGGCGTAGATCTCCTCTTTGCCGTGGAACTGCGGCGCGAGCACCACCAGCAGCACGATGATCACCGCATTCCAGATCGCCGGCGAGATCGCCGGGATCGTGAAGTGGTCATAGGACTGCAGGATCCCCACCAGCAGGCCATTGAGGCCCAGCAGCAGGATCACCGGGAACATGATCTGCGAGAGCCCGATCGTGAGGTCGTTGAGGCCGCCGTTGAACTTCGGGCCGATGAACACCGACATGATCAGGCCCGCCGCGAGGATGAAGATCGCGCTCAGCGCGCCGAGCCCGATCAGCATGATCCAGAACAGCGTCGAGGCGAGGCTCAGCGCCTCTCTGCGCCGCCCCTTTTGCAGCAGGTCAGTGAACACCGGCACGAACGCCGCCGACAGCGCTGACTGCGCGAACAGCTGCGCCACCAGGTTCGGCACGAGCGACGCGATCGTGTAGGCCGACGCGCGTCCGCTCGTGCCGAAATAGCTCGCGAAGACCACTTCGCGCAGCAGCCCCACGATCCGCGAGACGCCCGTGCCCAGCGAGAAGATCGCCGTGTTGCGCGCCACCCTGCCCCCACCGGGGGGCGCTGGGCTCGCGGGGTCCTCGCCGGCGGGCTCTACGGTGGCGGACAAGGCCGCTATAGTACGGCGCTCTGCGGCGCGCCCAGGCCGTTGCGTACGACGCCCGCAGTCTCTCGCTCATGGCCAACATCCACTCACAGAAGAAGCGCATCCTCCGCTCCGAGCGTGAGCGCCTGGAGAACCGCCTCTACACCTCCACGATCAAGACGCTCTTTCGGCGTCTGGAGGCTCACGTCGAGGAGGGTGGCGATGCAAGCGCCGCCGAGACCACGCACCGTGAGCTCGTGAGCACGATCGACAAGGCCGTCAAGCGCGGCGCGATGCACAAGAACACCGGTGCGCGCAAGAAGTCCCGCGCGGCCCGCACGCTCGTCCGCTCCGCCAGCGAGTAGTCGCTAAGCGCCTAGCCGGTGATCGCTTCGATCGCGCGCTGCGCGATCGTGTCCTCTGAGAGCGCCGCCACCGCCGTGCGACTCGCCACAAGCGGTGCGCCGCCGCGCGAGTTGAGCTCTACATCCGCTAGCTCCGCGAGCGCGCTGCGCAAACGCTCTGGCTCGGTGCGCGCAACGTCCGCAACGAAGCGCTCCGCCGCGCGCGCGGGCATGCGTAGGCCACGCTTGACCTCCGCGACCGACTCTCCCGCCTGCAAGCGCAGCGAGATCGCGAGCGCTTCGCGTAGGCGGCTGGCCATCAGGTAGAGCAGCCCCGACAGGCGCTCGCCCTGCTCACGCAGGCGCAGATAGGACAGCGTCGCCTCGCGCGTCTCGCCGCCCACGAGCGCGTCCGCGAGGCCGTAAGCGCGCCACTCGGCCGAGTGCGCCGCGCGCGCTTCGATCTCCTGCGCGCTCACCGCGCGCGCGCCTCGCCTCCCTGATCGCCTTCGAGCGCCAGCTTCTCGAGCTCGCGCAGCAGGCGCTGTTGGCGCTCGCCCACCTGCGCCACGAGCATCTTGGCGCCGGCCGCATCGAGCTGATCCCGAGTTTGGCTGCCTGCGCGCGCGCCCACTTCGCGAGCTCCCACGGCTTCACCGTCATCTGCGCCACGATCTGTCCACCGGCGCGCTTCACCGCCTCATGCAGGCCCGCCGGGGCCTTCGCGCGCGCCTCCTCGCGCGCGAACATCGCGAGCGTCGTCTCCGGCGGCATCTGCGCGATCGCGCGGCGCGAGCTGCTTCTCGACGTCGGCCTGGCGCCAGCGCTCCACACCTTCGACGATGATCACGCGCCGTCCGATCGCGAGCGTCATCGCCGCCAGTGCATCGGCCACGCCGGCCGGCGTGGCGCTCTCGCCCTCGAGCACCTCCACGCTCCCGCTCGCGCCCTCGCCGCCTTCGGCGAGCTTGCGCAGCCCGCGCGGCGCTCGGCCACCGCCCCGTGGTCATCGCCGTGGATCAGGTAGACGGGCTTCAGCTCGGCGATCGGTAGCGCACCACCAGGTTCACGAGCTTGCCTGCCACCACGATCTCCTTGACGATCTGCTTGCCCTCCACGTGCGCCTGCACGTTGGGCGCAGCGCGGCAGAGCTCCTTGAGCGCCTCGGGCGTGGCCTGCGCGCTCGCCTGCACGCGATCACGGACCTTGCCGTTGACCTGGCAGACGAGCTCGTAGGTCTCGCGCTCGAGCAGCGCCTCCTCCGCTTCCGGCCACGGCTGCTCCCACACGCGCTCACCCGTGAGCATCTCGTAGATGTCGGCGCACACGTGCGGCGCAAACGGCGAGAGCAGCGACGCGGCCGTGCCGAGCGCGAAGCGCAGCGTCTGCACGTTGACCGCCTCGCGCAGCCGCGAGCAGTCGTTCAGCAGCTCCATCACCGCCGCGATCGCCGTGTTGAAGGCGAAGCGCCGCAGATCGCCGGAGACCTTGTCGATCGCCCAGTGCGTCTTGCGCAGCAGCTCGAGGTCATCGCCCTCAGGGGGCGTCGGCCCGGGATCCAGCGGCGCGGGCGCACCCGACTGCTCGGCCGTCTCCGCTGATAGCCGCCAGAGCCGCGAAAGGAAGCGGTGCACACCCTCGACGCCGTCATCGGACCAGTCCGCGTCCTGATCGGGCGGCCCCACGAACAGGATGTAGGCGCGCGCCGTGTCCGCGCCCACGCGCTGCACGATCGCTGCGGGCGAGACCACGTTGCCCTTCGACTTGCTCATCTTCGAGCCGTCCTTCGTGACCATCCCCTGCGTGAACAGCGACTGGAACGGCTCCTGGAAGTCGAGGTGGCCGAGGTCGGCGAGCGCCTTGCAGAAGAAGCGCGCGTAGAGCAGGTGCAGGATCGCGTGCTCCACGCCGCCGATGTACTGATCGACTGGCATCCATTCGCGCAGCACCGCCGGGTCCCAGGCCGCCTCGTCGTTGCCAGCATCGCAGTAGCGCAGGAAGTACCAGGAGGAGTCGACGAACGTGTCCATCGTGTCCGTCTCGCGCCGCGCCGCACCGCCGCAGTCGGGGCAGCTCGTGTTCACCCACTCCTCCGCCGCCGCCAGCGGTGAGCGGCCCTTTGGCGTGTAGTCGTCGATCTCGGGCAGCTCGACCGGCAGCTGATCCTCGGGCACCGGCACCATGCCGCAGCGCTCGCAGTACACGATCGGGATCGGGCAGCCCCAGTAGCGCTGGCGCGAGATGAGCCAGTCGCGCAGGCGGTAGTTCACCGACGCGTGCCCCTTGCCCTCGTGGTCGAGCCATTCGACGATCGCCTGCAGCGCCGCGCGGTTGTCCATGCCGTCGAACTCCGGGCGCGAGTTCACGAGCTGGCCCGCGCCGCTGTAGGGGAGCGCGTCCTCGTCTACATCCGCCGCTGGCTCACGCGGCTCGATCACCTGGCGGATCGGCAGATCGAAGGCGAGCGCGAAGGCGTGGTCGCGCTCGTCGTGCGCGGGCACCGCCATGATCGCGCCCGTGCCGTACTCCATCAGCACGTAGTCCGCGACGTACATCGGGATCTGCTCGCCGTTGACCGGGTTCGTGACGGTGCGCCCGAGCGCCACGCCCGTCTTCGGCTTGTCGGCGTTGCCGCGCTCCTCGTTGGTCTCGTTGAGCGCGTGGTTGACGTACTCGCGCACCTGTTGCTCCTGCGCGTTGCCCTCGGCCAGGCGCATCACGTCGGGATGCTCCGGCGCCATCACGAAGAAGGTCGCTCCGAAGAGCGTGTCCGGGCGCGTCGTGAAGACGGGGTAGTCCACGCCGAGCTCCTCGCAGCGGAACGTCACCTCCGCGCCCTCGCTGCGACCGATCCAGTTGCGCTGCATCGTCTTTACGTGCTCGGGCCAAGCGATCGTCTCGAGGTCGCCGAGCAGGCGCTCGGCGTAGTCGGTGATGCGCAAGAACCACTGCTCGAGCTGTCTGACCTCGACGAGCGCGCCGCAGCGCTCGCAGTGGCCCTCCGCGTCGACCTGCTCGTTGGCGAGCACCGTCTGGTCTTTGGGGCACCACTTGACCGCCGCCTCCTTGCGGTAGGCGAGGCCCGCGCGGAACAGCTCGAGGAAGATCCACTGCGTCCAGCGGTAGTAGCGGGGTTCGTGCGTGGCTAGCTCGCGCGACCAGTCGATCGAGATGCCCCATGAGCGGAACTGGCGTTGGAAGGATGCGATCGACTCGGCCGTCGAGACGCTCGGGTGCACGCCAGTTTTGATCGCGTGGTTCTCCGCGGGCAGGCCGAAGGCGTCGTAGCCCATCGGATGCAGCACGCGGCGTCCGAGACGACGGTGGAAGTGCGCGATCGCATCGCCCACCGCGTAGCACTTGAGATGCCCTATGTGCGGCTCACCACTCGGGTAGGGGAGCATCTCGAGCACATATGAGCTGGGCGGTGAGGCGCCGCGGCCGGCACCTGAGGCACGCGCCTGCGCACTGGACTCGTTTGCGACCTCCCAGGTGCGCTCGCGCGCCCACACCTCCTGCCAGCGCGGCTCGATCTCACTGGGGTCATAGCGGCGCTCGGGCATTGGGAGTCGCAGATTAGCGCTCGGCCTGCACCGCAACCGCCTCCCGTTAGCGTCAGCCCGTCACGGCAAAGCGCGCGCGCGAGCGCAAAGCCTCCACCACCTCCGCGGAAGCCTTCTCGGGCGCGCCCGAGTCGAAGGGCGGCTGCGGGTCGTACTCGATGCCCAGCTGGATCGCCTCCGCGACCTGACGGCCAGCCACCTTCTCAGCGAGCGCGAGCGCCATGTCGATCCCCGCTGAGACGCCCGCGCCGGTCACGACCTTGCCGTCAAAGACCACGCGCTCGCCCGTCGGCTCCGCGCCGAGCCTGCCTAGCTCCTCGAGCGCGAGCCAGTGCGATGTCGCGCGCTTACCCTCGAGCAGCCCCGCCGCCGCGAGGATCAGCGAACCGGTGCACACCGACGTGGTCCACGTGCTCGTCTCGTGCGCTTTTCGCAGCCACGCGAGCGTCTCCTCGCCGGCGCGCGCTGCGACCTCGCCGGGTCCGCCGGGCACGAGCACGATGTCGGGATGCTCGACCTCCGTGAGCGCCTGCTCCACGAGCACCGTCAGCATGCCGTTGTCGGTGCTGATCGGTCCGGGCTCGCGCGCCACGAAGCTGAGGCTCGCGCCGGGCAGCCTGCTGAGCACCTCGTAGGGTCCGATCGCGTCAAGCGCGGTGAACCTGTCGTAGAGGAGGATTGCGATTTGCATGGCTTGTCTCCGTTCCTGGGCGTGTGGGTGTCGGGTGGCGCTCGGCGATTGCAGGTGGCTCAGGCAGCGCTCGCTGCGCCGCGAACGTTGAAACGGCGCCTGTACTCCGCGGGGGCCACACCGAGCGAGCGCAGGAAAGCGCGGCGCATCGTCTCGGCCGTGCCGAAGCCGCAGGCCTGCGCGATGCTCGCGACGGGCTCTTTGCTCTCCTCGAGCTGGCGTCGCGCGGCCTCCAGGCGCACGTGCTCCACGTAACGCGCGGGCGTGAGACCGGTCTCAGCGCGAAAGGCGCGCGCGAAGTTGCGTAGGCTCATGTGCGCGCGCGCCGCCATCGCCTCGACCGTGTGCACCGCGCCGATGTCCTCGAGCACCACACGCTGCGCCTCGCGTAGCGGCTCACGGCGCGGCGCCTGCGCGACGAGCGTGGCGCTGAACTGCGACTGGTTGCCGGGTCTGTGCAAGAACAGCACGAGGTGACGCGCGATCAGCAGCGCGGCCTCGCGGTCCAAGTCCTCCTCGATCAGCGCGAGCGCGAGGTCCATGCCGGCGGTCACGCCCGCGGAGGTCCAGATCGGCCCGTCGCGCACGTAGATCGGCTCGGCGTCGACCGCGATCTGCGGATAGGCCACCTGCAGCCTGTGCGCCTCGGCCCAGTGTGTGGTGGCCCTGCGTCCGTCGAGCAGGCCTGCGCGCGCGAGCAGGAAGGCGCCGCTGCAAACCGAGGCGGTGCGTCGCGCTCGTCGCGAGGCAAGCGCTATCCACTCGATCAGCGCGGCGTCCTCGGCGGCCTGCACCTCGCCGGCGCCGCCCGCGACGATCAGCGTGTCGAGCTCGCCAGGGGGCTGCTCGAACGCGGCGTGCGGGGTGATCGTGAGGCCGCTGGAGGTTCGTATCGGCGCGCCGTCGCTGCTGATGATCTGAACGTCGTAGGGACGCTCGCTGCGCGCCGTGGCGCGGATCAGCGTGTCCGCGCCCGCGAAGACCTCGAGCGGACCGGTCACATCCAAGCTCTGCACACTGGGGTATACGAGGATCGCGATACGACGTGGCGCGCGGGTGATGCTCATTGGTCGATCATGCCCCACTCCCGCGCTGTCCGCAAGGACAATTATCCAACGATTACGGCCAGCACAGTCAGGGTCGTGGCACCGCCGCGCAGGGCGCTTTACGATGGCCGCGTGGACGAGCCAGAGTTTGAGGAGATGCACTTCGAACGCGATGTCGATCCCGACTCGCTGAGCTCGGCGCCGGGACGCGTCGCAAGCATCGTCGGCGCCGCCGAAAATGCCGCAGCGGAGTTTCGCGAACAGGCCGAGAGGCGCGCACGCGAGCGCATCGCAGAGGCCGATCGCGCCGCCGATATCCGAGTGCAAGCAGCAGACGAGGAGGCCGAGGAGATCCTCGCGGCGGCGAACACTCAGGCCGCGGCCACACGCAGCGAGGCGAAGGAGACCGCCAAGCGCCTGAAGGAGGAGGCCGGGAGCGCGCGCGAGGAGGCCACGCGCGCGCTGGCGCAGGCACACACCGAAATCGATCACCTGCTGACCGAGGCCCGTGAGGAGGCCGCGCAGTGGCGCGCCACCACACAGGAAGAGATCGAAGGCGGGCGCGCTGCGCTCGCGGCCGAGATCGAGCAGCAGCGCGCAGGCGCACGCAAGGAGGCCGAGCGGCTGCGCGCGCAGGCCGCGAAGGAGTCTGAGGAACAGCTCGCCGCCGCGCGCGCCGAGGCAGAGCGGATCGTGCAGGCGACGAGCGAGCAGACCGAGAAGCTGCTGTTGGCTCGCCGCGAGGAGCTCACGCGCATGCGCGAGGAGGCCGAGGCGCAGGGCAAGGAGATCAGGGCCAAAGCCCGCCTCGAGGCGCGCGAGATCACGAGCGACGCTCACCTGCTCGCCAACGACGTGCTCGACGACGGCACCGAGGTCTCGCGCCACCTGCGCGAGCTCTCCGTCTCACTGCGAAACAACGCCGAGCGGCTCCTGCGCGACGTGCGCCTGACGCACGGCGCGATGACAGCGCGCCTCGATCAAGTTGGGCCGGGCGGTGAGCGCGATGAGGGGTCGAACGGGCGCCGGCGGAGCCCGTCGCGTAGCGAGGGGCCAAGCGACGATCTCGACGTGCCGGAGTTCATCCCGCGGGGTTGATCGGCCGTCCGGCATCAGGACACAGAATCGGTACGCCGACGACTCAAAGTTGACACGAAGGTGAGCTTGCGGCACGAGTTTCGCAGCTAGCGTCAACATCATGTTCAACTTGAGCAGATCACAGAAGGGAGCAGCCGCCGAGGCGGAGGTTGCGGCATCTGCAATCAAGCTTGGCTTCGTCGTCCTGCGCCCGATGTGCGAGGGCGGTCGCTACGACCTGGCCATTGATATCGGCGCCGAGATCCTCCGGGTGCAATGCAAGTGGGCCTCGCTGCACGGGGACGTTCTCAACGCTCGATGCATGACCAGCCGTCATACGCCCAGGGGCTACCGACGGAGTACCTACTCAGGGGGAGAGGTCGACGCGATCGGGATCTACGCCCAAGCCACTGACGGCTGCTACTTGATACCCATTGCTGAGGTCGCCGGGCTCACCATGATCAGCCTGCGCATAGGACCGCCCCTCAATAACCAATCGCGCCGAGTTCGCTGGGCACACGCATACGAGATGTCCGGCTCGCTAGAACACAACTGGCAGGTGACGTGGCCAGCAATCCGTATAAGCGATACCTCTACGGCCGAGGCGGTAGGATACGGGCACCCGGGGCTATAGCTCAGCTGGGAGAGCGCCGCCATGGCATGGCGGAGGCCGAGGGTTCGAGCCCCTCTAGCTCCATCAGACAGTTGTCTGTGCGGAGTCCGCATCGCTTGGCATCCTCGGTGGGTGGACGAATCCAGGCACCCGCGTTATCAGGACAACGAGGGCCCGCGCTTCTACCGTCTGCCGCCTGAGGACACCTGGCGGGCTCTCAGGACGAACTGGCACGTGTTCTCATGGATGCCCAGCGAGTTTCTGGCGAGGTCGGCTGGAGATAACAGCGCCGCCTCAACCGACCCCCACCGCTGGCGCGACCAATCAAGCGCGTGGACGCTCCGGTTCGGGCCGCTACCGGCCGCCCATGTTGCCCAGGCGCTCAGTGCGTTACGCCCGCTGCACGTTTGGCGGGTTGCTATTTGACGATCGTGAATGTCAGCGCTGCCGGTGCCGAGCGCCCGCCGGCAGCGTTGGCGGCGGTGATGAGCAGCGTGTAGCGCCCTGGCTTGAGCGTTCGTGTGCGCGAGATGCGTCCTTGGAAGACGACCTTGTTGGTCCCGCCGTGGCCGGCGAAGGCAAATGTGCCAACAGTAAGGGTGCGCTGGCATGCCTTCCGTCTTGAGTTCCTGTGGCTGGGGGCCACGCAGCTGCGCCCGATCTTGCGGCCGGCAACCCGTTGCGTGAACGTGAACGTCACCGACGCGGGCTCGTTCAGCACGTACGAGAACGTCGTGCCGACCGGCGGCCGACTCTTGCGGCTGACGCGCGCCAGCTTGTTTCCCGTGCGCCAAGTGGAGGTGGACTGATGGACATTGGTGACGGTCGGTGCAGCGAGCGGCGGTGACGGCGTCGACGCTGGTCCGGTTGACGGGGCGCCGCCGGGGCTCGGGGGTGGCGGCGAGAGCAGGACGCGAGCGAGGAAGCCGACGGCTCCTTCGCCTGGTGTGTTGTATGTGCCGGCGACGATCAGCTTGCCGTCAGGGGTAAGCGCTGCTGATGCGCCGTAGGTGTAGACGCTTGTCGTTGAGGTGGCGAATTGCAGCAGGTCGATCCCACCGGTTCCAAAGCTCGTGTCGAGGCTGCCGTCCGTGTTCAGTCGCACGATCGCGAGCTGGCGGTGGAGGGAGTCCGATTCGCTGGAGCCTATGAGGATCACCTTCCCGTCGGGCTGCACGAGAACCGTGTTGGCGTATGAGCGCCGTTCGGGACCGGTGCCGCCCAGCTGCAGGCGCCGGATTCCCATGGACCCAAAGCTAGTGTCGAGCGCCCCACCGGCGCCGAAGCGGAGGACCGACATCGCCTGGTGGTTACCGCTGTCATCGGCGTTCCCGGCAACGTAGATCGAGCCGTTCGGGCCGACGGCGAGCGCTTGGCCCTGGGAGTCCGAGGAGCCCGGTTCCCTTGCCTGCACGTCGGTGTACCCCGCGCCAGTGGTCCCGAATGATGCATCCGGGGTTCCGTCGGCTTTGATTTTCGCGACGTAGAGCTGTTGGCGGGTGTCGCTGCTGAGCGTTGTCCCTGCGAGCAGGACGGTGCCGTCGGCGCGCGGCAAGATCGCACCGTCGTAGGTGCCGGTGTCCGTCGCGTCCTGGGAGAAGTTGAAGTACCGGTAGCCGCTCGTGCCGTAGCTACCGACAATCGAACCGTTGGTATCGAACTTCGCGACTATCAGCCTGCGGTTGGCGCCCGTCAAAGGTTCGCTTTCGAGCAGGCCGGTCTGGTAGATCGAGCCGTCGGGAGCGGCTGCGGCGGGGCCACCCGAGCCGTACGCCGGCGGTGAGGCGGGCTGCACGATGAGGCTGCCGCCTGAGCCGAACCCGAGGTCGGGCAGCCCGTTTTCGCCGAGGCGAAGCAGACCCATGCCGGTGCGGCCTTCGGCGGTGTTCGCGTACACGCCGACCAGCGACTGGCCGCTGGAGTTCAGCGAGATGCCACCCTGGGTGATCGAGAACGGTTTGATTGCCTGACCGACCTGGACGACCTCCGCACCACCAGCACCAAACGCCGAGTCGAGCAGTCCCTGCGGCAGCACTCGCGTCATCACGACGGCCGTATGCCCCGTCGAGTCCGTCGTGTTTCCCGCCGCGAGATACCGGCCTGATGGGTCGACCGTGACCGTCCCGAGCCCGGTTGCGTGCGGCGCGGTCTGCGCGAGATCGAGCGCGAAGGGTTGACCGGCGTTGAACGTCGGGTCCAGGCTGCCGGCCCCCAAACCCCATGCCGAGGACGCGAACGCGAGGCTCAACATGCACACCGCCACCGCCGCGAATCGCCGCATGCGCGCATGGTATTGCACGCCGAGCGACCACGACCTTCGCCTGGACACGAGCGCAATCGGGGCCGCTCCTCCATTTGTGGCACAAGTGTGGCATAATGTGGGCATGACAAGGGTAAGGGTAAGCACGACCGTCGACGAGCATCTCTTGGCGAGCGCCCGGCAGGCGCTTTCCCCGCTGACGGATGCCGCAGTCCTCGACCAAGCGCTCACGGCACTCTTGGACAGCCATCGGGCGGCGGAAGTCGATGCTGCATATGTGGCCTACGATGAGCATCCTCTGCAGGAGCCCGATGCATGGGGCGATCTGGCGTCGTTCCGAGAGGCGGCCGCCGCATCGTGAGTGGTAGACCTTTGCCCGCCAGGGGAGAGGTGTGGTGGTGTGAGTTGCCGGAGATCGGACGCCGGCCCGTCGTCGTGCTCTCCCGCGATGCTGCCATCCCGCGCTTGAGACGAGCGCTTATCGCGCCGTGCACGACCACCATTCGTGGTCTGGCCAGCGAGGTCGTTCTCGAGCCAGAAGGCGATCCAATCCCACGCCGGTCCTCGATCAACCTTGACTCTGTCGAGAGCGTGTCCGTCGCGGTCCTCGTTGAGCGGCTCGGACGACTCAGCGACAACCGTATGCGAGAGGTGTGCACAGCGCTCAACGTCGCCGTCGAATGTCACGGCTGACGGGCACCGTCTGCGGCTCCTTGTAAGCGCTTCAGTCGACTCCGACCGGTGCGTCGACATCCACTCAACTCGACCGGCGCCGCGAATCCTTTTTGCGCCGACGCGCTCTTATCTAGTGCTCGGACTCCAGAACAATCGGAAAGGCTCGTGAGCACCATGATCGTCGTTTATCTAATTGCAGCGGCCGTCGTTGTCTGCGCCTGCCTCTTCATCGTGCGCAAAGGACGCGCACGATGAGTCGCGCCGCTGGTCCCTGGCCCACCGAGCAGGTCATCGACGCGGCGCAGCAGGGCGATCCGCGTGCGATCTCGATGCTCGTCTACGGCTCACACGCTCACGTGCAGCGCTTCGCCCGCACGCTGTGCTCGACACCGGAGGACGCGGAGGACGCAGCGCAAGAGGCCCTGATCGTGCTGTACCGCAAGATCGGCACGCTGCGCGCTACCGCGGCGCTCGCATCGTGGATGTTTCAGATCGTGCGCAACGAGTGCATCCGCCGCTCGCGTGTCACGCTTCGCTGGCCCAGCCCCACAAACTCAGTCGAGCCTTCCGCGGAAGACGCTGTGCTCGTGCGTCTCGAAATGGAGCGGATCGTGGAGTCCATCTCGGGGCTTCCAGCCGAGCAGCGTGCCGTGCTCGTTTTGCGCGACATCCAGGGTCTTTCGGGCGCTGCAACCGCGCAGGCGTTGGGTCTCAGTCGTGCCGCAATGAAGTCCCGCCTGCATCGCGGACGCGAGACGGTTCGCTCACAACTCACGTCAACGCGCCTCGCACCCAACGCCCGAGCGAGCGACGATGCCTGAGCGTGATCTAGACACCTCTGCGGACGGCTCAGTAGCTCACCACCTTTTGCGCGGTGCGATCGGCTTCGGGCTGATCGGCTCGGGGTTCGTGCTCTCCGCGAGCCAAGGACCCGCTGCGCTGCTGCTCGCAGCGCCGGGGATGGTTGCGCTTCGCGGCTGCCCGACCTGCTGGCTCGCAAGGTTGATCGAGATCCTCTCCGCGGGGCGGCTCAGGCGATCCTGCGGCGATGGCGATTGCACCCTAGTCTCCACCAGCTCCAACTCATGATACGCTCTGTTCCCAGGTGCATGATGTATCCTCAATACGGCGGACGCCTCGGCTGACGCGCGATCAGCAGCGTCAGCAAACCCGCGAGCGGCTGCTGAGTTCAGCGCTTGAGCTCTTCGAAGCGCGCGGTTACGCCGAGAGCTCGCTGGAGGAGATCGCGGAGCGAGCCGGCTACACGCGGAAGGCCGTCTACTCGAACTTCTCAGGCAAGAGCGAGCTTCTCCTCGAGATAGTGCAGCGGCGGTTTCAGTCCCACATCGAACGCATCGAAGCGATCCTCGATGAAGAGTCCTCCCCCGAGCGCAAGTCGATCGACGTCGGCTCCATGTTCGCGGACTACTTGAACCAAGAGCGCGCGTGGGGAAAGCTGTTTCATGAATTCTGCTCGGTCGCGTCGCGTGACGAGCAGATCGGCTCACGATTTCGCGCCTGTTTTCGAGCGCGCAAGCAGATCATCGTTCGCTTGGTCGAGAGCGAGCTCAAGCGCAGAGGCATTCAGCTGACGGCTCCGGTCGAGCGACTGGTGATGGGAGTCTTCGCTCTTTTCACCGGACTATCCGTTGAAAAGATGATCGATCCGGAAGAGGTCGACGAGGCGCTGTTCGGTGAAATGCTCACGCTGTTCGCCACAAGCGCAATCGCCCCTAAAACCATGAATGAGAATTGGAAGTGAACTATGTCCCTGCTTGGAAGACTCACACTCGCCAGCTCGGAGTTCATCAACAAGCGCGGTTTGTACGCCGGGCGCCGCTCGACGAAAATACACGTGGCTATCTATCGCAGAACTCGCGGAAAGCTGGGTAGCAAGCTTCCTGGATTGTCGCAACCTCGAATAGCCCTGATCGACCACACGGGTGCGAAGACCGCAACGAAGCGGACATCTCCGCTGATGTATCACGAGCACGGCGACGCAATTGTCGTGGCGGGCAGCAAGGGCGGCCAGCCATCGCACCCTGCCTGGTTCCATAACCTTATGGCAAACCCGGAGACCACGATTCAGATCGGAGCTGAGGTTCGCGAGGTTCGCGCTCGTCTGGCCATCGGTGAGGAGCGCGACCAGCTCTGGAAGAAACTCCTCGCGGCCTTTCCCGGTTACGACTTCTATGAGCGTAACGCCAAGGGACGGACGATCCCCGTCGTGATCCTCGACCCTCGTTAGCCCCGCGCTGCCGGCTACTTGTCCAAATACTTAGAGTTGGGAGGCTTCTAGCCGTATACTCGCTCCCGATGAAGGGGAATCACTTCTCGCGGCGCAGCGGGTTCGCAATCCTTGCGCTGATGACACTTGCGCTATTCGTCAGCATCGCTAGCCAAGCCGCCGCGTTTACGCCCGGCTGCGGCCAGATCCCGATCGTGGGCGGCATTCCGCCGTGGGGCTTCCACACCGGCCCACCGATCAATGAAGTGGGCAGCTTCGCTCGCGGCCACGGCCAAATCAACCTCGAAGCGAACACCGTCTCCGGGATCATGTGCCAGGAAGATCGTTTCCGAAACCGGCCAACGCGCGCGATCACGATGACCGTCGAACATCACCTCGTCTACCACTCACACTACGCGGTGATGTGGGGCTTTCCCGGAAACATCATGAAGATCGTGCTGCGCGTGCGCGCTAGCAACGATGCGAAATGCAAAGTCGGCACGCTGGGGCGCGCGACCCTATTTGCGAGCTACAACGGCGTCCGTAGCGACAGCGTCCAGTTCTTCTTCCCGTCTTCCTGCAGCGATCACGACCACCTCTATCACGGCTCCCAGGTCAACAACCAGGTACCACCGCTCTAGCGGGCGAGGCTGCTCCCGCCAAGCCGCACCACCCACGCCCGCCCGTCAGGAGCCGTTGTTCGGGTACGCCTGATAGGGACGGCAGGGCTCGTTGCGCAGGCTCGGGCAAGCAGGCAGCGTGGTGGGCACGCTGACGCCCGGCACGATCGGCAGGATCAGGCTCGAGGGCATCCTCGGCGAGAACGCGATCGACTCCGTCGTCGTGCCGCCAGCAGGTTGCGTTTCACCGAATGACCACACCGGCTGCGTGCCGTTTGGCGCGGAGATCACGACCCTGATGCGCGAGCCGGCGCGATAGGCATGCCCTTGGAAGTAGAGCGGGATGACCACCGGCACGAACTGGTCTGCCGGCATCGGTTCGAGATCGGATGCGAGCATCGTCGGGATCGGCTGGAGCAGCGTGGGCGTCTGCCCGAGCAGGTTGTTCGAGCTCGTCGCGAGCTTGCGCTCGCTCGCCCTGATCCAGCCGTTCTGGACGAAGGTCTCGTTGCCGTCGGGGCGTACCTCGCTGATCGTCGCCTGCAGATCAACGTCCGGCGTGGACGACTTGACCCAGAGGTGCACCGCGCCTCCGCCGATCGCTGTCGCGTTCGACGTCAGCGGTGAGGACACGTAGGACACGGCAGAGCCCGCGGGTGGCTGGACCCAGTTCCATTCCCACTGTGATGCGTTACCCCAGAGGCCGCCTCCGCCGGTGTTCGAGCCGTAGTCCGTCAGCGGCGTCGCGTTTGCGTCGGAGGTGTAGGAGTCGACCCCTTCGCTGCTCGGCGCCGGTTCGGCGAGCGTGCCGCCGGGACCGAAGTACCACGAGCGAGCTTTCGTGCCCGGGATCGGGAACTTTTCGAAGGACTGTTCGTAGCCGGGGTAGGGATCGCCCGGCGTCGTCTGGAGCGTCGGCGAAGTGCCCGCGCCGCTGTCGAACAACACGCGAACCTGCGGGAGCGCTTCGAAGACGCTCAGCGCCGATTCATAGGTCGGTTGCAGCTGGATCGGGTCCGTCGGCAGCGTCACCAGATCGGCTTTCGGCAGCCCCATTGCTTCCTGGTAGATGATTGGCGCCGCTGCGCGCACGACCGCCTGGTTGAGGATCGGCGCCTGATGCGCGACGTACAGCTCGAGGAAGTCATACAGCCGGTTGTACGTGTACGGATCTAGCGAGTCGATGTGCGCGCCGTTGGTGAACGTGAACCACTTGCGCGTCGTGCCAGTGAAGTGCTGCGCCAGATCCGCACAGTGCCCTCCCGTCTGCTCGTCCTCCCATTGGCACGCCAAGAAGGTCGGCACGTTGATCTTGTGCACGAACGTCACTGGGTCCAACGGGTCCGCGACGGGTGGGTTGTAGGTCGCGTTTTCTTTGATCTTCGCCAGTAGGTTCGTCGCCTCGCCGTGCAGCGCCTGGTTGGCTGCGCACGTCTGGTCGCCTTTCTGGATCTGTTCGTAGGCCCACGCTTGGCCTTTGCCCGGACCGGCCGGTTCGGCGTTTTGCTGGCGCTCCTGCGCCCACGCCACCGCGAAGCCCGTGTTCAGCACACCGCCTGGGTAGAGCGTCGTGGCCGTCGCGTCGATCACCGACAGCGGCGCGATTGCCGCGAGCGCCGGCGGCTGTAGCTGCGCCGTGAACAGCTGGCTGATCCCGCCGTAGGAGATGCCGAGCATCCCCACCTTATGGCCGAGCACCCACGGTTGGTTCGCGATCGTCTGGATCACGTCGTAGCCGTCGAGGTTCTGCATCTGCTCGAAGAAGTCATACGCGCCGCCCGAGCAGCCTGTGCCGCGCATGTTCACATCGACGACCGCGAAGCCCATCAGGTTGGCGAGCACCGCAATCCCGTTTTCGGGCCCGGCCGGGTTCGCATAGCCGTAGCCGGAGTACTCGATGATCGTTGGGTAGGGAGGCGTGTAGCTCGGTGTCGGCACGCCTGGCTGCGGGAAGCTCGGGAAGTGGAAGCTCGAGGGCACACCCGGCTGACCCGCCGGGCTGGTTGGCGGGTGCACGTCGATCGACAGCTGCGTGCCGTCGCGCGTCGTTAGGTAGGTGTATCCGTTATCGGGAATCGACTGGTTGTAGATGCTAGGATTCCACGGCGCGGCGGCGGTCGTGTGGACGGTGATTGGACCCGACGTTTCGCCGCCCGAGCTCAGACGCACCCGGTAGCCGCTCCCCGGTTTCACCTTGCGGAACAGCAGTCCGCCGAGCGAGTCAGCGTTCTGCGTGTACACCGTCGCGCCTTTCGAGTTCAGCAGCGACATCTGCGCTTCCCCTGCCAGCCCCGTCACGTAGACCTGTTCCGCGCTCCCTTGCGCGGTGAAGACTGACGCGCTTGCGGCCGCAGCCAGCCACGCAGCGAACATCATGGACGTCGCGAGGAGGCCAATGCACACACGGCCTCGAAGCCCAGATCCCATCACCTCACGCCGACGCTCCCCTCCCCCACTCATGTCCCCACGATCTCCACTCGCTCGATTTACACGCGACCTACGCGACCTCTATCCCCAGCCAGAACGTCTGACGGCGAGATAGATACCCATGTACGCGAGATCTAAACCACGCATAAAAAGCAACCACCCCGCCGACCTTCCATGGCCGGCAGGGTGGAGCGCCCGTCGTGGATCCTTCGCTAGACCCTCAGTGCGTGAGGAACGTCACCCCCACAACCCCCGCCATCACGGCGTAGCCGAGCTTCGTGGGGTGAATGTCCGCGTTGGGCGAGGCGGGGTTGAAGGCGCCGCCCGGGCACATCGCCGTGAAGGCGCAGATCGTGGGTAGGTCTCCGCTTTCTGGCGTCCCTGTGAGGACCGTTGGGTTGAACGGCGGCTCGGGGTTGGCGAAGCTCGCCCCCGGCACCGCTGCGGCCACGCTCGCAAGCACAGCGTTGAGCGCGGCTGTCGTTTTGTCGCCACCGGGCGGCGGCAGCACGGTCGGGTAGGGGTTGTAGAGGCCGATCAGCACGATCTGCGCTTTCGGCGCGGCGGCGCGAAGCTGCCCGAGGATCGAGGCCACGTTGGCGGCGATGTGACCGAACTCCGCTTCCACTTCTGCGGGCGTACACGTGAATGCTTTCGGGAAGCCGCACCTGCTCGCGAGGAACTGCAGCACGTCGTTGGCGCCGATGTCGAGCGTGATCGGGCTGACGTTCGGCGTCGCTTTGAGAATCGCCAGCGCATCTGCAAGCTGCGAGGTGTGCGGCGTGTAGGGGTGGTGCAGGAACGCGTAGGGGAACGGGCTTCCCGTCGGCCCACCGGCGCAGAAGCCGGCGATACCCGAGCCGTTGATGAACGTGTCGCTCGTCTCCCCCGGGCAGCCGTCGTTGATGGTCTGCAGTTTGGGATTGACCAGCTTCAACGTCGCGCCGAAGTCGTCGACGTAGCCGTCGTTGAACGTGGCCGGTTCAACGAAGCCTTTGCTTTCCAGCTCGCTCTTGAACTGCGCGGCGTGGTAGCCGTAGGCGAGCGAGTCGCCGAGAGCCAGGTAAGTGTTTCCGACTTGAGCCGCGCCAGCGGTTGGCGCGAGTGCGAACGCCCCAAGCGCAGCGAGCACGACAACACAAAATGCGCGGACGCGAGCGCGTCGATTCCCAGCAGACATAGACAATCTCCTTGCGATAGCGGTACCCGGGCGGGGCCCCTCTCACCGCCTCAACCCCGGCCAGAGCGATCAAGCCTAACCAGGTGGCTGAGTTCCAGCAAGTCGACCTATTCCGTAGTCCCGCTACGCGCGCGATCGGGGTCCGCGAGCAGTTCCCTGACCTCTGTGCTTGACTCCACGCCGCGGATCACCACAGACAGGACGGCACCCAGCAGCGACTTGGGAACACCCTCAGGGTCGATCAGCTTCAGCAGCGGCAGCCCGAGCCCGAGCGCGAGCACCACGTTGGCGAACTGCTCGGTGGCATGCGGCGGCGGCTCGAGGCCCGCATCAACCGCGCTCGCGGCCGCAAAGCGGGCGAACGTGGCGCGCAGTGTCTGCAGGCCTGTCGACAGACGCTCACGTAGCCGCTCGTCCCGCTGTGCATAGCTCCACAACTCGATGAACAGGCGGAAGGGGTCGGGGTCTTCCTCGAGGCGCTCCATCCAGCGCGCGCTGCCGGCGAGCGGGCGCTCCCACGTATCGCGTTCGCGGTCGAACAGCGTGACCTGTTCGACCACCTGACGCGCGAGGTGCTCCTCCATCAGCGCAAGCAGCAGGTTCTCCTTGCTACCGAAGTGCGCGTAGACGGCGCCCTTGGTGAATCCCGCCTCCGCGGCGACCTCGTCGAGCGTCGCGCCGCCGAAGCCGCGCTTGGCGTAGACCCGTGCCGCGGCCTCCAGCAGACGCGCACGCGTGGCGCCTTGCGACTGCTGCGATCGAACTCGCCGCGTGGCATCAGCACCCTCTCCCTTGACAGATACGCACGAGTAGATATACTCATAGGTATGATCATAGCGATATGGAGGAGGCGTTCATGACATCTCAGCTCCCGCCAGGCCCGAGTATGCCCGCACTGCTGCAGACGCTCGGCACCTGGAGTCGCCCCACCGCCTTCCTCGAGCGCTGCCGTGCTCGCTACGGCAGCCCCTTCACGATCCGCCTGCTCGGCCAGCCGCCGGTCGTGATGATCTCCGACCCAGAGCAGATCAAGCAGATCTTTCTCGCGCCGCCCGACGTGCTTCACCCCGGTGAGGGCGCGCGCATCCTCGAACCGATCGTTGGGAGCCGCTCGGTGATCCTGCTCGACGAGGCGCCGCATCTCGAGCAGCGCAAGCTGATGCTGCCAGCCTTCCACGGCGAGCGCATGCAACGACTCGCGGGCCTGATGGGCGAGCTGGCGAGCAGTGAGGTCGAGTCCTGGCCGCAGGACACCGCCGTCGAGTTGCATCCGCGCCTGCAACGACTCACGCTCGAGATCATCCTGCGCGCCGTCTTTGGGCTCGAGCGCGGCGCGAAGCTCGACTCGCTGCGCGACCTGCTCACGCGCATCCTCGCGTTCAGCGAGAGCCCGCTCTCGCTGCTGCCCCCTCCGCCCCGCGCGATCGCGCGCTTCACACCGATGGCCCAATTCGATCGCCTGAAGGCGGAGGTCGATGAGCTGATCTACGCCGTGATCGAGGAACGCCGCCGCGAAGCGGGTGAGAGCGAGGACGTGCTCGCGATGCTGCTCGCGACCACGCACGAGGACGGCTCGCCGATGAGCGAGGAGGAGCTGCGCGACGAGCTGATGACCGCACTCGTCGCCGGTCATGAGACGACCGCCTCACAGCTCACGTGGGCCTTTGAAGCGATCGCTCGCGCGCCACGCGTACAGGAGCGCCTATGTACGGAGATAGCGTCTGACTCACGCGAGCAATACATGACCGCCACGATCAACGAGATCCTTCGTCGCCGTCCAGTTCTGCCAAACGCCGAGCCGCGCCTGGTCAAGGAGCCGATCGAGATCGGCGGCGTGCTGTACCCGCGCGGTGTGGCGCTGCTCGCCAACGCGCATCTGCTCCACCACGACCCCGCGATCTACCCCGAGCCCTACGCCTTCCGCCCGGAGCGCTTCCTCGAGCAGGCGCCTGGCACCTACACCTGGATTCCCTTCGGTGGCGGGCGTCGCCGCTGCCTCGGCGCGAGCTTTGCGTTGCTGGAGATGAAGATCACGATTCGCGCGGTGCTCGAGCGCTACAGCCTCACGGCTGTGGGCAGGAAGGCGGAGCGAACGCGCCGGCGCAGCATCACGATCAGCCCGGCCCACGGTGGACGCGTCGTCTTGCACGCGCAAACCGTCGATGTCTCGCCGCAGCACGCGCAGCCCGAGCGCGTGCCGGCGCTCGCCTAGCGGCGCTCTCCACGATCAGCGGTCGCTGCGCAATCATCTGCGCGTGGGACTGCTCGCGATCAAGCTGCTACTGGCGCCCGGATTCGTCGTCGGCGCGTCGCTCGCCGCGCGACGCTTCGGGGCCCGGATCGGCGGCTTGATCGCGGGCCTTCCCGTCGTGGCAGGCCCGATCCTGCTCGTCTATGCGCTTGCGCACGGACACGCCTTCGCGGCGGACGCCGCCGCCGGAACGCTGCTCGGCCTCGTCTCGTTGATCGCATTCGTCGTCGTCTACGCACACCTCGCCGGGCGCGCGTCCTGGCCCGTGAGCATGCTCTGCGGCTGGCTCGTCTTCGCGCTTGCCACCGCTTTCTTCAGCGCTCTCACCGTCTCGGCTGGTGTCGCGCTTGGCATCGCTGCGCTGGCGCTGCTGCTGGGCCTTGCCACGCTGCCGCGCCCGGGCCTCGGGTCGCGCGAGCATCCCCCACCCCCCGCTTGGGATCTGCCTGTGCGCGCTGCCTGCGCGCTCGTGCTGGTCTTGAGCCTCACGGCCGTCGCCGGCTGGCTCGGACCGCAGCTGAGCGGGCTGCTCGCGCCGTTTCCGATCATCGCGACCGTGCTCGCTACCTTCACCCACGCACAGCGCGGCGCAGATGAGCTATTGCGCCTGCTGCGTGGGCTGATCAGCGGCTTCGGCGCTTTTGCTTTGTTCTGCTTCACGCTCGCTGTCGCGCTGCAACCCACTCGGCACCGCTGCGGCGTTCGCGCTCGCCACAGCCATCGCGCTGCTCACGCAGGCCGCAACCTTCGTGCTCGTGCGCAGCGAGCCCACCTCGGCCACCCTCCCAGAGATCTAGCAGCGGGCTTGGCGCCGGCCGGAGAACCGACCGGCGCCCCCGTGGGCCGATCAGTGCAGGGACATGTTCGGCTCGCCCGCTGAGTTCAAGCCTGTCCCAGAGATCGAGCACGTGCCACCTTTGGGCGTGCCGCCGTTGTAGGCCTGGGTCAAGCAGTTGCGTAGAGCGAGCTGCGCCCAGTAGTTCGGGTGCAGGTCTTCCTGGATTTCATAAGGCGGGAACAACCCTGTGACCGTGCGTACCTGGTCGATCCACTCGGTTTTGTCAACCGCGCCGGGGTTCGTCCATGAGGACAGGCCCTTCTCCTCGAGCAGCCCCACCGTGGACTCGCACAGCCTGCGTCCGTTGAAGGCCACGCTGAGGTCCATCGTCTTGACGTTCGAGAGGCCCGTCGCGGCGGCCGCGCCGAGTACGGCTCCGTCGATCGTCGGCAGCATCGTCGAGTTGGCATAGTCGGCATCCCTGTTCCAGAAGCCGCAGCCGCCGGTCGACTGCCGGGTGTAGCCGCTTTGGGAGTAGCGGAAGCCCGATCCGTTGGGGATCGGCGACGGGTAGTCCTGCACGAGGATCGAATACTGCGAGCTCGAGTAGCCCGCGTTCGTCATCGCCTGCGCGACGTTCAGGATCGCCGTCTTGATCGCCGCCTTCTGGGTGGCCACGTTGGACGAGGTGAAGTTGTTCGTGACCGAGCTTTCCCTGCTGCAGTTGGCCTGCCACCATTCGGGGCTGAGCAGGAAGTCTTCGATGCAGGTCTGCACGATGCTCGCGAAGTTGAAGTTGTTGCCGCCGATCGACACGGCCACGAGCTTCACGTTGTGGCTCGCGGCGAAGTTCTGCAGCATCAGCGCCTGGCCTTCTTTGCCGCCGGAGTTGTAGAAGTCGAGCCCCGGCTTGAAGGTGCTGCCTTCCACGAACGTCGAGGTCTTAGCGCCAGAGCAGGCGAGGTTCACGCCGCTCACGCC
Source organism: uncultured Solirubrobacterales bacterium (assembly GCA_963785435.1). Lineage (GTDB taxonomy): Bacteria > Actinomycetota > Thermoleophilia > Solirubrobacterales > Solirubrobacteraceae > Palsa-744. The sequence goes on from CAWAVE010000007.1 coordinate 354,392, forward strand.
GTTACCGATGTAGACCTCCGCCGCCTTGGAGCGGTGACAGCCCGAGATCGTTTCAGCGGTGCCTGATGCGTTGTCGTAGTAGGCGCTCGAGCCGAGCGCGTCTGTTTTGGAAGAGCTGCCGTTGGTGTTTCCCGCCCAGCGTCCGGCCTCGCCGGAGATGTAGGAGTCGCCGAGGCTCGCCGTCCAAGGCGCGCCCTGACCGGGACCGTCCGCGCGTGCGGCCGGCACGAGCGCAGCGAGGCCGTAGAGCAGCGCAGCGGCCAGCACGGCCGCGGCCGCAAATGTCACTGACGCTCTGCGATCTGCGAAAGAGCGATGCATGAGTTCCCCTGATCTCTCACGCGCCGCTCCCTCGGCGGCGCTTTGCGGCGACACTAACGCCTGCGCGCCGCTACGGTCAACAGAACTTCAATAGTCGCCATCCCAGAGCTCGCATCGGCTGTGTTCGAGCCGTTAAACCGTCGCTGCGCCGCTGCCGAGCGGCGTTTCTGACTACGTGCCGGTGCCCGCGCGCGCGGGCACCTCGCCCCACAGCTGCTCGAGGCGATAGAACTCGCGCGTCTCGGGCGTGAAGATGTGCACGACCACGTCGAGATAGTCCATCAGGATCCAGCCACCCTGCGCCGAGCCCTCGATGCGGCGCGGCAGCAACTCGTGATCGTGCTTGAGGCCCTCGTGGATGCCGTCCTGAATCGCCTTTGCCTGACGGCCCGTGTTGCCTGAACAGACGAGGAAGTAGTCGGTGTAGCCGAGCACGCCACGAAGGTCGAGCTCGACCACGTCGATCGCCTTCTTGTCCGCCGCATAACCTGCGATCGCGCCGATCAGCTCCTCGCCGTGCATCAGCTCGCAACCTCGATCGGCGTGCGGTAGAGACCGTGGCTCGAGATGTACTCGGCGACCGAGCGACCGACGAGCTGCTCGACCGGCTCTCCGCGCGCGACCCGCTCGCGCACCATCGAGGAGGAGACCTCGATCGGGCCCAACTCCAGGAAACGCACGCGCTCCACCCCACGCGAGCCCGACACACCGGCGACCGTGTCAAGCACTGCGGCGCGCGGGGAGCCACTGCGGGTCGCAACCGCGAGGTCGGCCAGCTCGAGCAGCTGTGCCGGTTCACGCCAGCTCGCGAGCGTGCAAGCCGTGTCGGCTCCCAGAATGAAAGTCAGGTGGGCCTTGGGGTGCTTAGCGTGAACGGCTCTCAAGGTATCCACCGTATAGGACGCCCCACCCCGCTCGATCTCAAGCGCGGACGCAGCAAGGCCCTGATGTTCTGCTGCGAGCAGTGCGCACATCTGCAGTCGATGCTCCGCGCCGGCGCCTGAGGCGCCTTGCTTGTGTGGGGAGACGTAGGCAGGCATCAGCAGCACCTGCTCGAGCGAGAGCTCCTCGCGGGCGCTGCGCGCGACCGTGAGATGACCGAGGTGCGGCGGGTTGAAGGTGCCGCCCAGGATGCCGATCGAGCGAGCATCGCCCGGCGCTCGGAGATGCTCACGCGCGGACGTGCCCGTCGCCTTCGATCAGGTACTTGAAGGTGCACAGCTCGCGCAGGCCGATCGGGCCGCGCGCGTGAAGCTTCTGCGTCGAGTTGCCGATCTCCGCGCCCATCCCGAACTCGCCGCCGTCTGTGAAGCGCGTGGAGGCGTTGACGTAGACGCAGGCCGCATCGACGCCGAGCTGGAATCTGCGCGCCGATGAGGTGCTACGCGTCACGATCGCCTCGGAGTGCCCGCTGCCATGGCGCGCGATGTGCTCGATCGCCTGCTCGAGCGTGTCGAGCACGGCCACGGCGATGATCGGCGCGAGGTACTCGCTGCTCCAATCCTCCTCGCCCGCGGGCTCCAACTGCACGGGCAGCGCCTCCTGAACGTCAGCGGCCGCTGCCAGCGTCCGCTCGTCGCCGCGCACGAGCACGCCGGCATCGCCGAGCGCGCGCAGAATTTGGGGGATGAACTCCGCCGCAGCGTCCTCGTGGACCAGCAGCGTCTCCGCGGCGTTACAAACGCCGGGACGTTGCGTCTTGGCGTTCAGCACGATCGCCTCGGCCTGCGCGAGATCCGCGGAGGCGTCGACGTAGATATGGCAGTTGCCGGAGGCCGCGTAGATGACGGGCACGGTCGCGACCGCCTGCAGCGCCTCCTTGAGGCTCTCGCCGCCGCGCGGGATAATCAAATCGACGTTGTCACGTTGGGTCGCCAGCTCGGCGAGCTCCTCGCGCCCGCCGCCCGCGATGAGGCTTACGCAGCCCTCGGGCAACCCGGCCCCGATCGCAGCCTCGGAGGCGATCTGCGCGAGCACCGCGTTGGAGTGCGTCGCCGTCGAGGAGCCGCGCAGCACGATCGCGTTACCCGACTTCAAGCACAGCGCGGTCGCGTCGATCGTCACGTTGGGACGCGCCTCGTAGACGACCGCGACCACACCGAGCGGCACGCGTACCTTGCGCACGTCGAGGCCGTTAGGGAGCCTATGGCCGTCGATCACCTCACCGACGGGGTCGCCGAGCGCAGCGATCTGGCGCACTGCGGCTGCGATCGCCGCCACGCGCGGCTCGTCAAGACGCAGGCGGTCGAGCAGCGCCGCGCCGATCTCCGCTTCATGCGCGAGCTGCACGTCGCGCGCGTTGGCCTCGAGGATCTCCTCACGACGTGTGAGCAGCGCGGCGGCGATCGCCTCAAGCGCAGCATCCTTCACGGCGGAGTCGATCTGCGCGAGCGTCGCCGCGGCGCGCTTGGCGGCGCTCGTGATGTCTGCGATCGATGCGACGGCTGTGGCCATGGGCCTACAGGGTAGAGGGCTCAGTCGAGCACGAGGTAGTCGCGGTGCACCGCCTCCTCGGTTGCGCGCGGCAGGATCTCGCGCACGGCCTCGGACTTGCGCCCGATCACCTGGCGCAGCTCTTGCGCGGAGTAGTTGCAGATGCCCTTCGCGAGCGTCCGTCCCTGCACCGCGCCGGCCTCCTCGCGCGGCACGATCTCGACCGCGTCGCCGGCGTCGAAGCCGCCGATCACCTCGACCACACCGACGGGCAACAGGCTCGCGCTCTCCTCGCGCAGCGCACGTGCGGCGCCGGCGTCGATCACGAGCGTGCCGCGCGAGGGCTTGGCGTACTTCAGCCACAGCTTGAAGCTCGAGTAGCGCGCCTCGTGCGCCGCAAAGCGTGTCCCCTCGCGCTCGCCCGCGAGCACCGCTTTAAGCGCCTCGCTGCGCAGCCCGTTACAGATCGTCGTGGCGATGCCCGCAGCGGTGGCCATCTCCGCGGCGACCACCTTCGAGCGCATGCCGCCCGAGCCGAGCGGAGAGGTGGTGTGACCGATGTCGAGCTCCTGCAGCGAGCTGAAATCGCTCACCTCGCTGACGATGTGCGCGTCTGGATACAGGCGCGGGTCGGCCGTGTAGAGGCCGTCGATGTCGGTCAGCAGGATCAGCTCGTCGGCTGCCACGAGCACGGCGACCTGGGCGGCGAGGAAGTCGTTGTCGCCAAAGGAGATCTCATCGGTGGCGGTCGTGTCGTTCTCGTTGATCACGGGCATCACGCGCCACTCGAGCAGCGTGCTGAGCGTGAGCCGCGCGTTGAGGTAGTGCGTGCGTGCGCTCATGTCGAAGAACGTCAGCAGCACCTGCGCGCTTGTCACCTCGCGTTCGCGCAGAAGCTCGTCATAGACGCGGTAGAGCTTGCCCTGTCCGACCGCGCTCGCCGCCTGTAGAGCTCCGACGCTCGTTGGACGCTGAGGCAGGCGCATCTCGCGCATCCCGCGCGCGATCGCACCGCTTGTCACGACGATCACCTCGCGCCCTTCGCGATGCACGCCGGCAAGCAGGTCGCATACGCCGGCGAGCACCTCCATGCGCGGCACGCCCTCGCTGTCGGCGACGACGCTCGATCCCAGCTTGACGACCACGCGTTTCATGCTTGGAGCTTATTTGGCGGGGCTAGTCCTCCGTGCTCGGGTCGAGCTCGAAGGTCACGCCCGCGATCTCGATCTCATCGCCGGGCTCAAAGCCCTCCGCCTCGAGCGCGCGCAGCACGCCGATGCGGCGCAACCGCCCCTCCAGGTAGGCCATCGCGTCATCGTTCTCGATGTCATAGCGCCGCAGCAGCCGCTCGATGCCCGCGCCGTGCACTGCGTAAGCGCCGGCGCGCAGCCGCTCGACACGAAAGCCCGTACCGGCGCTAGGACGAAAGACCATGTACTCGGCGAGCTCCTCCGCGCCACCGAGCTCCTCGCGCTCGCCGCCGCCGGGAACCTCAGCGCGAGCGTGATCGAGCGGCGCCACGCGGCGCAGCAGCTCGGCGGAGAGCTCCTCCATACCGCTGCGCGTGGCGCTGGAGGTCCCGATCACCGGCACCTCCGGGCCGAGACGCTGCCGCCAATCGGCGATTGCCGCCTGGGCGCGCTCGTCGGTCACGAGATCGGTCTTTGAGAGCACGAGCACGCGCGGCAGCCGCGCCAGTCGCTGATCGTGCGCCGCGAGCTCGTGCTCGATCGTGGCGTGGTTGGCGAGCGCGTCCGCGTCGCCCTCGCCGCTGATCTCCGGTGCGATGTCGAGCACGTGCACGAGTAGCCGCGTGCGCTCGACGTGGGCGAGGAAGTCGTGACCGAGACCTGCGCCTTCGCTTGCGCCCTCGATCAGTCCTGGGATGTCCGCAACGATCAGCTGGCGCTCGGAGCCTTCGAGCACGCCGAGGATCGGCGAGAGCGTCGTGAACGGATATGCGGCGACCTTCGGCGCGGCGCGCGTGAGGCGCGAGAGCAGCGAGGACTTGCCTGCGTTGGGGAGCCCCACGAGGCCCACGTCGGCGAGTAGCTTCAGACGCAGCTCCAGCCAGCCTTCCTCGCCGGGCAGGCCGCGCTCGGCAAAGCGCGGCGCCTGACGGGTCGCGTTCGCAAAGCGCTTGTTGCCCTTGCCGCCGCCACCGCCATGCGCGAGGCTCGCCTGCTGGCCTGCTGCGAGCAGCTCCCAGCGGCGCCCCGCAAGATCGCCGCCTTCCTCATCGGGTGCGCTGATCTGGGTGCCCGGTGGCACGCGGATATGGAGCGTCTGTCCGTCCGCGCCATGTCGCAGCGAGCCTTCGCCGTGTCCGCCGCGCCCTGCGCGATGGTGCGTCTTGCGCCGAAAGGCCTGCAGATCGCGCAGCGAGTCGTCGCAGATCACGACGACCTCTCCCCCGCGCCCGCCGTCACCGCCGTCGGGACCGCCGCGCGGCACGTGCGCTTCGCGACGGAAGCTCGTGCAGCCATCGCCGCCGGCCCCGGCTTGGACGTGGATTCTCGCGCGATCGTGGAGCATGCATCGCAATCGTGACAGCCGCCGCGCCGGCAGGCCGAGCGCGATCGGATATGTGTAGGGGACTTCAGTCCGATCCAGCTGCAGCAAAGGAGCCAGCCCACCATGAGCAGCGAGACCTCGCAGAGCACCGAGCGTGTTTTCTTGATCACCGGAGCCTCCTCGGGGATCGGCGCCGCGACCGCGCGACGCGCGCACTCCGAGGGCTGGCGTGTCGTGCTTGCGGCGCGCTCGCTCGATGCGCTGCAGGAGCTCGCCTCAGAGCTCGGCGGTGAGGAGCGTGCGCTCGCGGTGCGTTGCGACGTGGCGGAGTGGGAGGACCAGCAGCGCATGGTCGCAAGCGCGCTCGCGGCCTTCGGCCGGATCGACGTGGCCTTCGCCAACGCCGGCTTCGGCGGCCCGCGCGGCTTCCTCAAGGACACACCCGAGCACTGGCGCGAGATGGTGCTGACAAACGTCTACGGCGCCGCGCTGACGCTACGCGCGACGATCCCCGCGCTCACCGAGTCACGCGGGCATCTGATGCTGACCTCGAGCGTTGCCGGGCGGCGCGTGTTGCCTGGCTCGATGTACTCCTGCACCAAGCACGCCGTGACCGCGATGGGCGAGGCGGCACGCCAGGATCTGCAGGGCACGGGCGTGCGCGTCACGCTGATCGAGCCGGGCATGGTCGACACGCCGTTCTTCGAGAATCGACCGACCGACGCGTTGCAGGACGATGACATCTCGCGCGCGGTGCTCTATGCCGCCTCGCAGCCCGCGCACGTGAACGTGAACGAGATCCTGATCCGGCCCACCGAGCAGGCCGGCTAGCGCGAAGCGGCGCTCAGGCGTGCGCGAGCTGGTGGGCGCAGTACAGCCCCGCGCCTGCGGCCCCGGAGGCGACGAGCACGGTGCCGATCACGCCCGTGCGCGGCAGCTGCTTGCGCGCAACCAGCGTGCCGAGCACGTCGGCGCAGTCCGCGAACGCGGCGAGCGTCTGCACGCGCGGCCCGACCATGTTGTCATCGAGCGTGAGGAGCGCGGCGAGCCCGAGTGCGACGTCGCGCGCGCCGAGCCCGCGTGCGAGGTCACCGACGACGGGCAGCGCGGCGTTTTGCTCACCCAGCCAGTGGCGCGTCAGCTGCTCGGGCGCGGCGAGCACGGCCAGCCCGAGCGCGACACGGCCGGCTGCGATCAGCTGCGCGCCACGTCGCGGGGTCATGGACCTCGGCCGCGCTACTCGGCGGCGGGCAAGATGTTGACGATGCGTCCGCGGCGCCCAGTTGTGAACTGCACGGTGCCCGCAGCACGCGCATAGAGCGTGTCGTCTTTGCCGATGCCCACGCCAGCGCCCGGCTTGAAACGGGTGCCGCGCTGGCGCACGATGATCTCGCCGCCGGTCACAGCCTCGCCGGCGAATGTCTTGACGCCGAGGCGCTGCGCGTTTGAGTCGCGGCCGTTGCGTGAGGAGCCGAGCCCCTTCTTATGAGCCATCTGAAGCTTTCTCCTTGCTCGCTGCTTTCGCCGCTTTGGCTTTCGCGCTGATCTCCACGACCTCGATCTGCGTGAGGTCCTGGCGGTGCCCGGTGCGGCGCTTGTAGCCGCGCTTGGGCTTGAACTTGAACACGCGCAGCTTCTCGCCGCGCACGTGCGCCACGACCTTGGCGGTGACCTTCACGTCCTTGAGACCCGCCTTGTCGAATACGGCGTCCTCGGAGCGGTAGAGGATCGGCTCGAGCGACACGTCGGCGCCCTCGGCAACTGCGAGGCGCTCCACGAGGAGCCTTTGGCCGCGCTCAACGCGGTACTGCTTTCCGCCGGTCTTCACGATCGCGTACATGTCTGTCTCGGTCTCGATTCCTTGTAAAGCTTGTGGGCCGCAATGCCTACTCGGGCGTGGCCTTGGCCTTGGCAGCCGAACGGCGCCGTCCGCCCCTGCGGCCACGACGCCGAGGCTTTGATTGTAGGCCATCCTCGCCCTCCTCGCCCGTCTGCGGCGGCTGCTCGGCGAGCGCCTCCTTGGCGAGCTCCTCCTCGGGCTCCGCATCGATACCGGCCGGCGGCTCGCTGAGACCCGCTTCCTGGCGTGCCTCCGCATCGTCGCTCTCGACCGCCGCAGGACGGCGACGCGAACGCGGCGGCGAGGAGTCCGAGGAGTCACTCTGTGCTGCGGGCGTGCGTCGTTTCGCACGCGTGCTCGGCGCTTTGCTCGGCGTGCGTGCAGGCGCGGCCACGAGCTCACCGGCCTCGTCGAGCAGCAGCGCGCTGGCGGCCGTGCGTCCGACTTGGTCGATGCGCACCATGCGCTTTTCGCCAACGCAGGAGGCGGCGCCCGCGATCGAGATGATGTAGCCGTCGATTTTCGCGACCGCGTCATCGACGTCGTACATGTGCGGCTCGACGATCTCGACGAGCACCTCGTCGCCTTGGCGGAAGGGCAGCGCGCGCTCCTCGACCTCGGCGCGGGTGCCCACGAAGGTGATCGCGAAGTGGTCGAGCGCGAGCCCTTCGGAGCCCTCGAACAGAAATGACTTGCCGGTCTGTGCCTCGAGTGCGTGCAGCACGCGTGAGCTGTGGCCGGTGAACTGCGTGCTCACGCGCGGGTTGGCCTGCACGAGGAATGCCTCCGCGTCGGGCTGCTCGGTGGCGAGGTCGCGAAGCTTTCGCTCGAACTCGATCGCGATCGTCTCCTCCGAGCGGATCACGCCCTCGCCCTCGCAGGTCGGGCAGGGACGGCTCATGATCTCGCGCACGCCCTCGGTCACGTTTTGGCGTGTCATCTCGACGAGCCCGAGCTTTGAGATCTCCGCCGTGAAGGTCTTCGTGCGGTCCTCGTCGAGCGTCTTGCGCAGAACCTTCATCACCGCGTCGCGGTTGCGCGCGCGGGCCATGTCGATGAAGTCGATCACGATGATGCCGCCGATGTCGCGCAGGCGCAGCTGGTTGACGACCTCCTCGGCGGCCTCGAGGTTGGTCTTCGTGATCGTGTCCTCCAGGCCCGCGCCCTTGCCCCGGCCGATGAAGCTGCCGGAGTTCACGTCGATCACGGTCAACGCCTCGGCGTAGTCGATGATCAGATAGCCGCCGCTGGGCAGATCCACGCGCCTTGAGAGCACACCCTCGATCGCCTTATCGACGCCGTATGACTCATACAGCGGCTCCTCCTGCTGCCACAGCTCGACGCGCTCCACGAGCTCGGGTGCGGTGCGCGTGAAGAACGACACGAGCCGGTGATATTGCTGCTCATCGTCGACGATCGCGCGCTCGAAGTGCGCGGAGAAGATGTCGCGCACGACGCGCACCGAGAGATCGGCCTCCTGGAAGACGAGGTCGGGTGCGGCCGTGTCCTCGACGCGCTTGACGAGCACCTCGTGCAGCTTGTGCAGGTACTTCAGCTCGCGTTCGAAGTCCTCGCGTTTGGCGCCGTGCGCGGCCGTGCGTACGATCACGCCGCCGCCGTCGAGCGCGAGGTTCGCGGTCTGGCGACGCAGGCGGTCGCGCTCGCGGTCCTCGAGACGGCGCGAGACGCCGATGCCCTCGCCGCTGGGCGCGTAGACCATGTAGCGGCCCGCGATCGTGAGCTCCATCGAGAGGCGCGCGCCCTTCGTCTTCAGCGGATCCTTGACGACCTGCACGACGATCTCCTGGCCCGGTTTGAGCAAATCGGAGATCTTGCGTCCGCTCCCCCCCCACGCCCGCGCTTGGGCGTCTCGACGCCCGGCAGCACGATCTCATCGACGTGCAGGAAGCCGTTCTTCTCGAGGCCGATGTCGACGAAGGCCGCCTCCAGGCCCGGCAGGACGTTGTCGACCTTGCCCTTGTAGATGTTGCCGACGATCGAGCGACCGCCGCGGCGCTCGATGTAGAGCTCAGCTACCCGGTAGCCGGCCTCCGGAGAGCCGCTGGCGCGCTTGCGCGAGCGGCTGGCGGATGAGCGTGAGGCGGCGGGCGTTCCGCTGGCCTCCAGAAGCGCCACGCGCGTCTCCGCGCGGTCGACGCTGACAAGCACTTGCTTTTTCAATTTGATCCAGTCTTTCGATGTGGGGATCGGCCGAGCGGACGCACGCGTATGTGTTCGCACACACGCGTGCGGGGTGCCGTGATGCGGGGCAGCAGTCCATCGTGCGCCACTGCCGGGCGCGCCGCCCCTGGGGGCTGATGGTCTGGTGGGGGTGCTCGGCGAACATTTTTGTCTAGTAGCGCAATACGCGGCCCTTCAGCGAGGCTGATGCGCGCGCTTGCACGTAGATCGATTGCAACAGGCCAACTGCCAACAGCGTGGTGATGACCGACGAGCCGCCGTAGCTCATGAGCGGAAGCGTGACGCCGGTAATGGGCATGATCCCAATTGTCATCCCTACGTTGACGAAAACCTGGAACATGAGCATAGCCGCTACGCCGGCTGCGATCAGTGAGCCAAACAGGTCCTTCGCCATCACGAGCACGCGCAGCGCACGCCAGATCAAGAGCGCATAGAGCAACAGCACGAGCCCTGCGCCCACGAAGCCATACTCCTCACCGACCGCCGCGAAGATGAAGTCGGTGTGGCTCTCGGGCACGAAGCCGTCGGGAACCTGCCCGCCTTTTTCGCCGCGCCCGGTCTTTTGCCCGGAGCCGATCGCGATCTTCGACTCCTGTTGCTGATAGCCCTGCTTCTGCGAGTTCGAGGTCGGATGCAAAAAGGCGGTGAGGCGTTCCACCTGGTAGGGCTTGAGCACGTGTAGCCCCGCCGCGGGCGCAGCCACGAGCACGAACGCCGCGGAGACCGCCACGAGCGCAGCGAGCGCTGCCAGGTGACGCCAGGAGGCGCCGGCGATGAACAGCAGCATGTAGGCGATCACCATGTAGACCATGCCCGAGCCGAGATCCGGCTGGGCGATCACGAACATCGCGGGCACGAGCGCCGCGATCATCACGCGCACGGTGGTATCGCGCTCGCGCAGGCGTCGTGCCCGATCGACGACGAACGCCGCGAGTGCGACGATCAGGAGCACCTTGCCGAGCTCGGATGCTTGGAAGGAGAACAGCGGGAAGTTGATCGCCCGCGTCGAGCCGCGCGCGGCGCTACCGAGGCCGAGCACCGCGAGGATGCTGAGGATCAGCGCGCCGTAGATCGCCGTTTTCGCGCGCCGCAGCAGCCCGTAGTCAAGTTGCGAGAGCACGAGCATGAACACGAAGCCGACGCCCAGATAGATCGCCTGACGGTCGACGTAGTAGTGGGGGTTCCCCACGATGAGGTTCTTCGTGGCCGCACCGAGCGTCACGAGCGAGCAGATCGCGAGGCCGATGACCGCGAGCGTGAGCAGCGGATCGAACGGCAGGCGCAGGCTGCGTGGCGGTGCGACAGGAGCTTCGTCGGGTAGCGCGATCGGGCTGAGCGGGCTCAAAACGTCTTCGAGCTCCCGGCAACGAACTTCAGCGGCTTTCCGAACCACTGCGCGGCCATCAGACGCGCGATCGGCGCGGCGGTTTCGGCACCGAAGCCGCCTTCCTCGACGGTCACGGCAATCACGATCGGGCGCTTGGGGTCTGCAATGTAGGCCATGTACCAAGACTGGTCTACCTTGCCGTAGCGTTCCGCGGTGCCGGTCTTGCCGTAGACTGGGTGCTGCGCCTGATCCCAGCCCGACCAGACGTCAGCCGATGTCCCACCGGGCTGGCTGGCGGCGTCGTGGATGCCTTCCATCACGAGGCTGAGGTTCGAGTAGTTGAGGCGCACATGCCGCTTGGCAGGGAAGTTCAGGCTCTGTACGAGCCCGCCCTTAGCTTCATCGATCTCGCGGCCGAGGTGCGGCGTGACGACGGTGCCTTCGCCACCACCCCGGAAGGCGTTGGCGAGCGTCGAGTAGGCGAGCGCCATCTGCAGAGGGTCTGCCAGCAGGTCGCCCTGTCCAACCGCGAGGTGCATGTTGTCGCCGACGCTCCATTCACGCGCTTCGCTGACGATGCCACAGCTCGCGACGTGACGGCGCGCGCGACAGCGCAGCTCTTCGGCGTTCTCTTCGCGGCGCCAGCGCGCGTCGGGGATCACGCCTTTGAGCTCGCTCGGCAGGTCGATGCCCGTCATGCCGCCCAACCCCAATCGACGCGCCATCGCCTGGATCACCGCACCGTGCGCGTTGGCGCGCTCACCGTCTTCGAAGAAGTAGGTGTCGGATGAGACCTTCAGCGCCTGCACGAGCCCGACGGCACCGAAATCAGCCTTGCCGGCGTTGCAGAACTGCTGCGTGCTGACCGTGATGCACTGGCCGGCGCCGAGCCCTTCGTTGGGCGAGATGATGCCCGCTTCGAGCGTCGCCATCGCGGTGATCGGCTTGAACGTTGAGCCCGTCGGGTAGGCGCCGTTGACCGCGCGGTCGGTGAGCGGCCCGCCGGTGGAGGCAGAGCCCGCGAGCTTTTTGTATTCGCTGAACGTGAGCGGTTTTGCGAAGCGGTTGGGGTTGAACGTCGGATAGGAGCCGATCGCGAGCACTTCGCCGTTGCGCGGGTCGATCGCGGTGAAAGCTCCCGCGCCGGCGGGTTTGCCGCTTGCGCGCGCGTTTTCGATGCCCTTCAAGAGCGCCTTTTCGCTCTCCTTCTGAAGCCCCAGATCGAGCGTCAGCTTGAGGCTGTGCCCGGCCGTCGGTGGCTTCGGTGTGAGCGCGCTCGGCACTGGCGCACCGGAGGCGTTGACCTCAATTCGTTGCACGCCGGGACTACCGCGCAGATAGCGGTCGTAGTAGTACTCGAGCCCTTCCTGGCCGACGATCGTGCCCAGTTTGACACCACGGAAGGCGGCCATCTTGAGCTCTTCTGGAGATATCTGATCGACATGGCCGAGCACCTGCGCAGCCATCACGCCGAGCGGGTATGCGCGGATCGAGACGGGCTGCTGCACGACGCCGGGGAATTCGCTCTGTCGCTCGGCGAGCACCGTCAGCGCTCCGGCGCCGGCGTCGGTCTTGATCGTGACGTTGGCATAGGGCGTCGCGGTCATGCCTTGCACCAAGCGTTCGTCGATCACGCGCGAGGGGATGCCGATCACGCGGCTGAGGCGAGCGAGCAGGCGGCGCGTCGAGTGCGCGGAGGCGGCTAGCGGCGGGATCGCGACCTTCGGCGCGCGTGCGGCCACGCGCAGGGCGTGCAACTGGCGAGCCTGCGCGGCGCTCAGATGGCGTCCGCGCCCAGCGGCGAGCGTCGTTTCGTAGTCGTGCAGCCGTTCGAGTGACCCGCGATAGGCCAGTTCGACCGGTTCGAGAAGCTTCGCGTAAGCGAGCACCTGGGCGCTCACTGCGCTGGGCATCAGTCGCGGCACGAGCTGCACCGCGTTGGTCGTGCGGCTCGTGACCAGCAGGTTGCCTTCACGGTCGAGGATCTGTCCGCGCGGCGCCTGGATCGGCAGGTCGCGCACACGGTTCACGTCGGCCTTGTGCACGTACTGTTCGCCGGAGAGCACCTGCAGATACCAGAGGCGAAAGAAGATCACGCCGAACATCACCATCGCCACGCCGCCGATGATCGCCACCCGCAACGCGAGCTGCGGCGAGACCGGGATGCGCGGATCGACCGGGCCGCGGCCCCGCTCAATCGCGCTCATGAGCGTGAGAGCGGGCTAAGCCCACCGGTCGTGTAGGCACGCCGACGGCGGCGGCGGCGCGGGTCCTCCGGCAGCGCGCCCTCCAGGGCGCGGCGCACGAGCGCCCACGTAGGCATCGAGACGATCGTGTTGACGAGCACGCCGAGCACGATCTGGCGCAGCAGCTCGAAGCTGACGGGCGCATCGACGCCGAGCATGAACTCCATCAGCGAGTAGCCCACGAGCGATACCGCCGAGGCGACCGCGCCGACGAGCAGCGGAGCAAGCGCCGCCTGCGGGTCGCGCAGCTCGCGCAGACGTCCGCTCCAGTAGCCGATTAGCGTGAACACCAGTGACGTCAGCCCAAGCGTCTGCAGCAACGTCAGATCGACAAGCAGGCCCACGGCGAAGCCGCCAACGGCGCCGAGCGTCGAGCCGCAAAGCAGCCCCACGAAGGCCACGATCAACGGCGAGAGGTCGGCGTTAACGCCGAGCACGGGTAGCTCTGAGACCACGCCGATCTGAAAGAACACGACCACGATCGCGAGCGCCGCAATGCGTAGCCCAAGCGCCGCCGTGCTCGTGCCGCTCACCCTCCGGCTCCCGTCGAGGCGAGCTGTTCGGCTGCTGTGGAGCTCGTGCTCGATTGTCCGTTCGGCAGCGCTGCGGCAAGCGCGCCGAGGTTGGATGCGCGTGTGCCTGCACCGGAGGTGAGCACCTGCACGACGTCGAGGTTGTGCAGGTTCGCGGCGGGGCGCACGTTGACCGACGTGTAGGCGCTTTCTTCGTTCACAGAGCTCACCTGACCGATCACGATCCCAGGCGGGTAGAGCGAGTCATCGCCGCTTGAGACCGTGCCCGACGTGACCACCTGTTCGCCGAGGTTGACCTTCGTGTTCGCCGGCAGGTACTGCAGCAACAGGTCGTTGGGGGCGCCGACCTTGGGCTGGACGATGCCCGTCGCGCTGCTCGAGCCGATCCGCGCGGAGACGCCGACCGCGCTGTCGGTGATGAGGTCCACCTGCGCGCCATCGGAGGCAACCTGCACGACCTTGCCGACGAGGCCTTCGCCGTTGACGACAGGGTCGTTGACGCGCACGCCCGCCGAGGAGCCCTTGTCGACGTTGACCGTTGCGTACCAGATGTTGGGCGTTTTGCCGATCACGGTGGTGGTGATCGGGTGATAGTTGTTGATGCTCAGCTGATCCAGATGGTAGATCGAGATCAGCTGTTTGTATGTTCGTTTTTCGGCCTGATCGGCGACGAGTTCGCGGCGTAGTTTGTCCACCTGCTTGCGCAGCGAGTCGCGCTGGCTTTTGGCGTGCAGCGTGTCGCCAAACCAGCCGAACAGGTCGCGCACGGGCTTCAGCGCCTTGTTGGCGCCGTCCTGGATCGGCGAGACGACCGTCAGGAAGACGCGCTGGACGCCGTGCAGGCGCCCGCTCGGAGCCTCACCGAAGTAGGCCGTCAGCAGCAGTAGGGAGAGCACGACGAGCAACACGAGCACTGCGCGTCGCCGTCGGACCGTCTTGTCATACACCGATGATTACCTTCCGAAGCGTTCACAGGACAGAGTACCCCCGGACCGGGCGGCGGTGACGCGTACCGCGGGCGCGAGCTTTCACCGTCGGCGGCGGTTGCGCGAGGTGCGGTTCGAGCGATGGATCGCCTCGAACTCCTCGAGCGAGCGACCCGAGCCGACCGCCACGCAGGTCAGCGGCGACTCCGCGAGGTGCGCGGGCATCTGCGTCTCCTCGCGTAGGCGCACGTCAAGACCCTGCAGCAGTGAGCCGCCACCGGCGAGCATGATGCCGCGATCCATGATGTCGGATGCGAGCTCGGGCGGCGTGCGGTCAAGCGTCTCCTTGACCGCGTCGATGATCTGGCTGAGCGGCTCCTCGAGCGCCTGGCGGATCTCCTCGCTGGTGAGCACCACCGTCTTGGGTAGCCCCGCGACCATGTCGCGGCCACGGATCTCGGCCTGCAGCTCCTCGCTCATCGGACACGCCGAGCCGATCTCGAGCTTGAGCTCCTCAGCGGTCTGCTGGCCGATCAGCAGCTTGTACTCTTTCTTTGCGTAGTTGATGATCGCCTCGTCCATCTCATCGCCGCCCACGCGGATCGACTGCGAGACGACGATTCCGCCGAGCGAGATGACCGCGACCTCGGATGTGCCTCCGCCGATGTCCACGACCATCGAGCCGGTCGGCTCGCCGACGGGCAGCCCCGCACCGATCGCTGCCGCCATCGGCTCCTCGATCAGATAGGCCGTGCGCGCGCCGGCCGACAGGCAGGCCTCCTCGACCGCGCGCTTCTCCACGCCGGTCACGCCCGAGGGGACGCAGACCACCACGCGCGGATGCGCCCAGCGGTTCTGATGGACCTTCTGGATGAAGTGGCGGAGCATCTGCTCGGTGACGTCGAAATCGGCGATCACGCCGTCCTTCAGCGGCCGGATCGCCTGGATCGTGCCGGGTGTGCGCCCGAGCATCCGCTTGGCCTCGATGCCCACCGCATGGACTTCGCCGGTGCGCGAGTCGATCGCCACGACGCTCGGCTCAGACAGCACGATGCCGCGACCGCGCACGTAGACGAGCGTGTTGGCGGTACCGAGGTCGACCGCCATATCGCGACCGCCGAATCCCGTCAGATAGCTGAAGATGCCCATATAGATGAGAGAGGACGCCCCTGGATCTCCTCTGGCGCAGCCGCATCGCGGCGCGTTCGGCGGCCAGTGCTCGTGGGGGCTAACCGCAGCGGAGTTTAGCGGACGTCTGTACAGGGCTGACAACGCTGCCAGCGGATTTGCAGGGCAATCAAGTCGCGTGCCTGCTCTTTGAGTCGCCCACGCCCGGCCTACGGCTCAGGCCACCTCGCCTTGGCGCAGCTCTGGGTAGAGCTCGAGCAGCACACCCAGCGGCAGCCCCACAACGTTCTCCACTTCGCCGTCGAGCGCCAGCGCGAGCGCCGCACCGGCCCCCTGTATCGCATAGCCGCCGGAGCGCCCGCGCCACTCTTCGGTCGCTACGTAACGCTCGAGTGCGGCCGCATCCAGCTCTCTGAAGCTCACGCGCGTGCGCGCCAACGCCGTGCGCTCCTCTTCGGGGAGCAGCAGCGCGAGCGCGCTGATCACTTCATGGGTGCGTCCCGCGAGCGCGCCGAGCGTGGCCATCGCGTGCGCCTGATCGGCGGGCTTGCCGTAGATCACGCCGTCGAGCACCACGATCGTGTCGCAGCCGAGCACCGCCTCGCGTACGTCGAGGCGACGTACCGCGCGGGCCTTGCGCAGCGCGTTCTCCAGCGCGACCTCGCTCGGCTCGCCCCGCTCGAGCTCGACGGCGCTCGAGGGACGCACCGTGAAGGGCACGCCGAGGCGCTCGAGCAGCGTGCGTCGCTGCGGCGAGCTGGAGGCGAGAACGAGCGGGGCGCGCGCGGCCAGACCCCTACAGATCGCCGAAGAACAAGGTCGCCTCGCGCGCGGCGGCCTCGGGCGAGTCTGAGCCGTGCACCATGTTGGCGCCCATCTCTATCGCGAAGTCGCCGCGGATCGAGCCGGTGGCTGCCTCGAGCGGGTTCGTCGCGCCGATCACCTGACGGGCCGCCTTGATCGCTTCCACGCCCTCCAGCACCATCGCGACGATCGGCCCGGAGGTGATGAAGTCGACGAGCTCACCGAAGAACGGCCGCTCGGCGTGCTCGGCGTAGTGGCTTTCCGCCAGCTCGCGCGTCACGGTCATGTGCCGCAACGCGACGATCTTCAAGCCCTTGCGCTCGAAGCGCGCGATGATCTCGCCGCTGAGGTTGCGGGCGAAGGCGTCGGGCTTCACGAGGATCAGCGTTCGTTGCATGGATTCCTTTGATCGGTGGAGGGGGAAGTGCGCTCAGGTGCTCGAACGCGGACGCCGCGCACGGGCGGCTGCACGCGAGCGAGCACCCGACTCGCTCGCGGCCACTGGCTTGGCCTCGGTCTCCTCGGCCTCGACGCTCAGCGGCGCATCGAGGTCGGTGAGCTCGCTCTCGAGGGGCGCTGCCGGCCTGCGCCGTCGTGTGCGGGTCGTGTTTGCGGGCACGTCGGCCTCGCAGTAGGGACAGATCGTCCAAGCCTGGTCGAGTGGGCGCGAGCAGCTGGTGCAGCGCTCCTTGAGCTTGCGCAGGCAGCTGGGGCAGCGCACGAAGTCCTTCTCGATGCGGTAATCGCAGTGCGGACACAGCGTCTGGTCGAGCTGATGCAGCCGCGCCTCGGAAGCCTGGATCCCAAGCTCGCGTTCGCGCACGTCCTCGAGGTACTCGGGCGGACGCAGGATCATGTAGACGATCGCGCCCACAAACGGGAACAGTGAGGCCGCGGTCGCACAACCGACGAGGATCGGGTCCTCGATGCGCCGCCGCGCATCTGCATAGGTCCAGTAGATCAGCGCCAGGTAGAAGACCGCCACGAACAGGATCAGGAGGTCGACGGCCAGGTTCAGCCCACTGCTTTCTATTCCGAAATATGCGAGTGGCGGCATAGGCCGGCTGAGTTTAGAGAAACAGGCGGCCGAATCCGTAACCTGCAGCGAAAAAAACGAGGATCACGAGCGCCACGATCAGCGCGACAGCGCCGATCATCGTGAGCACCGACGGCCCGTCGTTGTTCATCTAGCCGGACTCGTGGTCGATTGCAACGCTTCCACGGCGGGCTGCTCGCGCTCTGCGAGCAACGCGCCGATGAGATACACAGAGCCGGTTGCAAGCACCGAGCCGTGATGCGCGCTGGCCCATGTCTGCGCCTCAGCGAGCGCTCTCGCGGGACGTGGCTCGCAGCTGGCCGCCTCAAAGCCGAGCTGACGGGCCAGCGACTCGAGCGTCGCGGGCGAGAGCGCCCGCGAGCTCGGCGGCGCGGTGAACCAGGCGCGCTCGCACAGCGGCAGCAAGATCGCGAGCATGCTCGCCGCGTCCTTGTCCTCGAGCACGCCCAGCACGAGACCCAGCGGCCCGTCGCTACCGCGCTCCGCCAACGCTTCAGCCAGAGCTGCAATCGCATCTGGGTTGTGTGCTCCATCGAGCAGCGTCGGCGGCTCCTCGGTGATCAGCTGCAGGCGTCCAGGAACCGCCGTCTCCCTAGCGGCGAGCGCGACCGCCGCGTCGTCGAGGGCCACGCCTAGCTGCGCGAGAAAGGCCTCCGCGACGCTCCGCGCGAGCGCGAAATTGCGGCGCTGGAATGCGCCTTGCGCGAGCAGCTCGACGACCGGCTCAAGCGCGCGGGTGTGCACGATGCGCGCGTCGCGCTCTGCTGCCACGCGCTCAGCCATCGCGAGCACCTCAGGCGCCGGCTCGAGTCCGAGCACGAGCGTGCCGCCCGTTGGCAACGCCGCTAGCTTCTCGGCGGCGATGTCGGTGATCGTGGGGCCCAGCCAGCGCGTGTGCTCGAGCCCCACGTTGCTCAGTGCCGTGACGCTCGCCGCGATCACGCTCGTCGCGTCGTAGCGTCCGCCGAGACCCGCCTCGATCACGGCCACCTCGACCTGCTGCTCAGCCATCTGCCATAGCGCGGCCGCCGTGAGCAGTTCGAACTGCGTGACATGGTCATCCTCTGCGAGCGTGCGGTTTACGCGCTCCGCGGCTGCGCTGGCGCGCGCGATGCCCTCCGCGAAGGAATCAGCGCCGAGCTCGCAGCCGTCGAGCAGCACGCGTTCACGGTAGGAGATCAGATGCGGGGAGAGGTAGGCGCCGGTGCGCAAGCCATGCGCCTGAAGGATTGCGCCCGTCATGCGCGTGGTCGAGGACTTGCCGTTGGTGCCGAGCACCTGGATGCTCCGGAAGCTCTGCTCGGGCGAGCCGAGCGCGGTCATCATGCGGCGCATCCGGTCGAGCCCGAAGCGCATGCCGAATAGCTCGAGCGAGTGCAGCTTGCGCTCGGCGCTGCGCCTCGTCTCCAGGTGCGGCGCGGGGTGTTCGCTAGGCGTCGGGATGCTTGCGCAGGTAGTCGATGAACACGGGTCGCAGCGCTTCGCCGAGCTTCCCGTCGCCGCTGCGCAGCGCATCGGAGATCAGCCCTTTGGAGGACTGGATGTCGTACTCGGCCTCGCCCCGATCGCCGCTGAGGCTCTCGGCGGCAGGGATCATCTGCAGCAACGACCAGAAGAACTTGACATCCAGGTGCTTCTCGGCGCGGTGGATCGCGCGGTCGTGGAGCTCCTGCGTGGAGAGCTGCTCGAGGCTGTCTGTCGCGTCGCTCATGTTGCTCCCCCGCGCTTGCTCACGGGCGGCGTCGGCGCGCCTTGCGCCCGCCGCGCACGAGCGGCAGCAGTTCGCGAGACATACCCTTCAGATCGAGCTTGCCCGCCAGCTTGCGCAGCTCGCCCCGCTCCTTCTCGCTGAGGTTCCCGAGACGACCCCGAGAGTCGCGCGTGAGTTGCGTGAGACGCGCGCGATCCTTCTCCGAGAGCGCTTTCCAGCGCCGACCGACCGCGACCGTTACCTGCAGCGCAGCCGCCCATGGCAGCGCGCCCAGGCGGGCGCGGCGGGACTTCTTGGAGATCTTAGGCTTGGGCATCTCCGCGATGGTAGCGGGGCGCGCCCGGGGCGAGGCGCTGTGTGCTCGCGTCAACGCCTCAGGCGGACTCCTCGTGCAGGGTGTCCTCGCCCTCCTCGGGCGCTGCTTCGGTGACGAGCGTGGGCGTGAGGCCCTTCTCGACGGTCTCCTTGGTCACCACACACTTCTTCACGTCGCGTCGTGAGGGCAGCTCGAACTGCACCTCGAGCAGGATTTCCTCGATGATCGAGCGCAGCCCGCGAGCGCCCGTTTCGCGTTCCAGACCCTTCTCCGCGACGGCTGTGAGCGCGTCCTCAGAGAAGACCAGCTCGATGCCGTCGAAGGCGAAGAAGCGCTGGAACTGCTTTGCCAGCGCGTTGCGTGGCTCGACCAGGATCGAGACGAGATCGTCGCGAGTCAGCTGGTGCACTGCTGAGACGACCGGCAGGCGACCGATGAACTCGGGGATCAGCCCGTACTCGATCAGGTCCTCGGGCAAGCAGTGCTCGAAGACTTCGCCGGTGTCGCGCTCGGCCTTGGCCTCGATCGCGGCCGCAAAGCCGACGCCTTTGTGACCGATGCGCCGCTCGATCACCTTGTCGAGGTTGGCGAAGGCGCCGCCACAGATGAACAGCACGTTGGTCGTGTCGATCGTCAGGAACTCCTGGTGGGGATGCTTGCGCCCGCCCTGCGGCGGCACGGAGGCCTGCGTGCCCTCGAGGATCTTCAGGAGCGCCTGCTGCACGCCCTCGCCGGAGACGTCGCGCGTGATCGACGGGTTGTCGGCCTTGCGCGCGATCTTGTCGACCTCGTCGATGTAGATGATCCCCGTTTCGGCCTTCTTGACGTCGTAGTCGGCGGCCTGGATCAGCTTCAAGAGGATGTTCTCGACGTCCTCGCCGACGTAGCCCGCCTCAGTCAGCGCGGTCGCATCTGCGATCGCGAAAGGCACGTTGAGCGTACGTGCGAGCGTCTGCGCGAGCAGCGTCTTGCCACATCCGGTGGGGCCGAGCAGCAGGATGTTGGACTTCTGCAGCTCGATGTCGGAGTCGCCCGACATCATCATCTGCACGCGCTTGTAGTGGTTGTAAACCGCTACCGAGAGCGTGCGCTTGGACGGGTCCTGCCCGACTACGTACTCGTCGAGCACCTCGTAGATCTCACGCGGCTTGGGCAGGTTCTCGATGTCGAAGGCCGGCGGCGCCGAGAGCTCCTCATCGATGATCTCGTTACAGAGATCGATGCACTCGTCGCAGATGTAGACACCGGGCCCTGCGATCAGCTTCTTGACCTGCCGCTGGGACTTGCCGCAGAAGCTGCACAGAAGCTGCTCGTTGGAGTCTGTCGGTCTGGCCATATCCCTTTCCCGGAGTCAGACGAGGAGCCGCGAGCCTTGGAGCTAGTGCTCCGAGATCACGCGATCGATGATGCCGTAGTCCTTGGCCTCCTCGGAGCTCATGAAGTAGTCGCGCTCGGTGTCTTGGCGGACCTTCTCGAGGTCTTTGCCCGCGTGCTTGGCGATGATCTCGTCCAGGCGACGGCGCACGTCGATGATCTCCTTGGCGTGGATCTCGATGTCGGTCGCCTGCCCCTGGAAGCTCGATGAGACCTGGTGGATCAAGATCTTTGCGTTCGGTAGCGCCATGCGCTTGCCGGCCGCTCCGCCAGCGAGCAGGAGCGCACCCATCGACATCGCGATGCCGACGCAGATCGTCTGCACGTCTGGCTTGATGAACTGCATCGTGTCGTAGATCGCGAGACCTGCATAGACCGAGCCGCCAGGTGAGTTGATGTAGATCGAGACGTCCTTTTCGGGATCCTCGGACTCGAGGTGCAACAGCTGCGCCACGATCAGGTTGGCGATCTGGTCGTCGACGGGCGTGCCGAGGAAGATGATGCGCTCGTTGAGCAGCCGGCTGTAGATGTCGAACGCTCGCTCTCCACGCGAGGTCTGCTCGACAACCATTGGGACAAGTGGGCTCATAGTCCGCCTTTGTTTCGCAACGCCTGCCGGATTCCTCTAAAGGCTAGCGATCTGGTGTCCAAATACGTGCTGGTGGCGCGCTCGCCTCGGCGGCGCCGGCGGCCGCCACGCTCGCCTGCTCGGGCGTCCATAGCGCCTCACGCGCTTGCGCCTGAGCGAGCGGTATCGGCTTGGCGGCATCAGCCACGAGGTCGATCGCCTGGCGTGCAGCGAGGTCCTCGCGGACCTCCTCGAGGCGTCCCGCCGTGCTCAGGTCCGCGAGCAATGTCGCGGCCTCGATGCCCTCGCGCTCGGCGGTCGGCGCGAGCGCGTCGAGCACCTCCTGCTCGGATGGGCTCATCTGCTCGGCGGCGACGATCGCCGTGATAACCGCCTCGCGGCGCAGCGCGAGATCGGCTTCGGGCTGCATCTCGGCGAGGATGTCCTGCTCCTCGCGCCCGACGATCTGCAGGTAGGTCTCGCGCGTGATGCCGCGGTGTGAGAGCGAGTGCAGCATGCGCTCCCACATCTCTCGCGCGCGCGCTCGTGAGCTCGGGCGTCACCTCAATCGTGGCGGCGGCGACCGCGGCGTCGAGCGCCGCCTGGCGGAACTCCGCCTCGATCGTGCCCTGCTCGACCTCGAGCAGGCGCGCGTGGATGTCCTCGCGCAGCTCTGCCACGTCGTCGAAGCCGGCGTCGATCGCGAAGTCCTCATCGACGGCGGGTAGCTCCTTGAGCTTGACCTCCTTGACCGTGACCTCAAAGGAGGCCTCGCGCCCTGCGATCTCGGTGTTGCCGTAGTCGGCCGGGAAGGTAAGCGCGACCGTGCGCGTCTCGCCCGCGCTCGAGCCGACCAGCGCCTCCTCGAAGCCTGGGATCAGGTTCCCCCCACCGAGCTCAACGAGCTGGTCGCGTCCCTCGCCGCCGGCAAACGGCTCCCAGGCGCTCTGTGCATCCTCTGCGGACTCAGCTGCGGCCATCGAGCCGAGGTAGTCGATCACCACGAAGTCGCCGCTCTGCGCAGCGCGATCGGCGCTCTGCAGGCGCGCGAGGCGCTCGCGCATCTCCTCGACCTGTGCGTCGATCTGCTCCTCGACCTGTGGCTCACGGCGCGGCACCTCGAGGCCCTTGTAATCGCCGAGCTGTGCTTTGGGCAGCACGCCGATCTCGATTGAGAACTCCAGCGCCTCACCCCGCGGCGGGAGCTCACCGAGATCGAGTTGCGGGTCGCCCACGGGAACGATCCCCGCGCCCGCGATCGCGTCGGAGTACCAACTGGAGAGCGTGTCGCGTACCGCTTCCTCGAGTACCACCTCGCGCCCGATGCGCTGGATCACCAGCGGCGCCGGAACCTTGCCGCGGCGAAAGCCCGGCAGCTTCAGCTCACGGCCGAGCTGCTGTGCCTTGCGCTCGAGACGACCCTCGACCTCCTGGGCGGGCACCTGCACGTGCAGCCGCACACGCGACTCCCCGAGCTCGGTGAGTGTGGTCGTCAGCGCCGCAGCCATCCCCGCCACGATACCGTGCTCGTCAGTGCCAGCCCGCGTCGTCCCTCCCCAACGCAGCGCCGAGACGTGGCTCTGGAGCGGTCCTGCCGGTCATTTCGTTGGCGGCACGCTCGACTTCGCCGAAGCGCTGGCGCGCTACTGGCTCGCCCGTGCACGCGGCCAGAGCGTACGCTGAGCACGGTCTGGCACGCTGCTCTGAGGGCTGGCAAGTCAGGCAGCGGTTGCGGCGGTGCTGCGTGCGAACTGCAGGCGTACGCCGCGCGGGAGCACGAGCACCGGGCAGGTCGCGATCTCGATCAGGTGCGAAGCCGAGCGAGATCCCTACGCGGCCGACCTCGACCTCGGGGCGCGAGTCGATCACGAGCAGGCTCGTGTCGGCGCCCGCAACCGGCTCGACGCGCGCACCGAACGCTGCCGCCAGCGCCTGCGCTGTCTCGCGTGCGCCGCCGTCACTGTCGCCGATCGCCACGATCTGGCGATCGACGTCGCCGTCGCTGCGCTCGGCGAGGTCGACCGGCGCGATCGCGACCGCCACGCGACCGCCCTGCAGCAGCCGCTCGGCGGAGTTGCCGATCGCGACGTGACCTTTGGCGGTGTGCGAGTCCGAGCAGAACACGATCTACATCGGCACCCTCAGCGCCGGCGAGCGTTGCGAGCCCCTCGGGGGTCGAGCGGTCGGTGACGACGTGACGGCCGGCACCTGGCTCGCCGAGCAGGCTGACACCACGGTCGAGGATCTCCTGCGCCTCGTTCTGGGCGATCGCCTCACGGGCGCTGTCGGCCTCAGGGCTGTGGCGTACGTAGGCAAGCGCCACCTCGGCGCCGGCGCGGGCGAAGAGCTCGGCCGAGGGCGATCGCGTCGTCCTCGTTGGCGGTGCCGTCGTAGGAAACGATGATCTTGGACATTGGGGTTTCTCCTGTCTGGTTTGAGCCGGCCTGGGGCGACCTCAAGTCGAAGCTCTTTCGCTCGATGGTGGCACCCTCCTGCCATCAGCCCCAATGATTCTTCTGATTGCTAATATAAGCAGTACTAATGCTTAACGTGGGTCGTCTAAAGATCCTCAGGGAGGTCGCCTACCGCGGCTCGCTGTCGGCCGCCGCCGAGGCGCTCTCCTATACGCAGTCAGCGATCTCCCAGCAGATCGCGACGCTCGAGGCGGAGACCGGGATGGCACTGCTCGAGCGCCACCCCCGGGGCGTCACGCTGACGGCCGCGGGACAGACGCTCGTGGGACATGCTGAGGGGATCCTCGCGCGGCTCGACGCCGCGGAGACGTCGCTCGCGGCGATCGCCGGGCTCCGCGGCGGGCGCCTGCGCATGGCCTCCTTCCCCACCGCGGGCGCGACGCTGATGCCGGTGGCGATCGCTACCTTCAGGGCCAGCTACCCGGACGTTGAGCTCACGCTCGCCGAGGGCGAGCCCGAGCAGATCCTGCCGCGACTGCGAGCCGCCGAGCTCGACCTCGCGCTGCTGTTCGAGTTCGCCGGTGAGAGCACGCTCGAAGGCGATCTCAC
Source organism: uncultured Solirubrobacterales bacterium (assembly GCA_963785435.1). Taxonomy (GTDB): domain Bacteria; phylum Actinomycetota; class Thermoleophilia; order Solirubrobacterales; family Solirubrobacteraceae; genus Palsa-744. Next base: position 378,715 of record CAWAVE010000007.1, read on the forward strand.
GCGCGTGGAGCTGCTCTCTGACCCGCTGTATCTCGCGCTGCCGCGTGAGCATCCGCTTTCCACGCGTGCGGAGATCCGCCTGGAGGACCTGGCAGACGACGCGTGGGTGCAGACCTCGCGTGCGAGCCCCTGCGCGCGCCACGTGGTGCGCAGCTGCCACAGCGCGGGCTTCGAGCCCAACGTGAGCTTCGAGAGCGACGATTATCAGACCGTCCAAGGTCTGGTCGCGGCAGGGGTCGGCGTGGCGCTGATCCCCGAGCTCGCCTTGTCGGTCGTGCGCGAGGACATCGTGATCCGCTCGCTCTCGCCCATGCCGCCGGTGCGCAGCGTGATCGCCGCCTCACCCGAGAGCGCTCGGCTCGTGCCGGCGGCGCCGGCGATGCTCGGCGTGCTCGAACGCATCGCCGCGGACTACGAGACGCAGAGGGCGCCCGGCCGGTTAGCCGAGCGCCCTCTTGGGTTACTGCCCCCTACCGCACTTGGTCGGGGTTATGGCTGATGCTGCTTATTCAACAGCTCCACACGCGGTTTTCATGATCAGCGCGAGCTCGTGGTAGCCGGTGGGGGTCGGGTGAATGTCCGGCCCATTTTTTTTGCCTTCGAATTCAGTGAAGTTGGCCATGTTCGTCCATTTCTGCAGGCGGGCCGTTTCTTTTTTGCCGCCGGGGTTGAACGTCGGCAGCGGGTTCGCGAAGCAGGCACCGAATTCGCCTGTCACGAGTTCACCCTCGTGTTTGTTGATGAGGGCAGCCAGCGTCACCGAACCAGGCAGCAGTTCGCCTTTGCCGAAGACGTTGCCGTACGGGTCATATCCACCCTGGACGACAATTTTGCCGGTGTAGTTGATGCCACCGAATTTCGACCCTTCGCGGATCGCGAACAGCGAAGCACCGAGGTTGGTCAGGATGTGTTTGATCAGACCTTCAAGGTGCGCTTCAAGGCATCCTTTGACGGCGCTTTCCGGCGTCGCGCCATATTTGCTTTTGCCTTCGGATTCGAATTCCGATTTGACTTCGGCTTCGCACTGGTGCACCTGGCGGAGCTGGTCGTTGGCGCCGATGTTGAGCGTCAGCGTCGTGACCGGTTTGCCGATCGCGCTGTCGACAGCGATCGTTTCAAGGGCACTTTCCAGCTGCGATTTCGTTCCACCGTATTCATGGTGGAGCGGGAGCCCTGCTTTGTGGTATGCGCATGGGCTTTCCCCGTGCGCTCCGGCACCGGCTTCAAGAGCAGCGCCCAGCGGGCCGTTACCGATCAGCGAGTCGGTGGTCTCACCGGGGCAGCCGAGGTTGGTCAGCTGAGCACCGGCGCGTTTGGCACCCGAGGTTGCGTAGTAGTCGTTCGCGTAACCGTGTTCGAACGCTGTCGGGGGCTCACCGAGTTTTTCGTTTTCGTTAAAGAGCTGCTGGGAGTAGCCAAACGCCAGCGAGTCCCCCAGAGCCAGATCGGTTTTCGTGACGGGTACAGCGCTCGCGCTTGCCGCGAACAACGCCGAAAGCGCCAGCACGAGCGCGAAGGCGCACCCGAGCAAGCGGCGGAACGATCCTGCCGAGCCATGCTTGGCTGACATCTCACATCCTCCTATAAGTGCGGGACATGCCCGCAGGCACAGCCCCTCCATTGGAATTATCCCTCTACGACAGGCTCCCCACGAGGGGGAGCTTCGCGCCAAGATACTCATGGGTACTGTAATTGTCAAGCGTCGGGAAGACCCCTAGGAGTCTGTCTTCGACAACCCTTCATCCCTAGGTATCGGTCCAACCGAGCAATCTCCTACGTTCGTCGTGGCGTCCGGGACGGCTGGCAAATTGATGAGTCCAGTCATACGAGAAGGGTCGTGAGCCATGTCGGTCGTGAGTTTCCTGGTGCTTGTCATAGGCGTTCTCTTAGGTGCCGCTTGCGCGTCTGTCGTGATGCGCCGCAACCGCGAGCGTCTGCGCGATGAGCTGACCGCGATCTCGGTCGACGTGCTAGCCCATACCGGCGAGTCGCTCGCGCGAAGCGTGGAGGAGACGCGGCGCGCCGAGCAGGAGCGCACGAACGGTGAGATGGCGCGCCGCGCAGAGGAGTTCAAGGGCATCGTGAAGCCCGTCGCGGAGAAGCTCGGGCGGATGGAGAGCGAGATCGGGCGCCTCGAGCGCGAGCGGCGCCAGGCTCAGGGCGAGCTCGCGCAGATGGTCCGCCAACTCGGCGAGGGCGTCGGCACGCTACGCCAGGAGGCCGGCAACCTTGTCTCCGCGCTGAAGCGGCCGAGCACGCGTGGCGCGTGGGGCGAGATCCAGCTGCGCAACGTGGTCGAGATGGCCGGCATGGTCTCGCACTGCGATTTCCTCGAGCAAAGCACGATCCAGACACCCGACGGGATGCTTCGTCCCGACATGCTCGTGCGTCTGCCGGGCGGCAAGCTCGTGGTCGTCGACTCCAAGGTGCCGCTCGACGCCTATCTCCTGGCGCTTGAGGCGGACGACGACGAGCAGCGCGAGCTACATTGCGCGCGCCACGCTCGCCAGACGCGCGAGCACATCGCCAAGCTCGCGGCCAAGGGCTACCAGCGCCAGTTCGACTCGACGCCCGAGTTCGTGGTGATGTTCGTGCCCTCCGATGGCATCTACCAAGCAGCGCTCGCCGAGGACCCGGCGCTGATCGAATACGGCGTCTCCCAGCAGGTGCTGATGGCGACGCCAACCACGCTGATCGGCCTGCTGTGGGCGGTGCACTACGGCTGGCGCCAAGAGCTGATCGCGGAGTCCGCGCGCGAGATCGCGGAGTCCGCGCGCGAGCTGCACAGCCGCCTTGGACGCTTCGTCGAGCCGTTCGCGAAGGCCGGACGCCAGCTGGATTCGGCGGTCTCTGCCTATAACGAGGCGGTCGGATCCTTCGACCATCGCGTGATCCCGCAGGTGCGCCGCATCGAGCAGGCTGGCGCGGCTTCAGAGCGCGCGGTGAGCGCGCCCAACGCGGTGGAGATCACGGCACGCGCGATAACGGCACGTCCGGAGTCTCTGGATGCCGAGCCGCCGCGCCGACTCGAGGCGGCACCGGAGCCCACGCCGAGCCAACGGATCGCCGCCGGCGCCTGATCGCGATCGCGATCAGCGCGAGCGCCACGGGGACGGTTGCCGGCAGCTCGTTGACAGCGAAGAAGAGCAAGTCGAAGCAGAGCGCCAGCACGACGGTCAGCGCGGCGCCGCGCATTTGCGTTGATGCGCCAAAGGACGCTGCGAGCAAGGCGCCGAGCACGCCTGCGATGAACAGGTCGCCGTAGCCCATCACGGCCGTACCAAAGACCGCGTTTTGCAGGCGCGGCAAGCCTGCTGCGGGGTGTGCGGCGTTGAGCGCGTTGTTGGGACGCTGCAGTAGATCGGCGATCACCAGTGCGCTGTCGGCTAGCGCCATCGCCACGATCCCACCGGCGAGCCAGCGCGGTGGCGTGACGGCAGCGAGCAGGACGCCCAGCGCAGCACAGCTGAGCCCAGAGAGAATTAGCGCCGCGCCCTCCCCCGCGAGCCCCTTGCGATCGGCCCAGGCGAGCGCGAAGAGGCCGACGACGAGCAGCGCACGACGAGCAGAGGCGCCGCGCGCCAGCGCCCCCAAGGCGAGCGCGGCGAGCAGCGGCACGGCAACGAGCGCCAGGTAGGTGAGGGCCTCGGCGCTGGCGCTTTCGGCAGCGCGCGCGATGGCCACGAAGCCAATGACCGATAGCGGCGGTAGCAGCGCCCAGCGTCGGCTGCGCATGCGCGCGAGCAGGCTGTCTGGAAGCGGGCGGGCGAGCGCCACTACGCCGCCCTGCGCAGCGGATAGCACGCCGATTGAAAGCCAGAAGGGCATCGCCATCAAGATAGATCGCGAGCCTCAGAGCGCCCTAACGCCTGCGCCGCGCGTACGATGATGCTCATGAGCCCCACGGCTGCCGCGACGCCGCCGATCCTGCACCTCTCAGCCATCGTCGGCAGTCCTCTGCGTGACGCCGACGGTGAGCGCCTGGGCAAGGTCGAGGATCTGATCGTGCGTTTGGGTGGAAGCGGCTACCCACCGATCACCGGCTTTCTCGTGAGCGTGGCCGGACGCACCTCCTACCTAGGCGGCGAGCGCGTCTCAGATATCGCCAGCGACGGCGTGGTGCTGCGCAAGGCCAAGCTCGACCTGCGCCATTTTGAGCGCCGGGCAGAGGAGGTGCTGCTCAAGCGCGATCTGCTCGACCGCCAGCTGATCAACGTGGAGGGTGCGCGGCTCGTGCGCGCCAACGAGATCGAGCTGGCGCTCGTTGCTGGCTCCTGGCGCGTGGTCGGCGTCGACACAGGACCCCGCGGTGGCCTGCGGCGGCTGCTGCCCAAGGGCCTCGGCGCGCATATCGCCACGGGCGAGTTCCTTGATTGGGCAGGCGTTGAGCCGTTCGTGGGGCACGTACCGACGGTGCGCCTGCGCGTCCCGCATCCGAAGCTCGCCAAGCTACACCCCGCGCAGATCGCCGATCTCGTTGAGGCGGCCTCGCGACACGAGGGTGAAGAGATCATCCAGGCCGTCGGCGACGACGACCGGGAGCTCGAGGCGGACGTCTTCGAGGAGCTCGACGACCAGCACCAGCGCGAGTTCCTCGAGGACCGCCCCGACGCGCAGATCGCGGAGATCCTCGCGCGCATGGCGCCCGACGACGCCGCTGACATCGTGGGTGAGCTCGACGAGGATCGCCGCGAGCCGGTGCTGGCGCTGCTACCCGTCAGCCACCGCATCAAGGTGCGTGCGCTGCTCGGCTATGACCCGGCCGAGGCCGGCGGGCTGATGAGCCCCGACTTCATCCTGCTGCAAGGATCGACCTCCGCTGGCGACGCGCTCGAGGCGGTGCGCGCCAGCAAGATCGCGCCCGAGCTGCTGAACACGGTGTTCGTCAGCTCCCGCGACGGACAGCTGGGCAGCGTGCCCATCGCTGGATTGCTGCGCGCCGAATCTGGGCGGCGCGTGGACACGATGCTCAAGCACGAGACGCCCTGCCTGCGCCCCAACGCGTCCTTCGAGGAGGTCGCGCGACTGATGGCCGATTACAACCTCACCTCGATCCCGGTGGCCGATGAGCAAGGTCAGGTGATGGGCGTGGTAACCGTCGATGACGTGCTCGAGGCGATGCTGCCGCGGGGCTGGCGGAGGCGTTTCGGGCTTCTCGGCGAGGACTGAATAGACTCGCCCGCAGTGAACGCTCCAGCGGGACAGATAGATGGCGGTCCGAGTACCGCCCGTCATGCGTCGGATCCGGTCGGCCACTCGTGGCCGACCGCGCCTGCCTGCCCGGCTTAGCCCTCGCCGCGCCCGGATCTTCGCGTTTCTCGGCCTGCTCGGTCCCGGCCTGATCGCCGCCAACGCTGGCAACGACGCGGGCGGCATCGCGACCTACTCCTCCGTCGGCGCGAAGTACGGCTACGACCTGCTCTGGACGATCGTGCTGATCACGATCTCCCTCGGCCTCGTGCAGATGCTCGCAGCGAGGATGGGCGTCGTCACCGGCAAGGGGCTCGCGGAGCTCGTGCGCGAGGAGTACGGCATCCGCTGGTCGGTCTTCGCCACCAGCGCCGTGCTGATCGCGAACCTCGGCATCTGCATCTCGGATTTCGTCGGCGTCGGCGCCGCACTCGGGCTGGCGGGGATCCCGGTGCAGGTCTCCGTTCCGATCGCAGCACTCGGCATCTGGCTGATCATCGTGCGCGGCTCCTACCGCTCAGCGGAGCGGATCTTCATCTGGTTCACGATCCCCTTCTTCGCCTATCCGATCGCCGCCGTGCTCGCGCACCCGCATTGGAGCGCCGTCGGCAAAGCGCTCGTCGTGCCTCACATCCATGCCAACTCGGCCTTCCTGCTGCTGCTGATCGCCACGGCTGGCACGACGATCACGCCATACATGCAGCTCTACCTGCAATCCGCCGTTGTCGAGCGCGGCGTGCGCGAGGACGAGCTGCGCAAGGAGGAGCGCGAGGCAGTGGCGGGCGCCGTGTTTGCGAACCTGATCGCCGCCTTCGTCATCATCGCCACCGGCGCGACGCTGTTCACACACGGCGTCCACGACATCTCATCGGCAGCCGATGCCGCTCGCGCGCTGAACCCATTCGCCGGCGAATACGCAGAGGTGCTGTTCGGCGTGGGCCTGCTCGGCGCCAGCCTGCTGGCAGCGGCGATCCTGCCGATCGCCACCTCCTACGTCGTCTCGGAGTCGCTCGGCTACGAGAAGGGCGTCGGGCGCCGTCGTGAGGAGGCGCCCGTGTTCGTGAACATCATCACCGCGATGATCATGCTCAGCGCGTTCGTGGCGGTCATTCCCGGCGTACCGGTGATCTCGCTGCTCGTCGGCGTGCAGGTCGTCAACGGCGTGCTGCTACCGATCAACCTCTTCTTTATCTGGCGCCTATCGCGCTCCGCGCAGGTGATGGGCGAGCGTCGCACACGCGGTCTCTTGGATGGCACGGCCGGCGTCACCGTCGCGGTCACCTCCACGCTGTCGCTCGCACTCGTGGTTATCACCCTGCTCGGGCTGTAGCCGCCCGCGCGGTCAGGCAGCGGGGCGGTCCGGGTCCAGCAACAGCGACGCGCCAATCGCACCGCCGAGGTCGCCGAGCGCGGCCACGTGAACGTGCGGCGGATTGCCGTCGGCGAACAGGTGCGGCTGCATCTCCTCGGCGATGCGCTTTGCGAAGGGGTGCCCGAGACGCACGCCGAGGCCGCCGCCGATGATCACGCCCTCGACGTCGAGCACGTTCACGACGGAGGCGATCCCCGCGCCGAGCGCCTTGACCGCGCGATCGAGGATCTCAGTGGCGAGCTTGTCGCTGTGGTCGAGCGCGCGCGCCCAGATGCCGCTTGTGAGCCGCGTGCGCTCGTGCTCCCTCATCAGCTTGAACAGGTCGGTCTTGCGGCCCTTCTCCTCATGCAGCTTGCGCGCGTAGATCTCCATCGCGCCACGACCCGCGTAGGCCTCCATGCACCCCCGTCGCCCGCAGGTACAGCGCGCGCCGTCCATCTCCACCACGACGTGGCCAATCTCACCGGCGCCGCCGCGCCCCGTCCAGGGCTTGCGGTCGAGGATCAGCCCGCCGCCCACGCCGGTGCCCCAGAAGACGCCGAGCAGCGAGTCATAGAGGCGTCCCGCACCGAGGCTGAACTCGGCGTCGGTGGCGACTTGCACATCGTTGCCGAGCAGCACCGCACAACCAAACGCCGCTGCGAGCTTCTCGCCGAGCGGATAGGTCCCTTCCCAGTCGGGCAGGTTGCGCGCACTCGTGACGTTCGAGCCAACGATCACACCCGGTGAGCCGACACCGACGCCAGCGAGCTCAGAGGGCTCTACATCCGCGGCCTTCGCGGCGTCGCGTAGCGCCTTCTCGATCTCTGCCGCGACGTCCGCGGGGCCGCCCTCGGTCGGCGTGGCGCGACGCGCGGAGCCGATCGGCTTGTGATCGTCATCCACGATCACGGCCTGGATCTTGGTGCCGCCGAGGTCGATGCCGCCGTAGCTAGCTGCCATGCGCGCGCATCATCGCAGACGCCCGTGCGTTCCTCATGCGAGTTGCGTTAAGGGTGCTTGGGATCGAGGATCGCTGCGGAGCTCGGCTTCGTGGCAACCTTCGGCGCGGGCAGCGCGCCGACCCTCGTGAGCAGCTGATTCCACTGCGTGGCGCTGAGCACCGTCGTCGTGACGAGCGGCACCGGCGCGGCGCTGCCCGTGCTGGCCGAGTGCGCGGCCTTGCCAACGGCCGCGGGACGTAGCGCGGTGCCGGGGCGCGCGGGCAGGAACTCAAGGCGAATGTGAGCGGCGGCGGAGGCGAGCGCATGTGTGCTGGCAGCGCCCGGGTAACGCATCAGGCTCACGATCTTGTGTGGCACGAATTCTCCGGGGAGCGTCAAAAGCGTGCGAATCGTGAGGTCCGTGATCGTGCCGGCGCCCTGGTGTTGGGCGATGCGCACACCGTTGATCGCGGTGATCTCCAGCGCGTCGCGCGCCGGCGGGGTGCCTGCGGCGGCTGCGCCTGCGGTGTCGCAGCGCATCGAGCCGACGGTGGGCTTCAGACCGCTGCGCGAGAGGAAGGCGAGCACCGCGAGCAGACGCCTGTCGACGGAGCCAACGGCGACGTCGTGACGGTCGCAGGCCGCGAGCATGATGCCGGGGTCTGAGAGCACTGCACGTTGGAGTTCGGCCTTGGACTGCAGAAATACGTTGCTCGCGGTGGCGCCCAGCAGCGCGTTGCTCGATTTGGCGCCGCGCGGGTGAAGCGCGGCTTGTAGCTGTGCCCAGTTGGCGAGGATCGGCCCGGGATCGATCGTGCTCGAGTCGCCTGCGGGGCGGATCGCGAAACGTAGGTGCCCGGCGTGAGCGCCGGCAGGCACGCGGACGTGCCCAAGCACGGTTCCGCTTGAGACGACCGCGCCGCGCTGCAGCGGCAGACGCTGAGGTGTCTTTGAGTTGCGCGCCTTCAGCGCGGAGCGCACCGCAGCGGAGGCGAGCGCGTCGGGGTTGCCGGGATGCGCGAACAGCCGCACCTTGCCGAGGCCCGTGGGTCCTTCTTCACTGTCGCTGGGCAGCGAAGCGACGCCGCCGCGAGCGCTTGCGTGCGCCTTCTTGGCGAGCGGTGCTTTGACCTGCAGCGTCAGCGGCGCTTGGCTGCCCGCGCTGGCAGGCTGCGACGGCGTGGGATCGTGTTTGCTGGCCGCTTCGACAACCGGCGATGTGACCGGCGTTCGCGGCGCCTTGGCGGGTGCGTAGCTCGGCGCGATGCTGCCAAGCCCCGCATAGGTGAAGACATCGCCGTAAACATCGCGCAGGATCACATAGCGCCCGAGCTTGCGGGAGTGCCCAATCCCGACTACGCGCCCGTCCTGCACCGCCACCACAGCGGCGTTGGGGATGCTCGTCAGTTCGACCAGCTGCAGGATGCGTGCGCTCGCGGCGGCGCTCTTGGCTTTGGCGGCGAGGGCAGCTTCGGCGGGCGAGACAGCTGCAGACGGAGTGGTGGCGCTCGCCTGAGCGCTACTTGCAGCGCCGTTCGCGGGCGTTGAGCCGTGACCGTGGACCGCAGCGGCGTTTGCTGTGGCGCTAGAGGGGTATTCCACAGCCACAGGCGGGCTCCACGCGAGCTTCTTACCGGCGACGGGCAGACGACCGTCGACCAGACCGGTAAGCGTTGCGATCACGGCCTTGGGATAGGTGGAGATCAGCTTGGCGCGCAGCAGCACCGAGTCGGCATATTCTTCGGAGTGGTTGTAGGCGAGGATCGCGCCGCGCAGGTTCGTGGCGGCGCCCGCTGCGCGCAGATAACGCGCGGCAGCGAAGATCGCGTCCACGGGACTGTAGGGATCGGCGTAGCCCGCGTTCAGGGCGTCGACGCCGTACTGCAGCCAGGTGCTGGGCATGAACTGCATCCAGCCGAGCGCGCCGGCGCTGGAGACCGACTGGTCGTTGCCGTAGTTGGTCTCGATCTCGTTGATTGCCGCAAGGATCTGCCACGGGATGCCGTACTGCACGCCGGCCGCCTTGTAGATCGGCAGCAGGAACAGCGGGATGCGATAGAAGGCGAGCGCTTGCGCGGAGGCGTCCGAGGTGGCCAAGAGCGCAGCGAGCGCTCCAGCCTGCGCGACGGCCTGGGGCGAGCCGGCGACGTTGTTTGGGCCGGATGCTTTTTTGGGCCCCGTTTTTGCCGATGAGGTGTTTTTGGAGACTGTGGTGGTGGTCAGATTGGGGTTCTGGTGCTGGCCGCCTTTGGTGGTCTTCTGACGGCGCTGCAGCACAACGACCGGCGCTTCGGGCGTGGGCGGCGCCGGCACGCTCGTCGTTTCCGGAGCGGGCGTCGTCGTAGCCGGAGGTGCAGGCGTCGGCGTTGATGTGCTCGTCGTGGGCTGCGTGCTCGGAGGTGCCGCCGTTTCGGCGGTGCCCGTGGTTGCCGTGCCGGTTGTGGTGGTAGCGGGGGTGGTAGTCGTTTCCGGGGTAGTCGTGGTCGCCGTCGCGCCTGTCGCACCGAAGGCCGCGCCCGCTAGTGGACCGCCCAGGCTTGCGGCCGTCAAGCCACCGCCGGCGAGAGCTGAAAGCACGGTGCGCAACGCCCGCCGGCGAGCGGCGCTCACAGGCGGCATGCGTTGGTCAAAGTCATCTTGGGGTCGTCCCATGGTGGTGGTCGGTGAGGCTGACCCACAGTCGCTGGGCACGCCCACCGAGATTCATATCGGCAGGCAAGCAGGAATCCGTAAAGGATTCGTAATCGGACTGGCAATTCTCGGTGAACGCACGATCCCGCAGCGGCATGCAGGAAGGCACCGTATTGAGAGCTGAGGCGGAAGGCAGCCTGCCCGCCACAGCAAGCTGTTTCCCTCTCCCCCATGCTTGTTCGCCGCCGATCGGCACCGCAACAAGCCTTGCAGAGTGGCGCTCGATAGGGGCTGCCTGGACATATAGGCCAGCTTCGAGGCGCACCCGCCTGCTCCTGCCCGCTCCGGGCGAGTGAGACACGCTACTGGCCGCTTGTGTCAAAGCGCTCTATTCTCGCCGGCCGGGTGTTTGATCAGTAGGGCACCGATGACTAAGCCCACAGGCAACAAGGGGAGAACGATCATGCACGTATCGCGCCGGATCCTGACTGCGCTGCTCGGCGCAGCCGCACTGCTCGCCTGCGCCACGGGTGCACAGGCCGCCGAGACCGTGCAGATCACCCAGGCGGGCTTTTCGCCCGCGAAGCTCGGCGGGCCGACAAATGCGTTCGGCAGCGCGACGATCGCCTCCACGACCGGCCCCATCCCGTCTCCGATCGAACACGTCAACGTGTTCGGGCCCGCCGGCGTGACGCTCGATCTGACCGGCAGCACGACATGCAACGAAGAAGCACTAAAGCGTGTCGGCTCGAGCGCCTGTCCGGCCAACTCCAAAGCGGGCTTCGGCGGAGGCGAAGGCATCTACCAACTCGGTCAGGAAGTGGTCAAAGAGCACTACACGCTTGAACTTTTCCTCAGCGACAACCGCCCCGGGCATGTGCGCTTGCTGGCCTATCTCGTGGGCCACACGCCGGTTTCCATCGAAATCGTGTTCGGTGGCTCGGTGATCCGCGGCCCGCGCCCTTACGGCCTCGGATTCAGTCTCGATGTGCCGCTGATCAAAGTCCTGCCCGAAGCCTCCGATGCGTCTGCCACGAGCGCCTACATCACGCTTGGCGCGCACAATGCGACCTATTTCAAGAAGGTGCACGGCAAGCGCAAGAAGCTAAAGGTCAGGGGCATCATCCTGCCCAAGCGCTGCCCGCGCGGGGGTTGGCCGGTGGCCTCGCAGTTCAGCTTCCAGGACGGCTCGACGGTGCTCGCCAAGCACACGGTTCGCTGCCCGCGGCACTGATGCCGGCCCATCGCGCCCTGTCCGTGAGCCGCACGAGTCGCTAAGGTTTCGAGCATGGACACGATCTTCTCAGTGCTCGAGGTGGCGATCGCGGTGATCGTGATCTTCCTTGTGCTGATGCACTCCGGCAAGGACTCTGGCCTCTCCGGCGCTTTCGGCGTGGGTAGCGGCGCCGGGCCGCTCGGTGGCGGCTCGATGGTCGAGCGCAACCTCAATCGCTGGACGATCTTCTTCGCGGTGCTGTTCTTCTTGAACGCAGTGCTGCTGCTCAAGCACCCCTGGTCTTAGGCAAGGCCTCCAGGCGCAGGCGGGCCCGGGGGCGCAAGCGGGCCCGGGTGGGCTGCATCAGGATCGAGCGCTTCGATCCGGTCGAGGATCGCGAGCGCCTCGGCACGCAGCTGAGCGTCGATCGCCGCGAAGTCCTCTGGTGAGAGCTTGCCGGTGCGGAAGTCGAGCTCACTGTCACGGATCTCTCGGTACTTCGCCTCTCGCGCCGCCTCGAGCTCAGCGCGAACGGCTCCCCCACCTCGCAAGCGCTCAGCGCCACGCTCATTTGATGCGGAACGCCCGACGAATTGCTCGCCGCTGGGCGAGCCGGTAGCGCGACCACGCAGCGGGGCGGAGATCACAGCCACGACGACACCGAGCAGCACGAGGAACAGGATCACGACGAGGAGACTCGACAAGAGCTTGAGGACCCGACTCAGGCTCGCGCCAGGCCGCGCACGCTGCGTGCGCGAGAGCGTGCGAGGACCCGCCGGCGCACCGTGCTCGGCGCAGGCCAGATCGCGATCAGACCACCACCAAAGACGATCAATCCGCCGATCCAGATCCACATCACCAGCGGCGAGACCTCAAACTTGAACTGCGCTTGAGGCGGGTGCTTGAGATATTCGCGCGCCAGGTAGCCAATCCCATACAGCGCCACTTCAGGTGGCAGCCGTTCGTTGCCGGTCTTGATGATCCGCGCGAGATTCGACGCTTCGATGTTGGGCCTGACTGCCGTCCACAGATCGCGGGTGAGCGCGGAGTTGATCGCCACGTGGCTCACCGACTGACCTCCAATCAGCCTGCCCACTGACCCCTGGCTGGCATCCTCTGAGGCGTAGTAACCCTCGCTCGGTGCGAGCGTGGCGACGTGCCGGCCGTGCTTGCTGACATCGAGCACCGCGCCGAGGCTCAGCGTGGAGCCAGTGTGCGCCTGGTCGTAGCGGGGCGTGATCGTGGCGGTCGCGCGCACGTAGCGCACGTTGTAGGCGCCAACGCGCGTTGACTGGCCGGGCGATAGCCCGACCTCGGTCGCCTGTTGAAACGAGGACGATGCTGCCACGCCGATGAACAGCACGGCGATCCCGAGGTGCACCACGTAGCCGCCATAGCGACGGCGGTTGCGCTTCACGAGCGCAAACAGCGCGCGAGCAACGCTTTCGCCAGCCATCGCGCGCCGCGCGCGCACGCCGCGGAAGAACTCCTGGCCAATGCTGCCGAACACAAAGCCCGCACAGCAGAACATCACGATCGCGAAGGTCTTGTGCGCGACGCCTGCGCTCAACAGCACGACCAGCGTGGCCAGCGCTGAGATCAGCGGCACGAGGAAGTTGCGCCGCGCGTTGGCGAGCGTGGCGCGCCGCCAGGCAATGACGGGTCCGATCCCGCTCAGCAGCACGAGTATCAGCGCGAGCGGCACCGTGTAGCGGTCAAACCAGGGCGGCCCCACGGACGCTTCTTGGCCGTCCAGCGCCTCTGAGATGAGCGGGAAATAGGTGCCCCAGAAGATCACGAAGCAGAGCGCGACAAGCACGAGGTTGTTGGCGAGAAACATCGACTCGCGCGAGAGCAGCGAGTCCAGGCGGTGCTCGGAGCGCAACATGTCGCGCCGCGAGACCACCAAGTAGATCGAGCCCGCGATCAGCACGCCGATCAGCGTCACGAACGGCACCCCCAGCGTCGCACCACCGAAGGCGTGGATCGAGTTGAGCACGCCGCTGCGCACTAGGAAGGTGCCCATGATCGCCAGCGTGCCCGTGGCGAACACGAGCGAGATGTTCCACACCTTCAGCATCCCGCGCTTCTCTTGGATCATCAGCGAGTGCAGGAAGGCTGTGCCGGTCAGCCACGGCATCAGCGAGGCGTTCTCGACCGCGTCCCAACCCCAGTAGCCGCCCCAGCTGAGCTCCGCGTAGGACCAGCGAGCGCCGAGCAGGATGCCCACGCCGAGAAACAGCCAGGCAGCAAAAGCAAAGCGCCTGATCGCTTTGATCCAATCGGCGTCCACGCGGCGCGCAAGCAGCGCACCCATGCCGAAGGCCAGCGGGATCGTGCAGAGCGTGTAGCCCGAGTAGAGCATCGGCGGGTGGATCATCATCGTGGGGAACCGCAGCAGCGGGTCGAGACCCTGGCCTTCGACGGGCGTGGGATGTGCTCTCGCGAATGGATCGGCGTAGAAGATCATCAGCGAGATGAAGAAGCCGCCGAAGCCGAGCAGGATCGCTGTGGCGTAGCTAGCGATGTCGCGCATGCGCTTGCGTGTGAGGAACAGCGCAAGGCTCGACCACAGCGACAGCAGCCAAGCCCACAGAAGCAGCGAGCCTTCCTGGGATGACCACACGGCGGCGGCGCGATAGAGCAGCGGCGTGGTGCGGCTCGAGGTTTCGGCGACGGTGTTGAAGACGAAGTCGTTGCGCAGGAAGGCCACCTCGAGCACTGCGAAGGCGACCGTCAGGACACCGGCCAGCGCGTAGACCGCGCGTCGACCCGACTCGGTGAACTCGAGACGTCCCCTACGGACGCCGTAAAGCGAGACGCGATTCCGTAGACGCACGAGCGCCAGCGCAGCAGCGAAGCAGCAGACATGCGAAGCCGAGGTCCGCCACTCAGTAGTTCTGCTTCTCGCCCGCCGGAGCGGCTTTGTACTTCGAGGGGCACTTCGTGATCAGCGAGTTGCGTTCGCCGATGTAGCTCGGACCCTGCTTCTGCACCGTCACGATCACCTCGCGTCCTTCGCGGAATGGGTCAGGCACGGTGCCCGTGTAGGCGAGCGGAATCGTGGTGGCCGCCCACGCGGTCCTCGACGCTGAAGTAGAGGATCGCACCCGCGCGATGCACTGAGCCGCTGGCGACCTTGCCGGTGACCTCGTAGGTGCGACCAGGCTGGGCCTGGCGCGCGAGCTGCGTCGGCGAGAGCGCAGGGCTGGCCGCGCTGAAGCTCGTATAGATCAGCGCGCTGGCCAGGACCACGGCAGCGCTAAGCGCCACGATCAGGCGCACCGTTCGCTTGCGCGCAGGATTCATCGACCCCAGTATCTCAAACCCCGCCGGCAGCTCGCGGCTGCTGGCGACGGGACCATCTGCCAGGATCCACCGAGCCTGTCGAAACGAGGAAATAGAGCTCGCAAGAGCGAAACCTTCGCGCGTGGATGACGTTCTAGACGGCAGATCATCATGAGAGCGCGACTCCTGCAACCCCTCGCCGAGCGCCGCCGTCCCCGCGCGCGGCCACAGGCACCAAGGCGGCGCCGCGAACGTGCGATCCAGCCGTCAGCGAGTCCGCGAGGCGGGCGGCCGGTCGATGCGGCTCGCTACGCTGCCAGGCGCTACCCGTCAATGCAGCGGTCTCCGCCACCGTTCTGCCCGACCCGGCGTCGCCAGCGCGTCCGCCAGCGCCGGCGGACCCGCTCGACGCGCGGCGCGAGCTAGGCCATGCGAGTGCGGCTGACCTCTTGCCGCGCGCCCGGTCTCCACGACGGTCGCGCCTGCCCGCACCGCGGGCATCGGGTCCAGACCGGCGCCTGCTCGACGCGCTCCGCGACCCGGACACGTCCGACTGCATGACAGGCGCGAGAGCTTCGAGCCCGCGCTCTGCCTCAGCGACCCAGGCGACATATCCGAAAACAGTCAGCCTACTTGATGTGCATGCCTGAGATCGCGCGCGCGATCACGAGCTGCTGGATCTCGGCGGTGCCCTCGAAGATGTCGTAGATCTTCGCGTCGCGGTGCCAGCGCTCGACGGGGAACTCGCGCGTGTAGCCGTTGCCGCCGAGGATCTGGATCGCGCGCTCGGTCACCCACACGGCGACCTCGCCGGCCTTGAGCTTGCTCATCGAGCCCTCGGCGTTCTCGAAGCGGCACCTGGTTGCGGCCCATCCAGGAGGCGCGCCATACCAGCAGGCGCGCGGCGTCGATCTCCATCTTCATCCGCGCCAGCGTGAACGCGATCGCCTGGTTCTCGATGATCTTGCGCCCGAACTGCTCGCGCTCCTTGGCGTAGTCGAGCGCGTACTCATAGGCCGCCCGGGCGATGCCGAGCGCCTGCGAGCCGACCGTCGGGCGCGAGGCCTCGAACGTCTGCATCGCGGCCTGCGACTTGTTTTTCTTGCCCTCGCGCACGCGCGCGATGCGCTCGTCGAGCTTCTCCTTGCCGCCGAGCACGTAGCCGGCCGGGATGCGGCAGTCGTCGAGGAACACGTCGGCGGTGTGTGAGGCGCGCAGGCCGTGCTTTGAGACCTTCGTGCCCTGCGAGATGCCCTTCGCCTCACTCATCGGCACCACGAACGCCGCGTGGCCTTTTGAGCCGAGCTCGGGGTCGACGGTCGCGATCACCACGTGCACGTCGGAGATGCCGCCGTTGGTCGCCCAGGCCTTCTGGCCGTTGAGCACCCACTCTCCCGTCGCCTCGTCGAACTTCGCCCGCGTGCGTACCCGGAAACGTCCGAGCCGGCGTTGGGCTCGAGGCGCAGAAGGCGGCGACCTTGACGTCGTCCTCGGTGCCGAAGCAGCGCGGGATCCATTCGCCGATCTGCTCGCCCGAGCCCTGGCCGAAGATCGCGGCGACCGCGAGCGCGGTGCCCATGATCGACATGCCGATGCCGGCGTCGCCCCAGAACAGCTCCTCGTTGACGATCGGCAGCGTCAGGCCGGTCGGGTCGGCGAAGAACTGCGCGAGCCCCTCGAAGCCGTAGAGACCGATCTTCGCCGCCTCCTGGATGATCGGCCAGGGCGTCTGCTCCTTCTCGTCCCACTCGTGCGCCGCCGGGCGCATCACGTCGGCGGCGAAGCCGTGCACCCAGTCGCGGATGTCCTTCTGGTCCTGCGTCAGCTCGAGCGAGAAGACAATCTCCGGCTGTCCCCCGTCGCCGCTCGCCTCGACGGCTGCAGCCGCGTCGGCGCTGCTCGGCGCTGCGCTGGGGGTGGATGAGACGGCTGAGGGCGAGGCTGACATCGAGCGAGGTCTCCTTTGGGAATGAGTCGCCGGCTATCGCTTTATCGCGCCGTCGGAGGTCCTTTCTAAGAACCTTCCGAAGGACCCCAGAGGGTAGCCAATGCGTCCGTCCAGGGCTGGACTCGAGGGTACGGTGCGGTACACACTGTCTAGCTGATTATTACCTGTCTGACGGGGGGTCAAACGCCGCGGCAATTCAGACCAATTTCGATAAACATGCCCATTTTGATCGGGATTACTGTATTATTTCCCGACATTCTGACCTATGATCTATGTTCTCCACGCAGAAAGTGACCATGCCCAAACGCACTATTGCGCTCGCCCTATCGACCCTCATCGCCGCCACGCTCGGCCTGTCCGCGTGCGGCTCCTCGAGCTCGGGCGGCGGCAAGCACCTCTCGCTCGTCGCCTACTCGACGCCGCAGAGCGTCTTTGAAAAGCTGATCCCGGCTTTCCAGGCCACGAGTGAAGGCAAAGGCATCTCCTTCAGCCGCTCCTTCGGCCCGTCCGGCGAACAGAGCCGCTCGGTGCCAACGGACTGCACGGCGACGTCGTGAACTTCTCGCTCGCGCCTGACGTCGAACGACTGGTCAAGGCCGGCCTCGTCTCGCCGAGCTGGAATCAGAACGCCACACACGGCTTTGTGACCAACTCGGTCGCCGTGATCATCGTGCGCAAGGGCAACCCCAAGCACATCACCGGCTGGTCGGACCTCGTCAAGGCCGGCGTGCAGGTGCTCACGCCTAACCCTTTCACCTCCGGCGGCGCACGCTGGAACGTGATGGCCGCCTACGGCGCGCAGCTGAAGGAAGGCAAGACGCCCGCGCAGGCAGAGGCTTACCTGACCGCGCTCTTCCACAACGTGGTCAGCCAGGACAGCTCAGCGCGTAACTCGCTGCAAACGTTCCTCGCCGGCCGCGGCGACGCGCTGATCGACTATGAGGACGAGGCGATCTCCGACCAGAAGAAGGGCGCAGAGATCGAATACGTGATCCCCAAGGACACGATCCTGATCCAAAACCCCGTGGCCGTCGTCGGCAGTGGCGCCAACGCCACTGCAGCGAAGTTCGTCGACTACATGCTCTCCCCCGCCGGCCAGGCGATCTGGGCCGCGAAGGGCTATCGCCCCGTGATCTCAGGAGTTCCTGGCGCCTCGCAGTTCCCCACACCTCCAGGGCTGTTCACGATCGACTCGATCGGCGGCTGGAAGACAGGTGAGCAAGCAGTTCTTCGAACCCGAAACGGGCATCGTCACGAAGATCGAGCAGTCGCTGGGGGTCTCCACTGCCAAATAGCCCCGCATCCGCTGTACTCGACCGCCGCGCGCGAATTGGTGGGCCTCGGCTCACCGCGCGCGGCGCCAGCAGCCTGCTCGGCAAGGGCTTGCTCGGCATCTACCTGACGGTGCTCGTGCTGCTTCCGATCGCAGCGCTGTTGGCGAAGTCGGGTAGCGGCGGGCTCAGCGCCTTCTGGCACGAGGTCTCAAACCCCGAGGCAGTCGCCGCGATCAAGCTCACGCTGATCGCCTCCGTGATCGTAGTCGTGATCAACGCCGTCTTCGGCACCGTGATCGCCTGGGTGCTCGTGCGCGACGAGTTTCCCGGCAAGAGCATCGTCAACGCGCTGATCGACCTCCCGTTCGCGCTGCCCACGATCGTCGCGGGCGTCGTGCTCCTGGCGCTCTACGGCAAGAACAGCCCGATCGGGATCGACGTCGCCTTCACGCGAACCGCGGTGGGGCTCGCGCTGTTGTTCGTGACGCTGCCCTTCGTCGTGCGCTCCGTGCAGCCGGTGCTCTTGGAGCTCGACCTCGCGATGGAGGAAGCGGCGGCCTCACTAGGCGCGAGCCCGATCACGGTGCTACGTCGGATCGTGCTGCCGACGCTCGCGCCCGCGATCATCTCCGGCGTCGCGCTCAGCTTCGCGCGCGCAGTGGGCGAGTTCGGCTCGCTCGTGCTGATCACGGGCAACCTGCCGTTCAAGACCGAGGCCGGCTCCGTTTACATCTTCGGCCAGATCCAGAACGAAAACCTCGCCGCCGCGGCGGCCGTCTCGGTCGTGCTGCTGCTCGCCGCGCTGATCGTGCTCGCGCTGCTCACCTTCATCTTGCGACGCCGCTCACAGCATGTCCTCTAGCGGCGAGGGGGCGCTCAGCCTCACCGGTGTGCACCCGTCGCCGGCAGCGAGCGCTCGCCGTCCCGCGAGCCAACCCGCAGCGGCCGGGGCGCGCGCCGCGCGCAGACGCCGCCTCGGCGTGCGCGCGATCGCGCTCGGCTATCTCGCGCTGCTCTTGCTCGCGCCCGTGGCGATGGTCTTCTACCGCACCTTCGAACACGGCATCTCGCCGGTGCTCAACGCGGCGACCACGCCGAGCGCGATGCACGCCTTCTGGCTCTCGCTCGAGATCGTCGCGATCGCCGTGCCGCTCAACACGATCTTCGGGGTGGGCATGGCGCTGCTGCTCGAGCGCGGGCGCTTCTGGGGCAAGACCGTGCTCGGCGTGCTGATCGATCTGCCCTTTGCGATCTCGCCGGTCGTCGTGGGTCTCTCGCTCGTGCTCGTTTACGGCCAGACCGGATGGCTCGGCGACTGGCTCGCAAAGCAGGGCATTCAGGTGATCTTCTCGGTGCCGGGCATGGTGCTCGCAACCGCCGTCGTCTCGCTCCCGTTCGTGGTGCGCGAGACGATGCCCGTGCTGCGCGAGCTCGGCGTCGACGCTGAGCAGGCCGCCGAGACGCTCGGCGCGAGCCCCTGGCAGAGCTTCTGGCGCATCACGCTTCCTGGGATCCGCTGGGGCGTGGTCTACGGCGTGGTGCTGACCACCGCGCGCGCGCTCGGCGAGTTCGGCGCCGTCAGCATCGTCTCGGGGCGCATCGAGGAACAGACGCAGACGCTGCCCCTGTTCGTGCAGGACCGCTTTGAGAACTTCGACTCGACTGGCGCCTACACGGCCGCCGTCGTACTCGCGCTGCTCGCGCTCGCCACGCTGCTGGCGATGAACCTGTTGACCCGCATAACACGACGAAGGACGGAGAGCTGATGGCGATCGAGGTGCAACAGGTGAGCAAGCGCTTCGGCGACTTCGTGGCCCTCGAGGACGTCAGCATCACCGTCGGTGACGGCGCGCTGACCGCGCTGCTCGGCCCGAGCGGAAGCGGCAAGTCGACGCTCTTGCGGATCATCGCCGGCCTGGAGACGCCCGATAGCGGTGAGGTGGTGATCGGCGGCGAGCACGTCACCAATGCCCCCGCGCGCACGCGCGGCGTCGGCTTCGTTTTCCAGCATTACGCGCCCTTCAAGCACATGAGCGTGCACGACAACGTGGCCTTCGGGCTGAGCGTGCGCAAGCGTCCCAAGGATGAGATCCGCGCTCGTGTGGAGGAGCTGCTCGGCCTCGTGCGCCTCGACGGCCTGGCCGGGCGCTACCCCTCCCAGCTCTCCGGCGGCCAGTTGCAGCGCATGGCGCTCGCACGCGCGCTCGCGGTACAGCCTCAGGTGCTGCTGCTCGATGAGCCTTTCGGCGCGCTCGACGCACAGGTGCGCGCGGAGCTACGCGAATGGCTCAGGCGTCTGCACGAGGAGATCCACGTGACGACCATCTTCGTCACGCACGATCAGGAGGAGGCGATGGAAGTCGCCGAGCAGATCGTCGTGATGAACCACGGCCGCATCGAGCAGGCGGGCGCGCCGCGCGATCTCTACGAGAGCCCCAGCAACGAGTTCGTGATGTCCTTCATCGGGCCCGTAAATCGCCTCGGCGACGCCTTCGTGCGCCCGCACGACATCCAGATTCTCGCCGAGTCCGACGGCAGCGGCACCGAGGCGCTGATCGAGCGCGTCGTGCACCTCGGCTTTGAGGTGCGTGTCGAGCTGAGACTCCACGACGGACGTGAGCTGTGGGCGCAGGTCACGCGCGAGGTAGCCCAGGAGCTCGAGCTCAAAGAGGGTCAGATCCTCGCCGTGCGCCTCCCCGCCCCACGCGTCTTCGCCGCCTAGCGCGTCTGCCAGGCCTCCTCGGCGCGGGTCAGCGCGAGCACCTCTTTGGGTAGCTTCCCGGCGGCGACGTCGGCGATGGTGACGAGCTCGAGCACTTTGCGCAGGTTGGCGCGCAGCGCGATCCAGACGTTCTGCAGAGCCTCGGCGGAGCCGATGTATTCGATCTCCTCGGGACGTTGGCCGCGCACGCCCACCAGCGGGCCCTCGACCGCGCGGATCACATCCGCGAGGCTCACCTCCGCGGCGGGCTGCGCGAGCCAATAGCCGCCTTCGGGGCCGCGCTGGCTGCGCACGATGCCTGTCGAGCGTAGCTGCGTGAGGATGTTCTCCAAGAAGGACACCGGGATGCCCTGCGCCTGGGCGACTTCGTCGACCTTGCGCGGCGCCTGCTGGCTACTCTCGGCGAGCTCGACGACTGCCCGGACGGCATAGTCGGCCTTGGCAGTCACATGCATGGTGGGGATTATCGTCTATTCGTCGGGCGAGTACGCCTCCCCTCGAAGTTAGGGCACCCTAATCCTGTGCTACGGTCCCTTCCGTATCCCGACTCCGTAGATCGGATTTAGACACGATGACCGGTCGCATGCCAGCCCTCACCTGCCTGCTTCTCGCTGGCGCCGTAGCGCTCATGCTCAGCGCCTGCGGCTCGTCAAAGCAGAGCGCGAATGAACTGACGCTCTACAACGGCCAGCACGAACAGACCACCTCAAAGCTCGTCGCGGCATTCGAAAAGCAGAGCGCCATCAAGGTCAAAGTGCGCTCGGGCAACGAGGCCGAGCTCGCAAACCAGATTCTGCAGGAGGGGCCCAACTCGCCCGCCGATGTGTACTACAGCGAGAACACGCCGCCGCTCGAAGCGCTGCAGCGGAAAGGCATGCTCGCGCCCGTCTCACAGGCGACGCTCGCCGCGGTGCCAAGCAAAGACAGCTCTGCGCAAAATGACTGGGTGGGCGTCTCGGCGCGCGTGTCGCTGATGATCTACAACACCGCACAGGTCACTCCCCCTCAGCTCCCCTCCACGATCCTCGAACTGGCCGACCCGAAGTGGAAAGGCAAGCTCGGCTATGCGCCGGGCGAGACGGACTTCCAGCCGCTGCTCAGCGCGATCATCAAGAGCTACGGCCTGAGCAGGGCTGAACGATGGCTTGAAGGCATCAAGGCCAACGGGCGCGTCTACCCCGACAACGAGACAGCGGTTACCCAGGTGAACAACGGCCAGAGCGTCTTTGCGCCCGTCAACAACTACTACTGGTATCGCCTACGGCTCGAGCTCGGCGCGAGCGGCGTGCACTCGGCGCTCAAGCACTTCCAAGCGGGCGATCCTGGCGACCTCGCCAATATCTCGGGCGCCGCCACCCTGAAGTTGAGCTCGCACAGCGCAGCCGCACAAGCATTTCTCGCTTTCCTCGTCAGCAGCAAGGCGCAGGATGTGATCGCCCACAGCGACAGCTTCGAGTATCCGCTCCGTCCCGGCGTGAGCCCCGCGGCCGGGCTGCCGTCGCTGTCCTCGCTGCATCCCATAAACCTCTCGCCGGCACAGCTGAGCGACAGCAAGACCGCGCTCGCGCTGGAGCAAAAGCTCGGTTTGCTGTAAGGAGCTAGCCGTGAGCGTTTACGTACCTAACGAGGCCGTCGCCGATAGATGGTTGCGTACATGGTCTGGCCGCAAGCGCTGGCCGCTGCTCAGCGCAATCGCTGCGGCGATCGCCGTTGCGCTCGTGCTGCTCCCCTTGGCCTTTCTCGTAGTCCAAGCGCAGCAGTCCGGCTGGGGCGAAGTGCAGCGCCTGCTGCTGCGTCACACGGTGGCGGTCCTGCTGTGGAACAGCGTGCGCCTGGCGCTCGCGTGCACGGTGCTCTGCGCGCTGCTGGGCGTTGGGGGCGCATGGTGTGTGGAGCGCACTGCGCTGCCGGCTAGACGCGTGTGGGCGGTGCTGCTCGTGCTACCGCTCGGCGTGCCAGATTTCGTGGTTGGGTTTGGCTGGGTCTCACTCGAGCCCGGCCTGCACGGGTATCTAGCGGCGGTGATGGTCATGAGTCTCTCGCTATATCCGCTCGTGTACCTGCCGGTGAGAACCGCGCTGACGAGTGTCGATAGCGGGCTCGAGGAGGCCGCACGCAGCCTCGGCCTCGGTCCATGGCAAACCTTCTACCGCGTCACCTTGCGCCAGATCTGGCCTGCAGTGCTGGGCGGCTGCCTGCTCGTGACGCTCGGGCTGCTGGCCGAGTTCGGAGCCTTTGAGATCGTGCAGTATCAAACCTTCACGGTCGCGATCTTCACCGAGTTCCAGCTTGGCTTCAACACCGTCGCCGCGTGCGCGCTCTCGCTTGTGCTGGTCGCGCTGAGCGCAGCGGTGCTGATCGCAGAGCTTGGCCTCACCGGCCGCGGCCGCGCGGGGCGTGGAGGTCCCGGCGTGGCCCGTGCAGCTGCGAGGGTGAACCTCGGCCGCTGGCTGGTGCCCGTGCTGCTCGCGCTGGTCGCGCTGGTCGCGCTCGCACTGGGCGTGCCTGTGGGCTCGCTCGTCTACTGGATGCTCAGAGGCAGCTCAACGACGCTCCCCTCCACATCGATCCTCGCGGCGCTCGCGCGCACCCTTGAGTTCAGCGCCGCCGCCGCGCTACTAGCGACGGCACTAGCGATCCCCGTGACAGCGCTTGCGGTCCGCCACCGCAATCGCCTCACGATCCTGATCGAGCGCCTTGCGTATCTACCAATGGCGCTGCCGGGTCTCGTGATCGCGCTCGGGCTGGTCTCCTTCTCGGTGCGCTACGCCTTCTCGCTGTATCAGAGCTCCTTCGAGTTGATCGTCGCCTACGCGATCTTGTTCCTGCCGCTCGCCGTCGTCGGCGTACGCTCCGCGATGGGTCAGACCTCGCCGCGCCTCGAGGAGGTGGCCCGTTCGCTCGGCGCCTCCCCCCCGGCGGTCTGGAGACGCGTAACGTTGCCGCTGCTCGCGCCCGGTCTCGGCGCGGCCTTCGCGCTTGTGTTCATCTCCTCCGCCACCGAGCTGACCGCCACGTTGCTGTTGCGTCCGACCGGCGTCAACACGCTTGCGAGCCAGTTCTGGACATATACGCGCGAGTTCTCCTACGGAGCCGCCGCGCCCTATGCGGCGCTGATGGTCGCGATCTCCGCCGTTCCCGCCTATCTGCTGAGTCGCCGCTTCACGGCGCTCGCACGAAGCGAGCAGACGCGATGAAGCGCCTGTCCGTCAGTGGCCTGTGGAAGGGATACGGCCATCAGCCGGTTCTCGAAGGCATCGACCTGGAGGTGCCGGCGGGCTCGCTGACGGCTGTGCTGGGGCTCTCGGGCTGCGGCAAGACCACGCTGCTACGCGTGATCGCCGGCTTCGAGCGCGCCGAACGCGGCAGCGTCTCGCTCGCCGGCAGGACGCTCGACGACGGGCACACATACCTACCGACGGAGAAGCGCGGCATCGGCTACGTGCCCCAGGAGGGAGCCTTGTTCCCACACCTGAGCGTCGCGGCCAACGTGGGCTTCGCGCTGCCCCGTGCTGAGCGTCGCGGCAAAGCGGTCGGCGAGCTACTCGAGATGGTGGGCATCGCCGCGCTGGGCGAGCGCATGCCAAACGAGCTCTCCGGCGGCGAGCAGCAGCGAGTCGCACTCGCGCGCGCGCTCGCACGGCGACCTGCGGCGTTGCTGCTCGATGAGCCGTTTTCCTCACTCGACGCTTCGCTGCGCGTGCGCGTGCGCGAGGAGGTACACGCGCTGCTGCGCGAGCAGGGCGTCACGACGGTGCTCGTTACCCACGATCAAGAGGAGGCGCTCTCGCTCGCCGACAGCGTGGCGGTCCTGCGTGATGGCCGGATCGTGCAGCAGGGCGCGCCGAGCGAGCTCTACGAGCAGCCCGGCGATGAGTCGCTCGCACGCTTTCTAGGCGCAGTCAACCTGCTCGACGCACGCTTCGAAGGAGCGAGCGCGCGCACATCGCTGGGCGCGCTCGCGCTGCGCGGCGATAGCGCCGCGCCGGCTGAGGCGAGCGGCCTGGTGATGGTCCGTCCCGAGCAGCTCGAAGTGGAGCTGCTGGCAACCGCGACTCACGAGGGCATCGAGGGACGCGTCGAGCAATGCCGCTACTACGGGCACGATGCACTCCTGCAAATCCGCCCCGCGTCGCCTCCAAACGCCGCGGTCCTGTTGGCTCGTGTGGACGGCGAGCGGGCGCTCGCGGTCGGCACGCGCGTGAAGGTCGCCGCACGCGGTCCTGTCACGCCGGTGCACTAGAGCCGCGCGCGAGGCCGTTGCAGACTGCCACGCCTGGTCCGGCGCCCGCCAGCGCGACGTTTAGCATCTGCCCATGGGCCGCGACTGGAACTGGGACTTCGAGGACGATCGGCGCGCACGAAAAAAGCCCGAGGCGCCCCCACCGCCAGCGCCCTCGACTGCGCCCCTCGCCAACCAACCGCGCGGGCGACAGGCGCAAATTCGCCGTCGTCGGGGCGCTGCCGCGGTGGCGCTGCTCGTGCTCCTGATCGTGCTGATCCTGGCCCTTTCGGGCTCACACCCCCACAAAGCAGCGCTTGCATCGAGCGCTCGTGCGCGCGCGCACCTCGCCAGCCGCAAGCCCCTGAGCGACCCCGAAAACGATCAGCGCGCGGCGATCAAATCGGTGTTCAGCTACACGCCCTTCGTCAGAGAGGGCGGCGGGCGCAGTCGCGACATCGCGCTCACCTTCGACGACGGGCCGGGCCCCTACACCCCCGCGATCCTCAGCGTGCTCGAGCAAAACCACGTGCACGCGACCTTCTTTGTGATCGGCAAGATGCTGCGCTACTTCGGCGCCTCGACCGCGCGCGCGATCGAAGACGGCGACGTGATCGGCGACCACACCGAGACCCACCCGATGCTGGCAACCCTCTCGCGGCACGACCAGTACGAAGAGCTCTTTGAACAGATCGCGCGTATCGAACTGCTCGGCGGGCGCAGACCTCTGCTGTTTCGCCCGCCCTACGGCTCCTTCAACGCGACCACGCTACGCGAGCTGAAGGCTTTGCACCTGCTGATGGTGCTGTGGTCGACCGACACTGACGACTACCGCCAGCCGGGTGTCTCGGTGATCGTGGAACGCGCGCTGGCGGGAGCAAAACCGGGAGCGATCATCCTCATGCACGATGCCGGCGGCTCACGTGAACAGACGATCGCTGCGCTGCCCCTCATCATCCACGGGCTACGTGCGCGCGGCTTTCGCCTCGTGACCGTGCCCCAGCTGCTCGCGGATGACCCGCCGCCGGGCGGCCAGCAGATTCCACCGAACCTCAGCGGCGGCTGAGCGCACGCAACAGCGCTTCGAGCTGGGTGTCCTGCCACTGCTCGTAGCTCGCGCCGGCGGGCGTGAGCGTCTCGGTGACGGTCACGATCGGGATGTGCGCAGCTGCGGCGATACGGTTCACGCGCTGCACGTCGGGCGTTGCGTTCTGGCTGTTATAGACCCAGACACGGATCTGGCGCAGCCGCGCCTGCTGGTCCACCGTTTGCTTCTCGGCGGCTGTCACATCCGTACCCTCCGCGACGGCTCGCGCGAAGCCGTAAGGCGTGAGCAGCTTGAGCGCGAGATCTTCACCGAGCCCCTGGAAGATGTCCTCGCTGTAACCCACCGCCACGCCGGCATAGCGCGCACGGATCTCGTGGCGTAGCGCGTCATAGCGGGCGAGCCCCTGCCTCTCAAAACTGCGCTCGCGCGCCGCGAAGTAAGCCGCATCGGCGGGGTCCAGCCGCACGTAGTCAGCAAGGACCCGCCTGGCCACGACGAGCACATCAGCCGGGTAGTACCAGCGATGTGGGTTGGCGCCCGCTGCGAGCCCCAGCACGGCGCCAACGTCGAGCACGGCGCGCCCCGCAGCAGGGTTCGCGCGCAGCAGCTGTCCTGCCCAGCTGTCATAACCGACGCCGTTGATGATCGCCAGGTTGGCCGCGGCGAGCAGGCGCGCGTCGTGCGCGCTCGGTTGATAGCTGTGGGGGTCGGTCGCCGGGTTGACGATGATGCTCTGCACTGACGCCCTGTTGCCGGCCAGTTGCGCGGCGATGCTGCCCCACACGTTCTCGGCCGCAACCACCAAGAAGCGCGGCCCTCCCGCCGCGGCGCTCTTGATCGGTGCCGGTCCAGCGCGCCCGCAGGCGCCGAGCACAGCGCCGAGCACAGCGGCGGCAGCGATCGCGAGCAGTATGCGCAAAAGGCGGAGCACGGGCGCTGCGAGCATACACGAAAATGAGATTGAGTCTTATATCGAGCGGCTCCACCGCCGTCGCACGCGACTATGCTCGCCCCGATGGACGGCGATCCTCCTCAGGCGCAACCTCAGCCGATCCAGCCCGAGCCCATGGACCCGCGGGGTCGCCGCGCTCGCCGCGAGCAACGTCGCCGCACGCTGCGCCGCCGTCGCCTGGCTGCCTTGGCGACGCTGATCGTGCTGCTCACGCTCCTCGCGATCGTGGCGCTGAGCGCGGGCGGCAGCTCATCGCCGACACCTCCCCAGCGCCCACGCCTCGCGCTCTCAAGCGGGCAAGAGCCTCCGACGCATGGCCTCACAAACACGGTCAAGGGAGCAGCTCGCGACCAGCCCGGGAGTGCCGCGGTGCCGATCCTGATGTATCACGTGATTGCCAGCCCTCCACCTGGCGCACCGTTCCCCGGCCTTTACGTGCGCCCTGCGGAGTTCGCCGAACAGATGGACGCGCTCAAGCGCGCCGGCTGGCACGCCGTCACGCAGGACCAGCTCGCGGCTTACTGGAAGCGCGGCGTCGCGCTCGGACCCGGGCGCCCGATCGTGATCAGCTTCGACAACGGCTATGAGTCCCAGTACACGCAAGCGCTGCCCGTCATGCGCAGCCTCGGCTGGGTGGGCGTCGAGAACCTGCAGCTCTCAGGCCTACCGCCCTCCCAGGGCGGTATCGGACAGCGCGAGATCCGCGCGCTCGTGGAAGCGGGATGGGAGCTCGATACGCAGGGCTTCAGCCACGCCGACCTGATCGCGCTCTCGGCGATCGCGCTCCATCACGAGGTAGCCGTCTCGCGCAGCGTGCTCCAGCGGCGTTTTCACGTGCAGGTGAACTGGTTCTGCTACCCCTCCGGGCACTACAACGCGCGTGTCCTCGCTGCGGTCGCGGCGGCGGGCTACACGGGCTCGACGACCGTGATCCCCGGCTGGGCGCATCCCAGCGATGACCCTTATCGACTGCACCGATTGCGCGTGCTCGGCGGCACCTCCGCGAGCGGCCTGCTGTCACTGCTCGCCGCCACACGCAGCGATCCGCCGGCGCCAAATGCCTACGGCGGCGCCTAGCTCGATCAGTCCTGCGGCGCCGGCGCGCGCAGCGCCGCTAGGCGCGCCTCGGCGAGCTCCGCGCGGGTGCGCTGGCGGTGACACTCGATCTGCGCGTCGCGCAGTCGCTCGTGAACGCGGCGGTTGTACTCCTGCACGCGCGTGATCTCGTGCTCGAGGAAGGCTCGCGCGTCTTCGATGACGCGCACCTGGCTGCGCA
Source organism: uncultured Solirubrobacterales bacterium (assembly GCA_963785435.1). Classification (GTDB taxonomy): domain Bacteria; phylum Actinomycetota; class Thermoleophilia; order Solirubrobacterales; family Solirubrobacteraceae; genus Palsa-744. The sequence goes on from CAWAVE010000007.1 coordinate 406,777, forward strand.
CATACGGACGGCTCAGGTCGTATTCATGAGCGAGCTCCTCGAGCGTGTCGAGATAGTCCTCGTCCTCGAGACCCACCACGACGGGATGATCTGATGGGTCGCAGCGAACGCTCGCACCAGGCCACCAGATGCGCAGCGTCCCCGCATCGAGGCGCAGACGCGGCCCAAGGATCTCACGCAACTCAAGCAGCAGGCTGTCATCCGTGAGCAGGCAGATGCGCACACCCTCACCGACCACGCCGCGGATATCGCTCGCACGGAGCACCGGCTCGTGTGTCCCGTCACGGAGCGTCACACCCACGATCGCGCGCTCGCGCTCGCCGAGTATCTCGCTGCCGAGACGCCGCAGATCTTGATCGCTGTGCACCACGAGATAATCCGGGTCAGAAGCCTCCGCCCCGAAGCCTGCCAGCGCAGCCTCCAGCGACATGGTCACGTCGCTGATCTTCGAGTTGGTCGGCATCTCATACAAGGCGATAGCGCCGGGTCGAGGGGTCGCGCTCGAGCAGGCCGACGGCCACGAGCGTGGAGACGTAGCGGTGCGTGGTGCTGGGGTTCATGTCGAGCATGCGCGCGATTTCGGCGTTACCGAGGTAGCTACCGTCGGTCGGGAAGGAGGCGAGCATCAAAAGGCCGGCGAGCAGCGAGCGCGAAAGCCGGCTGTCCTCGAGCTGGCGCGGCTCTTGCGCGAGCACCGTGCGAACGTCCTTCAGCCCGGAGAGCAGCACAGACATGTTGCCGCCATCGGCAGCGTCGCGCACAACCCGGTCGACCTGCGCAGCCGAGAGCTCTATCGTGATCGCTTCCGATGCGCCGCTTTGGGATCGAACGCCGGCGGCGTCGATGAGCGCAGGGGTGTTGGTGTCCGTCGGACTGCTCATCGTCCACGATGATGAACGGCTTTGAGCTTGCTGATAAGGCAGACGCTTGAATGTTCTACGTTCTGACTGTCGGGAGCATCCTCTTCGGAAAGATAGAAACGTTGCTTTCTAGATGCCCGGGCTGTTACTAGGCTGTGATCCCAGATGCAAGCGCGCGCGCCAGCCACAAGACAACCCTCCCGAGCACCCGTAGCGCGCACCTCCAAACGCGACTCGGGCCCGATGCAGTCGGCGGTGCACTGGGCGCTTTTGGGGCTCGTGATCGAGCGGCCCAGCTACGGCTATGAGCTGGCCCATCGCTTCGAGCATGCCTATGCGGGCATGCTGCACCTCAGCGGCATCTCATATGTCTACACCGCCCTCGACACCCTCCAGCGTCGCGGGCTGATCGAAGAGATCGCTGGCACGCGCGCGGGACGCCAACCAAAGCCGCGCTATCGCGCCACGAGCGAGGGTGTTCTCGCTTATCGGGAGCGACTCACCGAACAGATCCAGGAGGACATGCGCCGCGCACGCCTGTTCGCCCGCCAGCTCGCCGTGTTCGCGCAGGAACCTGAAATCGGCCTTGAAATCATCGAGCGCTACGGTGCAGCCTGCCTGCAGGAGGCAAGCGGCGCCGCTTTGCCGCCCGCCGCCGTTGAGGCTATGCACGACCCGATCGCGGGGCTCGCTTCGCGACTCGTCTCTGAGGAGAGCCGTCTCTCAATGGAAGCGAAGCTGCCATGGGTTGAATACGCGCGTCGCGAGTTCAAGGCGCTGGCCGAAAGCAGGACGCCGCCGCGATGAGCCTGTTGGAGCTCAATCGCGTAAGCAAGTCCTACAACAGCGACCCGCGCCGCCCCGCCGTGCTGCGCGATGTGTCGCTACAGATCGATTGCGGTGAGCTGGTCGCCGTTTACGGCGCGCGTCGCTCAGGTCGCTCCACGCTGCTGCGTGTGGCCGGTGGTATCGAGTCGCCTGACTACGGCAGCGTGTGCTTCGCGGGTCGCGATCTGCGCGACCCGCATCACGACGCGCTCGGCGGCGGCATCGGATACTGCCGCCGCAGCTTTCGCTCCAGCGAAGGTCCCTACGTCATCGATCATCTCGCGATTGGGCAGGTCGCTCGCGGCACTTCCCTGAAGCAGGCGCGGAGGCTCGCTCACGTCGCGCTCGAACGGGTCGAGGTGGGCTCCTGCGCGGGACGCCGTCCGGCTGAGCTCGACGCCGCAGAGAGCGTCCGTGTCGTCGATCGCACGGGCGATCGTGCTGCAGCCGCGCATCGTGCTGATCGACGAGCCGACTATCGGCGTCGATTTGCTCGCCCGCGACGCGATCCTGCGGCTGCTCGTCTCGATCGCCGCGGAGGGAGTGGCCGTGCTGAGCACGACCGGCGAGACGTCGTGTCTGTCGGGCACACGCGCGTTGGCGTTGAGCGAAGGCGAACTGCGCAGTTGGCACCCGCGTGAGCTCGCGCCGGTGGTTCCGTTGCGTCGACCAGCATGATTAGAGCCAGGCGCGCGCCCGCGCGTCAAGCGCTCACGACCAATTAGGCGGCACACCATGCTCGAGCTCGACAGGGTGGTCAAGCACTACCAGTCAGGCACGGGCGAGGTGCGCGCGGTGCGCGGCGTCGATTTGGCGATCGCGCCGGGTGAGATGGTCGCGCTGCTCGGTCCCAGCGGCTCAGGTAAGACGACGCTGTTGCTGCTCGCCGCCGCGCTCCTGCAGCCCGATGCTGGGCGGGTCCGCTTCGCCGGACGTGATCTCTCGACGCTCAACGAAAAGGAGGCGTGCGACTACCTGATGAACGACGTCGGCTTCATCTACCAGGACGTGCACCTGATGCCGCGCGTCTCAACGCTCGAGAACGCCGCTATCAAGCTCGTGCTCGGCGGCATGGGCATGCGCGATGCGCAGAGCCGTGCGCGGCCATGGCTCGAGCGTGTGGGGCTCGGCAATCATCTCGAACGGATCCCCAGCGAGCTCTCCGGCGGCGAGCGCCAGCGCGTGGCGATCGCGCGCGCGCTCTGCGGCGAGCCGACGCTGATCCTCGCGGACGAGCCAACGGGAAACCTTGACAGTGCACGTAGCGCAGAGATGATCGCGTTGCTGCGCTCGATCGCTCACGAGCGCAGCGCCGGCGTGCTGCTCGTGACCCACGATGCCGAGGCGGCGCTGATCGCCGACCGCTGCTGCACCTTGCGCGACGGTGAGCTGCTCAACGGCCACCAGGCACTGGACGGGAGCCTCTCGATGACGCTCGACCCGAGCTCGCCGGCCACATCGGCGTGACGCGCAGGGCCCAAGCAAACCCGCCGCACGCGACCGGGCTCTTGCGCCCGGCCTCGCTCGTCTATCTGTATCGCCGTCGGCTGCGCGTGCACCGTGTGCAGGAGATGCTCGCGGGTCTTGGGGTTGCGGTGGCCGTGGCGCTCGTGTTCGCCGCGATGATCGCGAACGGGAGCGTGGCGGGCTCGGCGAACGAAGTCGTCCGTGCCGTCATTGGTCCCGCAGACCTCCAGATCCACGCGCGCGGCTCTTCCGGCTTCGATCAACGCCTGCTCAAACGCGTCGAACATCTCCCGGGCGTCAGGCAGGCAGCACCGCTGCTGGAACAGACAGCCACAGTCCGTGGCCGCGGAGGACGCCATACGACCGTCGAGCTCGCCGGGGCTGATCTGCGCTTCGCGCTGCTCAACGGCCTGGCGCACACGCTGCCGATCGCCGCCTTCTCTCCAGGCGGTATCGCCATCAGCCGCACGAGCGCAGCGGAACTTGGCGTCACAGCCGCTAACGGGGCGACGGTCGAACTGCAGTTGCGCGGCAGCGTCCACCGACTGAAGGTCGCCGCCGTGCTCGGTCCCGAAGCCGCAGGCGCGCTCTCACAGGCCCGCGTCGCGGTGGTTCCGCTGCAGCGCCTGCAGACACTCGCAGGCCTCCCGCGACGCATCACGCGCATCTTGATTCGCAGCCGGCCTGGACAGCACGCGCTCGTGCGTTCGGAGCTGACCAGGATCGCGGGCGATCGTGCGACCGTCGCGCGCGCGGACTCCGACACCGCGATGCTACGGCAGGCGTTGCGCCCCAGCGACCAGGCGAGCGCCTTCTTCGCCGCGATCAGCGCGCTGCTCGGCTTTCTGTTCGCGTTCAACGCGATGCTGCTCACTGTGCCCGAGCGCCGCCAGGCGATCGCCGACCTGAGACTGATCGGCACGAGGCGCGCAGCGATCATCCAGATCGTGGTCTTCCAGGCGCTCTGTCTGGGCGTGCTCGCTTCGCTGCTTGGTCTGGGCGCCGGCTACGCGCTCTCGCACGGCGTCTTGCACCAGTCCTCCAATTATCTCGCCGAGGCCTTCACGCTCGGCTCGAACACCGTGGTTGACCTGCGGCCGCTGCTGATCGCGCTGGCGGGGGGCATGCTCGCCACCTTCCTGGCCTCAGCCGTACCGATGCTCGATCTGCGTCGCGCCCGCGCGCTGGACGCCGTCTATGCAACCGAGAGCGCGCCCGGGAACAGCCTCAGCGCGCATCTGGAGACGCGCCTCGGGCTCGGCGCGTTGGCGCTCCTTTTGCTCACCACGCTCCTGTTCGAGCTACAGCCGTCGCTCGCGTTGCTCGCCAGCGGCATGCTGGCGCTGGCGACCGTGCTTGTGATCCCGACCGTCTTCGCCGGGGTGCTACGCGCTGGGCGGATGCTTGCCGAGCGCTACCAACGCCTCACGGTCCTACAGGTCACGTTGACGTCACTGCGCGCCACCACTTTGCGTTCGCTTGCTCTTGCGGCGACAGGCGCGGTCGCGATCTTCGGCGGCATCGCGCTTGGAGGCTCACGCGACGACCTGCTGCGAGGCATCGACTCCTTCTCTCGCAACTACTCAGCGGACGCCGCACTGTGGGTGACCAATCCCGAAGACAACCAGGCAACGGTCACATTCGATGGAGCTCGCTACCTTCCACACATCGCGCACGTTCCCGGCGTCGCCGCAGTGCACAGCTTCCAGGGCGGCTTCCTCGAGCTCGGCGACAGGCGCATATGGATCATCGCCCGCCCACCAAACACCAACCGCCATGTGCTCGCCAGTCAGGTCGTGAAGGGAAGCTCGCCGCGCGCCGTCCAGTTGCTCGCGGGTAGCGGCTGGATCACGCTCTCCCAGCAACTCGCCGAAGAACACCACGTGCGCCCAGGCGGCGCGTTGCTGTTGCCAACGCCCACGGGGAGCGTGCGCTTTCGAGTGGCCGCCACCACGACCAACCTCGCCTGGAGTCCAGGCGTGATCTTTATCGGCGCTAGCGACTACCAGCGTTTTTGGAACACGCGCGCACCGACCGCGTTTGGCGTCGATCTGCTGCGCGGCGCGAACGTCGGCGCGGTGCGCACGGCGCTGAGAAGCGCGCTCGGCGCAGACAGCAGCTTGCAGGTGTCCACCGCGCAGGCGCGAGAAGCGCGCATCGACAAGCTCACGAGCGAAGGTCTCAGCAGGCTCGGGCAAATCTCAGTGATGCTTGTCATAGCCGCGATTTTGACGATGGCTGCGGCGCTCGGCTCAAGCGTATGGGGGCGCCGTCGCGCACTCGCCGGTCTACGGCTCTCGGGGGTACGCGTGCCGCGCCTGCGCCGCATCCTGATGCTCGAAGCCGGCCTGATGCTGGGCACAGGCTGCTTGACAGGCGCGGTGGCGGGCATCTTCGGCCAAGTGGTTATCGACGCCTATCTCAAGCACATCACGGGCTTCCCTGTGGCTAGCCTCAGCGCCAGCGGTCGCCCCTTCGCGATCCTCGCGCTGGTGATTGTCACGGTGCTCGCGATCGTCTCTGTGCCGGGCTGGTCGGCCGCGCGTGTATCTCCAACGCTCGCGCTGAATGAGTGACCGGTGACGCTCAGCGTTGCACGCCAGCGCCAGGGCTCCGCATCGCAGCGACCCCCTGGCCCGTTGGTCCACCTGGGTGGATCTGTGGGATTGGACATGCGTCTCGCCGCGCGAGCGGCCGCCGCGCTGGTGCTCGCGAACCTCCGCTACTGGACGAGCGTCGCGCCGACCGTCCGAGGTGAGCTCAACCGCTGGCGAGCTCGTGCCGAGGCGATCGAGAACCAGACGCTGCGCGAGCTCGCGCTCGCGAAGCTGAGTGAGGAGGGCTTCAACGCAGAGGTCGCCGCGACGCTCGCCACGCTCGTGACGCACTCGCGGCGAGCGCAGGCAATCGAGGCGATCGTGGCGCTCGAGCTGCTGTTCGATTTCCTCGACGGGCTCACCGAGACGCCCCATAGCTCTGGAACGCTCGACGGAGAGCGTCTCTCTCAAGCGCTCACAGACGCGGTGAGTCCGCTGGATGTCGCGGCCTCGCCGAACTACTACGAGTTCCACGCGCATGGCGAGGATGGTGGCTATCTCGCGGAGCTCGTTGCGACGGTTCGCGAGCGCGTTGCGCTCTTGCCCACGAGCGAGCGGATCGCCGATCTCCTGCTCGCGGCCGCGAAGCGCAGCGCGGAGGCGCAGCTGCAGATCCACAACCTCACAGCGAGCGAGCGCGCTGGTCTCGAGCGCTGGGCGCGCGCGCAGGCACCTGAGGCTCCCCAGCAGTGGCGCGAGCTCCTGGCGGGCGCAGCCTCCTCGGTGCTCTGCATCCACGCGCTGGTCGCCCTTGCGGCTGACCCCCACAGCACGCACGAGCAGGGCCGGCGGACCGACCAGACCTACTTGTGGATCTCGGCTTTGCCGACGATTCTCGACAGCCTCATCGACAGCTCGCAGGACCGCCGATCGAGCCAGGTCGGCTACGCGACGCTGTATGAGAGCAGCGAAGCGCTCGTCGTTGGGCTGAGCCAGATCGCCCGCGCCGCAATCGGCCACGCGCGAGCAGCGCCGCACAGCGCGCATCACGTGATGACGCTCATCGGCGTTCTCGCCTACTACGGGTCGGCACCGAGCGCAGCACATCCGCCGGCGCGCGCAGCGATCGCACCGACGGTCCGTCAGCTGCGACCGCTGATCGGACCAACGCTCGCGGTGATGCGCACCTGGCGGCTCGCAAAGCGCCTCGCGAGGCGCCGTTCACAGGCTCCGACGGCCTCGCGAGGACGAGCGTCGTGAGCCACGCCGCGCCACCCGACGCTTCGCTTGCGGGTATGGCGCGTTACGTCGCGATCATCACCGATGGCAACCGCCGCTGGGCACGCGCGCGGCGTCTTTCGGTCGACGCGGGGCACGACGCGGGCGCGGACACGCTGAAGGCGCGACTGCGCGACGCGATCGAGTTGGGGATCGAGCAGCTGACGGTCTATTCCTTCTCGACCGAGAACTGGGCGCGCCCAATCGAAGAGGTCAAGGGTTTGATCACGATGCTCGCACGGAGGATCGCCGCCGAGGCGCCGGAGTTGCATCGCAACAACGTGCGCATGCGTTTCATCGGGCGACGCACGCGCGCTACGAGCGAGCTGATCGAGACGATGCAGCACGCTGAAGCGCTCACAGCGCGCAACGAGTTGATCACGCTCTACATCGCCTTCGACTACGGCGGGCGCGCCGAGATCCTCGACGCCGCGGAGCGACTGTGCGGCGGGAGCGAGGAGGAATTCCGTGGCTGCCTGTATGCACCGGACATGCGTGATCCCGACGTGATCATCCGTACAGGCGGCGAGCGAAGGCTCTCCAACTTCCTGCTTTGGCAGGCCGCATACTCTGAGCTCGTCTTCAGCGATGAGCTCTGGCCGGACTTCAGCCGCAAGCATCTCGAAGACGCGCTGAACGAGTTCCGCGAGCGCCAGCGGCGCTTCGGCGGCCGCTGATCCGCGCTGACAGCCGCGGTGCCGCGCTGTCAAACCTTTGTTCAGAGTTTATTATCTGGACTCATGCCCGCAGCTCGTTCAGCGTGGATGCGCATCGGTGATCTCAGCGCGCGCACAGGGGTCGCCGCACATCAGCTGAGGGCCTGGGAACACCGCTACGGCCTGCTGCGGCCACGACGCTCTGACGGTAACTACCGCTTGTACACGCCTGCCGATGAGCAGCGCGTACGGCTCATGCAGCGCTACCTCGCCGAAGGCATGCCGCCCGCGCAGGCCGCAGAGCTCACGAGCGCGGCGCGCTTCACCGTCAGCGTCGGCGCCGGCCGCGAGGTGCCCGCGGGTGAGGTCGGCGTTGCCCACGATGAGATTCGCGGCGCGCTCACCCGCTTCGATGAGACCTCCGCGCAGCGTACGCTCGAGCGGTTGCTCTCGGCATTCACGCCCACGACCGTCGCGCGCGATGTGCTGTTGCCCTACATGCACGACCTCGGCGAGCGATGGAGCGCGGGGCAGATCTCGATCGCCGAAGAGCACTACACCACCAACTTCTTCCAGGCGCGCCTCTACGCGCTCGCGCGCGGCTGGGATCGTGGCCTCGGCCCTCGTGCGCTGCTGGCCTGCGCTCCCAGCGAGCAGCACAACCTTGCGCTGGTCATATTCGGTATCGCGCTGCACGAGCTCGGCTGGCGCATCATCTATCTCGGCTCCGACACGCCGATCGGCACGCTCGCCGAAGTTGCCGAGCTCAGTAGCCCAGAGCTGACCGTGATCTCAGCCACGATGCGCCAGCGGCTGACGCGTTGCTCGAGCGAGCTGAGCAGCTTCAGCGAGCGATGGGCGCTGGCCGTGGGCGGCCCCGGATCGACTCGCCGCCTCGCCGAGCAGACCGGTGCGCGGTATCTGGCCGGCGATCCCGTGAGCGCAGCGAGCACGCTCAGCGCCTGAGCATCACAACCTTAAACAGAGACTATCTGTCCTGTCATGTGGCCCTGTGCTCCTCGCTACAGTGCTGGCCGTGCGTTTTGAAGAAATCGAATTGCCCAGCTAGATAGTACGATAAACCGCTTTGAGCACGTGCTCCAGCTACGCCTCACCCGCCACGACCTAACGTTCCTGCAGCGCATGGCCGACGTGCAGCGCTGCACGGTCGAGGAGCTCATCCGCAAAGAGCTCTGCCTCACCGCCGCAGATGCTCACACCAGCCACCGACCGCCCGCCAGCCGCACCTGAGGCTGATTACCGACGAGGCGAGCGCGGGCTGAAGCGAAGCGCACGTGCTGACGCACATCCGCCACCGCCGCTCCGCGATGGTCGGCGATCGGGAGATCGACAACCGTGCAATGCCGCATTCCGGAGCCGCTCGGTCAGCCGCTATCTCGCCGCCGTGCCCGATCTAGAGCGATCAATGCGCGGGTGTCGTAGCCGCGCATTGATCGCCATGACTGCCGCGCTCCCTCTGCTACCGTCAAAACGGACCGAAGTCCGTATGTGACCACAAACCTGGGGAGACCACGTGAGCCTGTCCCTTTTTCGCCTGGACGCGAGCATCCGTACGGAGGGTTCGCACAGCCGCCAGATCGCAGACATCGTGGAGCGGGAGTGGCGCAAGGCCCACCCCGATAGCACTGCCACAAACCGGGAGATCGGCGTTCAACCGCTCCCGTCGGATGCTTGGGCGGCCGCAGTGTCTGCGGGCGCAACCCCTGAGGAGTCTCGCAAACCCGAACAGGTGCGCGCCGTCGCGCTGGCAGCCTCTCTCACCGACGAGCTCGAGGCAGCCGACGCGCTGCTCTTCGCGGTTCCGCTCTACAACTTCGGCGTCTCGCAGCACTTCAAGACATACGTCGACCTGATCGTCACCGACCCTCGCATGGCTGCTGGTAGCGAGCCGGTGATCGCCGGCAAGCCCGCCGTGCTTGCGACTGTCCACGGTGGCTACTACGCCGCCGGTACGCCGAGGGAGGGATGGGACCACGCCACCGGATGGATGCGACGCATCCTTGCCGATGTGTGGAAGCTCGACCTGCTCGTCGTGGAGAAGGACTTCACCCTCGTCGGCGTCAATCCCGCCCTCGATCAGTTCAAAGAGCTCGCTGACCAGCTGGCGAGGGAGGCAGAGGCCCTCGCACGCAAGCACGGTCGTGACCTAGCGCAGCACAGCCGCCTCCCCACAACGCAATCGCTCAAGTAATGCTAAGCGGCGGAAGGGGGTCTGTCCCTGGGTTTGCCCCCCGGAAGACATCGAGGTTTGGCATGCGCCGCCGTGGGAGAGCCGCAATAGACACGGCTTGGGGGCCTGCGCGTGCGACTGGCTACCGCAGGACGACATGCCGGTTCGATAAACCTGTGGCATGCCCGACACGATCGCCGAACTGCTGGCAACCGAGGCCGCGATCGACAAGCTCGGAGCCCGCAGCATCACGACCCACGAGGCACGCCAGATCCCTCGCAACGCTCACGTCGTCGTGCGCAACCCGAACAAGACATCTCCCGGCAAACGCCGACTACTCATCGGCCACACCGACGGTGGCCGAGCACTAACGCTAGTCATCGAGCAGACCATCGACCCGACAACCTGGCTGATCGCCACCGGCTGGGATTCCTCGCCGCGCGAGCGTAAACTGCTTAGGAGATGAACGTGCCGCACGATCCTTGGACAGATCCCGATCCGCAGCCCGGCGATTTCGATGCCGACCTGACGGCAATCGATCCACGCTACATCGAAGCCTATGTCGGCAACCCCGATGCCAAACTGACAATCGTTGTCGGCATCGAGGATGAGGACGCCGAGCGGCTGCAACAGCTCGCCGCGCACCGCCATCAGCGGCCTGCCGAGGTAGTCTCGGACCTCCTCCGCAGCGCCTGACCTTCCGTCCCACGGCGTGTAGTGCGCAACCGTGACTGGCATCGCGGGATAAGGTCGTTCTCGAGAAAGCAGCGTCCACTCGATTCGCTCCCACGGCCGATCCTGCCGCGCACCGACCGACGAGACGGCCACGCCACCGAGCGTTCGTCGGCGGCTCGGATCATCGAGAATGACCGGTTTGACGGGGGTCAGCCTGGCGCAGCCTCGGGCAGCCCGATTGCCTCCTCGGCGCGAGCGCGCGACGGCGACCGACAGCGCGCGCACGTAGGCCCGCGCGGCGGCGTCGATGATGTCCGTGGACACGCCCTGCCCGGCGCCGGTGAACCCTTCGATCTCAAGCACGACGGAGACCTCGCCGAGCGCATCCTGTCCCTCGGTGACGGCGCCGATGGTGAACTCGGTGAGCTTGACGGCGACGCCCGTAGCGGAATTGATGGCTTGGAACACGGCGTCGATTGGTCCGTCCCCGATGAACGAGCCTGTACCGACGCCACCCTCGGGCAGCGTGACCGAGACCTTGGCCTGCGCTGGGCGCAGCGAGGAGGCCTCGACCGCGAAGGAGTCCAGCGAATAGCCGGCGATGTCCTCTCGCAGCTCGTCGGTGACGAGCGCCTCCAGGTCCATCGCGGTGACGTGCTTCTTGCGGTCGGCGATCTCCTTGAAGCGCTTGAACGCCGTGTTCAGCGCCTGCCCGTCGATCTCGAAGCCCATCTCTTTCAGCGCCTCGCTCAGCGCATGACGGCCAGAGTGCTTGCCGAGCACGATCGAGTTGCTCATCAGCCCGACGGTCCTTGCGTCCATGATCTCGTAGGTCCTGCGCTCCTTCAGAACGCCGTCCTGGTGGATGCCCGCCTCGTGCGCGAAAGCGTTGCGGCCCACAATCGCCTTGTTGGGCTGCACGGGGTAGCCGGTCAGCCGCGAGATGAGCCGGCTAGTACGGGCGATCTCGGTCGTCTCGATGCCTGTCCACAGGCCAAAGGTCGGCTCGCGCGTGTGCAGCAGCATGGCGATCTCCTCCAGCGACGCGGTGCCGGCGCGCTCGCCGATGCCGTTGATCGCGCACTCCACCTGCTGACAGCCCGCTTCCACCCCAGCCAGCGAGTTAGCGACCGCCATGCCCAGGTCGTCATGGCAATGCACCGAGAGGACGACATCGCGCAGACCGGGCACCAGCCGGAACAGCTCCTCGAACATGGCGGCGAACTCGCGCGGCATCGTGTAACCCACGGTGTCGGCCACGTTGATGGTCGTGGCGCCCTCGTCGAGCGCGATCTGGATGACCTCGGCCAGGAACTGCACGTCTGAGCGCGACCCATCCTCGGTTGAGAACTCGACGTCGTCGGTGTATTCGCGCGCATGGGCGACTGCCGCACGAACCTGCCCCTTGACATCCTCGCGCGTCGTCTGCAGCTTGTGCTTGATGTGGATGTCACTGGTCGCGATAACCATGTGGATGCGCGGGCGCTCAGCGTCGCGCACGGCGTTCCATACGGCCTCGATGTCCTGACTCACGGTGCGCGCCAGCCCGCAAATCACTGGCCCTTCGACCTCACGGGCGATCGCCTGCACTGACTCGAAATCGCCGGGGGAGGTGATCGGGAAGCCGGCCTCGATCACGTCGACGCCAAGGCGCGCGAGTTGGTGGGCAATCTCCAGCTTCTCTGTCTTGTCGAGCGAGATCCCCGGCGACTGCTCGCCGTCGCGCAGCGTCGTGTCGAAGATCAGAATGCGGTCGGACTCGCTGCGCCCGCGTGAGGTGCTGCCCGCCGTAGCGTCCATCGTGTCGTGCTCCTTCTCTTGCTTTGTCGTTTCCTCTCTGCTGGGTATGCGGCTACGCGGCCGCCACGCGCTATTCCCCCCGGAGGGGGAGCAGGAGAAGCGAGAGAAGCGAGTTCTGCAACGACATCCGCGGGGGAGCGTAGCACCGGTTCTGGTCCGACGTTGATTAGGCAACGCCCCACCCTAAGCAAGGAGTCGCTACGCGCGGGGAGAGTCAGTTGCTCGAAGTGAGTTCGTTGTGCAACCCCGTCACCTGGGCACAAGGCACGTATAAGCGAGCGACCCCTCGCTCTTGTGAGCCTGTTTGCCGTCTTCTGGCCATAAAGTTGCGATTACGAGAAACCTGTTTGGTTTCCTTCGGCCATCGCGGAGGCAGGCGGGGGGAGACGGATCGGGTCGCCGTGGGTTTGACCCCGCGGAGTGAGGGCTTCATCTCGCCCCTCGGACAAAATTGCCTGATTTGCAGGCTGTTTCTCAAAGCGGCGGACGGGGGTCGAACCCGCGACCTCAAGCTTGGGAAGCGCCATCGGATCGCGGCCCGTAAGGGGCGAATCCCGCATGGATGCTGAGGATTCGTCAGGTTCGCAAGCTTGATGCCTGCGCACAAATACGAGCCGATTACGGGCGATTACGGCCAGTTGTGGCAGGGCTGCCAATTGCTACGGCCTCGGCACCAGCCTGATCGGTAGCAGGCGCCTACATAGTCATCTCATCGTCTGGGTCCTATCCCGGCTTCTACTATCACGCTTTGATCGGGTGCCGCCCAGATGTGACCGCCGCCAGAATGATGACGGCACCTATGACGGCTCCCAGCCACCGTGTTGGACCGAGCGTGTTCCGGTTAGCTAATTCTCGGCGAGCGAATAGTCGCGGCCTTCCCACCCGAGCATGGCCGGCTTGCACGACATCCATTTAGGGCCGTTTTCTGACAGCTTAGTGGGGGACACGGTGCAGTTGTAGAGGCCGTAATGGTATTCGTATCGCAATACTTCTTCCGCTCGCGGTTCCGATCCTTCAGGGTTAGTGTTTGTGAAGTGTTCACGCTTGATCCGGTAGGGTTCCAGCTCATACTGGACATGTTCGACAGCCGCTTTGAGCCATGTGCGCGCTTCGGAGCACCTAACGTTTCGGGTAGTCGCGACTTCTCGCGCGACTGCCAGCTCGCTCACTTCGTCTTCGAGTGGGAAGGAAGGGCACGACCGTTCCTCGGTAAGCCACCACTTGAAGCGCATGTAAGCCATCGACAGACGATGGCCGCCCAACTCTTGTACAGCGTGACAGCGATAGTAGGCGCCAAACGAGACGCCGTTGACTAGGTGCTGTTCGCGGGCTGGTAGTTCCGTGGTGCGGCACGTCCACAGGTAGTGCCATTCAAAGAAGTCGGCCGTGAAGCGCTCGGTGCCGGGAAGCGACACATTGATTCGCGCGGCACTGTCGATATAGCCAGCCGCCGACCGCACTGCGTTTTCACAGCTCAGCCCCGAGACATCGAAGGCGTTTGCTGCCGTGATCCGCTCCCCATGAATCGACGCAAGGCATCGCGAAGCCCGAGCGTTCGAGGGGGAACATGCGGCAAACGCGGCGATCGCGGCGAAGCTGATGGCGAGAGTCCTCATCGTCAGCCTTTGCTTTCGAGGGTCGACTGACAGTAGGTGGAGACCGACTTGCCCGTCTTGAGGTAGGCGTTCGTGACGTAGCTCCGTTCGCCGATCGTCACGGTGCCGGTTTCGACCCCGAGAGAGCCGATCTGGCCGCTCAGTTCCGGTAGGCAGGTCGTGATCTTCGCGACCGACGCATCGGCCTTCGCGACCAGCGCGTGGAGCGTCGCCACTTCGGCCTTGAGCGAGCGGCCTTCTGCCCTGAGCGCTGCGAGCTGAGCAACGCTGACCTTCTGGACGGCCACCTTCGGCGTCGGCTTGTTCAGTGCGATAAGCGCTACCACCATCGCGGCTACCGCTGCAAACACCGCGACTGCGGCTACTACTACGCCGAGCAGACCTTTCATGCGCGCCCCCCGTCCAACCAGTCGAACATTTGGACTCCGGACCGTACCAGACCAATGCGCTCCCCCTAAACAGGGCGCTTTGCACCGCTCAGGGATGGCGCGCACGCCGAAAGACTGCGCAATTGTGCCCTGACTCCTCGCAGTCAGAGCCCCCCCCCACTCGTCCTATAGGGCGGCGGGCCGAAAAGCCGGAGGCGTCTACTCTGACTCTTTAGCAGTCAAGATTTTTCCCTCCGAAGCTGAAATGCCCGCAGATATGGCTGGTTTGACGACTCAACGCGGTTACGGGACGAGGCATCAGAAGGTGCGTAAGAGCTGGGTGCCTCGTGTTGAGCGCGGCGGAGTGGCTTGCGCCCGGTGTGGTCGTCTGATCGTGCCTGGGTCGCCGTGGGATTTGGGCCATCACGACCATGATCGCTCGATCTATACCGGTCCGGAGCATCGCTCGTGTAATCGGGCGGCCGGTGCGCGTCGCCGTAAGACGGTTCTGAGTGCGAGCCGAGATCCGCGCGTGTGGTGGTAGCTGCCGGGACTGAATCCCCGATGACCGACCGGAGCCCGGACGAGCCACTGTCGGGCTTGGTACGCCGAGCGGACGTTAGTCGGGGCTTGCGCCACTGGGTCGGCGCTTGCCGGTGCGTGGAGCGCTCGCGCTCTCGATGATGAGGTCGGGGTCGGCTCGGTGTCTTGCGCGATCGAGTGCATCCCGGCCGCCGCGTGGAGGCTCAGGGAAGCCACAGCCGTCGAGCAGCCGCTCGTAGGTCGCGCTGTCCAACAGACCGAGATCGTTGGTCGTCATGCCTTCAATCTCTCTGAGCGTCGCTGCCGTCTGTGCGTGCCGGTCGCCGAGCTCGTACATATCGGCCCACCGCTCGAAACGCTGCGCTGCGGCGAGCAGGTTTTTGCGTTCGGCGAGTTCCCGGCACTCGTAGGCGGCCGTGGTTCCGCGCCGCGAGTCTTGGAGTGCGACATCGTGCGCTTGCCGGGACTCGACTTGGAGGCGTAGATATTCAGCGTGAGCCCGCAGACACGCGGGGTCCTCGTCAGGCCATCCTCCCGCCTGCACGACCTTCTCGTGCCGGGCCATGAATGCGTTCCCGGCCTTGGCGACGCGACGGTAGGCGTAGGCCGCCGCCTGCCGAGCGGCGGTGTTGCGCTCTGGACGCGATGGCGATCGCGCTCCCTCCCTTGCCTCCAGTTTGCGCAGGTCACGCTCCAATCGCTCTAGCGCGCTTCGGGAAAGCGGACGTAAGGGAGCGGTCATCGGCTGATTGAGTGACAAGCCGCCGCCGATCTCGCGCTCTGTATAGCCGAGGGTGCGCCATATCCGGGCCGTCTCCGCGAGGCGCAGGCGCTCCACGCTCATACCGGCTGGCCGCCCGCGCCTGCTCGTGCGTGCATAGACCGCATCGAGGCGACCTCGAAACTCGGCGTCTGACAGGAGCCCGTGGTCGTCGCCCCACTTGCTGATCTTCTCGTAGATGTAGGCCCGCGCCTCGGCCGCAGTCGTTGGCTGCCGAATATCGCGACCCCCACTTTCGCTGCCTTGCATTTGTAGAGCCATGTCCGCATCACGCACAGTCACACGCCAAATAGCACACGCCGACCGGCTAGAGCTGAGCGGCAGCTTGCTTACAACCGATCAGGTTGCCGCTGTCCTTCAAGTGACACCCCGCACGGTGCGTCGCTGGGCGCGCGACGGCGTGTTGCCACGCATACGGATCGGCGGTCGCATCACGCGCTACAGCGCAAACGACCTCGACTCACTGATAGCCACCACTACGAGCGAAGCCCCGGCCGCAAACCAGGGCTCCGCGGAGGACTTGGCCGATGACACCGGCCCAGCTCCAGCGTCCCGAGAATAGCGCGCGACGACTCCGCGAAGCCGACCCGGAGCCAGGAGACGCGAGCCGATGAGCCGGCTCGATCGCGTCATCGTCGCGCAGAGCTTCGCCGACATCCAAGCCGAGCCGACACGTTGGCTCTGGAAGGGCCGCATACCTCTGCGGGCGCCCACTCTACTTGTCGGCCGCGAAAAACTCGGCAAGAGCACCCTCACAGTCGCGCTCGCCGCAGGTGTCTCGTGCGGGACGCTTCCTGGCGACCTGGAGGGCGAACCATCGAACGTGCTGATCCTCAGCTATGAGGACGCGGCGGGCAGCACCGTAAAGCCGCGCCTACTGGCGGCCGACGCCGACCCCGCCCGGATTTACCAGCCGCGAGCCGTGCGAGAAGGTGTGCGCGACCTCGTGAGCTTGCCGGTTGACGTGAACGCGATCGGTGAATGTGTAGGTGAGCACCATTGTCGGCTGATCGTCGTGGACCCGTTCAGCGCGTCTCTTGGCGCTGAGGTCAACTCTCACCGCGACCAGGACATGCGACGCGCGATTGCCGCGCTCGCCCAGCTCGCCGAGGATGAGGACGCGGCGCTCGTGCTGGTTGCGCACTTCAACAAGTCGCTGAGCGGCGACCCATTGACGCGCGTACTCGGCTCGCGGGGGCTGACCGCGGCGTGCCGCTCTGTACTCGTGTTCGGGCAGACACCCGATGCCGCAGACGGCTCGCCCGACAGGGTGCTAGCCCATGCCGCGTGCAACGTCGCACGAGAGGCCCCATCGCTGGCCTGCAAGATCGAGGGCTGCGTCATTGACGACGAGGCAGGCACGATCGAAACCTCTCGCCTCGTGATCCTGGGCGACTGCGACACCCACGCCGATGACCTGCTCGCCACCCGCGGCGAGGATGAGCGCTCAGACCGCGACATCGCCGCCGACTGGCTCGCCGACGAGCTGGCGGACGGCGAATGGCAGCGAACGCGCGAGATCATTGCGCGCGCCCAAGACGCCGACATCGCAGAGCGCACCCTTTACCGGGCACGCAACCGCCTCGGCGTCGAGAGTCGTAAAGGGGGCTTCCCGGCCGTCGCAGAATGGCGCCTTGCAGTCGTGCCACCCCCACCTGGCACAACAGCCGCGCCAACCACTGGCACCACTGAGCAGACCCGCACCACAGAGCCAAATACAGCCAGCCAAGAGCCCCAGTCGTGCCAAGGCTCGGACAGTGGCACGACTGGATCAAACCAGGCTGAGCCGACACCGATCCCACACGATCCCGTCTGTGGATATTCCACCCACCGCGACCACTGGCAAGCACACCCCGCGACGGGACGCCTCATCTGCTGGCGCTGCTACCCGCCAGCCGGACGGCCAGCATGAGCAGCCCCGCCCACCAGCCACAGCACCCACCGGCATCCAACCCCTCGGATCAAGACAACCCCGCGGCAGCGCTCACCCCACGCGAACAACTACTCGCAAACACCATCGCCGAGCGCGTCGCTGAACTACTCAGCGCTGAGGAGGTACCGAGCCGACATCGTCTCGTAAGCGCCGCCGAAGTCGCACACGAGCTGAATGTCGGCCGAGCGTGGGTCTACGAACACTCCACGGAGCTTGGCGCCCGACGCCTTGGAGACGGCCCACGCGGACGCCTGAGATTCGACCTGGAAACCGTCCGCGCTGCGAGTGTCTGCTTGACAAGCAAACAGTCACACGGCCCCAACGCAAGTGCTGGAGCCAAATCGCAGGACGCACCCAAGGAAAGGGGGCGCCGTCTGCCAAATCGCCTGCCGGAACCCGGCTCAATCCTGGCCGTCAGACCACGGAAAGCGTGATGGATCAGTTGTCGCGTTCGGCGCGCTCGATCGCCTTGCCAAGATCGGCGAGAGTTGCGTCGAGTGCCCGTAGAAGCCGCATGACGGTATGCCAGCGAGCGCCGCGGTGTCCGTTTTCGAGCCGCGAGACGTATTCGACACCGATGCCGACGCGATCGGCAAGTTCCTGCTGTGTGAGTCCCGCGTCGTGGCGGAGCTGGCGTAGCGCTCGGCCAAAGGCGCGATGGTCTTGGGCGTCGTTTGGCTTGTGTGCTGACATTGTAAATCTGGAGGGGGTACGCTACGCTCGACAGACCATACAAGTGCCCCCGCGCCGTTGTAGCGGCCGGGGGCGTGGCACCGAGAGCGATAACTCCCGGCGCGCCCGACACCTTACCCCGATAGGTCCGGTGTCCACGTCGCTAGAAGCCGTCTCCCGGAGCCTCCAAACAGGAGGAACCGACATGACCACCATCCCCGCCTCGGCCGTCGTACAGCTACGCGAGGCGCTTTACAGCGAACTCGGCAATGTCTCCCAAGAACTCGATGAGATCGTCGTTATGGCAGGGCGCGCGCAAGACGACTGGACCGAGCCCGTGGCGCGTTTCGACCGCGCACGCGCCCTGCTTGACGAAATCGGTTGGAACGAGCGCGATCCCGAGCGTGACGTAGAGATCGACCTCGACCGCCACCGGGAGGTGATCGAGGAAGCGCTGAGCGATGCGCTAGACCGCGAGCGGTTCCTGATGAGCGAACAGGGCCAGGGCGCCGCTCAGCAACGCAGCAGAGCGCGTGCCCGCGCGGCCACCGTCGAAGCGTTTATGGCTGCCGCTGGACTGCACGAGGTGGAGTGATGGCACGTCCAGCTACTGGCAAGGTCATCGACCACCAAGGCAGCGACGGACGGACCTACCGCGCGCTTCGGTTCACGGCTTACAGAAGACGGCGATACGTCTCGCTCGGCGCAGTCACAGCGGGCGAGGCAGAGCGGGAGCTACGCCACGTCCTCGCCGATGTGGAGCGCGGCACCTGGACACCACCAACAGCGGTCCAGCCGCCAACGGAGCCCGAGCCAATCCCGACTTTCCACGTCTTTGCGGAGGAATGGTGGACGCGCCACAGCGGACAGATCACGACTGGCACACAGACCGACTATCGATGGCGACTGCAGGTTCACCTGCTTCCGTGGTTCGGCGAGACGCGGCTCGATCGGATCACGTTCGACACAGTGGAGCGCTACATCGCCGCGAAGCTCGCCGAAGACAACCCTCTCTCCCCCCGGTCGATCAACATGACCGTGACGCTGCTCGCCGCGATCTTGGAGCGCGCTGTCGAACGAAAACTGATCGACGGCAACCCTGCCAAGGGCAAGGCGCGCAGAGTGCGCGAACGGGCACCTGCGCGGTCCTATCTGGACGCTGCCGGGCAGATCGTCGCGCTACTCGATGCGGCCGGCGAGTTGGACCGCAAAGCACCCCGTGGGCGTCGTCACGTCGAGCGCCGCGCGATGATCGCCGTACTCGTATTCGCCGGGCTGCGGATCAGTGAGCTGTGTGCGCTGCGATGGAGAGACATGGACCTCGCCGCCGGTTGGCTCACAGTCGGAGAGTCCAAGACGGACGCCGGCCGGCGCCGCGTGAAGATCCGAGGTGCGCTGCGCGACGTGCTGATTGAGCTGCGCGAGCGCCACCAGGATGCTCACCAAGGGGCCTACGTGTTCGGAACGTCGCGCGGTGGTCGGCTGAGCCCGGACAACTTCCGCTCCCGCGTGCTCAGAGCGGCCGTGACAGAAGCGAACGAGAGCCTCACGACGAACGGTCTGCCGCCATTGCCGGAACGGATCACGCCACATTCGCTGAGACGCACGTTCTGCTCGCTGCTTTACGCCCTCGGAGAGGACCCCGGCGTCGTCATGGACGAAATGGGGCATACGGACCCGGCGCTCGCTCTCAAGGTCTACCGCCAGACGATGCGCCGCGGCGAGGACGAGAAGAAGCAGCTACAGGTGCTCGTGGAGGGCACCGACCCGCGATATTTTGAGAGATATGAGCGCACCACGAGCGTCAATGTTCGCTAGCTGGATTGCTCTTTGAGGCGACGATCAAACTCTGCGCGGCCGGTACGGTAGACACGCCTGAACACGTCATATCCATGGTCGCTGGTGAGCTTGTTCGCGACCACCATCTCGATGCACAACGTCTCGGTGGTCACGACCTCGACGCCCTTGCTTGCTGCGAACGTCGTGCCCCAGCGCTCATCGAGCAGCACTGGCCAGTCGCGCTCTTTCGCGAGCAGGATCGTGGCTACCTCGCCTCGGTCCTGCATGAAGTGCCCAGGGTTGCGCCTGCGCCGACCAGCGACAATGTCCTCGATCTGTTGAAGCAGCTTGGCGTCGACAATGGTGATCGGCTCATGACGTGGAAACGCTGGCTTCCAATTCAGACTGGCAAGGGCTGCATGCTCACGGCTCTGCGATCTACGATGCAGCTCGATTGCTACGTCGTGGGCGATCCAGAGGCGATCGTTCAAGTACGCCGCCATAGCGGCGAGTTGGTCATGCTTTCCCTCGGCGAAGCGGCAGAAGGGACCCGTGTCGGCGAGCAGGCAGGGACGATCAGCGATCAGAAGAACCATGACCCGCAATCAGGAGAAACACGACTCGTCGAGCAGCGCATCGTCGTGAGCGCCCACAATCGCAGCGAACTCCTCATCGTCGATCAGCTTTGCGTCCTGTGCGGCTTTGGCGTAGACGACCGTCTGTCGAGGTACCCGCGGGTACGCGTTGCCTTCGCGGAGCGCTTGCAGTGTGTCGCTGAATGGCTGCAAACCGAGTGCGCGCCAATCAACGGTCTTCACCTCGTCAAGTAGGCGCGACTTCTCGCGGGGTGAGATCGCTCCGGCCCGCTCCAGACGAAAGCAGGTTGTGGGAAGGGAGACTCCGTAATGAAACGCTAGGCGCGCGACCGTCTCGGCCGAGATTTTCCGGGGGCTGCTGATTTCGATGCGCTCAAGCCACGCCAGTATCCCGGCACGGGGGGCAAGGAACTCAGCCGCAAAGTAGTTCGCTTCGACCTCTTGCGGGTCTCGCGAACGACCGGCGAACAGGTCGCTCGCCCAGTCGATGCCCTCCGTGTGATCCATCTGTAGGTGACCAAGCTCGTGTGCCAACGTGAAGCGCTGGCGCACGGGCCAGTGATCTGCGTTGACTGCGACAAGAGCCTCGCCGTCCTCGTGGCGCAAGAGCACCCCGGCGATCTCCTCGGCACCAAAGCACTCGACCGAGACCAGCGCACCTTGATCCTCCACGAGTACAACCAAGTCGGCTACCGGAGCAGTTTCCCCAACTCCCAGAGCTTGGCGGACCGCACGCGCCGCACGCTCGCCGTCATGCAGCGGCTGGGGCAAACTCACGACTCGATCAGAGCCTTCACGTAGCGGTAGTCGGCCAACACAGACTGCGCCCGCTCGACGGCGCGTTTGGCATCAACGCCAACATCGGCACGGAGGAGTACTCCGACGCGCGGACGAGTGGCGTCTCCGAATAGCACCTCGTCGCTGCGGATGCCGAAGTGCTCACAGATCTGGGCAAGCTCGGTGGCCGCCAGACCGCGCTTGCCGTGCTCAATCTTCGAGACAATTGTCTCGTCAAGGTCGATGATGTCGCCAAACTGCTCCTGCGTCAGTCCGTGGGTCTCGCGCAGCGCCTTGAGGCGCTCGCCGATCGGATGCGGGTCGTCGCTCATGGTTCCCTCCTCTTCCGCAAGGACATCTCGTTCGCCGCTGGTTGCGATCTTCGCATACCGAATCGACGTCAAGCGGACTTGACTTGATGGTATCGCACCCAAAGTCGACGAAAATCCCGGCTCGGGTAGGTGCGCTCGTGCGCTCAGTTCCGGGCGATACAGCAGCTCCGAGGACCCTCTTTGGAGAGCACTCAATTGGCAGTTATTGGCAGACGGAGCGCCGACGCGGTATCAACCAACCACCAGTGGAATGCTACGCAGAGCCTAAAATTGCCCTGATTTGCAGGCTGTTTCTCGAAGCGGCGGACGGGGGTCGAACCCGCGACCTCAAGCTTGGGAAGCTTGCGCTCTACCAACTGAGCTACCGCCGCACGAGCACCCATCTTACGCGGCGGCTGGATCGCTGGCGACTCGCCTCAGGCGACCGGCGCTAGCATCGGCACGGCCTCGGGGAGAGCCTGCTCGCTCGTAAGCGTGCGCCCGTCTGGCGCTCGCCAGCAGTCAGAGCGCTCGCGCGCCTCAAAGCCCGCGTTGAGCAGCAGGCGATCGGCCTCTTCGCGGGTGATCTGCAGTGTGGCGCCTGAAGCGGTTGTGGCTGCGATGAAGGTGCTCTGCGACATCGGCGCTCCTTAAGTCGCTTATCGGGGGTGCTGCAATGGTGGCGCGCAAAGCTTCAGCGAATCCAAAGAACGGGCAAGAATGCGCTTAGGTTCCGATCGAGACCGCAGGCGCTATTCGCCACCACGCTCTACGCTTGGGCGGTGAGACGCCGCGCGCTCCCGATCCTCGTCACGCTCGCCGGCGCCGCGCTGATTGGCCTACTCGTCTACGGCGTCTCCGCGCAGGCGCCTAACCGCACGCTCGATCAGCGCGTAGCTCTGAAAGAGCTACCGCCTGCGCCCGAAGCGGCGCGCACGCTGCCGCTGCTAAGCGGATCGGGCACGAGCACGTTGGCATCGCTGCGAGGCAAGGTCGTGGTCTTGAACTTCTGGGCATCCTGGTGTGGACCCTGCGAAACCGAGGCTCCGCTCTTGGAGCACGCTCAGAATGACCTCGAACACAGCAACGCCACCGTGCTGGGCATCACCTACGAGGACGACTCCCCCGACTCGCTGCGCTTCGTGCGCCACAACCGCCTGACCTATCCCAACCTGCGCGACAACAGCGGCAGCTTCGCCCGCTCCTACGGCACCGACCAGCTACCCGAGAGCTTCATCCTCAACCGCCAGGGCCGCATCGTCGCGCTCTCGCGCGGCGAGATCGACCAATCCTTCATCGCGCGCGCCGTCGCGCTCGCCCGTAGCTCATGAATCGCTCACGGCCCCAACGCGCGGCTCTCGCCTGCGCTCTGCTCGCGGCATGCGCGCTGTGCGCGCCGCTCGCCACCGCTGCCGCGACGGCACGCCCGTCGCTGCCCGTGATCGAACGTGAGGTGATGTGCGTCACCTGCAAGATCCCGCTGAACGTCGCGCAGTCACCGCAGGCCGACCGTGAGCGCGCCTTCATCAACGAACAGATCCGCGCGGGTAGCGACGAAGCCGCGATCAAGCAGGCGCTCGTGGGTCAATACGGCCCCGCCGTGCTCGGTCTCCCGAGCGCTAATGGCTTCGACGCCTCCGTCTACATCGTGCCGCTCGTCGTCGTGCTCGCATTGCTCGCGTTGCTGCTCGCGCTGCTACCGCGCTGGCGCCGCCAGGCGCGTGCGCAGGCCACCGCAACGACCGCAGGCACGGCGCTCCCCGAAAGTGACGCCGCGCGGCTCGAGGCCGACCTCGCGCGCTTCGACTCGAGAAGCCCTCACATCTCCTCGCGGCGCGCTCACGCCGAGCATCGCCAGCGCGCTCGCGATCGTGCGCATGCTCGCCGAGCAAAGCGCCAGGCGCAGCGACTCCACCGCCTGCGGCTCCACGCCCAGCACACGACACTCGCTGTAGAAGCTCGTAAAGCCCTGTGCCAGCTCGAGCACATAGGCGGCGATGCGATGCGGCGCACGGCGCTCCACTGCCTCGCTCAGCTCGCCCGGGAAGGCGAGCAGCTGCTCGATCAGCATCCGCTCCGTTTGGTGCAGCGGATGCTCGATCGCGCCTCAGATCGGCTGCACTCGCCTCGCGCACCCGCTCCGCGCCAGCCTTCGTGAGCATCGACGCTATTCGCGCATGTGCATACTGCACGTAGTAGACGGGGTTCTCGTTGGACTGCTCACGCGCGAGGTCGAGGTCCAGGTCCACCGTCGTGTCGTGTGAGCGCGCGAGCAGATACCAGCGCGCCGCATCCACGCCGATCTCCTCCATTAGCTCCTCCAACGTGACGAACCGCCCCGAGCGCTTCGACATCTGCGCGCGCTCGCCCGAGCGCATCAGGTGCACCAGTTGCATGATCAGCAGCTCGAGCTCCTGCGGGTCTCCGCCGAGCGCCGCGTAGGCCGCCTTGTGCGCAGCAGGTAGCCGTGGTGATCCGCGCCCCACACATCGATCTGGCGCTCAAAGCCGCGTTCGCGCTTGTCTTGGTGGTAGGCGGTGTCTGACGCGAAGTACGTCGGCTCGCCGTTGGAGCGCAGCAGCACCCTGTCCTTGTCGTCGCCGAAGTCCGTCGTGCGCAGCCACAGCGCGCCATCACGCTCAAAGGTATGTCCCTGCTCCGCCAGCACCGCGAGCGTGCGCTCGACCGCGGCTGGGATAGCCCTCGTAAAGCGACGCTCTCAGCGAACCAGCGGTCGAACTCCCCCACGCCAAAGCTGCTCAGCGAGTCGCGCATCTGCTCGAGCATGAGCGTCACGCGCCGCCCGCCCGACCTCCTCGGCGGCGATCGTCGCAGCACCCTCGATCTGCGTGCGCCAACTCGATCACGTACTCGCCCTGGTAGCCGTCCTCTGGCAACCTGCTCGCCGCGCGCAAGCGCCTGGATCGACTCGCCGAACTTGTGGATCTGCGAGCCCGCATCGTTGACGTAGAACTCGCGCTCGACCCTGTGTCCGTGGAACTCGAGCATCCGCGCCAGCGCGTCGCCGTAGGCAGCGTTGCGCGCGTGCCCCACGTGCATCGGGCCGGTCGGGTTCGCCGAGACGAACTCGATCAGGATCCGCTCCGGCCGCGCTGCTTGCCCGCGCCGAAACGATCCTCACCGGCGAGCACCACGCCAGCGCGTCACGCAGCCAGGAGTCCGCGAGGAACAGGTTGAGAAAGCCCGGTCCCGCCACCTCGAAATGCTCGAGCTCTGCGCCCAGGCGCGCCTGCAGCGCCTCGCCCAGCCGCTGCGCGAGCTCGCGCGGCAGCGCCCCTACGCGCGGCGCCAGCAGCAGCGCAGCATTCGTGGAGTAGTCGCCAAACTCCGCCCGGCGAGGACGCTCGAGCGTGACCTGCGCTCGTCCGTTGCGCCTGCTCCTGCTCGCCCGTCGAGTCAGGCGCAACGCGCAGCTCATCGGCAACGTCGAGCACGAGCTCGCGCAGCGGATCCAGCGGGTCTGCCGGACGCCTGCAGGCGGCGCCCGTCGGCTGTGGGTTTTGATCGTCGAGAGGCTCGGTCATGGGTCCGTGCGCGGGGCTTGCGATACTAGCTGCGTGAACGATCAAGACTCAGGCGCCGAGCGCCACATAAACATCCACCTTTCCCCCGAGATCATGGGGGGCGTCTACGCGAATTTTGCGAACGTCAGCCACTCCGACTACGAGTTCACCGTCACCTTCGCGCGCGTCGACCACGAGGTCGAGTCCGATGAGGTACCCGGCGTGGTCGTCTCCCGCGTGAACCTCTCGCCGCGCTTCATGCGCGAGCTGATCGACGCGATGGAGGACAACTACTCCAAGTGGCGCACCCGCGAGGGCATCAAGAACCTGCCCGAGTACGGCGGCGAGCGAGGCCGGCTCCGAGCCCCCGAGTAGGGCCCCGCGCCGCCCGGACTCGCCCGCAGCCGGGCGCCTGGCCGCGCGCTTGCAGGAGGATGAGCCCGCGACGGGCGCAGAATAGGGGTGTTCCTACCCTGCAACGATGAAGGTCGCAGTCATCTCAGACATCCACGCCAACCGGCACGCCTTCGAGGCGACGCTCGAGGCGGTCGCCGCCAGCGACGCCTCCGAGCTGTGGTGCCTCGGCGACCTCGTCGGCTACGGCGCCGAGCCCGATGCCTGCGTGGAGCTCGCGCGCGAGCACGCCGCGGTGTGCCTGGCCGGCAACCACGACATGGCGGTGACCGGCGAGATCCCGCTGGACGAGTTCTCGCGCGGCGCGAGCGTGGCCGCGCAATGGACCCGCGAGGTGATCGACGCCCGAGAACCTCGCATTCCTCGACCCGTCTGCGCCCGCAGGGCGAGGAGTCCACCGTCGGCCTCTACCACGCGAGCCCGCGCGATCCCGTCTGGGAGTACGTGCTCTCCGCGCTGCTGGCCGAGCTGTGCCTCGACGCTCAGCGCCACCGCATCTGCCTGATCGGCCACTCCCACGTGGCGCTCTCCTTCGAGCGCCAGCGAGGGCGAGCTGGCCACGGGCGAACCGCGCCGCGAGGGCACCGAGCTCGACCTGACCGACGGCGAGTGGCTGCTCAACCCCGGCAGCGTGGGCCAGCCGCGCGACGGCGACACGCGCGCGTCGTGGCTGCTGCTGGACCTCGACGGGATGCCGCCTCCTTTCACCGCGCCGACTACGACGTGGCCGGCGCCGCCGCCGCGATCCGCGCGGCGCGCCTGCCGGATTCGCTCGCCGAGCGCCTGGAGTACGGTCAATGACCGTGCCAGTCCCGCCCAGCCTCCGCGGGCCCACGCCACGCCGCGCCGGCGCATGCTGCGTGCGCTGCTCGCTGCCGGCGCTCGGCGCGCGCAGCCGCGCTGCTGGTCGCCTGCGGGGGCTCCGGCAAGGGCCTGATCCCCGCTGCCCACGCCGGCCCGCTGCAGAGCGACTTCGAAGCCGTCCGCAACAGCCGCCGAAAGCGCGCGACGGCGAATGCTCCGCCACCGAAGCCGCGCTGCGGAAGACCGAAGAAGACTTCGCCGCCTTGCCCGCCAGCGTCGACTCGCGGGCTGCGCAACAACCTTCGCCAGGGCATCGACGAACCTGCGTGTGCGCGCACAGGAAATGTGCGCAGCCAGCCGCAGAGCACGACAACCACACGACCACCGAACAACGACCACCACGACACCACGACCCACCACCACCACCACGACGAGCCCGCCGACGACCACCACGCCCGACCACCACGACCACGCCGCCCACGACCACGCCCCGGCGGCGGCACCGCCGGCCCCCGGCGAAGAGAAACGCCTGAGGGCAAGGAAACCGAAGGAAGGGCAAGGCGGCGACAGCGCCCCGGCGGCACTCGGACGAAGGCGGCGGCGGCGGCGTCGGCGCGGGCGGTCAGGAAGGCGGTGCAAATGAGCGGCGCGGGCGAGATCGCGGGCCGCTACCGCCTCGAGGGCCGGCTCGGCTTCGGCGGCATGTCGACTGTGCACCTGGCCATGGACATGCGCCTGGAGCGCCAGGTGGCGGTCAAGCTGCTCGCCGAGCACCTCGCCGACGACCCGGCGTTCGTGTCTCGCTTCCAGCGCGAGGCCCAGGCGGCGGCGCGGCTCGTTCACCCCAACATCGTTCAGGTCTTCGACTCCGGCCGCGACGAGCGGACCGACCAGTACTTCATCGTGATGGAGTACATCGAAGGCTCCTCCTGCGCGGAGATACTGCGCGACGACGGCTGGGTCGAGGTCGACGAGGCGCTGCGCGATCATCGAACAGGCCTGTGAGGGCCTGTACTACGCCCACCGCCACGGCGTGGTGCACCGCGACGTGAAGCCCGGCAACCTGCTGCGCGCACGCGAAGGCGAGGTGAAGCTCGCCGACTTCGGCATCGCCAAGGCGACCGAGCAGTCGAGCATCACCCAGGTCGGCTCCGTGCTCGGCACCGCCGCCTACCTCGCTCCCGAGCAGGCTCGCGGCGAGGAGGCGGGGCCGAGCGCTGACCTCTATGCGCTCGGCGTGGTCACCTACCAGCTGATCTCCGGGCGCCTGCCCTACGAGGCGAGCTCGCTGACCGAGCTCGCGCTCAAGCAGCAGCAGGAGGAGCCGCCCACGCTCGACACGCTCGTTGCGGCTGTCGGCCCCGAGCTGGCCGACGCCGTCGCCGTCGCGCTCGCGCTGGACCCCCGCGACCGCTACAGCACCGCGCGCGAGATGCGTCGCGGCCTGCGGCGACGGCGCCAAGGGGATCGCGCCCGGCGAGCGCCCAGCGCGCGGGCGCGTGCGCGCCCGCCACGCAGGCCACGAGCGTACTGGCGACGAGCCGCTCGACTGCGCCGACCAACGCGCGCCGTCGCCCCCCGCCGTCCGCGACAGGGCCCCGCGCCAAGCCGTGAGCGCCGACCGGCCGCGGTCGCCGGCCCGCCGCCGCGGCGCGCGAACCGGCTGCTGGTGGCTGTGCTGGCACTGCTCGTGCTTGCGCTGGTGATCGTGGCTGTCGTGCGTGATAACCGCCCCCGCTCCTCCAAGGTGGCGCTGCGCAACGTGGTCTACGCAGACGTCCAGCAGGCTCGTCGCCGGCGCTCAAGAAGCTCGTCTCGGAAAACACCAGAGAGCCGGCGCGTGCTCGCGAGTCCGCGCGGGCGCGCGTGGAGCCGGGTGAGACGCGCCGACTGCGCCATGCTAGGAGCCAACTCCCATGCTCGCGTCAATCATCGACGTCAAACACCTTGTCGCAGGTCTTCGGCTATCCGCTGCTGTTCCTGATCGTGATGAGCGAGTCGAGCGGGCTGCCCGTGCCCGGCGAGACGGCGCTGATCACCGCCGCCGTGCTCGCCAGTCAGGGCAAGCTCAAAATCGAGCTCGTGATCGCGCTCGCGGCCGCGGGCGCGATCGTCGGCGACAACATCGGCTACCTGATCGGGCGCAAGGGCGGGCGCTGGCTGCTCGAGCGCCCCGGCCTGTTCCAGCGCCAGCGCCGGCAGGTGCTGACGATCGGCCAGCCTTTCTTCGAGCGCCACGGCCCCAAGGCGGTGTTCTTCGGGCGCTTCGTGCTCGGCCTGCGCGTGTGGGCGTCGTGGCTGGCCGGTGCAACGCGCATGCACTGGCGCTCGTTCGTGCTCTGGAACGCGCTCGGCGGCATCACCTGGGCGACCGCGATCGGCCTGATCGCCTACTTCCTCGGCCATTCCGCCGGCAATGCGATCGAAGCCTTCGGGCTCTACGGGCTTGCCGCCGTCGCGATCGCGATCGTCAGCGGCTCATGCTGCCCACCGCCGCCATCCGTGCCCGCACCCACGCGAGGAGATCGACGGCGCGAGTGCACACGTGCACCATCCACCGGAGTCGCCTGGCTAGGCTTGTGCGTATGGCGGGCGGCCACCCCACCCCGCAGCCGCCCGAGCTGCCAAGGGCCCTCGAGCGGATCGCGCTCAGCGCGCTCGAGCACGACATGACGGTTCGGGAGGGCGAGCTGAACGGTCTTTCGCTCGCCGATCAGCGAGCGCGGGGCGTGAGCCTGCAGAGCGTGCGCCTCGCAGGTGTTGAGCTGGCGCGCTCACGCCTTGAGCACCTGCGCATCAGCCACTCCGATCTAACCGGCTGCAACCTCGCCAACGTCGAGGCCCCAAGCGCTCGCCTCAGCCGCCTCGCGACCGCCGACAGCCGCCTGACCGGCATTGATCTGAGCGAGTCGAAGCTCACGGATGTCATCTTCAGCAACTGTCGCATTGACCTCGCCTCCTTTGGCTTCGCCACGCTCCAACGCGTCAGCTTCAAGAACTGCCTACTCACGCAAGCCGGCTTCATTGAGTCACGCCTCGACGCCGTGCGCTTCGAGAGCTGCGAGCTCAGCGGCTGTGACCTACGCGGCGCACAGCTCAGCCGCTGTGAGTTCCGCCGCTGCGAGCTAGGAGACCTCGAGGGTGTGCAAAGCCTCAAAGGCGCCGCGATCGAAGCGCAGACGATCGTGGCGATGGCTCACGTGTGGGCTGCCGCGCTCGGCATCGAGCTACTCGACGCCGACTAACAGCTTTCGCAAGCGCGGTCAGGCTGCGGCGCTGTCGCTCGCCGCGCTGCGTGCCGCGGAGCCGCTGCAGGGAGCGATCCGCTCCCACATGTCGCGCGAGCAGTGCTCAGCTCGAGCTCTGGAGAAATGCGAGAGGAAGTGCTCGCGCACGACGGCCAGGTGCGTCACGTGCGCTTCTTCGAGGCGCTCGCGGCCGGTGCTCGGTGAGACAGGCATAGGAGCCGCGCGCGTCGTGGTCGCAGGAGCAGCGACTCGAGCAGACCCTCGCGCTCGAGCCGGTCGACCATGCGCGTGAGGCCGCTGCGCGAGAGCTGGGCCTGTTCGGCCAGGTCGCACATGCGCATGCGCCCATCGCTCGCCTCCTGCAGGTGGTCGAGCACCTCATAGGAGGTCATCGGCAGCCGATGTGCGTCGTTCGAGCTCGGCGTCGAGGCGCTTGGCCAGGCAGGCGTGCGCCCGCAGCAGACCGCGCCAGGCGCGCAGCTCCCCAAAGGTGAGTTCCTCCTGCTCGGAGGGTGAGATCTTGACAGCGGTCAGCGGTCGACATTGCGGTCCGAATCTAAAGGCCTTCTCAAGCGAACATAGCAGCGCGGGCGCGCGCTTCGGGGGCTGTGGCTGTCATCTGCTGCGTGGCCCTCCAAGCCCACAGCATCATCAGCGGCTGCAGCGGAACCGCGCATAGAGCGCCCAGCGCCGGGATCTGCTGAAGTGCGCGGGCTCCCGCGCCATGTAGAGGTTGGCGGGGAACACCGCCGCGAGCAGCGCGATCAGACCGATGCCCGAGAGGCGCCGCGTCCCGGGCAAGCAGCACGCCGACACCGCCTGCGATCTCTGCCACGCCGCTGAGCATGACAACTCGCCTGGCTTCGCCCTGCAGCGCTCGGCGGCACGATCCTTTCGTAGGGCCGGGGCTGGAGGAAGTGGTTGATGCCGGCGCGCGATGAAGAACACGGCCAGCGCCCCGCGCGAGCGCCCCCGCCCACTCGCTCGCGCTGCGCTGCCTCTCGCTCCTCCACCATCACCACAATCTAGCGGCTCGTCGATCAGCGAGCGGCCGGTCATCGCCGCGCGGCTGCGCGATGCCGAGCAGCCGCCAGCACGGTCGGCGCGACATCGGCGAGGATGCCATCCCTTGGCGAAGCGCGAGCTCCGGCGCTCGTCAGGATCAGCGGCACCGGGTTCATCGAGTGCGCCGTGTTGGGGCTGCCGTCTGGCTCGAGCATGTGGTCGGCGTTGCCGTGGTCGGCAGTGACACGCACACGCCGCCGCTCTCGTGCACGGCCGCCACGACCTCGCCAAGGCACTCGTCGACAGTCTCGATCGCCTTCACCGCCGCTGCGATCACGCCGGTGTGCCCGACCATGTCGGCGTTGGCGAAGTTGATGATGCCGAAGCGTGGCGCATCCTCGCGCCAGGCCCCGATGAACGCGCGGCGGCCTCGCGCGCGCTCATCTGCGGCTTGTGGTCATAGGTCGGCACATCGCGCGGCGAGGGCACCATCTCGCGGCGCTCGCCCTGCAGCGAGGCCTCCTCGCCGCCATTGAAGAAGTACGTCACATGCGGGTACTTCTCTGTCTCGGCCACGTGCAGCTGCGAGGCGCCCGCCGCCGCGAGCACGCGCGAAAGCGTCGTCGCGGGGCGCTCGGCGGAGAACACAACCGGGTAGGACCAGCCTCCTCATAGCGAGTCATCGTCGTGTAGCGCGCGACCGGCCGGCGCCGCCGCGCCCGCGCCAGCCCGGTAGGTCCTCCTCGCCCTCGCCGAAACCCGGCTCGGCCAGCGCGCGGGTGAGCTGGCGCATGCGGTCGGGACGGAAGTTGAAAGCGATCACGCTGTCGCCCGGACCGATCTGCGCCTCCGCGCCGACGAGCGTCGGCTCGATGAACTCGTCGGTCTCGCCGCGCCGGTAGGCATCAGCGACGGCCTGCTCAGCCGAGTTCGCGTGGTGCGGCGCCTGCCCGCGACGAGCAGGTCATAGGCGCGCTGTGTGCGATCCCAGCGCCGGTCGCGATCCATCGCCCAGTAGCGGCCCACAACCGAGCCCACGCGCGCGCCCGGCAACGCTTCGAGCTCACGCGAGATAGCCGGCGCCAGCGTGCGGCAGCGTGTCTCGCCCGTCTGTGAAGGCGTGCACGACGAGGTCCTTCACGGCGAGCTCGCGCCCGAGCGCGATCAGCGCGCGCAGGTGCTCGAGCGAGGAGTGCACGCCGCCATCGGAGACGAGCCCGAGCAGGTGCACGCGCTCGGCCGCCGCAAAGGCGGCGCGCAGCACCTCGTTCTGGGCGAGCTCACCAAAGCATGTGTGGATCGGCAATGGCGTCATCGATCCGCACGAGGTCCTGGCGCACGACGGCGCCCGCGCCGAGGTTCAGGTGACCGACCTCACTGTTTCCCATCTGCCCTTCCGGCAGCCCCACCGCGCGGCCCCAGGCGGTGAGCGTCGTGTGCGGATACGTCTCCCAGAGCTCGTCGAACACGGGTGTAGCGCGCGAGCGAGACGGCGTTGCCGGGCCCGGGCTCGCGCGAGCCCCCAGCCGTCGAGCACGATCAGGCAGGCGTGCGGGGCGGGCAGCGAGCGCGGGACCCGGCGGGATGCTCATCGCGCCGGCGAGGCGCGCTGCGGCAGCGACGATCGCGGCGAAGGACTCCGCCTCCAGCGACGCGCCGCCCACGAGCGCGCCGTCGACGTCTGCGAGCGCGAGCAGCTCGGCGGCGTTCTCGGGCTTGACCGAGCCGCCGTAGAGGATCCGCACGCTGCTCGGCCGCCGCTTTGTCGCGGTCGCCCACCAGCGCCCGGATGAAGGCGATCGCCTCCTGCGCCTGCTCGGGGGTGGCGACGCGTCCGGTGCCGATCGCCCAGATCGGCTCGTAGGCGATCACGACCTCGCGCAAGCCGCTCGGCGGCCACGCCCGCGAGGTCGTCCTTGATCTGCTGGCGCAGCTTGCGGTCGGTGTCGTCGTTGTCGCGCTCGGGCTCGGTCTCGCCCACGCAGAGGATCGGGCACGAGCCCCGCCTCGTAGCGCCGCAGGCACCTTCAGCGCGAGCGCCTTGTCGGTCTCCCCGAACAGCGCGCGCCGCTCGGAGTGCCCGAGCACCACGCCGCGCACGTCGAGCTCGCTCAGCATCGGCGCAGAGATCTCGCCCGTGTAGGCGCCCTCGGCTCATGGTGCATGTTCTGCGCGTAGACCTCCACACGCGAGCCGCGCGCGCTGTCGATCATCGCGCGCAGGTCCGTGAAAGGCACGCAGATCGCGACGTCCACGCCGTCGATCGCTGAGACGCCGCGGCAGCAGCGCCTGGATGTAATCCTCGGCCTGCTCCTCGGTCTTGTGCATCTTCCAGTTGCCCGCGATCAGCGGCGTGCGGGCCATCAGCGCGCCACCCCGCCCGCCACACCGCTGCCTTCGAGCGCCTGCACGCCCGGCAGCGCGCGGCCCTCGACGAGCTCGAGCGTCGCGCCGCCGCCCGTCGAGAGGTGATCGACGGCGCCCTCAAGGCCAAAGCGCGCAAGCGCCGCAGCCGAGTCTCCGCCGCCGACCACCGTGAGGCCGGTGGCCGCCGCGACGGCCTCGGCGACGGCGCGCGTTCCGGCCGCAAACGGCTCGAGCTCAAAGGCGCCCATCGGCCCGTTCCAGAACACAGTGCCCGCGCGCGCGATCTCCGCCGCGTAGCGTGCGGCTGTGACGGGGCCGATGTCGAGGCCCATCCAGCCGTCGGGTACCTCGACGCCGTCGATCACGCGGTGCGCTGGCCTCCGCGGCGAAATGCTCGCCGACCACGAGGTCCACGGGCAGATCGATGCGCGCGCGATCCGCCAGCGCGGCGGCGCGCGAGCGCACGTCGGGCGTGCTCGGCGTCCTCCTCGTCACACAGCGAGTCGCCGACCGCATGACCCTGCGCGCAAAGGAACGGGAAGCACATCGCGCCACCGATGATCACAACTCTGCGATCTCCAGAAAGCGCTCGATCACGGCGATCTTGTCGGCGACCTTGGCGCCACCCACGATCGCCACCAGCGGGTGCGCAGGGTCTCTCGAGAATGCCCGTGAGCGTGCGCACCTCGCGTTCGAGCAGCCGCCCCGCGGCGCAGGGCAGCAGGTGCGCGACGCCCTCGGTGCTCGCGTGTGCACGGTGCGCAGCGCCGAACGCATCGTTGACGTAGAGCTCAGCGAGCTCGGCGAGCGCACCGGCGAGCGCAGGGTCGTTGCGCTCCTCGCCGGGCTGGAAGCGTACGTTCTCGAGCAGCAGGATCTCGCCATCGGCGAGCGCTTCGGCGAGTGCCCTGACCTTCTCCCCCACGACTGCCGGCGCGAGCGTGACCTGAGCGCCGCTCAGCGCGCGCAGCCGCGTCGCGACCGGCGCCAGTCGAGAGCGTTGGGTCGACGTGGCCACCGGGACGGCCAAGGTGTGAGACCAGCACCAGGCGTGCTCCGCGCGAGCGCAGCTCCTCGATCGTCGGCAGCGCCGCCGCGATGCGCGTGTCGTCAGCGACCCGCACCTCGCCGGCGGAGTCCTGCTCGAGCGGCACGTTGAAGTCAACGCGCACGAGCACCCGCCGTCCGTGCACGTCCAACTCGTCGATGCTCCTCATCGCGGCGCTCCCATCTGCTCGTGCTCCTTCACGATTACAGAACCTTCTTCACGAGGTCCACGAGGCGGTTGGAGTAGCCCCACTCGTTGTCATACCAGGCCACCACCTTCGAGCATCGTGCCGTCGATCACGGCCGTCAGCTGAGAGTCCACGATCGATGAGAACGGCGAGGAGGCGATGTCGCTGGAGACGATCGGGTCCTCGGTGTACTGCATGATCCCCTCGAGTGGGCCGCTCGCCGCAGCTGCCTGTAGCGCGCCGTTGACCTCCTCGACGCTCGTCTCGCGCGCGCACTCCACGGTGAGGTCCACGACCGAGCCCGTCGGCACGGGCGCGCGCACCGCAAAGCCGTGCAGCTTGCCCTGTAGCTCCGGGATCACGACGCCGATCGCCTTCGCCGCGCCGGTCGAGGCAGGGATCAGGTTGATCGCCGCCGCGCGCGCACGGCGCAGGTCGCTGTGCGGCATGTCCTGCAGGCGCTGGTCGGCGGTGTAGGCGTGGATCGTCGTCATCAGCCCGTGCTTGATGCCGACCGTGTCGTTGACCACCTTCGCGATCGGGCCGAGGCAGTTGGTCGTGCAGGACGCGTTTGAGATCACGTCATGCGCCGCGCGGTCGTAGACCTCATCGAAGTTCACACCGAGCACGACCGTCGCGTCCGGGCCGGTCGCGGGCGCTGAGATGATCACCTTCTTGGCTCCCTGTGCGAGGTGCTTCGCAGCGCTGTCGCGGCCGGTGAAGAGGCCCGTGGACTCGATCACCACATCGACGCCCAGCTCGCCCCAGGGCAGCGCCGCGGGGTCGCGCTCGGCGAGCACCTTCAGCTCGGCGCCGTCGACCCCCAGCGAGCCGCCGGCGTCCTCGACCGTGCCCGGATAGGGCCCGAGGATCGAGTCGTACTTGAGCAGGTGCGCGAGCGTGCGCGAGTCGGTGAGATCGTTGACGGCCACCCACTCGATGTCCGCCGTACCGGCGGCCGACCGAGCCTTGGCGGCGCGGAAGACGTTCCGGCCGATCCGGCCGAATCCGTTAATTCCGACGCGTACGGGCATTCATGCCTCCTGGAGCGAAAATGAACGATGCCGGGTCTGTGGAGTTCGACTCCATAGCCCGGCGTGCCAGCGCAGGCTATCAGCGCACCGGTGAGGCAGCACTGTGTCCAACTAGCCACCCTGGAGCGCGCTCCCGCGGATTCAGGCGCCCCGGGGCAGCTTGCCGATGTCACGATGGGCGACCGTCACATCGAGGTCCTCCTGCTCGTTGTAGCGAGCGGCGAGGTGCTCCGCGATCGCCACCGAGCGGTGACGTCCGCCGGTGCAGCCGATCGCGACCACGAGGTGCGCCTTGCCCTCGCTCACGTACTGCGGCAAGAGGAAGTCGAGCAGCGCGTGCAACCGCACGTAGAGCTCCTCGAGCCTGCCGTCGGCGGCGATGTAGTCGACCACGCGCTGATCGAGACCGGTAAGCTCGCGCAGCTGTTGCTCGTAGTGAGGATTGGCCAAGAAGCGCACATCGAAGGCGAGGTCCTCCTCGCGCGGCGGCCCGTGCTTGAAGCCGAAGCTCGTGAACGTCACAGCCAGGCGCCCCGCTGTCTTGCGTGGCAGGAGCTCTTGCGCGATCTTCTCGCGTAGCGCCGCCGCCGACATGCCGGTCGTGTCGATCACCAGGTCTGCACGGCCACGCAGCGGCTCGAGCAGCGCGCGCTCCGCTGCCACGCCCGCTGCCACGCTCCCCTCCGGCGCCAGCGGATGACGCCGGCGAGTCTCCTTGTAGCGCGTCACGAGCGACTGCTCCGCCGCCTCGAGGAACACAACGTGGTGGTTCAGCCCGAGCGCGTCGAGGTCGTCGACCACCGCACGCAGCGCCTCGAAGTAGACACCACCACGCACGTCTGAGACGACAGCTGCGCGTTCGACCTTCGAGCCCTTGTGCACGAACAGCTCGACCAGTGAGCGGATCATCTCTGGCGGCAGGTTGTCGACGCAGAAGTAGCCCGCGTCCTCGAAGACGTTCATCGCGGTCGACTTGCCGGCGCCGGAGAAGCCGGTGATCACCACGAGGTTCTCCAGGCGCGACTCGATCACCGGCTTGCCGGCTTTGCCGCCTGCCGATCGCAGCGGACGCAGGGTCCTGATTACGGCCATCCCCCTGGCATTGTGCCGCTATCGGCGGACGCGCGATGACGTTCCTGATCAGCGCGCTCTTTATCCGGCGCGGTGCAGGAAGGCGTGTATCTCGCGCCCGACCTTCGCGGGCAACCCCGGCACCGTCTGCAGCTCCTCGCCCGAGGCCGCGAGCACCGCTTGGGGCGAGCCGAAGTGCGCGAGCAGCGCGCGCTTGCGCGCCACGCCGATGCCCGGCAGCTCATCGAGCAGCGAGCTCGTCATCGCCTTGTCGCGGCGGCTACGGTGGTGGGTGATCGCAAAGCGGTGTGCCTCATCGCGCACGCGCTGCAGCAGTTGCAGCTCGGGTGTTGAGTGCGCGAGCACGAGCGGCGTCTTGCGTCCAGGCTGAAAGACCTCCTCGATGCGCTTGGCCAACGAGATCACCGCGACGCCACGCTCGCGAAAGCCCTGCAACGGACCTAGTCCCGCCGCGAGCTGGCCCTTGCCGCCGTCGATCACCACGACGTTCGGCAGCGCCGCGAAGCTCGGGTCATAGGCTGGGTCGTGCGGTGAGATGTCTGCCTGACGCTCCCACTGCGCAAAGCGCCGGCCGAGCACCTCGGCCATCGCGGCGAAATCGTCCGGCACGCCCTCCTCGAGCGTGCGGACCTTGAAGCGCCGGTAGTCGGACTTCTTCGGCGCGCCACCCTCGAAGACGACCATCGAAGCGACCGTATGCGTGCCGCCGAGATTTGAGATGTCGAAGCACTCGATGCGGATCGGCGGCACTTCAAGCGCGAGCGCCTGCTGCAGTCCCTCCAGCGCCTCCACGCGCCCCTGACGGCGACGCTCGGAGCGCAGCCGCTCCTGGTCGAGCGCGAGACGCGCGTTGCGCTCGGCGAGCTCGAGGATGCGCCGCTTCTCTCCACGCTCGGCCGCGCGCAGCTCGACGGGCCCTTCGCGACGCAGCGCCAGCGCGTCAGCCAGCGCAGCGCGTCCTGCGAGCGCGGCCTGGGTGACGAGCAGCGCCGGGATCGCAATCTGCGCGCCGTAGTACTGCAGCATGAACTCCTCGGCCACCTCCGCTGTGTCGCGCTCGGTCTCGTTGGCCAGGTAGAAGGATTGGCGGTCGGAGAGCACGCCGTCGCGCACCTGGAAGACCTGCGCGTTGGCCTCGCGTCCGTCCACGGCAACGGCAACCGCGTCGAAGGTGCCGACCGACTCGCTGCTCACGCGACGGCGCTCGAGCAGCGAGCGGACCGCCTGCAGGCGGTTGCGCTCGAGCGTGGCCTGCTCGAACTCCTCATCTGCGGCAGCCGCAAGCATCTTCGCTTCGAGATCGCGCTCGATTGCAGAGAAGCGCCCAGAGAGGAAGTCGATCACGCCGTCGATGCTCTTGCGGTACTGCTCGCGCGTCACGTAGTCCACACATGGCGCCTCACAGCGCTTGATGTAGTAATCCAGGCAGGGGCTGCCGCTGCGTCGGCCCGGCTCGGCGCCGGTGCAGGAGCGGAACATGAAGACCTTGGCGAGCACCTCAAGCGTCGCACGCACACGCTTGGCGTTGGAGTAGGGCCCGAAGTAGGCGCGCGTCGAGCGGTGGCGCTCGCGCGTGAAGTACACGCGCGGGTAGTCCTCATCGAGTGAGATCGCGATGAACGGGTAGGACTTGTCGTCGCGCAGGCGGATGTTGAAGCGCGGGCGGTACTGCTTGATGAAGCTTTGCTCCGCGAGCAGCGCGTCCGCCTCGGAGGCGACCACCACACACTCGATCTGCTCGACGCTTGCAACCATCTCGGCGTGGCCGGGGCTGCTCGGCACCTGTGCTTTAGCGAAGTGCGAGGCGACGCGCTTGCGCACCGACTTGGCCTTGCCCACATAGATCACGCGCCCGCGCTCGTCGCGGAACAGGTACACGCCCGGCTGGTCCGGCAGTGCGCGGCGCTGCTCGGCGAGCGTTCTCGCACGCTCGCTCTGTGAGTCCGTCTCCGTCTTGATTGCCATCCCAACGGAGGATACGAGCGTCAAGCCCTAGCAATCCGGTGGAGCGATACTAGACTTTGCTTCGTGAATATTGAGCCTCACGCCGCAAACCTCAGGCGCACTCGCCACCCGCGTCTCGGCATCGCACAATCGACCGACGGTCTCTCCGCAGCGGAGTTGACTGCCGAGCCGGTGGCTCACCCACCGTCATAGTCCACAGGCACTTCGCCGTGCTGCGACCGGCGCACACGCAGGGATTGCGGCTGCTGCCTCAGTAAGAGCGCGAGTGGCGGAATACCTCGAGCAGCGCATAGGCGACGCCGAGTACGAGCACGAACCAGGCCAGCTCGCCAAGGCTCGTCTGCCACATGCGCGCCTTGGCCATCCACGCGAACACGCCGGCGGCGAGGCCACCGTAGAGCAGCGCGCGGTGATAGTGGCCGAGCCCATGCAGCGCGATCCGATGTTCGCGATAAAGGCGCACCGCCATGAAGGCCATCCCGCCAGCGAAGGCGACCCACAAGGCCGCCGTGAACGTCGACGCGGCGCGCCCTCCTCCAGGCAGCAGATCGACTGCGGCGGCGATCGCGAGGATGATCGCCACGTTGCGT
This sequence comes from uncultured Solirubrobacterales bacterium, assembly GCA_963785435.1. Taxonomy (GTDB): domain Bacteria; phylum Actinomycetota; class Thermoleophilia; order Solirubrobacterales; family Solirubrobacteraceae; genus Palsa-744. Next base: position 445,723 of record CAWAVE010000007.1, read on the forward strand.
GCGGTCTTCATCCGGTCCATGAGCGGATTGTAGGTCAGTCGATCAGTGTCTCGAGCAGCGCATATGCATCCTCCACGGCACGTGTGGCCGCGGTGTGACGCGCTTCGGACTTGGCCGACTCATAGCGCGTCGCCCAGGCCGCCGGATCAGCGAGCTCGGCTTCTAGCTGCTTGAGTTCGGCCTCAGCCTCCTCGACCGCGCGCTCGGCCTTCTGCTGAGCATTGATGCGGTTCTTTGAGGGCCCTTTGGGCTTGTTGGCTTTGACCCGATCCTTGGTAGGCGTGCCCGCCCCGTTCACAGCAGCGTCGCCAGATTTGTCGCCCGCGCCCGCGTCATTGACAGCAGTCGGCGTCTGGTTGAGCACGGCGGCGCGTCCTCCGGACTCGGCGCGCCGCTCCTCGCGCACACGCACGTACTCGGGCCAGCCGCCGGTGTAGCTGTGCAGCGCGCGCTCCTCCACGGCGACCGTGCGCGTGCCGACCGCGTCGAGCAGCGCACGATCGTGGGAGACGAGCAGGATCGCCCCGGGGAAGCCACGCAGCGCGTCCTCGAGCGCCTCGCGACTCTCGATGTCGAGATGGTTCGTAGGCTCGTCGAGGATCAGCACGTTCGCGCCGGACTGCACGAGCACGGCCAGCGAGAGCCGGCGACGCTCGCCACCGGAGAGCCCACTCAACGGCTTTTCGGCCTCCTCGCCGGAGAACAGGAAGCGTCCGAGCAGCGCGCGCGCCCGGCCCGGATTGAGGCCCGTGGCGCGCTGCGCGGCGTCGAGCACGCTCTGCTCCGCCGGCCCGCCCGCGCCGAGCTCCTCGGCATGCTGAGAGAGATAGCCGATCTGCACGTTGTGCCCGGTGGCGAGTTTTCCCGCGGCCAGCTCGCGACGCCCGGCGAGCGTCTCGATCAGCGTGGTCTTGCCGGTCCCGTTGGGTCCCACGAGCGAGACGTGCTCGCCACGTTCTAGCCAGAGTTCGGCGTGCTCGAGCAGCACGAGCGGCTGTTTACCGTTCTCGCCGCCGATCTCGATGCGCCCGTCGAGCAGCTCGAAGGTCACGCGCCCCGAGCGCTCGGGCGCGGCAAACGCGAACTCCAATCCCTTGCCGTCGGTGGGGTCACGCTCGATGCGCTCGATCTTCGAAAGCTTCTTTACACGCGACTGCGCCTGGCGCGCCTTCGTGGCCTTGTAGCGGAAGCGCTCGATGAAGCGCTCCATGCGCTCGATCTCCGCCTGCTGCTTGTCGATCGCGCGCCCCAGCGCCATCTCGCGCGCGGCCTGCTCGCGGCGCCAGTTGTGCCAAGAGCCCGCGAAGAAACGCGAGCGACCGGCCTCGAGCTCGAGCACCGCTGTGCCGACGGCCTCCAGAAACCAGCGGTCATGCGCGACGAGCACCACAGCCGCGTCGAGCTCCACGAGCGTTTGCTCGAGCCACTCGAGCGACTCGATGTCGAGATGGTTCGTGGGCTCGTCGAGCAGCAGCACATCGGCGCCCGTCGCAAGCGCACGGGCGAGCGAGGCGCGCGTCAGCTGCCCGCCCGAGAAGGTGTCCAGCGGACGGTCGAGGTCCGCGTCGCGGAAGCCGAGGCCGTGGGCCATCGCTGTGGCGCGGTTGCGCCACAGATAGCCGCCGCGGCTCTCCAGGCGCGCCTGCGCCGCGGAGTAGCGCGCGAGCGTCGCCTCGTCGGCGCTGCCGGCGCTCATCTTCGCCTCCAGCGCCGCCAGCTCCCGCTCGATCTCCAACTCTTCCGCGCAGCCCGAGAGCAGGTAGTCGCGCAGCGCTTTCTCGCGCTCACGCGGCGGACGCTGGTCGTGCAGCGCGATGCGCACGCCCTTGCCGATGCTCAACTCGCCGCGGTCGATGCCGGTCTCCCCCGCGAGCATCCGCAAGAGCGTCGTCTTGCCCGCACCGTTGCGACCGGCGATCGTCAAGCGTTCACGCCGCTCGAGCTTGAACGAGACGCCGCGCAGCAGCGGTTGGCCGGCCATGTCCTTGTGCATATCGGATGCGATCAGCAGCGCCACGGCAGCTGATGGTAGGGCGAAGCTCAGCTAAGATCCCGCGCAGATGCCCGCCCGACTGCTCTTCAGGCTCTTCGCTCTCGCGCTCGCCGCCTCGCTCGTGCTGGCACCCGTCGCAGAAGCCCACAACGACGGTCGCGGCTTCTATGGCGCGACCAACGACAAGGTGGTCACGAACGCCGGTTTCATACTGATCATCTTCTTCCCGCTGTTCATCTTCACGATGAGCATGCTCCAGAAAGCGCTCGACAAGCGCAAGGCCGCGCGCAAAGCCGCTGAGAAGTCCTACCTCGGCAACACGCAGTGGCGCGGCGGCTGGTAGCGCCGGCCCGCGAGCTTGTCTGAGCCGGGCGACGGCGGGCAGCCCGCCCCAAGCGCTGACGCCGTTCGCTACGAGCGCCGCGGCTCAGCCGCGCTGATCACGATCGACCGCCAGCATCGCCGTAACGCCGTCGATGGCCCCACCGCGGTCGCGCTGCACGAGGCCTACCTGCGTTTCGAGCAGGACGATGAGGCGCGCGTGCTCGTGCTCACGGGCGCAGGCGATGTCTCTTTCTGCGCGGGCGCGGACCTGAAGGCGACCGACACGTTCGTCGGGCGGCTGATGAGCCCCGAGGGGCCGATGGGCTTTACGCGCCTGACGCCGAGCAAGCCCACGATCGCCGCGATCGCGGGCTTCGCGCTCGCGGGCGGCCTTGAGCTCGCGCTGTGGTGCGATCTGCGGATCGCCACCGAAGGCTCCACGCTCGGCTATCCCGAGCGCCGCTGGGGCGTGCCGCTGATCGACGGCGGCACCCAACGCCTGCCGCGCATCGTGGGCCTCGGGCGCGCGCTCGATCTGATCCTCACCGGGCGCATGATCGACGCCGAGGAGGCGCTCGCGATGGGCCTTATCACCGAGATCGTGCCCGCCGGGATGCACCTGCAGCGTGCACTCGAGCTCGCCGAGGGCCTCGCACGCTTCCCACAGCGCACAATGCTCGCCGATCGCCGCGCCGCGATCGAGGGCTTCGGCATGGAGCTCGATGCTGCGCTTGCACTGGAGGCAGCCGCGGGACCAGATGTCTTCTCCGATGGTGCGCGCGGCGCGGCGCGTTTCGCGGCAGGAGAGGGACGCGGCGGAGCGGGCGCGGGGGCCTGACATAGCCGCGCCCAGAGCAGCTCGTGAACCGTTCCTTACACGCCCGACCCGCAGGCGCGCATAGGAGGTAGGCTCTCGCGATGGCCTACTTCGTTACAGGAGCAACGGGCTTCATTGGCAGCCGCCTGGTGGAACGGCTGCTCGAGAATCGCCAGGGCAAGATCTACGTGCTCGTGCGCGAGAGCTCGAGGGCCCGCCTCGACGATCTGATCGAGCGCTGGAGCGTGCTCGCGGGAAGCTCGGCCGCCACACGTGTGCAACCGGTGATCGGCGATCTGCGCCGACCCCTGTTGGGCGTTGAAAAGGAGCAGGTCGAGGAGCTGCGCGGCAAGATCAACCACTTCTTCCACCTCGCTGCCGTCTACGACATGACAGCGCCCGCGGAGCGCAACAACGCGGTGAATGTCGGCGGCACGACCCACGCGGTCGAACTCGCGCGTGCCGTGGAGGCCAAGCGCCTGCACCACGTCTCCTCGATTGCGGTGGCCGGCAGCTACGAGGGCGTCTTTGCGGAGGACATGTTCGACGAGGGCCAGCGCCTGCCCTCGCCATATCACCGCACGAAGTTCGAGTCCGAGCGGATCGTGCGCGACCAGCCCTACATGCCCTGGCGCGTGTACCGGCCCGGGATCGTGGTCGGTGACTCCCAGACGGGTGAGATGGAAAAGGTCGACGGCCCCTACTACTTCTTCAAGGCGATTCAGCGCATGCGCCACCTGCTGCCCGAGTGGATGCCGCTCGTGGGCCTTGACCTCGGTCACACAAACGTGGTGCCCGTCGACTGGGTCGCGGGCGCGCTCGAGCACATCGCGCACGAGCCCGACCTCGACGGGCGCGCCTTCCACCTCACCGACCCGCGCCCGCAGCGGGTGGATGAGCTGATCAACGAGCTCGCCGTCGCCGCGCACGCGCCGCGCTTTGCGCTCAGCATCGACAAACGCCTGATCGACCCGCTGCCGAAGTGGCCGCTTGCGCTCGCCGCGGCGCTTCCCCCGTGGCGTCAGCTCCGGAACGTGGCGCTGCGCGAGCTCGGCATCCCGCGCGAGGTGCTCGCGCACATGGAGCTCGTGCCCACCTTCGACACTCACGACGCCACCCGCGCCCTGGCGGGCTCGCCGCTTGAGACGCCGCCGCCGCTGCAGGAGTACGCGGCGCGACTGTGGGACTACTGGGAGCGCGAGATGGACCCCGACCTGCGCCGCGGACGCACGCTGAAGGAGGCGCTTGGCGCCCGCCACGTGCTGATCACCGGTGCGTCCTCCGGCATCGGACGCTCGACCGCGCTGAAGGTCGCTGCGGCGGGCGGCGTGCCGCTGCTCGTGGCACGCAGCGTGGAGAACCTCGAGGAGGTGCGCGCCGAGATCGTCGCCGCGGGCGGCACCGCCTACGTCTACTCAGCTGATCTGGCGGACATCGAGTCGATCGAACGGCTGATCGAGCGCGTGCTCGCGGACCATCGCAACATCGACATGCTCGTCAACAACGCGGGACGCTCGATCCGTCGCTCGATTGCGCTCAGCTACGACCGCTTCCACGATTTCGAACGCACGATCCAGCTCAACTACTTCGGCGCCGTGAAGCTGATCATCGGCCTGATGCCGCACATGCGCGAGCGCGGCTCGGGGCACATCGTCAACGTCTCCTCGATCGGCGTGCAGACCAACCCGCCGCGCTTCTCCGCCTACGTCGCCTCGAAGGCCGCGCTCGACGCGTTCACGCGCGTGGTCTCCTCGGAGGTGATCGGCGACGGCGTCACGTTCACGACGATCCACATGCCGCTCGTGCGCACGCCAATGATCGCGCCGACGAAGATGTACGACGCGTTCCCCGCGATCAGCCCCGATGAGGCGGGCGACATGATCTGCGAGGCGCTGCGCAGCCGCCCCAAGGAGATGGGCACGCGACTGGGCAAGTTCGGCGAGGTCGCCTACTCGCTCTCGCCGAAAACGATGGACCGGCTGCTGCACCTCGCCTACCGAGTGTTCCCTGACTCCGCTGCGTCCAAGGGTCAGGCCGACGTCGAGGAGCGCGCCTCCTTCGAGCAGATCGCGATGGCCACGCTGACCAGGGGCGTGCACTGGTAGCAAGCGCGGTCGTGAGCGCGGTCGGTGCGATGATCCGAGCGTGAACGAGTCCTCCGCGGCGATTGAGGTCAGCGCGCTATGCAAGCGCTACGGCGACTATGAGGCGCTGCGCGGCGTCGACATCACGGTGCATCGCGGGGAGGTCTTTGGGCTGCTCGGCCCAAACGGCGCGGGCAAGACCACGACCGTGGAGATCCTCGAGGGCTACCGCGCACGCACCAGCGGCGAGGTGTCGGTGCTCGGTCACGACCCCGCCAAGCGCTCCTTTGAGCTGCGCCGACGGATCGGCATCGTGCTCCAGGCAGGCGGCATCTACAGCCACATCACGCCGCGCGAGGCGCTACGGCACTGGGCGAGCTTCTACCCGCGTCCGCGTGATGTCGAGGAGGTGCTCGCGCTGGCGGGGCTCGAGGAGAAGGCCGATGTGCGCAGCCGCCTACTCTCGGGCGGGCAGCTCAGACGCCTGGACTTCGCGCTCGCGCTGATCGGCGACCCGGAGCTGATCTTTCTCGATGAGCCCACCACCGGCTTCGATCCCGAGGCACGGCGTGCGGCCTGGGCGACGATCCGCTCGCTGCGCGCGCTCGGCAAGACGATCCTGCTCACAACCCACTACCTCGATGAGGCCCAAGAGCTGGCGGACCGCGTGGCGATCGTCAAGGACGGGCGCATCCTTGCGATCGGGCCGCCACGGGAACTAGGAGCCACTCACCCGGAGCCCCCCCACCCGGCGTGGGCTCAGAAGCGAGCGGACCTCGCTACACGGTGACCTACCGCGACGCTCACGGTGAGCTCGTGGAGCACGAAACCGACGATCCGACAGCGCTCCTCGCGGAGCTCACGCGCGAGGCGCTTGAGCGTGGCGAGCGCCTTGAGGAGCTCTCGGTGGCGCGGCCCACGCTCGAGGACGTCTACTTGGAGCTGACCGCGGATGCCTGATGCGCTGAGCCTCAGCTGGCGCCAGTATCGCCTTGAGCGCAAGATGTTCTGGCGCAACCCGAGCGCGGCCTTCTTCAACTTTCTCTTGCCGTTGCTGTTCCTCGCGGGCGCCGGCGCGATCCTTTCCGGGAGCCAGCGCGACCTCGACAAGCTCCTACCGTCGATCGCGGGCATGAGCGTGATGTCCACGACGTTCACCGCGCTCGCCTACAACATCGTGTTCCTGCGCGAGCGCGGCGTGCTCAAGCGCATCCGCGGCACGCCGCTGCCGACTGGCTCCTACTTCGGCGGCGTGGCCGCCAACGCGGTCACGAACACTGCGCTGCAGATCGCGATCGTGGTGCTCGCTGGGCACATCTTCTTCGGCATCGGCTGGCCGCCGCATCCAGCGACGTTGATCGTCTTCGTGCTCGTCGGCGTGGTCTGCTTTGCGGCACTGGGCGTGGCCTTTGCGCACATGATCCCCAACTTCGAGTCGACTGCCGCTTACGTCAACGCGATCTTCCTGCCCGTGGTGTTCGTGTCCTTCTACGTCTTCGACTCAGCCGGCGCGCCCGGCTTTCTGCGCACGATCGCCGACGCGCTGCCGCTGAAGCCGTTGATCGAAGGGCTCTCCGGCGCGATGGTCACGGGCGCGAGCTCGCCAAACCACCTGGACGCGCTCGCAGTAATCGGACTGTGGGGCATCTTCGGCCTGTGCTTCGCTGTGCGCGGCTTCTCCTGGGAGCAATCGCGCACTTGAACTACGAGAAGGGACCCGCACGATGAAGCAGCTCGCCGAGGGTGTGCATCAGCTGCGCGGCTGGCCGCCGAACACGATCAACGTCTATCTCGTGGCCGACGTGCTGATCGACGCTGCGACGCGGCAGGCCGAGAAGCGCATCCTGCGCCAAATCGCCGGACGTCCGCTCTGCGCTCACGCGTTGACACACGCCCACCCCGACCATCAGGGCTCAAGTCATGCGATCTGCGAGCGGCTCGGCATCCCGCTGTGGTGCGGAGGAGGCGATGTGCCTGCGATGGAGACGCGCGGCGGTGTCGCGGCCTCACAAGCGCCCGGCTTGGTGAACAAACTCCAGCAGCGCTTCTGGACGGGTCCTCCCCACCCCGTTGCGCGTGCGCTCGTGGAGGGCGATGAGGTAGCCGGCTTCACCGTGCTCGAGAGCCCCGGGCACTCGCGCGGACACCTCGCCTACTGGCGCGAATCCGACCGCGTGCTGATCCTCGGCGATGTGCTCACCAATATGAACGTGATGACGGGCATTCCCGGCCTGCACGAGCCACTCGAGGTGTTCACGCCCGACCCCGCGCGCAACCGCCAATCGGCGCGCCGGCTGGCCGAGCTGCGCCCACAGCTGACCTGCTTCGGACACGGTCCACCGCTACGCGATCCGGGCAAGCTTGCCGAGTTCATCGCGAGGATGCCGGCATGAGCGAGCAGCTCAGCGAGAGCATCTTCAGACGCGAGGGCGAGGGCTTTGCGGCCAGCGAGCACGCGCGCGGACCCTGGGACCCGCGCGCTCTGCACGGGGGCGCGCCGGCGGCGCTGATCGTCGAAGCTTTCCGTGCGGCGCAACCCGGCGCGGAGCTGCCGATCGCGCGCCTCGGCTTCGAGCTGCTGCGCCCAATCCCGAGCGCGCCTCTGGAGATCTCAACAGAGATCGTGCGTTCCGGCCGGCGCGTGCAGGAGCTCGCCGCGGAGCTACGCTCGGGCGAGCAGCTGATCTGCCGCGCGAGCGCGCTGCGTGTGCAGCCCGTGCCGGAGGACCTTCCGCCGGCTGGTGCGAGCACCACGAGCGCACCCATGCCCGCTCCCGCCGAGGGCAAGGCGGTGCGCTTCGCGCTCGATGACCCGTCACGCGCGAGCTTCGCGGCGAGCGCGATGGAGATGCGCTGGCTCGACGATCCGTGGGCGCCTGGCCCAGGAAGGGTGTGGATGCGCCTGCGCTACCCGCTGTTGCCCGGCGAGCAAGCGAGCTCACTCGCACGACTTGCCGCCACGGCGGACTTCGGCAACGGCGTCAGCGCGGAGCTGTCCTTCGAGCACTATCTCTTCATCAACGCCGACCTCTCGATCCATCTCCATCGCGAACCGCGTGGCGAGTGGATCGGGCTCGACGCACGCACGCTGCTGAGTGGCGGCGGCACGGCGCTGGCGGAGAGCGTGCTGCACGATCTTGAGGGGCCCGTCGGCAGGGCCTTCCAGACGCTCGTCGTACAAGCCCGCTGATGTCTGCACCGGACGACGCCCCCCACGACCCGATCGACCCAGACCTGCGGATCGCTGGCGTGCAGCTCGCGGTGGCCGATTTGCCGCGCAGCGTGGACTTCTATCAGCGCGTGCTGGGGCTCGAGCTCCACGAGATGAATGAGGACAGCGCGCGGCTGGGCGGCACGGGTGAGCAAGCGGCGCTCGAGCTCCTGCGCCTGCGCGATGCCGTGGCGCTACCAGCGCACAGCACCGGTCTGTTTCACGTCGCCTGGCTGCACCCGAGCCGCGCCGCGCTGGCGGCGACGGTGCGACGTGTCGCGGGCGCGCAATGGCCGTTTGATGGCGCAGCCGATCACGGCGTCTCAGAGGCGCTCTACCTCAGCGACCCGGACGGTCTCGGCATCGAGATCTACGCCGATAGACCGCGCGCGCAATGGCAGCGTCCACCGAGCGGTAAGGGCGTGCGGATGGTCACGCTCGCGCTGGACATCGAGGACCTGCTCGCGCAATCGCAGGATGCGCCGAGCGCGAGCATCGCACCCGGCACGGGGGTTGGTCACGTCCACCTGAAGGTCGCCGAGGTCCCGCGCGCGGAGTCTTTCTACAGCGATGTGCTCGGCTTCGAGCCCCAGGCACAGATCCCCTCGGCCGCCTTTCTCTCAGCCGGCGGCTACCACCATCACATCGGCCTGAACTCCTGGCAGAGCGCCGGCGGCGCGCCCGCCCCAGACGCAGCGCCAGGGTTGCGGCGCATCGACTTCGAGCTCAGCGGCAACAGTGCGCTCGATCAGCTCGAGCAGCGAATTCTGAAGGCCTCACCCAACGCCGTGCGCGAGCGCGACGAGGATGCTCTGCTCGTGGCTGACCCCAACGGCGAGAGGCTGCGCTTCACCAATCGCTAGGCGGATCACCAGCAGCGCTCGCGGCGCTGAGCCGAGCGATCTCAGCGGAGCTCAGCTCGATCTCTGAGGCTGCCAGCAGCTCGTGCAATTGCTCGGGCGAGGTGGCGCTGGCGATCGGCGCGAGCACCGTCGGCTGAGCGGCGAGCCAGACTAGCGCGACGGCCGCCACGGCGTTGTGGTGCGCCGCGGCGATCTCGTCGAGCGCCGCGAGCACGGCGAAGCCGCGGTCGTTGCAGTAGCTCTCGCGCACGTCCTGCGCACGCGGGCTCGCGATCTCCTCGCCGCCTCGCCGGTACTTGCCGCTGAGAAAGCCACGCGCTAGACCGAAGTATGGGATGCAGGCGAGCCCATACTGTTCGCATAGTGGCGCGAGCTCTGTCTCGTAGTCACGCTCGAGCAGGTTGTAGTGGGGCTGCAGCGCCATATAGCGCGCCATGTTCTCGCGCTCGCCCAGCTCGAGCGCTTGGCGCAGACGCTCAGCGCTGTAGTTGGAGGCGGCGGCGTAGCGGATCTTGCCCGCGTCGATCAGCTCGTGGAAGGCACCGAGCGTCTCCTCCAGCGGCGTGCGGGGGTCGTCCTCGTGAGCGTAGTAAAGATCGATCTGCTCGATGCCGAGCCGCTGCAGCGAATCCTCTACCCCGCGCGTGATCGCCTCGCTGCTGAGCCCTGGGCGCTCGGGCGACATGCCCACCTTGGTCGCGATCACGAGTTGCTCACGATTGCCCCGCGCGGCGATCCAGCGACCGATGATCTGCTCTGATGAGCCCATGCCCTGACCGCGGCGGCCGTATATGTCTGCGGTGTCGATGAAGTTGCCGCCCGCCTGCGCGTAGGCGTCGAGCACCGCGAAGGACTGCTCCTCATCGAGCGTCCAGCCGAAGACGTTGCCGCCGAGGCACAGTGGATGAACGTCGAGATCGGTGTGTGTCAGCCGCGCGATCGACTCAGGGTAGTCGAGCCCACGCGGCCCCTATCAGTAGACAAACGCCGAAAGCGCGCGTGCGATGTCCGCGGCGGGCAGCGGTCCAAAGCGCAACGTCCAGGATCCGTTGAGCTCTTGGCGAAAGGTGTGCGGCACGCGATCTCGCTCTAGCTCTTTGGCGTGGCGCTGTGCGCGCTCGTAGCCGCTTGCGCCCTCGAAGGTCGCGTCGAGGCCGTAGCGCCCGTCATCCACAGGCCAGATCGTCAAGCGGTCGGGGACCGGGCCGGCCCAAACCGGGAGTCCAGCCGGGTCGCTCACGCAACTTTCTCCTTACGAACAAGGCTCATCGGCCGACAATAGCGGCGCTGCTCTACCCTGGATCAGCACCCGATGCGCAAGCTGATTTATTCAACCGGAGTCTCCTTGGATGGCTTCATCGCGGGCCCACAGGGCGAGATCGACTGGGCGGCGCCAGATGAGGAGTTGCACCGATTCCACAACGCGCAGACCCGTGAGCTCGGCGCGCACCTCTGCGGACGCGGGCTTTACGAGACGATGGTCTTCTGGGAGAGCGCCGATCAAGATCCTGCTGCTGCGGATTTCATCCTCGAGTTCGCGCGCATCTGGCAGGCGCTTCCGAAGGTGGTGTTTTCAAGGACGCTCGAGAGTGTCGTGGGCAACGCGCGACTGCTCAGAGGGGGTGTTGCCGAGGAGGTCGCGCGGTTGAAGGCGCAATCCGGCGGGGACCTTGCCATTGGCGGCGCGGGACTCGCTGCAGAGTGCATGAAGCGTGAGCTGATCGATGAGTATCGCCTGTTTGTCAGCCCGCTCGTGTTGGGCGGCGGCACGCCCTACTTCGCGCCTCTCGATCAGCGCATCGAGCTCGAGCTGATCGAGACAAGAACCTTTGGCTCACCCGTTCTCTACCTTCGCTACGCGCGTGCTCAACGCTCGAGCTGATCGGGCTCGTGCTCGACCGCGGTCGACTCCACGTCGGCCGGGGGTGAACGACGGCTGCCTGGAGCAAACCGTTCGGCGCGTGTGGCGAAGCGCATTAGCCCAGGCGCGTAGCGACGTGCGATCCAGCGGCGCGTGAGCCTGCGGGTAGGGCCGAGGAGAAGCAGCGCACCAAGCGCATCTGTGACGAACCCGGGAACCACGAGCAGCACTGCTCCGAGCAGGCCGAGCGCTCCGTCGATCGCCGCGGGAGCAGAGGCCCGGCGCTCAGCGACCGCCTGCGAGACGCGCGCGAAGGCGAGGCGCTGCTGAACACGCAGCATGCGCACGCCCAGCAGCGAGCTGCCGAACAGCAGGGCGAGCGCCACGAGCAGGCTGCTGGCGCGAGCGACCTCCACGAAGGCGAGCACCTCGACGATCAGCAGGCCTACCAGAACGGGGAGAAACATTCGCCAAGAGCCTAGCGGCGCCGCCCCATCGCGAAGCTCTGCATCGGCGGCGCGGCAGCGCGAATACTCGAGCCGACCTCGCCGCCGTCGAGCGCATCCTTGGCGACGCTCGGGTCCTCGCGCTGCTCCGCTCCGCGCAGGCGATGAACACGCGCCGAGCTGCTCGCTCCCGGACCGTCCTCGACGCCTGTGAGGAAGTCCTCCAGAGGCGCAAGCTCTCGCACGATCACGTTGATCACCGGCCGCAGCGGCTCGCGCTCGGCTTCCTGCTCAGCACTCGATAGCTCCCGATGCAGCTGCACGAGGTTCTCGGGCGGACCCTCCTGCGTGCGCTCCAGGCGACCGCGCGCGAGCAAAAGCGGCTCTGCGCGCGCCAACTGGCGGTGGCGTTCATAGACCTCCTTGGCGACGATCAGGTTGATCGTGCCGAACTCATCCTCGAAGAGCAGGAACATCGTCCCCTTCGCCGTGCCCGGTCGCTGCCTCGCGATCACCAGACCCGCGACCGCCACCTCGCAGCCGCGTGGCAGCCGCGCCAGCTGCGCGCTGGTCGCGAGCTTGGGCACCGTCAGGTGCTCGCGCAGAATCGCCAGCGCGTGCTCGCCAATCGTCACGCCGCTGGTGGAGTAGTCGGCGATCAGCTGCGCCCAGCGCCCGAGCGGCCGCAGCCGCGGCGCTTGTGCGAGCTCCAGCTCGAGCGCGAGCTGCGTGCCAGCCCCTCCCCCAACGGCGGCGCTGCCCGGGAGCCGCTCGGCGGTGCTCGCCATGCCGAGCTGCCACAGCGCCTTGCGCCGTTCACGCCCACCCAGCAGCCGGTCGCAGGCCCCCGCCCAGGCGAGCTGTTCAAGCGTGCGGCGTCTGACGCCCGCGCGAGCCGCGAGGTCGGCGAGGCTCGTGTAGCGCCCGCCCCGCCGGCGCTCTGCCACGAGTCCCTCCACCTCCTCGCGCGCCGCGTCCTTGACGTAGCCGAGACCGAGGCGCACGCCCCCATCTTCGACCGCGCACTGCACCTCGGAGGCGTTCACGTCGAGGCCAAGCACCGCGATGCCACGATTCTCGGCCTCGTGGATCAGGCTGTCCGGGGCGTAGAAGCCCATCGGCTGCTCGTTCAACAGCGCGCACAGGAACTCCGCGCCGTAGTGGACGCGTAGCCAGGTGGACTGGTAGGCGAGCAGGCCGAAGGCCGCACTATGCGACTTGGGGAAGCCGAAGCCCGCGAAGCCCGCGACCATCCCCCACACACACTCCGCGGTGGCGAGATCGGCACCCACGTGGTGCTGCGCGCCCGCCACGAAGCGCTGGCGCTGACGCTCAAGCAGCTCGTGCGAGCGCTTGCGGCTCATCGCGCGGCGCAGCCCATCGGCTTCGCCCGGCCTGAAGCCCGCGAAGGCTTCAGCGACCTGCATCACCTGGTCCTGGAAGATGATCGTGCCGAGCGTCTCCTTCAATACCGGCTCGAGTGAGGGATGCTCATAGGGGATCTCATAGCTTGGGTTCTCGCGCAGGCGCTGGCGGCGTTCGATGTAGGGGTTGATCGCACCACCCTGTATTGGACCCGGCCGCACGATCGCCACCTGGATCGTGAGGTCCTCGAGGTTCCTCGGCCGCGTGCGCAGCAGCGACTGCATCTGCGCACGGCTCTCGATCTGAAAGACGCCGACCGTGTCCGCGGCGCGGATCGCCTTGAAGGTCTGCGCGTCGTCGAAGGGGATACGCGAGAGGTCGATGCGTTCGCCGCGCACGCGCTCGATCTCCACCACGCAGCGCTCCACAGCCGAGAGCATCCCTAGACCCAGCAGATCGATCTTCAGAAAGCCCGCATCGGCGCAGGAGTCCTTGTCCCACTGCACCATCTGGCGGCCCTCCATCGCGGCGGGCACGACCGGGCAGCAGTCGATCAGGGGCCTGGTCGCGATGATCATCCCCCCCGAGTGCTGGGAGAGGTGGCGCGGCAGCCCCTGCGCCTGCTCGACCAGCCGGCCCAGCCAGCGCCAACGCTCAGAACTGGGGCGCGCTCCAGCTGAGCCATCATCGACGCGCCCGTCCGCGAGCGCTGTTGCGATGTCGTGCTCGGCGCCCGGTCCGTATCTGTCGGCGCCGCGCGCCACGCGCTCGATCTCGCCGGCCGGCAGGCCGAGCACCTTGCCGAGCTCGCGGATCGCGCCGCGCACGCGGAAGGTCGGGAAGGCCGCAACCAGCGCCGCGCGCTCACGTCCATAGCGCTCGTGCACGCGCGGGATCAGCCGCTCGCGGATGTCGCGCGGGAAGTCCAGGTCGATGTCGGGTAGCCCGCTCAGGTCCTCGTGCAGGAAGCGCCCCAGCGACAGCCTGCCGGCGATCGGATCGATGTGCGAGAGCCCTGTCAGGTAGCAGACGAGCGAGGAGACCGAGGAGCCGCGCCCGCGACCGGGTGCCAGCAGCGCGCGCACGGTGTCCGCGCCGCGGATCTCGAGCGCCACCTCACGCGCCAGCTCGAGCATGTCGTGGTGCAAAAGGAAGAAGCCGGCCAGCCCGAGCCTGTCGATCACGCGCAGCTCCTCCTGCAGACGCGCGCTCGCCTCCCCCTCCGCGGCGCGCGCCTCAGCGGGAGCACCTGGGCCATAGCGCTCTCCCAGCCGCGCTCGACAGAGCTCGCCCAGGCGCCGCGAAGCGTCCGCTTCATCCGCACCTGGGTAGCGGTAGCCGAGATCATCGGTCAGGCTGAACGTCAAGCGCTCCGCCAGCAGCACGCTCTCGCGGACCGCCTCGGGGTGGTCGGAGAAACGGCTCAACATCGCCTGTGGCGAGCTCATCACGTGGCTGTGGTTGCCGCGTCGCAGTGGCTCAGAGGCATCCAGCGTGGAGTGGTGGCGGAGCGCCACGAACGCATCCTGTAGCTCAGCGCGGGCGCGTGTGTGCGCGTGCACGTCGCCGGTGGCCACGCAGCGCAGCTCCAGCCGCCGAGCGAGCTCGACGAAGGCTCGGTTGCGCGCGCGATCGTTACGTGCATAGGGGCGCTGCAACTCCACGTAGAGGTTCTCGCGACCGAACACCTCGAGCAGACGCCGCGCGGTGGGCTCATCCTCATAGCCGCCGATCAACGCGTGCGCGGCGCAGCCCGTCAGGCAGACCAGCCCCTCGGTGTGCTCGAGCACGGTCTCCAGCTCGATCGTCGGCTCGCTGCGCACGCGCCGCACTGAGGACTCGCGCGTATGAGCGTGGGCGAGCGTGATGATCCGGCAGAGGTTGCGCCAGCCCTGTGTGTCGCGCACGAGCAGCGTGATGTGCCGCGGAGAGCTCCCCTCGGCTGCTTGAGACAAGTCGACCTCGGCTCCGTGGATCGCCCTGATCCCATGCTCAGCCGCGCTTTGGGCAAGCTCCATCGAGCCGCAGACGGAGTTGTGGTCCGTCAGCGCCAGCGCGCCGTAGCCCAGTTCACCGGCACGCTGCGCCAGCTCGGAGGGAAGCGAGACGCCGTCCAGGAACGAGTAGGCCGAATGGCAGTGCAGCTCTGCGTAGGGGGCATCGCCGATCTTCATCTGTCGCCGCCTAGGGGTCCTGTACGAACCAGCTGCCGGAGCAGAGGTCGTGAAAGACGACCACGTTGCGACCGCGCGCGCCGACGAGCTCCCAGTAGCGCCGCCGCAGCGGCTCAGCCGTCCACCAGCGGTCCTCCACGAGCCACGACTCGCGCAGCGACTCGACCGCTTCCCCGTCGATGACCGCCGGGCGTCCCGCGCTCCATCGCACGCGTGCAGGACGAGGCGGGTTCAGCGTGCGCGTCATGACTCCGGCGCCGGCGCGAGCACCACGCGCCGCTCGGGCACGCGCGAGTCGGGGTCCACACACACCGCCTGCAGCGCCGCATCCTGACCGGCCACGGCACGCGTCTGTGCGATCGCCTCGCGCAGACGCGCCCTGCGCGTCGCGCGATCCTGCTCGAGCAACGCTCCCTGCTCGCTCGCCGGGGGCCCGAAGCGCTCGACACCCAGCTCGAGCACGGTTGCGGGTGCGGGCAGCAGCGATAGGCGCAGCGAGAGCGCAAGCCAGATGCGTTCAGGGTCGCTCAGCGACTGACGGAAGACCACGCACTCGCGCCAGCCCCCACCGGCGACGAGCTGCGCGGAGAGCGTGACCGCGCGCAGCGTGCGCCCGCGCCGCTCTGGGCATGCCAGCAGGCGCTTCACGAGCACCTCCAGCACGCGCCCCAGCGCCGCGCCCGAGCTCGCATCGCCGACCTCCATCGCGACCTGCAGGCGCTCCTCGGGGCGGCGCACCTGCAGCGGGCTGTCCTCGCCGCGCGCCAGCCGGTGCGCGAGCGCGCCCGCTACACCGAAGCGGTCGCTCAGCGCCGCCCGCCCGAGCCGCTCGAGCTCGCCGAGCGTGCGCACCCCCAAGCGCGTGAGCGGCTCGAGCAGGACGGCTGTCTCTTCGCGGAAGCCGAGCAGCGTGATCGGGCGGCCGGAGAGCCAGCGACGGGCCTCCTTGCCCTCGAGCACGAGCGCGCGCCGCGAGCGCACCGCAAGCGCTGCTGCCAGCGCACAGAAGCGCGTCGGGCCTGCCCCCATACGTGCGGGGCGCTCGAGTGCGCGACGCGCTGCTGCGATCGTCGCCGCCGCCGAGCCATAGATGCCATGCAGCGCACGGGTATCGAAGTAGGCGAGGCCTGCTCTTGCGTCCTCGACCTCTGCGCCGACCGCTTCAAGCGCCGCTAGCGTCGCCTCCCAAGCCTCTGCCACGCGCATCGGATTTCCCGGCACGAGCACCAGCTCCGGGCAGCGCGCCAGCGCCTCACCAAGCGCCATCCCCCGCCGCACGCCAGCGGCTTCAGCAGCGCCTGAGACTTCCCCTACGCGCTGCTCGGTTCCCGCCAGCGGGGCGAGCGCCAGCGGAGCACCAGCCAGCGGCTGTGGGCCACCCGCGGCCACGACGAGCTCGAAGCGCGGGAGGTATACGCAGGCAACCATACGAACATATGTTCGCATATGGTCACCGCGAGGTCAATCCATCGTCAGCGGTCCCTCTGCGGATCCACTCAGGAACTGGCGCACGAAGGCGTTATCGGAGGAGAACATCCGCGCCGCATCGCCCGCTTCAACGATCCGTCCCCGCCACAGCACCGCGATGTATTCGCCAATCTGACGCGCCGAGGCGATGTTGTGCGTGACGACGATGTAGGTGCCTTTGTAGATCTCGTGCATCTCCTGGATCAGTTCGCACAAGAGCGCGGTGCGCACCGGATCAAGGCCCGAGTCGGGCTCGTCGAAGATCACGATGTCCGGCTCCATCACGAGCGCGCGCGCGAAGCCGGCGCGCTTGCGCATACCACCGGAGAGCTGCGAGGGCGCGTCGTCCATCGCCTCACCCAAGCCGACGTCGCGCAGCCGCTGGGTGACACGCTTGGCGATCGCCGCCTCGGTCATGTCGGTGTGCTGACGCAGCGGGAAGGCGACGTTGTCGAACACTGACATCGAGCCAAACAGCGCGCCGTCCTGGAAGAGCACGCCGATTTTGCGTCGCAGTTCGAGCAGCTTCGGCATCGTCAGGCTCGGCACCGACTGGCCTTTGACTACGATGTCGCCTTTGTCGGGGAACATCAGCCCGATCAGATGCTTGATCAGCACGCTCTTGCCAGTTCCCGAAGGGCCGAGCACGACCGTGATCATGTCGTCCGGGAAGGCCACGTTGAGACCGTTGAGGACGGGCACTCCGCCGAGGCGCTTGTGCACGTCGGTGCAGCGGATCGACCAGTTGCCTGCCTCCGGGTCGCCCGATAGGTCGAGACCCTCGGAGTGATATTGGAAGTCGTCAGCGCTCATTTTGCAGGAGTGGCTCCACCGTAGATCGCATGCGGGAACTGGCTGCTCTGGCCGTTGAAGCTGGAGAGCCCCTGCTGCTTGCAGGCGGGCGCGGCGACCTTGTTGGGCGTTCCCGGTTCGTTAGCGAGGCCAACGCCGAGGATTTCTTCAATGAGCGTTTTGGAGACGACTTCGCTTTCCGCTCCGTTCTTTTCGATCGAGGGAGCCGAGTTCGCGCAGTTTGCAGCGCTGAACACAGGCAGGCCGCTCGCCAGTGAGTTGTAGGTGCCCTGCAGCGGATAGGCGTTGGAGCGATCGGTGCCGATCCGCGCCGGGTAGGTCGCAAGGCTCTCCGGGCTCAGCACCTGCATCCCGGTGATGAAGTGCTGCTTGAGCCCGCCCTTGTATAGGCCGCCTTCGATGTTGCTGTTTTTTTCGCTCGCCGACGAGGCCGCCGTGAGGTTCGCAAAGAACGCTTGCAGCTCGGGCAGATATTCGCCCGTGTATTGCAGGAACGGGTCGAGGTTGTGGAGCACCGGACGTAGGTTTTCGAGCACCGGCACGGTCAGGTTGAGGACCTTCTTCGTTTCCGGCAGGCCGCGCTTGGCGGCCTTGGTCAGCGGTCCAAGCGCCGTCAGGAACTTGTCCAGTTCCGGCGCGAATGGCTTGGCGGCCTGCAGCAGCGCGGAGAGCTGGCGCTCGGCCGGCTTGAATTCTTCGAGGAACGGGGTCGCATCCGCGGCGACGCGGTCGATTTCTTTGAGCGCCACGCGCGAGTTGCGCTGGAAGGTCGGTAGCGCCCGGAAGGCCTCGGCGAACGCCTGGCTGCTTTCAGCGGCCGCATGGAACGTTCGCCCGCCGCTGACGATCAGGCCTTGGAGTTGATGGTCGCGGCTGGCGAGTGCGTTGAAGACCACGCCTGTGTTGCGCACGAGCGCTTTGACCGCCCCCTCCTGGGAGTTCAGGACCGCCAACAGCATGTTGGCGCTGCTCGCGAACGGTTCCAGGCTGGCAAAGGCCGAGTTGATCTGTTCGCCACGACCGTTGATCCCTTCGGCGACCGCCTGCTGCCAGATTTGGAAGTCACGGCGAGTCTTCGCATCGAACGCAGAGAGGATGTCGTCGAGCGTCACCGACTTTTCGACCTGGCTGTTGGCGAGCTGCGCCCCGTCAGGCAGACTGCGTGCGCTCTGCCCCTCGGGGATCAGCTGCACGTAGGTCTCCCCCAATAGCGTCTTCTGGCGCAGGATCGCGTGCATGTTGGCGCGAATCGGCGCGTACTTGCTCGCAACTTCGATCGTCACGTGCGTGCGCCCGTCGCTGCCCAGCGAGAGCGAGATCACGTGCCCGACGTTCACCCCGCTGATGCGCACGTCGGACTGTTCGGCCAGCGCGAGCGTGCGCGGGAAGGCGATCGTGACGCGATAGCCCTTCGGCTTCAGCGGCAGCGGCCCCCCGAAGGACTCCCACAGGAACATCAGCAGGCCGAAGCAGCTGAGCACGAACAGGATGATCACGAGGATGTTGCCGAGCGTCGGCGCGCGCTTTTGCATCAGCCTTTGCCTTTCCCGATCTTCGCCACGGCTGCGCCCAAGGGATCTGGAGAGAGACCCAAAAACGGTTCTTCGCCCCGCGCTTTGGCGTGGCCGCGCAAGCTCGAGGTGATCGGCAGACCCGATGGGGTCAGCAATCCACGGTCGACGCATTCCTGCTTGGTTGGCGGTCGCAGCAGGTTCACGAGCAGCCTCACGTTGGGGTTGACTTCGGTGACGCCTTTGAGGACTTTCAGGACTTCACAGTTGAGGTACACAATGCCGCGTCCGAGCGGGCCGTGAGCGTCAGCCGTGCTCACGGCGCTGTTGAGGTTGTGATTGCCCCAGTCGAGGAAGAACAGGAAGCCACCCTTGCTCGGACCCGGGTTGTAGGCGAGCTCGTTGAAGAATTCGTTGAGCACCGAGAAGCTCACGCTCAGCTTTGCGAAGGACTGTCCCAGCTGTTTCGTGGAGGGTGCAAGTTCGTTGACCACCGGCAGGATCTGGCGTGCGAACGGCCGGATTTCATTCTTGAAGACGGGTGTCGTCTGCTGCGCCAGGCGACGGGTCGCTTCATTGGCCGGTCCGAGCGCTTTCGCGAACGGGTCGAGTTTGTGCAGCGTCGGGCCGATCAGGTTTGCCGCGGTGGAGAGCTTGCCCAGGTTGGTACCGGCCTTATGGAGCGCGCTCGGCAGCAGGTGCAGCGTGCTCTGCAGGTTCGCTTCCTCCTTGGCGAACGTTTCAAAGACCGCGTTGGACGAGTTGACGAGCTGGGCGATCTGGGTGTCCTTGGCGCCGAGCGCTTCCATCAGCAGGCGGAAGTTGTGAATCGAGTGCGCGATGTTCGCGTGGCGAATTTCCAGCTGGCTGGCGATTTCTTTGCCATAGCGCGCGGTTGGGTCGAGGCGCTTGAGGACCGCCGCCAGCGCACGCCCGTTGTGTTTGAGACCTTCGCCCGCACCGGCAAGGAGCTCTTGCAGATATGCACGGGTGTCAGCGTCGAGCCCAGCCAGGAATTCGTCGAAGTCGATGTTGGGCGCGGTTTGCGCGAGCGGCAGGGTCTGACCGCTCTTGAGCTTGCCGGCCGCGGGCGTGCCAGGGTTGACCTCGACCGTGATGTCCTGCAGCTGGGTCTTGGGTCTCAAGAGCATCGTCGCGTCGCGATAGATGCGTGCGTATTTCGGCGTGATCCTCATCGTCACGATCGCGATGCCTTCGTGCAAGTCGACGCTCGCCACTTCGCCGATCTTCGCGCCCGCGATCGTCACCGCCTGCCCCTGTCCCGGCGTCACGGCCTGCGCTGTTTGGAACTCCCCTTTGAGCGTGAAGTATTCGCGTCCGAGCACCGGCACCCAGCCTGGGAGCTTGAGGTTCTCGTGCGCGAGGATGTAACCGCCCACGGCGGCGGCGATGATGATCATCGTCACGACCGAGATGAACGCCGTGCGATAGCGCTCGATCTGCTCGCGGACGGTGAGGCCGCCTTCGTGGCTGTCTGGAGTCGAGTTCATCCCGTGCCGTCCGCCGGGCCCGATGACAGCGGGCCGTTGAAGTTGGGAAGCGCCTGCTTGTAGCACGCCGCGAGCGGCTGATAGGCAGGCTCTTCAGCCGGGAACGCCGGGCGCGTTCCGAGCGGCGGAAGCGGCGAGCGGCCGAGCAGACGCACCCCAGGTTTGAAGTGCTGGTTGACGATCGCCGTCCGCTGCGAGCGCAGCGTCTGCCCGCCATTGCCGACGAGCAGTTTGCCGACCGTGCCGTTGCCGTCGAAGCCCTGGCCGAGCCCAGACAGGCCAACAAGGCTGTACCAGAACTCCTTGTAGGACTCCACGCCGGAGGTCGCGCTCCCGTCCTGCAGCTTGGTGTTGCCGGCGGGAATGATCACGTTCGAGAGGCATTTGTTGAACAGGTCGGTCTGTTGATAGGTGGGCGTCTGTTCGCCGATCAGCTTTGCGAGCGTGGGCAGCGCGGTCTGCAGGCTCTTGGCTACGCCACCCAGCTCGCTTGGCGCGAGCGAGGCCTTGACCTGTTCGATCCACGGAATCGCCGCCCTGGTCGTCGCGGGAATGCTTTTCACGCCGGGGAGAATGTCGTGCAAGAAGGCGCGCGTGGGAGCAAAGGAGGCATCGAGCGAGGTGAGCCCGTGATTGATCCCCTGCAGCGAGCTCGGCAGCTGCGCGATCGTCGTTGAGAGGCTGCTGGACTGGGCCGCGAATGAGGCGAAGAAGGTGTTGAAGTTGCCGATCAGTTCGCCGAGCTGCTGCTCGTGCACGTTCAACGCCGCGGTGACCCTGCCGACGCTCGTGACCAGCTTGGAGAGATCGTGCTCTTCGGTGCCGGTGATCGCCTGGTTCAATACCGCCGCGCCACGGAGCGCCGGAGGGCTGCGATGATAGGTCTCGTTGAGCGCCTGGGCGGCGTTTTTGCCACGTACGTCCGCGAGCTGTTCCGCGTCCGCGGCGGCGTTGGGCTTTTCGGTCAGCGCCTTGCCGTATTCGATCAGGAACGTCTGCAGGTTCGCGCGCGTGTCGGTGTTGAGCGCGCTGAGCACCTGGTCGAGCTGCACCGGGTCGGAGGTCTGGGTGATCGGGATCGTGTGACCAGAGGACACGCTCGCCTTTGATGGGCTACCGGGCTGCAGTTCGATGAACCAGTTGCCTTCGAGGAAGATGCGCGGGCGGATCTTCAGCGTCGCGTCAGGGTGGATCGGCAGCCCGCGCGTTTCGATTTCCATCGTCACGAGACCGGCCTTGCCCGAGCGGCTGATCGAGCGGACCTTGCCTACGTCCACGCCCGCGATGCGAACGGGCGACTTGGGATGGATGTTCAGCACGCTGGCGAACTCGGCCTTCAGCTGAAATCCGTGTTTGAACGGGATGTGCTTGGTGAAGCCGAAGTAGGTGACGAGCGCGACGACCACCACGACGATGATCCCCGTGCGTACGGGCTTGTAGCGCTGCAGGTCAACGACCGGCACTTCCTCGCGGCGACGCCACCACCGTGCGCCGCTCATTTCTTCTTCCCTTTCGCCAAGCCCAGCGCTTTGAGCGTGCTCGCGGCGTACTTTTCGCCATACAGGTTGTCTTCGCGGCTGGTGATCTCCCGGATGTTCGCGACGTTTGCTGCAGGTACGTGGCCGAACACAGCTTTGCCCGCGATGTAGGTCTCGTTGGCCGCTTCGCACACCTGAGGTTGACCGGGGCCTGCCACGTTCGGGTAGGGGTTGACGTGGATGTGGTTCTTGCCCGAGTCGGGGATCGCTTTCTTCGTGTTCGGTTCGAGTTCGGGCGAGGCACCGTCGGCCGGCGCAGATGACGGGAAGCCCTCGTTGTTGACGCCGGTGGGCGCCAGCACAAGGCTCGTACGCACAACCGTGCCTACGCCGATGCTCTGCGACTGGGCGCTCGCAACGTTGCGGAACAGGAGCGTCAGGTAATTGCACACAGCCTGCTCGGGTGCGATACCGGCGAGCAGCGGGTTGCCTGTTTCAAGCGTCTGCCTGAAGTCTTCGATGCCAAGGGTGACAATTGGGTTCTTGGCGAAGTCCTGGAAGGACTGCGAGGTTTCGGCAAGGCTCTGGTTGAGCGCCGTGGCAGCGCTCAGGTTCACGGCGCCCTGCGCGAACGCGTGGCCGAGCGGTGGGGCGACGGTCCGCAGCGCAACCGCGCTGGGTCGCAGCAGATGCATGAATTCGGTCGCCCTTTCCAGGAACGGCGCCTCGTAGGGCAGCGAATGCGTGGCCTGTTCGAGCGCCGGTGGCCCTCCCTCTGTCGCTTCTTCGATCGAGCGACTGACCGATGCGAACGCGCTGAAGAACGTATCCGCGTCCCGAAAGCCGGCCGCGTTGATTTCCGCCACGGGAGCCGTCTGCGAGGCTGCGCGATCGAGCGCGATGAACAGCTTGCGCAGGCCTGTGGAAGGTTCAGCGAGGTTGTGCAAAACGGGAACTGCGTTGTTCACGAGCGGACGCAGTTCGGAGATCGTGTTGTTGAGCCCGAGCCCCCGTCCCGCGAGCCCGTCGCCGAAGTTGTTCGTGTTGCGCTTGATCGCCGTGCGCGTCTTCTTATCGAACATGTTGAAGAGTTCATCGATGTTCACGGGTTCGGTCGTGTTGCTCACGGGAATCGTCTGGCCGGCTTTGAGGATCTGCTGCGATCGACCCTTTTCGAGTTCGAGGTACTTCAGCCCAATCGCCGAGACGGACTGCACAATCGCTTTCGTGTCCGCTGGGAGCGGCTCGACTTTCTTTTCGAGCTTGAGGTTGGCGATCGCGCTGATGCGCCCCGTGCGCTTGTTCTGGTGGATCGAGAGCGAGCCGACTGTGCCCACGCGTGTGCCGGCGATGCGCACCTGGTTGGACGGCTGTAGGCCCGCGCCCTCGGGCAGTTCTACTTTGAGGTTATAGGTGGGCACGAAAGGCAGGCCGTTGTTGGCGTTGTAGGAGAGGAATACCGCCACGAGCACGATCAGCGTCGTCACCGCGCCGATCAGCAGCGGGCTTCCCGCAATCGAGTTTCTGCGCCGACGATCCATCAGGGTGTCTGGGTCGGGTCGCAGCTCAGCAGTTCACCGTCGACGAACGGGGACGACCCGTCCGCCGCCGGCTGGGTGGCGCCTCCGGGGCAGCGACGTAGCTGTCCAGCTTTGAGCGCCGCGAGCGCGCCCTGCGCGGTGGTCGGCGTCAAGGTGTTGTTCGCCCCAAGCGTGAAGTCCGGCAGGACTGGCGTGATGCGCGCGTAATGGCCGTTGGCATCGTAATAGGAGGCAGCTTGACCAAAGGTGCGCAGCGTGCCCGCCAAGTCGGGCGCGTAGGGCCCGAAGAAGGCTGTGATCGGAACCGATTCCTGCAGCGAGCGGACCGTGCTCGGGGAGCTCGTGGAGAGTGCCTTTGCGAGCGCCGGCAGCGCGCGCGCGATGTCGGTGAGGTCGTTGTTCGGCCCCGAGCGATTGGCGACCAGGTTGAAGTTGTGAACCGCCGGCGTAGCGGTGCTGAGCAGGGGGTCGCAGATGCGCCAGCAGTTCGATCAACGGCTTGGTTGTGGGCTTTGAGACGTCGACGAACTTTTCAAGGCCGCGAAGGTCGCAGGCAGTTGAGCAAAGGTCTTGTTGCCTTGGCGCAGCGTCACGGGCAGTTCACGCAAGCCTTGAGCGAGTTGGCTTTGATGCGAACCGATCGCGGTGAAGGTCGTGTTCGCAATTTCGATCAGGTCCGTCAGCTTTTCGCCGCGCGCGCCGATCGTCGTGACCGCCTTTGAGGTTTCGACGAGGAAGTTGGTGAGCGTCGGCTGATCGCGCACGAGCTCGGAGAGGAAGTGCGTGGTCGAGTTGATCGCGGGCGCGAAGTATTCGGTGGAGTGCCCGAGCGCGTGACCGGCGCCGGCGTACTGTTCCGCGGTCCCCTGAATGAAGCCCTGCAGCCCTTTACGGGTCTTCGGGTCGAGCGTGTTGAACAGCTGATCGAGATCGACGACTTCTTTGGTGGCGCTCCCCGGCAGCGTTGCTCCGCTCGCGAGCGAAGGCTTGTTGTTGGGTCCGGGCGAGAGCGCGATGTAGCGATTCGCCACGCTCGAGAGCGAGGGCACGCGTACCTGCGCGGTAGTGCCTTCGTGCAGCGGCACGAGCGAGGAGTCGATGTGGATCGTCACGCGTGCCTTGAAGTCGCGCGTGAGCGCGATGTCCTTGACGCTTCCCACGGGCACGCCACCTACCTGCACCTGATCGCCTCGCACGAGTTGGCCGGCTTCTTTGAAGACGAGCTGGTAGTCGGATCCGCCGCTGCCGTGAAACACGAGATAGGAGACGATCAACACGACCAAGACCAGCGCCGCAATCGAGATGATGCGCAGCGTCCCCGAGGGCGCAGTACGCACGCGTGGCGCCGCGCCTGCTCCAGCCGGACTCGGCGGTGGCGATGCTGGTGGACTGGGCGGACTAGTGGTGGCCACCGGTGGCTCCCTGAGGTTCAGACGGGACGCGGATCGCCGCCGCCGAAGGGGCACGCGAAACGGTTGGATCTGGGATTTCGCCGAGACGCGCCGTGAGCTTGATCCACTGTTCCGGCGTCAGCCCACCTTCGATGCCAGCACGCGCCGCGATCGCCGCGCGTGGTGCGCTGAAGCTAACGCGGATCGCGCCACGGGCACTTGGATCGACAACAGCGCTCGACGCACCGGGGTAGCTCAACATGCTTGCGATCCGATGCGGCCGGGACAGACCCTGCAGCATCAAGAGCTTGTGTACGGCCGTGTCCACGACGGTTCCTGCGCGCTGATTACCGGCGACACGCACGCCGTTGATGGCGCTGATCGCCACCGCTTCACTGGTCGTGCTCGCGAGCGTGTTCGTTGCAAGCGCCGCCGCAGTCGCTCCGCCGCACGGGAGCCCCACGACCGTCGGGCGCAATCCCGAAACTGACAGGTACTCGAGCATCGCCAGCACACGCTTGTCGACGCGTCCCGCTTGCACGTCGTCGCGACCACAGCGCGTAAGCCGCACGCCGTGATCGTGCAAGACCTGCGGAATCAGCTGTCGCTTCGACTCGAGCAGCACCTGACCCGTGCTGGGCGAGGTCGCGAGGAACGGGTTCTCCCCCTTCGCTCTAAAGATCGAGCTGTTCTCCAGCGCCACCCAACCGTCGAGGATCGGCTTTGGGTCGATCAGCGGCGCGCCCGTTCCAGCGGGGCGGATCTGAAAGAGCACGTGCGGCGCTCCGCCGCGGCTCGCAGCGATATGTCCGAGCACGGTGCCCGCGATCACCTGAACGTGTGCACGCAAAGCGTGCAGGTAGACGTCGTTCGTGCCTTCGCGGAAGACTTTGACCGATGCCGGTGCGGGCGGTGAGGCGCTCGGCGACGCCGGCGGAGTCGCGGCTGCCGGCGCCGTTTCGAGACTCGCAGCAGCTCCGAGCGCCAGGCCCGAGACAGCTGCGCCCTCGGACATCGGCGAGCGCGGTTGGGCACCGGCCGTGGCAGGACCGCTCGGCGGCGGTTCGCTCGCGGGAGGCTGCGAGATGCGCGTGCTGACGGTCGATTGCAGGTGTGGCTCGAGCACCGGATAGACCGAAGCGATGTCGCCGAGCTGCGCATAGGTGTAGGTGTTGCCGAACGCGTCGCGCAGCCTCAAGAAGTGTCCGAGCGCCTTGGAGCGGCCGATCTGCGTGATCTCCCCATCCTGCACGGCCACAACCGGAGCGCCTGGCTGCGCCTCGATGACGGTACCCACCAGGCTGGCAGGCCCACTCCCGCTCGCCGGCGCGGACGGAAACCCGTCGCTGAAGTGCGCGGCGGCGTGCACCGGGAAGTGAGCCTCCGTCAGCCCCGTCACCGCGCCGAGCAGTTCCGCGGGCGTGCCTGCCAACAAGCGAGCACGCAGCATCACCGATTCGACGTAGGCCTGCGAGTGGTTATAGGAGTAGATGCTCGCCTTGAGGTCGACATTGCCTCCTGCCGCGCGCAGATAGCGCGCCGCGGCGAAGATCGCATCCGCGGGGTTGTAGGGGTCCTTGTACCCGTCGCCGTTGGCGTCGACTCCATACTGTTCCCACGAGGAAGGCAGGAACTGCATCCAGCCCTCGGCGCCGGCGCTGGAGATGCTGAGGTCGCGACCGTAGTCGGTCTCCACCTCGTTGATCGCGGCCAGCACCTGCCACGGGATCCCGTATGCGGTGCCCGCTGCCTGGTAGATCGGCAGCAGAAATGGCGGCACCTGAAAGTTTTCGACAAAGAAGCTCGAAACGCCACCGATCGAGTTCGTCAGGTTCGCAGGCAGCGATGGCGTGAGCGTGGTGGGCAGCGATGCCTTGTGCCCTGACCTTCGGCCAGGTGAGGTTTCTTTGCCTGGGTTCAGTTCCAGCTTGGAGGCGCGATTCTTCTTGGCTTTATGGGCGACTTTGCCCGAGGCATCCCTGGAGCCCGGGCCGCTGCCCTGCGAGATCTGCGATTGGACCTGCGGCTTGGCCGCTTCGGGTTCCACCGGCGGCGAGGAGATGGCAGGAGCTGAGGGCGTTGTGGGCGTCGTTTCGGTCGTGGCGGCTGGCGCCGCTTCGGTCGTAGTGGTGGCTTCAGCCGCGAGGCCGACCGCGGGCAGGCTGAGCACACCGACGAAGATCACCGCGAGCGCAAGATGTAGGTGTTTGGCTGCGCGCATCGAGTCGTTCAGTTTCCGAGGAGGTAGTTGAGGAGCAGGCCACCTGCAGCTTCGGATTCAGGCGAGTAGTAGGTGGTGCCCGCGGTTGAGCCGCCAACAGGCTGCGCCGCCACACTCGTGCCCGAGCCGTGTTTGGCGGAGAGTTCAGAGAGTTCCTTCAGCGTCGGTAGCGATCCCGGATATTGCGCGATCGCCTGCGCTGTCGTCGCGCCTTTCAGCACCGCGAGCGTGCGGTCCATGATCAGGCCAGTCGGCTGGCTGTTGCTGGTCGATGCACGCGCCACGGTCCCGCTATGGCTGAACAGCCGCCGCACACAGCCAGAGCCGTTGTTCTGAGTGGCATAGCCCAGACAGCCGACTCCGGCACCGCCAGCTTCGGCGCGCAGGAAATGCCCGAGCTGGTCATAGCCGTTGCCGGACGACGCCCCGAGGAAGATGAAATCGAGCAGACGCTCCAGGCCGCCGGTTTCCCGCAAGCTGCTGAGCAGCGTGGCGAGATTGCCGGTGAAGGGTTCGGCTGCGCCTCCGAGCACTTTCAAATGTCCCAACAGCGGCTTGGTCGCGACGATCGCGGGGCCCGAGAGCTTCGAGGTCTTGCCGAGGTTCGTGAAGAAGGTCGACGAGCTCTTCGAGAAGCCCGGCAGGCTCGTAAACGCCTTGTCGATCCCGGCAGCCGCGGGTTTCAGGTTCGCGAACACCGGCGTCGCCTGGTCGGCAAAGCGACCGATGCGTTCCATCGCGGGGCCAAACTCGCGGAGGAAAGGCGGGAGGTCTTTGAGGTTCTGCGCGAGCGCACCACGGTGCGCGGCCGTGGCCTGCGCGACCGTGTTGCTCTGGACCAAGAAGTCGGCGACCTGCTGGCGCACGCGCGCCAGCGGTGCGAGTGCGCGATCGGAGTCCACCGCGAGTTTCGCGAGCACGCGGTTCTCGCCCGCGAGGATCGCAAGCACGCGATCGAATTCCTGCAGAGCCGGGTTGGCCCGCCGGATGACCGCGTTGAGGTCGCTGCCGCGGCCGGCGAGTCCAGCGCCAAGTTCGTTGAGGATCAGAGTCAGGCGCTGACGTTCGGGCAGCCGACTGATGTCTCCGAGCAGGTCGACATCGACCGGGCTGTGCGTGTTCTGGACCGGTAGCAGTCGCTCGCCTTCGCCTTCGTGACCGTTAGCGATCTTCTGCAGCGGTGGCGGTAGCGGCGTGCCTTCGACGCGGGGCTGAGTGGGAATGCAGTCGACGTACTTCTCACCGATCAGCGCCTGCGGACGCACCGTGCAGCTCGCGTCCGCGCGGAAGTCCTGGAAGCCCGGGTTGTTGATGTGCAGTACCACCGCCGCCTTGGCCAGTGATGTTGGCGTGACCGAGCCGACCGAGCCGACCTTGACCCCGTCGATCTTCACGTCCTCACCGGGGATGATGTTGCCGGCGGAATCGAAGATCGCCCGCACGGTGTAGCCGCCGTTGGAGCCGCCCGCCGAGGTGGCGAGCACGACGAGGGTCGAAACGAGGCCGAGGAGGCACGCTGCACCGGCGACGCCGAGAGCCTTGTTCCTCCTCACGACGGTCACCTTCCCCTTCCTCACCCCGGATCCTTCCCTTGCTGTTTCGCTACGACTCGGGCGGCCCCATCGAAGTCGATGAGGCCGCCCGTCCATCCGTCTTGATATCGAAGCCTACGCCCTTACGGACGTGGGCCCTTGCGCGAGGGTTATCGCCTCGGGCACGGAGCGTTGTAGGTCTTCGTGACCGTGACCGGCGTAGCTTCGTTCCCGTTTTCCGCAAACGTCAGTTCCGCCTTGATCGTCAAGTGGTGCTGAGGACACTTCGTCGGCATCGTGCCGTAGTAGAGCGTCTTCTTGCCTTTCTTGATGGCCGAGCCGAGCTTCGTGACGATCTTTTCGGTCGAGGCGTCAGCCGCACCGGGCACCGTCTGAATCAGCGGTACCGAGACGACCGCCTCAGGGCCGAAGCCGCCGCCGCCGCCCAGGTTCGTGTAGTGACCCTTGGACACGATTTCGATCGACGCCGGCGTGTGGCCGAGGACGATGAAGTCGAGGCCACCACCGGCCGCGTAGAAGCCTTCGACGGAGACCGTCTCAGGAACGCGTTCGGTACCGAAGACGACGAAGCCGTAGGCGTGCCCGACTGGGCCTGCCGAGGACTTCTTCGGGCACTTTTCCGGTTCCTTGGCTTCGATGAAGTTTGCGGGGCACGTGGGGAAGCCGGCGGTGTGGATCTTCACACCGGTGGGCAGCGAGACCTTCACGCCCATCAGCGGCGGCGGATATCCGCCGTATTCGGTTCCTTTGATTGTGAATTCGGATTCAATCGCCGCGCCTGCGCCGAATTTGTTGCCGGTGCCCGGGAAGCCTTTAATCGGCACGGACGCCGCTTTGAATGTCACCGTCGGCGCGGCCGAGGCGACGCCGGAAAGCGCCAGCGAGGCCAAGCCAATGACGGCAAGACAGGTGGATGCTCTGCGCATCAGAATTCTCTCCCTCAGTTGATGGACAGTCCGCCTCGATCCGGGTAGCTCCGGAGCCATACCGGTCCGGCGTCATCGAGATCTCCGCCGGGGGCGGAGAACAGTGGCGATTACTAGAACGAACATTATCCACCACAGACGACGCGTTCAAGGTTGAACCGAAGCCTGCGGTGGGGTGAGCAATGCTCTACCCGGCCGCATCGATCGACAAAACCTCGGGAATGCCGCCGCCAGGCCAAACGCTAAGGCTCAAGTCGATGGTTAGAGAGACGCTGAATCAGGGATCGACAGCTCCAGTTGATCGCTCTCGAAAGTCACGCCCACCGGCTCGAGGATCACGGTTCGCGGACCGGACTCGACGCGTCCGGCGAGCATCGCCTCGAGGCCCAGAGCAGCAGCTGTCGCGACGACCTGCTCCCCGCTCCCGGCTGCGCAGTAGAGCGCATAGCCGGTGCCCATGTTGAACGTCGAGTAGGCCGTCTTTGCATCCATCTCCGCCTGCTCGACGAGGAACGCGAGCACGGGTGGCACCGCGGGCAATCGTGCGATGCGGTAGCTGAGCGCCTTCGTCGGGCGCATCAGCTTGAGCAGGCCGTGGCCCGTCACGTGGCTGATGTAGCTCAGTGGCACCTCGGCCTCGAGCAGCGCGGCAACGAGCGCGACGTACATCACCGAAGGCTCAAGCAACGCCTCGCCGAGCGTCGCGCCGCCGGGCAGCTCCGTCGCATAGCCATCCGGCAGCCTTCCCGCCACGAGGCGCGCGAGCGATGCTCCGTTGGCGTGCAGGCCGCTGGATGACACGAGCACGATCTCATCCCCCGCGGCGAGATGCTCGCCGAGCAGCGGCGAGCGACCCTCCGGCACAGCTCCGATCGCGGCGCCGGCGAGCTCGATGTCCTGCTCGGCGAGCATCCCCGGCAGCGAGGGCGACTCACCGCCACCCCACACACAACCCGCCTCCACACATGCCCGACGCCAGCCCTCCAGCAGCGCGCCTGCACGATCTTGCTCGAGGTACCACTCCGAGGCGCCGGTCGCAAAGTAGGCGTTGACGACCAGCGGCAGCGCGCCCACGCAACAAAGATCGTTGAGGATCGCGGCGACCGTGTCGTATGCCACATCCGCGAAGCGGTTGACGCCCTGCGCTTCGAGCACGTGTCGGGCGATGATCGACTTGGTGCCGAGGCCCTCGACGACGAACGCGAAGGACTTGCCGTCCAGCTCAAAGACGAACGCCGGCTCGCCGCGCGAGGAATCGAGCGCACGCCCGCCGCGTGCAGCCAGCAGCGATGAGGTGGAAAGCGCCTTCGCCATCGCCAAGCGCTTGCCCGCATCTAGTGCGTCGTAGTCGACCCCTGCAGCTTGGTAGCTCGCGCCGTCTTGGCTCATCAGCGATGATCCTAAGCCCATTGCCATCACCGAGGAGAACCGATGGACTTCGAGCCCAGCGCGCGCTGCATTGACTACAAGGATCGCCTCACGGCGTTCATGGACGAGCACATCTACCCGGCTGAGGCCGTGTACGAGACCCAGCTGCGGGAGTCCGGCAACCCCCACCACCAGCCCGCGATCATGGAGCAGCTCAAGCTGCGCGCACGCGAGGCGGGCCTGTGGAACATGTTCCTGCCCGACGCGGAGCACGGCGCGGGCCTGTCCAACAGCGACTACGCGCCGCTCGCTGAGATCCTCGGTCGCTCGCACATCGCCTCGGAGGCTTGTAACTGCTCTGCGCCCGACACCGGCAACATGGAGGTGCTGCATCAGTTCGCCACGCCCGAGCAGAAGGACCGTTGGCTGACGCCCCTGCTCGAGGGCGAGATCCGCTCGGCGTTCGCCATGACCGAGCCCGAGGTCGCAAGCTCTGATGCGACGAACATCGCGATGCGCATCGAGCGCGACGGCGATGACTACGTGCTCAACGGCCTGAAGTGGTGGACCTCAAACGCTTTGCACCCCAACTGTCGAATCATGATCGTGATGGGCAAGACCCAGACCGACGGTCCGCGCCATCGCCAGCAGAGCCAGATCCTCGTGCCGCTCGACACGCCCGGCGTGAAGATCATCCGCGGCCTGCCCGTGTTCGGCTACCAGGACCAGGAGGGCCACGCCGAAGTCGAGTTCACCGACGTGCGCGTGCCGGCGAGCAACCTGATCGCCGGCGAGGGCGACGGCTTCATGATCGCCCAGGCGAGGCTCGGGCCAGGACGAATCCACCACTGCATGCGCGCAATCGGCGCCGCCGAGCGGGCGCTCGAGGCGATGTGCGCGCGTGCCGTCTCACGCGTCACCTTTGGGCAACCCGTCGCCACGCGTGGCAACGTCCTTGACTGGATCGCCGAGTCGCGTATCGAGATCGAGATGGCGCGACTGCTCACGTTGAAGGCCGCCTGGCTGATGGACACCGTCGGCAACAAGCACGCGCGTACCGAGATCGCGGCGATCAAGGTGGCCGCGCCGAACGTCGCGCTAAAGGTCCTCGACCGCGCGATCCAGGTGCACGGCGGCGGCGGTGTCTCTGATGACTTCGGGCTCGCCTACGCATACGCGCACCTGCGCACGCTACGGCTCGCCGACGGTCCCGACGAGGTGCACAAGCTCTCGATCGCCCGCCGCGAGCTCGCGCCCTACATACCGCGCGAGGGCTGATCGAGACGTCCACCCGTGTTTAGAGATCTTCCTCAGGGGTAGCTAGTGCTCCACGCGGACAGCAGCCTGAGTTGGGCGCGTCCAACCGCAGAGCAAGGGGCG
The DNA here is from genome assembly GCA_963785435.1 of uncultured Solirubrobacterales bacterium. GTDB lineage: Bacteria > Actinomycetota > Thermoleophilia > Solirubrobacterales > Solirubrobacteraceae > Palsa-744. The sequence goes on from CAWAVE010000007.1 coordinate 478,021, forward strand.
AAGCAGCCCGGCCCCAGAGGGAGGTTGAAGGGTGTCACAAGTGCGCCTGGCAGTAGCAACGCTGCTCGTATCGATCGTCGCGGCAGTAACCGCTCCAGCGGCGCTCGCATCCTTCGGTGTACAGGAATCGAACTTCGAAGCCGGCACCTGCAACAACCCCGGCTGCACTTACTCAAGCTCCAAAGGTGAATTTTTCACCCAGGCCGCGGGACACCCACCCTGGGGGATCACAAAGTTCGAACTCAACTCAAAAGCAGTGGGTCTGGGCCGTGAACCGGAAGGCGCCTTGAAGCGGATACGCGTCGACGTGCCGCCGGGGCTCGCGGCAAACCCCGAGGCGCTCCCCAAGTGCCCGGTGGCCACCTTCAACGCCGATGGTTGCCCGGCCAACACAGAAGTCGGCACGAATGAACTGACTGTCTTCCTCGCAGGGCTCAACAGCACGATCACCGGTCAGGTCTACAACCTCGAACAGCCAGCTGGCCTGCCACTCGAGTTCGGTATTCACGTGTCAGTGCCTCTCGTCGCAAACGAACACATCCTGCTGCAGGGCCACGTCGCCTGGTGGAGCGACTACCACGAGTACTTCGAAATCGACAACATCTCTAAAGCGATTCCCGTGCTCTCGTCGAAGCTGATCTTCAACGGCCGCGCCGGCAGCGGCAATTTCCTGACAATCCCGAGCGCCTGCTCGAGCAGCACGACCTCTCACCTCGAAGTCGAATCCTACGAAGGCCAGGTCTCCCAAACCGACACCCATACCCCGGTCGGCGTCGAAGGCTGCAACAACGTGCCCTTCAAACCCACCGCCGCGGTCACGGCCCTAACAAGCGCCTCAGATCAGCCCGATGGCGCGACAACGATCGTCAAGGTGCCGCAGAACGCCGGCGCCGGCGAAATTAATACGGCCGACATCAAAGACGCACACGTGACGCTCCCCGAAGGCATGACGCTCAACCCTTCGGCAGCGCACGGCCTCGAAGCCTGCACAGCGGCCCAGATCGCAATCGGCACGACGAAAGCAGTCAGCTGCCCTGCCGCATCACGCGTGGGATCGGTGACGATCGAAACCGACCTCCCGCCGAAAACGCTGAGCGGCAACGTGTATCTCGGCAGCCCTGGCGGCGGAGCGATCACCGGGCCTCCGTACACGATCTACCTCGACGCCGAGAGCGTCTACGGCGTGTCGGTCAGGCTCAAGGGTCTCGTCAACCCCAACGCGAGCACCGGCCGCCTCGAAGCGAGCTTTACCGAAAACCCACAGCTCCCCTTCAGCGAACTGATCCTCTCGCTGAATGGCGGGCCGCGCGCGCCGCTGGCAAACCCACTGGCCTGCGGGAAAGCCAGCGTCGACTCGCTCTTTACTCCCTACACGGGCGGCGCATTTGCAATCAGCTCATCGCCCTTCACCACAACGGGCTGCGCTTCGCCGCTGCCGTTCGCTCCCACCCAGGCGACGCAGAACAGCTCGACTAACGCGGGTGCATACACCTCCTATACCTTCAACCTCACACGGCCCGACGGCCAGCAGTACCTCTCGCAGCTGAAGAGCGTGCTGCCGCCGGGTCTCGTCGGCGCGATCCCTTCGGTGCCGCTGTGCGCCGAACCGCTCGCCCAACAGGGCAAATGCGGCGCGAGCAGCAAGATCGGCACGGCCACCGTCAACGTCGGCGCCGGCAGTGAACCGTATGCCTTCAGCGGCTCGGTCTACCTCACAGGGCCCTACGGCGGCGCTCCCTATGGCCTCTCGGTCCCCGTTGCTGCGGTGGCCGGCCCCTTCAACCTGGGCGTCGTCGTGACGCGCGTCGGGCTCAACGTCGACCCCCACACCGGACAGGTGATCGCCACGAGCAGCCTGCCCACGATCGTCGGCGGCGTGCCGCTGCGCCTGAAGAACCTGAGCGTCGCGATCAACCGCGCGAACTTCCTGTTCAACCCCACCAACTGCGGCGCGCTGAACACAACCTCGCTGCTGACCTCGACCTTTGGCGCCGTCAAGGAAGTGTCGAGTCCCTTCCAGGTCAAAAACTGCTCGGCGCTGCCGTTCAAACCAAGCTTCAGCGCCGCCACGAAAGTCGCTGGCACGAAACTGGGCGGCGACAGCCTGCAGGTCAACCTCGTGCAGGGTGCACACGAGGCGAACATCCACTCCGTCGTCGCCTCGCTGCCACTGCAGTTGCCCTCGCGACTCTCGACGCTGCAGAAGGCCTGTCCCGAGGCGACCTTCATAGCCGCACCGGCGTCCTGCCCGACCGGAGCCAAGGTCGGCACAGCGACCGTCTCAACACCCGTGCTGCCCGCGAAGCTAAGCGGAGGCGCCTACTTCGTCTCGCACGGGGGCGCCGCATTCCCCGACCTCGATTTGATCCTCGAAGGCAACGGCGTGCGCGTGATCCTCGTCGGCAACACCGACATCAAACGCGGCATCACCACCTCCACGTTTGCCTCGATTCCCGACGTGCCCGTGTCGAGCTTCTCACTCGATCTGCCCGCTGGGCCCAACTCGGCGCTCTCCGCCTACGGCAACCTATGCCTGCACCCACTGCTGATGCCGACCACGATCACCGCACAGAGCGGCACCGTGATCAAACAGAGCACGCGCATCGCCGTCTCCGGCTGCGGCGTGCGGATCCTCAGCCATCGCGTGCGCGGCCACGTGCTGATCCTCAAGGTCCGCACGCTCGGCGCAGGCAAGCTGAAGATCGGCGGCAAGGGCCTACGCGGCACACAGCGCAGCTACTCCAAGTCGATGACCGCCACCTTCCGCCTGCCGCTCAGCGCCGCGAGCCTGCGCAAGCTGCATCGCCACCCCCACCGTGCTCTGCGCGTAACGGTGCACGCCGAATTCACCCCCGCAAAGGCCGGCGCGCAGCGCTCCGGCGATGTCGCAAGCGTGACCTTCAACAAACCGCGCCCGAAGAAGCACCACAAACACCGCGCCGCCAAACGCCACTAGCCGACGAAGGGTCCTCCTGTTGCTCTAGCGTGCCGCCCGCATGCCAGAGTTCACCGCCACACGCCGCCGCCTGAGCACTGCGCTCGCGCTCCTCGTCGCGCTTGTCTGTGGATCGGCTGCAAGCGCAAACGCTGCGACAAACGGATCTCAGGCGCTGCTGAGCGCGGCAACACCCGCCGCAGAAGTGAGCATCGGCACACCCCTCGATGTCACCGGCACGCTGAGTGAAGCGGGCCACGGGCTCGCCGGCGTGCCCCTCGCGCTCCAGGCCAACGCCTTCCCCTTTCATGGCTTCGTGACCGTCGCGCACCTCAGCACCGCGGCCGATGGAAGCTACACGTTCATCGGTCCGCCGGCCGACCGCAACGTGCGCCTTCGCGTGCTCAGCGAAGCACCCGGGGTGCCCAGCGTGAGCAGTGCCACGCTCGCGGTATTCGTTGAGCCGCTCGCTGCGCTGCACGTTCGCAGTCTCGGCCCTGGGCGTGCCCAGCTGACGCTGCGGCTGCGACACACCACGCTCGGTGGAGCTAATCGCTCCGGCGATGCCAGCTGGTTTGTGGCCGCACCCGACACACACGTCTTCCGGCTGCTCGCCACAACGCCCACTCGCGAGCTCGCCCCCGGCCTGAGCTACGCGAGCGCGATCATCAACCCTCCCGCCAGGCGCTTTATATACAGGGTCTGCGTCAATCCCGGCTGGGAACGCGCGATGGGCCGTAGCGCAGCTCATGGGCGCTGCCCGCAGGGCGATTACGCGGTGGCCCACGCGGCCGCGTTCGTCTACAGCGGCGAAGGACACGGCGTGCCACGGCCTCCCTACCCCTCCGCCGGCGCGATCGCTGCCGCCCAGCGCTATCTCGCCGCTCGCGCGGGGCGCACATCGTTCGCGGTGATCGACAGCACAGGGCAACTGGGTGGCTTGCATCTGCGCGAGCACTTCCAGACCGCGAGCGTGGTGAAGGTGATGATGCTCACCGCCTTCCTGCAGATGCGCAGCGCCGAGCACCGCGGCCTCAGCGGCGCCGACATGTCGCTGCTCTACCCAATGATCCATATCTCCGACAACAACGCCGCCTCGGCCGTCTTCTCGATCGTCGGCTCAGCCGCCGTCACACGCGTAGCGCACGAAGCGGGCATGCGCGACTACGCGCCGGGCGTCGGCTGGTGGGCCTACACACAGACCTCCGCCGCCGATCAGGCCCGCTTCTTCTTCATGCTCGACCGCCTCATCCCACGTCAGTTCTACCCATACGCGCGCGGTCTGCTCGCGGGCATCGAGCCCTCGCAGAGTTGGGGCGTGCCAGCGGTGGCGCGACCGCGCTGGCAGGTCTTCTTCAAGACCGGCGCGCTGCCCTCGCGCGGGCTCTTCAACGAGGTCGCACGCCTGGAGCGCCCTGGAGTGACCTTCACGATCGCGGTCTTCACCGACGGTGATCCGTCGATGAGCTACGGCGAGGAAACGATCGCAGACATCGCCGCCACGCTCTTGGCAAACTCGCCGTGAGTGCTCTGCTGATCGCCGAGCGTCCCGCGGCGGGCGAGCCCGATGGGCTGCTCGTGCTCCACCACGGCCGTGGCGCCGATGAGCGCGACCTGCTCGCGCTCGGCGACATGCTCGACCCCGAGCGCCGACTGCACGTGGTGACCCCGCGCGCGCCGCTACAGCCGCCAGGTTCGAGCGGCTACCACTGGTATCTGGTCCCCCGCGTCGGCTACCCCGATCGATCGACTTTCAATGATTCCTTCGCGGCGCTCGCCACGTTGCACGACGAGCTCTGGCGGCGAACGGGTATCGCGCCCGAGCGCACGATCCTCGGCGGTTTCTCGATGGGCTCGGTGATGAGCTACGCGCTCGGCCTGCACGGCACGCGCCCGCCGCCCGCCGGCATCCTCGCCTTCTCCGGCTTCGTGCCGAGCGTCGACGGCTGGCGGGCCGATCTCGCCGGGCGCGCCGGCCTCGGAGTGTTCATCGCCCACGGCGACCGTGACCCGGTGATCGATGTGAGCTTCGCGCGCGAGGCCGCGCGCTCGCTCGCTCAGGCGGGGCTCGCGGTCGACTACCACGAGTCACACGCTGCGCATCACATCGATCCTGCGCAGATCCCCGCCGCTGCATCCTGGGTCGCGGCGCGGATTCCTGCTGCGACGCACGACGCCTGAGCAGTCCGGACCCTAAGGGCATAAGGTTCCTATGGCCAACAGGGAACATCTGGAGGAGGAGCATGTCGGCCGCAGCGGCGCATCCACAGACGGTCTCCAAGCGGAACCTCGAGGTGATCATCATCGGGGCGGGCTTTGGCGGGATCGGTGCCGCGATCGAGCTGCGCCGAAACGGCATCGAGTCGATCAGGATCCTCGAGCAGGCGCCTGACCTTGGCGGCACCTGGTACCTCAACAGCTACCCCGGCGCGGCCTGCGACGTGCCCAGCCATCTCTACTCCTACTCCTACGCGCAACGACGCGACTGGTCGCGGCTGTGCTCCCCGCAAGCGGAGATCCACTCCTACCTACATGAGGTCGCCCGCAACTACGACATCGATGAGCTGATCGAGACAAACACCACGGTCAGCTCCTGCTCGTGGGATGAGCAAAGATGCCGCTGGAGCGTCGAGACCGCGCAAGGGGCGAGCCTCGAGGCTGACGTGTTGATCCTCGCCACCGGCCAGCTGCACCAGCCCGCGCTGCCGCGCATCGAGGGACGCGAGAGCTTTGCCGGTCACAGCTTTCATTCCGCCGAATGGGACCACGCCTACTCGCTCGCGGGCAAGCGCGTCGCGGTGATCGGCACGGGCGCAAGCGCCGTGCAGTTCGTCCCCGAGATCGCAGCGCAAGTGCGCAGCCTGAGCGTTTTCCAGCGCACCGGCAATTGGTTCATGCCGCGCAAGAATCGCCGCTACAACGCCGCCATCCGCACAGCGATCGCGCGCATACCCGGCCTGCAGGCGCAGCGCCGCAAATTCGTCTTCCAGTACACCGAGTCGCTCACGCTCGCGATTCGCCACCCACGTACGGTGGGTCGCCTCGCGGGAATGCGCTCGGCGGCGTTCATGCGCTCACAGCTGAAGGACCCGGCCGTGCGCGCGAAGGCGTGGCCGGACTACGTCTTTGGCTGCAAGCGCATCCTTTTCTCGAGCCACTTCCTGCCGGCGCTGCAGCGCGCGAACGTGGAGCTCGTGACCGACGCGATCAGCGCGCTCGAGCCCACAGGCGTGCGCACCGCCGACGGGCGCCTGCACGAGGTCGACTGTGTGATCTGGGCGACGGGTTTCAAGACCAACGACTTCATGTTCCCGATGCAGATCCGCGGTCGCGAAGGCCACAGCCTCAACGAGAGCTGGACTGCAGGCGCGCACGCGCACCTCGGCATGACCGTGCCTGGCTACCCCAATATGTTTCTCATGTACGGGCCCAACACGAACACCTCAGGCGGCTCGATCATCGTCTACCTCGAGGCGCAGGCCGCCTACCTGCGTCAGGCGTTGCAGCAGCTCAGCTCACGCTCCGCCGGCGCGATCGAGGTGTTTGCAGAGGTCGAGGCGGCAAGTGACCGCGCACTTCAAGCGCGCTTCGCGGGGACGGCGTGGGTGCAATGCGACTCCTGGTATCGCGATGAGAACGGCCGCATCGTCGCGAACTGGCCCGGCTACATGCGCGAGTACCTCGAGCAGACGAGCCAACTCGACCCCGCCGAGTTCCGCTTCGCGCCGCTGCCCGACCGCGCAGCTGCGCGCGCGTGACGCGATGAGCACGAGCTACGACTACGTGATCGTCGGCGCCGGCTCAGCCGGCTGCACGCTCGCCGCACGACTTTCGGAGGATCCCTCCGTGCGCGTGCTGCTCCTCGAGGCCGGCGGCAAGGACAGCTCGCTGAAGATCAAAATTCCCGCGGCCTTCCCGCAGCAGTTTCACACGAAGCTCGACTGGGACTTCAAGACCGAGCCCGAGCCGCACGTCGATGGACGCTCGCTGTTCATCCCGCGCGGCAAGGCGCTCGGCGGCTCGAGCTCGATGAACGCGATGCTCTACGTACGCGGACGTCCCCTGGACTACGACTCCTGGGCCGCGCAGGGCGCACCGGGATGGGGCTATGCAGATGTGCTGCCCTACTTCATCAAGGCCGAGGACAACGTTCGCGGCGCCTCCGAGTTCCACGGCACAGGCGGGCCGCTACGCGTCTCAGAGCAGCGCTCGCCGCGGCCGATGAGCAAGCGCCTGATCGCCGCCAGCGAGGCCGCGGGGATCCCCCGTATCGCCGACTACAACGGCCCCGAGCAGGACGGCGTGTCGATGTTCCAGGTCACGCAGAAGAACGGCAAGCGCTTCAGCGCCGCCGACGCATACCTGCGCCCCGCGCTCGGACGACCCAACCTCGAGGTGCGCACCCGCGTGGGTGTGCTCGGTGTCGAGCTCTCGGGCAAGCGCGCCGTCGGCGTGCGCCTGCGCAAAGGACGCAGCGGCGAGGAGCTCGTGCGCGCCAAGCGCGAGGTGCTGCTCTGCGCCGGCGCGATCGGCTCGCCGCAGCTACTGCTGCTGTCCGGTATCGGCGCTTCCGATGAGCTGCGCGCGGCGGGCGTGGAGCCACGCCACGAGCTGCCAGGCGTGGGGCGCAACCTGCAGGACCACCCCTTCGTGACGATGCTCTGGGAGGTCTCTGACCGCGAGACGCTCTACGGAGCCGATAAGCCGAAGGCGCTCGCCGAGTGGCTGCTGCGCAAATCGGGCAAGCTCAGCTCGACGGTCGCCGAGGTCGTCGCCTTCACGCGCACCCGCGGCGGGCTTGCCGGCGGCGGACATCCAATTCCACATGGGCGCGGCCTACTTCGAAGACCACGGCGCAGAGGAATACGAGGGCGACTGCATGGTCATAGCGCCTGTGCTCGTCTCACCGCGTGCACGCGGGCAGCTGTGGCTCGGCTCCGCCGACCCCACGGCCAAGCCGCGCATCATCACCAACACGCTGTCTGAGCCGGAGGATCTCGAGTCGATGATCGCGGGCATGGCGCTCGCGCGCGAGATCGCCTCGCAGTCGCCGATCTCAGAGACCGTGCTCACGGAGCTCAAGCCGGGGTCCGGGGTGCTCGACCGCAGCGAGCTCGAAGCGGACCTGCGCCGCCGCCTGATGCTGATCTACCACCCTGTGGGCACCGCGCGGATGAGCGACACGCACGAGCAGGCCGTGGTCGACTCGCAGTTGCGCGTGCACGGCCTGGAGGGGCTACGCGTGGTGGACGCCTCGATCATGCCCACGATCACCGGCGGCAACACGAACGCGCCGACGATCATGATCGCCGAGCGCGCCGCTGATTTGATCCGGGGGCGGGTGTGAGCATCTCGATCAACTACCACCGCGAGGGCGAGGGCCCCGCGCTCGTGCTGCTGCACGGCATCGGGCACCACTGGCAGGCGTGGCGCCCCGTGATCGAGCTTGCTCGCGGGCGAGTTCGACGTGATCGCCTGCGACTCGCCAGGCTTCGGCTCCTCGCCGCCCTTGCCGAGCGGCATCGAGCCCACGATCCCCGCCTACGTCGACGCCTTCGAGTGGTTCTTCGCGGAGCTCGGTCTCGAGCGCCCGCACGTTGCCGGCAACTCGATGGGCGGCGCGATCGCGCTCGAGCTCGCGCGACGCAAAGCGATCCGCAGCGCGAGCGCCTTCTCGCCCGCGGGCTTTTGGACCGCGCCCGAGCGGCGCTTCTGTCAGCTCTCGCTGAGCGCGCTGGGCGGCGTGCCCGAGGGCGCGCGGCCGGCGCTTGAAGCGCTCGCGCGCACACGCGCTGGGCGCGTCGCGCTGTTCTCGCAGAACTTCGGCTATCCAGCCCGGCTGCCTGCCGAGGAGGCCGTAGCGACGCTGCGCGACGCCTGGGCCGCGCCCGCGCTGGCGCCCGCGCTGGAGGCGTTCAGCCGCTACCGCTTCGAATCCCCCGAGCAGCTGCGCAGCACGCCGGTCACGGTCGCCTGGGGCGTGCGCGACAAGCTGCTGCCCTATCGACTGCAGGCGCCGCGCGCGCGCACGATGCTGCCGTGGGCACGACACGTCTCGCTCGGCGCAGGCCACGTGCCCTTCTTCGATGACCCACTCGCCGTCGCGGAGGTCATCCGCAGCTGCGCCCGCGAAGCTGCCTCCTCGCAGCGGCGCTCGACCGCCACACCCAAGGCCTGAGCGGCTGCGCCTAGCGACCGCGCGCGCTAGGCGCGCATGCCGCGGATGATGATCTCCAGATAGCGCTCCCAGTTCCAGCCGTCCTTGCGCTTGTCGATCGTGGCGCAAACGCCGCACATCACCATCGGGATGTCCTCCGCGCGAAACTCGCGCTGTAGCTGCCCCGCCTTCTTGGCGCGCGCCACGAGCAGGCGGCCCAGGCGCATGAACTCATCGATCTCGACCGCGGCATGGGCAAACACGCGCTCACCGCCGCTCATGAAGGCAAAACGTGTGGCGGCGTCCTCCGCGACCGAGCGCGCGTTGTCGCGCAGCGCTGCGACGAGCGCGTCGAAGGGCTTGGCACGTTCGTCGGCGAGCGCAGCGCCGAGTCGCTCGTTGAAGATGTCGAAGCGCTCGCGCACCAGTTCGCCCATCAGCGCCTCCTTGTCGGGGAAATGGCGGTAGACCGTTCCCACTCCCACGCCCGCGCGACGCGCCACGTCGTCGATCTGCACGTCGAGCTGCTCGCTCGCGAACAGCTCGCGCGCACCAGCCAGGATGCGCGCACGGTTGCGCCGCGCGTCGGCGCGCATCGGGCGCTCGGTGTGCAGAAGCTCGCTCATTCCTATCCTCATTGTGACGCCTCGCGACAAGCGGAAGCGTAGCTCCGTTATTATGCCCCCACGTAAACGGAAACGGAGTTCATCTTCCATGACACCACGCGCCAAGAACATCGCCCTCGCGCTGCTCGCGATGACCCAGTTCGTCGTCGTGATCGACGCATCAATCGTCAACATCGCCCTGCCCTCGATCGGCAAGGCGCTGAAGTTCTCCCAAGCGGACCTCTCCTGGGTTGTCAACGCCTACACGCTCACCTTTGGCGGCTTTTTGCTGCTCGGCGGGCGCCTGGCTGACCTGATGGGCCGCAGGCGCATGTTCATGGTGGGGCTCGTGCTCTTCTCCTTTGCCTCGCTCGCCGGCGGCTTCGCGCAGTCGGAGGCATGGCTGATCGCCGCACGCGCGCTGCAGGGCATGGGCGCCGCGATCGTCTCGCCGGCGGCACTGTCGATCATCACCACTACCTTCGCCGACGGCGAGGAGCGCAACCGTGCGCTCGGCGTGTGGGGTGCGGTGGCGGGCGCGGGCGGCGCCGCGGGCGTGCTGCTTGGCGGCGTGCTCACGAGCGGGCTGAGCTGGCGCTGGGTGCTGTTCGTGAACGTGCCGATCGGCGTGATCTGCGCGGCGCTCGCGCCGAAACTATTGCTGGAGAGTCGCGCGGAGGTGCAGACGCGCAGCTTCGACATCCCCGGAGCGGTCACCGTCACAGCAGGGCTCGCGTTGCTCGTCTACGCGCTCGTCGACGCGGTCAACGTGGGCTGGGGCTCGACAGCGACGATCGCGAAGATCGCCGGCGCGCTCGTGCTGCTAAGCGTCTTCCTTTTGATCGAGCGACGCCAGCGCTCGCCGCTGATGCCGTTGTCGATCTTCCGCCTGCGCACGCTGCGCGGCGCGGACACGGTCGCGCTACTTGATCGGCATGTCGCTGTTCTCGATGTTCTTCTTCATCTCGCTCTACATGCAGCAGGTGCTCGGCTTCTCGGCGTTGCGCGCGGGGCTCTCCTACCTGCCGTTGGCGGTCGCGATCATCCTCTCCGCAGGGGCCGCATCGTTCGGCGTCACCCGCTTTGGCTTCAAGCCGGTGCTCGTCGCGGGCCTGCTGTTGTGGCCGGCGGCCTCTTCTGGTTCTCGAAAGTCCGCGCGCGGCGGCACGTTCGCCGCCGACGTACTCGGGCCTTCGCTACTCGCGGCAATCGGCCTCGGGCCTCTCGTTCGTGCCCGTCACGATCGCTGCGTCACGGGCACCGACCGCACGAGGCCGGTCTCGCTTCAGGGCTCGTGAACACCGCACAGCAGGTCGGTGGAGCGCTGGGACTGGCGATCCTCGCGACGGTGGCGAACAGCCGCACCAAGGACATCCTCCGCGCCGGCGGCCACGATGCGGCCTATGCGCTCACAAAGGGCTTCGAGCGGGCGTTCCTCGTCGGCGCTGGCTTCGCGCTCGCATTGGCGCGCTGCTCACGATCGTGCTGATCTCCTCGCGCGACAGCCGCGCGCACTCGCAGGGCGCGCGCGAAGGCGAGTCGGCGCCCGCGCCGGGGATGTAGCCACAAGCGCGCGTAACGCGGTCGCAGCTCGAGCGGACTGAACGTGGCAAGTCCACCCGACCGAGGAGATCAGGCAATGAAAACAGCGTACACGTCTCAGCGCTGCAGCGTTTCTAGCGATCGCGGTGCTGGCCCTCGCCGGCGGGTCGAGCGCCGCGCTGGCCACCGGAACCGAGCACACGGTGTTTGTGCAAAACGACAACACGGCCGGCAACCAGGTCGATCGTCTACGACCGTGCCGATGACGGCACGCTTACCCAGGCCGGCATCTATGCCACGGGCGGTCTCGGGGGCGCGCTGAGCGGGTCCGTGGTCGACCATCTCGCCTCGCAGGGTGCGCTCAGCTACGACCGCAGAACGATCTGCTCTACGCGGTGAACGCCGCCAGCAACACGCTGTCGGTCTTCGCGGTTTTCGGCGATCGACTCGCGTTGCGCCAGGTCATCGACTCCGGCGGCGTGTTCCCCGTCAGCGTCGCCGTGCACAACGGCCTCGTGTACGCGCTGAACGCCACTGAAGGTGGCGCGCTGCAGGGTTACACGGTCGTCGCGGCGGGCGCCTCGTCGCGATTCCGGGCTCAGGTCGAGCATTGGGTCTGAACCCCAGCGAAGTGCCGCAGTTCACCCACACGCCGGGACAGGTCGCCTTCTCGCCCGACGGCAGCCAGCTGATCGTCACGACAAAGGGCAACGGCAGCGCGATCGATGTGTTCGGCGTGCGCCGAGCGGCCGCCTCTCAGCGAAACCGCCGGTCGCAACTCACTGCCGGGCGCGGTGCCGTTCGCGGTCAGCTTTGACCAGCAGGGACATCTGCTCGCGACGCGAGGCCGGAGCGGGCGCGCTGGCGAGCTTCGAACTGCATGAGGACGGCACGATCGCGCAGCTCGACTCGGTCGCAACCGCTCAGGCGGCGACCTGCTGGGTGGCGCGTGCGGGCTCCTACTTCTACACCTCAAACGCGGGCAGCGCATCGCTCAGCGACTTCCGCTCGAGCATCAACGGACAGCTGTTGACGTTGAACTGGGCACGACCGAAACGGATGCTGGGACGGTTGACGCCACGGTAAGCGGCAACGGGCGTTTCCTTTACGTGCAGGCGGGCGCGGCGGGCATCGTCGATGAGTTCGCGATCGGCGCGCAGGGCAGCCTCAGCAAGGTCGGTGCGGTCACGGTGCCCGGTGCGATCGGCGGCGAGGGCATAGTGGCGGGCTGAGAGCGCTCGCGCGGTGCGGCTGCGGCGCTGCCGACGGGCGCCGTAGCCTGCATGTCAAGCCATGAACGGCATGAGCTGTGTTCCCCATCTCCCTGCCAGCCCCCAATGATCAGCCTGGGGGCTGCTGCTGGCGGTCATCGTGCCGCGCCGCCGCGTCGCGGCCTCAGGCGCCCGCGCGGCCTTCGATGCCGATGGAGAGCTGCTGGCAGCGCGTACGCGCGGGCGAGGAGCAGGCGTTCGTGGCGCTGGTCGCTCGCCATCACTCCGCGATGCTGCACCTCGCCCGCTCTTTCGTGGCAAGCGACGCGATCGCCGAGGAGGTCGTGCAGGACAGTTGGGTGGCGGTGCTGCGCGGACTCGATCGCTTCGAGGGCCGCTCCACTTTCAAGACCTGGCTGCTGCAGATCCTCGTCAATCGCGCGCGGAGCACAGGCGTGCGTGAGCACCGCAGCATCGCGGTCGCCGACGCCACCCCGGCGGTCGACCGCGCCCGCTTCGACGCCAGCGGCGCGTGGATCTCACCGCCCGAGCAATGGGTGCAGGACAGCGATGACCGCCTGCTCGCAGAGGGCCTTGCCGGGCAGATCCAGCAGGGCCTCGAAGAGCTGCCCAGCCGCCAGCGCGAGGTCGTGATGCTGCGCGACGTGGACGGGCTCAGTGGCCAGGAGGTATGCGAGGCGCTCGATATCAGCGAGGCCAACCAGCGTGTGCTCCTGCACCGTGGACGCAGCCGCCTGCGTGCGGCACTGGAGCCACAGATGGGAGGTGGTCTGTGATGCTGCGCCGCGAGCCGCCGTTTGTCTGCCAGCAGATGGTGGAGCTGATCACCGACTACCTGGAGGGAGCGCTCACGCGTTCACAGCGCCGGCGCTTCGATGCGCACATCGCGGGCTGCGAGCACTGCAGCGAGTACCTGCAGCAGCTGCGCACCACGATCCGCCTCACTGGGCGCCTGCGCGTGGAGGACCTGAGCGTGGAGATGCGCGATGAGTTCGGCGCGATCTATCGCGCGTGGCAGGCCGAGGCGAGCTGATCTACGCTCACGCTCGGTCGAAGTTCACAAACCGCGCGGTGGCGAGCAACGCGATCAACACACCGGCGCCGACCCAAAGACGCGGATCGCCGAGCGAGAGCGATTCAGCCTGCGAGCCTAGATATGCAACGAGCGCTGTCAGCGGCAAGTAGCCGAGCAGCGTCGTCCAGGTAAAGCGCCACACCGGGACGCGCACCGCCCCAGCCACATAGCCGGTCAAGCTGAAAGGCACGGCTGGGATCAGACGCATCGCCAACAGCAGCGGGATCCCACCGCGTTCGACCATGCGCTCAAGCCGGGCAAAGCGCTGCGCTCCGAAGATCACCTGCACAAACGGACGCCCGAGCGCGCGGCCGAGCAGATAGGCGAGCAGCGCTGAGACAAGCCAGCCGACCGTGACGAGCGCGAGACCCGGTAGAAAGCCGTAGAGGAAGCCCGCCGTGGCGGTCACGATCTCGGTGGGATACAGCAGCACCGCGTGCGCGAGGATCAGCGCCAGCAGCAGCATCACGCCGGCTGCGCCGAGGCCGTTGAACTGCTTGTGCAGGCCCTTCAGATCGCCATGCAGCGCGTGCGAGAAAGCGTGGCGCAGATCTGGGATGAGCGCGACGAGCAACGCCGTAACGAGCATCCCGCCGAGGCCGAAAGCGAGCTCGGGCAGGCGAGCACGTAGCGTGTCGTGCTCGTGTGCGCCCGGTTGCGGGTGCTCTTCGCTGCTCTGCACTGGCCGAGCATGACAGGCAGTGCGCCGGCTGCACTCAGCCAGGCCAGACCGCCGAGTCTCATACATTCGTCCAAAGAACGTCGATCTGCGGCTTTTCCCTTACATTCGCGGCGCTCGCTGCGCACACTGCTGACCTCAGACACCACTGAAAAGGGCAAACCCGTCGTGAGGCGGGGGCGCAAAGTCAGGGATCTCACCGAGATAGCCCGGCCGCCAGCAATCCACGGCAAAGGGAAGGGCTATCGTGAACACGAACAGGCAACTCGCAGGCGACACGGACGGCTTCATGCTCATCGAGCTGCTCGTCGTCGTGCTGATCATCGGCATCCTCGCGGCGATCGCGATCCCCTCGTTTCTCAACTCGACGGCCAAGGCGGTAAACGTGCAGGCCAAGTCACTCGCACGCTCCGCAGAGACCACGGCGGAGACGATCGCCACCGAAAATGAAGGCGACTACACGAAGGTGACGCCGGCGGAACTGCACAGGGTCGAAGCGACGATCCTGATCACGCCGAGCAAAACAGAGGCCTATCTCAGCACCACCACGAGCAGCAAAGCCGAATACTCGGTCACCGCCAAAGCGACCAACGGCGACGAATTCACGATCAGCCGTACCGCCACCGGCGGCGTGGTGCGCAAATGTGTCAGCCCGATTACGAAAAAAGGATGTGAAGGCGCCTCGGCGTCATCGAGCTGGTAGCTGCCGCCCGGACGGGGGGTTCACGGAGGAACCGGGCCAGGCGGGCGCGCTGCGGCGACAGGGAGGTTGCCGCAGCGTGAATCCGCAAGAAGGCCGAGCGATCTCGGAGGCTTGACGGATCTCGTTACGCGGTTGCGTCTGACGCGGCATAGGTGAGCTGCAGTCGATCACGGTGCAGCGCGCAGCTAGTCGACATTCAGAACCAGGGAGGCGACTCGCCGTCAATGCATCCGAGGTAACGCGTAGGCGTCCGCCGAGCGATAGGCGCACACGGCTATATCGGCGCGAGGAATGCTCCACTAAACCCGGAGCCATCCCAGGGTGCTCACGCCACAAGCGAAGGTCCTATTGCAGACAAAACGCTACACTGCGTTTTTCGATACAGAGCTACCAAAGCAACGGCGAAACGAGCACATCCACAGCCCCAACGAACGAGTTCGAAGCGTTCGAAACGGCACTGCGAACGCTGTCCGAGCGGGTGCGGACCGACGACGCCTTCGCCCACGAACTATACGGGGCACTTTGCAACATGCGCTGGCGCAGCCGAGACGCCGACACAAAGCCCGTTTCGATGAGCTGGCGCTATTCAGGCGACGTCGTCTCCCATCTTGCCTGCAAGGGAGGCTGCTATCTCGACTATTACTGCTCCGGCAACGATGGTGTAGTTTCAGCGCGCATTCGAGATGCCCTGGACGCGCGGGGGTGATTCCGACTCCGTGGCCGAAAGACGAAGTGTGAGCAACCGAGCAATGCCAGCGGATCACCGGCCAGGCAGGGGGCTCCGGGTCAAGGTCTGCGTACCGCTGAGCGTGTGTGGCCGTCGGCTTCTACGATCAATGATGCGATGGACTTCGTAAGAGTCGCATCCGCACAAGTGCTGGGGCACTACCGGCTAACGGTGGGTTTTAGCGATGGCAGCTCACGCGATGTCGATCTCACAGGAAAGCTGCACGACCCCGTGTTCGAGCCACTTGCCAATCCCGACTTCTTTGCGCAGGTTCGTGTGGACGACGAACTGGGAACCGTCGTATGGCCCAACGGTGCGGACCTCGACCCCCTCGTGTTGCACGGCGACTTCGAGCCGGCATCATATTTCGTTCATCGCTGATCAGATAGCCCGGATCAACGCGAGCGCGTGGCACTCGCAGGCAGTTGTCAGTGGAGAGGAGAGAACCGTACGTTGCGCAACCCGGTAACCATCCGAGCACCGTCGACACGTTTGGATCTTGGTGGGACGAGCTCAGCGCGGACGAGCAGGAGCGAATCACGGCCGCTGTCGAGCTGCTGGAGACGGGCGGGCCCTCGCTTGGTCGTCCTCTCGTGGACACGCTTCAGGGCTCTCGCCATCCAAACATGAAGGAGCTGCGCCCACGAGGCGGACACATGCGTGTGCTGTTCGCTTTCGACCCGCGTCGAATGGCAATCCTGCTGCTCGGCGGCGACAAGAGCCAGCGGTTGCGCAGCTGGTACGCCGAGGCGATCCCGCAAGCTGACCAACTCTATGACGAGCATCTTCAAACGCTGCGCGACGAAGGAGCAATCCCATGACGAGGGCCAAAACCACACGACGTCCCAAAAGGTTTAACGATCTGCGTAAGCACATCGATGCCGATCCGACTCGTCGTGCTCGGGTCGAGGAGCACAAGCAAGAGATGCTTGGCGAGCTCCGTCGCAAGCTTGACCTGACGCAGGCTGTTGTCGCAGACCGACTCGATGTCACGCAGGAGAACGTCTCACAGATCGAGCGTGGCGAGGCAGACGTACGACTGTCAACACTCAGTCGCTACGTCGAGGCCCTGGGCGGACGCCTGAAGGTCCGCGCCACATTTCCAGGGGAGACGGTCGCCCTCAAGGTGGGTGACACAGCGACGATGCGGCGACAGCGCACCCGAGCAGTCGCCTCTAGTCGGAAAAAGCCTCGCACCGCGAAAGTGGCGCGAACCGGAAAAGCCGCCGCTGCGAGCCGCCTTGCTCAAGCTCCGAGCAAGAGCAAAGCCAAACGCAGCTGAGCCGTCTTTAGCCGACGCGTATAAGCGCCGACAAGAGCTATCAGATGATGCCGATCGGCAACGAGGTCGTCCGCTAGATGCGCACCAAGCGCCTGCGACTGACCGACAGCAGCTACCACTCGTACGAGTTCTGCCTCGAGAAGTTCGTCCGGCATTGCGAGGATCTGCAGCCAGAGGACTTCGAGCCCCCGGCCGGCATGCAACGACTCGAGGAGTGCCTAGAGACGCTGTGGGGACTGCGGCACCGCGCACCTACAACAAAAACCTGTCGATCATCAAGGACTTCTTCCGCTGGCAGGTCAAACAGGGACGCCTCAAGGGTGACCCGACCGTGCTGATCGAGAGGGCACGCAGCCGAGATGTCTACAGGCCGACCTACTCCGACGAGCAGCGCCGAGCGATCCTCAACAGCAACCAGGACTCCCTGCGAGACAGCATCACCCTCATGCGCGACATCGCACAGTGATGCTGAAAAGGGCCACACCCCGTGTCGTGGGAGCCCTCCCTGCGAACCACGCGGATCGTACCCACCGTCGTTCTCGACCCACGACAAAAGCCGTCGATTTGAAGGGGTTCCTTGGTTTTTAGTGGAGACGGTGGGAATCGAACCCACGTCCGCGATCGCGTGTGAATGGCTTCTACGAGCGTAGCCGGCGCTCTGATCTCATCCCCGAGTCGCCTCGCCGGCGGGGTTCTCGGGGACCAGCCTCCTTAGTTTCCCCGGCTCGGCGAAGGCGGACCTCGCCGGGTGAGCCTGCTTTCTGATCCCGGCCTTCCCCGCCGCAGGCAAGCGGGGCCCGAGACCTCACTCACCTAGTGTTTGCTAGGCAGCGAGGGCGTACTCGTGAGAGTCCGCACTTATGTTTTTCCCGGGTGTTTTACGAGGCCGCCCGGGACCTCGACTCGCCACCATCCCCACGAGCCGACCACGTCGAAGCCTGTCGTCCCCAGGGAGTGTTGCCCACCCAGTCTAGCTACGACTCAGCCGAGGACTCGTAGCGCTGCACGCACAGGCAGCGGAGAAATAAATCGACGCGGTTCCGGGCCGCCTGAGGAACCCACTCCGTCCGGCCCGAAAGCCTTTCTTCGTGGGTGGCGCGGCCTCACACCTCGGTGGCCTCGCTCTTTGCGGCTCGGTTCCGCGTCTGAATTCAAGGTAGCTCGCGGGCCGCGCTCGCGCAAGACCCTAGCTCCGTCGATCCCGCTCCTTGCGCAAAAAAGCGAACTCGTTAGGCACCGCTTATGGGGAGTGCCACAATGGACCTATGGACAACAGTGAGATCTCGCTGTCCACGCCCGTGCCGGTCGCGCCCGCACCGGCGCCACAACTGGGTGCTCCCGCGCACTACCACTCCGAGAATCCTTTCGTCCAGCGCCACAAAACAGCGAAGGGCAGCCTGCGTGGACGCATCGGCAGCGCGCTTGCAGCGGTCGCTGCGCTCGCAGCGAAGTTCTGGGCGACGATCAAAGGGGTGCTGTTGCTACTGCCGAAAGCGAAGCTGCTGACGACCGCCGGCACCGCACTCGTGTCCGTCGTGCTCTACTCGTTGTTCTGGGGCTGGTGGTTCGCATTCGGCTTTGTCGTGTTGATGTTCGTGCACGAGATGGGCCATGTGATCCAGCTGCGGCGCGAAGGTGTCAAGGCGTCAGCGCCCATGTTCATCCCGGGGATGGGCGCGGTCGTGATGATGAAGTCGCTGCCCGATGATGCGCTCGCCGAGGCGCGCGTGGGGCTCGCGGGTCCAGTCCTCGGCAGCCTGGGCGCAGCCGCCTGCCTGGCGATCGGTGAAGCCACGAACAGCGACATGCTGCGCGCGCTGGCTTATGTTGGCTTCCTGCTCAACCTGATCAACCTGGTGCCGCTCGTACCGTTCGACGGCGGGCGCGCGATGGCCGCGATGGCGCCGTGGCTGTGGTTCGTGGGTCTCGGCGCGATGGTCGCGCTGCTGCTCATCACTGGCAACCCGTTTTTGCTGATCTTCGTGCTGCTCGGCGGGATGGAGACGTATAGGCGCTGGAAGCTGCGCCGCACGCGCTCGATCGAGCAGGCCGCCTACTACCGCGTCACGCCGCGCAACCGGCTGCTTGTCGGTCTGTTTTACATCGGCCTGATCGTGGCGCTCGTGATCGGCATGCACGAGAGCCAGATCCTGACCTCCGCCGGGCACAGCTTCCGCCTCGCTTAGTCGCGACGGCGCCGACTCGAGCTAGCGGCGCGCCTCGCGCACCGCGCGTTCCATGTCGCGCTTGGTCTCGCGCTCGCGGATCGTATGACGCTTGTCGTAGAGGTCCTTGCCGCGGCCGAGCGCGATCTCTACCTTCGCGTTCGGCCCCGAGAAGTAGATGCGCGTGGGCACCAGCGTCAGGCCACGTTCCTTCGCGCGCGCCGCGATGCGGTCGAGCTCGCGGCGGTGCAAGAGCAGCTTGCGCGGGCGCTCCGGCTCGTGGTTTTCGCGCGAGGCGGGACCGTAGGGAGGGATGTGCACGGAGTGCAGCCACAGCTCCTGCTCGCGCACCGCCGCATAGCCGTCCTTCAACTGCGCGCCCGTTGTGCGCAGCGCCTTCACCTCGGTGCCCTCGAGCACGATGCCGCACTCCAGGCGCTCGATCAGCTCGTAGCGGTGTGAAGCGTAGCGGTTCGAAGCCACGTCGCCCGCGCCGATCTTGCGCTTTCCCTTGCCCTTGGCCATCTAACGAGCCTAGCCTGACGCGCGCTCTTCGATCGGCACGAGGTCCACTCGCCCGCGCGCCGTCTCCACCCGCGCCACGCGCACGGGCAGCCTGTCGCCGAGTCTCAGCGTGGCGCCGCTGCGCTCACCGCGCAGGATCGTGCCCTCCGCGTTGAGCTCCCACCACTCGCGCTGCTGCGGCGGTTCTCCCCCACCTGCTCTCCCGCGCCGCTGTGCACGCGCTCCACGCGCGCTGCTCTGCGCCGTGTTCGCCGCGGGCATGCGCAGCCGTCGCACCGGCAGCATCCCCTCGTAGGGTCTCTCCTGTTGGGCGTCCTGCTCGAGGCTCTCGGGCCCGAAGGCGAGGAAGGCGCCCGCGGAGATCAGCCCCGTAACCTCACCCGCGAAGATCTGGTCGTGGCCGCGCTCGAAGAGATCTCGCTCGAGCGCGAAGCAGCGTGCGATGTCATCGGCGTCGCGCTCGATGATCATCGCCTCGCGCTCGCGTTCTGAGCACCACGCACCGAGCTCCACGAGCTCGCCGGCCCGCGGTGCGGTCTCGCCGCCGCCAACGGCTGAGAGCAGCGCGCGGTGGCATACGAGATCGGGGTAGCGGCGGATCGGCGATGTGAAGTGGCAGTAGGCGCTCGAGTGAAGCCCCGCGTGACCCACGTTGCGCGGCGAGTAGTAGGCCTGCTTCAGCGAGCGCAAGAGCAGTGAGCTGAGCGCGAGAGCACCTTCGCCCGTGCGACGCACGTGCTCCTCCACGCGCCTGGAGATCGCGCCGAGCAGCTCTGCGGCTTGCGACGCGGACATCGGCTCGGGTAGCGGCGGGGTGGGCACTTCGAGCGAGGCGAGCTGGTCGGCGAGGCGCTCGACGCGCTCGGGGTCTGGCTGCTCGTGCACGCGATACAGGCACGGTACCTCGCGCTTGGCCAACAGCTCCGCCACCGCCTCGTTGGCAGCGATCATCAGGTGCTCGATCAAGCGGTGGGACTCCGTCTGCGCGCGTCCGCAGATCTCGCTCACGTTGCCTTCCGCGTCGAAGCTGAACTCGGGCTCCTCTGAGTCCACCACGAGCGCGCCGTTTTGCTCGCGCTTGCGCTCCAGCGCGCGCGCTGCCTCGCGCGCCGCAGCCAGCGGAGCGCCCCACGGCGCGCTTGTTTGCTGATCGCCCGCGAAGATCCGATCGACACGCTCATAGTCCAGACGCTGATCGGAGCGGATCAGTGAGCGGTAGAAGGCACTACGGGTGACGATCGCACCGTCGAGCTCGAGCTCGACGGTGACCGCCGCGCGGTCCACCTCGGGCATCAGCGAGCAGGCTTCGCTCGAAAGGCTATGGGGAAGCATCGGCTCGACCGCGCCCGGCACGTAAACGCTTGTTGCACGCCGTCGCGCCTCGCGGTCAACCAGCGAGCCCTCCGGCACGTGCGCGGACACGTCGGCGATGTGCACCCATACGCGTGTGCGGCCATCACCCAAGTTCTCGGCGGAGATCGCGTCGTCGAAGTCGCGAGCGCCCACGGGATCGATCGTGAACGTTGCGAGTCGGCGCAGATCGCGCCTTGACCCGCGCGCGCTCTGCACGCGCTCGGCCGCGCCGCGCGCCTCGTGCTCGATCGCCGCATCGAAGCCTCCTCGCAAACCACGGTCGAGCATCAGCGCCTCGATCACGTCACGCGCCACGTCGGGCCTGCCCAACACGCGCACGATGCGCGCGCCAGTACTACGGTTGCCGCCACGGATCAGCACCAGCTCGCCGAGGCGCGCCTCGCGCTTGGGACCACGCTCTGCTCGCGGCGACTTCAAGACGATGCGCGCAGCGTCGTTTCTGCGTGACGGGCCATCTACCCTGCTCTGCTGCGGAAAGAGCGGCTCTGCGGTGAGAAAGCGCCCGCGACGCTCGAGCACGGCCACGATCGAACCGGCGGGCGCGGGCTCGCGCGCGCCCTCCCGCCCGCGCGCCTTCGGCGCGCTCACCTGACCTTCGCGGCCAGCGTCTCGAGCGCCACCGACAAGCCGTGACTCGAGTCCACGCCCTTGCTCACGGACACTTCAGGCGTGATCCCCGCTCCTTGCTTGACACCACCGCCGCCGAGGTTGCGCCCCGCCGGCGTGAAGTACTCACCCACCGTGATATCCAGCGCGCCGCCGTTGGAGAGCGCCTGCTCCTCCTGGAAGACACCCTTGCCGAAGGTATGCGTGCCGACCACGCTCGCACGGTGGTGATCCTGTAGCGCCGCCGTGACGATCTCCGCGGCCGAGGCCGTGTTGGAGTCGACGAGCACCACGACCGGGATCGAAGCCGGGATCGCATCGCCGCTCGCAAGCAGCGTCTGACTCGGCTGTGTACGCCCGCGCGTGCTCACGATCGTGCCCTTGGCAACGAAGATGCTCGCAATCAACTGCGCCTCCTCAACCAGGCCGCCGCCGTTGCCGCGCAGGTCGAGCACGATTCCACGCGCGCCTGCATGCAGTTCATGCTCAATCGCCTGGCGCACTTCGCCGTGCGCGCCCGGACTAAAGGTGGCGAGCGCGACCACGCCCAGCTTGACGCCGTGCACGCTCCTCATAAGCGATGCCACGACGGGCTCGGAGATCGTCGCACGCGTAATTTTCACGCTGCGTCGTGACGCCGGCACGTTTGGCTTTACTCGCGGCGCTTCGATCTCCAGCAGCACATCGGTTCCAGGCTGTCCCTTGATCAGCGCCGTGGCCGCCTCTTGGGAGAGCCCTTTGAGGGGACGCGCTCCCACCTTGACGATCGCATCGCCCACCTTCAGCCCTGCTCGTGAGGCCGGCGAGGAGTCGAACACTCGCGCGATCTGCAGGCCGCGTCCCACCACCGCTTCGGGCGCCACCGAGACGCCGATCCCGGTGAAGTGCGGCGGCGAGTTGAATTCGCGGTATTCGCTCGGCGTCAGGTAGTGGGAGAAGCGATCGCCGAGGCTCGCCACGAGCCCTGAGATCGAGGCGCCTGAGAGCTTGCTCGTGGGGATCCGGCGGTAGTAGTCGTGTGCGACGCGTTCGATCGCTTCATCGACCACCTGCGTCTGGTGTTCGGCCACGAGCGCGTTACGCAGAAACGTCGGGAGGTGTTCGGGATGGCCTCCAAGCCACACGCCCACGATTAGCAGCAGCGGGACGAGCAAAATCAATCCGCCGCGCAGCGGCTGTCGGGGAGGCGCGATCATCGGCTGCGCGCAAGCGTAGTGGAGGCGCGAGCGGTCTCGGGTCACTGGCGAACCCTCTAGGGTGGAGCCATGGCGAGCATCACAACCTCCATAGTCCCCGCGAACGGGCTGCCGATCCACCAAATAAGACTGCCGGGAACTCGCGCGCTTACGATTCTGGTGGGCTTCGATGCGGGCGCCCGCAACGAGCGCGTCGAGGAGAACGGGATGGCGCACTTCCTCGAGCACCTGGTCTTCAAGGGCGGTGAGAAGTACCCGACATACAAGGACGTCAACGAGACCGCTGAGCGCCTCGGCGGCGCGCTGAACGCCTACACGAGCCACGATCTCGTGGCCTTCCACATCACGGTCCGCGCCAAGAGCGCCGCGCCGGCGATCGACCTTTTGAGCGACTTTGTCGGACGCCCGCGCCTCGACGCCGAGGAGCTCGATCGTGAGCGCGGCGTGGTGATTCAGGAGATCAACCGCGCCTACGACCAGCCCTCGATGGTCGCCGAGTATCTGATCGACCGCGCCGCCTTCGGCGAGCACCCGCTGGGGCGCACCGTGCTCGGACCCGAGGAGAACCTCAGGAGCTTCACGCGCGATGGCATCATCGCCTTTCGCGAGCGTCGCTGGGCGGGCTCGCGCGGCGCCGTGTTGCTCGTGGGCAACCTCGATCATCTCCCTGACGAGCAGGAGCTGCACGAGCGCTTCGCGCGCTTTCCTGCGCTACCCGAGCCTCAGCCGGCACTTCCCGCGCCCCCCTTTGCACCCGAGAAGCTGGTCGAGCAGCGTGACACCAACCAGTCGCATCTACGCATGATCTACAGGCCGCAGGTGAACGTGACCGACGTCGCCGAGCGCGCCGCGCTGAGCATCTACTCGACGCTGCTGGGCGGCTCGATGGGCTCGCGCCTGTTTGAGGAGATCCGCGAGAAGCGCGGTCTGTGCTACTCGGTCTACGCCGTCAACCACACCTTCGCCGACATCCCGATCCTGCAGCTGGGCTCTGGCCTTGAGTCGGGTAAGTGCATCGAGGCATACACGCGTATGCGCGAGATCGTCGATGAGCTGCGCGAGCAGGGACCTACCGAGGAGGAGGTGCAGCGCGCGCGTGCCTACGCCGCCGGGCGTCTAGTGCTGGCCTTCGAGAACACCAACGCCGTAGCCCGCTACGCCGCCAATCAGCACATCGTTTTCGGCGAGGACGTAGAGCCCGACGCGGCGATCGCTGCGCTGGACGCCGTCACCTATGACCAGGTCCGCACGGTTGCAGCAGGGATAGCGGACAATCTCGCCGTGGCCTGCGTAGGACCACACGGCGTCGAGGAGTTCTAGTCGCGCGACGCTTAGCTTCGCAGCGCCTCCAGCTTCCCGACCACGCCCGCCTCTTCGCCGACCATCTCGGCGACCCACCTGATCGCCTCCTGAAGATCGATCGCACGCGCCTCAACCATCGCTTCTATGTCCACCCAGTCGCGTGGGCGGTCGAACATCGCCTTGAAGACACCGAGCGCGATGCATCCCACGACTGGGATCGTGGCGCCCTCGAAGGGCACGCAGCGCACGTCCTTGGCGACCTGCTCGTGGAAGGGAAGCACGCTGAAGAAGAGATCGAGCGGCGTGTCCGCCGACCACACGCGCACCTGGCCGTCGCGTTCGGCCTGCTCGAGGTTGAGACCGCTGAAGCTCACGCTCGCCGGCAGCGCGGCGAACACCTGCTTGACGCGGTCGGGCCCAACGAACACGTTCACGTCGAGGTCTCTCGTGCCGCGCGGTTCCAGCGTGCAATAGCCGAGCGCGATCGCGCCTCCAAAGGCATGCGGGATCTGTGCCTGCGTGAGCGAGTCGTGGACGGCGAGCAGCAGGTCGCCGAGCTGGCTCACGCCGCGAGCCGGCCCAGCGGTGGGTAGCTGAGCTCGCGACGCGGCCTGTAGGGGAGCGCCTCCGCAAGGTCGAGCACCTGTGAGAGAACTCGCCCAGCATGCTCGCCCGCCTCAGCCTCCGCTGCGGGGGCCAGCCCCAGATCAAGACCGGCGGCCGCAGCGATGCGCGCCAACGCGCTGACCGACGGCTGGCGACGCCCATGCTCATAGGCATTCAGCACAGAACGGTCAAAGCCCGCGCGCCTCGCCAGCTCTGCCTGGCTGAGCCCGCTCAGGCGGCGGATCTCGACGATCAACTCGCTCGCAACCTGCTCCTCGCCGGTCGACATGGCACTACGTTAGCATATTCAACAACAGATCTACATATTGTTGGCGAATACGTCAACGATCTAGCCGAGCGCGACCATCCTGTCGATCGGCAGGCGCGCGCGCAGCGCGATCTCCTGGGGCACCCGCACCTCGAACTTGTTCTCGAGCAGCGCATCGCGCAGCTTGCGCAGCGTGATCATCTTCATGTACTGACAGGACGCCTCAGCGTTCGCGGGGATGAACTCCACATCTGGCGCGGCCATGCGCAGGGGGTAGAGCATCCCGATCTCCGTCGCCACCACCGCCTGGCTGCCCTTCGCGCCACGCTCCGCGGCCTCCGCATAGCCGAGCATGCCGCCCGTGGAGAGCATGTGCACGCCCTCCGATGAGACATCACCAGCAGCCACGTACTCCATCACGCTCGTCGAGCAGCCGCACTCGGGGTGGATCAGGAAATCGGCGCCCGGGTGCGCTGCGCGCGTGGCCTCGATGTCGGCAGGGCGGATGCCGGCGTGGACGTGGCACTCGCCGTCCCAAACGTGCATGCGTCGCCCGAGCTCCTTCTCCACATACGCACCGAGCCACATGTCAGGCCCGAACAGGATCTCCGTGTCGGGACCCTGCGTGGCGTAGATGTGGCGCACCACCTCGACCGCGTTCGATGAGGTGCAGCAGTAGTCCGTCAGCGCCTTGACCTCGGCGGTGGTGTTCACGTACATCACCACCACACCACTCGGGTACTTCGCGCGCCAATCAGCCAGCTGCGCTGAGTCGATCGACGCCGCCAACGAGCAGCCCGCGTCGAGGTCGGGGATCAGCACGGTCTTCTCGGGACACAGGATCGAGGCCGTCTCCGCCATGAAGTGCACGCCGCAGAAGACGATCGTTTCGCTGGCCGTCTCCGCTGCCTTGCGCGAGAGGCCGAGCGAATCGCCCACATAGTCGGCGACGTCTTGCACCTCGGGCACCTGATAGTTGTGGGCGAGGATCACCGCGTCGCGCTCGTGCGCCAGTTGGCGTACCTGCTCGCTGAGCTCGCGGATCTCATCTGCGTCGAGCGTGGGGTTAGCCTGCTGTGCTGCCATCGGCAGAACGGGGGCCATCGGGAGGTTCATGGCAGCGCCTCCATGATGAGTGAGAGGTCAAGGGCCGGCGCCGAGTGGGTCAGGGCGCCCATCGAGATCCATTCTATCCCCGTCTCCCCCAGTTCCCCGAGCGTCGAGAGACTCACGCCGCCGCTCGCCTCAAGCGATGCGCGGCCCGCCACCTGCGTCACCGCAGCGCGCAGCTGAGCGGCGTCCATGTTGTCCAGCAGCAGCCTCGGCGCGCCGGCTGCAAGCGCCTGCTCGATCTCCTCGAGGTTTCGCACCTCCACCTCGAGCGTGCCCGCAAGCTCGGGCGCCGCCTCGCGCGCACGCGCGATCGCCAGCGCGATGCCGCCGGCGGCGGCGATGTGGTTCTCCTTGATGAGGATCGCGTCGTAGAGCCCCGCACGATGGTTGACCGCGCCTCCGGCCGCCACAGCGGCCTTCTCGAGCGCGCGCAGCCCGGGCGTGGTCTTGCGGGTGTCGAGCACCTGCGCGCTGCTGCCCTCGAGCACGCGCGCCGCGCGTGCGGCCATGCTTGCCACGCCTGAGAGGTGCGCGAGGAAGTTCAGCGCGGTGCGCTCGGCGCTCAAGAGCGCGCGCGCATAGCCCTCGATCGACATCACGGGGCCGCCCTGCTCGCGCCACTGTCCCTCCGCCGCGAGCCGCTCCACGCGCGCGCCAGGGTCGAGCAGCGTGAAGGCCGTCTCGGCGGCCTCCAGGCCGTAGATCACGCCCGGCTGCTTCTGCGTGATCAGCACGCGCGCGCGCGCGTGCTCGGTCACGGTTGCGCAGGTGGTCACATCGCCTGAGCCGATGTCCTCATCGAGCGCGCGCTTCACGAGTGCGACGAGCTCCTCCATCGCTAGTCGCCCGCGCCGGCTGTGGCGAGCAGGTAGGCACGTACGAAGCCGTCCAGATCACCGTCGAGCACGCGCTGCACATCGCCCATCTCATGGCCCGTGCGGTGATCCTTGACCATCGTGTAGGGGTGCAGCACATAGGAGCGAATCTGCGAGCCGAAGTTCACGTCCTGCGCCTCGCCCTTCTCGCGTGCGATCTCTTCCTGGCGCTCACGCTCCTTGCGCTCGAGCAGCTTCGCGCGCAGCATCGCCATCGCGGTAGCGCGGTTAGAGGACTGCGAGCGCTCGTTCTGGCACTGCACCACGATGCCCGACGGGCGATGCGTGATGCGCACCGCGGAGTCGGTCTTGTTGACGTGCTGGCCACCCGCGCCTGAGGCGCGGTAGGTGTCGACTTGCAGATCGTCGTCGTTGATCTCGATCTCGCCCGTGTCCTTCACGACCGGCGCTACCTCCACGCCGGCGAAGCTCGTCTGACGGCGGTGCGCGGAGTCAAACGGCGAGAGGCGTACAAGCCTGTGCACGCCTCGCTCGGCGCCGTAGAGGCCGTAGGCGTTTTCACCTGAGGCACGGAAGGTCGCCGACTTGATGCCCGCTTCCTCGCCCTCACTGACCTCGAGCGTCTCGAGCTCAAAGCCGCGTCGTTCGGCCCAGCGCATCAGCATCCGCATCACCATCTCCGCCCAGTCCTGCGCGTCGGTGCCGCCCGCGCCCGCGTTGACCGTCACAAGCGCGTCGCCGCCGTCATAACGACCGGAGAACAGCCGCTGCTCCTCGAGCGTCGCCAGCCGCTGCTCCACCGAGGCGATCTGCTCGGCGACCTCGCCTACGAGCGAGTCATCCTCGGCTGCCATCTCGGCGAGCCCGTCGAGATCCTCGACATCGCTATCGAGTGCCTGGAACATCTCCAGACGACGTGAGGCGCGCGCATGCTCAGCCGAGACGCCTGCCGCGCGCTCGGCGTCATCCCAGAAACCCTCGCCGCCCATCTCACCCTCGAGCGCCGCCACGCGCTCGGCCAGCTCAGCCGGGTCAAAGATAGTCCGAGAGCAGTTGCATCTGCTCGCGGATGGCAGCCAGGCGCTGGGGGATCGACTCGCTGGGCGCGGCTGTGGCCATGACCTCACGCTATCAGCCGACCCCCTCCCGCCTGCGCCCCCTGATCCTTCGGTCACTATCGTGGCGGCTCGTGTCCGCCGACTCTCCCTCTGTACTTTCGCGTGACTTCGCCGCCGCAATCAACGCGCGTGACGTCGATGCGGCCCTCGCACTTTGGATCGAGGATGCCGCGATCCTCAGCCCCGACGGCCAGGAGGTGCGCGGTCTCCAGGAGATCGCTGCAGCACTGCACGCGCTCGTCGACAACGGCGCGAGCGTCGAGGTCCAGGTGAGCGATCTCTACACCGCGGGCGATGTCGCGATGGCGCTGGGCACGCTCACGCTCACGGGCTCAGACGCCGACGGCAACGCCTACTCCCAGCAAAGCCAGTCTGTCGTCGTCTACACCCGCGGTAGCGATGGCGCCTGGCGTGTGGCGATCGACGCGCCATGGGGTCTGCCGAGCGCCTAGCGAGCTAGGAGCCGTGGCACTTCTTGAACTTCTTACCACTCCCGCACCAGCAGGGGTCGTTGCGCCCGACCTGGTGCTCCTCGTCGACGACGCGCTGCTCGACGACCGGTAGCGCTTCCATTTCTGAGCCATCCTCGCCGTAGCCTTGCCCTGCGGCAGCTGCCGCGGCAGCGAGAGCGCCGGCACCAGCGCTCGTGCCGCCGGAGTAGGACACGCGTCCCGCGCGCGTCGAGCTGCCAGCAGCAGCAAACGAGGGCTGTTCTCCACCACCGCCGTTCTGACCCTCGACGTTGACTTGCACGTTGAAGATCATGCGCGCGTAGTCCGTCCAGACGCTGTTCATCAGGTCGCCGAACAAGGTGAAGGCCTCGTTCTTGTAGGCGACCAGCGGGTCGACCTGGGCGAAGCCGCGGAGGTGGATGCCCTCACGCAGATAATCCATGTCGAACAGGTGCTCGCGCCAGCGTTCATCGATGATCTGTAGCAGCAGAAAGCGCTCCAGGGCGCCCATCAGCTCCTCGCCGAGGGAGTCCTCGCGCGCTTTGTAGCGCTGCATCGCCTCAGCGACGATCCCTTCGCTCAGCGAGGTGCGGTCGGCGGTTGCCAGATCGTCCTCGCCGAGATCGACCGGGAAGAACTGCCCGAGCGCGGTGAACATGCCGTCGAGGTCCCAGTCCTCCATGAAGTCTCCGGGCGTGTACTGGTCGATCGTGCGCTCGATCACCTTCACGACTTCCTGGCGTGCCTCCTCGCCGATGCTCTTGCCTTCGAGCACCTCGTCGCGGTATGCGTAGATCACGCGACGCTGCTCGTTCATCACGTCGTCGTACTCGAGCACGCGCTTGCGGATCAGGAAGTTCTGCTCCTCGACCTTCTTCTGCGCTTTCTCGATCTGTTTGGAGAGCATTCCCGCCTCGATCGGTTCCTCGTTGCCCTCCTCGTCGACGCCGCCGAGTTTGTCGAGGATCTTGTAGATGCGATCGCCCGCAAACAGCCGCACGAGGTCATCCTCGGCGGAGAGGAAGAAGCGCGATTCGCCGGGGTCGCCCTGACGTCCCGCGCGGCCACGCAGCTGGTTATCGATGCGCCGTGACTCGTGGCGCTCGGTACCGCAGATGAACAGACCTCCGGCGTCCATCACCTGTTGGCGACTCGCCTCGAGCTTGCGTTCGACCTCCGGCAGCACGGCCTGCATGCGCCGCTCGTACTCCTCGGCGTCATCCCGGCTAACGCCATCCCTGGCGAGCTGCTGGTGGGCGAGGTGCTCGGGGTTGCCGCCGAGCTTGATGTCCACGCCGCGGCCCGCCATGTTCGTCGCGATCGTGACCGCTCCCGGTTGCCCGGCCTCGGCGACGATGTCCGCCTCGCGCGCAGCGTGCTCGGGCTTTGCGTTCAGCACCGTGTGCTTGATCCCGCGCTTGGTCAGCTGCGCGGAAAGCAGCTCTGAGACCTCCACGGAGATCGTGCCCACGAGCACCGGCTGAGCGGTCTCGTGGCGCGCGGCGATCTCGCGCACGACCGCGCTCCACTTGCCGTCCTTGGTCTTGTAGACCTGGTCGTTGCGATCGGCGCGCACCATCTCGCGGTTGGTGGGGATCTGCACGACCGGCAGCTCGTAGATCTTCATGAACTCCGTCGCCTCGGTCAGCGCCGTGCCGGTCATGCCGGAGAGCTTGTCGTAGAGGCGGAAGTAGTTCTGGTAGGTGATCGTGGCGAGCGTCTGGTTCTCCTCCTGGACCGGCACGCGCTCCTTGGCCTCGACCGCCTGGTGCAGTCCCTCTGACCAGCGCCTTCCGTCGAGGATGCGCCCGGTGAACTCGTCGATGATCTTGACCTCGCCGTCGATCACCGCGTAGTCGACGTCGGCCTTGTACAGCGACTCGGCGCGCAGCGCCTGAATCAGGTGGTTGACCATGTGCCCGTTCTCGGCGCGGTAGAGGTGGTCGATGTTGAGGAAGCGCTCGGCCTTCGCGACGCCCTGCTCGGTGATCGCGACGGTCTTCTGCTTCTCGTCGATCTCGTAGTCGAAGTCCGCCGTGAACTGCTTCTTGGTGCGCGGGTCCATGCCTTCGGGTGTCTTGCCGAGCACCATCTGCGGCGCGAGACGCGCGAACTTCACGTACAGGTCGGCCGCCTGTTCGGGAGCGCCGGAGATGATCAGCGGCGTGCGCGCCTCGTCGATCAGGATGTTGTCGACCTCATCCACGATCCCGAAGGGATGGCCACGCTGGACCTTTTCGCTGAGGTCCTTGGCCATGTTGTCGCGCAGGTAGTCAAAGCCGAACTCGGAGTTCGTGCCGTAGACCACGTCGCAGGCGTAGGCGCGCTGCTTCTCCTCGTAGGGCTGCATGTTCTGCAGTACGCCCACCGTCACGCCCAGCGCGTCATAGATCGGGCTCATCCATTCCGCATCGCGTCGAGCGAGATAGTCGTTGACGGTCACCACGTGCACGCCCTTGCGGCGCGGCTCAGCGTCCGGCTCATCACGGTCCACGGGGTGCACCGCGAGCGCGTTCAGAACGACCGCGAGCGTCGCCGTCAGCGTCTTGCCCTCGCCAGTCTTCATCTCAGCGATCTGGCCGTCGTTGAGCGCCATCGCGCCGATCAACTGCACATCGAAGTGACGCATCTCCATCGTGCGCTTGCCCGTCTCACGCACGATCGCAAAGCACTCCGGCAGCAGCGTCTCGAGCGACTCACCATCGACGGCGCGCTGGCGCAGCACGTCCATGCGCTCGCGCAGCTCGGCGTCGCTGTCGTGTTCCAGCTCCGCCTCAAAGGCGCCGATCAGCGCTACGCGCTTCTGGTAGGTCTTGAACTTCTTCGCCTCGCCGACGTTCAGCGCGCGATCTAGCAATGAAGGCATGGGCAGAGGATAGCTCCCGCCGCGTGCTCGCAGTTGGGGTAGCTGATGCAAGCGCCGGGGATCGCCGCGCAGGAGCAGTCAAAGCCCGCAAGAGCTCGTGCGAGCCTATGTGTCCCTCTGTGGGACCCTCGGTGCTTCAGCTGTTCGAGCGCCGCGGACCGACGCCTACGCCGGCCCGCGGGCGAGCACGAACCCCCTTTGCTAGAGCGACGGCAGAGCAGTGCTTGCGCCAGCGCGCGCCGCGCGGGCAGCAGCGGCGTGCGCCTCGCGACGGTGGCGCAGTTTGTCGCGGTGGCGCTTGACCTGACGCGAGAGCTCGTCAACCATCAGGTTGAGCGAGTGATGCATATCCGGCGAGGCATCGTGGGCGCGCAGCGTTATGCCCTTGAGGTACAGCGTGGCCTCCGCCACCTGGCAGTTCGCGACGCGCGGATTAGGCTCCTTGAAGAGCTCTATCTCCAAGCGGGCGAGGTCTGAGACCTGGCGCGTGACCTTGCGCAGCCGGCGCTCGACGTGCATACGCAGCTCGTCGGTGACCGGGACATTGCGACCCTTGATGTCGATTTGCATCACAGGCTCCTTCGGTCGGCCTTTTCTCTGGCTATGCGTTCGATGCTACGCCGGTTTGCGGCGGATGTAAATGGGCCTCAACAAGTTGGTGGGAGAATCACCACGGATGAAGCCTGATCTGACGTGGACGTTCAGTCCCGGCGTGCTGCTCGGTGTGGCGATCGTCTTGACTGCCTACGTGCGCCGCTGGCGCACGGTGCGCCTGAGCAACCCGCAACGACGCGCGATCGATGCACCCGTGTGGCGGCTGTGCTGCTTCATGAGCTCTGTCGCGATCGTGCTAGTGGCACTCATCTCGCCGATCGATGCGCTGGCCGATCAGCTGTTCTTCGCGCACATGATCCAGCACACGCTGCTGCTCGACCTTGCGCCTGTGCTGGGGATCCTGGGCCTGACGAAGGTCATCCTGCGCCCGCTGACGCGCACGGTCAGCGACCTCGAGCGCCGCGCCGGCGCGCTCGCGCACCCCGCCTTCGCGGTCGTCCTTTACGTCGCGATGATCTGGGCCTGGCACATCCCCGCCGCCTATGACTTCGCGGTGCGGCATCCGCTCGTGCACGTGCTCGAGCACCTCAGCTTCGTGCTCGTAGGCTCGCTCTACTGGTGGCATCTGCTCTCGCCGATCCGCGCGCGGCTACGCCTCGATGGGATGGGGCCCGTCGTCTACATGCTCTCCACGAAGCTCTTCGTCGGTGCGCTAGGCATGGGCCTCGCCTTTGCTCCCTCAGCGCTCTACCCCTACTACGCCCACCACGCGCGCGTATGGAGCATCTCTGCGCACACAGACCAGTCAATCGCCGGCCTGATCATGGCGGTCGAGCAGTCGCTGGTGATGGGCATCGCGCTGGCTTGGCTGTTCATGCGTGCGCTAGGCGAGTCCGAGCAGGCTCAGAAAAGGCGTGAGCGCTACGAAGCGGCCTAGGCTGCTGGTATCAAGCAGCCGGTATCGAGCATCTGCTATGATGACAGTTGTCATAGTCTCACTTTCCGGGAAGGGGCTCGCTTCGGCGGGCCTTTTCTCGTTCTAGGAGCGTGAACGCAGGCTCTCGAGGATGCCGCTGTGCCCGGCGATCGCACCGATCGAGATCGAGCCGGCGGCGAGCTCGGTACCCGGGAAGACGATGCTCTCGCGCAGCTGCACGCCGTCGCCAAGCTGCACACCGTCACCAAGCACTACGGGACCCATCAGCCTCACACCCGCGCCGATGCGCACGTCGCGTCCAATCCACACCGGACCTTCGACCTCCACGTCCTGGGGCAGCGGCGAGCCATCGGCAACGATCACGCCAGGTCTCAGCTCCTCACCCTCGATCCCCAAATGCAGCTCGCCGCGCAGCGCATCGAAGGTGCCCTGACGCAGCTCGGCGAGCGAGCCCACATCGTTCCAATACTCAGCAACCTCATGGATGTGGAAGGGCACCTCCTGCGCGAGCAGCGTCGGGAACACGTCCTGCGCCCAGTCGACGAAGGGCCGCTCGGGGAAGTAGTCGAAGATCCGCGGGTCAAACACATAGATGCCACAGTTGCCGAGATCGGAGAGCGCGTCCTCCGGAGCAGGCTTCTCCTGAAAGCCGCTGATGCGCCCGTCATCGTCGTGCAGCACGACGCCGTACTCACGCGTGTCGGGCACCTTCTTGACCGCCAGCGTTGCGATCCCACCCGACTCGCGGTGGCGCCTAGCTAGCGCGGTCAGATCGATGTCCGTGAGCGCATCGCCGGAGATCACCAGGAATGGCTCATCGCCGAAGAACTCCGCACAGGCCCTGACCCCGCCCGCGGTGCCCAACAGCTCGGGCTCGTAGCGGTAGCTGATGCGCTCGCCGAAGTACTCGCGGATCGAGTCGGGGAAGTAGTGCAGGTTCGCGATCACCTGCTCGAAGTCGTGCTTGGCGAGCAGATCGAGGATGTGCTCCATCACCGGCCGATCGAGTACCGGCACCATCGGCTTGGTGATCTCATACGTCAGCGGGCGCAGCCGAGTCCCAAGCCCGGCTGCGAGCACCATCGCTCTCATCGATTTATCTTCTCAGCTCGTCCTGCGCCCACGCCGCCAGGTGTTCGCTGGACAAGCGAGGCAAGGACGCAGGAAGCGTGGCGTGCTTCTGCACGCGAGCGACCGAGGACGCAGCATCGCGCCGTGCAGCGGGCACCTGGCTAGTACCTGTAATGGTCCGACTTGTAGGGCCCCTCGACTGGCACGCCGATGTAGGCGGCCTGCTCTGCGGAGAGCTTTGTGAGCTTCACGCCGAGCGCGTCTAGATGCAGACGCGCGACCTTCTCGTCGAGGTGCTTGGGGAGCACATAGACGCGCTTCTCATACTCGTCGTTCTTCGTGAAGAGCTCGATCTGCGCGATCGTCTGGTTGGAGAAGGAGTTGCTCATCACAAAGCTCGGATGCCCGGTCGCGTTACCCAAGTTCAACAGGCGTCCCTCGGAGAGCATGATGATCGCGTGCCCGTCGGGGAAGACCCACTTGTCGACCTGCGGCTTGATGTTGATGCGCTCGATGCCCGAGATCCGCCCGAGACCCGCGATGTCGATCTCGTTGTCGAAGTGGCCGATGTTGCCAACGACCGCCTGATGCTTCATGCGCTCCATGTCGGCCGCGGTGATGATGTCCTTGTTGCCCGTCGTCGTGATGAAGATGTCGGCCGTGTCGATCACGTCCGCGAGCGTCTTGACCTCATAGCCCTGCATCGCCGCCTGTAGCGCGCAGATCGGGTCGATCTCGGTGATGATCACGCGCGCGCCCTGGCCGCGCAGCGATTCCGCGCAGCCCTTGCCCACGTCGCCGAAGCCGCATACGACCGCGACCTTGCCGCCGATCATCACGTCGGTGGCGCGGTTGATGCCGTCGATCAGCGAGTGCCGACAGCCGTAGAGATTGTCGAACTTGGACTTCGTGACCGAGTCGTTGACGTTGATCGCCGGGAACAGCAGCTCTCCCGCCTCGACCATCTCATAAAGGCGGTGCACGCCCGTGGTGGTCTCCTCGGTTACGCCTTTGATGCCCGCGCCGATCTGCGTCCAACGCTGCGGGTCATCGGCGAGCGAGCGCGTAAGCGTGTTCAGGATCACCGCGTGCTCCTCTGATTCGGCGCCTGCGGGATCGGGGACCGCACCGGCGGCCTCGTACTCGGTGCCCTTGTGCACGAGCAGCGTCGCGTCGCCGCCGTCATCGAGGATCATGTTCGGGCCGACTGAGCCGTCATTGCCGGCCTCGGGCCAGCAGAGCACCTGCTCGGTGCACCACCAGTACTCCTCGAGCGTCTCGCCCTTCCAGGCGTAGACGGGCACGCCGCGGGGCTCTCAGGCGTGCCGTCGGGGCCGACCGCCACCGCCGCTGCGGCGTGATCCTGGGTGGAGAAGATGTTGCAGCTGCACCAGCGCACCTCCGCGCCGAGCGCGGTCAGCGTCTCGATCAGCACAGCTGTCTGGATCGTCATGTGCAGCGAGCCCGTGATGCGCGCACCGGCCAGCGGCTGCGCGTCTGCGTACTCGCGGCGGATCGCCATCAGGCCGGGCATCTCGTGCTCGGCGAGCGTGATCTCCTTGCGGCCGAACTCGGCGAGTGAGAGATCGGCGACCTTGAAGTCGGTGTGCGTGAGGGTGGTGGTTGCTGACATAGGGAGTCCTCCTGTCTGCTCAGGTGAGCGCCCTTGCTACAGAGAGGCCGAGCGTGGCGGACCAGTGCCCGTCGCAGCGCTCCTCGGCCAGATCCGACGCTATCACACGCCCAGCGGCTGCTCAGCGGCTGGCGAGCGCGGACTTCAGCTCGTCGATCATCTTGACCGGGCCTGGGTCGACGCCGCGCAGCGCAGCGAGGTAGATCGAGACGAGGTCACCGAGCAGCACCAGCGAGATCACCCGCTCGATCGCCGTCTGCCCACGCGTCTCCAGCCGGAAGCTCGCAAAGGCATTGCCTGCGATCAGCCGCTCGGTGATGTCCATCCTCTCCTTCACGCGTGGGTGCGCGTCGGAGTCGTCGAGGAACACGGCGGAGAAACGCCCCACGTCGCGCGCGCCCTCCCAGCCCACGATCTCGTTGTGGTCGAGCTCGGGCAGTTCGTGCCAGAAGGCGGGCTGCTTTGCGTTCTCGTTGATCTGCGTCTTCCAGCGGTAGGCGATCGGCGTCGTCAGGCCCGCGCCTGCAATCACGGGCGTGGAGCCGAGCAGGCCGCGCGCGATGCTCTTGGCCAGCGAGTCCTCGGGCGCGTCCGGGCCCCACTCCGCGACGAGCTGCTCGATGTGCGAGGCAGCCACGTCGATCTCCGAGGTAAGCCGCGGACCCGCGCCGCACAGCGCGGCGACCTCGAGCGCGGCCACGATCATGTAGGCGACGGCCGCGCGTGGCTGAAAGCCTCCGGGCAGTGGGATCACGGGCACGCCGTCAGCGCGCGCCATCTCGGCCAGACGCCCACCGGTCGTGACAACCGTGCGCTTGGCACCCAGCGCGCCTGCTGACTCGTAGCAGGCGAGCGTCTCCTCGGTCTCGCCCGAGTAGCTCGCGCACAGCACCATCGTGTCCGGTGTGGTCCATGTCGGCAGCCCGTAGGCGCGCGTCACGAAGATCGGGCGCGAGGCATGATCGCCGAGCGCCGCGCGCGCGAGCGCGCCGCCGATCGCCGAGCCGCCCATACCCGCCACGACGAGCCCGGCGGCGGTGTCCCAGTCCTGCATGATCGCCGACTCCACGCGCCAGAGCGCATCGCGTAGATGCTCGGGCAGCGCGAGCACGTCGCCCAGCTGGTCGGAAGGATCCACGCGAGCGATAGCGGCTCGCGAAAGCTCCTCGGCAATCGGTGTGGCGGTGGCGCCGCTGTCGCTCATCTGCTCGTCTCCTGTGCTGCCGGGAACATAGTTTTAGAAATCGATCGCCCCGTCGGGCATCTGGACACCAGGGAAGATACGCGCCCCGCGCGTAATCACGTTCTCTGACCCGACGCTCACGTTCTCGCCGAGCACCGCACCATCCGTGATCTTGGTGCCGGCTCCAACCCGACAGCCCGCGGCGATGATGCAGTCGCGTAGCTCACAGCCGGGACCAATCTGCGTGCCTTTAAGGATAACGGCTCGCTCGACGACGCTACCCGCACCGATCGAGACGTCCTCACCGAGCACCACGAGGGGACCCACGCGGGCGTCGTGCGCGATCTTCACCCCGCGCTCGATTAGCGCCGGCGCGCTCAGCTCACCCTGCACTGTAGCGCTCGCATCGACCGCCAGATGCTCAGCGCCGAGCCGCTCGCGCACGCCGCTCGCGACGTTGCCGGCGATGATGTCGAAGGTGCCCTGCAGGTAGCGCTCGGGGGTGCCGATGTCGAGCCAGTAGCTCTCCGCTGGGAAGCCGTAAAGGCCCTCGCCGATCAGCCGCGGCCAGACCTCACGCTCGATCGAGACGTTGCGATCGGGCGCGACCAGCTCGAGGATCTCGCGCTGCAGCACGTAGGCGCCGGCGCTGATCAGGTTGCTCTCAACGCTCCCCGGCGCGGGCTTCTCGACGAAGTCGCGCACCGAGCGGTCATCTTCGAGCATCACCACGCCGTAGGCGGAGGGGTCCTCGACGGGCACGAGCGCGAGCGTCGCACGAGCGCCGGTGCGCTCGTGCTGGGCGATCTGAGCACCTAGGTCGATATCGGTGAGCACATCGCCGTTGAGCATCAGAAAGCGCTCATCGAGCATCGGCTCGGCGAGCTTCAGCGCCCCCGCGGTGCCGAGCGGCTCAGGCTCCTCGACGAAGCGCAGGCTGATCCCCAGACTCGAGCCGTCGCCGAGCACGTCGCGCACGCTGTCGGCGAGAAAGCCACAGGACATGATCACGTCATCGATGCCGTGCCCGCGCAGCCACTCGAGCATGAAGGTCATGAACGGCCGGTCCACGAGCTGCACGACCGGCTTGGGGATGTTCGAGGTGAGCGGGCGCAGGCGCGTGCCTTGCCCGCCGACGAGGATCACCGCCTGGATGCGCTCACCGCCTCCCGATGCCCTCGTAGGTGAGGCCCGCCGCGCGCACGGCGGCGGGGTCAAGCGCGTTGCGCCCGTCGATCACGAGGCTTCCTGCCATCGCGCCAGCAGCGGCGGTCCAGTCGAGCTCGAGCAGCTCTTGCCACTCCGTGACCAGCACCGCAGCATCAGCGCCTTCGAGCGCCGCCAGCGGCGAGCCGGCGAAGTCAACTCCGGAAACGAGCGCGCGGGCCTGCTCCTCGGCAACTGGGTCATAGACGCTGACGCGCGCGCCATCGGCCTGCAGGCGTGCGCAGAGCACGAGCGATGAGGCCTCACGCATGTCGTCGGTGTTCGGCTTGAATGCGAGCCCGAGCAGCGCGATGCGCTTGCCGGCGAGGCCGCCGAGGTGGCGCTGCAGCTTGCCGATCACGCGCCGCTTTTGCAGGTCGTTGACCTCGATCACGGCGGTGAGCAGCTGAAAGTGATAGCCGGAGTTGCCGGCGAGCTGCTTGAGCGCGTCGACGTCCTTGGGGAAGCAGCTGCCGCCGAAGCCGATGCCGGCCTGCAGGAACTTCTTGCCGATGCGGTCGTCCAGGCCCATACCGCGCGCGACCTCGACCACGTCCGCGCCGGTCTCCTCGCAGACGTTTGCGATCTCGTTGATGAAAGAGATCTTGGTCGCGAGGAAGGCGTTTGAGGCCAGCTTGACCATCTCCGCGCTCGCCACGTCGGTGCGCACGAGCGGCGCATCGAGCGGCGCGTAGAGCGCGGCGACCGCGTCGCCCGCCCAGCCGCCCCCGTCGCCGATGACGACGCGGTCGGGATGCAGGAAGTCCGCGACGGCGGAGCCCTCCTTGAGGAACTCGGGGCAGGAGACGTAGCCGAGCGCGCCCTTGCCGTTCTCGCCGAAGACGCGCTGTAGCGAAGCGCCGGTGCCGCAGGGCACGGTCGACTTCATCACGAGCGCGCGATCCTCCGCCGCGGGGATCGCGCCGACGACGGCGTGGACCGCTGAGAGGTCCGCATCGCCCGAGTAGGTGGGCGGTGTGCCCACGGCCACGAACAGCAGGCGCGCGTGCGCTAGCGCATCGGCGATGTCGGTGGAGAAATGCAGGCGCTCTGAGTTGCGCGCGAGCAGCTCCTCGAGGCCCGGCTCATAGATCGGCACCTCGCCGCGGCGCAGCCGCTCGATCTTGGCGGCGTCGATGTCAACGCACCACACCTCGCTGCCGAGCTCCGCGAAACCGGCGGCTGTGACGAGACCGACGTAGCCGGTGCCGATCACTCCGATTGGCTCAGGGGAGGCGCTCATGAGGCGGAGAAGGCTAGTGGGTGGCGCTTGGAAACGGTGTTTCTAGCTAGCTGCCGACCGACAGGAAGGCCTCATAGCGGCGGATGTCGCGCTCAGCACGCGCACGCTCATCGCTGTCGGGCTCGGCGCGCTCGGCCGCGCTGCGCGCCTCGGCGAGCTTGGACTCGAAAGCGCCACGATCGAGCGCATCGTGCGCGATCGCTTCCTCGACGAGCACGAGCGCGCGATTATCGGCGAACTGCAGGTAGCCCTCTGCCTGCGCGAAGCTCACCACATCGGTCTCTGAGCGGTAGAGGCGCAGCTCGGCCGGTTCGAGCATCGCGAGCAGCGGCTCGTGGTTGGCGAGCAGACCGATCGAGCCGACGGCGGTGCGCGTGGAGAGCATCTCGACCTCCTCGGAGAACACCTCGCCCTCGGGCGTCAGCACTTCGACTGGGAATGTAGTGCGCGTCACGGTCTACTTCCCGACCGACTCGACGACTTCCTCGATCGTGCCCTTCAAGAAGAAGGCGCTCTCAGGGACCTCGTCGTGCTTGCCGTCGAGGATCTCCTCGAAGCCGCGAATCGTGTCCTCGATTTTCACGTAGGCGCCGGGCGTGCCGGTGAACTGTTCGGCCACGAAGAAGGGCTGGGAGAGGAAGCGCTCGATCTTGCGCGCGCGCTGCACCGTGAGCTTGTCCTCATCGGAGAGCTCGTCGATGCCGAGGATCGCGATGATGTCCTGCAGCTCCTTGTAGCGCTGCAGGACCTCCTTGACGCGGTTGGCGACGCGGAAGTGATCCTCGCCGAGGATGTCTGCCTTGAGGATCGTGGAGGTCGAGTCGAGCGGGTCGACCGCCGGGTAGATGCCTTTTTCGGAGATCGCGCGTGACAGCGCGGTGGTCGCGTTGAGGTGTGCGAACACCGACGCGGGAGCCGGGTCGGTGTAGTCATCCGCGGGCACGTAGATCGCCTGCACGGAGGTCACCGAGCCGGTGCGCGTGGAGGTGATGCGCTCCTGCAGCTGCCCCATCTCGGTCTCGAGCGTCGGCTGGTAGCCGACCTGCGAGGGCATCCGGCCGAGCAGCGCCGAGACCTCAGAGCCGGCCTGCACGAAGCGGAAGATGTTGTCGATGAACAGCAGCACGTCCTGGCCCTCGTCGCGGAAGTGTTCGGCCATCGTCAGCCCCGACAGAGCGACACGCATGCGTGCTCCGGGCGGCTCGTTCATCTGGCCGAAGACGAGCATCGTCTTGTCGAGCACGCCCGACTCCTTCATCTCTAGCCACAGGTCGTTGCCCTCGCGCGAGCGCTCGCCGACTCCGCAGAAGGCGGACAGGCCGCCGTGCTCCTTGGCGAGGTTGTGGATCAGCTCCTGGATCAGCACCGTCTTGCCCACGCCCGCGCCGCCGAACAGGCCGACCTTGCCGCCCTTGGCGTAGGGCGCGAGCAGGTCCACGACCTTGATGCCCGTCTCGAACATCTCGGTCGTCGGCGTCAGGTCCTCGACGCTCGGGGAAGGCTGGTGGATGCCGCGTCGTTCGACGTCCGCGGGCAGATCCGCGCCGAGGTCGATCGGCTCGCCGAGCAGGTTGAAGATGCGCCCAAGCGTCGCCTCGCCGACGGGCACGCTGATCGGGCCGCCGGTGTCGATCACCTCCATGCCGCGCGAGAGGCCGTCGGTTATGTCCATCGCGACCGCGCGCACCCGGTCATCGCCGAGGTGCTGCAGAACCTCGCACACGAGCACGCTCCCGCCGGCGCCGGGACTGATGCCCTCGGCCTCCTCATCCGCCGCTGCGGCAGGCCGCGCGATCGTGACGGCGTGGTTGATCTCGGGCAGGCGCTCGCTGAAGACGGCCTCGATCACGACGCCCTGGATCTCCTCGATGCGCCCGACGTTGCGCGTGGCGGCCTGGCCGTTGACGTTCGGCTCGGTGGCGATGCTGGCGTCCATTTTCTCTGCTCTCCTCTTCTATCTATCTATTCAA
Organism: uncultured Solirubrobacterales bacterium; assembly: GCA_963785435.1. Lineage (GTDB taxonomy): Bacteria > Actinomycetota > Thermoleophilia > Solirubrobacterales > Solirubrobacteraceae > Palsa-744. The sequence goes on from CAWAVE010000007.1 coordinate 519,183, forward strand.
GATTGGTTCGTTCGTGCGGTCTCAGACGCGGCCTAGGACAGACCCTCGGCGCCTGCGACCACCTCCATGATCTCCTGCGTGATCTCAGCCTGGCGTGCGCGGTTCATCTGCAGCGTGAGGTCGGTGATGATCTCTCCCGCGTTGTCAGAGGCGCTGCGCATCGCGGTCATCTGTGCACCGAAGAAGCCCGCGGTGGACTCGACGAGCGCACGGTAGATCGAGATCTCCACGTAGTCGGGGACCAAGCGCTTGAGGATCTCCTCGGGGTCAGGCTCGTAGTCCACGAGCGCGCGTGGCCCACTGGACTCAGGCTCCTCGCCGGCCTGTGCCTCATCCTCTTGCTCACCGGCGATCGTGGCGTGGGAGATCGGCAGCAGGCGCTCGTGCGTGACGCGCTGCGTGAGCGGCGAGATGTAGGCGTTGTAGACCATCTCCACGCGGTCGACCTCACCGCTGGTGTAGGCCTGTATCAAATCTTCTGCGATCGAGCGCGCATCGGCGTAGGCGGGGCGATCTGCAAAGCCCGTGTAGCTGCCCTGCAGCTCGTGGCCGCGGAAGCTGATCGAGGACACGCCGCGCCGTCCGGCCGCATACCAAACGCTTTGCAGTCCCTGCTCGCTGAGCTCGCCGGAGATGCGCATGCTGGCGCGCACGATCTGCGAGTTGAAGCCACCGGCGAGCCCGCGATCGCCGGTCACGATCAACAGGCCCACGCGATCTTCGCTGTCGTGCTCGCCCAGCAGCGGCAGGCGCGATGCCTCGGCACCTGCGGCCTTGGCGGCCTGGCGCGTCATCCGGCGCAGCGCGTCGGCGTAGGGGCGCAGCGCCTCGATTCGCTGCTCGGCGCGGCGCAGGCGCGCCGCGGCGACCATCTCCATGGCACGCGTGATCTTCTGAATGTTCTTGACCGAGGAGATCTTGGTCTTGACGTCGCGCTGGGAGGCCATGTGCTTGTTCGCTCGGTGACCTGACTAGGCCGCCTGCGGCTCCTTGTCTGCCTCGCGCGGACGCTCGACGGGCGGCGCGTCGTCCTCCAGCGGCTGGCCCTCCTCATCGAGGTCATAGCCGAAGTCCTGTGCGAACGCCGCAACGGCGTCGTTGAGCTCGCTCTGCAGCTCCTTGGACCAGTCGCCGCCGGCGATCTTCTCGCGGATCGCCTGGCCCTGCGAGTGCATCCGTTCGGTCAGCGCGAGCAGGAACTCGCCCACGCGCTCCACGTTCAGCCGATCCAGGAAGCCGTTCGTGGCGGCGAAGATCTGAATCGTCTGGTCCTCGACCGCGAGCGGCGCGCGCTCACCCTGGTTGAGCGTCATCACGAGCCGCTCGCCACGCGCCAGCGTGCGCTGCGTGTCAGCGTCGAGGTCGGAGCCGAACTGCGCGAAGGCCTCGAGGTCGCGGTACTGCGAGAGCTCGAGCTTGATCCTTCCCGCCACTTTCTTCATCGGCCCCATCTGCGCGTTTCCACCAACGCGCGAGACCGACACGCCGACGTTGATCGCGGGACGCACGCCGGAGTTGAACAGCGCCGACTCGAGGAAGATCTGCCCGTCGGTGATCGAGATCACGTTCGTGGGGATGTAGGCCGAGACGTCGCCCGCCTGGGTCTCGATGATCGGCAGCGCCGTCAGCGATCCGCCGCCGAGCTCGTCGTTGAGCTTGACTGAGCGCTCGAGCAGGCGCGAGTGCAGGTAGAAGACGTCGCCAGGGTATGCCTCGCGGCCCGGCGGCCGGCGCAGCAGCAGCGACATCTGGCGATAGGCGTAGGCGTGCTTGGTGAGGTCGTCGTAGACGCACAGCGCGTGTTTGCCGTTGTAGAGGAAGTGCTCCCCCATCGCACAGCCCGCGTAGGGCGCCATGAACTTGATCGGCGCGGCCTCATCGGCAGGCGCGGCGACGATGATCGTGTTGTCGAGCGCGCCGTTTTCATCGAGCGTCTTTGCGATCGCGACGACCGTGGCCATGCGCTGGCCGATCGCCACATAGACGGAGATCACGCCGGTGTCCTTGTTGTTGATGATCGCGTCGACCGCGATCGCCGTCTTGCCCGTCTGGCGGTCGCCGATGATCAGCTCGCGCTGGCCGCGGCCGACGGGGATCATCGCGTCGATCGCCTTCAGGCCGGTCTGCATCGGTTCGGTCACGGGCTGGCGCTGCACGACGCCTGGCGCCTTGAACTCGGCAGGGCGCGTCTCGGTCGTGTGGATGTCGCCCTTGCCGTCGAGCGGGCGCCCGAGCGGGTCCACGATGCGGCCCAAGAGCTGCTCGCCGACGGGGATCTCCAGCAGCGCGCCGGTGCGCTTGACGGTGTCGCCCTCCGAGATGCTCTCCCAATCGCCGAACAGCACCGCGCCGACGTTGTCGGACTCGAGGTTCAGCGCGAGCCCGGTGACGCCGTGGGGCAGCTCGAGCATCTCGAAGGACATGCAGTTCTCGAGGCCGTGGATGCGCGCGATGCCGTCCGCGACGGACAGCACGGTGCCGACCTCCGTCAGCTCTGCGCGGCCGTCGCCGAGCCCCTCGATGCGGCTCTTGAGGATGCTTGTGATCTCGTCGGGATTGATCTGCATGTCAGGCTCCTTGGGCAACGTGCCTGCGCAGCTGCTCCAGTCGGTTGCGAATAGAGGCGTCGAGGATCGAGTTGCCGACCCTGACCACGATGCCGCCGAGGATGTCCGGATCCACGCGCGCGGCCAGCGTGACCTTGCGCCCCGCGCTCTCGCCGATCCTGCGGCCAAGGCCCTCGGTCATCGTCGGATCGAGCTCGATCGCGCTCGTGATCTCCACGGGTAGCGTGCGGTTCTCCTCGTCCCAGAGGCGCTCGTACTCGTGGCGGATACGGAAGATGACGGGCATACGGTGATTTTCGATCAGCAGCCCGAGGAAGTTCAAAAGCGCCTGATCGGCACCGTCGAGCAGCCGCCCGAGTCCCTCCTGCTTCTCTTTTGTGGAGAAGTAGGGCGAGAAGAAGAAGACGGCCAGATCACGGGTCTGATCGAGCGCGTCCGCGAACTGCGCGAGCTGCTCGCGCAGCTCGTCGAGCTTGCCCTGCTCGCGGGCGACCTCGAACAGCGAGCGGGCGTATACCTGGGCGAGCTCCTCCATCAGTTCTGCGGCGCACCCGAGGAGAGCCCGGAGAAGTCGAGCTCGCCGAGCGCCTCCTCGACCAGGCGCCGCTGGTCGGCGTCGCTCAGCGTCTTGCGTGTGACCTTCTCGGTGGCCAGGATCGTGAGGTCGGCGACCTCCTTGCGGATGTCATCGAGCGCGCGCTTGGTGGCCGCCTCGATGTCGCGCTCCGCGCGCTTGGCCGCCTCCGCTACGAGCTCCTGGCCGCGGTCTTTGGCCTCGCGGTCGTGCGACTCGGCCGCCTGGCGAGCGCGCTGGACGATCTCATCGGCCTGCGCCCGTGCCTCCTTCAGCCGCTCGCGGTATTCGGAGAGGATCTGCTCCGCTTCAGCGCGTGTGCGCTCGGCGGTGTCGATCGAGTCTTCGATCGCGGCCTGGCGCCGGCCGAGCGCCTCAGAGATGCGCGGAAAGGCGAGCTTGGAGAGCAGGAACATCGTCGCCGCGAAGACGAGCAGCGTCCAGATCATCAGCCCGATGCCCGGTTCGATCAAGAAGCCACCGCTGGAGGCGATCACTTGCGCACCGGACGCTGAGAGGTTTGCGAGCGAGGCGAGCATCGGCTCAGACGATGAACGCGGCGAGCAGCCCGGCCACGAGCCCGTAGAAGAAGCAGGCCTCCGTCAGCGCGAAACCCAGCCATTGCAGCTGCGTGATCTCGTCGCGCATCTCGGGCTGGCGCGTGATCGCCTCGATCGCCTTGCCGAAGATGATGCCGATGCCGACACCGGCGCCGACGGCGCCGAGACCTCCGCCTACGCCGAGGCCGATCGACTTGCCGGCCTTGGCCGTTTCTTCTGTCACGGCGGCCAGCAGGGTGATGAAAGCTATGTGCACGACGATTGCTCCTTTAGTGGTCTTTGGCGACGGCGCCGCCAAGGTAGATAGCTGTGAGGGTCGCGAAGATGAACGCCTGCAGGGCGGCCACCAGTACCACCTCGAACGCGAACAGACCGATCCCCAGCGGGACCGTGGCCCAGGCCAGTGCGGAGAGGCCGAGGATCACGGCCAGGCCGCCTGCCATGAACAGGATGATCAGGTGTCCCGCGAGAATGTTCGCGAACAACCTGATCGTCAGCGAGAGAATCCGCATGAAGTTGGAGAGCACCTCGAGGAAGAAGATCGCAACGGCCATGCCGCCGGTCACGCCACCGGGGACGAGCCCTTTGAGATAGCCGATCGGGCCCTTGGCGCGCAGCCCTTCAAAGGTGTAGGAGATGAAGACCATCAGCGCGAGCACCAGCGGGATCGAGAGGTTGGCGGTCGCCGCATAGAGCGAGAAGGAAGGGATGTGCAGGCCGAGCACGTCAACCTTGTGCTCGGTGTTCGTCGGCAGCGGGATGTAGCCGACAAGGTTCGAGAACATGATGAACAGGAACAGCGTGCCGATGAACGGGAACCAGCGCTTGGCCATCTTCTCGTCGAGGTTGCCGCCGGTGATGTTCTCGCGCATCAACTGGTAGAGGCCCTCAACCGCGGTCTGCACCTTGTTGGGGCGTGCCTGCATGCGCTTGGCTATGTAGATCATCGTCGCGCACGTCGCGATCGCCGCAAGGAACAGGTAGAGCACGGCCTTATTGATCGAGAAGACGCCGAGGTGGACCCAGTTATCGAGCTTGAACTCATTCTGCGGCTGGTAGGCGGTATTGCGCCCGCCGCTCCCGAAGATCACGAACAGCACCACGATGCCGCCGATCCACACGCCCGCGAGAATCAGCAGCGTGCGTTTGAGCGTTCGAGGATGGCGCGGGCGCGGGTGTCCCGGCGGGCGTTGAGGAGACGCGCGCTCATGAGGTGCTCGGCCTCCCCGAAGCGCGGGGCGCACCAATCGGGCCGTCGCGCGTGACGAAGGACATCGCGAGGTAGACGGTGAAGGCTGCAAGCAGCAGCGCGGCGGCCATGATCCCGTCGCTCTTGGTGCCCACGTAACGCGCGAGGATGATCGCCAGCGCGACGAGCCACACGCGTCCCAGCAGCGCCGCGACCATGCAGCCCGGCACGAATCTTGGCCTCACCGGCGCGGCGCGCCTGAGCATGCAGGAAGGCGGTCCCGGCGCGTGTCAACAGCCAGGCGCCGGCGCCGAGCAGATAGCCGAGCGTGGGCATTCCACCGACGAGCACAAACGGGGCCGTCGCGAGCACCAGGCACACGTCGAGGTAGCGGAGGTAGACCACGTCAGCTTCGAGATCCGGGGGGCAGGATGCTGCTTGTCCAGCGCCGACGGCGTCGCATCGGCGGCGCGCCGAGGCGACAGCGGCGCTCCCTGGCGCGACAGGATGGTCCCTGCCCTGACTGACGGCGCTTCAACGGCAAGATCTCCATACGCCAGCCTCGCCTGCTGCGGCGCAGGGGCGCCCATTCGCCAGGACGCGCGGGAACGGCTGGGCGGTGCAGCTCGAATGGTTCGGGCGAGCTACCCGAGCCGGCGCCGGGCAGGCAGCTGAGATCCTCGTTGGCATCGAAATCGGGCATGTTTATAGGGCCACCCTACAGACGAGAAAGGCCCCGCGCTCAGTCGCGACGGGCGCCGTCGAGGTGTCCCTCAACTCTCTGCGGCGGCGCGGCCTAGTCTACCTGGTCTCGGACTTCGTAACAAGTTTGTGACATGCGGTACTCGGGTTGTGCGGAATTTGCACTAGCTCGGGACCTTCCAGGCATGCCGATCCTCAGGCGCTCGAAGCCCTCCCTACCGAACGCCACAAGCGCGAAGGCCGCAGCCATCACAAGCGCGCCGGCGAAAATGTCCAACACGAAGTGGTTTCCCGTCACCAGCACCGCCGCAGCGGTCAGGCAGGGATAGGTGACGCCGAGCAGACGCACCCAGCGGCGGGTGCTCATCCGCCACAAGGCCACCGTGCACCACAGCGCCCAGGCGATGTGCAGCGAGGGCATCGCAGCCAGCTGGTTGGCCTGCGAGGCGAGCGCGCCGCTGTGCCACGAGCCGATCGCGTGCGTGTCAGCAACTATGTCGGTGAAGCCCGGCAGCATGCGCGGCGGCGCGACCGGATAGCGCCAGAAGACGATGAAGGCGAGCAGGTTGACGAGCACCAGCGCGTTGCGCAGCGGTCGATAGATGTCCGCGCGCCGCCACCACAGCCAGCCGAGCAGCGCGAGCGTGACCACGAAATGCGCGTTGTCGTAGTAGTCGGAGATCGCCAGGCCCAACGAATGGTGCCCCGCCAACCACTGATCGAGCGCGTGCTCGGGGTCGACGTGCAGCGTGCGCTCGACGCTGAGCAGATCTTCGGCGTGCGCGAGCGCGGCATGCAGACGCAGCGGCGCGAGGTTCGTGATCGCGTCATAGACCCAGCCGAGCCAGAGGATCACGAGCGCCTCCACCCACCAGTGCGAGCGCCTCGGGCCGGGCAGCCTGGGCGCCTGCATCGAGCGCAGCGCCCTCGCTCCGGTCGAGCCACCCGCCTCGATCGAAACCGCGGTACTCAAGTAGTCAATCTTAGCCGTCGCTCAGGGCGACACGGGGCTGAGGCCGCGCGCTGCGAGCGTGTCGAGAACGCGCGGCAGCGCCGCGACAGTGCGCTCCCATGAACGTGGCGCGGAGTAGTCATCGGCGTCGTGCAGCAGCAACACCGCGCCCGCGCCCGCGCCGGCCGTGACGTGTGTGGCGATCGACTCGGCGCTCGCGCGCGCCTCCCAGTCACGACCCCAGTGACTCCACAAGAGCGTGCGCCAGCTCTGCTCTCGCGCGAGCAGCAGTGCAGAGGCGTTGAGCACGCCGTAGGGCGGCCGATAGAGCCTCAGCGCAGCGCCCGTCTCGTTGCAAATCCGCTCCTCGGCGCGAAGCATGTCCTCGCGCGTCTGCCAAGGCGTGAGGCGCAGCAGGTTGCGGTGCCGGTCGCAGTGCAGCGCGATCTCATGACCGGCGGCGGCGATCTCGCGGGCGAGGCCGGGGCTGCGCAGCACCTGCTCACCGACGAGGAAGAAGTCGCGCGAACGCGCTCGCGGGCGAGGATCTCGAGCACCGCGGGAGTGCCTTCGCGATGAGGCCCGTCGTCGAAGGTGAGCGCATAGCCCTCCCCGCCGGCGACGCGATCCTCGACGCCGAGCGCCCGGCGCAGCGCCGGGAAGATCGGCTCCGGTGAGCGCGGAAAGTGCACCGGTCGCGAGCCCGTGAGCACGGGCAGCGCGTGGGCGAGCGCGCCCGCGCCGAGCAGCGCACCCGTGATGCGGGCTGCGGGAGTGCGATGATCGTGGGCGTACATGGTCAATCTGGTGCTGGGAATCGGAGCGGCGATCGGGGCCTCGACGCTCTACAGCCTAGGGATCGCGCTGCAGGCAGCCGATGCCAAGCAGGCGCCCCACGAGGAGCATCTGCGCCTCGCGCTCGCCTGGGGCCTCGTGCGCCGCGCGCGCTGGCTTTTTGGCACGGGACTCTCGATCCTCGGCTGGCCGCTACAGGTGCTCGCGCTGCTGCTCGCGCCGCTCGTGGTCGTGCAGCCGGCGCTCGCCGCCGGGTTGCTCGTGCTGATGCTGCTCGCCGAGCGGATGCTGGGCGAGCACGCGGGACGCTATGAGTACATGGCGGTCGGCGCGATCGTGTGCGGCGTGATCGGCGCCGGACTGTTCGCGCCGCCGCGCAGCACCACGCACACCTCCGAGGAACTGACGATCGCGGTGGTGCTCGGCGTGCTCGCACTCGCGAGCCTCCTTCCTTACCTCCTGCGCGCGTTTGGCCACTCGCGTCCGGAGATCACGATGATCGGCGCCGGCCTGGCCTTCGGCTGGAGCGGCGTGGCGACCAAGCTTGCATCCGATGACCTCCAAGGACATCATCTGCTCGCCGCCGGACTGTGGGCCGTGGCGACCGCGGCAGCGTCGGGCGTGGGCGTGCTCAGCGAGATGAGCGCGCTGCAGTCGCGCCCCGCGATCCAGGTCGCGCCGGTCGTGTTCGTAACTCAGACGGTTGTGCCGGTGGTGCTCGCGCCGCTACTGCTCGGTGAGCGCTTTGGCGCCACGCCGCTCGGCGGAGCGCCGTTGATCGCCTCGCTGTTGGCGCTCGTTACGGGCGCGGCGCTTTTGGCGCGCTCGCCGTTGCTGCTGGCGTTGATGGAAGGCGAGCGCGTGAGCCAGGCGAGCGGCATGGCACCGAGCTTGTCCGAGCCGAGCCAGGCGATGATGCGCTCGAGCCCGGAGACCGAGGCAGGCGAGCCGTCGAGCTCTACAACGAGCACATCACCCGCGCGCATCGGTCGCTGAGGTAGCGGCGCGGTTGCGTTCAAACGGAGCTGGCCTCTGACGGGGGTGGCGCCCGCAGTGCGGGCGAGCACCAGCTGCCCCACCGATAGACCGCCGGAAGGCTGCAGATAGTAGAAGTGCTTGTGCAGGCCGAGCGCACGCGCCTGTTTGCGCAGCATCCCGCGCGTGCGCTCCCAGCGCAGCAGCGAGGAGCCGGGCACTTCCGGCACGAGCTCATCGCCGAGCGCGCGCAGTGCGCGGATGCGCTGCTTCGAGGGCACGCCGGCGTCATCGGCGAACGTGACGTGGATGCCCCGGGCTGCCAACTGCGCGGCCACCGCCGGAACGACGCGGGCGGGCGCGTGCAGGATCAGCGCCACATCGGGGCGATTGGTCTGCACGTGAACGAGCTGCTGCACGTGCAGCAGCTTCGCCGCAACGGCGGTGACCTCGTCGGTGGACATCATCCAGGAGCCCACGCCCACGAGCAGCGCCACCCAGGTGGCGGCGGCGGCGAGACGCAGCTGCCAGATCGGTATCGGGCGCACGCGCCGCGGCGCCGCTAGCACCGCGTCGACAGCCGTCGGTCCGTGCGCGCTCGAGACGAGCGCCGACGGCTGCTCAGCACTCTCCTCGGCGGTAAAGCTCGCCTGCACGTGCTCGCGTAGCTCGTCGGTGTCGTTCGCCAGGCGCAGCAGATCGAGCGCGGCCATCGCACGCGTGTTCAGACGCGCGTGTCCCACCGGCAGCCCGTAGGAGACGACCGGAGTGCCTGTGGCCTTGGCCTCTAGGCAGGTGACCCCGCCGGTGGAGTGCACGAGCACATCTGCGGCGGCGAGCAGATCGGGCATCTTGTCGGTGAAACCGTAGACGTGGACGCGCGAGTCCTCGGCGAAGGTCGCTCGCAGCTTGCCGGCCAGCTGCTCGTTGCGCCCCGCCAAGCAGACGATGCTCGAGACCTCGGGCACGCGCGTGAACTCGCCAACCGCGCCGGCGATGTCCCCCACGCCCCAGCCACCACCGGACACGACGACCATGCGTCCCTGCGCTGGCAGGCCGAGCGCACGGCGAGAGTCGATCGGGCAGCGCGGCTCGAGGAACTCGGCCGAGATCAGCGGCCGCACGAGCTGCACGCTGCCAGCTCCCGCAATCCGCTCGACGGAGCCCATCGACTCGCCATACATGACCAGGTGGGTGTCGATCCCCGGCTGCGCCCAGAAGAACAGCCCGGTCAGGTCCGTGATCGTCGCCACCGTCGGGCAGTCCACCACGCGCCTGCGCCGCAGGTGTGCGAGCACGACCGTGACGGCGGGGTAGGTCGAGACGATCACGTCGGGATCGTGCTCGGCGATCGCCCGCGCCAGCGGACGCGCACCGAGCGTGCAGAGCAGCCGACGCACGAGCATGCGGATCGGCAGGACGTGCTCGAGCAGCCAGTAGACGACCGTGTAAGTCCAGGGGAAGAAGCGCAGCTGGACGCGATAGCCGTCCTCGACCACGGGACGCAACAGCGGCCCCATCGCGGCGAGCCCGTCGATAATCGTCACCTCGGCCTGCTCGGGAGAGGCTTTGACCTGCTGGGAGAGAGCGCGCGCGGCCGCGGCGTGACCCTCGCCGACGTCGGCGGACAGGATCAGAATGCGACTGGGCCCGGGAATCCGGGGCAGATCGCGTTTGCGCTTGCGGCGTCGCATAAAGGATGGCCGCGCCCGGACGGGGCGCTCCGGCTTGCGTCCACGCGCGGGGGCCCCCGGCGTACGCAGCTCGGTTATGAGGTTAGCGCTCACGCGTGAGCCTCGCAGCTCTGCCAGACGTAACAATGAGCCTCTTGCAGGTCACGACTCCCATACCCCGCGAGGGAGATAAGGGCACACCGCAGGGGATGGCCCCACTCCCGGGCAGTGGCCGTCTGTCGCCCACCGTGGCGCGTGTGCTCGGTGCAGTAGGGCTGCTCGGCGTGCTCAGCACGGTCTTCCTGATCAGTGCGGGGGCTGCGGCGGCGCCCTCACCGCTCGTGCCGGGCCGCAGCGGTGGCTGGCCCGGTTGGCTGTCCGGCCCATTGGAGGCGATCGGGGGCGGGCTCGGTAGCGGAGGGTTCCAGACGCTGATGCTGATCATGTGCGCGAGCTACCTACTCGTGCTCGTTGGCGCCCGCACGCTGACACGCACACCGCTGGCCGCGGCGATCGTGCTCGCACACCTGATCCTCGTGCTTGGGCCACCGCTGTTCTCCCAGGACGTCTTCGGCTATCTCGCGTTCGCGCGCATGGGCGCCTTGCACGGGCTCGACCCATACACGCACGTCGCGGCTGAAGCCGCACGCGACCCGATCTACTGGTACATCGGCTGGCCTTTCAAGCACTCCCCCTACGGGCCGCTGTTCACGCTCGCGAGCTACCTGACCGCGCCGCTTGGTCTGGCGGGCGGGCTGTGGGTGCTGAAGGGCCTAGCGGCCGCCGCGAGCCTCGGCACGATCGCGTTGATCGCCACGGCGGCGAGGCGCCTCGGACACTCACCGACTACAGCGGCGGCCTTCGTGGGGCTCGACCCCGTGCTGCTCGTGCTCGCGGTTGGTGGCGCACACAACGACACCCTGGTGGTGCTCGCGCTCGCCGGCGCGCTTGTGCTCAGCGCCGCCGCTCATCCACGTCCGCGTGGCGCCGCGGCAGCGCTCGCGGCGGGAGTCGGCGTGAAGCTGACGGCTGGCATCGTGTTGCCGTTCCTCGTGCTTTCCGGTCGCACGGCGCGCGAGCAGCGTGGGGTGCTGTTCGCAGCGCTCTTCAGCCTGCTCGCGCTGGCAGCGCTTGGCATGCTCGGCTTCGGGGTGCACGCGCTCGGCTTCCTCGACGCGGTCGGCGAGCAGCAGCAGATCGTGGCCACACACAGCATCCCAGCGGAGACGGCGCGACTGTTCGGGCTGAGCGGCACGCCGAGCTGGTGGCGCCAGGTGTTCGTGGCTGGCTTCCTCGTGGTCCTCGCGGGCACGCTCTGGCGCACCGCACGCGGCGGCGACTGGCGCGTCAGCGCCGGCTGGGCAACGCTCGCGCTACTGCTTTCGACCGCTTGGCTGTTGCCCTGGTATGCGATCTGGCTGCTGCCGCTAGCGGCCGTCAGCAACGATCGGCGCCTGCGCGCCGCCACGCTCCTGGTCTGCGCCTACGCCGTGCTGATCCACTTGCCGCTCGCCGACCCCCTCCTCAGCCCGGGACGAGCCCGCATCGCCACGCACCTGCATATCGCCGTGCCCGGTCTGCGTCACCGCTTGGAACTCACCGGTTTCGAGGTCTTGCGCAACGTGTACGTCGATCTCCGCTGGTGAGGCCTCTGGGCGCAGGCGACGCAGGCGCGTCGCGTCGAGGCGACGGAACTTGAGGATCTCGAGCACGTACACGAGATACACGCTGGCCACGAGCACGATCAGCCCGAGCCCGATCATCACGAGCGTCCAACCGCCGCGCAAATGGCCTTTGTGGTCGCTGTAGGGAACGAAGCGCAGCGCCAGCGCGAGGCCTGCGAGCATCAGCGTCCAGGCATACAGGTAGGCGATCGTGCGCCGGCTTGAGAAGCCGATACGGGCCATGCGGTGATGGAAGTGCTCGCTGTCGGGTCGGTAGATCGGCTGCTTGTACTTCAAGCGCTTGAGCACCACGAAGGTCGTGTCCAGAAACGGCACGGCGAGCAGGATCAGCGGCAGCACGAAGGACACCACCGCTGCTGTCTTGACGGCCGCCTCCACGGTGATCACGCCCATCAGCAGGCCGAGCAGGTTGGCGCCGCAATCGCCCATGAAGCTCGAGGCGGGCGGGAAGTTGAAGATCAGAAAGCCGAGCGCGGCCCCGGCGGTGAGCGCTGCGAGCACGCCGGGCGCCTGGCGAGCAAGGTCGAAGGCGATCACCGCCATCGCGGCGGCGATGATCACGCAGACGCCGGCCGCGAGGCCGTCGACGCCGTCGGAGAAGTTGACCACGTTCATCATCACCACGAGCCCGAGCACGGTCAGCACCGGCCCCGCATTTGTGACGCCGGCGTTGGGGAAAGCCAGTTCGCCGATGAAGGGCAACGTGATGTGCTTGACGGCCACGCCCGCGTTGACGACGATCACGGCGGCAACAACCTGGCCGATCAGCTTCAGCGAGGGATGCAAGTCGAAGCGATCGTCGAGCGCGCCGACGAGCGTGATCACGGCCGCGCCGAGGAGGACGCCATGCCATAGCTGATGGTCTTCGCCGTAGCCGGCCGGCAGCACCACGAGCGTCGCCACGAGCGTTCCCGCGAAGATCGCGAGGCCGCCGAGCAGCGGCGTGGGGCGATCGGCCAGACCACGCGTGCGCGGTTCATCGATCGCGCCGACCCTGCGCGCGAGGCGCATGCTCAGCGGGGTCAGCAGCGCGGTCACGCCGGCGGCGAGAAGGAAGGCGTACAGCGCTTCAAGCTCGGTTGGATGCGCCATCTGCTCGCGACAGCATCGCAGGCGCGGGGGTCGCAGGAGCCCTACACGAGCGTGGGCGCCCCCAGGCTCTCATACAGCGGGTAGCGATCCACGATCGCGGCGACACGTTCGGCGAGCTCCCCGGCACGGCTCTCGAACTCGGGCGTGAGCGCGACGGCGAGTATTTTGCCGACCTCGTTGAAGTCCTCGGCCTGCAGTCCGCGCGTGGCGAGCGCGGGCGTGCCGATGCGCAGTCCGGAGGCTTCCATCGGCGGGCGCGGATCGAAGGGCACCGCGTTGCGGTTGACCGTGATCTGGATCTCGTGCAGGCGATCCTCGGCCTGCTTGCCGCTCAGCTCGGGCTCGCAGTCGCGTAGGTCCACGAGGATCAGGTGCACGTCGGTGCCGCCGCTGAGCACCTTCACACCGTGTCCTGCGCCCATCAGCTCAGTTGCGAGCGCGCGTGCGCCGTCGAGCGTGCGCTGCTGGCGCTCGACGAAGAGCTCGCTCGCGGCGATCTTGAAGGCGACGGCCTTCGCGGCGATCACGTGCTCCAGCGGACCGCCCTGCTGGCCGGGGAAGACCGCGGAGTCGATCTTTTTGGCGTAGTGCTCCTTGCAGAAGATCACACCCGCGCGTGGCCCACCGAGCGTCTTGTGGGTGGTGGTCGTGACCACATCGGCGCCGAGCTCGATCGGGTTTGGGTGTAGCCCTGCGGCGACGAGTCCGGCGAAGTGCGCCATGTCGACCATCAACAGCGCGCCCACCTCGTCGGCGATCTCACGGAAGCGCGCGAAGTCGAGCTGACGCGGGTAGGCCGACCAGCCCGCGAGCAGCAGCTTTGGGCGGCGCTCGCGTGCGATGCGCGCGACCTCGTCCATGTCGATCACGCTGCTCTCGCGGTCGACCTCGTAGGCGGCGATCTCATACAGCCGTCCGGACACGTTGATTTTCATACCGTGCGTCAGGTGTCCGCCGTGCGCGAGTGAGAGCCCCATGATCGTGTCGCCCGGCTGCAGCAGCGCGTGGTAGACCGCCGTGTTCGCCTGTGCGCCGGAGTGCGGCTGCACGTTGGCGTGCTCGGCGCCAAACAGCGTCTTGGCACGGTCGATCGCGAGCTGCTCGGAGACGTCGACCCACTCGCAGCCGCCGTAATAGCGACGGCCTGGGTAGCCCTCGGCGTACTTGTTCGTCAGCACCGAGCCCTGGCATTCGAGCACGGCGCGCGGCACGAAGTTCTCTGAGGCGATCATCTCGAGCGTGCTTCGCTCACGCTCGAGCTCGCCGCGCAAGACCTCCGCGATCTCGGGGTCCACCTCGGCGAGAGGACGGTTGAAGTAGTCGGGGCTCAGCTCGTTCACGGCGCTCTCCTTGGCAGGCAATATCGACTTCGATGCCCAGGCGCGCGGCGGGTTGGCTGACCGCTTCCCGGTGGTCGCTTCCACCTCAGGGCGCCAGTCGCGGCAGCTCTCACGAGGCTAGCACTCCAGCAGGATCGCGCCTCAGAGCGCCGCCTCAAGGCCTGCTTCCACAGCGGTTATCGACAGCGCGCCCTCGCGCAGCACGAACCAGCGCCGGTGCTCCTCCCACTCGCGCAGGTCGAGCACGGTGGAGGCCACGCCGGGTAGCTCACCGCCGTCGAGCACGAGCTCAGCGCCCTCGCGCAGCGCGCTTGGCACGTCCGCGAGCGTGCGCGCGTCGGGCTCGCCCGAGAGGTTGGCGCTGGACTGCATGATCGGCAACTGCAGCGTGCGAAGTGCAGCGAGCGAGGCGGGCAGCTGCGGCACGCGCAGCCCGAACGTGTCTGGATCGGTGCGACATGCCGGCGCGAAACGTCGCGAACGGTTGGCGAGCAGCAGCATCAGCGGGGCCGGCAAGAGCGCTCGCAGTAGCGCGCGCTCGCCGTCGCGGAGCTCAGGCAGAGCATCGAGCGCGGGCTCGAGCGCGAAGAACATGACCGCCGCGGGACGCGCGGCGGGACGCCCCTTCAAGGCGTAGAGCTTGTGCGCGGCTGTCTCGCTCTCGGGGTCACAGCAGACGCCGTAGACGGTGTCTGTGGGGAACACCGCAACGCCGCCGCCCTGCACGCAAGCTTCCAGGCGCGCGGCGTCATCGTGCTCGAGGGACCTATCGACGCTCATCGCTGTCGTGCTCCGCTCACAACACGTTCTATACCCGCCAGATCGCTGTGACATTCGACTGTCGCAAAGCCGGCTTCGGCCACGAACGCCGCAACTGCGGGCGCCTGTCCAGCGCCGACCTCGAGGGCGACGGCGTGCACCTGCGCGCGCGTTGCGAGCTGGCTCAGCAGCTCTGTGATCAACGCGAGCCCGTCGCCGCCGGCGAACAGCGCGGCTGAGGGCTCGTGGCGCAAGATCTCGGGCGCAAGCGTGGCGCGCTCGTGCTCGGCCACGTAAGGCGGGTTTGCGACTACGGCGTCGAAGTCATCGGGTAGGCCCGTGAGCAGGTCGGCGTGCAGCCAGCGCACCTCGAGACCGAGGCGCTCACCGTTGGCGCGCGCGAGCGCGAGAGCCGCTTCTGAGATGTCGCTGGCGCTCACCTGCAGATCGGCGCGCTCGTCCTTGAGCGCCAGCGCGACGGCGCCGCTGCCCGTGCAGAGGTCGAGCACGCGCGCACCCTGCGGCAGGCTGAGCGCGACCTCGACGAGCAGCTCCGTCTCGGGGCGCGGGATCAGCGCGCGCTGGTCGACGCTCAGCTCGAGCCGGCGGAAGCCGCGCGTGCCGGTGATGTAGGCGACCGGCTCGCGCGCCACTGCGCGGCGGCGCACGGCGTCCTGGAAGGCGCGCACGGCCGCGCCTTCGACGCACAGCTCGCGGTCGCTCAACAGGCGTGCACGGCCGACGCCGAGCACATGCGCGAGCATCACTTCGGCATCCAGACGCGGCGTCTCACAGCCCGCCGCGGCGATCGCGGTGATCGCACCGTCGAGCGCATCGCGAGCGGGCGTGCCCTTCATGCTGCGGCCTGTGCCTCCAGGCGGCGACGCTTCTCATCTGCCTGCAGCGCATCGGTCAGCTCCTCGAGCTCGCCTTCGAGCACCTGGTCGAGGTTGTGCACGGTGAACTTGATGCGGTGGTCGGTGACGCGTCGCTCGCCGTAGTTGTAGGTGCGGATCTTCTCCGCGCGGTCACCCGTGCCGACCTGTGAGCGCCGATCGGCTGCGAGCTCGGCCTGCTGTTCGGCGAGCGCGCGCTCATACAGTCGCGCGCGCAGCACGCGCAGCGCACGCTCGCGGTTTTGCAGCTGGGACTTCTCGTCCTGCATCGAGACCACGATGCCGCTCGGCTTGTGCGTGATGCGCACCGCCGAGTCGGTCGTGTTGACAGACTGCCCGCCTGGCCCAGAGGAGCGATAGACGTCGATCTGCAGATCGTTGGCGTCGATCTGCACGTCGACGTCCTCGGCCTCGGGGAGCACCGCGACGGTCGCGGTGGAGGTGTGGATGCGGCCCTGGGACTCGGTCTGGGGAACGCGCTGCACGCGGTGCGTGCCGCCCTCGAACTTGAACACCGAGTAGGCGCCGTCGCCCTTGACCGCGAAGGTGTACTTGCCCTCGCCCGTCTCCAGCGGCTCGGCCATCCAGCCGCGGCGCTCGGCGTAGCGCGTGAGCATGCGGTAGAGGTCGCCGGCCCACAGGCCCGCCTCATCGCCGCCGGCGCCGCCCTGAATTTCGACGATCACGCTCTTCTCGTCGTTGGGGTCGCGCTCGACCATCGCCAGGCGGATCTCCTCCTCGATCGCCTCGATGCGCGCGCGGGCGCTCCCGAGCTCCTCGCGCAGCTCGTGGTCCTCGCCCATCTCGGCGAGCAGTTCTTCGGCGCCCGCGGCGTCGTCTTGAGCGTGGCGCCAGCTCGCCGCGAGCTTCGCGGCCGACTCGAGCTGGCTGTAGGCGCGTCCAACCGCGGCGTAGCGTTCGCGGTCGGAGATCACCTCGGCGTCGGTCATCTGCTCGCCGAGCTCGGTGAAGCGCGACTCGATCTGGTTGACAAGCTCTTCGATCATGCGGCCAGTCTAAGCGGCCGTGATCCCTGCCCGATTGTGCTCAGGCGGCGAGCACCTGCGGGCTGGCGAGATCGAGCAGCTGATCGAGCAGCGCCGAGAGCTCCTCGCGGAGCTCACGCTCGTGCGGCAGCCCGTCGGCGTCGAGCGCGTCCTCGACCTGCCCGATCGGAAGCTCGCGGTCGACCACGTTCGCGCCGATCGTGCTCAGCACCTTGCGCGTCTCCGCCTGCGCCCAGACGGCCCCGAAGAGGCCCGTGCTCGCGCCGATCACCGCAGCGGGCTTGCCACGTAGCGGCGTCTCGGCGATTGGCCGTGAGACCCAGTCGAGCGCGTTCTTGAGCACGCCGGGGATCGAGGCGTTGTACTCCGGTGTGGCCACGAGCACCGCGTCAGCGTCAGCGATCGCCGCCTTCAACGCGGCGACCGCGGGCGGCGTGGCGAGCTCGTCGTCCTCGTTGTAGGGCGGGATCGCCGCCAGCTGATCGAAGCTCACGAGCTCTACCCCGGCCGGCAGCAGTCCGCGCACGCCGGCGAGCAGCCGGGCGTTGTGGGAGTCACGACGCAGGCTGCCTACCAGTCCGAGGATGCGCATTGCCCTAAGCCTCCTTGACGAGCTCGAGCGAGACCTCGAGCTTGACGTCGTTGTTGAGCGCGAAGCCGCCCTTGGGCAGCGGTGCGTTCCACTCGAGACCAAACTCGCGGCGGTCGATCACGGCCTCGAGCTCGACGCCGAGCTTGTCGTTGCCGGCGATGTCCACGTGGGGCCCGGAGATGCTGCCGCGGGCTGTGACGCGGTGTGTGTGGCCCTTGATCGTGAGCTCGCCCTCGACCTCGAGCCCGCCATCCTCGGCGACGCGCAGGTCCTCCGAGATGAAGCTAATGCGAGGGTGGTTGGCGCTGTCGAAGAAGTCCGGCGACTTGAGGTGGCCTGCGAGGTTCTCGTCCTTGACGACGATCGAGTCGACCTCGACGTAGCCCTCTAGGCGCGGGCTGCCCTCGTCGCTGGCGCTCAGCGAGCCGCTGTAGTCCTCGAAGCGGCCACGGAAAGTCGAGACGACCATGTGCTTGACGGCGAAGCCGATGTGGGAATGGATCGTGTCGATCTTCCAGGTGCCGGCTGCGATCGGTTGGGCTGTTGCTGTGCTCATCGGGACTCCTTGTTAGATTGTTTCGGACCGCAGTCCGTTTCGCTGCTCTCCATCCTAACACAAAACCGGACCAAGGTCCGTTTAGTACACTTGTGCATATGGATACACAACTACCCGGTCTCCCAATGCTCGAACTGCCGCTGCTCGAAGAGGCTCCGGCGGCGCGCGCCGACGCAACGCGCAACCGCGCACGTATCCTCGCGGCGGCCGAGCGTCTGTTTGCCGATCGCGGCGCGGCGTGCGTATCGATGGATGAGATCGCGGAGGCGGCGGGCGTCGGTAAGGGCACTCTCTTTCGCCGCTTTGGCTCGCGTGCGGCACTCGCGCTCGCGCTGCTCAGCGAACGCGAGAGCTGCTTCCAGGAAGCCTTCATCCGCGGCGAGCCGCCGCTGGGGCCTGGTGCCTGCGCAACCACGCGGCTGATCGCCTTCGGCGAGGCGCGGCTGGAGCTGCTCGAGGATCACTCTGAAGTGCTGGCCGCGGCAGAGGTAGGCGCGGCGCGCTTTGCCTCCGCCCCCTATGCTGTCCACCGGCTGCATGTCTCGCTGCTGCTGCGCGAGGCCGTGCCAGAGTGCGACGCGGAGTACATCGCGGAGATCTTGCTCGCGAGCCTCGGAAGCGATGTGTTCACCTACCTACGCTTCGAGCGCGGCCTCTCGCTGGAGCGGCTGAAGTCCGGCTGGGGCGAGCTCGTGCAGCGGGTCGTGCCCGCCGCGGTCGCGTCCTAGAGCTAGGCGACTACCTCGACACCGACTAGATCCGCAGCGGAGAGCTCGCCGGGCGTCTCGAGCGCGAGCACCGCCTCGAGCGCCGCGATCGAGACCTCGAGCTGGGCGAGATCGGGCTCGCGCGTGGTCAGCAGCTGCAGCTTCAAGCCCGGCCACATCACCGCACGTACCCACGGCCGGCTGCGGTTGCGTCCCGCGAACTTGATCAGCTCGAAGGAGATCCCCGCGATCAGTGGCACGCCGAGGACGCGCGTGGCCATCAGCCAGTACCAAGCCGGCAGCCCGATCGGCGCGAACACGAAGATCGCGACGATCATCACGACAAGCAGGAAGCTCGTGCCGCAGCGGGGGTGCAGGCGCGAGAAGCGCTGCGCGTTGACGGGCGTGAGCGGCAAGCCGGCCTCATAACAAGAGATCGTCTTGTGCTCGGCGCCGTGGTACTCGAACACGCGGCGCAGATCACGCACGCGCGAGAGCAGCAGCATGTAGCCGAGGAACAGGCTCGTGCGCACGAGCCCCTCGACGAGCCAGAACAAGAATGAGGAGCCGAGCTGGTGCTTGATCAGGCTGGTGAGGCCAACGGGGATCAAGAAGAACAGCACGACCGCGAGCAGGAGCGCGACCACGACGGTGCCCGCCCAGACCGCGCGCGGGATCTCCTGGCTCTCGCCCTCCTCTCCGTCCTTGCTCTCTTCCGGCGGCAACTGCGCGTTGGCGGAGACCTCGAGCGCGCGAAAGCCGATCGCCATCGAGCCGCCGAGCGCAACGACGCCGCGCACGATCGGCAGACGCAGCAGGCGGTGGCGTTTCATCACGGAGTCAAGCGGGAAGGTGCTGACCTCGATCTCGCCTTCAGCGGCCTGCTCGGGGGATAGCTCTCCCTCGCTGAGCTGCTCGGCGCTGGGCTTGCGCACGGCGACGGCCCAGTTGGAGACGCCGCGCATCATCACGCCCTCGAGCACCGCCTGGCCGCCGACTGGGGCGTCGCGCTGAGCGTTCAGCTCACCGTCGGCGCCGGCTTGCACCGAGGGCTCAATCGTGGGCGCACGCGTGGGCTCGACCGTCGCGCCGGCAGCCTGCAGACGCGCTGTTTCCGCCTGGCTCATCGCGGCTGACGTCGAGGGTGAACCCGCGGCCAGTCGCGTGGACATCGAGCTACTGCGCGGACCGAGCTGTGTGCAGGCGACCCTTGGCGACGCGACGCTGGAAGCGCTCGACGCGGCCACCGGTGTCCATCAGCTTCTGCTTGCCGGTGTAGAACGGGTGGCAGTTCGAGCAGACCTCGACGTGCAGCTCGTCCTTGGTGGCCCGTGTCATGAACTCGTTGCCACAGGTGCAGCGCACATGGGCCGCAGCGTAGGTGGGATGGATCTTGGTCTTCATCGTCTGCTCATTCTAGCGGCATGCCCTTTGCGGGTGTTTCGGTGGCAGGCTGTTCGCAGCGCTTGGTGCGGAGGATGCTCGACGAGATCAGGTGCCCCTTGCTGTTCAACCAGCGATAGCGCACGACGCCTCGGTAGAAGGCGGGGCCGGCGAGGTTCGTGACCTGCTTGAGGTACTTGTAGGCCTTCACGCCAGGCGCCGATCCGCGCCACACGCCGAGGCCGGGAGCGGTGACCGTGTGGTAGGTGAGTTCGCCGGGCATGCGCTCGATCACGTCGATCCGCATCTCCATGCGCGTGCTGCCGGGGATCATGCTCATTTCGCCCGCGAAGGTCGCCGAACGTTCGGCCTGTTCGCCTTCGCTGATGCACTGCTCGAGCGTCGCCGCGGCGCCACCCGTTTTCGGCGGGCTCACGCCGGGGCTCGCAGCGGAGGCGCCGGGCGCCAGGCAGAGCAGGCCGAGGATGCCCGCCAGCAAAGGCGCGCGCAGACGACTTATGGAAAGGATGCTCATCACATCCTCATAACACTGCAAAGGCGCCGAGGTTTCGCGACGCCTTGTTTCTGTTTGGCCGGCGCGCCTCTAGGTGACCTGATAGAGCGGCCCATCGCCCCCCTCAGGGGTTGTCAGACGTCCACCCTTCGCGGTGATCGCGCCGCACTGCACGCAGTTGGTGTAGTTGACGATCACGTCGACCGGGCCCGTCTCGGGCGCGTCCTCGGGAATCTCATAGACGCCAGCGGGACACATCCAGCGCCAGGTCTCGGCGATCTCCCTGGGCACGCGTTTCTGAACGCGGATGTGATTGGGCGCGTCGTCGCGGGTGGCGTTGCCGGTGATGAACACCGAAGAGAGCTTGTCGAAGGTGTATTTGCCGTCGGGCTTGGGGTAGCTGTCCTTGGTCTTGCCGATGAACATCGGCTTGGCGTCGTTGCGGTGCCATGACCAGCGCCCGCCCGGGAAGCGACCCTTCGTGCCCATCATCAGGTTCACCAGCGGTGCGCCTTGCACGAAGCCTTTTTGGAAGGGCTGGCGGGTGTTGCGAACCTCATAGAGCTCCTTGCCGACGATCGAGTCTTCGATCGCCTGCTCGTAGGACTCGAAGGAGGACTCGCCACGCACGAGCGCCGCGTAGATCGACTCGGCGGCGAGCTTTCCCGACATCACGCTGTGGTGTACGCCCTTCAGCGCGACCGTGTCGACCATGCCGGCGGCGTCTCCCACTAGCACCGCGCCGGGCATCGAGAGCTTTGGCATCGACCAGAAACCACCGCCGGGCAGCGCCTTGGCGCCCCAGGCGACGCGCTCGCCGCCGTCGAGGATGCCTTTGACGAGCGGGTGCATCTTGAACTGCTGCAACAGGTCGTGCGCGGAGGTCGTGGCGTCGGCATACTCGAGGTCGATCACGAAGCCGATCGAGACGAGATCATCGCCGGTCTTCTCGTCCTTCATCGGGTAGATCCAGGTGCCGCCGACGTGACCGTACTTGGAGTTGAGCTTCAGCGGCCAGGGTCCGAGCGTATGGATCACGCGGTCCAGCGGCTTTGCGACCCTCCAGACCTCCTTGACGCCGAGCTCCCAGACCTGCGGCTCACGATTCTCAGCGAGATCGAACTCCTTGATCGCTGCGCCCGTGATGTGACCCCAGCAGCCCTCCGCGAGGACCGTGGCGTGCGCCTTGATGTCGGTGCCGGGCTCGAAGTTTCCGAGCGGCTGGCCGTCCTTGCCGCGGCCCTTATCGCCGGAGCGCACGCCGACGACGCGTCCGTCCTCGACGATCAGCTGTGTGGCTGAGGTCTCGGTCAGCACGTAGGCGCCGCCCTCTTCGGCCTGGCGCTGCTGAAAGCGCGCCATCGAGGAGACGGAGATGACCTCGTTGCCGTGGTTCTTGAAGTTCGGCGGCGTGGGGATGCGCAGCTTGGTCTTGGCGGAGGGCATCACGTAGACGGCCTCCTTGGTGACCTCGCCGTAGGCGAAGCCCTCCTTGCGCCAGTCCTCGCGCGAGAGCTCCGGGAAGAGCTCTTCGAGCGGCCCCGGGCGCATGACCGCGCCGGAGAGGTTGTGCCCGCCGCAGGTCTTTGCCTTCTCGACCACTGCCACGGGCACTTCGCCGAGGCGCTCCATCGTCTCGGGGTCATCGCCGAGCAGTTGCAGCAGGCGGTTCGCGCAGGAGAGCCCCGCGGTGCCGCCGCCGACGATCGCCACGCCAACCTCGATCAGCTCGTCCTCTGCGTCGAGGCCGCGCTTGATGAACTCCTTGCGCGAGTCGACCGGCGGCGGGAAGGCCGCGGGTGCGACCTTCCCGTTGCTGGAGCCGTTACTGGACATCTCAGCTTCCCTTCTTCGCCTTCACTGCCTCGGTGAGCTTCGGCAGGATCTTGTTGAGATCGCCGACGATGCCGAGATCGGAGAATTCGAAGATCGGCGCGTTGGCGTCCTTGTTGATCGCGACGATGTTCTCCGAAGCCTGCATCCCGACCTTGTGCTGGATCGCGCCCGAGATTCCCGCGGCGAGGTACAGCTTTGGCGAGACCGTCTTGCCGGTCTGGCCGATCTGTGCGGCGTAGGGATACCAGCCCGCATCGACTACCGCGCGGGTCGCCGCCACGGCGCTGTTGCCACCGAAGGCATTCGCCAGATCCTCGGCGAGCTCAAAGCCCTCCGCCTTACCGAGACCGCGACCGCCCGCGATCAGGATGTTGGCGCCCTCGATGTCGACGTCGGCACCGCGCTGTTCGCCGCGCGTGAGCATCGTCGCCTGCGAGGCGTGCGCGCTCAGCTCGAAGCTGAGCTGCTCGACCGGAGCGCCACCGGCGCCGGTCTCATTGATCTCAAACGCGTTCAGACGGCCGATGATGATGCCAACGTCCGAGCGATATTTGATTTCAGAGATCGCCGAGTCGCCGAGGATCGGGCGCTCCGCGATCAGCTCGCCGCCCTCTGCACGCACCGCGGTGACCTCCATCGCCACGCCGGCGCCGAGACGCGCCGCGAGGCCCGCACCGATCTCGAAGCCGAGCAGTCCGCCGCCGAACAGTGCGTAGGAGTAGCCACCGTCGGTGATCGCCTTGGCCATCGCGTCGACGAGCGGCTGCGCGAGCCCCTCGGGGCCCTCGGCTACGAGCACCTTCTTGGCGCCGTAGTTGCCGAGCGATGCGGCCAGATCCTCAGGGACGTTCTCGCCGAGCAGGATCGCGTGCGCCTCGCCGCCCAGTTCAGCGGCGAGCTTGGCGCCCTCAGAGACGGCGCCAAGCGAGTTCTTGTTGATCGCGCCGTCGTAGTGCAGCGCGTAAACCAGGATGTTCGCCATCTAGATCAGCTTCCTCTCGTCCAGCCAGGCGATGATTTTTTCGACCGTTTCGCCGGTGTCCTCATCCTCGATGATCTCCCCGGCGGACTTCGCCGGCGGAGCCTTCGCGGCGACCCACTGCGCGGCGGAGTTCTCGCCACCGACCTTCGAGGTGTCGATTTCGGCATCCGCCGCGGTGATGCTGTCGAGCGGCTTCTTCTTGGCGCCCATGATCGCCTTCAGCGACGGGTAGCGCGGCTCGTTGATCGCGTCACCCACAGAGATGACCGCCGGGAGCTTGATCTGCACGGTGTCGTAGCCGTACTCGGCCTGGCGCTCGCAGCGCAGGGCGTCTGACTCGACGTCCATCTTGATCACCTGTGTGAGCGAGGGCATGCCAAGGTGCTCGGCCACGACGGCGCCGATCGTGTAGCACTCGCCGTCATCGGACTGCTGGCCGAGCAGCACCAGGTCAGGGCTCTCGCGCTGCAGCGTCTTCGCGAGCGCATAGCCCGTGGCCGCCACGTCAGAGCCCGCGACCGCGGCATCTGAGAGGTGCACCGAGCGGTCCGCGCCGAGCGAGACGGCCTTGTGCAGAGCGCGTACCGCGCTGTCGGGACCCATCGTCACGGCGACGATCTCCTCGACGGGCACCGCGCCGCCCTCCTTGATCTGCATCGCCGCCTCGATGGCGTGCGTGTCATACGGGTTGAGGTTCTTCTCCCCGTTGCGGTCCATGCGCCCCGTCGAGGGGTCAATCCTCTTCTCGACGGCGGCGTCCGGGACCTCCTTCACCAGGACGCATATCTTCATGTCTTCAGGCTTCTCCTTGGGGTCTGTTGACAGCGATCCTACCGCTTTGCGCGGTTGACTGACGAGTCAATCAGCTGATTGACGTGCGCTCGCCGGTGGCGCCGCGGATGAAATCGACGATCGCCTGGGTGGGCGCGCCGGGTGTGAAGACCTCCGCGACGCCGAGGCGCTTGAGCTCGGGTATGTCCTCGGCGGGGATCGTGCCGCCGACGGTGATCACCACGTCATCGACGCCCTGTTCGTGCAGCAACTCGACCACGCGCGGCACGAGCGTCATGTGCGCGCCGGAGAGAATCGAGAGCCCGACCGCGTCGGCGTCCTCCTGGATGACCGTCTCGACGATCTGCTCGGGCGTTTGATGCAGGCCCGTGTAGATCACCTCCATGCCCGCGTCACGCAATGCTCGCGCGATGATCTTCGCGCCACGGTCGTGCCCGTCGAGGCCGGGCTTGGCGACGACGACGCGAATCTTGCTCTTGGTGCTTGCGGCGGTGGATGCCATCAGCGCAACACGCTCTCTCACTCGTAGGAACCGGCTTAGCGCTGGCGACGTTGACGCGCCGCGCCCACGCTGCCACGACGGCTCGCGCTCCGCGATTGTAGGGCGCGCGGAGCACGCACGCTCACGCGGCTGGCAGGGCGCGCGGCCACGCTGCGCCCATGCGCCAGGCGTCCGAGCGAGGCGGCGACCGTTCCCGCGCCGAGCGCGGCGATCACCTTCAGCCGCCGGCCGAGGCGGTCGAGCTCGATCACCTCCCAGCCCTCCTCGACGGCGATACGTCGCAGCATCGCGTCAGGGTTCACAACCACGGCGTGTCGCACCGCACGCAGCATCGGCAGGTCGGACTCCGAGTCTGAGTAGGCGTAGGAGTGCTCCAGCGAGAGGCCCTCACGCGTGCTCAGCTCGCGCATCGAGAGCACCTTGCCCTCGCGGTAGTTGAACGGGCCCGCAGGGCGACCGGTGTAGCGCCCGTCGACGATCTCCGAGCGCGAGCCAAGACCGCCGTCGAAGGCGAGCACGTGCGCGAGCAGGTCGGCCATCTCCTGCGAGGCGGCCGTGAGGATGTAGACCGGCAGGCCCGCATCCTGGTGTGCGTAGGCACGCTCGAGCATCTCGGGGTAAAGCCGCGGCAGCACGCCTGCGAGCACGCGCGGGGAGAGTCGCTCCAGATCGCGCACACGCACGCCCGCGATCATCTCGCCGACCCGCTTGCGCACGTCATCGGCGCGATCGTCGGTCGAGCCCTTGAGGCGAAAGCGCACGTTCTCATAGACGTCGCGCACGAGTCGCCCGCGCGAGATCATGCCCGTTTCGTAGGCCGCGCGGGCAAAGAAGATCCCTGACGAGCCCGCCATCAGCGTCTTGTCAAGATCAAAGAACGCAGCGCCGCGCGCACCAGGCTCAGTCCCGCCTGAATGTCCGTCGTTGAGCACTACCGAGGCGCGCTCACGGTCATCTCAGACCTTGAGGATGACGGCGTCGCCCTGCCCGCCGCCCGAGCAGATCGCGGCGCAGCCGAGGCCGCCGCCGCGGCGACGCAACTCGTGCACGATGCTGCCGAGGATGCGCGCGCCGGAGGCACCGATTGGGTGACCGAGGGCGACGGCGCCGCCGTTGACGTTGACGCGCTCCTCATCGATGCCGAGCATGCGGATCGAGTTGAGCGTGACCGAGGCGAACGCCTCGTTGATCTCCCAGATGTCGATGTCGCCTGGCTGCAGGCCTGCCTTCTCGAGCGCCTTCTTGGCGGCGCTCGCGGGCGTGGTGGCCAGGTAGGCAAAGTCGTTGGCGCTCTGCGCGTGCGCGACGATTTCGGCGAGCACCTCCTTGCCGTTGGCAGAGGCCCACTCATCGGAGGAGACGACCAGCGCGCCGCCGCCGTCGTTGACGCCGGGCGAGTTACCAGCCGTGTGTGAGCCTTCCTTGTTGACGAGCCCGGGCAGCGCAGCCAGGCGCTCGAGCGAGGTGTCGCGGCGCGGGCCCTCATCGATCTCAACGACCGTGTCGCCCTTACGACCCTTGACGGTCACCGCGACGATCTCCTCGGACATACGCCCCTCGTCGATTGCCTTCAGGGCCAGCTCGTGCGAGCGCAGTGCCCAGCGGTCGAGATCGGCACGCGTCATCTCGAGCTCCTCGCCAATCTCGGTTGCCTCAACGAACATCTGCTTTCCGGAGAAGGGGTTCGTGAGCCCGTCGTGGACCATCGCGTCGAGCATCTTGGCGTCGCCCATGCGGTAGCCGAAGCGGGCCTGCGGCAGCAGGTAGGGGGCCTTTGACATCGACTCCATGCCGCCACCCACGCCGACCTGCACGTCGCCCGCCCGGATCGCCTGGTCGAGGATCACCGTGGCGCGCAGACCGGAGGCGCAGACCTTGTTGATCGTCTCTGAGGAGACCTCCTTGGGGATGCCCGCTTTGATCTGCGCCTGGCGCGAGGGGATCTGGCCCTGGCCGGCCTGCAGAACCTGGCCGACGACCACGTGATCGACCTGCTCAGGCTCTACGCCCGCGCGCTCAAGCGCGGCGCTCATCGCCGTGCTGCCGAGCTCGGTCGCGTCGAGCGTGGACAGACCGCCACCCATCTTGCCGATGGGCGTACGCGCGGCGCCGAGGATCACGGTCTTGGGCATGAGAGCAGGCGTCTCCTATAGGTCGGGTGCAAAGAAAGAAGGGCAAGGAATGGTAGAGGACCGCCCGAAGGCGCCCACGAGCCCAGCACAAACGCCACCACGCGCCGATGGCGGATATCGTGGCGCCGATGCAAACCTCAGCGATCTCCCAAGTCCCCGCCGCGAGCGACGCAGACACGATCGCGCTCGGCATCTTCGACGGCGAAGGCGCGCCTTCGCAGACACCCGCGGTGCTCGGCGAGCTGTTGAGCTCAGGCGAGGCACGCAGCTCTTTCAAGGCACTCGCGCTGACGCACGCCGAGGGCAAGCGCTGGCTGCTCATCGGCCTGGGCGCGCGCGATCAGTTCACTGCGGAGCGTGCGCGTGTGGCTGCCTGCACAGTGGGGACGCGAGCGCGCGAGCTCTCTACGCAGGCGCTCTGCTGGGGCCTGCCCGACGGCACAGGCGCGCAGATCGCCGCGGCGATCGTGGAGGGCACGGTGCTCGGCGACTATCGCTTCGAGCTGCACAAGTCCGCGCCTGCCGACAGCGAGGAGCAGCCCAAGCAGCTGCAGCGGTTGATCATCGCCGGCGAGGGCGAGGACGATCTCGAGCAGCGCGTCGCTGAGGCGGCGATCGTCGCCGAGGCGGCCAACCGTGCGCGCGACCTGCAGAACCGCCCCGGCAATGACCTGACGCCGACGGCACTCGGCGAATACGCGCTCGCGCTTGCAAGCACCGAGCCGGCGCTTACGGTCACGGTCGAGGGCAGCGCGGGTCTTCAGGAACGCAACATGGGCGCCTTCGCGGCGGTCGCGCAGGGCTCTGAGCAAGCGCCCGCGTTGATCACGATGCGCTACGACGGCAGCGACGGCAGCGGGCCCACGCTCGGGCTGGTGGGCAAGGCCGTGACGTTCGACAGCGGCGGGATCTCGCTGAAGCCGGGCGCGAAGATGGCGGATATGAAGTTCGACATGTCCGGCGGCGCCGCGGTGATCGAGGCCGTCGCGGCAATCGCACGTCTGCGCCTGCCGGTGCGCCTCGTGGCGGTCATCGGCGCTACCGAGAACCTGCCGAGCGGACGCTCGATCAAGCCGGGCGACATCGTCACGGCCTCGAACGGCAAGACGATCGAGATCAACAACACCGACGCCGAGGGCCGCCTCGTGCTCGCCGACTGCCTCTGCCACGCGATCGCCGAAGGCGCTGAGCAGATCGTCGATCTGGCGACGCTCACGGGCGCGGTGATCATCGCGCTCGGCTCAACATACGCGGGGTTGATGAGCAACGACGACGCGCTTTGTGAGCGTCTCCTCGCAGCCGGTGAGAGCAGCGGCGAGATCCTTTGGCGGCTGCCGCTGCACGAGGAGTACGCAAAGCTCGTCAAGGGCACCTACGCAGATCTCGACAACGCGCCCGAAGGCCGCAAGGCGGGCACGATCGTGGGCGCCACGTTCCTGTCCAGCTTCGTCGGCGAGACGCCCTGGGCGCACCTCGACATCGCAGGCTCCGCCTGGGATCTCGGGCGTGACTATGTCGGCAAGGGCGCCTCTGGCTACGGCGTGCGCCTGCTCGTCGAGCTCGCGCGCTCCTACGCCGCCTAGAAGCGCCGCCGCCGTGCTTTGAACGGCGCCTGCAAGTCGCCCTTCGCGAACGGGCCCGCGCTCGTGTCGAGTCCGACCGCGCTGCGATACACGAAGACCCTGTAGATCTGCTCGAGCGCCGTGTTCGCGGCAATCGTGGCGAACAAGCCGACTGCGCCGAGCACGACGAGCAGCGCGCCGCTTCCGCTGGGGCTCGCGAGCCCAATCACGATCAGCAGCACCATCGGCACCGCCACGAGCGCACCGAGTGCGCCGATGCCGACGCTCCCGCCGATCTGCGCGCCCCAGCGCCGGCGAAAGATCTGCGAGGAGCGCCGCAGCGTCTCGAGCGGCCCGAGGTTCTCGTAGGCGAGCACTGGCACCGCGAAGAGCGTCGCAAGCGACCACGAAAGGCCGACGATCGCGGCGACGATCCGCCCGCCGAGCGGCAGGCGCTCCTCGAGCACGCGCAACAGCGCGCCGACGGTGCAAACAAGCAGCGACCAGGCCGCGATGATGCCGAGACGCTGGCGCGCCGCCATCCAGCCGTCACGGTTGCTCACCTGTCTACCTTCCAAGCGTCCGGCGAGCACCGCCGCGAGCGCGACACCGCAGTAGAGCGAGACGAACGTGAGCGGATAGGCCGCGATCAAGCTGCCGACGAAGACGGTGCTTCGCGCGCTGTGTGAGGCGCCGGCCGTCGTGCCGGAAGGCCCGCTCGAAAGCAAGATCGCGACGCCGATCACGCCCACGATCAGGCTGAGCGCCATCGCGACCGCAGGGAAGATCAGCAGCTCGGGATCGGCGCGCAGCACGCTGAAGCTCGCGCGCAAGAGCCGCCACGAGCGGCCGAGGCGAGACTCACCGCTCTCAGACACCGGCGGGAAAGGCTCGAGCTCGTCGCCGGGCTGAGGCGCCGAGGCGGGCACATCGAGGTCGCTGCCGAGCGGCTCCGCGGCCGCGAGCCCGCGCTGCGCCGCACAGGCCGGGCAAAAGGTCTCACCGGCGTTCAGCGCCCAGCCCGCGAGCGCGAGACCGTGCGCCGTCGCGTCTTCCTCGACGAGCACGCTCTGCTCGCAGCCGTAGCAGTGGATGCGCACCAGGCTCACACCCCCTCATCGGAGCTCCGCGGTCGTGCTTGAGAGTCCAGAGAATGAAATCGACGAAGTGTGGGGGGCGCCGCTTAGACGGGCAGTGGCTCGCGCAGCCAACCGCTCACCGCAGCCCAAGCGCTCCCGCGCGGGTCGATGTGCGCGCGGTGGCCACCCGCCTCGCCCTCGATCTCGATCAGCTCCACCGCGCCGCCCTGCGCGACAGACTCGCGCTCGTAATTGCGGCTGAGCTCAATCGAGACGGTGCGATCGAGCACGCCGTGAACGAGCAGCACGGGCATCTCAAGCGGTGTCAGCGCAAGCGGATCGCCGATCGCGTAGCGCTCGGGCACGTCCTGCGGCGAGCCGCCCATCAGCGCACGCGCCGCGCCGCCGCGCCACATGCGATAGGCGCCCGCAAGGTCACACACGCCGGCCTGGCTGATCGCGCGCTTGAACGCCACCCCCGGGTCGGCGCCGACCTCGCCGGCGGGGATGTTCGCGCGCCCCGCCGCCCACAGCGCAAGATGCCCGCCGGCGGAGTGGCCGAGCACGCTGACGCTGTCCAGATCGAGCGGCGCGTCGAGCTCGACGAGATGGTCGATCGCCGCGGCGACGTCCGCAAAGGTGGCCGGCCAGCCGCCGCCCTCCCCCAGCCGTCGGTACTCGATGTTCCAGACTGCCCAGCCCTGCCTGATCAGATCGCCCACGAGGCCACGCATCACGACCTTCCCGTAGCGACGATGCCAGGAGCCGCCGTGAATCACGACCATCACCGGATGCGGACCGGCGCCGCGCGGGAGATACAGGTCGGCTTGCTGGGAGCGATGCTCGCCGTAGCGGTGGCTCTGCCCGCGCGTGAGGAAATCGAGGATCAGGCGGGTTCGCGTCACGGGCAACGCATCCTTCCAGACGCGACGTGTGAGAATGCCGGGCGCATGGACTTCGATCTCTCCACAGACCACGAGCTGATCCGCCGCACGGTCAGGGAATTCGCCGAGGGCGAGGTCGCGCCCGTCGCCGAGGAGCTCGACCGCACGAAGAGCTTCCCCTACGAGATCGTCAAGCAGCTCGGCAAGCTGAACCTGATGGGCATCCCCTTCCCCGAGGAGTACGGCGGTGGCGGCGGCGACACGCTCGCCTATGCGATCGCGGTCGAGGAGCTCACGCGCGTGGACTCCTCCGTGGCGATCACGCTGTGCGCGCACACCTCGCTCGGCACCCAGCCGATCTACCTGTTCGGCAACGAGCAGCAAAAGCGCGAGTGGATGCCGCGGCTGTGCGCAGGCGAGCTGCTCGGCGCGTTCGGGCTGACCGAGCCCGAGGCCGGCTCCGACGCGGGCAACACGCGCACGCGCGCACACCTGCAAGACGGCGAATGGGTGATCAACGGCGCCAAGCAGTTCATTACCAACGCCGGCACCGACATCTCTGGAGTGGTCTGCATCACGGCCGTCACGGGCGAGGGTGGATCGGATCCCACCCACCCCAAGGAGATCTCGAACCTGATCGTCGCCAATGGCACCGCTGGTTATGAGCAGGGCGAGCCCTACCGCAAGATGGGCTGGAACGCCTCGGACACGCGCCCGCTCACGTTCACGGACTGTCGTGTGGGCGAGCAGAACCTGCTCGGACCGCGCGGCGCGGGCTTCAAGCAGTTTCTGCACATCCTCGACATCGGCCGCATCGGCGTGGCAGCGATGGGAGTGGGGCTCGCACAGGGCGCGCTCGATGAGGCGCTCGCCTACGCCAAGGAGCGCCGCGCCTTCGGCAAGCCGATCTCCAAGTTCCAAGCAATCCAGGGCAAGCTCGCGGACATGTCGACGGAGATCGCGGCCGCGCGCCTGCTCGTCTACAAAGCGGCCCTGGAGAAGGACGCGGGGCGTAACTTCACGCTCACGGCCGCGCAGGCGAAGCTAAAGACAGGTCGCCTCGCGGTGCGCTGCGCCGAGGAGGCCGTGCAGATACACGGCGGCTACGGCTTCATCGAGGAGTACCCCGTCTGCCGCTTCTATCGCGACGCGAAGATCCTCACGATCGGCGAGGGCACCGACGAGGTGCAGCAGATGGTGATCGCGCGCGCGCTCGGCGCTTAGCGCGGCTCGAGCACGACGAGCGGGATCTCGCGCTCGGTACGCCGGCGATAGCTTTCATAGCCGGGGTAGACGCCGACCATCAGCGACCACAGCCGCGTGCGCTCCTCGCCCTCGGCGACGCGCGCATGCACGTCGCGGACCTCCGAGCCGACCTGCACGGTCGTGTCGGGGTGTGCGCGCAGGTTGTGAAGCCAGGCTGGGTTCTTGGGGTAGCCGCCCTTCGATGCGACGAGCACGAGGTTCGCACCGTCGACGCCGTAGACGAGCGGGCTCGTGCGCTGAGTCTGGCTCTTGGCGCCGACGTGATCGAGCAGCAGCATCGGCGGCGAGCCGGGAAAGCGGTGCCCGATCAGGCCTTTGCTCGCGCGATAGATCGTCGTGTGGCCGCCCATCAGGCGCCTGAGCACCGGCCAAGTGCGATCCGCTGCACGCAGGTAATCCATCTCGGACGGAGCCTACCGATGCTCAGCGCGGCTGTGCGAGCAGCCCGCGCTCGAGCAGCGCGGTGGCGGCGCTAGCTGGATCGAGGCGGCGCCGCACGACCTCGGCGATCAACTGCTGGAAGTCGGGGTCCTCGTGCAGCTCCTCCTCGAGGCGGCGGCGCATGCGTGCGGTGGCGATCGCGAGCACCTCGTTGCGCAGGTTGCGCTGGCGGCGCTCCTCGAGCTGGCCGGCGGCGACGATGTGCGCGCGGTGTCGGAGAGGCTTCTGACGAGCTCATCGATGCCGCGGCCGAGCGTCGCCTCGGTCTTGATGATCGGCACTTTCCAGCGGGCGCGCGCCTCCTCGGGCGGGCGCTCGAGGTTGGCGAGCGAGAGCACGCCGCGGATCTCGCGCACCATCGTGTCGGTGAGCGGATGGTCGGCCTTGTTGATCACGATCACGTCGGGGATCTCCATCACGCCCGCCTTCAGCGCCTGGATCGAGTCGCCCGAGCCGGGCATCAGCACGAGCACGATCGTGTCCGCGTGATCGATGATGTCGATCTCCGCCTGTCCCACGCCGACGGTCTCCACGAACACGTCCTGACGACCCGCGGCGTCGAGCAGCAGCGCCGCTTGCAGCGCAGCCTCGGAGAGGCCGCCGAGCGCGCCGCGATTGGCCATCGAGCGAATGAAGACGCCCTGATCGAGGAAGTGCTCGGTCAGGCGGATGCGGTCGCCGAGCAGCGCGCCTTGGGTGAAGGGCGAGGAGGGGTCGATCGAGAGCACGCCGACCGTGCGCCCGGCCGCGCGGCGGGCCTTGGTGAGCGCGCCGATCAGCGTGGACTTGCCTACACCGGGCGGCCCCGTGAAGCCCACGACATCCGCATGGCCGGTGTGCGGAAAGATCGTCTTGACGAGCTCCCAACCCTCGGGACGGTCATCCTCGACGAGCGTGATCGCACGCGCGAGCGCGCGTCGGTCACCGTCGAGCAGGCGTTGTGCGAGTGTCGATCCGCTGTCCATCGAGCGGGCAATCATCGCAGGGCCGCCAACCCGTGGCAGTCCCTTACGATTTGTGGCGATGGAGCTTGCGTCCCCTGCCACAGTCGAGCCCGAGACCGGACCCGCCCCCACCGGCGTAGGCGCGATCAGACGCGCACCGCTGCCGCTGCGAGGGCGGTCCGCTGGCGCTGCTGCGCTTCATGCGCGCGAACCACATGCTCAGACGCGAGTACGCGCTCCTGCTCGCACGCCTTGCGTTGCTCAAGCTGCGCCACGGCAAGCGCCTGCAGACCGACGGGCTGTGCTTCATCTGTCCTGGCGTGAAGCTCGAGATCGGCCGCCACGCCACGCTGCACATCGGTCGCTGGGCCTGGATCGGGCACCGCTGCAAGATTCGCGTGCACGAGGGCGAAGTGAGCATCGGCGCGAAGACCGTGATCGGCCAGGAGGTCACGATCTCGGCTTTTCAGCACGTCTCGATCGGGCGCGAGTGCATCATCGCCGACCGCGTGATGATGATCGACTTCGACCATGGCGTGACCGAGGTCGAGCGCCCAATCCGCCTACAGGGGATCTATAAGCGCGATGTGCGCGTGGGACACAACGTGTGGATGGGCTATGGCGCCTGCGTCTTGCGCGGCGTAAGCGTGGGCGAGAACGCGATCATCGGCACGAGCGCGGTGGTCACCGCGGATGTGCCGGACAACGCGGTTGTGGCCGGCACCCCCGCGCGCGTGATCCGCATGCGCGATGCGCCTGAGGCGATGCGCTGGGAGTAGCCGCTTAGGGCGCGAGCAGCGCGGCGTGATCGGCGTCGACGGCGAGGTTTCGCAGCGCCTGCACCTCAGCGTGCTCGCCGGCGAGCAGCGCTTCGCCGAGCGCGCGGCGATGGCCCGCAAAGCGCTCGTGAGCGTAGGGCACCGCGATCTCGCGCGAGATCATGAAGGGCCAATCGCTGGCTTGTAGCGCGAGCAGCTCACGGATTGCCGCCGCACCCGCACGGGGACCTGCGGCGAGCACCTCGAGCTCCGCGGCACGCGTGGCGAATGCCATCTCGGCGACGACCGGTGCAGACCAAGTCGAGAGATCGCCGGCGCGCCCCCAGCTGCTCGCGCGCGCGCCTGCCTCCTCTCCTACGAGTGCGCCTGCGTCGCGTATGTCTGTGAGGGGCAACGCCTCAACACGCTCGAGCGCATCGTCGAGGCGCACCAGCTCAAGACCCTGTGCGGCGCACTCCTCCACGACCGCCGCGAGCCAGTGGATGCCCTCATACCACCAGTGACCGAGCAGCTCGGTGTCGAGCGCGCACACGATCAACCCGCCGCCGGCCGCCGCCAGCTGAGGGTTCTCAGCGGCCTGCGCGAGTCGCGCGCGCGTGCGCGCCACGAAGTCGGCGGCGTGCTCGCGAGCCAGCGCCAGCGCGGCGGCATGGTCATAGCTTTCGCCGGCGTTGTTCCAGGGATTGTGGTGATGCACCGTGTGGTGGTGGTAGTCGCGGTAGGCAGCGGCGGCGGGGTAGCCCTGCTCGCTCCAGACGAGCGACATGGTGGTGCGGTCGACCGGCACAAGCACGATCCCGGCCTCGCTGCGCAGCGGAAGCAGATGCCGATCGTCGCCGAGACCTAGCTGTTTGGTGAGCTCGACGCATACCGCGCTCACGCCCGCGTCCTCGAGCGAGCGCCCCAGCCAGGGCGCATAAGCGCACTCCGGCAGCCAGAAGCCGCCACGCCAAGGCTTCTCAACGCGCCGGCGGTGCGACTCGATACCGCTGTGGATCTGCAGGTGTGCGCCGGCGTCGCTCGCGAGCAGCGGCAGGATCGCGTGTGTTGCGGAGGAAGTCCACTGCGCGTAAGACGCAAGCGCCTGCAGCAGCTTGCGATCGCGCCGTCGAAAGGCATCGAGCGCGTCGGCATAGTCGCCCCAGGAGCGCTCGAGCTCGGCCGCGAGGTCCTCGTGACCGCCCGCACGTAGCCCCGCAGCGTCCTGTTCATGAGTGCCGCGGCGTACCTCGCCGATGAAGCGCTCGAAGCGCTCAGCGACCCCCGGGGCCTCGAGCTGATCGCAGAGCACGGGCGTCAACGACAGCGTCAGCGGCGCACCTGTGTCGAGCAGCTCGAGCAGCGGCAAATAACAACCCGCGATCGCCTCCCACAGCCACTCCTCGCCAAAGGGCCAGGTGCCGAAGCCCTCCACGTAGGGCATGTGCGTGTGTAGAACGATCGCCAGCGAGCCGCGGCCGCGGCTAGCGCTCACGGCCGGCATACCGCGAGGAAGTCGAGCGCACGCTCGAGATCCGCCTCGCGGGGGCCGCGCAAGCGGAAGTCCGAGGCGGCGATCGCGGGCGTGAAGCGGTCATAGAAACGCGCGGTCAAACCGAGGCGCGCGTGCAGGCGGTCCCAGCCGAGGCGCAGCGCGAGCTCGTGGGCGCGCAGCTTGCGCGCGTGAAAGAGCCCGTAGAGCTCAACGCTGCCGAACTGCTCGCGACAGAGACGCTCGAACTCTTCGCGGCGATACTCGTGCACGTGCCAGGGGTTATCAGAGCGCGCGGCACCCTTCGGCGCGAGCGTCAGCACGTTGGGCGTCGAGACGTAGACGCAGCCATGCTCGCCCACGAGCGAGCGGAAGTGCGCGAGCACCGCACCTGGGTCCTCGAGATGCTCGATCGTCTGGAGAAACACAACCGCGTCCGCCTGCTCGCTGAAGCTGTTCACGAGATCGCGCTCGAAACGCGCGCGCGGATAGCGCAGGCGAGCGTGCTCGTGTGCCTCGGGGTTGGCATCGACGCCAACCGCAGCAGCTGCTGCGTGTGCGAGCACGTCGGTGCCATAGCCCTCGCCGCAGGCCATGTCGATCACGCGCAGCCCTTGCACGCGCGCGGCGATCCATTCGTATACGACGAGATGGCGCCGATACCAGTAGTTCTCCTCGGGCACGTCGGGCAGCGTGCGCTCGCCCGTCAGCGCCAGCGGCGGCACCCCTGCGGGCTGATCGCGCTGCAGATACTGGGCTGGGCTTGTCGTCAAGAGATTATCCCTCTCGCGATCATCAATCCTTGGGTGCAAGGCGCGAGCACGGCGCGCGAGTATATGGTGCCGCCCCGTGGCACCCGCCCTGAGCGCTGAGGAGATTCGTGACGCAAACACGCGCTACCACGACGTGGCGGCGGATCACTACGACGCCAAGTGGGGCATCGACTTCGGTGAGCCCGGCCTCGCACAGGTCAGCTCGAAGCTGCGCAAGGCGCTCGGGCACGAACCGGGCCACTACGCGCGCTCGCTCGAGATCGGCGCGGGCACGGGCTACTTCTCGCTCAACCTGCTGCGCGCAGGGCTGATCGGGCAGGCGACCTGCAGCGACATCTCGCCGGGGATGCTCGAGACGCTCGCCGCCAACGCGGCCACGCTCGGGCTGCCCGTGAGGACCGCTCCCGCCGACGCCGAGCATCTACCGTTCGCCGATCAGAGCTTCGACCTCGTGCTCGGTCATGCGGTTCTGCACCACATACCCGACCTGCCACGCGCCTTCGCCGAGTTCAAGCGTGTGCTCGCACCCGGCGGCACGGTGCTGTTCGCGGGCGAGCCCTCCCGCTATGGCGACCGTCTCGCACGCGTGCCCAAGCGCTTTGCCACGCGAGTCGCACCGCTGTGGCGCCGCGCGCTCGGCGCCTCAGCGGCACGCGCCGGCGACCTGGAGCCAGATGAGGCATCACTCGAAGGCCTCGTCGACGTACACGCCTTCTCGCCACGTGAGCTCTCGCGGATCGTGCGCGGCGCGGGCTTCAGCGATGTGCGCCTCAGCGGTGAGGAGCTCGTGGCGAACTGGTTCGGCTGGACCAACCGCACACTCGAGGCCACAGCGGTTCCCGAGGAGGTGCCGTGGGCATGGCGCCTGTACGCCTACCGCGGCTACCTGCTGCTGCAGGAGCTCGACCGCCGCCTGCTCGAGTCGCGCCTGCCGCCTGCGATCTTCTACAACCTGATGCTCTCGGCTCGCAAGCCGCCGGCCGGCTAGCGGCGGCGCGGGCGCCGGGCCGAGTGAGGCGATCGGGTTCCTAGACTCAAGCGATGAGCAAGGCCCCCTGCCGCGGCTTTCCGCTGTTTCCACTCGGCATCGTCGCGCTGCCGCACGAGAGCGTTCCGCTGCACATCTTCGAGGATCGCTATCGGCGCATGATCGAGCGCTGTCTGGCTGCGCAGGACGGCGCGCTCGAGCGTGAGTTCGGGATCGTGTGGCTATCGGAGGAGGAGCTCAAGCCGATCGGCTGCGCCTGCGAGATCGAGGAGGTGCTCGAGCGCATGGACGACGGTCGGCTCAACATCCTCGTGCGCGGCACGCGCCCCTTCCGCCTGCTCGAGCGCCAGGACGATCTGCCCTTCCCGGCCGGCGTGGTGGAGTTTCTCGATGACGAGCACCCGGAGCAGCCCGACGAGGAGGTGACGGCTGCTGCGCAGGAGCTCTACCGCGAGCTGGTCCGCGAAGCGACCGACCGTGAGCTCGAGGATGCGGAGCTAGCGGGGCTCGACGCCTACAGCATGGCGGCCACGGTCGAGTTCGCAGCGGAGTCCAAGCAGGAACTGCTCGAGCTGCGCTCGGAGAACGCGCGCCTGCGACTGCTCGCGTCGCTGCTGCAGAGCGCGCTCGAGCGACTCGATCTCGTCGAGCGCGCGCAGGCACGGGCGCTTTCCAACGGCAAGGTTCGCTTCGGCTAGCCGAGCTACTGGAGTGGCAGACCTGCTGGGCGACCTGCAGGACGAACAGCTGCAGGTCGCGCAGCACGCGTGGCTGGCCTGGCGGAGTTGTCGCTGAAGCGCACGTGCCGTCGGTCGTCGCGCAGCGAGTAGCTGTAGACCGAGCCGCGGCGTGGCGCGAGCGTGAGGTGCTTGGAGGCGTGGTCGTGGAGATCTTCCTGGAGCGCTCGCGCCTGCACGAGCTGGGGGTCGCTCAGCTTGAGCGTCATGACCGCCGTTACAGCGCACGCCACCTTCTTCGTTGACCAACAGCGTGAGCTGCGCGCTGCGGCGCGGGGCCGGTGCGCGTGAGGATGAAGAGATCCGCGGCTTTGACCCCGCCACAGCCGCAAACGCGCGAGACCGACGAGCAGCAGGAAGCGCACAGCAACGTGGAGCGTGCTCACAGCGCTCACCGCCACGCCACCACGGCGCGGGTCGCCCGCGCCGCTCAGGCTCGCCGTCACGGCGCAGCGCGGCCTGCACGCCGCCGAAGAACAGGTTGCGCGCGCCGAAGCGAACGACGTGCAGCTCGGGGTCGAGCACGTCGAGCTCGATGCCCGGGCTCGGCGAAGACGACGCCGTCCTCGAAGTGCACGCGCGGCGCATCCACAGCCTCGCTGGCGCCGACAGCCGTGGTCGACGACGGCGACGATCGTCTGCAGCAGCGCCGAGCGGATGCGGTTCGAGCCGGCGCTGCCGAGCACGAGCTCGACCTCGCCGTCGCGCATCACGACGGAGGGCGCCATCATGCTCGGCATCCGCCGCCCCGCCGGGTGCAGGTGAAAGCCGAGCGGGTTGAGGTCCTCCTCGCCCATCACGTTGTTGAGGTGCATGCCCGTGCCGGGCACAACCACGCCGGAGCCCTCGCCGTTGGTGCAGGTCGTGCTGCAGGCGAGCCCGTCGGCGTCGATCACCGAGATGTGCGTGGTGGAGCCGAGGCGGCTGCCGAGGAAGCGCTCGAGGAAGCCCTCGCTCGTCGAGCCCTTCGACGAACTCGGCCGTGCGCTCGGACTGTGCGGCGACCATCGCGGCCACGATGCCCGCGAGCGTGGGCGGCGCGGGCGCCGCGGTCGAGCAGCGCGAGCGCGTAGGCGAGCAGCGTGCCGCCGGCGGAGGGCGGCGGGTTGGTGAGGATCTCGCGGTCGCGGTAGGCGAACCGTGACCGGCTCGCGTGCGATCGCCTCGATAGCCGGCGAGGTCCTCGCCGCGTGAGCGAGCCGCCGCGCGCGCTCAGCCAGTCGCAAACCGCGTCGGCGATATCGCCGCGGTAGAAGGGCTCCGCGCCGTCGCGCGCGAGGCGCTCGAGCGCGTCGGCGAGCTCGGGGTTGACGAAGCGTCTCGCCCTCGCGCAGCACGCGCCCCGCGGGCGCCCACAGCGCGGCGCACTCGGGCGTGGAGGTCAGCAGCTCGGCGAGGATCTCCGCGACGTAGGCCTGGCCCGCGTTGAGCGCGCACACCCTCGCGCGCGAGCCGTGCGGCTGGCGCGGCGAGCTGCTCGAGCGGCATCGTGCCCCAGCGCTGCGATCGCCTCGCAGACGCCCGCGGGGGCGCCATAGACGCCGCAGGAGGCGGGACCGACGTGGAATACCTGCGCGGCGTCGCCGAAGGAAACATCGATCGCCGTCCAGCTCCGCCTCGCTGCCGTCACCGCGGCGCGTGGGCGCGGCACGAAGAAGTCGAGCAGCGACGGCTCGATCCCCGCGCCGGCGACGAGCATGTAGCCGCCTGCGCCGAGCCCGGTCAGCAGCGGCTCGGTCACGAACGAGGTCAGCATCGCCGCGACGCGCCGCATCGACGGCGTTGCCGCCTTCACGCAGCGCCTGCGCTCCCGCCTGCGCGGTGAGCGGATGCCCGGCCGCGACGACGCCCGTCTCAGCTCTCACTCATGCGAGAGCGATCACTCGACATGCTGCAGCGAGTACGCAGACAGGACGCTTGCGGGCCAGCGAGCGACGTCGCAGAGCACGCATGAGGGCACAGCGCCGACCAGGCGCCGAGCTCAGATCAGAGGTTGGGGATGAACTCGGGCACCTCGAGCTCGTCGAGGCCGCCGCGCCGCGCACGGGCGCGGGCGCGCGTGCGCTGCACGCGTACCTCGCCGGCGGCGGGCTCCTTGAAGCCGGCTGACGCTCTTGCGGCGGCCCTCGTCGCCGTAGCCGGTGGCGACGACGGTGACCCAGACCTGGTCGTCGAGCTTCTCGTCGACCATCGCGCCGAAGATGATGTTGGCGTCGGGGTGCGCGGCCTCGGAGACGGACTTGGCCGCCTCGTTGACCTCCCACAGCGAGAGGTTGGCGCCGCCGGTGATCGACAGCAGGATCGAGCGCGCGCCCTCCATCGAGGTTTCGAGCAGCGGCGAGGAGACGGCCTGCATGGCGGCCTCGGTCGCGCGGTTCTCGCCGACGCCCATGCCGATGCCGAGCAGCGCGTTGCCCGCCTCGCTCATGATCGTGCGCACGTCGGCGAAGTCGAGGTTGATCAGGCCGGGCAGCGTGACGAGGTCGGAGATGCCCTGGACGCCCTGGCGCAGCACGTCGTCGGCGACGCGGAAGGCCTCGACCATCGCGGTCTGCTTGTCGAGCACGCCGAGCAGGCGGTCGTTGGGCACGACGATCAGCGTGTCGACCTCCTGCGGCGAGCGCGCTGCACGCCGCGCTCGGCCTGCTCGCTGCGGCGCGTGCCCTCGAAGCCGAAGGGCTTGGTGACGATCGCCGACCGTCAGCGCGCCGACTTCGCGCGAGATCCGCGCGACGACGGGCGCGGCGCCGGTGCCGGTGCCGCCGCCGGCGCCGGCGGCGATGAAGATCATGTCGGAGCCCTTCAGCAGGGCCTTCATGCGGTCGTAGTCCTCCATCGCGGCCTGGCGCCCGACGTTCGGCGTCCGAGCCGGAGCCGAGGCCGCGCGTGAGCTCCGCGCCGATGTGCAGCGTGAGGTCGGCGGTCGACTGCTGCAGCGACTGCACGTCGGTGTTGACGGCGAGGAACTCGATGCCCTCGACCTCGGCCTCGACCATGCGGTTGACGGCGTTGACGCCGGCGCCGCCGACGCCGACGACGCGGATGATCGGCTGCCCGACGGTCTCGGCGCGCTGACGGCGAGCGGGCGCTCGCGCGGCGTAGTCGTCGAGCGCCGGGCGCGGCGTCGGCGCGCTCCATCACGTTCTCGGGGATCTCCGAGGAGAAGGCGTGGCGCAGGCGCTCCTGCGGCGAGGGCACGTGCGGCCTCGTGCTCGGGCTCAGCGGCTGAGGCGCTCAGCGCAGGGTGCGGCAGGCCGCTCTCGCGTGGGTGCGCGGGGGCGGTGCGGTTCCTCGCGCGGCTGCGCGCAGCGACGGCTCGGCCGCTGGCGCGGTCCTGCGGCTCGGCCCTCGTCGCCCTCGTGCCTCTTCGGTCTTGCGGAAGAGCGCCGCGAGGGGGCCTTCGCGCATGCTCGCGCGCTTAGCGTTGGCCATGGGTGAGAACCTCCTGCGCGAGTTGCCGGTAGGACTGGGCGGCGACGCCGTCGGGCTCGTACTTGAGCACCGACATGCCCTTCACGGGCGCCTCGGCGAAGCGGACGGTCTTGCGGATGCGCGAGGCGAACACGCGGTCGCCGAAGTTTTCCTCGAGGATCTCGATCGCCTCCTTGGCGTGGATCGTGCGCGAGTCGACCAGCGTCGGCAGGATACCCTCGATGTCGACGCCGGGATTGAGGTTCTCGCGGATCATCGCGAGCGTGTTCTGCAGCTGGATCAGCCCGCGCATCGACAGATACTCGCACTGCACGGGGACGATCACCTTGTCGGCGGCGGTGAGCGCGTTGATCGTCAGCAGGCCGAGGCTCGGCGGCGTGTCGATGCAGATGAAGTCGTAGTCCTCGAGGATCGGTTCGAAGGCCTTCTGCAGCGAGCGCTCGCGGCCGATCATCGTCGACATCGCGATCTCGGCGCCGGCGAGGTCGATCGAGGCGCAGGCGATGTCGATCTCGCGCCGGCGGATCACCTCGCGGATCGAGACTTTGTGGACGAGCACGTCGTACATCGATTTCTCGAGCGTGTCGGGGTCGATGCCCTGGGACATCGTGAGGTTGCCCTGCGGGTCCATGTCGACGCACAGCACGCGGTGGCCCTCCTCGGCGAAAGCGGCCGCGAGGTTCAGCGTCGTCGTCGTCTTGGCCACGCCGCC
Organism: uncultured Solirubrobacterales bacterium; assembly: GCA_963785435.1. Classification (GTDB taxonomy): domain Bacteria; phylum Actinomycetota; class Thermoleophilia; order Solirubrobacterales; family Solirubrobacteraceae; genus Palsa-744. The sequence continues at coordinate 561,013 of CAWAVE010000007.1, forward strand.
CTTCTGGTTGGCGAACGCGATGACCTTGGCCTTTCCTTCCACGGGGGCTCCGATACTCGATTGCTGGAAAGCCGTCCGGTGGGTATTCGCATGGCGAGGGTCGATTCCTGCATGGGAACTACGATCCCGAGATGGCCCCGCAAGAGTCCGCGAGCGACGGCCTGCACGGCGCGCCTGAGCGGCAAGCGCGTGATCGTCTGCGTGGGCGCGGGCGGCGTCGGCAAGACGACGACCTCGGCCGCGCTCGCGCTCGGGCTCGCGATGCGCGGCGAGAAGGTGGCGGTCGTGACGATCGACCCGCGCGAAGCGGCTGGCCGCCGCGCTCGGCCTCGAGGAGCTCTCGGGCGAGCCGCGCCGGATCGACCCCGATGGCGCTAGCGAGAGGGGCGTGGAGATGCGAGGGCGAGCTGTGGGCGATGATGCTCGACGCCAAGCGCACCTTCGACGAGATCGTCGACGCGCCTCGCACCGCGACGAGCGAGCGCGCGAGGAGATCCTCGCCAACCCCGTCTACCGCGAGCTCTCGACCGCGGTGGCGGGCTCGCAGGAGCTGAGCGCGGTCGCCAAGCTGTACGAGCTGTACGAGGAGCACGACTTCGACGTGATCGTGCTCGACACGCCACCGTCGCGCAACGCGCTGGACTTCCTCGACGCGCCCGAACCGCCTGCTCGGCTTCCTCGAAGGCCGCGCGCTGCAGGTGTTCCTCTCCCCGGGCGGCCTGACGGCGCGCCTGTTCGGCCGCGGCACCGCGCTCGTCTTCTCGATCTTCGCGCGCGTGACGGGCGTCGACATGCTCAGCGAGCTGTCGCGCTTCTTCCGCTCGCTGGGCGGCGTGATCGACGGCTTCGGGGAGCGCACGCGCGCGTGTGTCGGCGCTGCTGCGCTCGCCGCAGACAGCATTCCTGATCGTCACCTCACCGGAGCCCGAGCCCGCGCGCGAGGCGCGCTTCCTGGCCGAGCGCCTCGCCGAGGCGGGCATGGCGCGCGCCGAGCTGATCGTCAACCGCGTGCACAGCGACGGCCTCGACGGGCAGCGCTCGAGCGAGGTCGCGGCGCTGCTCCGCGCGCAGCTGGGCGCCGGCCTGGCGGCGCGCGTGGCGCGCAACCTCGCCGACTTCGACGTGCTGGCGCGGCGCGACGCGCGACGATCGCGCAGCCTCGTCCGACCGCTCGGCGGCCGAGCCGACGATCGTGGTGCCGCACCTAGATGAAGAGGTCCAGGACCTCCTCGGCCTCGCAGGCATCGCCGAACATCTCTTTGGCTGAGGCGCCTTCGTGGACCTGGTCAGTCCTCGGGTGCTCGGCTCGCAGCAGGATCTCGTCGGCGAGCGCCACGAGGTCGACGTCGAGGTGTCCGCAGATCACGTCGCGCAACAGCGCGCGTAGGTGGTCGGCGAGTCGCGTCGCGAGCGCCTCGCCGCCGGCGTGCGCGGCGCGGTGCCGGCGATCACGGCGCGCTCGAGCGCGAGCGCCTGCGACGTGCGCTCGGTCAGCTCGAGGCGCCGCTGCGGGCGTCGCGCAGAGCGCCGCGAGGCGGCCGGGCAGCATGTCCGCTCGGCGGGGCCCTCGGGCTCGAGCAGCGCACGCAGCGCGAGCAGGTTGTCGCTCAGAGCCTCGTAGGGGTCGTCGCGCTCGCAGCCCAGCTCGAAGCGGCGCAGCGCCCAGGCGAGCTCGTTGCCGTGCGGGCGCGCGACGGGAGACGAGGTTGCAGAAGGCGCGCAGCTCGTCCTCCTGCTCGGCGGTGACGACCAGCATCCCGTGCGGGCGCCCGCCGCTGCCGAGCGCGAGCGGGCTCCAGGGGCCGCCGCCGATGCGCGCCCAGGCGAGCGCGCCGAGCGTCACACGGCCGTCGCCGAACAGGCGCAGCGCGCGCAGCAGGTCGCGAGCACCTCGCGTGCCGCGCGCGATCGCCTCCGAGCGGCTCGTCGCTCCTCGGCGGCGAGCACGACGACGAGATGCCCGCCGGCGCTCCGTCGCCCTCACTGCGCGCCTCGGGCGGAGCCCGGCGAGCGCGTGCGGCTGGGCGATCGTCAGGCCCTTTGTGAGCGCGAGCTCCGGCGAGGTGATCGTCAGGCCGTGGAGCGTCGCGACGAGCGTGACCTCGCCGGCGCCTGCGAGCGCGGCGCTCTCGAGCCGCTCGAGCGCCGCGCTGAGGCGCTCGGGACGCAGCTCGAAGTCGCTCTGCTCCGCGAAGACGTCGCAGAGCAGCGCGCGGATCGCGGCGGCGGCCGCGCCGCGCGGCGTGCCGCGCTGCGATCTCCGCGCCGCTCGCCGCGAGGTAGCGGTCGAGCCCCTCGAAGCTCGCGAGCAGCGCGACCGCCTCGGTGTAGCCGGGCAGGCGTTCGAGCGCCGGCATGCGCTCGGCGATGAACTCTCGGTGAGCGGTCTGTAGCAGTAGAGCGAGGGGCCGCTCGAGCGGCGTCGGCGGCGCTGCTGCTCGAGCTCGAACGGGACCTCCGCACCGGCCGCGACCTCTGCATGGAGGTGCGCTGCGGCCATCTCCAGATAGCTGGTGAGCGCCGCTTGAAGCTGCACAGAATGCATACGCGCTCACTTCGCGGCGCTTCACCGCGCTCCTGCCCGGGCGCAGGCACGCTTGCAGGTCTCTAACGGCTAGGCGACGAGCAGATTGACGGCGCTTAGACCCGAGCGCTCAGCGCACTCAGCGCCCAGCCAGTCTTCG
>CAWAVE010000008.1:0-838926 GCA_963785435.1 uncultured Solirubrobacterales bacterium
GTCGGGCTTGTCCTTGCATCCGAAGGCGGCCGGCTGCTCGTCACAGGACTGGACGGCCCGTGATGCGCAAGCCGTCCGGCAAGGTGATGTGGTGGCTCGCAGCCGGGGCAGGCAGCACAGGCCTCGCCCTGCTCGCGATCTTCGGCATCGCCGTCGCGGTGCTCGGCGCGAGCTTCACCGGCTGCCAGCCCGGCAGTGAACCGGCGCTCGCGTCCACCGGACCCACCCCTTCCGCTTACGCGCTTCAGAGCATCCCACCAGAACGGCTGCGCCTCTACCAACAGGCCGGCAGCAAGTTCGACATCGACTGGTCATTCCTCGCGTCGATCGGAGCGCAAGAGTGCAACAACGGGGAGTGCGCCGGCACCAACAGCAGCGGATGCGCCGGGCCTATGCAGATCGCCTACGTCCGGGGAAGCGGTTGCAGCCCCGGCGCCGGCCCGACCTTGTGGGAACGCTACGCCGTCTCAGCGCACCCCGGCCACGCCCCCGACATCAACGATCCGGCGGACGCGATCTACACCGCCGCGCGCATCCTGCGCGAAGACATGCGCGCCCCCGCGACCGGCGGCAGCTACGCCGAATACCGCCAAGCCGCTTGCCACTACTACGGGGCGTGCTCCGACAGCACCGTGAGCTACGCGGACGAGGTGATGGCCCGCGCCGTGCAATACGGGTTCACCGGCACCGGCTCCCCTTCCCCGACCAACCCGCCGCTCTCGCAGCCAGTCTCGACCAGCGGGTGCAGCGCGAGCGCGAGCGCGTTCGCTCCCGAAGCGGCAAGCAGCTCGCAGATTGTCCGGGTCGCTGAAAGCCAGATCGGTCAGGGCGAGCACCCCGAAGGGTCGCAGTGCACGATCTACGGGCCGTGCGAGGAGTGGTGCTCGCTGTTCGCCGCATGGGTGTGGCAGCACGCCGGGGTGCCGCTCCCCGGCTCGACCGCCACCTACGGCTACTCGGGGTCGCTCTATACCTGGGCGCGAGAACACGGCGGCAGGGTCCTCCCGCCGAGCGCGAGACCCGCGCCGGGTGATGCCGTCTTCTACGGCGCCGGGCCGAGCGAAAGCGCGCACGTCGGGATCGTGCAGCGCGTCTACCCCGACGGGCAGATCACGACCATCGAGGGCAACTACGCAAACCACGTCGCCATCGTCGGCCCATTCCAGCCAGCCCGCGCGACCAGCGCGGGCGAGGCCGCCCCCATCTACGGGTACGCCCAGCCACCCGGCGTGCCGCGCCAAGGAAATGGACGGCACGAATGACCGCCATTCGCGAGGACCAACAGAGGTACCAACTGAGGGACCGACTGCGGTACCAACTGAGGGACCAACAGCGCGGTCGGCGGATTGCGGCTTTCCGGCTTGCTGGTGCGGGATTGCGCGGCTTCGCGTTTTTCGAGATCTCTATCTGTATGGGTAACTGCCTGTGACTCGCCGCCCTTCACAGGACGCTCGGCCGCTGGTGGCTGTTGTTGGCGTGCTGGTGGCGCTCGCGCTGTTGCGTGACCGTGTGCTGCCCGCATGGCTCGCCCTGCACGCTGGAGCACTCGTCGCGTATGCGGCCGTGCCGGTGACGCTGCTGTTGCTAGCGGCGCTCACGTGTCGTGTCGTCGTGACTCGTCGTGCGCTTTCCCGGCGTGTGCGGCTCGTCGTGCTCGCCCCCGACTCGTTCGCGCCGACGCTTGACGGTGTGCTTCGCTGCGCCGCTCAGCTTTCACGTGTCCGGCGGCTCGTCGGCGGCTGGCTTGACCCGCGCGCGAGCGCCGTGCGGGTGCTGCTCGACAACAGCGAGGGAGCGATGCGCTACTCGCTGGTGGTGCCCGAGCGCGCGCTGCCAGCGATCCGCTCGGCGCTCAGCAACTACGACCGGGTACAGGTCCGCCGCGCCGACCCCGAGCCCCCGCTGAGGGAGGACGAGTGTGTGATGCGCGCCGAGCTTCGCCTCGCGCAGGCAAGCAGCGAGCCGCTTGCGCACCTGTCGCTCGACCCCGACCCGCTTCAGAGCTTCGCCCGCGTGCTCGCCGGCCTTGACCCTTCGCGGGAGCGGGCGCAGGTCGCGGTCGATCTTCTGCCATGCACCGCCGGGGCACGGCGACGGCTCAGGCGCCGGCTACTCAGACAAGCCCGCCGCGATAACCCGACCGTCCGCTACAACAGCGGCGGGGTGCTCGATGTGCTGGCTGGCGGTGGCCGGCAGGTTGGTCGTCAGCCGGCGGCTGATGTTGTGGAGCAGCGAGCGCAGCGCGAGCAGATCGCGGCGAAGGTGTTGCAGAACGAGCCGCTGTTTCACATGCAGGTCCTGGTGCGCTGCCAAGCCCCGGTGAAGGGCATGGTCGCCGAACGATTGCAAGGACTGCTCGGCTGCTTCGATGCCTGGGCCGCCGCCAACTCGTTCCGGGTCGTCGGCGTGCGGCTGCTCGGCCTCGCGTTCCTCGGCTCAGACCTTCCCGGCCGGCGTTCGTGGTTTGACCGGCGGATGGACACCGGCCTGTTCCGGCCCGCCCGTCAAGGTGTCGTGAGCGCCCGTGAGGTCGCGGGGTTCTTGAAGCCCCCGACGATCAACTGTGCCGCGCCGGACGTGCTGCGCCTGGGCGCCGCGGTCTACCCGCCACCACGCAACCTGCCGGAGTACACGGGGCAGCGCGACGTGCTTCCCCTCGGTCGCGTGACCGGAGAGCGGGGGCAGCGGATCGTCGGGCTGCGGCTCGCGGACACGTTCTTTACCTACACCGCCGGCCGCAGCCGATGGGGGAAGACCGAGCTTGCGATCACCCAGTTTCTAAGCCTTGTCCGCTCCGGGCACGGCGGCATGTTCCTCGACCCACACGAGGACGCAATCCGGCGAATCAAGAGCTGCCTCACCGAGCCCGAGCTAGCCAACCGGATCATCGAGCTTGACCTTGTCGGCACCCGCTCGCGGGAGGGACAACCCGGCTGGAACCTCCTCGCCGCACGCGGCCTCTCCGACGACGGCAGGGAGCGGCGGGTCGAGGCGATCGTGGACTCGTTCGCCTCCGCTCTCCAGTGGGGCGAGCGAAACAACCGCGCGCTCACCCTCACCACCCAGGCGACGGCTGCGCTGATCGAGCTATCGACCGCCCTTCCCGCCGACCTTCAACCCACGATCTTTCAGATACCCACGCTGCTCGGCAACCCCGAGTGGCTAGAGGCCGTCCTGCCGTACCTCTCCGTTCCGCGCCGCCAGTTCTTCTCAGAGCGGTTCCCACGGATGGCCGAGGAGGCGATCACCCCTGTAACGAACCTGATCGACCGGCTGCGCTCCTCCACACAGCTCGCCGCACTGCTCGGCTCACAGCACACCACCTACGACATCGCCAAGGCGATGAACCAGGGACGGATCGTTCTCGCGTGCCCCGGCGCCGGAGGCGCCCGCGACCGGCTCCTCGCAAACCTCCTCGTCTTCGACCTGTTGCACGCCGCGAAGGGCCGCGCGCACATCCCGCCCGAGAAGCGCCGCGAGTTCTACGTGTTCCTCGACGAGGTGCAGACCTACGACGGCGCATCGTCGGGGAACCTCGCCGCACTTTTGGAGCAGACCGCGAAGTACGGGATCCGGGCGACCCTGCTGAATCAAAACCCGGAGCGTTTGACGAGCGCGACTCTGAACGCGCTGACGACCAACCGCTCGCACCTGATCGCGACCGCGCTGAACGCGCACGCCGCCGCGCTGATTGCCCGCGAGTGGGCCTCAGACCCGCCAGCAAACGCGATCACCGGCCTGCCGCGCCACACGTTCATCGCGCAAGCCACCCACCACGGCGAGCTGACCCGCCCCTTCCAGTTCCAGAACCTGGCCGTCACTGAGCTGTTCGCCGCCGCGCACCACCCCGAGCAAGTCCCACACATACAACCCGCGATCGACCAAGCATCCGGCAGGGCGAACGCCGCCGAGACGATCCGAGCACTCGACACACTCGACGACCGCATCCGCGCTCACCTCACAACCAAAACCGGCGGGACCAGCGGCGGTGAGCCGGCGCGGTCGGTGCTGCCCTCGCTTCCTGCTGCCGGGGGTGATGAGCGATGAGCCGGCGCGACACGGCGCCGGCCGTGGCGATCGAAGTGCTCCAGAGCCTGCATCAGCACCGGCTAATGACTGTCCGCCAAGTCCACGACCTGCACACACCCTGCACGCTACGACGCTGGACGCATCGCATCTTGACCGGGCTCGCCGATCGCGGGCTCGCCGAACAAGCCGCCGGTCCACGCCGGCAAGGTCTGTGGTTCATCACCGCGAGAGGAGCCGACACCCTCCAAGCGGCCGGTACGCTCGCCGAGACCCGGCGCCGGCTCACCACCCCCGCGCAGGCGGCAGGACTGCTGCGCGCTCACACCCTCGCGGTCAACGACACCGGGATCGCTTTCGTCAAAGCCGCACGTGAGCGGGCCGGGGACAACTGCGGGCCGTTGGCGTGGCGGCACGAGATCGCGCACCCCTTCACCGCCGCGCGCAGTCGCAGCGGCGCACACCTGCTGGTCGCCGACGCGCTTCTCTCCTACCTGCAAACCGCGCCGGATGAGTCGCTGATCCTTCACCAGCGATTCATCGAGCTCGACCGAGGGACGATCCCGCCCGAGCAGCTGGCCGCGAAGCTCGCGCGCTACGCGCAGCTACAGCACTACAAGCCCAAACCGGCGCCGCCGGACGCGCCCGACGGGCCGCTCTGGCGCGCCCACTACCGCACGTTTCCACTAGTGCTCGTGGTGCTCGCCGACCAGACGCCGGCCGCCACACGCACGCGCATCCAACGGGTGATCGCGCTGCACCGCTCTGACCCCGCGCATACGCGCTACGGCACACCACCGGCGTCGTTTGTGACCCTCGCGGACCTCGCCGCGCGCGGCCCGTTCGCACCGATCTTCATCCCCGCCGAGCAACCCGACCACTACAAGGACTGGCTCGGCAACGCCCACCAACACCAACCGAAAGGCAAACCCGATGTGCCCGCATAGCACCACTCCCGCAACCCCAACCCCTGCGCGTCGCCGCACGCGAGACCAAGGCTGCCCCGCGACATCAACCCTGCCGCGACGCAGACAGCGGACGCGGAGCCACGCGCCGTATCGCACCGCTGATCTGCCGCTGGCGCTTTGGCCGTGCGCGCAGAAGACGAGCCAGTGGCAGCGCCACGGCCGCTACCTGCCCGAGTCGAACCGTCACCCCGGCAAGATGCTCCCAGCGCTCGCCCGCCGTGCGATCGAGAACTACAGCGACCCCGGCGACCTCGTCCTCGACCCGATGTGCGGGATCGGCACGACACTCGTGGAGTCGATCCACGCCGGCCGCCGAGCAGTCGGGACCGAGCTAGAGCCGAGATGGGCAACACTCGCGCGCGCAAACATCGAGCACGCTCAACACCAGGGCGCACGCTCGTCCGCGCAGGTCATCGAAGGCGACGCACGCCATCTCCCCCTACTCCTCGCCACCCACGCACCCACGGCATACCGCCGCGTCGATCTGATCCTCACCTCGCCGCCCTACGCCTGCGAGGTCGCGGACGTATCCAACGCAAACCTCGTCAGCGGCGTCGGGCCAATTCGCCGCGAGGACACCAGCAACTACAGCACTGACAAGACCAACCTCGGACACGCTCGCGGACGCACTTACCTCGCTGCGATGGCGGAGGTGTACGAAGCGTGCGCCGCCGTGCTGAAGCCCGGCGGGTTCCTCGTGCTCGTGACCAAGGACATGCGCTCCGGGGGCAAGCTGCACAACCTGAGCGGCGACACGATCACGCTCTGCGAGAACCTCGGCCTGAACTATTGGCAGCGCATCATCGGCCTGCTCGCCACGGTCCGCGACAGCGAGATCGTGATGCGTCCGTCGTTCTGGCAAACGCTGCACGCCCGCCGGATGCGCGCACGAGGCGAACGCGCCCACGTCGTCGCGCACGAGGACGTGCTCGTCTTCCGCAAGCCCAACACGCCCGCAGCATGAGCCCTCAACCCACGGAAGATCCCTTGAAAATGGCCCCGGCACGCCAGATTGGGCAGGCCAAGGAAGGCCGCCGGCCCTGCAATCAAGCCACCCGGCCGCGCCCTGCTGCCAGACCCTTGAGATCACGGCCCGGGTCTGGTCTGATCGAAGACGATGACGCACGACCGATCGAGATCCCCGGCGCCTTCCTCGATGCCCTGGCGCACGGGCTCGCTTCACGGCTTGCCGAGCAGATGGCCAACCAGCTCGCAGCCCTGCATGAGGGTTCGCCGTGGATGACCTTCGAGGAAGCCGTCGAGTACGCGAGAGTGCCCGCAGGCACGTTCCGCAAGCTGAGCGCCGACGGAACGTTCACCGCGCACGGCGGCAAGAGAAAGATCTACCACCGCCAAGAGCTGGATGCAGCGCTGCTCGGCCTCTCCGCATGCACCCGCCGCTGAGACAGGCGACCTGATGGCGCGTAGCGAGCGGATACGCATAGAGCGAGGCCTCTACCGAAGCGACAAGACATACATCGCTTGCGCAACATCGCCAGGCGCGCGCAAGGCGAAGTGGAAGACGCTAGGCGAGGTCGGCCTCATGGAGGCCCGCCGCGAGCGCGACGCCTGGGCCGTCGAAGTTCGCTCTGGTGGCGTCCCTGAAACGGGCGGCAAAGAGAAGGTCGAGGAGGTAGCGCTCGCATGGCTGCAATACATCGAAGGCCTTGTCGAGATCGGCGAGCTGCGACCGCGCACCCTTGAGGCATACAAAATCGGCGTGATGCTGCACCTCATCCCCGGCTACGGACATCGACGCATCCGGTCCATGACGACCGACGATCTTGTCGAGTGGCACCGCAAGCAGCGGAAGCTCAAAGCATCGACATGGACAATCCGCGCACGCTGGATGGCAGTAAGAGGCGTCTTCGGCTACGCAGCACGCCACAACATCATCCCCGCCAGTCCAGCCGACAAGCTGCTGCCCCGCGAGCGCCCAGGCGCCGGAGAACCCCGCCAGCGGTTCCTCTCCCGCGAGGAGATGGACAGGCTGCTTGAACACGCCGGGCCAGCACTCGCGATCATCGCAACCGCACTATTCACAGGCATGAGAGTGATGGAAGTCCTCGCCCTCCAATGGGGCGACATCGACTTCACCGAGGGAGTGATCCATGTGCGCTTCCAGCTCAGCCGCCAAGGCAAGCGAGTGTCCCTCAAGACAAAGGCCGCGAAACGCGACATCGTGCTGATGGACACCCTTGGAAAGCTCCTGCGCCGACGCCGCCTCGCCGAAGAGTTCTCCACAGACGCCGATTTCGTGTTCCAGAGTTCCGTGCCGCGTCGGCCAATGACCTACCGGGGCGCCCTGCTCGACCTGTTCCACGACGCCCGCAAAAACGCGAACCTGGAAGACGTGACATTCCACTGCCTACGACACACCTTCGCCTCGATCCTGATCGCCCAAGGTCGCGATGTGCAATTCGTCTCCCGCCAACTCGGGCACACAAAGACCTCAACGACCTGGGACACCTACGTGCACTTGTTTGAAGCTCACCGGCACGCCCACGACGCACGAGAGCAGCTAGAGGCAGAGTACGGCGAGATGCTGGGGGCGGCGGACGCGTGAATTAGGAGTCCGCTCGGCGCCCCAGTCGCCGCGCGTGGCAGTATGCGGGGAATGCGTACGCTTGCCCTAGACCCAGGCCCTATCCCAGTACCTCAGACCGTCCAGTTCACTTGCGAGGGCCGGGTCTGCCGTGTCCTCATCCATCCCCAGCCCGTAGGCTCAAGACTCAACAATTACCCGCAGATCGGCTCCGCACCGGAGCTTGAGGTCACGCTGGGCGAGCAGTTTCAGATCGAGGGCGAGCCGGGTGTCTATCGGGTCGTGCGGCAGTCGGGGGAAGCTGACGCACTGATGCTCGAACCCATCTCGTAGCTGTCGGGTTCGCTGGCTTCCCCGGGCCGCTGATCTGCTCCCACCTGCCATCTGCCTCGGTAGACCTCTGTGAAACAGGGGGTAGCGTGCAGAAGCCGACGAACGGTCGCCTCACTGCATGGCACGTGCGTCCGGAGCGTCTCGGTCAGCTCTTGCGCGGAGATGTGGGCTGTCATCTCGCGAGCCAACGTGTAGAGCGCTGCTCGCCCGACCAGGCTCTCGGGGGTGTTCGCCGCTGCGAGCGTAGACCAGCTCGGCACGCGCGGCAGTGCCTTGTCGAAGACCTCTTGCTGCGCACTGCGCTGAAGCTCCATCTCCATCACGAACATGAAGATGTCGCTAAGCCCCGACCGCAACCCCTGGCGCTCCGGCTGCCTGATCCAGTCCCACAGTAGATATCCGACGCCGCCCACAAAAAGAAGGCCGAGCGGTCCGAGCGTGTCATATGCCTTCTGTGCTGCCTTGAACACGCCCATGCCGGTGAGGCCAGCAGCCATATGGGCGCCGTTAACCATTCGGGCCAGCTCGCCGGCATCACTTCCGGCTTTGAGATGATCCAACCACTTACTGCGGTCAATCAGGTCTGCGCCCGCGCCGTATACCGCCGCGACCGCAGGACCATCCTTAGAGACATAGAGGCCACGGATCGCAAGCGCGAGCTTCACGGATGGGATGTCGTCTGGGTCCTTGATCGCGAGTCTGGCAATACGCGCATGCTCATCAGGCGTCAGCCAAGCGCCAGGAATGGCGTCGTCCGGGACGACACGGAGCACTGGAAGGTATTCCGTGTACCAGCGACGCAGGAAGTCCGCGACCGGGACCGATCGGCGGGCGCTCACCGACCACGTCTCGACGTGCTCGACGATCTCGTTGGCAACGTGCTGAGCGCAGAACAAACGAATGAGTTGCTGGTTCGCAGCCGTGACGAGTGCCGTTCGCTGATTGCGTGCGCATGCGTAGTTGATGTCGAAACCGAGCCAGTGGGCGTCCAGGATCGCGCAGAGCGGCTGCGCCATGATCGCGTCGGGGAAAACGCCGTGCTCGGAGGGAAGGCGAAGGGGCGCCGACGCGTGGGTGCGATGTGTAACCGCCAGCATCTCGCGCACAGCGTCGGAGGGCTCGCGGCGAGCCGGCTGCTTTTGTGCTTCGGACATCCGCAACTCCACAGGACTAGGTTAGGCCGACAGGGCGTGATAAAGTGCTGCATAGTTGGGGATAGATTTCTATGGCATCCACCTCCGTACTACTGACCCGTCGCGAGGCCGCTGAGATCGGTCGCGTCCCGCTGAACGCGATCGACAAGGCGATCGAGCAGGGCGTCGTGAAGCCCAAGCGCAAGCAAGGCAAGCCACTGCTCCCCGCGCACGAAGTCGCGCTGCTCGTTCTGCTGCGCCAGATCGATGTCGCGCTCCCGACTAAGGCGAAGCAGCACCTGCGCAAGTGGCTGGCAGGAGCGCAGTCGCAGGCCGTTGGCTCTGAGCTGGCGCTGTCCGAGGCGCTGCGCGTGGCGATGACTGAGGATGTCGCGCAGACGATCGAGCGCGCCGAGTCCTACGCGCGTCTGCGCGACCGCTACGTGGAGCGCAATCCGGCCGTGATGGGAGGCGAGCCGGTCATCACGGGAACCCGCGTGCCCGTACGAACGATCGCGAGCCTGATCGAGATGGGCGAGACACACGAGGTACTGCGCGAGGACTACCCGCACGTCCCGGAGGAGGCCTACCCAGTTGCGGTGCTGTGGGCGCACGCCAACCCGCGTCGCGGCCGTCCCGCACGCCCCTGGGACACGGTTGCGAGCCGACCCGTGCCCAAGCTCCGCACCGCGCGAGGCGCGTGAAGTTCTGGATCGACGAGTGCCTGACGCCGGCGCTCGTCGGCCACGCGCACTCCCACGGGTACGAGGCGACATGCACGCGCGACCGAGGGCAGCTCGGCATGCGAGACGATGAGCTGCTGGCACTCGCGGTCAGTGAGGAGTTCGTGTTCGTCACGAACAACCACGCCGACTTCGTAGGACTGTGCACGAACGCCGAACTACACACAGGGCTCGTCGTCCTGCCACAGCGCCCACGCGATGCTCAGCTGCCGCTCTTTAGCGATGCCATCGCGCACATCGAGCACCACGCTGCACAGGCCACCGAGGCTCTAGCCGACTGGATGCTCAATCGTGTCGTGGAAGTCGATGACGAATCCGAAGCATGCAGAGACATGCCGCTTCCCAACCGCTGAGGCGCTCAGAGGCAACCGTTGGATCGATCTAAGAGCGGGAACCACCCGTCGGCAGACTGCGCGAGCTGTCCAGTTGCTCCGTGTTAAACCCTGCCGGCAGACCGAGGCGCTGCCTGACCCAGGCTTTCCCCAAGCCCAGAGCGACGTCGAACACTGCGGTTCGAGCCATGCCGCCAACGACTCCTGCAGCCCGTCGCACGTCGGTTGCCTCGTCAGCCGGCGCGTAGTCGGCTAGGTGCTCTACCAGCTCCGCCAGCGTGACCGGCGACACGATCGCCTCGAAGCGCGGCCACTCGCCAAGCACTTGGAGCCCCCGGCCAGTGACTCTCAAGCCGGTGAACGTGACCCCACTCGGGTGGTAGTAGGACACCTCGCCGTGCTCGACATAGCCGGCATCTACGAGCTGAAGGATAGTCTGATGGATGGTCCCGGGAGTCAGATCGAGCCCAAGGCCGTCGCTTTCGCCACCGCCCAGGAACAAAATCCCGGCCGCCGCTAGCTCTGAATCCTGGTTGTGCAAAGCTTTGAGTACGGGAAGGGCTCGATCTTGCCAGAGGGTGCTCATGCGATCCCTTCGCCGAGCGATTCCAGCTCCGAGTCCACGACACCCTTGCCGAGCCGCCCGATCGTGCCCACCGCACGACGCACCGCTGACTGCTCATCGTCATCCTCGACGCCGGCCGCAATCCTGGCGAGTAGCGCTTGCAGTCCCTCGAACGACGCCACGCCATCTAGATCGGGCCACTCCCCGAGCAGCCCCAGACCGTCTGCCGTGAGTCGCAGGTGGCTCCATATCGCGCACTCAGTGAGGTGCAGATCGCCTGTAATCAGACCGTAGTCACGGAGCCGTGTGAGCGCTTCGTGAACCTGGCGCGAGTCCAGCGATAGCTTCAGCTCGTCGGTGCAATCCTCCGGCTGGTACATCGGCAGCTCAAGCATCCTGCTTCGCCACTCGGGATCGTCGCTCCACTCGACCAGCCATCGCAGCACGGGTTCGTCGATGTCGCTCCAGATGGTCACAAGCGGATTCTCCTCCCCACCACCCCTTTAGCGGTCACAGGTCACTCCGGCGGCAACCCGGACCAGAAGATAGGAGCGCGATCTGGCGATCTCAGGGGAGCCGCTTCGGTCATGCTAAGCGTAGATGCCTGAAGACCCCTTCTCTGAGCACTTCAGCTTCGACATCCCACTCGGCCCTGAGGACGGGAACCGTGCCTTCTTTGGGCAGAACGTGCTTCAGGGTCTGATCGACGGGATTGACGACTTCGTGCGCGAGCGCCAGCCACGCTGGAAGCGGCGCACCTATCGCACTGGTGCGCCGGTCCTGCTCGGGTGCTCGCCTTGGGTCACTGATGATGCGCTTCTTACGGCGATCCAGAATCTTCCCGGCGCGTGCATTGTCGTCAGCAAGGGGCCGAAGAAGCGGCGCGAGACAGGTGCGTTTGCCCGGCTCCGCGAGCTGAACGAGACAACCGCAGGCATTGAGCTGCGCGCCCTCTCGGGGCTGGGACACAAGGCGCCGAAGATCGCCGGGAAGCCGATGGTCATGGGTCCCTACGACACGATTGATCCTGACTTTCGTCTTCCTACGTTCCGTACCATCGGATACCGCAAGGTCAAGGACGAGGTCCCGATCGCGCACGCGAAGCTGGCGCTGCTCGGCAATATCTGCTGGACCGATGAAGACCCCGTCGGTGGTGTCACGGACTACGTCTGGTTTAGCCCGAAGCGGCTCTGGGTGTCGTCGGCGAACTTCACCTACCAGTCGCGGCGCAGCTTGGAGTTCGGCTATTGGACCGAAGACGCGGAGTTGATGCGCGGAGTCAACAACTTTCTCGTCAATCTGATCGGGGTCTCCGAGGACCTCGACGCGCCCGCCGATACGCCAGACCCCGATCTCGCTGCGGTCGAGTTCGATGATCAGGCGATGGCCGAAGCCGCCGCAGAGTCGGACCACGCCAGGCGCGAGATGGCCGAAATCAATGGCGAAGAGTTCGATGAGGACGAGTTTTAGGCGACGATGCTCACTCGGGTAGCGCCCGGCGCAGGTCGAGCAGACCGGCAAGCTCCTCCTCGCCCACCCGGGTCTCCTCCAGCACGCGCTCAACCGTCTCACCAAGCTGAGCGACGGCACGCCGAACATCATTCTCGTCATGCTCGACTAATCCGCGTATACACCTGCTAGGCGCCGGCGCTCAGGTGTGCCGGGCGGCGGCCGCGAGCTGGTCTACGAGGGGTCCGTCTGGGTGTTCATCGAGCAAGAGTTGGAAGGCCTCTTCGGGGGACTCGGCGCGCACGGTTGGGATCGGCATCTCGACTGGCCCGTCTGGCCCATCAGGCACGAACATCATCGCTCGGTCACCCACCGCGACCGACAACACGTCTGATCCCTCCTGGGTCAGCCGCGCGGCTGCCGTTCCGAGCCAGATCGCCGGGTAGCTTGAAGGGTGAAACTTACGCTCGACGGGGTCGAAGGACCAGGCCGAGTACGCGCCCTCCGGCGGTTTGGTGTTCGCCACCGGCACAGCACCGAGCACCTGCCCGAAGAGCACGACCATCAGCACGGCGACGTTGTTGTGCATGTCGATCCACGCTGTGTGCTTCGGCGGCCTGTACGGCCAAACCGGCTGAACGGGCGGGTGATGGGTCCGCTGGCGAAGCTGGGGCGGCCCGACCCCGAGCAGATCAGCGCTCAGCGTCTGCGCGTGCGGCGTGGCGAGCCAATCGTCGCCGTATGCGTACCTGCCAAATGCGAGGCCGAGCTTCGCCATGAACCGGCTCCACGCCTCGGGCGGCGTGGAGCGACTCGAAGCTGCCCGGGCAGCCTGCGCAAGCACGAGCGGGTCGGCGACAGAGACGCCGAGCTCGCCGGCAACGATCGCCTCAAGCTGCTCCTGCGTGGGCTCGTCCCCGAGCCTGAGACGCTGTCGCGCAGCGTCAGACATGTGCGGCGTAAAGATGGCGCCGGCATCGGTCACGCTCACCCTGATCGCACCGCCACCGCCGGGCACTTGAATCCCGAACTCGCACGCGGGTGGCGCCCCATAGCGATCCCGGATGCGGTAGGCATTACGAAGGAACGTGACGAGCCGGTCGGTGGCAATCAGCTGGTCGGAGACGACGTTTGATCGGCGCTCGCACACGTCGCACACGTTCGGATCGACGTACTCGCCTCCGAGGCTGTACATGATCACATGGTCGCCCTGATGAGTGAAGGCGGACGCGGGCTTGAGCTCGAGGCAGTAAGTGCATAGCCGGCTGTCGGACATCGCCTTCGAGTTCTAGCAGCGTGGTCGCACCCCCGTGAGCGCCCACGTGAGAGCTGAGCATGGCAGCCGCTTGGCAGGAGAGATCAAGCAAAGATCAAGCAAACGCGGAAAGCAGCCGCCACCAGCGATCGCCAACGAACACGTGGACCCTTGTTTTATAGGCATATGCGCCCTGCCGACACCACCGACCAAGCCCTAGACCGCCTTTGCAAGCAGGAGGTCACCGGTTCGATCCCGGTTGGCTCCATGTAGCCATAGTCAACGCGAGCGAGCCGTGTGAGCCGACGAGGGCGCTCAGAATGGTTCGGTGCCCTCGTTGAGGATCTTCAGGTACCGGTCATATACGTAGAGCTTTCCTCTCTGTCGCCCGGTTGCCTCACGCAGGATCCCGGCTTTCTCGAGTCGTTGGATCGCGGCGTACACGGGGGGGCCGGTCAGACCGAGGCGTTCGGCGGAGCTGCTGGCGCCGATGACGACGGAGCGCGTCGCGAGGTCATGCACACGGTGCGCCGTGGCGGCGCCACGTCCGAAGGTGTGGATTTTCTGGCGGTCGTTCTCCACCATCGCGACGACACGCTGGGTGGTGAGTGTCGTGGACTCGGCGACTTCTATGACTCCTTCGAGGAAGAACCGCAGCCAGTCCTCCCAAGCACCGTCGGTGCGGACGCGCTGTAGATGCTCGTAATAGCTGTCGCGGTTGCGCTTGAAGTGCAGGCTCAAGTAGAGGAGCGGCCGGCTGAGTACGCCCTCGGAGCACAACAGCAGGGTGATGAGGAGTCGTCCAACTCTTCCGTTGCCGTCTAGGAACGGGTGGATCGTCTCGAACTGGGCGTGTGCGAGCGCGGCCTTCACCAGCACCGGGGTTGGATTTGGATCGTCATGGATGAACTTCTCGAGGGCGCCCATCGCCGCGGTGACCTCCTGCCATGGTGGCGGCACGAATCGCGCGGTGGTGGGGCGCGCGCCGCCGAGCCAGTTCTGGTCGCGGCGGAACTCGCCAGGATTCTTGTCCGCTCCCCGTCCCGTCTGTAGTAGCCGTCGATGCACTTCTCGTAGCAGTCGCGCGGAGAGCGGCGGCGCTCCGGGTTTCGCGATCTGGTCGAGGCCGTAGTCAAGAGCTGCGATGTAGTTCGCGGTTTCTTGGGCATCTTCGCGTAGGGCACCGGGCGCGGCGTCGTGCTCAAACAGGAGCAGGTCGGACAGGGAGGACTGTGTACCCTCGATCTGAGACGACAGGACAGCCTCCTTGCGGACAAACGTGTAGATGAACTGGTCGGGGTCGGGTAGCAGTAGCGTGATCCCGTCAAGGCGTCCAAGGGCCTGGTTGGTGCGGTCCAGCAGGGACTGCATCGGCGCGTCGATGCGCAGAGGCGGTTCGGGTGGGAGCGGATTGGGATGGAAGGCCCAATATCCGTCGGGGCCGCTGTCCGCTAGCCGGTACTCGCCGGTCCGAGGGCTCGATGCTGGGCTCGGAGGATCTTTTCGTTCGCTTGCCACAGTCGAAGGTTACTAAGCGATAAGGCAGAAACGTTTACTAAGCCTCGGGCTGGTCAGCGATCGCTACGCAACGATCCCGTGTGGCGTACGCCCTTCGGAAGCGAGATCCGTCCGCCGGGCACGGACGCAACGCGGTTCGCGTTGACTTCGGTTGGCTCCATAGACAGTTATCTGCACCGCCACTACGTGTTGGGTTCGACCGTCCAAGCCTCGTAGCTAGATCACGAGCCTCTGGGTCGACTTCGGCGCCTACTGCAAGCGGATGGCAGCCGCATTTCGAGCAAAGACGAGAACGTGCCGGCCCAGCGCGCGGCTGCGCTCTTTGTAGACCCGGGCGAGTTGCCGGACCTGCTCATCCTCCAGCCCGAATCCCCGACAAATCCGCGCGAGATATTCCCTACAGCGCGAATTTAGGGTAGCGTATCAGTGCTACACCGTCCAGTATAGCACCCCCCACAGACTACGCGTCGCTTCGGACGCGAAGACCACATGGCTCGAAACGACCCGCAGATCAACGTGCGCCAACCACCCGCGCAGTACGCGATCCTCGAGATCGCGGCACTGCTCGAACATAAGGGCACCCCCGGCAAGCTCGTCCAAGAGCTGGTTGACGACGCTGTCAAGCGCTTTGAAGCGATGCCCGAAGTGCAGGAAGTGCTCGCAATCCAGGCCAAGCGCGACGCAGTGAAGGCGAGAAAGCTCACCTACATCGATCCGGCTGCCCGCGCTGCATCTCAAGGAAACGGCGAGGGCAGCGCCTGACCTGATCGCAACGCAGATGCAGGACGAGAGCCCAGCGATCGCTGGGGAAGGGGGCCCTCAGGGTCATGGCCGTGGAGAATGCCAGCAACGCAGGCTCAACTGGACCGCTCGACGGGGTGGAGTTCACCCGCCGCGCGAAAGGCTGGCTGCGTCGGCTGGTGCTCCCGAAAGGCCTCGCCCTGCTGCTCGGCGGAGGCGGAGGGATCGGCGGGGTGATCTTCACAGTTCCGCCGCGAGCCGTCTACTACCTGACGGCGGCTGGTGGTCTCACCTACGCGATTCGCCACATCGTCCATCGGCGCATGAAATACGCAGAAGCCTCGACGCAGATGCAGGGGCTGATGCGCGCCGACCTGGCGATCGTGATCGCCTTCAACGCGTTGGGCATCGCCTCGATCCTCTGGAAGCCCTCGAGCTGGGTGATGGCCGCCAGCGTGCTGGTTCTGTTCGTCGCGATCATGGTCGTCTCCGGCGCGACGATCGAAGCCGCGAAGGGCAAACGCAAACGGGGCAGCGAGTGGCTTCGTAAAACCAAGCAGATGAGGTGGCTGGAGCGCTCGCTGCGCCCCCACGCCAAAGTGTTCGGCAAGCCGCTTCTCGGGCTGATCGGCCTCGCCACGCCCGTTCGGGAGGTGAGTTGCTACATCGTCTGCCTCCTCGCGATGCTCGTGATCGTCGGCACTGCCGCCGGCCGTGCGACCCTGCCTGCGGTCGAAAAAGCGTTCGAATCCGGCGGCGACGCCCACACCGGCACAACGACCTCGACGAGCACCACCCCAGCTTCGGGAACCACCGGCGTCCACGCCAAGGAAGCGCCGCTGCCGACCTACGAACAGCTCTGCGGCCGCACCACGCCGGGCTACCCGGCGCCAGAACCCCAGGCGGCCGGCCTGCGTGGACTCTTCGCGCAAACCGGCGCGATAGTCGCCGGTTGCGCCGCGCCCGCCGCGGAAGTTGGTGCCGGAACGAATGTCTGGTGGACGCTCGGGCGCTGCCGAGGCCAAGTTCGCAGTGTGGCCCTGGCCGGAACCGAAGGCCCAGCCGTCCTGATGCTTCAGCAGGTGGCCTTGTTCGCGCAGGGAAAGGCCGAACGTGGCGAATTGATCGGCGGCTCGGCGAGGGTCAGTGCCGCCCACGGTGACTACCAGGTCATCGCAACGACCACGGCCGACTACGTGGAGGCAAGGCAGGACTCCTCCCTCGGCGGCCCGACACCGACACGGTCGCCGCGATCCTGCACTGAGCTCACCGACCGAGATGCCCCCTACACCCTTGTTCCCCCCGCCCTGATCTCACTCTGGCTGCACCTGGTCGAAAAAGCTTGGGTCTGGCCGGTGGCAGCCGGCGAAACTGAAACGGGCGCGAAGAAGTTCCTCTTCCGCTCAGTCGGCCAGGCACCTGCTCCGGTGGCGAAGGCGGAATGCTCGAGCGACTTTCAGTGCACGATGCTCACGACGGCAGGACAGGCCGAAACCAGCGACTCCGACGGCCGTTCCGCCGGTGAGCTTGAAAACTACGCGCCGCCACCCGTTGGCTGAACGGGCCGACTCGCGCGCAACGCCGGAGCAGGTCGAGTTCATGAAGAACGCCGGCATGCCGCTCTCGACCGAGTCGCGCAAGACCTTCACCGAGGTCTCCCCGCCAACACGCCTCGCCTACCTGTCGCTGATCGACTTCGTGCCCGACCACCGCACCTACGAATACCTGACCCGTCGTCGACATCACGCCTGCGGGCGATCGCACGCAGGTCGTCATGAGCGTCGACCCGATGCACGATGAGCTCTGGACACAGCGGATCCTCGTTGGCCGCAGCAACGAGCTCGACAGCCTCCACGCGGCAATCACCGGCTGACCAAGAGAGACACACTCGAAAGAGTTGAGCGCGGTCAGTTGATTCACCTTTATGCGGTGCGCAAAAGTGCGAACACCAATGACGCCGCACTCGCACTAGCGGACACAATCATTGGCGCCAGAAGGACCGGCGATGGTCGAATCCTTGATGTGACGTCAATTTACACCGATCGTCAGCCCGGCTCAAGATGTGAACGGTAGTCCTCGCAGCAGGTGAGCGCCCCGCAGCTGATGTCTAAGCTGTGATTCCATTTCCGGGGACCATGCGCACTACTTGTGCTTTCCGACGTCTCGCCGCCGCACCGCGCGCCGCCGCAAAGCGTCTATACAGGCGGCTTGTGGGGGAGTCCCCGAACGATGCGCTGCGAGCATGGACCGGAACCGAGCATGAGGGCCAGAGCGTACTGCGGCTGCTGCACGTGGGTGACTGCGGCGTGCGCCGTATGGAGGGTGCGCATGACCTTCTTGCGCCGCTGGGCTATCCCGTCACAACCGCACGGGAGTTGCTTCGCGATGGCGTTGGACTTGATTTCAGCCACTACTTCTGCGTGAGCTTCGAGGACCTGCCGGCTATCGATGCGCTGTGTAGCCACATCCACCTTGGCGGCGACCCCGACATCCTGCTCGTGCAGATCGGCTCCGCCTACACGCGCAAGGTGATCCTGCCGGATAGGCGTCGTGTGCATCAGCTGCGCGACGAGCTCGGGCGCCGCACCGGCCAATTCGTGTTCGTCTTCTATCGCCTGCTTCGCCCGTGTCTGCGCCTGTTCGGGCGCCACTCGACCGCCTACCGCGGCAGCGGCCGCCTTGAGCAGTTCGTTGAGGCTGTGCACTCTGAGTGGCCTTCGGTCAAGGTGGTGCTCGTCGTGCCATTTCGCCGCTCGCCCGGATACCGATCGGGCGAGCCCGTTGCCGTCCAGATCGAGTCAGACCTGCACCGCCTCGCCGAGGCGCCCAACGTGTTTGTGTTCGATGCAAACGACGTGCTCGGACGCGAGCCGGCGCTTCGGTGTGTGACTGGCTACAACCTCAACGCTCACGCTTCCGAGCTCGTGGGAGTCCGGCTCGCGGAGTCGATTCGCGGGCGCCTCCAAATCCTATGAGCACTGCACAGCCTTTGCGCTCACGCCGGCTGCGCTCAGGCCCGTGAGCGCGCCGGCGCAGGGAGCATCGCGGAGGGGCGCAGCAGCACAAGCGCCACCACGCATCCTGCCGCTGCGAGCACGAACGGGATCGAGTCACCCGCCGCACCAGCAATCGCTCCCGCGGCCGCGGGACCGACCATTGCGCCCATCGCCCAGGCCGCGTTCATCAGGCCGAACGCCATGCCCTGCGCTAGGCCCGCACTTTCTGCCCCCTCTGACACCAGCGCGAAGGACGGCGTGAAGAGTGCTCCATAGGCGAGACCTGCGAGCACCACCATCGGTGCATAGAGCAGCGCGCTCGCTTCGGTCGCGAGCGCCAGCGAAGTGGGCACGCTCGCCAGCAGCGCCAAGCGCGCGGGCGTCATCGCGCCGCGTCTGTCGCTGAGGCGACCGATCAGCGGCGACTCGCTCGCCTCGAGCGCTGCGCCCACGAGCCACGTCGCGCCGATTGCCGCCGCGCCCCATCCCGCTGCGGCGAGATGCAGCGGCGCCAGCACCGAGAGCAGTCCAAACAGCATTGAGGCGATCGCCAGCAGGATCAGGCCGTTCGTGAACCGGCGCACTCCGAGCGCGCTGCGCAGCGTTACATCCACAGCTTCAAGTGGTGACTCAACGTCTATCTGCACGGTCATCCACGCGAGGATCGCCGCCAGTCCCGCGAGCGCCGAGAAGATCGCGGTGCGTCCGAGCGCACTCGCCGCCACGCCGAGCACCGGACCGAGCAGCTCGCCGAACACAGCCGCGCCCATCGCGCGCCCGATCAACGTGCCGCGCTGACCGGCTGGTGCGCTGTTCATCAGCCACGAAAAGGCGCCCGCCCACGTGAAGGCGCTACCCGCTCCCTGGATCAAGCGCGACGCGATGAGCTCGTCAAAGCCCTGTGCGAAGGCAAAGCCCACGCTGGAAAGCCCCATCAACGCGAGACCTACCAAGACCGCACGCCGTGGTCCCAACCGCGCAGCCGCGCGTCCGCCGGGTAGGCCGCCGATCAGCGCGCCCGCCGCGTAGGCCGCCACCAGTCCCCCAGCGCCCGCCTTGGAAAGGTGCAGGTCTCGCGCGAAGTGGGGCAGCAGCGGGGTGAGCGCTGCGTAGAGCATCGTGTCCACGAGCACGAGCACAGATACGAGGATCAGGAGGCGACGCACCGACCCAAGCTAGCAGTGGCCGAGCGCCCCGGACGATCAGCAGCAGCAACCCGCAGCAGCGCTTCCTGACGCAACTCTTACGTGCCTCAGCGGCGGATGTGGCAGGCTTCCGCCCTCGACCCGCTGGGTGCGCAGCTGCGCCGTGCGGTCGCTCTGCCCTCGCCAAATGCGTCGCAACGTACTCATCATCCTGGGTGTCGCCGCGCTCACATGGGGCGTCCTTGCGATCGTGCTCAACTCGCCGAGCTTGCGACTCTCCTCCAGCTCGCGCCACTCCACCGCGGCTACCTCGCCTGCGTGTCTTCCCGCCACACTCGAGCGCTCCGCCAAGCTACCCGGCAGCGAAGTCGACGTCTCACCCGCACCGGGCAGCGCCGCCGCGAGCCCCGCCACGCAGGTTAGTTTCCTGGGCGCAGCCCCAGCCGCGATCCGCGTCGTGTCCGTGATCGGCAGCCGTAGTGGCCCTCACGCCGGGCACCTCAGCGCCTACTCCCAAGGAGATGGCGCGAGCTTCACGCCTACTAGGCCCTTCGCGACGGGCGAGACCGTCACCGTGCGCGCCACGATCGGCGCGGGCGCAGCCAAGCCACTGAGCTTTCAATTCCAGATCGATACGCCTTATCCCACCGGTACCGTCGCGGAGTTCCACAACCCGCAGGCCGTGCCCGCCGACTATCAGAGCTTCTACACCTTGCCCGGCGATCAGGCGCCGCTGATGACCGTGACCGTGCCCGACCGAGATCCCGCTGCGGGCGACATCTTCACCACCAACGGGCCGGGCCCTGGCCAATACGGGCCGCTGATCTACTCGCCACAGGGACGTCTCATCTGGTTCGGAAAGCTCTCCGGCGGTGAAGCAGCGGAGAACCTCAGCGTGCAGACATACAAAGGCCAGCGCGTCTTGACCTGGTGGAAAGGGCGCGTGCTCTCGCTCGGCTTCGGTCAGGGAGAAGACATCCTCATGAGCTCCCGCTATCAGACCCTCGCGAGGATTCCTGGCGGCAATGGCTTGAAGGCCGACCTGCACGAGCTGCAGATTGCGCCGCACAACATCGCCTACATCACCGCCTACAACCCGATCCGCTGCGACCTCACCACCGTCAAAGGCTCGCGCGGCGGCGCGATCGTGGACACCGCGATCCAGGAGCTCGACCTCGGGTCGGGCCTCGTGCGCTGGGAATGGCACAGCCTCGACCACATCGCCGCCGCGGAGTCCGAAGTCCAGACGCCGAGCGACAGCACGCCCTGGGACTACTTCCACCTCAACTCGATCGACGCCGATTCACACGGCAACCTCTTGATCTCCGCGCGCAGTACCTGGGCCGTTTATCGGCTCGACGGCGCGAGTGGCCTGGTCCGCTGGCGCCTTGGCGGCAACAGGAGCTCTTTCAAGATGGCACCCGGCACCACGATGGCCTGGCAGCACGACGCGCGGATGCTCCCTGACGGCGACATCACGATTTTCGATGATGGCTCCAACCCGCCCATCCATCACGAGTCGCGTGCGCTGCGGATAAGGCTTGACCTCAACACGCACACCGCGCGCCTTGTCTCCTCGCTCGTCCATCACAACCCGCCGCTGCTCGCAGCCAGCCAGGGAAACATGCAGACGCTGCCGGGCGGCAACACGCTCGTTGGCTACGGCGGCGTGCCCGCGATCAGCGAGTACGCGCCCGACGGCTCATTGCGCTTCGACGCGCACCAGCCCTACGACATGTCCTTCTACCGCGCCTACCGCTTCCCGTGGAGCGCGCAGCCCGCGAGCGCGCCGGCGCTGCTCGCGAGCCTCAACAACACCGCCGAAGAGACGATCGTGCACGCGAGCTGGAACGGCGCAACCGACGTCGCCGCCTGGCGTGTGCTCGCCGGCGGGCAGCGGGGCTCGCTCAGCGTCAAGGCCACGGTCGGCGCAGAGGACTTCGAGAGCTCAACCACACTGCCCGAACGCTATGACTACGTCGCGGCGCAGGCGCTTGACAGGAGCGGCCGCGTGCTCGGCTCCTCCGCGGTGACCAAGACGATCAGCTACGCAGCCGCACTCCCCAAGGCGAGCCAGACGCGATGAGCGCGCCTCTAATAAGCCGGTTTGGAGCTGTGCTTCTTGCTCGTGGTGGTCGGCGTTGTGGTGGGGTTACTGCTCGTCGCCGGTTGTGCGGTGGAGCTCGTGGATTTACCGCCGCAGCCAGCTACCGCGAAGCTGCTCGCCAGCACCGCGAGGAGCGTTAGCATGGCGGCTAGTGGTGTTCTTCTCATCGGCCAGGCTCCAATTGTCGATGGCGGGCTCGGGCGCTCACCCTACCAGGCGTTTCTTGCGCCAATCGCAGTCGCTTAGAGCCTCATGAGCGCCGAGCTGACCGTCACGCCGAGCGTCGTTGCGCCAGCCGCAGAGGATCCTAGCCCGGACGCGCCCGCGCGCTGGCTGCTGAGCGTCTGCTGCGTGGCGCAGTTCATGGTCATCCTTGACCTGAGCATCGTAAACGTCGCGTTGCCCTCGATTCAGTCAGCTCTCGGCTTCTCCTCGCCGGCGTTGCAATGGGTGGTGGACGCCTACGCGATCACCTTCGCGGGATTCCTGATGTTTGGCGGCCGTGCCGCCGACCATTTTGGTCAGCGGCGCACGTTTGTGACCGCGCTTGTCTTGTTCGCGATCACCTCGCTTGCTGGCGGCGCGGCACCCAGTCAGGAGGTGCTCGTCGGCGCCCGCGCGCTGCAGGGACTTGCGGGCGCGCTGATGGCGGCCTGCTCGCTTGCGATCATCACCGCCTCCTTTCCCCCCGGTCCAAAGCTCCACCGCGCGATCGCCATCTGGGCGGCGATGAACGGACTCGGCGGCGCCGCAGGCGCGCTGTTCGGCGGGATCATCGTGGAAGTCCTCAGCTGGCGCTGGATCCTGCTGATCAACCCTCCGATCGCGCTGGCGGTCGCTGCGGTCGCCTACGCGGTGGTCGCTGAGCGGCGCCGCACGCAGGGGGAGGCGAGCTTTGATCTCGCCGGTGCGCTCACGCTCACGATCGGTCAGATGGTGCTCGTCTATGGCGTGGTCGAAGCGGGACTGAAGGGTTGGGACACCTTTGCTGCGCTCGGACCCATCGCTTTCGGCATCGTCCTGCTCGCGGGCTTTGGCCTGATCGAGACGCGTGTGGCCTCGGCGCCCCTGATCCCCTTCAAGGAACTCACGCACACCTTGCGCGCGGCCAACAACATCGTGTTGCTGTTCAGCGCCGCGCTGTTCCCGATGTGGTTTGTGAGCTCGCTCTATCTGCAGCAGGTCCTGGGCCTCTCACCTCTGCACACCGGGCTGATCTTTTTGCCAATGACCTTGATGATCATGCTCGTCGCTTCGCGAGCCGGGCGGCTCGTTACTCAGTTCGGCGTGCGCAGCGTGCTGGGTGGCGGTCTGCTGATGCTCACCGCCGGGCTTCTGCTGCTGTCGAGGATCGGCTCGAGCGGCAGCCCGATCGTCTACGTGATGATCCCCGGTCTGCTCACCGCAGCGGGGATCGCGATGTCGATCGTGCCCTCCACGATCGTCGCGACACAGGGTGCCAAGGAGGGTCAGGCGGGGCTTGCCTCCGGCCTGGTCAATACCGCGCGCCAAGTCGGCGGTGGGCTCGGGCTGGCGGTGCTGATCACGCTCGCCACGCAGCACAGCACGCACCTGATCGGCACCGGCGAGCAGGTCGCACCGGCGCTGACCCACGGCTTTCGCCTCGCTTACCTGATCGGCGCCGGCCTGGCGGCGCTCGCGGCGGCGATGACCTTCACGCTGCTGCCCAAGCATGAGGGCGAGATCCCGGTGCGTCGCTTTGCGCTCTCGATCGCTGCCGTGCTCGCGGTCTTCCTCGCGCTCACGATCGCCTTTGCAGGATCTCGTGGCGCGCCGATCGGCCGCTACACAAAGGAGGGCGCCTACAGCTTCATCACAGCGCCTTCGCTACATCCACCAGGGATTCGCAGGGCCGTGCACGCCTCTCCTGCGGAACTTGCGCCGGGATACATTTTCACCACTGGCTTTTACAATCTGAACGAACCGCCGATCGTCGGGCAGAGCGGCCCGCTGATCCTCGATGACACACTGCAGCCACTCTGGTTCGAGCCCGTGCCCGAAGCGCTCGCCGCGGCCAACCTCAGCTTGCAGACCTATGAAGGTAAGCCCGCGCTTGCTTGGTGGCAGGGTCGCGTCACAAATACGGGTGCGACCGAAACTGGTGAATATGTGGTGGTCAACCAGCACTACCAGCAGGTGGCACGCTTGAAAGCGCTTGACGGTTGGGTTCTCACGCTCCACGAGCTTGCGATCCGTGGCAACGTCGCCTGGGTGACAGCCAACAAGAACATCCCCAAGAACCTCTCCAAGTACGGCGGCGCCTACAACGGCGCGCTCGTCGACTCGGCGGTGCAGGAGTATGACCTGGGGAGCGGCAAGCTGATTCGTAACTGGGACGCGCTCGATCACATTCCGCTGAGCGAGGCGCAGGCCTCGCTACCCACTAACGGCTTTCCCTGGGATGCCTACCACATCAACTCGATCGAGCTGACCGACGGCGGCAAGTTCCTGGTATCGATGCGCAACACCTGGGCGGCCTACCTGGTTGACATCGACTCCGGCAAGATCGAGTGGACGCTTGGCGGGCGCCGCTCGAGCTTCAAGTTCGCTCCCGGCGCAGCCTTCGAGTGGCAGCATGACGTGAGGCTCAACGGATCGACGGTGAGCATCTTTGATGACCACTGCTGCCAGCTGACCGGCGGCGGCACCTCCGTCCCGGCGACAGGCGCCTCGCGCGGACTCCTGCTCAAGCTCGATCAGGGCGCCCACACCGCAACGCTGCTCGCGCAGTACAAGGGCGCCGGCAAGTTCGAATCGGAATACATGGGCGACACCCAGCCGCTGCCTAACGGCAATGTGCTAGTCGGCTGGGGCTCAGAGCCATACTTCTCCGAGTACAGCTCCAGCGGCAAGCTGCTGCTGGAAGGGCAGCTTCCGGGTCCCAACCTCTCCTACCGGACCACGCTCGAGCAGTGGGTCGGGCTGCCCCTCTCCCGACCCGCTGGCGTAGCGGTGCGCAGCGACGACGGCAAGACAACCGTGTACGCGAGCTGGAACGGCGCCACCGCGCTCAGCTCATGGCGTGTGCTCGCGGTCGCCGGTGGCACGCGCGCGAGTGCGCTGGCCCAGGTCGCCAAGGCGGGCTTTGAGACCGCGATCCCGATCTCCCAGACCGCTGAGAGCTACGAGCTGCAGGCGCTCGACGCGCGCGGACGTGTGATCGGCAGCTCGCCAACCTTCTCTGCCTAAAGCAGCCACGCGACGCCCAAGACTCACAACGATGTCTCTGACCTGTAACCAGGCCAAAAAATAAGCCCAGATAAAAAGCCCTGCTCAGGCTGGGTTTGTCAAGCCCCGCACGTTGACGGAACCTTGCAAAGCGGCGCAAACCTCCGCAAAGGCGCTCTACGGTTGATGGCTGTATGCGCCAGATCGTCGCTATCTCCTTCGCCTGCGCGGCGCTGCTCGCCGCGGCCATCGCTGACGGGCAGACGGGCATAACCAACAAGCTCGCCCAGCCCGCCTCGGCCGTCAAGGTGACCTCAAAGCCGGCGGGCACCACGAGCATCCGTGTGGGCGTGATGAAGAACCTCGCGCGTGCCGGGCGCAAATCGCTCACGATTCCAGCCTCCCAGTTGCTTTACACGCCGCCCGCCGGCACGCCCGTTGTGGAAATGCGCGCCTACGGTGCCAGCGGGCCGATTGGTGGCTGGACGCCGCCGCTGAAAACCGTGCCGAGCTCTGAACCGCCACCCAAAGAACCTCCTGTTGAAGAAGTGCCACATGAAAACCCCGAAGCGATGCTCGTCGCCGTGGACTCCGGTGGCTGGTCGGGTTCGGCGTTTACCGACCTCGCCTCGGGTGGCATTCACTACGTCCGCACTAGCTCATCCCACGCGGGCATGATCGGTGAAATGAACAAGGCGGGGGTGCACGTCGCGAGCGTGATCTTTGGCGAAGGCGGCTCGATCGGCTCGATCGACCCCACCACCTACGCCAACGAAATCGTCAGCTACTTCACGAAGTATGGCCGCCAGGGCGGGGTCTCGGTAGAACTACTGAATGAGGCCAACAACCCTGCCTTCTGGTCCGACGCAGGAAATACCACCGCGTACGCAAAGCTCGCCAAGGCGGTCCACGAAGGTCTCGCCAAGCTACCCGCCGCGAGCCGTCCGATCGAGCTCTGCAACTGGGACGGTGGGCGCGGTCCGAGCAGCAGCTGGGGTCCCAAACTGAAGGCCACAGGTGCGCTGATCTACTGCGACGGCGTTACCGTCCACCCCTATGGCGGCTCCAGTGGGCAGGACGGCGGCGCGCTCGGGGGGCGCGAAGACGTCGAAGGCGCACACGCAGGCTCCGGCCTCCCCATCTATGTGACCGAGATCGGCTGGCCGACCGCCGTTGGACAACCCTCCACGGGCGATAGCCAACAGTGGAGCGAAGCTCAGCAGGCGGCGAACATCACGCGCTTCATGGCCTGGGCAAAGGGAACCGGCTACGTGCGGATGGTCGTCTACTTCAACTACGTCGACTACGGCAGCAACGCTTTCTACGGCATTGAGACCAAGGGCCGCGCACACAAGCCTGGATTCGCCGCGCTGGCTGAAGCCGCGGCGCGCTTCGGCTAGCTCTGCAGACGCCGCGCTGCTCGCTGGTGCGCCGCCTCCGGGTTTGCGCAGGCGCGAACCCGGGCAACTAGAGAGGGCCTTACCAATGAACATTCCGAAACCGAGGGATCTCGATATGGGACTTGTGGAGTTGTTGTTGATCGTGTTGGTAATCGCCGCAATCTTTGGCGGTGTTGCAGTAAGCCCGCTGCTCTGGCTGTTGCTCCTGGTCGTCGTCGTCGTGATGCTCACCAGCGGCGGATTCGGCTATCGCAGAGGCGGCCGTCTGTAGTAAACCCGTGGCGCTCTACCCGCCCTCGATGTACCGGGTGGCGTAGGGCGTGCGGGTCCTGGGCGTCCCGGGCGATTCGAGCAGCCCGTGAGCCGCCCGCTGCCCGTGAGCCGCCCGCTGCCCGTGAGCCGCCCGCTAGAACGAGCGTCTAGCTCGCGCCCGCGGCGGTTGAGGCCATGCACGTGCCTGTCGAGGTTGCGCGCATGGGATGCCTCGTCGCTGCACACGGCTGCGCAGTGGGCGCTCGATGACGTCTGCTGTCGGCACGTCGAGCAAGCACGCCGCGGCCAAGCACGCCGCGCACGGCAAAGCTGGTAAGGCGGGCGAAGCGGGTAGGGGCAAGCACCACAAGCGCGGCCGCCGTCACAAGCACCGCCATCACAAGAAGCGTCCGCCCACCCATCTGAGCGGACTGCCCGGCGCGCCCGCGCCTGCGCCGATTCCCATAATTCCGCCGGCACCCTCTGGGGCGCCGGTAGCGGCGCAGAGCGCGCCGATCACGCTCGCGCAGGCTCGGCGTCTGTTGTGGCGCGCCGGCTTTGGACCTACGCCCGGGCAGGCCGAGGCGCTCGCCGGTCAGCCGCTCGAACAGGTCGTGCAGAGCCTCACGCGTCCAACCGGCCCGGCGAATCTGCACGGCCCCGAACCGACCGACGATGAAGGCAACGCGCTCGCACCGGCCGATGCCTGGGGTCAGGACCACTGCTGGTGGCTCGATCGCATGGTGCGCTCAGATCAGCAGCTCGTCGAGCGGATGACCTTCATCTGGCATGACTGGTTTGCGAACTCCAACGCGAAGGTCAACGACCAGCAGCGCATGCTCGATCAGAACGCGCTCTTTCGCGAACACGCGCTCGGCAGCTTCCTCGATCTGTTCCAGGCCGTGACCGTCGATCCCGCGATGCTCACCTTCCTCGACGGGATCGAAAACAGCAAGCGCAACCCCAATGAGAACTACGCGCGCGAGATGATGGAGCTGTTCTCGCTCGGCGCCGATCGCGGTGCCTACAGCGAGCAGGACGTGCGCGAAATGGCGCGCGCGCTCACCGGCTGGAAGGCGGAATGGACCGAAAGCAGCGGCCTGCAGAACTTCCACTTCGACGCCACGCGTCACGACGCTCACAACAAGACAGTTTTCGGCCAGACGGGCAATTGGAGCTATGAAGATGCGGTGCGCCTCTGTGTCGCGCACCCGCTGCACGCCTCCTTCTTCGTGAGCAAGCTGTGGAGCTACTTCGTGCCCGCGCCGCCCGATGAAGCCACGCTCGCCTCTCTGCAGGGCCTCTACACGAGCTCCGGCTACAGCATTCGCGCGGTGCTCGAGGCGATCCTCCAACACCCTGACTTCCTCAGCGGCCCCGAGTTGGTCACGCCGCCCGTGGTTTACAACGCCGGCCTGTTGCGCGCGAACGGCAGAGCGATCGACACGATCTCCTGGGCCTGGCTCTCAGCCGGCGCGGGGCAGCAGCTGTTTTACCCACCCAACGTCTCCGGTTGGGATTTCACCCGCTGGCTGGACACCTCCACCGCGAAGGCGCGCTGGGAAATCGCGAGCTACGTGACCGCCAAGACCTACGCCAATCCCTGGCCGGCAAAAGGCGAAGCGAAATACAGCGAAACCGAGGACCCGGCCACGGCGCTCGCGAATGCGCTCGCCTACTGGGGTAACCCGCAGCTCTCAAGCGAATCAGAGCAGTGCATCGCCGCCTTCGCCAAGACGAGCATCGAAGGGGTAGCGAAAGCCAAATGGCAGCAGAGCCCCTACCGCGCGATCCGCCAAAACGCACTGCGCATGCTGATCGCGACCGCCCCCGACCTGCAGGTGAGCTGAAGATGGCCGAGAGCTGTTCCTGTAATGACTTCACCCGCTCACAGCTTCTGCGGGCCGGCGTCGCGCAGGCCGGGCGCGGCCTGCCGTCGATCGAGCCGGGGATGCCATTGCCGGCCGGCAGCGGGATGGACAGGCGCGCTTTCCTGCTGCGCTCCGCCGGCGCGATGCTGGCCGTCTATGGCGCCTCCGCGCTCTCGCCGCGGCACTTCGAAGAGGGAATCGCCGAAGCCGCCGCCGCTACGCCCAATCAGCCGGTGCTCGTCTCGATCTTCATGGAAGGCGGCTGGGATGCGCTTTCGGTGCTCGCGCCCGTCAAGGAAGCGAAGTACCACGAACTTCGCCCCGCGCTCGCGCGCCAGGAAGGCGAAGGGCAGCTCTTCAAAGAGGACGAAAACCTGATGTGGCACCCGCAGGCCGCGGGGCTCGCGCAACTGCACGCCGAGGGCAAGGTCACCGTGTTCCCCGCGATCGGCTATGACCCCCCCGACGAGAGCCACTTCACGAGCCGCCACTACTGGGAGGTCGGCGAACTGAACACACAGACGCGCTCGGGCTGGATGGGGCGCTATCTGGACGTCGCGGGCAATCCCGCCAACCCGCTGCAGGGGCTCTCGCTTGACTACTCACTCGCGCCCGCCTTGGCGACCACACGCGTGCCCGTCGCGGCGGTCTCATCGCCGTCGGACTACAACTTCTGGGCATACGGCCTCGACGAACCGCTCGCCTCGCCCACGCTCGACACCTTCGGCGCGCTCGGTGCTCTGGGTGCGCCCTCGCCGGCCTTTGCGCAGGCGCGCACCGCGTCACTCGACACGAGCATCATCCGTAACCAGGTCGCCCCCTTCGGCGAACACGAAGGCAAACCGGGCTTTACCTCACCCGTTCCCTATCCCACGGCCGGCGGCGACTTCCCCACGCGGCTCGCGGCGCTCGCGGCGATGATCGCCGACAGCTCGCTGCCGATCAAATGCGTCTCGCTGAGCGCCGTGGGCTCCTACGACACGCACTCCGACGAGAGCAACACCTTGAGCACGAACCTCGCACAGACGATCGAATCGGTGCTCGCCTTCCAGCGCGATCTCGAAGCGCGCAAACTCGATAACCGCGTGGTGATTCAGCTGTGGTCGGAGTTCGGCCGCCGGCCGCGCGAAAACGGCTCGGGCACCGATCACGGCGCCGCCGGCGTGGCCTTCCTGATCGGCAGCCGTGTGAGCGGCAAAATGGTCGGCGAATTTCCTGGGCTCTCCAGCCTGGACCCCAACGAAAACGTGCTCAATACCTCGGACTTCCGCGCGATGTACGCGGGCCTGATTGGCCAGTGGTTCCAGACCGAAGCCGGGCTCGTGATCCCCGGTGCCGGTAGCGGCCAGGCGGGATCGAGCCCCTATGGCACGATCCCGCAGCTGATCGTCTGATGCGCCGCCGCGTCGCGCAGCTGTGGATCTTGCTGCTGCTGCTGTGCCTCGCCGCCGCCACGGTCGCGGCGAGCTCGGTCGCGGCCGGTGCGGGCGTAGCGAGCACCAAGCGCAGTGGCACCGCGCAGCTACGCTGGTGCGCGCGCCATCACCACGCCTCGCGTGGAGCACGTCCTCGCCACCACTGCCACACAGCCAGGCGCCGCGCGAGTCCAAGCCACGCGCCGACTCCGGGCAGCACCGGGGGAGCATCCACGGGTCCATCTGGCGCACTCTCCGCAGCGCCGACGCCCGGCGCCTCCGCGCCTGGGTCTGTATCCGCGCCTGCGCCGCCTGCCGAAGTAACGGCTCCGCATTCGCCGCCCTCCGTTCCGCGTGTGCAGGTCACCGCGGTGGAGTACAGCTTCATGCTCTCGCGCAGCGTGGTTCCTGCCGGGAAGGTCATCTTTGAGTTCGTCAACCAGGGCCAGGACGAACACAACCTCAACGTCGTTCCGCCCGAAGGTCCTGTGGCGGGCACGTTCGCAGACACGCCCTCAAAGGTCGTCAGCGATCAGCAGCTGATCCTGCGCCCCGGTAGCTACACGCTCTTCTGCTCGCTGCTCGACCACAAGCAGAAAGGCATGAAAGCGACGCTCCTGGTCGAATGAGACTAAGCCCCGCTGCGGGCTGTCGATTCGCGCGCGCCCCGTTCGTCTCAAAGACGACCAAGCGAGGAAAGGAGACGCAAATGAAGTTCATGCTGATGATCCACCAGGGCACCACGCCCACGCCGCCGTCGAAGGAGTGGGATGAGCTTTCCGACGCCGAGAAGGGCGCGGTATACGCCGGCTACAAGGCGATCAACGAAACCCCGGGCGTGAGCCCAGGGCAGCAGCTGCACCCGCCCGAGACCGCGGTCACTGTGCGCGTCAAAGACGGCGAGACGCTACGCACCGACGGTCCCTTCGCTGAGACCAAGGAGGCGATCAACGGCTACCTTTTCTTGGACGCAGCCGATCTCGCCGCCGCGATTGACCTGGCCGCGCGCATTCCCGCCGCGCGTATGGGTGGCGCGATCGAGGTGCGGCCGATTGTCGAGCGTTAGGAGAGAGCAAGCCAACATGTCGAGCTACACGATCAAGAACCTCAAGGACCTGGAGGACGTCGCCGGCGCGCACAGCGCCGAGGTGGAGGGACGCTTCGCCCGCAAGCACCTCGACTCGAAGGAACTCGGCGTCAGCTACTTTCGTTATGCGCCCAACTTCCGCTCTGGCATGGGCCACTCCCACCGCGAGCAGGAGGAGGCCTACATCGTCACCGCAGGCTCCGGACGCGTGAAGCTCGACGAGGAGATCCGCGAGCTGCGCCAGTGGGACGTCCTGCGCGTCGCGCCTGAGGTCGTGCGCGCGTTCGAGGGCGGACCCGATGGGCTCGAGTTCATCGCTGTTGGCGGCTCGCGCCCGGAGGGTGGCGACGGCGTGCGCGCACCCGACTGGTGGTCGGATTGACGGTGAAGCGCGCGCTCAGCTAGCTGCTGAACAACTCATCGAATCCGGGTGCGATCGCCACCGCGGTGCGCGCAGCGACGCTCAGCGCCAGGTAGCCGAGCAGCGCGATCGCGCCAAGGACGGCGAGCGCTCCGTTGATAATCAGGCTCCGCATATGCACTGCATCGGAGCGGCGAGCGGCGGGCATGAGCGCCACGGCGAAACCTGCACCAACCGCCTAGACGAGCAGCACCAGCTTGCCGATGTTCTCGCCCGCGAACAGCTTCAGCAGGGCGTCTGGGAAGGCGCTGATACCGCCCTCCACGATGTCCTCCCGCGAGATCAGCGAGCCCTCCTGCATCCAGCCTGCGATCTCCGCGGCGGCCTGGCGGAACTGGGCGGCGTAGTCGAAGACGACCACGCCCGTCATCGAGGCGCGCGAGACGAGCAGCGCGAGGTAGTTGGCCGGACCACGCACGCCCTCGGTGGCGTTGTATTGCGAGACGGCGCCACAGATCACGATGCGCGCGCTGCGTGCCAGGCGCGTCAGGGCCGCGTCGAGAATCTCGCCGCCGACGTTGTCGAAGTACACGTCGATGCGATCGGGTGCGGCTGTGCGCAATGCGACGCGCACGTCCTCGGACTTGTAGTCGATAGCGGCGTCGAAGCCGAGCTCATCGACCAGCCAGCGGCACTTCTCCTCGCCGCCCGCGATCCCCACCACGCGCGCCGCACCCTTGATCTTGGCGATCTGGCCCGCCACGCTGCCGACCGCGCCCGCAGCGCCCGAGACGACGACCGTCTCACCCTCCTTCATCGCGGCCACGTCGAGCAGGCCGAAGTAGGCGGTCATGCCGGTCATGCCAAGCGTGCCGAGATATGTTGGCAGCGGCGCGAGCGCGGGGTCGATGACGAGCGCCCCCTTGCCGTCGCTGAGCGCGTACTCCTGAATTCCGAAGTTGCCGTACACGTAGGCATCGACAGGGAAGCCTGGGTGCTCGGAGGCGATCACGCGGCCCACGCCCGCCGCGCGCATCACATCGCCGACTTCGACCGGGTCGATGTAGGAGGCGCCAGCGTTCATCCAGCCGCGCATCGCGGGGTCGAGCGAGAGGTGTGAGACGGCGGCCACGAACTCGCCCGAGCCGGGCGTGGGGATCGGCTCCTCCGTGAAGCTCCAGTCGGAGGGCTTTGGCATGCCGCTCGGGCGCGCGGCGAGGCGGACCTGGTGGTTAGTGGACATCTGGCGACTATACGCACGTACACTGGGCGCGTGCAGTTCCGCACGATCTCCGGGGGCGCGCAGCGCTTCGTCGTGTCGCAGTCGGGCAGCGGTCCAGACGTTGTGCTGCTCCACGGCTTCCCCGACACGCCGCACTCCTACACCGAGCTCGAGTCCGCGCTAGTAGCCGCGGGCTGGCGCGTGACGGTGCCGTGGCTGCGCGGCTACCACCCGGAGACGATCGTGCCGGGCCGTCCCTATGACGCGGTGACGCTCGGTCACGACGTGCTCGAGCTGCTCGACGCGCTCGAGGTGCAGCGTGCGGTGATCGTCGGGCACGACTGGGGAGCGCTCGCTGCATACGTAGCCGCTGCGCTCGCGCCCGAGCGGGTGCGCGGTCTCGTCACGCTTGGGATCCCACACCCGAGCCTGCTGTCTCGCACGCCTGCCTCGCTGTTCGCGGTGCGCCACTTCATCGCGCTGAAGTTGCCCTGGGCGGCGCGTAGCGCGCGCCGCAACAACTTCGCCTACTTCGACCGCCTATACAGCCGCTGGGCGCCCAACTGGTCAGGTAGTGCGCGCCAGGAAAGCCTCGATCACGTCAAGGCCGCGCTCGCCTCTCCGCAGACGCTCGAGGGTGCAATCGACTACTACCGCGCGCTGTCGTTCGGCTCGCCTCCGCCGCAGCTCGCGCGCCCCGCGCCCGTCCCCGGTCTGATCGTGGGCGGTACCGCGGACCTCGTGGCAGCGGAGCTGTTCACTGCCACCGCTGCGCTCTTGCCCGCCCCGAGCCGCGCGCTGATCGTCGCCGGCGCTGGGCACTGGCCGCACCGCGAGGATCCGAGCCTCGTGGTGCCCGAGATCCGCAGCTTCCTCGGCGAGTTGGCGGGCTGAGCGCGATGGAATGGATGAGCGCGATCGACTCGTCGTTCCTGCACATTGAGAACGACGCCACGCCGATGCACATCGGCGCCGTCAGCATCTTTGCGGGGCCGCCACCGCCGTTTGCCGAGCTCAAGGCGATGGTCGCCGGGAAGCTCGATCTGGTGCCGCGCTACCGCCAGAGGGTGCGCGCTGTGCCGCTCGCGGTCGGCCCACCTGTGTGGATTGACGATCCCCATTTCAGCCTCGCCTACCACGTGCGTCACACCGCCGTGCCCGCCCCTGGGAGCGACGTCGAGCTTCGTCAGATGGCTGCGCGCATCTTCTCCCAGCACCTCGACCGCAACAAGCCGCTGTGGGAGCTCTGGGTCGTGGAGGGCCTCGACCAGTCACGCTGGGCGCTGCTCTCGAAGGTGCACCACTGCATGGTCGACGGCGTTGCAGCCACGGATCTGATGTCGGTGATGTTCTCCGATGACTCTGGCGGATCGCCGAGCGCATCCTGGGCGGCGCCGCCGGAGCCTTCCGGTGTTGAGATCTTCGCTCGCTCGCTCGTGCGTCGCTTGAGTCCAGCGGGCCAGTTGCAGGCGCTGCAACAGGCGCTAAGCGCACCCGGTGAGACGCTGCGCTCGCTCGCTGCGCTCGCTCGCGCGATGAGCTCGGCCGGCGGCAACCTGCGGCCTGTTGGCGCCTCGTCGCTGACCGGGCAGATCGGACCGCACCGGCGTTGGAGCTGGGCGCGCACACGGCTCTCCGACGTGAAGATCGTGCGCGGCGCGCTCGGCGGAACCGTCAACGACGTCGTGCTCACGCTCATCACGCAGGGCTTTTGCGCGCTGCTCGGGGCGCGTGGAGAGCCGATCGCAGCGGGACAGCTCGTGCGCACGATGGTGCCCGTGTCGGTGCGTCGCCGCGGCGAGAAAGGCGTCTACAACAACCGCGTATCCGCTGTTTTCGCCGGCTTGCCCGTCGGCATCACCGATCCCGCCGCACGTCTGGCGCACATCCGTGCCGAGATGGACGGCATCAAGGAGTCAAAGCAGGCCGTCGCCGGCGACGTGTTGAGCTCGATCTCAGGCTTCGCGCCGCCGCTTTTGCTCGCGCTCGGCAGTCGGCTGATGACGCTTTCGCCGCGCCTGAACATGCACACCGCCACGACCAACGTGCCCGGTCCGCA
Organism: uncultured Solirubrobacterales bacterium; assembly: GCA_963785435.1. GTDB lineage: Bacteria > Actinomycetota > Thermoleophilia > Solirubrobacterales > Solirubrobacteraceae > Palsa-744. Next base: position 34,713 of record CAWAVE010000008.1, read on the forward strand.
GCAGCCCGTGCAGACGCTCGGCCGGCGCATGCTCGAGTCCTTCCCGTTCGTGCCCGTCGTCGGCTCGATCCAGATCGTGGTCGCGATCTTCTCCTACGATGGCGGCCTCTACTTTGGTGTCACAGGCGACTACGACGGCGCCGCGGACATCGCGGTGCTGACCGCGGGGATCGAGCAGGGCATGGACGATCTGCTCGCGCTCGCCGCGCCGGCACCCAAACCTCCTCGCAAGACCTCGCGCAATGCCATCATGGGCCCCAAACGATGACGATCTGCGATGCCTGATCTAAACGGACGCGAGCTGCTGCAGGAGTGGCGGCAGTTGATGGAGACCGTGCTCGCCTCCGCGACCTCGGCGAGCGCGTGCAAAGAGCTCCCCGGCGAGCTGCTCGGCGCGATGCAGCGCCAGCTGGAGCTCGTGCAGGAGGTCGTCGACCGCGAGCGGCGCCTGCAGGGCGACATCGCCGCGCGCCTGCTCTCGCCGCTCGATGCCGTCTTCGACCTACTCGAGCAAGCCGGCGCCGCGATCCGCGGCCAGGCCGAGGCGCTGGAGGATGCAGGGCGGGCGCTCGAGGAGTCCGCCGGTCTGATGAAGCGTCAGGCGGAGCTGTTCGAGCGAACGATCGCAGCGCTGCGTCAGCCGACTGAGCGCGCCAAGGGTGCAGCCGCCACCAAGCCGCGCGCTCGCGCCAAAGCGCCCCGTAAACCAGACGCCTGAGTCCACGGGAGCTTCGCAGCACGCTGCGATAATCGGCTTATGCCCTTCGACCCCGGCCGTGCTGATGCTCGCTACCTAGCCGCGCCCGACCGCTACGAGCGGATGCCCTATCGCCGCGTGGGCTCGAGCGGCCTGCACCTGCCGGCGATCTCGCTCGGGCTGTGGCAGAACTTCGGCGATGACCGCCCGCTGGCGGGTAGCCGCGCGATCCTGCGTCGCGCGTTTGATCTCGGCGTAAATCACTTCGACCTCGCCAACAACTACGGGCCGCCCTATGGAGCCGCGGAGCTCAACTTCGGGCGCATCTTCAGTGAGGACCTTCGCCCATACCGCGACGAGCTGATCATCTCCACGAAGGCCGGCTATGACCAGTGGCCCGGTCCCTACGGCGAGTGGGGCTCGCGCAAGTACCTGCTCGCGAGCCTCGAGCAGAGCCTCACACGCATGCGCATGGACTACGTCGACGTGTTCTACTCGCACCGCTTTGATCCGAAGACGCCGCTGCGCGAGACGATGGGCGCGCTCGACAGCGCGGTTCGTCAGGGCAAGGCGCTGTATGTGGGAATCAGCAGCTATTCACCCGAGCACACGCGCGAGGCGATGGCGATCCTCGAGGAGCTTGGCACGCCGCTCTTGATCCATCAGCCCTCCTACTCCCTGCTGAACCGGTGGATCGAGCGCGGGCTGCTCGAGGTCCTCCAGAGCGGCGGCGTCGGATCGATTGTCTTCTCTCCGCTCGGCCAGGGCCTGCTCACCGACCGCTACCTCGATGGCATCCCCGCAGACTCGCGCGTGCGGCGCGGCGAGGCCTTCGCGGAAGACCTGCTCAGCGAGCAGACCCTCGCACGGGTGCGGGCTTTGAACGAGATCGCCAAGGGCCGCGGGCAGTCGCTCGCGCAAATGGCGATCGCCTGGGTGCTGCGCGATCCGCGAGTCAGCTCGGCGCTGATTGGCGCGAGCAGCGTCGCGCAGTTGCAGGACAGCCTTGGCGCGCTCGCACAGCTCGAGTTCAGCGATCAGGAGCTCGCGGAAATCGAGCAACACGCGCTCGACAGCGATATCAACATCTGGTCGCCCTCCAGCGATGCCTGAGGAGGAGTAGCCGCCTAGTGTGCTCGGTGGGCGCGCGGAGCAACCGCGATCAGCTGGCGCACCCCGCGCAGTAGCGCTTCGAAAACCCCCTGCAGGGTGCGCTGCGCGTACAGATGGCTCGGGCTGTTCGTGATCAGCACAGCCGCTGAAAGGCGGGTCGAGCCGTGGAGCAACAGGATCACCTGGTGCTCCACTTCGCCGGTGCCCGCGCCCCAGCCGCCCTTGAAGTAGAGCTGCCAGCCTCCGAGCCGCAGACGCCCGATGCCCCAGCGCTGGCTTGCTGTGACGCTCGCCAGCAGGTGCATGGCGGTGGTGCGGTGGCGCGGCACGACTTCGCGGTCGATATGCAGAAAGAAACGCGACTGATCGCCGGCGTTGATGCGGCTGAGCCCCCAGATCACGGGATCGAGATGGAAGGCGCGCATGCCCGCACGCTGCGCAGCGCCGTATACGCCGCTCGCGCCCACAAAGCCCAGCACGTTGCTCGCGGCGGTGTTGTCGGAGCGCTCGATCATCGGATCGATCAGTCGGTGATCGCTGCCCGTCAAGGCGCGTCCGCGCACGCGTGGGTCATCGAGGTAGGCGACGAGCAGCATCGCCTTGAGCACGCTCGCCGATGGCACCGTGCGCTCTGCGCGCCAGCCCCAGGCGCGATGCTCGGTGCGCAGCGCAAAGCTGACTTCACCCGAGCGCGAGCCTGCGTAGGCGAGTGCGGCGCGCACGTCCGGCTGCCATAGCGCGCTCGCCGCGGGCGCCCAGAGCGCTGCGCAGGCGAGCGCCAGGCCGAGCGTCGCGGCGAGCCGCCGCGCATCTGGCGTCACCCGGCGTGGGCGCTCAGAGGTGCAGGCTGAGGATCCGCGCATGCGCCGCCGTTGGGCCGATCTCGGTGACGAAGGCCACGCGAGGCGCGAGTGCCGTGGCGCCGAGACGCAGCGAACCGCCGCGTCCCGTGCCGCGGTTGCGACAGGGGCTGGCCGAGTTGTAGGCGTGTTCATAGCCCTGCTGGTAGCCCGGGTCGCGTGTGGCGGTGGATGGCAGGCTGAGCAGCACCCGCTCGTGCGCACCACCGCTCAAGCGTGCGAGACGCAACTGCTGGCTACATCGGTCGAGGCGCTCGTAGAGCAGCCGCGCACCGAGCAGCGTGGGGTAGACGAGCTCAGCTCCCCGTCGCGAGACGCGCAGTGGGCGCTGTGCGCCGGTCGCGAGGTTGACCAGCTCGAGCTTGCTGGTGCGCGGGGTGTTCTCGCTGAAGACCAACTGTGCGCCGCTGAGGCTCGGGCGTCCGATCACGCCGACGTGCGGTGAGCTCACGATCTGGCGTGTGCTTCCGGGGGTCGTGAGCGAGTCCGCGACGAGCGCCTCGCCGCCGGTGGGCGTGCGCCCGCGCACCACGAGCCAAGCTTCGGAGATCGCAAGCGCGTTGGCGCCCGATGCCGCGATCGTGATCTGTGGGGCGAGTGAGCCGGCGCTCGCGACCGTGATCGTGCTGCCTTGCTGCCACGCCACGCGCGAGCCTCCGAGGGCGGGATCAAGGCCGGGGAGAGCGAGCGTGTGCCCGTTCTGCAGTCGCAGCTCACCGGATCCGCCGACTGCTTGCCACGCGAGCGCTCCGCTCGCCGCTGAAGGGTCGCTTGCGCTTGGCAGCACCGCTGCTGCCGCGCTCGCGCCGCCGAGGAACACGGCGCAGAGGCTCAGCCCGAGCGCGTCGAGGCGCCGCAGCCCGAGCCACATGCGCGGCTCGCTCGCCATCCCGTCAAGCAGGCGCGCGCCCGTGTCGCTGTAGCCGGGGGCCATCATCAGCACCGGTAGTGCGCGCCCCAGCCCAAAAGCGACGCCGACCACCGCGCCGAGCAGCGGGTCGCCGGAGGCGAAGCTGATTCCCGCCAGAGCCCACACGGCGAAAGCGAGCACGAAGGTCGTGAAGGCAAGGCCGAGCAGAACTCCATAGAGGCCGCAGGCGAGCGCCAGTGGCGCTGTCCAGCGCCAGCGCTCGGGCACCTGGCGGCGGATCTGCGGCGCGATCTTCAGGCCGCGCCAGTCGGCAATCGCGGCCGCCACCGCGAGCGTCGCGCCAAGGCCAGCGCGAACTCCGCCCGCACCCGGACCGGCAGCCTGCCCGAGCAACGCAAGACCGCCGAAGGTGATCACGCCGCCCGCCATCGCGCCCAACGCAAAGGTCGCGCTCGCAGCGATCGTCGCACCGCGCCGGTCCTCGCCGAGCGCGCTGCCGATCGTCTCGACCATCGAGAAGCCGCACGGCGACCACGCTCCCGCCACGCCCGCGACCACGGCGGTGATCGCCGCGCTGATCACGAGCGCGCTCAGCATGGCACCATCGTTTCGTAGTACTGCACGCAGAACACGTTGCGACCCGCATAGCAGTAGCCCGTGAGAGCTGCATCGCCGTTGATGCGCACGTTCGTGTAGCCGCAACAGTCCATCAGCCGGCGCACCCTCCCGCCGCAGCAGCGATACCAGGAGCCCTGCGTCTGCAGCTTCAGCCTGTAGCTCTCGCCCGCCGCAGTGCAGACCTTTGAACGCGGCGCGGGCGCGAGCGGCTCGCCGTCGGGTTCGCGCAGCACCTGCCCCGCGTGGTCGACCGGATAGCCCTGTGCGTTGATTGGGCGTCCGAGGTCATCGACGGGGTGCCCGTCGGCGGCGCGCAGCGGCAGGCCATGGCGATCCACGCGTGGCAAGCCGGTTGGGTGCGGGCAGTTTCCGGTCGTGTAGGTGTGCCCGCAGAAGTTCGTGTACGCGTCGGCCTCGTCCGGCAGGACCGCGCGCGCGGCGGTGCCTACGCCGGCCAGGCCGACGATCGCCATCCCCGCCCACTCGAGAAAGCCGCGGCGACTGGAGCGGCGCAGCACCGCGTCGCTGATGCGGCGCTCGGGGTCCTCAGGCGGCAAGTGGTTGCTCCCGCTCGCGGAACCGGGCCGTGCCGAGGATGCTCTCGAGCTGGCCGAGCCCGTTGAAGGTGCCCTTCGCGAGCACCCTGCCGTCGAGCGTGAGCGCGACCGCGTAGGGGCTCCCGGGGATCTGCGCCGCTTTCCACGTCTCGGCGTCGCGCACCTCATCGTGAATCTCCACCGCAACCAGCGGATCGCCGCGCACGTGCTCGACGGCAGGCGCGACCTGCCGACAGAGCGAGCAGCCCTCGGAGCTGAAGACGGCGAGGCGCAGCATCGCCCGCGGACCCGCCGCGGAGGCGTTCGCCCAGGCTTGATGGGAGCCGACCGCGGGACCCTCCTGGGGAAGCTCGAGCGCTCCCGTGGCGCTGATGCCGAGCCGCAGCACACCGACCTCGCGCGCGAGCGCGAGCAACGCGAGCGCGAGTGCGCCGCTGACCACGAGGCTCAGCGAGAGGCCGACGGTGAGCCAGCGGTCATAGCTCGAGGGCGCCGCGGGCAGCCAGCCGAGCGCCAGGATCGCGGCTGCCACCGACAGCGCGGCGGCGCGCAACGGCGATGAGATGCCGAGCCGCGAGCCGCCACCGAAGCACGCGCAGGGCCGGCCTTTGCGCCCGCTGAGCAGCGCCGCCGTGATGGCCAGCGCGAAAGCAGCGAACAGCCCGCCCACAGCCGCAGCGGCCCAGCTGAGCTGCACGGCGAGCGCGAGCGCGAGCAGCAGCTCGAGCGCGATCAGAAGCGCGGTCGCCAGCTGCGCGCTGCTGCCGGTTATGCCGTAGGTGGCGAGCGCCGTGGCGCTGCGCCGAAAGCGCCACGCCTTCATGCCCGCGGAGGCCGCGAGCACGATGAAAAGCCAGATCGCGACAGCTGCGCTCACGGCTCAGCAAGCGCCAAAGGGAAGAGGGGTGGGGTGGTCATCAGTGGCGCCGGGTTTGGAGAGGGGCTGGTGACGATATGTGCCGTCTCGGACGCGAAGCGAACAAAACCCGCGCGCCACGACGCAGCGATGGCGTACTAGGCTTGAGTGCATGTGCCGAAACATCAGATCCCTACATAACTTTGAGCCGCCCGCGAACGAGACTGAGATTCGCGACGCCGCTCTTCAATACGTCCGCAAGATCAGTGGCTCAACGAAGCCCTCGAAGGCCAATGCTGCGGTCTTCGAGCGCGCTGTCGAGGAGGTCACGCTCGCGACCACACGCCTGCTGGACGGGCTCGTGAGCGCCGCGCCGCCCAAGGACCGCGAGGTCGAGGCGGCGAAGCGGCGCGAGCGCTCCGCACAGCGTTTCGCCGCCTGAGAGGGCGCTCGCGGTCAGCCGCCGTGCCGCCGTGCCGCCGCGGCGGCCGCTTGCGCTCAGGCGATCGGTGGCGGGCGGCCCTCTGCGCTCGCGGCGAGCTCGGCATCCCAGCCGCAGACCAGGCAGGCATGCTGGAAGGCGGAGCGCGCGAAGTCGAGGCACAGCGCGTGCGGATCGGCGCTCGCGAGGATGTCCTGCCAGGCGAGGATGTACTCGCCGAGTGCGCTCTCCCAGCGCGCGGCCGGCGGCGAGAGTTGCGCGCCCGCGAAGTCCTCGGGAGCGGGATGCGCATAGGCGTAGAACGCCGCGCCGTCGTGGCGCGCGTCGCCCGGCCACCAGCCCACGGCGACCTCCTGGGAGTCCATCGCGTTGCGCATGATGAAGTCCTGCGCAGGCGGCTCGGCGGGGAGCCCGGAGAAAAGGCTGACGGCGAGGTCGAAAGAGCCCCACCAGGCATTGACCGGTGTGGAGCGCCCACGGAAGGGAGCGCGAAACTCGGCCAGCACGAGCGCCGCGCGAGTCGCGCCCGCAAAGTAGGTGGCGACCTGCTCGGGGTCATAGCTCGCGTGCTCCTCGTCCTCGTCCAGCGGCACGCTCCAGGCAACCTCCTGCGGCGTGGGGTCGATCACGACCGCGCCCGCGAGCTTCGCGATCGTCGCGAGCAGCTCGCGCGTGACAGCGGCCACGGCGCGGTTGGGCGTGAGCGCGACACGCGCGGAGCGCCCGTCGCTGTGTTCCACGACGGCCTCGTGGGTGTGCAGATCGAGTGCGGCCACAAATGCGCCCGAGCCATCTGGGGCTGGCAGCGGCGCTGTCTCCCAGCCGCGCGCCGTCAGGCGCAACGCTGCGTGCTGCAGCTGCGGCTCAGGCGCTGCGCTTGCCACGCAGAGCTTGCCGAGGATCTGCGTGTAGGCGTGCAGCGTGTCGCAACTCGCCTGCCACGTTGAGTAGCTGAGCTCAGGCCAAGCTGAAGGCACGAGCTCAGCCTAGCGCCGCGGGGCGAGCCGCTCGCGCTCAGCTGAAGGGCTTGGCGGTCATGAAGAAGATCGTGACCACGATCAGCGCGATCGTGAACAACGTCCAGACGCGAACCACCGCGAGCCGGGCCGCGTAGCCGGGCTCGTCGCCGGACTCTGCATGCGCGATCAGCGCCAGCTCGCCGCGGCGCAGCACCGTTGCGCCGAGCCCTGCGATCACGAACAGCAAGATGAAGGGCACGACCACCCAGCTGCGCGACCACAGATGCCGGTCGCTCGCCAGGTAGATCCCGGCGAGCAGCACCACAGCGATCGTGGGGCCCGTGATGAGCTTGCTGAAGGCAATCTGCAGGCGATGAAAGTTGGCGCGCTCGCCGATCGGCGCACGCGCGTTGACGGCGAGAAAGACGGGGTAGGCAAACAGCGCTCCGAAGGCTGTTACGACGGCGGTGATGTGAACCCACAGCACCACTTCGTAGAGCTGAACTGCGGCGGGCATGCGAGAGCGATTCTAGTCAATCGACTCTCCTGAGGGAGTGTCGGTGAAGTGCGGCGAACGTCGGATAGGCTGCACCGACGATGGCTCGTATCGCTCCGCTCGCGCTCGAGGATGCTCGCCGCCGATGTGCTCGGTGAGGAGGGCCGGCTGGTCGTGCGCTTCGCCACGCAGGCAGCCCGAGTAGGCGCGATCCCCTCCGCTATCGTCGTCAGGCAGGTGCCGCGCACATATGGCGCGGTCGGGTCCGAACCGCTGACGTGCGGCCGGAAAGGCAATAGATGGCTCTCCTCGATGCAGTGCCCCAGCAGGATGCGCCGGCAAGCGCTCCGGCTCCCGCTCCAGCTCCTGTCGCGGCTGCACCGATCGCGAGCTGGACGGTCGACGGCGTCGCGAACATCCTCGTGACGGTGCTACCCATCGGGCTCGTGGGCTTCGCCGCGTGGCAGGCGTGGGGCGGCGCGCTGCACTGGCCGGACCTCGTGGTGATGGCGCTCACCTATGTGCTGAGCGGCCTCGGCATCACGGTTGGCTTTCATCGCCTCTTCACGCATCGCAGCTTCAAGACGAGCCCCGCGATGCGCGGCGTGCTCGCGGCGATGGGCTCGGCGGCAGTGGAGGGCCCCGTGATCGAGTGGGTCGCCAACCACCGCAAGCACCACCGCTTCTCTGACCAGCCAGGCGACCCCCACAGCCCGCACGTCGACCATGGCAGCGGCTGGCGCGGCGCGCTCGCGGGCCTCTATCACGCGCACATCGGCTGGATCTTCGGCGGTGGCGCGATGGCCGACGAGGAGCGCTACGCCAAGGATCTGCTCGCCGATCCGGTCGTGCGCTTCATCGATCGCACGTTCCTGCTGTGGGTCGTGGTAGGGATGCTCGTGCCGTTCGGGCTCGGCGTGGCGTTGACAGGCTCCGTGCTCGGCGGGCTCACGGCGCTGTTGTGGGGTGGCGCGGTACGCATGTTCTTCCTGCACCACGCCACCTTCTCGATCAACTCGCTCTGTCACTTCTTTGGACGGCGGCGTTTCGAGACGGCCGACCAGTCGCGCAACCTGACCTGGCTTGCACTGCCGAGCCTCGGCGAGGCGTGGCACAACAACCACCACGCCTTTCCCACCTCCGCGCGACACGGCTTGCGCTGGTGGCAACTCGACCCCTCAGCCTGGTTCATCGCTGGGCTGCAGCGGCTCGGCCTCGTCTGGGACGTGGTGCGCATCAGCAGCGAGCGCGAGTCGGCAAAGCTCGCGCCCGCCGACAGCGCCACTTCGCTGCGCTAGCGCAGCCGCGCTACTCGTCCCAGGCCTGCACCCCGACCTGGCGTGTGATCAGGCCGTCTTCGAGCTCGAGTACCGTCGCGCACAGCACGTTGGTGCCATCCGGGTAGCGGCAGGCCTCGGTAAACGCGGCACCGCGCTCATCCTGCACCGTGTGTCCGATCGTGTGCGTCATGTCGCGCCCGCACACTTCCTCGATCCAGCACTGAATCTCGCCGTGTCCGTTCAGCACACGCGGAGCGCCCGGCTGGCTGACGCGGTCGGTCAGGGTTATGGTCGCGCCGGGTGCATACATCGCGAGCTGGGTGCTCGCGTCGCGATCCTCGATCGCGCGGCTGAACTGCTCGAGGTGAAACGTCGTCGTAGTGGGCATCGCTGCTCCTTTGTCTCGGTTTGCTCAGACGACGATGACCACGCCGGCGTTGAGCGACCGTCAAGCGGGTGTCAATCCTTCAGAATCCCTCGCCAGGCCTTACGCTTCTCAGATGCTGAGCATCAAGCTGCTCGGTCGCATGGCTGTCGAACACGACGGGCAGCTGATGCCGGTCCCGGCATCGCGGCGTGCTTGGTCGCTGCTCGCCTACCTTGCATTGCATCCTGGCCCGCAACCACGCGGCGAGCTCGCGGCGCGCTTCTGGCCAGATGTGCTCGACTCGAGCGCCCGCGCGAGCCTGCGCAGCGCGATCTGGGCGTTGCGACGCACGCTCGAGCCGTTCGCGCCGGAGCTGCTCGTGGCGGGTCGCGAGGAGGTCGGTCTCCGCGCCGACGCTGAGGTATCGGTCGATGCACTCGCTTTCGCGGCGCTTATCGCAGAACGACGCGAGCGCGAGGCGGTCTCGCTGTGCGAGGGCGAGCTGCTCAGCGGCTTTGAGGAGGAGTGGATCAACGCTGCGCGTGAGGCGCATCGTGAGCAGCTGCTCGGTGCGCTCGAGCGCCTCGCGGTCGAGCGCGAGCAGGAGGGCGATCTGGCCGCCTCGATCGCCTGGTCGCGCCAGCAGGCGGCGGTCGACCCGTTTGGTGAGGAGGCGCATCGCCGGCTGATCGCTCGCCTCGCCGCCAGCGGCGATCGCGCGGCCGCGCTGCTCACCTATCGGACGCTGGCCAAGCGGCTGCGTCGCGAGCTCGCCATCGCCCCCTCACAGCTCACGCGCGAGCTCGCCGAGGGTCTGCGTGCCGAGCCGTCGCCCACACGTGCCGGGCCGGATCTCGGTGGCTTGCTGCCGCTCGTAGGGCGTGCCGCGCAGCTCGGTCAGCTGCTCGATGTTTGGAGCGCGACGGCAGCGGGTCACGGTGGAGCCGTGAGCCTGAGCGGCGAAGCCGGTATCGGCAAGACACGGCTTGCGGGTGAGCTGCTCGCGCGGGTCGCGGCCAGCGGCGCTGACACGGCATCCTGCGCTGCGTTGGACCTTGGTGGGGCGGCTCCGTTCGGACTTTGGTCGGAGCTGATCAGGGAGCTGCTCCCGCGCCTCTCGGTCCCGCCCGCAAACGCTGCCTGGCCCGATGACCTCGCCTACCTCGCGCCAGAGATCCACGCGCGCTTCGATCGCTCGGCTCCTGATCGCCCAGCGGCCTCGCCGGAGCTCGAGCGCACGCGCCTGATGGAGGCCGTGGTCGCGCTCGTGGAATGGGCAGCCCGCGATCGGCCGCTGCTGCTGCTGCTCGAGGACATGCACATCGCTGATGCGGCGAGTCTCGAGCTGACGGGCTACGTGGCTCGTCGCGTGGGAAAGCTGCCGGTCATGATCGTGCTGACGCGCAGGCAGCGTCCCCGTCGCGTGGAGGCCGATCAGCTCGAGCACGCGCTGCGCGCGCGCGGGATCCTGCGGCTCGCGCTGGAACTCGAGCCGCTGGAGCAGACGGACATCTCAGCGCTCGCACGCCTCGCGGCGCCGCTACAGGGAAGCGCGGTCGCGAGGGTGGTGCAGGCCGCTGAGGGCAACGCGCTGCTCACCGTTGAGATGTCGCGCGCGCTCGCGCGCGGCGACGGGGAGCTGTCGGCGGGTCTCGGCGGCGCGGTGCGCGGCGCCTTTGGCGCGCTGACGTCCGCGGCGCGCAGCTTCGCCGAGCTTGCAGCGGTCGCGGCACGAGAGCTCGACGCGGCAGAGATTGCGGCGCTGCCGCTCGAGCAGCCTGCGCTCGCCGCCTCGGAGGCGCTCGACAGCGGGATGTTCATCACGCGCGAGCGACGTATCGGCTTCCGCCACGCGCTGCTGCGCGAAGCGGTCTACGCGGAGATCTCAGAGCCCGCACGGATCCGACTGCACGAGCTGTGGGCGCGCGTCCTGCTCGCCCGCGACCGCGCTGGCGGTGCCCAGCGCGCAGCCGAGCCGGCCCGTCATCTACGCCTCGCCGGCCGCGACCTCGAGGCGAGTGAACAGCTCGTGCGTGCCGCGGCACACGCACGCCAGATCGCTGCTCTCGCCGAGGCGGCCGGCTACCTACGCGAGGCCACCGAGCTCGCCCCCGCACGCGCCGACATAGTCCTCGAGCTCGCTGAGGTTGAGGCCTGGAGCGGACGCCGTGGCGAGGCGGAGGAGGCTTTCGGGCGTGCGCTCGAGCTGCTGCAGACCGAGTCCGCGGATGAGCTCGTGGCGGCCTGGCTGCGGCGTGCGCGCTGGTATCACGGACCTATCTGCGCCCCTGCGCTCGTGCTCGAGTGCGCGGGCAACGCGCTTGAGCTGCTCAACGACGTGGACGCGGCGAGTATCGACGCTGGAGCGCAGCGGCGCGAAGCGCTCGCCGCGCTGGCTTGGGCGGAGGCGGTTGCGGGCAGCGTCGAGGAGGCCGAGCGGCTGCTCGGCGAGCTGCACCTGCTGATGGTCGATGAGCCGGTCGATGACCTTTCTACCTATGACATCGGCCACGCGCGCGCATTTGCTGCGATGCGCCGCGGCGACTTCGAGGCCGCCTACGCCCCCTCGATCGCTGCAGGCGAGGCGATCGCACGGGCCGGGCGGCCGGACCTTGCCTACGGCTGCTGGGGCAACGCCGCGGGCGCCGCCGCAGCGGCGGGCGAGTTCGCGCGTGCGCTTGGCTTTCTCGACCGTGGCGAGGCGCTGCTCGCGGGCAAGGGGCTAGCTGTGCTCGAGATGCAGATCCACGCCGGGCGCTCCTTCCTGCTACTGCGAATCGACGACCGCGCCGGTGCCCGCGCGGCCGCTGAAGCCGAGTCGGTGCTCGCCGAGCGCATTGGCGAGCCGCCGCTGTTGGCAATGGCTGCGCACGACCGCGGTCTGGTGGCGCTCGCTGACAAGGATTACACCCTGTCGGCGCAGCTCTTGGGCGAGGCGCTGATCGAGGGCGCACCGATCAGTCGCGCGCTGACGCGCCTGGCCCGTGCAGAGGCGCTGGCACGCAGCGGCGCGCTCGATGAGGCGAGCGCCGAGGTGCGTGCGACCGCGCTTGAGCCACTGCGCGCGAGCGACTGGCCCGAGACGCTCGTGCCGCGGCTCACGCGCGTCCAGGGATTGATTGCGGCCCAAGCAGGCGAGGTGCCGCTGGCGATCAAGCGCCTGCAGGAGTCCGTCGAGGGTTGGCGGCGGCAGATCTCTCACCGCTCCGCCGGCGAGCGGATCGCGGCGGTGCTCGCCGACCTTGGCCGTCCGATCGTCGGCCTCGTGGAGCCCGAGCACGAGCTCGAGCGTGTGACTGCGGAGCTGGATGCCATGCAAGCCAACAAGCTGGGAGCCCCACATGCCCTCCTTTCGTGACAGCGCAGACGCCGCCGCACCCCCCGAGGAGGTATGGAAGCTCCTCTACGACCCCGCACGCTTTCCCGATTGGTGGGCGGGCATCGGAACGGTCGAGCTGGGCAAGGAAGGCCACTACACGATGTACCCCGACGGCTATCCCGACTTCCCGATGGCGCAGCTGCTCGATACGCGGCGCGATGGGCACAGCGTGACGGTCTCCTGTCTGGTGTCCGACCTGCGCTTCGAGTGGCACCTGGAGGCGCTCGAGGGCGGTCAGCGTACGCGCATCCGGGTCGAGGTCGAGATACCCGAGAGCGAGACAGCGCGCCTGGAATCACAGCAGCAGACGATTCGCGCGTCGCTAAGCAGTCTTGCCGCTCTCGCCGGCGGCGGCTGACGGCGTGAAGAAGCATTGACGCTCGATTGACGCAGCGCTGACGCGGGTTGCGCGAGGTTCCCTGCTGACCCGCCCAATCTCAGCGAAAGGAGCAGCTCAAATGGCTGCCACGCAGATCGATCAAGCGAAGCTAGATGCCTTCATGGGCCAGTTTGTGGGAGACCTCGGCGCCGCGCTCAGCGTGGCCACGGTCCTCGTTGGAGATCGTCTCGGTCTCTATAAGGCGATGGCCGACGGCGAGCCGCTCACGTCCGCCGAGCTCGCTGCACGCACCGCGACCGACGAGCGCTATGTGCGCGAGTGGCTCAGCAGCCAGGCCGCGAGCGGCTACGTCGCTTACGACGCTGCGAGCGCGCGCTTTACGCTCCCACCCGAGCAGGTGATGGCGCTCGCGCAGGAGGACAGCCCGGCCTTCATTCCCGGCGCGTTTCAGCTTGCCGCTGCGTTGATCAAGGACGAGCCCAAGATCGCGCAGGCGTTCCGCAGCGGCGAGGGTGTCGGCTGGCACGAGCATGACGAGGACCTGTTCTGCGGGACCGAGCGCTTCTTCCGCCCCGGCTACGTCGCCAACCTCGTGGGAGAGTGGATCCCGGCGCTTGACGGCGTGCACGAGCGCCTCAGCGAGGGAGCGCTCGTCGCGGATGTCGGCTGCGGGCACGGCGCATCGACGTTGATCCTCGCCGCTGCCTACCCGCAGAGTCGCTTCGTCGGCTTTGACTACCACGAGGCCTCGATCGCCAGCGCCCGCGCAGCAGCGGTGCGTGCGGGGGTCGGCGATCGCGTCAGCTTCGAGATGGCCGCGGCGAAGGACTACCCCGGCTCGGGCTATGACCTCGTGGCGATGTTCGATTGTCTGCACGACATGGGCGACCCCGTAGGCGCCGCCGCGCACGTGCTGCGTTCGCTCAGCTCAGGCGGCGTTTGGCTGATCGTCGAGCCGTTCGCGAACGATCGTCTTGAGGACAACCTCAACCCGGTGGGGCGCGTCTTCTATTCCGCCTCGACGATGGTCTGCACGCCGGCCTCGCGCGACCAGGAGGTCGGTCTTGCGCTCGGTGCGCAAGCAGGTGAGGCGCGGTTGCGTGCGGTTGTCGGCGAAGGCGGCTTCACGCGTTTTCGGCGTGCCGCCGAGACGCCGTTCAACCTGGTGCTCGAAGCTAGGCCCTGAGCGGTTCGACGCGCCGCGCGAAAAACTGGGTAGAGTCGGTCGTATGGATCGAGGGAGAGCGATCAGCGCGCTCGCGGGCCTGCGCGTGGCAGTTGGCGTGGCGTCATGGTCGACGCCGAGGATCGCCGGCAGGTTGTTCGGCCTCGACGCTGGCGCCAACCCGCAGTCGCCCTACCTGGCGCGTCTGTTCGGCGCGCGCGACGTAGCGCTCGCGTGGGGTGCGCTCGCGAGCGAGGGCGAGGTGCAACGCCAATGGCTGACGGCGGGTCTCGCCTGCGACGTGGCCGACGCGCTCGCAGGCTATGCGGGCGGCCGCGGCGGCTATCTGCCGAAGCTCACGAGCGCGCTCGTGACCGCAACCGCGCTCTCTGCTGTCGCGCTGGGCGCCGTGGCGCTCAGCGAGTCCTAGCCGCGCAGCCCGAGTTGCGGGATAAGGCGATTCTCACCCGTGCTTTGCCTAGTCGTTAGGTGACGAGGCGAATGTGCAGGCATGGTCAATCGGCGCAATGCGCTACTCGGGCTCGCAACGCTCGCGGTCTGCCTTGGGGTGGTGCTCTCGATCCGAGGCTTCTCCGACGCAGACCCGCTCAGCGCGCGTGCGGTGGCGCGGACGGTAAAAGCTCAAGCGTGTGCCCCCCCGGCCGCTGAGGCACTCGCGCGCCGGCGGCTGCGCAGCGCCATCGCTCGCTACCGGCTGGAGGCGGCCGGGCACGCAGTGCGCACAGACCTGAAGCAGATCGCACACGACGCAGCGCTCATCGGAGCGCTGCGCGCAGGAGACATTCCTGGCGCGCTCGCCGCCGCGAATCGCCAACTCGTTCGTCACGTGGTGCAGATTCGCGTGACGCGCGGATCACGGCTGCTGCTCGACGCCAACCCGAGCTCCTTTGACGTGGCCGGTTCGAGCATCGCGATGCGCTCCGCCGACGGGCGCAACCTCGGCCGCCTCACGATCACCGTGCAGGACATCATCGGCTTCATCAAGCTCGAGCGCAAAGTCGACCACACACGGGTCCTCGTGCGTGGCTCGAACGGAATGCAGCGCACCTCGCTGCGCGGCGCCACGAAGATCACAATGCCGGCTTCGGGCTGCGTGCGGGTTGGCAGGCGCACCTACGTGGTGAGCTCCTTCGGCGAGCCGAGCTACACCGGTGAAGCGCTACGCATCTGGCTGCTCACGCCCGCCTAACCCAGCCGATCGGCGAAAGTGGGATGCTCTGCGGGGAGGTGTATCGCCTGGGTTGGGCCCGCTGATCATGGGTCCGGCGAGCTATGCGGCAAGGGAGAGAGGACGTGTACGACTACGTGATCGTGGGCGCCGGATCGGCGGGCTGCGTGCTCGCCGCGCGCCTCAGCGAGGACCCCGACGTGCAGGTGCTGCTGCTAGAGGCCGGTCCACCGGATGTGAACGAGAACATCCACGTGCCGCTCGGCTATTTGAAGCTCGGCGGCACCGAGGTCGACTGGGACTTTCATTCCGCGCCAGAGCAGGAGTGCTCGGGACGACGGATTCCGCTGCCACGCGGCAAGGTGCTCGGCGGCTCATCTTCGATCAACGCGATGGTCTACATCCGCGGCAACCCGCGTGACTATGACGACTGGGGTGTGCCCGGCTGGTCGTGGGCGGATCTGCTGCCCTACTTCTTGAAGGCTGAGGACAACGAGCGTGGCGCCTCGCGCTGGCACGGCGTTGGCGGCCCGTTGGCGGTCAGCGAGGAGCGCTCCGGCAACCTCATCTCACGCGCCTTTGTGGAGGCAGGTGTCGAGGCGGGTCTCGCGCGCAACGAGGACTTCAACGGCCCCGAGCAGGACGGGGTCGGCCTGTATCAGGTGACTCAGCGCGGCGGCATGCGCGCGAGTACCGCCGTCAGCTACCTACATCCCGCGATGCAGCGCACGAACCTCACGGTGATGCCCTACATGCAGGTCCACCGTGTGCTGTTCGAGGGCATGCGCGCGGTCGGTGTGCTCGCAGCGCAGCTCGGCCAGACGCAGGAGCTGCGTGCCGAGCGCGAGGTGATCCTCTGCGGCGGCTCCTACAACTCGCCGCAGCTTCTGATGCTCTCAGGGGTCGGTCCGGCGGAACATTTGATGATGCGCGAAGTGGACGTGCTGCTCGACCGCGCCACGGTCGGTGAGAACCTCTCCGATCACCCCGCCACGCAGCTCGTGTGGACGACGCCCGAGGAGCAGAGCCTCCTGCTCGCGCTTGAGCCCGCAGCGCTGGAGCGCTTTGAAGCGACGCAGACCGGCCCGTTCGCATCGAACCTCGCCGAGGCCGGCGGCTTCGCGCGCGTGGGTGCCCGAGCGCCGGCGCCCGACATCCAGTTTCACGTCGCGCCGCTGCAGATCGTCGATGAGGGCACGCGCGATCCCGATGCGCACGGCGTGTGGGTCTCGCCTTGTCTGCTCACGCCTGAGAGCCGCGGCTCAGTGCGCCTCGCCTCAAATGACCCTTCGGCGAAGCCGATAATTCACAACGCGTTCTACACCGAGGGCGATGACCTGCAGAGGATGACCGCGGGGCTCGAGCTTGCACTCGAGATCTGTGAGCAGCCTGCGATGCGACCGTATTGCGCCACGCCGTTCAACACGCCTGCAGACGCAGCGCGGGACGCGCTGCGCGCACACATCGCACGCACGACCTTCGCGGTCTATCACCCTGTGGGCACCTGCCGGATGGGCACCGACGAGGCGGCCGTGGTTGACGCGCAGCTGCGCGTCAACGGCCTCGAGGGGCTTCGTGTGGTCGACGCTTCGGTGATGCCCGTGGTGCCGCGTGGCAACACAAACGCGCCCACGATCGCGCTCGCAGAGCGCGCTGCGGAGCTGATCGCCTATGGCGAGGCGCAGACACAACCGACCGCCGTAACGGCCGGTGCGACCTCGCAGATGCTCGCGTGAACACTTCGCCGCGCGCGATCCACCACCTCAACTGCGGCACGATGTGCCCGCACGGTGCGCGCATGCTGATGGGCGAGGGCGGTCTGCTTGCCAACGCGCGGCTGGTCTGTCACTGCCTGCTGATCGAGGGCGCCGATGGGCTCGTGCTGGTCGATACGGGCTTTGGTCTCAACGACGTGCGCCGCCCGCGCCAGCTCGGCCTGGCTTTCAAGGCCGTCACGCGCCCGCGGCTCGAGCAAAGCGAGACCGCGATCCTCCAGCTGCGCGCGCTCGGCTTCGAGCCCTCCGACGTGCGCCACATCATCACCACGCACCTCGACCTCGACCACGCAGGCGGGCTACCGGACTTTCCTGACGCTGAGGTGCACCTACTGGGCGTCGAGCTCGACGCGGCGCTGCACCCCGGCTGGCGTGAGCGCACGCGCTACATCGCCGCGCACTGGGCACACGGGCCGCACTGGGTGCAGCACGCGCCCGAAGGCGAAAGCTGGCTCGGCTTCGAGAGCGTGCGCGCGCTGCCGGGCAGCGAGGATGAGATCCTGCTGATCCCGCTGCCGGGGCACACGCTCGGGCACGCCGGCGTGGCGATCCGCAATGGCGAGCGCTGGCTGCTGCACTGCGGCGATGCCTATTTCCACCACGCCGAGATGCAGACGCCCTCACGCTGCCCGCCTGGACTCAGCGTCTTCCAGAGCGTCAACCAGGTCGACGGCGCCGCGCGCCGCGAGAACCGCGAGCGCCTACGTGAGCTCGCGGCGCGTCACGAGGAGGTCGAGCTGATCTGCTCGCACGACGCCAGCACGCTCGAGCGCTGCCGCGCAGAGACCAGCTCGCCAACGCCGGCCGGCGCTTGAGTGGATCACGACCGCGGAGATCGGCAGCCAGGCGGAGATTGAGGTCCAAGGCGTGCGTAGTGTCCGGACGAATGCCGTACACTCCGGGGATGGCCTCGCGTGCTGCCACGAAGACCCGCAGGATCGAGATTCGCATTACCGAGGAGGAGCGCGAGCTCGAGCAGGCTGCTGCAACCGCCACCGGAGAGAGTCTCAGCGAGTTCGTACGCCGGGCAGCACGCCACGAGGCAGAGCGGACGCTCGCTGAGCGCAGTCGCTACATCGTCGACGACGTGGAGGCACAGCGGTTTCTCGACGCACTCGAAAAGCCGTCCACCGATGCCGCGCAAGGCTTGCGCCGACTGGCCTCGAAGCAGAGCGTCCTGCCTGACGCGTGACGCCGCAGCTGACCGCCGTCGCGCCGCTGGACTCAAGGCGCCACAGCGTCGCGGCATTCACCTGCGGTGAGGAAACACTGGATCGATGGCTACGGGCATATGCAGGCCAAAGTCAGCGTCGCGATGCAGCGCGAACATTTGTCACTGCCGAGCCCGACGGGACCGTAGCTGGCTACTACACGCTGGTGGCAGCGCAGGTTGAGCACAGTGACGCGAGCGCTGCTGTTCGCAAGGGCCTCTCGCAGCACTTTCCGATCCCGGTGGTGCTGCTTGCCCGTCTCGCCGTTGCTACGCAGCGCCAGGGCACCGGCCTTGGTCGCAGTCTCCTGCTCGATGCGCTCAAGCGCGTTCTGCGTGCCTCCGATGAGCTCGCAATCAGGGCGGTGACCGTGGATGCCACCAACGATCGTGCCGCGTCGTTCTACCGCGCCTTCGGCTTTGAGCACTCGGACATCGCGCCCAGCACGCTCATGCTTGCGATCGCAGCCATCCGGCTCGAGCTCGATCCCGAGCGGTGATTACTTAGAGCCGGTGCTCGCGCGCGCCTCGCGCACGAGCCGGCGCATGCCCTTCAGCCAGCGCTCGGGCTGCGTGGCCTTCACCGCCATGAAGTCCTTGACGTTCTCGTGCGGGAGGATCAGGAACTGCTCCTCGCGGATGCCCGCGACAACCGCGTCAGCGACGTCCTCCGGTTCGATCAGGCCTCCCGAGGTGAGCGCCGCCGCGCCGGCGGGCTCCTCCATCGCCAGGTCGAGCATCGGCGTGCGCACACCCTGTGGGCAGATGCAGGAGACGCGCACGCCCGCGTCGCGGTATTCGATCGCCATCCACTCGGCCAGCGAGACGGCAGCGTGCTTGGTGACGCTGTAGACAACTGATGAGACCTGCGTGAGCAGGCCCGCGGCGGAGGCGGTGTTGATCAGATAACCCTCACCGCGCGCCTGCATCTCGGGCACGAGCACGCGTGCGGCCCATACGTGCGCCATCACGTTGACGTTCCAGGCTTCCTCCCAGGCGGCGTCCGGCGCCTCGGGGCCGCCCAGCGCTCCGGGCACGCCCGCGTTTGAGATGAAGATGTCGATCGGACCGTTGGCAGCGCTCGCCTCAGCGATCAGCGCACGCACGCTGTCCTCGTTGCCGGCGTCGAGCTCGATCGCGAGGCCGCCGATCTCCGCGGCGATCGCCTCGGCGGGCTCGAGCTCGCGGTCGGCCACGACCAGCGCACATGCTCCCTCCGCGGCGAAGCGGCGCAGCAGTGCACGCCCGATGCCCCCAGCGCCGCCCGTTACGACGATGTGCTTGTCGGCGAGCTCCATGAGGCGTACTCTATGTCAACTATGCAGATGGGGGATAGCGTTACTGAATCGACCGTGGCGCCGATGTGGGGTGAGCTGCGCTACAGCGGTGAGCTCGTGGACTGCTCGCGCGCACGGCACTGCACCCGCCCGAGCGTCGTGCCGACGCGCCGCCGGTGCTTTTGATCCCCGGCTTCATGGCCGGCGATGCTTCGCTTGCGGTCATGCGCCGCTGGCTCACGCGCCGTGGGCATCGCGTCGCGATGAGCGGCATTCTCGCCAACGTCAACTGCGCCGAGCGGATCGTCGCGCGGTTGGAGATGCGCGTGCAGGATCTAGCCGACGAATGCGATTCAGCGGTCGTGCTGATCGGCCAGAGTCGCGGCGGAGCGCTCGCGCGCGCCTTGGCCGTGCGCGACCCTGACAGCGTCTGTGGCCTGGTCACGCTCGGCTCGCCCGTGTGCGCCTCGCTCGCGGTCTCTGAGTCGGTGCTGCGCACCGTGCGCTGGATGGCGCGCCTCGGTGACCTTGGGGTTCCGGGCCTGTTCTCGAGCACCTGCCACGAAGGCGAGTGCTGTGAGCGCTTCCGTGAGCATCTCGCGGCGCCGCTCGCGCCGCACGTCGAGGCGGCGGCGATCTACTCGCGCAGCGATGCGATCGTGGACTGGCACGCCTGCCTGGACCCTTACGCCGATTGCGTGGAGGTCGACTCGAGCCATTGCGGCATGTCTGTCCATCCCGCCGTCTACCGCGTGCTCGAGCAGGTGCTCGACGCCGCCCAGAGCTCCTCGCGCCCGCTCGTCGCTGCTGCCGCTTAGCTTCGCCGGCTGAGCCGCGACGCCAGAGCGCATACGATTGCGCGCGAGCATGCCTTACGCCGATCAGATGCTTGCCGCCGCAGCGGCACGCGCCAACGAGCTCGCCGCCCCCGGCCTCAGCGCACGGCCGCGACGCAAGGTCGCGGTGCTGAGCTGCATGGACACGCGCATCGATCTGTTCCCGATGCTCGGCCTGCGGCGCGGCGACGCGCACATCATTCGCAACGCCGGCGGTCTCGTGACCGACGATGCGCTGCGCTCGCTGAGCGCCTCGCAGCGTCTGTTGGGCACCGAGGAGATCGTCGTGGTGATGCACGACGGCTGCGGTCTGCACGGCGCCTCAGAGGACGACTTCGCAAAGACGCTTGCCGCCGACGGCGTGCTGCCCACGTGGCGTCTGGGTGCCTTTGAGACGTCGAGAGCACGCTGCGCGACGGCCTCGCGCGGCTGCGCGCTGCTCGCGAGCTGCCGCGCACGCGAGCACATAAGCGGCTTCGTCTTCAACCCCGAGGACGGCACGCTGCGCGAGGTAGCTCCGTCCTCGGGCTCATAACCCGAGGCTCGCAGGTTCGAATCCCGCCCGCTATGGAGCGAACGCCCTGGAAATCCCAGGGCGTTCGTGGTTCTAGGACTCGGGCTCTGGTGGTGCTTCCTCCTGAATATTTCCTCCCAGGCTCGGGGTCGGGTTGGGGGTGCTTCGCGTCAGTGAGCAGCGACGCCGCCCAATCACTTGCGCTCTCGGCCGCTGCGAGCGCGGCCGCGCGGTCGAGTGCGATCGGCTCGTCGTAGCGGAGTTCGGCTGCCCAGGGTGTGAGCCATTCGGTGTCCGATAGCTCGTCAGGCACCGTCGTCCCTGTCGCCTTGATCTGTTCCACGAGCAACTCAAGGTCGTGTGTGCGCGGCAGTTCCGAGTCGGCGAGCACGAGCGCTACCTTGAGCGTCTTCTCGACGGCTTGCTGTGCGTGGAAGCCGATGATGTGGTCGTTGACCTCGAGGTCGTCGGCGAGCTTGCGGCAGGCGTAGAGGTCGCCCTTTGCGAGGCGATGCAACATCTCCGCGTACTCGATCTGCTCAGGACTCAGCGACAATGCGGCCCTCGCGTAGAGCGCGATCGACCATCGTGCCCTTGACCTTGGAGCGTCGTTCGACCAGCCCTTCGTCCATCACGATCACGTCCACGGGGACGCCTGAACCCGCGTAGGGCGCGACGGAGTTGGCGGCCTCTGCGAGGCGATCGTCAACGTTGCGCTCGATCACTAGGAAGTCGAAGTCGCTGTCCTTGCCCGCATCACCACGAGCATGCGAGCCGAACAGAATCACCTTGGCAGGCGCCGACGCTGCCTCGATCAGTGCACGGCCTGCACGCTCGATCAGCACCTCTGCCGCGATGACGTTCATCCTCGCCGCTCCTTGGCCGCGGTTTCGTCCAGCGCGGCGGGCGTCGATGTGCGCATGGCCCGTCGATTGTAGTCCGGCCTACGACGGTCCCATCGGGTCTGACGCCGAGCCAACGAGATTGCCTGGAGGTGTTGAGCTGCCGCTGTGTCAAGGAGGGCGTAACCCGATGCCTCCGAGAGCGGGCGTCGCACTGAGCCCCAACACGATCAGACCGAGTGCCAGCGCCATGAGCAGCGGGCCGGCAGAGCTAGGCCGCAGCGTCGTGTCTTGGGGTCGTCTTGGGTGCCGCCGTCTCGTTCCCACATCGGGTCAAGCGACAAGACTTGAGGATCACGTAGTTCCGATCAACAGAATAAGATGTCTTCTTGATCTCGGCCGAGCTTGGCTAGATCTGGGCCGTCGACCTCAAGGAATCAGAGCAGCGTGTCCCATCTGAGCCCTCTCGCTCCCTGAGGCAGTCTGCTGGCTTAAGTCGATCTGTTCAGCCGCTTGTGTTCGCGTCATGCCTCTCGCTTCTGAGGCGCTCCGGGCAACCCGACCCCTTGGGCGGGCTCATAGCGCTCAGCTCAGCACAGGTCCAGCGCCGCGCCCACGATCGTCTCGGCATCGATGCCGAAGTGACGGTAGAGGTCCTGCACGTCGCCGGACTGTCCGAAGTCCTGCACGCCGAGCGAGGCGATCGGCGCGCCGGCGACGGCCGCGAGGAAGGAGAGCGTGTGCGGATGGCCGTCGAGCACGCTGACGATCGGCGAGCGGCGCGCGGCGGGGAACAGCTCGTCGAGGACGCCCGCATCGCCCTCATCGTGAGGCCCTGGCGGGCCTGCAGCGCCCTGAACAGTCAGATCCGGCAGAGGTCAGGCACACGACGTCGGCGGCGATCCCCGCCGCTGTCCAGCTCCGTCGGCGGCTGCGAGCACCTCGGGCATCACGACGCCCATGCCCACGAGCGTCACCGCCGGCGGCCCGGGCGCTCGCGCAGCCGGTAGCCGCCCGCGAGCACCTGGCGGCGTCGCTGCTCGCGCTGCGCGGGATCGCTCGGGCACGCCGCGCGAGCGCCTGCTCGAGCGGGCGCGTGCTCAGGCGCAGGTAGGCCGAGCGTCCCGCCTCGCGCCCGAGCCGGCGCAGCGCGTGCAGCAGCATCCACTCGAGGTCCTGACCCGAAGGCCGGCTCCCAGGCCACGCAGCGCGGCTGCTCGAGGCCCACCGAGGGGGTGATGATCGACTGGTGCGCGCCGCCCTCGGGCGCGAGCGTCACGCCCGGCGGGCGTGCCGACGAGGATCGACTGTCCGCCCGCGTAGATGCCGAACGACCACTGCTCGAGCGCGCGGTTGACGAAGGGGTCATAGAGCGTGCCGATCGGCAGCAGCGGCTGGCCGTCGCGCGACCAGGTCGCGCCGAGCTCGCCGAGCAGGCCCACGAGGTTGCCCTCGGCGATGCCCAGCTCGATGTGCTGGCCGTGCTCGGACTCGCGCCAGCGCACGAGCGTGTCGCTGTCGTCGGCGAACCAGTCGATGCGCTCGCCGACGTTCCACACGCCCGCGCGGTTGATCCAGCCGCCGAGGTTCGTCGAGGAGGCGACGTCGGGGCTGACAGTACACGACCGAGCCGCCACCTCGGGCGCGTCGTGGGCGAGGTCCATGAAGAAGCGTCCGAACGCCTGCTGGGTGGACAGCGTCGCCGGTGTGCGCTGCGTCCGACGTCGCGCGGCACGGTGGCGGCTCGCGGCGGCGCGGAGCTCCTCGCGCTCGAGCCGCTGTGCCGCGCTGCCGCGCAGAGCTGTGCCTCGCGGCGAGTCCTGCGCGAAGCGCGCCCAGGGGTCGGCCGCGTCGGCGCCGAGCTCCGACGCGCGAGCTGCTCCCACTGCGCGCGTCGTCAGCAGCGCTGAGTGGTTCGCCGGGTGGCCCTCGGTCGGCAGGCCCCAGGCCTTGATCGTGTAGGCGAAGATCACCGTCGGGCGATCGCGTCGATCTGCTCGGCCTGGCGGAAGGCCGCGAGCAGGTCTGCGAGGTCGTGGCCCGCCGAGATCGCGGAGCGCGCGCCGACGAGCTCGGCGTCGTCGAGCTCGCCGATGAGACGCTCGCAGATCGCGGCGCGCCGCCGCCCTCGCCGGGCAGACGCTCGCGCAGCTCGGCCGCCGGGCAGGCGCAGCAGCCGCTGGTACTCCTCGTTGGCCATCGCGTCGATGCGCGCGCGCAGCGCCTCGCCGCCGCGGACGCGCGAACAGCGCGCGCAGGCGTCGGCCGTACTTGACCGTGATCGTCTGCCAGCCCGCCGCCTCGAACATCGCCGCTCGATGCGCCCCACGGCGATGTCGGGCACAACCCGGTCGAGCGACTGGCGGTTGACGTCGACGACCCACAGCACCTCGCCGAGGTCGCGCCACCATCGGATCGATCAGCGCTTCCCAGATCGCGCCCTCGTCGAGCTCGGCGTCGCCGAGCAGCGCGATCTGGCGCCCGCCCTGGGGCACCTCGAAGTGCCCGGCCACGTAGCGGTGGGCGAGCGCGCTCCACAGCGTCGCGGTCGCGCCGATGCCGACCGAGCCCGTGGAGAAGTCGACCGGGTCGGGATCCTTGGCGCGGCTCGGGTAGCTCTGCAGGCCGCCGAAGGCGCGCAGCTCGGTCAGGTAGCGCTCGTCGAGCCGCCCGAGCAGGTAGTTGATCGCGTGCAGCACCGGCGCCGCGTGGGGCTTGACCGAGACGCGGTCGGGGCCGCGCAGATGCTCGAAGTAGAGCGCGGTCATGATGCTGACCATCGAGGCCGAGGACGCCTGGTGGCCGCCGACCTTCACGCCCGAGCTGCGTCGCGCGCACCTTGTTGGCGTGGTGGACGATGCTCATCGCCAGCCACAGCACACGGCTCTGGATCGCCTCCAGAGCCGCCGCGTCTGTCTGTTGGAACTCCGTTGGCGGTGCTTGAGCGGCCATCTTGAGAACATGGAACTCGATGTGGCCCGCGTGCGCAAGGCACCTGCAAGATCGGGCCTATGCTGGAGCGGATGGATCAGGAGCCCGAGCAGCCTGGCCGCCTCGACAGGCATGTGATGCTCGTGGGCGCGGGCCTGATGGGCGCCCAGATCGGCTGCGAGTACGCGCTCGGAGGGTGCGCTGTGACGTGGGTCGTGCGCGAGCGCGCGAACGCGGAGCGGCGCATCGAGCAGGCGCTCGCGCTCGCGCTCGCACATGGCCTCGCCACACCCGAGCAGACTCGCTGCGAGCCCGCGCGCCGATGCGCTTCGCGGGCGAGCAAGAAGAAGTCGGGAGCAGCCCGCGCTGATCGTCGAGTCCTTGCCCGAGCAGCTCTCCCTGAAGGCCGATGTGCTCGGTCCGCTTTGCGCGCGCTATCCCGCTGCGCTGCTCGCGAGCAACACCTCCTCGATCGCGATCAGCACGCTCGCCGATGCTGTCGGTACGCCCGAGCGCACGCTCGCCACCCACTACTGGAACCCGCCGCTGCTGATGGCGCTGGTCGAGGTACTTGCTGCTGCGGCCACGCCCGCAGGCGCGCGAGCAGGTGGTCGATCTGCTGCGCTCGATCGGCAAGCGCCCCGTCGTGCTCGAGCGCGAGGTGCCGGGGCTGCTCTGGAACCGCTGCAGCTCGCGGTGCTGCGTGAGTGCCAGGCGCTCGTGGAGCAAGGGCGTCGCAACGCCGGCCGATGGTCGATCAGGTGATGCGCGACGGCCTGGCTCGCCGCTGGCGGCTGACGGGGCCGTTCGAGACCGTTGGCTTGGGCGGCGCGGCAGACCTTCGATGCGATCGCCGCCAACCTGTTCCCGCTGCTCTCAGACGCAGAGGAGGGTCCGGCTTCGCGCGGCACGTGCCCTCCGATCCGCAGGTGCTCGACGCGTTGCGCAGCGCCGCGATGGGAGCCCTCGCGGCTGAGCTCCGCGACGAACGCAAGGCCGGTCGGTTCGACCGCTGTACGGCGCCTTCCATGTACTCTATATCGACTGATCGATATGAGACAGGAGGGTTAGGAGCGACTGATGGGTCGCGATCCCCGCCATGACGTGCTCTTCGAGCCCGTGCAGATCGGGCCGAAGACGCTGCGCAACCGCTTCTATCAGAGCCCTCACTGCACGAGCTTCGGCGCCGAGCTGCCGGGCGCTCAGGCGCACATTCGCGGCATGAAGGCAGAGGGGGGCTGGGCGGCGGTCAACACGGAGTTCTGCTCGGTGCACCCCTCCAGCGACTCGCGCCCGCTTGTCTCCGCGCGCCTGTGGGATGAGGAGGACGCGCGCAACCTCGGCAGGATGGCCGAGCTGGCGCACGAGCACGGCGCGCTCGCCGGCGTGGAGCTGTGGCACGGCGGCTGCGTGGCCGGCAACCTCGAGATCGCGTCTGCCCGCGCGCAGCGTCAGCCAGATGACCGACGAGGGCCTCTACTCGACCAGCTGCTACGAACTCGACAAGGCCGGCATCCGCGAGATCCAGGGTTACGTACGTCGCCGCCGCCAAGCGCGCCCGCGAGGTTGGCTTCGACCTGATCAACATCGAGGGTGCCGAGTGCGGCGCGATCACGCAGCACTTCCTGATGTCGAAGTTCAACCGCCGCACGCGATGAGTACGGCGGCTCGCTCGGAGAATCGCGCGCGCTTCTGGATCGAGCTGATCGAGCAGGTCCGCGAAGCGGTGGGCGATCGAGTGCGCGGTCACGAGCGCGCCTCTGCGTGGACACGCTCAACGACAACCCGCTCGGCATCCGCGCCGCCGAGGAGGCCTACCAGTTCATCGAGCTCGCCGATCACCTCGTCGACTTCTGGGACCTGCAGGCCGGCGGCTGGGTCGGCGGCCGAATGGGCGGGCGACGACGCGGTCGCCTCGCGCTTCGCGGGCGAGTTCAGCCACCGCCACTACATCGAGGCGGTGCGCGCCGCGACCAACAAGCCGATCGCTGCGGTAGGACGCTTCACGAACCCCGACACGATGGCCGAGGCGATCCGCTCGGGCGTGATCGACATCATCGCCGCCGCGCGCCCCTCGATCGCGGATCCGTTCCTGCCGCAGAAGATCGAACAGGGCCGCTACGACGAGATCCGCGAGTGCATCGGCTGCAACATCTGTGCCTCGCGTTTCGGTCATCGGCGCCCCGATCGTCTGCACGCAGAACGCGACGCTCGGCGAGGAGTTCCGCCGCGGCTGGCACCCCGAGCGCTTCAGCAAAGCCGCCAACGCCGAGAAGGACGTGCTCGTCGTGGGCGCGGGGCCGGCCGGCATGGAGTGCGCGATGGTGCTCGGCAAGCGCGGCCTGAGCGCGGTGCACCTGCTCGACGAGCAGGACGCGATCGGCGGCTGCATCCGCGCGATCAGCGCCTATCCGCACCTCGGCGAGTGGGGGCGCCTGGTCACCTACCGCCAGATCCAGCTCGACAAGCTCGCAGAACGTCGAGGTCATTACCGGGACGCGCCTCGACGCCGAGGCGCGTGCTCGACTACGGCGCGGAGATCGTCGTGCTCGCCACCGGCGCGAGCTGGCGCGCGGACGGCATGAACGGGCCCGACGCAAGCGCCGATCGCGGGCGCGCAGCATGACTTCGTCTACACCCCCGAACAGGTCTCCGCGGCGAGCGGCGCGATCGCCGGCGAGCACGTGCTCGTGTATGACGCCGACGGCTACTTCACCGGCAGTGGGCATGGCCGAGATGCTGCTCGCGGCGGGCAAGCGCGTGACGATCCTTACGCCGTTTGCGAACTTCGCGCCGTTCATGTTCTTCACCGGCGAGGCCTTCCGCGTGAACCGCGAGCTTCGAGCGCAGGGTGTCGACCGTCGATCCCCTCACACATCCTCGGCGAGATCACGCCGGAGGGCCTGCACGGCCAGAACGTCTGGGCGCCGGAGACGGTTCGCTGGGGGGCCGACGCGGTCGTGCTCGTCACGCAGCGCCAGCCGCAGGATGCGCTCTACCACGAGCTGATGGCCGACCCCGAGCGACTCGCCGCGGAGGAGATCGAGGCGGTCTATCGCATCGGTGACTGCCTCGCGCCGCGCACGATCGCGGAAAACATCTTCGACGGGCACCGCCTCGCGCGCGAGATCGACACCGACGATCCTGCCACGCCGCTGCCCTACATCCGCGAGCTGCCCGCCGTCCGCCGACTGCCGTCGCCGACAGCGGCGCCGGACACCTAGGCGCCGCACACCTACTAACGCATCCACACCACAACCGAGGAGCATCATGCACCAGCTCGCCACCCAGATCACGAAGTGCTCCGTCCGCGACGTCGCGCTCGAACCGGCGCCGATCCCACCGGAGGACATCATCTCCGGCAGCCCTGAGTCCTCGATGGCGATCCTCTGGCGCTCAGATGACGGCAAGCTCTACAACGGCGTGTGGCACTGCACGCCGGGCACCTTCATGATCGGTTCACCGGCGGAGACAATTGTTCTGATCGACGGGCGTGTGACGATCACGCCCGAGGGCGGCGAGCCAATTGAGATCGCGGCTGGTGAGATCGCTTTCATCCCCGAGGGCACGCACGCTCGCTGGGAGGTTCACGAGACGGTGCGCAAGGGCTTTCACTCCCACGACTCCACAGGCACACTGCTCGGTCCCGCCTAGCCGCCGTGATGAAGATCCTCCTCGCCGTCAAGCACACTGAGCGAGCGCTGGGCGAGTGGGACGCCTGCGCGCTCGGGGCTGCGCTCGAGCTGGCCGAGGAGGAAGTCGATGAGGTGATCGCGGTGACGGTCGGCGGCGAGGCCGCCGAGGCGGCTCTGCAGAGCTGCCTGGCGCTCGGCGCTGAGCGCGCGATTCGGGTCTGGGATCCGGCGCTCGAGGGTGCCGACCCGCTGGCGATAGCCACGGTGCTCGCCGCCGTTGCGCGCGCCGAGCAGCCGCAGCTGATCCTCTGTGGCGTGCAGTCCGCTGCCGGCAACGCTGCGACTGGCGTGGCGCTGGCCGGACTGCTCGATCTTGCGCGCGTAGCGGGCGTGGTAGGGGTCGAGCGCGACGGTGCGCAGCTGAAGGTGCAGCGCGAGCTCGAGGGTGGCGCGGTCGAGGTGCTGCGTGTCGCGTTGCCTGCGCTGCTCACCGTGCAGAGCGCCATCGGCACGCCACGTCACGCGACGTTGCGGGAGACCAAGCAGGCGCGTGCCAAGCCGCTTTCGGCACTCGCGGCTGCCGATCTCGGCCTCGAGCTTCAGGCGCTGCAGGCGAGCGCCGGTTCACACGTCGTGCGCTTGCGTGAGCGCGCGCCTGCTGGGGGCGCGAGGATGCTCGAGGGCGAGCCGCAGGAGATCGCGGCGCAGATCGCCCAGCTCCTCAGAAAGGCGCTGAGCGTATGAGCGGCGGTGTGCTCGTGCTCGCGGAGGCCCGTGACGGTGAGCTGCGCGGTGTGAGCCTCGAGCTGATCGCCGCTGGCCGTGAGCTCAGCGCGCAGGGAGCGGGTCCCTTGCGTGTCGCGCTGCTCGACGCTGACGCTGATGTCCATGCGCACGAGCTCAACCTCGCGGGCGTGCAGGAGCTCCTGCTCGTAGCCTCGCCGCTCGCGCACTTCGAGGCGCATGTCGCACAGGCAGCGCTCGAGGCGCTGATCGAGCGGGTATGCCCCACGGTGGTGCTCGCCGGGCACACGGCCGACTCACTCGGCTTTCTCGCGGCGGTGGCCGCGCGCGGTGAACACGGCTTCGCGAGCGACGTGAGCGAGCTGAGCTGGGGAGCGGGCGGCGTGGTCGCGGTGCGCGACGCACACGCCGGGGGCCGGCTCCTAGAGCTTGACTTTCCCGGCAAGCGGACCGTGCTGGTGCAACTGCGCCCCGGCGTCTTTGCGGCGGCGGGTGGCGCGGGCGATGCCAGGATCGAGCGTCTTGAGCTCGAGCTCGACGGCTGTGCGCGCAGCGAGCGCCTCGAGCTACGAGACCCGCCCGCCGGTGCCGATCAGCTCGCCAAAGCGGACTTCGTGCTCGCGATCGGTCGCGGCGTCGGCGCCGAGAAGCACGTCATGGAGCTGAGCCAGACCGCCGCGCGGATCGGCGCTGCGCTGGCGGTGTCGGGACCGCTCGTCGAGGCGGGCTGGGCGCCGCGCGAGCTCAAGGTGGGGCAGTCGGGCAAGACGCTCGCGCCGCGCGTATATCTCGCGCTGGGTATCTCCGGCGCTGCACAACATCTCGCCGGCATGTCCGGCGCGCGAATGATCATCGCCGTCAACAGCGACGCCGACGCGCGTATCTTCGATGTTTCCCACTACGGTGCCGTGGCCGACCTGTTCGTGCTCGCCGCCGCACTCGAGCGCGAGCTCGCCTAGGCGGATGGACTTCTCAGAGCCCCCCGACGCGGCGGCGATCCGCGAGGCTGTGCGTGCGCTGTGCGCGGACTTCCCCGGCGAGTATTGGCGCGCGCTCGAGCCCGACCGCTACCCCGCGGAGTTCGTGGCCGCGCTCACCGCGCAGGGCTGGCTTGCGGCGTTGATCCCCGAGCGCTACGGCGGCTCGGGCCTGCCGCTCGCTACCGCCAGCGTGATCCTCGAGGAGATCTGTGCCTCTGGCGCGAACGCGGGCGCTTGTCATGCGCAGATGTACACGATGGGAACGCTCCTGCGACACGGCAGCGAGCAGCAGAAGCAGGCGCTGCTGCCGCGCATCGCCGCTGGCGAGCTGCGCCTGCAGGCCTTTGCGGTGACCGAGCCGGGCGCGGGCTCCGACACCACGCAGATCACCACGCGCGCTGAGCGCAGCGGCGCGGGCTATGTGGTCAACGGGCAGAAGATCTGGACCTCGCGCGCGGAGCACTCCGATCTGATGCTGCTGCTCGCGCGCACCACGCCGCTCGACCAAGTGCAGCGGCGCACCGAGGGCCTCTCGGTGTTCCTGCTCGACATGCGCGGGCGCGAGTCTCCTGCAGCCGGTGAGCCGGCTGAGCTGAGCATCCGGCCGATCAAGACGATGATCAACCACGCCACCACCGAGGTCTTCTTCGAGAACCTCGAGTTGCCCGCCGACGCGCTGATCGGCGAAGAAGACAACGGCTTTCGCTACATCCTCGACGGCATGAACGCCGAGCGCATCCTGATTGCGGCGGAGTGCATCGGTGACTGTCGTTTCTTTCTCGAGCGTGCCGCGGCCTATGCGCGCGAGCGCAACGTCTTCGGGCGCGCGATCGGCGCCAACCAGGGAGTGCAGTTCCCGCTCGCGAAGGCGCACATGGCGATGAGCGCCGCGAACCTGATGCGCTGGAAGGCGGCCTGGCTCTACGACAACGAGCGCGCGGTTGGCGCAGAGGCGAACATAGCCAAGTATCTCGCCTCGGAAGCCTCCTGGGAGGCTGCGAACGCTGCGCTCGACACCCACGGCGGCTTCGGCTTCGCGCAGGAGTACGACATCGAGCGCAAGTTCCGCGAGACGCGCCTCTACAAGCTGGCGCCCGTGAGCAACAACCTGATCCAGGCCTATGTCTCCCAGCACGTGCTCGGCCTACCGCGCTCCTACTAAAAGCGGCGCCTCGCCGCCGGCTCAGGCGCCCTGCTTCGGGTATTCGTGCATCGAGACGAAGCGCACCGGGCCGTCGACTGCGCGGTAGGTGTGCGCACGATCGGCGCGGAAGCTGATCAGATCGCCTGCGGAGACGGCCTCGCAGAAGGAGGCAGTCGAGATCTCCAGTGTGCCGGCGGTGATGATCAGGTGCTCGAACAGGCCGCTGACGTGCGCCTCGGCATGGCGTGCAGCGCCTGCCTCGACTTCGTGGGTGTAGACCTCGATCAGATCGCCGCCGGTGCGCGTTAGCATGTGGCGCCCGATGAAGCCCTCGGTATCGAGGCCGGCACGGTCGACCGCGACCGCCTCGGCGTCGCCGGCACGCACGATCGTCAGATCGTTGCTCGGCTGCTCGTCGTGGAAGAGGCTTGCAAACGGCACGCCGAGCGCCTCGGCGAGCGACCACAGCGTGTCGATCGAGGGGTTGCCCTGACCGCGCTCGATCAGCGACACGGTGGACTTGGCGATGCCCGCCTGCTCAGCGAGTGCTGAGAGGGTCATCTCGCGCGTCTCTCTCCAGCGTCGGAGATTGCGCGCGATTGGTTGAACCGCGTCGTCCACGGCGGTATTTGTACCGTAATAACGGTTGTACAAGTCAGTTAACTGCCAGTGGTAGTCTAAATCAGTCCGCTGGCCAACATATCGAACGATGTGGGGACGTGATGGGTAGCCCTGTTCCGAGTGTCGACGCACGCGCCTCGCTGGAAAAGACCTTTCGGCGTCGCACGCCGCGCTCAGCAGAGGCGATGGCTGAGGCGCGCCACTACATGGTGCGCGGCATCACGCGCGGCTGGGGCTATCACCGGCCCTACCCGATCGTCGCCTCGCGCGGCGAAGGGCCGGAGCTGATCGATCTCGACAACAACCGCTACGTCGACCTCGTCAACAACGGGCTCAGCCTGATCCACGGCCACGCCTTCCCGCCGGTCGTGGAGGCGCTTGCCGCGGCGCTCAAGCGGGGCTCGGGCTGGCTCGTGGCCTCGCAAGATCAGATCGCCTTCGCGCGGCTCTTGTGCAATCGAATCGCCGCATTTGAGCGTGTGCGCTTCACCAACTCGGGCACCGAGTCGGGGATGCTCGCGGTGAAGGTCGCACGCACGCACACGGGACGGCCCGCGGTGTTGAAGGCGATCGACGGCTTTCACGGCTCTTTCGATGATCTCGAGGTTGGTCTCTACGATCGCCCGGAGATCCCCGGACGCGTCTATCTCGCGCCCTTCGGCGACGCCGGCGCGTTTGAGGCGAAGCTCGCTGAGCGCGGCTCGGAGATCGCGGCGGTCGTGCTCGAGCCGCTGATGTTCAGCGGCCTCGTCACCACTGCGCCGCCGGGATTCCTGCGCAGCGTGCAGGAGGCCGCGCAGGCGGCGGGCGCGCTGTTCGTGCTCGATGACTGCTTGATGCTGCGCCTCGCCTACGGCGGCTCGGCTGAGCTCTACGGCCTGGAGCCCGACCTCACGTTTCTCGGCAAGTTCATCGGCGGCGGCATGCCGATGGGCGTTGTGGGTGGCCGCGCAGAGGTGATGGACGTGCTCGACCCGCACGGCGAGCAGCCGCTCTACCACGGCGGCTCCTTCAACGGCAACCTGCTCAGCTGCGTGGCTGGGCGGGTCAGCCTCGAACACTTCGACGCCGCGACGATCACCGCGATGGACGCGCGCGCCGCGGGGCTCGCAGAAGCGCTGCGCGCGGAGGCCGCGGCACTCGGGCTGCCGCTGCGAATCACCGGCACCGGCTCGGTGCGCGGCGTCTACGTGACGGACTCGCTCGAGCGCCACGATGGCATCTTCAACGCGGGCGAGCCCACGCAGCTTCTGCATCTCGCCGCGCTCAACCATGGAGTGCTGATGGGGCCCGGCGGGGAGATCGCGCTGTCGAGCACGACCACAGGCTCGGCGCTCGACCGCGCACACGAGGGCCTCCTGCGCGCGCTCGCCGACGTGGCACGCCTTACCGACAGGCAAGCGAACTAAAGGGAGAACGATGGACAAGCAACGAGTGCCAAGCCCCTGGGGTACGAGCTTCTGCGACTCGATCAGCTTCTCGGTCCAGGCCGCTGGATCTACGTGTCGGGGCAGATCGGCGCGCTCGAGGACGGCACGATGGTCAACGAGACATTTGCGGCCGAGGCCGAGCAGTGCTTTGCGCGAATTGCCTCCTCGCTCGCGAAGGCGGGAGCACAGATGCGCGACGTGGTGAAGATCACCGGCTATGTGACGAGCACCGAGCACTACGTCGACTACGACCTGGCGCGCGGCAACGCCTTCGCGGGCCACCCTCCGAGCAGCGCCACGGTGCAGGTGGCTGGGCTCGTCGCCGATGCGCGCCTGGAGGTCGAGGCGGTGGCGTTTATCGCCGAGGCGAGCTGAGCGAGGTCGAACTTGGGCCTGATCTGGTCGGCGCATATCTCCTGGCTGTTTGACGAGCTGCCCTACCTGCAGCGCGTGGGCGCCGCGCGCGAGGCGGGCTTTCGCCGCGTCGAAACTGCCTGGCCGAGCGTGGCCGAGCGTGATGGACTGCCAGCGGCGGTCGCCGAGGCCGACGTGGAGGTGGCGCTGCTCAACTGCAACGCCGGCGATGTCGAGCGTGGCGAGCGTGGCTTCCTCAACGATCGCGCGCGTCGCGCGGAGCTCGAGCGAGATTTCATCGCCGCCTGTGAGCTTGCGCAGCGGATCGGCACGCCTCGCCTGAACCTGCTGGTGGGGCGCGCGCTGGCGGATGTGCCCCTCGCGCACCAGCGCCAAGAGATCATCGGCGCCCTGCGCGAGCTCGCCGAGGAGGCGCATGTCCGCGGGTTGCGCATCGTGCTCGAGCCGCTCAACGACCTCGAGAGCCCTGGCTACCTGATCGCGACGCCCTGACGCCGCAGCCGAGGTGATCGAGTCTTGTGGCTCAGATGTGCTCGGGATCCTGCTCGACGTCTACCACGTGGCGCGCGCCGGAAGTGACCCGCTGCTCGCGATCGAGCGCCACGCCGCGCTGATCGAGCACGTGCAGATCGCAGACCTTCCCGGACGCGGAGCGCCGGGCAGCGGCTCACTCGAGCTGTGGCGCATCCTCGACGCGCTCGAGGCACGCGGCTATGAGGGGTCGGTGGGGCTCGAGTATTTGCCAGGTGAGACGGGCTCGCAGTCGTTCGACTTCCTGGGAGACGCGCGCTCGCCGGTCCGACTGCAATAGCTCAGACGTGGCCGATGACTGCTTGACCTACGTCAGCGAGCGCGCCGCCCAACGCTCGAGAGGCGTACTCGATGTCTGCGTCGCTGAGCACGGTACTGAGCCCGAACTCGCCGCCGGAGCCGTAGTAGACGCCGTGGTTGACCGCGGCGAGGTGCAGCAGCGCGGTGGCCTGCCGGTCGATCTGCCCGTCCGGCTGATCGAGCACGTAGAGACCAAACGCTGAGCCGACACCGTTGGTGCGCACGCACACGCCGTTGGCCTGTGCGGCCCGCGCGATTTCGCTACGCAGCACAGCGGCCTGCGCGTCGATGCGCGCGATGTCGGAGGAGCCCAGGTCGCGCACGGCGATCGTGCCGGCGACCATGCCGAGCAGGTTGCCGTTGAAGGAGCCACCGTGGTAGAGCGCTCGCTCGGGCGCGACGTCGAAGGTGCTCATCAGCTCTGGCCGAGGCCGCGATCGCGCCGACGGGCAGGCCACCGCCGATCCACTTGCCCAAGCAGGTGATGTCCGCCCTCGACGCAAAGCGCTCCGCAGATCCACCCTCGGCGAGGCGAAACATCAGGCAGTCATCGAGCACGAACAGCACGCCGGCTGCGCGTGCGAGCTCGCGCAACTGGGGTAGAAAACCGTCAGGCGGCGTGCGTCACCACGCCCGTGTACTGGACCGGCTCGACCACGATCGCCGCGACCTGTCGCCACGTTTGCGCGAGCGCCTGCGCGTAGCTGTCGATCTCGCCGAAGGTGGCGAGCGCCACACGCCCCGGAATCTCGCCCTGACCCGCCAAGCCGACCTCGAGGTCGTCGTATGAGCCGTGATAGCCGTGCCACGCCTTGATGATCAGCGGACGCTGCGGTGACGTGGCGAGCGAGTTTGACGGCGAGCATCGTCGCCTCCGTGCCGGTATTGGTGAAGCGCACCTGCACCTCGCCGGGCACGCGCGCGCACAGCAGCTCGGCGAACTCGACTTGCGCATCAGAGGATCCCGGCCAGGCGGTGCCGCGCGTCAAGGCGGTTCGTAGCGCCTCCTCGATCGGGCCGTAGGCGTGGCCGTGCATGAGGCTGAGACCGTTGTTGAAAAGGTCGAGGAAGCTGTTGCCGTCGACGTCGTGAGCCGCGCGCCCTGCCCGCGGTCGAAGGCGACCGGGTAGGGCGCGAACCAGCTCAGCGTTCGCGTGAGCCCGCGCGGCATCGCGTGTGCGGCGCGCTCCATCAGCTGGGCCGAGCCGGGCGTCAGCCGCAGGTACTCATCTTCGATGGCCGTCATCTCGTACTCAGACACCTGACGTGCGGCTCCCCACTGCGCTCGTGCTGGTCGTTGGGCGGCCTCGGGCCGGGGTTGCATATCGACTGGTTGATATGCAGCATATCGCGGGAGCCGTCGCTCTGCAAGCCGCGGTCATCACTCGCTGCCATTGCGCTGCGTGCGCGCCGTGGCGAGCTCCTCGCGCCGCTCGCGCGTGGCGGGCAGATCGACCGCGAGCTCGCCGCCGGGGCCGCCCTCGGCAAGCAAGACTCCATAGACGTCATGCGCCGTGCGCGCGCTCACCCAGCGTTCGAGCACGTCGCGTAGCACCGCCTCGGGGTCGCGTTCGAGCGGATCACCGTAGCCGCCACCGCCGGCCTCCACACCCCGGATCCACTGTCCGGGGGCGAGCAGCGAATCGCCGACGGGCTCGACCTCTGTCTCTGAGCCCTGCTCGTCGATCACGCTCGCTGAGGCGGCCGCGCCTTGAAGCCCACCGCGCACTCCCTGCGGCGGGTTGCGCGCGAAGTCGGCGAGATAGAAGATCCGCAGCGGCGTCTCGCGTGGCCCGTAGATGACCTCCGAGGCGGGCCCGCCGCGAAACCGTCCAGCGCCGCCGGAGTCGGGCAGCAGTCGCAGCGAGCGGAAATGCAGCGGGTAGGTGCGCTCGAGCATCTCGACGCTGTCGATGTAGATCGTCTTCGAGCAGTCGGGCATCGCGTAGGTGATCCAGCCATCGCAGTGCGGTGAGGCCGGGCCACCGTTGTTGCCGATCACCATCTCTGAGACATAGGGCTCGCCGGAATTGGACCCCGACCCACCCGGATAGGTTCCCGAGAAGACCGCGAAGCCCACGCCGAGCGCGCCTGCGCCCTCGGCCAGCCCCTCGCCCTCACCGAGCTGGCAGAAAGCGCTTTGTGCGGCGTTGATGATGCGGTTGAGCACGTTGGTCGTGGACACCGAAGCGGAGTAGGGCTCGACGAGGCCACCTGCGATCGAGCCTTCGCGCAGCAGCACGTCCACGCGCCGAAATGCAGCCGGCGTTACGCGGCACGTCCTCCTCGAGGCAGTTGAGCAGCGCGATGATGCAGCCGCCGCGCGCGCAGCTCTCAGAGACGTTCAGACCGAAGGGGATGCAGTCGGGGTTCTCGCGCAGATCGAAGCTGACGCGGCCCTGCTCGGGGTCGACGTCGATCGTGACGTTTACCTCCACGCCCTCGGGCAGGCCCGGGGATCGGGTCATGGCGCGAGCGTGCCTGCAGCCGCCGCGCGGGGAGCTTGCGGATCGCCTGCTCCATGCTGCGCTCGGAGTAATCGAGCCAGGCGGTGACGAACTGCTCTGATCCTCGCCACGCCATAGCGCGCGATCACGTCCTGCAAGCGTCGCTCGCCGATGCGCGCGGCGCCGACCGCGGCCAGATAGTCGCCGTACCAGACCTCGGGCACGCGGATGCGCCGGCGGCACATGCGGATGATGTCCTCGATGTCCTGATAGTGCTCCTGCACCTTCACGCACGGGAACACGAGGCCGCCCTCGGCGTAGACATCCTCGACGTAGGTCACGTAGGTGGACGGTTCGGCGTTGCCGCAGTCGGCCTGGTGGGCCTTGGCCGAGGCGGTGAACAGGTGCTCGCCGTCGATGAACACCGGGACGAGGATCGTGTGGTCGGCGGTGTGCGTGTTGCCGAGCATCGGGTCGTTGTGCAGGTAGCGCGTCGCCCTCGCGCAGATCGGGGTGCAGCTTGCGCATCGAGCTCGTCTGCAGACCCGCGCCGAGCACGTGCACCTGCAGTCCCTCGGCGGCCGCGAACAGCTGATCCTCGGCGGTGATGATCGAGCAGGAGAAGTCGCGCGCCATGTTCAGGATCGAGGAGCGCCCGGTGCGGAACAGCGTGTTGGTCATCTCGCGCACGATCGCTTCGAAGCGATGCGCGAGCACGGCCATCAGCGTGGGGTCGAGCTCCGCTGCCGGGGGGCCCTCGGCGGGCGCCATCAGGCGAGCTCCAGCCTGTAGTTACCGAGCGCGCTGACCTCGGCGCTCCAGCCGGGATAGACCACGATCGTGGTCTCGGGCTCGATCACGAGCGCTGGGCCGCTGATGCTCGTGCCGGGCGCGAGCTGCTCGCCGAGGTGCACGGGGATCTCGACTTCGCCGAGCTCGGGGAAGAACGCGTGGCGGCTCGGCAGCTTGCGCGCGCCGGATGGTGGCTCGCGTTTGCCGGCGTCGAGTGGCGGCTTGGCGGTGCTCGCGGTCAGTCGACCCTTCCATTGGCTCATCTCGATCTTCTGGCCCGGCTCGCGCACGGCGAAGATCCGCTCGTGGGCGTCGTGGAAGCTTTCGAGCAGGCGCTCCAGCTGATCCGCGGTCGTCGATCCCGTCGCCCTCGAGTGCGATCAGGATGTCCCACACCTGATAGGCGTAGCGCGCCTCCACGAAGTAGCGTCGCTGGACTGTGCCCGCGATGCCGGGCGGCAGTTCAGCCTCGAAGACGTTCATGCGCTCGCGCAGCGCCTCGAGCGTTTGCGCGACGCCTGCGAAGTCGAAGGCGAGCGAGTTGGTCACGTGCGGCGCGGTGACCTCGCGGACGATGTCTGAGTGCTGCCCGCCGAAGGCCGAGAGCACGCCGGCGGCGCGCGGGATCAGCACCTCGCGACAGCCGAGCTCGCGGGCGATCGGCGCGATCGTGAGCCCCGCCGCGCCGCCGCCGGCCACGAGCGTGGAGTCGCGCGGATCGACACCCTCGTTGACGGTCAGCTCTCCAATCGCGGCGATCATGCGCTCGTTGGCGACGAGCAGAACAGCGTGGGCTGCCTGCTGCGGGCCGATGCCGAGCGTGTCGGCGAGATCGCTCAGCGCGCTCTGAGCAGCTGCTGCATCGAGCTTCATCGCGCCGCCGAGGAAGCGCTCCGGATCGACGTAGCCGAGCACGAGCGCTGCGTCGGTGACGGTCGGACGCGTGCCGCCGCGGCCGTAGCAGGCAGGCCCTGGATCAGCGCCGGCGCTCTCCGGGCCCACGCGCAAGAGGCCGCCGGGATCGACCCAGGCGATCGAGCCGCCGCCCGCTCCGATGCTGCGCACATCGACGGAGGAAAGGCCCGTGAGGTGACCGCAGAATGGCTCGCCGAGCCAGGTCTCGCCCGTGAAGACGAGCTCGCTCTCGCGCACGAGGCTGACATCGAAGCTCGTGCCGCCGGTGTCGCAGACGATCACATCGCCGGTGCCCGTCTCGCCGCCGGCAACGGTGCGCGCAGCGACGGGCGCGAGCGAGGGCCCCGAGCGAACCGACCACAGCGGGCTGTCGATCAGCGCGGACATCGGCACGACGCCGCCGGCGGAGCTCGCGGCGAGCAGCTCGCCGGCAAAGCCCTGCTCGCGCAGGCCGTCTGCGATCTCGGGCAGGTGGCGCTGCATCAAGGGCTTCAGCGACGCATCGATCGAGGTGCCCGATGCGCGACGGTACTCACGCACGATCGGGTTGATCAGGTGTGAGAGCGAGTAAGGCACGCCGGGTAGCTCCTGGCTGATCATCTCGCCCAGCGCGAGCTCGTGCGCGGGGTTGGCGGTCGACCAGAGCAAGCACACGGCCACTGCCTGCGCCTCCAACGCGCGCGCTTCGACGAGCCGTTTGCGTGCGCCACGCTCATCGAGCTGGATTCTCACGCTGCCGTCGGTCTCGATGCGCTCGGGAATCTCGAAGGTGAGGCGCCGCGGCACGTAGGGATCTGCGAACTCGCGCGTGTAGTCGTAGGGACGCAGCGAGCCTCCCTCGCGGCGTACGAGGATGTCGGGAAAGCCCTCGGTGCACAAGAAGGCGGTGCGCGCGGTGGTGCCCTCGAGGATCGCGTTGGTGGCCTGCGTGGTGGAGAAGATGAACAGCGAGGTGCGGCCAAGCAGTTCGCTGAGCGCTTCATCCAGCTGCTCGGCCGCGCGCTGGAGCGCGGCGTGCAGGCCGCCGAAGAGGTGTGCCGGCTCGGTGAGCGCCTTGGCCACCGTCAAGCGTCCGCTCGAGTCGCTAACCACCACGTCGGTGAACGTGCCGCCGATGTCGCAGGTGATACGCGCGCTGGCGTGAGCGTCGCTCACGGGTCAGCTATCGGGGAGGAAGGCGACGGCGTCGATCTCGATCTGCGCGCCCACCAACAGGCCCGCCACCTGCACCGTCGCGCTCGCCGGCAGCTGCTCGCCGAAGCGCTCGGCGCGCGCCTGCGCGTACTCGGCGTAGTCCTCCAGCGAGGTCACGAAGGCGTTGATCTTGACCACGTCTGAGATCTTCGCGCCTACTTCACTGAGCGTGCGTTCGATGTTGTCAAACGTCGCGCGCGCCTCGGCGCCCATGCCGCCGCTGACTACCGTGCCGTCCGCTCCAAAGCCGACGTTGCCCGCTATGTGGATGAGGCGCCCCGGACCGACCGTGGTGACGGCGTCGGAGAAGCCGGAGGCGGGGTTCGTCATGTGGCGCTCGATGCTCATCGGGGGTGTGGTCCTTTCGCAGGAAACGCTATTGCAAACCGATCACGCGATATGCGACTATAGGCAGCGATGCAGGCCCGTGCAAGTCGGCTGCGCCGTCGGCGGTGGTTGACATCAACCACTAGCATCATGGCATCAGGTAGTACCGCCTCTGCCGATTCGACGGCGCGGCCGGCGGTTAGCCTCGCGAGGAATCGACTGGAGGAACAGAGGTGCCAAAGCTCGGGATGGGTCCGATCCGGCGGGAGCAGATCTGTCGTGCGGCAGCAGCGGTGATTGCGCGCGAGGGCTTCGCCGGCTCGACGATGCGGATGGTCGCCGAGGAGGCGGGTGTCAGCACGGGGATGCTCAATCACTACTTCGCCAATCGTCAAGACCTCTTGACGCAGGCGCTCGTGTTCGTCTCTGAGCGCGCGCAGGAGCGCTACCGCGTGGCGATCGAGAAGGTATCCAGCAGGACGTGAGCGGATCGTCGCACTGCTCGACAGCGCGCTAGCTGACGACGAGCAGATGATCGAGACGTGGCGGGTCTGGATCAACGCCTACGGCGAGGCGGTGCGCCTGCCTGAGCTCGGCACACGATCGAGTCGCGGCTGACGAGCTGGTACGAGCTGATCGACCGCGCGCTCGAGGGTCTCGTGCCCGCCGACGCCGACGGTGAGATCCCCTGGAGCTGGCGCTTCGACGCGGTGCTCAACGGCCTTGCGATCCAGGCGCTCACCTCCGAGGCCGTGCTCGACGGCCCGCCAGATCCGCGACGAGGTGATGCGCACGCTGTTTGCAGACGGTCCGGGTCGAGTCCTCGCCGATCAGCGCCGGTGAGCGCGTGCCGGCGCGCGGCTGAGCGATCGCGTCGAGGGTCGTCAGCGGAGCGCTCAAGAGCTGACGCACCGACAGCAGTACGCCGCCTGCGACTGGCGGCGGACACGGGGGGCACCTTCACGGACCTCGTGCTCGAGCAGGGCGAGACGGTGCGCCTCTATAAGGCCTCGACCACGCCGCAGGATCCGGCCGCGGGGATCCTCGTTGCAGTTGGGCTGGCAGCCGCCGATCTCGGACGTTCGGTCGCGGAGTTGCTCGCGGACGTCGAGGTGTTCATCCACGGCACCACGCGCGCGATCAACGCGATCCTCACGAACAACACCGCGCGCACGGCGCTGCTCGCCACGCGCGGACACCCCGACATGCTGCTGCTGCGCGAGGGCGGGCGCACGGACGCGTTCAACTGGAGCTACGGCTACCCCGACCCCTACATCCCGCGTGCGCTGACGTTCGAGATCGACGAGCGGATCGGCAGCCAGGGCGAGGTTGTGCGCGCGCTGGGAGAGCAGGGCGCGATCGAGGTGCTCGCGCGCGTGGCCGAGCTGGAGGTCGAGTCGGTCGCGGTCTGCTTGCTGTGGTCGATTGCTAACCCGGTTCATGAGCTCGCGCTCGGCGAGCTGCTGGAGCGCCACCTGCCCGGCGTGCCCTACACGCTCTCGCACGCGCTGAACCCCACGCTGCGTGAGTATCGCCGTGCCTCCTGCGCCGCGATCGACGCTTCGCTGAAGCCGCTGATGGGTAGCTACCTGCGCGGTCTCGAGCAGCGGTTGCGCGACGCGGGCTTCGCGGGACGACTGCTGATGGTGACCTCCAGTGGCGGTGTGGTCGACGCCGCGGACATGGCCGCCGCGCCGATCCACTCGGTCAACTCGGGGCCCGCGATGGCGCCTGTCGCAGGGCGCCACTACGCGGCGCTCGACGGGCTCAGCGACGACGCGGTGGTCGCCGATACGGGCGGCACGAGCTACGACGTCGCGCTCGTGCGCCGCGGGCGCATCCCGGTCACGCGCGAGACCTGGCTGGGACTCGAGTACGAGGGCCACATCACGGGCTTCCCCGCTGTCGATGTGCGCAGCGTCGGTGCGGGTGGCGGCTCGATCGCGTGGATCGACTCGGGCGGCCTCTGCACGTGGGGCCGCAGAGCGCGGCGGCCGACCCGGGCCCCGTTTGCTACGCGCGCGGCGGCAGCGAGCCGACCGTGACAGACGCGGCGGTCGTGCTCGGCTACATCGACCCCGACTACTTCCTCGGCGGCACGATGGCGCTTGACGCCGAGGCCGCCGAGCGCGCGATCGCGGAGCGCATCGGCGCTCCGCTCGCGCTTGAGACGTCGGGAGGCGGCGGACGCGATCATGGCGGTAGCGACAGAGCGCATGATCCAGTCGATCGAGGAGATCACGGTCAACCAGGGCGTGGACCCGCGCACCGCGGTGCTGATCGGCGGCGGCGGCGCGGCGGGTCTGAACGCGGTAGCGATCGCGCGCCGGCTCGGCTCGCCGCGGATCGTGATCCCGCAGGCGGGCGCCGTGCTCAGCGCGCGCGGCGCGCTGATGTCGGACCTGATGAGCGAATACGCGGCGGCGTTCTTCGCCGGCTCTGAGGACTTCGACCACGCGCGTGCAAACGAGTTGCTCGAGGAGCTGCGTGACGCGCTGCGCCGAGTTCGCGGAGCGCTCGGGTGCGCGTGGCGAGTGCGCAGGTCGAGCTGATCGCCGAGGCGCGCTACCGCCATCAGGTGTGGCAGCTCGACGTGCTGCTGCGCGAGCGATCTGGCCACGCCCGAGGGCCTTGCGCTGCTGGTCGAGGACTTCCATGCGGTCCACGAGGAGGTCTATGCCGTGCGCGACGAGCGCGCGGTGATCGAGGTCGTCAACCTGCGCGCGCGCGTGACCTGCCCGCTCGGCAGGCGGCGCGGCGGATGCGCTCGACGCTCGTCCAGGCCGCCGCCGCCGTCGAGCCGTCGCGTCTTCTTCAGCGACGTGGGCGCCGTCGATGCTGCGATCTGGCGACTGGAGGCGATGGCGCCGGGCACGCGAGATCGAGGGGCCGGCGATCGTCGAGTCCTCGTTTACGACGATCGTGCTGAACCCCGGCGCGAGCGCCGAGCGCAGCGCCAGCGGCAGCCTCGTGATCGTTCCCGACGCGCGCGAGCCGGTCGCGCGCGCGGGCGGTCTCGGTGGAGACGCAGAGCTGATGGCCACGGGACGCAGCAGCCGCGACGTGGTCGCGCTGGCGGTGATGACGAACCGCATGGAAGGCGTGGTGCGCAAGATGACCAACACGCTGTTTCGCACGGCGCGCTCCTCGCTGCTTGAACACCGCGCGCGATTTCTCCTGCTGCGTGGTGACCGCCGAGCACGAGCTGCTCGTGATGGCCGAGTCGCTGCCGATCCACGTGATGCGCGGCCCGGACCTGATGTCGCGCTGGCTCGCGCACTACCACCCCAAACCGCGCCGCGGCGACGCCTTCTTGCACAACTCCCCCTACCACGGCAACTCGCACGCGGGCGATCACTGCGTGCTCGTCGCCGATCGTCGACGAGCATGGTCGCGTCCGCGCGACGGCGGTCGTCAAGGCGCACATGGCGGATATCGGCAACGCGGAAGCGACGACGATGACGGCGACGGCGCGCGACGTCTACGAGGAGGGCGCGCTGATCTTCAACTGCACGAAGGTGCAGGAGGACTACCGCGACATGGAGGACATCATTCGTCTCTGCCAGGCGCGCATCCGCGTGCCCGAGGATTGGTATGGCGACTACATGGGCATGATCGGCGCGGCGCGCGTGGGCGAGCGCGAGCTGGCGAAGATCGGCGAGGAGGTTGGCTGGGAGGTCTTCGACCGCTACGTGGAGGACTGGCTCGATTACAGCGAGGAGCGCATCCGCGCGACGATCCGCACGCTGCCGGGCGGACGGCGCACGGGCTATGACCTGCACGACTCCGTGCCGCTGCCGGGCGTGGAGGAGGGAGTGCAGATGCAGGTCACGGTCGCGGTCGACCCTGAGGCGCGCGAGATCGAGATCGACCTGCGTGAGAACCCCGACTGCCTGCCATGCGGCTTGAACCTGACCGAGTCGACCTCGGCCACCTCGGCGCTGATCGGCGTTTTCAACAGCATCGACCACACGGTGCCGCGCAACTCCGGTAGCGCGCGCGCGATCAGGGTGTTGCTGCGCGAGAACTGCTGCGTGGGTATCCCGGTGCACCCGGCGAGCTGTTCGCTGGCGACAACGGGCCTCGCGGAGCGCCTCGGTGGGATCGTGCAGCGCACGCTGGCGGAGTTCAAGGACGGA
The DNA here is from genome assembly GCA_963785435.1 of uncultured Solirubrobacterales bacterium. Lineage (GTDB taxonomy): Bacteria > Actinomycetota > Thermoleophilia > Solirubrobacterales > Solirubrobacteraceae > Palsa-744. The sequence continues at coordinate 78,861 of CAWAVE010000008.1, forward strand.
ATGGGCATGGCCTCGCCGGGACCGGAGTGCCCGCCCGCGACAGCGACGCTGTCCGGGCGTGATCCCGCGCCACGGCGGCGCGCCGTTCGTGGACATGATGATCCTCGGCAACTCCGGCGGCGCGGCGCACGCTCGTGGTGACGGCTGGCTGACGAACGGCGAGACGAGCGACGGCGGCTCGATGATGCGCGACAGCACCGAGGTGCTCGAGCTGCTGCGCCCGATCCGCGTGTGGGCTGATCGCATCGTGCCCGACACAGGCGGCGACGGGCGCTTCCGCGGCGCGCCTTCGCTGTATGTGGAGTACGGGCCGGTGCACGCAGAGCTCGGTGTGCACTACGCGGCCGACGGCACCGTCAACCCGGCGCTCGGCGCGCGTGGCGGGGAGCCCGGCGCGCTGCTGCGCCCGTTTATGCGCAAGGCCGATGGCGAGGTCATCGAGCTCGAGCCGTGGGGCCAGGTGATGCTCGAGCCAGGCGAGACGATCATCTCGATCTCCGCGGCCGGCGGTGGCTATGGCCCAGCGCTTGAGCGTGACCCCGAGCGTGTGCGCCATGACGTCGCCGATGGCTGGGTGAGCCAGGAGCGGGCGCGCGACACTTACGGCGTGGTGCTGAGCGCCGAGGGCAGCGTCGATCAGGCCGCTACCGCAGAGCGTCGTGAGGAGCTTGCGAACGACGGGGTTGCCCGCACGGATGCACCGGGGCGGGATTCGGTGCTGGAGCTGATCGAGCCCGGTCGCGTGCTCTGGCCCAGCGACGCCTAGGCTGCCGTCTAGGTGCTCGCGATGGCGGTGCTGCGATGCACCGCCATTTCACCAGGGAAGTGACAGGCAGCCCAATGACCGTCGGCGTGGTGTTTCAGCGGTGGGCGCTCGCCCCGGCAGACGTCGCGCCCGCGACCGACGGGACAGCGCGGCTCAAAGGGGCAGCCCGGTGGGCGTTCAACCACAGAGCCCACTTCGCCGATCGGTGCTGGGCGGCTCGCGCGGCGCGCGCGCCCTCCGGCCAAGGGCACGGGAACGGCGGAGAGCAGTGAGACGGAGTAGGGGTGCAGCGGCCGTGCGAACAGCTCGGCGCGGGGTGCCACCTCCATCACCTGGCCGAGGTAGAGCACGGCGATGCGGTCGCAGAAGTACTCGGCGACGGCGAGGTCGTGGCTGATGAACACGTAGGTGAGCCCGAGCTGCTCTTGCAGGCGCCTGAGCAGGTTGAGTACCTGGGCTTGCACGGATACGTCGAGCGCGGAGATCGGCTCGTCGAGGATCACGACCTCGGGACGCAGCACGAAGGCTCGCGCGATGCCGATGCGCTGGCGCTGGCCGCCGGAGAAGGCGTGTGGGCGCCGTCGCGCCTGCTCAGGGGTGAGGCCCACCTCGCCGAGCATCTCCAAGGCGGCTGGCGCGCCGCTGTTGCTCATCGCCGAGCGCATGGATCTGCAGCGGCTCCTCGACGATCGCCGCGGCGCTCATGCGCGGGTCGAGCGAGGCGAACGGGTCCTGGAAGACGAACTGCACGCGGCGGCGCAGCGCGCGTAGCTCGTCGCGGTCGAGGCCGCCCAGATCGACGCCGTCGAACAGCACGCGCCCGGCGCTCAAATCGAGCAGGCGCAAGAGACATCGGGCGAGCGTTGACTTGCCGCAGCCGGACTCGCCGACGAGGCCGAAGCTCTCGCCCCGCGCGACGCTCAGCGAGATGTCATCGAGCACGGTCACGGCGCGCTTGCGCCCGAAGCGCTCGCCGCCACGCACCTGGAAGACCTTCGAGATCCGCTCGGCCTGCAGGATCGTTGCGCTGTGCTCGATCTCGCTCATGGCGTGCGTGCACCGATGCGCTGCTCGCGCGAAGTGGCACTCGACGCTGGCTGTGCCGGCAGGGCCGATCACTTGATGGGCGCGCGGAGCCTGGGCGTGGCACTCGGGGAGCTCGCGTCCCACGGGACAGCGCGGCGCGAATGAGCAGCCGCCAGGTAGCTGTGCGAGATCGGGCGGGAAGCCGGTGATCGCGGGCAGCGGCCCCTCGGCAAGGCGCTCGGGGTTTGGCACGCACTTCAAGAGCGCCTCGCTGTAGGGGTGGGTTGGGGCGAGCGAAGATGTGATCGACGCTAGAGCTCTCGACGAAGCGTCCCGCGTACATCACCGCAACCGAGTCGCAGAAGTCCGAGACGATGCCGAGGTTGTGAGTGATCAGGATGACCGCCGTGCGGTGCTCCTCGACGAGGCGGTCGAGCAGTGCGAGCACCTGCGCCTGCGTGGTCACATCGAGCGCCGTCGTGGGCTCGTCGGCGATCAGCACGCTCGGGTTGTTCGCGATCGCGATCGCGATCGCAACGCGCTGGCGCATGCCGCCGGAGTACTGGTGGGGATAGTCATCGAGGCGGCGGTCAGCCTGGGAGATGTCGACCTCGCGCAGCAGGTCCGCGGCGCGCTTGCGCGCGGCGGCGCGACGCAGTCCGGGTTCGTGCACGGCGATCGCCTCGACGATCTGCGAGCCGATCGTCTTGACGGGGTCGAGCGCGCTCGAGGGGTCCTGCAGCACGAGCGCGATCTCCTTGCCGCGGATCGTGCTGAGCTCGCGATCGCGAAGCTTTGCGATGTCGCGCCCGGCCAGGCGGATCTCGCCATCGAGCACGCTGCCGGGAGGCTCGATCAGGCCGAGGATCGAGAGCGCGAGCGCGGACTTGCCCGAGCCGGACTCGCCGACCACGCCGAGACGCTCGGTTGGGCGCAGGTCGAAGCTCACGTCGCGCACCGCCTGCACGGTCTCGGCGGCGCTCTCATAGACGGCGCTGAGGTTGCGCACGGACAGCGCGAGCTCGTCGGGCTGCATGCTAGGCACCGGCCAAGGTCGGGATGCGCACGCGCGGGTCAATCACAGCGTAGAGCAGGTCCACGATCAGGTTGACGAGCACGAACATCACGGCGCTGAGCAGGATGAAGGTCTGCACGATCGCGTAGTCCTGCTTGACGATCGCGTCGAACACGAGCGAGCCGATGCCCGGCCAGTTGAAGACGCGTTCGATCAGCACGCTGCCGGCGAGGAATTCGCCGAGCACGAGCCCGCCGGCGGTGAGCGTGGGCAGGAAGGCGTTGGGCAGCGCGTGGCGGCGGAAGGCGCTCCAGCGGCGCAGACCCTTGCCGCGCGCGACCGTGATGAACGGCTCACGCGAGACCTCCAGCAGGTTGGCGCGCAGCAGACGCACGAGGAAGGAGAACGAGGAGATGCCGAGCGCGAGGCTGGGCAGGATCAGGTGCTTTAGCGTCTCCCAGAAGGTGTTTGGTTGGCCGGCGAGCAGCGCGTCGACGGTGAACAGGCCGGTGACTTCCGGCGGGCGCGTGGCCTGCACACCGAGCCGCCCCACGGGGCCGGGCAGGACGTGCAGGGTGCGTGAAGAAAACGATCAGCAAGAGCAGCGCAAGAAAGAAGGGGGGTGTGCCGAAGCCGAGGTAGGAGGCCCCGCGCACGATTCGGTCGGCGAGCGGCCGGTAGCGGTAGGTGGCGAGCAGCGCGAGGCTGATGGCGGCGACCATCGTGATCGCAAACGAGCAGATCGCGAGCTCGATCGTCGCCGGGCGCGCGTTCGCCGATCAGCTTGCTGACCTGCTCGCCGTCGCTGTAGGAGTAGCCCCATTTGCCCTGGAAGAAGTCAGCGATGTAGCGCCAGTACTGCACATACAGTGGCCGGTCGAGACCGATCTGGTGGTTGAGCGCGTCGACCGCATGCTGTGTGGCGAAGGGCCCGAGGATCAGGCGTGCGGGGTTGCCGGGCAGCACACGCATGATCACAAAGGCGAGCACCGTCGCGCCGAAGACGGCGCCGATCGAGCCGAGCACGCGGGTTAGCACGATGCGGCTCATCTAGAGCCTCGCGTACTGTCCGCGCGGGTCGAGCAGGTCGCGCATGCGGTCGGAGAGCATGCTCGCGGCCGTCACCGTGATCAGCAGCGCGACGCCCGGGCAGATGCTGATCCACCACTGGCCGGTCAGCGAGTAGGTCAGCCCTTCGGTCATCATCGCGCCCCACTCGGGCGTGGGCACCTGCGCGCCGAGGCCGACGAAGCTGAGCGCCGGCGAGCGCGAGCACCGCGTAGCCGAAGGCGGCGGCCATCTGGATGAACAGCACGGGCAGCATGTGCGGCACGACATGGCGAGTGATGATGCGCCCGCGTGTGGCGCCCATCGCGTGCGCGGCTTCGATGAAGGGCAGCGAACGGATCCGTAGCGCCTCGCTGCGCAGCAGGCGTGCATACCACGGCACGGACACGAGCGCGACGCCGATCGCGGCGGTGTTGAGGCCGATGCCGAGCCCGACCGTCACGGCCATCGCGAGGATCAGCGGAGGGAAGGCGAGGATCGAGTCCATGATGCGCATCGCAACGCCGTCGCCGGTGCCGCCGAGCGTGCCGGCGAGCAGGCCGATCAGACCGCCGACGAGTGCGCCGGCGAGCGTGATCAGCGTGGCGACGAGGAGCGAGATGCGCGCGCCTCTGGCGACGCGCGCGAGCACGTCGCGGCCGAGCTGATCGGTGCCGAGGGGGTGTGAGAAGCGAGGGGCCGTGCAGCGAGTTGATCAGGTCCTGTTTGGTCGGGGCCTGGCCCCAGTACGATCGGCATAAGCATCGCAAACAGAACAAGCAGCACGAGCACACCGAGAGGCAGCGCGAGCTTGCGGTCTGCGCGCACCACCGCAAAGCCGCGGCGGATGCGCTCGGAGAGCTTTCCCGGGGGCGGCGCTCCCCCCAGCCCAGGGTGCGCAATGGCGCTGGCGTCGCCGAGTGCTCAGCGGTGCCGAACCCACGTCTAGCCCCTCCTAGCGGTTCGATTTGCAAGTACGCTCGTTCGGTATATTACGAGCGCCTGATGAGCGCGCCTGCGATGTTGACGTGCGCGTGGCTCTGGTGGTGTGCTCACCGGGAACCCCAACCAGCCGGCGGACCGCGAGGACGTGATCCGCGAGACGGTCGGCGCGGCGCAGGCGGGCGCGAGCATCCTGCACATGCACGCGCGCACGGTGCGACGGCGAGATGACGCAGGCGCCCGAGGACTACCTGGCGATCAAGCGAGCGATCCGCGAGCGGCCGGTCGACGTGGTGCTCAACTTCACGACCGGGGGCAAGCTCGGTGCGCCGGCCGAGGAGCGCCGTCGCTCGCTTCAGGCCCAGCCCGAGCTCGCTTCGCTGAACTGCGGCAGCGTCAACTTCGGTCCCGACGGCGTTGTCTTCCTGAACCCCAAGGCGCTGATCGAGGAGCTTGCCGAGGAGATGGCCGAGCGCGGGATCGTGCCGGAGTACGAGTGCTTCGACATCGGTATGGCCGTTACGGCGGCAGAGCTGGCGGCACCGCGCGTGGCGCACAAGGGAATGATGCACATGGTGCTCGGCGTGATCGGCGGGGCGCCGCCGAGCGTGGAGACGATCTCGCTGTTCGCGGGGGTGGTGCCGTCGGGCATCCCGTGGATGGTGACTGCGATCGGCCGACACAACTTCCCGATGATGGCGGTTACGCTCGCGCTCGGAGGTCACATCCGCACAGGCCTCGAGGACGTGGTGTACGTCGCTCCGGGGGAGTACGCCGAGTCCAACGCCCAGCTTGTCGCGCGCGCGCGGACGCTGTGCGAGGCGATCGGTAGGCCTGTGGCCACCCCGGCCCAGGCCCGCGAGATCCTCGGAGTCGGTTGAGCCCGTCGTCCTCGCGCTGGGGACGGCCCGGTCGATGGATGCGCTAGCCTGATCCATCCCGTGGAATTACTCCGATCAGTAGAAGGGACAACTCGAAGGATACGGCGTGTCAGCGAGCCGTCCAGTTACATATCGATCAGTCGATCCGGAACCTGGCCCGACGCCTCGCATTGTCAAGCGACCCCTGGCCAACGGCTTGGACAGCTGGCGGGCGCTGTGCTTGTGACAGCGGCCCTTGACGGGGCTTCGGCGGAGAATAGGTTTTTGGCATATCGACTGATCGTCATGAATGACCGGGTGCAGCTTTCGTCTAGCGTCACTCGTGGGGGTGCAGCCATGGCGAAGGCGTTTCGGGGCACGCGAGCTTCCCCCGTTTGGGTGTCAGAGTCGAGCAGCGTGAGCCAGGCGAATCGCCCTACCGGAGGAGACCCGATGAAGCGTATCAGAAGGCAGACACGCAAGGGGGCTGAGGGGCATCTGCGCTCTCATCGGAGCCGGCGCAGTACTCGTCCTGGCGGCATGCGGAAGCAGCTCGAGATCCAGCTCCATCGAACTCGCTCCGGCGGATGAGCAAAAGCACCGCGGATCCGAACGCGACGCTGATCGTCAACAACTCCGTGCCCGTGGCGACGCTCGACCCGGGCCTCACGACCAACGACCAGGACCCCGGCTTCGACGGGGCGATGTACTCGACGCTGACGCAGGTCAACAGGGCCCGGGCAAAATGGCGGGAACGACCCAGCAGAACCTGTCGATCACGGCGATCAAGCCCTACGTGGCTCAGTCCTAGAATACAGCAACGGTGACAAGACGCTCACCTTCCAGCTCCGTCCGGGCCTGAAGTTCCCGAGCGGCGACCCACTCGACGCCCACGCGGTCGTGTGGTCGATCGAACGCGACATCAAGCTCGAAGAGGGCGGCTACTCGGTGCTCGAGGAAACGGACTACACGCCGCCGCTGATCAAGTCGGTGAAGGCGACGGACCCGCTGACGGTGGTCTTCCAGTACAAGCGCCCCGCGCCGAACCAGCTGCAGGTGCTCTCAACTCCCACGGCGGGCGCGATCTATGACCCGAAACTGGTCGAAGAACACGGCGGGGTCAAGAAGGTCACGCCGAACGAATGGCTCGCGAGCCACAGCGCGGGCTACGGCCCCTATTTGCTCAAGAGCTACCAGGCCAACCACCAACTCGTGCTCGAAGCGAACCCGAACTTCTTCGAACCGCCGAAGGCGAAGAAGATCATCCTCAACTTCATCCCCGACAACGAAACGCTGCTGCTCGACGCGCAGTCCGGCGCGGCGGACATCACGCTGGGGCTGACCAACCAGGCCGCTCACAGCCTCATCGGCAACTCCTGCTGCACGATCGCCTCGTTCAAGTCGCGCCAGGCGGAGACGCTGAACTTCCCGGAGAACGCCAAGAACCCGTACTTCAAGAACCAGGACTTCCGTCAGGCGTTGAGCTACGCGTTCCCCTATGAAGCGGTGCTGCAGAAGGTCGCCTACGGCTACGGCAAGCTTTACTTCGGCGAGTGGATGCCTTCCTACTCCTGGTATGACGCGAAGGTCGGCGCGCCGCGCCCGACGGACCTGGCGAAAGCAAAAGAACTACTCGCCGCGTCGGGGATCAAGACGCCAGTCAGCTTCTCGATCTACGTGGGACAGGGCGACAACATCGGCAAGGAAATCGCGACCGCCGCGGCGGGAGCCTGGCAGCAGCTTGGCGTCAACGCCAAAGTCCAGGTCGTCTCACCAGCGGCCTTCCTCGAAGTGGTCTACACCAACCACGCCGGCGCCTCGGTGTTCCTCGATGGTCCGCAGGTTGTGGCCCCGGATTACCACTGGGCATACGACCTGCAGTGCCCGCCGAACAACCAGTTCAACGACACGGACGTGTGCATCCCGGCTGCGGACAAGCTGATGCGAAAGGTCTCTGAAACGACCCAGGAACCACAGCGTCAGGAAGTGCTGAACAAAGCCGACGAACTGTACATCCAGTCCACGCCACGGGTTTGGGTCTACGACAGCGAACTCGTGGCGGTGCTCGGCAAGAAGGTCACGAGCTACTACTCAAGCGACCTGCCCGACATGCGCTTCTGGTCAAAGAGCCACTAGCGATCTGAATTAGGGGAAGGGGCCGCGGCCCTCGGACTCCCATCTCGGTGGGAGCTCGGGGTCGCGGCTCTGTCTATCGCTCGCTACAGAGGCTGTGCGCGCTCGGCACACAGCCAGCTGATCAGCCCGCGCTCAATCAGCAGTTGTGCGAGCGTCTCATATCCGGCAGCGCCCGGGTGAGCGCCATCGCTTGCGCTCACCTCTGAGATCCAAGTGGTCGACTCCATGAGCGGCTCGAGCACCTCGATGAAGGGCGTGTCGTGCTCCTCGCAGACCGCGGCAAAGCTGGCGCTGAGATCGCCGATGCGGCGATTCTGCGCTGCGTCATCGATCGGAGCGGGACCGACGAAGAGCGCCGCAAAGCCGAGCGCGTCTGCCTCATCGAGAAGCTGCGCGAGCGCCTGAGCTGAACTCGCGGCGGGCACGCGCAGAGCGCCGTGTTCGAGCGTGGTGTCGTTGGTGCCAAAGGACAGCACGATCCGCAGGTCTGCATTGGCCAGCAACCGCGGGGTGGCCTCAGCGCGCCAGCGCGCGGCGACCTCGACGGATGTCTCGCGCCGAACGCCGAGGTTGTAGGCGGTCACCTCTAGGCCCTCCTCAAAGCAAGCGCGGACGATCCGCGCGACCCAGCCGCCGCTGCCGGGATCTCCGACGCCCGCGACGAGCGAGTCGCCGAGGAACATGAGGCAGCGCGGCTTCATGGCGCCCAAGATACGCGCTCGCCGGCCGAGCGCGCTCCGTCCGCTGGATGGTCGAGCCGGTAGGCTCCGCGAGCCATGCGCGCTGTCACCTTCCAGGCCCCAGGGGTCGTAAGCGTCGAGGAGCGACCCGAGCCGGAGATCCTCGACCCGGAGGATGCGATCGTGCGCATCGAGGCCACGGGCGTGTGCGGCTCTGACCTGCACATCTACCACGGGCGCGTGCAGATCGAACCGGGCTTCACGATCGGCCATGAGTACGTCGGCACGGTCGTTGCGACGGGCGATGCGGTCTCGCGCATGGCCGTGGGCGATCGTGTGCTCGGTTGCTTTCACACGGCCTGCGGCAGCTGCTGGTTCTGTCGCCGCGGCCTCTATCACCGTTGCTTGGAGTCGCGCACCTTCGGCCACGGCGCGACGCTCGGCTCGCTACAGGGCACGCAGGCGGACATGGCGCTTGTGCCACGCGCGGACATCGTGCTGCGACGTGTGCCCGAGGGAATGGCCAGCGACGTGGCGCTGTTCGCGGGAGACGTGATGGGCACGGGCTTTCACGCGGTGGAGGCCAGCGGGATGCGCCCCGGCGATGTGGTTGCGGTGTTGGGTCTCGGTCCGGTTGGCCTGTGCGCGGTACAGGCCGCGCGTGCTGCCGGTGCTGCACACGTGTTCGCGATCGACAACGTGGCAGATCGCCTTGCGGTGGCGGAGTCCTTCGGCGCCGAGTCACTGCACCTCGGCGAGCAGGACGTGCGCGCGGTCGTGCGCGACGCCACCGAGGGGCGTGGCGTAGACGTGTGTGTAGATGCGGTCGGCGACCCCAAGGTGCTCGAGAGCGCGATCCGCCTGACGCGCGCCTGCGGAAGCATCCAGTGCATCGGCGTCTATGCCGAGCGCGCCGAGGTGCACATGGGCCTTTTGTGGTTGAAGGCGATCACGCTGCGCGGTGGGCAGGCGAACGTGATCGGCCACGTGGACCGCGTGCTGGCGATGCTCGCCGGGGGCGTGCTCGACCCCACAGCGCTCGTGACGCGCCACATGAAGCTCGAGGAAGCACCCGACGCCTACGCCGTCTATGACCGGCGCGAGGCGTTGAAGATCGTGCTCACGCCCTAAGTCCGGGCGGCCGCGCTCACCGCCGCGGCATGTCGTGCGTGATGCGCTTGGCTCGAGATGTGATGGACTGGCCTGCTGTGTCGTAGTTAGGGTGATGAGCGCGCTCGTGTCCCCTTCCGATCAGCCGTCCTCGCGGACTGGAGCTGCGCCCCGCCAGGGTGTCCTCGACTCCGACGCGTTTGCTGCACTTTTCAGGGAGTGTGCGGCGGACGTTCACGGGTATTTGATCTCGCTGCTCGGTGATCGCGCGACGGCTGAGGATGCAACGGCGCTCGCGTTTGAGCGGCTTTACCGTTCGCGCTCGCGCCTGGACCATCGCCGGGGAACGCCGCGCGCGTGGCTGTTCGCGATCGCTCGCAACGCCGCCCTCGATGAGCTGCGTCGCAGGAAGCGCAAGGGCAGCTACGACCAGTCCGAGGGGCTTGCCGACGTTCGGGGCTCAGGCGATGAGTTTGAGCAGGTGGAGCGCCGCGCGACGTTGCGTGACGCGCTCGCAACCTTGCCACTGCGCGAGCGCGAGCTCGTGCTGCTGAAGTTCCACGGCCAGCTCTCCAACAGCGAGCTCGCACGCGCGCTGGGCATCAGCGAGTCCAACGTCGGCACGCGGCTTCATCGAGCGCTCACGCGGCTACGTGAGCACTGCGGCGAGACCGGTCAGGAGGAGGTCGCATGAGGGTCATTCCGTTCCCAGCTGATGAGCCCTTGCCTGGCCAGGAGGCGTGGATCGCGAGCCTCGAGGCCGCGCTACGCGGTGAGTCCGAGGGCCCGGCGGCGGAGGCATGGCGAGAGCTGCGCGGTGACGTGCGTTCGCTCGCTCCCGCAATGACCCCCGAATTTGAAGCGAGCCTCGCACAAGGACTTGGGCGGCTCGGCGCGCTTGGAGACGATGCTGTGGACGCCGATACGCGAGCCCGGAGCGATGGCCGATCTCGCGCGCTTACACATCTTCGTCCAGGCCTGCGCTCGCGCCCGGCTTTTGCTGCGGGCGCGGCGGTGCTCGTGGCGTTGGTGGTGGCGGTGCTCATCGTGGGAGGAGGCGGGTTGCGGCCGGGGAACCAGCCGGCCCCCGTGGAGAAGGCGCTTGCCCCTGCTGTGGGCGCGAGCGGCCATAGCCCAAGCGTGACGCCAAAGAGCTCATTTGGATCGGCAACATCGTCTCCGACGCAGCAGGTCGCGCCGTCGGTCGGGGAGCCGAACGCTGCCGGTGCAGCCGCGGCGCCCGGGCGTGTGCAGCAGCTCGCGGCCTCGGTCTCGTTGAGCAGCACGGCCGCGAGCCTGCAGTCGATATCCGATCAGGTGGCGCAGCTCGCGGTTCGAGACGGTGGCTATGTGCGGTCGTCCACCGTGCAGGTCCAGCAGCAGGGTGCCAGTGAAGCCACGCTCGCGCTCAGCTTGCCCAGCGCGCGCCTCGGCGCTGCGCTGGCAGCGATCGGCCGCCTCGCTCCGATCCGTGCCGAGAATCGGTCCCTGCAGGACATCACCGACGCCTACGGTGCAGCGCACCAGCGCTTGAGTGACGCAGAAGCCGAACGGCGCGCGCTGCTACGCACACTCGCCGCCGCAACGAGCGAAGGGCAGATCCAGGCCCTGCGCGAACGGCTGTCAGCGTCTCGTGCCGCTGTGGCCCGGGCACGCTCATCCCTCAGCGCGGTCTCACAGCGTGCGAGCACCGCCGAAGTCGAAGTGAGCATTCTTGGCGACGCGCACGCAGCTAGTGAAGGGTTCACGCTAGATCGCGGCCTCCACGACGCCGGCCGTGTGCTCGTGGTTGCGCTGAGCGTGATCCTGATTGCGGCCTGCGTGCTCGTGCCTCTGGCTCTCGTGCTGGCAGCCCTTCTCGGCGCCAGGAGCGCGTGGCGTCGCTCCTCGCGCGAGCGCGTTCTGGATGGTCGTTGAGGGCGGTCCAGCGCGAAGCGCAAGGGTTGCTCAGGCCAGAACCGCCGCAAAGCGCCAGTCGAGCACGGCGATCGGCTCGCTGTCGTCCGCGTCCCGCGCCTTTACGTGCGAGCGCAGGTGCGCGAGCGCGCCTCCGTTCTCCAGCGGCTCGAGGCGCTCCAGCTCAAGCTCGCTGTGCAGCGTGTCGCCTTCGTGGACCGGCGCGAGGTGCTCGCAGGAGTGCCAGCCCACGATCGTCACGATCTCCGGCAGCATGCGCGCGGCCTGTGCGGCCGCCAGCCCGATCGTGTGCCCGCCGTAGACGAGCCGACGTGCGTCGGGCGAGCACAGCCGGTCGCTGTGCACGGCGGCCTCGTTGAGCGTCAGCCGCGCTAGCTCGGGTGCGCTGCTGACCACGTCGCCGCCGTGGAGACGCCAGCGCGTGCCCGGCTCGAGCTGCAGGATCTGCTCGCCGCGGCCATCGGGGAAGCGGCGCAAATCCCACGTGGCTGTCGCGACACGCAGCGCTGCGGGATCGAGCTCAGCGGGGACCGTCTCGAAGCTGTCGGCGTGTCCGCTCTCGCCCTCGGGGTCGCGCAGCGGCAGCATCGCGCAGCGCCAGAAGTCGAGCACCTCGCGACCCTCTTGATCGCTGGTGCGCACGCGTAGGACCGCCAGCCCGCTTGCCGCACGCTGAGGGCGCGGCGTGCTCTGGCGCAGTGCCACAACTTCGGTGATCGTGCTCAGCGTGTCACCGATCACGGGCGTGTGCAGCAGCACGAGACCGCGGTAGAAGAGGTTCGCGATCACACGCGCGGTGAGCACCGTGGACTGCCCGATCGCCACGTCCCAGACGAGCGCGGGATGCGCCATCGCGCCGCGCAGGCCGAACAGGTCGCGCGCGAGCTTGCGGTCGAGCGCGAGGCGCAGGCGGTCGCCGAGGATCGCCTGGTGCACGGCGGCCATGCCCTCGCTGAGCGTCACCGACGGGGCTGAGCGCTCGCACCAGCCGACATGGAGATCCTCGAAAAAGGGTGCACGCGGCGGTGGGGGGATCTCGACGTCGGTGCTCACGAGGGCTAGCTCGCCCAGTCAAAGGAGCGCGTGACGGCCTTCTTCCACTGTGCGTACTCGCGCTCGCGATGGGGCGGCTGCATCTGTGGCTCCCAGCGCCGCTCCTCCTGCCAGCGCTCGCGTAGCTCTGCCTGGTCAGCCCAGAAGCCGACCGCGAGCCCTGCCGCAAACGCGGCGCCGAGCGCTGTGGTCTCGGTCACCTTGGGGCGGATCACGGGCACACCGAGCACGTCGGCCTGGAACTGCATCAAGAGCTCGTTGGCGGTCATGCCGCCGTCCACGCGCAGCTCTGCAAAGGGCGCCTCGGTGACCTGATCGATCGCGTCGATCACCTCGCGCGTCTGCCAGGCGGTCGCCTCGAGTACCGCGCGCGCGATGTGCGCCGCGCGTGCGTAGGCGGTCAGCCCGACGATCACGCCGCGCGCGTCATCGCGCCAGTAGGGCGCGAACAGGCCGGAGAAGGCGGGCACGAAGTACACGCCGCCGTTGTCCTGCACGCTGCGCGCGAGCTGCTCGACCTCGGCGGCTGAGCGAATCAGCCCGAGCTGGTCGCGCAGCCACTGCACCGCTGCGCCGGTCACCGCGATCGAGCCCTCGAGCACGTAGCTGGCCGGCTGTGCGCCGATTTTTGCGGCGACGCTCGTGAGCAGCTGCGGTGTGTGAACCATCTCCTCACCGGTGTTGAGGAGCAGGAAGGAGCCCGTGCCGTAGGTGTTCTTTGCCTCACCGCGCTCGAAGCAGCTCTGCCCGAACAGCGCTGCCTGCTGGTCACCGATGATGCCCGCCACGGGACGACCACCGAGCGCGGTGCCTCGCGCCTCGCCGTAGATCTCGCTCGAGGAGCGGATCTGCGGGAGCAGCGCGCGCGGGATGCCCATCAGCTCGAGGCTCGGCTCGTGCCAGTCGAGCGTCTGCAGGTCCATCAGCATCGTGCGGCTCGCGTTTGTGACGTCGGTCGCGTGCTCGCCGCCGCGCGGCCCGCCGGTGAGGTTCCAGAGCACCCAGCTGTCGATCGTGCCAAAGGCGAGCTCACCGCTCTCCGCGCGCGCTCTTGCGCCTGGAACGTGCTCGAGGATCCAGGCGAGCTTGGGAGCACTGAAATAAGTCGAGAGCGGCAGCCCCACGTAATTGCGCAGACGATCGACACCCGCCGTCCCGGCGAAGTCGCGCACGAGCTCGGCTGTGCGCGTGTCCTGCCAGACGATCGCGTTGCAGATCGGCTCGCCCGTCTCGCGATCCCACACGACGGTCGTCTCGCGCTGGTTGGTGATGCCGATCGCCGCGATCTCGCCCGCCTCGGCTCCGGAGCTCGCGAGCGCGCCACCGATCACCTCGCGCGTGCGCCGCCAGACTTCGGCTGCGTCGTGCTCGACCCAGCCCGCGCGGGGATGGATCTGCTCGTGCTCGCGCTGATCGACGGCCGCGATCTGGCCGTCGGCGTCGAACAGGATCAGGCGCGTGCTGGTTGTGCCCTGATCGATCGCTGCAACGTAGCTAGCCATGCGCGCACCCTACGCCTGCGCGCCGCGGCGGGCGGCGGCGGGTCCTCGCTCAGCGATAGCTGAACAAGTCCGTCGCCGGGTTCGCGTTGCCCGCGGAGCCGGCCACGCTCGCCACCACGTCCACGTTCCCCGTCGCGCTTCCCGGTGGCGAGCGCACGCTGCAGGCGCTGCTCGAAGCACAGCTGACTTCGCCGGCGCGCACGCGGCCGAACTTGAAGTGGGTGCTAGCGCCGAGCGCGAAGCCACTGCCCGTGACGGAGATCAGCGTGCGCCCTGCGAGCGGTCCGCTGCCGGGTGTGAGCTTCGTGACGGTGGGCGGCCCGAGCTTGAAAAGGTCTGCCGTCGTGGTCGCGCTCGTTCCCCGCGACGTGGTGACGGTGACGGCCAGCTTGCCCGCTGTTCCCGCCGGTGCGACCGCGGTGATCTTGTTGGCGGCGATCACGTTGAAGGACGCCGCGCTGAGCGTGCCGAAATGCACGGCGCTGACTTCGCTCAGATTGACGCCCACGATCGTCACGCGCGTGCCGCCCGTCGCGGGCCCTTTACGCGGCGAGACCTTCGTGATGCTCGGGAGCGTCACGGGAGCGGCCACGACGCTGCGCGCAGAGCCGCTGCTCGCGCCGTTGGCGCTAAAGACGGTCAGCGCCACGTTCCAGACACCCTGGGAGGGGAATTCGTGGGTGATCGTCGCGCTCGTGCGCTCTTGGGGCGCCCCGCCGTCGTTGAACTGCCACTCGTATGCCGCGATCCCAGCAGGCGCGCTCGCGGCGCCCGCGTCGAAGGACACCCGTGAGCCACCGAGATAGGTGCTCGTGAAGCTGGCCGTGGGCGATTCGCCGCCGGGCGCGAGGCGCTGTAGACAGGCATGACCCGCGTTGCTCCACAGCTGCTGCGTCCAGTACTCGTGGCCGTCGATCAGCTGGTTGTAGCTTGCCCCGTTGGGCGCGGTTCCTAGTGGCGGGCCGAATTCGCGCGCCGCTTCAAAGACGCGACACTTATCTGCACTCTCCCAGCCCGTGGCTTCGCCCGTGGCCCAGTCCGTCCAAGCGGTGTTCGGCACGGGGTCGCTGAGCGACTCGTTGTGCTCGTGACTGATTGCCGAGAGGCTCGCGTCGGCGCTCGTGCCGTTGGGGTGGTTGCCGTCGTCACAGATGCTGCCGGCGAGGAACGGGATGTTCGCGTAGATGAGCTTGCCGCCTGTGCTGAGCGCTGTGCTCGCGTGATAGGCGCAGAAGCCGGGGTGGGGTGTGCCAGCCGAGCAGCTTCCTTCAAAGCAGCTCGCCACACCTGCAGGCGTGAGCAGGAAGTACTCGTGTGTGAGATCGGTGGGCAGGCCGTGCGCGCTCACGTAGGCGCTCAGCTCGGCGCGGATCTGCGCATCGCTCAGGCAGATCGTCGCTTCGCTGCAGCCGCTCGCGGGATAGGGATTTGTATCGATGATCGCGCCCGCGAAGTGTGAGTCGTAGGCGGCGTTCGAGCTCGTGTCGTTGTACTGCGCGGTGATCGAGTCGACGTTGCTATGCGCGCCGCTGTCGTGTGCGAGATCTTCGAAGTAGCGATCGATCCCAGGCTGGAAGTCGGCTGGGAAGGCCGGCGCGCCCAGCGGTGCCCAGTAGATGACGTAGTTCGTGTTCGAGGCCATCACCGGACCGCCGTTGTAGTCGAGGTTCGTGAACATCGCATCGAACGGGCTCGGCCGCCGGCTGCCGGGAGGCGCCTCGAAGCTGATCGCGCGCCCGTCTTTGAGGGGGGCGATGATCGCGAAGGCGCCTGGCGCGCTGAGCGCTGAGACCAGGCTCGCAGCGGCGAGCGCGAGCAGCGCAAGGGGCGCCCTCCGTAGAACCCCTACTACGCGCATTCCCTCGTCCATCGACCCCTCCCCGATGCCACTCCCCCAGTGGCCAAGCCCCTACCGCTGCGTCGTACACGTACGTTCATATGACGCTTCGGAGGCTAAGAGTTTACCTACGTTCAAAGTGTTATTAGGCTGCTTGCGCAGGTGTATCGTGGGAGCCCGTGCGGCTCCCCAGCTTCAGGCGCACGCCGCTCGCGGGACCCACCCTTGGGCTGCTCGCAGCGGCCGCCCTTCCGCTTCTGTTCGGAGGTGCGTCCTCCCGTCGGATCGCCTCCCGTCCTGCTCTCTTGCCGCGGCAAGTCCTGCGGGTGAGCCGGCCGCCTGAAACGCTCTACCGGATCGTCGGTTGCGCCAGCCGCGGTGGCGCCTACCGTGGTGGCCCCGCGCGGCGTGAGGTCGCGATCGGCTTTGACGATGGCCCCGCGGCCGACACGCCCGCGTTCGTGTCGATGCTCGAGCGCAACCACGCAAGCGCGACCTTCTTCCTGATCGGTCGTCAGATCAGCTCGGGCTATAGGCCGATGTTGCTGCGCGAGCTTCGCGACGGCGATGTGCTGGGCGACCACACGTTCAGCCATCCCAACCTCACGCTGACGCGCGACGCGCGCTCGCAGCTGACGCGCACGCGCGCGCTGATTCGCGCCGCGACGGGCTACACGCCATGCGTGTTTCGCCCCCCCTACGGCGCCTACGACAACGCGGTCGTGCAAACCGCGCGTGCGCTGGGCATGGCGACGGTGCTGTGGAACGTGGACCCGAGCGACTACGCGCGGCCGGGAAGCAGGGCGATCGTGCAGCGTGTGCTCGCGCAGGTGCGGCCGGGCTCGATCATCATCTCCCACGACGGCGGCGGCCCGCGCGCGCAGACGCTTGCGGCCTACCCCGCGATCATCAAGGCGCTGCGCGCGCGTGGCTATGCGATCGTGACGATCCCCGAGCTGCTCGGCTTCCCCCCGATCTACGAGCCCTGCGTGCAGCTCTGCGGCGGCATCGGCATCCCGCGGCGGATGCTGTCCCGCGGCGCGATCGTGCAGCATGCGCCGTAGGCGGGCCCAGGCGCAGTGAGAGACGCGCGCTACACCGGGGCTGCGCTGCAAAATCTGTGCGCAGGCGAGGCGCGCGCGGCTGACGCGTGCTTAGAATAGGCTGCTCGTTAGAGCGTCAGTCGCCTGACGTACATATCGCGCGCCCGTAGCTCAGTGGTCAACGGTTCTCTTCGGGGAGCCAAAGAGCAGCGGTCTTTCAAGCCGCAGGCCGCGGGTTCGATTCCCGCCGGGCGCACTTTTCTCGAACGGTCGAGAGCTTCCGACTCCGGCCGCTCTGCTTCGCTCGCGTCGAGCGCGTGCGTCGCGCAATACGCCATCTCGCTCAAATTTCCCGTCGCTCTTGGCTTTCAAGGCATGCCGACCCGTCCTTATAGGGCGTATATGCCCATTTCTCAGGCTTTTACAAAGCATGTCATCCAATCGGGTTAAGTTGACATTCTGCGTAAAACGTGATTTATATGCCCGAAGAGAGCAATCGCCTCGATGCATGTGACTTAGCTGGCGGGCGTCGTGGAGGAAAGGATGGAGGTCCAAATGGAGATGAGGGTCTTCGCTTGCCACGAGCAGCGCATGCTGCGGGGAATGCACGGACGCTGGCCGTATCGCCGCTCGCACTGCCGACACGACCTTCACTGGCTCGTGCGCGTGCGACCGCAGCCTTGCCTATGCCCCAGTGCGCGTCACCACTCACTGGCCGGTCTGCGCGCCTACAGCCGCCGCCCGTAAAGCTCGAGGGGGATCGAGGGAGAGGGGAACCTATCCCCGCAGACCCGGAACAGAAGCCGGGGGGGTCTGCGGGGATGAGAGCATTTTCAGGGAGTTCGTCCGCTCGCCGGGCATGCTCGGAGATCGCGTCGAGCAGCTGCGGCCAAACCACGCGCGGCAGGTCGTGGCCCATCCCGCGATGCTCAGCAGCTGCGCGCCGCGGATCGCGCGGGCGGTCGCACGCCCGCCGGAGGGCGCGACGAGCGGGTCGGCGCTGCCGTGGATCACGAGTGTGGGCGCGCGGATACCGCGCAGCTCGGCGGTGCGATCGCCCGAGGCGATGATCGCGGCGAGCTGGCGGCGGAGGCCCCTCAGGGTCGTGGTCGCGGTCATAGCTGAGGCCCGCGAGCGCGCGGATCTCCTCGGGGTCGCGCGGCAGACCGCGTGAGCCAATGGCCGCAAAGACACCCTCCATGTGCGCGATGAAGGCCGTGCGCTCGCGCGGCGCGCGGCGCAGCAGCGTGGCGTAGACACGTGGGGACGGCTGACCGCTAAAGCGATTGCCGGTGTTGGACATGATCGAGACGAGCGAGCGGACCTGCTGCGGGGTGGCGCGCCGCGAGCGTCTGGGCGATCATGCCGCCCATCGAAGCGCCGATCACGTGCGCGGGCGCGAGCTCGAGCCTGCGCAACAGCTCCGAGGCGTCGTCGGCCATGTCAGCGAGCGTGTAGTGCGCGGCGCGCCGCGAGCGCAGAAGCAGCTGGCGCATCGTGGGCGGCGCTCCGCTGAGGTGAGTCGAGTGGCCGATGTCACGGTTATCGAAGCGCACCACGTGCAGGCCGCGGTCGGCGAGCTCGCGTGCAGAAGTCCTCGTGCCAGGCGACCATCTGCGTGCCGAGGCCCATCACCAGCAGCGCGGTCGGATGCGCAGGATCGCCGAAGGTCTCGTAGCAGAGGGTGATCCCCCGGCCGACGTCGCAGAACTGCTCGGACACGATCCCGCGATGCTAGCGGCCCACGTCGCTAGGATCGAGAGCAATGGTCGCCACGCGCGAATCAAGCGGAGCCAGCGTCGCTGCACTGGGCCCCGAGGAGGCGGAGCTCAGACGCCTTTCGATCGACACGATCCGCGGCCTCTCGATGGACGCGGTGCAGAAGGCGAACGCCGGCCACCCGGGCACGGCGATGGCGCTGGCGCCGCTGGCATATGTGCTCTTCCAGCGCTTCCTGCGCGCCAACCCGAAGGACACCGAGTGGCCCGACCGCGATCGCTTCGTGCTCAGCTCCGGCCACGCCTGCGTGCTGCAGTACTCGCTGCTGCATCTCTCCGGCTACGACCTCGAGCTCGCCGACCTCGAACAGTTCCGCCAGTGGGGCTCGCGCTGTCCAGGGCACCCCGAGCGCGGACATACGCCGGGCATCGAGGTGACGACCGGACCGCTCGGGCAGGGCGTCGCCAACGCCGTCGGCATGGCGATGGCCGAGCGCTTCCTCGGTGACCGCTTCAACCGTCCCGGTCGCCGAGCTCATCGATCACCACGTCTACGCGATCTGCTCCGACGGAGACATGATGGAGGGCATCAGCCAGGAAGCGGCTTCGATCGCGGGGCACTTCGCGCTCGGCAAACTGATCGTCTGCTACGACGACAACCGCATCACGATCGACGGCACCACCTCGCTCTCCTTCGACGGCGAGAACCACACCGCGCGCTTGGAAGCCGACGGCTGGCACGTGCAGCGCGTCGCGGACTCCGAGGACGTGGAGGCGCTCGAGGCGGCGATCGCGGCGGCGCGCGAGGAAACCGAGCGTCCCTCGTTCATCGCGATCCGCTCGCACATCGCCTACCCCGCGCCGAACGCGGTCGACACCGCCAAGTCGCACGGCGCGGCGCTCGGCGAGGAGGAGGTCAAGGCGACCAAGGGCGCGATGGGCTTCGACCCCGAGCAGAGCTTCTGGGTCGACGAGCGCGTCTACGAGCACATGTCGCTGCATGAGCGCGGCGCCGCCCATCAGGCGGCCTGGCAGGAGCGCTTCGAGCAGTGGCGCGAGGCTTTCCCAGCGATGGCCGAGGACTGGGATCGCGCGCTGGTCCGCAAAGCTGCGCGACGGCTGGCGCGAGGCGCTGCCCACGTTTCGAGGCGGGCGAAAAGATCGCGACGCGCTCGGCCGGGCAGAAGGTGATGGCGGCCTTCGCCGCGTACGCACCGACGATGATCGGCGGCGCCGCCGACCTGGTCGAGTCGACCAAGACGCTGTTCGAGGGCGGCGGGGAGTTCTCGCGTGTACACGCCGGACGCAACGTGCCCTTCGGCATCCGCGAGCACGCGATGGGCGCGATCGTCAACGGCGCGGCCGCGCACGGCGGCATCGTCAAGCCCTACGGCTCGACCTTCCTGATCTTCTCCGACTACATGCGCGCCGCGGTACGCCTCTCGGCGCTGATGAGCCTGCCGGTCCTGTGGGTCTGGACGCACGACTCGGTCGGCGCTCGGCGAGGACGGCCCGACGCACCAGCCCGATCGAGCACTTCGCGGCGCTGCGCGCGATCCCGGACCTGTGGGTGATGCGTCCCGGCGATGCCAACGAGACCACGGCCGCATGGCGCGTCGCGCTCGAACGCGAGGACGGGCCGGTCGCGCTGCTGCTCTCGCGCCAGAACATCCCGACGCTCGATCGCTCGCGAGGTCGCGCGCAGCGACGGCCTGGAGCGCGGCGGCTACGTGCTGTGGGAGGCGCGGCGGTGAGGGCGATCCGAGCTGATCCTGATCGCGACCGGCGCCGAGGTCGGCCCCACGCTCACCGCGGGGCGCGAGCTCGCCGGGACGGGCACGCGCGTGCGCGTCGTCTCGATGCCCTGCATGGAGCTTTTCGAAGCGCAGTCGCAGGACTATCGCGAGCAGGTCCTGCCGCGCGCCGTGCGCGCGCGCCTAGCCGTTGAGCCGGGCGCGAGCCATGAGCTGGTGGCGCTGGGTGGGGAGCGACGGCGACGTGCTCGGCCTCGACCGCTTCGGCGCCTCGGCGCCGGGCACGACAGTGCTCGAGAAGCTCGGCTTCACCGCCGAGAACATCGCTCGCTCGCGCGCGAGCGCTGCTCAAGCCCGACCTCATCCTAAGGAGGAGCCCCGCCATGGCCGACGCCACCTCGCCCCTGCAACGCCTATCCGCGCTCGGGCAGAGCGTCTGGGTGGACTTCCTCTCGCGCGAGTCGATCCGCGGCGGGCACCTCCAGGAGCTGATCGACGACTACTCGGTCGTCGGCGCGACCTCGAACCCGACGATCTTCCAGAAGGCGATGGGCTCAGGCGAGGCCTACGACGAGCAGATCAGCGAGCTCGCAAGCGAGGGCTGCGACGTCGACCAGACCTTCTGGGCGCTCGCCCAGCAGGACATCGCGGAAGCCTGCGACCTGTTCCGCGCCGTCTGGGACGGCGGGCAGGGACGCGACGGCTACGTCTCACTGGAGGTCGATCCGCGGCTGGCCTACGACACGCTTGAGACCTACCGCGAGGCGATGCGCCTGCACAAGGAGGTCGACAGGCCCAACCTGATGGTCAAGATCCCCGCGACCAAGCCTGGGCTCGCGGCGATCGAGGACGTGATCGCCAAGGGCCACTCGATCAACGTCACGCTGATCTTCTCGCTGCGCCGCTACGCCGAGGTCGCCGAGTCCTACATCCGCGGCCTCGAGCGGCTCGTGGCCGAGGGCGGGGACCCGGGAACGGTCGCCTCGGTGGCGAGCTTCTTCGTCTCGCGCATCGACACCGAGGGCGACAAACGCCTGGAGGCGATCGGCGGTGTCGAGCAGCTGCAGGGTCGCCTCGCTGTGGCCAACGCGCGGCTCGCCTACGACGCACTACCTGGAGGCGTTCTCGGGACCGCGCTGGGAGTACCTGGCTGGCAAGGGCGCAACGCCCCAGCGCGTGCTGTGGGCATCCACCTCGACGAAGAACCCAGCCTACAAGGACACGATGTACGTAGAGGAGCTGATCGGCCCAGACACGGTCAACACGATGCCCGAGGAGACGATCAAGGCCTACCAGGACCACGGCAACCCCGAGCCGCGTCTGCGCAACGGCCGTGCAGGAGGCCAGGCAACTGCTCGATGCGCTGAGCAGCGCGGGCGTGGACTACGACGATCTGACCGAGACGCTCGAGCGCGAGGGCGTCGAAAAATTCGCGGACTCCTTTGCTGAGCTGTCGGGTGTGCTCGCGAACAAGCGCGAGGCGCTCGCACCGGCCTGAGCTAGGCGGCCCCTGAGCTAGGAGGTCCTAGCGGTAGGGGAGGGGGATCAGCACGCGGACCGTGAGCGGCCCCGAGGGGAAGGCCTTGGCGTGGACGGTGAAGACGCGGAAGTTTTCGCCGTGGTAGCTGTAGCTGCCGCTTGCGGGCACGTTGCCGGGATTCGCTCCGAGGCTGTTCTTGACGAGGTGTTCGTGGTGGGCGCCCATGTACATCAGCGCCTTCAGGCCCGCTAGGCGCCCGAGCAGACGCTTGTAGCCCTCATCGTCCTGGATCGAGAGCACGATGCTGCCGATCTGCCGCCCGGCCAGGCGCAGCGGGGCGGTGACGGGGGCGAGCACGTAAGGACCGCCGTCATCGACGAGCAGGCTGCCATCCGGCGCGAGCACGCGCAGGCGCACGAGGTGTTGGTGAAGCAGCGCTTCCACGGCTGTTCTCGCCGCGAGCGGGTCGCGGCGGGCGACGGCCTGGAGCAGCGCGGGGTCGCTCTGCACGCGTTGAATCTGCGGGAGCGTGCGGCGTCCGCCCTCGCCCGCGTAGATCAGCTTGGCGATGCGGCGCAGCGTGTTCGTGGTGGTATCGAGGCCGCTCGATCCGCACAGCGAGCTCGTGGAGTTGGCGGGGCGAAGCAGATAGACGCGGATCGCGCCGGTCGGATAGGCCTTGCCGGCAAAGGAGCTGTACTGGTAGGCGACGCCGCCGATCGTGACGGTGCCTTCCGGGCCAAGCGGACCCGGCGGGAGCTTGAGCGAACCGGCGATCTGGGTTGTGCGCGAGCGCAGCACGACGGTGCCCTCGGCGACGCCGCTGCCCTCCGCAAGGAAGCCCGCGTCGGACCACACGCTCGTGGTGTAGCGCGCCAGCAGCTTGCCTTGCGCGTTCTTGATCGTGCCGTGCAGAGGCGTGATCGCGGGACCGCCGACGTCAGCGAGCGTGCTTGTGCCGCGCATCAGGCGAAGGTTCGTCATGTGCCCCGTCGCGACCAGTTCCTGCGCGGCGGCGAGCGTGGCGGCTGCGCTGCCGGATTCAAGCGCATGCTGCAAGGGCAGCGATGCCTCGATTATGTGGCGCGCCGAGGCGGTACGTTCGCTGAAGATGCCCTCCCCGTAGATCCGCGCAAGCGCGCGGGAGAGCGTGTCGAGCACGGTCGCCCCGCAGCTTTTCGGCGGGCCTTCGGCGCTCGCCTGTTTGGCGGTCGAGCCGCAGCCGGCGAGAGCCGTGAGGACGGCCGCCACGGCCGCGAGACGAGCCAGGAGGGCGCCACCGCCGGCAGGCGAGGGCTTCAGCACGCGGCGTAGCATCGCCAGGCATCCTAAGCGCCGCCTAACCGCGGAGTGAGACTCCTCCCACGACCAGCGTCATGTAACGTCGCAGACGATGCGCGTTGCCCTCATCACCGGTGCCTCCACGGGGATCGGACGCGCTACGGCGCTGCGGCTGGCGGGCAACGGCTGGACGGTCTTCGCGGGTGTGCGCAACAGCGACGCGGCGGAGCAACTCGTGCAAGAGGCGCCGGCCGGCAGCCTCACGGCGTTGACGCTCGACGTGACCGACGCCGCGCAGATTGCTGCGGCGGTCGCACAGCTACCGGCGTCGGGGCTCGATGCGCTGGTCAACAACGCGGGTATCGGTATCGGCGGGCCGCTCGAGCTGATCTCCCCCGAGGACCTGCGCCGGCAGTTCGAGGTGAACGTATTTGCGCAGGTGGCCGTCACCCAGGCGATGCTCCCGGCGCTGCGCCGCTCGCACGGGCGGATCGTGTTCATCTCCTCGATCGGCGGCCGCGTGGCGATGGCCTTCACGGCCCCCTACGCGGCCTCCAAGCACGCGATCGAGGCCTTCGGCGACGCGCTGCGCGTAGAGCTCCGCAGCTCCGGCGTGCAGGTCGCGCTGATCGAGCCGGGCTCGGTGGCGACGCCGATCTGGGATAAGAGCCGCGTCGAGGCGGACCGCATCAGCATCCCGCCCGAGCTGCATGAGCAGTACGGCAAGGTGCCGGCGGCGATGGACAAGGTGATGCAGGACACGGGCAGCCGCGGCGTCCCCGCCGAGCAGGTGGCGGCGAGCATCGAACGCGCGCTCACGAGCTCGCGGATGCGCTCGCGCTATGTGATCGGCCGTGACGCGCGAGCGATGTTGATCGCGCGTCGGCTGCTACCCGATCACGTCTTTGACCGTATCGCGCGTCGCGCGCTCGGCGTCTGAGGAAGGCCGCTCAGGAGGGCGGCTGGTAGACGGCCAGCCAGGCGAACAGGCTGGTGGTGGCGGCCTGCGTTTGCAGCATCCCCGGCCGCGCGTAGCGTGCGGGCAGCGTTTCGCCATTCCAGAACAGCGGGTAGAGACCCGCGCCGCTGCTCGCGCGGCTCTGCGCATTTCGCGCATTGTCGGCGGCGAGCGCGTAGAGGCTGCGATCGCCGTCGAGTGAGTAGAGCGCGAGCATCCACTGCAGGTAGATCGCGTCGTACTGCGGGGAGAAGTTGAGCAGGTAGCCAAAGCGGCTCAGCGCCCTCGCCTTCAGCTGCTCGGCGCGGTCGCACAGCGCTTGCGCGGCGCTCGCACGGCAGAGCGCCGCCTGTGCGTAGATCAACGGCGCCTCGATGTAGTCGATCGGCGTGGAGCTGATGTCGCTTGCGCCGTACAGGCCGTCGGCGGCGCTGAAGCCGGCGGTGTCGGCCCAGGCCAGGAATCGGTGCGCCTGCGCGAGCGCGAAGGAGGAGTGGGTGCGTTCGTAGATCAGCACCGCCAGCAGCGTGCCCGCGGCGAGCGCCTCGCCGGCCTTGTATGGGTGCTGCGTGTTCCACCACAGGCCACCCTTCTGTGGGTCCCAGCCCACACGCGCGATGTAGCGCAGCGCCCGTTCGGCGTCGCTGAGGTAACGCCGCGTGCCGGTCGCGCGCAGCGCGTTCATGAAAGCTATGCCCCACCAGCCGTTGTCATCGAACCACGTCTCTGTGTTGGCGGTGCGGTCGCCGGGGTAGGGCGAGTAGCCGGGGAGCGGGCGCAGGCCATGGTTCAGGTAGCGCTCCGCGCCGGCCGCGAAGCGCGCGACAGCACGCTTGTTGGCGGCGTTTGGCTGAACGATCGCGATCGCGTCGATCGACTCGAACAGCGGCACGATGTCCCAGATGGTGGCCAGCGGGTAGCGGTCGCGATCGTTTAGGCGCGCGTCATACCAGCCGTAGCGATGGTCGCGCCAACGACTCTCGGCGCCAGCGACACCCGCCTTGGCGAGACCCAGGTATTGCTGCTGCGCGCTACTCAAAGGCGCGCTCGACGGCGCGCTGGTGAGAGCGAGCGCGGAGGGGGCAGCAGCGCTCGCTTGGCAGGCGAGAAACAGCGAGAAGCCCAGTGCCACCAAGGTAAAACGGCGCCTGTTCATTGACTTAACCAACCCGCCGCGCGATCGATCGCTTCGCTGATGATCGCGCATGGATACCGTTGTATCGACCGATGCGCAGCGCAGGGAAAGATTTGAGGGAGGCGGTGGACGACGCGGGCGGCGTGCCCGTGCGCTTCGCCGATCCGCCCGCGCCCGCTTCCGAACGGCGTGCGTGGCTGCTCGCCTGCACGATCGGCCTGCTCGGGCTGAGCACGCTGGTGGCGGTGCTGAGCGGCGTGGTGGGGCGCCAAAGCACCGTGCTGCGCGCGCCTCCGCCGGTGCTGCGCGCGACGCCGACGCCAACGGCGAGTCAGCCGCTCGCCGCCTCAACGATTGCGGCGACTAGCTCGCCACGCGCGCGCATTCTCACGCGACCGACGGCGGCGCAGCAGCGCGCCGATGCGAGGCGCTTTGCGGCGGCGACGCAGACGCCTATTGCGCGCCGCTGGATGGAAGGCTTCTACCCGATCTACGCAACCGCGCAGCGAACGTTCGGGGTCAACTGGCTGCTCTTGGCCTCGATCCACATGCAAGAGACGGCCTTCTCGACAGCGCCGAGCACCTACCACGGGCTCAACTTCGCACACTGCTGCGCGGGGCCGATGCAGTTCAACGTGACCAACGGCCCGGTCTCGACATGGCAGCTCGTGCGCGACTCCTACATCTACGCGCAACGTCCAGCGGCCTACGGTCACATGAGCACTCGCCACCCTTCGATCTATGACGACTTCGACGCGATCATGGCGGCGGCGCACCTGCTCTCGGCAAACGGCGCGGGCTACAACCTCGATGACTCGGCGTGGATCGCGGCTTATGACTACTACGGCCACGACGCGACGGGCGTGACCTACGCCGATCAGGTGCTCGCGCGCGCGATCGGCTGGTCCCAGCACGGCTTCTGCGCGAACTGCGCGACCGATGCGACGCTCACCGAAGCGGTGCACGGCGCCTACGGCGCACCGGTGCTGGCGACGCTCGAAGCGCCGGCGCCCGCCCGGGCGCTCGCGCGAGCGGCCCGGGCGAAGCGCGGACGCTAAGCGGCGTCGGCCTGCGCGATCAGCTCGCCGGCGACCTTGTCGGTCGCGCGGGCGGTGCCGCCGAGCAGCCGCCGTGAAAGCTGCGCGCGGCGGAAGTAGAGCGGCGCGTCGTGCTCCCAGGTGGCGCCGATGCCGCCGTGCACGGAGATCATCGTGCGTGCGGCGGTGTCGAGCGCCCGTCCCGCAACGGAGCGTGCGGCGCTGGCGGCGAGCGGGAACTCGTGCGGCCCACCGCTGCGCGCCCAGCCGGCGTAGTAGAGCAGCGAACGGCCGTTCTCGAGCTGGCGCAGAACCTCGGTGAGGCTGTGCTTCACGGCCTGGTAGGAGCCGATTGCACGACCGAAGGTGAAGCGCTCCTTGGCGTAAGCGACAGATACATCGAGTGCGGTCTCGACGCTGCCAAGCGACTCGGCAGCGATCAGCGCCTGCGCGAGATACCAGGCGCCGGCGAGCGCCTCGACGGGCGTGTCGAGCACCGTGGCGGGGGCGTCTTTCAGCGACACGTGCCCAAGCGAGCGCGTGGAGTCATAGCGCGTGAGCGCCTCGATCGCGACACCGGAGGCGCCCGACTCGATCGTGACGCCGACGGGCTTGCCGTCGAGGATCGCGACGCCGACGAGCAGATCCGCACCGGGCGCGTCGGGCACGAAGGCAAGCTCGCCGCTGAGATTGGCCTGGCCGTCTCCGCTGGCGGTTGCGCTCGGCGCTTGTGGCCTGGCGAGCCCAGATGCGGGGTCGACGCTCCAGGCGTCGCTGATGTCATCGGGCGGGCTGACGGGCAGGTAGGCCGCGCGCCGCTCACCGCTTGCGAGCTCGGAGAGCATCGGCGCTCCACCTGGAGCATCGTTGAGAATCGCCGTCGCGGGCAAATGCCCGAGCAGCCCGATCCCCGCGAGCACGCGACCGCACTCGCCGAGCACGAGCATCGCGTCGAAGGCGTCAAGGCCTGCGCCGCCGTGCTCCTCGCTGATCAGCATGCCCGGCCAGCCGGCCTCCTTGGCGGTCGGCCACAAATCGGGCAGTGCATCCGCGTTGCCGTCGAGCGCCTCGCGGGCGCCTTCGAGCGTCTTGAAGCGCGAGAGCGCGCCACGGGCGGCCTCGCGCAGGAACACCTGCTCGTCTGAGAGTGCGAGGTTCATGCCGCCGCCTTTTCCTTGGAGCGCAGCTCAGAGAACGGGATGCCCTTGTCGAGCCGTGGCTCGGGGGGCAGGCCGAGCACGCGCTCGCCGATCGTGTTTCTGAGGATCTCCTCGGTGCCGCCGGCGGACTTCAGGCCGGGCAGGAAGGAGATCATGTAGGACCACTCACTCTCCTCGAGCAGCGCGTCGGGGCCGAGCACGTCGGCGATCAGATCGCCGGCCTTGATCGCGCCGCTGACGATCGTGACCTTCGCAAGGCCAGCCTCGGGGCCAGGGATCTGCCCTTTCTGCAGCGCGGTGAGCGTGCGGTAGCCGGTGAAGCGCACGGCGAGCAGCTCGCTTGCGATCTCACCGAGCTGGTGGCGCACCTCGGGGTCGCGACGCGCGTGCTCATCAGCGGCGATCGCGGAGGCGAAGCGGGTCGAGTTGTAGCCCATGCCCTCGCCGCCGAGCCCGATCGTGACGCGCTCGAACATCAGCGTGGTCAGGCCCGTGCCCCAGCCATTTCCGACTCCGCCCACGACGGCGTCGGCGTCGAGCGCGACGTCGTCGAAGAAGACCTCGTTGAACTCAGCCTCGCCGGAGATCTGGCGCAGGCCACGGATCGTGACGCCGTCGGCGTCCATCGGCACGACGAACATCGTGAGGCCCTTGTGCTTGGGAACGTCCGCGTCGGTGCGCGCGAGCAGCAGGCCGTAGGAGGCGAACTGCGCGTTGGTCGTCCACACCTTCTGGCCGCTCAGGCGCCAGCTGCCGTCGTCCTCACGGCGCGCCCTCGTCTGCACAGCTGCGAGGTCCGAACCGGCGGCGGGCTCGGAGAAAAGCTGACACCAGACCTCATCGCCGTGCAGCATCGCGCCGAGATAGCGCGTCTTCTGCTCCTCGGCACCGTGCGCGATGATCGTGGGCCCGAGCATGCCGACGCCGATCGCGTCGAGGATGCCGGGAACTTTGGCGCGCGCGATCTCCTGGTTGCAGAGCACCTGCTCGATCGGGCCAAGGCCCTGACCGCCGTACTCCTTGGGCCAGGTCACACCGGCGAGCCCGCCCTCGGCGAGCTTGCCCTGCCAGACGCGGCGCGCGGCGAGAATCTCGTTCTCGTCCTCGAGCGCTCCGGGGCCTTGCAGGACGGGCGCTTCGGACTTGTGCTCTTCGAGCCAGCTGCGCACTTGGGCGCGGTAGGCGGCCTGCTCTGGTGTGTCGTCAAGATCCACGTTCTCTCCTTTGGCTGACTAGCCAGTCAATCCGTCTGAAGAGAACGGTACTCCAAGGCGGACGCTGGCGTCAAAGCGGCATCCGCAGAGGCTCCGCGCGAGGCGCTCAGGCTCCCGGCGGCATCGGCGGCTCGGGCACGCTGGGCAGGTGGTAGACGTCGTGAAAGCCTCGATCGAGCAGCTGGCGTGCCTGGGTGCCGGGGCTGGTGGAGTTCAGCAGCACGACGCCGAGACGCACGCCGCCGCGTTCGGCGGTGGCCACCAGACAGCGCCCGGCGGCGATCGTCCAGCCGGTCTTCAGGCCGGTGACGCCGGGGTAGTGGTAGATCAGCAGCGGGTTGTTGTTGTAGAGGTAGAGCTTGCCGCCCTTGATCGGGAAGGGCAGCGCGGCGGAGTAGGTGCGCACGACGCGCGCGATCCGCGGTTGGGCGAGGTCGGCGTGGGCGAGCATCGCGAGGTCGGCAGCGCAGGAGAAGTTGGCGGCGTCGTAGTAGCCCGACGGCGAGGAGTAGCGGGTGCAGCCCATGCCGAGCTTGGCGGCCTCGGTGTTCATGCGCGCGACGAAGGCCTCGATCGAGCCGGCGAGATGCTGGGCGAGCGCGATCGCGGCGTCGTTGCCGGAGGGGAGCATCAGGCCGTAGAGCATCGTCTCCAGGCGCACGCGCTTACCGAGCGGCAGCACACCCACCTTCGAGCCCCCTGATTCGACGGCGGCGCGCGTGACGAGCACGTGATCTTCGGGCGGCGCGGACTCGACGGTGAGCAGCGCGGTCATCATCTTGGTGAGGCTCGCGATGCGTAGGCGGTGGTAGGCGTTTCGCTGCCAGAGCACCTGACCGCTTGAGAGGTTGAAGAGCAGGCCCGCGCGCGGTGGCGCGTGGAAGGCGAGCTGGATCGGGTCGCGGGCGGGCGTGGTGATGCCGGCGAGCGCGAGAGAGGGCTTGGCGAGCGTGAGACCGGCGGGGGAGAGCACGGGCGCTTTGCTGATCGCGAGCGTGTGCCGGCTGGCGTGCGCGTTGCGGCCGGGATTGTCTTTGGAGCCTTTCGTGAGCACCACGGCGCCGATCGCGACGAGCGCGGCGACGCCGAGCAGCGCGAGCGCGAGCAGCTGGCGTTGGCGCCGTCGGCGCGCGGCGTGCGCGCGCCGCTGACGGCTCTGGCTGGGTGTCATGAAGGGCGAGCTCGTGGTCATTTGGGGGGGTTGCGCAGCGCGCCGATGATGCCCACGGCGAGCAGCACGAGGATGAACACGGAGAGCAGCCCAGCGAGGGTAACTCCCTGTTCGGCGAAAGCGCGGATCGTAAGAAAGGCGAAGCCGACGATGAAGAGCAGCGCGAGCAGCAGCGTGGCTAGGCGGCTCATCGGCGATCCACAGGTGCGGCCACGCGTCCTAGTAGACCGGCCGGTAGGGCCGGCTTGCGTGGCGGTGTAGCGCGAACAGCCGGATCGCGAGCAAGCCGAAGGCAAAGCCGCCGATGTGCGCGAAGTAGGCCACGGTTTCGCTTCCGCCAAGCGGTGCGGCGAGGCCGCCAAGACCGAAGTAGAGCTGCTCTGCGAACCAGAAGCCGAGCAGCAAGAGCGCGGGCACCTCGATGATCGTGACGAAGAAGACGATGAAGACGAGGCTGAGGATACGGGCGCGAGGATAGAGCAGGATGTAGCCGCCGAGCACACCGGCGATCGCGCCAGAGGCGCCGAGCGTGGGCCCCGTGGAGCTCGGATCGACGAGCACTTGCGCGGCGAGCGCGATCAAACCGCCGAGCAGATAGAAGGCGAGGAAGCGCAGGCGCCCGATGCGATCCTCGACGGTGGGGCCGAAGATGGCGAGGAAGAGCATGTTGCCGAAGATGTGCAGGAAGCTTCCGTGCAGGAACATCGAGGTGAAGGCCGTCTCCCAGGTTGGCGGCTGCGGGCCGGGACTACCCGCGACGCCCGGCTGTCCCTGGCAGGCAACGGTGCTGCTCAGCACGCCTTCGGGACCCGTGGTGCTCGCGAAGTCGCAGTGGCTGCCGGGGTGTGTGAGCTCGTAGGGGATCGCGCCGTAGTGCACCGCGACCGCGTCGGAGGGGCCGCTGAAGAAGCCGCCGCCGTGGCGAATAGAGAGCAGGTAGGCCACGACGTTGATCACGACGAGCGTGACCGTGACGATCGGAAAGCGCGCGAGGGGAATGTTGTCTTTGAGCGGAAACATCGGGGGCGCGGGCCCGCCGGGCGAGCGAGTCTCAGCCTAACCCGCGGCGAGCGCAGCGGTCGGGGTCAGGCGTGTGCGGCGAGCGGCCCGACGCCGGCGCGCGGCTGGGGTACGTGCTGATCGGCGTGGTAGGAGGAGCGCACGAGCGGCCCGGCGGCGACGTGGTCGAAGCCGAGCTCGTAAGCGGCGGCCTCGAGCGCGGCGAACTCGTCGGGGTGCCAGTAGCGCACGATCGGCAGATGACGCTCGGAAGGGCGCAGGTACTGCCCCACGGTGAGCACTCCCACGCCGCTCTCACGCAGCGCGGCGAAGGCCTCGACCATCTCATCGTGGGTCTCGCCGAGCCCGACCATCAAGCCGGACTTGGTGACGACCTCGCCTTCGCCCAACTCGCGCGCGAGGCGCAGCACGCGGCAGGAGCGCTTGAACTCCGAGCCGCGGCGAGCGATCGGGTAGAGACGGGGCACGACCTCGACGTTGTGGTTGAAGACGTCGGGGCGCTCGGCGATGACCTTCGCGAGCGGCATCTCCTGACCCTGGAAGTCGGGGGTGAGGACCTCGATCTGACAGCCGGGCGCCTGGCGGCGGACCTGGCGGATCACGCCGACGAAGGCGGAGGCGCCCTTGTCGGGAAGATCATCGCGGTCGACGGAGGTGATGACGGCGTGGCGCAGGCCCATGCGCGCGATCGAGCGCGCGACGCGGGCGGGCTCGAGCGGGTCGTTCCAGGTGGGCTTGCCGGTCTTGACGTTGCAGAAGCCGCAGCGGCGCGTGCAGGTGTCGCCGAGGATCATGAAGGTGGCGGTGCCGCGCTCCCAGCACTCGCCGACGTTGGGGCAGGCGGCCTCCTGGCAGACGGTGTGCAGGTTCTCCTCTCCGATCAACGTGGTCAGCTCGCGGTAGCGCTGCCCGCCGGGCGGCGGCACCTTGAACCAGGGCGGCTTGCGCTCGCGCAGCGGACGCACGTCAGAGCCGAGCACGGTGAGCACGTCCATCCCGCCGGGGTTCGAGCGAGACCGCGTGGCGCTCATGTGGGGAGCGCTATGGCGGCTCGCTCGGTCGCGAGCAGGGAGGCGTTCGCAGTGTCAACATCAAGCGCGGCGTCGATGCCGAGGCGCCAGGGAGAGACCAGGCGCTGGCGGCGCCCGTGGGCGAGGCAGAAGCGATAGGCCATCTCCCTGCGGAAGCATTGCACTCCGACTGCCTTGCCAACGGCTGGAGCAGCGGAATCACGATCCACGTGTCGGGGGTCTGAACGCCGCCGCTCGGCTGCGATCGAGGTCATCTGTAGGTCGGGCAGTCCACAGGCGATGACCCAGGAGAAGGGCTCGAGATCGTTGGTGACGTTGACGGCGAAGCCGTGGGTCGTGACGCCGCGGGAGACGTGTACGCCGATCGAGGCGATCTTGCGGTCCTCGACCCAGACGCCGGTGTAGTCGATTCCCTCCTCGTGGCGGGAGCGTCCCTGCACACCATCCTCGGCGAGGGCGGCGAGGATCGCGTCTTCCATCCTGCGTAGGTAGCGGTTGACGTCGGTAATCCCCATGATTGGGTAGCCGACGAGCTGGCCGGGGGCGTGGTAGGTGAGGCGTCCGCCACGGTCGGTCGGGTGGATGTCGATGCCTTTGGCGCGATAGGCGTCTTCGCCGAGCGGCAGGTCGTTGTCTCCCGAGCGGCGTCCGCGGGTGTAGGTGGGCGGATGCTCGAGCAGCAGCAGCGTGTCGGGCAGCGTTCCCGCCTGGCGCTGCTCGCGGATCTGCTCCTGGACGGCGACCGCCTCGCCGTAAGGGACCGGGCCCAAGTGGCACACCCACAGCTCTTCGGAGGATCGGTCAACGACAAGCATATGCCCTCTCAGCCTAGCGCCCGTGCCCTTTAGAGCCTTGGAATGGACGCAGGGATGGATGTCGGCTCCAACCCACGCTTCCCTCGGGACTCGGCCGCGAAGGGCTGTAGTCTCGAAGGAGGCGCGGATAGGCTGACCGGCGGGAAGCAACGGGCAGCCTTTCAGATGGCCGTGTTTCGCCGCCTGCTTGCTGGCGCTTAGTTCGCTGCTATTCGCATTCGAGTTTGTTTCTGCCGGCACGTACCGCGCGTCCGGCGCCTTTGACTATCACTTCACCTTTTTCTCCTGCTTTCCCCTTGCATTCTATGATGACGGTACACGTACCGCCGGATTTCAGTCCCGCATTTTTTTCACATGTACCTCCTTTTTCTGTGAAGTTTTTTGTGTTGGTGATAGCCACCGACATTAACCCCGTAGTCAGAACGCCAATGTATTCCATGGTGATGGTCTTCGATTTTTTTTCTTTGATCTTGAGAGGGTTTTCAGTCCCCGCTTTCGGTTTGATAAAGCCCGCCAGCATTTCCGTGACTTTTTCCGTGACTAGTTTGGTTTCCGCCGATTCAACCGTGGTTGGGGTTGCTTTACCGCCATTGATTTCTGTCTGCAGCGAAATGACTTCCGTGCCACCTTCTTCGGTCATGAATTCCGAGATTCCTTGTTTTTCTTTCGTCGCAGTGATCGCGACCGTGAATTCTTTTGATTCGGTATTCTTCGGCGTAACAGAGCCAAGGATACCACCCGACATTGAGAGTAATGTTTTGAGTTCTGGGCATTCGATATGAGTTGATGGTACTAAGAGCCAAATCAAAGCTTCTTCTTCTAGGCCAAACTCCATGTGCCACGTGCCGCCTATCACAATTGTTCCTGCCGCACTGCCTAAGCTGTTACACGCCAAGCCAGCAGATGTGCATGTTTTGAAGGTTATGGTGTATTTTCCCGCTACCTTGCTCGCTTCCATCGAGCCTTCGCTTGTGCTTTTTTCGCATTTGAGTGTCGTGGTACCCGCGGTAAACGTGGCTTTGCCGCCAGTACCAGTCCATCCGGTCTGTGTGCTGAATTCAGGCGTTCCCGCCGCTGACGCAGACGCCGACACGGCTGCGCTGAGTACGAACACCGCAGCGAGGAGCAGGCCGACCACCTTGAGTCGTTTCATCGTGGTTTACCCCCATGTTCAGGGCGGTCGTCGAACCGGAGCCGACTTGGTAGGAGCAGCCCGGGGTTCACCACGACCGCGTCTTATGGTTATTGATTGAGGCCTACTGCAGTGCAAGCCTGCCTGATCGCTTTTTACCTGTCAAGCTTCTGCCGCTGTTGTCTCCAACGTCAGTTGCTGGCGGGGCTCCTCACAGCGTGAGCGCGGTGGGGCTTTCCAGCAGCTCGCGCACACGGGCCAGGAACTGAGCCGCTTCAGCGCCGTAGAGGATGCGGTGGTCGCAGACGAGCATAAGTGTCATCGTCTGGCGCGCTTGGACAGCCCCATCTCTGACAACGGCGCGGGGCTCGAGCAAGCCCACGGACAGGATCCCTGCCTGCGGCGGGTTGATGATCGCGGAGAAGCTCCTGATCCCATACATGCCCAGGTTCGAGACCGTGAAGGTGCCGCCGCCGAGCTCCGGCGGTGTGATCGTCGCATCGCGTACGCGCTCGGCCAGTGCTCGCGTCTTGTGGGCGATCTCGCCGAGGGACTTCTCCGCGGCGTCGAACACGGTAGGCACTACCAGTGCGTCCTGTGCCGCGACGGCGACGCCGACATTGATGCGCGAGTACAGCTGCAGGCGTCCGTCGCGGTAGCTGCCGTTCGCGCGCGGATGCTCGCGTAGCGCCAATGCGCAGGCCTTGACCACCATGTCGTTGTAGGTGGGCGCCGCCGGCTGCTCGCCCGCTTGCTCGCCCGCTGTCGGATGGGCGAGTCGCTTGAGCTCGTTGCGCAGCGCCACACACTCCTCCATGTCCACGTCGGCCTGAATGCTGAAGTCGGGGATCGTGGCCTTGGACTCGGCCATGCGCCGCGCGATCGTCTGTTGCGTGCGGGTCAGCTCGACCTCGGTCGTCTGCCCCTTGGCGGTCGCGACCTCCGGCGTTGTCCCGGCCGGTGCGTCGCGGTCGGGCTGCACGGGCCTGTCGGGCTGAGCTGGCGCGCCCGCCTGCTTGGTGGCTGGGGCGGTGGAGTCACGGCTGGCGGTCGCGGCTTGCGCCGTGCCGAGGACGTCGGCCTTGACGATCCGTCCCCCGGTCCGCTGCCGTTGATACGGCGCAGCTCGACGCCGCGTTCGCGCGCGATCCGCCGCGCCAGCGGCGAGGCTCGCACGCGCTTGCCATCCTGGGCCGCGATGGGCGCTGTCGGAGATGATGCTTCCGCCTTGGCGTCGAACCCCACCGCCGCCGGCGTCGCAGCGGTGTCCTTGCCATCGCTCGACTGGGAGACGGCGCCGCCGGCGCTGGGCGCCTGCTGCGCTTCGGGCGCGGGCTGATCGTCGGCGTTGGCGGTCGCGTCGGCGGCCATGCCTTCGTTCTCCGGCCCGACGCTCGCGATCGGCTCGCCGACGGCGAGCGTGGAGCCCTCGACGGCGATGATCTTCAGGAAGCCCTCCTGGTCTGACTCGTATGTCATCGTCGCCTTGTCGGTCTCGATCTCCACGAGCTCCTCGCCGCGCGCGACCTGCTCGCCGTCGGCCTTCAGCCAACGCAGGATCGTGCCCTCCTCCATCGTGTCCGACAGGCGTGGCATCACCAGCTCGCTCATCGCTCGGCCTCCGTGGCAGTTGGTTGGGATGAGCGGTTCAAGCAGGCAAGCGCCGCCTGCACGATCTGTGGCTCATGGGGGTAGGCGATGTCCTCCAGAGGCTTCGAGTAGGGCATCGGCACGTCTGCGCCCGTGACGCGCTGCACGGGTGCGTCGAGATCGTCAAAGGCCTGTTCTGAGACGAGCGCCGCGAGGTTCGCGCCGACGCCGCCGTGCGGCCAGCCCTCCTCCACGATCACGCAGTGGTTCGTCTTGCGCACCGACACGAGGATCGTCTCGAGGTCCAGCGGACGCAGCGTGCGCGGGTCGATCACTTCGGCCTGCACGTCGTGCTCATCGGCAAGCGTCGCAGCGGCGCGTTCAGCGGTGACGGCCATGCGTGAGACGCCCACGATCGTCACGTCAGATCCCTCGCGCGCCACCCGCGCAAGGCCAAACGGTACGAGCTCCTCCTCGCCCTCCGGCACCTCGCCGCGCACACCGTAGAGCGACTCGTGCTCGATGAAGATCACGGGGTTTTCCTCGCGGATCGCGCTCTTCAACAGACCCTTTGCGTCTGCCGCGGTAGCCGGCACCGCCACGAGCAGGCCGGGCACGTGCAGGAACAGCGACTCCAGACAGTGCGAGTGCGTGGGACCCAGCTGGTGGCCCGCACCCTGGGGCATGCGCACGACGAGCGGCACGCGCGCTTGGCCGCCGAACATGTAGTGGATGTGCGCCGCGTGGTTGACGATCTGGTCGAAGGCGAGCAGCGCGAAGTTGATCGTCATCAGCTCGACCACCGGGCGCAGGCCCGTCATCGCGGCACCCACGCCGATGCCCACGATCGTGTTCTCTGAGATCGGCGTGTCACGGATGCGCTTCTCGCCGAACTCCTCGAGCAGCCCCTCGGTGACCTTGAAAGCGCCGCCGAAGACGCCGATGTCCTCGCCCATCAGCACCACCGAGGGATCGCGCGCGAGCTCCTCGCGCAGCGCGGCGCCCAGCGCCTCGCGATAGCGCATCGTGGCCATCAGCTGAGACCTCGCGGGGCGGACTCGTGTCCATCCTCGCCCGCGGCGAGCGCCTGCGTGAGCTGCTGGGGAATCTCATCGTTCGCCGCTGACTCGGCGTGCTTGTCGGGCGACTTATCGCGCGCGCGCCCGGACGACTCCTCGCTCGTCGGCGCCGAGTACCAGCCGCGGATCTCGGGGTCGAGCACATAGACGTCGTCGTAGAGCGACTCCGCGGTGGGGAAGGGTGAGGCCTCGGCGAACTCCACCGCGCGGTCGACCTGCGCGATCGCCTCGGTGTCGATCCGCTCGCGCTCGGTCTCGTCGATCAAGCCCGCCGTGATCAGCTGCTGGGCGAAGGCGGGGATCGGGTCACGCTCGCGCCAATGCGCGACCTCCTCCTTGCTGCGGTACTGCTCCGGGTCGGCCATCGAGTGGCCGCGGAAACGGTAGGTGATCGCCTCCACGAGCAGCGGTTGGCGCTCCTCGCGCACACGCTCGACGGCCTCGCTGAGCACCGCGTGGGTGTCGAGCACGTCCATGCCGTCGCAGCGCAGCCCCGGCACGCCGAGGCTCTCGCCCTTGCGCTGCAGGTCGGTGACGGCCGAGTGGCGGCCCAGCGCGGTGCCCATGCCGAACTGGTTGTTCGTGACCATGAAGACCACCGGCAACCTCCACAGCGCGGCGAGGTTGAGCGTCTCGCCGAAGGTGCCCTGGTTGGAGGCGCCGTCGCCGAAGGTGCAGAGCGTGACCTCGTCGTTTTCCTGGTAGTCGCTGGCGAGCGCGATGCCTGCAGCGATCGGCAGGTTGCCGCCGACGATGCCGTAGCCGCCCATGAAGCGTCGGGCGAGATCGAACATGTGCATCGAGCCGCCGCGTCCCCCCGAGCAGCCGTCGACGCGGCCGAAGAGCTCGGCCATCACGTTCTCCGGTGGCGTGCCGCGCACGAGCGCGTGGCCGTGGGAGCGGTAGGTGGAGATCAGATAATCGCTGTCGCGCAGCGCGCGCGCGCTGCCCACGATCGTGGCCTCCTCGCCGATCGATAGGTGCAGGAAGCCGCCCACCTTCGCGCGTGCGTACATCTCGCCCGCGCGCTCCTCAAAGCGACGGATCAACGTCATCGTCTGCAGCCACTCGCGCGCGCGATCGGGATTGGGCAGAGCTGGGTTGACCATTAGCCCTCCACGGTACTCCAGCGCGCGAGGAACTCTGGCGCCTCCAGCCGCACGAGGTCGGCGCGTAGTGCGCGTGCCAGCTTCGAGGCGGCCTGCGGCGGGCGATCCCAGAACAGCACCGCTTCGCCGCTCTCGATCTCGACGACCTCGACGTGATCGACGCGGCTGGCGTCCGCGAGCAGCGCCGGTGCGCGCCCACCGCGGGTCACGATCAGACGGTAGGCGAGTCGAGCCCTCATAGCTGAGCGCTGCCCACGGATGCGGCCTGCATGTGAGCACGCGCCTGCGCGAGTGCGCACTCGCCCTGAAAGACGCGCCCGTCGATCGCGATCGCGGGCACATCGCTGACCCCGAGCTCAGCCGCCGCGCGGGTGATGGTGCTCAGCTGCTCGGCGACCGAGCGCAGCTCCGCGCCGCGCAGCACGGCGCTTGGGTGCATCTCGCAGGCCGCCGCCGCGATCAGCACGTAGTTGGGGTCCTCGAGCGAATGGCCGCCCGCGAAGGCCTGCCGGAAGGCGGCCTGCACGAACGGGACCGTGCGCCCGATCGAGCGGGCGTATGTCGCCACGCGCATCGCGAGCGCGCTATCGAAGGGAAAGGGCTCGGGCCAGCGCAGCGCCTGCAGTCCCAGCTGCTCTGCGCGACGCTCGATCTGCGCACGCGCGATGTCGCGCTCCTCGGCGCAGCGGTAGGCCTCGAAGCTCTCCGCTCCTGCGAGCTCGCTTACGAGCACCGGCTGCCACTCGGCTGGGCCCGGCAGCACCTGCAGGATCTGCTCGGCCGCGAGGTATGCCAGCGGGCTGGCGAGGTCGAAGTAGAAGGCGGCTGGCGTTGAGGACACCTCCTCGGGGAGGGCTGGACCCAAATTTCCTCAGCCGTGGATCAGCCAGCCGTCGGCGGCGCGGCCAGCCTCCATCACGGCCTCCGAGAGCGTCGGATGGCCGTGGATGATGCGCGCGAGCTCGGGGAAGCCGCCCTCCAGCGCGCGCACGTTGACGAGCTCCTGGATCAGCTCCGTGGCGCGCGAGCCGACGATGTGCCCGCCGAGCAGCTCGCCGTAGGTGGACTCGCCGACGACCTTCACGAGGCCCGTACGGTCGCCGTAGACGGTGCCGCCGCCGACAGCGCCGTAGGGCACCTTGCCGACCACGACCTCATGGCCCTGCTCGCGCGCCTGCTCCTCGGTCAGGCCAAAGGAGCCGACGTTCGGCGTGCAGAAGGTCGCGCGTGGGATGTCCACGTAGGCGATCGGATGTGTCGGGCGTCCCGCGATGTCCTCCGCGGCGATGATGCCCTCATCGGATGCCTTGTGTGCGAGCGCGGGCCCTTGCACGAGATCACCGATCGCATAGACGCCCGCGCGCGATGTGCGCAGAGCGCCGTCGACCTTGATCAGGCCGCGCTCGTCGAGCTCGATGCCCGCATCGGCGAGCCCGAGCCCCTCGACGTCGGCTCCGCGTCCGGCGGCGATCACGAGGTAGTCGACCTCGCTCGAGCTCTCACCGTGGGAGAAGCTCACGCTGCTATCGCCGGCATGCACGTCGGTGACGGGCGTGCCCGTCTGCACGTTGATGCCCTGACGCTTCAGGCCACGCTCCACGAGCCTCGAGATGTCCGCGTCCTCACTTGGCAGCACACGCTCGAGCGCCTCGAGCAGGAGCACCTCGCTACCGAGACGCGCGAAGCCGGAGGCGATCTCAGCGCCCGAGGCGCCCGCTCCGACGACCGTGAGGCGGCCGGGCAGCTCCTGTAGCGCCCAGGCCTGCTCGGTGCCGATCACGCGACCGCCGAGCTCCACGCCGGGGATCGTGCGCGGGACTGAGCCCGTCGCGAGGATCACGCTGCGTGCGCTGAGCGTTTGCCCGCCGACGAGCACCTCGCCGCCTGAGCCGAGCGCCGCGTCACCCTCGATCAAGTCGATGCTGTTTTTCTTGAACAACCCCGCCACGCCCGATGTGAGCGTGGAGACGACCTTCTCGCGGCGCGCCTGGATAGCGGCGTAGTCGACCTCCACACCCGCGACCTTCAGCCCAAACTCCTCGCCGTCACGGATCTCCGACAGCAGATCCGCGGAGCGCAGCACGGCCTTGGCGGGGATGCACGCGTAGTTCAGGCAGCGTCCGCCGACCTTCTCGCGCTCGACCACGGCCGTCTTCAGACCGAGCTGCGCAGCGCGGATCGCGGCCACGTAACCGCCTGGCCCGGAGCCGATGACGATGCAGTCGTATGCGCTCTCGGCCATCGCGCCTGAGCCTATCGAAGCTGCCGCCGTTCGCCCGCCTGGATGCGACCCATCACGCGCACGAGCTTCCAGAACAGCCAGCCGCCGAGCGCGATCGAGACGAGGCACAGCGCTGCCGCCAGAATGGTGGCGGCGACGACGAGCGCGAGCGAGGTGACGAGCACCTGGAAGGCCAAGAGCGCCTCGAAGCCGAGCACGGCCCAGTAGCGACGCGCAAACATCCCGCGCGCGAGCAGCGCGAGCATCCCCGCCAGGAAGATCGCTCCGGGCAGCGAGCCGCCGCGGCGCGAGAGGTCGTGAACACTGAGTGCGCCAACGATCACACCGAGCGCGAGCAGGGCACAAACGACGATCGCGACGCGCAGCGCAGCTGGGCGCTCGTCGTCTGCGAGCGGGGTCAGCGCGGCACGCGCACGCGCATCGCCGCCTCCGCGTGCGCTGTCGCGGCCCGTTACGGGAGGTGGCGAGCCACCGCTGTCCACGGGCGAGCTCACCGCCCAGTCGCGCGCACGTCGAGCTGTTCGCGTAGCGCGCGCGCGGCCAGCTCGGGATCCTCAGCGGCAGCGATCGCGCGCAGCACGCAGACGCGCTCGGCGCCCGCCTCCAGCGCATCCGCGAGGTTCCCGGCGTCGAGGCCGCCGATCGCGAAGAACGGCACCGGCGCGTGCGCACGGGCGTAGCGGATCAGCTCCAGGCCGACCGCGTGACGGCCCAGCTTCGTGGGCGTCTCGTGGACCGGGCCCACGCCGATGTAGTCCACGAGCGCGGCGTCGACGGCGTCGATCTCCTGCGGCGTGTGCGTGGAAAGCCCGATCAGCATCTCGGGTCCCACGAGCTCGCGCACCTCGGCGACGGGCATGTCTTCCTGGCCGACGTGGATGCCGTCCGCGCCCACCTCCAGCGCGACGGTCGGCCGGTCGTTGATCACGAGCAGCACGCCTAGACGCTCACAGAGCGCGCGCGCCGCGTTGGCCACCGCGCTCAGCTCGTCGTCTGCGAGCTGCTTCTCGCGCAGCTGCACGATGTCCACGCCACCGGCCGCCGCGCAGCGCAACAGCTCTGGCAGCGCGCTCGCGTCGCGCTCGCCGCCGCAGACCAGATACAGACGCGCCGCCGCTAGACGCGCCCTTCGCTCGGAGCCAAGATCGAGACTCGCCATCGCCACAAGTCTCGCAGGCTCCTCGCCCTGCTCGTGAGCGCAGGGGCGGGCTAGCATCAGGGCTATGCCTGAGACTCGCCATGCAGACGTGCTCGTCGTGGGCGGCGGCATCATCGGCCTGGCCGTCGCCTGGCGTGTGCGACAGCAGGGAATGTCGGTGACGCTGCTCGAGCGCGAGCAGACTGGCCAGGGCACCTCGCGGGTTGCCGCTGGGATGCTCGCGCCGGTTGCCGAGGTCGAGTTCGGCGAGGCGGGCCGCCGGCTGCTCGAGCTTGGCTTGCGTGCCGCTGCGCTCTGGCCCGCCTTCGCCGCTGAGCTGCAGGAGCTCACCGCGATCGAGCTTGCGCTGCAGCAGACCGGCACGCTGCTGCTCGCACGCGACGCGGACGAGGCGCGCGAGCTCGAGCGCCAGCTGAGCTTTCGCAGCTCGCTCGGCCTGCGCGTCGAGCGCCTACGCGCGAGTCAGGCGCGCGAGCGCGAGCCCGCGCTGGCACCCACGCTGCGCCTCGCGCTCGAAGCGCCGGACGATCACTCGATCGATCCCCGTCCCGTGCTCGCCGCGCTGCGCGCAGCCTGTGTGCAGACCGGTGTGGAGTTGCGTGAGCACGCGCCCGTCGCACGCGTCGAGCTCGACGGCGCCGGCAAGCTGAGCGGCGTCATCCTGCAGAGCGGCGAGCGGATCGCTGCCGAGCAGGTTGTGCTCGCGGCGGGACCCTGGAGCGAGCTGATCGATGGCCTGGAGCCGAGCGCGCGCGTGCCGGTGCGTCCCGTCAAGGGCCAGATCCTGCGCCTGCGCGACCCCGCCGGGCCGGGGCTCTTGCGCCGCACGGTGCGCTTCGAGGGCGGCTACCTGCTCCCCCGCGGCGACGGTCGCTACGTGCTCGGCGCGAGCATGGAGGAGCGCGGCTATGAGCTCGCGCCGACCGCGGGCGCCGTATATGAGCTGCTGCGCGACGCTCAGGCGCTCGTGCCCGGCGTGCGCGAGCTGGAGATCGAAGAGCTCTCCGTGGGGCTGCGGCCCGCTACGCCGGACAATGCGCCCGTGATCGGCCGCGGCGCGATCGAGGGCCTGATCTGGGCGACGGGCCATCACCGCAACGGCATCCTGCTCGCGCCGCTCACCGCCGAGCTCCTCGGCGGTCTGCTTCACCCCGCTGCCGCCTTGCCCGCCGCCGCGGAGCTGCTCGCGGCGTGTGAGCCCGGCCGCTTCAGCGTCGAGCGCGCCACGCAAGAGCCCACGCTGACCGCGCTCGCGGGGAGCTCATGATCGTCGTCAACGGGCAGCGCTTCGAGCTGCGCCTCGGTGAGACCGTCACCGATGTGCTCGCTCGCATGGGCATCGCCGAGGGAGCGCGCGGCGTGGCCGTGGCGGTCGACGGCGAGGTCGTGCCGCGCGCGGCGTGGAGCTCGCACGCGCTCGGCGAGGATGCGCGCGTTGAGGTGCTCACCGCGATGCAGGGCGGCTGAGTCGAGTGTCCTCCGCCGAGCAGCACTCAGTCACGCTCGCTATAGACGCGACGGTCGAGGACCCGCTGATCATCGCCGGTCGCACGCTGCGTTCGCGGCTGATCCTCGGCACGGGCGGCTTCCCTTCGCTGGAGCTGATGTCCGAGGCGATCCTCGCGAGCGCCAGCGAGCTCGTGACCGTGGCGCTGCGGCGCATCGATCCAGCGGCGCGTGGTTCGCTGATCGACGTGCTCGACGCCGCGGGCGTTCAGCTCTTGCCCAACACGGCCGGCTGTCACACCGCGCGCGACGCCGTGCTCACGGCGCGCCTCGCGCGCGAGGCCTTCGCGACGGACTGGATCAAGCTCGAGGTGATCGGCGATGAGGACACGCTGCTGCCCGACGCGCCAGAGCTGCTGCGCGCCGCGGAGGAGCTCGTCGATGAGGGCTTCGTGGTGCTTCCCTACACAACCGATGACCCCGTGCTCGCACGACGTCTCGTGGACGTGGGCTGTGCGGCGGTGATGCCGCTCGGCGCGCCGATCGGCAGCGGCATGGGGATTCGCAACCCCTACAACATCGCGCTCGTGCGCGAGGCCGTCGACGTGCCGGTCGTGCTCGACGCCGGCATCGGCACAGCCTCCGATGCGGCGCTCGCGATGGAGCTCGGCTGCGATGCGGTGATGGCCGCCTCGGCGATCTCGCGCGCGCAGGAGCCCGTACGGATGGCCGCCGCGATGCGCGACGCGGTGCGCGCCGGACGCCTCGCGCGTACGGCGGGGCGGATTCCCCGCCGCCTCTACGCCACCGCCTCGACGCCCGACGCGGGCCTCGCGGACTTCGACTGACGTTTAGTTGACGACTTCGATCGTGCCGTTCATCGAGGCCGGGTGGATCGTGCACTCGTAGTGGATCACGCCCGCTTTTTCGGCCTTGATCTCAAAGGTGCCGTTTTCGCCGAAGTCTTTGGAGGTGAACTTCTGCGGGCCACCCTGGCTGATCACGTTGTGTTCGACCGAGTCGAAGTTGGTCCACTTGATCGTGGAGCCCACCTTCACCTTGAGCGTGTCGGGCGCGATCGCGATGTTGCGGTAGGCGATCTGCACCACACCGCTCTGCACCGGCGCCGAGGCCGGCGGCGTGCCGAACTTGGGTGTGGTGTTTGGTTTCAAGCCACCCGTGGAGGTGCTCGTCGTCGCTGCGGTGCTGGTGGTTGTGGCGGTGCTGCTCGATCCGCTTGAGCCGCAGCCGGCGATCAGCAGTAGGCCGCAGCAGGCCAGTGAAGCGGTAAAGCCTCGTCTCATCGGTGGCGATCCTTTCTCGGCAGTATTCGTGCATTCGGACCATCTCATATCGTGTCTTTCGCGGTCGCTGCGCCCGCGCCTGCGCCGTAGAGGGCCATCGCGGCCACACCTCCTAGACTCACCGCTCCGATGACTGCGCGCCATTTCCTCACAGGCACCGAGCTGAGCGCCGCCGAGCTGAGCA
The DNA here is from genome assembly GCA_963785435.1 of uncultured Solirubrobacterales bacterium. Taxonomy (GTDB): domain Bacteria; phylum Actinomycetota; class Thermoleophilia; order Solirubrobacterales; family Solirubrobacteraceae; genus Palsa-744. The sequence continues at coordinate 122,814 of CAWAVE010000008.1, forward strand.
CACTGCTCGACCGCGCGATGGAGCTCAAGCGGGCGCCGCGCTCCTCGCAGGCACTCGCCGGCAAGAGCGTCGCGCTGATCTTCCAGAAGCCCTCCACGCGCACGCGCGTCTCCTTTGAGGTCGGCGTCGATGAGCTAGGTGGCCACCCGCTGATCCTGCGCTCCGATGAGATGCAGCTCTCCCGCGGCGAGGCGCTGCGCGACACCGCGCTCGTGCTCAGCAGGCACGTCGCCGCGATCGGGCTGCGCACAGGTCCGGATGCGACGCTCGAGGAGCTCGCCACCCACAGCACCGTGCCCATCATCAACATGCTCAGCGCGGGACACCATCCCTGCCAGGCGCTCGCGGACCTGCTCACGCTGCGCGAGGCGCACGAGTCGCTCGTGGGCAAGCGCCTCGCCTACGTCGGCGACGGCAACAACGTTGCGCGCTCGCTCGCGCTGCTCGGCACGCTCGCGGGCGTCGACGTCGCGATCGCCTCGCCCGCCGGCTACTCGCTCGACGGGCAGGTCTCTGCGCCCGCCGGCGCCACTGGCACGCTCAGCTTCGAGGCCGACCCCTACGCGGCGGCTCGCGGTGCGCACGCCATCTATACAGATGTTTGGGTGAGCATGGGCGATGAGCAGAGCGCCGATCAGCGACGCCGCGACCTCGCTGACTATCGCCTCGACGACGCGCTGCTCGACGCGGCCGCGCCCGGCGCCTTCGCGATGCACGACCTGCCCGCACATCCGGGTGAGGAGATCACCGCCGAGGTCCTCTACGGCGAGCGCCAGCGCATCTGGGATCAGGCCGAGAACCGCCGACACGCCCAGAAGGCGATGCTGGAGCTGCTGGTGGCATCCGCGTGAGCGCGGTCGCAGATGCCGCGTCTCGCCCGCAGCGCGGTGACGAGCTCGAGCTGAGCATCGACTCGCTCGCCTTCGGCGGCGAGGGCGTCGCGCGGCTTGGCGACGGTGGCTACGTGGTGTTCGTCGCGGGCGCGATTCCCGGCGATCGCGTGCGCGCGGTGGTGCACAAGCGCAAGCGCAGCTACGCGCACGCGCGCACCCTGGAGGTGCTCGAGCCGAGCCCTGAGCGGATCGAGCCCAAGGCCGATCACCCGGGGGTCGCCTGGCAGGTGATGCCCTACGAGCGTCAGCTCGCGGTCAAGGCCGCGCAGGTCGAGGAGGCGCTCAGGCGCATCGGCAGGCTCGATGGCTTCGTGCTCGAGCCGATCGTGCCCGCGCTTGAACAGTGGCGCTATCGCAACAAGCTCGAGTACTCCTTCGGCGGCGGGGATTCGGATCCCGCCCACCCGGAGCTCGTTTGCGGTTTTCATGCGCCCGCGGGCGGCAACCGTGTGACCGACATGGAGGACTGTCTGCTCGCCTCTGAGCGCGGCAACGAGGCGCGCCGCGTTGCGCTCCAGTGGGCGCGCGCAGAGCAGCTGATCGCCTGGGAGCGCCGTCCCGGCGAGGGCGGTCGTCCGGGACGCGATGAGCGCACCGGTCCTGCGCCAGACGGTCGCGCGCGGCTGCGCAACCTGGTCGTGCGCGAAGGGCGCCACACCGGGCTGCTGCAGATCCGCATCGTCACGACCGACGGCGAGCTCGAGGCGGGCGCTCTGGCCGCTGCGCTCAGCGCCGCGCTCGGCGAGAGCCTTTCGGGCGTGCTGTGGACACGTACGCGCAGCCTCGCGGAGACGACGCAGGGTGGGCAGACCGAGCTCGTGTGGGGCGACGGCGAGCTACCCGAGCGCCTCGGCGAGCTCGACCTGCGGATCTCCTCAGAGGCGTTCTTCCAGACCAACACAGAGATGGCCGAGCTGCTCTATGAGATCGTGATCGACTACGCGGCCCTGGAGGGCTGGGAGCGCGTCTATGACCTCTACTCGGGCATCGGCACGATCGCGCTCACGCTCGCTCCGCGCGCCGGCGAGCTGTGGGGAATCGAGCTGATCGAGCCCGCCGTCGCCGATGCGATCGCCGCCGCGCGACGCAACGAGATCACGAACGTCCACTTCTTCGCGGGCGACACGCGCCTCGCGCTGCCCGAGTTGCTCGAGCGTGCTGGACGCCCCGACCTGCTCGTCGTGGACCCGCCGCGCGCGGGGCTCTCGAAGAAAGTCGTGCGTCGCATCATCGAGAGCTCGCCCAAGCGCATCGTCTACGTCTCCTGCAACCCCACCACGCTCGCGCCCAACGCCGCCGAACTCGTCGAGGCGGGCTGGGTATTGAAGCGGGGGCGCCCCGTGGACATGTTCCCGCAGACGCACCACATCGAGTGCGTCACGCTCTTCGAGCGAGCGTAGTTACTCGAGACGCCTCAGGTCTTCCAGATCCTGCGGTCTGCCCGCGGCTAGCTTCATTGCGCGTACCTTCGGCGAGCTGCATCGGGTCGGTGGGGTCGTAGGGGAACTCCTCGGCCGCGAAGTCACCCACGCCGACATGCTGGGCCCTGATTTCCTCGAGGACGCGGGCAAGTCGCGTGAGGTTCTCCGGCGTTGGATCGGAACGATGTCGAGATCCTTAGTGGCGCGTGTGAAGCCGTGCACGCCGACGGCGACTCCTCCGATGACGACGAAGTCGACCTGTGCGTTCGTCAGTGCAAGCAGCAGATCATCTGGCTCGAACATCGCCGGGTGCGCCGCGCCTCAACTCGCTTATGAATCGACTGAGACGCACTGTCTCCTCGAGTCGCTCCTCCGGTGTCTTCCCACGGTCGCTCGCCAGCCGCGCCCGATTTGCTCGCTCGTTGCGCGCGATCTCCTCGGGAGTCCACTGGCCTTTCGGCCTGTGCCCTGGGGGTGTTGCCATAGCGGCATTGTAGGCTGCCATTCATCATGCGAGCCGCCACCATCCGCGAGGGCGAGATCCTGATCGAGGAGCATCCCGATCCGGTCCCGAACTCTGAAGAGGTCCTAATCCGCGTCCACGCGGCGGCGCTGAACGGCGCGGACATGATGCAGCGCCGCGGCCTCTACCCCGCGCCCGCCGGCTCGCCGCAGGACATTCCCGGCATGGAGTTCGCAGGCGTTATCGCCGCGCTTGGGCCGGGTGCGACCCGTTTCTCGGTAGGCGACCGCGTGATGGGCATCGTCGGCGGCGGCGCGCAGGCAGAGCTCGTGGCGGCGCATGAGCGCGTGCTGATGGTCGTGCCCGGTGCGCTCGACTGGCCGGCCGCGGGCGGGCTGCCCGAGGTCTTCACCACCGCGCACGACGCGCTCTTCACCCAGGCCGCGTTGCGCCCAGGCGAACGGCTGCTCGTGCACGGCGGCGCCGGCGGTGTGGGCACTGCTGCGATCCAGCTCGCGCGGGCGTGTGGCGCGAGGGTCACCGCGAGCGTGCGCAACGAGGCTTCGCGCGAGCAGGTGGCCGCGCTCGGCGCCGGCGTGATCGCGCCCGAGGGCTTCGCCGAGCACGGCCCTTTCGACGTGATCCTCGAGCTCGTCGGGGCGCCGAACATGGCTGAGAACCTGCAGGCGCTCGACACCGGAGGGCGGATCGCGGTGATCGGCGTGTCTGCCGGCGCAAAGTCTGAGCTGAACCTGCTCGCGCTGATGGGCAAGCGCGCACGCATCCACGGCTCGACGCTACGTGCACGTCCGCTAGAGGAGAAAGCGCTCGCCGCACGCCTCATTGAGCGCGAGGTGCTGCCACTGTTCGCCGCCGGTCAGCTGCGTGTGCCGCTCGCTGAGACGTTCCCGCTCGCCGGACGGCTGCTGCCTACGAGCGCTTCGCCGCCGGCGGCAAGCTCGGCAAGATCGTCATCACTTTGTGAAGTAGCTTGATTGGCGACGGAGTCCGCTGGCTTGATTGGCGACGGAGCCCGCTGATTAGACTCTTGGTAGGTGAGGCTAAGGAAGACCGAACGCAACGTGATGTTCGAAACGGTCCTGCAAGCAGGCTTTGACCCTACGGACTTCAAGCTGCGTGTCATCGATGATGACGAGGATGAAGAGACCGCGCTCGGCGAGCAAACCTCTCTCGCGCATCCCGCCTCGGGCTCGCAGTTCGTAGTCCTTGATCGCATCGGGGACCATCAGGTCTTTGTACGGAGCTCGGTCGGTGATGGCTCCCCTACCACGGCTATCTATGAGGATTGGCGCCAGCCGCTCGAGTCGTGGCTCGGCGAGATAAGAAAGGAGCTAGAGGCCCCCGACCTATGGAGCCTTGCGGGACAGCGACAGGACGTGTTTGCTGATCCGTCTCGCGAGAATGTCGAAAACTCACCGTTTGATGAGCGTGAGCTAGCTGAGATCGTGAGCCAGCTCGCGGAGGTGGAGGAGTACGCCAGAGCCTCCGCACGGCTAGGTGAGGGCGAAATGCGGATACTCCAAATACGCCTGAATTACTTTGCAGACGCGGCTGCACGGCGTGTGGGGCGCTTCGATTGGCGCAATCTTGTAATGGGTGCTCTGCTTGGCGACATCATCAGTGGGGCGCTTCCCCCGGAGTCCACACGCAGTGTTCTCACCACATTGCTTCGCTCAGTGGGTCACATCTTGGGTCACCCACTCCCCGAGCTCCCTACAGGTTAATGCCTCGCGGCGAGCGACTGCTCGAAACCAGGCTCAGTAAGGCGGCTGCGCCTCGTACCACTCGCCGAGCGCGCGGAAGGAGTCCCAGAATGCACGCTTGGAGTCATGCTCGTCGAGTGACTCGTCGATGTTCGGCACGTACAGCGCGTCGATCGTGGGCGTCAGCCGCTGGACCTCGCCGAGGCGCTGCTGGAGCGGATGGGCGAGCGGGATGTTCATCTCCTCGAGCGCCGCGAGCGCGTCGGGTCCCATCACCACGATGATCTTCGGCTGCACGATCGCGATCTCCTCGATCACGCGCGCCACGCAGGCGAAGTCCGCGAGCGAGGCGTCGCTCAGCGGGCACTTCACGCAGAGCGTGCCGTAGACCGCGAGCGGGTCGATCTGCAGGCGCTTCAAGGACTTCATCAGCGCGCCACCCGCGCGACCGTAGAAGGCGACGCCCTCCTCGATCTCCGAGGGCCGCGCAGAGTGCTTGAGCAGCATGATGTCCGCCTGCGGATGGCCAGAGCCGAGCACCGGCATCAGGTTGCCGCGCGGGCAGTGCGGGCAAGCCTGCAGCTCGCGCGTGAGCGTGTTCAGCTCGCGGATCGCGCGCTCCAGGTACTTCTCGCGAATCTCGTCATCGGTTACAGGCATCGACCCCGAGGGATTTGACGGCCTGCGCGCTTGTCCTTGACGGTGCATCAGTAGTTGCGCCGCGCCGGCGCCTGCAAACCTGCGTTAGCGCCTTCCGCCGCTGCCGTGCGCGCGGCCCAAACGCTTCAGGCGCCGTGCCTTGCTGGCCCGCCGTGCGGATGGCGGCGTGGCGCGTGTCTGCAGGAACTTCAGCGCCTGCACATACAAAAGCGAGGAGGGTCGCGTGATGATCTCGGCGTCACGCAGCGACTGCAGGAACTCGGTCGGTCCGTCGAAGTCGCGCATGCGCAGACGCACCGAGCCGAGCCCTTGCGCGACGTGCGAGTCAGAGCCCGCGCCGGCGGGGATGCGGTACTTGGCAGCGAAGCGCGCGGCCTCTTCGTTGAAGGCGCTGATCGCCACGCGTGGGTTGAAGATCTCGATCGCGTCGATCTCATCGATGATCCCCAGCAGGTGCTCGTAGTCGGGCACGGAGTGCATGCGGTCGAAGGGGTGGGGCACGTAGACGAGCCCGCCCTGGCGGCGGATCTCCGCGATCGTCTCATCGAGGCTCAGCCCGCGCGGGATCTTCTCCTTGATGAACAGCCCGATCACCTCGCCCTGCTCGGCTGTCTTGACCTCCTCGGCCACGATCACTTTGATGGGTGGGTGAGGGCCGCTCGCTTCGGCCTGCGCGGCGGCTTCGAGCGCCCCCGAGATCTCGTTGTGGTCGGTCACCGCGATCGCCCCGAGGCCCTGCTCGCGCGCGCTTGCCAGCAGCACCTCGACGGGGGTCGCGCAGTCAGAGGAATGGTCGGTGTGCATGTGCAGATCCACGTCGATCAGAGGCCGTGTCTGCAGGCGCGCGCGTAGTGCCGGGTCGCCTTCGATCGGGTGTCGTCGCGCGGCGAGCGTGCGGTAGATCTGCTCGAGCTGGTCGGCCGTGCCGGGACCGTCAGGCACGAGTTGGTAGTCCTCCGGGAAGTAGCGCTCCATCAGCTCAGCCGTCGCGCGCAGGCTTGCGGTGCGCGCATCGAGGCGTCCATAGAAGCTCTCCACGAAGCGCCGCGCCACGAGCGTCGAGAGCAGGTGCTCGCTGGAGGAGTGAAAGGAGCCCACATTGAGCGCACGCGAGTGGCGCAGCGCCGCGTTGGAGGTGCTTGGCGCAAACGGCTCGTGCACGTGCACGAAGTCGAGCTCTACGGTGCTGAGCAGTTCCTCGACGGTGCGCGCCACGTCGATCGGCAGCGCTCCGGGGCGACGGCGCGCGCCGGGCGCGACGTCGAGCACCTCGCCCACGGCGATCACCGTGGGCGTGCCCTCGTCGCTTCCCTCCAGGAGCGAAGATGCTCCCCCAGGCCTTCCCCGCGCCGCGCGCAGCGCCTTGCGCGAGGCGCGTACCCGCTCCTGGGAGCGAGAGGGCGCGAGGATCAGCACGCGATGACCGCGCGCGGAGAGATCGGCGCTGACTCGCGCGACGTGGGCGTTGACGTCGTTCTCCGCCTCCCACGGATAGGGGGTCACGTGGGCGATGGCAAAGCGCTGCTCGGTCACGCAGGGAGGATAGGGCCGCTGGGCGGCTGCCGTCGCGGTGGTGTTCGGCGTCCCGTGGCCGAGGCCCTGTTGATAGAGAAACCGGAGTCTGCTTTCTTGTCTCGCTTAAAGCAATCGACCCTTGAGGGAGGAATCGAGATGAGAAGGATTCTCGCTGGCATCCTGACCGCGCTTACGCTGCTGAGCGTGGGCGCCGCGGCAGCGCAGGCGCACACGCCGATCCTGTTCGTGCACGGCTACAAAGAGAGCAGCTCGCTGTGGACGACGATGATCGGACGCCTCGAAAAAGACGGCTGGGGGAAATCGGAATTGACCAACTGGACCTACAACACGGCCCAGTCCAACGCGACCACCGCCAAAGAAGTCGCGACCAAGGTGACCGAGATCAAAAACAAAACGGGCGCATCCAAAGTCGACCTGATCACCCACTCGATGGGCGCTCTATCGACGCGCTACTACATCAAGAACCTCGGCGGTGAAAGCACGATCGAAACCTGGGTCTCGCTTGGCGGCCCCAATCACGGCACGACCACGGCCAACTTCTGCTTCGAAACCTCGTGCGTCGAGATGCGCCCGAGCTCGACCTTTCTCAACGCGCTCAACGCGGGCGATGAAACACCGGGACCGGTCAAGTACGGCACGTGGTGGTCACCATGCGACGAAATCATCAACCCGCACACGAGCGTGATCCTCACCGGCGCGACCAACACCGAAACGGAATGCATCAGCCACGTCGCGCTGACGACGAACGAAAAGGTCTACACGCAGGTGCGCGAATTCGTGCGCTGAGCGGAGCTGACCTTCAGCGTCTGGCTGCCGACCGCTTCGCGGGCGCTTTTGCCGCGGCGCGGGAGGCAGCCGGCTTGGCCGCGGCGCGCGCCGGCGCTTTGGCTTTGCGCCGCGGCCCGCGCGCGCCGGGACGCCCGCTGTATTGCGCGATGAACTTCTCGGTGTCACGGTGCGCCGCGTCGTCGGGACGCTGGTTGTGGGGCGACTTCATCAGGTAGGAGGAGGGGCCGTCGAGCTGGCCGCCGATGCCGTGGTTGAGCGCGAGCTTGCAGCAGCGCACAGCGTCGATCACGATGCCTGCCGAGTTCGGCGAGTCCCACACCTCGAGCTTCAGCTCGACGTTCAGCGGCACGTCGCCGAAGGCCTGGCCCTCGACGCGGATGTGCGCCCACTTGCGGTCGGTCAGCCACGGCACGTAGTCCGAGGGGCCGATGTAGACGTCCTTGGCCGGCAGCACATCGTCCATGATCGAGGTCACCGCGTTGGTCTTTGAGATCTTCTTGGACTCCAGGCGCTCGCGCTCGAGCATGTTGTAGAAGTCCATGTTGCCGCCCACGTTGAGCTGCGAGGTGCGCAGCATCTTCACGCCGCGGTCAGCGAACAGGCGCGCGAGCGTGCGGTGCACGATCGTGGCGCCGACCTGCGACTTGATGTCGTCGCCCACGATCGGCAGCTTCGCCTTTTTGAAGCGCTTGTCCCAGTAGTCCTCGCGAGCGATGAACACGGGGATGCAGTTGACAAAACCGCAGCCCGCCTCGAGCACCTGCTCGACATACCACTTGGTCGCCTGCTCGGAGCCGACGGGAAGGTAGGACACAACCACGTCGGTGTGGGTGTCCTTGAGGATCTTCACGATATCCGCGGTCTCGCCGGGGGCCTTGGAGATCTTCTCTTTGAGGTACTTGCCGAGACCGTCGTGCGTCATGCCGCGGTAGACGGGCACGCCGAGCTTCTTCGGCACCTTGGCGAACTTCATCGTGTTGTTCTCGCCTGCCCAGATCGCAACGCCCAGGTCCTTGCCGACCTTCTTCGCGTCGATGTCGAAGGCGGCCGTGAACTCGATGTCGCGCACGTGGTAGCCGCCGAGGTCGACGTGCATCAGGCCGGGCACGCGCTCGTTCGGGTCGGCGTCACGGTAGTAGTTGACGCCCTGCACGAAGGCCGAGGCGCAGTTGCCGACGCCGACGATCGCGACGCGCACCTTCTCGGACTGATAGCGCACGGCGCCGTTGCTGGAGGGGGCGCCGTTGGCGCCGTTGCTGAGAGTTGGGCTCAAGATAGGTCCTTTGTAGGTTCGGGTTATCTACTCCGACGGGCCGTCAAGGTCACACGGAGAGCTCCCGGCGAACGTGGCGGATGCGCTGTGCGACGGTCACCACGCTGAGCGCGGCGAGCACGTAGACGGCAGGCTCGAGCAGCTCGAAGTCGCCGATTGAGGCGCCGCGGGCAAAGACCAGACCGATCGCCAGGATCACGACGCGGACAGGCCGTGTGGCGATCCCGACCTTGCACTCCACGCCCAGCGCCTCGGCGCGCGCACGGGTGTAGCTGACCATCAGCGAGGCGAGCACCGCGACGACCACAGCGGCGGCCGCCGCACGGTTGCCGTGCAGTGCGAAGTAGCCCGCGACGGCCGTCAGCACGATGCCCTCCTCGATGCGATCGAGCGTCGAGTCGAGGAAGGCGCCAAACGGCGTGCCCTTGCCGGACATGCGCGAGTAGCGCCCGTCGAGCGTGTCCATGATCGAGCCCACGATGAAGGCGATACCGCCGAGGAAGAAGAGGCGTTCCCAGACCAACACCGCCGCGAGGATGTTCAGCGCGAAGCCCGTCAGCGAGATCGCATTGGGCGTCAGGCGCGACTCGATCAGGCGGTTGCGCACGACCGCGCGGCGCTCGCCCGCGCCGATCGGCGCGCGTGCACGGCGTCCGGCGCGGGGTGCGCTGCGGCTGCGCCGACGTGAGGCGGCGTGCTGTCGGGGCGCCACGTCGCTAGCCGCTGGCCGTGAGCCGAGCGGCGGGGACCTGCGAGAAGCGCCACACGCCCGGCCGCGCGCGTGCGAGCCAGCCGGCGCCGTAGGCGGAAGCTGCCGCGGTTAGCGCTCCGAGCAGCGCGTCCACGATGAAGTGGTTGGCCGTGACCACGATCACGAAGGTCATCAGCAGCGGGTAGAGCATCCACAGCACGCTCACGAAGCGGTGGCGCGCGAGGCGCGCGAGCGGCCAGCCGATCATCAGCGCGAAAGCCACGTGCATCGAGGGCACCGCCGCGTAGGGGTTGAACAGCGCGCTGGCAGTGGCGCTCGCGTGTGAGACGCGCACGCCGGTGAAATCCGAGACGCTGTCGATGAAGCCCCACTCCGGCATGAAGCGCGGCGGCGCGGTGGGGAAGACCACATAGCCCACGAGCGCGATCGCCATCGCGATCATGAACATGTTGCGCACGAAGTAGAAGTTGCGGTTGTGGCGCAGGTAGAGGTAGAGCAGCGCGCCGATCGTGACGGAGCTCTGTGCGTTCACGTACAGCCAGCTCGCGGCCACCATCACAACGTGACTACCCGACGCCCACGCCTGGATCGAGGGCTCGACGAACAGGTGCAGTCCGCGCTCCAGCGAGATCAGATCGCGCGCGTGTGCAAAGGCCGCGTTGGCGTCGCCCTCCACGATGCCGCGCACCAGTCGGTAGGCGAGGTAGGCCAGGAGGAAGAGTGAGACCTGCCGCAACGCGTCCAGCCAACCGTGCGGCAGAACGCGCGCCTGCAGGCGACGAGCGCGGGCGACCATCGTGAAAAAGCCTAGACGATGCTCAGCGGCAGCGAGCGCCGCGGCTGAAGATGCGCCCGAGCGAGAAGTCGATCGCGAGCCGGTAGCGCCCCGCGCGGCGCGCCTGGATCCGCGTCCAGTCTTCGTTTGCGCGCTGCACGCAGCCGCTGCCCTGCGCGAGCGCCCAGTAGGGCGTGAAGCGCACGCGCACCGTGTAGCTGCCCGCGCGTGGGAGGGACATGCTGAGCGAGTCCACGCCCACGCTTTCGAGCGTGGCTGGTGGATCCGCGAGCGGTTGCGCGCCGAGCACCACGAACAGACGCCAGTGTCTGGAGCTCCAGATTTCGCGCAGATAGCCGAGCTGCCCGCCGCGCAGCAGGGTCGCCTCGGCGTGTGCGGAGTAGTCGAGCGGCGCGTCGGGTAGCGCGACGTAGCCGACCGCGCTTCGCTTCAGCCAGGCGCGATAGCTGGCCGCGTCGAGCGACGTGGGGTTGTAGTAGAAGAGCCCGTTGCGCAGGCGATCGAGCTGGCGCTCCCAGCCACGGGCGAGCATCGCGTGCGGCGCGATCCAGCGTGCCTCCCAGTGATCGACCGTCGCCACCGCCTCAACGCGCACGGCGCGCGCGCCGTAGCCCACGCCAAGCTTGTGCAGCTCGCCGAGGAGGGGCGCGTAGTAGGAGGCGTTCACCGCCGGGTCGCTGCTCGCGGCGGAGAAGTCCGCGACCGGTGCGTTGGCCTGCCAGTAGAGCAGCAGGGGCGCGAGCACGATCAGTATGCGCGCACGACGCCTCGCGCCTGCTCCCGCCTCTGCACCGTGCTGCGCGCCGATCAGCACGCAGGCTGCGACGGGCCCGGCGATGAGCGAGCCGAGGCGGTCGGCGTTGCCACCCACCGCGGTCGCCAATAGGTATGAGCCGACGAGCGCACACGCGTAGAGCAGCGCGGCGTAGCGCAGCGTGCGCTGCTCGCCTCCGATCAGCACCGCGATCAGGAGCACGCCAGCGAGCGCGGGGTAGAAGGCCGAGGCGACGAACGGCTGTGAGCCGCCTTCGGGAAAGACGAGCGTGAGCACCGCGATCGGCGCGAGCGCTACCGCGGTGAGCACTGCCGGCCAGCGGCGCGCCGGGCCACCGAGCGCCCAGGCGAGGAAGGCGAGCGCGAGGAAGGCGCCCGCGACTGGGCTCGCCAGCGAGCAGAGCAGCGCGAGCGCGAGCGCGAGCCACGGATGGCGCCGGCGTGCGGCAAGCAGCGAGGCGAGGCCGATCGCGAGGCCGAGGTCGAAGGGCACGCGGCTGGAGAGCAGGCCGATCGCGGCGCCGAGCGCAAACCAAACGGCCGCCACGCGCACGGCGCGCGCGGGAAACAGCCCGTCGAGCAGCGCCGCGAACAGTGCGCTGGCGAGCGTCATCGACAGCGCAGCGAGCAGGCGCGGGCCGATCAGCGCACCCAGCGCGGGCGCGAGCAGCGAGTAGGCGGGCAGGTGATGCCCGCCGTACCAGGAGTTGTCCCACAGCGCGAAACCGTGTTCGGCAAATAGGTAGCTGCGGTAGCTCGCCGCCGCGAGGTCGGGGCTCGAGGGCGCGAGGATCAGGTAGACGACCGCGAGCGCTGCCGTGATCATCCAGGCCGGCGGCAGGCGCGTTCGCTCGGCCGTGGCCGTCGTGTTCACGTGGCGCTCAGGAAGCCAACCAGGCGCTCGATCAGATCCGGGCGGTCGAACCAGGGCCAGTGCCCCGCGTCCGCGAGCTCGAGCAGCTCCGCGTTGGGGAGCACGTGCGCGTAGTCGGCTGCAAAGCGCGCGGGGATGTAGGGGTCCTTCATCCCCCAGGCAACGAGCGTGGGGATCGTGAGGCCGGCGAGCTGCTCTCCGCAGCGCGCGAGCAGCTCCGGCGGCGAGCTGCGGTAAAGGCGCAGGATTGCGCGCTGGGTGCCCTGGTCGAAGTGGTCGAGCACGCTGTCGATGAAGGAGTCGGGCATCGGTCCCGGCGTGACGTTCGACTCGCGCGAGGAGAGCCGCAGCGTGAAGCGGTTCGTGGCGCCCATCGCCAGCTCGCCGAGGCCGGGCGTACGCCAGATGCGCGCGGTGCGGTGCCAGCGGTAGCCGGGCAGAAACGGCACCGCGTTGACGATCGCCAGTCGCTCGACACGCTCGGGCAGGCGCTGTGCGAAGGCCAAGCCGACGGCGCCCCAGTCGTGCACGAGCATCGCGACGCGCTCGATGCCGAGCTCATCGAGGAAGCGCTCGATGAAATGGTCGTACTCGGCGATCGTGTAGCGCAGCGAGCCCGGCTTGCCCGTGCGCCCGAAGCCGGGCAGGTCGGGCGCGAGCCCGCCGCCGAGCTCGAGGAATCCGAGCCAGTCGTCGGAGTTGGTGGGCACGCCGTGCAGGTACAGCGGGACCGCTGCAGATGGGCCGGTGCCCGTGTCGGGAGTTGGCGCGCTGCGCCAGAAGACCGGCAGTCCGTCGATCTCGCCGTTGTGCTCGCTTACGTCTGGCATCGGGCGAGGATATAGGTGCGGCTCGCGACGGATACCGTGAGGGCATGGGCCCCTCCGCGCGCGCAAAGGCGCTCAACTGGCATGCGCCGTCGCGAGCGCGCGTGCTGCGTGTGCGCGAACGCTTGCGCGAGGTCTACGGCATCCCGTTGATGCAGCCGCACGGGCACCCGATCGCCGAGCTCGTGCTGACGGTGCTCTCGCAGTCGACCAACGACCGCAACCGCGACGTCGCCTATCTGCGCCTGCGCGAGCGCTTCGCGAGCTGGGAGCAGGTGCGCGACGCGCCCGTTGGGGAAGTCGAGGAGGCGATTCGCCCAGGCGGCATCTCGAAGGTGAAGTCGGCGCGCATCCAGGCGATCCTGCGTGCGATCAGCGACGGGGACGGGCGGGCGCCTGATCGGTCCTCGCCGCGGGAGCTCTCGCTCGACTGGCTCGCGCAAGCGCCGATCGGCGAGGCGCGCGACTACCTGACGGCGCTCCCGGGCGTGGGGCGCAAGACGGCGGCCTGCGTGCTGTTGTTCGCCTACGGGCTGCGCGACGTGCCCGTCGACACGCACGTCTCGCGTGTGGGCATGCGCCTTGGCCTGCTGCGTGCGGGCGCGCCTTTCGAGGAGCTGCACGACGAGATGCTTGCGCTCACGCCGCCCGGCGAGGAGCTCGAGCTGCACGTCAACCTGTTGCGCCACGGCCGGCGCACCTGCCACGCGCGTGGACCGGCGTGCGAGCAGTGCGCGCTCGCGCGCATGTGCCCGAGTCGCGCGCTCTTTCAGCCGCGCGGCAGCACGGCGAAGGCGATCACCGCATAGTGCAGCGCCGCCGCGGCGATCACGAGCGCGTGGAAGACCTCGTGGTAGCCGAAGACCTTCGGCCAGGGGTTGGGGCGCCCACTCGCGTAGACGACCGCGCCGATCACGTAGAGCAGCCCGCCAGTGGCCAGGCCCGCTACGCCGAGCCAGCCGATCGTGGCGGGCAGCTCCCCGAAGACCGCGGCGGTGACGAGGCCGAGCACGACGTAGACGGCGGCGAACAGCCACTTCGGCGCGTCGATCCAGAGCAGCTTGAAGATCACGCCACCGAGCGCGCCGAACCACAGCACGATCAGGATCGCGCTCGCCAGCGCGCCCTTCAGCGCGAGCAGCGCAACGGGCGTGTAGGTGCCGGCGATCAGCACGAAGATCATCGAGTGGTCGAGCCGGCGCATCCAGCGCCGCGCCTTCGGGCGCCATGTAACGCGGTGGTACAGCGCGCTCGTGCCGAGCAGCCCCGACAGCGCGACCGCATAGATCGCAGCGGCAACACGCGCGCGCCCGTCGGAGGCCGCGAGGATCAGGGCCACGCCGCCGGCTAGCGAGAGGAAGAAGGCGTACTCGTGTAGGACGCCGCGCAGCCGAGGCTTGACCGGCTCGGCTGCCATGAGGTTCATGTTCCAACGTTAGCGCGCTTCGACCACTTGAAGGTGGAGAGAAAATCTGCCACAATCCCACTTAGATTTGTAAAGCGTCTTAGAAGGAGCATTTTCACATGGCCAAGACCATAGGCATCGACCTCGGCACGACGAACTCGTGCATGGCCGTGCTAGAGGGCGGCGAGCCAACCGTCATAGAGAACTCCGAGGGTGGCCGCACGACCCCATCCGTCGTGGCCTTCACCGCCTCGGGCGAGCGCCTCGTGGGCACCGTCGCGAAGCGACAGGCCGTCACGAACCCGCAGAACACGATCTTCTCGATCAAGCGCTTCATGGGCCGCAAGGAGGCCGAGGTGCGCGAGGAGGAGTCGATCGTCCCCTACAAGGTCGTCTCCGGCCCCAACGGCGACGCGCGCGTCGAGGCCGCCGGCGAGCAGCACTCCCCGCCGGAGATCTCGGCGATGATCCTGCAGAAGCTCAAGGCTGATGCGGAAGCCTATTTGGGCGAGACGGTCGACTCGGCAGTCATCACCGTCCCCGCCTACTTCAACGACGACCAGCGCCAGGCCACGAAGGACGCCGGCAAGGTCGCGGGCCTCGACGTGAAGCGGATCATCAACGAGCCCACCGCGGCCTCGTTGGCCTACGGCCTGGACAAGGAGTCCGACCAGACGATCCTCGTCTTCGACCTCGGCGGCGGCACCTTCGACGTGTCCGTGCTGGAGATCGGCGACGGCGTCTTCGAGGTAAAGTCGACCGCGGGTGACAACCACCTCGGCGGCGATAACTTCGACAAGGCGATCGTCGACTGGCTCGTGTCCGAGTTCAAGAAGTCCCAGGGCATCGACCTGAGCGCCGACCCGATGGCGCTGCAGCGTCTCTATGAGGCGGGCGAGAAGGCGAAGATCGAGCTCTCCACCACGCAGGAGACGCAGATCAACCTGCCGTTCATCACGGCCGACTCCTCGGGACCCAAGCACCTCGACACGCGTCTCACGCGTGCGAAGCTCGCGGAGCTGACCTCGGCGCTGCTCGACCGCGTGGTTGCGCCCGTCCGTCAGGCGATCGACGACGCGAAAAGCAAGGGCGTGAAGGAGATCGAGCACATCGTGCTCGTGGGCGGCATGACGCGCTCGCCGGCGGTGCAGGAGAAGGTCAAGGAGCTGACCGGCAAAGAGCCGCACCGTGGTGTGAACCCGGATGAGGTCGTGGCCGTCGGCGCGGCGATCCAGGCGGGCGTGCTCGCCGGCGACGTCAAGGACGTGCTGCTGCTCGACGTCACGCCGCTGACGCTCGGCATCGAGACCAAGGGCGGCGTGATGACGCGGCTGATCGAGCGCAACACGACGATCCCGACGCGCAAGGGCGAGGTCTTCTCGACCGCCGAGGACAACCAGCCCTCGGTCGAGATCCACGTGCTGCAGGGCGAGCGCGAGATGGCGCAGTACAACAAGTCGCTCGGTAAGTTCCAGCTCACCGGCATCCCGCCGGCGCCGCGTGGCATTCCGCAGATCGAGGTCGCCTTCGACATCGACGCCAACGGCATCCTCAACGTCTCCGCGAAGGATCTCGGCACGGGCAAGGAGCAGAAGATCGAGATCAAGGCCGGCTCGGGTCTGTCTGATGAGGAGATCAAGAACATGGTCACCGACGCCGAGTCCCACGCCGAGGAGGACCGCCGCGCGCGGGAGCTGGCGGAGGCGCGCAACAACGGCGAGAACGCCGCCTACCAGGCCGAGAAGCAGCTGGCAGAGCTGGGCGATCAGGTCGACGCGGACTCCAAGTCGCGCATCGAGGAGGCGATCAAAGAGCTCCGCGACGTGCTCGAGTCCGAGGACGCCGCCGAGATCAACGCGAAGGCCGAGACGTTGCAGAGCGCCTTTCACGCGGTCTCCGAGGCGATGTACCAGCGCGCCCAGGAGCAGGCCGCGGCGTCTGGCAACGGAGCCGCCGCCGAGGGTGGCGCCGCGGAGCCCTCAGCGGATGAGGAGGACGTGGTGGATGCAGAGGTCGTCGACGAGCCGAAGAAGGTCTAGGCGCAGATGAGCGACAGCGGCGAGATCCACAAGCAGGGCGACGCAGAGCGCGCCGCGGCATCCGTCGAGCAGCAGGCTGTCGTCCCCGACGCCCCCCAGGCGTCGGGGGCAGGCGTGGCTGGCGACGAGGTCTCGGGGCTTCTCGCCGAGGTGATCTCCGATCAGATCGAGGACGCCGATGAGAGCGCGCTGCGCGGCGACATCGACGAGCTCGGCGCGGTGGCTGCGCAGCGCGATGAGTACCTCGCGCTCGCGCAACGCACGCAGGCGGACTTCGAGAACTACCGCAAGCGCGTCGCGCGCGAGTCGGCCGCGGCGCTGGAGCGCGGCACGACTTCGCTCGCACGCGAGCTCCTACCGGCGCTCGACAACCTCGACCGCGCGCTCGAGGAAGCGCGCGCGGCCGGTGCGGACGCCGACGGCGAAGACCCGCTGCTGGCGGGCGTACGACTCGTGCGCGCCGAGCTGAGCGCGGCGCTCGCGCGTGCGCGCATCGAGTCCTACTCGCCCGTGGGCGAGCCCTTCGACCCGGAGCTGCACGAGGCGATGGCCACCGCCGAGCAGCCTCCCGGCGGGCACCCCAGCGGCACGGTCGTAGAGGTCTACCAACCCGGCTATCGGATCGGCTCGAGCATCATCAGACCGGCCCGCGTGGTCGTGGCGGCTTAGCTGGAGGACTGATGGCGAGGAGTCCCGACTACTACAAGACGCTCGGGGTCGACAAGAAGGCGAGCGC
This sequence comes from uncultured Solirubrobacterales bacterium, assembly GCA_963785435.1. Classification (GTDB taxonomy): domain Bacteria; phylum Actinomycetota; class Thermoleophilia; order Solirubrobacterales; family Solirubrobacteraceae; genus Palsa-744. Next base: position 139,736 of record CAWAVE010000008.1, read on the forward strand.
CGACGACATCAAGAAGGCCTATCGCAAGCTCGCGCGCCAGTACCACCCCGATCGCAACCCCGACGACAAGAACGCGGAGGCGCGCTTCAAGGAGATCTCCCAAGCACACGACGTGCTGGGCGATCCTGACAAGCGCAAGCAGTACGACAGCGGCACCGGACCGTTCACGACGGGCGCTGGCCCCGACGGCGGCTTCGGCGGCTTCGGCAACTTCGACTTCGATGCGTCCTCGATGGGCGACATCCTCTCGAACCTGTTCGGCGGCTCGGCGAGCGGACGCAAGGTGCGCACCAAGCCCCGCGCCGAGAAGGGAGCGGACCTCGAGGCGCAGGTCTCGATCTCCTTCGACCAGGCGGTCGCGGGCGCGCAGGTGCCGCTGCAGGTGCCGATGCACGCTCGTTGTGAGACCTGTCGCGGCACGGGCGCAAAGCCCGGCACGACGCCGATCGTCTGCCCACGCTGCGAGGGGCGCGGGATCGAGACGCAGGGGCAGGGCATGTTCTCGATCTCCCAGCCCTGCTCGCGCTGCGGCGGTGCGGGCACCGTGATCGAGGATCCCTGCCCGACCTGTCATGGCAGTGGCGCGGTGCGCACCGTCAAGCGCATGCGCGTGAACATCCCGGCGGGTGTGCGCGAGGGCAGCCGCATCCGCCTCGCGGGCAAGGGCGAGCCGGGACGGGGCGGCGGACCGGCCGGGGACCTCTACCTGATCACGCACGTCACGCCATCGCCGCTGTTCACGCGCAAGGGAGACAACCTCGAGGTGGAGGTGCCGTTGAGCATCCCCGAGGCGTTGCGCGGCGCGGAGGTGCAGGTGCCGACGCTGAACGCCACCAAGACGCTGCGCGTGCGCGCCGGCACCCCGCACGGGACAGTCCAGCGCCTGCGTGGCGAGGGGCCGCCGAAGCTCGGCAAGACGAGCGAGCGCGGCGACATCCACTACCGCTTCGTGATCGATGTGCCAACGAAGCTCAGCAAGGAGCAGGAGCAGGCGGTCGAGGCGCTCTCCAAGGCGATGCCCGATGATCCGCGTGCGGGGCTGCTGGCCAACGGCGCCGCGGCGGCCGCTGAGACGGCAAGCGCGGAGGCCGCGAAGGAAGGCGGCAGTTGATGAGCGGCGATAGCCCTGACCGCGCCAGGCCCGCTCGTCGTGCGGTGCCTACGATCACGCGCATCGAGGTCGAGACAGACCGCGGCGTGTTCATGATCTCGGTCGCCGCGGAGCTCGCCAACCTGCATCCGCAGACGTTGCGTGTCTATGAGGCGCGCGGGCTGATCGAGCCAAAGCGCTCCTCGAAGGGCACGCGCCTGTACTCCCAAGACGACGTCGAGAAGCTCAGGCGCATCCAGGCGATGACGGCCGAGCTCGGCTTGAATCTTGCGGGTGTGGAGCGCGTGCTGCGCTTGGAGGAGGAGATCGAGAGCATGCACTCTCGCATCGAGGAGATCGAGCTGCAGGCGCTGCAGGCGCAGGTGCGCCTCGCCGAGGAGCTCGAGCAGGTACGTCGCTCCTTCCGTGCCGAGCTGACCGTTCCCTATCGCGGCGGCCTTGGACTCGTGCGCGCCCAGGACGCTCGCTCACCGTTTCGCAAGCCACCCACACCGAGAACCTAGAAGGGGAAAGCAAAGATGCGTGCTGAGCGTTTCACGATCAAGTCCCAGGAGGCGCTCGCCGCCGCGAGCAGGCTCGCCGAAGAGCGCCGCAACCCCCAGACCACCCCCCAGCATCTGCTCGCGGCGCTGCTCGCGGACTCCGCGGGCACAACCACGAGCGCGGACGCCGCTGGCGGCGTGGTGCTGCCGGTACTCGCCAAGCTCGGCGTTCAGGCCGGGCCGCTGCGCGCGCAGGTCGAGGATGCGCTGGCGGAGCTGCCGGTGCTCGGGGAGGGCTCCGAGCCCCAGGCGACGGGGCCGAGCGCGGAGCTCGTCGCGGTGCTGCGTGCGGCCGAGCGCGAGGCATCGCAGCTGAGCGACCAGTACGTCTCCACCGAGCACCTGCTGCTCGCGCTCGCTGATGAGAAAGGCATGGCCGGGCGCGCGCTGGCGAGCGTGGGCGCGACACGTGAGCGCTTGTTGGCGGCGCTCACGGAGGTGCGTGGCTCGCGCCACGTCACAGACCCCTCGCCCGAGGAGAAGTACGAGGCGCTCGAGCGCTTTGGCCAGGACCTCACGCAGGCGGCCGAGCAGGGCAAGCTCGATCCGGTGATCGGGCGCGACGAGGAGATCCGCCGCGTCATCCAGGTGCTCTCGCGCCGGCGCAAGAACAACCCAGTCTTGATCGGCGAGCCGGGCGTGGGCAAGACGGCGATCGTCGAGGGCCTCGCGCAGCGGATCGTCTCCGGCGACGTGCCCGAGTCGCTACGCGAACGTCGTGTGATCGCGCTCGACATGGGCTCGCTGATCGCGGGCGCGAAGTATCGCGGCGAGTTCGAGGATCGCCTCAAGGCGGTGCTGAGCGAGGTCTCAGAGGCGCAGGGCAACATCATCCTGTTCCTCGACGAGCTGCACACGATCGTCGGCGCGGGCGCGGCCGAAGGCGCGGTCGACGCGGCCAACCTGCTCAAGCCGATGCTCGCGCGCGGCGAACTGCGTTGCGTGGGCGCGACGACGCTCGATGAGTACACCAAGCACATCGAGAAGGACGCGGCGCTGGAGCGGCGCTTCCAGCCGGTCACGGTGGGCGAGCCCTCCGTGGCGGACACGATCGCGATCCTGCGCGGCCTGAAGGAGCGCTATGAGGTGCACCACGGCGTGCGCATCCAGGACAGCGCGTTGATCGCCGCGGCGACGCTCTCAGATCGCTACATCGCCGACCGTTTCCTGCCCGACAAGGCAATCGATTTGATCGACGAGTCGGCGTCGAAGATCCGCATCGAGATCGACTCGCTGCCGACGGAGATCGACGAGGTGGACCGGCGCGTGATGCAGCTGGAGATCGAGCTCACGTCGCTCGCCAAGGAGACCGACGACGCCTCCGCGGATCGCCGTGCGGCGATCGAGCGCGAGCTCGCAGAGCTGAAGGAGCAGTCCGCCGCGATGAAGGCGCAGTGGCAGAACGAGAAGGACGCGATCAAGGGCATCTCCGATCTCAAGGAGCAGCTCGAGCAGGCACGCACCGAAGCCGAGCGTGCGCAGCGCGAGGCCGATCTGGAGCGCGCATCGAAGCTCCTCTACCAGGACATCCCCGAGCTCGAGCGCAAGCTCGCCGAGCGCGAATCGAGCGAGCACGAGGATGAGGGCGGCGGCGCGGAGCACGTCGCGCCGGTGTTCCTCAAGGAGGAGGTCGACGCGGACGACATCGCCGAGGTGGTGGCGCGCTGGACTGGGATTCCCGTCAACCGTCTGCTCGAGGGCGAGACGGCAAAGCTGATTCACATGGAGGATCGTCTGCACGAACGCGTGATCGGCCAAGACGAGGCCGTGGAGGCTGTCGCCACGGCCTTGCGCCGCTCGCGCGCGGGGCTCCAGGACCCCGATCGCCCGATCGGCTCGTTCCTGTTCCTCGGCCCCACCGGCGTGGGCAAGACGGAGCTGGCGCGGGCGCTCGCGGAGTTCATGTTCGACTCGCAGGACGCGATGATCCGCATCGACATGTCGGAGTACATGGAGAAACACTCCGTGTCGCGTCTCGTGGGCGCGCCCCCTGGATACGTTGGTTATGAAGAGGGCGGGCAGCTGACTGAGGCGGTGCGCCGTCGCCCCTACTCGGTGGTGCTGCTCGACGAGATCGAGAAGGCGCACACAGATGTCTTCAACACGCTGCTGCAGGTGATGGACGACGGGCGCCTCACGGACGGCCAGGGCCGCACGGTGGACTTCAAGAACACAGTGCTGATCATGACCTCGAACATTCCCGTGCCTGCTGGATCGGATGACACGCAGATCCGCGCGACGCTGCTCGACCACTTCAAGCCCGAGTTCATCAACCGGCTCGATGACATCGTGCGCTTCGAGGCGCTCAGCCGCGAGCAGCTCTCAGAGATCGTCGACCTGCAGGTAGCGCTCGTGATCGAGCGCGTGGCCGAGCGAGGGATCGAGGTGACGCTCAGCGACGCAGCGCGCGAGCTGCTCGGCAACCTCGGCTATGACCCCGCCTACGGTGCGCGGCCGCTGCGGCGCGTGATCCAAAAGCAGCTGACCGACCGACTTGCGTTGGCGCTGTTGAAGGGCGAGATCCGCGCGGGCGACGTGGTCGAGGTCGATGCGCAGAACGGGCAATTGGTCCTCGAGCACGCGGAGATCGTGCAAGCCTAGGACGAATATCCGATTGTAAGGTCCGGTTCGGGTGTAAGGATCGTCCTGATTCGCTACCGGGGTTACCCGGTCGCCGCTTGGAGGACCAGGCGGCGCTCAGACCTGTGCCGTCCGATCCGGCGGCCGACATTCAATTGGAGGAACGATTTATGTCCTTGCTCACGACCCGACGGGGGCCGGCCGTGCTCGTCGCGGCAGGAGCTCTCATGCTCTCCGCTTTCGTCGCGGCGCCGCAGGCGAACGCCGCGACGATCTACGCCTGTGTGAAGAAGAACGGCACCGCTCGCTTTGTCACAAAGAAGGCGAAATGCAAGAAGAAGGAATCGAAGCTGTCCTGGAACTCGGAAGGGCCCGCCGGGAAAAACGGCCTCAACGGCGCCAACGGCAAAGACGGTGCCCAGGGCAAAGAAGGTCCCGCTGGGCCGGCAAATCCGCTTACGTTCTCGCCGCTGCCGCTACTGAATAGCTGGATCGATGCAGCGGGAACCTTTAGCACTACTCCGGTTGGGTACGCGCGAGACGGATTTGGCGTCGTCCATCTACAAGGTGGTGTGATCGGAGAAGCGAGCTCGACAAATCTGGTCGCGGAACTGCCGGCTGCGGATCGTCCCAAGCACGAAATCTACGCCATCTCGTGGGGCTTCAACACGAACAGCCCGGCGTTTGTGAACGTGCGAACCAACGGCATTATCGCCGTCTGGGATCAGAAAGCGGAAACCACCAACGTGAAAAAATTCGCGAGTCTCGATGGCGTGACCTTCTTCGCCGGCTGAGCTCCTGTGGTCTCTATGGGCTGCCGTCGTCCACTCGACGGCGGTTGCCTAGAGAGGCCGTCGGTGGCCGCGGTTCGTGCGCAGACAGCGTCGATCGGGTAGAACGCCATTACGCCTTCCAGCCGGTCCGGCGCAAGCAACCATCGCCTATCTCGGAGGAGCCCGATATGCCCACCTACATCATGCTCTCGACGCTCACGCCCGAGGGCGTGCAGACGGTCAAGAACAACCCGCAGCGGATCATGGAGGTCAACAAGGAGGTCGAGCAACTCGGCGCGACCGTGAAGGCGCAGTGGGCGACGCTCGGCCACGTCGACTTCATCTCCGTGATCGAGGCGCCCGACGAGGGCACGATGGCGCGTGTCTCGCTCGAGCTCGGCTCGCGCGGCACTGGCCGTTACGAGACGCTGGCGGCGATTCCCGTGGAGGACTTCATCGCCTCGCTGTAACGTTCGCAACTCTGAGAACGGCGTAGCCCGAAGGGATGATGCAGGTGAAGGCCGACGAGCCCAAGCAGGAAAGCAAACGCCCCTCCGCGCAGGAGGGTAGATCGACGGGGAGCGCCGGCATCTCGCTGGTACCCGAGCCGATGCAGGAAGCCGAAGTGCAGGCGCAGCTGGACGACATCGACGTGGATGCGCCGCGCGTGGGCATCGTGATGGGCTCCAAGAGCGACATGGAGACGATGGAAAAGGCGGGCAAGGAGCTCGAAGATCGCGGCATCCTGCACGAGATGCGCGTGATGTCCGCGCACCGCGAGCCCGACGTGGTGGCCGAATACGCCAAGAACGCGCACATGCGTGGTTTGCGCGTGATCATCGCCGGCGCCGGCATCTCCGCCGCGCTTCCCGGTGCTGTGGCCGCGCATACGCAGCTGCCCGTGATCGGCGTGCCGCTGTCTGGACGGCTTTCCGCCGCGGGCGGCCTCGACGCGATCCTCTCGATCGTGCAGATGCCGCCGGGCGTTCCCGTCGCCTGCGTGGGCCTCGACAACCCCCGCAATGCGGCGATCCTCGCCGCGCAGATCCTCGGCGCCTAGTCACGCGCGCATCCTCCTCGCACACCGCTACGGGATAATCAGGGCGTGATCGCGCGTTACTCCCGCCCCGAGCTGGCGGCGCTATGGAGCGACGAGGCGCGCATGGAGAGCTGGCGCCGAGTTGAGGTTGCCGCCTGCGAAGAGCTGCCGGCGCTGCTCGGCGGGGAGGGACCGAGCGCGGCTGAGCTCGAGGCGATCCGCACCGCGAGCTTCACGGTCGCGGCGGTCAACGAGCGCGAGCGCACGACCGACCATGACGTGGCTGCGTTTGTGGACGTGCTCGCCGCATCCGCGGGCGAGGCGGGCCGCTGGATTCATTTTGGGTTGACCTCCTCCGATGTGCTCGACACGGCGCTCGCCTTGCAGTTGCACGCGGCAGGCGAGCAGATCGTGGCCGGTGCACGCGAGTTGACCGCGACGCTCGCTGCTCGTGCGCGCGAGCAGGCGCAGACGCTCTGCGTGGGGCGCACCCACGGCGTGCACGCGGAGCCCACATCCTTCGGGCTGAAGCTCGCGGGTTTCGCCTTTGAGGCGCACCGCAACGCCGAGCGCCTGCAGCGTGCCTTCGCGCAGGTGGCGGTGGGCGCGCTCTCCGGCGCGGTCGGCACCTATGCAGCGACGAGCCCCGACTTCGAGGCGCGCGTGCTCGAGCGGCTCGGCCTGCGCCGCGAGGACATCTCGACGCAGGTCGTGCCGCGCGACCGTCATGCGGAGCTGCTGAGCGCTATCGCGCTCGCGGGGGCGGGTATGGAGCGTCTGGCCACGGAGGTTCGCCACCTGCAGCGCACAGAGGTGCGCGAGGTCCAGGAGGCCTTTCGCGCCGGGCAGAAGGGCTCCTCGGCGATGCCGCACAAGCGCAACCCGATCAAGAGCGAGCAGATCACGGGCCTCGCGCGCGTGCTGCGCGGCAACGCGCAGGCGGCGCTCGAGAACGTTGCGCTGTGGCACGAGCGTGACATCTCACACTCCTCTGTGGAGCGCGTGATCCTGCCCGATTCCACGACGCTGATCGACTACCTGCAGCAGCGCGCGATCGCGCTCGTGCGCGACATGACCGTGGACGGCGAGCGGATGCGCGCGAACCTCGAGATGACGCACGGCGCGCTGTTCTCCCAGCGCGTGCTGCTCGCGCTCGTGGAGGCGGGCGCCTCGCGCGATGACGCCTACCGCGTCGTGCAGGAGCTCGCACAGCGCGCTTGGGATGAGGGCATCGCGCTACGCGATCTGCTCGCCGGCGACGAGCGCGCAGCGGGCCTCGATCTGGATGAGATCTTCGACTACGCGCACTATCTGCGCCACGCCGATGAGATCCTCGCGCGCCTCGATGCGATCGCCTGATTAGAACCCCGCGCGACACCCGATCGCGCTGGTAGCATCGCGCCACGTGAGCACCCTTGCCGACCTGCCCCTAATCGCCAGCGGGAAGGTCCGTGAGATGTATGACCTCGGCACGCCGCAGGGTCTCGGCACGCCTGCGCTGCTGATGGTCGCAAGCGATCGCATCTCGACCTACGACGCGGTTCACCCCACGCCGATTCCCGACAAGGGCAAGGTGCTCACGGGCCTCTCGGTCTTCTGGTTTGAGAAGACCGCGGAGATCCTCGCCAACCACCTGCTCTCGATCAGCGAGGGCGTGCCCGAGGAGGCACGCGGGCGCGCGCTCGCCGTGCGACGCCTGCAGATGCTGCCCGTGGAGTGCGTGGTGCGCGGCTACATCACGGGCTCCGGCTGGAAGGACTACCAGGCCAGCGGCGCCGTCTCGGGCATCCCGCTCCCGGCCGGCCTGCGCGAGTCCGAGCAGCTGCCCGAACCTATCTTCACGCCGAGCACAAAGGCCGATGAGGGGCACGACGAGGCGATCGACTTCGAGCGCGCCGCCGAGCTCGTCGGTGACCGCGAGCTGATGGAGCGCGTGCGCGACAGCTCGATCGAGCTCTACTCCTTCGCCGCCGATCACGCGCGCGAGCGCGGCGTGATCCTCGCGGACACGAAGTTCGAGTTCGGCCTCGACGAGCACGGCGAGCTGGTGCTCGGCGATGAGGTGCTCACGCCGGACTCCTCGCGCTACTGGCCTGCGGAGGGCTTTGAGGTTGGGCACGGACAGCCGAGCTTCGACAAGCAGTACGTGCGCGACTGGGCCTCCTCGAGCGGCTGGGACAAGCTGCCGCCTGCGCCCGCGATCCCCGACGAGGTGGTCGCGGGAACCCGCGCGCGCTACATCGAGGCCTACGAGCTGATCACCGGCGAGCCCTTCCAGGCCTGGCTCGATCGCTCCGGGTCCGCGTGAGAGCGTAAGCGCGTGAGAGCCCGCGTGCTGATCCGTCCCAAGGCGGGCATCCTCGATCCGCAGGGCGTGGCGGTCGAGCGCGCGCTGCCTGCACTGGGCTTTGCGGGCGTGGCCAACGTGCACATCGGGCGGCTGGTGGAGCTCGACGTGGATAACCCGGCTGAGCTCGACTCGATGTGCGAGAAGCTGCTCGCAAACCCGCTGGTCGAGGACTACGAGGTCGAGCTGCTGGGCAGCGCCTGAGACCCGGTGAAGTTCGGCGTCCTCCAATTTCCCGGCTCCTGCGACGAGGTCGATGCGCTTGAAGCGGCGAGACGGGTCGGCGACGCGGAGCTGATCTGGCACGCCGAGCGCGATCTCAAAGGGGCCGATGCGATCATCGTGCCGGGCGGCTTCTCCTATGGCGACTACCTGCGCGCCGGCGCGATCGCGCGCTTCAGTCCCGCGATGGAGTCTGTCATCGAGTTCGCCCGCGATGGGGGGCTCGTGCTTGGCATCTGCAACGGCTTTCAGGTGCTCTGCGAGGCGCGGCTGCTGCCGGGCGCGCTGCTCGGCAACAGCAACCGCCGCTTCACCTTCCGCCAGGTCGAGCTCGAGGTGCTCTACAGCGGCGGTCCCTTCACGGCGGCGTGTGCGCTGGGGGAGCGGCTTAGCATTCCCGCCAAGCACGCCTGGGGGCGCTACTACGCAGAGCCGGACACGCTCGCTGCGATGGACCGTGGCGGTCAGCTCGTGTTGCGCTACGCACCTGGTGAGAACTTCAACGGCTCGTTGCACGACATCGCGGGCGTGTGCAACGAGCGCGGCAACGTCTTCGGCCTGATGCCGCACCCCGAGCACGCCGTCGATGAGCTGATCGGTGGCTCGAGCGACGGGCTGAAGATCTTCGAGTCGATGCGCATGAGCGTGGAAGGCGCGCGAGTGTGATCGGCGAGGACACGCTGCCGACGCTCGAGAATGCGCTCGCGCTCGGGCTCACGCGCGCGGAGTACGAGCTCGTGTGCGAGAAGCAGGGGCGCGCGCCCAACCAGGTCGAGCTCGCGATGTACTCGCTGCTATGGAGCGAGCACTGTGCCTACAAGCACTCCAAGAAGCTGCTGCGCACGCTGCCCACAGAGGGTCGACACGTGGTGATGGGGCCCGGCGAGAACGCGGGCGCGGTCGATGTGGGCGGTGGAATGGTGTGCGCCTTCAAGGTGGAGTCCCACAACCACCCGAGCGCGGTGGAGCCCTTCCAGGGCGCAGCCACGGGCGTGGGCGGCATCCTGCGCGACATCTTCGCGATCGGCGCGCGGCCGATCGCGGTGCTCGACTCGCTGCGCTTCGGTGAGCCAACTGGCGCGCGCGCGCGCTATCTGCTCGAGGGGGCCGTGTCGGGGATCGCCCACTACGGCAACTCGATCGGCGTGCCCACGATCGGCGGTGAGGTCTACTTCGAGGAGCCCTACGAGCAGAACTGCCTCGTCAACGCGATGGCGCTTGGGCTCGCGCGCCGCGAGCAGCTCGTGCGCAGCGCGGCCGCTGGTCCCGGCAACCTGCTCGTGCTGTTCGGCGCCTCAACCGGTCGCGACGGCATCGGTGGCGCCTCGGTGCTCGCCTCCGCTGAGCTCGGCGGCGAGGACGATCAGGACAAGCGCCCGACCGTTCAGGTCGGCGATCCGTTCGAGGAGAAGAAGCTGCTCGAGTGCTCACTCGAGCTGCTCGCACGCGACTTGATCGTCTCGTTGCAGGATCTCGGTGCGGCGGGGCTGACCTCCTCCGCCTCGGAGATGGCATCCAAAGGTGAGGTCGGTATCGACATCGACGTGGATCGCGTGCCGCTGCGTGAGCCTGGCATGGAGCCCTTCGAGGTGATGGTCAGCGAGTCTCAGGAGCGGATGCTCTGCGTGGTGGAGCCCGAGAACCTCGCGGCGGTGCTCGAGCTGTGCGAGAAGTGGGAGGTCAACGGTGCGGCGATCGGCACGGTCACCGACAGCGGGCAGATGCGCGTGCTCAGCGACGGGCAGCTCGTGGGTGAGATGCCCGTCCGGGCACTGGTCGATGACTGCCCGCTCTATGACCTCGAGCCGCGCAAGCCCACGCAGTCGATCTATGCGGCGCCTGTCGCGTCGCTGCCGAGCAGCACGAGCGCAGCCGAGACGCTGTTGGCGCTGCTGGCGAGCCCCAACATCTCCTCGCGCAGGCCGCTTTTCGAGCACTACGACCCGATCGTGCAGTCGCGCACGGTGCGCCGCCCCGAGCAGGCCGACGCGGCGGTGCTCGCGCTTGCAGACGGCAGCGCGCTTGCAGTGAGCATCGACGGCAACGGGCGCCGTGTGGCCGCAGACCCCTACCGCGGCACGATCGCGACGGTGCTCGAGTGCGCTGCAAACCTCGCCTGCGTCGGCGCGGAGCCGCTGGGTACGACGAACAACCTCAACTTCGGCAACCCCGAGAAGCCGCACATCGCCTGGCAGCTGAGCGAGTCGGTGCGCGGCCTCGGCGAGGCATGTCGTGCGCTCGAGGCGCCGATCGTGGGCGGCAACGTTTCCCTCTACAACGAGGGCGCCACGGGCCCGATCTACCCCACGCCGGTGATCGGCATGGTAGGGCGCCTGCCCGACGCGAGCCGCGCGGGCGGGCTCGGCTTCCTGCGCGCGGGCGATGAGGTCGCGCTGCTCGGCGCGTTCGCTCCGGCTCTCGCGGCGAGCGAGCTCGCGAAGCTGCGCGGCGAGGAGCTGCCAGACGGCCTGCCCGAGATCGACATCGAGGCTGTGTGCGCCACGCAGCAGGCCCTGCGCGACGCGGTGCGCGTAGGGAGCCTGTCGAGCGCGCACGACATCGCCGAGGGCGGCCTCGCTGTGGCGCTCGCAGAGTGCTGTTTGGCCGGCGGCTTGGGCGCTGAGATAACGCTCGAGGCGGACCTCCCGGGCGTCGATTTTGCGGAGGCCGCTCTGTTCGGGGAGGCGCCGGGGGGTTTTCTCGTGAGCGCTGAGGCGGGCGCGCTTCAGGAGCTGGGGCAACGTGTGCCGTTGCGCCGGCTCGGCACGGTTGGCGGCCCCACGCTCAGCTTTCTTGGGGCGCAGGCGTTCGCGATCTCCTTGGCCGAGCTCCGTGAGGCGCACGCTGCGCTCGGAAGCTTGTTCTCGTGATATGCGGCCCTGCTAGCTTTGGAGGCAGTTATGCGTGACGGACCGCGCGACGAGTGCGGAGTTTTCGGACTGTATGCACCCGGTCACGAGGTGTCTCGTCTGTCGTACTTCGCGCTCTACGCCCTGCAGCACCGCGGCCAGGAGTCGGCGGGGATCGCTGCGGCCGATCGCGGCGGGCAGATCATCACGCGCCGCGAGCTCGGCCTCGTCAACCAGGTGTTCTCTGAGAACGACCTTCGCACGCTCGCCGGCGAGCTCGCGATCGGGCACGTGCGCTATTCGACGACTGGCTCAAACGCGTGGGAGAACTCCCAGCCTGTGCAGCGCTCAGAGGGCACCAACGGCTCGCGCCGCGAGGTCGCGCTCGCGCACAACGGCAACCTGATCAACGCGCTCGAGCTGCACGAGGAGCTGCTCGAGCGCGGCGTCAGCTTCAGCTCCACCTCCGACTCGGAGATCATCGCGGCGATGATCGCCACGCACCCGGCCGAGCACGTCGAGGACGCGATCGCCGAGGTGCTGCCGCGGCTGCGCGGTGCCTTCTCGATCGTGGCGATGACGAAGGATCGCGTGGTCGCCTTCCGCGACCCGCATGGCCTGCGTCCGCTCTCGATCGGCGTGCTCGAGCCCGGCGCCGAGGACCCGGACGGCGAGCGCCGCTACTGCGTTTCGAGCGAGTCCTGCGCCTTCGACATCATCGGCGCCAAGTACCTGCGCGACGTCGAGCCGGGCGAGCTCGTGACGCTCGGCGCGGAGGGCCTGCAGAGCCGCATGATCGCGGGCGGCGGACGGCGTGCGTTCTGCGTGTTCGAGTACATCTACTTCGCGCGCCCGGACTCGCGCATGAACGAGCAGGTTCTGCAGGTGGCGCGCGGGCGCATGGGCGAGATCCTCTGGCGCGAGGCGCCCGTCGAGGCGGACCTGGTAATCGCGGTGCCCGACTCGGGCAACCCGGCGGCGCGCGGGCTGGCGCGCGCGGCGGGGCTGCCGCAGGACGACGGTTTCGTCAAGAACCGCTACGTGGCGCGCACCTTCATCCAGCCCGGCCAGGAGCTGCGCAAGCACGGCCTGCGCTTGAAGTTCAACCCGCTCCCCGAGGTGATCGCGGGGAAGCGGCTCGTCGTGGTGGACGACTCGATCGTACGTGGCAACACCACCCGCCAGATCGTGCAGATGCTGCGCGACGCGGGCGCGGCAGAGATCCACATGCGTATCTCGGCGCCGCCGATCAAGCACCCCTGCCACTACGGCATCGACATGTCCACGCGCGAGGAGATGATCGCGCACGGACGCACAACGGATGAGGTCGCAGCCGAGTTGGGCTGCGACTCACTGCACTACCTCTCGCTGGCGGGGATCTACGAGGCGGTGGACGCGACGCGCGAGACCCACTGTGACGCCTGCTTCAGCGGCGAGTACCCGCTCGCGGGCAGCGACGGCGCGGGTGGGAAGTACTCGCTCGAGGACGGCGAGGGCGCCGCCGACGGCGACGCCCCTACGCTGCCGCTGATCAGCGCCTGAGCTACTTCGTTTTGGCGGAGTAGCCGGAGCTGCCGTCGCACTGCAGGAGGTTTTTGTGTGCTTCAGCGCTGAGCAGGCCGAATTCGGAGCGGACGCTGCCTTTGACGGTCTTGCCGGAGAACTTGCCGCTGAAGTAGAGCTTCGTTACGTTCTTGTGGTTGATCGTGAATTCATAGGTGATGCTGCCCTTGAAGGAGCCATTCTTGGCGATCGTGGCAGGCGCGGTGAGCTGGCGTGTTGGTCCGCCGCCGCCTTGGCAGTAGAGCGGCGCGGTCATCACGTTCACCTTCACGGTCTTGCCGTTGGCAGAGACCTTCAGGCTGATCGCCTCGTGGCCGTGGGCGATCGTGCCCGCGTAGGTCGCGCCCTTCTTTGCGGCGGCGAGCGCTACGCCGGCGAGCAGCGCCAGGGCGAGCGCGGCAACGACGAAAACTCGGCTTAGCTTGCTAGCCATCTTTGCTCCTTGTTCGATCTCCCGGGTGGGAGAGGCGTGCGGGAGCGAAGAAGTTAGCCGACGTAGTCCTCGCGCGCGCCGGACGCGTCGTTGTAGCGGTTGTTGTAGGGGTGCTGTGCGATCGACGCGCCGTCTCCGCCGCCGCGGCTGCTGCGCAGCGAGAAGCCGAGCGCGAAGAGAATCGTGAGAGTGACGAGAATGGCTGAAATCATGGGGCAAAACCTCCAAGTGGGTTTGATGCCCTCTCGTCCCTCCTTCCAATTGTCGGTACGGGCGACGGATAGCTGTGTGACGTGGGTCACAGCTATCGTGCGGCGCGCATGAGCAAGCGGCTACCCATCGCTGTGCTGGTCTCGGGAACCGGCACGAACCTGCAGGCGCTGCTCGACACCGTCCACGGTCGCGACGCCGAGATCGTGGCGGTCGCCTCAAGCGTGGCGGGCGTGCCGGCGCTGGAGCGCGCGAGCGCACACGCTGTACCGAGCCGCTGCTTCGCGCGTGCGGACTATGCGACCCGCAGCGCGCGCGATCAGGCGATGGGCGATTGGATCGAGGAGCAGGGCGCACGCCTGGTGGTGCTCGCCGGCTACATGGAGCTGCTCGGCAACGATTTCCTCGAACGCTTCCCCGCGGGCGTGGTCAACGTACACCCTTCGCTCTTGCCTGCTTTCCCGGGTCTCCGCGCGATCGAGCAGGCGCTCGCCTATGGCGTGAAGGTGTTCGGCGTGACCGTGCACTTCGTGGACGCCGGCGTGGACAGCGGCCCGGTGATCCTCCAGCGCGCGATCGAGCTCCCCGATGCGCGTGAGCCCGAGGATGTCCTGCGCGCGCTGCGTCCGCTCGAGCACGCGCTGCTCCCGCAGGCTGTGGCGCTCGCTGCACGGGGGGCGCTGCGGGCAGACCCTGGGAACCCGCGGCGCACGCTGATCGACGATCCGGCGCCTGTGGCGGGCGAGGGATAGGCTCTGAAAGATGGCCCCTGACGGCGAGCTAGTGACCGATCGGAGCGCCGGCGTGGAGCAGGCGGCGCCCGGCGAGGTGCGCCTGCGCCGTGCGCTCCTGTCGGTGTCGGACAAGCACGGCCTCGTGGAGTTCGCGCGCGGGCTGCAGGAGCTCGGCGTGGAGCTCATCTCCACGGGCGGCACCTCGCGCGAGCTCGAGTCTGCGGACATCACGGTGCGCGCGATCGATGACTTCACGGGCTTCCCCGAGATCATGGACGGGCGCGTGAAGACGCTTCACCCGCGCCTCTATGCGGGCCTGCTCGCGCGTCGCGATGAGCCCGCGCACCTGCAGGCCGCAGAGGAGCAGCAGATCGAGCAGGTGGACCTCGTGTGCGTGAACCTCTACCCCTTCGAGCAGACCGTCGCGCGCGGCGATGCGAGCGAGCAGGAGATCATCGAGAACATCGACATCGGTGGGCCCACGATGATCCGCGCGGCGGCCAAGAACGCGCCCTTTGCGGCGGTCGTGGTGGACCCCGCCGACTACGCGCCGCTGCTCGAGGAACTGCGCGAGCGCGAGGGCAGGATCACGCTGGAGCGACGCAAAGAGCTTGCCGCCAAGGCGTTTGCCTGTACCGCACGCTATGACGCGGCGATCTCGTCGTGGTTCGCGCGTAACACCTACGAGGGCTTCCCGCCCTCCTGGCGCGAGGCCTACGAGAAGGTCAGCGATCTGCGCTACGGCGAGAACCCGCACCAAAGCGCCGCCTTCTACGCGCGCGCGGGCTCGCCCGCGCATCTGCTCTCGGGCGTGGAGCAACTGCACGGCAAGGAGCTCTCCTTCAACAACCTGCTCGACCTCAGCGCCGCGCGGGAGCTTGTGGAGGACTTCGCCCAGGCGGCCTGCGCGATCGTCAAGCACAACAACCCTTGTGGCTGTGCGCTTGGGGAGAGCGGGCTGCAGGCCTACGAGCGCGCCTTCGCGTGCGACCCGCAAAGCGCCTACGGCGGCGTGATCGCGGTCAACCGACAGGTCGATCGAGTCTTCGCGGAGGCGCTCGCGGGACAGTTCATCGAGGTGCTGCTGGCCCCTGGCTTCGACGCGGGCGCGCTCGAGGTGTTGCAGGTCAAGAAAAACGTGCGCCTGCTCGAGCTGCGCGACTGGCCAAGCCCATCGCTCGAGCTCGAGAGCAAGGCGGTGCTCGGCGGGCAGCTCGTGCAAAGCCGCGACGTGGTCTCTGAGACGCGCGAGCAGATGCGCGTGCTGAGCGCCAGAGAGCCGAGCGAGCGGGAGTGGCGCGACATGCTGTTCGCCTGGAAGGTGTCTCGCCACGTGCGCTCCAACGCGATCGTGCTGGCCGCCGATGGCGCGACGATCGGCATCGGTGCCGGGCAGATGAGCCGCGTGGACGCGGTGCGCATCGCGATCGAGAAGGCCCAGGCATTCCGCCCCGAGCAGTTGGCGGGTGCGGCGCTCGCCTCAGACGCCTTCTTCCCTTTCGCAGACGGACCGCAGCTCGCCTTCGACGCGGGCGTCGGCGCAATCATCCAGCCGGGCGGCTCGGTGCGCGACGAGGAGGTCGTGGCCGCGGCGGATGGCGCCGGCGCTGCGATGCTCGCCACAGACCGTCGCCACTTCAGGCACTAGGCATCTCGTGGGTGACTTGCCTTCGTAGAGAGGAGGGACTTGAAGAAACGAACATAACGATATATCGTGACCTTACTTAGATAGTTCACGATAGGAGTAGATATGTTTAGTCATTCAAGACACAGCGGGCCACGACACGACTGCGGAGCGCATCACTCGCCAGAGCGCGGACGGGCCTTCGCGCACGGTCCGCGCGGCGAGTTCGGGGGGCCGTTCGGCGGCTTCCCCGGCGGGTTCGGACCGCGTGGCCGTGGTCGCAAGGCCAGACGCGGCGACATTCGCACGGCGGCGCTGTTGCTGCTGGCGGAGGAGCCGCGCAACGGCTACCAGATCATGCAGGAGGTCCAGGAGCGCAGCGGCGGCGTGTGGCGCGCGAGCCCCGGCTCGGTCTATCCGGCGCTGCAGCAGCTCGAGGACGAGGGCCTGATCGGCTCGCAGGAGATCGAGGGGCGCAAGCTGTTCGTGCTCACCGACGCTGGTCGCGCGCTGATCGCAGAGCGCGATGCTGAGAAGCCCGCGCCTTGGGAGCAGATGAGCGGTGACGTCAGCGACCGCGCGCACGAGCTCGGCAAGCTGATGCGTGAGGTTGCGTTCGCCTTTGCGCAGGTGATGCGCACGGGCAGCGAGGCGCAGATGGATCGTGCGCGCGATGTGCTCGCGCAGGCGCGGGGCGATCTCTACCGGATCCTCGCCGATGGCGAGGAGGGCTCAGAGCGCGAGACGGACGCCTAGCGCTCCGCTGCGTTCGAGCCGGCGCCTCCGCCGCGGAAGTAGTCGTGGTGGGGGCGTCTAGTCGTGCAGGGCCTGCGCGGCGACGCCGAGCAGAGGGTCCTGCATGTCAGCCTCGCCCGATGCCTCGGCCATGCGAATCCCCTCCGCGAGCTTGTCGCGATCGGCGAGCGTGCGGCGTTCGCTGAGCGGCTGCAGGGCGCCGCGCAGGAGCATCATCGCGCCTACCCAGCGCGGGGCCCACACGCGCGCGGCGCGGCTCTCTACGCCACGCTCGATCGCGTCGATCGCCTTGGACAGAGGGGCGGGATTGCGCATGAAGCCGGGCAGCTCGCTGGTCATCGTCTGCGCGGAGGGCTGCGCGAAGCTCGCGCGCACGAGGTCGGTATCGATGAAGCCGAAGTAGGCGCAGCCGACTTGCACGCCGCTTGGCGCCATCTCCATTCGCAGCGTGTCCGTGAGCGCCTCCACGCCGGCCTTCGCCGCGGTGTAGGGGCCCATCAGCGGCGCGTGCGCGATCGCTGAAAGCGAGGAGATGTTGAGCAGATAGCCGCCGCGCTTGCTGAGCTCTGCGAGCACCGCGCGGTCGGTGCGCCAGACGCCGAGCAGGTTGACCGACAGCGTGCGCTCGACCTGCTCGACGGGCGCGGTGGCGAGCGCGCCCGTGAAGGCGATGCCGGCGTTGGCGATCGCCACGTCGATAGCGCCGAAGCGCTCGACGGTCGCGCTGACGGCGCCTTCGAGCGCGCTCAGGTCGGTGACGTCGGCCTCGAAGAAGGCGGCGCGCTCGCCGAGCTCGCGGGCGTTGCGCTTCAGGCGCTCGGGCTCGAGTCCGACGAGCGCGACGTTCGCGCCTTTGGCGTGCAGACGCGCCGCGGCTGCCGCACCGATGCCGCGCGCGGCGCCGGTGATAAACACGGTGTGACCTTTGACGTCATATGGGGCTTTGCTAGTGCGGCTCACGCGAGAGACCTCCGTGCTGGATCGGTGTGGGGCGCTTCGCTCGTGGCAGCCTACCCTGGTAGGGTCGCGCGATGGCGTCGCTCGGACCGTCCACGCCGGCTCTGGAGCTCGCCTCCGCGCTGCGCTCACGCGAGCTCTCCGCGGTGGAGCTGCTCGAGGCTTGCTTGGCGGCCGTCGATCAGCGTGACGGGCAGATCAACGCGATCACCTGGCGCAACGACGAGCAGGCGCGCGCGAGCGCGGCCGAGGCGGACCGCCGCATCGCGGCCGGCGAGGACGCGCCCTTCCTGGGTGTGCCGATCCCGATCAAGGACCTCACGCCGGTCGCAGGCTGGCCGGTGACCTACGGCTCCAACGGAGCGCCCGTGGGCGTGAGCGAGGAGAGCGAGCTCATCGTCGAGGCGCTCGTGGCGGCGGGCTTCGTGCTGTGCGCGCGCACCAACACGCCGGAGTTCGGCGTGATCACGGCCGCGGAGAACAGCCGCTACGGGATCACGCGCAACCCCTGGGACACAAACCGCTCGCCGGGTGGCTCAAGCGGCGGCGCTGCGGCAGCTGTGACGGCTGGCATGTTCCCGATCGCGCACGCCAACGATGGTGGCGGCTCAATCCGCATCCCTGCCGCCTATTGCGGGCTCGTGGGCTTGAAGCCGAGCCGAGGCCGCGTGCCGCGCCTGGCGCAAAGCTGGCTCGGCGCGGTCGTGGAGGGCGTGGTCTCGCGCACCGTGGCCGACTCGGCGGTGGTGCTCGACGCGATCGCCTCAGTCGATCCGCTCGCCTGGTACAACGCACCGCCGCCCGCACGCGCCTTCGCCGAGCAGACGAGCATCCCGCCGGGCACGCTGCGCATCGGGCTGATGGCGCAGGCGCCGCTCGGGATCCCGACCGACCCGGCCTGCGTCGCCGCTGCGCGCGCCGCGGCGATCGCGCTCGAGGAGCTCGGCCACACGGTCGACGGAGGTGCGAGGTGCCGACGATCTCCGAAGAGATGGTGCCGCCGTTCATCGCGCTGACACAGGGTGGGCTCGCTGACTATGAGGGCGTGGACTGGTCGGCTGTGGAGCCGCACATCGCCCATCAGCGGGCGCTCGCGAGCGAGACTGGCGCCTACGACTATGTGCTTGCGGCAAAGACGCTCGAGCGGCTGAGCCGCCGCGAGTTGGTGCGCTGGGGCCGCGACTTCGACATGCTGCTCACGCCGACCTCGGCGATCGTGGCGCCGCAGGCGGGCGCAATCCTCGCCGCGCAGCACGAGGCGCCAGATCAGCCCGTGTTCGATGTGGTCGCGAGCGTGTCCTTCACGGCTTTCGGCAACGTCAGCGGGCTACCCGCCGTGAGCCTGCCGCTGCACTGGACCGACGAGGGCGTGCCGGTCGGCGTGATGCTCACCGCGGGCCCCTGGCAGGAGGCGAGCCTGATCAGCCTGGCCGCACAGCTTGAGCAGGCGATGCCCTGGTCTGAGCGTCACGCGCAGCTCGCCGTTACGCCCTAGCGGTCTTCAAGAAACTCGGTAGTTCCGACGGGATCCTCGGGTTTGAACGCCTTGCTCGAGAGCGCGCGCAGCCGATGCGTTGAGCATGCAGCGGATCGCAAGGTTGATCATCAGGTGGAGGAAGTCTGCATCTGAGCGTGACCGCCTCGAGATCGCGGCCACACGCCACGGTCTATGTCGCGCGAGACGGGCGCGGCAAGGTCATCGGCGCGCGCTGAACAAGGCGGCGTCCCACAATATTAGACATTTGTATAAACACGTGGTATAAACGCTGGCGATGAGCCGCGAGACACAGACGACGCAGCCCGCCGCGACGGTCCCTGAGGTTTCCGCGACGGCCCTTTCGCCGGCGGTGCGTGTGGCGCAGTCGAGCGAGTCTGTCTCGCTGAAGGTGGCTCTTGCCGCTGCGTTTCGCGAGGACCCCATCTTCTGCTGGCTGATCGGCGGAGGCTCGCGCCGGCAGGCACGCCTCGAGCAATATTTCGCGCTCCAGCTCGCCCACTCGTTCGCGGACGGGTGCGTGTGGACCGTCGATGGGCTGCAGGGTGCCGCGCTTTGCATGCCGCCTGGCCAGTGGCGTCTACCGCCGTCGTTGATAGTTGCTCACGGCGCACAGTTTGCGGGCGTCTTTCGCGCGCGCCTTCCGCGTGCGGTGGGGTTGCTCGCGGCCGTCGAGCGCCGTCACCTGCGCGGCGCGCACTACTACTTCGCGAACATCGGGGTCGCGCCCGAGGCACAGGGCCGGGGGCTGGGAAGCAAGCTGATGCGCCCCACGCTCGATCGCTGCGATCAGGAGGGGCTGCCGGCCTACTTGGAGGCATCCAGCGAGCGCAACGCTGCGCTGTATGAAAGGCTCGGCTTTCAGTGCACAGAGGTGCTGCGCTTCGCGGGCAGCCCGCCGCTGCGGCTGATGACGCGCCCACCCCAGCCCTCGCCAGGCCCTCGCTGACAGCGTTGTCCAAGCCGCCACGCGCAACGCACCGCGACGCGCTGCTTGACGCGGCCAGGACGCTCATGCGCCAATCGGGTCGCGGCGAGATCACCGCTCGCGATCTGGTCGCGGCGTCCAAAACCAACCTCGGATCGATCAGCTACCACTTTGGCTCCAAGGACGCGCTCCTGGACGAGGCCGCAAAGCTCGTCTTCGAGGAGTGGGCACAAACGGTCGCGCGCACGATCAGTGCCGAAGCGGACGCGCCGCCGGGCAGGCGCCTCGCACGATCGCTCGAGATGATCCTCGACGACTTCGATGCGATGCGCCCCTACTTTCTCGGCTTCATCCAGATCGTCGCGGGCAGCGAACGCTCGCAGGAGACCCGCGAGCAACTCATCGCGCACTACCGAAAGCAGCGTGACACGGTCGCCACGATGATCGTCGCTTCGCTCAGCGCCAACATCGAGGCCGAAGACGCCCGACACATCGCATCGCTGCTCATGAGCGTCAGCGATGGCCTGATGCTGCAATCGCTGATAGACCCAGACAGCGCACCAACGAGTGCTCAGCTCACGCTCGCACTGGGCAAAGCGTTCCAAGCGGCGTCGTTGGAACGCTAGCGCGGGTGGCTGGCGGCTCGGCTAGCGCCCTTTCGTGTGGTCATCGGGCAACTGGCATCTGCGTGGGTGGGGCTAGGGCGCAGCCGCTGCGTGCAGCGGCGCGTCTGAGATCCTCGTCCCAACTGACGAGCGTGATCATCTCACCAGCCGAGAGCGCGCTGGCGAGATGGACTGCGTCATAGCCGCGCAGCGCGAACTTCTCAGCGAGCTCGCCGGCCTCGCGCGCCAGCTGTACGTCGATGCCGATAAGCGACAGTTCGCCATGTAGAGACTCGAGGTCCTCAACCGCCCGCTTGTGGGCGGCGGCGGTAAGCCGAGCGCTACGTCGTGCAGCCGCGAGCGCCGCACGACCCTCCGGATAGGCGAGGATGCTCGAGGCCCCGGGATGCGGGGTAGCCCACAACTCGCTCGCCAGCTCGGATCCTTCCTCGACGATCACGAGCTTAATGAGTGCTGAGGTATCGAAGTAGAGGATCAGCGGCGTTGTTCGGCAACTAGCTCGGAAACCGGGCCGCGTGCCTTGACCTTCGCGCGCAGCGCGGTCCGTTGGCGGCTCGGCGGTGTCACGAGGCCGCGCCGTACGAGATCCTGCATGGGATCGTTCTCCTTGACCGCGGACAGGCGGGCGATCGGTTGCCCACGGCGCGTGACAAGCACCTCCGCGCCACCCTGAACGTGCTCCAAGTGCTCGCTCAGGCGATCGTGCAGCGCGCGCACACCGACCTCGTACGTCAGCACTTGTAGCGTCATCATCTGAGCCTAGCAGCTACATAGGCCGTGGCCCGGGGCTCGCGGGATCGCTAACGCGGGTTCGCTGTCGTAGGCGACTGAGCGATGGCGAGCGGTTGCGACGCGCACAGTGCTTTCGTCGCTCGAGAGCTGGTAAATGATCCGATATGAGCCGACCCGAAGGGAGTACAGGCCGCGAAGTCTGCCACGCAGCGGATAGCCGGCATGTGGCTCACGTTGAAGTAGCGCCAGAGCTTCCTCGGCGGCATCGATCAAAGGCCAGCCAAGTGCGAGCAGCTCTGTACGGGCGCGACGCGCGAGGACCAGTCGCGCCACTGGCTATCTCGCGGCTCGTTTCTCCGCCAGCTCACGACGCAGGTCGCTGAGCTCAATCGTCTCTCCGCGTGCGATCTCATCGAGACCCACCTGTAGGGCCTCCAAGCTTGCTGCATCGGAGAGGATCTCGGCGGTCTCCTCGAGTGCTTGGTACTCGTCGATGGGTACGAGTGCGGCCGCCGGCCGTCCGTTGCGCGTCACGACGACGTGATCTCGGCGATCAGCCACATCGCTGAGTAGCTCAGACAAGTTGCTCCGAAACTCGCGGACTGGGATCGTCTTGGGCACGAGCCAAAGTGTACCAAATCGCGTACACCACAACAGGCGCACGTCTGGAGGACTTTGGCGACCCCCTGGCCCGCACTTCAGGTGCGTGTGGTGCCCCTGGTTCAGCGAGAGTTGATCGCTCGGCACATCCGATGCGTACCGACGATCACCGCTCGGGCGACGACACCGCGTGCTCCAGATCGAGTTCCGCTGACCACGATCGGGTCGGCGACGGCGCTCCTACGGCGTGGCAGCCGCGTGACGGCGAGGCGTAGGAAGACTACTCCCGTCGAGTCTGCATGAGCGAAGGCTTTCGCCCCTCCAGCGTGGGCGGTTACAACGCTGTCCGGGGTCACGCTCGAGACCATCACCACTATGCGTGATTGCGGCGCCACGCACGGGGCTGCACGAACCGATACGTCGAAGAGCGGGGCTTCCGGGGTCAAGTCCGGAGCAGCCATCACTTCTGCATGGGCTGTAGTAGCGCCTATCGCCGCGAGCACCGCGATCAATCCCACCGTACTTTTGGTTCCTGCGCTCAACATTGTTGCCGAACCTCCTACTAGCTCGGAGCCGCACTTGCGGCGATCTATATCTCGGCAGATGGCCCAGTGTCGTGGGCACTGAACCATCTGCCACCGACTTTAGACGAGCATCTCGCGCTACGCGCCCGGCCCTCCAAAGTGCCATGTGGTTCGTCCCGCGTTGACTTTGCCGATCGAGTACCATTTCGGTTCTGTCAGGTTGCCCGGTGGATTGGCAACGCCTTGGTCGGTTTCTTGCTGGTTGGGATTCAGGATACTTAATGGATCCGTTTATCTCCGTTGATCCAGTTTCGGTGCCAAACTTGCCACTACCCATCTGAGTTTTCGGTTTTTCTGTGGAGTCATAAATCTCGCCGAACACTTGGTGTACTGGTGCGTAGGAGAAGCCTTCGGGCCAGAAGCTGCCCTTGAGATATCCGATCCACTGGTTCGCATAGTCGATCCACCAATTACCTTCGTGGTATTCGACGCCGAAAGTCACTAGGGTGTTTTTCGGTGTGAGTGCCATGCCCGGCACGACTTTGGGTTCGCCGATCGGGACGAATTCGCAGTTGTAACAGTCACCACCTGGTTCGCCGTTACTTTTGTAGTTGTCCTTATTCACGTAGGTGAACAGGTGGGGTGCGTTCGGTAGATTACCTTTATCTAGGACTGGGGCCACCGTCCAGCCGAGCTCCACGGTGTACTTCACTCCGACCGGTTCCTTCTGCTCGCTGAGCTGATCAAGCGAGTGAAAGCCAAGCTGAGGGACGGTCGGTTCGGAGATCCACGTGCGATACAGCTGCCCTATCCCGCCTTTTCTATAGAATTCGCCAGCATAATAAAAGCGGAGCTACTCACCGCGGGCTGCGCTTCACCAACTCCAAGTCCCGCTGTGCGTGTGACCGGCGGGGTGTCTGTCATGGCTTTCATCCGCGGGACGGTGCCTTTCGCGCAAAGCGGCGGGGTTTCTTCAATCATCTTGGCTTCGGCTTCGCTCGGCATGACTCCAGAACGCATCCATAGCGGTGGAGGTGGAGATAGCTCATTCGCCGGCGATGCCGGGATACAGATATACGATCCTGGAGCAGTGACCGCAGCGGGGCTGCCCAGCGATGATGCTGCGGTCGTGAGAAAAGCGAGCACGAACGCGATGCCTAGAGATGCAGCCGTCTGAGATCTCGTCACGATGTCTCCAAGTTCAGGGGAAAAGAATATTTCGCAGCAACTGGACGACTAGCACGTCTAACTAAGCGCCACTAGGGGAGGTAACAGTCTCGTTACAAGCCACTCGGCGGTCGCGATACTGCGCCCATGACGGCAGCCCTCGTCGGGTTTCTTGGCGTTGTTATCGGCCTCGCCGGGGTCGCGGCACGCTCTGCCCCAAGGCGTGGACGAGCTTGCCGGCGTTTCCGCCGTCGACCAGTGCCCCGGGACTGGCGCGCAGCCCTCTCGGCCCAGCACTGATGTCATTGCGACGCAGCTCTTGCTTCGGCTCTGTCCCGCGCGTATCGTGGAAGCCGTGGGAGGTATGCGCGAGGACGATGCAACGCATATGACCGCGGTTCGAGTGAAGCTCAAGACCGCGGTTCGTGCCGCCGCGGCGGCGTGCGTGGTTCTGCTCGCCGCGGCGTCCGCACCGGCGATGGCCGGCGCGGACACGCTGACGCTCTCAGCGAGCCCGTCGCCCGTGCCCGGAGGTGGGACGGTCACGATCGCCGCCGGCGGTGTGGTGACGAGCGCGGGCGCGAGGCTGGACATGCTCGCGGAGCCGGCCGCGGACGGTTGCGGGATGAGCTGGGACGAAGTGCTCGAACCGATCACGACCCCCGCGATGGTGGTGGAAACCAAACTCGAATCGTCGGTTGAAACCGGTCCGCTCGGCGTGTCGATCCCGCTCAAGGTTGACCTCGAGCCGAGCTACAACCCCGGCGGCGGCGCCCCCTCCTCGACGATCATCGCGTCGCCCGGCGAATACAGGGTCTGCGCCTACCTCGAAACCAGCAACTTCAAAGGCGAACGGACCGTGCACGCGACCGCGACGACGACCTTCACGGTGCGGGTACCCAACGACACGATCACGCTCGCCCCGACCTTCAGCTCGCCGAGCGAACGCTACACCGTGCCGATCAGCTACTCGATCGAGCCGGGGACGACGCCGGTGTCGGTCAGCGTCGGCCTGTTCCCGACGTTCCTGATCGAAGGCAAGGGCTACAACTGCCCCTTCCCCGCCATCTTCAAGGAATATCCGGCGACCCCGGGAGGCTCCTCGGTCACCTACACGGCCGAACACGGCATGCCGGGCATCTACGGGCTCTGCGTCCGCATTCTGAGCAGCCCGCTCGCGACCTTCGAACTCGCGCGGGCGAACATGACCATCACGGTCCTCCCCCCGTCGGGTTCCCATGGCGCCAGCGGCAAGGCGTGCGTGGTCCCGAAGCTCGCCGGCAAGACGCTCACGAGCGCTCGCCGTGCCCTGGCACACGGAGGCTGTGCCCTCGGCCGCATCACCCATCGTCATCGCCGCGGGCATCGCCGGGGCACGGTACTCGCCCAGGGAGCGCGGCCGGGCCTCCGGCTCGCGGCCGGGGCGCACGTCAGCGTCGTGCTCGCGCGCTGAACGGGACCTGGGAGGGACAGCCAATGCACTTGGTAGGACAGCTTTCGAACCCATCGGAGGGGCTGCGAGCGGTCCTGGATCAGAGCGGCACCAACGGTATAACCGCGTTATACTCCGGACATGAAGACGGCCATCTCCTTGCCAGATGAAACGTTCGATCGGGTGGAGCGCGCCGCGCGTGAGCTGGGCGTCTCGCGCAGCGAGTTCTTTGTACGTGCCGCGGAGCGCTGGCTCAACGCACTGGACGATGAGGAAACGACCGAGGCAATCGACCGTGTGATCGCTGGTCTGCCGGACGATCATGCGTTTACCAACGCGGCGGCTGCGGCACTGTCGGTCGATAGCCGTTGATGCGCCGCGGCGAGCTGTGGTGGGCAGACCTAGGTCTGCCGCGAGGCTCGGCACCTGCGCTACGGCGTCCGGTGCTGGTGATCAGCGCTGACCAGTACAACCGCTCGCGTCTGGCGACGGTCACCGTGGCAGTGTTGACGAGCAACGTCCGGTTGGCTGCGCTCCCAGGGAATGTGCTCATCGCAGCAGAGCTGACAGGATTGGATGATGATTCGGTTGTGAACGTCACACAGCTGGCGACCATCGATCGGACGACTACCGAGGAGCGGCTCGGTGCGCTGCCGGACTGGCTGATGGTTCAGGTCGATACGGGTCTCCAGCGAGCTCTGGCATTGCGATAGCTGGCGTCTTCCCGGTTCCGGCCGGCCGTCCCGACAGCAGATAGGACTGACGACATTCCCCTCAAGGACCTGAGTCTCGAAACTCTGGGCGTGCTCCATCGCCAATGGATGCGGGCCAACTTGCTGCGTGAGCGGGCCGACGACGCGATTGCTGACGCGCCAACTGATGAGCTGCCCGAAGATGAGTTGCTACTGCGCATCACGGTCGAACCGTTCGGCATCTATCTCTATCTTTGGTACGGACTGCTGTTCTCGGTCCTCGAGGGTTGCAAAGAAAAAGGCGTCGAGCTATCCGGGCTCGATTCGCTAGACGACAGCCTGTACGACGGTCTGCGCGAACTCCGGAATACCGTCTTCCACACGGCCCGCAAGGATCGCTATGTCGAGGCGCGTATGTTCAATCTCATGGCACAGCCTGAGTCTGCCCGTCGCCTCCGCGACGTCCATTACCGGATCTACGACGACTACCTTGTGCCGGAGATCAAGCGCCGCGGCCTGTGGACAGGCGATGAGGGGCGGCGCTTCCCATCATCCTGAAGGCCGGTTCTCGAAGCCAGTACGGCAAGCGTCGCGACCGACAGTGAAATGCCCCGTGCGGGACTCGAACCCGCCCCACCGGATTAAAAGTCCGGCGCTCTACCAGATGAGCTAACGGGGCCCAGCGCGCGACAGTCTCGCAGACCGGCTCGCCGATTGGGAGAGTCGGCTGGCAAATCGCGTTGATCTCAGGGCTGTTCTTCGGCGGCGACGCGCAGCAGCTGATCGATGCGCGTGAGCTTCACGCGCGGCCGGCCGGCCGGCTCACCGAGTGCGCGCTCGTGACGGTCGATGGCCTGCCAGCCCGCGTAGGTCACGAGCTGTGGCTGGCGCGAGCGCAGCAGCGCCTCGACCGTGGCGGGGTCGGGGTTCGCGGGTATGTGGGCGCCGGCGCCTGGCTCGCCGAGGCCGAGATCGCGCAGCATCTCATCGACGGTCTCCTGAGCGTCCTTCTTGTTGGTGCCGATCACGCCCGAGGGCCCCCGCTTGATCCAGCCGACGACGTACTCGCCGGCTTGACGCTCACCGGTGGTGGGGTCGGTGACGCAGCCCGCCTCGTTGGGGATCACGGCGGCGTGCTCGTCGAAGAGCACTTCGGGAAGCGCGATGCCGCGATAGCCGATCGCGCGGAAGAGCAGTCCTGCGGCGATTGTTTCTCGCTCCTCGGTCGCCTGTGCTTTGAGCTTGCCGTCAGGACCCGCCACGAGCTCGTTGCGGATCAGCTCGACCGCGCCGAGGTGACCGGCCTCGCCGGGCAGCAAAGTGTCGGGCGAAAGCAGAAAGCGCAGCACGATCCGCTTCGCACGCCCGGCGGGCACGCGCGCGGCGTAGTCGCGCAGGATCTCCACGTTGCGCCGCGCGGTCGCGTTCTCTTCGGCCTGCGGGTCGGGCACGGCAAGCGCGCGCTCGAGCTCCTGCGGGTCGACGATCACATCGGCGTCTGCCAGCTCGCCCAGCTCGAGCAGCTCGGGGTTGGTGAAGGCAGCCTGCGCGGGGCCGCGGCGGCCGATCACGACGACCTCCTTGACGTTGCTGTGTGCGAGCACCTCGAGCGCGTGGTCGGCGGTGTCCGTGGGCGCCAGCTCGGCGGGCGCAAGCACGAGCATGCGTGCAACGTCGATCGCCACGTTGCCGTTGCCGATCACCACCGCGCGCTCCGCTTTGAGGAGATCGACCTCGAGGTCGGTGTGGTCGGGATGGCCGTTGTACCAGCCCACGAACTCGGTCGCGGCGTGCGAGCCGGGGAGCTCTTCGCCGGGAATACCGAGCGGGCGATCAGAGGGCGAGCCGGTGGCGTAGACGATCGCGTGGTAGTGCTCGAGCAGCTCAGCGCGCGAGACGTGCTCGCCGAAGTTGACGTTGCCGAAGAAGCGAAACTGCGGATGCGCGGCGGTCTTCTCATAGATACGCGTGACGGACTTGATCTTCGGGTGATCGGGCGCGACGCCGGAGCGCACGAGTCCCCAGGGCGTGGGGAGCCGCTCGAGCATGTCCACTTCGACGTGCTCGCCGCCGGCCTTCAGGAGATGCCCGGCGGCGTAGAAGCCGGCGGGCCCGGAGCCGATCACGGCGATGCGAATGGGATGGGCGTCGTTCATTGGGGTAGATCGAGGTTTGAGACTTTGAGCTGTGAACTTTGCTGCGAACTTTTGCTCTCGATGGGCGCGGCCCGACTCGAACGGGCGACCCCCTCGGTGTAAACGAGGTGCTCTAGCCAACTGAGCTACGCGCCCCCGCCTGCGGGGGACTCAAGGCTAGCGGGCCGCTGCGCGCAGCCCCGGTCAGCACGCCCAGGGTTTGGTTTGCGCCTTCCTGCGGGTACGATCGGAGGCACCCGGCCGGGAGCTTCCTTTGAAGACCGATGACACTGCCCATAGCGAGGGGCCGTTGGCGTTTGCGCAGGCGGCTGAGCTCGAGCTCCGAGGCGTGAGCAAGCTCTATGCGGGGCAGCGCGAGCCCGCGATCAAGGACCTGTCGCTGACGGTGCCCGCCGGCGAGGTTTGTGTGCTCGTGGGCCCCTCCGGCTCGGGCAAGACGACGGCGATGCGTCTGATCAATCGACTGATCTCGATCAGTAGCGGCGACATCCTGCTCGGTGGCGAGAGCGTGCTCAGCCGCGAGCCGAAGGCGCTGCGGCGTGAGATCGGCTACGTGATCCAGCAGATCGGACTGTTCCCGCATCAGACGGTGGGCGAGAACATCGCGACGGTGCCGCGGCTGCTCGGTTGGGAGGAGGAGCGCATCAAGACGCGCGTGAGCGAGCTGCTCGAGCTGATCGGTCTCGACCCCGCGGAGATGAGCGGGCGCTACCCCGCGCAGCTCTCCGGCGGACAGCGCCAGCGCGTGGGCGTGGCGCGTGCGCTCGCGGCAGACCCGCCGCTGATGCTGATGGACGAGCCGTTCGGCGCGATCGACCCGATCAACCGTGCACGCCTGCAGGACGAGTTCCTAGGTTTGCAGGCGCAGGTCAAGAAGACGGTGGTGTTCGTGACACACGACATCGACGAGGCGATCAAGATGGGCGACCGCATCGCGATCCTGCGCGAGGGCGGCGTGCTCGCGCAATACGACACGCCGCAGCAGATCCTCACGCATCCCGCGGACTCCTTTGTGGCGCAGTTCGTGGGCGCGGACCGGGGTCTGAAGCGTCTCGCGTTGACGACGCTCGCAGAGCTCAAGCTGATCGAGCCCAACGGACTTCGTCCCGATGAGAGCGCACACCGCGTGTCGCGCGAGACCTCCGTGCGCGATGCGCTCTCGGCGCTGCTGAGCGCCGGCGGGAAGCCGCTCACGGTGATCGACGGCGACGGTGAGGTTGAGGGGCTCGTGACGCTTACGCTCGTCGAGCAACTGCTCAGCGAGGAGGCCGCAAACGGCGCGCGCAGCGCGGAGGGTGGCGGCTGATGGCGCTCGTGCCGCTCGCGGCAGGCGGCCCGGTGATCCCTGACTACTCCTCGCAGAGCTCGAGCTGTGTGGTGCACAACCACCTTTTCTGCAGCGACTGGGTAAGCCACAACTGGGCACCGATCCTGTGGCCGGCGCTCCGCCAGCACATCCTGCTCGCGCTCGTGGCCGTGACGATCGGTTTTGTGATCTCGATGGCGCTGGCGCTCGCTGCGCACCGCTACCGGCGGCTGGAGCGGCCCACGATCCTGATCACGACGTTCCTCTACACGATCCCCTCGCTGGCGCTGTTCGAGCTGCTCGTGGCGCCCGTTGGGCCGAACGTGTTCTCGGCGGAGATCGCGCTCGTCTCCTACACGCTGCTGATCCTCTTTCGCAACATCCTCAGCGGCCTGCGAGCGGTGCCAGCGGAGGTGCTCGAAGCGGCGGAGGGGATGGGCATGTCGCGACGCCAGGCGCTGTGGCGGGTAGAGCTGCCGCTCGCGCTGCCGGCGATCGTGGCAGGCCTGCGAATCGCGGTCGTGACGATCATCGCGCTGGCGACGATCGTCTACACGATCTATGACGCGGGTCTGGGCGTGCCGATCCACACGGCGCTCGGCGAGGGCCCGTTCAAGACGGAGCTGATCGCGGCGGGCGGCCTGGCGATCGGGCTGGCGCTCGCCTCCGATGCGCTGCTCGTCGGCGTGCAGCGTCTGCTCACTCCCTGGACGCGGGCGCGCGCGGGTTAGGAGAGGCGATGCACGAGTTCATCGAAGCGTTCAAGTTCATCGCGCACAACGGTGCGATCGCCGGCCAGCCGGCGCTTCCGAGCCTCACGCATTTGGCGCTCGAAACCTTGAAGGTAGGCGCGATCGGCGTGGCGATCTCGGTCGTGATCGCGGTGCCGGTGGGGGTGTGGCTCGGCCACGTGCACCGCGGCTCGTTCCTCGCGATCAACCTCGGCAACATCGGGCGCGCGCTGCCGAGCTTGGCGGTGCTCGCGATCGGCGATGCGTTCCTTGGTCTCGGCCTGACCGTGGTGGAGCTCGCGCTCGTGATCCTCGCGGTGCCGCCGATCATCACGAACTCCTACCTGGCGGTCGACGGCGTGGATCGCGATCTGGTGGACGCGGCAATGGGAATGGGCATGAGTCAGGGGGAAATCCTCAGACGCGTGGAGCTGCCGCTGGCGGTTCCGCTGATCTTCGCGGGGATTCGCACGGCGGCGGTGTTCGTGGTGAGCACCACCACGATCGCCTCGCTCGCGGGCTTCAGCGGCAGCCTCGGCGACGTGATCGCGAACGAGACGAGCTACCACTTCTCGGGTGTGCTCGGTGCGGCGATCTGCGTGGCGGCGCTCGCGCTCGCGGTCGAGGGCATGCTGACGCTCGTGCAGCGCGCGCTCACACCGCGTGGGCTCTTGCTCTCAGAGCCCACGCGCGAACGCTCACGTGTGGCTGACGCGGCGGTTGCGTGAGATCAATCTTTTCCGATCGACCACATAAACAACCAGGAGGCGATGGATGACGGGCAGGCGACTGGGTAGGTTCATGGCGAGTTCTGCGGCGGCGCTGGCGTTGATGGCGGGGCTGGCGGCGTGCGGAAGCAGCAACTCGTCGTCGAGTAGCTCGAGCTCGAGCAGCAGCACTGCGAGCAGCGGCTCCAGTGGTGCCGGTGCGGGTAAGCCGGCGGTCACGATCGGCGATAAGAACTTCGCGGAGGAGAACATCCTCGGCGCGCTCTACGCGCAGGCGCTGGAAGCGAAGGGCTTCAAGGTGACGCTCAAGGACAACGTGGGCTCCTCGGAGATCATCTACAAGGCGCTGACCTCGGGGCAGATCGAGATGTACCCCGAGTACACAGGCGTACTGCTCTCGGCGGTCGCGCAACAGAAGACAAACCCGACGAGCGCGAGCGCGGCGGCGGCAGAGGCCAAGGCGTTCCTGGAGAAAGGCGGCTACACGCTGCTGGACACGACGCCGTTCTATGACTCCGACGCGTTGGCGACCTTGCCGAGCTATGCGTCGAAGCACAAGCTCAAAAGCATCGCGGACCTGAAGCCGCTCGGCAAGAGCGCGACGCTGGGCGGCGCTCCCGAATTCGCAACGCGTCAAGAGGGCGTGCTCGGGATCAAGTCGGAATATGGCGTGGAGATGACGTTCAAGCCGATCGCGATCGAACTTTCCTACAAGGCGCTCGAAACGGGACAGGTGGACGTGCAGGACGTGTTCACGACCGACGCGCAGCTGTTGGGTGGCAAGTTCAAGGTGCTCGAAGACCCCAAGCACGTGTTCGGCTTCCAGAACGTGGCGCCGGTGGTAAAGCAGAGCGTGCTCACGGCGGAGGGGCCGGCGTTCGCGGAAACGCTCAACAAGGTCAGCTCGCTGCTCACGATCCAGGCGATCCAGCAGATGAACAAGGCGGTCAGTGTCGACAAGCAGTCGGCGGCGACGGTGGCCAAGCAGTTCCTCACGGCCAACGGCTTGGGCTAAGGAGCCCAAGCGTCACACGCGCGCCGCATCCCCTGCGAAGCTGCGGGAGATGCGGCGCGCTGGCCGGCCCTTGAACGCACGAAAGCTGCTGCTCGTTCTGACGGGCGTGCTGCTGCTGGTGCTCGTGCTCGCACAGATCCTTCTGCCGCGCATCGCCGCGAGCGTGGTGTCCTCACGCGTGGGTCGTTACGGGAGCGTGGCGAGCGTGAGCGTGTCGGCGTGGCCGGCGGTGAAGCTGTTGTGGGGCAGCGTGGACTCGGTGCGCGTGAAGGCACGCAGCCTCACGATCGAACCGGCGCAGGCCGCGAAGCTGCTGTGGGAATCGCGGCAGGTGGCGCGCGAGGAGATCAGCGCCGAACACGTGAAGGTCGGCTCGCTGCAGCTGAGCGAAGCGCGCCTGAGCAAGCGCGGCCCTCGCCTCAGCGCGGTCGCGAGCGCCGATCAGGCGGCGGTGCGAGCGGCGCTTCCCGAAGGCTTCGACGTGCAACTGCTGCACAGCGGAGGTGGTCAGGTCGAAGTGCAGGCCAGCGGCGGCCTGTTCGGGGTGGGCGCAAGCGTGAATGCGCTGGCGCTTGCTAGGGAAGGTCGCCTCGTGGCGCACCCGCTCGGCTTCCTGATCGAAGCGCTGCAGCTGACGATCTTCTCTGACCCGCACATCTATGTCGAAGGCGTCTCTGCTGCGCTCACGCGCGGCGCCACGCCGAGCTATCGGCTGGGGATGAGCGCGACGCTGCGCTGAGGTTGTGGCGACGAGACAGGCGGGCCTTAGGTGCTCAGGCGGCGGCGGGAAGGCCGCTTGCGGCGAGCACAGAGCGTGGCTGCACGAGCATCGGCAGGCCGTTCTTGGGGCTGATCGTGGGCATCTGGCGGATCGCGAGCTCGAAGTCTGCGGGTAGCGAGAGCGTGAAGCGCGACAGGATCAGCGTTGCGATGGCGCGCACCTCGAGCTGCCCAAAGCGCATCCCGATGCAGGTGCGCGAGCCGCCGCCGAAGGGCACGTAAGCGCCCTTGGCGAGCTCGGTGCGCGCGTCGGGAGCGAAGCGCTCGGGGCGAAACTCCTCGGGGTCTGTGAAGACGTCGGGAAGATGATGCGAGGCCCAGGAGGAGTAGTTCACAAAGGCACGCTCGGGCACGGTGTGCCCTGCGAACTCGAAGGCCTCGACGGCGCGGCGCGGTCCGACCCAGGCGGGCGGGTACTTGCGCAGGGTCTCCTCAAAGACCATCTCCAGCTCGCTGAGCTCGCCGGAGATCAGCTGGGCGGCGTTCGGCTGAGCGTTCTCGAGCTCGGCGTCCTGCTCGGCCAGCAGACGCGTGACGATCTCGGGGTGGTGGGCGAGCTCGTAGAACATGAAGGAGATCGTCGAGGTGGTCGTGTCGTGGCCGGCGAACATCAAGGTCATGACCTCGTCGCGGATCTGCAGATCGCTAAGCGTGTTGCCGTCCTCATCAGCGGCGTCGAGCAGCAGGCTGAGGATGTCCTCGCCGCGCTCGCCGGTGGCACGACGGCGGGAGATCTCCGAGTAGATCAGCTGATCGAGCTTGCGCGCGGCGCGCTGCAGGCGCGCCCAGGGGGTGAAGGGTCCACGGAAGACGCGCAGCAGGAACTCGCTCGCATAGAAGGCAAGCGCGTCCTCGAACAGACCGGCAGCGTCGATCGAACGCGCCTGCTCGCCGTCTGGGTCCAGGCCAAAGAGCGCGCGCATCGCGACGCGCAGCGCAAGGCGGCGCGTCCAGGCGTAGAGGTCGATGCGTTGATAGGGCGCGAAGTGATCGAGCGCGCGCGTGGTCTCCTGCAGGATCACGTCGAAGGAGGCCACGATGTGTTCACGGTGGAAGGCCGGCAGCATGATCCGCCGCGAGCGCCGATGGAAGTCGCCGTCGATCGTGAGCAGACCGTCTCCCATCAGGCCGATCAGGTCGCGAAAGTGCGAGTCGCGCCAGGTGAAGTTGGAAGCGTTGGAGACCGTTATGTAGTGATTGGCCTGCGGGCCGAGCATGAAGACGACGTTGCTGTGGAAGAGCCGTAGCGTGAAGATCGGCCCAAAGCGCTCGTAAGCCTCGAGCAGCAGCGGCAGCGGTTCATCGGCGAACCGTCGAGTGCGCGCAAGAGATAGACTCATTTCGCCAGGCGGAAACGGCACCGACGCGGAGCGCTCATCGCGCAGGTCGCTCAACAGCACCGCGAAGGGGTTCGAGTTGAGCATTGGGGGGGGACCGACCAGCGCCACGGCGGCAAGCCTATCGAAGCGTTGGCCGACCGGCCAGTTTGTCTCGCCTCCGGCCCGTGGCGCAAGCCTTGGCATACTAAGGAGGCGAGGCGCCCCAGCATGGGGAACCGAGCAAATCGCGGGGGCGTAGCTCAGCAGGTTAGAGCGCTGCCCTGTCACGGCAGAGGTCGCGGGTTCGAGTCCCGTCGCTCCCGTATTTGTCACCCCGCGTTGCCGGTTGGCCTTTGGCGCCACGCATTGGTCGACGCGCTCGATGGCCCAGGCCACCGGGATGAGCCAGACCGCGATCAGCCGCATCTGGCGTGCTTTTGGGCTGAAGCCCCATCAGAGCGAGAGTTTCAAGCTCTCTCCCGACCCCCAGTTCATCGAGAAGGTCCGCGACATCGTGGGGCTCTACCTGAACCCGCCCGATGCCGCGGTCGTGCTGTGCGTCGATGAGAAGTCCCAGATCCAGGCGCTGGACCGCTCAGCGCCTGTGCTGCCGCTGATGCCCGGTGTGCCCGAACGCGCGACCCACGACTATGTGCGGAACGGAACCACAAACCTCTACGCCGCCCTGGATGTCGCCTCCGGCCAGGTCATCGCCGATATGACCCCACGCCACCGCTCAGAGGAGTTCCGCCGGTTCCTAAACACGATCGAGAAGACAGTGCCCGAGCACCTGGAGATCCACGTGGTGCTCGATAACTCCTCCACGCACAAGACACCCTCGATCCAGCGGTGGTTGCTACGCCACCCTCGTTTCCATGTGCATTTCACGCCGACCTACAGCTCCTGGCTTAACCTGGTCGAGCGGTGGTTCGCCGAGCTCACCACGAAATGGATCAAGCGCGGCACACACCGCTCAGTCAAGGACCTCACGGCCTCGATCCGCACCTGGATCACCACCTAGAACGAAGACCCCAAACCCTACGTATGGCACACGACCGCCGACGAGATCCTCGACAACCTCGCCAACTACTGCCAACGAATCAACGACTCAGGTCACTAGCGCCAAGTCGTGCACCGGTCCTTTGCGACGTCACCCTCGAACTGTCAGGCTCGTGAAGAGAGGCGCTCCAAGTAGACGATAAAAGCCCCAACCTGATGAATCGTGAGATCCACCAGCTCTTGTGGCACGTCTGCATCAGATCCAGGTTTGCGCCCATGAGCGTCGCCATAGATGTTGCGCACGGCGGCTGTGCGTTCTAGCAGATCCTTCAGTAGGTCCGGTACCTGTCGCAATTGGGGAATGGCCAGTGGCGAGTCCTTGAAGGCTTTGGAGAGCTTGCCGAGTGTCGGGCCCTCAAGGCCCGCAGCCTTGAGGGCCGACTCTAGTGCGGCCGCGGCTGCGGTCAGAGCGTCGTCATTCTCACTCCGGCCACCTCGCTGATGGTGGAGTGCCTCGCGATAGGAACGCTCGACCTGATCCCAGCCATCACGCTGACTGACGAGTAGGGCGGGGCCGACAATAGTCTCCGACAATGCAGACGATCCAATGCGTTGAATCTCATCATCTTGGAGTCGGTATCCGAAGCGGTGACGATCCGCGAGGTCGTTGAAGCGGCTAGCAAAGTGAGGCATTGGCGTTGCGCTGTTCGATCGTCCTGAAAGGGAGTAGCGGTAGGACGAAGTCGCTCGCTCGCTCGCGATCTCGATAATGTCGAGCCAGTCGGGTATCGGAGTCCTGGCCAGCCTTGTTTCAAGCGCAGCTTCGATACCGAAGTGTTCGATAAGGCCGCCTTCGAGGCTTCTCTCGAACTGCCCACCGACCCATCGGACTTTCTCGGCCTCTCCAAGCAAGTGCAGGACGGCGCGAACAAGCTGATCCGAAGGGTGCTCGAACTCGAGCGGGGGTAGCGATCCCATCTCGGTGATAGCCAGCCGCTCGCTGTATCGAAGACTGCGATCAGACATTGACCGCAGTCTTTCATCAAGGGCGGAGCCAAAGCGGCATGGACGGCGGTGATGTGCAGGTTTCGTACTACAATTCCCGAGTGGAGATCCATTCGGCGGTGCGCAAGCATGGCATCGCCGATGCAGATATCGACCATGCTGTGGAGTACGCGATGACGATCGCGCGGAGCGCGGCGCTTCTGGAGGTCGTCACGATCGTGCGCGACGACGGGTCCGAGATCGTGATCCACGCGATGGGGATGAGAGCCAAGTACCAACGGCTGCTACCGGGAGGCTGAGCATGGCGAAGAAAGCGCATGGCAACACGGCGAGCGGCGTACCGATCACAGACGAGCTGATCGACAAGCTCGCAGCGAAGGCAGAGGCCGGCTACGACGTTGAGGAGACGCTACGCAGACGCGGCGGGCGACCCGCCATGGGCTCGGCTGCCGCTAGCGTTGAGTCTGTGCGTCTTGAGCCCGAGCTGCGTGAGGCATTGGCCCAGCGTGCCGAGCACGATCACGAGACGACCTCATCCGTGATTCGCAAGGCGCTGCGCGAATATCTGAAGGTTGCCTAGCTCCAAGCACTAACCCGTATCTCAATCTCCGGGGTGTCATTCGCGGGTTCGAGTCCGCTGCGCACTCGCGACGAAGGTCGGAGACAGCTCCGAGCCGCGACGCGGTTCCACTAGAGCGTGTTTGCAGGTCTTCGCTGCGCCGACTAATGAGCCCTGTTGGCTGGCCTGGTCTCGCCGTTACCTTTACGAGCGGTAACTCTGTACCCGATTATCGAGGAGGCGATCATGAGCGCCCAACCCGAACCTGCAACGGATGAGCCGCTCACGCGTCGTCGCGCGCTCGTGGGGATGACGGCGGCTGCGACCGGTGTGCTCTTGGCCGATGCTGCAATCAGCCCACATGCGGCGCGGGCGGAAGGCGTCTCGAGCGTGAACGGCAAAACGGGAGCGGTGGTGCTCGGTGCAGCCGACGTCGAAGCGGCCCCGGCGTCCGAGATCATGGAGTTGGCCGGCGAAAACACCGCGATCGGCGAAGGAGCGTTCGCGAGCTTCGTCGGCGAGAGCAAAGCCGAACACGAAAAACACCGCGGCAACACCGCCTATGGCTGGCATGCGCTGCACAGCCTCAGCGGCACCAGCTTGACGAGCACCGAAGACAACACGGCGATCGGCAGCCAGGCGCTCGCCTTCCTGACGACGGGTGGCGGCAACACAGCGGTTGGGGAGAACGCCGGGGTGAACCTCACCAGCGGAGAAGAAAACACGGTTGTCGGCTGCGAAGCCCTCGCCGCCCAGCAGACGACGAGCAACAACGTCGCGGTCGGATTCCGCGCGGCCGGCGCCAACAAAACCGGCACTGGCATCACCGTCCTTGGCAACCAGGCCCTGGAACAAGGAACTGCCGGCGCCGAACTCGTTGCGATCGGCCACAAGGCGCTGCAAGAAAACACCGGCAGCAAAAACGTCGGCGTCGGCTTTGAAGCCCTGAAGAAAGGCTCGGGGCACAGCAACACGGTTGTCGGCACCAACGCCGGCAAATCGTTCACCTCGGGCGGCGAAAACACGCTGGTCGGGATCATCGCAGGGCAGAGCCTCACCTCGGGGAACGAAAACAGCTACTTCGGCGCAGCCGCGGGGGCCTCCTCGCAGACCGCATCGAAGAACACCGCCATCGGTCAGGAAGCGCTCCTGGCCAACACAACCGGAGAACGCAACGTCGCGCTCGGCTACTCCGCCGGCGAAAGCAATACTGGCTCCAGCAACATCTTCATCGGGAATCATGCTGACGCGTCCGGTGCCGTCAGCAACAAGCTCGTCATCGCCAACAACACGACGGTCTCGCTGATCTCCGGCGTCATGTCCGCCACCGCAGCCAATCAGGAACTCGCGTTCTACGGGGCTGCCCCCGTGAAACGCCACGCCACGATCGCGGTCCCCGCCGAAGAAACAAAAGCGAACACCAAAGCCATCAAAGAAATCATCGAAGCGATCAAAGCGATCGGGATCATCTTGTGAAGGTCAGATTGCTGAAGGTCGTGGTGCAGCCGGTCTTCGTGCTCGACGACGGCGAGGAGCTCACTGAGGTGCAACACCCGGCCACCGTCATCCCCGCCAGCGAATGGCCGACGTACAGCAGCGAGCGCTTCCCTCGGGAGGTGGCTGAGTGGCAGGAGAAGCTCGACGCGGAGCACGACGACGCGACGGCGAGCGTCACGAGCCTACGACCGCCGGAGCGGGCTCAGGCCGGTGGTCCGGCGGACGGATCAACGTAGACCCGGCAGGCATCGCGTCCGTGAGGCTTCGACGATTCGCCGTGGCGACGGTACACACCAAACCTCGATGGGCACGGTTAGAGCGGGCGGTTTCGTCATGGCGTCTTGACGGTATGACGCCATTTTGCTACTGTGATGGTGTGGCGAGGCGCAAGACCACCTACTACATCGACGAGGGTGTGCTCACGGCGACGAAGATGACGGCCGTGGCGACGCACCGCAGCGAGAGCCAGCTCGTAGAGGATGCGCTGCGCGCGTATGTCGTGGATGAGGGGCGCGGCGACGCCGCGCGTGAGGACATGCGCCAGCTCCTTGACGAGTTGCGTGCGCGTCCCGAGCTAAACGACTTGGACGATGAGCAGTCGATGGCGCTCGCGGTTAGCGAGACTCGCGCGGTCAGACGCGAGCGGGCCGCCAAGGACCGAGGTCGCCCGGCCGGGTGACGACTGCTCTGCGGGCAGTGGCGGATGTCAACGTCCTCGTCCCGGCGGCTCGCACGCCGAACGGGCTCTGCGGACGGCTGCTTGATGCGGCGATAGACGGGCGCTGGCGACCCGTGATCTCGCTAACATTGGTCCAAGAGCTTGAGGATGTGCTCGCCCGACCGAAGTTCAGGGGTGTGCTTGGCCAGGAGACCACGGATCGCTTCCTCACGCGATTGCTCTCGATCTCGGAGTGGGCGCAAGACCCAAAGGGAGCGCCCGCCGCATTGACACGCGACCCCGACGATGACTATCTGCTCGCGCTTGCGCAAGCCAGCAACGTCGATGTGCTCGTCTCCGGAGATCGCCATTTGACCGATCTCACAGACACACAGCCGCCGATCGAGACGCCAATGCAGTTCTCACAGCGCCTGGCTGAGCTATAGCCGGATCTCGATCTGGGGGGTGTCATTCGAGGGTTCGAGTCCCGTCGCTCCCGCCATTCGACCTATGTACGAACCCCGGCCCCGAAAATCGGGGTCGTGGTCGTCTTGGAGGGTTCCGGCCTTATTTTGGGGCGCCCTGGGCCGTTTCTGGCCCGTGTGGGGGCGTTCCTTGGTCTCGCGCAGCTCTTGGATGAGCCGCGCGATGGTCTCATAGAGCGGTGTTCGCTCTGCCTGGATGTTGTCGGGGTCTGAGACTACGAGCGCGAGAAACACGGCTTGGTTGACGAGCCGTCGGGCGCTCTCTGGCAGCGCCTCGTAGATGACCTTCTCGTCCAGGATCGCCAGGGCGTCATCGAGGGCGGCCATCACGTCCTCAACCTCACGCTCGGCGGCGTCCGCCCACTGCTGCGCCTTGGCGCGCTCAGTCTCGATGCGCTCTTGCTCGGCCTTCAAGACCTCCTCGGAGACGCCGCCTTTGTAGTAGAGCTGCACGAGCTTCTGCTGCTCGCCGGTCAGGTCGTGCAGCCTGCGGGTGTGGCGGGCTGACTCACGGCGGGCAATCTCGCTCTTGGACTGCACGTAAGAGCGCAGGGCCTCACGGACTTCGTTTTGCTCGCTGGTTTTGTAGGTCTCGCGCTTGTAACGGCGCACGATCGCGCGTTCGGTGCGATCTACCGGGAAGTACGGCGCGGCGCACTGTTCCTCGCGTTGTACGCGGCTGAGGCAGGAGAAGTATTCGTACTGCCCGCCGCATTTGCCACGGTGGCGCCCGTAGCCGAGACGCTTCCCGCAGATACAGAAAATCGTGCCCTTGAGGTAGTGGTGGTGTTTGTGGGAGCGGTCTCCGCTGATGCGGTGGCTGTCGAGGACCTTCTGCACCTGATCGAAGGTGGCACGGTCGATCAGGGCGTCGTGGCGGCCCTTACCCTTCACGCCGTTGTGGGTGACTACACCCACGTAGTAGTCATCACGGAGCATCCGGTGGACCATGCTGCGCGTCATCGGTTTGCTCGGGCGCTTGAAGCTGCCACGCGTGCGCATCCCGGCACTCTCAAGAACGTCCGTGATCGTCGTGATGGTGTGGTCGCCGGTGGCGGCGAGATCGAACGCGAGCTGGACATAATGAGCGCGGTCATCATCAACGGCGATTGCTGCGACCTCGCGGCCGGCCACGTTTTCGCGGACGTTCAGGTAGCCGATGCGGGCAACGCCGACAGTGCCACCATCGAGGAACTTACGTTCCAGGCCGACCTTGACCTTCTGTCCGTCGTCACGCGAGCGGAAGGCGTTGACCCCGGCCATGATCGCGAACAGCAGGAGTCCTTGGGGGCTGTCATCGACCGGCTCACGGGTGGACGTCAGCTTCGCGCCGTGGCTCTTGACCTGAGCCAGCAACCAAAAGGCGTCAGACTCCTCACGGGCGACCCGCGAGAGGTCATAGAAGATGACATAGGTCGGGCGTACCTCGCCAAGCTCTGAAAGCATCTGCTGGAGCGCCTGACGGCGGGTGTTGGTTCCAGTTCTACCAGGCTCGACATACTCACGAACGATACGCGCACCCAGTGAGGCGGCGTAGCGTTCGCAGGCTTGGCGCTGCGCCTCGATCGAGTACCCCTCTGGGTTATGCCCCGTGAGCTGCCCGGTGCTCGAAACACGCAGATAGATCACCGCCGTGATCTCCGACTCGAAGTCGAGCACATTAATTGGTGCTTCCTGCGTCAGTACGGTCACATATCCTCGTTTCTGTTGGGTAGTTGCCTGCTATCGCACGGCATCGTGAGCGAGGCTCCTTGACGCCGAATGCGTTTCCAGAGCCGCTGTTCAAGCTCCTGATTGCGCGCCAGCCTGTACGGGTCGGAAATCACGACACGGCGGATGCGCCCGTCCGATAGGTCATGCATCAATTGGTCAAGCGCGGGGCGGCACTCGGCCAAGCCGGACACGCCGACATCGGCATAGATAGCGCTAAGACGCAGTCCGAGAGCGTGCGCGTGCTGCTCGCAGGCTCGGTGCTGTCGCTCCAGGTCAATGCGGGTGCTTCGGTGATCGACGGTTGCCGTCCGCATGTAGGCGACGATCAAGGATTTAGTTGGTCTTTTCTGGATATCGTTCATGCTTTTACCTCCTTTTCTTGGTTAATTTGGCTTAACGATTTTCCCGTTAAGTCGTGATTTAAGCAACCTGTTAATTGGTGCTGCGAGCCGGTCAAGGTGTGTAACCCCGACCGACCCGCGTTTGTGTCACTTCAGCGCCTCCAAGCGCTCGGTGATGGCCTTCTTCCTCTCGGCGGCGCTGCCTTTGAGCGCTTCGTACTCCGACTTGGCCTCCTCGGCTCTGGATTTGGCGGCCTCGACCTCCCGGTCGATTGAGTCAATCGCCCGTTCGAGCGCTGCTCTTGCGTCAGCCAGCGCGTCATCGGGTGTCGTCTCACGGCGGCGGGTGCGTGGTTTGCTCTCGCCGCCCTCGAGCTTCTTCTTGTGGGAGTAGTAGGACCCGCGAACCGAATCGAAGGGCCTGCCGGTCTCCTCGGCGATCTGGCGGAAGGCGTCGGCCTTCTCGGTGCCGGCGGCGATCATCGCCTCGATCTGGTCGTATATCTCTTGGGCCTTGGTTACTGCCATGCGTGTTCTCCTTTGGGTTGAATGACCTTGGCGGCAGACAGAAAGACCTGGGTCCTTCCGCCCACCACAGGGCCATCCAGGCCGCCGGAGGCGCCGACACTGAGTCGGCAAGATTGGTCTGCCGTGCTCATCGCGGCGCCTCCGGTTAGGCTCGTCTGGGCCACTCGAGGGCTTAGTCGTCCTCGGTCATGGCTTCCAGCGGAATGGTGCCCGCCTGACCTAGATGCCAGGCCACCTCAAAGCGGTCGGTATCGAAGTCGGCCAGCACGTCCAGTGACGTAACGATCAGGTAGTCAAGCTCATGCACTCTGGCGAGCTCCACGGCCTGATACAAACCAGGTCGCACAAACCGAAATTCACGGATGTCCACGAACTCACCGACCACTTCGGCCTTGAGCCTCGCCGCTTCTCGACGACAGAGTTCCCCTTGCCGAGCAACCGACAGTTCGGTGACGCCGTGTTTTGGGTTTGGTTCGCACATGTAGATAACGGCTCGCCAGACCTTTGGCTCCTCCTGACTGCGTTCGTCACTGTTGCGTCTTTCGAAATTCATCTCTGATATCTCCCTTCTGCAAGACCTCCTTTTGTTGTTATGGGTTTCAGGGGGCTGCCGGCCCTGCTTCATGGCAGTACCTCCTGCTGTGCCGCTACTTCGGCCCAGTGGGTGAGGCGGGCGCAAGCGATGTCGACGTACTCTGGCTCCCGCTCAATTCCGAGGAACTGTCGTCCCTCGAGTACCGCTGCCGCGCCGGTGGAACCGCTGCCGGTGAACGGGTCAAGCACCATGCCGCCG
Organism: uncultured Solirubrobacterales bacterium; assembly: GCA_963785435.1. GTDB lineage: Bacteria > Actinomycetota > Thermoleophilia > Solirubrobacterales > Solirubrobacteraceae > Palsa-744. The sequence continues at coordinate 182,285 of CAWAVE010000008.1, forward strand.
GGCGGCGTCACCAATGCCACCAACCAACGCATCAACTCGATGGGCTTGACGGTGCGGTGAATGTTGCGCCGCAACCGTGGCGGGTGGTCGCGGCCGGTGTAGATCTGTACCGACTGTGTCGGGATCTGTTCGCACCCGGCTTCTCGCTCGTCCCGAGACGCCTTGGCGCAAAAGAACATCCGACTCAAGTTCTCCCGTTCACCGTCAAGCAGCTTCGCGGGACATTCGGCAACGCATCCTGCCTCGGTGCAGTTGCGAGCGTGGGAGAGCGTGAGGTGTGCGGGCCAGTATCCGTTCGTTCGCGTCGCCTCGATATTCAAGGTTCCAGTGCCCCACCGGGCACGGTTGCGGGCGGCCGTGCCGACGAACGGCGAGCGAGCCATCAAGATCGGCTCGAATGCGGGCTTGAGCGCGGTGCCGAGTCCGTTTGGCCAACGCCGGGATTTCGGTAGTCCTTGGGCGTAGAGCCACAACAACTGGTCGCGCACTTCAAGCCCGGCGTCCTCGATTCCACAGACGAGGCGGTGGAAGGTGCGCGGAGCCCCGAACGCGATCAGGTGCCCACCCGGCTTCAATACCCGCCGAGCTTCGTTGGTCCACACCCGCGTCCAACGCTCAAACACCTCACTGGCAGCCACATGCTCCTGGCCGCTGACGGCTCGGCGGATATCCGCACCGTCCCAGGCTTCCCCGCCGAAGTCGATCCCATACGGCGGATCGGTCACGATCGCGTCGACGCAGGCGTCGGGAAGTTTGGCGAGCGTCATCAGCGCGTCGGCCTCGAGCAACCGCCAAACCTCGCTGCTATCGGAGTAGAGGGAGAGCTTGGGCGTACTCACGAGCTCGCCCCGCTCGTCAGGAGCGCCAGCGCATCAGTGGTAGTGGCGACCACGAACAGACGGTGGGCGGCAGCCGGTAGCTGCGTGAGCGTCTCGCGGACGGCCTCGGCGCGATCCTCGCCCGGCACGATCCAGAGCACGCGGGGGAACACGCCACGGGCGGCCTGCTCGGTGCCGGTACGGAAGTAGTCGTGGTATCTGGCGGCTTTGGCTTTGACGGTCGAGAGCGCCTCGGTCGCCATGTCGGCCTCGATGAACCACGAGAACTCGTAGTCGCCACGGGCGAGCTTCACGAAGGAATCGGGCTTGAGTACCTGCCGGGCGCCGAACCCGACCATGTAGGGACGCCAACACTCCGGCTCCGGCTCGAACCGGATCAACTCAGCCTGTTCCTGGCGCTCTGAGGCGACCAGGTCGACGTAGAGCTGGGTCACGGCCAGCGTGTGCGCGAGATAGCGCGCTCCTGGAGTGTGCGCCCGACGTACTCGCCGCTTTGACGGCACCACAGCTTGCAAGAGGTACTGTCCGGCCCGTCCCACGGCGAAGGTGGTACTGGCGCTCCCTGAGCGCACGCCACCGACCCGACGCGCGAGCGGCTGGAGCACGTCTAGCCGAGATAGGCGAGCCAGTCCCCGCCGTGCCACCCGTGCGCGAGCGTTCGGGGAGACCTCATCCCACAACAGGGCTTGCAGTTGGGCTCCACTCATCACCCGGAAGCGGCTGACCAGCCGCAGCGCTTCATGGTCACGATGGGAGAGCTGCTCGGAGATGGCGGCTAGCTGGCGGGGAGACAAGCGCCTGGGAGGAGGCAGGTCTTTCGTTGGCGTAAGGCTCGCGGAACCCGCACCACTAGGCGACTTCAAGGCTCGGCTACTCGACGCGAGCGGATCAGCGAGCGGATTCACGCCTGCCTCCTTCGAGAACCGACGAGATCGTCGCCTTCATCGGCGCGGGGCTGCTCTTGGCGGTCAGTGTTCGGTGGCATTGGCGTGCTGCCAAAGAGGAGCGCTGAGCGGTCACGGATCGCGGCGCCTTGGCCGGTCTTTGCTGGCAGTGGCTCGGTGCGGCCGGTCACGACTGCGACCGAGCTACCCGTCCCGGTGCCGACACGTGCCGCGACCTCGAAGCGCCCCAGGGCCATCAGGTCATCCCCCGAGATACCGGGTAGCTCCCGTGCGATGGTCGCGGCTTCGATCGCTCCCGCTCTGAAGCTGACCAGCGTCGCCAGGTTCCCGAGCAGCGCCGAACGGGTCGGCTCCGGCACCCGGCCCAAGGTCTGCACCGCCACGGTCAGGCTGGCTCCGAGCCCGCGTGCCCGCTCGGCGATCAGCTCAAGGTTGCTCGGCAGACCGTTGACGATCGTCGCGGTCTCATCCACATAGATGTTGAGTAGGTGCCGCCGCTCAGGTGGCAACGCCACCCGTGCCTCGATCGCGGCCCAGGTCGCACTCATCACCGCCGAGCCGACCAGAGTCGCAGCCTCGCCAAGCGTCCCTGGCGCCAGCGACACCAACAGGAATCGCTTCTCGGCCAGCAACCGCCCGATATCCAGCTTGGGATCACGGCTCGCGATGACGGCCCGCACTCGTGGACGCGCCAGCAACGCCATCGTCCGAGAGAGCGGAGCCTGTACCACGTCCACCTTGGCCGCCGGCGATAGCGCCTCGTAGTTCTGCCACGAGTCACGCAGGAACCCATCGCTGAGCTTTGCCACAGCCGCGCGACGGTAAGACTCGTCCGCGAACAGCCGACCAAGATCCATCAACGTCGCGCCGGGAACCTCGCTTAGCGTCCTGATCCCGAGCCGCCCGAAGGTCTCCGAGCGGATACCCCACTCAGGCACCAGCGACTTCAACGTCCTGATCAGAGCGTCCGCGCGAGCGTCCGGATCGCCGCCGTGCAGCACATCCAAACCAGGCGTAGGCCGCGTGTCGTCTCCTGCGTCAAGCACCACGATCCGCTCGGCGTGCTCGCGCGGGACACGCTCAAGGACGGTGTCGATCAGGTCGCCCTTCGGATCGATGACCACGCCGCCGTGACCGGCCTGAATGTCGCTGAGAATGGAGTTAGCTAGAAGTACGCTCTTGCCGACACCGCTCGGCCCGACTACGGCTACGTGGTGGGTCGCGGCCTCATCCGAAAGCGCTACCGGCCGCTCGCCGCTCCAATCCCTCGCGATGAACAACCGCCGACCGGTGCGGGCGAGCCTGCGCGTCGCCAGGATCTCCGGCGAGCCGACCTCCACTCCCGGCACCGCCTCAGAACCCAGCACCCCGAGCAGCGGAAGCATCTCCGCAGTAGATAGCCAGCCTGATGTGCGCCCGACCTTCGGGAGCGCGGCCAGCGTGCGGTTGCCACGCTCATAGGTAGCTCGGACGCCGCCGGTGAGACCCCGACGACTACGCAGCACGTTCTCGACGTGCGAGGCCAACTCGCGAGCGCGAGCCTTAGTTGCAGCCCGAATGAGGACCAATCCGCTGACCCTCAACCCTTTGGTGGCGGTCTTTGCCGCCCAGGCTCGGGCGATCTCCCGCTGTCGTGATGTCGGCTCCTCCACCTGCCGTCGAGAGGGAGCACTACCGGGCGAGAGCGCCCAACGGATAACGACCGTCTCATCTCTGCGCAGTCCAGCTAGGCCGGTCAGCAGGGAGCGCGAAGCCGCGACGGCGTTGTCTGTCTTGAGGATGCTCGTGGGAACGAACAGCCGCAGACTCAGCGTGGAGGCATCACTTGGCGAAGGTGACGCCTCGCTGATGCGCAAACTCGGGATGACGCCGGTCAGGCTCGCGCGGACCGATTCACGCGACGCCTCGGGTACGAGCAAGCAGTGGGTAATGGAGCCCTCGCTTGCCACTAGCTCGGCAACCAGCTCGGTGGTATAGGGCAGACCGCCAGCTAGCCCATCCCAAGCGGCGGATACCTGCGCCGCCTCAAGGTTCATCGGGTAGCGAGTGGACAAACGGACCCGGTTGGCGCGCATCGTCTCAGCCTGTGCGTACTCGTGAGCGGCGATCCCGGCAAGCATGGTCGAGCCGCCTCCAGCTGCAACGAGAGCTAGGAGATCAGCGTTCATGGCCACCCGCGCTTTCCCGGTGCTGCCGCTTACCAGGAGAGGGAGCCGGACGTGTGGGTTTATCCTTCGCCGCGCGTTCCCGGCGCTGCTGAACCAACCGCTTCCCCTGCAAAAAATAGACATAGGCAAGGAGATCAGTATCAATCTCCGTACGCCTAATCCCCTTGATATGAATTCTCCGTGCCATAAGTAATTGCACCTCCTTTCACTGTGAGTTGTTGTTACATAGCTACCTCCTTGTTCGTGTTTTGTTCGGTATCAAACCTCCTGAGTATTGATCAACTGAAATGCTTGAGTCAAGGACTTTTTTACGTCACCAGGACTGAATCCGGCTGTGCTTTGGGACAAGGCCGAGCATCGTTTTAGCTATCTCGGGCCGGTCAGCCACCACACACAGCGCAGCAGACCCACGACAATGCCGCCCACCAAAATGGGGGTAACGAGCGCCCCCGTGAGCCTGATAAGTGCCGGCGTAGCAGCGGCGAGAACGGCCAGCCCGATCACGCCGAGCAGCACCACTTGGATCAGCTTGTTCACTGCCTAACCTCCACGGCGGTGCCCTCGATAACGTCACCGTCATCGAAACTCCGGTGAGTGCGCGCAGCGTCCAGCATGTCGTGGATCGCCTGCCGCCTAATACTGTGGATGGTCTGTTCGGCCCGGTACTGCTCCAGCCGCAAGTTCTGACCGCGAGACATCCGCCGCCGCAGCTTGCCGGCGAGCTCCTCGATGGACACGATGGCGACGAACAGGACGCCCCCCGCCACCAGAAAGACCACGCCGGCAGCCAGCAGCCCAAGGACTACTTCAATCAGGTCACGGAGAATCATCACAACTCCCGCCCGGTCCTGGCGACGACCTTGCCCATCGCCAGGCAGGCCGAGTCGGCGATATGGCCGAGCCTGCCAGCGGCGGGGGGCGTACGCATGACGAGTGCCGCCTCCAGCCCGCTGACTGCCGAGGCGTTCAATAGCGCCGTCTCGGCTACGTCTGTGATCATGTCGAGCCGGGCTGATTCCCGTGCCGCCAACACGGAGCCGGCGGCACGGATGAGCGCGATCTCGTTGGCAGCGCGGCGTTCAAACTTTGAGAGGCCACGCGATGAGGCGAGAACGGGGTGGTTTGGCATCACGCCTCACCTCCCAGCAGCCCGTCCGTGAGTTCGGCGACCCACTCCGGGTCGATGCCTTGCTCGATGGCTACCTGCTTGATCGCGTCGGCCTTCTTGACGCCGAGCGAGACGTAGTGCTTGACCTCGCGGCTCAATACTGCTTCAAGCGCTAGGCGGGTGATGGGGCGGGGCATTGGGACTCCTTCTGCGTCTACGTTGACAATGACCAACGCAAGTCAGCATGTGGCCGCATCTTGAATCCGCCAAGGGGGCGACTGGCGGCAGTTGGCGCGCATGAGCGCCAACTGCCGCCTACTACCGATCAGGACTTCTCGCTAGGCTCCCCGCATGGGTGTCTCTAAGCCTGAGCCTGGGTCTCTCAGTACCGACCTGCTTCCAACCCCCGAGGTACTCGCCGACGATCTAAAGGAGATCGTCCACAAACTCGCGGAATGGAAAAGTCGCCCATTGCTTGCGTTGCGATCACTACCCTCAGTGCGATTTGCACGAGCGAGCGATGTAGGGCCTCACCAAGGCCCACCAAGCAACGGTGTCATACCGCAGCGCGTAGGGGCTGCTGTGAGCCGCCTAGCTGACGCACGAAAGCAGGAGGCACTACGAGCGCTCTTTACGTGGAATGATCTGGCCTGCCCCGTTGGCGAGCGGCTAAAGAAAGCCGCCGCCACGCTCGGCGTACAATACGACACCTTCCGCAAAGGAGCAGAGGCGGATCTGCTTGAGGCGCTTGCCTCCGAGATGTTCCGCGGCGAGCTTGCATGGGCGATCTATCAGTTCGAGCCTATGGCATCGATACCTGGCGACTGGGGGGTCAGCAGCTGGTACGAGCTTATCGAGCTTGAACGCAGCTTGGTCATCGATGGCGACGACTCACGCAAGCAAACCTGGACAACCCGTATGCGTATGCGCTGTGTCAAACACGACCTGCCACTCCTTGTGACTTCCCAACGCTGGACCGGCGGCGGCACTGATAAGGCTAGCCGCGAGCCCGGCAAAATTACTATCCTACCGGGCACACTCCCCACTAGAGGATCACCGCGACGTCCCGAGGCCAAGCTGATGGACTGTCGTAGATATTCCGACAACGAGCTTAGCTTTTATGTTTACTTGTGGAACCTCGCTGAGATCAGACCTGTAGGCGAAGAGTTCGAGCACAGCTGGCAGCAAGAGCTAATCGACGAGGTGGGCAGCTTCAGGCCGTATATTGGCTTCGGGACAGAGTCGTTCCCTACAACGACGCGAATTCGCTTGCGCGTCAAGCTGCCGTACGTTAATGCCAACGTTCTAGGACGACATCTAACAACGCGAAACGGCTCCGTGTCCAGCACGTACGCTGGTGCTGCGCTAACAGCTGGGAGTGCTCCAATCCCAATCAAGCAAACAGATTCAGAGGGTTACTATACTTATGAGCCGGAAGAAGTCATCTACCCAGACGTTTACGAGATATGGTGGGGTGACGATATTCCACCGGGCTCGTAACACTTGACAAACGCGCAAGCATAGGTGTATAACTGTGGAGCGCGGGCTCTTGAGCTGACGTGAACTCTCCTGCCGGTTGTGCGTGTCTCTGAATAGCATTCGGAGATAAGTCAGACCGTCAGGAGATAATCATGGCTGATCCATCCAATGCCGGCGAGCCTCGCATTTGGCTCATCGGGGAGAGATGCATGATCCTAGTTCGAGAGTGGAAGCACGGAGACCAAGCCGGTCTCACAGCAGAGCAGGTCTATGTTCGAATCGATGAATACGAAGACATGGCCGAGCTGACAGGCAACATGACGTGGCCCGAGACGACCAGCGAGAGCCTTGCCGAAGGTCTCGCGACAGGAAAGCTCCAAAGAATCGTATTGCCTTCATCGCCGCCACATTCGAGCGACTGATCCACCAATTCTCTGGCGGCGACTTCACCCAAAGCCCTTTCTCGCACACCGCCCTACGATCAAGACCCCGGTTCGACACTCTGTCGGGCCGGGGTCGTTTCATGGATCGCCGATCAACCCAATGAGGCTCTCATGGTCTCCCACTTCCATACCGCCCTTCCACGACTACGGCAAACGTCCAGGGCGTATACGCCGCGACCGTAAATGACGCCAGGCCGTGAGCTTGGAGCGGTAGTCGGTACTTCCCTCGTTCTCCGGCGTTGGAGTTCATCCAGTCGATGAAGGCTTTGCAGAGAGCTATGCGGGGATCGGTCCGGATACTGACTTCGTAGAACAAGGCAGGTTCAGGCTGCAGTTGGGGAATGCGAGGCTGAAAGGAAACCCCAAAGGTCACGTCCGCTGGAGGTTTGCCCTTTTCAAGCGAGATGTGGATGTGCCGTTGGTCTCCGTAGTGTTCGTAGTCTTGGGCCTCGACGCTCTTGATTGGGTGCTGACAACTTGAGCCCTTGCCCGTGTAGCGCGTGTGCGGCGGCAACACGGTTGGGTGGTGCCCACAGACCACGGTACGAAAGAGCTGTCCAGCACCAAGCACGAAGCGGGCCACCAGCTCGCGCCCCAGACCGCGCATCCACACTACCCGCACGACCGCGAGACCGAGCGGCGGCTTGTCAGTCATGATCTCGACCACGCCGGAGTAGAGCGCCAGTCCTGCTTGGGTGGGACGGGCGGAGACTTCCCACTCGGTACTACCGCCGCCCGTACTCACCAGCCGTCTGGATATGGCGATGGCTTGGGGTGACTTCCCGGTGGGTTTGCCTTCGGTGTCGAGGCCGCTCCACAGCGGACAGGTGGCTTCGGCGTTAGTGGCTGAGGCCAGCCTGGCTTGGCTAACAGACCGCTGAGTCATGGCTTTGGGAGTGGTCGCCGCCGTCCTGCCTGAGTGCTTGAGTGCGACCGTGCCGGGAGGGTGGGTGTAGCGGGCGTAGGCTTGTCCGGTCACGTCGTCACCTTGAGGCAGCGGGCCGAGGATGGTCGGTGATAGTCCGCCGTGCGGTGCGATCGCGACGCGGTGATCGGTGAACAGGTTGGAGCGGAAGAAGCCTTCAAGGTTTGGTGTCAGCACGCGCATGGTGGCGGCGCAGATGATGATGTTGGGACTGTGGATGGCGACTTCGAGCTGGTAGTGCGAGGTCGTTTCCAGACCCGTTCCGTTGCCGTGATAGCCAGGCTGCAAGACCTTGACGCTGAAATCCTTGGTGTCGCCTGCAGGGCCGCCGAGCGTCTGGGCGCTGGTGAGTGGGTAGTTGCAGCTTGAGCCTGCCGGAGTTGGAGACCGGGCGGCTGAGATCACCAGTTGGCGTAGGTGCACGCGGGAGCTCGGTGGTTCTTTGTATTCGCCTCCCGATGGCGTCGGCGTGGCATACGGGAGCAGGCGTGTAGGCCCGACCCAGGAGCCGTTACCAAGCTGCACGCGGGCGCTACAGACACGGTAGCCCTCTCGCACGACCCACTCCAACCACCACGGACGTTCAGCCTGGATCTCGATGGCGATACGGGCCGGGCCGCTGCCTACGTTGTTGGGATCGCCGGGTTTGAACGTGGCAGTCGCCGAATGAGCGCAGCTTGAGCCGGGAACGGTGCCGGCGGTAGCGGGCTGAGCCGCCGCCAGCATGAGCGTGGCTGTGACCAGCCCCGCCACCCGAATGCGGCTGGCTGGCTTGCGTCCGTTCCGGCGTGCGCTCATGTCGTTCCTCCACGGAGCCATACGAGCATGGCGGCACCGTGGGGAGTGCCGCCATGCTCGTATAGGTCGCTCTACTGGAATGTCATAGGCCGCGACTCTACCGCAATGTCAAGCAGGGGTCTACTCGGATGTCATTGCTCTGTGAACGGCCTGCGGGAAGGCTGGCCGGATGTCTGCCTCTCCGGCCTTCCAAGCTGCTCTCGGTCTCGCCGTAAAGGCCCGCCGCCAAGAGCTCGCACTAACCCAAGAGATGCTTGCCAATGACACCGGCTTGCATCAGCGCTGGCTCTCAAACGTCGAGACCGGCAAGCGCAACCCCAGCTATGGGAGCTTGCGCCGCTTGGCTGATGGGCTCGGGCTGTCCGCTTCTGAGTTGCTTGCCCGCGCCGAGCAGATCGAGGCGAGCGGTGTCGAGGGGCTCAACGCCTCGGGAGCGGGACCCTCCCGCTCCCGCTAAGCGGATCAAGGGCCGAGCCTCCTCCTGGCGGGCTGCGCGAGCGGAAGCGCCGTAGCGCTTCAGCGAGATCGAGCAGCTTGAGCGCCCAATAGGGCAAACGCCACGCCGTGACCAGGCCGACAAGGGCGAAGAACTGTGGCGAGCTGGATGCAGCACACCCAAAGGTTTACACCTCGGGTGTAGCGGAAACGGGGCTGTCCCACACCTTGACCTATCAGGTCACACACCTCTAGCGTCGGCGGCTCCATAAAGCCCAAGCGGCTCCGGCACGGAGATTGAGTCCGCACCGGAGCCCGGACACGAAGGAGCTGTGAACTCCCCATGCCCGATGAGCAGCCTACCCCTGACCCCACCGAGCTCTACCGCCAGCACGAAATGGAGATCATCTATCTCCTGACCGACCCCGAGGACAACCAGCCGCTGTGGGCGCTTGAGGATCTCGCTCGTGAGATGAGTGAGCGCGACATCTTGCCCTACGTCCGCCGCCTGCAAGAGGCCGGGCTCGTCCACCGCACCTCGGACGGTCACGTCTTCGCTAGCCGCGCGGCCGTCCGCCAAGTCCAGATCGTCGGGCACAACGTCTGCTGAACCAACCAGCGCAACCTCCGGCACACCACTCAACTCAAAGCTTCAGCCCGGCCGCTCCTTGTCTGGAAGGCGGCCGGGCTCGTAAGTCGCGGGAACGGCACTTGTGCGACGCTACGCAGAGTGGCCGTCCGCTGGCCGCACAACCACCGCGATACCTATCGCCGTGACGTCTCTGACATCGCCGCATATAGCGAGGCCACTTCGCTCTACGAGGCTCCGCAATGACGCATTGTCAAAGTGCTGAGAACGAAGTCCCTCCGTGGCGCGCAGGCAGTCATCACGCTCATACACATGAAGCCCGATCGCCTCGTAGCTCGCCTTGCGCGCCTCAATAGAGACCGGTGAGTAAACCGAGATTAGTGCACGCCCCGCCGGTCGCAGCACATCACGTAGTCGCTGGAGAAGCCCTTCCTGCTTCTCCGGCGTAAGATTGCCGAGTGTATTTGTCATGCAAATCGCGAGGTCGATGTCTTCATCGCCAAAGTCGATGAGGGTCGCAGCGTCTCCGACTATTAGAGCGACCCGATCTCCCAACTCCTCCTGATGCACTAGAGCGTTGGCGCGGCTAATATTGCTTTCCACGATGTCTACACCCGTTGCGTCAACGTTCGAGTAGCGTTTCAAGATAGAGAGGATGTCGTCGCCGGTTCCGCAGCCGATGTCGAGCAACCTATAGTTGCTATCTGCCTCTCTAGTGTCAGCATCCAAGCCGAACACTTCGCGCATGAATGTCGTAAGCAGCTCACGTTCTCCGTCCATCCAACGCTTCAGGAGCCGCGCATGTTCATCGCCTCGCCAGTGATCAGCGATCCATTTCCGCCAGCGGTCATAGTGATCGCGGTCGAAGAACGCCTCTGAGTCGAGCCATTTTGTCGAGGTACCTACAGCCACGCCGCCAAGTACCTCCGGTGCGTAGTTGTCCCAAATGGTATCTTCGGCAGCATGGCCACAAATAAGATCAAAGATAGCTGAGGCGTGCTTAAAGATTGTCTTCCTGATCATGGTCATGGCGAGCTTTCTTTACATTTCCCTTACTAGGGTACCACCAGACACTCGACGTGTCACTCGCCATGCCCGCATCTACCACAAGAAAGTCTGGGAACACTATCTTCCACGACTTCGGCAGAAGCCAACTCCAGCCTAGACGCAGCTGAATGCGCGCAAGCATCTGAGCAACACGCGACCTCGGTGGCTCCTTGTCGAGCGGCGTCTGTCCGAGACGCTCAGTGAGAGCCTGAAGTTCCGCACGCTCGTCTCCAGATAGGGCATCGTAAAGCCGATCTGCTACGAGGGGTATACACGCGATACGCGCCGCGCTGTGAGATCGAATCAGCTGTTCGATCTCACCCTGATACTGGTGGTAAACCCACTCGGGATAGATCAGGACGCGCAAGCGATGTTTGTGCACCGGGCCGCCAGAGGTAGCGACTTCTTGCAGCAGGCTCTCACCTTCATCAAAAAACTGCTTTACATCGTCCTCATCGCGAGAAATGTGATCGAGTGAGGAGCCAAAGCGAAAAGAATACGCTATGAGTGAGGCAACGGCGTCGAGATGCAGATAATAACGAAAATTAGGCCGACTCCACAGGCTCAGCCAGTTCGAGCTAACAGCGTACGTTGAGCGTATGGCTGAAGTAATCGATCCCGTGAGCTGAAGTGGATCGGGTTGATGCGTGGCCTCATCGTCCGACGGAAGGTAGAGGACAGCTCGCAGTGCATTCAGGATGACGAAGGTCGCGAGCGCAGAGCCGATGGGCGCAGTAAACGTCGAGACGTGGACGACGCTGCGATGCGCAAGTCAGGGCTACGATCAGGCCGACAATGACGGATGCTACAGCCTGCGCACGAAAACTCGCAAAGAAGCGGTCAGGGCGCCGGGGGCGCTTGATACGTGTAGGCTTCGGCATATGCGGCAAGCTCGATTAATGGACTCGGGGCGCGACCGAGAAGACTACACGCAACGGCGATCCGGACCGCGTCTGCCCCGACCACTAGCCCCAAAGCAATGGGATGCAGAAGCGAGGCTCGCCTCGCTCGAGGTGGGCCAGGAGCCCGCCTACGCTAGATGCCAATCTGATGGGGGCCTTCATTTCGGGGATCTGCGCATCGCTCATCGCAGGCACTATGCTGTGGGCCGTCACGCACCAGGCCGAGGTCGGTTTCCTGATATCCGCGCGACGTCGGCGCTCGCAGGTTAGGGGTTCATGGCACTCTTATCATCTTTCGCGCGACTCGCTGACCAGCCCGCGTCCGATTTGGGTCGAACATAGGGACGATATTCGGGTTGATCTCTTTGGTCGTCTTCGTGGTCGGAGTCGTGCCCAATACGGCAAGGCAATGACGTACCGGATATCCGGCGCTATACGCGGTGCAGCGCTTCGTGTCTATCTGAAGAATCAGGATGTCCACGAGGCTCCAGCTAGCATCTTGTATCCGAACCTTCTTGGAGGAGATGTCCTGGTGGGAATTATCGTTGGTGAAGACTTTGACCGGCAATGGTATGCATCGCCAAGTGTGATGAGCAAGCAATTACTGTCACAGGAACGTCTCACCGCGTTGACCAGAAACCTGCGAATCAATCGGCCGCCACAGCGTCGTCGAGCGACGGATGTCGTTGACGGCTAAGGTAGGCGATGAGCAAGATCGCGCTCTAGCGGCCTCATCGGGGCCGTCGCGACGCGCACTACCGGTCGTTCGACACGCGCGTGGTCCCGCGCGGGACGATGTCGGTGGCCTAGGGACATCGGGCGGCAACCGGCATGCGGGCGAAGTCTTCGCCGGAAACCACGCGGGCGTCGCCAAAGGCGACGATCATCGGTTCGCCGTTCGCGAGGTACGCTGAGAAGCCAATTTCTCGGCGCCTTCAAGTGAACATTGATGCTGCAGGCCGGCGAGCCGCTGCGACGGTCGTTGTGAGCTACGCGTTCACCGGTATAGATCTTTACTCCCATCGATCCACTATCAAACCCGTTTTCCGAGCTTGAATCTATACCTACTACGACCCGAAGAGTGCTGAATTCCCCAGGGAGAACAAAGTGGCACAGGCCGAGCCGTCGGTACAGCCCTTGGTATCGATTGATACCCCGTGGCTAGCTTTTATGCCCCTAACGTCCGCCGCGCCGACCGAGACCTCGTTGCCGCCGCCGCTTCGCTGTAGTAGGTCGACATAGGTGGTGGAGTCCGGCGGCTCAGGGGGATGAGCTTCAGTCGTGGCTGGCGTCGGCGGGGTCGGGCTGGGACCTTCAGGCTTCAATCCCAGATACGTCAGCACCGTGGCGACAGCCGCCGCGAGCAGGATGGCACCGGCCACACGACCGCGTTTCGATCCACTGTCGTTCCCGGTCGCCATTGGTCTCAAGAGACCCATCGCTGGGCCGCTCCTGTCTCCTACGTCTCGCTAAGGCGACGTGGTCGACTTGCCAGTTGGCAAGAGATCGCTTCGCGCGTGCTGAGCTGTAGACGAGACCGTCGCGCACCGCCGATTGTGCGACACGGTGCCGTATGGGCAAACAGTATCGGTGATCCATTAGCTAGTAGAGTTCGGCTGACACGATTGACGATATGCCCTGCAGGCGGGTCGCGGACCAGCTGGTGGGGATGTTGTGTCTCGGCCAGAACTATGGAGAACGGGGGACGAAGTGAGCACTCTAATCGTTGGTGCAGCGTTCGCGTTTGTCGTGGTAATCGTAGTGGCGATCATCGCGTTGGTCGCGATGCACAAACCGAATGGCAGTGGCGAGAAGGTCGCCTTGGCGACGATCACTGGGCTGTTGAGCTTGATCAGCGGAGTAGGAGGAAGCCTGCTGGCCACGCACGGTGCCGCGGAAGCGCAAGAAACGACTGCCAACAATGCGGCGAAGGTCGCAAAGCAATCGGGCGAAGTCAATCTAAATCAAGTAGCGAGCAAAGCAGCGACGAAAGCGGTCGAAGCGAAGAAAGTTGAAGCTAGCGGCCCCGGCAAACGTAAATAGAGGTCTGCGCCGGGGCACCGCTGAGTGTCGCAGACTGCCGCTTGTGCGACACACCCTCTGGCTCAGGTTTTTAGGAAGTCAAATAGCAAGGCGCGCCGTGGCAGCGTTGCTCGCGTTAGTTCTTTTCGGAAGACTTCGACCTGGGCGCGTAGATCCTCCATGCGATTGAAGAGAGTGCCCATGTTCATCTCGGTGTCTGTGGTGATCGGCGGCGAATTCCATGCGTCGTGGGCCTCGGCGCCTGCGGTACGTTGCGCGACCTTGACGAGCGTTTCGTAGGAAGCCGAGAGCCGTTCGTCGCCATCGGCGGCGAGCAGCACTTGGCAGGTTGTGAGCTCGGCCTTAACCGTCGAGAAGTGAGCAGCGAGGCGTACTCTCTCGCTGCTGGCATGCTCTGGCTCGTGACGGCGGCGGCGGATCATGAACGGCATCTCTTGGTAGGCGAGGATCGCCGCGAGCGATCGGGCGTGCAGATCGCGACGACGTTGACGCTCTGTCCTGTCTCCGCTGAGCCAAAGGCCGGCGATGACGCCAACGAATGCGATGATCGAGCCCGCGACTGGGCCGCTGATCTTCATGCTGAGCAGCGTCGCGGTCAGCAACACGGGCAGGCTGCTGGTCTGGGGTGTGTGCCGGGGGACTCGGGTTTTGGCCAAGGGTTCCCGGCACGGCACTCGGCTTCGCAGTAGGCGTGCTGCTCGACTTGGACGGCGAGGGCGAGCAAGCCGTCCTCGGGTGTCCATCGGTGCTCAACGGGGTCAGTACTGAACCACATACAGAGGGAGCTGTCCCCCCAGCGGTGCCGCAGACAGACCGGCCCATCGATCCAAACCCGGGTCTCCGGTGGGGTTGCCTTGAAGACGGCCTGGACTAGTCGTTGGTGGTCGTGGACGGGTACGTCGATCGCGAAACGGTACGCCAGCCCAGGCGGGTCGCCGAGCAACTCCCGTTCGAAGGTCATCCCTTCCAGGCGTGCGTCACGCTCGAAGATGATCTGCTCCGCGATTCCTTCAAACCAAGCGGATGCCCGGCTACGCACCATGTGAGCGGGTCAGCTTCGTGGGGCCTGGGATACTCAACGCGGCCGCTGCAGCCGTAGCATCAGAGGCTCTGAAAGCACTGTTGAGTACCTGCTTTTGGTGCTCGCGGATCGCTTCGATCTCGGTGCCATAGAGCTGCTGCAACTCGATACGGGCACCAGCCGTACTCAGCTGACCCGTAGCGTTCGTGACGATCTCGGCCATCTCGTACAGCCGCTCAGAGGCGCGCATCTGCGTAACTCCGTCGGGAAGGCTGATCGGACGCTCGACGACGGGAGATGGGTCCTCGGTCAACCCGACCTGGATGGCAGCAGCAGCATCCGCAAAGAAGCCCGCGAGTGTCTCGCCGATGTTGCATACCTCGGTTATGTGCTCAAGAGCAAGAGCGCTCACGTTCCATGAGCACATGACCTTCATCCGTCCAGGCATGAACTCGTCGCGCTTGATGGCTCGCTTTGCGAGTCGTATGGCTCGGGCGCGGTGTACGCGAAGGGTCTTGTCGTCGCGCTTGGTCATGAGCCACGTGTGGTGTTGTGGATCGGCAGCGTCCCAGCTGTTCTGGCGACGGTTCGGAATCCACAAGCCGCGTCCTTCCGCACGTGCCAGGCCGACAATCAGATCGACATATGGGTCGACCGGACCCCAGGCATCGACATCGACGGTCTCGTTGAATTCGAACTTGATCGCGCGGTTGCCGTCGAGATTGACCGTTGCATCCGGGTAGCCTCGAGCGCGCAGGCGGGGAGCTATGAACTCCACGAACAGCTGGATGAACGCCTCAGGGCCACGGCCGGTAGCGCCAGCGTCAGGGCCAAACGCCCGGAACTCATCAAAGCGCCGGTCAATCAGGACGCCGCAGTCGGCATCTTCCAGAGGCTTGTTGTGAACGCCGTGCGCGATCGAACCGGAGACATAGCTATCACGAGCGGCCTGGTGCTCCATCGCGATTGCGAGTACTAGGTCTCGCCGGCTCTTTGCCACCGCAAGTACCGGCATCGGTACTGCGATCTCTTTGAGGATCTCCTGCAGGACGCTATCTACCGGGAGCTTGCTGCCGGTAGTACGGGTCATGAGGCTGGACATTGGACCTCCTTTAGCTCGACTACTAGAACGCGTGAGGGCACCACACCCTCGACAGCCATATGAAATCAAGAGGTGCGGACGGTGACCTGCAGAAAGTTGGCGGCCCGCCACCCAGGGTGGTTAGGTCCGGGTACAGGCGGGCCGCCGAAGCGTTCCAGCAGAAGCGCCGCAGTTGTATCGGATACGGCTGATGGACGTTCTCGCGAGCGAGCGGCCCTGGTGCTAAGTGCGGACTGTGCGGCCCGGCGGTAGGGGGCCTCCCGGCTCCCGTACCTCAGATTCCGAACCGCTCCTCATGGAGCCGCCGAATAAGGGGCCACGGAGATTTCGAGAACCTTTCCGCCATCCCCGAGACGATGCATTTGCTCGAAATCTAGGAGTCTTGTTCGGGGCTCTGCTCATGGATTCTGATCGCGTCTGCGGCCCGGTGTCGTGCTTGCCGACCTACTGGGTCCATGAGATGCTCAAGAAGGCGGTCGAGGATGGGGTTCGCACGTTGTCCCGGTCTCCCCGCCATTGGCCTTATCTTCGTTGTTTTCCCTGGAAAATCGCTACTTTTGGTGTCCGGTCGCTCAGGGGCCAAATGGTCGATGTACGAACCTGGGTTCGCAGCTTGTCCCGAAGCTCCCGCCATTGGCCTTATCTTCGTTGTTTTCCCTGGAAAATCGCTACTTTTGGTGTCCGGTCGCTCAGGGGCCAAATGGTCGATGTACGAACCTGGGTTCGCAGCTTGACCCGAAGCTCCCGCCATTGGCCTTATCTTCGTTGTTTTCCCTGGAAAATCGCTACTTTTGGTGTCCGGTCGCTCAGGGGCCAAATGGTCGATGTACGAACCTGGGTTCGCAGCTTGACCCGAAGCTCCCGTACTTTACCCCCGCCCTCCCTGTCGCTTCTTCGTGCCGGTTCTCGAAGAACGGCAGGAATGAGGGCTTTGGTTGGACCGCGACGACGCGGCCGTCGTCCAGCCATACGCCGTCGAAGATGAGGCTCAGGAACTGGCGCTTGTTGGCTGGGTCGCCCTCGTTGGTCCAGAAGATCGTGAAGTCTTCGAGCACCTTGCCGGCCTGGTCGAGATCGGGGATCGGTCCTGGAGCGAGGCTGGATAGCTCGGCATTGATGGCGTCGCGACGGGCCACGTATTCGGGGCGGGGGAGGTCGCCGAGTTCGTAGAGATCGCGCATCCTGCGCAGGCGCTCTTCCAGCGCCCCCTGCCGCTTCGCGGTCTTGCCCGCGGTGGCGGCTGGGTTGGCGAGGCGCTGCAGGATCTCTTTCTGGATAGTGCGGCTGGGCGTGAAGCCAGTAAGGAACTGCACGAGCTGCTGCTCGACGCGCTCAGCGGGCGTGATCGGCTGGTCGCAGGAACGGTTCGCGCGACGGGTCGAGCAGTAGTAGCGGGCTTTCAGGTCTCGGCCTCCGCTGCTGCCTTGCATCTTTGCGTGGCAGCGCTTGCAGCGCGCGAGGCCACGCAGCACATACTTCGGTGACGGCCTTCCTGGCTCGAGTGTGCGGGCACGCTCCCGGCGCATCTGCTGCACATGGTCGAATAGCTCCTCAGGCACGATCGCCTCGTGCAGACCTTTGATCGCCTTCGACTTGTCGCGGCGCCCGGAGACGTAGCCGCAGGATTCGATCGCGATCGCGTTCGCGCCGCGATATCACAGGTCGACAACGACTTCATCATGGAGCTCGCCGAGGCTCCGTTGGAGTGGATGATCGGCCTGCCGCCACATGAGGAGGACAGTTGGCGTCAAGAGGCGCTGATTGAGCTGCACGATGTGCCTGCAGGTCATGAGCAACACACCGTGGGGACGTTCGATTACCGCGATGCGATGTACGCGTTGGAGGATATCCATAGGCGTTACGGTCTCCTGAGCAACCTCTCCGTCGTGCCTCTTGGGTCAAAGATGCAGGCGGTCGGAATCACGCTGTTCTGCGTAGCACGTCCAGACATTGCCGTTGTGGTGGCTCAACCGCGCGAGTACAATGCCGCCGCTTACTCATGCGGTACGCGAGCATTGTGGCATCTACCGTTCGTCCCAACCAGCGACATTCGCCACCTTCTCCGGACCGTCGACACGATCCGGCTTGAATCGCTCGAGCAGCCACGCGAGCCCGACATTGTGCAGCCCTAGGTGTGGACGGCTTTCAACTATCGTTGCTCTGCGGGTGATGGTGACCGCGTGGAAGCCCGTCACTACTTATAACACCGTCGCCTTCGCGGCGATTCCCCGCGCTCCAATCCGCTCGCAGTCTGATCAAATGCGGGCTCCCGATCCGATCCCCTACGTCAGCCAACCTGCGGTCGTCTTGGGGTTTTCGGCCTATTCCCAAGCGTCCCATGTAAGAACGCGCCGCGCGCGGTTTGACGGCGACGATCGTGCCGTCGTACTGCCAGATCTGCAGAGCGTTGTCAGTAGGCGGTGGCGCTCGGCGGGCGAGGTCTCGGCCTCCCAGAACGCCGCGAAGTCCAGCAGCAGCCGCTCGGCTTGGGCGCGCTGCGGGTCGGCGGGTGGCGCGAGCCGCTCGACCTCGTCTTGGACGGCTTGGCGGCGCAGCGCTTTGGTTCGAGCTCTGCCTTGATTTGGGCCCACTCGTAAACCACGACCCTCACGAAGATGCCACGTCCCGAGCCTTGACAAGCCGCGCCCGCTTAGCGAGACTGTTCGACTGTTTAGACCCAATGGCGAGGGAGGGGCCGGGAAATGTCGTCTTCGATCGTGGTGGGGCCGGGAGACGCGAGCGTCAGAACGGTGGAACTCGCGTGGTCTGAAGTGCTGCTTGAGATGTCGACGCCTGAGAGTGCGGCTCAGTCGGCAGCTCACGGCCTAGGGATCGATCCCGTTTCCCTAACCCAAGCCAAGGTCGAGGTAAGCCAGCGTGAGGGCGACTTGGGGGTCACGTTTCTTGTGATACTAGGCGCCCCCGTCGCCAAGCATGCACTCGTATCGCTGTGGGACGATCTAGTGCGCCCAAGACTTCGGGCCAAGTTCGGCGTAGATGGTGGTCCGCACGTCGACTGATGCAGTCGGTTCCCGTACCACACGAAGACTGGCCACGCAACCGACCGCAAGAGATCGCGCTTGCTGCACGGATAGTTATGCTGTCTGCCGCCGCCAAGACGTGCCCGCCAGAAGGAGGTACCGACGGGCAGCGCGCGCTCATTCAATGCATTCAGCTAGCGACGCGCGCAGAAAATGTGGAGGGCCAAACATTCGACATGTTCCTGTCGCACGCTATTGCGACTCTAAGAGATCTCGCGGCGACGGTGCTCCAGCACGACTCCAAGATCAAGAGAACCATTGAAGATGTCGAAGCGTCGACGCCGCGCGACACCATAGGGGAAATGTACTCGCAACTTGTGCAACTCGTCTCTAACGCGTACGCTGATGCTCTCGGGGAAAATATCGACGTTCCACTGGAGCGTACAGTGCGAATGACTCCCCCGAAGGATGCGCCGTTCGACCTATGTGGCCATGTGCCGCAAACGCGAACAGCAGTCATGCTGGTCCTCTATCTTGCCGACTTTGATCTTAAGTCGCTGGCGCTCCTTCCTCGCGTCCTGGCTCACGAGCTCGTCTGCCACGTCGGCGCTCGGCACACGGATCTTTGGGAGCAGCCTCCAACGCCAGAGTGCCGCCAGTTCTTCTCAGATGGCTTTATGGACTGCATCGCGTGGCGACTTTTGCTGATCTGGCTCGACACCGGAGACATCCCGTCCGCGACGGTCGTAGGACACCTTGAGGAGACTGAGGTTCCATACGCGTATCATCGTCCGGAGATATTCAGCGCCGGACGCGGGGCGTGGGGAAATTGCCGCGCAGCCGCGGTGCGGCTGGGGTCGGTCAGCCGTAACAGCAATGCGACCGACTCGGCTCGTAACCGCGCCGCAGCCGAATACGCCGCTCTGGAAGCCGCGATGCGGTTGAACGCATCCGTCAGCTCGATACGGCCGAAGGACAGGTTCGCGCTCAGCGCCAGAACCGCAGAGACGGCCGCCACCACGAGATTCGCGGAGCTAGTCTCGGGGCACGCAACGCCTGGGCAACTACTGGAAGATTACGATTCGTAGGAACTTTTGCCGGGCATCCGATAGTTTCGGTAGCATAATACCGAAACTAATCTAGATCCAGTCCAGTGTCAGACCTCTCGTCCCATACGCTGCGCGTGCTCCGGGCCGCGCTGAAGCTCAAGGCATTTACCATGCCACAACTCGCGACAGAGGCAGGAGTCAGCTATGAGTCGGTGAAGCGCACCGTCCGGGGGAGAAGGGGACCACCATGCGCCCCACCGGGCAGACTGAGCCGCGCGGAGTAGGTCGTCCTGCGGAAATTTGGGAAGTCGTTGATCGGGCTCCGTTGGAGGAGAGACTCGCAGCCGTCGGTGAGGAGCTGCGCGTCACCCTTCCGAATGAGCTTCCCTCCGACCTCCCAGAGGTCGTGAGCACGGATGCGACCCTTGCGGTCGCGGAAAATGAACTGGTCTTCGCTACGCGTGCCCGCGATCCGGTAGACGCAGCGACGTTTGCGCGTCACGCGATCGCGATACTGCAGGATACGGGAATCTCCCTAAATAACTCTGATGCCGCGATCTCGCCGCCGGGGACTCTCGTTACGGAAGACAATCTAACTGAGCGCGAAGCCCGCGCCTCTATCGTCGGCGCACTAGCAGAATTCATTGTCAGTGACGAGGCCAGCGGCCTAGGCGGGCCGCTCTGGCGACACGCCTTCCGCCGCCTCTCGTCTGGAGTGTTGGCACAAGGCCTCAGTGTTCAGCAGCACTTCCTTATCGACCTTGTACGCATCGCCGACGAACGCATCACGGCGCACGATACTCTTCGGCGGCAGCCTCGAGAGCTAGCCGACTGGATCGTCGCACACCTCGAAAGCTCGGCAACCACGAGTCCGGACAGCCAGGACGACATTCGCCCGACAGATGAGCACACGAGGCTTGCCCTTGCGTGCTTGATTGCTGAAATCGCCTCGGGTGCCCGCGACCTTAGCGCTGATGCGCGCGAAAGGTTGCACCTCATTGTTCGCCAAGGGTTCGCTGCTGGGGGTGCTCCGCCATCGACCACTGTGAAAATGTTGGTCGATGGTCTTTGCGAACTAGCCCTCTCGGATGACGGGGAGGCGGCCGGCGCGGCGCGTGAAACACTGCTAGTGATTCGCCAGCCTCGCAGTAGCGACTTCTGGTATCGACTGAGATGGGCATCGCCCGACGTGTCCATGCCAAAGATATTTGAGGGTCTTGCCCACATCGATCTCGCGGAGGCGTTCTCCTACCTTCAGACCGAACTCGCCGAGTCGGACGCGGTCGAGGATGTAAGAAACGTTCTTATCACGTGCCTTCCGGCGCTTGACTACAGCAACCGCACGGCCGCCCAGGACCACTTCGCAGAATTCCTAGCTACCGTTCCGGTTGATCTCCGGATCCAGTTCGCGCCGCTTCCGACGGTTGCCGGACTTACCTGGCAGCCCGCTCCATTTGAGAGGCTTCTTGTTCGCCACTTCCTTAGCATCTTGATGCGTTGGCGTGCATACGCAAATAGCGATAGTCGAGACCCGCGTGTTCTTCGCCAGACCGAAGCCCTTGCACGCGAGCTTAAAGCTCTTGCCGCCGAAGTGCTCCTTCTTATGAGCCGTGATGAGCGGCGACGTCTCAGCCAGGTCCTAGCCGTAAACCTTTTCGATCAGCCCGCGGCCTCCCTTTGTGTGCCATTGCTACTGGAGCTAGGACTTGAGTCGGACGTCGCCCGCTCAGTGATCGAGTCAGCGCCTAGCAACGAGGAAGCATGGACTGAGATAGCGGATTGGTATTGGGATGTCTGCCCGCGGTCTGAACTAGACGCGGGCCGTCGTAACGCACTTATTGCTGCGCTACGTGCCGGGCTTAAGCAGTACGGTGACATCTTTCTTTTCGCTCTCGCTAAGCGCGCATTGTCAGAAGGAGAGCTCTTGAGCGAGCTGACGGACAATCCTGACCTGGAGCCGAGAATCAAGCTTGAGCTTGAGATCGCAATGACACAGTCCTACGGCACCGCGGCAACGGACCTTGAGGCAGTGGTAAGCAACTTCGACGAATCGCTCGAATAGAGGGCGAGTGACTACTGCGCGCGCTCAACGATTTCTCGAGGCATTTTCTGCTGCGGTACACGACCGTACTCTGGAAGAGAATAACTATCAGATATATCATTTCTTTGACGCTGACGTTCTCCTGCGGCTTATCTTTGGCTTCCGGGATGCATTTAACCTTCAGCTGATTCTCGACAGTAAAGCAAAAGATACTGATGGTTTGTCTGGCCAGAGGCTCCTTATGGGTGCGCTGTTGGGGCAGGGAATAGGTACACCAACGAACCTTCGCGCTCTGCCGCCCCATCTTTACGAGGTGCAGCGCGCGGTATCGACGCGACGACCGATGGACTCACAACGCTTTCAATTTATCTCTGATCTCCTCGAAATCGATGAGCTGGTAGATGACCTCGTTAATGCGCTGCGAAATGATGACCCGGATGCGCTTTTTGAGCGCTTTCTTCACTATAGTCCCCAAATATTCTACGGGGTGGAGCTTCTTAGTGGCGGGTGGGAGTCGAGATTGCGACGACTACTGCGGCTAGGAATCGGATCCGGGAGTCCGCTCGATAGCGGCGCGGATATCCTTGAGAGTCAGGCTTTCGACCTAATTCTCCGGCATGTTGATGCCTCTCAACGAGACGACCAGTCTCGAGGCAGGGCAGGCGGTATATCGGGAGTCCGAGATGCCATGGCGCTCGCGCTCGTCGCTCGTCATATTTCCGAGTCGACGGTACAGCAGCCTCCCTTTGCAGTAATGAGATTCTATACGGAGACCGACAGGATTAGGCGAGCCTGGCGCAATAGAGACGTGCGCGACACACTAACCTATGAGATTCGAGAGCACGAGATTCCATCAATGGATCTCGGCGAGCACGGCGTTCTGCGCACCACCGAGTACTATCTCATCCGCGCTTTGTTTCCGAGGCTCGCCTATCTCGAAGACCCGCCTTCCCACGAGAAGGATGTGTCAGCACAGAGCCTCGTACGCGAGAAAATATTGGATATTTACACCATCGGGGACGAACTTGCGAAGACCGCGAGACGGCTAAGGCTAGGGGGGGTAACCGAGACGGCGCTAGCCGAGTTTCGTGTAGGAGATAGCACAATCGGGCGCTTTATGGACGAGGTAAGCGACTTGTCGTCTTGTGGTGCTGCTTGGGAACAGCTCATGACCACCCGCGTGCGGCCAGGTATCCCAGAGAGATTGCTTGAGCAGCTGACGAGAGTGCGCGAAATGAAAGAAGAGCGAGCAGACGACTTGGCCCAGTCACTTGAGATGCAAATTGGCATGCTAGATAAACGGACGCGAGAAGTCGCGGTATTCACCGAAGCGTACGTGCATGTGCATGAGGCGCTCGTCCGGTGGAAGGGTGCCGTGAGGCCAAGGTTCGGACGGCTCGGCGATCACGTAGGGCTTCGCCGGTGGGGTTTCTTGGTGGACGATATCGATGAGGAAGCTCTCGCAAATCTTGTCGACGCATACGATGACTGGCGGTCTGAGGCTAACGGCGACACTTCTGTCTGGCGCACTCACTTCACGATCGAACTTACACATCGGATGAGAGACCTAGCAGGAGCCCCATTGAATGACGGAGACGAAATAGGATCAGCTGTGGCGCTGCTCGGGTTCCTCTGGCTTATCGAGGACTACGCTTCGATCGCTAACAGAGGGCGAGCCCTCTTGGACGGAATTGGTTTCAGGCTCTCGCGTAGCGGGAGCGCACTCGCGAGAAAGAGCGACGCCGACGGGATGTGGGAAAGGGTTGGAGGTGCGGTCGAGAATCTGATTGCGGTTGCTGACGTAGCCCTTCTAGCCGCCCGGGTGCAGGACGAGCCTCGCTCTCCAGATGTGGACGAGCTAGTTGCTCAGGCGCGGTCACGGGCTGCGCACCTTATGCCACCCCATCGGCGGTTTCCTGCGACCGAGAGTTCAATTGCCTTTGGTGGCGCATTTATTCGTTTTCGCATCTGGCGGGCGCTAAACCATGTCTTGATGGCGATAGGTGTCGGTGATGCACAGCGGCTTAGACATCCGGCACTCGCGAAAGAAAGCCTTGAGATGAGCTCTCGCGCTCTTGAACTCACTGATCGTGAGGATCCCATGCACATTCTCCTTCTCAATCACTGTGTCTATGTGGCGAGTATCGCAGGGCTCCAGGTAGACAATCTTCCTGACCTAGTGCGCCAGTTGATTGCTTACAGGCCCGTAGGCACGCTGGAAGGTGGCTGGTCATACCACCTTGACTGTACCCTTGCTTATCATTACTATCGGCGTGCGGCTGCACTGATCGGCCACAGCGACCGCGACGCGAGGCTCGTCGGATCAGCTCGTAAGGACCTTCGGGAGGCGGAGCGGTGGCTTGATCTGGTGCCTGACGATGTTACTGACGCTGAGGTCATCGCCCATCGTGGATTGGTACGTGAGCTTGAAGTTGAACTGGAGGCATGGTTAGACTGAGTTATCACCGGTAGCGCATGGTCCAACGGTGGCCGGTTGGTTGAACACATCCGCGCGGTCGCGACCGCACTCGACAGTCGTCATTGGGCGCACGAGCGACTCGGCTTTTGTCTCCGATGAGCCCGATGACCATGGCGCTTAGCTGTTGAGGCCTCAACAGCTGCGGCGAGTGCAGCTGGACTCCATTTTGGCCGGGCCCCACGACACCCAATACGCATCATTCTCGCACATACTCCCACCTGGCGTGTGCTGGCCTCGCTGGAGTTCGTCTGAGGTAGACGCCTACGGTGCCTCGTGGATCGTTGGCTTCGTCACTGGCGTTGAGCAGAAGGTCCTGCAGACCGCTCGGCGTGCTCGTCCTCGACGCCGACGACGATCGTTAGCTTGGCGTCGGATTGCCGACATGGGCCTCGACGTAGCGCGGATCGACCGCCGCATCGAAATTGCCGGGCTGAGGGTCGGGATCTGTCCACGGGTCGTGCGCCATATTCATCTCCGAGGCAGCTTACGCCTGCGCGGCAGGGAATCCCAGGCCGTTACGATCGGCCAGCTCCAGAGCAGCTCACCACAAGCCTTTTGGGACGACCGTATGGCACAAGTCGCGATGCTATTCTGTTCATGTGACCACGGAGGTGCCCACATGAAGGTTGTGACCGTCTGTGACTTCCGCGACCACGCGACTGAGATGTTTCGCTCGGAGGACGTGATCCTGGTCACGCGCGAAGGGGCGCCAGCGGGGTTATTCCTGCCGTGGAACACGCCGGAGTTGCCGGTCGAGGTTCACAAGGGAGGTGTTCCTGCGACTATCTGAGGAGGTCGGGACGCAGCTAGCAGCGTCGGGGGTAAGCGAGTCAGAGGTGCTGGAAGATTTCGCTGCCTCCCGTAGTAGTCGCTGACGCGAACGTAGTCCTCTTAGCGCTGATCGGTGGCCGCGCCCGCCTCGTCATCGCCTCCCCTCAAGGACCAGCCTGTATCGCAACCCGGCGGTTGCCAAGGACAGCGCCCGCCACGTTCCTCGCCTCGCCGCAAAGCGCCGTCTCGATCAGGCACTTCTATTCGCGGCCCTGCGGTCATGCCGATCGTGTGGAAGCCGGCGGCGACCTATGACGATCTGCGCGGGAGGCTGAACGGCGCACGCCGCTCGTGACCCCGACGATTGGCCGACCGTCGCGCTGGCCCTCAAGCTGGACCTACCAGTTGGTCCCAGGACAAGGATCTACGCGACGCTGGCGTCGAGGTCTTCACGACGGGTGATCTGCTCGACGCCCTACGTCAGCGATGAGGCGGCTCGGCCCAAACCTCGATCTCCTCGATCTTCGGGGGCAAACCAGGGACCCCGTCGCTCCCGTACTTTACCCCCGCCCTCCTTGTCGCTTCTTCGTGTCGGTTCTCGAAGAACGGCAGGAATGAGGGCTTTGGCTGGACGGCTACGACGCGGCCGTCATCGAGCCAGATACCGTCGAAGATGAGGCTCAGGAAGTGGCGCCGCGATGTTATCCTTCTCGTGTGACCACTGAGATGCCCACATGAAGGTTGTCACCGTCCGGGATTTCCGCGACCATGCGACCGAGATGTTTCGCTCGGAGGACGTGATCTTGGTGACGCGTGACGGGACGCCAGCGGGGTTCTTCTTGCCGTGGGACACGCCGGAGTTGCCGGTTGAGGTTCGCAAGGAGGTGTTCCTGCGGTTGTCTGAGCAGGTCGGCGCGCAGCTAGCGGCTTTGGGGGTAAGCGAGTCAGAGGTGCTGGACGATTTCGCTGCCTCCCGTAGTAGTCGCTGACGCAAACGTAGTTCTCTCAGCGCTGATCGGTGGCCGCGCCCGCCACGTCATTGCATCCCCGAAAGGGCCAGCCTGCGTCGCCACCCAGGCAGTCGCAGAAGAGATCGCCCGCCATATTCCTCGCCTCGCCGAAAAGCGCCATTTGGATCAGGCACTTCTATTCGCGGCTCTGCAGGTCATGCCGATCGCGTGGAAGTCTGGGGCTACCTATGACGAACTTCGGGAGGAGGCTGAGCGGCGCATCGCCGCTCGTGATCCCGATGATTGGCCTACCGTCGCGCTGGCTCTCAAGCTGGACATACCTGTCTGGTCCCAGGACAAGGATCTACGCGACGCTGGTGTCGAGGTCTTCACGACAGGCGATCTACTTGATGCCCTACCTCAGTGAGGCGGCTCCCTCCGACCTCGATCTCCCCGCCATCCGGAGGCAAGCCAGGGACCGACCCAATCGAGGCCGCGACCTCTCTGGGCCTCCGCGCCCACAGGGGTCTCGCTGACGAACGGCGCTCGCCAATCACCGATCCGCAGTTTCCACTCTGGTGTGTTCGTGAGCTTACGGATCGCTCCAGGCCTCCCGGATTCTCCGCAAGCCAGGCCGCGTCGCTCACTCGGAGTTCTGCAGCGCCTCATCCAGCGGCACCGTGTGCCCGTCAGCCAGGTCCGCCCAGCCTTCAGCCGCGGGCGGCCTTGCCGTCATCTCTCAAACGGTAACGCCCCGGCGTTAGGCCGATGCTTCCGGCTCTGCGCTCGCCGCCTTTCGGGAGCGGATGTGCGCTAGGCGCTCGACGGGTGGGAAGGGACTGATCGGCTCGTTCCCGTAGCTGTAGACCTCTAGCTGCGCCAGGCAGCCGTCGCGCGCAAAGACCAACGCCCTCCCGATGGCGTGACCGTGTGCGTCAAATACAGTCGCCTCGTTGGGGATCGGATAGGCGATCGCGTCGCTCGGAGGCGCATCGGGGATCGCGAGGTCTACCGTCGCGCAACCGCAGTCGCAGCCGCCCACGATGCGGATGACATCAACCTGTTCGCGTAGAGCCGCACGCCCCACAAAGTCGTCATAGCTCAGGATTGTGACCAAGGCATCCCGCTCATCAGCCGATGGCGAGCGCGGCGTCCGCGCTGCGCGCGTGACACGATCGTGGCGACTGGTCACGATCTCAGGATAGTCCGGCTGCATCACAAATCAGCGAGGTCGCGAGCTCACCCGGCTCGTGGCGCGCTGACCTTCTCGGCAGCGTCCGGCGGCGGTGCAAGCTGGCCCTCGGCGTCATCAGCGGGCCCGGCGGCAGGCTGCTCGCCGTTGCCGTTCTCCGCCCACATCTGCCGTGCTGACTCATAGACGATCATCCCCTGTGACAAGAGGCCCGCGGTGACGTTGGCGAGCCCGTCGGCGCCGTCGAGGATGTTCACGTTGGCCTTGGAGAGCCCCACGGCGGCCTTCTCGACTATCTCGGGGAGTTGTTCGATCAGCATCCTGTCGAGCGCCACGCGATTGCTCGACGCTGCGGCGGTGGACTTCACGGTCATCGCCTCCGCTTCCGCGGCGGCCGCCACACGGGTGCGCTCAGCATCCGCTTCGGCGGGCTTGACGACTTCGCCGACGAGCTCCTGCTGGCGCAGGTCGGCCTTCTTCTGA
Organism: uncultured Solirubrobacterales bacterium; assembly: GCA_963785435.1. Taxonomy (GTDB): domain Bacteria; phylum Actinomycetota; class Thermoleophilia; order Solirubrobacterales; family Solirubrobacteraceae; genus Palsa-744. Next base: position 210,035 of record CAWAVE010000008.1, read on the forward strand.
GCGAGTTTCGTCTGCTCCTCGGTGACGGCTCGCTGCGCCTCTGCTTCTGCGAGCGGACCCGCCTGCGCAGCTGCTGCCTGAGCCTTGTCGACTTCTGCCTTGTAGCCAGCCTGTGCGACGGCGGTCTCGCGCTCATATTCGGCCTGCTTGCGCGCGGACTCCTGTTCGGCTTCAGCCGACACCCGGTTGGCCTCAGCTTGAGCGACCTTCGCTTCCTGCTGGATTTTTGCGGTGTGCGGTGCGGCCATCGCTTGGATGTAGCCCGAGCCCATGTCGTCGATCGAGCTGATCTGGAAGGAGTCGACGAGCAGCCCGAGCGCTCCGAGCTCACCCTTCGATGCCTCGAGCACCTCTTGCGCGAGCGCTTGGCGCTCACGCACGATCTTCTCCACGGTCATCGAGCCGATGATCGAGCGCAGGTGCCCAGCGACGATGCGTCCCACGAGCACCGACATCTGGTTCTCATCAGAGAGAAACCGTTGCGCGGCCGACACGATCGAGGAGGTGTCGTTGCCCACCTTGAACGCGCACACCGCATCCGCCTCGATCGTGATGCCCTGTTCGGTGACGCAGTGCTCCTGGACGACGGACTCCTGCATCGCAAGCGTGAGGAAGTTCACGTGACGAAAGAACGGCATCACAAACGCGCCCCTGCCTGTGACGACGCGGAATGGAGCATCGTCTTTTCCGGCCTTACCGCCAGAGATGAGCATCGCCTCGTCCGGGTCGGGCACACGGTATCCCAGCATCTAGCCTCCTGTGGTTAGCGGCTCAACGTCGACGCGACGCCCGCCGTGAGTGTCGTAGATCACAACAACCGTTCCTCTGGGAAGTGGCTCTGCGGAGTGCGCGATGAATGCCTCTCCACCGTCTACCTGAACCTCGCCGGGACCGTCCTTGCCACGCGTGGCGATCGTCAGCGTGCCTCGTGAACCAATGCTCAGATCCGGCATCACGTCATCCCCTCGTCACTGTTTGCGCACCAAAAAGCGCAAGCGTATCGATACCGCTGATCCGAACGAGTAGCCGTAAGGCAACTATCTGACCTCGCGGTCGATCGAGCCGTGAGCCGCGCATCTCACCGCAGCTAGAGTGACCGCCATGACGGACAAGCAGTCGCCCGCGCCGCCACTGGCCGACAGCCACGAGTTGATCCGCGTGCACGGCGCGCGCGTGAACAACCTCAAGGACGTAAGCGTCGAGATCCCCAAGCGCCGCTTGACGGTCTTCACCGGCGTCTCCGGCTCGGGCAAGAGCTCGCTCGTGTTCGGCACGATCGCCGCGGAGTCACAGCGGCTGATCAACGAGACCTACAGCGCGTTCGTGCAGGGCTTCATGCCGACGCTTGCGCGGCCAGAGGTCGACGTGCTCGACGGGCTGACGACAGCGATCCTCGTTGACCAGCAGCGGATGGGCAACAACCCTCGCTCCACGGTCGGCACCGCCACCGACACGGGCGCGATGCTGCGCATCCTCTTCAGTCGACTTGGAAAGCCGCAGATCGGCTCGCCCAACGCGTACTCCTTCAACGTGCCCTCGGTGCGCGCCAGCGGTGCGATCACGGTGGATCGAGGCGGCAAGACCCTAACCAAGAAGGCGACGTTCAACCGCCTCGGCGGCATGTGTCCGCGTTGCGAGGGCCGCGGCGCGGTCACCGACTTCGACCTCTCGGTGCTCTACGACGAGCGCCTCTCGCTCAACGAGGGTGCGCTCACGATCCCCGGCTACAGCATGGATGGCTGGTTCGGGCGCATCTTCAAGGGCAGCGGCTTCTTCGATCCGGACAAGCCGATTCGCAAGTACAACAAGCGGGAGCTGCACGACCTGCTTTACAAGGAGCCGACCAAGATCAAGGTCGAGCAGATCAACCTCACCTATGAGGGCCTGATCCCGAAGATTCAGAAGTCGATGCTGTCGAAGGACCTCGACGCGCTGCAGCCGCACATCCGCGCGTTCGTGGAGCGCGCCGTCACCTTCACCACCTGTCCGGAGTGCGATGGCACGCGGCTCAGCAAGGAGGCCCGCTCATCGAAGATCAAGGGACTCAACATCGCCGACGCCTGCGCGCTGCAGATCAGCGATCTTGCCGCGTGGCTTGGCGACCTCGAGGAGTCCTCGGTGGCGCCGCTACTGAACGCGCTGGGAGAGAGCCTCGACTCGTTTGTGGAGATCGGGCTGGGCTATCTCTCACTCGAGCGGCCGTCGGGCACGCTGTCGGGCGGCGAGTCCCAGCGCGTCAAGATGATCGGTCACCTCGGCTCCTCGCTCACCGACGTCACCTACGTCTTCGACGAGCCCACCACGGGCCTGCACCCCCACGACATTCAGGGAATGAACGACCTGCTGCTGCGATTGCGCGACAAGGGCAACACGGTGCTTGTGGTGGAGCACGAGCCCGATACGATCGCGATCGCCGACCACGTCATCGACCTCGGCCCCGGCGCCGGCGCGGCGGGCGGCACCGTCTGCTTCGAGGGCACCGTTGTGCAGCTGCGCGCCAGCGGCACGATCACGGGCCGTCATCTAGCGGACCGAACTGCGCTCAAGGAGACGCTGCGGACTCCCGCCGGCACGCTGGAGATCCGCGGCGCGAGCGCGCACAACCTGCGCGACGTCGACGTCGAGATTCCGCTCGGCGTGCTCGTGGTCCTCACCGGCGTGGCCGGTTCGGGCAAGAGCTCGCTCGTGCGCTCCTCGATTCCCGCAGGCGCGGGTGTGGTGTCGATCGACCAGGACGCGATCCGCGGCTCGCGCCGCAGCAACCCGGCGACATACACCGGACTGCTCGACCCGATCCGCAAGGCGTTTGCGAAGGCCAACGATGTGAAGCCCGCGCTGTTCAGCGCAAACTCCGAGGGCGCCTGCCCCAGCTGCAACGGCGCCGGCGTCATCTACACCGATCTGGCGATGATGGCTGGCGTTGCGAGCATCTGTGAGGAGTGCGAAGGGAAGCGTTTTGAGGCATCGGTGCTGGAGCATCATCTCGGTGGCCAGGACATCAGTGAGGTGCTCGCGATGTCTGTCGTTGAGGCCGACGCGTTCTTCGCCACCGGCGAGGCGGCGACGCCGGCGGCGCAGAAGATCCTCACTCGGCTGCTCGAAGTGGGGCTCGGCTACCTGACCATTGGCCAGCCGCTCCCCACGCTGTCCGGCGGCGAGCGCCAGCGGCTCAAGCTGGCGAGTCACATGGCCGAGAAAGGCGGGATCTACGTTCTCGACGAGCCCACTACCGGCCTGCACCTCGCCGACGTGGAGCAGCTGCTGGGATTGCTCGACCGGCTCGTCGACTCCGGCAAGTCGGTGATCGTGATCGAGCACCACCAAGCGGTGATGGCACACGCCGACTGGATCATCGATCTCGGCCCTGGCGCGGGCCACGACGGCGGCCGGATCGTCTTCGAGGGCACGCCTGCCGATCTCGTTGCCGCCGGCTCCACGCTCACGGGCGAGCACCTCGCGGCCTACGTAGGCGCCTGAGCGAGCCCGCCGCAAAGGTTGGTGAAACGGGCGTCTCGGGCCTGCGGGCGATGAAACGCCGGCAGGCCCGATCTGCGCTAGACGACCTGGACGTTCGCGGCCTTGGGCCCTTTGTCGCTCGCTTCGGCCTCATATGAGACCTTGGCGCCTTCGGCCAGAGAGCGGTAGCCCTCGCCGACGATCGCGGTGTGATGTACGAACAGGTCCTTGGACTCGTCATCGGGTGTGATGAACCCGAAGCCCTTGTCGTCGCTGAACCACTTTACGGTTCCTGTAGCCATTGTCTTTCCTCCTGCGTTGAAGTGCTGCGAACGCGGAGATTGCTGAGCAAAGGCTACGAGCGCGGGCACGACTTCGTCGGGCTGATTGCCCGACCTGAGCTAAAGACGGTAGCAGCGCGCGCCTGCGAAGCCCCTCACGCGGCCACTCGCTATAATGCTTGCTGGCAAGCAATTATTTTTAGAGGATCGGGTTTTGTCAGCGCCACAGACAGAGGCAGTTTCAGCGCCGGGGCAAGAGGATGACGGCGCGCGCCTGCGCGCAGCGATCGGCAAGCTCTCACGTCGCCTGCGTCCAACGGTGGCGGGCTCGGGCCTCACGCCCTCAGAGATCTCGGTGCTGTTCACGGTCGCGCGCATGGGGCCGCTGCGCCTGTCTGAGCTGGCGGAGATCGAGAGCCTGAACCCCACGATGCTCTCGCGCATCGCCGCACAGCTCTGCGAGGCGGATCTGCTGCGGCGTGAGCCCGACCCCGAGGATCGTCGCGCGGCGCTCGTGCGCGCCACGGCGGCGGGACGGCGCATCCGCGAGCGCATCCATCGCGAGCGCACACAGGCGCTGAACGCGCATGTGGAAGCGCTCGAGGAGGATCAGCGCGAGGCTCTTTGGAGCGCGCTGCCGGTGCTCGAGGAGCTGGCAGAGCGCCTGCGGGGGCGACGCGCATGACGCGCCTGATCGGCGTGGGGCGCGTGACCTTCGCGGCGCTTGCGATCCCCAACTTCCGCCGCTTCTACGCCGGTCAGTCGGTGTCGCTCGTGGGCACCTGGATGCAGATGGCCGCGCAGTCCTGGCTCGTGCTCACGCTCACGCGCTCGGCCACTGCGCTCGGCTTGATCATCGCGCTGCAGACGCTGCCCGTGCTGCTGCTCGGCCCCTACGGCGGTGTGGTGGCAGACCGTGTGGACAAGCGCCGCCTGATGGTGATCCTGCAGATCGCGATGGGCTTGCAGGCGCTCGCGCTCGGCCTGCTCACGATCACGGGCGCGGTGCGTCTCTGGGAGGTCGGCCTGCTCGCGGCGCTGCTGGGGCTCAACAACGCTTTTGAGAGCCCCGCGCGCCAAGCGTTCATGCTCGAGCTCGTCGGTCCCGAGAGCCTGCGCAACGCGATCAGCCTCAACTCCGTGATCGTGAACGTCGCGCGCACGATTGGCCCGGCCATCGCCGGCGTGCTGATCGCGACGCTCGGCGAGGGCGTCTGCTTCCTGCTCAACGCGGCGAGCTTTCTCGCGGTGGTCGCCTCGCTGATCAGCCTCGACCGCGCTGCGCTGAAGCCCACGATCCCGAGCGGCCGCGAGCCGGGCCAGCTGCGTGAGGGCCTGCGCTACGTGCGCGCGAACCCCGAGCTCGGCGTGCCGCTCGTGATGATGGCGCTCGCCGGCTGTTTGGCCTATGAGTTTCAGGTCACGCTCCCCGTGATGGCGCGCCAGGGGTTGCACGTTGGTGCGACGGGCTTCGGCTTCATGACCTCCGCGATGGGTCTTGGCGCAGTGCTTGGCGGTTTGCTGATCGCTACCAAGGGCCGCACAGGGCTGGCGATGCTGGTCGCCTCCGCGTCCGCCTTTGGCGTGCTGCTGCTGCTCGCGAGCATCGCGCCGAATCTTCCCGTGGAGCTCGTGGCGCTCGCGCTTGTGGGCGGAGCGAGCATCGCGTTCATGGCGAGCGGCAACTCGACGCTGCAGCTCGCGGCCGCGCCGCACATGCGCGGCCGCGTGATGTCGCTGTGGTTTGTGGCCTTCCAGGGCTCCACGCCGATCGGTGGCCCGCTCGTGGGCTGGGTGATCGCGCAGGCGGGCGCGCGTGCGGGGCTTGGGCTCGGCGGGATCGCCTGCCTGTTCGTTGCGGCCTTCGGCGTCCTCGCGGTCCGGCGCCTGACGGGCGGCGGCCTGCGAGCGAGCTTCGCGCTCAGCGCGAGGTAGCTGCGTGGGCGACGCGCCAAGCGCGGTCGTTCGCCTGCTCGCCGGGCCGGACGAGCGCGCGCAGGCCTATGCGCTGCGCGAGCAGGTCTTCTATGGCGAGCAGGGCGTGCCGCGCCAGGAGGATCTCGACGGGCTCGACGATCAGGCGCTGCACGTCGTCGCGCTCGCGCCCGGAGAGGCGCGTGTGATCGGCACGCTGCGCGTGGTCATCGACGGCTCGCGCGCAAAAGTCGGGCGGGTGGTCGTGGAGCGCGACTGGCGCGGTCGTGGCATCGCCTCACGGATGCTCACGCTCGCGCTCGCGCAGGCACGCGAGCGCGGCTGCGAGCAGGTGCGCCTTGCCTCACAGCTGCGGGTCGTGGCGTTGTATGAGCGCGCCGGCTTCGTGGTCGAATCCGAGCCTTTCGAGGAAGCGGGCATCCCCCACGTGTGGATGGGCCTGCGCCTAAGCAGCTCGAGCTGCTAGCGCGGACGGAGGATCGATACGGCGCATGGCGCCGCCACGAGTCTCTATGATCCGCCACTGATCAACCGCCGGTTCGTTTACGCTCCGGCGTAACGCCACGCACAGTGGCAAGAGGATCAATGGCCCAGCCAGCAATCGCGACCCGTGCCGCCACAGCCGGGAACCCAAACCCCGGCGGAGCCTTCTGGCGAGAGGCGCTGGCGCCCTACGCAAAACCGCACCTCGCCCGCAGCCTGTTGGACCTGCATGACCTCCGTGGTTCCCTATCTGAGCCTCTCGGTTGCGATGTACTACGCGCTGGATCTCTCCTACCTGCTCACGCTCGCGATCGCGATCCCCGCCGCGGGGTTCTTGGTGCGCACCTTCATCCTCTTTCACGACTGCTCGCACGGCTCCTTTTTGCCCGGCAAGCGCGCGAACATGTGGCTCGGCACGGTGCTCGGCCTGTTCGTCTACTCACCCTTCCTGCGCTGGCGCCACGACCACGCGATTCACCACGCGACCTCGGGTGACCTCGACCGGCGCGGCGGTGGCGATGTGCGCACGCTGACCGTCGCTGAATACCACGCGCTCTCAGCGCGTAGCCGCCTGGCCTACCGCCTGTTCCGCAATCCGATTGTAATGTTCGGGATCGGCCCGATCGTCGCGCTGCTGATCGGCCCGCGGCTCGTCGCGCGCGATGAGCGCGCCGCGGCTGCGCCGTAGCGTGATCGGCACCAACTTCGCGTTGCTCGCGCTCGTGGTCGCACTCTGCTGGCTGCTCGGCTGGCGCGACTACCTGCTCGTGCAGGCGCCCACCGTGCTGCTCGCCGGCTCCGCTGGAATCTGGCTGTTCTACGTGCAGCATCAGTTCGAGGACGCCTACTGGGAGAGCGGTGAGGGCTGGAGCTACGCCGACGCGGCGCTGCGCGGGAGCTCCTACCTGAAGCTGCCGAAGATCCTGCAGTTCTTCTCCGGCAACATCGGCCTGCACCACGTTCACCATCTCAGCGCGCGCATCCCTAACTACAACCTGCAGCGTGCGCACGACGAGAACCCGATCTTCCACGACGTTCCGGTCCTGTCCTTCCGCGACGGCTTGCGCGCGGTGCGCTTCAAGCTGTGGGACGAGGAGCGTGCGCGGCTGGTGACCTTCGCGGAGGCGCGCAGCGCGATGCACTCAGCCGGTTCCTGAAAAGGGGTGCGCAAAAGCGCGCGCTATCCTCAGAAGTGATGGTCACACAGGCAGAGAGAGCAGCAGAGCGTCGCCGTGTGAAACTCGAGGACGTGCAGCGTCAGCTAAAAGAAGGCTCGCTGACGATTCGCAAGATGACCACGGAGGAGCGCAAGCTCTACCCGCCCGTGCCGGCCAAGGCAGGGCGCAGCAGGCGCTGAAGCCGGAGCACGGTCTCTGTCGAGTACCGTGTGAGCATCGTGCTCGCCGCTTATCACTGGCACGACCGCATCTTGAGGCGAGGATGAGTCGCGACGGGGGGCCAAGCTCCTCGCGCGCGCTTGTTGAGGATGGGCCCTCTGAGTCGGGAGCCGCGCTTGCTGCGATATCGCGCCGCATCGTGGGTCTGCTCAAGGAGCACTACGGCAAGGGGCCCACGCAGGCGCGCACCTACTACTCGGGCGAGCTCGTGGTGGTGCTGCTCAGCGGTGGCTACACGCAGGCCGAGAAGACGCTGATCGAGGACGGACGTACGCGCGCCGTGATGGAGCTGCGCGCGCAGATGCAGGAAGTGATGAACGACCGTTTCCGGCAGGTCATCGAGGAGGAGCTGCAACGCAGCGTGGTCGCCTTCATGAGCGCCGCGCACCACGATCCCGACTACAACGCCGAGGTCTTCGTGCTCGCGCCGCGTGGCGCAGAGGAAGCCGGCGTGCTCGATGGCGAGCATGCCGAGGAGCCGCAATATGCCGCGGAGGACAGCACGGCCTAGACGCGCTTCGTGAGCAGCTGAGCCGGCGCAGCCCGCGCGCAGAGCTGGACTTCAGATGACGGGCGGGTTGGGGCCCGGCGGCGTGGGATCGGGGCGCGGCGTGGGCGGCACCGGGTCTGGGCCCGGCGGCGGAGTGGGGCTCGGGGAGGGCGTGGGAGCGGGCGGTGAGGGGTCGGCGGTGAACTCGTGCATCGTGAGCAGAGCCTAGCGCCGCGAAGCTGCGCGTGGGGGTAGCGCCTAGAGTTCCTCGTCGTGTTCGACCTCGACGCCTATCTCGCGCGGATCGGCTTGGAGGGCCGCCCTGGGCTACGCGAGGTGCACCGCGCGCACAGCAGCTCGATCCCGTTTGAGAACCTCGATCCGCAGCGCGGCGTGCCGATCTCGCTTGCGCTCGAGGACCTCCAGCGCAAGCTCGTCACGCAACGGCGCGGTGGGTATTGCTTCGAGCAGAACCTGCTGTTGAAGGCCGCGCTCGAGGCGCTCGGCGCGGAGGTGGAGCTGCTGTTGGCGAGGGTGCGCGTGGGCGGTGTGGCGCCGGGGACGCGCCCGCGCAGTCATCTGCTGCTGCGCGTGCGCGCCGAGGGCGCGGAGTGGCACGCCGACGTCGGCTTCGGCCTCGGCAGTCTGCTGGAGCCGCTGCCCTTTGGTCCCGGTGGCGAGCACGAGCAGGGTGGCTGGCGCTTTCGCGTCGTCACAGACGGTCGCGAGCAGGTGCTGCAGACGCTCGAGAAGGGCGCATGGGCCGACCTCTACGGCTTCCCGCTCGAAGCCGTCTTCCCGATCGACGTGGAGACGGTCAACTGGTGGACATCAACCCATCCCCGCTCACCCTTCGTGACGGGCCTGATCGTGAGTCGCATCACGCCCGCTGGCACGCGGCTGGCGCTGAGCGATTGGTCGGGCCTGGCTTTGAGCGAGCGCACGCCCAGTGGACGCCTCGATACGCCAGTGGCGCGCGAGGCGGTGCCCGGCCTGCTCGCGGAGCGCTTCGATCTGGAGGGTTTCGAGCTCGACGCGGGCGGGCGTCTCGTGCTCAGCGCGTGAGCTTCGCGACGCTCGTTGTGATCGTGCTCGCCGGCCTCAGCGGGCCGCTGCTGGGCGCGCTTGGGCGAAGGCGCTTCGTGCCCGTGGTCGCAGGCGAGATCCTCGCGGGAATCCTGGTCGGGCCCACGGTGTTCGGTGGCGTGGACCCCGGCAACGCGACGGTCGCCACGCTCGGGCAGATCGGCTTCGCGATGCTGATGCTGACGGTCGGCATGCACCTGCCGCTACGCGACAGGCGGCTGGCCGCATCGGCGCGCCACGGCGCGCTGCTCGCCCTGATCGTGTGCGTGGCGGCGCTGCCCGCGGGCCTACTCGCCGCGAGCATCGCGGGCAGCGGCCACGCGGCGATCTACGCGGTCGTGCTCGCCTCGGGCTCGGCCGCGGTGCTGCTGCCCGCCTTTGAGGAGCTCGGCCTCGAGGGCGATGCGGTGATGAGCGTGATCGCGCAGGTGACGATCGCCGATGTGATCACGATCCTCTCGGTGCCGATCGTGCTCGAGCCGGGGCGCGTCACGCACGCCTTGCTCGGCGCGCTGCTCGTGGCAGGCGCAGCGGCGCTCACGCTGCTCGCGGCACGCGTGCTCGCTCGCCAGGAATGGGTGCACGAGGTGCGCCACCTCTCAAAGCAGCGTCACTGGGCGCTCGATTTGCGCCTGTCGCTGTTGATGCTGTTCGTGCTCGCTTGGATCGCGGAGAAGGGTGGCACGAGCATCCTGATCGCGGGCTTCGGCGCCGGCCTCACCGTCGCGGTGATCGGCGGCCCGAAACGACTCTCGACGCAGGTGCGCGGCGTCGCCGAAGGCTTCTTCATTCCACTCTACTTCGTGGTGCTCGGCGCAAAGCTCGACCTTGGCGGCTTGCTGAGCGCACCGTCGATGCTCGCGCTCGCCGCCGCGCTCGTGGCGCTCAACCTGCTCATCCACTTGATTGCAGCTGTCGTGTTGCGCCGCCCTGCGGCGGGAGCGTTGGCAGCGAGCGCGCAGCTTGGCGTACCCGCCGCGGTGGCCTCGCTCGGGCTCTCCGAGCATCTGCTCTCATCGGTGATCGCGACCGCGATCGTGGCTGCGGCGCTCGCGAGCCTCGCGATCTGCACCGTCGGCGTGCAGATGCTCGCGCGTCTGGAACCGGCGAGCTGCAGCTGAGCTGAGCGATCGGGCTCGGCTCGGGCTCTGCAGCTACGAAGGGGCATCCCGGCCGGCGCGGCGTAGGCGTCGGGGGCGTCGAGCGTCTCGGCGTCGAGCAGCGCCTGAGCGAGGCTCTCGAGCTGCTCGCGATGCTCCTCGAGCAGGCTCGTCACCTCCGCGTGGGCGCTCTCGACGAGCCTGTGCACCTCGTCATCGACGAGCCGCTGGGTCTGCTCGGAGGTCTCGCTGACGCCCGGCAGCAGCGGACCCTGGCCGTCCTCGGCGAGCACCGCGATCGGGCCCGATCGCCTCGCTCATGCCCCAGCGGCCGACCATCTGGCGCGCGATCGCGGTCAGCTGCTGAATGTCGGACTCGGCGCCCGTGGTGATCGTGCCGTAGACGATCTCCTCGGCCACGCGCCCGCCGAGCGCGACCTTGATCTTCGCTTGCAGATCCTCCAGCGAGTAGGACACGCGATCGCTGTCGGGCGTGGAGAGCGTGACGCCGAGCGCCATGCCGCGGGGGATGATCGAGATCTTGCGCACCGGGTCCGCGCCGGGCGTGAGCATGCCCACGAGCGCGTGCCCGGACTCGTGGTGGGCGGTGCGCTCGCGGTCGGCGGGCGAGAGCAGGATCCCGCGCGGCGAGCCGAGCATGATCTTCTCGAGCGAGTCGGTGAAGTCGCCATCTGCACCTTCTCGTGATCGCGACGCGCGGCCAGCAGCGCGGCCTCGTTGGCGAGGTTCGCGAGGTCGGCGCCGACCATTCCCGGCGTGCTCGCCGCGAGCGCGTCGAGGTCGACCGACGGATCGAGCGGGATCGAGCGGGTGTGCACCTCGAGGATCTCGCGTGCGGCCCGGCGCGGTCGGGTGCCTGCACGGCGACGCGGCGGTCGAAGCGCCCGGGGCGCAGCAGCGCCGAGTCGAGCACGTCGGGCGGTTGGTCGCGGCGAGCACGACGACCGCCTGGGCGGGCTCGAAGCCGTCCATCTCGGTGAGGATCTGGTCGAGCGTCTGCTCGCGCTCGTCGTTGGAGCCGCGTGACCGAGACCGAGCCCTGGCGCGAGCGCCCGATCGCGTCGAGCTCGTCGATGAAGATGATCGCCGGCGCCGCCTCCTTGGCCTTGCGCGAACAGGTCGCGCACGCGCGAGGCGCCGACGCCGACGATCGCCTCGATGAACTCCGAGGCGGAGATCGAGAAGAACGCCGCGTGGGCCTCGCCGGCGACGCGCGCGCGCGAGCAGCGTCTTGCCGGTGCCCGGCGCGCCCGGAGAGCAGCACGCCATGGGGCATGCGTCCGCCGAGGCGTCCGTAGCGCTCGGGGTTGCGCAGGAAGTCGACGATCTCCGAGAGCTCGGCCTTGGCCTCGTCGATGCCGGCCACGTCGGCGAAGGTGACGCGGATCGTCTCGGGGTCCACGCGGCGCGCCTGCGAGCGGCCGAAGCTGCCGAGCGCGCCCATCGCCGCCACCGGCTTTGCGGCGCGCCGCGCGAGCAGCACGAACAGCCCCACGATCAGCAGCGTCGGGCCGAAGCCGAGCAGCAGCTCGCGCGAGCAGCGACTGGCTCGTGCTGGTCGACTTGGCGTTGATCTGCACGCCCTTTTCCTGCAGCAGCGCCGAGAGCTGGCTGCCGTTCCAGAACCTCGGCACCTCGGTGGCGAACAGCTTCGTCGGCGTGGCTTTCTTGTCGTCGGCGGGTAGCGCAGCTTGGCGCTTGAAGCTTGCCTTCGATCGTGTCGCCCTTGGAGGCGATCGATCGGACCTCGCCGCCCTTCACCTGTTCGAGGAAGTAGGGGCTGAAGGGCACCGTCACCCGCTGTTCGCTCGTGGTGGGCTGGAACAGGAGCACCGACAGCCAGTTGAGCGCGAGCAGCGATCGAGCACGAACCACCAGAAAGCCGCGGCCGGCGGTGGGCGGCGGGCCGCTCGGCGCCTGCTCGGGCATGCCGCGCCCGTCGGGAGCGGGCGAGACCTGCCAGCCGCGCTTGTCGCGCGGCATCGGCGGATGCGGATCGGAGCGCTCGCCGTTGCAGGCTGGGCGTCGGCGTTCCTCCGTGCACGAGCCCATGCTACGCCGCGCCGGCAGAGCTATCACCCACGTAGAAGTCCGCAACGCGCGCGAGTGGCCCGACTCCGGAGGAGCGCTCCGCCCGCGGCCTAGCATCGGCCGGTCAGCGAAACCAAGGAGAGTTGAGATGTTCAAGAACGTGCTTGTAGGCGTCGATGGCAGCGACCACGGGCGCGACGCCGTTGCGCTCGCCGCGCGCCTGATCGACGCCGACGGCGAAGCTGACGCTCGCCCACGTGCATCCCGGCGAGCTGCATCCGCTGCATGCGGTCACGCCGGGCGCTGCTGCGAGAGGAGCGCGAGGCTTCTGACGATCTCTTGAAGCGCGAGCGCGACGCTGCGGCGCTCGATGCAGAGCTCGTCAGCATCGTGGCCGCCTCTCCCGGCGCGGGCCTGCATCGCCATGCCGAGGAGCAGCGACGCAGACCTGATCGTCGTCGGCTCCTGCTCGCGCAGCGCCTTCGGCCGCGCGATGCTCGGCGATGACACGCGCGCGGCACTCAACGGCTCGCCTTGCGCGGTCGCGATCGCCGCGCGCGGATACGCCGAGCACCCGACGCCGATCGCGAAGGTGGGCGTGGGCTACAACGAGTCGCCCGAGAGCGAGCGGTGCGCTGGCGTGCCGCGCAGGGCGATCGCCGCGCCGACGCGCGCGGCGGTGAACGCGCTCGAAGTCGTCGCGATCCCGACCTATGCCTACACGGGTCTGATGCCGCCGGCGCTCGGCGAGGGCATCGACGTCGATGCTCGCCGAAGCCAACGAGCGCCTGCGCAAGCTGCCCGACGTCACGGCCGCGCGGTGTACGGACTCACCGGCGAGGAGCTCGCGGCGTTCAGCGACGAGGTCGACGTGCTCGTGGTGGGCTCGCGCGGCTACGGGCCGTTGCGGCGGCTCGTGCTCGGCAGCACCTCCGACTACCTCGAGCGTCACGCGCGCTGCTCGCTGCTCGTGCTGCCGCGCCTGGCGCAGAGCGCAAGCTAGGCTGGGGGTGTGTATCGCCTCCCCACGGCACCCGTCGCGTCCGGCACGCTGATCGCGGGCTACGCGGTTGCGGTGACCAGCGGCTCGCGCCCGCTCGGCGGCGTCGTGCTGCTGATCGGCGGCGCGTGGTGTGCACGAGCCTGGAGCGCACGCCACGATCGACGTACCGCGCTCACGCTCACGTCGGTCGGTCTCGCCGCGTTCATCGTCTCGCACGTGCTCGCCACGCAGATCGGCGCGTGGCCCGCAGTGCTGCTGGTGGCGGCGCTCGCAGGAGCGTGCGTGTGGGTAGCGGCTGACTCGCGCGACTGGCGCGGCGCGCGGCGTTCAGCTGCCGGCGAAGCGCGCCGCTTCCTCGGAGCCGCCGGTCGCGTCGCCCTCGCTGTAGGAGTGCGCGCCGGCGCCGGCGAGCTTGCCGCCATCGACGATCAGGTACTCCTCGCGGATCGGCCGCCCGTCGAAGAAGCACTCGAGGATCTCGCGCGTGCCCGCCGCGTAGCGGGCCTGGGCGGAGAGGCTCGTGCCCGAGGTGTGCGGCGTCATGCCGTGATGGGGCATCGTGCGCCACGGGTGATCCTGCGGCGCGCGGCTGGGGGAACCACACGTCGCCGGCGTAGCCGGCCAGCTGCCCGCTCTCGCACGCGCGCGCGACGGCGTCGCGGTCGCAGATCTTGCCGCGCGCGGTGTTGATCAGGTAGGCGCCGCGCTTCATCTTGCGCGAGCAGCTGCGTCGTCGAACAGGTGCTCGGTCTCGGGGTGCAGCGGCGCGTTGATCGTGACCACGTCGCAGACCTCCACGAGCGACTCGACGTTCTCGTGGAAGGTGACGCCGAGCTCCTGCTCGACCTCGCTGCCGGCAGCCGGTGGCGGTCGGTGTAGTGCAGGCCCACCTCGAACGGCTTCAGCCGGCGCAGCACCGCCGAGCCGATCCGCCCGGCGGCGACCGTGCCGACCTGCATCCCCTCCAGGTCGTAGGAGCGCGAGACGCAGTCGGCGATGTTCCAGCCGCCGTCGACGACCCACTGGTAGGAGGGGATGTAGTTGCGCACGAGCGCGAGGATCATCATCACCACGTGCTCGGCGACGCTGATGCTGTTCGAGTAGGTGACCTCGGCGACGGTGATGCCCGCGCTCGATCGCCGCCTGCAGGTCGACGTGGTCGGAGCCGATCCCGGCGGTGATCGCGAGCTTCAGCTTGGGCGCCTTGGCGATCCGCTCGGCGGTCAGGTAGGCAGGCCAGAACGGCTGCGAGATCACGACCTCGGCGTCCGGCGAGCTCGCGCTCGAAGACCGAGTCGGGGCCGTCCTTGTCCGAGGTGACGATCAGCTCGTGCCCGCGCGCCTCGAGGAACTCGCGCAGACCCAGCTCGCCCGAGACGCTGCCCAGCAGCTCGCCGGGCTTGAAGTCGAGGCCGGCGGGCGTCGGCGCGGTCTGGCCGTCGTGATAGCGCTCGATCGTCGGGATCGCGTCGCGTGCATAGCTCGGCGGGTAGCCGTCGACCGGATCGTCGTAGAGCACGCAGAGGACCTTGGCCATGTCCAGAACCCTAGCGGGCGGCGCGAGGCGAGTATCGTCGCTAGCCATGGCTGGGGATGACAGCGTGGATGCGGCTCTTGCAGAGGAGGTCCACCATCCACTTTTCGCGCGCGTCTACATGCGCTTGGCGCAGGGCGCTGACGCGCGCGGCGGCGCTGAGCATAGGCGCGAGCTGCTCGCGGGCGCCAGTGGGCGGGTGCTCGAGATCGGTGCCGGTGCTGGGGCTAACTTCGCGCACTATCCCGCCACGGTCGTCGAGGTGATCGCGCTCGAGCCCGAGCGCCACCTGCGTGAACGCGCCCAGCTAGCTGCTGCAGATGCTCCGGTGGCGGTCTCGGTACGCGAAGGCCACGCCTCACGACTGCCCGGCGCCGATGGCGAGTTCGACGTCGCTGTGGCCTCGCTCGTGCTGTGCACCGTTCCCGACCAGCCGCGCGCGCTTGCGGAGCTGTTTCGCGTGATCCGTCCGGGCGGCGAGCTGCGCTTTTACGAGCACGTGCGCGCACGCAAGCCCGGCGAAGCGCGCGTGCAGGATCTGGCGGATGCGACCTTCTGGCCGCGAATCGCCGGCGGCTGTCATCTCGGGCGCGACACCGCCGCGGCGATCACCGCAGCGGGCTTTGCGCTCGAGAGTGCTCGGCGCTTCGCTTTCGCGCCCGCGAAGTTCGTGCCGCCGGCGGCGCACATCCTCGGCGTAGCCCGCCGTCCGTGACTCGGACATAATCACGCTGATGAGAGCTATCCAGATAGTGCAGGAGACAGGACCAGACAGCGCGCTCGCGCTCGTGGAGCTGGGAGAGCCCGAGGCCTCACACATGCTCACGCCTGGCGAGGGCGTGCTTGTGGAGGTGCACGCCGCGGGCGTGTCTTTCCCGGAGCTTCTGCAGACGCGGGGCATGTACCAGATGAAACCGCCGCTGCCCTTCGTGCCCGGCAGCGAGGTCGCGGGGATCGTGCAGAGCGCGCCCGCCGGTGCGGCGGTGGCGCCGGGCGATCGCGTGGCGGCCTTCTGCGCGCTGGGCGGCTTTGCCGAGACGGCTGTGGCGCCCGCCTTCTTCACCTTCAAGCTGCCCGACTCGATGAACTTTGCGCAGGGCGCGGGCTTGATCCTCAACTACCACACGGCCTACTTCTCACTCGCGCTGCGTGGGCGCCTGAAGGAGGGCGAGAGCGTGCTCGTGCACGGCGCCGCGGGCGGTGTGGGCACGGCATCGCTGCAGGTCGCCAAGGCGCTCGGTGCGAGCACGATCGCGCTGGTGTCCAGCGAGGCCAAGAAGCAGGTCGCGATCGCTGCAGGCGCTGATGAGGTGGTGATGCTCAGCGATAGCTGGAAGGACGAGGTCAAAGAGCTATCCGGCGGCGGTGTGGACGTGGTGCTCGACCCGGTCGGCGGCGATCGCTTCACCGACAGCCTGCGCTCGCTGCGTGAGAACGGGCGGCTGATCGTGGTGGGCTTCACCGGTGGCTCGATCCCCGAGGTGAAGGTCAACCGGCTGCTGCTGAAGAACACCGAGGTGATCGGTGCGGGCTGGGGCGCCTACGTGATGGGCAAGCCGCAGCTGAACATCGAGATCGGTGAAGCGATCGCGGCGATGAACGAGCGGGGCTTCATCAAGCCGATCGTCGGTGAGCGCTTCCCGATGGAGCGCGCCGCCGATGCGCTGCACGCGCTCGACGAGCGTCGCGCAACGGGCAAGATCGTGCTCGACGTGCGCCCCGCCTGAGGGCGCCCGCTCAGTCACGGCGCCCGCTCAGTGAAGGCGCCCGTCAGCTCGCCCGACCCTTGATCACGCCAATCACGTGTCCCTGCGGATCGGTGAAGAGGCCGATCTCGATGCCCTCCATGACTTCCTCGGGCCCCATCATGCGGGTCCCTCCGAGCTGCTCGGCCTTCTGCATCGAAGCCTCGACGTCGGGCACCTCGACGTAGAAGGTCACATGGCCCGGATAGCCCTCCGGACCTTGCGCGATGCCTCCGCCGATCCCGATCCCCTCGGCGCTTTGGTTCCCCTCGCGCGAGACGAGGCCGTAGGCCATCGGGTTCTCGGCATTGATCTGCCAATCGAACAGCTCTCGGTAGTACTTGTGTAGAGCGGGGCTGTCGGTGCCGGTGATCTCAAAGTGCACGACCGGGTATCCCATGTGTTTCTCCTTGCGCTCGGATGAACGCGTCGTGATTTCGCCTAGCCAGCCTTCAGCAGCTCGCGCCAGCCCTCGGCGTCGAGCATCGCGGGCTCGGTTGTGTCGATGAAGTCGCTGAGCACGTCGATGAAGCGCTCGGGCTGATCGAGCTGGGGGAAGTGCCCGGACTCGGCGAAGATCTCGAGACGGCTACCCGCCAGCAGCGCGTGCGTTTCGTGCCCGTGTGCGACGGGGATCAACGAGTCGTGCTCGCCCCACAGCAAAAGCAGCGGGAGCTGCTCGGTGAGATACAGACGGTTGGCCGCGTTGACGCGCTGGCCGCCGGGCTCGACCACCGCGCGCAGCGTGTGCACGAAGGCCGAGCGGGTATCTGCGTCGGCGAGCGTGGCGTGCCCGCGTGCGATCTCCTCGATGTCAGTGCCGGCACGTAGGCCCAGGCGTCCCAACAGGCCGCCCGCCATGCGCCCGGCGGCGAGCAGCCGCGTGGCGGCGAGCAGCGGCAGCACGAGCTCCGAGCCCGGCAGCGTGGCGGCGCGCAGCAGCAGGCTTACCTCGCGGCCGAGGCCGCCGCTGTCGATCAGCGCGAGCCGCTCACAGCGCTCGGGGAACTGATAGGAGAGCTGCATCGCGATACCGCCGCCCAGCGAGTGTCCGACGAAGGTCGCGCGGTCGTGTCCGAGCGCCACGAGCAGGTCGCGCACGACGCTCGCGTGGGCGCCGAGCGAGTAGTCGCCCTTGGGCTTGGCCGAGCCGCCGTGGCCGATCAGGTCGGGGGCGATAACGGTGAAGCGCCGCGCTAGGTAGGGCATCACCCGTCGCCATGTGCTCGAGTCCGAGGTGATCCCGTGGATCAGCACCAGCACGGGACCCTCCTCGCCCGCCTGGCGGTAGGCGAGGCGATGGCCGTGGAGCAGGATCTCGCGCAGCTCGAGATCCTCGGTCTCGCTCACGGTTCGCTCACAGTCATTCTTAGTTGCAGAGTAGCGCTCGGCCGCATGGGGGGGTCACGGGCGGAGGTCAGAAGGGATGCATCTATGTATACCTATGGTGATGCCCATGTCACGCACCATCGTCGATGTCGATCTGGGCGCATTGGAGGCCGCCAGTATCGAGCTCGGGACAAAGGGTGTGAGCGCGACCGTCAACGCGGCGTTGCGCCAGGTCGGGCGGCGGCAAGTACTAGCTGACTTCGACGTAGTCCGCGACATTGACGGCACGCCTACTGAGATCGAGGCGAGCCGGCAGCATCGGGACACTGAGCACCAAGTTTGAGCTCGACCCGTTCATAGGGGGCTAACCCCACTCGCGACGGGGGTTTGCCACGGCCCGCTCGGTGGTCGTCTGCATCGACATTCACGTCCGCGAGGCTCAGCATTGAAGGGCATGAGCGATCCCGGTCCCACGCCCGAGGAGATTCGAGTTCCTGTGCTCAAGAACCTCGACCGTGCCGTCACAGCCTTGATCACGGCGCTGCCGCCCTTGCTGCTCGTGCTTGCCGCAGCGCAGCTTTGGGGTAGCGCCCTGCACTGGCGCGATCTGCTGATCTTCGTGGTGCTCTACGTGCCGATCGGCCTCGGCGTCACGGTTGGCTTTCATCGTCTGCTCACGCACCGCGCCTTCAAGACCTCGCCCTGGATGCGAGGGCTCTTGGCGGTGCTCGGCACGATGTCCGTCGAGGGTCCCGTGATCTCCTGGGTGGCCGACCATCGCAAGCACCACGTCTACACCGACCGTCTCGGCGACCCGCACAGCCCGCACCTGGATCACGGCGGCGGCTGGCGCGGCGCGCTGCGCGGCCTGGCCCACGCGCACGTCGGCTGGCTGTTCGACCACTCCCAGCGTGGCGCGCGCGAACGCTTTGCGCCGGACCTGCTCGCAGACCGCGTCGTGAGCTTCGTGGACCGTACCTTCCTGCTCTGGTCGCTCGTGGGCCTTGCGCTGCCCTTCGCGCTCGGCCTGCTGATCGGTGGCACGCTCGGCGCGGCTCTCGAGGCGATGCTGTGGGGTGGTGCCGTGCGCATCTTCGTGCTGCACCACGTCACCTACTCGATCAACTCGCTCTGCCACTTCTTCGGGCGTCGGCGCTTTGTGACCGATGATCAGTCGCGCAACCTGCTCTGGCTCGCGCCGCTCTCCTTTGGGGAGGCATGGCACAACAATCATCATGCCTTTCCCACCTCCGCCTACCACGGCATGGGGCGTGGCGAGCTCGACCTCTCGGGTCTTGCGATCTCCGCGCTCGAGCGCCTCGGGCTCGTCTGGGACGTGCAGCGCATCCCCCCAGAGCGGCTGGTCGCAAAGGCGTTCTGAGCGCTGCGCACTCGCGCCACGCTCATGCGTGCGAGGATTGCCGCGATGGACCAGCGCGCGCGGCTCCCGCTCGAGATGAGGATCGCGCCGGGTGTCGAGCACCGGCGCTGGATGCCCGCACTCGCCGCCGGGCTCTCGATCGGCGAATACGCCCGCTCGCTGCTGCGCCGTCTTGCGTTCCTCACCGCGGTCCTGCTCGGCGCGATCTGGGCGCTCGACGGGCAGGGCTATCTGTGGCCCGCCTGGGCCTGGCTAGGGCTCGGCGATCTCGTGCTGCTCGACCTCAGCGCCGGCTGGGTCTGGCGGCGCCCGCCCGGACCGGAGCGCCGCGTCGCCTGCGTCTGGGCGCTCGTGGGCGCGGCGGCAGTGATCCTCATCTTCACCTGGCTGCTCACCTGGCTGCTCGCCGGCGTGCACGAGTTCTGGCCCGCCTGGGCGCTGCTCGGCCTCGCCACGGCCGGCAGCGGCTACTCGCTGATCGCGCTACAGGACCGCGTGCTCGTGGCGCGCGGGCGCCGCGCGCTGCGCGCGCGCATCGATCTGCTGACGCGTACGCGCCGCCAGGCCGTTGACGCACAGGCCGCCGAGCTGAGGCGCATCGAGCGCGACCTGCACGACGGCGCGCAGGCGCGTCTCGTCGCGCTCACCCTGCAGCTTGGGCGCGCCGAGCTGCGCGCCGTCGAGCAGCCCGCGCTGCAAGGCTTGATCCAGGACGCCAAGCGCGAGGCGGGCCTGGCGATCGCTGAGCTGCGCGACCTCGCGCGCGGGATCGTGCCGCCGCTGTTGGCCGACCGTGGGCTCGCCGCCGCCGTCGAGTCGCTCGCCGCCCGCTATGGCCTCGGCACCACGGTGCAGGCCGACACGCACCGCAGCTGCGGGCCCGCGATCGAAAGCGCCGCCTACTTCGTCGTCGCGGAGGCGCTCACGAACACCGCCAAGCACGCCCACGCATCGCACAGCTGGGTCGCGATGTGCAACGAGCAGCGTGCGCTCGTGGTGCGCGTCGGTGACGACGGGCGCGGCGGCGCTGACGCTGAGGGAGCGGGTCTCGCCGGCCTACGTGCGCGCGTGGAGGCGCTCGACGGCAGCATGAGCGTGCAGAGCGCGCCCGGCGAGGGCACCGTCGTCGAGGTGCGCCTGCCATGCGGGTAGTGATCGCCGAGGATCTTGCGCTGCTGCGCGAGGGACTCGTGGCGCTGCTGCGTGAGAACGACATCGAGGTGGTCGCGCAGGTGCAGGATGGTCCCGGTCTGCTGCGCGCGATCGCCGGGCACAAGCCGGACCTCGCGATCGTCGACGTACGCCTGCCGCCGAGCTACAGCGACGAGGGTCTGCTCGCCGCGATCGAGGCGCGCCGGCGCCAGCCCGCCTTGGGTGTGCTCGTGCTCTCTCAGTACGTGGAGACCGCCTATGCGAGCGAGCTGATCGGCGATGACACCGCCGGCATCGGCTACCTGCTGAAGGAGCGCGTCGGTGACGTCGCGGCCTTTCTCGACGTGCTGCATCGCGTGGCCGACGGCGGCACCGTGCTCGATCGCCAGGTCGTAAGCGAGCTGATGGCGCCGCACTCCGAGCGCACGCAGGCGCTCTCCGCGCTCACTGCGCGCGAGCGCGAGGTGCTCGCGCTGATGGCCGAGGGTCGCTCAAACGCCGCGATCGCAGAGAGCCTCGTCGTCACCGCGGGCGCCGTCGAGAAGCACATCACGAACATCTTCGCCAAGCTCGAGCTGCCCACCTGCGAGGACGACCACCGCCGCGTGCTCGCCGTGCTCGCCTATCTGCGCGTCAGCTCCTAGCCCGAGCCTCAGGTCTCGAACTGATAGAAACTCGCGGATGGGTGCCGCACGATGACGGGCGATCTGCTCGAACGGATACACGCGGAGATCGATGCGCGGCGCGCAGCGCTCGAGCCGCGCGTTGAGGAGTACCGCCAGCTGCTGAGCGCCGCAGACGCGCTCGGCCTGCCGATCGCATCGGCGCCGCACGCGGGCAAAGCCCGCGCCCGTACCGCGAAGCCGCGCGCGGCCAAAACGCGAGGCAAAGTGCCCACGGCGCCCAAACCACGGTCCACGGCGCCCGCATCACGCCACGCGGCTAAAGCCGCAGCAGACGCGCCCTCCGCGCCGCCCGCCCGTGCGCCGCGCGGCGCTGCTCAGGCCGCGATCCTTGCTGCGCTTGAGCACGGCTCACACACCGTTTCTGAGCTTGGCGTGGTCACCGCGCTGAGCGCTCAGATCATCCGTGAGAACCTCAGGCGCTTGCTCGGTACGGGCGCGATCACGCGCGCCAAGCGCGAAGGCAAGCCGGCCTACGCGCTCGCCACGCCGCCGAGCTGAGCGCGGCGCTCGCCACGCCGCCAAGCTAAGCGTGCGGGAGCTCAGACGCCGGCGGGCGTCACGGCTTGCTTTCTCGCACGCGCCACACGCGCGGCCTCCTGTGGGCCGATGAAGGGCGTGAGCGCCATGTAGGTGAGCTGCGGCGCCGCCTCGGGGAGCCGATCGACGCAGCCGCTCTCGATGTAGTGGTGAAAGACCTGCCAGATGCCGCCCGCGATCGCCTCCGCGGTGATCTCTGGAACCGACGCGGGATCCGCGGCGAGCTCGAGGCCGGGGCGCAGATAGGCGGCGAAGGCGTGCATCGAGGTGGTGCGAATCTCGATCGCCTCGGGGCTCGCCGCGAAGGTGTCGACGAGGTTCAGATGCGCGTGCGCGGGCTCGGACGCGAGGTAGTCGATCAGCGCGTGCAGTCCCGCCGCGACCGCACTTGGCCAATCCTGATGCGCGTTGTATGCCGTCACAGCGACCTGCAGCGCCTGGTGCATGCCGACCTTCTGCGCGCCGAGGAAGGCCTCGTGCTTGGAGGGGTAGATGCTGTAGAAGGTCTGGTTTGAGACGTTCGCGCGGCGCGCGATCTCGGGGATCGTTAGGCCCGCGAGGCCCTTCTCGGCGACGATCGCGGCGGTCGCGTCCACGATCCGCTCGCGTTGGCTTTTGACGATGAACTGGCGCGGCAGGTCGCTGCGGCCACTCGGCAGGCGCCCCTCCGCGCGGCGCGCGCGCTCGGAGGTCTTCTCGACGCACGGCTTGCGCCGTGTGATCTCGGGCGCGCCGAGCCCGTTGGGGACCCTGCGTGGGTAGCAGCTCGCCCAGTCGGCCAGTTCATCGACGACGCTTGGCAGCTTCTGCGCCTGGCCTGTGCGCAGGCGCTCGGCGCTGACCTCGCGGATGCCGCCGAGGATCGCCTTGATCGTCAGATCGGCTTTGCCGCGCGCGGTTGTGCGATCACGCGTGTTGAGGATGCTTTGCTCGAGCGCATCGAGCGTTCTGCGCCTGCGCTCGAGCGCTTTGGCGCCCGCACCGAAGGCGCCCAGCACGAGCATCGACATCGACTCGGGCTCCGCCGCGGCGAGCTCCGCGAAGGCGTGCAGCGCTGCGCGCATGCGTGCCTCGCGCGAGCCTTCGGGCTCGTAGCTGCGCATCACCGCCATCGCGGTGCGCTGCGCGATCCCGTCGTAGGCGCTGAGGAACAGCTCTTCCTTGTCGCTGTAGAGGCTGTAGAAGGTTGGCTGCGAGACGTGCGCGAGTTTCGCGAGGTCCACGATGCGCACCGACGGATAGCCCTTGCGCGCCACCAGCTCGATCATCGCGCTCTGCAGGCGCTGACGCTGGTCAATCTTCACCAGTTCCGGGTCGAGACCGTGCGTGCCCGTCGGCAGCGGGCGGTAGCGCTCGGCCGGCTCGCCGGGACTCGCCTCCGCGAGCGGCTCGCTTGCAACATCGCCAGCCGCCATGTCCAGTCAACCTCCCCTTGACAACAACCGAGTCGAGATTATCAAACGGTGTCTACTGACAGACCTCTGAGAGCAGTTCGTGCGTCAACCATTGACGACCTTCGAGGTGCCGATCACCGCGCCGCTCGCGTCGAGCGCCTGTGCTGCCACGTAGGCCACGCGCGTGGGCGCCGTGAGCCCTGTCTCAAAGCCGCTGCGCGGAGCGCTCGCGAGCGGCGTGAGCTGGCTCGCGCTCGGCCCGCCCAGTAGGCGCCAGCTGGCGGTGCGCGTGTCGCCGTTCCAGCTCACGTAGACGCTCGTCGGAGCGCCCGCCGCGGAGCTCCTCGCAGACACGATCGTCGGCGCCTGCGCAGGCGTGCCCACCCAGTCGAAGCGATAGCCGCGATAGGACTGATAGCTACCGTGCATGTGCGCGTCGAACAGCAGCTTGCCCGCGGAGCTGAACTCCGAGAAGTAGGGCGCCGAGCCCCAGCTGATGAGCGCATCGCCGTTTGCGAGCGTCTGAAAGGCGCCCTGGCTAGCGGAGGAGATCGGGCCCGGGTGCTCGTATTGCGCGAGCACCGCATCCGTTTTGTGCGTCGCGTCGAGCGCGATCACGATGCCGCGCGACTGCGGATGGACCTTCGGCACCGCGCCGTTATCGAAAATGCTAATCGTCCCGTTTGCCATCTCGCTCGCGTCGTGCTGGTAGGCCGTCGAGGCACCCGCGCCGAGCTTGTAGTCCGAGTGCCTGCCGCCGATCCGCGCGAGCACCTGCCCGGTGGTCGTGTCCAGTTCATAGAGCGCTGAGGTGTTGCGCGCCGAGATCAGCGTGCGCCCGTTCGCCAGCTGCTGAAAGGAGTTGAGGTGGAAGTAGTCGTAGGGCCACGCCTCGCTCGAGTGCGTGGCGGTGCTGTAGGAGTCCGCGAGGCGCACGTGGTCGAGGCTGTGCCACTCGCGCCGCACGAGCCCCGTCGCCAGATCGATTTCCTGCATGATCGTGTCCGTCACCGCCGCTCCCGCCGGGCCGCCGAGCGCCGAGAGGTTGCAGTCGATCGGGTTGAAGACCGTCAGCAGCGCCGTGCCCTGCGGCGTGATGTGGAAGTCGTGCAGGTCCGCCTTCAGACCGTTGCCTGCGTGCACGCGGCCCACCTGACGGTAGGAGCTGTCATAGATCATCTCTTCGCCCTGGCCGAAGCCCTGTGTGGTGATCCGCCCCTGCCACCAGGTCAGCAGCGGCGTGTGGCCCTCGAGCTGGACTTGCAGGTTGGCCGACGCGCCATTGCGCAGCGGGTCGAACCACACGAGGTTGCCCGCTTCGTCGAAGATCATTGGGCCTGCGGGGCCGGGGCCTGAGTAGGGCGCCGCAAAGATGTAGCCCGGTGCGCTCTGCGGCGAGGTGGCGCTCACGACAAGCGAGGGCGCCTGCAGCTCGGGGCGCGAGCGGAAGTGCATCACCTGGCTTTCGCCGCCCGACACGTGCGCGATCGCTGCGTAGAGGTGTTCGTCCTCGCGCGCCACCACGAAGTTGTAAGCGAAGCGCTGTGTGCGCGTGCCCACGCGCAGATGTCCGCGCACGCTCACGCTCTCGCCCGCGAGGAATGGGTGCGAGGGCACGAAGCTCGCGCCGTCGCCTTGTGAGTAGACGCGCAGCCGGCCGCTGTGCGCACCGCTTCTGGAGCCGTCCACGTGGATCTCCGAGAGCGCCTTCGCGGGCGCGCCGAGCATGCTGATCTGGGTGTACGGCGGCGCGTCGTAGGAGCCCGGCAGCGGCGACACCGCGAGGGTGCTGCCGCGCAGCAGCGCCGAGATGTTCAGCGCGCCCGCTTCACAGCGCCCCGCGCTCGGCGTCGTGAACGCGGCCTGCTCCGCGACGATCCGTCGCGAGGCGAGCGCGAGCGTGACCACGCTTGAAAGCAGCACGAGCACGCCGCCGCCGAGGAGACACCTACGCAGCTGCCAGTGCCTACGCAGTTGCCCGTGCCTACGCATCTGTCCATGCGCTGCGCGCCGCGCTGCGCTCACCCGCCGCCCGGTGCGAGCGCCTTGGTGCTCGCGAGCTCTTTGCCCGCCGCGCTGAGCGCGCGCACCGCCACAACCGCTGTAGCCGGCGCGCTCAAGCTCGTCTCAAAGCCCGCGTTTGGCGCGCTCGCAAGCACGCTCAGGTGTGCCGCGCTCGCGCCACCGAGCAGCTGCCAGGTCGCCACCGTGGTGGCGCCGTTCCAGCTCGCATACGCCGTCGTCGTGCCCGCGCTCGTGCTCGCGCTGAGCGCCGGCGCTTCGCTCGGCTCGCCCGCCCAGGGCTCGCGGTACACGCGGTAGCTGTTCTCGCCCGCGGGTAGCTGCGCGTCGAAGATCACCTGGCCGTGAGCATCGAATTCGGTGAGGTTGGGCAGCCCGCCCCAGCCCACCATGAAGCCGCCGTCTTCCAGCGCCTGTGTGTTGCCCTGGCTGTTCGTCGTGAGCGGACCGATCGTGCGCACGAGCTGGCCCGCGAGCGTCGCGGTCCTCGCCTTCGTGTCGAGCTTGATCAGCTCGCCGCGCGAGGGCGGAGCGATCGCCGGCGCGCCCTCGTCGTCGAACAGGCTGATCTCGCTCTTGCCCAGCCACATCGCGTTGTGCTGGTAGGCGAAGGGCACGCCCGCGCCGAGCTTGAAGCTGCTGCGCTTGCCGCCCAGACGCCACATGATCGCGCCGCTGCGCCCATTGACCAGATAGATGCCCCACGTGTTGCGCGCCGAGATCAGCAGGTTGCCGCTGTGATCGCTCGTCAGCGAGTTGATGTGGAAGTAGTCGTAGGGCGCGCTCGCAAGCGCAGGCAGTTTCGAGTAGGACTCCGCCGGGTCCACGTGGCCGAGGCTGTGCCACTCCCACATCACGAGGCCCGTGTGGATGTCGATCTCCTGGATCACGCCATCCACCGCCACGCCTGCCGCGGGGCCGCCCGCGGAGGTGAGGTTCGCTTGCACGGGGCTGTAGGCGAGCACGAACGCCGCGCCCTCGGACGTGAGGTTGAACTCGTGCTCGTCAGCCTGCAGCCCGTTGCCCGCGCGCACTACCGCAACCGTCTTGTAGTTCGCGTTCGCGATCACGCCCTCGCCGAGCCCGTAGCCGAGCTGGAGCGTGTGGCCCTGCCACCAGGTGAGCGCGTTCTTGCCGTGGAAGACCTGCGTGCGCAAGTCCGCCGCGTCTTCGCTGCCGCGCAGCGAGCGGAACCACACGAGCCTGCCGGCGTTGTCGAAGATCATCGGCCCGTGCTGACCCGGTCCGAGGAACGGCGTCGCGAGCAGGTAGCCCGGCGCGCTCTCCGCGGAGGCGGCCTGATGCACGATCACCGTCGGCGGATGCAGTTCGGGCAGCGAATGAAAGCTCTGGATGTCCGCGGGCGTGCCCGCCGTGTTCGGGAACTCGCTGAGCGGCACCGTGACGGGGCTTGCGACCTTGAAGTGCGTCGCGAGGCGCACCGTGCGCTTGCCCACGCGCAGCGTCGCGTGCACGCTCACGTGCTCGTTTGCGAGGAACGGCTTCGAGGGCTGGAAGCTCGCGCCGAGCGCCGATGAGTACGAGCGCAGATGGCCGCTGTGGCGTCCGCTGCGCGAGCCCACCACCTGCACGTTGCCGAGCGCGGCCGCTGCCGCGCCGAGGAAGCTGATCTGCGTGCGTGGCATCGCCGTCGGCGTGCCCGGCAGCGGCGAGATCACAACCGCGCCCTGCGCGGCGGAGCTCAGCGCGAGGAGCGCCAGTGGCGCGGCGAGAACGGCGAAGCGGCTGCGGCGAGTCAAGGGACCTCCAGGGTTGCGTGGGTTGAGACTAGAAGACGGGCGTCTCGGTGTAGTCGCCAAAGACCTGCTGTAGCGACTCGATGATCTCACCCTCGCTGGCGTGTGCGCGTGCACAGTCCAAAAGCGGCTCCATCAGGTTGCGATCCTCGTGCGCGGCGTCCTCGCGAAGGGCCGCCAGCGCGCGCTCCACCGCGGCGCCCTCGCGTGCCGCGCGCGCGGCCTGCAGGCGCCCGATCTGCTTGCGCTCGAGCGCAGGGTCCACGCGCAGCGTGGGGATTGGCTCCTCCTCGCTTGCGATGAACTCGTTCACTCCCACCACCACGCGCTCCGCCGCGTCGATCTCCTGCTGCAGCGCAAAGGACGCATCCGCGATCTCACGCTGCGGGTAGTTGAGCTTCGTCGCGGCCACCATCCCACCCAACTCGTCGATCTTCTTGAAGTATTCGTACGCGCTGGCCTCCATCGAGTCCGTCAGCGACTCCACGAAGTAGGAGCCGCCCAACGGATCCACCGTGTTCGTGACGCCCGTCTCGTGCGCGATCACCTGCTGGGTGCGCAGCGCGATCGTGACCGCCTCCTCGGTCGGCAGCGCGAGCGCCTCGTCGTAGGAGTTCGTGTGCAGCGACTGCGTGCCGCCGAGCACACCGGCGAGCGCCTCGACGGTCGTGCGGATGATGTTGTTCAGCGGTTGCTGGGCGGTCAGGCTGACGCCGGCCGTCTGCGTGTGAAAGCGCATCTGCCAGGAGCGCGGGTTCTTCGCGCCGAATCGCTCGCGCAGCTCGCGCGCCCAGATCCGCCGCGCGGCGCGGTACTTCGCGATCTCCTCGAAGAAGTCGATCTGCGCGTTGAAGAAGAACGACAGCCGCGGCGCGAAATCGTCTACGTCGAGGCCACGCGCGACCGCCTGCTCGACGTAGGTGAGGCCATCCTTGAGCGTGAACGCGAGCTCCTGCTGCGCCGTCGAGCCCGCCTCGCGGATGTGATAGCCCGAGATCGAGATCGGGTGCCAACGCGGCATCGTGTGCGTGCACCACTCGATCATGTCGCCGCACAGGCGCATCGCCGGATCGATCGGGAAGCACCACTCCTTCTGCGCGATGTACTCCTTGAGGATGTCCGCCTGGATCGTGCCTGAGAGCTCCTGACGCGGCACCGGCCCGCTGCCGTTCTGCTCCGCTTCGGCCGCCGCCACGTAGAAGGCGAGCATGATCGCCGCCGGCGCGTTGATCGTCATCGACACCGACACCGCGCCCAGGTCGATGCCGCCGAACAGCGTCTGCATGTCATCGAGCGTGTCCACCGCCACGCCCTCGCGGCCCACCTCGCCGAGCGAGCGCGCGTGATCGGAGTCGTGGCCCATCAGCGACGGCATGTCAAACGCCGTCGAGAGCCCCGTCTGGCCGTGCTCGAGCAGATAGTGGAAGCGCTCGTTCGTCTCCTCGCTCGTGCCGAAGCCCGCGAACTGGCGCATCGTCCACAGCCGCCCGCGATACATCGACGCGTGGATGCCGCGCGTGTAGGGGTAGGCGCCGGGCAAGCCGATCGGGTCCACCGCCGGCGGCTGCGCGCCGATGCCCGCGGGCAGGTCCGCGGGCGTGTAGAGCTCGCGCACCGGCTCGCCCGAGAGCGTGCGGAAGCTCCGCTCGCTCGCCTCGACCGGGTCGCCTGCGCCCGTGGGCGACTTTGCGCTGACTGCCATCGCCTCCCATCTTAAGCTAGTCAGACGCCGCGAGGAGCAGGAGACAACCCGTAGATGCGCACCAGCATGCAAAAGGAGCTCAGTCGCATCGTCGGCTCCGAGCACGTGCTCGAGGCGCCCGCGGGCTCGCCCTACAACCACGACGCTGCGCGGCGACGTGGCGTCGACGGCCCCGCCGAGGCGGTCGTGCTGCCGGTGAGCGCCGCAGAGGTCGCGGCGCTCGTGCGCCGCGCTCATCGGTGCCGTTCGATGAGGGCGGCGCCGAGTGTGCTCAACGAGGCCAAAGTCGCAACGGTGCCGAGGTTGACCCACTCCGTGCCGGTGCCCCAGATGTTGTCGGGGAAACCGAGCAGCACAGCAAGCAGCACTGCCCAGACTCCGACGGCTGCCGTCTTCGCCCAGCGCCCGGTGAGCAGTCCGCAGAACGGTCCGGCCGCGAGCAGGCTGATGAGGACGACGTGGGGGAGCATTGCATCGGTGGCTGCGACAACTGCACTGAGGGCGAGAGCGAACCACCAAACTTGACTGACGGACATCCCCCTCAGCAGAGATTGATCGCGCGCGAGGAGGACCGACCCGCGACGTGCCGGCTGCGAAGCGCGTACCGCACGCTTGATCGCTCGCAGCGGCGCAGTCAGGCGCCAGCTCAGAGACGACTGCAGTTGGTCGAGGACCACGCCTTGTCGCTGGAGCCGATCCCCCAGCGTGGATAGCCCCACCTGTGTTTCGCTTTGTTGGACCGCGGCGGCCGTCAGTTCTGTGCGTGTGTGCTCGAGCTCGAGCTGGGCGCTCGCCAGCTGATCGCGAAACTGCTCTCGCTCTTGACCCAGCAGCGTCCTCAGCTCTGTCGCCTCCGCGCGGGCCTGGACCACGGCGTCGGTGAGTTCGCGTTGCTCATTCTGCAGCACGGTGGTCGTCTGCTGGGCCTCGGCAAAGGCGCAGCGCAGGTCATTGGCAGTGTGGCGCTCCCACCACAACTCCGGAGCGATGCGCCCGAGCGCCTCGGGTAGCTGCGCGTCACGCCCGCCGCCGGCACGACGTGCATCCTCTGCGGCTCGCAGGGCAAGGAACAGGGTGCGTGCTGCTGGTGAGATGCCCCAGCTGGCGGCCAGTTCGCGTGGGGACGTCGCGTGGTGGCGCAGCGCCTGCGTAATCTCATCGGCTAGCCGCTGTGGCAGGCGGCCCCGCTCGGGAAGCTGGAGGTCGAGCAACGACGCCATTCTGGCAAGCTGCGCTTGAGCATCCTCAAAGAAGTCTTCATAGAAGACAAGCGTGCGCGTGCAGCCCTGCGTCTCCTTCAGTGCGCGGGCGGTGTACTCCAGCCAAAGCTCGCCCCACGCGCCGACCGACAGCTCGGGCTCGGGGCGACGCTGGATCGATGAGATTGCGTCAGCGGGGTTGCGCAGACAGATGACGTATCTGGCGTTTGGCACCAGCTCCTTCCAAAAGGGCAGCGTGAGCGTTGTGCGTGGGTCCTTCCAGCCCCACAGCTGGATGCCTGCAAAGGTCTGCTGCAGCAGACCGCGTGCTCGCGCGCGCAGCTCATCAAAGTCTGACGATCGCTGCCAGCCTGGCTCGGCTGGCAGCGATTGCCACCACACGGAGCCAAGCTTGGCCAGGATCTCGTCGTTGAGCTCGACCATCCACTGCTGCTCCCAGTATCCGCGTGCGTTATCCGCTTCCCCCGGCCCCAGGAGGTCCTCCTCTGGTCCGATCTGCACGCCGAGGAGGTTGAGCAGGCGCATCGTCAAAGAGGTCCCGCTGCGTCCGAAGCCGAGGACGCAGACAGGGCCGGTCAAGTTGTCATTGACAGCGCTTATGCTGACACTCTAAACCGACCGGTCGATTGAACGGTTGACATGACGCTACGCTCGCCGTGATGTTACGTAGCGAGCTCAGTCGCATCGTGGGCGCCGAGCACGTGCTCGACGTGCCGGCCGGCTCCGCCTACAACCACGACGCGGCCCGTCGGCGCGGCGTGGAAGGCCGCGCGGAGGCCGTCGTGCTGCCGGGCAGCGCCGCGGAGGTGGCTGCGGTCGTGGGCTGGTGCTACGCGCATGACATCGCGATCGTGGCGCGGGGTGGCGGCACGGGGATGATGGGCGGAGCGGTCGCCACCCACGGCGGAATCGTATGCTCGCTGGAGCGCCTGGGAAAGGTGCGGGAGCTCGAGCCTGCCCTGTGGCGGATCCTGCCGGAAGCGGGGGTGAGCACGCGCCACGTTCAGCGCCTAGCGCGCGAGAACGGCCTCTTCTTCGGGCCGGACCCAGGCGCCTCCGAGCAGTCGCAGATCGGCGGCAACGTAGCGACGAACGCGGGGGGTCCCCACGCCCTGAAGTATGGGGTAACAGGCGCCTGGGTCGCGGGCCTGGAGGTCGTGCTCGCGCCGGGCGAGCTCGTCGAGGTCGGCGGCTGGGTCGGCAAGGACGTGGCCGGGTATGACCTCAAGAGCCTCTTGATCGGCTCGGAGGGGACGCTGGGGGTGATCACGGCGGTGCGCCTGCGCCTGCTGCCGGCGCCGGAGGCGACGCTCGCGCTGGTCGTGTTCCTCAGCACGCGCGAGGAGGGCTGCGCCGCGATCGGGGAGTTGCTCGGCTCGGGTCTGCGCCCGGCGGTGCTGGACTTCCTCGACAAAGAGACGTTGGCAATGGCGAGCGGCTCCTACCCTGGCGGTGCCCAGCAGGTAGGCCCGGGCGGCGTTGTCCCGGAGGGATCGGGCTTTTCCCTGATCGTTGAGCTCGACGGCACGCGCGCGGATGTCGAGGTTCAGCGGGCGGACGTGTTGCAGGCGTTCTCGGGCGGGGCGATCGCGGTGCAGGAGCCGCCACCGGTGGAGCTGTGGCGCTGGCGCGACGCCATCAACGGGGTCGTCACGGCGGTGCGCGGCGCGAAGGTCAGCGAGGACGTCGTCTTCCCGCTCGAGCGCCTAGGAGAAGGTCTTGAGCGCTTCGAGCAGATCGCCGAGCGTCACGGGCTGCGCTCGTGCGCCTGGGGACACGGCGGCGAGGGCAACGTGCACGCCACCGTGCTCGTGGACCCCGCGAGCGAGCCCGAGCTCGACGCTGCAGAGGCGGTCGGCGAGGAGCTGTTCGCGCTCGTCGTGGAGCTCGGCGGCTCGGTCGCGGGCGAGCACGGCGTGGGCTGGCTCAAGCGCGGGCGCCTGGAGGCGCAGTGGCAGCAGCGTGCGCTCGAGCTGCACGAGGAGCTAAAGCGCGTCTTTGACCCCAAGGGCCTGCTCAACCCAGGGAAGAAGCTGGCAAGGTACCCTGCGCCATCGCCGGTGACATCTACCTGAAAGGAAGCGCCAAGAAAATGAACAAGACCCAGCTGATCGAGGCTGTCGCATCCGACAGTGGCCTCTCGAAGGCCGACTCGAGCCGCGCGATCGAGTCGCTCCTCGACACGGTCACCAAGACGCTCAAAAAAGGCGACGAGGTGAGCATCACGGGCTTCGGCAAGTTCTCGGTCGTCAAACGAGCAGCTCGCCAGGGTGTCAACCCGCGCACGGGCGAGAAAGTCAAAATCAAAGCCTCCAAGGCGCCGAAGTTCACCGCTGGTGCGTCGCTGAAGCAGGCAGTGAGCCCCAAGAAGAAGTAAGGACGCCGCAAATGGCGCTCGTCACCGAGCTGGATCTCCCCGCGTTCGACTACACGGACGCGTCGATGCGCGGGGAGAGCTTCCATCGGGCGATGAGCGAGGTGAGCCGCAAGGGCTGGCTCGCGCAGGCGCCCTACGGCTACATGACGCTCGACCGCGAGGCGGGCGAGTTCTTCCTGCGCACGCGCGCCGCAACCTTTCCCGGCATGAAGATCGCCGAGATCTTCGGTGTGCAGGAGGGCCCGCTGTTCGAGCAGATGCGGCGCAACATCCTGCAGGTCAACGGCGCTGATCACTCACGCCTGCGCGGCCTCGTCAACCCCGCGCTCTCGCCGCGCGCCGTCGAGCGCTACCGCCCCGCGATGCGCGCCTTTCTCGAGCGGCTGCTCGCCGATGCCGTGTCCGCCTCACAGGCTGCGGGCCATGGCACGACGACGGGCACCGTCAGCTGCGAGTTCGTGGAGGCCTTCGCGAAGCCCTATCCCTCGCAGGTGATCGCGGAGGTGATGGGCGCGCCGCTGCAGGACGCGCCGCGGCTGCACCACTGGTCGAACTGGATCCAGCGGCAGTTCGACGCGATCAGCATGGCCAGCGAGCGTGAGCAGATCGAGCAGGCGGTGCGCGAGTTCTACGAGTACGCCGAGCAGCTCGTGCGCGCGCGACGCAGCAGCCCTGCGGACGATCTGATCTCGAAGCTGATCGCAGCCGAAGAGCAGGGCGAGCGCCTCAGCGACGTGGAGTGCATCAACCTCGTCTTCAACGTGCTCGTGGGCGGCGTGGACACGAGCCAAAGCCAGCTCGCGCACGCGGTGCGCCTGCTCGCCGAACACCCGCAGCAGTGGCAGCTGCTCGTCGAGGACCCCACGCTGGCTGGGCAGGCCGTGGAGGAGGCGCTGCGCTACGAGCCGATCACGCCCTTCACCGCGCGCATCCTCACCGAGGATGTGGTCTTCCGCGACGTGACCTTCCCGGCTGACATCGTCGTGATGGTCTGCGCCTTCACCGGCAACCGGGACCTCGGCGAGCACGACGCGGGAGCGCAGGGCGCGCACAGCTTTGACATCGCGGTCGACCGTGGCCGCTCACGAGCGCTCACCTTCGGAGCGGGCGTGCACTACTGCCTCGGCGCCAACCTCGCACGGGCGGAGCTGCAGGAGGGCCTCGAGTTCCTCGCGCGCAACGTGCGCGAGCTCGAGCTCGACGGCGCGCCGATCTTCGAGGGAGTCTCGGGCATCTACGGCCTCACCGCGCTGCCGCTTCGCCTGACGCTCTAGCGCCCACGAGCTGGAATAATTCGCGGGGGAGGCATTAGGTCTCACGGAGCGACATAGGGTTGAGATGGTCCGGTTCTTCGAATGGATATCGATGCGGATGCGGCCACGGACGCTGCGGCTGGCCCTGGCCTCGCTCGCGGTCCTTGCGGCGCTGGCGTTGAGCTCCGCGGGCGCCATTGCGGGGCTGTTTCACGTCTACTCCTGTCGCACGCCAGCTGGGCAAAGCGCGCCTGTTGATGGGTGGAGCGGCTCGGTAGTGGGACCGGCCTCCTACGCAACCAACACATGCGGGCAGGTTGGCGGCGCGCTGATGGCCGCGCTTGGTGATCACACGTCGCGTACGACGAATACCGACTCAAGCTCCTGGGTGTTGAGGGTGCCGCAGGGGGCCGCGGTGGAGGCGATACGCCTTTGGAGGGCGGGCGATACCCAGGGAGGGGGTGCCGGTAATGCTGGCTATCAGTTCTACCTTGCTGGGCTCGACGTATTGCCCTACGCCGAATACTGCAGCGCCTTCGGTGGATGTGTCGAAAAGGGCGTTATGGGCGTTCCGTTTGCACCGACGAATGAATTCGGTGTTCCGGCTCGTCTTCTCGGCGTGCCGCTGGTGATGACCGCCACCTGTTATGGGCCTGCAAACAACAACTGCCCCACCGGCCAAGGCGACGCCAACGGCTACGCCGCGGTCGTCTACCTCTACGCGGCCGACATCACGCTCGAACAAACAGCAGGCCCGACCGCGAGCAACGTGGGTGGAGAACTGGCGAGCGCACCAACGGTGACGGGCGCGAGCGCGCTGACGTTCAACGCCTCTGACCCGGGCGCAGGAGTCTATGAGGCGGTGTTCAGCGTCGACGGACAGGTGGTGCAGCGTACGGTCGTGGATTCAGCGGGAGGGCGATGCGGAGACGTGGGGCAGACGAAGGATGGGACGCCGGCCTTCCTCTACCTGCAGCCGTGCCCAGCATCGGTGGGAGCAGATGTGGCGCTGGACACGACACGGATCGCGAACGGAACGCATCGGCTGAACGTCAGCGTGATCGACGCAGCGGGCAATGCGGCGGCTGTGCTCGATCGAGTGGCGACGATCTACAACCCGCCTCCGCCTGGTGTGCCGGGGCCCGCAAACGGTGTCAACGCGTCGAGCCAAGCACGGCTGGTGGTGAGGTGGCAGAGAACGAAGAAGGCGCGTCTGACGAGCGCGTTCGGTAGACGCGAGATCGTCACGGGCAGGCTGACCGGTCCCGGCGGTGTGGCGATCTCGGCGGCTCAGATTGATCTGCAGGGAACGCCTCCCTTTGGAGGACAGCCGCTCACGATGGCCGGGCCGCGCACCGGCGCCGATGGGCGCTTCATGCTGCGGCTCCCGAGCGGGATCTCCTCGCGCGCTCTGCGTTTCGCCTATCGCGCGCACATCGGTGACCCAACGCCCGTGGCCACGCAGACGCTCACCTTGAACGTGCGCGCGGGCATCAGCCTGAGGGTGACGCCACGAACGGTGGGGGTGGGGCAGAGCATCCGCTTTCGCGGGCGGCTCCTCGGACGCCCGATTCCTGCGGCGGGCAAGCAGCTTGTACTTGAGGCGCGCTCGCCGGGAGGCCCTTGGATCCAGTTCAAGGTCGTGCGCAGCGATCGCAAAGGGCGCTACCAGGCGAGCTATCGCTTCAAGTTCCCTGGACCGGCCACCTACCAGTTCCGGGTGCTCTGCGAACCGGAGTCGGACTATCCCTATGCCGAAGGCTCATCGCGCGTAGTGGCTGTGCGCGAGCGCTAACTCCCGCGCGGACTCCTCGCTATAGTGGGTCTATCCCACTTACCCACTGGCCCACAAGAAGGACTCGATATGCCCGCGCTCAAGACCATCGACGAGAAGGGCCGCCTGACTCTCGGGCGGGAGTACGCTGGACGGACCGTACAGCTAGAGAAGAATGACGGCGCAATCATCGTCAAGTTCTTTCGCGTGGTGCCCGAACGCGAGGCGTGGCTCTGGGAGAACGAGACCGCGAAGGCTATGGCTGACCGAGGTCTAAAGCAGGCGCGCGACGGCGAGCTGAACGATGGGCCAGATCTCGCCGCGGCGTTTGCATTCGCTGACAGCCTTCCTGACGAGGAATGAGCTTCCGGCTGCGCTGGACTGCGCAGACCAGTGAGACATTCCAAGAGCTCCAGAGGGCAGCCGAGCAAGCGGTCCACACACGTGCACAGGCGAGCAAGCAGTCAAGCGGCAAGAAAAAGACGAAGTCCTCCAAGCAAGAGGGGCTGTTCAAGCAGGTGGCCAAGGCCGTTCGACAGCTTGCCGAGAACCCCCGCCATGCGAGCCTCAACACCCACGAGTACTACTCACTCGAGCATCCCTTCAATCCGAAGGCGAAGGTCTTCGAGGCGTACGCCCAGAACAAGACGCCGGGCGCGTACCGCATCTTCTGGTGCTACGGGCCCGAGAAGGACGAGATGACCATCATCGCCATCACCCCGCATCCCTGATCAACTCCAGGGCCGCTGGGCGAGCGAAAGAGCCGCACTTGCTCGGAAGCAGGAGCGCGGACCGGTGGCACCCTGGCTGCTGACTTGGACGACGCTGCGCAAGGCCGGGAGGCAGGGCCTGAAGGTGAAGGTGGCGGGCAGCAACGTCAGGTCGCGATCGCTGGTGCTGAGGAGGTAGAAGCCCAAAGCGAAGCACGCCAGATGCGCGACGCGACGGTGGACACGGCGAGCCCGGCAACGGCGATTCTCGGTTCACGGCACCGCACTCGCGGGGCTCACGCTCCGGTCAGTTGCGCGACGGCCTGAGCGGCGCGACGATGGCGCTCTGCGCGTGCCTGCGCCGCGGCGCGCCCGATACCCCGGTGCTTGGCGATCAGCGCCGGCCAGGAGCGATCACGGTCCACGAGGAGACGGCCGTCTCGCATGATCGTGCCGAGAAGCGCCGGGTCGTGGGCGCGCACGTGTGCCAGTGAGTACCTCGACATCGCGCCCGAGCGCTCGCGTCAAGCGCACGGCGAGGTACCTCCACGATCTCCAGACGCGCCGCAGCCCCGCACTCAAAGAGGGCCTACAGCAGCTGGAGCCAACCGAAGTCATCGCGAACCGCTTCGCACGAGTAGCTGGCGAGGGGATGACGCTGGCAGAGGCGATGGCAGATTAGAACAGCGATCGTCGTCGCGACGGGCGTCAGCGTCTGCATCTGAGCCTCAGTCGTCAAGTCCGAAGTCCCGGCGCATGGACGGCAGTGCTGCGCGATCCTTCTCGCGCCCGGATGCCTCCTTTGACCTCACGATGTCCTCTGCCGCCGCGACGGAGATCGTGAGGTGCTCAAACTCCACGTCGCTTGCCTTACTTAGCCAATCGTCATATAGGCCCACACCGTCAGCACGCCGCACGATCTCTAGCCGTCCATATCGTGTTTCGAAGCTCGTGCCTAGCCCGCCGTAGTCGGTTTTCATCAAGCCGACTTCCGAGAGCGCACGGTTGAGGCGCGTCGCGTTCTCGCCATCGCCGGCAACGGCGATGTCCAAGTCCGCGGTTGTGCCGACCCAGCCGCGGAACTGCGCCGCGACGCGCCGACGATTACGAACTCGACACCATTTCTGACGAGTGCCCGCCGCAGGTGCGCTTGATCGCTGGCGAGTGTCACGAGTACGTGGCTTCGAGCAGCGCCTGCAACCCAGGAACGCGTGCGCGTTCCGATTGGCGGGGAGACGCGTCGGCGATCCGCAGCAAGTCCCTAGGGTGAGCAACCAGCACCCCGATTTTCGCGTTCACGTCTGTCGGAGAGGCGCTTCGACGGAGGTCGCGGTAATCGTTGGTGCCAGGAAGATTTCGTGCCATCACCAGCATGCCTCCGCCCGGCAGTGTCCAAGGCTCGCGGGCGTCTGACTCTCGCCAGCGGTCCTCGATGTCGATCGGAACGAGGTGGTCGGCTTTGAGTGCATGATCCATCGCCACCGTGTCAGCGGCGACGAACTCGACCTGCGGGCCCTCTGGGCGCTGCGGCGCTCCGAGGAGAGCCGCCCCCAACTGGCCGATGATGACCGCTGGAGTGCGGGTGTTCGCGAGCCAGCGCAGCGCGCGCTTTGCGTCGCCCGCTTCCCTTGCTGACAGCAGTCGCTTTAGTCGTGTCGCCGGCGACAACGAAAGCTGCTCGCTGACGCGATCGTTGAGGGTGGAGTCGCGCTTGGCGAGCCTGAGGACCAGATCGAGCTCACAGCGGTCGACGAGAGCAGAGACGGCGTCGAGCGAAGGAAGCTGGCTCCCTGACTCCCAGCGGACGATCGTCTCGCGGGGCCGTCCGCTGCGTTCGGCAAGCTGCTGCTGGGTAAGACCCGCCCGATCGCGGGCGATCCGAATTACATCTTGAGTTCGCATAATAGTGTGATGTAAGTATCACCTTGATAGTGATGGATCGATCATACCATCTGTGACGGACCCGTCACAGCCTGCAATACGCCAGTCGTTCAAGGCTTCGAGAGCCGAAGCGCGACTCCTCTCTCAGCGGCCAGCCAACCGCCCCGAACGAGAGGGAGGAGCGCCTGGGCAACATGGGCGGCCAGTAGGTCCGAACCGGAGCGTCCACGTAGTCGAGCTCCTGCCGGAACGAGTGAGGCACCCCTCCGCTTCCAGGTGCTCCTTATGCGCCTGACCGTTCGTAGCCGGCCGGACGCTGCTAGCGCAGATCAGGCCGGAGCTCGAGCTGGCCGGCTTCACGCCCCGCCTGTATCACCTGCGCGAGAAGAACGGCCGCCACGAGATCGATCTGATCGCCGAGCTCTCCGGCGGAGACGTCGTCGCGATCGAGATCACGTCTCTGCGGCGCCAAAGCGCGGCGACGCCAGACACCTGGAGTGGCTGCGCGAGCAACTCGGCGAGCGCCTCCTCGCCGGCGCGGTGCTACACACCGGCCCGCGGCCGTTCGGACTCGCCGAGCGGATCTTCGCGCTGCCGATCTGCACGCTCTGGGGATGACGCTCATCGCAGCGCATGAAGTGGGGCGGCGAAGGAGACCAGCTGACTGGTTCTTGTGGCCGTTAGCTGGCTTTACGCGTCGGCGTTGGCCGTCGGCCCGTGAGCTTGGAGGTTGAGCTTCCCCCGCGGAACTTCAGATTCAAGATCCTCGCTGCGCGCGTCAGCGCTCAACGGCAGTGCGCTACCCAGCCGTCAGGAGGGTGTTAGGGGGTAGTTCGCGTATTTGTGTTGAAGCCACAAGCCCCGTTCGGGGCCGGTGATGAGGTCTCGATCTGGAGAGGCGGAGGATGAGGGCGATGGGAGGGAGGCACGCGCGGCGAGTCAGGCGCCTATTGGGTGTGTGCTGTGCGCTTGTGGTGGTCGTGAGCGCCGGCGGCGCAACAGCCGACGCACGCACGCTCGCGATCTCTCCCCTAAACGGCACACCCGATGCCTCGCCAGGCACCCAGATCAGCTTTCTCGGGGTCCCCGGCAACGAAATCACGAGCGTCTCAGTGGTGGGCTCGCGCTCCGGCGGACACAGCGGCAAGCTGCGCTCCTACCTCAGCAGCGCCGGCGCGAGCTTTCTGCCGAACAAGGGCTTCTACCAGGGCGAGCGCGTCACGGTGAGCGCACTGGTGGGCCCGCGCGGCCATACGCGCAGGGTGGGCACGAGCTTCACCGTCGCTCGCCTCTCCGGCTATCGAGCCCCCGCTACCGGCCCGCCGGCGAAGGCGCGAAGCGACAGCGTCCAGAGCTTCCTCTCCGAGCCCACGCTGCATCCGCCCAAGGTCGCGATCACAACCTCCTCGCCGACGGCAAGCGTGGGCGACGTCTTCATCACGCCCACCCATGGGCTGGGGCAGTCCGGCCCGATGATCTTCGATGCCCATGGCAAGCTGATCTGGTATCTCGCGCTCCCCAGCGCCGACGTGGCGACGGACCTAAAGGTCGCGAGCTACCGAGGCCAGCCGGTGCTCACTTGGTGGCAGGGGCGCATCCCCGTCACGCTCGGCGTCGGCTTTGGTCACGACGAGATCTACGACACGTCCTACCGACCGGTGGCGTCGGTGTCGGCCGGCAACGGCTACGAAGCGGACCTACACGACCTGCAGATCACGCCGCAGGGCTCAGCCTTCATCACGGCCTACACGCTCGTGGACGCCGACCTTTCCTCAGTTGGTGGCTCGCGCAGCGGCACGATCCAGGACTCGCTGCTGCAGGAGATCGACATCGCCACGGGTCTCGTGATGTTCGAGTGGCACGCCTACGGCCACGTGGACCTGCACGACTCCTACACGGTGCCTCCCGTCACGGGGCCGCCGTGGGATTTCTTCCACATCAACTCGATCTCGCTCGACAGTTGGGGAGACGGCAACTTCATCGTTTCCTCGCGCAACACCTGGGCCGCCTACGAGATCGATCACGTGAGCGGCAACGTGATGTGGCGCCTCGGCGGTAAGCGCTCGAGCTTCAAGATGGGTCCCGGCACGGGCACCGCCTACCAGCACGACGTGCGCTGGCAGCCGGATCACACGCTCACGATCTTCGACAACGGCGCCGTGCCCAACGCGCATTCGCAGTCGCGAATCGTCCGCGAGCGGATCGACTGGAAGCGTCGCAAGGTCACGCTGATCAGCCGTAGCGTGCACGTGCCCGCGCTGCTGACGGGCAGTCAAGGCAACGAGCAGGTGCTCGACAACGGCAACTCCTTCGTGGGCTGGGGCGAATTTCCCTACTTCACCGAATTCAGCACCACCGGCCAGATCCTCTTCGACGGCCACTTCCCCTGGCCGGGGCAGTCCTATCGCGCCTACCGCTTTCCCTGGAGCGCCACGCCGGCGGCGCCTCCGAAGGCGGCCGTGGTCACGAAGGGTGCTGTGTCGACCGTCTACGCGAGCTGGAACGGAGCGACCGGGGTGAGTGCCTGGCGGGTGCTCGGCGGTACAGGCGCTAGCACGCTGATGCCCGTCGCGACGGCGCCGAACGTGGGTTTCGAGACGCCGATCACGGCGGCGAGTGCCAACAGCTTCGCTGTCCAGGCGCTTGGCGCGGGTGGCGAAGTGCTCAGCACATCCGTAGCGACGGCGCCGTGAGTTGAGGCTCTCGCTTACGCTTGGCCGTAGATGAGCATTGTGCTGCCCCGCCGCATCGGGATCAATGCGATCTTCCTGGAGCCACGGATGGGCGGACTCGACACTTACGTGAGAAGTCTGGTGCCAGAGCTCGTGCGACTCGCGCCGCAGGTCAGCTACACGGTCTTCTGCAGCGCCGGTGGCCGGGGCTACCTCCGCGAGGAGCCGGGCTTCGAGTCCATCCAACTGGTCGTGCCGCCGCTCCTTGCTCGCCGAGGACTGAAGGCGATCGGCGAGCTCACGCTGCTGGGTGCGATAGCCGGCCGCAGGGTCGACATGCTGCACAGCCTCGCACTGACCGCGCCACTGCGGACCCGTGCGGTCAATATCGTCACCTTGGCGGACGTCACCTGGATCGTCGCTCCAGATCCGGGTGAGCTGTGGACCACGCGCCTATGGCGACTCCTCGTCCCGCCGGTCGCGCGCAGAGCAGACCGTGTGATCGCCCTTTCGCAAGCTGGAGCGGAGCACGTAAGCGAGTATCTCGGCGTCTCACCCGAGCGGATCGACGTCACTCCGCTCGCAGCGGGCACGGGTGCGCCGAGCGCACCGACGCCTGAGCCGGTTCTCCGCTCGCGACTTGAGCTCGGCCAGGGACCCGTGATCCTGACCGTCTCGGCGAAGAAGACTCACAAGAACCTGGAGCGGCTCGTGAGAGCGATGGTGTCGCTCACTGAGCGTTGGCCTGACGTGATGCTCGTGCTGCCTGGCAATCCGACGACGCATGAGCAGGAGCTTCGCGAGCTCGCGCGTGATCTCGGGATCGCCGAGAACGTCAGCTTCCCTGCATACGTCGACGCCGCGGACCTCGAGGGGCTGTACACGCTTGCGCGCTGTTTCGTCTTCGCCTCGATCAACGAGGGTTTCGGTATCCCCATCCTCGAGGCGATGCGCCGCGGCGTGCCCGTAGCGTGCTCGTCGGCCTCAGCGCTCCCCGAGGTGGCCGGCGAGGCGGCGCGCTACTTCGACCCCTACAGCGTGACGGACATCGCCGCTGCTCTGACCGAGCTGCTTTCCGATCGCGAGCTCGCAACCGATCTCGCTGTACGTGGACGTGAGCGTGAGACTGGCTTCACATGGGAGGCAACGGCACGGAGCACGCTTGAGGTTTACGCGCGCGCTTGGGCGCAGCGCAGCGGCGATCGCGTGGTGGCGCAGACGAGGTCGCGTTCGCGATGAGCGTCGAATCGGAAGCGCGCGATCTCGACGCCACCGTCCTGATCGTCAACTATCGAACCCCCGAGCTGGTAGAGCGCTGCGTTTCGAGCGTGCGTGACACTGCCGGCGCTCTGCGCCTGGAGATCGTGGTCGTGGACAATGGGTCGGGAGACGAAAGCGTCGAGCGTCTACGCGCTTCGCTGCCCGCCGCGCGTGTGATCGCCGCACGCGAGAACAGAGGTTTTGCGGCCGGTGTGAACTTGGGCTTTGAGCAGACGGATGCGGAGCTGGTATTCGTTCTCAACCCCGACACCGAGCTTGCGTCAGGAGCCCTACAGGCGCTGTTGACACGGATGCGCGCTCATCCTCGGACGGGCCTTGTCGCACCTTTGCTGGAGACCGCTGATGGCCAGCCGCAGCCAAGCGGCTACCGGTGCTTTCCGAGTTTGTTGACGCTATGCGTCGACATGTGTGTGCCGATCTCCTACGCGCTCAGCTACATGCCCGTGCGGCATCCCCACGTGCTGTCTCCTGCGGCGCTGGCAGTCGGCGGCCCTGTCGTGCATGTGACCGGTGCAGCGATGTTGATCAGACGTGAGGCATATTGCGATGCAGGCCCGTTGGACGAGGATTTCTTCATGTACCTCGAGGAGACTGAGTGGCAGCAAAGACTCGCGCGTGGCGGCTGGGCAATCGAAATTGAGCCCAGCGCGCTTGTGTGTCACCTCATTCGCGGCGGCGGCGAGGAGGCACACGCTCCGCCTATGTATGGCGTCAAGAGCGCGCTTCGCTATCTGCGGATGCGGGGCGTCTCCTCGCTGCTCTCGCGGACAATGCTCGCGCTGAGCTTCATCTCCTCCTGGTTGACGCTGCGACTTATTGCGTGTGTGCCGAGCAAGCGCACCAGGGCAACTGCGCAGGCTCGCGCCTACCGTGGGCTGCTACGGGCCCTCCGATGAGCGCCCCTGATCCGGCAGCGAGCGTGCTCGACAGCACCGCAGCGGGCGGGCTGATCATTCGTGGCGGAGTGATTCGGCTCATGAGCTACGTCGGCGTTGTGGCGCTATCGCTGATACCCGTCGTGCTGCTCACCCGCTATCTAGGACCGGTCAAGTTCGGGCGTTACACAACGGTGATATCGCTTGTGACGGTGGTCGCGACGGTGACCGACGCGGGGATCTCGAGCCTCGCAACACGCGAGTACGCGATGCTCGAGGGCGAGGAGCGCGAAGCGCGGATGCGCGCCCTGCTCGGCCTGCGTGTTGCGCTGACCGGCATCGGGTTGCTGGCGGCCGTGTTGTTCGCGGTGCTTGCCGGCTACAGCGCAGAGCTGCTAGCTGGAACGGTCATCGCAAGCCTGGCGACGGTCGCAGTGGTCTACCAGCACACTCTGACGGTCCCTCTGGCGGCGGAGCTGCGGCTGGGAACCGTGGCGCTACTCGATCTCGCACGCCAGGCGCTCACGGTGATTGCGCTGGTCGCCCTGGTGCTCGTGGGTGCTGGGCTTTTTCCACTGCTCGCGGTTGCGCTCGTCGTCTATCTCCTGCTCCTACCTGTAACTGCGGCGCTCACTCGCGGGGAGATCACGTTGCGAGTGGAGCTGCGGCCGCGCATCTTGCTTTCGCTGCTCAGGCTAACTGTCTCGTTTTCGCTGGCGACGGCTGTCGGTGCCATATATGTCTACACCGCGCAGATCCTGACCAGTCTCGTTGCGAGCCCCCACCAGAGCGGCTTGTTCGCGGCTGCCTTTCGCGTGTTCATCGTGTCTGCGACCGTGCCAGGTCTGCTGGTCGGCGGAGCCCTGCCGCTGCTGGCCCGCACTGCTCGGGATGATCGCGACCGGCTTGCCTACGCGCTGCAGCGGATCTTTGAGGTATCGCTGATTCTCGGCGTCGGCGTGGCGCTCGGGATCGTCGCGGGGGCGCCATTGATCCTGTCGGTGATCGCGGGATCGAAATATGCAGCCGCCGCCGGTGCGCTGCGCATGCTGGGGCTTGCTTTGGCGGCGTCCTTCCTCGTGGCCGGCTGGGGCTACGCGCTCATCTCGATCGAGAGCTACAAAGGTCTGCTGCTCGTGAATGCAGCCGCGTTCCTCGTCAGTGGCGGGCTCACGCTCACGCTCGCGGCCTCACACGGAGCCAGCGGCGTGGGTGTCGCGATGCTATGTAGCGAGGCGACGCTCGCTGTCGGCTATCTGTTCGTGCTCGTTCGCGGCCACCCTGAGCTGAGGCCAAAGCTGGACCTGGCCCCCAAGGTGCTTGCTGCCGCAATCCCGTCCGGTGGCTTCCTATTCGTCGAAGGACTTTCATCGGGCGTGCGCGCGGCGGCCATCCTCGCGATCTACGCATCACTGATCTTGCTAACGCGTGCGACGCCGCGCGAGATCACCGCGCTGATCCCCAGGCCCTGGAGGTGACCGTAGGCGGGCTCGGCCTGCGGCTTGCGAGTTGCGCTAAAACTGCAGGCCGAGATGGCAGGCTTCCGCTTTCGCGCGCAGGTTCAGGTGATGCGCGCGCTGACTAGAGTGCTCCGCGGAATCGGGGTCCGCGACCGGCTCCTGCGGTGGCGGCTTGCCCGAGCGCGTGTCCGCCGAGGTGCTCTGGAGGCCCGGGGGGAAGACCGG
Source organism: uncultured Solirubrobacterales bacterium (assembly GCA_963785435.1). Lineage (GTDB taxonomy): Bacteria > Actinomycetota > Thermoleophilia > Solirubrobacterales > Solirubrobacteraceae > Palsa-744. The sequence goes on from CAWAVE010000008.1 coordinate 254,285, forward strand.
CTTTCCAGGCCCGCGCTCTACGAGCTCGATGTGAAGCTCAATGCAATCATCGATCGTGACGGTGGCTTCTTCGTGGAGGCCGGAGCGCATGACGGCTTCACGCAGTCCAACACCTATTGGCTCGAACGGTTCAGGGGATGGCGCGGGCTGCTTGTGGAGCCCATGCCGGAGCTCGCCCGCGAGGCCCGTCTCTCACGCCCGGCCGCCACGGTCGTCGAGTGTGCGCTCGCTCCGGACGAGAGCCGCCAAGCGATCCGTATGCACTTTGGCGACCTTTTTACATCGGTGGATGGCGCCCGAGAGCCTGAGTGGCATAAGCTCGGCACGGCGCTCGGTTGGCGAGACTCATATGAGCTCGATGTGCCGGCTCGAACCCTCTCTTCGCTGCTCGATGAGATTGGCGCACCAGAGGTCGACCTTCTCTCGCTTGATGTCGAGGGATTTGAGGGACCCGCCCTGAACGGTGTCGAGCTTGACCGTCACGCACCGCGATATGTGCTGGTCGAGGTGCACAATCGCGAGCGCGATCAGCCTCCAGTCGACAGAGCGCTCGGCGCTCACTATGTTGAGCACAGCTGGCTCTCACCGGTCGATCTTCTGTACGTCCGCGCGGATATCTGCTAGGGCTCTGAGAGATCCGGCCCGGCCAGGCTCCCGCGGGCCCTCGGATAGCCTCACGGCCCATGCAAGGCGACGCTCACCCGCCACGTCCTCTGCGCGTCGGCTTGAACCTGGTGTTTTTGGGTGCGCGCGCCGGCGGCGCTGGGCGTTACGCCACGGAGTTGCCTGGAGCGCTGCTCGCCGCTGAGCCCGAGACGGAGATAGACGTGTTCGTCTCGCGCGATGCGCCCGCCGAGCTGCGTGCCGCGCCGTGGGCCTCGAGCGTGCGCTGGACGACACTGCCCGTCGGTCTGGAGGGACCACCGCTGCATGTCCTTGCTCAGTTCGTCGGCTTGCCTGCGATTGCCCGCAGGCGTCGCCTCGACGTCCTGCACAGCCCCGCCAACACGGGGCCGGTGCTGACCCCAGGAGTGACGAGCGTGATCTCGCTGCTCGACTTGATCTGGCTCCACAGAGCGTCTGAATGGGAGGCAAGCATCACCGTGCACCACAGGATGCGCTTGCTCGTCAACCACTGCGTGCGATATGCGGATCGCCTGTTCGCGATCTCGCAAGCAGCCGCAGATGACTTTGTGCGTACGCTCGGCGTTCGTCGCGATCGCATCGAGGTGACCCCGTTGGGTGTACACGCGCCGGTCGGGGGTGCAGGGCGTCCGGAGTCTGAGCTGCGCAGACGGCTTGAGCTTGGCTCGATGCGCGTGGTGCTGTGTGTCGCGCAGAAGCGCCCCTACAAGAACCTGCACAGCCTCATACGGGCCCTCCCTGAGCTGCCCAAAGATGTGGTTTTGGTGCTGCCGGGCTCACCCACAGCCTACGAGCAGGAGCTGCGTGACCTCGCCGTGCAGCTCGATGTCGCTGCGCGGGTGCGCTTTCCCGACTGGCTCGCCGACGATGAGCTCGACGGTCTCTACGCACTCAGCGAGGCGTTTGTGCTGCCGTCGCTGATCGAGGGCTTCGGGATCCCCGTGCTCGAGGCGATGGCACGGGGCGTGCCGGTGGCCTGCGCGAGTGTCTCTGCGCTGCCGGAGGTCGCCGGCGCTGCTGCGCTGCTGTTCGATCCGCACCGCCAGGATGAGGTGAGCGCTGCGCTACGGCGGCTGCTCGACGATCGCGAGCTGGCGGCCCAGCTCGTGGCCCGCGGTCACGCGCGAGTAGCGGAGTTCAGCTGGACGCGCACCGGTCAGGCGAGCCTCGCGGGCTACCGACACGCGATTGCAGCAGCTCGCCCGACGAGCTCGATTTCCTAGAGTGCTCTGCTCGTGACTCGCATCCTGATCGTCCGCGGCCATCTCGTCACACCCTGGGAGCTACGTCCGTGGCTCGAGCTGCCGGACCGTTTCGAGGTCTCCTACCTACTGACCAAATCCAACCAGTACGCCGTGCCGGAGAGGCTGCGCGCGGTCCCTGCGCGTGCGCTACGCGACCTGTTTCCGGGTGGGCCGCTTGGCGAGATCGCCGCAGGCGTGCTCGGAGACCGCTATCTCTCGGCCGAGCAGGCTTTCGCCGAGGCAGACGTGGTTCATGCGGAGGAGCTGTCCTTCTGGTTCGCCGCCGAGGCAGCGAAGCGGCGGCGAGGACATCGCTTCAAGCTCGTGCAGACCGTGTGGGAGACGCTGCCGTTCCTCGCTGCTTACCGCAATCGGCACGCTCGCCGTAATCGCGAGCTCGTGCTCGCCGAGACCGATCTCTTTCTTCCCGCCACCGAGCGTGCAGCCCAGGCCTTGCGGCTCGAGGGCGTCGAGCACACGCGTATCCGCGTGTGCTCGCCAGGGATCGACCTCGCGCGCTTCATGGGCGTTCCCTCCTCCCCCGTCGAGCACACGATCGTCTCTCCGGGCAGACTCGTGTGGGAGAAGGGCCACCACGACGTGCTGCGCGCTCTAGCCGCGCTGCATCGGGGGATCGTCAGGCTCCCCGACGGAGCGGTCGCCAAGCCGCGGCTGATGATCGTCGGGTCGGGCCCGGAAAAGGATCGGCTGCGCGCGCACGCGGACGAGCTCGGCATCGGAGCATCGGTCGAGATCGGCGGCGTCCCCTACGAGCAGATGCCGTCCGTCTTCGCGGCTGCCTCTGCGATGGTGCTTGCCAGTCAGGCCTCGGCGAGCGCTGCCTATCACCCCTTCGACATCCCCCACGCCTTCTGGGAGGAGCAGTTCGGGCTGGTCTTGGCAGAGGCGATGGCCTCCGGATTGGCGATCGTGAGCACGACGAGCGGGGCGATCCCTGAGGTGCTGGCAGGCACGCGGGCCGACCTGCTGCCCGGCGGGGACTGGCTCGGGATTGCGAAGGCGCTGGCTCATGGAGCGCTCTCGAGGGCTCCGGGAGAGCGGGTCAGCCACTCTCCCGAGCTCGTGCAGCACTACTCGACGGGCGCCGCAGCGACGCGCCTCGCGAGCGCCTACGACACGGTCCTCGCCGAGTAAGGTAGCCGCGTGTCCGGCCCGAGGCGGCTGCTTTCGCGGCTGACCGACTCCACGCAGTTCGATCTCGCCCCGACAGGGCCGGGAAAGATCCTCGACATCGGCTGCGGCGCAGCCAAGGTGCCCGGTTCGGTCGGGCTCGATATCTCCCCGGACACCGCCGCGGACATCGTTCACGACCTCGACGTGTTCCCGTACCCGATCGAGGATTCGAGCTTCGAGCAGATCCTGCTGCAGGACGTGATCGAGCACGTAGCTCAGCCAATCGCCGTCTTCGAGGAACTGCACCGGATCGCGACCCCTGGTGGGCATATTCAGCTGCGCACGCCGCATTTCAGCTCGGTGCTCGCCTATGGCGACCCGACGCACCGCCACTACTTCTCGACTATTGCCATCCGCTCGCTGGCCGAGCCGCGCTTCGCGCACTACACGGAGGTCCGTTTCCGCACGATCCACGTCACCCTCGACATGTGGCTGCCCTTCCGCGCGGCGGGCCTCGGCGCGGTCTGCAATCGCCATCAGGAGACCTACGAGAAGTACTTTGCCTTTCTCTTCGCGACCATGAACATCCGCGCCGAGTTCGAGGTCGTCAAGTAGCACGGATGCACATCGGCCTGAACCTGATCTTCCTCGTGCCAGGCGAGACCGGAGGTATGGAGGTCTATGCGCGCGAGCTGATTCCGGCGCTCATCTCCCAGGCACCCGCCGAGATGCGTTTCACGGCCTTCGTCAACCGCGAGACGGCGGCTGCCGGGGACGGTCCTTGGGGGGAGCTTCTGCCGGCGGTGACCGTGCCGGTCAACTCCCGCAATCGCGCTCAATGGGTGCTTGGCGAGCAGACGCTGCTCGCGCCGATGGCTGCGCGTGCGCGAGTCGCGCTCGTGCACAGCCTCGCTTCGACAGCGCCCGTGTGGGGTCCCTTTCGACGCGTAACGACCGTGCACGACCTGATCTATGCCCGGTTTCCAGAGGCCCATTCGGGCATCCGAGACAAGGGCATGGGGGTGCTAGTGCCCTGGGCGGCCCGACGCTCGCAGCGGGTCATCGCAGACTCGATGAGCACCCGTGAAGATCTCGTCGAGCTTGTGGGTCTCGCGCGCGAGCGCATCGATGTGGTGCCGCTCGGCCTCGGTGTGCAGGCGCGCGCCGATCCGCTCCCTGAGCCACAGATCAGGGAGCGCTTCGATCTTGGACAGCGGCGGATCGTGCTCAGTCTCTCGGCTAAGCGGCCGCACAAGAATCTCACCGCGCTGATCAGCGCGCTCGCGCTGATCGCGCCGGAGCGGCGCCCGCTGCTGGTGCTCCCTGGCTATCCCACCGATCACGAGCGCGAGCTGCGCGAGCACGCGCGGAGCGTGGGGGTCGGTGACGACGTGCGCTTTCTCGGCTGGTTGGACGCGGCCGAGATCGAGGGCCTGTGGCAGCTTGCCAGTGCCTTCCTCTTCCCCTCCCTCTACGAGGGCTTTGGCCTGCCGGTGCTCGAGGCGATGGCGCGGGGTGTCCCCGTGGCCTGCTCTGACGCGTCCTCGCTTCCCGAGGTGGCCGGCGCGGCCGCGCTGCTGTTCGACCCGCACTCGCAGTCGGAGATGGCGCAGGCGGTCGAGCTCCTGCTCGATGACGCCGCCGAGTGTGAGCGCCTGCGCCGCGCAGGCCTCGAGCGTGCGCGCGAGTTCACCTGGGAGCGCACCGCGCGCCTGACGCTCGAGAGCTATGCGCGCGCGACTACGAGCTAGTCGCGTCCAGCTCCAGATTCGTAGCGAGCAGCGAGAGGCCCGGGACACGGGCGAGCCCGACGTTGAGCCTCCAGATGAGCGCGCTGAAGCGCATCGCGAGCGGATGCTCGATCGTCAGCGGAAGCATGTTGGTGCGCCTGAAGCCATCGACCCTGTAGCCGTTTGCGAGGAGTAGGGAGAGGATGCTGCGACGGTCGTAAACCTGGTCGTCGGGGAGCGCTCCGTGGTAGTACATACCCGTCCGTCGGGCGATCGCCTCCAGGTAGGAGAGGCGGTTCGGCAGCTTGTAGATCAGCAGCTGACCGCCGGGGCGAAGCACGCGATGGATCTCGCGCAACGACTCCGCCGGTCGCGCCACATGCTCGAGCACCCCGCATGAGAGCACCGTGTCGAACTCGTCGTCGGCAAAGGGCAGCAGCACAGGATCGCCGCTGGCGTGCGCTTCGATCTCGGGAAAGTGCTCCAGGCGGACGATCTCGTGCGCGCTGCCCTCGCGGTAGTCGAAGGCGACCGTGTCCACGTGACGCTCGCGCAGCAGGTGACTGACCTGTCCGTGACCGCATCCCCAGTCGAGGACGCGTCCCGGTTGGCGCTGCGCAATCCGGTCGGCAATCGCGATGTACTCGCGCATCTGGGGCCCCGAACGCAGGTTCACGTCGAGTGCACGTGAACGGGCGAGCGGACTCATCGGCTGGAATACTACGGCCGCGCTCAGGGGCGTGCCGAGGAGGCGTAGCGCTCGAGGACCAGCTGCAGGGAATGCTCGAGCGAGAGCCAATCGGCGTTTGCGGCGAACCATCGCGCGGTGCTCTCTCTGAGCGCGAGGCCACCGTCGTTTACGCGCACGATTGCCGCTGCAATCGCCGCGGCATCGCCTGACTCAGCGACAGTCCCGTTGACGCCCTCCTCGACCAGCTCGGTCGCGGCGTTGTCGACGCCGGCCACCACCACGCTCGGGGTGCCTCGTGCGGCGGCCTCGACGACCACCATGCCGTAGCCCTCGCGGCGTGAGGGAAGCAGCACGCACAGCGCGCGGCGCATCTCGCTGTCGACGGTCTGCTCATCGGCGAACCCAGGTGCTGAGACGATCTGCTCGAGGCCGTGTTCGGCGATCGCCGCATCGAGTGCCACGCGCTCGGGCCCCTCACCGAGGAACTCGCCACGCAGGCCTGCGATCTGGCGTGCAGCCAGCGCGATCGCGGCGACGCCGAGCGTCGGCTGCTTCTCGGGGATCAGCCGACCGGCGAACAGCACGAGCGGGTCCGCGGCGCGGGGCTTTACGCGCTCCTGGGCACCGGCGTAGAGGCCACGCAGGACCGTGATCGCGCCATGCTGCCCCTCTTCCCGCAACCGCCGCGCATGCAACTGCGAGAAGCAAAACGCGCGCTGCGGCACGCGTACGCACGCTCGCTGCACGAACGCTCCCACGCGGCCGCCCATGCCACCGAGGTAGTCTCGCCAGTAGGACGGGCTCCAGACCTCGAACCAGTCGACGACGAGCTCGAAGCGCATGAGCGGGCGCACGAGCGCAGCAGCGAGCAGTGAGAAGTAGGGGAACGCGCAGGTGTGCAACACGTCGTAGCGCCGGCCACGGCACAGCAGGTGCGCAAGGACGCCAAGGCCGAACGCCAACGGCGGCAGTATTCGCCGGCGCCCGCTCTCGGTGTACAGCGCCATGCGCGTCCCCACCGTCACGACGTTAATCCGCGGATCCAGATCCAAGCGCGCGTTGCGTGGCCACTGGCGCAGCGTCAGGTAGGTGACCTCATGGCCCTCCTCCACGAGTCGCTCGGCGAGATTGCGATACCACCGCTCGGCGCCCCCAACCGTGTAGGGGAACAGGCAGTCGTAGACGAGGCATACACGCATGCCGCTAGCATTTCATCTCGCAGACCTACCCACAGCGGCGCCACTTTCCGCCCTCTCAGGCGTTATAACCGAGGACGTCGGTGTCCGAACACTTGAATCCGGACACCACGATCACGAGCCGATGAGCACACTCGCCCCACGTATATCGCCCTCTGAGCCCAGCCTTCAGGATGCCGATGCGCCACTCGTATCGGTCGTGATCCCCTGTCTCAACGAGGCTGAGAACATCGAGATGTGCGTCGTCGCGGCGATGGAAGCGATCGTGCGCATGGGCGTCAGCGGCGAGGTCGTGGTCGCGGACAACGCCTCTGAGGACGACTCGGCGCGCCTGGCCGAACAGGCGGGCGCTCGTGTGGTCGTCGAGCCGCGACGCGGGTACGGCAGCGCCTACCTGGCGGGGTTCGCAGCCTCCAGGGGTCGCTACATCGTGATGGCGGACGCCGACCTGACCTATGACTTCGAAGAGATCCCCCGCTTCGTCAGCGCTCTCGACGAGGGCGCTGAGATGGTGATCGGCGATCGTATGGACAACATCCAGCCCGGCGCGATGCCCTGGCTGCATCGCTACATCGGCAACCCGATTCTCACGGGGCTGCTCAATCTCTTCTTCCGTACGGGTATCAGCGACGCCCACTGCGGCATGCGCGCTGTACGGCGCGACGTGTTGCCGCGGCTGGACCTACGCACGACCGGCATGGAGTTCGCTTCAGAGATGGTGATCCGCGCCTCCAAGGAGAACCTGAAGATCGCGGAGTTTCCGATCGAATACCACCCCCGCGGCGGAGAGAGCAAGCTCTCGAGCTTCCGTGACGGCTGGCGCCATTTGCGCTTCCTGCTCGTGCACAGCCCTAATCACCTGTTCATCGTGCCGGGCACGCTGCTCGCCGGTCTTGGCACGCTGATCGTCGTGTTCGTGGAGTCGGGCCTGGACTTCTTTGGCCGCTCGTGGGGATTGCACGCGCTGATCGGCGGCACCTTGTTGATGATCGTCGGCACCCAGGTGCTCGCGCTCGGGCTTTGTGCGCATGCCTACGGGACGTACTTCATGGGTGAGCGAGACCCCTGGTTCGACCGCATGCGTGCGCGCTTCCGGCTCGAGCACGGTCTGTTGATGGGTGGTGCATTCGTGCTCGTGGGGCTCGTCATGGGAGGCTTCATCCTCGCCACCTGGATTGCTCATGGATTTGGCTCGCTCTCAGACGAACGACTTGCAGTGGTGGCCGCGTCGCTTTTGATCGTCGGCATCCAGATCTTCTTCTCGGCGTTCCTGCTGAGCATCCTGGGTTTGCGCCGCCGCTGACGTGCGGGTGCGCATCGTCTTGGCGTTGGCGCTCGTGTTTGCGCTGAGTGCCCTCATCCTCGACATGTCCGGTACCGCGCCACGGACCGCCGGAAGCAACCACGTCAGCCCCGCCGTGTTCGCAGCGGCCATACCGGCGGGAGGCGAGGTGTGTGAGCCGGTCGTGCCACTGCCATCTGACGCGGCTCGCGTGCAGTTGCTGATTGGCACCTTCGGGAAGCCCGCGCCTGCGCTTACGCTGCGCTACCTCGACGCGAGTGGAGCTCAGGTCGCCGAGGGGGAGATCGCGGCGGGGGCACGCGAGGGTCTCGTCACGCTGCCGCTGCATCAGGGTCGCGGTGCGGGAAGCGCGGCGCGTGCTTGCCTGCGGCTGCGCGGCGGCTCGAGGATCGTCCTCGGTGGCGAAGGCGGCCCAGCCAGCGCCAGCACGGAGATCGTCAACGGCACGCCTCAAGGAGGCCTCGTGAGCCTCATCTACCTGCGCTCCGGGTCGGAGTCCTGGTGGCAGCTGCTGCCGAAGCTCTCGAGCCGTTTTGGCCTCGGCAAGGCGGCATTGTTTGGTAGCTGGACGTTGCTGGTGCTGGCGCTTCTGCTGATCGGCGTATGGCTCGCGACCGTCCGGCTGCTCCTGCGAGAGCTCACGTGAGCTCGATCGGGCGGCGGATGCTCGCCGGCGTGCGGCGAATCCCGCGTGCCGGGCGGATCTGCTTCCTGCTCGCCTTTGTCAACGCAGCGATCTGGAGCGTTGTCGTCCCGCCCTTTCAGGTGCCCGACGAGATTGCACACTTCGGCTACGCGCAGTATCTGGCCGAGACCGGTAAGCCGCCCCCGCAAGGGCCGCTCGCGCAGTACTCCGACGAGGAGCAGTCAACGCTGAACGGTCTCTTCTTTTTTCAGGTAATCGGACGCCCGCAAATGCGCGGCATCTTCACGGATGCCAGAAGACCGTGCGCTAAGAGCGAACTTCGCCAAGCACCCCAGTCCGGTTGGCCAAGGCGGAGGCACATCGGTATCGAATCAACCGCCGCTCTACTACGCGCTCGAGGCGATCCCCTATTGGCTCTCACCGTCACACGAAATCCTCACGCGGCTGACTCTTATGCGGCTGCTTTCGGCGCTGATGGCTGCGGGCACGGTGCTCGCGATATTCATATTCCTGCGTGAGCTGTTGCCGCGCTCGCCGTGGACGTGGACGGTCGGTGCGCTGGCGGTTGCCTTCCAGCCGACGTTCGACTTCATCGCTGCAGGCGTTCAGGGTGACAATCTGCTTTTCCTCACGGCGAGCCTCATGTTCCTCGCGCTGCTGCGCGCTATCGGCGCGGGTTCACAACGCGACGCGCGATTTGGATCGGCGCTGCCGTCGCTGCTGGCGTGCTTGCCAAGCTGACCTTCATCGCGCTGCTCCCCGGTATCGCGCTGGCATTGCTGCTCCTAGCCTGGCGCGCTCTGCCGGATGGTCGTGCGGCTGCTCTGCGCGCGCTGCTCGCGGCGGTGCTGGTGGCCGCGATGCCCGTACTGCTCTATGCGCTGCTGAACGTCACCGTGTGGCATCGTGGCAGTCCCACCGCGGGCGGCGTCGCAGGAGCCACGAACAGCGCCCTGCCGGGGGGTGGAGTGGTCACGTTGCGGGAGACGCTCGACTACGTCTGGCAGCTCTATCTGCCGCGGCTGTGGTTCATGCACCACACCTACTTCAGCTCCGACCCCCTCACGGGTCTGTGGCTGCCAGGTGTGATCGGGCATTTCGGCTGGCTCGACTACTCGTTCCCAGCGTGGGCCTACACGTTCGCGCGTGATGTCCTGATCGTGCTCGCCGTGCTAGCGCTAGGCGGCCTCATTCGCGCGCGTGCAGCGATTCGTCCGCTGCTGCCGATACGCGGCTTGCTTCGGGGTTATGGCCGTCGGGTTGCTCGGGGCAATCGGATACGCAGGCATTCGCTATCGCCTGAGCAACGGCACACAGTTTGAGCAGGGGCGCTACCTGTTCCCGCTCGTTGCCTTCTACGCGCTTTTCATCGTGTTGGCTGCGCGCGGCGTCGGCCGTCGCTGGGCACCGGTGCTGGGCGGCGCGCTCGTTGTGCTGGCGATGACGCACGGCCTGTTCGCTGAGACGCTGACGATCTCGCGCTACTACGGCTGAACTGAGGCTCAGCGCCTGATCAATGGATCGGGCAGAGATAGCGCGGCTTGGCCGCGGTCGGATTGCCGAGCACGACGAACAGGCCGCTCCCGTCAGGGAAGTGACCGCAGGGTCTAGGGCCGCCCGGAGTGATGGGTTTGCGGAGCAGGTACGCGTCGCTTGCGGCGAGCTGCTGCGGCGTGAGACCGGCAGGCACAGGTAGCTGTGCGGCGGCGGCGAGGCGTTCCAGGCCCGTGGGCTGGAAGAACAGCTGGTCGGCCGCGGCGTGGTCGAACTGCAGCCGTGCCACGCCTCTGCGATGCAGCGCCAACATCACGCCGAGCAGTAGCTTGCGAGACGGTTCGGTGAGTTCAGGTTTCAGCTGGATCTGAGTCGCCAGCGAAAGCGGGGCCGTGCGTTTGTAGAACAGCGGTCTACGGCCAGGACACAAGAATGTGTAGAGCTCAAACGGGATCACGGGGTTCCCGAGCACGACGTAGACGCCTGAGCCATCGTTGAGGCGCTGACAGGGGGGCGCGTCTCCGGGTTCGGGCACGTGGCGCAGCACGAACGCGTCGTGTGGCCCGAGCCCCGCGGGGTTGTAGACGAACGTGGGGTGTGCGTTGGCCTCGCTCGCGAGCACCTGTAGGCCCGAGATGTTGAAGTTGATGTCGTTTGAGGAGGCAGCATCGAACGTGACCGAACGCACACCGACACGCTTGAGGCCACGCATCAGTGCCAGGATGTCGCCATCATGTTCGGGGCCGCCACGTAGCCAGCCATCGGGTGAGTAGGCGGTGATACTCCGTTGACCGGGTACCGCCGGGCCCGTGGGCGCGCCCGGGAAGGTCACGCGTAGCGTTTCACCGAGGCCTGTGGATACGCCGATCAGGTTGACGGAGGCGACAAGCACGAGCGCGCCCGTCAAAAGCGAGCGTCCCCGCACCGCGGTTGCGATCCAGCCCGTGCCGAGCACAGACATGAAGATCAATACGGGGAGCGTGTAGCGCGGGTCCTTGTGCGTGATCAGCGTCATTCCAAGCCATGACACGAGGAGACCCGCGAGCAGCTCTGGGCGCAGATCCTCCGAGGAGATCCGCCGGCGCACGCAATCGCGCACGGCGAGCGCGCTGCCGATCAGCACGGCCAGCGTTAGCGGAGCGAGCAGCTGGATGTTGATCGTCGACCAGAAGTACCAGCCGAGGCTCTGCTTGGAGAGGCGCTGCGTCGCGGCGGTCGATTGCTCGTTGCCGTGTAGTTCCAGCAGCCCCTGGAGTTCGTGGCGGTGGTAGAGGTACCACGGCCCGCAGAGGACTGCAAAGCCGAATACGAATGCGAGCGTCCCGCGCCAGCTGCGCCAGCCGCCGCGCAGCAGCATGACCGCGATCGGTCCGGCCAGGAAGACGACGCTCGTCTGCTTGCTCAGCATCGCAAGGCCCGACAAGGCGCCTGCGAGCGCGGCCACGCCAGGGTGCTCGAAGCGCCGCGAGGCGAGTAGCGCCCACACGCTCACGGCGATCATTGCTGCCTGCTGTGGGTCGAGCAGGAACTCGTGGAACTCGGAAACGATCATCGGGGTACCGAGTGCGAACAGCGCGGCTAGCACCCCGGCACGCGCTGATCCGAACGCGAGCTGCCCAACGCCGAAGCAGCCCGCCGCGAGCAGTGGCACGAACACGAGGTTGGAAGCGAGGATCACCGATGCGGGGCTGATCCCGCCAACGAACACGCCAAGCGCCCCGACGAGATGCCCGAGTGGGGGGTACATGTTGAATTCGGTAAATGGCGCCGTCAGGTGCCCCGCCGCGATCTCGTTGTGAACCGTGATCGCGTCGACCGTATGCAGACCGTTGTCCCAATCCTGGACACGGTTGTCTTGCGTCAGCCACCAGACCGTGATCGCGAGGAAACCGAGGATGGCACCGACGAGTACGAGCAGCTCGCGCGGCAAGCCGGCGATGTGAGCTGTGCGTTTTCTCACCGCTGCGACACTAGTTCGCGCTCGCGCAGCGCGTGACGCAGACCGGCTTCGACCTCGTCGGTGGCGTGCTCCCAGGTGTGCGAGGCGACGAACTCGATCCCTGCCCTCGAGCGGCCTCCCAGCGCTCGCGGTCGGCGAGCAGGCGCTCGAGCGCGTCGGCGAGGCGCGATCGGGTCGAGCGGCGCGAGCTCGAGCGGGCCATCCTCGCCGAAGATCGACTCGGCGCTGACGCCGGCGAGCTCCACACAGGGCAGCCCGCAGGCGAGCATCTCCTTGGGCATCAGCGAGAAGTTCGTCAGCGACAGGCACAGGCCGACGGTGGCCTCGGAGTAGAGCCACGCGAGCTGCGTCGGGGAGAGCACGCCGAGGTGCTCGTAGGGGAACGCCGCGTGCAGGGCTTGTCGGTGCCGAACAGCACGATCCGCACGTCCGGGCGGCGGCGCTGTGAGCTCGGCGAGCGCCATCAGGCCGATCGGCACGGCGCGCCGCGGCGTCGACGTGGCGCGCGTAGTAGATCACCGTGTCGCGTCCGGCGCTCGATCGGGCGCGGCATGTAGGTCGCGTGCGTCGACGCCGAGCTGAAAAGCGTCGGCGCTCGTCCCGTAGCGGTCGATCAGCAGGTCGCGCAGCCACGGGCTCGCGGCGATGCAGTGCAGGCCGTGGCGGTAGGTGTCTTCGGCGAGCACGCGCTCGGTCGAGGAGGCGTAGAACTCGGGCTCGTGGTCGTTGACGACGTAGGCGCGAGCGCGGCAGTGGTCGAGCGCGAGCATGCGCGTGTACGGTCTGCCAGCCCGTCGCGATCGCGACATCCGCGCCCTGCCAGCGCTCGAAACCCTTGTAGACGGGCCCTTCGAAGCGGCGCGAAGAACTCGTTGATGTCGTGGCGCAGCACCGCCGGCCAGACGTCGCGGGCATAGCCCTGGTAGTCGGCCAGCCACACGCTGCACGCGTGCCCGCGCTGCTCCAGGCGCGAGAAGATCTGAAACAGCGTGTTGTGGCCGCCGCTGCCGCGGCTGAACGGCGGGATCACCATCGCCAGGCGCAGCCGCTCGCGCTCGGACATGCCCGGCACGGGGTCGAGCAGCGGCGCGGCGCCATCGCGCCAGATGTCGCGCGACGACGTCGTAGTCGTCGCGCGTGCGAGCATCTGCTCGATGTGCGTGCCGGGCGGCAGCGGGGAAGCCGCTTGCCGCGATGGCGCCGCTCGCCGCGCTCTGCGCGGCTGGCGCCGTCGCCGCGCCGCTCGAGTGAGAGTCGGCGGCGCAGCGGCGCCGGCATGCGCTCGGCACGCGACCCGAGCGCGGAGAAGACTCGACGGCCGCCGTGGTGCGGTCAGCGCCGCGCGCGGTCCAGCGCGCCGCTCGGCGCCGTCGATGCCACGGTCGCCATCCAGCGCCGGTCGGCCGCGACTGCGCGCAGCGCGTGCCGATCGACGGAGCGCACGCCGAACGGCTCGACGTGCCCGGTGCTCTCGCGCAGGCCGCGGTACTCGTCGAAGTAGCGGCGCATGAACTCGAGCGGCGCCGTAGTCGTGCGCGTGCAGCACGGCGGCGCGTCGGGTGGTAGACCTTCGCTCCAGCCGGCGGCGAGCATGTCCGCGCCGAATGCCTGGTCCTCGGAGTAGGCGACGTCGCGGAAGCGGATCTCCTCCCAGCAGGCGCGCGCGTAGCACGCGTTGACGTTCGACAGGAAGCTCGGGTCGCCGGCGCGCTGGACGACGGGGCGCCCGTCGGGCGAGAAGCCGGCGAAGAACTCGGTCAGCTCGCGGGCGATCATCGGGCTCGTGTCCGGCGCGCGGCAGGTGCGGGCCATAGGCCGCGCCGACGCGCTCGTCGAGCGCGAACGCCTCGCGGTAGGCGGCGAGCCAGCCGGGGCAGGGCGTCGCGTCCTGCGTCAGGAAGCAGATCAGCTCGCCCGAGGTGCGCTCGGCGCCGAGGTTGCGCGTGCGGCCGTGCGCGAACTCGCTCGGGATCGATCTCGAGCAGCGTCGACACCCGCGGAGCGCGCGATATCACGCGAGCGGTCGCGCGAGCCCGAGTCGATCACGAGCGTCTCCTCGACTCCCTCGCGCGCGAGCGCGTCGAGCAGCTCCTCCAGGTAGCGCTCCCCGTCCTTGACGGGGACCACGACCGAGACGCTGCTCACGAGCGTCCGCCTCGGCTCGACGAGCCGCTCGAGTGATCGGCGCTGTTTGACAGACGGCGCTTGATCAGCTTCAGCTGCCAGTAGACGGCGCGCACGCTTTCAGCGCGCGCGCAGCTCGGCGGCGCCGGGCCGTCGCATCGCGGCGTTCAGATCGATGTGCCAGCGGTCGAGCCAGTAGGCGCGCTCCTGCCATTCGGCGACGGCCGCGTTGGCGCGCGCCTGCACCTCGACGAGCTCGGACTTCGAGCGCCGCGACACGCGTCGCGCAGGCGCTCGATCTCTCGCCTTCAGCTGCTCGCTCGCTGGATGTCTCGGCGGCGCTCATCGCTACAGGTTCTCCGAGATGCGCGGGGCCTCGCGGTTGAAGAACCACAGGCCGAGCGCGAACAGGCCGAGCGATGATGCCGAGCGGGATCAGCAGGCCGGCGCAGCCGCCGATCGCGCGCGCCGGCCGAGGGCGCGTGCGGATCGAGCAGCGCCTTGCGCGCCTGCGTGAGGATCGCGCCGAGCGGATTGAGCACGAGGATTCGCGAGAACGGGATCCCGAACAGCTGCGTGTTCGTGCACGTCTGGACCGTGTAGAGGATCGGCGAGCGCGTAGAACAGGATCTGCGAGATCACTTCCCAGATCGGCTGGATGTCGCGGAAGCGCACGTAGAGCGCCGACAGCAGCATGCCGACGCCCGACGGAGATCGATCACGAGCAGCGCCACGAGCAGCGGCAGCTCGAGCCAGCTCCAGCAGCGGCTCGACGCCGCTAGCGAGGATGAAGATGAACACGACGATCAGGTTCATGCACGAGGTTGAAGAGCGAGAAGAGCGCGACCGACAGCGGGACCACGAGGCGCGGGAAGCGGACCTTGCGCAGCAGGTTCTCGCGGCCGACGAGGCTCGGCACCGAGCCCGACGGTGGTTTCCTGAAAGTAGGTGAACAGGATGATCGACTCGAGCAGGTACTCGGGATAGTGCGGGATCGCTGCGCTGTTGACGTGAAGCAGACTCGGTGAACACGAACAGCAGCACGCCGAAGAACATCAGCGGGCGCACGAGCGTCCACACGTAGCCGAACACCGAGCCGAAGAAGCGCAGCTTGAATTCGGTGCGCGCGAGCATGAACGTCAGCGACCAGAAGCGGTGCAGCACCGCCGCCGAGCGCCGAGGGGCCGTACACGCGGTGGCTCGCGGGCGCACCGCGGAGGATCGGCAGGCCGACGCCCTGACCGGTGCTCACAGACGCTCCAGCCTGACGTCGATCGGCAGCTCGAGGATGCCGCCGCTGGCCGGTGCCGTGGACGACGATCGAAGCCATGTCCTCGACCAGCGCGAGCGCGTCCTCGCCGGTGCCCTCGCGCGCGAGCGAGGGCGTGAGCAGATAGCGGCTCGGCGTCAGCCAGTTCGGTATCGCGAAGCGCGCGACGACCGTCTCGCCGGCCTTGAACGAGCCGCTCGTGTGCCCGTGCTGATCTGAGCGCGCGACGATGATCGTGTGACCGAGCTCGGTGCGCAGCGTGACCGCGAATACCGGCTCGTCGCAGGTCCTCGCCGAGACGCGCCTCGAAGCACATGCGTCAAGCGCGTCCTCCTGGCTCGACGCTCGTCGACCCGCTCGCCGCGCTCGTTCTCGAACCAAGCGTCGGCGATCGCCGTGCCGCTCGCGGAGTGGCTCTCGCTCGGGGCGTCATGGGCGAGTTGGCCGAAGTTCAGCTCGTGGTAGGCGCGGCCGATCTCGCGCGGGTCGCCGATCTGGGTCATCTCGCCGCGCTCCATCAGCATCGCGCGGTCGCAGAAGCGCTCGACCGAGTACATGTCGTGCGAGACGAACACGATCGTCTTGCCCTCGCGCTTGAGGCGGAAGAACTCCTCGAAGCACTTCTGCTGGAAGGCCGCGTCGCCGACGGCGAGCACCTCGTCGATCAGCAGGATCTCGGCGTCGACCTGGATCGCCGTCGCGAACGCGAGCCGCACCATCATCCCCGAGGAGTAGTTCTTCAGGCGCAGGTCCATGAAGCCCTCGAGCTCGGCGAACGCGACGACGTGGTCGAAGCGCTCCATCGCCTGCTTGCGGCTGAGGCCGAGCATGATCGCGTTGATGATCACGTTGTCGCGCGCGTTGAGATCGGGGTTGAAGCCGACGCCGAGCTCGATGAACGGCGACAGCCGCCCGGCGATCGAGATCCGCCCGTGGTCGACGCCGTAGATGCCCGCGATGCACTTCAGCAGCGTGCTCTTGCCGCTGCCGTTGCGCCCGACGATGCCGAAGAACTCGCCCTCGGCGATCTCGAGCGTGATGTCCTGGACGGCGTGCAGCTCGTCGTAGGTCGGTGCTGCGGAACGGGTGCAGCGCGCGCTCCTTGAGCGTCGAGTACTGCTGGTGGGGCAGGCGGAAGGTCTTGCTCACGCCGTCGACCGAGACGGCCGCATCGCGCCGGTGGGTCAGTGGCCGCTGGCACGGCTGCCGGTCGTGTGGATGGTGGTCGACAAGGGTCAGTGAACGCTAGCAACCGTCGGACGCGGCGCCCTGCGGACGCGCTGCGCTCCGCTCAGACGCGCTGCAGCACGTATACGTCCTGGTTGTCCTGGTTGCGTCCGGGTGCGAACTCAAGAACACGCCAGCGCGGGCAGAGTTGCGTGAGCATCCACTCGGGCGAGAGGAACGCCGTGCCCCAGTCGGGGTTGACCACGCCCCAGTCGCCCTCCTCGCCGAACTCGGGCGCGTACCACCAGCCCGGCGGTAGAGCGCGTCGAGCGATCTCGCTCGACTGCTCGGCGTGCGCAGGCCAGAGCTGCGCGTAGTAGCGCGACCGAGGTCAGCCCGTGCGTCGTGCAGACCAGGTGGCCGCCGGGGCGGATCACGCGGTGCATCTCCTCGAACCAGCGCAGCCCGAGCTCGGGCGCGAAGTGCGACCAGATCGAGATCGCGTAGGCGAGGTCGAGCGAGCCGTCGGCGAGCGGCAGCGGCGGCGCGTCGCCGCTGACGAAGAAGTCGATCGCCGGGCAGGTTCTCGCGTGCCCACGCGATCGCGGGCCCGTTCGGGATCGCAGCCGTGCCACTCGATCTTCGGGATAAGCGGCGGCGAGCACGCGCACGCACGCGACCCGAGGAGCAGCCGAAGTCGAGCCCGCGTTCGACGTCGAGCATGTCGACGCCGACGCCGGCGAGCGCATCGACGACCAGGTCGGCCTCGTAGAGACCGCCTGCCGCGGCGAGCGCACCGCGCGCCATCGCGTGCACGTCGTCCGGTGGGCTCGAGCTTGACAAGACCCGTCTTCTCGGCGATGTGCTCGCTCTCGAGCCAGGTCCCGAGCGCGAGCAGCAGCTGCTGGCGAGCCGTCTCCGCGCCCGCAGCGGCGTAGTGGGCCCAGGCACCCGGGGTGTCCCTGAACAGCTGCTCGGTCGCCGCCACGTCCTCCTCGGAGAGGCGTTCGTACAGGCGGCGCGTCAGGCCGGCGTGCTCGACGGCGAGGTATCCGGGCAACTGCTCGCGCCGGAAGTCGCTCGCCTCGGGTGTGGCCTGCGGTCACGAGGCTCAGTCGGGCCGAATGGCTAGCGGCGTCGGGCTCCAGCGCAACTCCTGGAGGCGCGAGCTGGGCACCAACTGCCTTCACGGTCTGTCCACGAGCCTCCATCGTGGCCAACGCCCGATGCGCCGCGCGCGTGACCACAGCCCGGATCTGAGGCTGATTGGGCAGCAACTTCACGGCCCGGGAAGCTAGCAGGAGCGGCCGCCTGCGCTGCTATATCGTGCGGGCGGTGGTAGGCGTGCCGGTTCGTAGCACACTCGACGTCGGGCAGGTTCCCGTCGCTTCAGCCAACCCTTGCGGCCGGCCGGTCGGATAAGCGCATGAGCGGCGAGCGCCGCGCGGGTGCGCCGCGGCTGATCGAGTGGACCGGTGAGCGGTGCGTGCCCTGGGCGCCCGACGTTCACGTCATCTACGAGCACTTTCACCGCTATTTGTGGGCAGCCGCGCGGCTCAGCGGGAGGCGCGTGCTCGACCTCGGCAGCGGGGAGGGTTTCGGCGCGGCGATGCTAAGCGAGTCCGCCGCGCACGTGACGGGCATCGACATTGACGAGCGCACGGTCGAGCACAGTCGGCTCAACTACGCTGCGAGCAACCTCGAGTTCGAGCTAGGCAGCGCGCTCGACCTGTCGCGTTTCGAGGACGGCGCGTTCGATGCTGTCGTTGCCTTCGAGATCATCGAGCACGTCGCCGAGCAGGATCGAGTGCTGAGCGAGGTCGCACGCGTGCTCGCCGACGACGGCGTGCTGATTATGTCCACACCCGACCGCCGCGCCTACAGCGAAGTCACCGGACAGGCGAATCCGTTTCACGCGCGCGAGATGGCGCTCGAGGAGTTCCTGGCGTTTCTCGAGACGCGGTTCCCGCACGTCGCCTGCTGGGGCCAGCGGACGATCACGGGGTCCCACCTAAACGTGCTCACCACGCCGCGAGGCGCGCAGGCCGGGGCCGCCGAGGCCGACTTCTACCTTGAGCGAGCCGGCGAGGAATGGCGCAAGGCCGGCGATCCGTCGCCGCTGTACTGCGTGGCACTCGCGTCGAGGGTGCCGATCACCGTAGCCTCGGCGAGCTCGACGCTCGCTGACTGCGGTCTCGAGCTACTGCGCTCAGGCGAACGCGCACAGGCCGACCGGGTGCAGCGCGAGATGGAAAACGCGGACCGGATGCGGTTGAGCTGGAGCGCGCGAAGCTGACACGGGCTCGCCGCGGGCAGCGAACGATGCTGCGCCGGGTGATCGCGCAGCGCGACCGCGATATCGGCGATTCGCGGAGAGGAGGTTGAGCGCCGCGACGGCACGATGCCGAGAGCAGATGGGACCGCATCGATTCGGACTTGAGGTCGAGCTCGCTGGCGCGAGGGAGCTCAACCGGCGGATCGAGGAGTCGGTCACGTGGGGCTTTTCAACGCGCGCGGGGCAGGCTCTACGGGGCGATCGGCGAGGACTCGCTGCTCGCGCGTTCGCTTGGCGTATTGCTCCGCCTCGCCGGCCGACGCTCGTCAAACGCGGCCAAAGCCACAGCAGGCGCGCCCAGTCGGTAGTCGGACGAGGAGCCGGTGAGCGATCGAGCTGCCGAATACGGAGGACCCGAAGGTGTCGCTGATCATCCCGCTGTACTCGCGCGCTGACCTGACGCGCGCGTGCCTCGAGTCGATCCGTCGACCACACGACGCACGTCAGCCTACGAGGTGATCCTCGTCGAGGACGCGGCGGACGCCGACACGAAACGGCTGCTCGACCGGTGTCCGCGGGGCGACGATCATCAGGCAACGAGAAGAACCTGCGGCTACATGCGCAGCATGAACCGCGGCGCCGCGCACGCGCGCGGGGAAGTGGCTCGTGCTGTGCAACAACGACATCGAGGTGACGCGAGGGGTGGCTGCGGGCGATGCTCGACTGCGCCGAGTCGGCCGCCGACGTCGGCGTCGTCACGCCGAAGTTCCTCTATCCCGACGGCACGCTGAACGAGGCCGGAGGGATCATCTGGCGTGACGGGACGGGCGTGAACTACGGCCGCGGCGATCGCGCCGGACCGGTTCCAGTACGAGTATCGTCGCGAGACCGACTACGGCTCGGCCGCAGCGCTGATGGTGCGCGCCGGCGCTGTGGCGCGAAGTCGCGCGGGTTCGACGAGCGCTATCTGCCGATGTACTACGAGGACGCCGACCTGTGCTTCGAGGCGCGCGAGCACGGACTGCGGGTGCTGTATGAGCCCGGCGGCCGTCGTGGTCCACGTCGAGGGCGCGACGGCCGGCACGGACGTCGAGTCGGGACACAAGCGCCACCAGGAGCAAAACCGGCCGAAGTTCGTCGCCAAGTGGCGCACGCTGCTCGAGGCCGAGCACCTGACGCCGAGCGCAGACGAACGTGCGCCGCGCGGCCAACCGTCAACGCGGGCCGCACGTGCTAGTGATCGACCACTCGCGTGCCGATGTGGGATCGCGACGCTGGGTCGCTGCGGATGCTGCACATCATGCAGGCGCTACATCGCGCTGCGGCGCCCGGGTCACGCTTCATGCCCGACAACCTCGGCGGCGATCGAACCATACACGCGCGACGCTGCAGCGCATGGGCGTGGAGGTCCTCTACGGCGCGCTGGACGTCAATGCGCGAGCTGCGCGACGATCGGCCCGCGCCTGACGACGGTGATCCTCTCGCGTCCGCACCCGGCGAGCCGCTGGCTGGATGCAGTGCGCGAGTTCGCGCCGTCGGCGCGGTGGTCGCCTACGACACGGTCGACCTGCACTGGCTCCGAGAGGCACGTCGGCAGGCGCTCGCGAGCTCGCCCGCGGCCGCGGCGGAGGCGAGCAACGGCCACGCTGAGAGCTTGCGCTCGGGCCAAGGGCGAGCGCGCTGCGCGAGCTCGAGCTGGCGCTGATGCGCGCGACGGACGTGACGATCGTCGTCAGCGAGTCGGAGCGCGCGCAAGTCGCAGCGCGACGTGCCGGGAGTTCGCGACGCTGCTGATCCCGACGGTGCACGACGTCGACGCCGAGGTGCTGCCCGGCGCTGGGACGCAGGGGCGTTCTGTTCGTCGGCGGCTTCGAGCACCCGCCGAACACTGACGCAGCAGTACGGCTCGTGCGCGACGTGATGCCGGCACGTGTGGCGCGAGCTCGGCGATGTGCCGGTGACGATCGTCGGGTCGGAGCCCGCCGCCTGCGAGGTCGCGCGCTGGCGTCGCCACTCGTCGAGGTCGTGGGCTGGGTCGAGGACCTCGAGCCGCTGCTCGATGCTCGCGCGCGTCGCTGGTCGCGCCGCTCGCTACGGCGCCGGGCTCAAGGGCAAGATCACGCCAGGCCCTCGCGGTCGGGTCTGCCGGTCGTCACGACGCCGGTCGGCGCCGAGGGCTTCGAGCGCTCGAGCGCTGCAGCCTGCTGGTCGCGGAAGACCCGCCGAGCTCGCCGCGCACGTGAGTCGCGGTGCTATCGAGACGACGAGCTGTGGCGGCGCGCTGTCGAGGGCCGGTCAAGCGATTATCATCAGAGCACTGCTCGCCCGGTCTGGCCGAGAGGTGGCCGAGCTGCTCGGCGGAATCTGGCTCCAGCTGGGTCGGTGCGCCGGCCGCCAGGCCGGGATCTAGCGGGCCGGACTGTTGCTGCGCAGCAGCATGAACATTCGCTCGTCGTTCTCGGGCGTCGAGGGGTCGGAGTCGGCCGTGTCGCCGACGTTGAGCCGCTCGAGGATGTCCCAGCCCGCGCGCTCGACGAGACGTTCGAGGCCGGCAGGCGAGAGGATCCAGTAGTTGGTGGGGTCGTTGTTGGTCTCGTGCGGCGCGACGAGATAGCCGACCGGCAGGTCTGCAATCGGCGTGCGCTCGGGACCGGCGAAGCGCGCCACCTTCGGTGCTGAGCAGGCAGTGGCTCGAGTGCGACGGCGAGCTCGCGCAGGGCGTAGTAGGGGTTCTGCAGGTGGTAGAGGATCCCGAGCAGGAAGACAAGTCCATAACGCTCCCGCGGCAGGACGAACTGGCGGTCGAGGTCGACGTCGTGGATCTGCACGCGCGAGCCGAGATGGTCGCGCAGCGCGGCTCGCGCCGCGCAGGCCGTTCATGTTCGTGGCGGGCGTGTCGAGGATGTCGACCTGCCAGCCTGCCGAGATCCTCGAGCGTGAAAGCGAGGTCGCCATCGGCCGCGCCGATGTCGGCCACTGGCAGGCCCTCGGCGAGCCGCCGAGATCGCGGTTCTCGCCCGTGCAGCATCGCGTCGAGGTGCGACGAGGTTGCCGAGGATGTCGTAGGGGTACCAGGGAAAGTCGTTGTCGATCTCCTTACGGGCAGCGCGCAAACGCTCCACCTGGGCGCCGAGGCCTTGCATGAGGTCGTCGATCGTCATCGCGGGGGTGAGCATAGTGATGGCGTGAGTTCCCGGTGCGTCCGCACCCTTTCGATGCTTGTCAGGTGTACTTGTTGCGATACTTCTCGATGGCGGGTCCGGGGGACCGCTACCACCGATGGCATTCTTGAGCACCCAACTGCGTACGCTCACCTCCGGTCTGCTCCGCCGCGAGCCGCGCGAGGGCTGGCTGCGGCTACCGACCGACCGACCCTCTGAGGCGGCCGTAAAGCCGATCCCATACCTAGCCATCTATGAGCAGCTCTTTGCATCGCTGCGCCAGCAATCTTTCGCGCTCCTAGAGCTTGGCGTGTGGGGCGGGCATTCGCTCGAAATGTGGCGCGACGCTTTCCCAAAGGCGATGATCGTTGGTGTGGATCTGAACCCACCCGAGCTGGATCTCGGCCCTCGCGTTCATATTGCCCAGGGGGACC
Source organism: uncultured Solirubrobacterales bacterium (assembly GCA_963785435.1). Lineage (GTDB taxonomy): Bacteria > Actinomycetota > Thermoleophilia > Solirubrobacterales > Solirubrobacteraceae > Palsa-744. The sequence goes on from CAWAVE010000008.1 coordinate 276,759, forward strand.
AGGCGGACCCGGCGCTGATGCGGCGGTTGCGAGAGGCTTATGCACCTAGCGGGTTCGAGGTGATCGTGGATGACGCATCGCATATGGGGGTGATCAGTGCGCGCTCGCTCCAGGTCCTATATCCCGAACATCTTCGCCCAGGCGGGCTCTATTGCATCGAGGACTGGGGTACTGGCTACTTGCCCGACTGGCACGACGGTGGACATCTCGGCGAACGGATCAACTTGGCCGATCTCGATAGTGCGTCCACGTCGAGCCCGCCCGAGGGTTCAGTACTGATGCCCAGCCACGCTGTGGGAATGGTCGGCTTGACGAAGCGCCTAGTCGATCACACGGCACGCAAAACGGCGGCCTGGGCGCAGCCAGAGGCGGTCGGAGTAGGGCTTGAAATCGACACGATGACTATCTGGGACGGGATTGTGGCGCTACGCAAGCCCGCCAGCTGACGAAGGCGTTCATGCGGCGCTCAGAGAGCGTGGCCGCTACCAGCACACGCGGGACCAACCGAACCGATGCTTGCTGAGACAACTGGAGCACTCGGGCTGGGGCTGACAACAATGTCTGCACTCGTTGCACCCGGCGGTGCCGTTGCATAGATTCGCTGCGTTAACCCGGGGGTCGATTCTCCCGGCTGAACGCCATCCTGAGGGTTACCGCCGTTAAAGTGAATAAGGACTGGTGATGGGGCGCCCCCTGTCGCCGCGGTCACTGTGACTGCAAGAATCTCACCTGCACACACTCGCGTGTTGCGTGTTACGCTAACCGAAAGCGAGCCGCCGACTCCTCGTGGTCCACCCCAGCAGGGCGGTACGCCCTTTGCGCCTCGATCACAGGGCATGAGCGGCGTGATTGCAGGGGGGTGTGGGACAAGGCGATAGAGGTCCCATCCCCGTGCACCAAATTCGATCTTGCCGTGGGAGCTGAGCACTTCGGAGAGATAGCCAGGCTCATTCAGGAGACGGTCGACGCCATTGACAAGGACCCATTCTATGCCGAGTCGGCCCAATGCACGATATGCGTTTTGACCGCTAACGGGAGCCGGTCCGTGCAACTCCATGAGCGGCATCACTTCGTAGTGCACGTTATAGAGATCACGTTCTTGAGTCAGCCATTCGCGCTCATATGCGCTAGTCGCCACACGCGCCCGCGGTGGGCTGAGTCGGTTAAACGCGAGGAGTGCCGGTCGCTCGGTAAGAGCCGCGTCCTCGTAACTCGACGCGCTCCATTTCCCGAAAGCTGCGTAGACGGGCGGCTTATGCGCAGGGACATTCCAGAACTGCGAGATTGCGACCGGAAAGCACGCAACAGCAGCGAGTGTCACTGCAATCAAGCCGACTGATCGTCCCGTTCGTCTGATCGTCACCTTCGAGCTGAGCATGAGGATCAGCGCAACGGAGACGAAGCCAACTGGCAGCAGGTAGCGAAGGTACCGTAGGCTTACCCACCAGAAGATGAGTGCGGGAATCAGTGCGATCCAAACGATCCGCGATGCTCGGCTGTCGTCGTGGCCGATCCAGCCGAGCAAGGCTGCGACCACGATTGCGCCGACGAGCACGCCAAAAGCGCCTGGTGGTGTGGCCTCTGCCATGAGTTGCGGTTCTCCGACCGCCACCCAAATGGCCCTTATGGGGCCTAGTGAGCCCGGATGGCTCCAGAAAGGGAAGTTGGCAGTTTCGTTGATTGGTAGCCAGTCGGGGCTACGAAAGATGTTGTTGTAGGCGGGCAGCAGCGGGTTCCCGCTGTCGATCCAGCGGAGCACCAGGGGAGGCAGACCGGTTATTGCAGCGCCGAGAGCAGAGTATGCGAGACGCCGCCGAATCGCGCGCCAGCCTCGAGCCGATATCACCCAGCCGAGCAGCAGGAAAGCAAACAGGGGTACGAGATGCAGCTTGAGCGACGGGCCCGAGCCCGCCATTAGCCCGATCGCGAAAGCTAGGCTACGTCGCTCGGAGTCGCTGCTTGCCCGCTGGGATTCGACGACGGCAATGCATAGTGCCAGGGCGCAAAGGGCGAGGAGTAGATCGTCGTCAGCGGTGGAGGCCTGCCAGAACAGGTGGGGTGTCACGGCGATTGCAACCGCGGCGAGCGATCCGAGGGTGCCGTGGTGACGGCCCCACCACCAAACGGCGATCGGTGCACAGACCAGCGCGATCAGCTGAAGATATCTTCCAACCGAAGGTGCCCCGAGCGCGTGGCCGTAGGTCGCCAATATCTGGAACCAGCCCGTGATCTCGAACTGCACGTGCTGTACGAGCGAGCCAATATGACCCGTTCGCGCCCAGATCTCGGGAAGGGATGCCTTCCCGTAGAGCGCGTCGTATTGGATCTCGGGAGCCGCTGCGTATATCGCTGCCCATGCAGTTGTGAGCAGCACCAACCCTGTGCTTGCCGCATGCAGGGGCGACGCCGTCACCTCTGTGGCGATCGACCGACGGTGCATCAAGGCGCGGCGGCCGAGACGTAAGCACCCGACCGCCCCGATGATCGCGATTGGGAGGCCTGCTGTCCACCACCTGATCGCCGAAAGTCGCCCCAGCGCAATCATGCCGAGGCTCCAGGGCGCGATTCCTGCTAGCCACGCCACCAGCGCGTTACGCGCAAGAAACTCGGCACCGAGGCGCCTCAGCAATCGCTCACCAGTGTCCCACAACGCCGCCATGATGACGATCGCCGCAAGCATCCCCGGCGCCTGTCCTCCGAGGATCGCTGTTGCAAGCAGTATCGTCACTAGAACCACGCCAGGCCCGAGCACAGCCAGCCAGCGCAGGCGTCCAGGCGCGAGTGCAGCCGTGAGCGCCACGACAACCGCAGCCAGCGCATTCGTCCATACGTACTTGTGGGCTGCTAGTGCCGTAAAGAAGCCGGTCGAGTGGAGGTCTTCCCAACCTGTTGCGATCTGGAATCCGAGCAGCAGCAGACAGACCACACCGGCAACCAGAGCCAGTCCTCGAGTCGCTGCTGTCGCGGTGGGTGATCCGGCTTTCGCGGCTTGCGGTCTATGTATGGTGGGCGGTGAGTCGATGCTCATCAAAGCGAGTGTGTTTCGGCGGGCGGAATGGGCACGCGCCGAAGGATCGTCTGCGAGCGGAGTTCACACACGGAGCGTAAGCCTATTCGACGCGCTGGGACGAAGTGCGCATCGGTAGAAGGACATCGCATAGGATCGATTGCTTGCTGGACCGAAGCCGATGCATAGTCTGCGGTCGCCCCAGGCGCGTTTGCGTCGCTGCTTGGACTGCGCGCTGCGATGCATGCGGCGCATGGGCATCCGATCAGTCTGTCGGTGGACACGAGGTCAATTCCAGCACGCGTATCGAGGGGTACGAGACGCTGCGCCGCGAGAACTTCCGCATCATCCTGGACCGGCTCGGCGCTCGGCGCGAGCTGCAAGGATTGCAGATACTCGACGTGGGATCTGCGTACGGGTGGTTCTTGGACGAGGCGGGCAAGGTGGGCGCCGAAGCTGTGGGCGTCGAGCCTGACGAGCACGTGGCGGCGCGCTCCGTCGGAGAGGTCCGTGTCGGGCGCTTTCCGGAGGTTCTCACGCCTGCCGACCGCTTTGACGTGATTGCCTTCAACGATGTTCTAGAGCATATACCGGACGTGCGGCGTGCCCTAGATGCTTGTCGGACTCACCTGCGACCTGGTGGTCTGCTCAGCGTAAATATTCCGACCGCCGATGGGCTGGCGTTTCGGATTGCTACGGCGCTCGCACGTATAAGGATTACGGGACCGTACCGGCGCCTCTGGCAATATGGACTGGCTAGCCCCCACCTTCACTATTTCACGACCCGTGCGGTGGTCGAGCTCATCAGTAGCAGTGGCATCGCGGTGCATGCTGTGAATGACCTACCTCCGATCACGCGCAAGGGTTTGTGGCAACGTGTGCACACGGTTCGACGCCCGAGTGCTACCAGTGTGCTTGGCTTTGCTGGCCTTTATGCGACAGCTGGAATCCTCAATCGTCCGGGATCTAGTGACATAGTCCACGTGATTGGCGCGAGGCCGTCCGATTGAGAATGCGTTGTCGTAAGTGAACATATGCCTCTGACGATTACGTTCGACCTTGAGGACAATCGCTATGCGGACTTCCAGGAAGAGCGGTTTGTACGTATGAGTCACGATTTCTTGGAGTTCGCCGAGGAACGTGACATTAGGGCTACGGTCTTCATCGTTGGCGAGATTGCACGCTGCCATCCGAGCCTAGTGCGACGTGTGGCAGATGGAGGGCATGAGGTGGCGCTTCACGGCCTCCGCCACGTTTCCCTCGGCGACGTGGACCCAAGGTGCCTGGGGGAAGAGTTGCGTGAAGGACGAGACCTACTCGAGAACGCCGGACAGATAGCAGTGCGTGGTTTCCGAGCACCTATCTTCTCTCTCACGCCGAACACAAGATGGGCCGTAGAGGTGCTTGCCGAAGCTGGGTTTGAATACTCCTCGAGTGTGCTACCTGCCCGGAATCCACTACATGGCTGGCCCGGGGCGCCGCGTACCCCGTTTCGCTGGGATAATGGTCTCCTGGAGTTCCCATGCCCGGTTGCCGGAGTCGGGCCCGCAATGCTCCCCTTCTTGGGCGGGATCTACATGCGCTATGTACCCTCCCCGCTGGCTAGGCGTTTTCTCGACAGCATGGAGGCGAGCGCAGTCGCGTGGAGCTATCTCCACCCGTATGATCTCGACACGGACGAGCCATTTTTTGTGCTACCTCATGCGAACTGGCTCACGAGCAGGATTGTGCACTCCCGCCGGGGCGCTACCCTGCATCGCTTGGAGACCTTGATCGCAGCAGCAGGCGGCCCGGCGCAGCCGCTGGGAGAAATCGCGCGGGAACTTCGCTCCCACGACCTCCCACGACTTCACGCAGCTTGATGTCAGCGCAGCCGCAAGAACCTTCGCGGTTTGGGCGCGTCCGGCAGGCAGGCGCCTCTTTGCCGGTACGGATCTCAGTGACTCTCACACTCGTGGGGCTGGTCGCGTCGCAGATCGATTGGAGCAGAATGGAGCGGCGCATCAGTCATGGTCAGCCGCTCTACTTCCTTGCTGCCGTGGCCTTCGTTGTGGCAGCGCTGGTGATTGGTGCGTTCCGCTGGTCGCGACTGCTGGAGAAGGCGGATCTGCACCTGAGTGTGGCAGGGCTAGCGCGTATCTACGCCGTAGCGACGTTCTCCAATACGTTCCTGCCGACATCGGTAGGAGGTGACGTGACCCGCGCAGTCCTCGTAACACGACGCGGCCCGTTGCTCACTCGGACGGCTATCACGATCATCATTGATCGTCTCGGCGGTTTGGCAGGTCTGGTCGGGATGGCGTGGCTTGCGCTTGCGTTCTCGTCGGCAGCCGTCCCACACGGAGCATGGGTGTTTCTCGCTTGGGTGACAGCCGCAGTTGTCGTTGGCTCGCTGGTCGTCCTTGTGGCAGTGTTCCGAGGATCACGATTGACGCGCGCAGCAGTGCCGCGTAGGCTGATTTCGCACGCTAGGCAATCGCGTACCTTGCTGCGAAGCTATGCAACCGACCCGGCGATGCTGATCGTCGTCCTGGCTTTGAGCCTGCTCTACCAAGGTCTGATCTCGATGCAGCTCGTGATGCTCGCCCACGCCATTGATGTCCGACTCTCGTTCGCCACTGCGGCCGTTGTGCTCGCACTGGTCACGGTCGTGACTCTGATTCCGATCTCGATAGGAGGCTTCGGTATACGCGAGGGCTCATATGTCGTGCTATTGGGCGGAGCCTCGATCGCGACTACCGACGCAGCACTGATCTCGGTCCTCTCGGTCGCCGCACTGTTTTTTGCGAGTCTCCCGGGAGCCGTTCTACTGATACGTGGCGGCCTTGCTCCTGCACTCCAGAGGTCCGTATGACCACCCAGGCAGCAATTGTGATGGCAGGCGCGGTCGCCTTGATGATCTCTACGGTGGCTCTCGTTCGTCGACGGCTACTGTCGCTTCGCTATGGCCTCGGATGGTTGACAGTCTCGATTGTTGGCTTTCTGGGGACTCCGCTGCTCGCCTTGGCTTCGTCGCAGGTGCGTCATCTCGGCTTCACGCCTACGGGCTTTTCGCTGGGAGTCCTCATCGCATTTCTCGGACTCATCTGCCTTCAGCTCTCGATTTCACTATCGGGCTTGCATCGCGCGATCCAGGACCTCAGCGAGCATGCTGCCTTCATCGAGCAGCGCCTGCGTGAGCTCGAGTCTGCGCGCGAGGAGGATGCGCGCGAGGTAGCCCGTAGCCGATGATCGACCAGGGTCGCGTCCTACTGGTAGTGCCCGCGCTCAACGAGGAGCGCAGTGTAGGTGATGTGGTGGCGGCCGCGCGGCGTCTGAAGTACGACGTCTGCGTTGTAGATGACGGTTCAGTCGACAGGACCTCGGAACTGGCCGCGGCGGCCGGTGCGTATGTGCTGAGGCTGCCTGTCAATCTTGGCGTAGGGGGCGCACTCCGGTGTGGCTTTCGATGGGCTCTGCGTAACGACTACGATACGGTCGTCCAGGTGGACGCCGACGGCCAGCACGACCCGGCCCAAGTGCGGGCCCTGCTGGGTGCGCTGTGTGAGACCGAGGCGCACATGGTGGTTGGCTCACGTTTTGTGGCGGGAGCTGGGCACTACCAAGTCCGTGGTATCCGAAGGCTTGCGATGCGGATTCTGTCGGCTCGTGTCGCGAGAGTGGCGCGTGTGACGGTGCAGGACTCAAGCTCGGGCTTTCGAGCTATCAGGCGTCCGCTGCTTGATCGTTTTGCATCTGACTACCCCATCGAGTACCTAGGTGACACCGTTGAGGCGTTGATCGAGGCAGCCCGTGCCGGAGCTACAATTGTCGAGTATCCGATTGCGATGACGCCAAGAGCTTACGGCGAGGGTAGCGCCGGGTCGATCGCGAGTCTTTGGTACGTGTTGAGGTTGCTAGTGGCGATTGAGCTGCAGCACAAGCGTCGAGATGTTCCACCGCTCGGCCTCGAGCCGTCGATTTCAAGAGAACTAGAACTCAATGACTGATAAGCCGGTGGTCTTGACAGGAGCAAGCGGTGGGATTGGCCTCGCGCTCACCGATTATCTCCTAACTCAGGGAGTCGAGCGCTTGGCTGTTCAATATCGCAGCTCCTCCGAAGAGCTATTTGAAACAGTGCGCAAGCACGGCCTCGATCCTAAGGAGCATTGTGTTCGTGCGGATCTCTCCAACGAGATCGAGGTTCGCGCTTTCGGCGAGCAGATCCACAAGACCTTTGGGAGCGTCTGGGGGCTGGTCAACCTTGCGGGATCTACATCGAACGGGCTCAGCTGGAAGCTTCCCCTCGCAGACTTTAGACGCGTGCTTGACGACAGCTTGACGACTACCTTCCTCACCTGCCGAGAGTTCATCCCCGTGATGAGAGAGGCACGTGGAGGGCGCATTATCAATGTGTCCAGTGTGGTCGCGTTTAGCGGGGTCGCCGGCGCGTCTCACTATGGCGCGGCGAAGGCTGGCATAGTTGGATTTACGAAGTCCATCGCTCGCGAGCTGGCCGGACGAGAGATCACAGCGAACGTGCTGGCGCTGGGCTATTTCGACTATGGCATGCTGTACACGGTGCCGGATGGGCATCGTGAGGCTATCCGCCAACAGATACCGACCGGACGCTTCGGCACCGTGGCGGAGATCGGTGGCATGGTCACCCATCTGCTCAGCCGGGATGCCAGCTATACAACAGGCCAGGTGCTCCACGTCAATGGGGGGATGTACGGTTGACGCTCGAGTTCGTAGCGTTCGCCGCTCATCGCGATCTAGGCCAACAGAGAGAGCTTTTCGAGAGCGCGTTCCCAGAGCATCGAGGTATGTCAGCTGCTTCAGCTGAGCATTATTGGTGGAAGTTTCATGGTTTGCCCGACCATCCCCAGTCCTATGAGTATGTGGCTGTCGAAGAGGGGCGCCTACTCGGCTATTACGCCGCGATCCCTTATCCCTATGAGATCGCAGGCAGGCGAATGAAGGTAGGAATGGTCTGTGATGTAATGACACATCCAGATGCCCGTGGAAAAGGGGTATTCACCGATCTCGGGAGGTTCGCTCTTCACGAGTTCGAGGCGGCTGGACTTGACTTCGTCACCGGCTATCCGATTCGACCCGAGGTAATGGGTGGGCACCTCAGAGTCGGATGGGAGGTGGCGTTTGAGATGCCGATGTACCTCCAACCGCTGCGAGCCGACGCGATCCTCAAGGCTCGACATCTTGCTGCGTTCGCGCCTGCGGTGAACCTTGGCATCGCAGCCTATGGGCGACTGCTCACCCACAAATCCTGGGCTGGGCTGTATAGCTCAACGCATGGAACACCCGAGGAGATGCTCTCGTCGGCTGCCTTTGAGCGATTTCGTGAGGCTTGGTCGGCATCCGTGCCCAATCATCTGGTCAAGAGCATTGAGTTCTATCGCTGGCGCCTTGGGGCGCCGGAGGCTCGCTATCGAGCGTTTCTGGTGCATCAGGGTGACTCCGTCGTCGTGGCCGCCGTCGGGCGGACGGCTGTCCTCAACGGCATTCCGTCGTTCGCGCTGCTCGACGTCATGGCCTTGGCGGGCCACGAGCGGGCGCTGTCGATGCTCTATCGGGAAGTCGAGAGAGAGGCGCGAAGCTGCGATGCGGAGGCAATCGTCACGATGATGACGAAGAGTAGCGCTAGGCGCTACCGGCTACTTCGCCACGGCTTTCTCAGGAGTCCGTTTGTGTTCAAGCTGATCCTCCGCTCGACGAATCCTTCGCTAGCCGTCGACTCGATCTCACGTGAAGCCGACTGGCATTTGATGTGGATTGACTCGGACGATCTCTGACGAGGGGCTTCGTAGCTGCAGAAAATGCAGGCCAACCCATCTCGAACCGGGTTGGGGGGTGTTGGCGTTCGATCATCCAGTTGTCTAACGCAAGGCTTCAGGTTCAGGCTCCAGCTGAGAGCGCCGACTAACACTCAATGACCGCCCTTGTGGCCATCTGCCGCTATCAGCTCCGGAGCTCCCGTCGCGGCGCGCTGTTGGGAGTGTTGCTCGCACTGTTGGCGATCGCTGGGACTTCGCCGGGCACGGCCGCTGCGGCCGAAGCCGGAGTGGCGGTCCCAGGGCCGGGCAACATTCGCGTGCCCGAGATCAAGGCCCTCGGGACGCACTGGGTCCGGATGTTCGTGACCTGGCCCGACATCGAGCCCTCCCGTGGCGTCTACGCGGCCAACTGGATCGCTGCCTACGAACAGGCCTTTAGCCAGCTGCCGCCAGGGAGCAAGGTGATCCTCGACGTCGTCGACTCCCCGAGTTGGGAGACCGGCAACGCCGCGCAGAACACGCCTCCGGCGAACCCGCAGGACTACGCCTCAATGCTCGGCATGCTCGCCCATCGCTACGCGGGGCGGGTCGCTGCATACGAGATCTGGAACGAGGAGGACTCTCCAGGCTGGTGGGCGGGAGCCCCGGACCCGGCAGCCTACGTGCGTTTGCTCAAGGCGGCCTACCCGGCAGTCAAGGCGGGCGACCCCAATGCGACGATGGTCGTGGGCGGCCTCACGGGCAACGACTTCGCGTTTGTAGAAGGCATTTATGCGGCTGGCGGTAAGGGCTCGTTCGACGCGGTCGGGGTGCACACCGATACGGCATGCAACAAACTCTCGCCTTACGAATTCCTTCGCGGCTCGGATAACCGTTTGATCACCGACTCGTTTCTTGCGTACCGCGAAGTGCACGCCGTGATGCAAGCCAATGGCGATGACAAGCCGATCTGGATGACCGAGATGAGTTGGCGCACCACCCAGGCAACGTGTAACGAAGGTGCTTGGGCGGGACAGACCGCCGAGGGCGTCAGCGAGGCCACGCAGGCGACCTTTCTCAAGCAGGCATATCACTGCCTCGCACAAGACCCATACGTTCAGGTGGCCCTCTGGTTCCCACTCCAGGACGAAGGATCGGTCCTCTCGGGGCTCATTCGCGCAAACGGCTCGCACAAGCCTTCGTTCGCGGCGATGCACGAATACGTCAAGGACGGCGACCAACTCCGCGAACCGTGTGGGGTGTTCACGGGTCCAAAGATCGTGGTCTCCTCGCCTTCGAACCATGTGACCTATAGCGGGCCGCTACCGATCCATGTCTCTGCGTCGAGCTCGCAGGGGGTCTTTAGAATCCGTCTCGAGATTGACGGCAAGCTGATCCGCAACTACGGCGTGCACGCCTATCCCGCCACGCTGTCCGGGCGGCTGATGTGGCAGGGTGCCAAGCACATCTCGTTCGGCAAGCACATCCTCACGTTCCTCGCCTTTGACAAGTCGCGCAACGTTTCGCGCCGGAGCATCGCGATCTACCACGCCAGGCCGACGCCGCGGCGTCGGCCTCATCGTCGGCATCACTAAGCGCTGTAGCGCCACATAAGATAGAAACACGTCTATGTACCTGATGGCTAGGGACGCTACGGTTGCTATTCGTGAGTATTCTCTCACAATCGCCACTATGTGTTCTGAGCGTCGGACGTAGCGGGACTTCGCTGGCCACGCGAGCGCTGAATCTGCTCGGTGTGTACCTGGGCGCGGATAACCAGCTATTGCCGTCCAGCGAGCAGAACGAGCTGGGTTTCTGGGAGCACGCGGAGATCTATCGCATAAACGACGGGATCTTGGAGACGTTTGGCGGGAGCTGGTATCAGGCGCCCGACCTGCCGCCTCGATGGGTTCAAGATCGGCGTCTGGACGAGTTTCGCGAGCGCGCAACTCAGGTATGCGCGGGCCTTGCATCGGAGCCCGCGCCCCGATGGGGATTCAAGGACCCGCGAACGGTGCTCTTGCTGCCCTTCTGGCGCCAGATCCTTGGCCGGATGGACTGCGTCATATGTGTGCGACGACCGCAGGCGGTCATCCAATCGGTGGAGAATACGGGCCTACCTGGCGCAGAACCGCGCGCTACGACAAAGCTGTGGCTGGACCGCAACGCAACAGCGCTCACCGAGACGGTCTGCGAGCGCCGCACGTTCATCTTCTACGAGGACTGGTTTGAGGATGCCCATGCGGTGGTGGAGAAGCTCGCCACGTTCATCTCCTTCGAGGGGGTTGACGGTCTCAGGGCCGCAGCCAGCGCATTCAGGTCGGAGCTACGTCGCGCCGACGCTGGTGAGCCGCAGCTTCCGGAGAGGGGCGAGGCCCCGGAGCTCAGTGCCATGTACGAGCATCTCCGGATGTGCGCCGCGCAAGATGACTCCCCGCCCGAGGTGCGCGCCCGCCAGGCCCACGTAGCCCAAGTCCTCGCGCAGGGCTACGGTGTCCGCGAGACCATGCGGGAAGCGGTTACAGAGTCCCAAGAGCAGGCGGTCCGCTGCCGTGCAGAGACCCAGGCACTACGCGAGCACGTCACCGCGCTCGAGCGTGAGCAGAGCGAGCTGCGAGCGGGGCTGAGGTATCGTCAAATGTCGCTCGATGGTATACGAGACTCGACCAGTTGGAGAATGACGGCGCCGCTGCGCGCTGCAAAGCGCCGTCTGGGCACAGCCCAAGACTCTCGCCGGCGGCGGATCGAGCACTAGCTGGCACCCTGAGCATGCCTCGCGAGCGCGCCCACAGGTGCCATTGTGATCGCTTCGCTGCTCTGCGCACATCAGTGCTCATCGCCGCGGAGCAGTCCACACGCCGATGTTCATCCGTCCTGCACGACGCGATGATCGCCGGGATGGACAGCCAGCTTGCAGACCTGAACGCTGAACTCAGCGCGTACGAGGCGCTGCGAGCCGGCGAGGTCAAGCAGCGCGAGTTCCACTCGATTGGTGAGTTCCCCACTGCCCTGATTGAGGCTCGGATCGTGGCGGGACTGACGCAGAAGGCGCTCGCTCGGCGGATCGGCGTCTCAGAGCAGCAGATTCAACGCTACGAGCAGACCCGCTACAGCGCGGCCAGCCTCGAGCGACTACAGAGCGTCGCTGAGGCATTGAAGCTGACCGTCAGTGAGTCGATCGGATACCACCTTGAGGGTGGCGCTTCAGGCAGGCGGGCAGTTCGCCCCAAAGCAATCAAAGGGGCAGCGATGGCAGGCAGAGCAACGGGTAAGCGGGCGGCATCAGCGGCCGGGAAGACGCTGGGGTCTAGCACCGCAGGTAAGCAGGCGAAGAGCGCTGCAGCATCAGATCTGGCCCAGGTCGGCAATAGGAAGACGACCGGCAAAAAGGCCGCTTCGGCCGCCGGAAAGACGCTGCGTGCCAAAGGATCCACCAGCGCGGCGAAGACCGCCGCAGCATCGGACCTCTCACAATCGGTCCGAAGGAAGAAGCGCTAAAGACGCGTCGGGAAGCCCAAGGAGCCACCTGCTAAGGCGTTTGAGACACCCGAGGGCCACACCGTCGAATACGACGAGCATGGGGCCCTGCTGGAGGCAATGGCGACTTAGTTTGGGAGCAGTAGTGCGCAGGATCGCCCACCCGCGTCATCGCGGCAAGACGATCGACGTCAAGATCCTCTAGCGCGGGGATCGCTCTCCTCAAGAGTGGGGATCGCTCTCCTCAAGAGTCCACTCCCAGCAGCGCAGCGCATCCGGCGCGGCGCGCAGCGCGAGCGCTGCGCTGCCCGTCTCTCCCATGTCCAGCTGGATCACCCACGGCGACAGCTCATCTCGGGAGTGTGGCTCCCCGAGCTTCAATATGGCCTCTCTACGCGTCCATGCGCGCAACAGCTCGCCGCGTCGCTCCTCGCGACCCAGCGCCAGTAGTCGTGTGCGCTCGCGGGTGCCAAACGCGCGCTCTGCGAGCGCCAGCTCGTCCAGTTCACGGCGATCGAGCTCGACATCAACGCCGATAGCACCTCCGCGGCAGAGCGCGAGCAGCGCACGATCTCTGGAGTGCGACAGGCTGAAGTGGAGTCGATCCTCAGGGGAACCGGCGCCAGGGCCATCGGCCGCCAGCCGTGGCTTGCCGCTCTCATCGAGCACAAATCGCAGCTCGCTCGGCTCTTGCCCGAGGTATAGCGCCAGAACGGCGCGCATGAAGCCGCGCGAACGCTTCCAGTGGCGCCGCGTGCGTACGCCGAGGATTACCTCTGCGCGTGCGCGCTCATCGCGGCTGAGCGCCTTGCACAGGACATCTAGCGATGGATCTAGCCGTGCGCGCCACAAGTGCACGGCGCTCCCCTCCAGCACTAGGTGAGCAGGGCCATGCTCCCAGCGCGGCGCGCTCTCGAGCAGGTCGTTACCGATCGTCAATGCAGCTCGACTCTAGCCGGGCCGCGGCGCTACAGGCTGCGGCGCTGCGCACGTGCATAGGCACCGCTAACCTGCGCGCGGTGCGCGTGGTGCCCACCCATATCTCTGGCCTGGTCGCGCTCGAGCCCGACGTGCACGCCGACGAGCGCGGCTTCTTCATCGAGACCTACCGTCGTGCGTGGCACCACGAGGCAGGCATCGATGCGGCGCTGGAGTTCGTCCAGGACAACCACTCCCGCTCGAGTCGTGGCGTGGTGCGTGGGCTGCACTTTCAGGTCGGCGCGGGCGTGGCGAAGCTCGTGCGCTGTGCGCGCGGCGCGATCTTCGACGTGGGCGTGGACTTGCGCCGCGGCTCGCCGACTTATGGGCAGTGGGCCGGCGTGGTGCTCGACGACCAGCAGATGCGCGCGTTGTATGTGCCTGTCGGCTTCGCGCACGGCTTCTGCGCGCTCAGCGACGTCGCGGATGTGATCTACAAGCAGAGCGCCTACTACGACCCCGCGGTCGAACGGGGAATCGCCTGGAACGACCCCGAGATCGGCGTCGACTGGTCGCTACCCGCGGCCGAGTTGACGGTCTCAGAGCGCGATAGCGCCGCGCCGCGCCTAAGCGAGATCGCCGACGAACTGCCGTTCGTTTACAGCCGCGGGTGACTTCGGAGTGACGTGGAAGCCCGCGGGCGATCTCAGCCGAGAGCTGGGTGAGGCGATTGCGACATGGCTCAGCTGGGTTGGTCGAGACCGTTGGCGGGGTCCTGATGCGTCCCGTGTGCTTGCTCGAGCCGTGACAGATCTTCAATGTCCACCGGTCGGCTGGCGGCACGCTTCATTTGGCGCAGATGCTCAATCGAGCAGACGGCTACCGGGATACCGTCAAAGTCACCGACGCTCGCGGCTGATGCGAGGACCGGATACGCATGCTCCTCAGGGATTCCTGGGACCCACTGCATGATGTCGACGTCGCCGAGGTCTGTCGTTAGCCGGAAGTTCCCGCCCTCAGCAAGCGCAGTCGGCTCGGTGGGGTCATACGGCATCTCGTCTACGGCGAAATCCCCCACTTGTCGCGCGTTCAGCTCGGCGAGTAGGCGCGCAAGACGGGCGAGGTTCTCTTGGTCGGGGTCCGGGCATATGTCCAGGTCCTTGGTGTAGCGCTGTGCTCCATGAGCGATCACAGCGAAGCCCCCGATGACGACGTATCGGACACCGGCCCTGTCCAGCCGAGCAAATAGCTCGGCCGCATCGAACGCGGACGTCATGGCTGGCGGAGCTTCGCAAATGCGGCAGCGAAACGCTGCGCAAACGCGGAGAGTGCGGCCCCCTCCTTGAGGTTCTCGCCAATTGGCTTGGCCGCGTCTCGCTGCAGCCTGGCGCGGGTGGCCGCTGCATTGCGACGAGCATCGAGCTCGAACCACGCAGGCGTGCCCTTGGCGGGCTTCTTCGACGTCACGATCCACGATTTTACACCGCCGCCGCTACGCGAGACGCGCCTCAGTGACATCCTTATCGGCGATGCCTTCCCGCCTGCAGAGCCTGCGTGAGCGCAGCAACGGCTACACGCTCACGCCCCAGCAGTTCCTGTGGGTTGCCTACGCAGCGCTCGGCGCGCTGACCCTAATCGTGCTTAGCGGCGCGGCCGTGCGCCTGACCGGCTCGGGCCTAGGCTGCCCGACCTGGCCGAAGTGCTACGGCAACGTCTATCCGCCGCTGAACTCGCACGCGGTGATCGAGTTCTCAAACCGCCTGATCAGCGTGCCGGTGGTGCTCGCCGCGGGCGCAGCCTGGCTGGGCGCGCTGCGGCGGCGCCCCTATCGCCGCGATCTGACGCGCCTGGGTGCGCTGCTACCGCTCGGCGTGGTCGCGCAGGCGGTGCTCGGCGGCCTCACGGTCAAAGGCGCGCTCGACTACGGCTGGGTGATGGGCCACTTCGCGCTCTCGATGCTGATCCTGCTCGCCGCCGCGCTCTTGAGTTGGCGAGCGAGTCGTTCGTTGGCCGAGCCCGGGCCTACGGAGCGCGCTGCTTCGCCCAACGGAGGGGTCCAGGCCGCACAGCCCGCCACGATCGATCGTCGCCTCGGCCTCGCTCTACGCGGGCTCGCGGTGTTCGGCGCGGTGACGATCTTCGCGGGCACCGCCGCGACCGCCGCGGGACCTAACGCGGGCGGCTCGCCGGGACAGAAGATCAACCGGCTGAGCTTCGACGGCAGCGGCACGATGGATTTCGTGATTCACCGCCACGCGGAGATCGCCTTCCTGTTCAGCCTCGCCGCGGTCGCGCTGTGGTGGATGGCGCGCAGGCGCCGCGTTGCTGAGAGCGTGCAGCGCCCGCTGAGGATCCTCTGTGTGCTGCTCGCGCTACAGGGCGCGGTGGGCCTCGATCAGTATGAGACGCACCTCCCCACAGAGCTCGTTTGGGTGCACGTGGCGCTTGCCTGTGCGTCCTGGCTGAGCGTGCTGTGGGCGGCCTTTGCGGCCGCTCCGCTGGCCTCCAAGCGCAGCGAGAATGCCCCTGAGCGCACCGCTGAGGCGCCGTTGCGCACGGTCGCGCAGGCGAAGTTCCCCGGAAATTAGGGCTTCCAGGACGTGCCCATGCGGCGATTTAGCGCTTGACCGTCCTCGCCAGCGGTTAGCCTGCTCGCAGCAACGACACTCGAGAAGGGAGTGGCATGACCAAGAACGAGCTAGGCGAGCAGGTCGCAGAGCGCACTGGACTGGCCGCCAGCCAGGCACGGCAGGTGGTGGAGGCGGCGATCGAGGTGATCTCCGACGAGCTGGCCGGCGGGGGTGAAGTCGCGCTTGCGGGCTTCGGAAAGTTCAGCGTCAGCCAACGCGCCGCGCGTCAGGGGCGCAACCCCTCAACGGGCGAGACGATCAACATCGCGGCCTCCAAGGCGGCGAAGTTCTCGGCGGCGAGCGCGCTCAAGAAACGCTTGAACGGCTGAACGCCGTCACGCGAGCACTGAGTCACCGGCCCACGCGGGCCGGTGACACGGTTCTCTTGGGAGAAAGCTGAGCAATTCTTACCGCTTGGTAACCCGTCGTTTAGGCGCGCGCTGCAGGCTTGTCGCTCAACCTCCACCGCGAAAGCCAAGGTGTTTGCTGATGGGACGGAAAGTTGTCGGGCGCAGCAAGCCGAGCAACCCGAGCTATCCGACGCTTGCGAGCTTCTACACCGCTGATGAGAGCCGTGTGCATTCGCGCGAGCTCGACGTAGGGCTGTGGTGGCGCGAGCAGCACGACGGCCCTCTGCATCGCGCCGCTTGGGTGATGGACACGGGCGAGCTCTATCTCGCGCGGCTCGGCCCTCCCGGCGAGGGTGGTGGGCGTGTGGAGGTGCTCGCGCGTGTGCACGAGCGTGAGCAGCTGGAGAGCGTGCTGGAGGGCTGGCGCGAGCACTGTGGCGAACCGCGCTCTTTGGGCTGGCTGCGCGAGCGCGCGGCGCGACTCGGCGAGCGTGCACGCGCAGGGCAGGCACGTGTCGGTGCGGGCATCGCGAGCAGGCGCGCGGGCCTCGCGCCGAAAGGCAAGCTCGCGCTGCACTGAGCCCGTGGTCAGGCTCAGCTGGCGCGCGCGCCGCCGTGATGGCCGAGCGCGTCGTGCTCGCTCACGGGCTCCCATGCTGCGGCGAAGTCGAGGTACTGTCGCCACTGCGGGCGGACGCCGGGATCGGCGTCAAGGCCGCCAAGACGCACCGCGACCTGCTCATCGGTGAAGGGGTCGCCGCTGAACAGCGCAGAGCCGCAGATCGTGCAGAACAGCTTCGGCACGCCGTCCGGCGGCGCAAAAGCACGCAGTTGCTCCGCGCCCTGGAGCAAGCGAAAGCCCGCCTGCGGGACGCGCCCATTGGCCGATGAGCCCGTGCCGGTGCGCCGCTGGCAGCGCGTGCAGTGGCAGTAGCCCGCGGTGATGAAGGGAGCGGTGATCTCGTAGCGAACCGCGCCGCAGAGGCAGCCGCCCTGTAGCGGCGCAGACTGCGATGGCGGCTGACCTGGCGTGGAGCTGGGGCGGGAAGGCATTGTCAGCCATCCTAGGCGTCCGCTGGACATCTATATGAGCGGCGTGAGTTTCGCGGCGGCGAGGTGTCTTAGTTGCTGTACCCCAAACAAACGCTCGCCGGCAGCAGGGCGGGCGAGGAGGTTCCAGATGAAACGACTGCTTATCGCAGCTACTAGCTCCTCGATGCTCCTATTGGCCACTCCTGGCCTGGCCTCTGCGGCGCACAAGAGCCGCTGCCACCACCACGCACACCACGCCTGTGCGAACTCTAAGCATGCGCGCCATGCGCGGCTGATCACCTTTGGTGGCCCCTCCACTGTCACGAGCCCGGGCGCGGGCGTAGCCCCCACTGCGCCCAGCACCCCCGCCGAAACCCCCGAAACGGCGGGCACGGTCACATCCTTTAGCGCCGGCGTGCTCACGATCACGCTCAAGGACGGCTCGAGCGTCTCAGGGAAAGTCACCGAAGCGAGCGAGCTTCGCTGCACCTCCGCGACGCCAGCGCCGCCACGCGGCGACGATTCCGGCGATGAACCCGGCAGTGGCAGCGGCGGTGACGGCGGTGTTCACGGCGAACTCGGCCTCGGCTCACACGGAGATGACATGTCGGGCGGCGCCAGCGACGATGAGGAAGGCGCGGAAGCTCCACCGAGCGCCTGCACCACCGCGTCGCTCGTTCCCGGCGCCCTCGTCGCGGAGGCCGAGCTGCGTATCGGCGCCGCGGATGTTGTGTGGGAGCGCGTGAGCCTGATCGCGTAGCGGCGCTTCGTTGTTCGATGATCACGTGCGTGGGCCGTTGCGGCGGTCCACGCTCGTACCTTTATGTCCAGCGCCGCGCCACGGCGCCGTCGAGAGGACTAGATTTGAGGGCCTGATGGGGGCTCAGAGCGTTTCGACTCGCCTGCTTTCAAAGCAGTCCGACGGGCGGCTGCTCGAGCTGCTCGCGCAGGGCCACGAGCACGCTTTCGAAGCGATCGTGCTGCGCTACCGCGCGGAGCTCTTGAGCTACTGCGAGCGCCTCGGGCTCTCTGACGCACGCGCTGAGGATGCGCTGCAGCATGCGCTGTTGAAGGCGTGGCTCGCGCTGCAAGCGGGCAGCGAAGTGCGCGAGCTGCGCGCATGGCTCTACCGCATCGTGCACAACACGGCCGTCAACGTGATGCGCCGCTGCAGCGAGGAGCGCGCGCTGGATCTCGACGCGGCGCTGATCGAGGCGGCTGCCGCGGCGCCTGAGACCGAGCTCGAGCGCGCCACGGCCGCGCGTGAAGCGCTCGCGCACGTGGCTGCATTGCCCCAGATGCAGCGACACGCGATGCTGCTCAGCGCGCTCGAGGGACGCACGCACGAGGACATCGCCGGCGCGCTTGGGATCAGCGATGTTGCGGTGCGCGGCCTGCTCTACCGCGCACGCGTGACGCTGCGCGCGGCGGCCGCTGCGCTCACGCCGGCGCCGCTGATCGGCTGGTGCACGCAGGCCGCGAATCGTATCGGGGCGAGAACCGGTCTCGCTCAGCTCGCGCTCGGCGGTGAGCCGACGGGGGCCGGCGGGGTGCTGCTGAAGGGCACCGCGCTTGCGGCCACCGCGGCGCTCGCCGCGGGTGCCGTACTCGGGCCTCTGCGCGGCCATCACGTCTCATCGGCGCAGGCGCACGTGAGGAGATCCACAAAGGCGTCCTCCGGCGCCGCTCGCGCGCTCGCGCAGGAAGCCTCGTCGAGCCGAGCACCGCTTGTGCCCCTCCGCAGTCCCACGCTCGTGAAGTCCAACGTGAGCTTGCCTGGTGCCACGCCACGAAGCGTGGGTGTGCGCAGCGGCTCAGGCGTGTCCCTCATGCGCCGCCCGAGCGTGCTGATCGCGCCCCGCAGCAGTGTTGGCGGCGGCCAGGGCACCTCTGCGCCACTGCCATCGCGGCCCGCTCCTGCTCCCGCCGCGGCAGCTACGCCGGTGAAGGCGGTGCTCGCCGAAGGTGCGCCGAGCCCACCCGCGCATGGCGGCACGAGCGAAGGTGCCGGCTCCAGCCCGAGCCCCACGGGTGGCTCCGGTGGCGGGTCGAGCCCACCGGTGAGCGGCGGTGCCCCGGAAGCCCCCAAAGCGGAAGGCCCACCGCGCTCCGAGCACGAAGAAGAGGCAGCTCAGGAGAAAGCCGAAAACGAACGCGAAGCCGCCAAGGAACGCGCCGAGCAGGAAGCCGAAGCGGCTCATGAAAAAGCCGAGCGCGAAGCTGAAGCCGCCTCAGGCGGCGATTGAGCTGGGCGCGCTCACGCGTATGGCTCGACGCTCGCTGCACGGTAGCCCGATACGGCGACCACGGCTGACCCGATCACCGTTATGAGGATAAACGCCGTGAGCGCCGTGGCTATTTGTGCCGAGAAGATCACGGGAAAACCGGTGACGACCAGCAGCGAGTGACTCAGCAGTAGTTGTCCGAACATGCCGAGGCTCCCCCCCATCAGCCCGCCGGTGCCAAGCAGCAGCGCGCTCTCCCAGACCAGCGCAGCATTGAGCGTGCGTCTCGTATATCCCTGTACCTTCATGCGCGCGAACTGTCGGCGACGCTGCCAGATCATTGCTGTCAGCGACGTCGCGGTCGCAAGGATCCCTGCCAAGAGCACCAGTAGTGCGATCTGTGTCAGGCGCTCGAGCCCGTGTCGGCTGGCAGCCCGCTCACTGGTTTCTCGTTCGCGAGACGTTTGCACGCTCAGGCCAGACCTCGGGCCGAGCGCTGTTCTTGCCTCTTCTCGGACCGTATTCGGGTTCGCTCGCGAGGAGAGTTCCAGGTTGTATGCGCTCGTGTTCGGGCTGGGCCAGGCCTGTTCATAGTCGTTGGCGCCGAGTACAACTGCCCCGGGTGGCCATCCCAGGTTTGTGCTGAGCGCAGCTACGCGCAGCGACCTGGGCACCGGTGCGGGGAGCGTGAAAGACTGTCCTATCCCGACGTGAAGGTGTCTGGCCAAGGTTTCCGAGAGGACCGCCCAGCCGCCTGCCTGCAGCTTGTTTGTCGCACTCGCGAGATTGCCGCCGATGAGCTGACTTTCCGGAAGGGGTCCTCTCGCAGTGTGAGGTGGTGCGAGCACCCACACGCGGCGACCTGCGTATTCGAGAAAGCCCGAGTGATACAACCCCACAGCCTGGACCCCGGGCAGATCATTTAGGGTCATCCTCGCGTCTGCGCCGAAGGAGGTCGTCGCGAGTAGGTTGGATTCTCCCGGAGGTACTACCCAGAGGGCCGAGACGTTGCTCACCCCGTGAAACAGCCGGTCTAGGCCGTTCTGCAGGTTGTTGTGTGATCCCTGGATCGTGACGCTTGCGAACACCGCCAGACCGCCCGTTGCGGCGACAGCGACCGATCGAATCCGTGTAGTCGGGGAACGCAGTTCGACGAGGGCGAGCTGTGTCGCACCGCGTCCGAAACGGTGTTGGAGACTTTCGGCTACGCAGGCAACGGCGTCGATCGCGGGTGGCAGCAGCAACAACAACGCGAGCACCAGGGCTACAACGCCGAGGACTGCCGATTGCGGCGCGCGGAAGAGGATGAGCGTAGTTACGCCGAGGCAGAAAGTGCCGCCAGCCAGAGCAGCAAAGCGGCGCGCCCGCCCTCTATGCGGTCGGCTCGCGACGCGCGATGGGGCTGCTGCAAGGTGCCAGATATCCCTCAGTGGACTGAGCGCACCCACGCACCCGGCGAGCATCCCGGTAGCCGTAGACAGCGCGATGCTCTGCCATGTGACGATGCGTTGCGAGCCCACCGGGAAAGCAAAGGCCAGGTAGCCGGGACTTGAGCGGAAAATCGCCGTCGAAAGAAGCTCGCCCATCAACAGTCCAAGAAGCGATGCGAGCGTACCTAGCACGAAGGCGTCAACAAGCAACACCTTGACGGTTTCCCATCGCGTCGACCCATTGCGGCGTAGTTCTCGTGCGAGGCCACGGCGCAGGTGCATCGTGAGCAGCATCGAGCAGTACGCGAACATGAAACCCATCAGGGCGCATATTGCTGCGAAGGTGGACGTGGACTGGTTGACGGGTGTGGCTGCCTGCGCAAACAGCGCAGCGTCATGATCGGCGAGCTCCACATTCAGCCGATTGCCGGCCAGCGAAGTCAGCGCCAAGCGAACGCCATCATTGTGGCCCGAGTCCACCTGTACAAAAACCCGTGTGATGCGCCCTCGCATACCGGTGAGTCTCTGAACGTAGGCGAGTGGCACGATCGCGACCGGGCTGTGTACAAGCGGACCGATATCGGAAGACTGCAGGGTCGCGGCTAGAAGTACGGGCGTCGCATTAGCGCCAATCTCTAGCCTCACGGTTTGCAGCGCACCAGCCCCGATCGCTGCTGCGATTGGCGCGGGGAGCGCAATCGCTCGTTGGTGAGCGAGCTGGCGCGCGGAAAAATGGCTGAGCAACGGGCCGGCCAGGCGAACCGAACGAGGATCGCTCCCGATGAGATCTACGGACTGTTCTCCCTTCGGCCCACGCACGCTGGCGTGCTCCTCGAGCACTGGGATTGCGGCTCGCACTCCAGGAATCGCCCTGACGGCGGGTAGCAGCGCTTCGGGGAACCCATTCGAGTCACGAGCGGTGAGCTGGTACTTCGACTGCCCCACGATCCCGTTCGTGAGCTGCTGGACGGAGCCGTTGAGGCTGGTGCTGGCCACCTGTGCGGCGAACAAGAGCGCGACACCCACAGCGATGCCGAGGACGGAGAATGCCTCCTGGACGAGCACCACACGCGCCTTGAGCCGGACCAGGTATAGATGGGCAATATCGATAAGCCGCATCGATCTAGTTTTCTGGGCGCAGGACGGCTTGGAGCGGCTCCTCAAAGCCAACGATTCGCCCGTCGCGAAGTGCTTGGACACGATCGGCAAACGCAGTCGCCTGTGGGTCGTGGGTCACCAGCAGGACCGCCGTGCTCAGCTCGCGACACAGCTCCGACAGCAAACTAAGAACCTCGCGGCTGCGCTCACTATCGAGGTTGCCGGTCGGCTCGTCGGCGAGAACTATCTTGGGCTCGGTAGACAGGGCGCGGGCAATCATGACCCGCTGTCGCTCCCCCATCGAGAGCTGATCCGGGCGGTGGCGCAAGCGCTCGCCGAGGCCCAGCTTGATTAGTAGCGGTTCCACGGCACGTTCCCCGGCACGTATCCCTCGACCCGTGATCCACAGCTTCATCGCGGCGTTTTGCAGAACGTTGCCTCCAGGAAGCAGGTCGAAGGTCTGGTCTACGTATCCCAGTCGATGCAACCGATACCGTGCGGCCTCGCTGTCGGAGAGCACCGAGACATCCTCGCCGTCCACAATCACCGAGCCGCTGTCGGGGCGCAGGAGCGCAGCGATCATTGCCAAGAGAGTTGTCTTCCCGGATCCGCTTGGCCCATAAAGGGCTACGAGTTCGCTGTGGGCGAGCCGGAGTGAAACGCCGTCGACGGCTCGCACAGGATCGCCCTCGCCCACCACATAGTGCTTCACCAGATCGCGCAGCTCCAGCATCACCGAGGCTGCCTAGGACGCGCTGTTCATCGAGTCGGATCTGCCCTCGCGTCCAGGAAGCTCGATGACGTTCGCTCCGAACTGTGGTTGTGCAGGAGCCAGGAGTAGCTCACCGCCGGCCAACGACGCTACACGGTCCGACCAGAGTGTTGCGCTCGCATCCGAGGCGCTCGCAAGAATCGAGAAGCCCGCTTCGCGAGCGAGGGTAGCCAGCAGGCAGCCGAGCTCCTCGGACTCCTCGAGCCCGAGCGTCGCCATGAGATCGTCGACCAGGAGGAGCTTAGGCCGATGCGCGATTGCATGGGCAAGAGCGACAAGCGCTCGCTCCCAATCCGCGAGATGCTCCCAGTGCTGATCTGCACACTCTGCAACGCCGACACGCTTCAGCGCGTCGCGCGCGTGCACGTAGGCTTCGTGTTGTCCGTGCAAACGCATCAACGGCAACGCGACAAAGGTCAGTACAGGCGTGCGCACCTCTGGCCTGGAACGGTCTATCCATCCAACCTCGCCACCCAGAAGCTGCGAGCGCCGCTTTTCGGAGAGAGTCCAGACATCGTTGCCGCCCACCAGCACACGGCCCGCCGTTGGGCGCACCAGTCCTGCTGCGATGCGCAGGAGCGTGGTCTTGCCCTGGGCGCGCTGTGCGAGTACCGACACGACTTCCCCGGGGCGCACCTCAAGCGAGGCATCGGTGAGCATGCGGACGCTTCGGTGGCCTCTGCGGTACTCATAATCGACTCCCACCAGTGAAAGCACGCGGTTAACCTTCACCTCGACCTGACATCGATGGGGGAGGAGGTCAGGACCGCCCGTTGATCACGTTTCAGCCGTAGCGCTCCGGTGCATCGGTGCCATTGCGCAGGGACTCGGCCTCTTGGAAACGTACGCGCCACAAGGACTCAGACCGTAGCGCCCGGAAGTCCAGAATGCCAGTCGTGCCATCCTCCGCTCTACCGGCGTACAAGTCCATTACGATGGTCCCAGTGGCACGTACAGCACAGCGATTTCAAATGAGCGGAAGCGAGGTCGTGCTTGGCCTGCTGATCGAGCGGCCTGGAACGAGCCATGACTTGGAGCAGCGTCTGAGAGAGCGCTTCGGCTCAGCACAGTTCGGGCGGGGTACTGCAGGCAAGGCGATGAAGCGACTAGCCGACAGCGGGCTAGTGCAGCTCCAGGAGAGCTGTGCCCCGGGCATCTATCGGCCCACGCAGGCCGGCATCTTGCACTTTCGCCGCTGGATCAGGAGCGCCGTTTCAACGCCCCCGGTTCGAGAGGAGTTGCATGCAAAGATCGCGCTCTGCGAGCCCGCCGACCTGCCGGCCATGATCGAGGTTGTGCGGGCAGCTGAGACACAGTGCGTGGCGAAGCTTCAAGGCATCGGTTGGCGCATGCAAGACGAGCAGGCCGGCATCGCCAGCCGCGACTGGAAGCAGCGTATGGGTTTCATCGTGAGCTCGGCTGATGTGGCTTGGTGGGGCGGACGAATCAAATGGCTACAGGGCGTAAAGATGAGCCTCGAACGAGAGCGACAACGCCAGCTCTCCGAAGTCGAGCGTCATTAGGCGCTGATGCCCGTCCTGGAGCTCCTAGATGTCTGCTTGAGCTTTCGGCGAGGACGGCGCCACATCGTGCGGGTGCTGGACAATGCGTCGCTTGCGCTTGGGGCAGGGGAAGTCGTATCAGTACTGGCTCAGCGCGCGCAGGGCAAGACGACTCTGCTGCGGACTGCCGCTGCGATGATAAAGCCAGACTCTGGGACCATTCTGGTGGATGGCGAGGACGTCTGGGCGTTGTCGGACCGCCGCCGCTCAGAGCTCTTGAGCCGGGGTGTCGTAATGATCGTTGCCGCGGTGCCTTCACTGGATGCCTCGGTGCTGGTAAATATGGCGTTGCCGCTGATGCATTTGTATGGGCAGCGCGAGGCATACGCACAAGCACGCAGCGCGCTTAAGCGCGTGGGAGTGGCAGGGTGTGCAGATCAGCATTGGGAGGATCTCGCGGACCCGGAGCGAGCGTTTGTCGCGCTTGCGCATGGGATTGCGCGTCAGCCGAAGCTCCTGCTCGTCGATGACTTGACCGTCTCGCTCGGGATAGAGGAGACAGATGAGGTGGCGCGTATGCTCGCCACTTTGGCGACCGAGCGTGGATTCGGCGCGCTCATGTGCGTCAACGACGCCGACGCGACCGGCTGGTCCTCGCGGATCGGGACGCTGGGAGGCGGTGATCTACTGATGCCTGCCATATGTAACTCGCACAGCTCGGTGATCAACCTTCCGAGGCGCTCCGACCCAGGCCGCGCCGCAGAGCATCGCTGACCAATCGGCCCGTGACCACGGGACCTCGGCCCTCCCAGATCTAGCCGCGCGCAGGAGGATCTTCTAGGCTCGGGAATTATCCCGGTTTCCGGCGGCGCAGGCCGACGAGATCCCCGTATCGAGCGCTGCTCGGCGCTTCTGGCCGTCGTGACGCGGCAGCTGGCCTGGGGTCAGCGTGTTGCCTCACAAGAGCTCGAGAGGTGGAGAATACGAGCACACGAAATTCCTGACGCGGCGTTGCGGAAGGACGCGCTCGACTCGATTTCGTACAAGAGTGACCACGCCCACGGCGCTGCGCTGTTCTCTGTACTGCCTGGTCGCAGAGATTTGGGCCTCGTTCGGCTGCTCGTGGCCTACCAGACACTCTGGGATTACTTGGACAATGTGACCGAGAGCCACCCACTCCAGGGTGGCGCGCACGACGTGCATCGTGCGCTGACCGATGCACTCGATCCCCGCGAGCGCGGCGGTCCCCACCTCTTGAGTGATGGTGGATACCTCCTGGCGCTCGTCACAAGCTGCCAAGACGCCTGCAGCGTGCTCCCGTCATATCGGCTGGTTCGGCCCCTGCTCCTCGACGGCGCCACCCAATGCGCCATCCAAACGGTGAACCACGACCCTGTCCGTCGGCGGCGCGAGCGCGAGCTCAAACGGATAGCGCAAGCTGTGAGTCCAAGGCTGGGGACTGCGATGCGTTGGTTTGAGGCCACCGCCGCCGCGAGCGCCTATCTGCCGCATCCCCTACTTGCCCTCGCTTGCGAAGTTGACGTCGATCTAGAAACCGCCTTGCGTACTCAGGCAGCCTACTTTCCGTGGGTATCACTCGCCATCGCGATGCTCGATAGCTACGTCGATCAAGAGGAGGATCGCGCTGAATCCAAGCACAGCTATATCGCCTACTACGGCGCTGAGGCACTGGCGGTGGCGCGCGTGTGCGAAATCGTCCGTCGCGCAATCGCAGAAGTGCGGACGCTTCCCGGGGGTAGCCGCCACGCCGTTCTAGTCGCCGCGATGGTCGCGATGTACCTCTCGAAGACCGACCACGATGATGACAACGCGCGAGCCTCCGTTGATCAGTTGCTTGGCGCGGGTGGCACCGTCAGTCGGCTGCTCATCCCGCATCTCCGTGCTTGGAGACTGCTCTTGGATGTGTCTCAGGCGCGTGCAGCACGTGCTCGTGGACAACTGCCGCCAGGATCGCCACTTCCCGCAACGATCCAAACCTTCCTCTTCTGGAAGTCACCGCTCGCCTATCTGGAGTCCGGTCAGCGGCGCTATGGAAAACGCTTCTCAATGCGTGCCACCAGTCATCCCCCGCTGGTGTTCCTGTCCGATCCCGCAGATATCCGGGCGATGTTTGCGGCTCGTGCCGACGTGCTGCTGCCCGGTCAGGGATCTGCGACGATCGAGCCGCTCGTGGGTGAGAGCTCGTTCATGCTGTGCGAGGGGGACGGGCACTTGGCGACACGCAGGGCGCTTCTCCCGGCATTTCACCGCAGCGCTGTTCAAGAACATGCTGACATGGTGGCCGAGACTGCGGAGCGCGAGATAGCCACGTGGCCCGTTGACGTGTGCATTTCGCTTCATCCACGGCTACGCGCACTCACACTGCGAATCATCCTCGATGCTGTGTTCGGGTACTCCTCCGTGGGTGGCCCCACCATGCTGCTCACGCTTCGCGATGGCCTTCTCGCAATGTTTGATGTCACGGCGACGACGATGCTCGCTCAACCCCTTACTCGGCGTGGGCCTGGGCGTCCAGCGTGGCAGCGCTTCTTGCGGAACCGCGCCCGAGTAGACGAGATGCTCTACGCGTTGATCGAGGAGCGTCGCGGTGGTGCGCCTGGCGGCAACGACATACTTGCGAGACTACTCGCCGTTCGAGATCAGGATGGCGTGGAGATGCCGAACCGCTGGGTGCGGGACAATCTTGTCTCGATCATCCTCGCGGGGCATGAGACGACAGCGGCCGAGCTGGCCTGGGCAGTTCAGCTCGTGGTGCACCACCCGAGAACACATTCCCGTCTCGTGAGCGAGATCGACGGTGATTCCAGCGACAGCTACCTTACGGCGACGGTAAGAGAGGTACTGCGCCACCGGCCGGTCTTCTTGTTTGCGATACCGCGGACCGTCGCTGAGCCCATCGAGATCGGCGGATGGACCTACCCGCTCCACACGCAGCTCTTGGCCTGTATCTACCTGGTTCAGCACGATCCTAAGATCTATCCTCAGCCTCATGAGTTTCAACCGGAGCGATTCCTCGCGACGGGCGCAATCGGCAGCAACTGGCTTCCGTGGGGTGGCGGACGTAAGCGTTGTCCCGGCCTGCACTTAGCGACTTTGGAGATCACCACAGTACTTCGCACGCTGCTCGCTAGTCGAGTGGTTTGCTCGGTTGGCAGCCGTCTTGAGCGTCCGCGCTGGCGCAGCGTGATCGTCACGCCGGAAAAGGGCTCGCGCGTGATGCTCAGTCACCGAAAGCGTCGCGCCTAGTCTGGCACGCGAGAGGGGGCAGCACGGCACCCGTGCGAATAACTAGCGACGCGTCGCCGCCGCCGCCAACAGACGTCGTCAAGATCATCTAGTGCTCAGATTCAGCCACGGCGCTGGCCTCCTCGCGCGGGCTAGGACGTCATCGAGATGAGCGACAGCGGACTGTCGATCACGCTGACAAAGGCACAGGCTGCTCAACTGCTCCGTGCCGCAAACGCGCTTCACGGTGCAGCGGAAGTTGTCGGTGGGCTTGACGCGCCATCCGAGTTGCTGGCATCTGCGCGGCGACTGATGAGCGACGAGAGATATTCGCGCTCACTCGCTCGAGGCATGATGGTGTTTGCCTTGTTCCCAGGAGACGGACAGGCTCGATCCGTCACTGCGGTAGCGGAGCGCTTGGACATGTCGTTGAGCATGGTGCATCGCTACGTTGCAACATTTGCGGAGATGGGCTTGCTCGAACGTGACTCTGCATCACGGACCTGCAGGCGCCCGGCTGTCGCAACCCGATCTCGACCTACCAACCCAAGCGGCATCGGCCCGCCGGAGGCGCCGGGGCTTTCGGAATAAGTGCGACGCGTCTCACGCGACTGGCTGGGCTGCCCTCAAGATTTCATGTGTGCGAATCAAGGGATACTGGATCCGCGCTGTGCCAGCGGGAGGCCATCGATGATAAGCGTCGATCCGAGGACAGGCGCAGGCGGTGACGAAAGCGCAATCAGCTCGGTGGCTTCTAGTGAAACGCCAGAACGTTCGCGCGGCGTCGTCCTCGATCTCGAGCCGCCGGGACATCAACATCTGGCAGAGCGCCGAGGCGTGGGTGCTGTTTTGCGGGTTGTGTCAGAGTCGCAAGCGCGCGCCCTATGTGTCGAGATCTTGTGTGGCGATCGTGACTATCCGATAGTCGGGTTGACGTGTCGCGCGGGGGTACGTGAGCCGGCGTTGCCGGTCGAGCGAGTGCGGGAACGGGTGTGGCCGGGTGCGCCGATCTATGTGATCGAGCCGCGTGAGTCGCGGATCGTGAACGGCTTGTTGCCTGATGGCTTGGGGGCATATAACGGTGCGGCGCGAGTGTGGTGGCCGGGTGTCGATAGGGACAGTGAAGCGTCGTGGCATCCGTTGATCTATGACCGTGCGGGCGTGTATGGCGAGGAAGCGCTCGAGCGCATTGCCCGCGAGTTTTCGCTGAAGGCCGGCGAAACGGCAGTTCTGTCTGAGCGGGAGCAGGCTGCGTTGAGGCTTCGCGCGGTCCCTAGACCCACTGGGCAGGACACGGGGCGAAGCACGGAGGTCGCTCGGATTGTGGGCCTCGCGACGCGCAAGGATTTGCGACGGTTGACGGGCGAGTTGCGTCGTGGGGATCGTGATGTGCCGGTTGTGGTGCTCAGCTTCGCTGAGGGCGCGCGTGAGCCTGCGTTCTCGCCGACCGCTGTGTGTAGGGCTCTTGACCCGCGCGTAGCGGTGTACGTCCTCGGCAGTGAGGATCTCTGCCGGCGCCTCGCGCAGATCCTTGGACCGCGACTCGGGGTCGATGGCGGTGACGCGCGGATTTACTGGCCCGGGGTCGGAAGCGAGAGCGATCCGGACGAGAACCCGCTGGTGCTTGCCAAAAGCGACCTGGATTCTCGTGAGCCAGTTGTGCGGTTGATCGAGGCGTTAGAGCTCTCGCGGCCGGATATAAGCCGCCATGTCAAGGCACTACGTGAGCGGCTGAGTGCAGCTGAGCAGCGAGCATGCGAGACGCTGTTTGAGCTTCGTGAGAGTCGCGCCGTGCTTACGGTGGCGCTCGCCGGTGCAGGGTCGGCCGAGACCGCACTTGCGGTGGCGGAGCAGCAGTTGGAAGCGTTGCGTCGCGCTGGGCTCGACGAGACCGAGCTTGAGTTGCTCGTTGGCATGGACGGGGACGCACGGTTGCACAGGTTAATTTCGAGAGAGTGGCTGGGAGCCATGGCGTCTGCAGCTGAGCGCAGGGAGTTCCCGCCCGGCGGCTATGTGTTTGGAGAGCGGTTCCTCGAGTCTGTCCAGCGGCTGACTGGGACCCGCATCGATCGGATCGCGTGGGCTTGCGCGATGGTTGCCTCGGGCCGCGCAAAATCAATCCCTGGACTTGAGCCGCACCATCTCCGCGCGCGTAGCTCCGGCTCTGCCGGGCAGCTGGTGCGCGCCGATGGCGCGAAGGCGTGGATTTGCCGGCTCCTCGGTGACGGTGCCTCGCGCCTGCACTACTGGGCCCGTGTGGATGGCATTACCGAGTTCGCGACAGTCGCCACCCACGACGAGATCGGACGGCTGTGAGCACGCCACCACCTGGGGAGGCCCGGAGCGCAATAGGTGACGCCGGCGGTAATTCGCCGCGTGTTTCATCGCCCGTGTCGATCGAGCTCTCTAAAGCACAGGTCAATCAGGTGATGCGCACCGCCGGAAACGGGGGCAGCTTCGCAGCGAAGATCCAAAGAAGTATCGCGAACACCGAAGCCCTACCCGCTTCGATTGCTGAGCTCGACGACAGTCGCTTCTCGCGGTCGCTGCTGACCGGCCTGGTGCTACTCGCCTCCTTCCCCGAGAACGGCAGCTACCTCGGAAATGGTGAGATCGCACGGAACCTTGGGCTGAACCCCAGCACCTCACACCGCTACATCACAACACTCGTAGAGGCCGGCCTGCTCGAACGCGACCCCGCCACACGACGCTACCGACTACCGCAATGAGGACCCAAGGTGAGGCGGCCTCTCGTGAGTGATCCTCCAAGCGTGTGGCCTCAGCTTGGCTTGAGTCTTGAGAGTCGCATGGTGGGGCTCGCGCTTCCCGATGTCCAGTTGCAATATGCACACGAGGCGTTCACGAGCGTCGCGGTGCTGGCGCGTCGCTGGTCGCTGGTGATCTTCGTTTACCCCGGTAGCGAAGCGTCGACCACGCCCCAAGACGACGAGGCCGTCAGCGCCGATGAGCGACGCGCGGTCGCGTGGATGCGCTACGAAAGCGACCTGGCAGGGATGGGCTATGAGGTGATCGGTGTGAGTGCTCAAACCGCGATCGAGCAAGCACACTTCGCGAGCCGCGATCCGCTTCCATACATGCTGCTCAGCGATCCAAAATTAAAGCTCGCTGAGGCTACCAACATGGCGTGATCGAGGGCGGCGTGTCTACGAGCCGCTGAGCCTCGTCGTGCACGAGCAGCAGATAGTTCGTGTCTTCCATCCGGTCGACCCGGCGAGCGAGGCGACCAACATCACGCGCTGGATCAGACAGCTGGCAGCAAAATGAGCGATGCAAATTCCCGCGTCTGATCAGCTGCGCCACCCGTGCGCGAGCTCAGCCTCAGCCGCAGCCGGTGTTGTTGCCGCAGCTCGAGCAGGTGTAGCAGGAGCCCGTGCGCTGCATCATCCCGCCGCACTGGCTGCAGGCGGGCCCGAGGTCGAGACCCTGCATGCGTACCGGCACCACGGGCGGCAGTTCGGTGAGCGCGGCCGCCGCCGGTGTGCTCTCAGCCCTGCCGGCCGATGCGCTCGCTGTCTCTGGCGTCTCCGCGCTCGGTCCCGAAGTGTCTGATGAGACGACTGACTGCGCCGCCTCCTGGGCTGCTTTGCGTGCGCGCACCTCGGTGGTGAGGATGCCGAGCTCCTCTTGGGCGTCTGTATCGAGGAAGCGCGAGGCGAGCCAGCGCATGATGTAGTCGGGCATCGACTTCGCGAATGGGATCTCGGGGTTGCCCGTGATGCCCTCTGGCTCGAAGCGCATATAGCTGAACTTCTGCACGAGCGTCTCGAGCGGCACGCCGTACTGCAGCGAGATCGAGATCGCGGTCGCGAAGGAGTTCATCATGCCCCTGAGCGTGGAGCCCTCCTTGCCGATGTCGGTGAGGAAGATCTCGCCGACGCTGCCGTCGGGATACATGCCCGCGGTGATGTAGCCCTCGTGTCCGCCGATCGAGAACTTGTGCGTGAGCGACTGGCGCTCGCGCGGCATCCGCTTGCGTCGCGGACCCGCCTCGGCGAGCGCCTTGGTGACGGCCTGCTCGACGAGCTCATCGACGTTCGCCGGCGCCTCGACGCCTTGCTGCGCGTCGGTGCGCAGCGCCTGCGCGGTCTTCGAGCCGTCGCGGTAGATCGCGAGCGCCTTGATGCCGAGGTGCCAGGCCTGCGTGTAGGCGTCGGCGATGTCCTCGACGGTGGACTCCTGGGGCATGTTCACCGTCTTTGAGATCGCGCCCGAGATGAACGGCTGCACGGCGCCCATCATCTTCAGGTGGCCCATGTGGCTGATCGGCCGCTCGCCGACCGCGACGTCGAACACCGACAGGTGCTCGTCGCTGAGGCCTGGCGCGCCGAGGATCGTGCCGTGCTCTGCGAGGTGCGCCTCGATCTGCTCGATCTGCGGCTCTGAGTAGCCGAGCGTCTGCAGTGCGAGCGGCACGGTGCGGTTGACGATCGTCATCTGCCCGCCGCCGACGAGCTCCTTGAACTTCACGAGCGAGAAGTCGGGCTCCACGCCCGTCGTGTCGCAGTCCATCAGGAAGGAGATCGTGCCCGTGGGCGCGAGCACGGTGGCCTGCGCGTTGCGGTAGCCGAGGCGCTCGCCGAACTCGACCGCCTCCTCCCAGGAGCGGCGCGCCGCGGCGAGCAGCTTCTCATCGCCGCAGGCCGCGTCGGGGATCGCGTGCGAGGCGTCGCGGTGCATGCGCATCACGGCGTTGTGCGCGTAGCGGTTCTCCTCATAGTGCTCATAGGGCTCGAGTGCGCCCGCGACCTCAGCCGAGCGACGGTATGCGCGGCCGGTCATCAGCGCGGTGATCGCTGCGGCCACGCCGCGACCTTCATCGGAGTCATAGGGCATGCCGTTGCTCATCAGGTAGGCGCCGAGGTTGGCGTAGCCGAGGCCGAGCTGGCGGAATGCGCGCGCGTTGACGCCGATCTCCTCCGTCGGGTAGCTCGAGGGTCCGACGATGATCTCCTGCGCGAGCAGCATCACGTCGACGGTGTGCTCGAAGGAGGCCACGTCGAGCGTGCCGTCGGCGCGGCGGAACTTCATCAGGTTCAGCGACGCGAGGTTGCAGGCGGAGTTGTCGACGTGCATGTACTCCGAGCACGGGTTAGACGCGTTGATGCGTCCGCTGTTGGGCGAGGTGTGCCACTGGTTGATCGTGGTGTCGTACTGCACACCCGGGTCCGCGCAGCGCCAGGCCGCCTCGGCGATCTCGCGCATCAGCTCGCGCGCGGGGATCGGCTCGCCGACCGGCTTGCCCGTGGCGCGCGCGGTCAGGTGCCACTCGGCGTCCTGCTCGACGGCGCGCATGAAATCGTCGGTGACGCGCACCGAGTTGTTGGCGTTCTGGTACTGGATCGACTTGAAGCCGTCGCCGTCGATCGACATGTCAAAGCCCGCGTCGCGTAGCGCGGCGGCCTTGTCCTCCTCCTTGGCCTTGCACCAGATGAACTCGCGGATGTCGGGGTGGTCGACGTCGAGCACGACCATCTTCGCCGCGCGACGCGTCTTGCCGCCGGACTTGATCGTGCCCGCCCAGGAGTCCGCACCGCGCATGAAGGACACGGGACCGGAGGCGGTGCCGCCCTTGGCCAGCGGCTCCATCGAGCCGCGGATGTTCGAGAGGTTGATGCCCGAGCCGGAGCCGCCGCGGAAGATCATGCCCTCCTTGGTGTTCCAGTCGAGGATCGACTCCATCGTGTCCTCGACCGAGAGGATGAAGCAGGCCGAGCACTGCGGGCTCTCCTCGAAGCCGACGTTGAACCACACCGGCGAGTTGAAGGCGGCGATCTGGTGCAGCAGGATGTGCGTGAGCTCGTGGTTGAAGGTGGTGGCGTCCTCTTCGCTTGCGAAGTAGCCGCCGCTGCGCCCCCAGCCGGTGATCGTGCCCGCGACGCGGCTGACCATCTCCTTGACCGAACGCTCGCGCTCGGCTGAGCCGAGCTGCCCGCGGAAGTACTTCTGAGCCACGATGTTGGTGGCGTTCTGCGACCAGCTCTTGGGAAACTCGACGTCTTTCTGCTCGAAGGCGACGCGGTCGCCGTGGCCGATGCGCGCGTCGCGGATCTCCCACTCGACGCTCTCGAAGGGATGGGTTCCCACGGTCGTGAAGAAGCGCTTGATCAAAAGCGCCTGTCCGGGTGTTGCGTCCTTGGAGATCGTTGCGTGTGAGACGGGGTTCATCGGCCTTCCTCCTCTGCTGCGCCTACGTCAGGACGCTCACTCGAAAGCTGTTGTCGGGGTCGACCATGCTCCCGCGCGGCTCGGACGGAACGAGCGTGCGATCAACCTTAAATTTCAGGAGGTTCTCCGCTGTTTGCGGGACCGCTGTCGAGCGCTCGAGGTCGCTCTCTGCGGCCTATTTTCCGATGCGTGCCCAGTCGCTGAATTCGGCCCAGGTGGCCGACGCGCGAAAGCCGCCCTCGGCGAGCGAATGGCGCAGCGAGCGCGCCCAGTGCGGGTCGTATGCGCGCGCCCTCGCGAGCGCCCAGGCGAGGCAGATCAGCACGAGCAGCGCGCCCAGTATGGCCAGCGCAAGCGCAGCGGTGGAAAGCTTGCTCGAGTGCGCGGTGCGCTTTGACGTGGCGGTGGCCGATGTGCGCACGGCGCCAGCGGGCGCAGCCGGCGTAGCGGTGCTCGTGCCGGGAGCGCTGCTCTGAGGGGCATAGGTGGTCGTGGGCGCGGCGGGCGTGGATGTTTTTACGGGCACGCTCGGCACGCTGACGCCGCCGGCTGGCTGAACTTTTTCGGTGGCGGGTTTCGGGAAGGTGGGCGGGCTGGCGGCGGTACCCGTGAGGGCGTCTGCTGCGGGCGGCCCGCTCAGCGCGAGCACAGCCACTGCGGCCAGCGGCGCAAAGCGGGTGAGCGCGCGAGGAGGAGGGGTGCGCGGGGCAGGGCAAGAGGGCATCTCCAGGCTCATGCTAACCCGCGTGCGGGCCGTGGTGGAGCAGGTCCTCGAGCGCGGCGAGCGCGGCGAGGAGCAGCTGTGCGGGTGGCTGTGCGGCGTCGATCACGCGGATGCGCTCGGGCTCGGCACGCGCCAACTCGTCGTAGGCGGCGGCGATGGCAACGAAGAAGTGCTCGTGCTCGCGCTCGAGGCGGTCGGGACGCTCGGCGCGGTCCTGCTGGCGCGCGCGACCGAGGGCCGGCTCGATGCGCAAGAGCAGCGTGCGCTCGGGCGCGATCGGGCCGGTGGCGAAGGCGTTGAGGGCGCGTATGGCCTCAACGCCGAGCGCGCGGCCGGCGCCCTGGTAGGCGAGCGAGGAGTCGACGAAGCGGTCGAGCAGCACGAGCGTGCCGGCGTGCAATAGCGGCGCAAGCAGCTCCTCGCAGAGCTGCGCGCGGGCGGCGGCGTAGAGCAGCGCCTCAGTGCGCGCGGAAACGTTGAGGGCGGGGTCTTTGACGAGGTCGCGTATCCGCTCGGAGAGCTCCACGCCGCCGGGCTCACGCAGCAGCTCAACGCGCTCACCGCGCTGCGCGAGCTCGCCGAGCAGGCCCTGCGCGAGCGTGGACTTGCCGGCGCCGTCGAGCCCCTCGATCGTGATCAGCGTGCCGTGGGCCACGCGCGCACGCTACAGGCAAGTGCGCTCGGCAGCGCGAGTCTAGGATGGCGGGCAGTGTCCACGTCCGCGATGGCCCAGCCAGGGCAGCACAGCGCAACGCCCCAACTGCCGGGCATCGAGGCGCACGCGCACGCGCGCGCGGTGCTGCAACCGGCGCTCGCGCCGGGCGGGCGGCCTTCGCACGCGTACCTCTTTCATGGGCCGCCGGGCACGGGCAAGCGGGCGATCGCGCGCGCGTTTGCGGCGGCGCTGCTGGCGGAGGGTGCGCGCAGCCCGGAGACGGTGGCGGAGCGCGTGGCGCGCGATGCGCACGCGGACCTCACCTGGGTGGTGCCTTCGGGCGCGGCGGAAATGCTGGTGTCGGATATCGAGGAGCCGGTGGTGGCGGCAGCAGCGCGCACGCCGTTTGAGTCGGCGAGACGGGTGTTCGTGATCGAGGCGGTGGAGGCGATGAACGACCAGGCGGCGAACCGCATGCTCAAGACGCTCGAGGAGCCGCCGGCGTTTGCGCACCTCCTGCTGATCAGCGACCGGCGTGAGGACGTGCTCGCGACGATTGCGTCGCGCTGTCAGCTCGTGCGCTTCGATCCGCTGCCGCCGGAGGTGATCGCGCGCGGTCTGGGAGACGTGAGCGAGGAGCAGGCGCGGGCGTGTGCGCGCCTGGCGCTGGGAGATGCGGATCTCGCGCGCAGGCTGGCGGGCGATGAGGGTGCGCGGCTGCGTGCGAGTGCCGAGGCGTTCGCACGCGCGACGCTCGCGGATGAAACCGCAGAGCGTCCTTGGATGGGGCTGCTCGAAGCGGCGAAGGCGGCGGGAGCGTCGGCGGGCGAGGCGGCGCAGGAGCAGCTGGCGGGCGCGCTCGAGCTCGTGCCGAGCAAGGAGCGCAAACGCTTCGAGCGCGAAGCGCTCGAAGCGCGCAAGCGCGGCGAGCGCCGCAGTCGTACAGAGACGCTCGATCTGGCGCTGGGCCTGGCGGAGCTGTGGCTGCGCGATGTGATGTGCGTGTGCGAAGAGGCGCGCGAGCTGATCTATGCGGTGGACCGCGTGTCCGAGCTCGAAGCGGACGCGCAGGGGCGCAGGCCGAGCGTGCTGCGTGAGAGCGTGGCGCTCGTGGGCGAGACGCGCTTGAGTCTGCAGCTGAACGTGTCCGAGGAGCTTGCGCTGGAGGCGCTGGCGTACAGGCTCAGAGCGCTGCTAGCTGTCTGAGATCGGCCCGAGGTTGGGCGTGAGGCCGTATGTGTCAAAGGCCATGAAGCGCGAGAAGAGGCGGTTGTCGGGCCCGTGGTAGTCGGCGGAGCCGGTGCTGAGCAGGCCGAGCTGCTCGCAGCGCGCGGCGAGCAGCTTGGTCTGGGCTTCGTCGTGGGTGACGTAGAAGGTCTCTACGCCGTCGATGCCGAGCGCGTTGAAGCGATCGATCGTGGAGAGCACTTCGGCCTGCTCGGAGATGTCCCAGAAGGGGTGCGCCCAGATCGCGACGCCGCCGGCGTCGTGGATCGCCTCGACGGCCTCGGCCACGGTGGGCGTCTCGCGCAGACGGAAGGCGGCGGTGCCCTCGATCAGGTAGCCGCGGATCAGCGAGCCGATGTCGTCGATGTCCTCTTCCTGCAGGCGCGCTGCGTTGGCGGGCGCGCCGAGCACGGCGGCGGCGAGGTGCGGCCGGCCGATCGGTTTGCCTGCGGCGATGCGCGCTTCGATCTCGGCTTCGTCGAGCTCGAAGCCGATGTCGCGCAGCGCGTCGCGCATGCGCAGCGTGCGGTGCTCGCGGTCGGCGAGGAAGTCGGAGAGCCTGGCGGTGAGCAGAGGGCCCTCGTGGTCGATGCAGTAGCCGAGGATGTGCAGTTCGCGGGGCACGGCCGAGCCGGCGTCGACGGCGGAGATCTCGACGGCGGAGACGACCTTTACGCCGAGACGCTCACCGGCGGCGATCGCCTCGGAGACGCCGCTGACGGTGTCGTGGTCGGAGAGCGCGAGCAGCTCGACGCCGGCCTCGGCGGCACGCTGGACGACCTCGGCGGCTGCGAGCGCGCCGTCGGAGTGCGTGGAGTGCGACTGCAGGTCGAAGCGGATCGACATGCGGCTGAGCGTATGCGATCGGTTCAGTGCTGCGCGTGCCGGCTGGGCAGCGCGTGGTCTTCGCGCCAGGTGCGCTCGCGCACGCGGCGGTCGAACTTGGCGCGCAGACGGCGCACGGCGGCGTGGTAGCGGGCGGCCTTCTCGTGCAGGATCGGGTCGCGCTCAGCGTCGCTGGGGTCGAGCCTTGCGTAGGCGGCGTCGGTCTCGGCAGCACGCCGAGAGGCGTCGAGCCAGAGCAGCTCGAGGTAGGCGAGCGCTGCGCCCAGCTGGTCCTCGGGGATCGCGCCGGGCTGTTCGAGGTGGCGCAGAACGGGTAGTACCTCGGTGATCAGCCAGCGCTCCTCGCCGTGAGCGCGCAGCAGGACGCAGATGTCCTGGGGCTCTGAAAGGTTGGAATGATCTGAGATGGCTGTCATCGGAAGGCGGGGGGAGTGAGGGGTAAGGCGGGTCGATTTTGCTTCGACCGAGGGCTGGGAGTGCTTTAGGTGAGGGGCGTCGCTCTACACGATTTTCAGAGCTTTCGAGGTGTTTGCGCGAAGATCGCGGTGCGTGCGGGGTGGCCTGGAAAGAGGGCTCAAGGAGAGGGCGTGGGGCGGCCGATGAATATCGTGAGAGCGTCGACAGGAAAGGGGCTATGTACGTAGTGGACACTGATCCGACGCGCCGCACAGCAGGCCAGTATGCGCGCGCAACGGTTCTGCGGCTGCGGATGCGCACGTTGGTGGCGCTGGGTGCGTTGGCGGTGGCGACGGCGCTTTTGGGGCGGGCCTTTGGCCTGCATGACGCGCGCTTCATCGGCTCGGAGGTGGCGCTGCTGGTGAGCATGTTCTTGATCTCGCGCTACGTGCTGCCGCTGGTGGAGCGGCGCGACCGGGGCGCGAGCGGCGAGGAGCAGGTGGGCGCGCTGCTGGACGGCCTGCCGGAGGGGGAGTGGGAGGTGATCCACGACGCGAGCCTCGGTCGCGGCAACGTGGACCACATCCTGATCGGGCCGGCGGGCTTGTTCACAGTGGAGACAAAGAGTCATCCGGGACCGGTGCGCGTGGGACGCGTGCACGGCGCGACGCTTAGCCAAGCGCAGGCGCAGCGGCGGGCGATCGAGCGCGTGACGGGCTTGGAAGCGGAGCCGCTGATCGTGTACAGCCGCGCGTGGGTGGATAAGCCGATGGCGCGGCGCAAGGGCGTGCGGGTGCTCCCCGCGCGGATGCTGCCGAGCTATCTGGAGCGTCGCCCGGTGAAGTTCTCAGCGGATGAGATCGAGCAGGCGCGCGAGCAGATCAGGCAGGCGCTGCGCGAGGAGCATGCACGCCGCCGCACGGCGCACGAGCGACGTAGCTGATCTATTAGCCGCAGATGTCTCCTCTACACAAGTGGGATGGGATCGTTCGGGGGAGCGCACTCGCGCGCTAGCTTGTAGAGATGGCGATGGCCACCACGGAGGCGCCCCAGCAGGCAGCGCAGGGCTCCGAGAGCGCGGGCGTAATAGCGGGGTTGCCGCCGGGTCCGAGGGCGCCGGCGATGGCTCAGACGCTCGCGTGGGCGCTCGCGCCGACGTGGCTGATGAACCGCTGCGCGCGGCGGCTGGGTGAGGCTTTCACGTTGACGTTCGGGCCGAGCGGCATTCAGCTGGTGCTGATCAGCGATCCAGAGGCGATCAAGACGGTGTTCACGGCGCCGCCTGAGCTGGCGCCGTCCTCGGCGGGCTCCTCGCCGATCGCGCCGGTGATGGGGCCGAGCTCGGTGATCGTGCTGACGGGGTCGGAGCACATGCGCCAGCGCAAGCTGCTGTTGGCGCCCTTTCACGGCGAGCGGATGCGCGAGTACGCAGACGTGATCGTGGAGGCGACGCGCGGCGACATGGCGGGCTGGGAGCTGGGGCGGCCGATGCGCCTGCAGGAGCACACGCGGGCGATCACGCTGGAGGTGATCCTGCGGGCGGTGTTCGGCGTGGAGGCGGAGCGGATGGGCACGCTCCGAGAGGCGATCGGCGAGCTGCTAGGCCCGATGCACACGCTGGAGCTGCTGAAGGCGGCGCTGCGTCGCCCCGGCGAGGGCCGCCCGGGCGGCAGGATCGGCAGAGGCCTCGATCATCTCGATCGGGTGATCTACAGCGAGATCGAGCTGCGGCGCGCGCAAAGCGATCTAGAGGAGCGCAAGGACATCCTCTCGCTGCTGTTGCAGGCACGCGATGAGGATGGGCAGGCGATGGGCGACTCAGAACTGCGCGACGAGCTCGTGACGCTGCTGTTGGCGGGGCACGAGACGACGGCGACGTCGGTGGCGTGGGCGATCGAGCGGCTGGTGCGCCACCCGCAGAAGCTCGCGCGGCTGACGGCGGAGATCGATGCGGGCGAGAGCGATGAGTACCTGATGGCGGTGGTCAACGAGACGCTGCGCGTGCGCCCGGTGGTGCCGATCGTGGCGCGGCTGCTGACGGCAGATCTGCAGGTGGGCGACTATCTGCTGCCGGCGGGCACGCGGGTGGTGCCGTCGATCTATTTGACGAACCGCAACCCGCGCGTGTACGCGGACCCGGAGGCGTTCATGCCAGAGCGCTTCCTCGAGAGCGCACCGGAGACGTTCTCGTGGATCCCCTTCGGCGGCGGCATCCGGCGCTGCATCGGCGCGTCGTTCGCGCAGCTGGAGATGAAGCTGATGCTCGCGACGATGCTGGGCGAGCTCGCGCCGAGCGTGCCGCGGCGCACGATCTGGCGCGGTGGCGAGTGGGTGCGCAGGCGCGCGATCACGCTCGTGCCGGCGGCGGGCGCGCAGGTGGTGTGGAAGGATCGCAACCGCAGCGAGGGATAGCTTCTAGGGCATGCAGATGAGCCCAGAGGAGCTGCTCGGCCGCTTTGGCCTGGAGACGTTCAGGCCGGGTCAGCGCGAGGCGGTGCAGGCGGCGCTGGATGGGCGCGACAGCCTGGTGGTGATGCCGACTGGCGGCGGCAAGTCGCTGTGCTATCAGCTGCCGGCGCTGGCGGCGGAGGGGGACGCGGAGCGGTCGCTGGTGGTGGTGGTCAGCCCGCTGATCGCGTTGATGTCAGATCAGTGGCGGCGGCTGCGCGAGGCGGGTGTGAAGGCGACGATGCTGGCGTCGGGGATGCAGGAGGGGCACAACGCGCAGGCGCTGAGGGAGATCGAGTCGGGTGCGGTGCAGCTGGTGCTGGCGGCGCCGGAGCGCTTCGCCTCGGGCGCGTTCCGGGCGGCGTTGGCGCGGCGGCGGGTGAGCCTGTTCGTGGTGGATGAGGCGCACTGCGTGGCGGAGTGGGGCCATGACTTTCGCCCGGACTACTTGCGACTGCACGATGCGATCGCGTCGCTCACGCAAGGCCACCCGCGGGGCGGGCGCCCGGCGGTGATGGCGGCGACGGCGACGGCGACGCCGCGGGTGGCGCAGGAGATCGCTGAGCGCCTGGAGCTGCGCGAGCCGGTCTCGATCCGCTCTGGCTTCGATCGTCCGAACCTGACGTTCGACGTGGTCAGCGCGGAGGGCAAGGGCGCGGTGGCACGCAAGCGGGCGGCGTTGATGCACGTGCTGGGTGAGGCGCAGGCGCGGCCGGCGATCGTGTACTGCGGGACGCGCAAGGACACGGAGGAGGTGGCGGGGCAAATCAACGGCGAGGGGATCAGGGCGGTGGTCTACCACGCGGGCATGAGCGCCGGACGCGCGCCGCGCGAGCCAGGTGGCGTTCATGGAGGGCGGCGCGGAGGTGGTGGTGGCGACGAACGCGTTCGGCATGGGCGTGGACAAGGCGGACGTGCGCACGGTGGCGCACTGGGCGCTGCCGACGAGCCTCGAGGCGTACTACCAGGAGGCGGGCAGGGGCGGACGCGACGGCGCGCAGGCTCGGGCGCTGCTGCTGGCCTCGCGCATGGATCTGGGGCGGCTGATCCGCTTCATCAAGGAGCGCGAGACGACGGTGGAGGACGTGAAGCGCTTCGTGGCGGGCCTGCGTCAGAGCGCGAGCGCGGAGCGGCTGTCGATCGGCCACGGTGAGCTCGGCGAGCGCCAGCGGGTGCTGCTGTCGATCGCAGAGCGGGCGGGCGCGGTGGAGCTCGAGCCGGGCGGCCGCGACGGGCTGCTGGTGCGTCTGACGGGCGAAGGCAGCCCGCGCAAGGCGTATGCGGCGATCAAGGCGGCGAGGGACCGTGGCTGGGAGTCGTATCGCTCGATCGAGCGCTTCAGCGCGGGCGCTGAGGTTTGTCGTCGCCGCCAGATCCTGGACCACTTCGGCGATGCGGAGCGGGGAGCTCCGACGGGGCGCTGCT
The DNA here is from genome assembly GCA_963785435.1 of uncultured Solirubrobacterales bacterium. Lineage (GTDB taxonomy): Bacteria > Actinomycetota > Thermoleophilia > Solirubrobacterales > Solirubrobacteraceae > Palsa-744. Next base: position 318,106 of record CAWAVE010000008.1, read on the forward strand.
GCGACGTGTGCGACCCGGACGCGGCGTTGGAGCTGGCGGCGAATGCGGCGCCGATTTCCTCTGCACGCAAGCGCAGCGGGCGTGGCTCCGCGGCTGCGACTGGCGGCTCCGCTTGAGCCGGCGGAGGCGAAGGCCTTCGAGCGGCTGCGCGCGTGGCGCAAGGATCGCGCAGAGGGCAAGCCGGCGTTCACGGTGGCGGCGGACTCGGTGCTGACGGAGGTGCTGCGCAGGCGACCGCGGGCGGAGGCGGAGCTGATCGAGATCAAGGGGATCGGGCCGGCCTTCTGCGAGAAGCACGGCGAGTCACTGCTCGCGGAGCTCGCGAGCCTCGAAGCTCAGCTCGAGGGCGCGGTCAGCTCCTAGGCAGCGCCCAGACCTGCTCGCCGTCGGGCGTGAGCTCCTCGCTCAGGCGAAGGCCGGCGTGGGCGGCGACGCGACGGGAGGCCACATGGGAGGACGCGAGCCGTTGCGCGTATCGAGCCCACCCCCGCGTCGAGCAGCATCTCGACGGTCGCGCGGGCGGCTTCGCTCGCATGCCCCCGTCCGGCCCAACGGGTGCCGATGACATAGGCGATCGTCGCGGCGTTGCCCGACCGTACGGTGGCCTGCGCTTTACTGTTTGCCTTGACACGCCCGCACTTAGATTTTATACTGTGCTCTACACGGGTGTCATACAACATCGAGCAATGGAGGTGAATCAGCATGGCACTCATTCGTTGGGAGCCGGCTCGTGAGTTGCAGTCGATTCAGCAGGAGATGAACCGGCTGTTTGGGACCTTTTTCGACTCGCCCACCGGCGAGGGACACGGCGGGCTGATGCGTCGATGGGTCCCCGCGATGGACCTGCTTGAGGAGAACGATCACTTCGTCCTGCGGGCCGACCTCCCGGGGTTGGACGAGGGCGATGTCAACGTCGAGCTCGAAGACAACGTGCTCACGATCTCCGGCGAGCGCAAGTCCGAGCACCAGGACAACAAAGACGGCTACTTCCGCATCGAGCGTGGCTCAGGCAACTTCTCGCGGTCACTCACCCTCCCCGAAGGCATCGACCCCGAGAGCATCCAGGCACGCTTTGAGAAAGGTGTGCTCGAGGTGATCGTCCCCAAGCCCGAGCAGCGCAAGCCGCGACGGGTGGCGATCAACGTCGGGGACCAGCAACGAGTAATCGAGGGCGATGGCGCAGCAACAGCCTAGCCGCTGCCCGGACCCTCGGGTTTCCGTAGAGGGGGGGGCTGTGAGGGCGGCGCCGCTGCCCCTCTCTGCGGACGGGCTGGCTCATTCCGAGCGCGTCTGATTCCGGCACCGGCGTCCACTCCCGGGGGTGGGCACGGAGATCTTTGATTCGCCTGGCGTCCTGTTCTATCGACGTAGCGTGCTGGCGTCATTTGTTGAGGGTCGCGGTTGCGTTTGCATAGGGGATGCCGGCGAGGGCCGGCACTAGTCTGGCTGCCGCGGACCCGTGGGTAGCTCGGGCGGCTTGTGGGTAAGGATCGAGGCATGAGCACGCGAGCCAAGGTTGTCTCAAACCCGCTCCGCGAGTACCGACGGAAACGCAGCTTCGACGTGACCCCCGAGCCCGAGCCGGCAACCGATGTCGCCGAGGACGCCGGCGTCGCGCGGTTCGTCGTGCATGAGCATCACGCCAGTCGGCTGCACTGGGATCTGCGGCTTGAGCACGAGGGTGCGCTCGCCTCATGGGCGATCCCGAACGGCATCCCCGAGGACCCGAAGCGCAATCGCAAGGCGGTTCACGTCGAGGATCATCCGTTGAGTTACATCGACTTCGAGGGCACGATCCCGGAGGGCAACTACGGTGCGGGTGAGGTCACCGTGTGGGATCACGGGACCTACTCGTGTGAGAAGTGGGAGCCCGGCAAGGTCGTTGTCGTCTTTCATGGCGAGCAGTTGAACGGTCGCTACGCGCTGTTCCACGCCGGGCGCGCGGAGAAGGATTGGATGATCCACCGCATGGACCCGCCGGCCGATGCCAGCGCGGAGGAGATGCCCGACTTCATCAAGCCGATGCTCGCGAAACTCTCAACGCTTCCCCCCGATGAGTCCGAGTGGGCGTTTGAGGTGAAGTGGGACGGCGTCAGGGTGATCACGTACTCTCAGCCTGGGCGTATCCACTTGCTCAGCCGCAACGAGAACGACGTGACGGCGGCATATCCCGAGCTGCGCGCCCTGAACCGGGCGCTCGGCTCTCATGAGGCGATCCTCGATGGTGAGATCGTCGCGTTCGACGAGAACGGCCGTCCAAGCTTTCAGGCGCTACAGCCCCGCATGCATCTGCGCGGCAAGGCGGCCGTCAAGCACTTGGCCGAGAGCGCGCCGGTCACCTACGTGATCTTCGACTTGCTGTGGCTCGACGGACACAGCCTCCTCAATCTCCCCTACGCCGAGCGCCGCGCGCGACTGGACGGCCTTGAGTTGAACGGGGAGCGCTGGCGCGTCCCGGAGTTCCAGGCCGGCGAGGGTTCGGCGCTGCTCGCCGCCACGCGCGAGCAGCAGCTGGAGGGTGTCCTAGCCAAGCGCCTTGACTCGCGCTATACGCCGGGCGGACGTGGCGGCAGCTGGCTGAAGATCAAGAATATCCAGCGTCAGGAGCTCGTCATCGGCGGCTGGACCGAGGGGAAGGGCTCGCGCGCCCAGCGAATCGGTGCGCTTCACCTCGGCGTATACGAGCAGGGGGAGCTTCGCTATGCCGGCAAGTTGGGCACCGGCTTTGACGCGGAGGAGCTGGAGCATCTTGCTGGTCTGTTGGAGCCGCTCGCCCGCAGAGGCTCGCCATTCGCTGGACGCCAGCCGCCGAAGGGCGCCCACTTTGTCGAGCCGAAGCTCGTCTGCGAGGTCGAGTTCACCGAGTGGACGCGCGCCGGCACGCTTCGCCACCCCTCCTACAAGGGCTTGCGCGAGGACAAGCCAGCCGAGGAGGTTGTGCGCGAGCGAGTCACCGCACCGGAGCAAGCGCCGGCTGCGCCAGCAAGCCAAGACGCTTCGGAGGTGAAGTCGTGGATTCAGCGGGGCCGCAAGGTTCGGGGCGGCGTGGAGGTCGAGATCGCGGGACGCACTCTGAAGCTCACTAATCCCGACAAGGTTCTCTATCCGAAGACGGGCTTCACGAAGGCCGAGGTGATCGGCTACTACGCCCAGGTCGCGCCGGTCCTGCTGCCTCACCTGTATAACCGGCCGCTGACGCTGAAGCGCTACCCAAACGGTGTGGAGGGTGAGTTCTTCTATGAGAAGCAGTCACCGAAGCATCGTCCTGATTGGGTGCAGACGGCAACGGTGTGGAGCCGCCACAGCAAACGCGACATCCATTTCACCCTTTGCCAGGACCTGCCGACACTGATCTGGCTGGCGAACCTCGCCGACATCGAGCTGCACCCATCCCTCTCCGTCGCCGAGGACGTGCAGCGCCCGACGACGCTGGCGTTCGACCTGGACCCTGGTCCTCCCGCGAGCATCGTGGAGTGCTGCGAGGTCGCGCTGGAGCTGCGCGAGATGTTCGATCGGCTTGGACTGTCCTCGTTCGCGAAGACATCCGGCTCGAAGGGCTTGCAGGTCTACGTGCCGCTCAACGATCCCGATGTGAGCTATGAGCAGACCAAGCCGTTCGCGCACGCGGTCGCGGACCTGTTCGAGCAGCGTCGTCCCGGACCTGGTCGTCTCGGCGATGGCAAAGGCTGAGCGCACCGGCAAGGTGCTGATCGACTGGAGCCAGAACGACGAGCACAAGACGACGGTCAACGTCTACTCGCTGCGCGCGAAGGACCGGCCGACCGTCTCAACGCCCGTCGAGTGGTCAGAGGTCGAGAGCTGTCGCGAACAGACAGATCCCGAGCTGCTCGTGTTCGAGGCCGCCGACGTGCTCGCCCGTGTCGCTGAGCGCGGTGACCTGTTCGCGGAGGTGAACTCGCTGCGTCAACCACTCCCCCCGCTGGAAAGCTGACGTGGCTGCCCGCTCGATCTGGAACGGGACGATCGCCTTCGGCGAGGTCGTCGTGCCGGTCAAGCTGTTCTCCGCCGTGCAGGAGCACTCGATCCACTTCCATGAGGTGCGTCTCAGCGACGGCTGCAGGATCGTGCATCGACGCGTCGGCTCGGAGTCGGGCAAAGAGGTCCCGGCGAAGCGCATCGGTAAGGCGTATGAGACCGGTCGCGGGCAGCAGGTCGTGCTCGAGGATGAGGAGATCGCCGCCGCGCGCGGGTCGCGGCCGAAGGCGATCGAGATCGAGCACTTCGTGCAGGCCGAGCAGATCGATCCTGTCTATTACGAGCACCCTTACATCCTCGGCGCGCAGGACGGCGGCGAGCGCCCCTACCGGGTGCTGCACGACGCACTGAAGCGTACCGGCAAGGTCGGGGTCGCGCGCTTCGTGCTGCGCACCCGCGAGCAGCTCGTCGCGCTCGCGCCACGCGACGGTGCGCTGCAGCTGTACACGATGCGATTCGCCGACGAGATCGTCGACCACAAGGACCTCGACGTGCCGGCGCTGCGTCGCGAGCCCTCCGCCAAGGAGGTCAAGATGGCCGAAGCGCTCATCGATACGCTCTCTGAGAGCTGGCGGCCCGCCTCCCACACCGACCACTACCGCGAGGAGGTAGTCGCGCTGGTCAAGCGAAAGGCCAAAGGCGAGGAAGTAAAGGCACCGAAGCACGAGGCGTCGAAGCCGCCGGAGGATCTGCTCGGCGCGCTACAGGAAAGCATAAAAGGCCGCTCGGGTAAGAAAGCGAAGCCGACGCAAAGCGCCTGCGAAGACCAAGGCGAGTGCGAAGGCGAAGACGAAGGCGCGCTGATGGCCCGCGGAATATGGACCGGGACGCTCAGCTTCGGCTTGGTTGCCGTGCCCGTGCGGATGGTCAGCGCAGTTCGCGACCGCGATATCCACTTCCATGAGATCGACGAGAAAACCGGGGAGCGCGATCGAGCTCCGTCGCACCTGCGAGAGGGACAACAAGGAGGTTCCGTGGGAGGAGGTCGGCCACGGCTATGAGCTGGACGGCAAACAGGTCGTTCTCTCCGATGAGGAGCTCGCCGCCGCCGCTCCTGAGCGCACCCGCACGATCGAGATCGAAGAGTTCGTGAAGCTCGAGGAGATCGACCCGGCGCACTTCAACCATCCCTACTTCCTGCTGCCAGACTCGAGCTCCGAGGGCGTCACACGCGTCTACCGGCTGCTACGCGACGCGATCGCGAACACCGGACAGGTCGCGATCGGACGAGTGGTGCTTCGCTCCAAGGAGTACCTCGTGGCAGTACGGGAGCGCGATGGTTTGCTGTCGCTGACGACGATGCTGTTCGCGGAGGAGATCCGCGACCCGCAGCAGATCGTCGCGGTCCCGAGCGCGAGGGCCGGCAAGCCGGGACGCGGTGAGGTCGCCCAGGCCGCGAAGATGATCGAAGCGATGACCCGCGACTTCGACTCATCCCGTTACGAGGATTGCCACCGCAGCAGGTTGATGAAGATCATCCAGAAGAAGCGTAAGACAGGTGAGGTCGATGTGCCGGAGATCGAGGCCGAACGCGAGCCCGTCCCGGACCTGATGGCCGCGCTGAAGGAAAGCCTCGCCCGCGTAAAGCACTCCTAGACGCTTGATGCTGCTGGCCAGCTGGACCTCGTCGGGTACGCCAAGTTCTGCCGGAAGGATGGCACGCTCCTCTTTGGCGGGCAGCAGTCGCAAACGAGCCGCGCGACCTCGTTTCCGCCGCGTCGAACTCGGGTATGCGTTAGGGCATAGACAGCCCCGATACAGGCAACCGAAAGGAGCCGACCAATGAGACTGCAATCGCTAGAGGACGTATTCCAAGAGCAGATCGAGGACCTGCATAGCGCCGAGACGCAGCTGGTAGCTGCACTGCCGGCGATCGCCGACGCGGCGAGCGACGAGAAGCTCAAGCAGGCGATTCGCGAGCACCTCGAGGAGACTCGCGGGCATGTACGTCGCCTGGAGGAGATCGAGAGTGACCTCGGCCTCGTAGGTGCCGGGGAGCAGTGCGAGGCGATGGCGGGCCTGATCCGCGAGGGCGAGGAGATCGTCTCCGCCGAAGGTGTCCCGCAAGCTAAGGACGCTGCCCTGATTGCCGCCGCGCAACGGGTCGAGCACTACGAGATCGCCGCCTATGGCACAGCGAAGGCGCTCGCGGCCGAGCTTGGCCATGACAGGGCGAGGGATCTGCTCGATGAAACACTCGACGAGGAGAGCCACGCGGACGAGCTTTTGACGAAGGTCGCCACTGGCGGCCTGTTCAAGTCCGGAGTCAACCAAGCAGCACCAAGCGCCGCCGGCTGAGAGCAGCTCAAGCTCACGCCAGTAATCCGGCACAGACCGCCGGTCTTGCCGAGCAGCGCGACGCGGCGCTCCAAGTCCACATGCGGCGAGCTCGGCTCCGGGAGGGGCCGGCTCGGCGCAGGCGCTGTCCGCGGAGAGGGTGCGAGCGTCTTTCTAGCTTGACTTCTTGCCGCCCTTCCGACTGGCCCCTATGAGGCAGCCCTGAGCACCACATAGAGCTGGCTCATGCAACGGCTACTGCATGACGCGGATCGACTTCAGGCTCGGCTCGACAGGGTCGGGTAGAACCATCCCGGCCTGCAGGCCGCTCTGAAGATAGTCGATCACCTCTTGGGTTATGCGCTCGCCCGGCAGGATCGCCGGGATGCCCGGCGGGTAGGGCGTGATCTGCTCGGCGGCGATTCTGCCGGGCGCATCCTTTGCCTTCACGTCCTCGAACTGGCTGAAGAACGCGTCACGTGGGCGATTGACCGTCTCGAGTTCGAGCTTCGGAGGGTCCGGGATCTTGACCGTCTCGGGCTCGGGCAGCTCGCTGGCCGCATCGGTTAGTCGGCTCAGCGCGCGGAGCAGCCGATCTGCGCTCGATGGATCATCGGCGAACGAGAACGTCGCGAGTATCCGCGCGTGGTCGTTCAGGCCGATATCGATCATCTCGTTCTCGCGCAGCCAGTCAGCTGCTTGGTAGCCGCTGATCCCTAGCTCTGTGAGGTCGATCAGCACTTGCAAGGGGTCGAGGTCGTGCGAAGCCTCCTCGCGGACCAGCTCTTTGCGAAGGACCCGCAACCCGGAATGCCGTCGATCTGCTCGCGCGTGTGCTCGACGAGCGCCAGTGCGGCTCCGATCAGCTCGTGGCCCTGCTCGACCATCTGCCGGCGCCAGCCATCGATCGCCGTGTACAGCAGCACGTTCGGGCTGGTCGTCATCAAGAGGTCCGCGCAGGCCGAGAGATGAGGGAAATCGACTCGTTCGCCCTGGAGGTGGAACACCGAGCCCTGCTCGAAGCCCGCGCCCATCTTGTGCACGCTCACGACGCAGATATCCGCTCCGGCGTCCATCGCCCACGTCGGCAAGCTCTCGTGAAAGGGCAGGTGCGCTCCCCATGCCTCGTCAACGATCAGCGGCTTGTCGTGCCGGTGGCAGATCTCGGCGATGCCTGCAATATCCGCGCAGGTGCCGTATGGCGTCGGCGACACGATCAAGGCGCCGGCGGCGTGCGGATAGCGCTCCCATGCCTCTGCGATCTGCTCGGGCGAAGGAGGGTTCGCGATGTGCAGTTGCGCGTCCCATTGCGGCGGCACCCAGCACGGTTGAAGCCCTGAGAAGATCATCCCGGCCACGACCGACTTGTGCACATCGCGTCCCAGGATCAGGTGGCCATCGTGCCCAGCGACGGCGAGCATCGCGGCCTTGACCGAGAGGGAACTGCCGCAGGTCGAGAAGAACGCGTGATCGGCATCGACAGCATCGGCCATCAGCGCCTCGGCCGATTGCAGGAACTGGCCGGAGGAGGAGCGGTCATCGAGGCCTGCGCTCGCGAGCACGTCATCACGAAATGGCTCTCGCCCCATAACTTCCAACACCCGCGCTCGCGCCGCGTCCCTGCCGGTGTCCCGGCGGCGTGAACCCGTAGCGGCCCCGCTCGTGATAGTCGGCGAGCGCTTCGAGCATCGGTGCGCGGCTGTGATCCATTTTGCGAAGTCTCATGCGTGAGCTCGCTACCCGTTCACCTCACACTACGATCACGACTCAGCTCGCCTGCAGACCGGCGGGGGCGTGACATACCGGGCGCGGTGCCTGGAGAGGCTTGAGGGCGGGAGCTGATCGTGTTGGGTCGCCGTCCGCGCGGCTCTGCGGAGACAAACATCCCGACTGCCCTCCTTGCTCTGGTCAGACATCGGGGACAGTGCTCGATCTCAGCCTCGGCCCGACGCATCGCGAGCGTCAACCCGCAGCTCGGGCAATTTAGATATGGCATTTGGAGACCTCCGGCATCGTGCTCCGCACATAGAAGACATCATGTGCGGCAGTCCGCCCTAGCACCAATCCGTGCCGTCCGTTCCCGCCGCTGTGGAGATCCTCTGGCCCTGATCGGAGCTAAGAACTCATCGAGTAAGTAACCCTGAAGATGGGCGCGTAAACATCTCAGCCACCAAGAGGCGGAGCTGCCTCCATCTCGGCTGCCAGTTCCTTGGAACCGTGCCCTCAACTCGGACGGAGAGCATCTTGCGCTGGCTTACTCTTCGAGAACCTCTCCGTTGATGAGGGCGCCAGCACGAAGCTCTCGATAGCAATGTCGGGCTCAAGGTGGTTAGCGCTCAGAAATGCGATCACGCGACGAGCAGAGTGCTGTTCAACAGCCGCGACCATCTCATCCTTCATGGCGTTCTGAAACGCTTGACGAGTGCTCATCACGATCGCCACGTCGCCCTCCCGAATCAGGCTCCGTTCGCCCTTGGTCAAGGTATCGCGTAGAACGACCGTTACCAGGTCCTGATTGAGATAGGTCCGAGCCTTGGTCGGACCTCGGCCTGTGTACTCCGCCAAGAGGCGCACGACGGCGTTGGAGATGCCTGAGGCAACCTCCCCAGGGATGGGCTGATCTATGAGTGCCGGGCATATGCCGGCCTCCTGAGTCTCGCCTCCCTCCTTCTTCAGGACCCGCGAAGGGTAGGAAGGAGACGGATCAAATCCGCCCGCGAATCCGCGTATCGGCCTGTGCCCGCACAGGGGTCCACACCAAGCGCACGTGACCGGCAGTGTACCCCTTTATTGCGGGCCGCCGAATCAGCGCTAATATCGAGGCTCCTCGTCCTTCAAGTGGTCGAGGGTCTGCTGCGAGCGGTGGGACGGTCGGCAACGCCCAGGTGCCGAGTAAGGACCGCCGTACACAACGACCTTTGTGTACGGAGGGGTCTCTATGACCGTCGAACGAGAGAGCACGTTTCACGAGGCGCCTGCGGTCCCAGCTGCAGATGCAGCACACCATTTGCGATGGTGAGCACACACTCTCGCTGACCGGCGAACTCGACCTCGCGTCCTCTGCGACCCTGAGCGCGGCCCTGGCACACATCTGTAAGGACGGAACGAGAGCTGTCGTCCTCGATCTGCGCAGGCTCTCGTTCATTGACTCGACCGGCATCCATACAGTGCTCACGGCGCAGACCCTGTGCGCAGAGCATGGCTGCGAGTTTCGCCTTCTTCCCGGCCAAGCTCAGGTGCAGCGCGTCTTTGCCATCTGCGGCCTGCTCGACCAGCTCCCCTTTCGGGATGACGCTCCCGATCTGCCAAGCGAAACGTCCGGAGCCGTTAATACCAGTCACGGCGTTCTGCCGCGCTCCAGAGCTCGCAAGGATCGTCCGCGGCTCTCCTCGCTGCCTGGCAGGTAGACGAGCACGCCGCCTACGACGGACGCTAAGCCCCACATCCAGGATCGGAGCATCCGAGTCGGGTGGCCGGCTAGGGACGGCACTGGGATGAGACGTGGTGTGCGTGGCGTCGCTCCTGGACTTCACATCGAAGTCCCCGCGGGTTTCTTCTTACTCCCGATGGGTAGCTGCAGTCGTGAGACCGCTCCGGCGATGACCGACAGAGGGAGCTGACACGTGAAGGCACTGGCATGGCATGGCAACCACGACGTTCGCGTGGATATGGTCCCTGACCCCTCTATCGAGCAGCCCACCGACGCGATCATCAAGGTCACCTCGAGCGGGATTTGCGGCTCGGATCTTCACTTGTACGAGGTTCTCGGCGCGTTCATCGACCCTGGCGACATTCTTGGTCACGAGCCGATGGGGATCGTGCAGGAGGTCGGCCCAGAGGTCAGGAACATCGCGCCCGGCGACCGGGTAGTGATCCCTTTCAACATCTCCTGCGGGCACTGCTACACCTGCGGGAAGGGCCTGCAGTCTCAGTGCGAGACGACGCAGGTCCATGAGTACGGAACCGGCGCCGCGCTGCTCGGGTACACCAAGCTCTATGGCCAGGTCCCCGGTGGACAGGCGGAGTATCTGCGCGTCCCCCAGGCCCAGTATGGGCCGATCAAGGTCCCCGACGGGCCGGCTGACGACCGCTTCGTCTACCTCTCCGACGTGCTGCCGACCGCCTGGCAGGCGGTCGAGTACGCGAGCATCCCCGAGGGAGAGACCGTCGTGGTGCTCGGTCTGGGGCCGATCGGGGAGATGTCGGCCAGGATCGCCCAGCATCGCGGTGCGGGGAAGGTGATCGGCGTGGATCTCGTGCCCGAGCGCCTGGCGCGCGCGAGCGCTCACGGCGTGGAGGCCCTGAACCTCGAGGATCACGATGACCTGCCGGAGGTCGTGCGCGAGCTGACCGGGGGGCGCGGCCCGATCGCGGTGATCGACGCGGTCGGGATGGAGGCTCACGGCGCCCCGATCGGACGCCTCGCGCACAAGCTCGCAGGACTGCTCCCCGACACGGTGGCCCAGCAGGTGATGGAGACCGCCGGAATCGACCGTTTGAGTGCGCTGCACATGGCGGTCGAGCTCGTTCAGCGCGGGGGTACGATCTCACTTTCTGGTGTCTATGGGGGTGCGGCGAGCCCGATGCCGCTGCTGCAGATGTTCGACAAGCAGATCAACCTGCGGATGGGGCAAGCGAACGTCAAGCGCTGGATCGATGACATCCTGCCGCTGCTCAGCGGCGAGGAGGACCCGCTTGGGGTGGACTCGTTCGCCACGCATCATCTACCGCTCGATGAAGCCCCGCACGCGTATGAGATCTTCCAGAAGAAGGAAGACAACGCGTTCAAGATCCTGCTGAAGCCCTAAGAACGAGGGGATCGTTGAGAGCCGCCTAGTGTTCGGCGGCTAGGCCGCACTCTGCGGCCGTCGTGATCTCGGCTGCCATGTTCGTCTCCATCATCCGCAGCGCGGCGTCGGCGAGGTCTTTGTGTATGTGGGCGACGGCGTCGCGCGGGATGACGATCGAGTAGTGGCGCACATAGGCGTCCAAAGCCGAGTAGAGGATGCACTGCTCGGTCACCTGGCCGCTCAGGATGAGCCGCTCGATGTCCTGGTGGCGAAGCATGTAGTCGAGCTGGGTTTCATAGAAGATCGAGTGCCTGGCCTTGACCAAGAAAGCCACCTCCTCGTCCGGGAGGATGGGTTCCACCAGAGAAGGATCTGGCCCTTCCAGGGCTCGCTGGCATAGCTCCGGGCGCCCGGCCGACCAATCGCCATGGTTGTCGTTGACGTAGATGATCGGCACCTCGGCACGGCGTGCGCGTTGCACGAGGTCTCCGATGGCGGGCAGCGCGTTATGCACCGAGCGGCGCAGCGCCTCGGCGTCCTCGTGCTCGTAGTGATTGAGCATGTCGATCACGATCAGGGCGGTGGCGCTCACCGTGTGCCTCTCCTACCCGCTGCCGATCTTCGTGCGACACCCATCTCACTGAGCGCACTCTCGCCAGGCACTTCGCAGGTCTCTGACGAGCGCCTGCGTCGCTGCTTGCCGGCCATCGTGGTCGCGCTGGCGCAAGACCGCCGAGGGATGGGCTGTGAGCATGACCAAGGGTGCGAGCCCAGAGGGCAGCGGATGGCCCCGGTCGCGTTCGATGTGCGGTGTTCCTCCGAGCAGCGCCTTCGCTGCTGTCGCTCCGAGGCAGACGAGTATGCGCGGCTTGATGAGATCGAGCTCTGCCTGTAGCCACTGGTGGCAGGCTTTTATCTCCTCGCTGTCGGGTCGCTGGTGGATACGTCGCTTGCCGCGACTGCGGTACTTGAAGTGCTTGACCGAATTGGTCACATACACCTGGGTACGGTCGATTCCGGCCTGCGCAAGCGCACGGTCAAGCAATGCGCCGGCGGGTCCCACGAATGGTCTGCCCTCGCGATCCTCTCGGTCGCCGGGCTGCTCGCCTACGAGCATCATCGCTGCTTGCGCCGGGCCCTCCCCGAAGACGGTCTGAGTCGCATCGCGCCACAGCGGACAGGCATGACATTCCCCCGCCTGCCCCCGCAGAGCGTCGAGTGCCTTCTGTGCGCGTGCCTTAGACGGCATTGATCCTGGAGCTCTCTAGCCGCTTGAGCTGCAGACGTAGCTTGGCGGCGTTGCGGGGCGCGAATACCTCCCAGTCGTTATTGAAATAGAGGAAGAGCTCTGATTCTGTGCGCCAGGAATCTAGGCGCTTGGCCCATTCCTCCAGCTCGGTATCGGAGTAGTTGCCGCGCCGGCCGCGGGTTCCGTGATGAAAGCGCACGTAGCGCCAGCCGGCCGTGGCCTCATAGCTCTGAAACGGTCGGTTTGGGTGGTCCCCGATGACCAGGGCCGCGTCGTGCTCGCGCAGCAGCGCATAGATCTCGGGCACGAACCAGCTGGGGTGACGAAACTCAAACGCGTGACGACCCGCCGGCAGCGCCACCAGCGCGGAAGCGAGCCGCTCGTCATCGCGATGAAAGGTCTCGGGTAGCTGCCAGAGAACGGGACCAAGGCGCTTGGCTTCTATGAGTGGCTCGATGCGCTCGTAGAACCGCGCCAGCCCCTCCCCCATGTGAGACAGGCGCTTGACGTGCGTCAAATAGCGGCTGGCCTTGACCGCGAAGGAGAACTCCGGTGGCGTCTGCTGCACCCAGCGGCTGACCGCGTCGCGGCTGATCAGACGGTAGAAGGTCGCGTTGACCTCTACGGTGTCAAACAGCTCTGTGTAGCGCTCGAGCCAGCGCCGCGCCGGCAGGCCCGGTGGATACATCTCACCGCGCCAGGACTTGTAGTTCCAGCCCGAGCAGCCGATGCGAACAGGCCGCAATCGCTCGTGCTGTTTGCCGCGAGCAGGCGGAACGCGGCTGCTACTTGCCGCCCGAAGCGTTCCTGTGGCTTCTGCGGCGGCGATGAGAGCGTGCACAAAGAGGAGATACCCGGCGCCTGACGGACTGAACCCAGCCGAGACAGCGATTCTCACCAACGGTAAGATGACGTGTCTTGCCGACGTAGCTCAGATGGCCAGAGCACCGCTTTCGTAAAGCGGGGGTCGCCGGTTCGACTCCGGCCGTCGGCTCTCGATTTTCTGCCGCTGTGGTACCGGACGGACCGTGGGTTTCACAGCTTGTCCTCGGCTGCGCGGTAGGCGACCTGCAGGAAGTCCGAGACGGTGTGCGCGACGAACACGGAGCTGATGAGGCGCGTGAGGCGCGGGGCGCCGATGAGTCCGAGCGTGAGCGCGGTGGCTACCCATTGGGCGAGGCAGTAGGGGCACACCAGGAGCTCTCCGACGGCGAGGTGCAGACCGTGGCCGCAGGGTTCCTCCTCGACCTCGCCCTGCCCGCTTGACTCTTGGTAGCGGGTGAAGGGCGCGCGGATGAAGCTCGTCACCTTGTCCTTGGCGAGCAGCCGGCTGAGCTTGTGGGTGGCGATGCCGACGAGCAGCAGGTCGCCGGTCGTGGGTCGCTCGGGCAGCTGGTGGCGACGGGCGCGCAGCGCGATCAGGCCGCCGGCCAGGCCGGTGGTGTACGCGCCGGTGAGGATGGCGTAGGAGCCGAGCGGGCGCTCTTGGCCGGGAGCGTAGTGCGAGGAGAGCGAAGCCGAGGGGCGTCGCGCTCGGGCTGCCGGCATGGCTGTCGGTGGCACTCTCGGGCATGGTCTAGCTGTTGCTCTTTTTGGCGCCCTTGCGTCCTGCGGCGGCCTTCTGCGCTTTGGTGCCGCCTTGGGTGCTGGCTTTGCGTTTTGTGCCTGAGCCTGAGCTCTTGCCGCCTCGTTTGGATGAGCCTGGGCTGTTGGCGATCTTCGCTGCGCGTTCCTTGCTCATGCCCTTTTCGCGGAGTCCTTCGTACTGTTTGTCGTTCTTGACGCTGGGGCCGTGATCTTTGGCCATCGTTGGTCCTCCTCGGGTTTGTGGATACCGCTGCATCTACCCGCTCGCCGCGCTGGCAAAAAGCGAGGAGGAGGCTGCTAGCGGTGTTGGTGCTCGGCGGCGAAGCTGCGGAAGGTCTGGGCCATCTGCTCGTCGGCGTCGGGCTCCTCGTCCTCCTCGTCGTGCGGTGGGGGTGCGTCGGGCGCGGTGTCCGTGTTGGCTTGAAGGACCGCGCTCTCGAGGAAGTGACGCAGCTCAGCCTCGCTGCCCTGCTGGACGCCGGAGACCTTGATCGCCTTTTTGGTGAGGCTGACCTCTCCCCAGCCGCTGTGCGGCGTGTCCAGCAGTGCGAGCACGTTCTCGAAACGCGCCTTCCATGACTTCGAGGACGCGCCGGCCAGCTGCACGGTGAGCGTGCCGTCGTCGATCTCGGCGGTGCCCCATTCGATCTGTCGTTGCTCGGCGGCCATGAGCTTGACCTACCCGGCGCGGCGGGGTTCGACACACAAGGCGAGCGGTGCTTGTCGAGCATGATCCCGGGCGGCGGTTGGTGCGATCAGGCGCATGGCGACTCTGACGTGGTGGTGTGCTGGCGGGGTCGATCCGTTTGCCCGCCCAGGCGCTCGGCGAGGCGAGATGCGAGCGCCATGATCGTGAGCGCGGGGTTGGCTGAGCCTTGGGTCGGCATCACGCTGCCGTCGCAGACGAACAGGTTGGGTATTCCCCAGGCGCGGTGGTCTGCGGTCGATGACGCCGGTCTCGGGTTTGTCTGACATCGGGCAGCCGCCGACGAGGTGGGCGTAGCGGTCGATCGTGAGGATGTCCTGCGCTTCGGCGGCGTGGAGGATTTCGTGGAGCTTGTTCTTGGCGTAGGCGATGTTCGCTCGGTCGTTCTCGCACTGCGTGTAGTCCAGGCGCGCGACGGGCATCCCGTTGCGGTCGGTCTGCTCGGCGAGCGTGACGCGGTTCTCCGCTCTGGGCAGGAGCTCTGAGAGGCAGCCGATCGTGTACCAGTGGTTGTAGTCGCGCATGTACTCCCGCAGCGCCTGCCCCCAGTGTCCGTCGGCGAGGACGTGCTCGGCCCAGCCGATCGGCAGCGGGCCGACGGTCTGGATCGAGAAGCCGCGGGCGAATCCGCGTCCGGGGTCGGTCTCGTAGAACTGCTCGGAGTTGATCTCCGGCGGCGGCGCCTTGTACATGCGCATCTCTTCGGGGAAGCGTCCGGCGACCTGGGGTGCGCCCTGCACCATGATCCCGCGTCCCACGAGGTCGTTCTCGTTGGCGAGACCGTTGGGGAACCGGCTGCTGGTGGAGTGCAGCAGCAGCCGTGGCGTCTCGATCGAGTAGCCGGCGACGGTGATCGCATCTGCTGCTTGGAAGCGCTCCTGGCCGTCGTGGAAGTAGGTGACGCCGGTGCAGCGCCCGGCCTCGTCGGTCTCGATCCTGCGTGACCATGCAGTCGGCGCGCACCTCGACGCCGTGCTCCAGCGCGTCGGGGATGTGGGTGACGAGCGGGGATGCCTTGGCGCCGACCTTGCAGCCCTGTAGGCAGAAGCCGCGGTAGATGCAGTGCGGGCGGTGCCCGAAGCTGCCGTTGGCGATCCCGACGGGGCCGACGCGCATCTCGATCCCCAGGCGCCTGGCGCCCTCCCACGCCTTCAGCGCGCCGGCGCCGACGGGGTGCGGGCCGTGCGGATAGTCGTGGGGGTCGCCCCAGGGCCAGAATTCGCCGGCGACGGGCAGCTCGCGCTCTAGGCGCTCGTAGTGGGGCTTGAGGTCCTCGTAGGTGATGGGCCAGTCGGCGGCTACGCCGTCGCGGGTGTAGACCTCGAAGTCGGAGGGGTGAAAGCGCGGCGTGAACCCGGCGTAGTGGATCATCGAGCCGCCGACGCCGCGGCCGCAGTTGTTCTTGCCGAGCTCCACGGGGTCCTCGCCGCCGATGATGCGCTCCTCGGTCCAATACAGCGGGTGCGCGCCGGCCTCGTCTGAGACCCAATCCTCGTCGGGGTCCCAGAAGGGCCCGGCCTCGAGTACGAGCACGCGCCAGCCTTTGCGGGCGAGTCGTTGCGCGAGCGTCGCGCCGCCGGCGCCCGCACCGACGATCAGCATGTCGACCGCCTCGTCGGGGCTGTAGCGGCGCATACGCTCGCGCCCTGGCACACCTCGCCGGTGCGGATCGAGCAGGAACGCGGAGTCGTTCTCGGGTGGGCGCACTGCGCCCTTCAGAGCGACACGCAGACGCTCTCTCACTCAAGGCCCCGCTCGCGCACATCGGCCACGGGGTCGAGCGCGAACTCCGGTGGGGCCTCCCAGTGCTCGCGTTGCCCGGCGCCGAGCCGTGCGTACCCGCGTGGGTAGGCGGGGCCGCCGAAGCCGATCTCGTTCCACGCCCAGGGGTGTGAGTAGAACGCGCCGAGCACGCCGCGCATCACCACTCCCCACGCCTTCGTGACGGGCAGCTCCCAGTCGAGCTTGCCTTCGGAGAACCGCTGGACGATCTCGTGCTGGGTCTCTGAGCTGGCGGCGGCGAACCCGTCGTCTGAGCCGTGCTCGCGGGCGCTGTCGTCGAGGTTGGCCGCGACCTGCCGCCAGGTCTCGGGGTCGGGCGGCATGTCGTGGTGGCGAAACCCGTCGAGGCGGCCGGCGTGGAGCTTCGCGTCGACCATCTCGAGCACGGGGATGCGCGGCTCTGAGTCCTGGCCGGTCACGACGTCGCAGAACGCTCCCAGCGTGCGTGCCTCCTGTTCGGTGAAGAAGCGGATCGGCGGGACGTTCGCTACCCGGTCGAGCACGACTCCGCGCGTCTTCGCGTCCCAATGGGAGGCGGCGCTCAGCACGTCGTAGTCGGGGTAGCGCCCGCGCATCTGCGGCGTGGTGCCCTTGCGCTGGCGTGGCAGCCCTGCGGGCGGCCCCGGCGTGGTGTCGCCGCCCTGCTTGGGGAGATGCCCGGCCGAGGAGCTCGGTGCCTGCGCCATCGCTCCTCAGCGCTCCCGCTCGGCGAGCGCCGCCGCGAGGCCCATGCCGCCGACGAGGGCGAGCGAGCCGGGCGCGAGCAGCGGCGGCCCCATGACGATGTTGTAGAGCGGCTCTGAGAACCCGCCGGGGCGCTTGCGCACGCCCTGTATGTGGGTGTAGACGCCGATCAGCCCGTCCAGGCAGTACAGGGCAGACACAGCGGGCAGCACGGTCCTCGCTGCTCGCTTGGAGCGCACGCCTGCGAGTCCGGCGGCGGTGAGCAGCGGCGAGAGCGCGACGGGGGTCCACATCCACTTGTCGCCGAAGGAGCCGCGGAAGTGCTCGAAGTAGATCTCCAGGCCGAGCGGCAGCGCGCTTGCGGCGGTCGCGGCGGCGAGGGTGCGCTGCGCGCGTCCGCGGCGCAGGTTTGCCAGCAGGCGCTTGGCGCTCATCGGCCTGGGAGGAACTCGGGCAGCTTCTGGCGCAGCGACTTGGGCGATGATCCGCCGGCTGCCGGGGTCTCCGTGCAGGATCGCCGAGGCGAACGAGCGGGCCTGCTCGATCGTGATGTGCGGCGGCAGCGGCGGCACTTCGGGGTCACAGCACACCTCGAGCACGGTCGGCCGGTCGGCTGCGAGCGCCTGATCCCAGCACTCGCCGATCGCTTCGGGGTCGTCGGTGCGGATGCCGTTCAGCCCGATCATTTCCGCCCAGCGCGCGTAGGGCACGTCGGGTAGTTCCTGGGACTCGACGAACTTGGGGTCGCCGGACATCGCGCGCTGCTCCCACGTGACCTGGTTGAGGTCGCGGTTGTTGAGCACGAGCACGATCAGCCGCTGGTCTGACCAGCGCTCGCGGTACTTGGCGATCGTGATCAGCTCGGCGAGCCCGTTCATCTGCATCGCCCCGTCGCCGACGAGCGCGATCACGGGCCTGTCAGGGTGCGCGAACTTCGCCGCGATCGCATACGGCACGCCCGGTCCCATCGTCGCGAGGGTGCCTGAGAGCGTGGCCATCATGCCGGCGCGTAGCCGCACGTCGCGGGCGTACCAGTTGGCCGCCGAGCCGGAGTCGGAGGTGAGGATCGCGCCGTCGGGTAGGCGCTTTGAGAGCTCGTGGAAGATCAGCTGCGGGTTGATCGGCTCGGCGGGCTCGTGAGCGCGCTTCTCGATGACCTGCCACCACTCGCTCATGTTCTTTTCGATCTTCTCCCGCCAGCCGCGATCGTCCTTGCGCTCGAGCAACGGCAGGAGCGCTTTGAGGGTGAGCGCGCTGTCGCCGACGAGGTTTACCTCCATCGGGTAGCGGATGCCGAGCATCCTGCCGTCCAGGTCGATCTGCACGCCGCGGGCCTGGCCCTCCTCGGGCAGGAACTCCGAGTAGGGGAAGCTGGAGCCGACCATCAGCAGCGTGTCGCAGTCCTGCATCATGTCCCAGCTCGGGCGTGTGCCGAGCAGGCCGATTGAGCCGGTGACGAACGGCAGGTCGTCGGGTACGGCGGCCTTGCCGAGCAGCGCCTTGGCGACCCCGGCGCCGAGCGTGTCGGCGACCTCGATCACCTCTTGGGTGGCGTGCAGCGCGCCGGCGCCGACGAGCATCGCTACGCGCTCGCCCGCGTTGAGCGCCTCGGCGGCGCGCCGCAGTTGCTCGTCGTCGGGCGTGACGTGCGGGGGTGTGTAGCCGGGGCCGGAGTGAACGGTGCCGTGAGCGTGCGGTGGTGTCGGCACGGCTGGTTCCATCTGCAGGTCGTTGGGGACGATCACGCAGGTGACGGTGCGCTCGGAGAGCGCGATCCGCATCGCGCGGTCGATCAGGTGACGGATCTGGCCGGGCTCGGTTGCCATCTGGACGTACTCGTGCGCGACGTCCTTGTAGAGGGTGGTGAGGTCGACCTCCTGCTGATAGTTGCCGCCCAGGCCGAGCCTGGCCTGCTGGCCGATGATCGCGACGACCGGCTGGTGGTCGAGCTTCGCGTCGTAGAGGCCGTTGAGCAGGTGGATCGCGCCGGGGCCGGAGGTGGCGAGGCACACGCCGGCTTCACCTGTGAACTTGGCGTGCGCGCACGCCATGAAGGCGGCCATCTCCTCGTGGCGAACCTGGATGAACTCCGGGCAGTCATCTGCGCGGCCGAAGGCGCCCATGATGCCGTTGATGCCGTCGCCGGGGTAGCCGTAGATGCGTTTCACTCCCCACTCGTTCGCTAGTCGGTTGAGCAGGTGGTCGGCGACGGTCTCGCTCATAGCGCTCCCTTTCGGTCGGCGTGGGTGAAGCGCGGGGTCATGTCGTTCTCGGCGCTCATGCTCTGCCTCCTACCCTTGTGCTGGCGCCGCAAAACTCCGTCGCGATGCGTGAGCCTTCGTGCGTTGACGGTGCTCGATGAGCGGTGGGCGTTCCTCGAGGGTTACGTGGCGTGTCTCCATCAGCTCGGAGGTGCTGGTGGGTGGCAGGATGATTGAGCTGCAGGCGTGGCTGTCGGCGAACTCCGGCCCGAGGAAGCGGGTTTGGGCAGCGAGGAGCACGGCGTAGGCCATCGCTGAGAGGTCGCGCAGCGGCTGGTGGCGGTTTTGCCTTTGCCCGAGGTCGACTTGGGCGAGCGCGTCCAGGCCGCAGGTTCGCCAGCTGTCGATCAGCATTGCTATCTCGACGCCGTAGCCGGCGGCGAACGGGATCTGTTCGAGCAGCGCCCGGCGCCCGGCGGTCTCCCCCGCGAGCGGCTGGTCGAACACGGCCAGCTGCGGGGCATGGAGGTTGAGCAGCGGCCTTGCCATCAGCTCGGTGACGCGCCCGCCGCCTTCGGCGAGCACGGTGTCGCCGTTGCGGAACGGGCGACGGAAGGTGCCCTTGACGAGCTGTATGTCGGGGTCGCAGAGCAGCGGGCCGAGCAGCCCGAGGAGGAATCCCTCATGGAAGTCCTCGGTGTCTGTGTCGGCGAACGCGACGATTTCGCTGCTGGTTGCGGCGAGCCCTCGCCACATCGCGTCGCCCTTGCCTTGTGAGGGTCCGTAGTCGGCCAGCAGCTCATCCTCTTGGGCGACGTGGAGCCCGGCTTGGCGGGCGATCGCGGCGGTCTCGTCCTGGGAGGCGGCGTCGATGACGAGCACCTCGTCGAGCAGACCGGCGTCTTTGAGCCGAGCGGCGGTGCGAGCGATCGGGTCGATCGTTTGTGCGACTTCGCGGGCTGGCAGCAGGAGAGCGATGGTGTTCTGCTTGACGGCGAGCAGACGGTCGAGTGGGAACTCGCTGGCGTTGTAGGAGCGGCGGGCTCGCCAGTCTGCGCGCGTGAGGTCTTGCGCGAGGCCGCGTGGAGCGCGCCCGTCGGTGCGGGCGGAGGTCCTCACCCGGACGTGGCGGGGGCGGTGGATGGCGATGCCTTGCCTGGTGAGCGCGTGGGCTAGCGCCTCGTCCTCGAGCGCTGCGCGTACTGGCAGTCCGCCGCAGCGCTCATACGCGGCGGCGGTCAGCGCGAGCGATGCGCCGGAGAAGTGCGGGTGCTCGACGAGCGCGCCGCCTGCGGTCTGCTGGACGGCGAGCGCGAGCCGCGTGGCGGCGCCCAGTTCGCGCACGGCGAGGGCGTGCGGGTCGAGCGTGTCTCGCTCTGTGGGGTCGAGCTCGATGAGTCCTCCGATCGCAGCGGCGCCCGACCGCGAGAGGGCAAGTTGCGCTGAGAGCCAGTCGCCGGCGACGGTCGTGTCGGCGTCGCTGCTTGCGATCAGCCCGTCAGGTCGTTCGAGGCTCATGAGTCGTCGGCAGGCGATGTCCATGCCCAGGCGCCGGGCGCGCCCGACGCCTTGGGGATGCGGAAGGGTGACGGTGTGGATGGCGAGCTGCTCGTGCAGCCGCGCGGTCTGCTGGATGACTCCGAGCGTGTGGTCGCGGCAGCCGTCGAGGATCGCGATCACCTCGTAGCTGTTGGCGGGCATGTCGTGCTGGCTGGCGAGCGCGTGCAGGCAGGCGGCGATCCGGGGGGCCTCGTCGCGGGCCGGGATGACGACGACTGCGTGGAGGTCGGGGTGCGGCGGTGCGAGCTCGACGGCCGCCGGCATCCCGTGGAGGTCTAGCGGGCGCTCGTTCATGGTGGGCTTCCCCCGGCGGCGATGAGCTGTTGTGCTTGTTCGTAGTCCTCGTCGCGATCGTGGGTGAGCGCACCGACGAGCTTGTCGTGGTGCGAGTACCACACGGTGAACGCGCCGTCGGGGTGCTCGTCGAGTCTGCACTGGTCGTGGCCGTCGCCCCAGGCTGCGTACTTGAGGGTGTGCTGGCCGATGGTCGACCAGAAGCCGGGCACGTCTTGCCAGTGCGTGTTCTGGCCGGCGAGTACGCGCCCGGCGATCTCGCCTTGGCCGAGCGCGTCGCCCCAGTGTTCTACGCGCAGCCGTCGTCCTGCGCTGCGGTTGTGGGCGTAGGCGACATCGCCGACAGCGAGCACGCGGTCGTGGGCGCGCATCTGCGCGTCGGTGAGGATCGCTCCCTTGACGATCGTAAGGCCCGCTTGCTCGGCTAGCTCGCTGCGCGGGGCTGAACGCCCATGCCGAGCACCACGTTGTCGGCCTCGATCGGGTCGCCGTCGGTCGAGCGCGACGATGCGGCCGTCGTGCACGGCGGAGACCTTCACGCCCATCCGTAGCGTCACGCCGAGGTCTGCCAGCCAACGTGCGATGCGCTCGGCGGCCTCGGCGCCGAGGCGCTGCTGCTGCGGCGCTGGTTCTTGGCCGACGAGCGTCACCTGGGCGCCGCGCAGCGCGAGCGATGCGGCTAGCTCGCAGCCGATGAAGCCGGTGCCGAGCACGATGGTGTGGGTGCCTGGCTTGGCTTGTGAGGCGATGCGTTCGCTGTCGGGTCGCTCGCGCATGGTCTGTACCCGCGGGTCGTCCAGGCCGGGCAGGTCGGGCCGGGATGGCTCGGCGCCGGTGGCGAGCACGATCGCGTCGGCTCTGAGCGCGTATCCGTCGGCGTGGACGGCGCCTGTGCTGGGGTCGATGCGCTGTGACTTCGTAGCCGAGGCGCAGCTGGATGTCGTGCTCGTCAAACCAGCTGGGCTTCTCGATCGGTAGCTCGCTGGCGTCGAGCTCGCCGCGCAGGAACTCCTTGGTCAGCGGTGGCCGGCTGTAGGGGATGAGGGTCTCCTTGCCGAGCATCGTGACCTCCGCCGTGCCGCCTGCTTCGCGGTAGGCGCGGGCGGTTGCCAGGCCGGCGGGGCCGGCGCCGACGATCACGATCCGCCGTGGGCTCATCGCCCGTCGAAGCGGTCGAGCCTGTACTGCTCTTGGCGTGCGTCGAGCGCGTGCCAGCGGGCGAGCTCGCGAGCGAGCCGGTCGTGCACCTCATCGCCGCTCAGCGGCTCGTCGCGCCCAATGCCGCGCCAGCTGACAGTGAGCACGCTTGCACCAGAGCTGAGCTGTGTCTTGATCCAGCCGATCGCGTCCGCGAGCGCCGGCGGCTGCAGGTAGTAGAGGACCTCCGAGCAGACGATCAGATCCCAGGAGCCAGGCGGGGTCTCCTCGGGAAAGCTGGCGCGCAGCAGATCGACGTTGCTGACGCTTTGCAGGTTGCGGCGGGCGAGCTCCAGGGCGCTGAGGGAGAAGTCGATCGCGACGACGTGCTCGCAGCGCGCGGCGAGCAGGCCGGTGAACACGCCGATCGAGCAGCCAACCTCCAGGGCCAGGCCGTGGGTTTGCTTCGGCAGCGCTGCGAGCGTCGCCGCGTACTTTTCTTGCTCGTAGCTGCTGGTGCGGTAGCCCCAGGGGTCGGGGCTCTGCTGGTAGAGACGCTCGAAGCGCGCGAGGTCGGCGGTGGCGCTCATGCTCCCTCCGTGGTGAGCGTGTGCGTGCCGAGCTTTGCGATCTTGGGGTCCAGCCGATGCTGCAGGAGGAACAGGTCGAGGTCGCGGCGGGCGCGGTCGAGGGTGCTCGCGCCGATCAGTGCCCGCGACCCGCAGACCTGTGCCGCCTGGCTCGAGATCAGTCGGGCGGCGTCTGTGAGGACGATGCGGCATTCCAGCGGCGAGCACGGCCGGGTCGAGCTCGGGTCGCGGATCATCTGGCTGGTTGAGGCTGGTGGTGGTGTGCTCGAGCCAGCGGTCGATCGTGCTTTGCGCGACGCGCATCCTGCCGAGCATGTGGGCTTGTACCGCGTCGGTTCGGTCGGGGTCGAGCGCGCTGAGGGTCTCGCGCATGATGCTGTCGGCGAGCCCGGCCCAGGTGGCGGAGGTGCGGATGCGCGTCGCGGGAGAAGTAGGGCTCGCGTGAGAGCTCGCCGGGGCCGCCGAGGACCGCGAGGATGGGCGTGTCGTGGAACTCGACGCGGTGGCTCTCTGAGGCGCGCAGCCCGGATGCTTGATACCAGCCGCGGTCGATGCTGATCTGGCTGCTGGTGGTGTCGAGGTAGACGAGGCGGCGGGAGCCGTCGTGGTCTGCGGCGAGGATGAGCGCGCGCTGAACGCCGCCCGCGCCCGAGCAGAAGGTCTTGACGCCGCGCAGCACCGGCTGGCCGTCGGCTGTGCTCGAGCCGGGCGGGTGGCCCCTCGCCGGCGGCTGGGTCTGCGCCCCATACGCCGAGCAGCAGCTCGCCTTCTTGTATCGGGCGAGCTCGGTGGAGCGCAGCGGCTCGGGGGCGGTGAGGGTCAGCCGCTCGATGCCGTTGAGGTGTCCGTCGAGGATGCGCGCGGTCGAGGCGTCGGCGGCGGCCACTGCCCGCACGAGCCGCGCTTCGCCCGCCAGTCCATCGGGCGGGGGTGTGAGTGCACCGGCGGCGAGAAGGTCGGCGAAGTTCTCTGTGGGGAACCGTGGTTGGCGATCGAGCTCGATGGCGCGCTGGGCGATGCGCGCGAGCGCGTCCTCGAGTCGTGCGGTGGAGGCTCGCGGGGGTAGCTGTTGGACGCTCACGCTGGCACCTCGATCGCTGGCGGGCTGATCGCTTGGTGTTGCATCGGGGCGAGCGCGAGACCGTCGGCGCGGGCGGCAGCGGCGAGCGCTGGTAGCAGCGCAATGGTGTTCTGGCAGCCGGCACGTAGCGCTCCGGGCCCGATGGCGTCGTGCATCAACACCGCCCCACCGTCGGCGAGCTGGCCTGGGCGTCGGTCGAGCATGTGCTGTGGCTGATCGCCGCGCCAGTCGTGCGTGTCGATCGACCAGCGCACGAGCTGCAGGCCGACCTGTGCGGCTACTCGAACGCTCGCGTCGGTGCAGATTCCCCACGGGGCCCGCCAGAGCTGCGGGCTCACGTCCACTGTGGCTAGGGCGTCAAGCGCCATTTCGGTGTCGAGCTGTAGCTCTGCTTCGGTGAGCTCGGTGTGGCGGATGTGGCGGTCACAGTGCAGCTGGATCTCGTGGCCGGCGGCGAGCACCGTGCGGGCGAGGTCGGGGTGGGCGCGTACTCGTTCGCCGACCATGAAGAACGTCGCCGTGACTTCGCAGCGGGCGAGCTGCTCCAGCACGCGCGGCGTCCACGTCTCGTCGGGGCCATCGTCGAAGGTGAAGCTCAGGGCGATCGGGCTGCGCTGGGCGCTCTCTCTGTGGTGGCCAGCCGTGCAGTCGTGCTGCTCACGGCTGGTCTTGGTACTCGCGCAGGAACCCCTCGAACAGGCGGCGGTGGCCCTCCTCGTCGTGGAGGATCGCGATCACCATGTCGTTGGTGACGGGATCGGTCTCCTCGGTCGCCTCGATGATCTCGTTGTAGAAGTCGATCGCGCCGGTCTCTGCCTCGATCACGCCCTTGATGACGTGCACGATGTCCGTTTGATGCTCGGGCGGCTGCAGGTAGGACTGTTCGGCTGCGAAGTCCATCGAGCCGGGCACGATCCCGTAGAGCTCCTTGATGCGGTTGGCGAACTGGGTGGCGTGCCCGAGCTCCTCTTGGATGTCCTCGCGCAGGGACTTGATGATCTCCTGGGCGCGCACGCCGTCGGGGTTCACCGAATTGGCGAGGTAGCTCATCACGGTCTCGATCTCCATCCAGTACGCCTTGGTGAGCATCTCCACGATCCGCTCGCGCTCCTCACGGGCGTCCTCGGCGAGAATGCCGTTGCTGCTCTTTGTTGCTGACATGGCGGCCTCCGGGTTGTTGGCTGTTCGGTAGTCGCTTACCCCGTCGCGGCGGGATGCAACCGGCGGGCAAGCGCGACGGTTGGGCGGAAGGCCGGCTGGTGCGGTGGGTCGGGTCGAGTGGCGTTCCTCGAGCCAGCCGGGGCGGCCCGCTGCTGTGGTGGTTGTATTCGTAGAGCACCGGGTATCGCCGGGATGATGCTTGGAGGGGTGAGATCGCACGCTTGAGGCGTAGTAACTGTGCGGCGCCGGGCATTGTGCGCCGGCGACGCGGCCGTGGCTTTGAGTACCTCGACCCCGACGGGGGGCGTGTCGATGACCCCGAGGTGCTGGAGCGGATCGCGGAGCTCGTGATCCCGCCTGCGTGGCGGGAGGTGTGGGTGTGCATGGACCCGCTTGGGCACCTGCAAGCCACTGGGGTCGACGCCGCGGGCCGCAAGCAGTACCTCTACCACGAGCGTTGGCGGGCTCACCGCGACCGACGCAAGTTCGACTCGATGATCGCCTTCGGTGCGGCGCTGCCACGGCTGCGTCGTCGTGTGGCTCGCGACCTGAAGCTCCCGAGCGGCGGGCGGCGGGTCGCGGTTGGGCAGCTGACCGAGCGGCGGGTGCTGGCGTTGGCGGTGCGGCTGCTTGATCTGGGGTTCTTTCGTATCGGCTCGGAGGACTACGCGGAGCGCAACGAGTCCTATGGGTTGACGACGATGCTGCGCGAGCACGTGATCGTCGAGCGAGCGTGAGCTGATCTTCGACTTCCCGGCGAAGTCTGGGCAGCGGCGGGTGCAGGCGATCGCCGACCCCGAGGCGCTGGTGTTGGTCGGGGCCCTCAAGCGGCGGCGCACCGGCTCGCAGCTGCTGGCCTACCGCGCGAGCGACGGCTGGAGGAACCTGACGGCCGAGGAGGTGAACGCCTACCTGAAGCAGTGCTTGGGTGGGGAGTTCACCGCCAAGGACTTCCGTACCTGGAACGCGACGGTGCTCGCCGCGGTCGCGCTGGCAGGCGCAGAGGAGGTGAAAGGGAAAGCCGCGCGTGAGCGAGAGGTCAAACAGGCGATCAAGACGGTTGCGGCGTATTTGGGTAATACACCGGCGGTGTGTCGTGCGTCATATGTGGACCCGAGGGTCATCGACCGTTTTCAGGCCGGGGTGAGGATCGCTGAGGCAATCGGTCGCGCTGGCCCGGATCTTGGCAAAGCGAGAGTCCGTGCTCGCGTCGAGAAGGCGGTACTGGAGTTGCTCGAGGATGCCAGCGACCGTGCCTGAACCGTTCGCGTGCGACGCCGAGAGCGAGAGGCTTCACGATCTGGATGGCTTGCCCCGCAGGACTGTCTCCTCGAGTGAGGAGCGCAGCTCAGCAACCGACTCGTAGACATCGATGGCGCCGGCTTCGCACAACTCTTCTTTTGAGAAGCCGCCGGTCATCACCGCGAGCGTTTGCACGCCGGCGCGCTGGGCTGCTTGGACGTCCCAGGGCGTGTCGCCGATCATCACCGCCTGCTCCGGTTCTGCGTCCGCGCATTCCAGGGCAGCGTTCACGAGGTCGGGCTGGGGCTTGGTCGCTTGCACGTCGCTGGCGCTTGTCCATCCGTCGGCGAGCTGGCGCGCGCCGAGCAGGTCGATGTAGTGCTCGATCTCGGGCTGCTTGGCGGAGCTTGCGAGGATGACCGTGTGGCCGCGATCGCGTAGGTCGCTGAGTAGCTCGCTGGCTTGGCTGAACGGCTTCGACTTCGCCGATCATTTCGCTGTAGCGCTCGCTCTCGCGTGAGCGAATCTGATCGCCGAGCCTGTGCTCCACGTCAGCGTCGGTGAGCTTCTCGACTAGCTGGTCGCCGCCCATGCCGATGTGACGGTGAAGGCGCCAGATCGGGAGGATGATCTCGTGGTCGCGGAACGCGCGATACCAGGCAAGCGCGTGCTGGTAGTTGGTGTCGAGGAGTGTCCCGTCGACGTCGAGGATCGCAACGGTCATAGCTGCACGTCGGGATAGGCTCGCATGTCAGTGGGCGGGCACGGTCTCGTTGCCGTGCTGCTGTTGGTCTGCTCCGAGGTCGCTTGCGATCTCCTCTAGGGAGCGGCCCTTGGTCTCGGGCACTCTGGCGAGGAAGAAGACGAGGGCGAGCACGCCGAAGCCGGCGTAGAGCCAGA
Source organism: uncultured Solirubrobacterales bacterium (assembly GCA_963785435.1). Lineage (GTDB taxonomy): Bacteria > Actinomycetota > Thermoleophilia > Solirubrobacterales > Solirubrobacteraceae > Palsa-744. The sequence goes on from CAWAVE010000008.1 coordinate 345,343, forward strand.
AGGTGCCCTCGCGGCTGATCGCCCCGACGAGCGTGAGGAAGAACGAGGAGACGAGGAAGTTGGAGGTCCAGTTGCCGACGGTGGAGAGGCTCATCGCGGGGCTGCGGAGCTTCAGCGGGAATATCTCGGAGATCATCAGCCAGAACACCGGGCCGAGGCCGACCGCGAACGAGGCGATGTAGGCGATCAGGCACACCAGCGCCAGCCAGGAGTCGTTGTGCTGCAGGCTGTTGGAGGAGAAGAACACGCCGAGCAGCGCGAGCGAGAGGATGCACCCCGCGGTGCCGACGATCAAAAGTAGTCGTCGTCCTACGCGGTCGAGCAGCACGATCGCGACGATCGTGAAGATGACGTTGGTGATCCCGACCGATAGCGCCTGGGTGATCGCGGAGTTGGTGGAGAGGCCGGTGAACTTGAGGATCGTAGGCGCGTAGTAGATGACGGTGTTGACGCCGATGAACTGCTGCGCGATCGCGAGCGCTAGCCCGACGGCCACCAGGGGGCGCACCTGTGGGCGCCATACCTCGCGGAACCCTCCGGCTTCTTTGGCGGCCTCCTTGATTTCCTCGAGCTCCTCGTCTGCCTCCTCGTCGCTGGTGCGGGCGCGGCACAGAACGTCGCGTGCCTCCTGCTCGCGGTCTTGCTCGACCAGCCACCGGGGTGAGAACGGTTGGAAGTACATGCCGATCGCCAGGGCGAGCCCTGGGAGGGCGCCGAGGCCGAGCATCCAGCGCCAGTTGTCGGTTGCGTCCTTCAGCGCCCAGTTGACGAGGTAGGCGGCCATGATGCCGCTGACGATCATCAGCTGGTTGAAGGAGGTCACGCCGCCGCGGATGCGCTTGGGCGCGAGCTCTGAGATGTACATCGGCGAGACGAACGAGGCGGTCCCGACGGAGATGCCGAGCACGAAGCGGGCGGCGATCAGCTCAGGCGCGGTCTGCGAGAAGGCGGAGGCGAGGGCGCCGATAACGTAAATGCAGCCGGAGATGATCTTGGTACGTCGCCGTGAGAACGCGTCGGCGGAGAACCCGGAGAGGATCGCCCCTACGACGGCGCCGATCAGCAGCGAGCCGACGAATGCTTGTTCGTTGAATTCGCCGCCGCCGAGGTCCTTGTCGATGAACGGCAGCGCCCCGGAGATGACGCCTGTGTCGTAGCCAAACAGGAACCCCCCGAGGGCGGCGACGAGCGCTAGGCGCAGCACGAAGCGGTTGCGGCCGCTCAGCGCCTCTTTGAGGAAGTCCATCGTGTCCGCTCGCTCATCGTGGTGGCTGCATACCCGCGTCCGTCCGATGTGAATCGCGCCGGACGGGCGATGCGATTACGGGTTGGCAGGACGGCCGGTTGGGTAGATGCGCGGTGTGTGTCGCCGGCGCTTGATGGAGGGATGATGGGATCTGTGGTGGTGGCGGTGACGGGCGCGAGCTCCGGTGTGGGGCGCGCGACCGCGCAGGCGTTCGCGCGTCAGGGTGCGACGGTTGGGCTGATCGCCCGCGGCCAGGAAGCCTTGGCCGCCACGGCGTCTGAGGTGGAGTCGCTGGGCGGGCGCGCGGTGGTGTTGGAGTGCGATGTCGCTGACCCGCAGGCGCTCGAGGCGGCAGCGGGCACGCTGGAGGAGCACGGCGAGATCGGGGTGTGGGTGAACAACGCGATGGCGAGCGTGTTCGCCCCCACGTGGGAGATCACCGCGGATGAGTTCCGCAGGGTGACTGAGGTCACCTATCTCGGGGTGGTGTATGGGACGTTGTGTGCGCTTTCGCGGATGCGCTCGCGGGATCGTGGTGTGATCGTGCAGGTCGGCTCGGCGCTGGCCTATCGTGGCATCCCTTTGCAGAGTCCTTACTGTGCGTGCAAGCACGCGATCCAGGGGTTCACCGAGTCGCTGCGTTGCGAGCTGATGCACGAGGGCAGCGGGGTGCGGGTGACGATGGTGCAGCTGCCGGCGATGAACACGCCGCAGTTCGACACGGTGCGTACACGCCTCCCCCGGCATCCGCAGCCGGTGCCACCGATCTATCAGCCGGAGGTCGCCGCGCGGGCGATCGTGGCCGCCGCCAGCGAGCCGGCGCGGCGAGAGTGGTGGGTCGGCGCGTCGACCGCTGTCACGCTGCTCGGCAATGCGCTCGCTCCCGGCGTCGGCGACCGCTATCTGGCGAGGACGGGGTTTGACGCCCAGCAGACCGACGAGCCTGTGCAGGCGGGGCGGCCGGACAACCTGTTTGCGCCGCTGCCAGGCGAGCGCTCAGCGCACGGCGACTTCGATAAGCAGGCCAAGCCGCGCAGCGTGCAGTGGGAGCTGACGCGCCACCGCCGGCTGCTTGGCGCCGGCGCTGTGGTCGCGGCGGGGCTTGTGGGGATTGGCGCGATGCGGCGAGGCCGATGAGCGAGCAGGCGCCGTCGATCGGCTCATATGGGCTGATCGGGGACTGCCACAGCGCCGCGCTGGTTTCGGCTGAGGGCTCGATCGACTGGTGCTGTCTGCCGCGTTTCGATAGCGGGAGCTGCTTCGGACGGCTGCTTGACCGTGAGCGCGGAGGGTTCTGCACGGTAGGCGTGGAGGGCGAGGCGAGCTGGCGGGGCGTGAGCTATGTCGAGGACACGCTGGTGCTCGAGAGCGTCGTTGAAGGCCCGCAGGGGACTGTGCGGGTGAGGGATTTCTTTGCGATGCGCGAGCACGGCGCGCTCGAGCCGCATCGTGAGCTGGTGCGGATCGTGGAGTGCGAGCGCGGCAGCGCGGAGGTGCGCTTCGAGGTGGCACCGCGGTTTGACTACGGGGCGGTGCGGCCGTGGCTGCGTCGCGCTGCGGTGGACGTGTTCACGGCGATCGGCGGCGACGACGGGCTCTTGGTCTGGAGCGACGGCGAGCTGCGCGTCGAGCAGGAAGCGATCGTCGCGGGCGGCCAGATCCATGCCGGGGAGCGGCTGCGACTGTTGATCCGGTTCGTGCGCCCGCATCTGCTCGAGCGAGAGCAGAGCGCGTTGGATGCGGGGAAGGTGGACGAGCGCCTTGAGGAGACCGTGCAGTGGTGGCGGGCTTGGCGTGAACGGCTGAGCAAGGACGGCCCCGATCACGATGCCCTCGTGCGTTCGGCATTGACGCTGAAGGCGCTGACCTACGCGCCGACCGGCGCGATCGTGGCTGCCCCCACGACCTCGCTGCCGGAGACGTTGGGCGGCGAGCGCAACTGGGATTACCGCTTCAGCTGGGTGCGGGACTCGACGCTGACGGCGCACGCGCTGGCGGAGCTTGGCTGCGAGCGTGAGGCCCGGCGGTTTCGCCATTTCATCGTGCGCACCAGCGCTGGGCACGCCGAGGACCTGCAGATCCTGTTCGGGATCGGTGGTGAGCGACGCATCTCTGAGGAACAGCCTGGACCTGGCGGGCTACCGTGGCTCGCGGCCGGTACGGGTCGGTAACGAAGCTGCCGGTCAGCTGCAGCTGGACGCCTTCGGCGAGATCCTGAATCTGGCGTGGCGCTGGCATCGCCGTGGGCACTCCCCTGACGATGACGAATGGCGGTTCTTCTCAGAGCTCGTCGACACTGCGGTTGAGCGGTGGTCTGAGCCCGACCGGGGGATCTGGGAGTGGCGGGGTGAGCCGCGGCACTTCGTTCACTCCAAGGCGTGCTGTTGGGCGGCGGTGGACAGCGGCCTGCGGCTGGCTGAGGAGTGCGCGCGCACGGCGCCGACGCGGCGCTGGGAGAAAGCGCGGAAGGAGATGCGCGAGGCGATCGAGACGCGCGGCTATGACTCTGAGCGCGGCGTGTTCGTGCAGTGCTTTGACGAGCCGGCGTTGGACGCCGCGCTGCTGCTGCTGCCGGTCGTGGGGTTCGTGGAGTTCGATGACGAGCGGATGCTCCGCACCGCCGACGCGGTGCGCGCGGAGCTCGACGCGGACGGGTTTCTCTACCGCTACCGCCAGGACGATGGGCTGCCCGGCCGGGAGGGCGCGTTCCTTGCCTGCTCGTTCTGGCTGGCTGAGTGCTACGCGCGCCAGGGCAGGTTGCCGGCAGGCGCGGGAGGTGTTCGACCGGACGATGGGCGCCGCCAGCCCGCTCGGCTTGTTCTCAGAGCAGGTCGATCCCGCCAGCGGCGAGCTGCTCGGCAACTATCCGCAGACGCTTACGCATCTCTCGCATGTCGCCGCGGTCGCCGCGCTCGCGCAGAGCGAGCCGCGAGCGACGCCGGTTTGAGCAACGACGGTTTGGGTATGTGACTGGCATGGAATTTGGAGGCATTTTCATTCTCGTGCTGGTGATGATCGTGGTTGGCGTGCTCGGCGGCGGGCTGTATGCGGTGAGCATGTGGCTGCGCCGCAAAAAGCTGGCGCCCGGGGGCGATGAGCTCGAGGGCGAGGCGGGATGAGGGTCCGCGGCCTGAGCACGTCGAGGTCGAGAACGAGCAGAACGCTCGTTTCGTCGGCACTCGCTGAGCGAGACACGATCGCGGGTCGGGCCGGTGAGCAGCGCAGACGCCGAGAGCCCCGCAGAGCATTCCGGCCCGCGGGGTGAAGCCCGTTGTCGAGCAGCTCACGGCGAGAGCGTTCACGGTGCCGACGGACGCGCCGGAGGCCGATGGCACGCTTAGCTGGGATGCGACGACGATCGTCGTCGTAGAAGCCCGCTCAGCTGGACATACCGGCGTTGGCTATAGCTACGCGGCGGGCGCGGCAGCCCCGCTGGTCTCCGAGCTCCTTACGCGAGGCGGTTGTTGGCGGGGATGCGCTTTCGCCGTCGGCGGCGTGGGCAGCGATGCGTCGTGCGGTGCGCAACATCGGCTATCCGGGGGTCGCCTCGAGCGCGATCTCGGCCGTAGATGTCGCGCTCTGGGACCTGAAGGCAAGATTGCTCGGGGTCGCGTTGAGCACTCTGCTGGGTCGGGTCCGCGAGAGGGTGCCGGTGTATGGCAGCGGCGGGTTCACCACCTACACCCCGGAGCAGATGCAGCGCCAGCTCGCCGGCTGGGTGGCACAGGGAGTCGGTGCGGTGAAGATGAAGGTGGGCTCAGAGCCTGACCGTGATCCTGAGCGGGTTCGACATGCCCGCAGCGTGATCGGCGATGGGGTTGAGTTGTTCGTGGACGCAAACGGCGCTTACTCGCGCAAGCAGGCGCTGGCGCTCGCCGAGACGTTCGCGCGAGAGGCTGGGGTGTCGTGGTTTGAGGAGCCGGTCTCCTCCGATGACCTCGAGGGACTTCGGTTGCTGCGCGACCGCGCCCCTGCGGGGATGGAGGTCGCCGCGGGCGAGTACGGCTATGACCTTTTCTACTTCCGGCGGATGCTCGACGCCGGCGCGGTCGACGTGCTGCAGGCGGACGTGACGCGCTGCGGCGGGATCACGCAGCTGCTGCAGGTGGGCGCGCTGTGCGCCGCGCGTGGCTTGCGGCTCTCTGCGCACACGAGCCCGGCGCTGCACGCGCACGTGTGCGCGGCGATCGAGCCGCTCGCTCACGTGGAGTACTTCCACGACCACGCCCGCATCGAGGAGCTGCTGTTCGACGGCGCCCCGCCGCTGCGCGAAGGCGCGCTCTGGCCGGACCCGACAGTCGCTGGGATGGGGCTGTCGTTGCGTGAGGGCGAGGCGGAGCGCTACGAGCACTGATGCGCGAACACGGCGCACGCCTACGAGCACGTGGAGGGGATCTACCTGCCGATCGCCGTGGGCGTGTTCGTGCTCGTGCTCGGCACGCTGCTGGTGCTGTTGATCGCAGGCGCGAGACGCAGGACGCCGGGGCGCCGCTCGCAGGCGCTCGTGCTGGAGACCGCGTATGCGTGCGTCCTGGCGGGCGTGGTGGCTTTCTTGCTGTGGGTGACGTTCACTGCGGAGACGCCGATCGACCGCACGGCCGCGCATCCTGCGGTTCGGATCAAGGTGATCGCGGGCGCAGTGGAGCTGGCGCTTCATCTACTCGGACGGCGTGAGCGTCGCCGATGTGGATACGTGGCATCCGACGCCGGCGTATGTGCCGACGGGCAGCGAGGTTGAATTCGTGGGTAGCTCTGAGGATGTGATTCATGGCTTCTGGGTGCCTGCTCTTCACTACCAGCGGCAGTTCGTGCCGGGCTACACGACGCGCTTTGATCTCCTGTTCGGAACGCCCGGTTATTACGGCGGTGAGTGCTCGGTGCTCTGTGGAGAGGATCACAGCGAGATGCACTTCGCCATCCGGGCACTCAGCCCGCAGCGCTTCGCAGCGTGGCTCGCGCACGAAGCCGCCCGGCGAGGGGCGTCGTCGTGAACGCGGTTGCGGTGCCTGCCCGTGTGGCGTCGCGCACGCTCGCCTCGAGCGACCACAAGCGGATCGCCGGCGCGGCCTGCATGGTCGCGTTCGTGTTCTTCCTGGCAGGTGGGCTGTTGGCGTTGTTGATGCGAAGCCAGCTCGCGGCGGACGGTGGCGTGGTCTCCCAGCAGACCTACAACGAACTTTTCACGATGCACGGCTCGACGATGGTCTACCTCGTGATCGTGCCGGTCGCGCTCGCGGTCGGCCTGTACTTCGTGCCCTTGCAGGTCGGGGCGGCCGAGATCGCAGGGCCGCGCGTAGCGCTGGCCGGGCTGTGGATGCTGTTGTGCGGCGGCGTGAGCATGTGGTCGGGGTTTCTGACCAGCGGCGGCGCCGCGGCGGCCTCCTGGTGGGGGTTCGACCCGCTCTCAGACTCGATCCACTCCCCTGGCAGCGGCATGGAACTGTGGATCTTCGGGGTGATGCTGGCGACCCTCGGGCAGATCCTGTGGGCTGGCTGCATCCTGTCGACCGCGCTTCGCCGGCGTGCGCCGGGGATGACGTTGATGCGGATGCCGGTGTTCACCTGGACGATGGTCGTGACCTGCTTGATGGTTGTGTTTGGGTTCCCCGCGCTGCTGCTCGCGCTCGGGTTGCTGTGGGCGCAACGGCACTTCGGGGATGTGCTCGTCGGCGGCGCCGGCGCGGTGGACTACCAGGCGCTGTTCTGGTTCTACGGGCACCCGGTCGTGTATGTGATGTTCTTCCCGTTCGTGGGGATGGTCGGCGAGGTGCTGGCCACGTTCTCATCCCGGCGGTTCTTCGGCTACTCCGCGTTCGTGGTCGCGCTGCTCGCTTTCGCTGGCTTGTCGATGACGGTGTGGGCGCACCACATGTACACGCTCGGGGTGCTCTCGAACAAGTATTTCGCGCTGACATCGACCGCTTTGATCGTCCCGGCGGGCGTGGAGTATTTCGATTTCCTGGCGACGCTGTGGCGAGGCAGGCTGCGTTTCACCACCTCGTTCTTGTTCGCGCTCGGCTTCCTCGTGCAGTTCCTCGTGGGTGGGTTGACGGGGGTGATCCTTGCCTCGCCGCCGTTGGATTACGGGCTGAACATGTCGTATTTCGTGGTGGCGCATTTTCACTACACGATCTTCGCGGGTAGCGCTTTCGGCTTGTTCGCCGGCATCTACTACTGGTTTCCAAAGATCACCGGGGCGATGCTGCGCGAGCGTCTCGGCAAGCTGCACTTCGTGCTGATGGTAATCGGGACGAACGTGACCTTTTTCCCGATGTTCATCCTCGGTGCTGAGGACATGACGCGGCGGATCGCGCGCTATCCCGCCTCCACGGGCTGGCAGGGACTGAACATTCTCGAGACTGCCGGGTCGGTCGTGATAGCCCTATCGGTGCTGGTGCTCATGTGGAACATGCTGGTCTCGTTGCGCGAGCGGCGCGAGGCTGGAGATGATCCTTGGGGCGCGCAGACGCTCGAGTGGGCGACGAGCTCGCCGCCACCGCGCCACAACTTCCACGAGCTGCCACCGATACGCAGCTACGCGCCCCTTTTGGATCTGCGCGAGGCGCACGAGGAGGTGCAGGTGTGAGACGCGCGGCTGTCGTGCTGCTCGTCTGGGGGTTGTGGCTGGCGGTGCTGACCGGCGTGCAGGCCGTGTTCGCCCCGAAACTGATCCAGTTCGCGATCCCCGCGGTGGCCAGCGCAGCGTGCGTTCTCGTCGGGCTTGTGGTGTGGGCGCTCGACATCCGCCAGGGGCAGGTTGATGGGCCGCGGCTGATCAGCGACAGCTCCGTCGCTACGGTCGCGCTGGTCGTCGGGGTCGCCGTGGCGCTCATCGGCGCCGGGTTCGGGCTGTGGCTGATCTTGATCGGCGTCGCCATCGCGGCGCTCGGCCTCGGCGGCGTGGTGCGTGAGCAGCGCGAGCGCTCGCGGGCGCTGCGCAGGGAAGGCTTGCGGTGAGCACGCAGCCGCCCACGCTCGGCCGTCTGCTGAGCTCGTGGACGCTTGGACCCCGTGCTGCTCTGCGTGTTGGGGATGGCGGCTGGGCTTTACGTGTGGGGCATGTGCCGTTCCTCCTCGCCCTGGCCGATCTGGCGGGCGGTTTCCTTTCTGGCGGGGCTGGTGGTCGTGGCGCTCGCGTTGATGTCGGGGATCGACCAGTACGCGGATGAGCTGCTGTCGGTGCATGTGATCGAGCATCTGCTGCTGATCCTCCTCGCACCGATGCTGCTGTTGTGGGGTGCGCCGGTGCGCCTGGCGCTGAGCGCCTGCGCGCCGGCTGCGCGACGTGTGCTGGCAGTGGTTCTGCGTAGCCGCCCGGTGCGCTTGTTGACGCGACCGGCGCGCGGGTTCGCGTTGTTCACGGTGGTGGTGCTCGCCACGCATTCGACGGGTGCCTATGAAGCGGCGCTGCGCGATCAGACACTCCATGCGCTCGAGCACGCCGCCTACTTCTGGACGGGCACGCTGTTTTTGCTGGCGCTGCTCGCAGCCGACCCGATTCCGCGCCCGCCTGGTGCGATCGCGAGGTTCTCGTGGCTGATGGCCGCGATGCTCGTGATGTCGATTCCTGCCGGCGTGTTCCTGTTCGATGAGCACGTCCGCTACCCGTTCTATTTGGCGCCGGCGCGGGCCCTGCACGTATCGGCGCTGGCGGACCAGCAGACGGGCGGGGGTGCTGATGCTGGTGGCTGGCGGCGCGGTGATGGGTGTGCTGGCGATCGTGATCGCGATGAGCGCGATGCTCGCCGAGGAGCGACGCCAGCAGCGCCGCGACCGCTACGCCGAGCGGAGCACCGGGTTGCCGGCGCGGGAGCTTGCGGGCCGATGAGGCGCCGGCTGATGATGATGGTGGCGCTTGTGTGCGGCGCGCTCGCGCTGAGTGACTTCGCCGCTCACTGGGACGCCAGCGCAACCCTCTCGCCCACTTCCACTGCTGCTTCTGCTGGGTTGGTGGCGCAGGGTCACGCGCTGTTCGACTCCTCCTGCGCGTCATGCCACGGTCTGGGCGCGCAGGGCATCAGTGGCCGCGCCCCGAGCCTGCATGGCGTCGGCGCGCTGGCGGCGGACTTCTACCTGCAGACCGGGCGAATGCCGCTAGCCAACCCGAAGGCGCAGCCGCTGCGGACGAGTCCCGCATTTCCGCAGAGCAAGATCAAGGCGCTCGTCGCCTACGTGGGATCGTTCGGCGGACCTGGCATCCCAACAGTGCAGCCGAGCCGAGGGTCGCTCGCTGAAGGGCAGCGGCTGTTCGGAGTGGACTGCGCGGGCTGCCACACGATCCAGGGTCAGGGCGGGATCGTGACCGGCGCGATCGTCCCTGCGCTGAATCAGGCGACGCCGAGACAGGTCGGTGAGGCGGTACGGATCGGCCCGTATGTGATGCCTCGCTTCGGCGCAGGCGAGCTCACCGACACGGAGGTGAACTCGCTCGCGCGCTACATCCAGAGCATCCAGCACCCGAAGAACCTGGGCGGCTGGGGGATTGGTCGGATCGGCCCGATCCCCGAGGGGATGGTCGCGTGGCTGCTGGCTGCCACCGCGCTGTTGTTGATCGCCAGGCTGCTCGGCGAGCGCACGAGCGAGCGGCCCGAGCGTCCACCGCAGACAGGAGGCGACGCGTGAGCCGGGCCTGGAAGGCGATCGTGATGTTCATGCTGTGGCGCACCGGAGCGCTGCGTTCTCGCGGCCAGGGGCAGCCCGAGATGGACCCATCTGAGCGGCACACCGGCGCACCCGCATGGGCGGAGCTATTGGTCGTGGCGGTGCTCCTGCTGGTGGCGGTCGCGGCGCTCGCGTTCGTCGCCTTGTTCGTGCTCGACCCGAACACGCAGCTGCTGGGTCTCGCGCTCGCGGCGGCGCTCGCTTTGCTGGCTTGTGCGCTGGTGCTCGCGGGCCGCTGGCTGGTGCCCCAAGAGACGAAGGTCGAGCAGCGCCCCCGACTGGCCGACCCGGACGCTGCTCGTGAGGTCATCGAGCAGGGCGCCGGGGGCGTGGAGGGCATCACTCGCCGGCGGCTGCTCGCAGGCGCCGCTGGCGTCGCGGGCGCCGGGCTGACGGCGGCGGTGGTGATTCCCGTGGCGGCGCTCGGCCCTGGTCTCGAGGAGCAGTTGCGAGGCACACCGTGGCGGGCAGGCCGCGCGCTCGTGGACGAGCAGGGCAAGCCGATGCTCGCGGCCGACATCATCGAACGGAGCTTTCAGACGGCGTTCCCGCAGGGCGCGGGCAGCGCCGCCGAAGGCGGTGGTCAGGAGGACCTGGGCTCCCCCCTCGTGGTGGTGCGCGTTGACCCTGCGACGCTGCGGCTACCCGCCGGGCGTGCGGGCTGGGCACCGCAGGGCATCCTTGCCTACTCGAAGATCTGCACCCATGCGGCGTGCGCGATCTCGCTGTTTCGAGACCCGTTGAGCCCGTCCACCGAGTCCAAGGGGCCGGCGCTGGTGTGCCCTTGCCACTATTCCACGTTCGACGTGCTGGACGGTGGCAGCGTCGAGTTCGGCCCTGCAGGCAGGCCGCTGCCGCAGCTGCCGCTGACTGATCGACAGCGCCGGTGTGCTGCGCGCTGCTGGGCCGATGTCGGGGCCTGTCGGCCCGTCCTGGTGGGGAGATCCATCGTGAGCCACACCGCCAAGGACCGGCCGGTGGACGCGGTGGCGTTCGTGGATGAGCGGCTGGGCGCGGCGCGTGGGATGCGGTGGCTGATGGATTACGTGTTCCCTGACCACTGGAGCTTCCTGCTCGGCGAGATCGCGCTCTACTCGTTCGTGGTGCTGGTCCTGACCGGCACGTTCTTGGCGCTGTTCTTCGACCCGAACACGACGCAGACCGTCTACCACGGCAGCTACCAGGCGTTGCAGGGCCAGAGCGTCTCCGACGCCTACGCCTCCACGCTGCACATCTCCTTCGAGGTGTCCGGTGGACTGCTCGCCCGCCAGGTTCACCATTGGGCGGCGCTGGTGTTCGTTGCGGCGATCACCCTCCATCTACTGCGGATCGTGTTCACCGGGGCGTTTCGCAAGCCCCGTGACATCAACTACTTCATCGGCGTCACCCTGTTGGCGCTGGCGATCTTGGAGGGCTTTGCTGGCTACTCGCTGCCTGACGATCTGCTCTCGGGGATGGGTTTGGCGATCGCGTGGGCGGTCGCGATGTCGTTTCCTTTGATCGGCGGTCCGTTCGCGACGGCGTTGTGGGGCGGCAGGTTCCCTGGCTCGACGGCGTTCGAGTCGCGGCTGTTCATCGCGCATGTGTTCCTGCTACCGGCGATCATCGGCGGCCTGATCGCTGTGCACTTGGCGATCATCATGCGCCAGCGCCACAGCCAGTTCCCCGGCCCTGGCCGGCGCGAGGACAACGTGGTGGGCACTCCGATGTGGCCTGGGTATGCGCTGCGCTCGCTCGGGTTGTTCGCGGCAGTCGCCGCGGTGCTGGTGCTGATAGGCGGCCTGATCCAGATCAACCCGGTATGGCTGTGGGGCCCCTACCACCTCTATATCGGCACGAACGGCGCGCAGCCGGACTGGTATCTGGGGTGGCTGATCGGCGCGCTGCGACTGATGCCTAACCTGGAGATCCACGCCTTCGGCCACACGCTCCTGCCCAACCCGTTTTTCGGCGGGGTGTTGTTTCCCGGCATCGTGTTCGGACTGTTGTATGCGCTGCCGTGGCTTGACAGGCGCTTCATCAGCAAGGACTACCGTCGCCACGATCTGCTCGAGCGTCCGCGCGATAATCCGCGGCGCAGCGCGCTGGCCGCTGCGATGCTCTCGGCGGTGGCGGTGGTGTTCGCGGCAGGCTCGGCCGACCGGCTGTTCTTCCAATTCGGGTTTGGCTATGAAGGCGCGATCTGGTTCTTCCGCGGCGCTTTCCTAGTCGTGCCGGTCATCGCCTATGCGGTTACGAAACGGGTGTGCGGGGGACTCGCGCGAGAGCAGGCGCACCCGTTGCGGGGCTGGAGCGGCGACGTGGTGGTCCGTAACGCGCGAGGCGGCTTTGAGGCCAGCGGCCCTCCCGGCGCTCCGCACCAGCCCGATGGGCTGGGTGTCGGGACGGTGTCGCATACTCGCTCATACGACGGCGGAGGTGAGTGCTGAGCTGCTGTCGTTGAAGTGGGGCAGGATCTCGTTGGCGTAGACCTCGAAGAAGCGCTGTTGGTCTGGGCCGATCTGCTGGATGTAGAGCTCGTCGAAGCCGGCGTCGCGGTAGCGGCGGATCGCCTGCAGGTGCAGGTCGAGGTCGGGGCCGCAAGGCACCGCTTCGGCCACCATGTCCTCGCTGACGAGCTCTGATGCTTGCTCGAAGTGTGTGGGGGTCGGCAGGATCTGGGCGAGCTCGCCGGGTAGCTGCTCGTTGGGCCACAGCCGGTGCGCGGTGGCGCGCGCCTCGTGCTCGTCGGTGCCCCAGCAGACCTTCATGCCGCCGGCGACGAGGCCGTTTCCGCCCGCGTCGCGGAACCGCTTGACTTCTTGCTCGTCGGGCTGGACGGTGCAGTAGCCATCGCCGATCCGGGCGGCGAGGCTGGTGGCCTTGGGTCCGAACCCGGAGATGAGGATCGGCGGTGTCTGCTCGGGCAGGTCGTAGATGCGGGCGTTCTCGACGCGGTAGTGGCGCCCGCGGTGGCTTTGCATCCCGCCTCGCCAGAGCGTGCGGATCACTTGTACGGCCTCCTCGAGCATCTCCAGCCGCTCATCGGCCTGCGGCCAGTGGTGGCCGAGGATGTGCTCGTTGAGCGCCTCGCCGCTGCCCAACCCGAGCGCGAAGCGCCCTTCCAGCAGGACCGCGGAGGTCGCGGCCGCTTGGGCGATGATCGCGGGATGGATGCGAACGGTTGGGCAGCTCACGGCGGTCGTGAGCTTCATTCGCGAGGTGGCCTGTGCGAGCGCGCCGATCGTGGACCACACGAAGCCGCTGTGGCCCTGCTCCTCGTTCCAGGGATGGAAATGGTCGGAGATCCAAAGCCCGTCGAAGCCGGCGTCCTCGGCCATGCGAGCCTGCCCGAGGAGCTCGTGGGGGCCGAACTCCTCGCTGGATAGGAAATAGCCGATCCGCACCTTGGATGATCTCCTTGATAGCGGCGTTCGCGGTTTCCATACCCCCGGCGGCGATGATTCAATCGTTCCGCACGACAGAACACTGCAGAGTCGTGCAGTCTTTAGGGAGCGGGTGGGGCGAAGCGTCAGAAGGGTCATCGTGGGCCCCACGAATAGACATTGATGGCCGACGCTCCCGAAGGCGTGGTGCTTGAGCGCAGCCGTGACCTGGCGGGCCGCGGCACCATCCTTACTACCGCAGACTGTTGCTGTGCGTGATCGCCGCTCTTGCCGGCGCTAGCGCTGCTTGGCGTGTTCGGTCAGAAGCCGAGTACCACGAAATCGACTGACGCCGGCGCGCGAGGCTGAGCGTCACCGCCCCCGCGCGGCTGCGCAGCGGGCTGATCTTCCAGGTGCAGGTCAGGTGATCGCGCACCGCAAGATCCAGAACCCAGATCGTCTTCGACGAGGCTGGTGGGAATCGATGAGCGTCAACTCGATCGTGCCCGAACCGAAGCAGCGAGCAGTCCAAGGACGGGCAGAGTCGTCCTGTCCTACGGCAAGCTGGAGCCGGGCAGAAGCGTGACCGCTGGATCTACTTCCAGGTCAACCCGACGAACGTCGGCAAGCGCCGAGAGGACGTCAGCGATCGATGACGGCGACACGCCGCTGGTGAGCTCCACCGATTCGCTGACGATCTTCCCTTAGCTCATGGACCTCGTAATCCGCGCCACCGTCGTCTTCTTCTTCATCTTCCTGGTGACTCGCGTCGTCGGTCGGCGCCAGCTCTCAGACCTCGAGCCATTCGACTTCATCCTGCTCGTGGTCTTGGGTGATCTCGTCCAGCAGGGCATCACGCAGAGCGATCAGTCGGTGACGGGCACGCTGACTGTGATCTCTACGATCGCGCTCCTCTCGGTAGCGGTGAGCTGGATCTCCTTCCGCTCTCCCCGCGCACGGCTGATCACCGAGGGGGAGCCGATCGTGCTCATGCAGGACGGCCAGGCCGATCGAGCGTAACATGCGACGAGAGCGCATCACGCTCGCAGACATCCAAGAGGAGGCCCGCCAAGCCCAGATCACCTCCATCGCCGACATCCAGTGGGCGATCCTCGAGAACGACGGAAAGATCAGCTGCATCCCCCGGCACGACTGACCGCGAAGAGCTAGGAAGAGTGATGGCCGAACGCGAGCTCAGCCACCCCCACGCCGATCGCGAGAGCCGCGCCGGCTGCGCCTGGGCGCCGGGAGACGGGCCTCGAACGTCTGGATCGCAACCTAGAGGAGATGACCGGCGAGCTGCGCGTGGTCGTCACAGGCGTACAGGTGCTGTTTGCCTTTCTCTTGATCGTGCCGTTCAACACCGGGTTTGCGCATGTCGGAGACTTCGAGCGCACCGTCTATTTCATCACGCTGCTGTTGGCGGCGCTCGCGGCGGTCTGCACGATCGCGCCGTCGGCTGCAGCACCGCTTTCTGTTCCGCCACGACGACAAGCACCACTCGTGTTCTACTCCAACCGCGTCGTGATCGCGGGGCTGGTGTTCTTGGCGCTCGCGATGTGTGGCTGTCTGCTGCTTGTCACGACCAAGCTGTTTGGTGTCGTGGCGGGCGGCGTCACGGCGGCGCTTGGGCGCTGCCGTTTGTGCTGCTGTGGTTCGTCATGCCACTACGACGGAGGATGCTTCTCGGCGACCCCATATCCGAGGACGATCGCGACGAAGGCTAGCGTGCGTGCGCTCCTAGGCTGGGGCGTCGTGCGCGCTTCGCAGGTAGGGCTCTTCGGCACGGCCCACCCGCCACACTACGCGGTGAGCGTCACGCCGCGGATCAGCGTGGAGGTGGGAAAGGTCTTCTTGCTGTGGCTGTTCTGACGCACTCGGGTCTGCGCCTGCAGGTAGACCCTGGGCGCACTCTGCAACGAGGCGGGTAGCTGCAGCGTCGCCGTGAATGCGCCGCTGCGCGTGGGCCTCACCGTCGCGACGATGGTGCCGGCTGCAATTGAGGCGCATGAGGCCGCGACGCGGAGCGTGATCGGTTCGATGTGCTTCGCGAGCGGGGCGGTCACGGTTCCGCTGAAGATGATGCTGCGACCCGAGGCGGTGATCGACGTGGTGTACATCCGTCGCGCGAACTTGAGCACGCCGGTGCGCGTCTTGTCCAGCTTTGCGAAGTATGTGGCGCGGTTCGTGAAGCGCAATGCGCGTGGCGGCAGCGCCACGGTTGCCTTGAAGGAGAGGTCCGGTTCTACCTTTGCCGTGGCTAGCGACTTGCCGTTCCAGGAGGAGAAGATCTTGATGCGCTTGCCGACCGCGGCGCCCGGCGCAACGCCGAGCACCTGCGTCTTGCCGGACTGCGGGAACACATCGGTGAGGATCAGCTTGTCCGCCACGCATGCGGCCGGCGCCGGGCGAGATTGGAACGCTGGTGGCGTCACGCTCGGCGGCAGCGGGGCGGGGTGAGTTTCGCCGCTTGGGGGCGTGCCGGGGGGCGCGCTCGGGGTCGCGACGTTGGTGGTGATCGCACCAAGGGCACCGCGGTTGAACTCGTTGAACCACATCCGTCCATCGGGTCCCGCGGTGATGTACTCCAAGCCGACGTTGTGGGCGCCGCTGATCGGGTACTCGACGATGTCGGCGCCGGAGGTGGCGGTCGTTGGGATCGCGCCGATCGCGTCGCCGTTGCGCTCAGCGAACCAGATCTGCTTGTCAGGCCCGACCGCAAGGCCGAAGGGCAGGCTGCTGGGCGTCGGCGTGGGGAAGAGCGTGATCGCTCCAGCTGGTGTGATCCGGGCGATCGCGGCGGGCAGGCCGAGGCTGAACCAGATGTTGCCATCGGGGCCGAGCACCAGTCCGTTGATGGTGCTGTCGCCCACGGGTAGCGGGAATTCGTCGCCTGCGCCGATGTGCCCGGTGGTGTCCATGCGCGCGATCGCGTTGCCCTCGCCGAACCACAGCTTGCCGTCGCCCCCGACGGTGACCCCCGATATCGTGCTGCCGGCTTTGGTCGCATAGCCTTCGATCGTGCCGGCGGTAGTGATCGCGCCGACCTGCTGATTCCAGCCGAACCACAGCCGCCCATCGGGCCCGGGGACGATCGATCCGTAGCCGCCGGTGCCGCTGCCAAGGGGGTATGGCGTGATTTCGCTCGTGAGCGCCACGCCAACTGGCACCTTGTCGATCTGCGCGTCCTGAAGCACCCACATGTTGCCGTCCGGGCCCAGGGTGGCTGCGAGCCCCAACCCGGCGGAGGGCAGCTTCACGAGGTCTGAGCTCGCGATCGCGCCGCTCGTCGCCATGCGACCGACGAAAGTTCCACCCACATGGTTGCCGCTGTCAACGAGCCAGATCTTCCCGTCCGGACCCGTGGTGATCCCGTAGGGCGTCGTTTCGATCGGGATCGGATACTCGCTGATCGTTCCCGCTGAGGCTCCCGCTGAGGCTGCGGTTGCGATCGCGATCATTACGGCGAGGCTCGTTGCTCGTGCTCCGAGGCGTGCTCCGAGACGTGTCGGTCGCGCGCGCATACAGAGAGTGTCTCATAGTCAACTTGAAATGAGTGTACGCGCGCTGCTCGCGCAGTGATCCCCGGATCAGACTACGGCGAGGAGCTCGTCAACCGTTGTCTTCGCACCTACGCCGCGACACGCGCCGCGCTGCGGGACTCCTGGACTGCGGTCTCGGGATGCAGCGGCTCGGCAGGTGAGCCAGCACCCGCAAGCAGCTTGCGCGCGCCCGCGTGGAAGCTGCGCGCAAGCGCTGCGTCGTCGCCGAGCAGACCGGTCGCGCGCAGCAGGTTGGAGGCGTGTCCGGCGAGCGGCGCGGCGCGCATCGCGGGGGTCAGTCGGTGGTGGCCGAGGCCGACCAACCTTGCCGCCTGCGGGCCGAGCATGTAGGCCAGCAGCGCGCCAGTGAACGGAACCGTGAGGAGCGCAAGATCGTTGGCGCGCGATGCGGGGATGCCGAAGGCGATGCGCGGCAGCCCGCGTCGCACGAGCGCGCTCGTGAGCGCCGCGCCGCTTGCGTGGTCGGTGCGCTGGTCGAACGCCTCATATGTCTGCTGCACCTGCAGGGCGCGCTCGTAAGAGAGCGGTTGTAGATCCTGCGGCACGCCCAGCACGTGGCCGATCCAGCGCCACATGTGAGCCATCGCCTCGCGTTCGCCGGGGGAGTAGTGAATGCCGAGCTTCTGCATGCCTCCGACGTGCAGCGTGAAGAACGCGATGTTGAGCGTGGCCGCTACGTCGGACGCGTTCATGGGAATGCCGTCACCGTGCAGATCCCAGTCGTCTTGAGCGAGGAGGTGGCGGCGCAGATAGGCATGCACGAGCCGCACCCGTATCGTGGCCGCGATTCCGCTGCCGGGAAGATCGGGACGCATGTTCGCGGGCGCCGTCACCGCGAGCACCCACTGGCCGGTCTCGAGCATGCGTTTGCCGGCCTTCTCCTCGATGCGCCCCGTGCCCAGCAGGATCTTCGCGATGCGCGGGATCGGATAGCCGTAGCCGAGGCTCAGCGCGCCCGCGAAGGCGAGCGCGGGCCCCACGCGCCAGTGCGCCACGCGACCTGCTTCGAAGAGCTCCCAGTTGACCCAGTCGGGCGCTAGGAGGATCGGCTCGAGCAGTGCGCGGAGCGCCGGCGGCAGATCCGCAAGCCCGGCGCCGCCGGCAAGCGCATCGTCGAGTAGCCGCCAACCCTCTCCGGCGGGAAGCTCTGAGAACTCCGCGACCACGTCGTCGGCCGGCGCGTCTGATTCCCACAACCCCTCGCGTATGCGCCGCGCGAGCGTGCGGTCGATCTCCTCGGGCAGGTCCTCGAGTCGGGCCACGAATGCGGTCTGCGCAGGGTCGAACCGGCGAGCTAGCTCGTAAGGCTTGGGTGTGCTGCCGACCGTGCTCACCGCGCGTCTCCTTTGTGCCCTGTTTGCACCGCGCCGGCAGTATACAGCGCAACAGATTGGATTGCATTGTTGCACCTGTTGCGGCGGTATCGTTATCGCGATGGCTCCGGAGCCTCAGCCCCTGG
Source organism: uncultured Solirubrobacterales bacterium (assembly GCA_963785435.1). Lineage (GTDB taxonomy): Bacteria > Actinomycetota > Thermoleophilia > Solirubrobacterales > Solirubrobacteraceae > Palsa-744. The sequence continues at coordinate 363,637 of CAWAVE010000008.1, forward strand.
CCTCGGCTTTCGCCGACTCGGCTCTGCCCGACCTGCTCAACCCCGGCGTTGCGGAGGTGCTCGACGCGGCGCTCGCGCAGTTCGAGGAGATCGGCATTCGGCGCAGCACGATCGAGGACATCGCGCGACGTGCCGGCATCGACCGCGTGACCGTCTATCGCCGCGTGGGTTCCAAGGACGACGTGATCCAGGCCGTGCTCGTGCGCGAGGCGAGGCGTCTGATCGATCAGGTCAGCGCCGACACCGCGCCGCTACCCACGCTCGAGCAGCGCATCGCGACGTCCTTCGCGGCCACCGTGCTGCACATCCGCCGCAACGCGCTCTTCAGTCGCATGGTGGCGCTCGACGGAGACACCGTGCTGCCGCGCATCACCACGCAGGCGAGCCCGCTGCTCACGATGGGCATTGCGGCCGCCGTGCGCTTGCTCGAGCAGGCGCAGGCGGACGGCCTGCTCGATCCGATCGCCGACCCACAGGGCATCTCCGAGGTCCTGATCAGGCTCGTGCACTCCTTCGTGCTGACGCCCACGGGGGTCGTCAAGCTCGAAGATCGCGCTGCGCTCGAGGCCTTCGCGAGCGCGCACCTGACGCCGCTTGTGATGGGTCACGCCGCTCCGCGTGGCGCACGGTCACGCTAAGCGCTTCGCTTGGCTAAGGCGCGAGCCGCTCGATCAGCCATGCGCCGCCCTCGCGTCGGTAGCGCAGGCGATCGTGGAGTCGGTCGGCGCGCTGCTGCCAGAACTCATAGCTCTCCGCCGCAATCGCAAAGCCGCCCCAGTGGCTTGGCAGCGGCAGCTCGCCATCGCCGTGGCGCTCGCTCACCTCAGCGACCCTGCGCTCGAGCTCCTCGCGGTCTGCCACCACCTCGCTCTGCGGCGAGGCCAGCGCACCGAGTTGGCTGCCGCGTGGGCGGCTGCGCACGTAGTCGGCGCTCTCCTGTGCGCTCACCTGTGTGACCGGCCCCTCGATGCGCACCTGACGGCCGAGCGCGTCCCAATGGAAGAGCAACGCGGCGCGCGGGTTGGCGGCCAGCTCGCGACCCTTGCGGCTCGAGTGGTTGGTGTAGAACACGAAGCGGTCTGCGGAGTGGCTCTTCACAAGCACCATGCGCACCGACGGCGCCGCCTGCGCGGAGGCCGTCGCGAGCGCTGCGGCTTCGGGGAAGCGGATGCCCGCCTCGCCTGCCGCCGTGAACCACAGCTCGAACTGGCGCGTGGGCTCCTGATCGATGTCCTCGCGTCGTAGCGGTGCTCCGTGGTCGCTCACGCTCGCATTGTGCCCTGAATGTCAGCGCCGCAGGCTGATGGCGTACCACTCGATCTTCAGCTCCGGCACGCGCTCACAGACGGTCGTCAAGCAGTCGAGCACCGTGAGCCGCGCGATCTCTTCGCTTTCGCCTCGCTCCATCGAGATCGATGCTTCCTTGCTTGTGCGGGCCGTGATCTCCGAGCCGCTGCGGCTGAAGGAGACGTCTTCGTAGCGGCGTCCCTCCAGGCGCTCCCACAGCAGCTCGAGCGCATCCTCGGGCGCGCCCGAGCCGGAATGGTGAGTTAGGACGAACTTCATGCGGCGCCTAGCCTAGACGCACGCGTCCCTGAACGCCTCCGTTACCCCGCGCCTTCGAGCAGCTGCACGAGTTGCGCCCTGCAGAAGGACCACTGCTTGCGGTTGCGCTCGTCGCCGGGGTGCAGCGTGTCGAGCAGCGCGAGGCCACGGATCGTGGCCACGGACATCTCGATCAGGCGCTCGAAGTCGCCGCGATCGGCGAGCTCGGGGAACAGCTGCCGCGCGAGCTCGAGCGTCTGGCGGTCGAGCTCGCGTTCGACCTCGATCAGGTGGGCGCGCAGCTCGGCGTCCGTGCGCGCGCAGGTCCATAGATCGAGCGCCGCCTGATAGAGCGGGCTTGCGTAGCTGGACCACACCAGATCAAGGCCCGCTGCGTAGCGCTCGCGCCCGGTGGGGAGCTCCGCGGCAGCCTTCAGGAGTTCCTCGCTGCGCCGGCGCGCCAAGTGCTCGATCGCTGCCGCCACGAGCGCCTGGCGGGTCTGGAAGTGGTGTAGGTGCGCGCCGCGGGAGACGCCCGCGCGTTCGGCCACGCGGCTGGTGGTGGTGTTCGCGTAGCCGTCCTCCACGAGCGCCGCGATCGTCGCGTCGAGCAGCGCCTCGCGCGTGGCGGAGCTGCGCTCGGCTTGGCTGCGACGGGGGGCAGGCGCGGTTGGCGTGGCGGTCATGGAGCTCCGATGCTAGACGAACTTGCGTTCACGAATGAATGTTATGCTGCGCAGCAGCGGCGCCCAATCTTTGACCTAACAGAGGAGTCTCCCCATGGCAGCTACCGAGGCGTTGGTGTTCGACGCGATACGCACACCGCGCGGCAAGGGCAAGGTCAACGGCTCGCTGCACGCGACCAAGCCGGTCGACCTCGTGGTTGGGCTGATGCACGAGATGCTGATCCGCAACGAGCGCATGGACCCCAACCGCGTCGATGACGTGGTGCTCGGCTGCGTCTCGCCGGTCGGCGACCAGGGTGCGGACATCGCCAAGACCGCCGCGATCAAGGCCGGCCTGCCCGACACCGTCGCGGGCGTGCAGCTCAACCGCTTCTGCGCCTCGGGTCTTGAGGCCGTGAACATCGCCGCTCAGAAGGTCGCCTCGGGCTGGGAGGACCTCGTCTTCGCAGGTGGCGTGGAGTCGATGTCGCGCGTGCCGATGGGCTCCGACGGCGGCGCCTGGGCGATGGACCCGGAGACCAACTACGACACCTCCTTCGTGCCGCAGGGCATCAGCGCCGATCTGATCGCGACGATCGAGGAGTTCAGCCGCGAGGACGTCGACGCCTACGCCACGCGCTCGCAGGAGCGCGCGAGCGCCGCGCAGGCCGAGGGGCGCTTTGCGAGCTCAGTGATCCCCGTCAAGGACCTCAACGAGAACGTCGTGCTGGACCGCGACGAGTTCATTCGCCCCGGCACCACCGTGGAGACGCTCGGCAAGCTCAAGCCCTCCTTCGAGGCGATGGGCGAGATGGGCGGCTTCGACGCGGTGGCGCTGCAGAAGTACCACTGGGTCGAGAAGATCGAGCACGTGCACACGCCCGGCAACTCCTCGGGCATCGTCGACGGCGCCTCGCTCGTGGCGATCGGCAACGAGCAGACCGGTAATGACCTGGGTCTCACACCGCGCGCGCGGATCCTCGCGACGGCCGTCTCGGGAGCGGACCCCACGATCATGCTCACGGGGCCCGCGCCGGCCTCCAAGAAGGCGCTCGCGAAGGCCGGCATCACGGTCGAGGACCTCGATCTGGTCGAGATCAACGAGGCCTTCGCGGCCGTGGTGCTGCGCTTCGTCCGCGACATGGGCCTGGACATGGAGAAAGTCAACGTCAACGGCGGTGCGATCGCGATGGGCCACCCGCTTGGCGCGACCGGCGGCATGATCCTCGGCACGCTCGTCGATGAGCTGCACCGCACCGGCGGGCGTTATGGCCTCGCCACGCTCTGCGTCGGCGGCGGCATGGGTATCGCGACCGTCGTGGAGGCGATCTAGATGGCAGAGTCAACCACCATCACCTACGAGCTCGGCGATGACGGCATCGTGCTGCTCACGCTCGATGACCCGAGCCAGTCGGCCAACACGATGAACGCGGCCTACATCGCCTCGATGGGCGCAACCTTGGATCGCCTCGAGGCCGAGAAGGAGCAGATCAAGGGCGTGGTGATCACCTCGGCCAAGAAGACCTTCTTTGCGGGTGGCGACCTCAACGACCTGAAGACCGTCACACGCGAGCAGGCCGGCGAGTTCGCTGCGGGCATCCGCATGGTCAAGGGTCAGCTGCGTCGTCTGGAGACGCTCGGCGTGCCGGTCGTGGCCGCGATCAACGGCGCGGCGCTCGGCGGCGGCCTCGAGATCTGCCTCGCCACACATCACCGCGTGATGCTCGATGACCCGAAAGTCAAGCTCGGCTTCCCCGAGGTCAAGCTCGGGCTGCTGCCTGGCGCCGGCGGAGTGGTGCGCACGGTGCGCATGTTCGGCATCGTGCAAGCGCTGATGGGGCTTTTGATGCAGGGCCAGGAGCTGCGTGCGGCCAAGGCCCTGGAGATGGGCCTTGTCGATGAGGTCGTTAGCTCGCGCGAGGAGCTCGTGCCGGCGGCGAAGGCGTGGATCGCGGCCAAGGTCGCAAGCGGCGAGGAGGTCGCACAGCCGTGGGATGTGAAGGGCTACAAGATCCCCGGTGGCGCTCCTTCGAACCCGAAGCTCGCGCAGAACCTGCCGGCCTTCCCCGCGAACCTGCGCAAGCAGCTCAAGGGCGCCAACTACCCCGCGCCGCACCACATCATGGCCGCGGCCGTCGAGGGGGCCCAGGTCGACTTCGATAACGCGATCGAGATCGAGGGCCGCTACTTCACTGACCTCGCCACCGGGCAGGTCGCCAAGAACATGATTCAGGCCTTCTTCTTCGACCTGCAGCTCCTCAGTGGCGAGCGTGGACGCCCCGAGGGCATCGAGCGCTTCAAGCCGCAGAAGATGGTCGTGCTCGGCGCCGGCATGATGGGCGCGGCGATCGCCTACGTGTGCGCCAAAGCGGGGATCGATGTCGTGCTCAAGGACGTCTCGCTGGAGGCGGCCGAGCGCGGCAAGGGCTATTCCCAGGCGCTTGTCGAGAAGGCCGTCTCGCGCGGGCGCTCCAGCGAGGAGCAGGGCGCGCAGCTGCTCGCGCGGATCACGCCGAGCGCCGAGGCAGCAGATGCCGCAGGCGCCGAGCTCGTGATCGAGGCGGTCTTCGAGGATCCGGCCGTGAAGGCGCAGGTCTTCGCAGAGATCGAGCCGCACCTCGCCGACGGCGCACTGCTCGGCTCGAACACCTCGACGCTGCCGATCACACAGCTCGCCGAGGGCGTCTCGCGTCCGGCGGACTTCATCGGGCTGCACTTCTTCAGCCCCGTCGACAAGATGCCGCTGCTCGAGATCATCAAGGGCGAGCAGACGAGCGAGGAGACGCTCTACCGCGCGCTCGACATCGCGAGGCTGATCCGCAAGACGCCGATCGTGGTCAACGACTCGCGCGGCTTCTTCACGAGTCGCGTGATCGGCACGTTCATCACCGAGGGTGTGGGCATGCTGCTTGAGGGCATCCCTGCGGCATCAATCGAGCAGGCCTCAAGCCAGGCCGGCTACCCCGCGCCGGTGCTGCAGCTCTCCGATGAGCTGAACCTCAACCTCGCACGCAAGATCCGCGACGCGACGAAGGCCGCGGTGGAGGCCGAAGGGGGCGTCTTCGAGGACCGTGCCTCCTTCGGAGTCGTCGACAAGCTGCTCGAGGCGGGGCGCGGCGGCAAGCTCGCGGGTGCGGGCTACTACGACTACGAGGACGGCAAGCGCACGGGCCTTTGGAAGGGCCTCAAAGAGCTCTTCCCGGAGATGGCCGACCCCTCGACGCTCTCGCTCAAGGACCTCGAGGGGCGGATGCTCTTTGCGGAGGCGTTGGAGAGCGTCAAGTGTCTGGATGAGGGCGTGATCGAGTCGGTCGCCGACGCGAACATCGGCTCGATCTTCGGCATCGGCTTTCCCGGCTGGACGGGTGGCGTGCTGCAGTACATCAACGGCTATGAGGGCGGGCTGCCCGGCTTCGTGGAGCGTGCGCGCGAGCTGGCACGCACCTACGGCGAGCGCTTTGAGCCGCCAGCGTCGCTGGTGGAGAAGGCAGAGCGGGGTGAGAGCTACGCGGATCAGCCGGCGCTGCTGGCAGGGGTTTGAGTCGAGAGCAGCGTCTGTACAGCAATGTCTGTTCTAGACCTTGACGGGCAGGTAGAATTGCCGGCGAGGTATGTCAGGGACGACAACTTTCACTCGGCAGTTCCCCTACGCCGCTGCGCGGTTTGCGCTTCTCGGTGCGCTCGTGCTAGGAGCGTGGCTGGCGCTCGCCCCGCGCGCTGGCGCCGCCGAAGCGCTCCTGCCAAATCTCGTCGCCGATCCGCCCGCAGGAATCTCGCTCGAAACGAGCACCACGGAAGGCGGTCTGAAGAAAGAAGTGCCGGCGCAGCTATTGCTGCGCTTCAACGGCTACATCCATAATCTCGGCCCCGGCCCCGTCGATTTCCGCGGCTCGCGCAAATCGAGCGCGGAAGCGATGAAAGTCTTCCAGCGCGTCTACAACTCAGACGGCACCTTCAAAGAAGAACCGAGCGCCGCCGAACTGATCTACGTCACGGCCGATGGGCACGAACACTGGCATCTGCAGCGTGCGGCGAAGTACTCGCTGTGGAACCTCGCCAAGAGCGCTGAAGTGGCGCCGGCGATGAAGGTCGGTTTCTGCCTCGATGACAGCGAACACGTCGAACCGGCTGTTGGCCCCAAAGAACAGGTCTATTCCGATGCGACCGGGCGTGAATTCTGTCGTCAGCATCAGCCCGAAGCGACGAGCCTGTTCGAGGGCATCTCACCCGGCTGGCGCGACCTCTACAGCTCGAACCTCGCCTTCCAGTGGGTCGACGCCTCAAGCGTGCTGCCCGGCGAATACTTCCTGCGCGAGGACGTCAACACGACGGGCGTGATCAAAGAAACAGGCGGCGCAAACGTGCCCGCCTACACGACCTCGCCAATCGTGATCCCCGGCTTCAACGCGCTCGCCCAAACGGTGAGCGCTCAGTCCGGCACGCCGCAGACGATCACGCTCACCGCCAAAGCCTTCAAAGACTCAGCCACGCCCACGTACAAAATCCTCACGAACCCCACGCACGGCACGCTCAGCGCGCTCAACAAAAATCAGATCACCTACACACCCACCGCCGGCTACACGGGCCCCGACTCGTTCACCTTCTCCGCCGCAGACCCCACGAGCCCGTTCCCGCGCAGCCCCGCGGTGGCGACGGTCTCGATCGAAGTGGGCGCGTCCACCGGCGGCAAAGGCATCTTGCTGGCGGGCGACTCCACGAGCAGCTACGCGGTGGGTGATCAGACCACGGCGGGGCGTGAGGAAGCGTTCCAGTTCACCGCCAAATCGAGTGGCACGGTCGAAGAACTTCAGTTCCGCACCAACGGCACGGCGAACACGGGTGTGACAGGGCTGGTGCTCGGCATCCTCGCTGACAGCGCGGGCAAACCGGGTGAAGTGCTTGGGTCCGCCGTGGCCTCGGGTGAACCGGCGACGAACTCGTGGATCAAAGTGACGGGCGTCTCGACGGCCCTTGTGAGCGGCAGCAAATACTGGCTCGTGGCTTTGCCACTGGGTCCAAGCAGCGCGAAACTCCACTACAACGCTGCGGTTGGCTCCGGTGGCGCGGGCAACGTCGAGAGCAAAACGGGCGGCCTGATAACGATCAGCGCGCAGTCCTCGTGGGAAACCTTCAACCAGGGACCTGTGGGCTTCCAGGCGATCGGCTCGAGCGGAGTGGCTGAAGCGAGCGTGACGATTGAAGGTGCGCCGGCGAGCATGACGGCTGCTACGAGCGTGCAGTTGACGGCGCATGTGGTGAACGACAGCTCGACGGTGACTTGGAAAGCGAGCGCGGGGACGATCACGACGGGTGGTCTTTACACCGCGCCCTCTGAACCGCCGGCGGGTGGCAGCGTGACGGTCACGGTCACGACCTCTAAAGGTGCGCAGGCGCAGAGCACGATCCAGATCACGCCCGTGGCTGAAGCGAGCGTGACGATTGAAGGTGCGCCGGCGAGCATGACGGCTGCTACGAGCGTGCAACTGACGGCGCATGTGGTGAACGACAGCTCGACGGTGACTTGGAAAGCGAGTGCGGGGACGATCACGACGGGTGGTCTTTACACCGCGCCCTCTGAACCGCCGGCGGGCGGCAAAGCGACGGTCACGGTCACAACCTCCAAAGGCGCACACGACGAACGCACGATCGAAATCCTCGCCGCGGCGAGCAAAGGACTGCTTGCCGGTGACGCCACGAGCAGCTATGCGGTGGGTGATCAGACGACGGCGGGGCGTGAGGAAGCGTTCCAGTTCACTGCCAAATCGAGCGGCACGGTCGAAGAACTTCAGTTCCGCACCGACGGCACCGCGAATACGGGTGTGACCGGCGTTGTACTCGGGATCCTCGCCGACAGCGCGGGTAAACCCGGCGAAGTGCTGGCCTCGGCCAGCGTCTCGGGTCTGCCGGCCACGAACTCCTGGATCAAAGTCGCAGGCCTCTCCAAGGCGATCGTCAGCGGCACCGCATACTGGCTCGTGGCGCTGCCGCTCGGGCCGAGCAGCGCAAAGCTTCACTTCAATGCGGCGGTTGGCTCCGGTGGCGCGGGTAACGTCGAGAGCAAAACGGGCGGCCTGACGGCGATCAGCGCGCAGTCCTCGTGGGAAACCTACAACCAGGGTCCCGTGGGCTTCCAGGCGATCGGCACGATCTCCGGTACGGCGAGCATCGCCAAAGCGGCCGTGCGCTCCGCTGCTCACCCCGCTGCCGCAGCGCCGCCAGCCGCGCCGAGCTCCCCAGCCCCACCTTCCTCGTCCTCGGCATCAGCCGCATCCGTCGCGACCCCGACTGTGCCGAGGGGTGTGGCTATCGAAGGAGCCCCCGCAAGCATCATCGCGGGCACGAGCGTGCAGCTCGCGGCTCCCGCCGAGGGGGGCGCAGCAGCGGTGAGCTGGCACGCGAGCGCCGGCAAGATCACAGCTCACGGCCTCTACACCGCACCCCTGCACGTGCCACGCGGCGGCACCCTTCAGATCATCGCGCGGCGCGACGCCGCAGGCGATCAGCGCACGATCAGGATCCTGCCCGTGCCGATCCCGCGGGCGGCTCCCGCCGCGCAGTTCATGTTGCCGGGAGCAACTGCCGCGGCGTCGGGTCTCGCGACCCCGCAAGCGCTGATCGTGGGGCCGCAACTGATCCTCAGCACGCGCGCCGGGCGTGCGGGCACGGTCGCGCTGAGCGCCTACATCGGCAGCCGCCGTCTCGGGGGCTGCTCCGCACGCACAGCCGCGGGCCGCGGCTTCACCTGTCGACTCTCGCTGCCCGGCCTCTCCGCCTACTCCTCGATCGGCGTACGCGCGAGCCTGCGTGGTGGTCGTGGCGCGCTTGAAAGCCTGCGCACGCCCGCGCCGGTTGCGACGATGAGCATGCCCTCCACGCTGGGCGTGAGGCTGTTGCTGCACAACGGCGCCTCGGTGGCGCAGTTCATCTGCAGCGCCGCCGCCGCCAAACGCGCCGGGGCCAGCTGAGTCAGGCCCCGGCGCCCTCGGGCGCCAGCGAGGACTCGCCGGAGCCGCTCGTCGGTCGGGCCGTCCCCGGCACGAGTGCGCCGGCGAGCAGGCACAAAAGCAGAAAGCCGGTAGCCATCAGGAAGGTCTCGGTGAAGCCCGTCACGGTCGGGTTGCCGTGTGCGCTGTGTGCGGCGATGAAGGTTGCAGAGAGCTGGCCGCCGAGCGCGCCGCCGAGCGTGCGCATGACCGTGTTCATGCCGCTCGCCACGCCCGTCTGGTGAGCGGAGACGGCCTGCACGATCAGGTTGCCGAGCGCCGCGAAGGCGAGGCCGATGCCGACGCCGAGCAGCGCCGCTGCGATCAGCAGGTCATAGGGATGGCCGTGTTCGGCGCTCAAGAGCGCAAACGAAGCCGTCGTAAAGGCGGTGCCCGTCAGCAGCGCGCGGCGTGAGCCAAAGCGGGCCGAGATGCGCCCGGCGTAGATGCCGAGGAGCGTCATGCCGATCGTGGAGGGCAGCAGGTAGAGCCCCGAGACGACGACCGAGGCGCCGAAGCCAAAGCCGGTGCTCTTCGGTAGCTGCGCGAACTGCGGGAAAACGATGAACGACGCATACATGCCCGCGCCGAGCAGGAAGGCGGCGAGGTTCGTGGTCCACACGCCGCGGATGCGCATCATCGTCATGTCGATCAGCGGGTTATCGCTGCGCACCTCCACCGCGATCCACACCGCCGAAACAGCGAGACCGCCGAGCACGAGGCCGATCGTCCTGCTCGAGCCCCAACCCCAGCTCGTGGTCTGGCTGATCGCCAGCAGCACGGTCGAGATCCCGACCGTCATCAGCGTGGCCGCCAACCAGTTGATGCGCCCCGGCACGCGCACTGGCGACTCGGGGATGAAGCGCCAGGTGGCGAGCGCCGCGAGCAGCGTCGCGACCAGCGGGATCCAGAACAGCCAGTGGTAGTTCAGGTGCTCGACGATCACGCCCGAAAGCACGATCCCGACGCCGCCGCCAACGCCGAGGATCGCCGACAGCAGGCCGATGCTGCCGGCCACCTTCTCGTGCGGGAACTCGTCGCGGACGATCCCGAACGCGAGCGGGAAGATGCCGCCGCTTGCACCCTGGATGAAGCGCCCGGCGATGATCAGCCCGAGCGAGCTCGAGACGGCCGCGAGCAGCGTGCCCACGGCGAGGATCACGAGCGTCCACAGCAGCATGCGCTCCTTGCCGTACATGTCGCCGAGTCGCCCGAGGATCGCGGTGCCGACTGAAGCCGACAGCAGATAGGCGGTCAAAAGCCAGGTGATGTCGGTCTCGTTGGTGTGCAGCGCGCGCTGCATCGTTGGCAGCGCCGGCACGACCGAGGAGCTGAGCATCGCGTAGGCCAAGCCGCCGAGCGCGAGGACCGCGAGGATCAGGTTCGGGTGGGTGCGCTCGCTGGTCGTGGCGGTCATTGAGACAGAGGTCCAGCTCCTGGCGGAATGGAGATTCCGCTACGGCAAGGGACTACAGTAGCGGAGTGAGCATTCCGTCCCTGGTGCCCGTCATCGACTGGTCACAGCTCGATGCGCAGGACAAGCGTGAACGCCTGCTGCGCGCCGCGGGCGAGGTTTTCGCGCGCGATGGGCTCGACGCACCGATGCCCGCGATCGCCGCCGCCGCGGGTGCCGGGATGGGCAGCGTCTATCGACAGTTCCCCTCCAAGCACGACCTGCTGGCGGCGCTCGTGGTGCAACGCCTCCGTGAGACCGAGCACGGCGCGGATACGGCGCTCGCGAGCCACGAGGGACCATGGGTGGCGCTCACGGGGCTGCTGTGGACGCTCGCTGAGCGCCAAGCCTGCGACGACGTGCTCGGCGAGGCGATGGCAACGGTATCTGAGCATCCCGCCGTGCAGGCTGCGCTGGCAGGCACGATCGAAGCGCTCGAACGGTTGCTCGCGGCCGCCCGCAGCGAGGGGCGGCTACGCGCGGACGCCAACAGCCTCGATCTGCGTCTGCTGTTCGCCGCGACCCGCGCTGCGGCCGCGCTGGAGGAGGGGGCGTGGAAGCGCATGCTCGAACTGGGCATCGATGCGCTGCAGACGCCAGCGCAGCGCCCCTCTGCACCGCGCCGGCGCTAGCCGTTCTGCGGCGCGCGCTCGATCCAGCGGCGCAGTCCCAGCGCGCTTGGTCGCGCCAGCGCGGTGAAGCCATAGTCCTCAGCAGCGCTCGCCGGCAGGCGTTCGCCGAGCCATTCGCTCAGGCGTGCCACGAACACCTCCTCGCCTTTGCGCGCCCAGCGCTCGTGGCGCTCGAGCGCGCCGCGCAGTTGCGCGAGGTGCTGCACGGGCTCCTCCACGAGCCCGAAGTGCGGCAGCGCCAGTCGTGCGGGCGCCCACCCGTCGAGTATCGCCAGCGAATCGCGCCAGGCGTCCAGGTCGATGTCGGGTGGCGGCGTGGGTGGGATCACGACGTCGGGTGCGAGGCGCACACCGGCGACGTCGCCGGGGTAGGCACAGTGGCTGTGCTCGTCGAGAAAGGCGATGTGGTGGTTGGCGTGTCCCGGCGTCCAGGCGGCGAGGAAGCGCCCCACGCGCTCGCCGTGCTCGACGATGTGCAGGTTCTCTTCAGGCACTGCGATCACGTCGCCGAGCAGGCTGTCGAAGCGCTCGCCGAACACGCGGCGCGCGCTCGCTCACGAGGCGCGCGGGATCGATCAGGTGAGGTGCACCGCGCGGATGCACGTAGACATCCAGATCGGGCCAGCGCTCGACCAGCGCACCGGCGGCGCCGGCATGGTCGAAGTGGATGTGCGTGAGCAGAAGCTGACGAGGGCGCCGCTCGCCGAGCCCCTCGATCAGCTGCTCCACGCAGGCGCTCGGCCCGCAATCGATCAGCACATCGTCCGCGAGCCACGCACCGAGCGCGCCGGTGCGCCCGCCGTAGCGCAGGTCGATGATCTCGGCGTTCAACGCGCTACAGGCTGTGCGCTTTGGCGCGGGCGAGCAGGGACAGGAACAGGCGCTGTTGCAGCGCCGCGGGAAACGGCACGGGCAGGCCGCTGGAGAGCAGTGAGACCTCTGCCGGCCCGTAGACGAAGCCGAGGATGTCCAGGTAGTAGGGGATGCGCAGCGTGCGCACGGTGATCGAAGTGGAGATGCGCAAGCCGATGCTGCCGCTCGTGCCCGCGGCGGGCGGGCTGCCCTCGGCGACCGATACGGGGCCGATCACCGCGCCTCGGTAGCTCGAGCCTTTGAAGATCTGCGTGAGATAGCGCTTCAGGCAGCTCTTGGTGTGGGCGCTACGCAGCTTGCTGAGTTCAGCATCGGCGAGCGCAGCGGTCTTCGAGACCGCCACGTTTGAGCTCACGCCGAACTGCGAGCCGCCGCCAGAGGCTTCGAAGTCCTGCGAGCCGGCTTCTAGGAGCTGCCCGCCCGCGGAGACGCCGATGCACTGCTGAAGTTCGTGTTCGACTGCTTTCCCGGAGGATGGCTGGTGTTCGGCTTTGTGGCGGATGTGCAGCCCGGGGACGTCGCCGCTGCGCAGGTTGACCGCGCTTGCGAAGGCCAGCGCCCGCGCCCGCGTGAGGCCCGCCTGCGTTGGCACGCCCGGCGCGGGTGCCGGCGCGGGTGTCGCTGCGGGGCGCGCGGTTCCCACGGTGACGGTCACGTTGCCCTTGCCGCACGATGCGAGCGTTACGGCGGCGAGCAGCGCGCCGATCAAAGGCAATCGCATCGAGGGATCATCGCAGGGGTGGCGGGACCGCGGTGTGGGCCAGCGGCCGCGGTCCCGCCGAGCCAGGCTCAGCCGCCGACCACCGCCAGCACCGGATAGCAGGCGGGGTGCTGCGGGTGTGCGGGGTCCAGGGCGGTGAGCACGTCCGCGTCGGCGATGTGGTCGTAGGGCATCGAGAGATGCTCGCCGAGGTCGAGGAAGCACTGCTGCTGCAGGTTCACGTTGTTCACTTTCGCGCCTGAGAGCCACGCGGAGGTGTAGGGCGTGACGACCTCGTCGTAGATCGACTCGATCACCGTGTATTCCACGCCCGCCACCGTGTCACCACCAGAGTTCAGGCTGGTGATGAACGACGAGCCCGCGGTCTGCTGTTCGCAGGCCGGGCAGAGGATGCCGAGGAAGGCGGTCGCGCCCGGGAAGTAGCCCGCGAGCGTGGCCAGGCCAAGCAGCGTGGTGCCGTGGTTGGAGGGAGCGAGGCCCACCAGCGTGTGCACCTTCGCAGCGCCGCCGAGGTTCTTGAGGTAGTAGCGCGGCATCATCCCGCCCTGTGAATGCCCCACGATGTCGACCTGGCTTGCACCCGTGGCGTTCAGCACCTGGTTCACGAAGCTCGAGAGCTGCGCGGCAGAGCTGGCGATGTCGCCCGTGCCGTAGATGCCCAGCGCGCCCGAGCCTGCGTAGGAGCCGTAGTTGAGCGCGAACACGCAGTAGCCGTGGTTCACGAGCAGCGGTGAGAGCGCCTGCCAGCTATCGGACATGTCAGCGAAGGTGCCGTGCACGAGGACCACCGGCCGGGGGTGCGCCGCGGACGGTTTGCAGGCGAAGTTGTTCGCTCCCGGAGGGCTCGCGCTCGAGCTGATATGCGCGTAGCCGAGCGTGCCGTTGTAGATCACCGGCAGTTCCGCCTGCGCGCCAGCAGCAAAGAACGCCGCTCCCGCGAACGCTGCGATTGTGAGTCCCAATATGCGTCTGCGCATCGATGTTTCCTCCCGTGCTCGTTGATGGGCCAAGCTGCCTTAGCGCCGCTCACGACCCAGCCGCGCTCCCTCGCGCGACGAGCCTCTTATAACCGAACGGTGCTATCGCCATCGATCACGATGGCCGATCGTATGGCAGCCGTTATCGTCTGCTTCGACCGATTGTCTCCAGCAAGTCCCATGGATAGGAGCCGGACCGATGGCAAAGACCGGCGAGCGCTTCGCGATGCCCGACGGAAGCGTCTATGAGGTGACCGCCGCGGCCGCTGAGAGCGCGGGGGAGTTCGTCGAGATGCAGTTCACGCTGCCGCCGGGCTGTCTGCCGCCGCCGCCGCACGTGCATCCACGACCGGTCGAGGAATACGAGGTGATCGAGGGGACGCTCGAAGTGCTGATTGGCGAGAGCTGGAGCAGGCTTGGGCCGGGCGAGTCCGCCGTCGTCCCCGTCGGTGTCCTGCACACGTTCAGGAATCGCTCCGGAGCGCCTGTGCGGGTCCGTAACGTGCATCGACCGCCCGAACGCTTCGAGGACTACATTCAGCACATCTGCGAGCTGCTGCAAGCACGTGGCATCAAGAGCGCCAAAGACCCCCGTGCTGCGCTTTACCTCGCGATGCTGATGCTCGAATACCCCGAGACCCTCGCCGCGGGACGTCGCCGTGAGCGGCTTGCATTGAACGCGCTCGCAGCGGTGGGCCGCATGCTGCGCCTCAACACAAAGCTCTAGTCCTCGAGCGCGGCGATGACACGCTCGGGCGCTTCGAGGGAGGGCCAGTGTCCGACATCCTCAAGCGCCGTAAAGGGCGCCTCGGTTAGACGCTCGCGAATGCGCTCTGCCATGTGAGCCCCGGAGATCGGGTCGAGCATTCCCCACACGAACGCGAGTGGCACCTCGCTCTGCTCCAGCGCCGATGTCCAGCGCGTGCCGTGTTGTTCGCGGTCGCGGATGTAGCCGATCAGCAGATGCGCGATGCGCTCCCCGCCCGCGCGACTCGTCGCTTGCCAGATCGCTTTGCTGTCGGCGCTCGCGTCATAGCCCGGCGCGAAGGAGGGAGCGAGCGCCGCGACGAACAGCTCCTCGTTCAGCAGCGCGCTGAACTTCGGCCCCTGCTCGGGGTCGAGCAGCGCGAGCTGGGTAGGCTCTGGACGATGCAGCTCCGGATAGAGCCCGCCGTTGAGCAGATGTACGGACTCGAGCTCTACCTGCAGGCCACCCTCCGCGTGGCGCGCGAGTAGCTCCTGAGCGACCGAGACGCCATAGTCGTGAGCCACGAGCCGCGTCGAGCCGATCTGCTCGCGCTCCCAGAGAGCCTCGATCAGGTCGGCCTGCTCGTGCAGCGAGTAGCTGTGCTCGACGGGCTTCTCTGAGGCGCCGAAGCCGAGGAAGTCAGCGAGCAGCAGCGTGTGCCCTGCGCTCAGCCGCGCGGTCAAGGGCGCCCAATCATGGGAGGAGCTCGGGAATCCATGCAGCAGCGTGATGGGAGGGCCCGCGCCGCTCCGCCGTCGGAAGATCGAGCGCTCCACCCCACCAAGGAGCAACTGCAGCTGCTCACCTTGGGCCCACCAGCGTTCGAGGTCGTCCATGCGCCCATTATCGTGGCTGGGCGTGTCAGAGCTAGACAGGATCCTGCACCGCACGCCGGGTCGCACCGGTCCGGCCTCGCACCGCCAGCTGACGGTCTTCGCGCGGCGCATCGCGGTGCTCGCCGCGGTGGCGCTGGCGTTGCTGTTGCTCGGCGCCGTCGGGCTCGCTCTCAGCGAGGGCGACGGGCTCTGGTACTGCTTTCGCTGGGCCCTGGACACCGCCGCGACCGTCGGCGGCTTCCCCCAGCCGCACTCGACCGCCGGTCAGATCGTGCAGGTCGCGCTGACGGTGCTCGGCGTCGGTACGCTCTTCTACGCGCTCGCAACCGTCACCGAGTTCTTTGTGGCCGGGCACCTCGGCGACCTGCTCGCGGCCCGGCGCATGCAGCGGATGATCGACTCCCTCAACGACCACCACATCATTTGCGGATTTGGTCGCGTGGGGCGCCAGGTCGCACACGACCTGGGCGCGGCCGGCGCCGACTACGTGGTGATCGACGCCGACAGCGAGAACCGTCACCGCGCAGAGGCGCTCGGCATCAGCTTCATCGGCGGTGACGCCGCCGATGACGTCGTGCTCGAGCGCGCTGGCATCGAGCGCGCCCGGTCGATCATCGCCTGCGCGGACTCCGACGCGGACAACGTGTTCATCACGCTCACCGCGCGCGAGTTGCGCGGCGACATCCCGATCGTGGCGCGCGCCGCGATCGAGGACACCGAGAAGAAGCTCAAGCGCGCGGGTGCAGACCGCGTGATCTCGCCCTATAAGGCGAGCGGCACGGAGATGGCGCGCCTCGCGCTGCACCCGCAGCTCAGCGGCGTGGTCGACGTGGACGCCGAATACCGGCTGGAGGAGATCATGGTCGACGAGGGCTGTGCTGCGGTCGGGCAAACGGTCGGCGACATTCGCGGCGGCTCGATGATCGTGGGGCTGCGACGCGGCGCTGACTTCCAGCCGCAGCCTCCCGCCGAGACGCAGCTCTGTCCGGGCGACGTGATCCTCGCGATGGGCACGCCGCAGGCGCTGGAGCGCCTCGAGGACGTCTCCGATGCACGCGCGCTCAAGCCCCGGTCGTGAGCACCATCCGAAAGCGCGCCTCGCCACGGTCGTGGACGCCTCAGCCTAGCCACGCTGTTGGTCCGAGCCGGAGGAGATCATCCCCGCAGGGGCCTATCGTGCTGAGCTCGTGTCCCCTGCGCCCTTCTCTGCCGAGCTAGCCCGCGATGAGGCGGTTCTGCGCTTCCCCTACGACGAGCAGCTGCGTCAGCTGCTACGTGCGATCCCTGGGCGCCGCTGGGACCCCGGCGAGCGCGCTTGGTGCATCCCGTTGGGCCCCGAGCAGGCCGAGGCGCTCGCGCAGCTGTTCGCGGGCCTGCCACACGAGCCGGACATCAGCGCGGAGCTCGAGCGCACGATCAGCCGCCGTCGTGCGCGGCGCAGCCGCCGCGAGTGCCTCGTCGATCTCGCGCGACCCGACAGCGACTGGTGGTTCAGCTTCGCCACCGATAGCGCGCCCGAGCCCGTAAGCGCGCTGCTCGAGCATCCACAGGCGCGCGAGGTGCACGCGATCGGGCGCGCGCTGATCCCGCTGGACGATCACGCTGCAGGGCTGCTTGAGAGCCTCGGCGAGGTGCGCGGTGCGCTGCGCCTCTCCGAGCACGCGCAGCGTGCGCTCATCGAGCGCTCGCGGCAGGGCCCCGACGGCTCGCCTGCCACATCGCAGGCGTCCGCGCCGGCTGAACCACGCCACGAGGTGGAGTTCCGCCGCGATCGTCGCGGCGAGCATTGGATCCTGATCGCCGGGAGGCACGCCGCGCTCGCGCGCGTGCTCGCGGCACGCTCGGGCTTGCGCGCGCTCGAGGGCCCGGGCGGCGCCGTCGGGCTGGCGGCCGCGGAGCATGACGCCGAGCGTGTGAGCGAGCTGCTCGATCACCTGGAGGACGCCGACGTCGACCCGCGCGTGTCCTCCTGGCTGAAGCGGGCGACGAGTTGGCGTGGAAACATCGACGTTCAGGGTCCGGCTGCAGCGCCTGTGTTCCTGCTGCTCGGCGAGTTCATGCGTCTACCGCGCGCGCTGCGCGAGCAGGCGGGCACGGTGCCGGGAGGCGCCACGGTGGCGCTGACGCTCGAGAACTGGCGTTTGATCGAGGCGCAGCTCGATGGTTGGGTCTCGCACGCGGCCAAGCGCTGCGTGGCAGCACTACGTGACGGACGTGAGGCGCCGCCTGCTGTGCTCGAGCGATCGAGCGTTCACGAGCACGAGAGCTTCGTGCTGGCGCCAGGCCACGACGACGGGCTGCTCGAGCGCTTCGGCGCGCTGCGCGGGGCGCTGGACCCGCGCGCGCAGCAGCGGCGCGCGGGCGTGAGCGAGCACGCGCGCCTGCCTGCAATCCGTGCGGACCCGTTCTGCGTCCCTGAGCTCGATCGCTTTCTGGCTGAGGGTGGCGTGTGGGTCGAGCCGGAGGCGCTCACGCTGCTTCAGGAGATCCGCGAGCAGCACGCCGCGGCGGCGGGGCTCGTGGCGCTCTCGGCTGCGACCGACGCAGCCTTGGAGGTGCCGGGGCTCGGCGGCGAGCTAAAGCCGTTTCAGCGCGCGGGCGTGCGCTACCTGCTGGCGCAGCGGCGTGCGTTCCTGGCCGACGAGCAGGGTCTCGGCAAGACGATCGAGGCGCTCGCCACGCTCGAGGCGGCCGAGGCTTATCCGGCGATCGTGGTGTGTCCTGCGAGCCTCAAGCTCAACTGGCTGCGCGAGCTGAAGCGTTGGCTACCACAGCGCAGCGCGCAGGCGCTCGCGGGCAACGGCAGCGCAGAGGAGATCGCTGAGGCGGAGATCACGATCGTCAACTACGACATCGTGGCGCCGCGCTTGGAGCAACTTCGGCAGATCGGCCCACAGGCGCTCGTGCTGGATGAGTCGCATTACTGCAAGAACGCTGCGGCGAAGCGCACGCAGGCGGTGCAGCGTCTCGCCGCGGAGGTGCCGCGCGAGGGCTTTGTGTTGGCGCTCACGGGCACGCCCGTGGTCAACCGCCCCGCGGAGCTGATCTCGCAGCTGCGCATCGTGGGGCGCCTCGAGGACTTCGGCTCAGGCGCGCAGTTCGGGAAGCGCTTTCGCGGCCACGATGCGCACCTGCGTCTGCACTGGCACCTGCGCGCGCGCTGCTTCGTGCGACGCCTGAAGAGCGAGGTGCTCACGCAGCTGCCGGCCAAGACGCGAGCGGTGGTGCCGGTCGAGCTCGACAACGAGGCGGAGTACCGCCACGCGGAGCGCGACCTGATCGGCTGGCTGCGCAGTCAGCCGCTGGATCTACGCGAGCTCGATGCGAAGGTCGCTGCGGCGATGCGCGCCGAGCGTCTCGTGCGCCTGAACGCGTTGAAGGTGCTTGCGGCGCGCGGCAAGCTGCATGCGGCGTTGAGGTGGATCCATGACTTCTGCTCATCGGGTGAGCGCCTCGTGGTGTTCGCGCACCACCGCGAGATACAGCGCGCGGTGCTCGATCATTTCCCTGGGGCGTTGCACATCCTCGGCAGCGACAGCCATAGGGCGCGCGACGCGGCACTTGAGACCTTCCAGGGCGCCGACGAGGAGGGAAATCAGCTGATCGTCTGCTCGATCGAGGCCGCGGGGCACGGGCTCACGCTGACGCGCGCCTCAAACGTGGTCTTCCTCGAGCTCGACTGGACACCCGCCAAGCACGACCAGGCCGAGGATCGCTGTCACCGCATCGGCCAGCAGGATGCGGTCAACGCCTACTACCTGCTCGCCGCGGGCACGATCGACGAAACGATCTCGACGCTGCTCGAGCGTAAGCGCGCGGTGATCGGCGCTGTCACCGATGGGCGCGAGGAGGACGAGGAGGGCGTCGTTGACGCGCTCGTGCGCGAGCTGCGCGGCACGCCCTATCGGCACCTGCGCGCCGTCGCCTGAGCAACGAGCTAGGGCTGGAGCCCCAGCTCGTTCATGGTGTCGCTCCACCTTTCCACGGCCCGCGCTTCAGCTTCGCTGATCTGCGCTTCGATCGCGTGGCTGCGGGCGATGATGCCCTTTTGCGTGGAGCTCTCATACGCTGAGAGCTGACCGGGGAGCAGGCCGATCGAGACCCAGGCGGGCACGAACTTCGCGTCAAAGGCCACGGTGCTCGCGGGCAGCGTCTTGTAGCCGCTGGCGACCCAGGCGCGAATATCCGCGCAGAGGTGCGGGATCGGCAGCTTCGCCAGCGTGTTGAGCTTGCTCGCATAGCCCTTGACCGCGGCGCCCGCGCGCTTGTTCGCCCAACGCAGCGCAGCGACCGAGCGGATGAACCTGTTTCCGGCTGCCAGGTCGAGATCATAGGCGCTGAGCACGATCGTGCCGATTACCTCGTTGCTCAGCTGCGTGGACTGTTCGTCCTGCGGCGATTCGGCCGCGGCGCCGGGGCATTCGCGGCGCACCTGGGCGAGCACTTGCGCGGGCGCGTTTTCGGCGGCATGAAGGTGCGACTTGGCGGCCAGCAGGAGCGTGTAGTTGGCCTGGACGTAGGCGCTGGTGCTCGCAACATCCGCGGGGCCGGCGAGCGTGGTGGCGGGGCCCAGCGCGAGCGCCGCGATAATGCTGGATGCGAGCAGCGCGAGATTCCGCTTGATGGGCATGCACAGAGCCTACGTGATGAGGGCCGCGCGAGCGCGACCTTCGCGGGGGTGGCGGATTCCTAGGTATTGTCTGCCCGCCCGAGGGCGCCGAGATCATCGGCTGTGAACGCCAGCAACGCCTATGAGAAGGAACGGATACATCGTGAACCTGCGTCTGAGCGGTCTCGGCGCGCTGTCGCTAATGAGCGTCGGCGTGGTCGCCGCATGTGGCAGCACCTCGAGCGCCAGTCAGGTGGGCGTGAGCCCCGTCGCGGCGCACATCGCGGCGGCAAACCCGGTGGCCGTCTCGCCCATGCCGGGCACGCCCGACGCGTCCGCGCGCAGCCAGATCAGCTTCCTTGGAGCGGCCGGCACGACGGTCTCGGCGGTGCACGTGGTGGGCTCGAGCAGCGGTCACCACAGCGGTGTGCTGCGTGCCTACTCGACGGGAACGGGAGAGAGCTTCATCCCGAGCCATCCCTTCAAGGCCGGCGAGCGCGTGACGGTCAGCGCGCAGATCGCGGGTCCGGCGCCAGGCACGGCCAAGACGACGTTCACGATCGCCCACCAGGCGCCGATCGGCCAGAAAGAGTTCCCCAACAACCCCGGCGACGCGCGCGCGGTCCAGCACTACTCGACTGCGCCCACGCTGACGCCTTCGACGGTCAAGGTCACGACCCCGGCGAAGCCCGGCGCGAGCCCCGGCTACCTGTTCCTCGCGCCCTATCAGGGCATGGGCACGCCCGGGCCGATGATCGCCGATCAAAGCGGCAACCTCGTTTGGTTCAAAGCGCTCCCCGCGGGTCAGAGCGCGACCAACTTCGAGGTCCAGTCCTACGAGGGCAAGCCCGTGCTGAGCTGGTGGCAGGGACGCATCCTGCAGCTCGGCTTCGGCCAGGGCGTGACGTTGCTCTACGACAGCTCCTACCACCAGATCGCCAAGGTGGCTGCGGGCAACGGCTACAGCGCGGACCTGCACGCCACACGCATCACCCCCGAAGGCACCGCTTGGATCGACGTGTTCGACCCGATCAAGATGAACCTTTCGAGCGTGCACGGCCCCGCATCGGGTGTGCTCACGGACTCAATCGTGCAGGAGATCGACATCAAGACGGGGCTTGTGATGTGGGAGTGGCACACGCTTGGACACCTGCCGCTGAGCGAATCGCTCAACCCGGTCCCGCGCAGCTACCCATGGGACTACGCGCACCTCAACTCGGCCGTGCCGGGCTCATCGGGGGATGTGCTCGTCTCGGTGCGCAACACGTGGTCTCTGTATGACCTGGACCTGCGCACGGGTGCGATCCGCTGGCGCCTCGGCGGCTCGCACAGCAGCTTCAAGGCCGGCGCGGGCACGCACTTCTACTGGCAGCACGACGCGGACTTCCAGCCCGGCGGGCTGATCTCGCTGTTCGACAACGGCTCAGACCCGCCGAAGGAGAAGCAGTCGCGCGGCCTGCTGCTGGCGCCAGACACCGCCACGCATTCGCTTCGGCTCGTCAAGCAGTTCGTCAACCCCACCAAAACGCTGCTCGCGGAAAGCCAGGGCAACACGCTCAGCTTGCCCGGCGGCAACTGGCTGTTGGGCTACGGGCGGCTACCCAACTTCACCGAGTTCGACGCCGCGGGGCACGTGCTGCTCGACGGGACGCTCGGCAAGGAGGTGCAGAACTTCAAGAGCTTCCTTTCGCCCTGGCACGGGCAGCCCGCGACACCGCCCAGCGTGAGCGTCAAGCCGAGCGGGGGCGCGCTCGCCGTCTCGGTCAGTTGGAACGGCGCGACGGAGGTGGCCAGCTGGCGCGTGCTGGCGGGCACTTCGCCAAGCGCGCTTGCAGCGGTGGCGACGGCGCCGAAGAGTGGTTTTCAGACGGAGGTCCAGGCGCCCACCGTCGGTCCCTTCCTGGCCGTGCAGGCGCTCGACGCGAGCGGCGCGGTGCTCGCGGTCTCGGCGACGGTCAGAGCCTGAGACGCTGCGCGCGCCCGTGTATTTGTCGCGCGCCGGGTTGGCTCCGCTCGCGCTAGCTGCCGCATTGCTCCTACCTTCGAGCGCTCGCGCGGCGGCGGTGCGCTGCGTGCCGCCGCGTCTGGACATCTCGGCGGCGCTCGCAGGCGCGCGCCTGAGCGTCTCGCCGGCGCCCGCGAGCCGCGATGCCTCGGCGGCGACGCAGATCAGCCTGCTCGGTGCGCCTGCGCAGGAGCTCACGGGCATCACGATCACGGGCTCGCGCACGGGCGCTCATGCGGGACGCCTGCTCGCCTACTCACAGGGCGACGGCGCGAGCTTCCTGCCGAGCCGCCCTTTCACAGACGGCGAGCAGGTGACGGTGCGCGCCGTCCTCACGAGCGGCGGGGTGAGCACGCCGTTTGCCTGGGGCTTCGCGGTCGCGGTGCACGACACGGCCGGCGCTGCCGGCGGCAGCTCACCGCGCGCGCCAAAGCCAAACGACTACCAGAGCTTTCGCTCGCGCCCCGATCTGAAGCCGCCGATGGTGACGGTCACAGCGCACGCGCCGGGCGCGAGCGCCGGCGATCTGTTCCTCGCGCCCTACTCGGGCCCCGGGTCCTACGGGCCGATGATCCTCGACGAAAACGGGCAGCTCGTGTGGTTCAAGGCGCTCTCCGGCACCACGCGTGCGGCGGACTTTCGCGTGCAGGAATATCAAGGCGCGCCCGCGTTGAGCTGGTGGCAGGACCCGCTCGTGGCGGGCGCGAGCAGCAAGTCGGGGATCGTGATCGCGGACGCCGCTTACCGAACGATCGCGGTGGTGCGCGCCGGAAACGGCTACCAGCCCGACCTGCACGAATTCCAGCTGACGCCGCGCGGCACCGCGCTGATCACGGTCTACGACGGGATCGACTGCGACCTGCGCTCCGTCGGCGGTCCAGCGAACGGGGCTGTGGCCGACACGCTGCTGCAGGAAATCGACGTCAAGACGGGTCTCGTGCGCTACGAGTGGCACAGCCTCGACCACGTGGCGCTGAGCGAGTCCTACGCCTCAGCGCGGCACTCGAGCCAGCTGACGCCCTTCGACTACTTCCACATCAACTCGATCGACCTGCAACCGGAAGGCGACCTGCTGATCGACGCGCGCAACACGTGGGCGGCATACGACGTGGCGGCGCGCACCGGCAAGGTGCGCTGGCGTTTGGCCGGTAAGCGCTCGAGCTTCGCGATCGCGCCCACCGTGCGCCCGGCGTGGCAGCACGACGCGCGCCGCCAGAGCGACGGCACGATCACCTTCTTCGACAACGGCGCGAGCCCCAGCGTGCACACACAGTCGCGGGCGATCCAGCTGGCACTCGACATGCAGAGCATGAGCGCGAAGCTCGTGCGCGCCGTCACCCATCCGGCGCCGCTCGTGGCAGGCAGTCAGGGCAACCTGCAGACGCTCGCGGGCGGCAACTGGCTCGTGGGTTGGGGTGAGGTGCCCTACGTATCTGAATTTGCAGCGTCGGGCCAGCTGCTGTTCGACGCGCACCTGCCGGCGGGCTATGAGTCCTACCGCGCCTACCGCCTGCCCTGGGTCGGCCGGCCGGGTGGGCGCCCGGCGCTCGTGGCGGCCGCGACGCAGGGACGCGAGGTGCTCTATGCGAGCTGGAATGGCGCCACCGCGGTCGCCTCGTGGCGTGTGCTCGCCGGTCCCTCGCCAAGTGCGCTCGCGCCGCTCATGAGCGCGGTGCGTGCTGGCTTTGAGAGTGCGATCGCGCTCCCCGCGGGAACAGCTCGCTATGCAGCGGTGCAGGCGCTCGACGCGAGCGGCGCGGTCATTGGCGCTTCTGGCGCCGTCGCGCTCGCGCACGGTTAGGCCGCAGGCTGTTCTGCACTTCCCCTTCGCGACCGAGCGGTTCGGTCGAGCCCGCTTCGCGTTCCTCGTGGCGTTTGCGTCGATCGGCCGCGCTCTCGGCGGCGCGCTGTGCGGTGGAGAAGTAGTCGGCAAAGCCGCGCGCGTGGGCTTCCCCGAGGCGTGCGGGCAGCGGTCCGCGCAGCTCCTGGTGGATGGCGCGCTGAAGCAGTTCGCGCAGCGGTTCCTCCGCGGCGCTTTCGCCGGCGCCGTTGTGCAGCTCCAGGCGCCCGCTTTGGGTGGCGTAGTCATAGAGCTCGTTTTCCTCGCCCGCGGCGAGCGGCGTGATCGATTCTTCTTGCCAGTGCGCGTAGGAGGAGTACTTCGCTTGCGCGGTGCGCACGGCGGTCACGTGCAGCGGCGCGTTGGCGTTGTAGGGCGCGACGGCGAACTCGGTGACGACCTCGTCGGTTGCGTGCAGCACGTAGGGGCGCCCTTCGACGCTCGGGTCTTCGAGGATGCGCGCCAGGTCGAGGCGGTGGGCGATGTGGGAGTAGTGCTCCTCGCGCCGCCAATCTGAGGAGCCGGTCGCGATGCTCAAAAGCAGCGGCGCGACATCGACGCTCGAGCTCAGCTGGGTGCGTGGCTGGGTCGGCGCGGCGGTGATCTTGCCGCGCAGGTCCTTGACGATCAACGGCACGCGGATCGCCTCCTCATAGGCGCTTGCGCCCTTGCCGCGCAGGCCGTGTGAGGCGCCGTACTCACCGTGGTCGGAGGTGAACACGATCACGGTGTTGGCGGCGACCTCGGGGCGCGAGTGCAGCGTGTGCAGCACATGCCCGATATGGCGGTCGACCTCGCGCTGGAGCTTCATGTAGAGATCGAGGAAGGCGAGCCATTTCAGTTCGGCTTCGGGGCCGTGGAAGCCGACGGGCCCGAAGGAGGTGGCGGCTGTCTGCTGCAGGGAGTGCTGCAGACGTGGCTTGTGGCGCGCGGTGAGCAGTTCGGGCGTCTCGAAGTTCGGCGGCAGCTGCTGCACGGTGCTGCGCGTGAGCGCCTCGCCGGGTACGCGGTCGCTCCACAGGTACCACCAGGCGATGTCGTGCGGGTTCACGAACGAGACGGTCGTGCACCATGGCTCAGCGCGGCCTTCCTGCTTGAACCAGTCGGCGAACTCGGAAGCGATCTGCGGGTCCACGCGCTGGCCCTGCCCGGGTCCGCCGTCTGGAGAGGGGTAGATGCCGCCTGCGAAGCCGTAGCGCTCGAGCGCCTGTTCACCTTCGGACGGGTTCCAGCGGTTGTCGTGGTTGGTGAGATGCCACTTGCCCATCCAGCGCGTGTGGTAGCCGTGCTCGCGCAGCATCGTGCCCCAGGTGGGGAAGCCCGGATCGAGCGTGCTGCCGCCGGTGATCAGGCAGCCGGTCTGGTGGGTGTAGAGACCGGTCAAGAGCGCGGAGCGCGCGGGCGAGCAGTCGTTGGAGGCGGTGTAGTGGCGCGCGAAGGAGACCGCACCCTGGCGCAGGCGGCGCAGGTTGGGCGGAAGCTCAACGCCGAAGGGGCTCGCGCCGAACCACTGTGGAAAGCGCAGCTGGTCGACGACGATCACGAGGATGTTCGGTCTGGGGAGAGCTTTGGTGGAGGCCGGCACGGTGGCGGGCGTCGCGGCCGGTGTGCGCGCCGGCGAGTCACCGCTGCTGCCGTCGGCGAGCGCGCGAATCCCGAGCCCTGCTCCGGCAAGCGCGCCGCCCGCGATCAGCCCGCTCTTGAGGAACGTGCGCCGGTCGACTCTCCTATGCTCTGCGGGGTCAATGCTCTCCATACGCGCTCTCATCCTAGGGTCAGGGGTGGCTCTTGGCTTGGGGCTCGCGGCGAGCGCCGCCGTGGCCGCACAGACCGCCCCGACCTGTACGCCGGCGACATTGAACACCTCCGCTCTAAAGGCCGGCTCAGTGACGGTCTCGCCGCTGTCGGGCAGCCGCGACGCTTCAGCGCAGACGCAGATCAGCTTTCTCGGCGTGCAGCCGCGCGCGCTTCAGCTTCTGAGCGTTGGGGGTTCGCGCAGCGGCTCGCACAGCGGGCACCTGCTGGCTTACTCGCAGGGCAACGGCGCGAGCTTCGTGCCCGAGCGGCCCTTCGTCGAAGGCGAGCGCGTGAGCGTACGTGCGCGCGTGCGCAGCGCGGGGCGCACGCAGACGTTGCTCGACCAGTTTGCGATCGCCACGCAGGATGCGATCAGCACGACGCCCGAGGCGATCCACCCGGGCGCGGCAAGCGAAGTGCAGTCGTTTCACTCGCGTCCCGATCTACAGCCGCCACTGTTGAGCGTGACCGCCAACTCACCCGCGGCCGAAGCCGGCGAGATGTTCGTGGCGCCCTACTCCGGGCCGGGGCAGGCAGGTCCGATGATCCTCGACCAGAACGGCGGCCTGGTGTGGTTCAAGGGCTTGCCGCGCAACATCTCGGCGACGAACTTCAAAGTGCAGCAATATGCGGGCAAAGCGGTGCTGACATGGTGGCAAGGCGATATCTCAGTGCACGGCTTTGGTCGTGGTGAGGGCGTGATCGCGGACTCGCACTACAACGACATCGCGCATGTGCGTGCGGGCAACGGCGAGCTGGCTGACCTGCACGAGCTGCAGCTGACGCCGAGCGGCACGGCGCTGATCACGGCTTATGAGCCGATCCGCTGCAACCTCAGCGCGGTCGGTGGCGCCGCCGACGGAGCGCTCACCAACGGTGTCTTTCAGGAGATCGACATCAAGACGGGGCTCGTCATGTATGAATGGACGAGCCTCGACCACGTGGCGCTGAGTGAGTCCTACACGAACGTCAAGAGCTCATCGACGAGCTCGCCGTTTGACTTCTTTCACATCAACTCGATCAACCTCGATCGCGACGGCTCGCTGCTGATCTCCGCGCGCAACACCTGGACGGTCTATGACATCACCGCTGCGAGCGGCCAGGTCGCGTGGCGTCTCGGCGGCAAGCAGAGCAGCTTCAAGGAGGAAGCCGGCACGCGCACGGCCTTCCAGCACGATCCTCGCCAGCTGCCAAACGGGCTCATCAGCCTGTTTGACAACGGCTCATCACCCACCGTGCACCCTCAATCGCGGGGCATCGTGCTCAGCCTCGACGGACCCGCAGGTACGGCCACGCTCGTCAGCCAGCTGATTCACACGCCGCCCTTGATCGCGCAGAGCCAGGGCAACATCGAGGCGCTCGCAAACGGCGATTGGTTCGTGGGCTGGGGCCAGGAACCGGACTTCTCGGAGTTCAACGCTCAAGGGGCGCTGATCTTCGACGCGCACTTCCCGCTGCACGAGCAGTCCTATCGCAGCTTCCGCTTCGCCTGGAGCGGCACACCGGCACACCCGCCGGTGTTCGCCTTTCAAGCGGGCGCACCGCGCTCAGGCGTGGTCTATGCGAGCTGGAACGGCGCGAGCGACGTGTCCACCTGGCGGGTGCTGGCCGGCGCACACGCCGCGGCGATGAGTCCGGTTGCGCAGGCACCGCGCACGGGCTTTGAGACGGCGATTCAGCTACCCGTGCCGACCGTGGGGCCCTATCTCGCAGTGCAGGCGCTCGACGCCTCCGGGCGCGTGCTCGCCAGCTCCAAGGCTGCGGCGCAGAGCGGCCTCGGCTAGCGTCGCTCGGGCGCGAGGCAGCGCTCAGCCGCAGGTGGCGCTCAGCTGTAGGTGAAAGAGTCGCCGAGCGCGATCGGGCTCGTGACTTTGTTGACCGTGACGCGCACATCGACGGTGCCCGCTTCGTGTGCGGGGATCAGCGCGGTGCAGGTGGTGCTCGAGCTGCAGTTGACAGAGCCGGCGCGCTTGGTGGCGAACTTGATGATCGTGGCGGTGGCGCCGAGCGCAAAGCCGCTGCCGCTGATCGTGACTTCCAGATGACCCGCGATGGGGCCGCCGTTCGGTGAGATCGAGTCGACGCTTGGTGCGTATTTGAAGCGGTCGCCCGCCACGAGCGCGCTCGTGCCTGATGTCGTGGTCACGCTCACCTCAGCCGTGCCGGAGGTACCGGGCGGCGAGACGGCGGTGATGGAGGTCGTGGAGTTGACCACGAAGCTCGTGGCGTTGCTCGCGCCGAAGTGCACAGCGCTGACGTTGGTGAAGCCGCTGCCGGTGATCGTCACGGCGCTGCCAGCGCCGGCGGGGCCCGTGTTGGGCGCGAGCTTTTTGAGGATCGGCGCGGCGAGGTAAGTGAACCTGTCGACGGCGTGCGCGGGGCTCACGCCGGCGGGGGTGGTGACGGTCACGTCAACGGTGCCCGTGCCCGCGGGAGCGATGGCGGTGATCGAGGCAGCCGAGTTGACCGTGAAGCTAGTGGCGGGGTGGCTGGCGAAGTACACAGCGCTCGCGGCGGCGAGGTTGCTTCCGGTGATCGTCACGGTGCTGGCGCCTGTGCTCGGGCCGCTGTTGGGGCTCAGGCCGCTGACGGCAGGCGTGGGTTCGCCAAAGGTGAGACTGTGCAGCGTGCCGGCGGAGATGCCGCTGACCTGGCCGAGGCCGCTGACGGCGAGCGGGATGTCGCTGAAGGCGCTCCCGCCGCCCGTGCCGAGCGCGCCCCAGCTGTTATCGCCCCAATCCATCACGGTGGCGTTGGCTAGCAGCGCCATCGTGCGCTGACCGCCGGCGGCGATCGCTGTGACGTTTGAGATTCCGCCGACCGCCACGGGCGTGGGGACCGAGCGCGCGGTGCTGGCGTTGCCGAGCTGGCCGAGTTCGTCAGCGCCCCAGGCCAGCATGGCGCCTTTGACGAGCGCGACGCTGTGGATCGCGCCGGCGGCGATCGCGCTTGCGCCGCTCACACCGAGCACGCTCACGGGCACGGTGGCGAGCGCTTCTTCTTCAGCTTCGCCACTTTCGGGGTGGCCGAGTTGGCCGTAGAGGTTGCTGCCCCAAGCCATCAGCGCGCCGCTCGTGAGCAGCGCGAGGCTGTGGTGCGCGCCGGCCGCGATCGCGCTCACAGCGCTGAGCGATTTCACCGCGACGGGCACGGCGCTGTCGGTCGTTTTGCCGTTGCCGAGCTGACCTTCTTGGTTTTCGCCCCAGGCCATCACGGTGCCGTTCGTGAGCAGCGCGAGGCTGTGGTTGCCGCCGGCGGCGATCGCCTTCACACCCGTGAGCGCTTTGACCGCGACGGGCACGGCGCTGTCGGTCGTTTTGCCGTTGCCGAGCTGACCTTCTTGGTTTTCGCCCCAGGCCATCACGGTGCCGTTCGTGAGCAGCGCGAGGCTGTGGTTCGCGCCGGCGGCGATCGCCTTGACGCCGGTCAGCGCTTTGACCGCGACGGGCACGTTGGAGAGCGTCGAGCCGCCGTCGCCGAGCTGTCCCGCTTCATCATTTCCCCAGGCCACCACCGTGGCGCCCGTCAGCAGCGCGAGGCTGTGATCCCCCCCGGCTGAGATCGCCGTAACGCCGCTCAGCCCGCTCACCGCGACTGGCAGCGCGCTCGCGGCGTTGCTGCTGCCGTCACCGAGCTGCCGGTAGAGGTTCTCGCCCCACGCCGCGGCGCCGTACGCGCCGGCGGGTGCAGCGATCACGAGCGCGATCAGCAGCGCCAGCGCGGAGCCGCTCATCAACCGCACAATCCGGCCAGCGCCCCTCCGCGCCATCCAGAGATCCATTCCCCTCAGTCCCCTCGCTCGTGCGCCTCCAGAACAGCGGCGCGAGGGCGGAAGCTTACACGGAAGCGCTCCTTATTTGACGATTACATCGTGAGATGTTTATGAAGTCAGGGCCGTATCTTGATGGGCGTAACGGTGGTGGGAGCACCGGAGGCAGGGTCTGGGGTGATCGTTGCGCGCACGCGCAGCGTGCGGCTGCGGGCAATGAGCTTGCGAGCCGCGGTGGTCAGGCGTAGCTTCAACGTAGCCTGCTGTCCGCCTGTGAGCTTGAAAGTAGCTGCCTTGAGCGTCAACAGGTTGCCGTGCAGGGTTCGCAGCGTGACCGTGCCGCTACAGCGGCTTGTTCTCGACGGACAGCTCAGCCTGAGCTTGATCACGCCTGCGGGGTTGCCGCGCAGCGAGGCGCTGAGGAGACGCGCGGCGAGACTCGGCGGCTTTTCTTCCAGCGAGCTCAGCACGCCTTGCTTGCCCTGGCTCGGCAAGGTTGGACCTGGCATCGCTTCCGCGGGCGGGGGAGAGGAAGTGCTTGGGCTTGGCGGCGGCGCGGGGGTCTTCATGATGAGCGGTGCTCCGAGGCTGGTGCCGCCTGCATTGGTGGCGGCGATGCGGAAGTAGTAGCTCGTGTCTGGCGTGAGGCCGGTGAGCGTTGCGGAGACGGCTACCGCGCTTGTGCCGGCGCCGGGGGTGCTTGTGCAGGGCATGTTCGTGCCGAGCGCGCTGGTGGTGCCGTATTCAAAATGACAGTCGGTGACGGTGGCGCCATTCGGGTCGACGGTTGCGCTTAGCGTCGCCGTATTTTCTGTCAGCGAGGAGGCGGCTTCGGTGAGGACGGAGGGTGGTTCTGGCGGTGTCTGAAAGGTTTCATCTTTGCCTTCGCTGGTGCCGCCGAGGCTACTTGCGACGATGTGGAAGTGGTAGCTGCTGTTGGCGACTAGGCCGTGCAGCGCTGCGGAGACCGCGACGGCTGTTTTCCCGGTCGTCGGTAGCGAAGAGCACGCGACGCTCGTTCCGTAGGAGACGGTGGGCCCGTATTCGAAGAAGCATTCTTTGAGTGCTGTTCCGTTGGGGTTCACGCTCGCATTGAGTGTCGCCGTATGTTCTGTCAGTGAGGAGGCGGCTTCGGTGAGGACGGAGGGTGGTTCTGGCGGTGTCTGAAAGGTTTCGTCTTTGCCTTCGCTGGTGCCGCCCTGGTTGGTTGCGAGGATGCGGAAGTGGTAGGTGCTGTTGGCGATCAGACCGTGCAGCGCTGCGGAGACCGCGACGGCTGCTTTCCCGGCGGGTGGTAGCGAGGAGCACGGGGTGCTGGCGCCGTAGGAGGCGGTGGGCCCGTATTCGAAGAAGCATTCTTTGAGTGCTGGCCCGTTGGGGTTTACGCTCGCACCTAGCGTTGCTGAGGTTGGCGTCAGCGAAGACGCTTCACCGGTCGTAACGCTCGGCAACGCCTCGGCGACCTGGTAGGCGGTAATGCTCGATCCGGTCGCGACGAACACGCGCCCTTCGGCGGCGCTGGGCGAGGCAAAGTGGTCAGCGGTCGGGCTGGGAAGTGCCTCGGTGTAGCGAGCTAGGCCGGTGGCAGGGTCGAGCCCGTAGAGCTTTGTGCCTTCGCCTTGCAGGAATTTGCCGGTCACGACCCAGACGAGGCCGGCGGAGAGAATCGGTGGTCCGATCGCGTCGGCAGGTCCATGCCAAAGCGGGTTGAAGCTGTGGGTTGCCTGATGGTAGGAGAGTGCGCGTATGCCGTCTACGCAGGGAACATAGATCGTGCCCGCTGCGTAGGCGTCGCCGCCAAAGCTACCTTCGCCGCCGCCTTCTTCTTTGACCCCTTTGCAGACTTTTTCACTGAAGAGCGGTGGTGCACCCGAGCCGATCGTGGCCGCTTCGATGAGATAGCCCATTTCGTTCTTGCCGGCCTGAAACAACAAGCCACCGGGAAGCAGCGCTGGGCCTGCGCTTCCCAGATCGCGGTCGTTGTTGCTGTCGCTCAGCCAGCTTTCCGGAGCGAAGCTGCCGAGCAGGCTCATCGATGAATCGAGCTTCAGGAGGCTGTCGGAGTGGTCGTAGGTGCTGACTTCCTGTTTATCGGGAAAGTTCGGGTTTCCGGTGCTGATGTAGACATGTCCGGCGCTGTCGACCGTTGCGCCGCTCGGTGCCCAGACAGCACCGCCGCCATAGGCGGGCGCAGCTGGTTTGTATTGCCAGTAGCTTGGCGTGCTGCCATTCTCGGGCGCAGCGACCACGGCGCCGTTGTACACGCCGCAGTCGCCGGGGTTGCCACCGAAGCCGAACACGACCTTGCCTTCGTCGAGGTTCAGCGCGGGGCGCTCGAGCAGCGTCTTGGCGTTGGCGCCCGGTGGGTCCACGGGGATGCTGAGCACGCGTTCGCCGTTGGCGACCTTGAAGCCCTCGAGCAGGTGGTGGGCTTCTTCAGTGCTCGCGTCCCAAGTGTCGGCGACCGCATAGAGCGTGCCGGTGGAGGTGTCGATCACGGGTGTGCCGACGATGCCCACGCTCGGCTGACACCGCGACGGGTCGCGAGGCACGGGAACTCCAGCATTTTGTTCCCAGATCACCGCGCCGGTGGTCGCATCGAGCGCGTAGACCTGGTTGGCGAGCGTTGCGACGTAGACGCGCGATCCGACGATCAGGGGCTGACTCCAGATCGACGCGCCCAGGTTGGCCGACTGCCAGGCGAAACTCGGCGTGATCGGGTTGAGCGTTTCTGGGTCGACGCCGGAGCGTGCAGCGTCGTGGTGGTAGGTGGGCCAGGAGGCTTCGCCGTACGCGCGGCCCGTGAGTGGCCCAATCAACGAACCTGAGAGCAGACCGAGGAGCAGCGCGCCAGCGAGCCGTGCGCGCCGAGCGGCGGCTGCAGCGCGCGTTGCGCAGCCGCCGATCCCGGGGGTATCAGCTGCCTCCTTGCAGCTGCCCAGTGAGCCCAATCCGTCCATGGATTAGAAAAGGCTACAGTGAACGGGGCCGCTTGTCAGTAGTTAGGCCAGATCGACGACGGGCAGTGGAGGCGGATCCGCGATGCAGAAGCTGATTGAGCTCAACCCTCGCCTGGCTGAGCGGCGTCGAGGTCGTCCAGGTCGACGAGGTCACGCGGACGTCCGGCAGCCCGCTTCATCGCCCTCAGATGCTCGAGTGCGCATATTGCAATCGTCAAGTCGGCCATCTCCACGTCGATCGCCTGGGATCGAAGCTCCGCGTAGGGCAAGACGCCCTCGAGGCCCTGGACCACGTCCAAGTCTCCGAGCTGTGTGGCGATCAACGCTCGTTCGCCGCTGCGCAGCAGCGCTGCGATGGAGCGCTCGGAGCCGAGCAGCGACTCCCCAAGCTGGACGTGACCACCAAGTCCAGCTGTGACGTGAGCGAGCATGTCGAGGTTCCCCGGATCTGGATCGGGCACGATGTCGCAGTCCTTCGTCCCACGAACAACGCCCCACGATCCGAGCGCCAAGCCGCCAATGACAACGAACCGCACATCCGCTCGCGCGAGGCGGCCGAGAAGCTCATCGAACAACGGTGCGCTCAACGGGCGCGCAGCGCAGCGTCGCGCAATTCGAAGAGCTTGCGTGTAAGCGAGATCGTCTCTTCGAGGTTCACAGCCAGCGACCGCTGCCCATCCGCACGGAGTCGCGCGCGCCGCACGCGTTCGCCCTCCACGTCATGCACTTGTGGCTTTCGCTGCTCCGCCATCGAGCCAAACACTACCGCGCCCGTCGACCTCAATCGGAAGGACACGAGCGGTATGCAGCACGTCTGCCGACAGCAGATCTGGGGACGGAAAGGGGGAGATTCGAACTCCCGAGACGGGGGTTACCCGCCTGCCGGTTTTCAAGACCGTTAACATTTGGCTCTACAGAGCGACAAATTGACTGCTCGCGCCACATCTCGCGCCAGTCCTTGCGAAAACCCACTTGAGGTTGGGGTAAGAAGCGCTTCCGCTTCGCCCAACCCCAAACGGTCGCATAGCGATCCGGCATCCGTGCGCCTGCTTGTCGTCCAAACCGGGCATATCGGGAGTCCGCCAGCACACGCTAGCTTGCACACGAGGGGAGCTTGATCCCCGTGCGTAGCGCGTTGCGCAGGTGCTTCTCGCTGACGTAGGGCCTTCGGTAGAGCGCGAGCAGCGTCTCTTGGCAACCACGCCCTATAGCTAGCTCGCGATAGACTCCAGGAGTGCTGCGTGTCACGCGAAGCGTTGTCTCTGTACTTGAAGCTATGGTCGCGCAGCCGACGACCGCCTGGTGGGGCCTTGATCTCGCGCACCAGTGCGGCTTGCCAACCTCTACGGTCTACGGCGTACTTGCCCGTCTTGAGGATGCCCGGCTCGTCGATGCTGCATTTGAGAAGGGAAACCCTAAGCAGTTGGGGCGTCCGCTGCGACGGCTATATCGCCTCTCGCCCGATGGTGCGATCACATCGACCGAATGATCCGCGGCTGGCACGATCGGCGCAGGCGCCCCCATGCACTACGGCAGTCGCCAGCGTGACTGTCGTTTCGGCCATCGTTGTAGGATCACGTCGGCCCTTGTAGCGATGGAGCTGTGGGGCTTCGCCCAGGTCATCGCCCGCGGAATCATCGCAGTCAGCACGGTCCCACTGAACCCCATATGGCGACACGTTCGTCGTGAAGAGCTACAAGCGCTTGTTGACCCCTGCGGCGGCGAGCGACGCATTACTGCTCTAACCCGGCTCCTACTTGTCGCCGTTCGTTTTGCTACCCACGACATCGTCGCGGGCCGAGTACGCCGGCCCCGACTTCGTCGTCCTCTACTACTGTGGGGCCATCGGTCTGGCGCAGATAACACCCGCGCAGACTCATCTTAGACGCGCTGCGTCGAAACGACGTCACCTTTTCCGTGGACGGCCACGCGCTATATCAGTTCTCATGCGGCATCGACGCAACTGCCGACGATGTCGACTACGTTGACGAAGCTCTCTACATCAGCGTTGCTTTCGACGACGACAATCCGCGCGTCTTGACCGCGCGCTGGCGGAAGTCGGCTTGGCGAAAAGCGATGTCGTAGCCCTGGGCGTGCGCCTTCTCTATGGGCCGTTGAATCACTTGCTCTGGCCTGATGGCGTGGCACATAGCGGGACGATCGCGAGCGATAGTTCATAACGAGGCAAGCTACCACGGGCGCTCGGTATTCCTGGCTGGAACGCTCGCTCTTGGGCGGCTTCCCAGAAGGGCTACTGGCGCGTCGCTGGGTCCTGGCCGCTTCCGGTAAGAGCTGAGAGCACGCCACATCTGGAGCGTCGTGGCCAAGGTGCTGATACTGCTTCCGTGCAAAGGCGAGCGTCCCAGCAAAGAGCGCACTCACGCTCGCAAGGGACGAAACGGAGCAGTCCGGGTTCGTGCCGCCGGAACGCTTGCTGCGTCCCCGATGCTTGAGCCTCTGGCGGTGTCAAAGACCACCCAGAGTCGCCGGGCTCGTCTCTGCTGTCGCCCAAGGACGCCGGACTATTTTTCGTCGGGAATCCAGGGGAAGAGCTCGGCCACCTGATCGGGAAGTGCATCCCATTCTTTATGCCACCGCTCCAGTTCGTCATCGCTGTGCAAGCCCACTTCTTCCAACAGCCTGAGAACGCGATGACGCAGCACTGCAACGGCATTGACTACACCGGCCAGGTAGTTGATCTCGTTTGGGGGATACCCGAGCGCAGCGGTTTGCACCATCCCCCAATCCTTTTCAAGCTGGCGAATGAGCTCTAGGCTGACGGACACACCTTCGAGCGTGACGCGGCCGTGGCCGTGGGCCGATGTGACGCTGATCTCATCCTTCGCTGTTGCCGCCCACTTGCGTACTGCGGCTCCCAGGTGCTCGCGTGATTTCGCTTCGAAGTCCTCGACGCCGCGGAACTCACTGACCAGCACGCCTCGGCCTTCGACCTCTGCACGGAATTGCCTGAGTGCGCTGAGTTGGTCGGGATCGATATCGCGAGGTGGAATCTCCTTCGCATTGAAATACGTGAGGATCTCAACGTCTCGGTTTGACTCCCAAGCGTCGACCGCCATGTTGAACTCCTCTGCCGTCCCTGACGGCGCTCGGGGCGTCGGCGTTCCGAGGCGCGTCCAAAAGACGGCGATGAAGATGTCCGGTGGCAGGAGCTGCCTGTTGATTACCGCTTGGGCATCCGAATCAATTCCTGGACGAAAATGGCTCTCCCATCTAATGAGCTCGAGAACCAGCCCAAGGTCCGATCCGATGCTGCGGTTGATCTCGGCGGCGACCTTCTCGAGCGCATCCCGCTCGGCGCGGGTGTCGCTGGGAGACATCACGAATGCACGCAGACGCATCGCGGGAACGGGCATCGTCACACCCTAACGAACCGTTCTGCACGAGCGGCGGTGGGCCGTGATCAGCAGCGCAGTCGGCTCCCGGCAGCGTCCCACAGCGATCCTCGGACGATATGGAGCAGTCCAGGTCAGCGCCGATCTACGCCTACTCCTGTGCCTGAGCAGCAGTGTGCACGCGGCGTCTTGTGCGAACTAGGCGTAAGGACGTGACGGTCCCAGCCGACACGGAATGCCTGCAGACGGACACGCATGACTTGACGTTCAACAGCGAGACAAATTATGTTCTCAGCGCGGGCCGGGGTAATGCTTGTGACCGGCCCGCAGCTAGTGAGGGGTCTCCTTCCAGAGCAACTTGCTGGAAATTCTCATCACGATCACCGGTCCGACCGGCACGCTCTGAGGCACGCGTGGCTCGCTACGTTTGTATGCGGTGCACGCGCGTATCTCCCTTTGGCCTTGTAGGTGTGGCGTTGGGGCGGAGTGGGTGTGAGGGCCGCTGCGGCTAGTGCGAGGTTCCAGCGGCCGAATCGCTTGATGACGACGTTGCAGTGAGGATGCTCGGGCGTGGCGTGTGGCCAGTCGCTGACGTGGGGTGCGCGCCCGGTCACGCTTGCCCAGACTCGGAGTGCGTGCAGGATCTCCGCCTCGCTCCAGCGGTCGCCGTGCCTGTGTCCGCGTCCGCCGATGCGAAGCGCGACCTGCCAGTGGTCTGGGTCGGCGTACGCTGGCGTCGGATCTGGACGTTGGCCGCCCGTTCCAGTTCGGGTGCTGGGCGTGAGGATCGGTGCGATCTCGATGCCACGCGTCGTCGGGCGGAGAACAATGCGAGCAAACCAGCGGCGCAGGACACGGTTCAGCCGGGCTGTATCTTGCGGTTTCTTTGCTGCGCGGCCGTCGAGGTCATTGGCCGACCAGGCGTAGAAGTCGAACAGCAGCTTGCGTGGCTCCTCGCTGAGCTCGAGGGTGAGCCGGTGTGGGCCGGGTCCGCTGGCGATGGATGCACGTAGTCGCTCCCTGTGGTCGACGAGCTCTTCGATCAAGCAACCAACCACGCCAGCTCGCGCCAAACTCGCGCCAGTACACACCCAAACATCCGCGCAACGACCGACACCCTACGGAAGGGGGGGGATTCGAACCCCCGAGACGGGGTTGACCCGCCTGGCGGTTTTCAAGACCGCTGCATTCAACCGCTCTGCCACCCTTCCACGCGATGAAAGGCTAGTCGATTCGGTGCGACAGAATGCGAAGACGCTGCCAACCGAGTGTCGCGGGCGATGTCTTGGCATTGGCCTCAGATTCGGTGACGCTCGAGTGCGTCGAGGAGAAAAACGACCAGCTCGTCCGGGCGGTTGGTGAGGCCGTGGGCGCTGGCTGGCGTACCGAGGTTGGGTGCGAGATTACGGATGTAGAAGATGATCGGCACGGAGATGTCGTGCTCGCGGATAGTGGGGATGAACGCTAGACCAGCGTCGTTGCGATCGCCTCGCGCGATGTCGGAGATGATCACGTCATACTGCTCGGCCGTCATACGGCGGTACGCATCCTCGTCGAGCAGACGTCGCGGTGTCGATCACTACGCCGAGGGCCGTCAACGCCGCGCGCTCGGTACGCGTGGACGACGGCTCGTCGTCTATCCACAGGAGCCGGCTACCGCGTAGCAAGTAGCGTCGCGTGCCACTCGGCGCTCTAGCCGGGTGCGCTCGCCCGCAGAGATGGTCGCACCTGCGCTGGCTGCTGCTTGCGTTAGCGCAGCGTCGAATTGCGCCTTGACCCCGCCAGGCAGTTCGAGGCTGCGAAGTGCCGGTAGTCGCTCGGCGATCGCGGAGCGGAACAGCAGCACCACAAGCAGGGCAAAGCCAACCCAGAGAATGCTGGGCGCGAGCTTGACCACTTCGACCCAGTCGCTGGCAGCGATCACTGGGTCATGTCCAACGTTGTGTGTCTGAGTCGGTTTCGAGGAGGTTCTCCGCGACGCCCATGAGTGCACTCGCGAGGCTGTGGGGCGGTAGGTTGAGGAATGAGCTCACGAGCCGAAGCGCCTAGCGTGTCACGCACAGTCAGCTCGACCAGGGTGCAAGCCGCGAGGACCTCGGGCTCGGCGGGAAATATCGGGAGAGCACAGCGTCCGCCATTGGTGCTCGTTCTCGCTCGCAGCGCCGATCACCTCGGAAGCTCGATCGAGGAAGGCTCTGGCCGCCGCAAGCGGATCGTTCCGCCGGGCGTCTTTCTGCTCGTTGTGGCGCAGCTGATCGATCTCCGTCGCGACAGCACGGTAGTGCGCAAGCGGAATTCGGCAGCCGGCCGGTGAGCCAGCTGCTGGGTAGCGCTTCGAGCACCGGAGTGTCTGACAGCAGCTGTTTTAGGGATCGGTCGGTCTGCCCAAGAGCTCAAGTGGAAACGACCGATGCTCATTTCCAGCGAAGCGTTCCGAGTAGGGTACCGACGGCTTGCCGGTAGGCGTCGTGGTATTGCGGGTCGCTCGCGAGCTGCATCATGAATACCTGGTTTGCGTGCAGCAAGTGGACCTCTGTGATCGCGTTCGGGATGGTCTGGAAGGTTTTGAGTTGGAGTCCCCTGAACCCGAATTGTAGCAGTAGGCACCATTGACGGACAAGAAGACGCTCTGGGTCGACAAGGGTTGCGCGAAGTGACCGAGCGCGACCTCCGCAATGTGTACTGCCAGGTCGAAGAATTCCTCCTCAGTCGCTCCGTCCGTCATCCGGAAGCACCGTATGACGCCGCGCGAGCCACTGTTATCCGGCACACCGTTGCCCTGATCGCGCCGGAGCACAAGCACCGGTGGCGAGCCCTCGATGGGCCCCTCGGTCGGGGTGGTCTCAAGCCATCCGGCCGGGTAGCCGGCCGTAAATAGATCGTTGTCGCACCACCGTGTGGGCGAGAGAGGCGGCTCGACCGCTTCGAACCGCTCGGGCGGTGGCCGCCGCTCGATCCGTTCGGCCTCCGACCGAGTATTCTCCCTTCTTTCCATGAGGATCTCTTTGAAGACATCTACGGCTTTGAAGTAGTTGTCGAACTGGCTGATCTCACCCTCCTGCGGGGTCGGCTGGCCTTCTACTTTTGCAACGTGT
Organism: uncultured Solirubrobacterales bacterium; assembly: GCA_963785435.1. GTDB lineage: Bacteria > Actinomycetota > Thermoleophilia > Solirubrobacterales > Solirubrobacteraceae > Palsa-744. The sequence continues at coordinate 402,498 of CAWAVE010000008.1, forward strand.
GTTTGGGGGCTAAAGAGAACGGCCAACTATCGCAAGCCCCGGCCGCTGGGAATCGCAAACAGCCGCCCAGAGCTCTGTCACCGATAATCCTTAGGTATCCGAAAGGCTCGTCATCGGCGTCGTATCCTAACGAAATCGGGTTCATGGAACTTGGAGATTAGCCGCGATCCGGCCCCAGGTCCATCCGAAGTCTTGGATCGGCGCCGTCATCTGCGCGGAAGGCCAGCACGCCTCACAGTGGGCCGTCGCATCGAGCACTCTTTATTTGCGTTCAGATTTATGTAGGATTTGACGCCAATATGGGCGTCCAGACAAACGGAAAAGCGCCGCTTGATCGTACTCGGCTCTGCCATCTAGCCAGAGTCCCCGCGGCAAGCACATCCGTTGGACGAAGGATCGTCTGCTGGCTGCCAAGCAGGAGTACGGCGAGCTCGATCTGATCCGCGCCGCAATCCTCGACGAGCTCACGCGTGTCGTGAGGCCATCCCTGGCTAAGACGGCATGGCTCCAAGTGGAGAAAGACCTCGACACTCACCCCGCACCTCCAGGTCATCGTCTCCACCACAACCAAGCGGGCGTGCGTAGTCCAAGACGGTACCCAGCTTGATCGAATGCTCCCACGCAACGAGCCGGTCATCGTCGTTGAGCTCGCCGGTCGTGTCGAGGAAGCACGGAGCCGGCTACGAGAGTTCCGCAGCACGACTAACCGGTTGGCACGGACCCAGCAGCCGCCCGATGCGCCAGCCGTTTTCCCGCTCGAAAGCAGCGCCTGACATGCACCCTGGCAAGAGCTCTGAGCGCACCTCGCCCGAAGCCAGCCAACAAGCCATCACGCGGGAGCTTTGGCTCGTTCGAGGCCCCTCCCTAGAGGAGGAGACCACGGAGCTCCTAGGCGAGACCAGTCAGGTCCCCCGACGTCGCTTCGATTGGATAGACGCGCCGACGCCGTACGCACATCACGAGAGCCCGGCAGCCATCGCTGGGTTCCAACGGCGCCTACGTGACGCCGCGGCAACACGCGCCGAACTTCGGGTGGCACTCGGCGAAGAGGACCTGCGTGCAAGCCGGGTGACGAACAGACTCAACGAGGAAGCACTCAGCAAAGAAATGAGACAGAGGTCACGAGCGAGCACCGTCCGGTACTTGCGAAGCATCGTCCTGCTCGTCGCCCTCACCTGGATGCTCGTCGTCCTCAGCCTGTCGACGATAGGCCGCCCTGTGAGCCAACTCACGCCCGGCGCCGTCATCCGGGACGACGAAGCTGATCGACGGAGTTGCGACCGCGATCGGAGTGCGCCATCCAGTACCACCGGCGGGAGCGGCTACAGCAGAGGCGACGATCGCGCACTAAAGGCGTTCATTCGGAGCGTCGCAAACCCTTGACCAAGGGCCTAATTCTGCGTCCAAATCCGCGCCAGTTCAAGCGCGGATCGTGCGGTCTCAGGCGGTTAACAGCGGTTTCGCGGCGCCACGCACCCGCAGCGACCGGCCGGTCGAATCCCGCTCAACGGTGCGGAAAACGGCTCAGGAAAGCCAAGAATCCGCGCACCCCGGCGAGACGCGACTTTGCCGACGTCCGGATTTCAAGACCGGTGCATTCAACCGCTCTGCCACCCTTCCAGCGCGATCTTGAAGGCTAGTAGCTCATGATGATCGCAGGCGGTCTGCGGCACTCGCGCGCGGTGCACACGCAGTGGGGCAGCGCGAGCCACACTTCGGCGCCGCCGCGTTGACGATTCGCGATGTGCGCCTCGCCGCCGTGAGCGCGGGCGATGCTCCGCACGATCGAGAGGCCGAGCCCGGTGCCCCCGGTCGTTCTGGCCTTGTCGGCACGCGTGAAGCGCTCGAAGGCCGTCTCGAGCAAGTCGGCGGGGAATCCCGGCCCGTCGTCACGCACACGCAACAAGATCGAGCGGCCACGGCGTTCGGCGCGGACTTCGATCGTGGCGGCGCCGCTGTGAACGGCGTTGTCGGTCAGGTTGCCCAGCGCCTGCTCGAGACGAACGGGATCGGCGTAAATGCGCAACCCCAGCGGAGCGCTGGTGCGCAGCACAGCATTGGTGGCGTGCATGATCGGAGCAAAGCGCTGCTGCAGTCGCTCAAGCGTCTGGCCGATGTCGAGCTGCTCACGGCGAATCTGCAGGCTCTCCTGGTCGGCCTTAGCCAGCGTCAGGAGGTTCTCGGCTAGTCGCGACAGGCGAGCAGCCTCCTCTGCCGAGGAGGCGATCGCGTCGCGCAGCTCCGCGCGTGAGTTGTGACCCACGAGCGCCACGTCCAACTCGGCTCGCAGGATCGCAAGTGGCGAGCGAAGCTCGTGGCTGGCGTTTGCGACGAAGTCCCGCTCGCGCGCGAAGGCAGTCTCGTTGCGAGCGAGCATCTCGTTGAGCGTGCTTGCGAGGCGTTCCAGCTCGTCGCGTGTGGGCGGAACCGGGAGGCGCTGTCCGGGCTGCTCCAACGAGAAATCTTGCGCGCGGCGACGCATCCTCTCGACGGCACGCAGCGCGAGCGCAGCCGCCGCGTAGCCCAGTAGGGACGCCAGCAAGAGCGCCACCGGGCCGCCGAGCAGCAGCACGGCTCGCAGTTCGGCGAGCGTCGCATCGCGCTGACGTAGTGATGTGCCGACGATCACGATCATGCGTTCACCCTGCGCCCGCACTGCAATCGCGAGTAGACGCGAGCTGCCGGCTTGCCCCGAGATCTGCCCACGATCGATCAGCAGCGGCGCGGCGGCGGCGCGTGAGATCTGAGCTCGGTCAAGCAGCGCGTGTGGTGGCAGCGAAGGTGTCCTGTCCAAGACCCTGCCGTCGCTCGCCAAGATCTGCGCAAAGCGTTCGCGCGGCGTGGCGAGCGAGCTCTGGCCCGCCTGCTTGAGGCCCGAGTCGGCCTGCAGCACGAGCGCGCGAACGTCCTCCGCGCGCGAACGGAGCCCCTCGTTGAGCGAGCGATCCAGGCCGCCCTGCACGCTGGTGTACACGAACATGCCGAGCGCTCCGAGCAGGAGCGCCATCGCGCTCGCGAAGGCGAGCGTGACCCTCACTCGCAGCGAAAGCCTGATGCGCAGCGGGTCGATCATCCGCTTTCCTCGCGCAAGCGATAGCCAGCGCCCCGCACGGTCTCAAGGGTGTGCGAGCCAAAAGGACGATCGATCTTGTTGCGCAATCGGCGGACATACGCGTCGACGATGTTGGAGCGGTTCTCGTATGCGCTATCCCACGCACTCTCGAGTAGGTCGAGCCGCGACATCACCTCACCCTGGTAGCGCATCAGCGTCTCCAAAAGCGCGAACTCCTTTTGCGAGAGGTTCAGCTCGGTCTCACCTCGCCACACTCGGCGCGCCGCCGGATCCAAACGCAGGTCGGCCACGGCCAGCACAGCGGGGCGCCTCTGCGCGCCTCGCCGCGCGAGCGCGCGAAGCCGGGCGAGCAGCTCGCGGAAGGCGAACGGCTTGGTGAGGTAGTCATCTGCGCCGGCGTCCAGCCCGGCGACGCGGTCGTCCACCCCTTCGCGCGCCGTCAGCATCAGGATCGGTGCCCAGACATCTCTGGATCGAAGTCGTCGGCATGTCTCGAAGCCGTCAATGCCCGGCAGCATCACATCGAGGACGAGCGCGTCGTATGGAGTCGACTCAGCCATCCAGACGGCGTCCTCGCCGCTCGTCGCGATGTCGGCGGACAGGCCCGTCTTTCGCAGCCCGCGCTGGAGCGCAGTGGCTAGCTTGATCTTGTCCTCTACTACCAATATCCGCACTGAAGCTCCCAGCTTGCCATCAGTATCTGAACCGCTCCTGAACAGCGGTGGGCGACGCCACGATTGGCCCTCGCCCACCGCCGGCAGATCAGATCAAAGGTGCGGTGATTGCTGATCTTGCGATCGTCACTCTTCGCCTTCGAACTGGTGGCCTGCGCTTTCGCTGCCAGTGGCGTCTTCATGGCCTCCCGGGCCATCGCTGGACTGCTCGCCGGCGGACTTCTCCGCGCCTGATGCGCCCTGAGCTGCGCTGCTCTGCCGATCGGGCGTGCTCTGGTCGCCGGATTGGATGTTGTCGGGATCAACGCCGGAGCTTGTTACTGCGGGCGCTCGGTGGGAGAGCGCGGCCTTGTGAGCGGCGCTGAGGTGTCGGTTTGCGTGCACGGTTGCGTTGTTGGCCAGCGCGACGCCGCCTAGAGCCATCGCCGCGATTGCCACGAGGGCAGCCACGATTGATGTTCGACGCTTGTTCATGTGGTCTCCTTGCTTGGTTTCATCGGGACGCTTGAGCAAGGTAGGAGCAGGCACATGAACCGACGATGAAAGCTCGCGCACGCTGGCGCGGTGACGGTAAGGTCCAGCGATGGACGACGGTGTTCGTGAGGAGGCGCGTTCTGCGAGCAAAGCGTGGCCGATGCCGCCAGCAAATCCCCTGGAGGCATTGGCGGGCTGGCTCGAGGAGGCACGCGTGAGCGGTGCACCGGCCCCGTCCTCGGTTGCATTTGTGACGGTAGGCACGGATGGCAGACCGTCGGCTCGCACCGTTTCGCTAAAGCGCATCGACGCGGAGGTTGTGACGTTCACGAGTGCGCTATGGACGCGCAAGGCGCGAGAGCTAGAGAGCAACCCATCTGTGGCGCTGCTGTTCTACTGGCCTACGCTCGGTCGCCAGGTGCATATCACCGGACAGGCAACGCTCGCCGGGCGGGAGCTGGCAGCCGAGCTGTTCGCCGAGCGCGACCTGCCCAACCAGCTGCAAACGATCGTCTCGCGCCAAGGCGAGCCGATCACTGACCTCGACTCGATGAGGGCACGCCATGCGCATCTCCAGACAACGATGGAGACGCCGCCGGCCTGCCCAGACGATTGGGGCGCGATCTGCGTGCGCCCAGACACGGTCGAGCTTTGGTGCGAAGCGTCGGATCGGCTCCATGACCGCTGGCTATACCAGCGCCAAGCAGGCCACTGGAGGATCACGCGCATCGCTCCATAGCTCGAGCTGGCACCCGCGTAGGCTCCCTGCGCAGTGTGATGCGCTCGCGCGGCGTGCACGGCCAAGCTCTAAACTGGCTCGAGCCGAATCCCAGGAGAGGTGGCCGAGAGGCTGAAGGCACTCGCCTGCTAAGCGAGTATGGGGGTTAAACTCCATCGCGGGTTCGAATCCCGCCCTCTCCGTTTTCGCCGGGTTTGTGGCGCTTGTTCGAACTCCACTTCGGGCAGCGGGGCTCGCCGGTGGTTTCGTACTACAATTCAGGGTCGTGGACATCCATCCGTCGGCGCGCAGGCATGGGGTCGCCGACGCAGACATCGAGCACGCAACCGGCAACGCAATGGTCATCGAGGATCAGGACGACGACGCCAGGCTCTACCTTGGTCCTGCGCGCGACGCGGCGCTGCTCGAGGTCATCACGATCGTTCGCGATAACCAATCGGAGCTGGTGATCCACGCGATGGCGATGCGGTCGAAGTACCAGGGGCTGCTACCCGGAGGCTGAGATGACGAAGAAGACCTACGGAAGAACCGCGAGCGGAGTACCGATCACCGATGAGCTGGTCGACAAACTGAGCGCCGAGGCCGAGGCTGGCTACGACGTGGAGGAGATGCTCCGCCGGCGAGGCGGACGGCCGCCGATGGGCTCCGCGGCTGCCGCGGTGGAGTCCGTGCGGCTCGACCCTGAGCTGCGCGAGGCACTTACGGTGCGTGCCAGCCGCGATCACGAGACGACCTCCGCGGTGATCCGCAAGGCTCTGCGCCAGTATCTCAAAGTCGCCTGAGCAGAACGTTCCTCGGCGGCTGTCGCTTTCCCAAAGCGCCGGGGCGTGCAGCTCCTGATGAGCTGTGATGTCCGGGCACGGTTCGGACATCGACCCATGATCCCCGTCTACATCCTCTACTACAGTGAGCCGCGAATGGATGAGCACAGCAGAATCACAGAATCGATCGAGCTACTGGAGTTAGCGCGGACCGCACAAGCGGCTGACGAGCTCCTTGACGTACATCAAATTGCGCGCAAGCGCGGCACGTCGGATAGGACAATCCAAGAGCACATTACGCGTCTTGAAGACGCGGGCTTGTTGCTCGGCGGCTTGGAGGAAGAGGAACCGCCGATGGTGCTTCCGGCCGGGCAACAGTATTTGGCGCGTGGTGGTGAGGTCTCTCGGGACCTTCTACGTTTTATGCCGCGGACGGTCGACGATCTCAACGCTCGAGAAGCACTGCTGTCGGCTGGCACAGTTCTGGTAGACGAGTATCGTGATCACATTCTTCGTGGGCGCGGCGTCGAATATGCAGAAGAGATAGTGCCCCCTGCTTTTGCCCAAGCAGTCTCCGAGAGACTGGCGCTTAATCTCTTCGCGGCTGCCGTTGCTCTGTTGGCACGGCTATCGGATGGGCGACCGGCTGGCTGTGTAGCTGAGGAGATCGTGGCGGTAAGTTTGATCGAAGGCGTCCAGTATCAGCTTGACATGAGCGATCTAACTGTGGATGAGGCCAAGGCTGCAGAGGTAGCAGCCAAAAACGGCCTCTTCGAGCTATTCGAAGATGATGATGTTCTCGATCTCTTCGACATGGAGGAGCCGAGCGACGCTGCCCTCGCTGGTCACAGCCGCATAAACCAAGAAGCTGGAATCGCCGACCAGCGGATGGAGAGCTGGTTCAAGCCGTTCAATTGGACCGTCTCAACGGGCTATCTTGGGAGTTGAAGCACGACCATCCGGGGAATGCACTCGGTGTGGAGTCTTCTGATGTCATCTCATGCCGGAGCATGTCTTCGAGGGCCGACCGGAGGGCGACACTCGCTGTCAGTCCCGGCCCCTGTCGAGCGTGTTCCCGTCGTTGCCAAAGCGCTCGCCATGAAGCTTGCGGATCATGGCCACGGAGATTTCGAGAACTTTCCCGCCATCCCCGTTTTCACTGGTACGAGGTCGTTGTTCGAACTCGGACGGGCTGCCTTGGGCTCGTCGGGTAGACGTGGTCAGCGTGGGCGGTAGGCGTCGGCGCGATGCGCCACGGCAAGGACCTTGATCGAGCGAGTCGCATCGTCTATGCGATAAATGATGCGGTAGGGGCCGCGGCGCGCAGAGTGACATCCCTCCAGCTCGAAGCGCAGAGGCTTACGAGGCGTGGGGGGTTGGTTGCGATCGTGTCGAGCGTCTCGATGACTGCTGCTGCGAGCGAGATGGGCAGGCGGTCGATCTGGCGACGCGCGGGCGGCATTACCAGCACATCCCGTGGCGCCTCGCTCACGCAGCAGCGTTGGGCGGTTCTCGAGCCCGACACGAAGCTCGGCAAGGGTCGTGGCCTTTGTCCCTTCCTCGAGTGCTTGTTTGCTCTCGTGGATTTGCGCCATGGTCGCCGGGTGGCAGGCCGGGCAGGCTCGCTCACTATCCGGCGCACTTCATATTCTTGGGGCGTGCAGCGACTGTTTGACGTCGACTGGCAGGACCTCGACATTGAGCACGTCGAGAGCTTCTTGGCTGAGGCGGGAGATGAGGGACTGACCTGGGAGGGGAAGGGCGAGCGTGAGCCGCACCGCGACTCAGTTCGGAAGGCCGTCTGCGGTTTCGCTAATGCTGTGGGGGGCTATCTCATCATCGGTGCAGAGCGCTCAGAGGGTCGCTGGCATGTACCCGGAGTGTCTTTCCGCCACGATGAGCCTGGTACCTGGCTTGCATCGCTGGTCGCTGCCCAAGGCGTTACGCCGGTTCCTGTGTTCGACGTCAAGGTCTTCGACCGAGCTGATGGTCGTCATGCGGCCGTTATTGCTGTCGAGCCACTGGAGGCTCCACCGTGCATAACTGCATCTGGCGTGGTCTATCAGCGCGTGTCCGGCCAAACGCTCCCGGTCACCGATCAGCGTGTCATGTCCGAGCTACTCCAGAAGGGTATGGCCACACGACACAACGCCGAAGCTCTAGCCGTTAAGGCTGCTGAACGGCTGCTGACCGAACCCACTACCTTCGAGCCGTCGGACAGCCTGTTCGCGGCCGGGTTGAGCGCGATCAGTGGCCCAGCCGACAAGGCGGCGGTGCTCTTCTCTAAGGAGTTTTCAGATGCCTTCTCATCCTTGGTGGCCGAGCATCTGCAACTCGACCCGCTGGTGCGCCACAGCGTCCACGGCAGCATCCACCAAGACTGCCTAAGAGCATGGCCAGCCTCCGGTGAGCTACGTCCCGGGATGATGGCTGCGGCATTTTGGGATGGTGCCGCCAGCGTGGTGGGAAGCTTCACGGGGAGCGAATTGAGCATGACGGCGCTCGTACAAGACGTCCGTCGCGCCAGGCAGGCTCTCAGTGCCATCGTGGGGGCTCTTGGAGGTTACGGCGAGGCCCACCTTGCCGTGCTCATCAACGGCAAACATCCTGCTGTCGCTCACGCAGGCCGTGATACGCCGCGGACTGCGATTCAAAGGTGGACTGAAGTCCGCGAGGCCACAAAGGATGAACTTGGCAGTATCACGCGAGAGTTGGTTCGCGGCTTTGGCCGCGAGATCTGGGAGCCCTAACCAGTTCGTGCGCTTGTAGACACTGCTCGCCGCGCGCAGCGATCGGCTGTCCTAAGAAGCTCCCCGAACCCGGTCCTTGAGGCGCTCGCTGTGAAGCCGTTTGATGAGCTTCCACGTCGCAGAGTTCGAACATCGTCCCTCCTTCCCCGTTTTCGCCGGGTGTGAGGCCGTTGTTCGAACCTCGCACCTTCGCGTGAACAGGCTCAGGGGTCAACGTGGGCGGTAGGCATTGGCCGGTGAGCGCCGCCTTTTCCGAGCGGATTTTGGATGCAAGAAACGATCTTCATCGATTGCGACAAGGGGACCCCCAACCCCGGATCAACGCGATAGGTGTTCAGGAGAGCTACTCGTCAGCAACAGCCGAGAGTAGCTTTGCCAATGCCTACGAAGGAGAGACAGAATGAACCGTGTTCGAGGATTCGCCGTCGGCCTGGCCTCCGGCGTCCTAGCGACCTGGATGGTGGTCGGCCTTCTGAGTTCCGCCAGTGGCACTCCTGGCGAACAGCCCGGCGCTCCGAATCACATCCCGAATGCGACCCCTGCGCTGGCCAAGAACTGATGGTCAGGATCGACGGCAAGGAAGGGTCACCTGTAGTCCCATACGCACCAGCAACGATCAACGGCGTGCTTCATTGCGGCACTGTGCCGCTCCGCAACGCTCAGGTAGAGATCGCGTCGGCGGGCTGCCTGCCTGACGGCGTTGCGCCGATCGCTGGCATCGTGACCACCCGCCTCGACGGTTCGTTCGCCTACACCGTGCCACCTGGGCCAGACCGCGTGCTCAGCTTCAGCTACACGTCCTACAGCGACGATCCGGGAGCGTCGTGACCGCGACAGCGGTACTTCGGGTGCGCCCGCAAATGAGATTGACGATCACACCGACCGTCATCCGCAAACACCACCCGATCATTTGGACGGCCACGGTTCTTGGCGCCCCCTTTCCGCCACAGGGCATCGCGCTTGCCGTGCAGGTCAAAGAGGGGCTGAGGTGGCAGACCTTCGACGAAGTCGTCCTCCACCACGAAGGTACGAGGCGGATCTACTCCTATCGATTTCTAAGGACAATCGCGCCCACGACGTATAAGTTCCGGCTTGCCCTGCCTGCGGAGGGATCGGGCGATTACCCATACTCGTTCGGCGCGAGCAATACGGTCAACGTCCATGTGAAGCCCTGACTGCGAGAGTCCGGTGTCGAACCCGCGTTCGATACCGGACTCTTACGGGTGCCACAGACCGCGACGAGCCCGGTGTCTTCGACGCTGATCGCCGAAGCGAGATGAACCGCGTCGTATCCGCGCAGGCTGTGAAGCTCAGTGAGTTCGCCGGCGAACTGTGCCAACGCGCCATCGATGCTTCAAGCGGCCCAGCACAGGGGTAGCCAGATGCCCGGGAGAGTCGTACTCCCTCCCCGACGGCTGCGCGCGCCCGTCTGGCCGACCGATGGGATGAAACGGTGAAGCGCGCCACGAGCCAGACCTACCCTGAGCTCGATGCAAGCGATCGAGAGCGGACGGATGACCTAGCTCGGTTGCAGCTCTGACGCCTCGGCCGGTACGCCCCATATCTGCTCGCCCTCAGCGATGCGTCCCGCGATGCTGTCTCGGAACTCGATCGCCAGCACGACGGCTCGCTCCGCAGTCTCCAGCGCCTGCTCCGGTTCGTCATAGGCCACGCATTCCTTGGCGTCCTGTAGAGCACGCCGGGCGTTTGAATAGGCACCGTAGAGTCGTGCCTTTGGATACTCGACCTGTCTGCCGGCCCGCGTCCGATCCACTAGCCGTCTCTCCGGCGGGAGTTCTGAAACGGTCGACCCGGCCTACCGCTAGAACGAATCGAACAGCGTCGGGGCAACGTCGCCTTGCACGCTCGGCGCACCGGCCGTCCATGCAAGCCCGTGGCGAGGCCATCCGGGTGGTGCCGGCGAAGCTGGCAACGTCCGGTCATCATCGATGAACAAGTCCGATCTCGTCGTGCATAGCGGAAAGCTGGGTTGAGCCTTGTTCGCCTCCACACTGACGACACCGGCACGGCACAGACTAGCCAACGTGCTTACCAGATGGCTTGATCGTTGGGTCAGCTACTAACCCTAGATGTGTCGAGCACCATGAACTCGCTTCCCAGCGACGTAACAATCGCAGTGCTGACGGGGGCTAAGCTGCCTGCACAGCACAGGCTCCCCGTTCCGGTGCTGTCGCCCAGACCGGCCAAACGGTAGGCCGGATCTCCGAGAGCGATTCAAAGGAAGCCCGGTGCACCCACGCCGGGCTTCGGGCGTTCCTATGTGAACACACTTGAGGCGATAAGAGCGCGGCGCTAGTGACCTGAGTCGTTAGTTCGTAGGTGTATTTGGGGTAGCCGCGAAGTCTGTCGTCATCCACGACGATTGGAGGCGGCTATGGCTCGGCGTGCGGAGATCGTTCTCACTGATGGTGAGCGTGAGGTGTTGGAGCGATGGGCACGGCGCCCGAAGAGTTCGCAGGCGTTGGCGTTGCGCTGTCGGATTGTGTTGGCTGCGGCCGAGGGGCGTCGGAGCAAGGACATCGCTGTTGAGCTTGGTTGTGATCCCGACACTGTCGGTAAGTGGCGCGGACGATTCGCGGGGCGAGGTCTGGATGCTCTGCACGATGAGCCGCGCCCGGGTAAACCTCGTTTGATCCGCGATGAGGATGTCGAGCGGGTGATCGTCAAGACGCTCGAGGAGAAGCCGCGCGACGCCACGCATTGGTCGACGCGCTCGATGGCCCAGGCCACCGGGATGAGCCAGACCGCGATCAGCCGCATCTGGCGTGCTTTTGGGCTGAAGCCCCATCAGAGCGAGAGTTTCAAGCTCTCTCCCGACCCCCAGTTCATCGAGAAGGTCCGCGACATCGTGGGGCTCTACCTGAACCCGCCCGATGCCGCGGTCGTGCTGTGCGTCGATGAGAAGTCCCAGATCCAGGCGCTGGACCGCTCAGCGCCTGTGCTGCCGCTGATGCCCGGTGTGCCCGAACGCGCGACCCACGACTATGTGCGGAACGGAACCACAAACCTCTACGCCGCCCTGGATGTCGCCTCCGGCCAGGTCATCGCCGATATGACCCCACGCCACCGCTCAGAGGAGTTCCGCCGGTTCCTAAACACGATCGAGAAGACAGTGCCCGAGCACCTGGAGATCCACGTGGTGCTCGATAACTCCTCCACGCACAAGACACCCTCGATCCAGCGGTGGTTGCTACGCCACCCTCGTTTCCATGTGCATTTCACGCCGACCTACAGCTCCTGGCTTAACCTGGTCGAGCGGTGGTTCGCCGAGCTCACCACGAAATGGATCAAGCGCGGCACACACCGCTCAGTCAAGGACCTCACGGCCTCGATCCGCACCTGGATCACCACCGGAACGAAGACCCCAAACCCTACGTATGGCACACGACCGCCGACGAGATCCTCGACAACCTCGCCAACTACTGCCAACGAATCAACGACTCAGGTCACTAGGCGTACATCGGCACTTTGTGAACGTGAGATCGCGCAGGAAATGCTCTTGCGTGGCCCGCTCAGTCCTGCAGTGCGACCGCGGCCGGCACCGCGGTGGCGAGATATCCGGGTATCGCCAGCAGCCCCAGCGCCGTCGCGGCGAGTAGCGCGAGGCTCGGCAGCACCGTGAGCGGCGCAAAGGAGGCGAGCACCGGAAAGTCGATCACGTTCGCGAGCGCACGATCGGCGAGCTGTTGGCCGTAGAGGCCGAAGAGCGCCCCGCTCAGCGATCCGATGCCGAGCAACAACAGGCTCTCGAGCAGGATCGTGCGCCATAGCAGCGCCCGCGAGAGACCCTCCAGCTTGAGCTTCGCTAGGCGGGGTCGCCGCTGCCAGATCATCGCGCCGATCGCGGCCGCCATCGCGAGGACCGCGAAGATCGGGATCAGCGTGCCGATCTCGCTGAGGCGCGCGAGCGCGGTGCGGTCGAGCGTCTGCTGCTGTGTGGTGTGTTGCGCGGCCGTCTGCACCGTGAGACCCGAGTGCGGCCCGAGCGCGTCTTCGATCTCGTGCGCCACACGACTGGGCGAGGCGCGGGGAGCGAGCAGGATGTTGTAAGCGCTCACATCCTCACTGCCCCACGCACGCGCATAATCTTCCGCGTTCATCAGGATCGCGCCCGGCGCCCAGCCGATGTTCGTCGAGAGCGCCGCCACGCGGAACGTGCTTGGCTCGGGCGAAGGCAGACGGAAGCTCTCGCCCACCTGGAGGTTGTGTTCACGCGCGAGCGCTCGTGAGAGCACGAGCCAACCGCCGCCGCGCACACGTTCTTCGGCTCGTCGCGACGGACCCCGCACGAGCTGTTCGCGCGGCAACAGCGGCGTTGATTCGCGCGCCGGCGCGACCACAAGCGTGCGCCGCGCGCCGAAGTCCAGCAACGCCCCCGGTAGGCGCGTACGGCGCGCACTCCCGCGAGCGCTCTGAGCTGCGTCTGCTGTCGCGGCACGAAGGGCGTGGTCTCCAAGAGGTCATAGGAGCCCGTCGGCGCGACCCACAGGTCGGTGAACGCGTTCATGTTCTGCGCCGCGTTTTCGAGTCCCGCGAGCAGGTCGTGGCGCGCGCCGTGGACCGCCACGCTGCCGAACACCGCGACGGCGCCCGTTGCCGTGATCGCGACCGCTCGCGTGCGTGCTGCGCTCAGCTCCATCGCCGCGATGTGTGGGATCGAGCTCACGAGCCCGCCCGCCACGCGTCGTAGCAGCGCAAGCGTGACCACCAGCACGAGCGGCAGCATCAGCAGCAAAGCCGCCACGAGCAGGACCATCGCGGGGATCGCTGCATCGGGCGCGGCGAGCAGCAGGAGCGTCGCCGCGGCGAGGCTGAGGAGTCCTGCCGCCGCGCGCTTGCCGGCCGCGCGCTCGCCCCGCTCCTCGTTCGTCTTGACTGCGGCGAGCGGATCGCGAGCGAGGATGTCGCGCAACGGGCTCAGCATCGCGATGATCGCCGCGAGCATCCCCCCGCCTGTCGCGATCACGATGCTCTGTGCACTCACCACACGCTGACCGCCTACCGCAAACGCCAACGAGAAGAAGGCCGGCTGCGCATGAAGGAAGCCGATCGAGAGCTCCTCGCCCAAGGCCAAGCCCAGCGCGCAGCCGAGCAGCCCCAGCACGAGTCCATCGAGGAGCAGCACCGCGATCACGGTGCGCGGTCGATAGCCGTCTGCTCGCAAGCCCGCGATCAGTCGCCGGCGCTGGGGAACCGTGAGGAGCATCGCGTTGAACGCGAACAGAAAGCCCACCAGCGCGCTGATCACAGAGAACAGCGCGCTCGACTGGCTGCTGGCCGCGGCGGCCGTCGCAAACAGCTTTTCTTCATGGTCGGTGCTCTCGACGTCCAAGCGTCCGGCGGCGAGCTGCGTCAACGCGGAGCGCACGCCTGCCTCGCGGCCAGCGGCGGGCACAACGAGGATGCGGCTCACGCGTCCCAGCCGACCGGTTGTTTCCTGGGCGAACAGCAGCGGTGCGATGGCGATCGGACTGTCGATCAGCGCTCCCACCTGCGATCTATGCAGCAGCGCGTAGAGAGGCACTGATTCGGTATGCCCACCACTCTGCAGCTCGATTTCTTCACCGAACTTCGCGACGCCGAGCCTGCTCGCCAGCGGTGCCGGCAGCACGACCGCGCCGATGTTCCCGAACGGTGCGATCGCCGCTCGGCGCACGAGCGAGCCGCCGAGCGCCGAGAGGCTCTCATCAGCGCCGAGCAGCTCGATCGAGGCGCTGCCCTTGGGTCCGCTCGCATTTGCCGGCGCCTCCAAGATCGGCGCCGCGACGCGCACGCCGGGGATGTGTCGTACTTGACCCACAAGACCTTGCGAGAAGCCGTGGGGGTCGCGCGCCACGAGCTGCAGCGTGGCGCGGCCGACGACCCCGCGCGAAAGCTGCGTCACCGAGCTCTGAAGGCTCGAGCTCGCGACCTGCGATGCGAACAGCAGCGCCACGCCAGCCGCGATGCCGGCGATCGCCAGGGCCTCCTGCACGATACGCGCACGAAGCCGTACGCGGTAAAGACGCAGGATGTTTCCCGGCTTCATCGCGGGACCTCAGTGAGGACCGGCCGTCAAGGGCGCGTAGCGCAGATCGGGCTGGTACTCCGTGAGGCGTCCGTCGCGGAGCGCGAACGTGCGGTCGGCGTAGTCGGCCGCCGCCGGGTCGTGGCTGACGAGCACGACCGCCACGCCGTGCTCGCGACAGAGCTCGCGCAGCAGCTCGAGCACTTCGCGCCCACGCTCTGTGTCGAGGCTCCCGGTGGGCTCGTCCGCAAGCAGCAGCTGCGGTTTGGTCGAGAGCGCACGCGCGATCATCACGCGCTGGCGCTCGCCCATCGAGAGCGTCTCAGCGCGATGGTGAAGGCGCTGCTCGAGGCCGAGGCGCACGAGCAACGGTGTGAGCTCGCGCTTGGCCTCACGCCAGCGCATCGTGTTCAAGAGCTTCAGCACCGCGTTGTCGATCGCGCTCACACCCGGCAGCAGGTCGAAGTTCTGGCGGATGAAGCCCATCTCCGATAGCCGGAAGCGTGAGGCAGCACGCTCTGAAAGACAGGAAACGTCCAGTCCGCCGATCAGCACCGCACCCGATGTCGGCTCGAGCAACGCCGCCACCATCAGCAGCAGCGTGGTCTTGCCCGAGCCGCTCGGGCCATACAGCGCAACCATCTCGCCGGCAGCGACCTCGAGCGAGACGCCGTCGACCGCGCGCACAGGCTCCCCGCAGAAGCCGGGATAGTGCTTGACCAGTGTGCGTAGCTCGAGCATCTCAGATCACTGCGAGAACCTGCCGTGCACGTTCACCGTGATCGCGTCGTTTGCCTTGGCGATCGTGCCGTTGAAGCTCAGCCCCGAGCCCTGAGCGTGGCTGTAGCTGCCCGAGCCGTGCTTGATCGACAGCGAGCCCGCGAAGCTCGCGGTGGTCGTTCCCTTGTGGTAGCTCGCCGTTCCTTCGCCGGAGATCGAGCCGCCATTCAGCGACACTGTGATCAGCGCGGTCACACGACTGGTCGAGACGATCTTCAGCTGTACGTTGGCCGTGCCTTTGATCGTCCCCGAGGCGCTGCCTCGCTCGTTGAGCGTAAAGCCGTGCTTGCTGAGGAGATGCAGCTGTGCGTGCTCGTTGAGCGAGATCAGCCTCGCCGACCTCGCAGGCTGAGCGGGCGCGCCGCTGGCGTTCACCGCTACGACTGCGAGCAGCGTCGCGATACACGCGCCGATCACCGTCGCAGCGCGCGTGTGCCTGGCCGGATCGTTTTTCCTGAGAAGTCGCATCGAGGTCCTCTCTTTCGGTTGGCTTACTTGCGTCGTGGACAGGTGGCTGTGGCGAGGGCGCTACTCGTGGAGCCATCTGCGTAAGTGAATTCGCCCGCGAACGGAAAGCCGCCCGCGGGACAGGCACGGGGAACTTCGACGGTGTTCGCGCCCGCGGCCAGCCGGTGCGCGATCGTGCCGACGGTGAGGCTCAGCGTGACAATCGACGCATCGGGCTCCAGCGCCAGCGTGGCAATCGGCGGAATGTTCATGACGATCGTTTCGCCGTAGGGGGGACTGCCGGGGACTACCGTGCCGCCGAGCACCAATCGCTTCAACAGCGGCGTTCGGCCTTCGCCGAGTACCTCGAAGGTCGGCTGGAAGTCCAGCTGTGGCGGGCCGAGGAAGATCCCCAGCGCGACGCGCTCGCCGATCAGCTGCGAACCGGCGTGGGCTTCCACGAGCGCGTAGCCGCTGCCGATCTCAGACTGCGCTGGGCAACCGCCCGCGCCATGCGCGCGCAGCCGTGCTGCTCTGCAGATGCGCAGCGCGGGAATGCTCATGCCCATGCCGGCCGGAAGGCGCACGAGCGCACGGCGTAGTGGCACGGGCACGCCAAAGTCGCCCGCGAAGTGCATCGTTAGCGTCAATGCGCCCTTGGCGGCTAGGCGGTTGGGGGCAAACAGCGCCTTCACGGTGGCAGAGCTCTGTGCCCATGTCGAGCTGGGCAGCGCCAGGCAGACCGCGAGAACCACCACAGCGATGCTCACGCTCAGGCGGGACGCACGGCGGGTGCTCAGTGATGTGGACACGGGATCGTTTCCTTGACGAGTAGCGAGCTGCCGTCCGCGAAGTCCACGGCGCCGGCCGTGGGGAATCCGCCGCGCGGGCAATGCTTGGGAACCACCAAGCCGCGCAACGGCACCAGCTTGCGCTTGCCGCCCACCTGCTCGTAGTAGGCGACGTTGGAGCTGCCCACCGTCACAAATGCGCTTTCGATCGAAGCATCGGGCGCGCCGGGAAAGGTGGCGATGGGTGGCACTTCCACGGTGAACGCGAGGCCGTAAGGCGCGGGCGCGAATATCTGCCGAGCGGACAACACGAGTGAGACGCCGATCGGTAGGGTCGCGTTTGCGTAGACGAGCAGTCGCAGGTGCCCGCTGGTCTTCGCCGCGAAGAAGAAGTCGAGCGTGTAACGCTCGTGGATCGTTTCAGCCGGCAACTGCACGACGCCCACGCCGCCACCAAACCCTGCGCGCGAGTTTTCCGGGCATCCACTGGGGCCCAGCCGTTCGAGCGTCGCCGCCGCGCAGGTGCCGGCGCCACGCGTGTCGACGGTCATTCCGGCTGGCGCGTAGAGCGTGAACCTCCTGACCGGTGGGGGTGTGATTTCAGCCGGCGCAAAGCTCGCCGTGAGCGCGAGGTTGGTCGGTGCGTTCAGTCGGTCTGGGCTGAAGCCGGCGTGAACGCTCAAAGTTGCGGCAGCGGCCAAAGGCTCGGCTGCTGCAAGCAGATACGTGCAGAGCAGCAGCGCGATAAGAGCGAGATGGGGTGAGCTCTCCCTGCCCTTCCTAGACATATTTACATTGTACTAGTTGACCGACACACTGTGTCTTTACCTCAGGGGGCTTGAGTCCGCCACGCTTGACTGTCTCGGATCTGCATGACCTTCCATATAGTGGCGTCCGGCATGGCTTCGGTGATCGCGAGCGGGCTGCGGAAGCGATTCGAGACGACATGCGCTGTGGACGGGGTCGATCTCGATGTGGCCAGCGGCGAGGTGCGCGGTCTACTCGGCCCCAACGGTGCCGGCAAGACGACGCTGTTGCGGATGCTGCTCGGGCTCGTGCGCCCGGATGAGGGCACGATCGAGCTGCTGGGCCGCACGCTGAGCGAGTCGGGATCGGCACGCTTTGGATGGCGTTGCTGGGTTTGTGGAGGCTCCGAGCTTCTACCCCTACCTCTCGGGCCGCGCGAATCTGGAGATTCTCGCCGAGCTCGATGGCGGTGGCTCGCGCGTGCGCATCGAGCAGGCCCTCGAGGAAGTCGACTTGGCCGCGCGCGGCGATGATCGCGTGAGCGGCTATTCATCCGGGATGCGCCAGCGCTTGGGCATCGCCGCGGCGCTACTACGTGAGCCCAGGCTGTTGCTGCTCGACGAGCCGACGGCGGGGCTGGACCCTGCAGGCGTGCGCTTCGTCGCAGAGCTTCTGCGCAGGCTGTCCGCAAACGGCGTGGCGGTGCTGCTGAGCAGCCATCAGATCGGCGAGATCGAGGAGGTCTGCGACAGCTTCACGGTGCTCAGGCGCGGTCGGGTCGTCTGGGACGGTAGCGCTCAGCAGTTGCGAGCCCAGGCACCGCCGTCGGCCTACCGGATGCTCACGAGCGATGACGCGCGAGCGCTTGCGATCGCCCGTGAGGAGCCCGGCGTGCAGGCTGAGCTCGCGAGGAGTGGTGCGCTCACGGTCACCGCGCAAGACGATGCGCTCGACCGCTTCGTGCTCGCACTTGGGCGCTCGGACGTGGCAATTCGTCGCCTCGAGCTCCCGGTGAGCGCGCTCGAGTCGATGTTCTTTCTCTCACTGACCAGTCGTGATGGCGCGTGCTGCCCAGCATGTGGTGTCGCATCAGCAACGTGCCGGCGGCGTGTTGAGCGCTTATCGCATCGAGCGTCGCAAGCTCATCGCGCAGCTCTCCACACGCGTGCTCGCGCTCGTCTGTCTACTCGGCCCGTTCGCCTTCGGTGCGATTCTCAGCCAACAGAGCGGGGTCCCCGCGGACACCTTGCTGGGTGTATGGGTACACACCTCCGGCTATGCCGTTCCCTTCGTGATCCTGGGCTTTGCCGGCTCGTGGGGGTTCCCCGTGTTGGCCGGTGCGCTTGCCGGGGACATGTTCTCCTCCGAGGATCGATACGGGACGTGGAAGACGGTGCTCACCCGCTCCTGCAGCCGCAAGGAGCTGTTTGTCGGCAAGGTGCTCGCCGCTGCGACGCTTTCCTCGGTGCTGGTTGCGCTGGTGGCATGCTCGAGCCTGGCCGCCGGCCTGATCCTGACCGGCGATCAACCGCTCGTCGGCTTGAGCGGTACCGTGCTATCGCCCGGCGAATGCCTGCTGCTGGTGCTCGCCAGTTGGCTGCTCAGCCTGCTCGCGGTACTGGCCTTCACGAGCCTGGCGCTGCTGTGCTCGGTCGTAACGCGCAACGGCATCATGGGCGTGCTCGGCCCTGTGCTGCTCGGCCTCGTGATGCAGCTGCTGGCGCTCGTGGGGAGCGGCACCTGGGTGCACATGCTGCTGCTCGCCTCGGCGTTCGATGACTGGCACGGGCTGCTCACCACGCAGGCGTTCCACGGCCCGCTGATCATCGGCAGCTGCGTTTGCGTGCTCTGGACGCTTGCATGCCTGGCGGTGTCCTGGCGGATTCTGAGCAGGCGCGACTTTGCGGGCACGCCGGTCACGCGCAGGCCCGGCTGGGGGCTGCCGGTGCGCGTGGTGCTCGGCTCCGCGCTGCTGGTCGTGCTGCTCGGCGCGGCCACCAGCTGGGGCCCCGTCGGTGTGACTAAAGCCCGTCTCGAGGCAGCGATCGCGCCCACCTTCAACGCGCTCACGGTGCTGCAGCAGGAGAAGATCGGCCGTCCAGTTGTTGGTAGGCACAAACTTCAGGTCCGCACCAACTGCAGCCGTCGCGCGGGCGCAAGCGAAGGGCCGGGCGAGGATTGGGGCTGCACGATGACCGTGTTCACACCGAAGCCTGGCGCTAACCCGTTCGAAGTCACGCCCGTGACCTACGACGTGAGCGTGAAATCAAACGGCTGCTACAAGGCGCAGGCGCCGCCGTCGTTCGTGGGCCGTCAGCTGATGAGCGATCTGCATGGGCACAGCGTCGTCAACCCGCTCTTCACGATCTATGGCTGCTTTGACATCACCGCAGCGGCTAGCCGCTGTGCAGAACCCAGCTGCGCTCAGCGCGGCGCGCAACCGAGCACACGCACCAGCACTGCGCCACCAACGAGCACGAGCACGAGCACGAGCACGACGCCCGCTGAAGCTAGTGAAGCCAAGCGCGCTGCTGAAGCGCTGCGCAAAGCCGAACGGGCGGCGGGCCCAAAGGTGATGCGCCAGATTGAAAAGTCCGAACGCGAAACCGAACGAGAAGCCGAAAAACCGTCCGCAGAAGAAGCCGGCTGACCAGCCCTTGACAGGTGACCTAATGGTCACATATAGTGGGGGCATGGACGCGGTGTTCAGAGCCCTCGCCGACCCCACGCGCCGAAGCCTGCTCGACGAGCTGTTCAAGCAGGACGGGCAGACATTGGGTGCGCTCGAGCAGCGCCTGCCGATGACGCGCTTTGGCGTGATGAAGCATCTGAAGGTGCTCGAGGACGCCGGTCTGTTGACCACGAAACGACGCGGGCGGGAGAAGTTGCACTTCCTGAACCCCGTGCCGATCAGGCTCGTCCATGACCGTTGGGTGAGCAAGTACTCAGAGCCTTGGGCCGCGGGGCTCAGTGGCCTAAAGACACAACTCGAGGAGACGACGATGACGACGAGCACCGAGACAAGCGGCAGGCGGCCTTGGACGGCTGCGCACGAGGAGAAGGTGTTTGAGATCTACATCAAGACCACGCCGGAGCGCCTCTGGGAGGCGCTCACAGACGAGGAGACAAGGCGCCGCTACAACTTCGGCGTAGCGGTCCTATCCGACTGGCAGCAGGGCTCTCCCTATGAGCTCTCTCACCCCCAAGGCGGCACGATCGCCGCCGGCGAGATCCTCGAGGTCGAGCCGCCGCGCCGACTCGTGCAGAGCTTCAACGCGCTGTGGAGCGAGGAGATCAAGACTGAAGGCACCTCGCGCGTCACCTGGGAGATCGAGCCCGTCGGCGACTCCTGCAGGCTTACGGTGACCCACGATCAGCTCGGCGAGCACGCCAACGGCGAACTCTATGGCGGCTGGCCGATGATCCTCTCGGGCTTGAAGACGCTGCTCGAGACCGGTGAGACGCTCACCACGCCCGGCTCGCTGCGCTACACCGAAGCGTCATGGTGATGCGCGCTTGATCACATAGGCCCACCTGCGAACAGGCCGGCGCCTACCGCTCAGGCGCTGGCTTTGACCTCCAGTAGTTCTTCGCTCGAGAACGTGCTTTTCAGCGTGAGGCCGGCCTGTTCGAACGCGCCACCCGCCAGCGAGGCTTGGAGCACTTCGGTAGCGGCTCCTTCGAAGCTTTCCGGCTTCTGCTTGGCGCCGACGGCGTTGAACTTCAGCGTGTTAGCGGTGACCATCTTGTCTTCCGCCGCGATCGCCGCGATCGCGGCGCCGCGAAGCTCCACGCGCGTACCTCCGCCGAGCGGCGGGCCGCATTCAAGCGCGGCGAGCTGTGCGGTGAGGCCGGGTGAGCCCAGCGTCAGGCCAACCGAGTTAGGTGATTTGCTGGCGCTGGCGTTCTTGATGAACCCGAGCTTGCCCTGCAAGGTGCCGGTGAGAACTTCGCCGGCCGCGGCGCCTTCACTCTGGCAAGGCGCTTTCGCCGCGTTTGCACAGCCGGTGAAGGTGATGCGTGCGCTCACGCCCTGCGATCCGATGATTTCACCGTGACCCTGCTGCGCAGCGCAGTTGAGCTGGAAATGTGCGGTCGTTTCGAGCAGGCTCGCGCCACCGGAGAGCAGAAAGCCTCGTTTGGCTGCGCTTGGCGCCCATTCGTATTCACCGGAGCTGGTCGGGCTCGCCGTCGTGCATCCCGCGTCGCTGTAGCGACCATGGTGGAGTTTTTCGCTGCCTTCGGCTGGCGTTTTCAGGCAGCGGCCGAATTCGGGAAGCGCTTCAGCGGTCGTGAACGTGCGCTCGGCGCCGCGGCTTGTGCCGCCGGGATTGGTGGCCACGATCTGCAGGTGGTAGGTGCTGTTGGGAGTCAGGCCGCTGAGCGCTGCTGAGACTTCGACGGGGCTGTTGCCGCTGGTCGGAAGCGATGAGCAGGGAACGCTCGAGCCATAGGCGCTCGTCGTGCCGTAGTCGAAGTGGCAGTCGCTCAGCGCAGCGCCTTCAGGGTTCACGCTCCCATGCAGCGTCGCCGCGCTTGCGCTGACGCCGGTCGCTGCGCCGCTCTGCACCGCTGGAGGGTTGGGTCCCGGCGGTTTGGAGGCAGGTCCTGGTTCGGGACGCGTTGAGAGCAACAGCGGCGCGCGTGGCGGCTGCGTGAAGTCGAACTCGCTGGCCATTTCGCCGAGCCCTGGTGCTTCTTCACGAACGCTCGGACGCGCATCGGGGCGTCCATCGGTCGCGGGGTTCAGCCGCGCGCCGCCGAGGAAGTCGTTCTCGATGAACTTCAGATAGGCGTCGTGGCTGAGCTGCTGATGATCGATGTAGCCGGCCTTCGCATAGGGGCTGATCACGAGCCCAGGAACGCGCGGGCCGTAACCGTTCTGGTCTACCTGCGGCGGCACCACGTGGTCGTAGAAGCCGCCCCAGTCATCCCAGGAGATGAAGATCGCGGTGCTGCCCCAGCAGGGACTGCGCATGATCGAGTTGACGAGCGTCGTGACGTATGACTGGCCCTTGGAGGCCTTTGAGGGCGGGTGCTCGGAGACCTTGACGTTGGGGGAGATCCAGGAGACGTTCGGCAGCCCGCAACTCGGCGTTGCGTGCACGGCGCCAAAGAAGCCGTTGAGCGACTGAATGTTGCCGAGCTGGCCGTTCTGCTGAACGTCTGAGAAGACCGCCAGCGGGTTCCAGATCCCAGGTGTCTTTGGTCCCTGGGTAGCCGGTTTGCATTTGACCGCTTCATCTGACTGGCAGTCAGGCTCGGCGCCTTCGTAGATGTAGTAGCGCCAGCTGACGTTTGCCTTCGCCAGCAGATAGGTGAGATCGGTCCACGCGTAGGTCGCTTTGCCAGGGGTGATCGGGCTGTTCCAATCGGTGCCCGGCAGCACCGGTTCCAGCGAGTTCGTACAGGTCATCGGTTCGGTGGTCCCGGTCGGACAGCGCGCCGACCAGCCGGAGACGAGGTACTGGTGCTCGGGCAGGCTCCAGGATGCGGCGGACTGGAACATGTTGTCCTGCAGCACGAAGTTTTTCGCGTAGGTCCAGTAGTTGGGGATCTCCCGCGCGTCGTGGTAGCCCATCACGCTGCACGCTTCGGCAGGTTCTTTTTCCCCTTCAGTCACGGTTCCAGCCGCCTTGCAGGAACTGCAGCTCGGGTTGGTCGACGTGCAGTTCAGCCCGGCCTCGGCCTGTTCGACGAAGCCGTCCATCTTGCCGCCGTTTACGTCTGCGACTGCTGCTGAGGCGCCGTGCGGGCCGCCGAAGCTGCGGTCGCGCGAGCTGTGGTAAGGCGCGACGCAGCCGCCGTTTAGCGGATCGCGCACACACACGCCGGCCGGAATCCCGCGCGCGCCCGGATAGGTGCCGAAGTAGGAGTCGAACGAGCGGTTCTCCTGCATGATCATCACGACGTGCTTGATGTTGTGAATGCCTTCGGCGGGCGTCGCCTGCGCATCTGCAGTCCCGAGCAACCCGACTAGCAGCGTGGCCAGCACTGCGCCCAAAGTCGCCGACGCGAGCGCGCAGCGGCGGGGCATCGATGCGATGCGATTCAGCGACGACGGCATCCGTTCCCTCTTTCTTGACAGCTCTTCCCCCAAGAGCGTTTCCAACTGTCCAGCGTCGAGCTGGTCGCGGAAGTGTACACGGCCACAGGAGCCGCTTTGTTATGAAAACTGAGAGGATTTACTCCCCGGGTGTGTCTGCGGCGGCGACCGCGAAGACGATGTGCCGACGCGCGATCGTGAGATAGGGATGCAGCTCGCGCGCGCCCCCCGCGAGCGGAGCGACGGTCACGTCGGTGAGCGTGATGAAGTCACGCTCGGAGGCGTTCAGCACATCTGAGACGCGGCTGCGATAGCCGTCGCGCGCGAGCGTCAGCGCGCCCTCGATGCGGTGGCGCTCGGTCTCGATGCGGATGCGCTCAGTGCGATGCTCGGTTCCCGCGGGCTGCTCCTCGACGTTGGTCTCATCGGCGTTCATGCGTCCATTATCTCAGCGGCGCACCAGATAGCTACGCAGCACCGTCGTACGCCTACCCGTGGGGCCCGCCGCCACGATCTTTACGCGTGCGCGCATCGCGCTGTGACGGGCGAGCAGGCGGCGCAGGCGACGCAAGCCAAGCGGTCCGACTACAAGCCGCACGTGCCCCGCGCGCGCGGCCGGTAGCCCGCGTGCGGCCGCGATCAGCGCCACTTCGTGGGGGCGGCCGAGCGCGGCGAGCGTGGCTGATACCAAGATGCGGCATCCCCGCTCACAGCTCACGTTTAGCGCCAGCGCACGCCGCGCGAGCACGCCGCTCGCGCGCAGCAACTGCACCTTCAACACAGGCGCCACGTCCAGCGGCGGCGGCCAGGTCCCCGCGGGCAAGCAGCCGCTGCCGTGCGGCGCGAGCAGGTCGAAGCGCTCGACGCGGTTGTTGTTCGTGTCAGCCACATAAATCGAGCCGTTGCAGCCCCCCGCAATAGCGCCAGGCTGGGAGAGATCGCCGAGCGCGAAACCCCGCAGCCCCCACTTCGTGAGGAAATGCCCTTCGCCGTCGAAGACCTGCACGCGGTTGTTTTCGCCGTCGAGCACGTAGACCTCGCCGGCCGCATCCACGGCCACGCCGTTGGGGTTGTGGAAGCGCGCGTCGCTCGTGCCACGCGAGCCCCAGCTCGTGAGCACGCTGCCGTCGGGCGCGAGCTTGACGACGCGGTTGTTGAACGTGTCGGCCACGTAGGCAGTGCCGTTGTTGTCAACCGCAACCGCGGCCGGATGGTCGAACTCGCCGGCGCCGCTGCCCGCTGCGCCGCTACCGCCGCCCGCGCCCCACTTGGCACGCAGAGCGCCTTCGGGTCCGTAGATGAGGATGCGGTTGTGACCCGAGTCGGCCACGTAGGTCAGATCGGGACCCGCAGCCACAGCGACCGAACCGGGGCTGTTCAGCTGCGCGCCGCCGATGCTCGCGGGGCCCGCGAGTTCGCCGAGGAAGGTGCCATCGCCCCACAGGTGCGCGAGCCGCGCGTTGGCGCTATCGGCGACGTAGACCGAGCCACGCGGATCGATAGCGATGCCAAACGGCGTGTTGAACGACGCGGCGTGGCCACCCGCCGCGGTCCACTGTTCCGCAAAGGCACCGCCCGGCGCGAAGGTCTCGAGACGGTTGCCGACCGTGTCGGAGGCGAGCAGACGTCCGCTCGGGTCCACTGCCAGACCGCGCGGCGCGGTCAGCTGGCCGGGCCCGCGCGCGGAGAGACCGAGCGTGCGCAGGTAGTTGCCGTTCGTGTCATAGACCTCGATACGGTCGTTGGCCGTGTCTGCCACGTAGGTGTCGCCCGCGGGGTCGCTCGCGAGCGCACGCGGGAAGGCGAGCTGCCCCGGTTTTGAGCCGAAGCCGCCCCACGCGCCGAGGAAAGCGAGCTGTGGCGAGAGCTTCACGACGCGATGGTTGATGTCGTCGGCCACGTACACGTTTTGTGCAGCGTCGAGCGCAACGCCGTAGGGGAAGCCGAACTGGCCAGGTCCCGTGCCGTAGCTGCCGACCAGCGTCTGAAAAGCGCCGTTCAGATCGAAGCGCTCGAGGCGATGGTTGTCATCGTCGCTCACGATCACGCCCGATTCGTTCGCTGCGACACCGCGCGGGTAGGAGAACTGACCGGGGCCGGCGCCCAGCGTGCCCCAGGCCATCGCTTCGCCGCCCGTGAGGTTGAAGCGCTCGATGCGGTTGTTGCCGCTGTCGGCCACGAAGACGTAGTTGCCAGTCACGGCGATGCCGCCGCCGGGAGGCTTCGTGTAGTCCTGCGAGGAGCCGAAGGAGAACTCGCCGATTTCGCTGCCCTGATGCCCCCAGGCCGTGAGGAAGGCACCGTTCGTGTCGAACTTCTCGATGCGGTTGTGGCTCGAGTCGACCACGTAGACGTTGCTCGCCGCATCTGTCGCGATCCCGCCGATCGGGCCGAATTGCCCGTGGCCACCGCCGAAGGAGCCCCACTCGCCCACGAAGGCGCCGGTGTCGGTGAACTTCTGCACCACATAGCTGAGCTGGTCGGCGACGTAGACGTTGCCCTGCGCGTCGAGGGCGACCGCCTCGGGGAAGCGCAGCACGCCCTCCGCACGCTGGCCGATGATCTGCGCCGCGCCGTATGGGCAGGCTTGCGAGCCCGAACCCGGGCACGCTTCGGCTCTGGCGTTCGCGCTGATCGTCGCCAAGGCCAGCAAGCCGCTGAGGAGGCTCACTGACAATGCTGCTCCGCGCCGACTCGTGGGGAAGCGGCTGGGTCGGGTGGCGCTCATCCGAGGATGAGAACACCGCTGACGCTCAAGTGGAGCGGTGTGTGCTCAGAGCATCCGCTCGGGTGCGCGTGCGGGTAGTCCCGCACGCGCGGGCACCGGCGCGGTGATGCGTCCCGCTGAGGAGGACGGACGGTTGCGCTCCTCGCGCACGATGTAGAGCGGACGGTGCTTGACCTCGTCGTAGATGCGCCCCACGTACTCGCCGATCACGCCAAGCGCGATCAGCTGGATGCCGCCGAGCAGCAGGATCGCGATCGTGAGCGCGCCGAAGCCGGGCAGGTAGGAGTCAAAGATGCGCAGGATGATCACGACCGGGATCGCCACGAAGGCGAGGCCCGCGGAGAGCATCCCCGCGTAGGTGGCGAGCTGCAGCGGCAGGTGCGAGAAGGAGGTGATCGCGTCGAGGGAGAAGCGCAGCATCTTGCGCAGCGTGTACTTCGTCTCACCCGCATGGCGTGCGTCGCGCTGATAGGAGACGGCCGTCTGGCTGAAGCCGACCCATACGGTCATGCCGCGCAAGAAGCGCGAGCGCTCGGTCATCGCCAGCAGCGCGTCGAGCGCGCGGCGGTCGAGCAGGCGGAAGTCGCCGGAGTTCGGCTCGAGGTCGACCTGCGCCAGTTTGTCGAACAGCTTGTAGAACCAGGAGGCCGTCGCGAGCTTGAACGCGGTCTCGCCTTCGCGCTGCTCGCGCACCGCGTAGACCACGTCGGCGCCCTGGCTCCACTGAGCGATCATGTCGGGGATCAGCTCGGGCGGGTCCTGCAGGTCAGCGTCGATCATCGCCACCGCATCGCCCACCGCGTGCTCGAGCCCGGCGGTCAGGGCGGCCTGGTGGCCGAAGTTGCGCGAGAGATGCACCACACGCACGCGCGGGTCCGCGGCGGCAGCGCGGTCGAGCAGCTCGGCTGTGCCGTCGGAGCTGCCGTCGTTGACGAGCACGAGCTCGAACTCGAAGTCAGCCACCGCGGCGGTCGTGCGCGCGATGAACTCCTCGACGAGCTCCTCCTCGTCATAGACCGGTGCCACCACGCTGAGCAGGGTGGGTGTGCGAAGTGGAGTATCCGACATGGTCTAGTGGGCTTCAGAGCCGCCCTCTCTGAGCATTCTCCAAGACAGGCTTAAGCCGTCGCTCAATTTATCGTTCATCCTGTCTGTGGATGTCCATTGAACGCGACCAGCCAGAGCAGCCGCCAATAAGCCTACCGGGGCCGCTGGCGCGCTTGAGCGCGCCCGTGATCGTGCAGTTCGTGAAGTTCGGCATCGTCGGCATCTCAAACACGCTGCTCACCTTCATCGTCTACACCGGGTTGTTGAAGGTCTTCGGCGTCTGGTACCTCGCCGCATCGGCCGTTGGCTTTGCGGTGGGCGCCACGAACGGCTTCCTGCTCAACCGTCGCTGGACCTTCCGCGAGCATGTGGGCGACTCGCTCACGCCGGTGCGCTGGGCGATCGTGCAGGGCTGTGGTCTGGCGATCAACGAGGGCCTGCTCTACCTGTTCGTGCACGATGCGCAGCTGGACAAGCTGATCGCACAGGCGTGCGCGACGGTCGTCGTGACGATCAGCACCTTCGCGGCGAACCGGGCTTGGACATTTCGCGTGCACCCGCCCGCGATCGCGGTCGACGGCGAGGGCTAGCGAAAGACGGCCAGCAGCGAGAGGCCCGCGGGGATGCGCCCGCCGCGCTTGATCAGCGCCGCCTCGATCGTGAGCGGGCGCTCGAGCACCCAGTTGAGCGGTTCCGGCGGTACCCACAGGTCGAGGCTCGACTCGGTTGGCTTTCTGCTGAGCCGATCGAGCAGCCGCAGCACGATTGCGGCAGGTAGCAGCAGGGAGTTGAAGTAGGTGGTGCGCTCCTGGCGCCAGCCCGCCGCCTCAGCCACGCGCTGCAACCCGCGGCGCGAATAGCGGCGATGGTGGTGGTTGATCTCGTCGTGACCGCTCCACAGCCACTGGTAGGCGGGCACGGTCACGAGCAGCGCGCCGCCGGGGGCGATCGTGCGGCGCAGCTCCGTGAGCGCGGCAAGGTCGTCCTCGAGATGCTCGATCACGTCGAGGCTGACCGCGAAGTCGAAGCTGCCGTCGGGGAAGGGCATCTCGAGCACCGAGCCGGCGATCACCTCGCCTGCGTTGCGTCCACGCGCGAGCTCGACGCTCGGCCCGGAAAGCTCGATGCCCGTCACGGTTCCGTGGCGCGTGAGCTCGACCATGTTGCGCCCGCTGCCGCAGCCCGCGTCGAGGATGCGTGCGCCGCTCGGCAGCCCGAGGCTGTCGATCACGCCGTCGAGCACGGTGCGCCGGCCCCGGTACCACCAGTGGCGGTCCTCTGCCTGATGGGTTTGCAACTCGTAGTCTCTATCCATGCGGGCGCATCCTTTCCTAAAGGCGGGTCCTCGCGCGGTGCGCCCTAGCGTCGGTCGCGCTCAGGGCTGCGCAGGACCCGATCTGATCGAGTACTGAAGGCGGCCTTGAGGGCCCCGCCAGACCGCTACGGCGCGGTCGCTGGTGGGGTCCAGCGCGAGCGTCGCGAGGTTCTCAGCACCGGGCGGCGAGACCTGCTCGGGCGCCGCGAAGGAGGTCTTGTTGGGGTAGGTGTCAAAGCCACGCGCAGCGTACAACGAGAAGGCGTGATCGTCTTGCGGCTCGGTCCACAGCAGTAGTGCATCGCCGCTCGGCCCGGGCGCGAGCTCGGCGAGCAGCGCATCGCCCGAGGCAGCCGCGATCGTGTTGGGGATGCCGACGCCGTGCAGGTCGATCGCGGCGGTGCGGATCACCCAGCGACCTGCCGTGACGCCCGCCCAGGCGACCATCACGCTCTCAGAGCTGAGCCGCACGAGCCGCAATGGCACGCTTGGCGTAGGGCTCACGGGAGGATCACGAAACTGCTCGAGCAGCTTCACCGTCGCGAAGCGCACGCCCGAACCGGAGCGCGCAAGGCGCACGCGTGTGCTGCCCTGGTGGTCTTCGGAAAAGGCCACGATCGCGCGGTTATCGTCGCTGAGCAACGTCGCGATGTGGACCGTTCCCGCGACGGCAGCCAAGCGCTGCAGCGCTGGCGCGCGCCCCGACGCCGGGAGCCAACTGGCCATCAGCGAAGCGCCCTCGGTCCAGGCGGCGAGCGCGTCCGTGCGAAAGTCGAGCGCCAGCGATAGATCCCGAGACGTCCCCGTGGCTGGGGCACGCGGCACCGGGCGCGTTTCAAGCTGGTGTGCGAAGTAGCGCTCGACGCGCAATCCCAGATGCCCAGTGGCGAGTGAGGCCACGGCGACATCGCCGAGGTAGCCGCGAGCCAGCGCTAAAGGCTGCGCGACCGCCGCTAGCGATCGGAACCGCCCATCGGCGCGCCCCACGGCGAGCTCGCCCACGTTTGCGCCTGTGGAGCCGGCGCTGGCGAGCAGCAGCTCTCCGTGCGGCGCCGCGCTGGCGGCGAGCTGGCCCGGGAGAGCGATCGTCTTGCCGGTGGGCGTCTGCGGCAGCGATTCCGCACCCGGCACGTCATCCGCGCCGATGCTCGCTAGGCGCAGGCCTTCGCCGCTGTGGCACCCCCGCGCAGCGCGCCACACGACCGCGCCGGGCCCCGTCGCATGGCTTGGGCTGGCGCTCGGAAAGAGCACCTGCGGCGTTTCGCGCGTCGCACAGCTCGAGAGCGTCGCCGGTGGCGACCAGACACCGGTCGCGGCTTCGCCCGCCGCAGCGGTCCCGTCGACGGCGGGCGCCACATAGAGGCCTGCTGCGCAGCACAGCGCGATCAGGCAGCGCAGGCGCAGCGCGCTACCAGCGGCGAAGGCGGCGCGGCTCAGGAGGAGAGCGCCGAGCGCAGGAAGCTCACGGTGCGCTCCCAGGAGAGCTCGGCGTGTGCCTTGTCGTAGGTGCCGAGGCGGTTCGTGTCGTTGAAGAACGCGTGTCCAGCGCCCTCGTAGTAGTCGAAGCTCACCTCCACACCAGCATCCTGCAGCTCGCCGGCGAGCGATTCGGCTGCGTCCCTCGGCACGAATTCATCGGCGGTGCCGAAGTGGCCCAGCACGGGCCCTTTGATCGTGCTGAAGTCAGGCTTGCCGTGCGGCATCACGTAGTAGTAGGTGACCGCCGCCGCGATCTGCGGGCACTTGGCCGCAGCCCACACGGCGAGCCCGCCGCCGAGGCAGAAGCCGACTGCGCCCACACCGCTGCCCACGACGCCCGGCTGTGAGCGCAGGTAGCTCGCCGCGCCACACATGTCCTGCTCGGCCTGATCCATCGAGAGCGCCATCATCTTCTGTTCTGCCTCGCTCGGCTCAGTTGTTGTGTCGCCGCGATACAGGTCGGGGGCAAGCGCGTAGAAGCCCTCGCTGGCGAGGCGGTCGCAGATCGAGCGGATGTGCGCGTCGAGGCCCCACCACTCCTGCAGCACGATCACGCCTGCTCCACTCTCGCCAGCGGGCACGGCGAGGTATCCGGGGGAGCTTCCGGTGCTTGTGGGGAACTCGATGTCTGGCATGTGTGACTCCTTGTGCGCGTCGCTGGGTCGGTTTGGCCTCGCCGCCGCTCGTGGGGCGCGCGTGCGAGGCAAGGATATTGTGTTCGGCGCAGCCGCAAACCCGTGTCTGCGCCGCTAGAGGAGAGGCCACGCCATGGATTCGAACCACCAGTTTCAGCTCGCCGCGCGCCCGCACGGTCTGCCCAAGCCGAGCGATTGGACCTACACCGAGACGTCCGTGCCCGAGCCCGGCGACGGCGAGGTGCTGATCAAGATCTCCTACATCTCGCTCGACCCCGCGATGCGCGGCTGGATGAACGACAGCCGCTCCTACATCGCTCCGGTCGGGATCGGCGAGGTCATGCGCGCGCTCGCCGCAGGCGAGGTGATCGCCTCCAAGCACCCCGACATCGCGGTCGGCGATCACGTCACGGGCATGCTCGGCGTGCAGGAGTATGCGCTCGCGCACGCTGGCGCGGTGATCAAGGTCGACACGTCGCTCGCGCCGCTACCGGTCTATCTCGGCACGCTCGGGATGCCGGGTATGACGGCCTATTTCGGCTTGCTCGACATCGGCAACCCGCAGGCCGGTGAGACGGGGCTCGTCTCAGGCGCGGCTGGCGCGGTTGGCGGGATCGTGGGGCAGATCGCGAAGCTGAAGGGCGCGCGCGTGGTGGGCATCGCGGGTGGCGCTGAGAAGTGCGCGCACGCGCTCGATGAGCTCGGCTTCGACGCGATGATCGACTACAAGAGCGAAGACGTGATGGCGGCGATCGGCGAGCACTGTGCGAAGGGCGTGGACGTCTACTTCGACAACGTTGGCGGTGAGATCCTCGACGCGGCGCTCGCGCATCTGGCGCGTGGCGCACGCGTGATCATCTGCGGCGCGATCTCGCAGTACAACGCGACCGAGGCGGTGTGCGGGCCTTCGAACTACCTCGCGCTGCTCGTCAACCACGCGACGATGACGGGCTTCGTGGTCTCTGACTACGGCGCGCGCTACATGGAGGGTGCGCAGGAGATGGCCGGCTGGCTCGCCGCCGGCAAGCTCGTCTCACGCGAGGACATCGCGGAGGGCTTTGAGAGCTTTCCCGACACGCTGCTGCGCCTGTTCCGCGGCGAGAACACCGGCAAGCTGGTGCTGAAGGTCGCCTAAGGCGTGGGCAGCGTCGCCGTCAGGTTGGCGACTTCGACCGTGAACGCGCCGTTGCTCGCGCGGTAGTAGGGCGCGTCGCGGCCGAGCAGCTCCAGCTTGACGGTGTCGCCGGCCGCGAACTCATAGCCGTTGCCGTGTAGCTGGAAGGTGATCGGCCCGGACTGGTTTTCGCTGAGCCGGTAGACGCCGCGGCTGATGAGGCGCTGCTGGCCGCCGGGGAGCACGTCCCACAGTCGCGCGGCGATCTCGCCAAAAGGCCCGATTGTTTTCACGGTCGCGCTTATGGTCGGCAGGCCGAGCAGCGTGAAGCCGGGGCTCGTGAGCGTGTAGGTAGCGGTGTTCGGCGCGATTTCCGTTGCCACCGTCTTGCACGATTCGCTCGTGCCTGCGATCGGGTCGAAGGCTGCCGCGGTCGCGGGGTTGCCGCCTGTTGAGGTGAACAGCTGCGCCGCGCTAGCGCCGAGGGTCACCGTGTGAGGGTGGAGCTTCGACCAGCGCGTCGCCGTGTAGGGGCCGCCGCCCGGTGCGGCGGTCGGGCAGGTCTGCGTGAAGGCGGTGACGCTGCCATTGGCAGGCGGTTTGCCTTCTTGTTTCAGGCGTGCCGCGAAGAAGCTCGCTGCCTGTTCGTTGAAGGCCTGATCGGTGTTCGTCTTGTTCGCGCCGCGGCTGTGGCCGAGGTCACCGAGCTGCAGCACCGCCGAGCCGTTGTTGGCGCGCACGAAGTTGTAGGCGCGCAGCGACTGCTCCGGCGGGAATAGGTCGTCGTTCCAGCCGCTCTGCAGCAGCATCGGCGCGGGTGCGCCCGACAGCGGGATGCCGTAGCCCTGGTGGTAGTCGTAGATCTGTTTGGCGATCGTTTCGCCTTCAGCGGTGTAGGGCTCGCCGGTGTTGATCACGGCGAACCATTTCGTGAGGTCCGCTTCGGGGTCGGCCGCTGGCGGGGCGATGTAGCCATTTGTGTTGCCGAGCGCGTAGAGACCTGAGACGTAGCTCTGGATCTCCACGCCGAGCGGTTCGAGGCTCTGCGTCGGCGAGGCGATCTGCGTGTCGAGGTAGTGCCCGTTGGGCATCAGCGAGTCGAGCAGATCCGACCACGGCCAGCGCGGATAGACGGCCTTGATCGCAAGCGCTTTGCCTGCCGAGCTGAGCCAGGGAGCGAATTCACCGTTCGCCAGCCTGATGCGGTTCTTCAGCAGCGCGAGCTCGATGCTCTGCCCGCCGCCGTAGGAGATGCCGGTTGCCGCGAGCGCGCCGGGCTTGGCGATGTGTTCGTCGACGAGCTGGCCGAGCAGAGTCTGGGTGTCGCGCACCTCATAGCGCTGGTCGGCGAGGCGGATCCAGCCTTCTTTGCACCCGGGTTCGCTACGCGATTCGGGCGCGCCGCAGGAGTTGCCCCAGCCGCGTGAGGAGTAGTTGACGACCGCGTAGCCGTGCTGGGCGTAGTAGACGTTGTTGTAGTTGTAGGTCTCGTTGCCGTCACCTGTCGGCGAGCTCGCCTCGAAGGAGCTCTTGCTACCGCCCCAGCCGTGCAGCATCACGATCGTCGGGAAGGGGCCTTTGCCGGTGGCGGGCAGCGTCACGTCGACGTCGAGCGGCACGCCGTCGAACGTCGCGACGCGTTGCGCGAGCGAGCTCGTGGCGCAGAAGCGCACGCCGTTTTGCGCGACGCAGGCATGTCCGAACGGCGCCGGTTCAGCGGCGCCGGCCGTCGTCGCGGTGAGCGCCGCGAGCAGAGCTGCGAGCGCAAAGGCGATCGCCAGGAGGCCACCTCGTAGATGCATGTCCCCCGTCCAAGTTCATAACCATCCCGCGGTGCATCTACCCGGCGCGCTTGTCGATCAAACCGCGTGGGCGGCGTGCGGTGTGATGTGGGCTCAGGGCTGGAGCGTGAGCACGTGTGCGGTGGCCGGGTCGATGCGCCCGTCGAGCAAGTCCAAGTAGGCACGCTCGAGCGCCTCGCCGCCGCTGCCGTGGATCACCGAGAGCCAGCCTTCGGTCCACTCGACATACGGCCGCCAAGCCGCGGCGATGCTCTCTTCAAAGCCCTCGCGACCCCAGTCGGCTGAGCGCTTGGCGATGCGGTCGGGCGCAAAGAAGAAGGTCGGACGGGGCCCAGGCAGCGAGTCGGGGACGGCGCCCATGCTGTCGTGGTGTGTGGCGCCCACGACCGCCGAGTGCGCGAGGTCCGCGGCGAAGTGCTCGTGCACTGCGTTACGCAGCGCGGCATCGCCAGCCATGTCCACGAACACCGCAGACCCCTGGGGAAGCGCGTCGAGCTCGTCGTAGGAGATGACCGCGTCGTAGACGCCGAGGCCGCGCGTGAACTCCGCGCTGCGCGCCGAGGTCAGCCCGATCACAGCGAGGCCTTCACGTCGAGAGAGCAGGAAGGCGAGCGCGCTCGAGGTCTTGCTGGAGGCGCTTGAGAGCACCACGGTCTCCGCGCCGAAGCAGGAAGCCTCGGCGAGGAAGTCGTCGATCAGGTAGGACGTGAAGAACAGCGGACGCAGCAGCATCTGCGCGTCCTCGCTGTCCGCGTCATAGACGGGGTCGCCAGCGGCCAGCGTGTAGCTGTTGTAGGCCGCCGGCAGCGCGACGCGATGTGGCGTGGCGTCGATGAAGCCGCCGGCGTGCACGCGCACGGGGGCCACGAGCAGCTCGGTGGAGGGTGGCAGGTAGCCATAGACCCGGCTACCGACCGCGAGCTCGGCGACGTTGCTCGCGGCCACCTCGGCAAAGCCCCAGACGGGCATCCGTCCCCAGCCATCCTCGGCCGGGAAGAAATCCCAGTAGGACATCGCCACGCCAAACATCGCGTAGGTGATGTTGTTTGAGGTCAAGCCGAAGGCGCTCACGCTGAGCAGCGCCTCGCCCTCGCCCGGCGCCCGCGCGGGCGCCTCGCTGAGGCGCGTGCGGTGCAGGTCGTCGCGAGCGATGAGGAAGTCCACGAACGGCGCAGCTTACGCGAACTTTGCTATACGTCCCTGCGACGTATGCCAAGGATCGGCCAAGAGCGCGCACCCGACGCGAACGCACTACTCAGCTTGGTGGGCGACATGTGCGGCATGCTCGACATCGAGGAGCTGCGCTACGGGCTGCTCGCCTCGCTCCAGCGTCTGTTGCCATCCGACTGGATATCGCTCAACGATGTGGCCTCCGACCCCGAGGGCATCGTCACGATCATGCAGCCCGATGCCGGCTTTGAGCTGCACGAGGTGTGGAAGCGCCTCGCGCACGAAAACCCGTTGCTGCGCTACTACCTACGCACACAGGACGGGCGCGCCTACCGCTTCTCGGATGTGATCGAGCGTGACGAGCTCGAGGCGCTGGCGCTCTACCGCGAGCTTTACCTACCGCTCGGCGTGCGGCACCAGATGGCCTTCACGCTGCCCGCTTCGCCCGATCGCG
Organism: uncultured Solirubrobacterales bacterium; assembly: GCA_963785435.1. Taxonomy (GTDB): domain Bacteria; phylum Actinomycetota; class Thermoleophilia; order Solirubrobacterales; family Solirubrobacteraceae; genus Palsa-744. The sequence continues at coordinate 437,552 of CAWAVE010000008.1, forward strand.
TGCTCGCGATCGCACTGAGCCGCGCCGAGCGCGACTACAGCGACGAGGAGCGCGACTTCGCAAACCGTGCGCGCCCTTTCCTGATCCAGGCATATCTCAACGCGATCGCGCATCAGTCGCTACAGGTCGAGCTCGAGCAGGCGCGCGGCGCGCCCCTGCTCGAGGTGCTGCGCGCCGCGGGCTTGACAAAACGCGAGGCCGAAGTGCTGCGCCTGCTCGCGCTGGGACGCTCCAACCACCACATCGCGGCAGCGCTCGGCATCAGCTTCCGCACGGTGGGCAAGCATCTCGAGCACTCTTTCCGCAAGCTCGGCGTCGGTGATCGTTCCTCCGCTGCGGGCCGTGCCTGGGAACTCGCTGGTGGCGGCTGGCCAGTGCCGGAAGGCTCAAGTCCGGCGCGCGAGCCCGCGGGGCTGCTCGCCGTGGGCGGCTGAGGCCCCTGAGGGCAGTCGCTCGAGCGTGCGTAGCTGGCGTGCTGTGAGACCCAGTGCCAACGAGACCCAGGCGAGGACCGAGCCGGCGATCAGGACCTCCACTGCTCCAAGCTCGGCGCCGAGCGGCCCGGCGAGGATGTAGCCGAGCGGCAGCAGCGCAAAGGAGATCATCCAGTCAAAAGAGCTGACCCGCGACAGCGCAGACGGCGGGATCCGCTCGGAGAGAGCGGTCAGCCACCAGACGTCGAACAGGGCAATACCGGCGCCGGCGATCACGGTCGCCGGGATCACGAGCACGAGCGTCAGACCGAGCGCGTAGATGATGCTGGTCACCGGCCACAGCAGGATCAGCAGCATGCCGGTGCGGATCGGGAAGCGTGGACGCCAGAGCACGCCCGCGAGCGAGCCGAGGATCGTGCCGAAACCGAGCGCGGCCTCGACAATCCCGTAGACGGAGATGTGGCCGTACTGCTGACGCGCGACGAGCGGGCCCAGCACGATCCAGGGCGCGAGGCCGAAGAACAGGCCCAGCGAGAAGGCGGCCAGCGTCGCCCACACCCAGACGCGCGAGCGGACCTCGCGTGCGCCGGCGCGAATGCCCTCCCAGATGCCCTCGTGCTCGGCGGGCTCTGCAACGTCGCTGTTGCTGTTGCTGTCGCCGGCAATCGCTAGCTCCTCGCGGCGGCGCGGCCGAACCTGCGTGAGGAAGGCCGCGCTGGCCAGGAAGGTGGCGGCGTCGAGCGCGAAGGCCCAGCCGGCGCCCGCGCCGAGCACGAGCGCTGTGGCCAGCGCGGGCCCAGCGAATTCGGCAACGTTGTTGGACATCGTCGTGATCGCCGTCGCCGGCTGGATATCGGCCTCGGGAACCGTCTGCGGGAGCAGGCCATTTGAGGCAGGTCGGAAGAAGGCCTCGGCGCTGCCGAAGGCCACCTCGATCGCGATCACCTGCCAGATCCGCACAGAGCCCGTGAAGATCAACGCGGCGAGCAGCGCGTGCAAGGCGAAACGCACGAGGTCGGTGACGATCATCACGCGATGGCGCGGCAGGCGATCGGCCCAGACGCCGCCGATCAGCAGGAAGCAGACCATCGAGAGCGCGTGCGCGGCGAGCACGAGGCCGAGGTCGGTGGCGCTGCCCGTGAGGTTGACCACGAACAGCGCGAGCGCGACCAGCACGATGTTGTCGCCGATCACGCTCGCGGACTCCGCGAGCCAGAGGAAGCGAAAGTCGCGGTGCGCGAGCACGCGGCGGATCTCTGAGAGATTGGCCATCGCACTCAGCTTGACGCGGGGAGGCGAGGCTCGCTCTGCGCTGTGCTGCTCAGCCAGAGAACGAGCGCCCAATGGTCTCCTCCGCGATCAGACGCTGAGCGCCTCCGCACGTCGTCCCGCGAGGCGCTGCTCCGCATAGGCGCGGCCGCGCTCAGGGTCGCCGCTGGCAAAGCTTGCGATGTCGGCGAGCGTCACGATGCGCCCAAGCGCGCCCACGTGCTCGAGACGCTGCGCTATCAGGAGCGCCCCGTCACGAGTACCGGCTAACCGAGAAGGGCGCCGAGCTTGTGCCGGTGCTGCTCGCGCTGATGCAGTGGGGCGACCGCTGGAAGTGGCCGGGTGCGCGTGGCCCGGTAAGCGTGGTGCACAGCGGGTGTGGCAGCGAGGTGCGGCCTGTGCCCTACTGCGCTCAGTGTGAGCGCGAGCTGAGCACGGCGGAACTGCGTGCCAAGCCGCGGCGCGGCGTCCTCGCGGCTCTGCAGGCTCACGAGCCGGGCAACATCACCGGCCAGCGTCTACTCGCAGGCCGGCGCGAGGGGCTAAGCCTCGAGCGTTAGCGCTCCCCGTCCCAGTAGTCGACCTTGCCATCACCGCGGCGCAGCATCACCTTGTCGCGATCGTCGCCTGGCCACACGCCGATCTTGTCGCTGTCGGGGTAGACCGCCACGGCGGGCTCGCGCGCGCTTGAGAACATCATCACGCGAGCCGTCTCGGTGCTGGCATTGCTCACCTTGTGCGCGCCAGCAGGGCCTGTCGCGAAGCAGACGGCCTCGCCACGGCTCAGATGTCTCCTCGCCCTCAGGCGTGCGCAGCAGCACCTCGCCGTCGAGCACCACGAGCCACTCCTCCTCGTACTCGTAGTGATACGGGCAGAGGCTCTGCGCGGGCGGCAACTCAAAGACCTTCACCGCGAGACTTTCACCACCGAGCGCCTTGGTCAGGTGCAGCGAGGCCGATCGATAGCCGGGTGGGTCTGAGTCGTCGTACTCGCAGGCGTCGCTGAACACGTTGGCCTTGAGCATCGCTCCAGTCTATTTGCGCTTGGCCTGATGCTCGATGACCTTGCCGAATGCCTGTTCGAGCTGGGTGGTCATGCGTAGCTTGAACAGCGCGAGCAAAGCCTCGGAGGCGAGCGGGCGCAGCGCGTCGACGCCCTCGATCAGCTCGTCCCAGCCCTCATCGGGCTGCCCTGCTTCGTCGAAGGGTCGCCACAGCTCGCGTAGGAACAGCTTCGTGAAGTCGTTCGCGACCGAGTCGCAGTCGCGGCTCATGCGCTCGACGAGCACGAGCGCTGAGTGCATTGGGATCCCGAGCGAGACGACCTGCTCCGCGGCCCGCAGCAGCGCGGGGCTGGGCGCTTCGAAGCGACCGTCGCCGAGCGCCACGAGCAGGCCCAGCTTGCGCACGCGCTCGGCGTCCTTGCTGCTCAGCTCGCCGAAGCGCTCGATCAGTTCGTTTGCCGTGATCAGTTCGGGCTGCTCTGGCTCAAACGGCGTCGTGACCGCCTTGCGCAGGCCGAGCAGCCGCTCGGCGAGCCCGTCGGAGCCGCTCAGCAGGCGCTCGATCGCGGCGAGGTTGAAGCCGTCGGCCTGTAGGTCGAGGATCAGCTTCAAGCGCGCGACGTGCTCGCGTTGTAGTAGCCCACCCGCGCGCGCACCTCGGGCGGGGGCAGCAGGCCGCGCGTGTGGTGGTTGCGGATGTTGCGCACCGACATGCTCACCTCGGCGGCGAGCTGCTCGACGGTCAGGTCCGCAGGCGGCTGTGGGAGGTGCTCCGCAGGGGAGCCGTTGCGCGTGGCTTTGGGTTTGTCAGCCGTCTGTGGCATCCCTCGCATAAGGATACCATGTTTGATGTACCCTCATTTGAGGTAACATGGTTATGTAGTAAGCTGACATGAATATCTCACGCGATCGGGGCGCCCAAGTGGCTGAACGAGGCGCGGTACCGCAGGTCTCTGCCGCCCGCCGCCGCGTGCTCGGGATGATCCGCTCGTTCACCTCGCCGCTGTTGCCCGACGACTACCTCGAGCTGTCAACCCGCTGTGGTCCACGCGCGAGCTGCGTGGACGCATCGAACGCATCGAGCGCGAGACCTCCGACGCGGTGACCGTGCTGATCAAGCCGGGCTGGGAGTGGCCGGGACATCGCCCGGGCCAGTACCTGCGCCTCGGTATCGAGGTCGACGGCATCCACCATTGGCGCGCCTACTCGCTCACCTCCGACCCCGCCCGCGCCGACGGCTGCATCGCGATCACGCCAAAGCTCGTCGAGAACGGCAAGGTCTCGCCGTTCCTCTTCTCGCGCGTGCGCCCCGGAGCGATCGTGCGGCTCGGTGGCGTCGAAGGCACCTTCGTGCTGCCCGACCCGCTGCCCGCGCGAATCCTCTTCATCAGCGCGGGCAGCGGCATCACGCCGATCATGAGCATGCTGCGCGGTCTCGCCACACGCGGCGAGCTGCGCGATGTGGTGCACGTCCACTGCTCGCGCACGGCCGAGGGCGTGATCTTCGCGCGGGAGCTTGCCGCGCTGCACGCGGCGCCACCCCGGATACCGCCTCAACTTGCGCATCACCGGCGAGCAGGGTCGCCTCCAGCCCCACGCGCTCGCTGAGCTGTGCGCCGACTGGGCCGAGCGCGAGAGCTTCCTATGCGGCCCCGCCGGCCTGCTCGAGGCGATGGGCGAGCATTGGCGCGCGAGCGGCGATCCGGCGCGGCTGCACGTCGAGCACTTCGCACCCGATGAGCGCGTCGGTGACGGCGAACGCGGCAGCGGCGGCACGATCCGCTTCCGTAAGAGCGCGCTCGAGGCCCACAGCGACGGCGAGCAGCCGATCCTGCAAGCCGGCGAGAGCGCCGGCGCGAAGCTGCCATTCGGCTGTCGCATGGGCATCTGCCACAGCTGCGTCGGGACGGCTGCGCAGCGGCCAGGTGCGCGACCTGCGCACCGGCCGCGTGCACGGCCAGCCGGGAGAACTGCTCCGCACCTGCATCAACGCGCCCGAGGGCGCGGTCGAGATCGACCTCTGAACTCACCAGCCAAAGGATCCAAATGTCAGCCACCAGTCAGAGACCATCCGCCGCCGACCCGCTCGCGGACGGGATCGAGAGCCCGCTCGCGCGAGCTGAGCGCGGAGCAGATCGAGGAGCTCGGCCGCGAGTTCGACGCGATCCACGAAGAGGTTTACGCCGACCTCGGCGAGCGCGACTCGCGCTACATCCGCAGCACGATCAAGCTGCACCGCCAACTCGTGCTCGCCGCTCGCGCGATGCTGCTCGGCTCGCGCTACAAGCCGCTGTGGCTGGCTGGCACGGCAGCGCTGTCGCTGGCCAAGATCCTCGAGAACATGGAGATCGGTCACAACGTGATGCACGGCCAGTGGGACTGGATGAACGACCCAGACATCAACTCCCAGAGCTGGGACTGGGACACCGCCTCACCGGCCGACGCGTGGCGGCACTCACACAACTACGAGCATCACACCTTCACGAACATCCGCGGCAAGGATCGCGATCTGGGCTACGAGATCATGCGCATCGACCCGCATCAGAAGTGGCACCCGGTCTACCTGCTGCCAGCCCCTCTACAACCTGCTGCTGATGGGCTTCTTCGAGTGGGGCGTGGCCGTCCACGACCTCAACCGCGGCGCGATCCACTCGGGCGAGAAGTCCAAGGAGCAGCTGCTCGAGGAGCTCAAGGCGATCGGCGTAAAGGCGCGCGACCAGATCGTCAAGGACTACGTCGCTTTCCCTGCGCTCGCCGCGCTCGCGTCGTTCGCGGCGAAGCGCGGCTCGCTGGGGCGAGGCGGCGCTCCTTCAAGTCAACGCTCACGGCGAACTTCACCGCCAACATCGTGCGCAACGTGTGGGCGCTACTCGATCATCTTCTGCGGGCACTTCCCCGACCAGACCTACACCTTCAGCGAGGAGGAGGTCGCCGATGAGACGCGCGGCGGCTTCTACGTGCGCCAGCTGCTCGGCTCGGCTCGAACATCGACGGCGGCCCGCTCTTTCACCTGCTGGCCGGCAACCTCAGCTTCCAGGTCGAGCATCACCTCTACCCCGACATGCCCTCCAGCCGCTACGCCGAGATCGCACCGCGCGTGCGCGACATGTGCCGTCGCTACGGCCTGCCCTACAACACCGGCCCGCTGCACAAGCAGCTCGGAACCGTCCATCGCACGATCCTGCGCCTGGCATTCCCGGGCGGGCAAGCGTTCGCCCGAAGCCGGGCCCCTACCAGCCTGAGACTGGCGTGAGGCGGGCCGGCGTCAGGCGCAGCCGGAGATTCCGCCGTCGAGCGGGATCACGGCGCCGGTGAGGTAGGCGCCGGCGCGCGAGGCGAGGAACAGCGTGAGACCGGCGACGTCGTCGGGGCGTCCGATGCGTCCGAGCGGGACCGCCTGCTCGATGGCCCCGCGCGTCTCGGGGTTCTCGAGCGCGAAGGCCATCATCTTGCTCTCGAACGGGCCCGGTGCGATCGCGTTGACGGTGATGTGCTCGGCGGCCAGGCGCTTGGCGAGGTGCCGGGTGAGCATGTGCACGGCGGCCTTGCTCGCGCTGTAGCTGTAGTTCTCGACTCACGGCGTGCGCAGGCCGTCGATCGAGCCGATGTTGATCACGCGCGCCGGATCTTCGGGCGTCGCGGCGGCCCGCAGCGCCGCAGCAGCGCGACGGTGAGGTGGAAGACGCCCTCGACGTTCGTGTGCAGCACCTTCTCCCAGCCACCCGGCGGGAACTCCTCCAGCGGGGCGCCCCAAACCGCCCCTGCGTTGTTGACGAGGATGTCCAGCGAGCCGGAAGTGCTCCCGCGTGGCGCCGGCCAGCGCGGCGCGCCCTCGGCGTCGAGATGTCCCGGGAATTGCCGTGCAGGCGCCGATCTGCGCGAGCTCCTGACGCGGCGGCCTGCACATCGGCGGCTCTTGCGCGAGGAGACGATCACGCTCGCGCCGGCCTGCACGAGATTGCGGGCGATCATCAGCCCGATGCCGCGCGAGCCGCCCGTCACGAGCGCGGTCTTGCCGGAGACGTCGAACAGGTCGTTCATCGAGTCGCCGAAGCTCGCGTGCGCGGCCGGTTCCTCGCTGAGCAGGGGCGTGGTCATCGCCGGGCTCATCCTATGTCCCACGCCTCCTCCAAGCTACGCTCGGGTGCAAACGGTATGTGAGACTGCGCGCGTGCGCATGCAGGGGCCAAGGGTGGCGGTGGTGGGTCACGTTGAGTGGGTGGAGTTCGCGCGCGTCGAGCACGTACCGCGGGCCGGCGACGTGGTGCACGCGCGCGGATCCTTCGAGGAGCCCGCCGGAGGCGGAGCGGTGGCGGCGGTGCAGCTCGCGCGCCTGGCAGGGCGGCTGCGGTGCTCGTTCACGGCGCTCGGCGAGGACGAGCACGGACGCCGCTCGGCACGACACGGCTGCGGAGAGCTCGGCGTCGAGGTGCGGGCGGCGGTCGCTGAGCGCGCTCCGACGCGCCGGGCGCTGACGCTCGTGGACGAGGCGGGCGAGCGCACGATCACGACGTTCGGCGCGCGCCTCGAGCCGTTCGCTGACGGGGACGCGCTGGACGCGCTGGCGGGCTGCAGGATGGACGGCGGTCTACTTCACCGCCGGCGATGGCGCTGCGCTTGCGCGCGGCGCGCTCGGCGGCGACGCGGGTGCTCGTCGCCAGCCCCCGCGCGCGCGCCGCGCTCGGACACGGCGTGGAGCTCGATGCACTCGTGCTGAGCGGCGAGGATCAGATCGAGCGCGCGCGAGGCGGAGCGCGCCGCGGGCGAGGCTGAGCTGGCGGTGTGGACAGAAGGTGCGCGCGGCGGCAGCTTCGAGCGCGTTCGGGCGAACGCGGCCGCTGGGGGGCGGCAGACGCTGCCGAGGGCGCAGCCGATCGACGCCTACGGCTGTGGCGACTCGTTCGCGGCCGGACTCACCTATCGCGCTTGGCCAGCGAGCATGGATCTCGAGCACGCACTCGCGCTCGCGGCACGCTGCGGCGCGGCCTGCCTGACCGGGCCGCGGCCCCTACGAGCGTCAGCTCGAGCGCCGCGGATCTCTAGGCTGTGGCGAGCATGGGCTTTGAAGAGATCACCAGCGAGGCGCCCCAGATCACCACCGAGCTGGCCGACCGCGTGCTGACGATCACGCTCAACCGGCCCGAGCGGCTGAACGCCTGGACGGGGCAGATGGGCAGCGAGCTGATGGCGGCCTTCGACCGCTCCGACGCCGACGACGAGGTGCGCGCGGTGATCGTGACGGGCGCCGGGCGTGGCTTCTGCGCGGGCGCCGACCTCGGCAGCGGCGGCGACACCTTCGACTACGACAAGCGCGCGCCCGCGAGGGGCGCCCAGCGCGACAACGGCGGCCAGTTCACGCTGCGCGTGTTTCAGTCGAAGAAGCCCGTGATCGCTGCGATCAACGGCCCCGCTGTGGGCGTGGGCGCGACGATGACGCTGCCGATGGACGTTCGCCTGGCCGCCGAGGAGGCGCGCATGGGCTTCGTCTTCGCGCGCCGCGGCATCATCCCCGAGGCCTGCTCGAGCTGGTTCCTGCCGCGCGTCGTCGGCATCAGCCGCGCGATGGAGTGGGTCGCGACGGGTCGGGTCTTCTCTGCGCAGGAGGGCCTCGAAGGCCGGGCTGCTGCGCAGCCTGCATCCGGCCGGCGAGCTGCTCGAGGCCGCGGGCGCGCTGGCACGCGAGATCGCCGAGAACACCGCGCCCGTGTCGGTCGCGCTGGCGCGGCAGCTGATGTGGCGGATGCTCGGCGCCGAGCACCCGATGCTCGCCCACCGCGCCGACTCGCGCGGGATGGTCGCGCGCGGCCAGTCCGCCGACGCCGTCGAGGGCATCACCTCCTTCCTCGAGAAGCGCCCCGCCGTCTTTCCCGACCGCGTCAGCGACGGGCCTGCCCGACGATCATGCCCTGGTGGCAGCGAGCCCGAGTTCGAGTAGCTCTAGCCGCTCCGGCAGCTGCTGCACGAGCGAGAGCACCGGCGCGAACAGGTCGCCGTGCTCGCACCCGCTCGAGCACCTCGCGGCCTCGAAGGCGAGGCTCGCGGGGTCGCCGCTGTCGAGCGTCGCGCGCAGCCTCATCCCACGCGAGTGGCGTGGAGGCGGTCGGGCGCGCGGTGGCGCGCAGCGAGTAGACGCAGACGGTCGTCTTCTTGGCGTCGTTCTGGCTCCAGTCGATCAGCACCTTGCCCGCGCGGCGAGCCTTGGTCATGCGCGAGACGACGAGCTCGGGCTCGTGCGCCCTCGAGCAGCTCGGCGACGGCCTTGGCGAAGGGCTTGGTGTCGCGTGAAGCTGACATGCTCGCCGTTCAGCGGCACGTAGACCTGCAGTCCCTTCGAGCCGGAGGTCTTGGCGAAGCTACTCAGGCCGAGGTGCTCGAACATCCCCTGCAGCAGCAGCGCGACCCGGCAGCACTCGAGGATCGTGGCGGGCGCGCCCGGGATCGAGGTCGAAGACGAGCACGGTCGGACGCTCGGTCGCGCTGGCGAGCGCGAGCGGCGTGTGCAGCTCGATCGCGGCGAGGTTCGCCAGCCAGACGAGCGTCGGCAGATCGTCGGCGAGCGTGTAGTCGATCGGCTTGCTCGCGCTCGGCGATCGTGGCTGTGCGCACCCACTCGGGCCGGTGCGCAGGCGACTGCTTTTGGAAGAAGGACTTGCCCTCGACGCCGTCGGGCCAGCGCGTAACGGTCAGCGCGCGCCCGGCGAGATGGGCGAGCAGGACGGGCGCGAGCGTCGGCGTAGTAGTCGATCAGCTCGCGCTTGGTGAATCCGCTGCCCGGATAGAGCACCTTGTGCGAGGTTGGAGAGCTTCAGCTCGCGCCCTCAACGCTTGTCTCGGCGCTCTTGGCGCTCCTCGCGAGATCGCGAGGCGACGCGTCGAGCTGGCGCCGGCGCCGTCTTCCTGCGTGTGGGCCGCGGGGCGCCGGTCGTCGCTCGCGCACGACCTGCTGCGGCCGCCTTGTCTTCGCGCAGGCCCTTGTAGACGGGCGGGCGCAGGCTGCCCGCGGTGGTCCACTGCGCGAACTCCACCTCGCCGACCAGCGTGGGCTCGCAGAAGACGGCGCCGCGCGGCGGTTTGGTTGCCCGGCGCGAAAGGCGAGTTCGCTGCGCTCGAGCGGCGCGAGCAGCGTCCGAGGCGGTCGAGCTCGGCGTCGCTGAAGCCGCTGCCGACCCGCCCCACGAAGCGCAGCGCTCCGCCCGCCTCGTAGACGCCGAGCAGCAGCGCGCCGATGCTCTGCGCGGCGCTTGCCCTTGCCCGGCATCCATCCGCCGACGACGAGCTCCTGGCGGCCGACGCGTCTTGATCTTCACCCAGTCCCGCGAGCGCAGCCCCGGGCTGGTAGGTCGAGTCGAGCCGCTTGGCGACGATCCCCTCGAGCTGCTGCTCGGCGCTCGCCTTCAGCAGCGCCTGGCCGTGGCCGAGGATGTGCTCGGGCGTCTGCCAGGCTCGCCGCCGAGAGCTGCAGCGACGTCCAGCAGCTCGCGACGCTCGCTGTAGGGGAGGCCCATCAGCGAGTGGCCGTCGAGCCACAGCAGATCGAAGAGCACGTAGGTGACGGGTGCCTCTTCATCTGGCGGCGCGCCTGCTCGCGCGGAGCTGAGCTGCATGCGCTGCTGCAGGCTCGAGAAGCTCGGGCGCCCCTGCTCGTCGAAGGCCACGATCTCGCCGTCGAGCACCGCGCTGTGTGAGCCGAGCGCCCGGCCGAGGCGGCCAGCTCGGGGTACTTGTGCGTGATGTCGTTGAGGTTGCGGCTTTCGAGTCGCAGCTCGCCCGGTGAGGAGTAGGCGATCGCGCGCACGCCGTCCCACTTGATCTCATAGGCCCAGCCGCCGTCCTCGCGTGGCAGCGCCGCCGGGGCGGGCGAGCATCGGCACGATCTTCCTCGGCATCGGCTCCCGATCGGGGTCGGCGGCCGCGTCCATGCGGTGGATCATCCAGTCGCTTCGGGGGGTCCTCCTTGTCGGTCGGGAACAGCGCGTAGCGCGCGTCGATACGCTCGCCGTGCAGCGCAACCTCGATCTTGCGCGGTTCCCACTTCAGGCAGTCATAGGTGCCTTGGTCCCAGATCGAGATCTTGCCCGCTCCGTACTGGCCGGCGGGGATCTCGCCCGCGAAGTCGAGGTACTCGAGCGGGTGGTCCTCGGTCGCCGCCGCGAACCGGTTCTCGCCCGGCTCCTCCGGGCAGGCCCTTGGGGATGGCCCACGAGGCGAGCACGCCGTCGCGCTCCAGGCGCAGATCCCAATGCAGGCGCCGCGCGTGGTGCTCGTGGATGACAAATCGCACCGCAGCACTCGACTTCTCGCCTGTCGGCGCAGGCTCAGGCGTGGCCTTGAAGTCTCGTTTTGCCCGGTAGCTCTTTACCGGGGAGCTTGCGTGGCCGCGGGGGCACCTAGCGCTTGGCGGCGCCCGCGATGAGGCCGATTCTTGGCGGCGCCGGCGCTTGCTTTTCGCAGCCGGTTTCTTCGCAGCGGCTTTGCTGGCGGCGGCTTTGGCTGCGGGTTTCTTGCGTTTCTTCGGCCAGCGCCCTCGTCCTCGCGCGCGCGCACCGCGTCGAGGCTCGCCTTCAGGGCGCTCATCAGGTCGGGGGCGGGCGCGGCGACCTCCTCGGCGGCGGGCTGCACGGCGATCTCCTCGCCCTGGGCCTTGCGCTCGATCAGCGCGAGCACCTCCTCGCGGTAGGTGTCGCTGTAGCTGCTCCGGCTCGAAGTCGCCGGCGAGCGAGTCGACGAGCTGCTTGGCGATGTCGAGCTCGCGCTTGGTCGTGTTGACCTCGCTCGCCTCGGCGATCTCGTCGATCCGCTCGGCGGGAAGGATTTCATCGGCGAAGATCATCGTGGCCATGCCCAGCGCGTCCCCCATCGGGCGCAGCGCCACGAGCTGCTCCTTGGAGCGGATCACCACACGGGCGATCGCCACCTTGCCCGTCTCGCGCATCGCTTCGAGCAGCAGCCGGTAGGGCTTGGCGCCGCCGGGCCCGGGGGCGAGGTAGTAGGGGTGGTCGTAGTAGACGGGGTCGATCTCGGAGAGCTCGACGAAGTCCTCGATCTCGATCGTCTTGGTCTTCTTCGGCTGCAGCGTCTCCAGCTCGCCCGGCTCGATCACCACGTAGCGGTCGGGCGCGATCTCAAAGCCCTTGACGACGTCCTGGTAGGGCGACCTCCTCGCCGCTCTGCGGGTCGACTCGCTTCTGCGCGATGCGCACCCCGGTCTTGCCGGAGAGCTGATGGAAGCGCACGCTCTTGCGGTTCAGGGCGCTGTAGAGCTTCACCGGGCACGGTGACCATGCCGAAGCTGATCGCGCCGGTCCACATCGATCGGGGCATAGTGCCGGAGTAGTACCACGCTAGCAACGGTCGCAAACAGCACTGCAATTCGCCTGTCGGCATCGAGCCCTGCGATCGGGGACGTTGCGGTGGGTGTCAGCAGAGGCGCTCCAGGATCGTCCGGCTGAGATCCTGCAGCGGCTGATCCGCTTCGACACGAGCAACCCGCCGGGTGCCGAGCGCGAGTGCATCGAGTGGATCCGGGGACTGCTCGAGGAGCTCGGCTGCGAGGTGAGGATCGTGGCGAGCGAGCCCGAGCGCGGGCGAACCTGATCGCCCGCATCCCCGGCCGCGGCGAGGCCCCTCCGCTGTTGCTTCAGGGTCACGTGGACGTGGTGGCCGCGCGCGGGCAGTGGCGTCACCCACCCTTCGCAGGCGAGCTTCACGACGGCTACTCGTGGGGGCGCGGCGCGCTCGACATGAAGGGTGGGCGTGGCGATGCTGCTCGCGGCGTTCATGCGGGCGAAGCTCGCCGCCAGCCTCCGCCGGGGGACGTGATCCTCTGCGTCCTGGCCGACGAGGAGGCCGGCAGCGACCTGGGAGCCAACTTCCTCGTCAGCGAGCACCCTGAGCTGTTCGAGGGCGTGCGCTATCGCATCGGCGAGTTCGGCGGCTTCACCCTGCAGATCGCCGGTCGCGCTTTTACCCGATCATGGTCGCCGAGAAGCAGGTGTGCTGGATGCGCGCCACCATGCGCGGGCGTGCGGGCCACGGCTCGATGCCGATCCGTGAGGTGCAATGGGCAAGCTCGGGCGACTGCTGAAGCGGCTGGACTCGCGCCGGCTGCCCGTGCACGTCACGCCGGTGGCGCGCAGCATGGTCGGCGCGATCGCCGCAGAGCTGCCCTCGCCGCTGGCGGCGGCGTTGCGTGGGCTGCTCGTGGCGCAACTCACCGACAGGCTGCTCGACCTCGGTGGCGAGCGCGACGCGGACCTTCGAGGCGCTGCTGCACAACACAGCGAGCGCGACCGTGCTCGAAGGCGGCGAGAAGATCAACGTGATCCCCGCCGAGGTCGTGGTGGAGATCGACTGCCGGCTGCTGCCGGGGTTCGGCCCGCAGGACATCGATCGCCGAGCTGAGCGCCCTCGCGGGCGTGGAGATGGACTTCGAGTTGATTCGCCACGACCCCGTCAGCGCCGAGCCCGACATGGCGATGTTCGACACGCTCGCAGGTGTGCTCGCGCAGAGCTCGACCCGACGCTCGCCCCGTACCGCTGCTGCTCCCAGGGCGTCACCGATGGGCGCTTCTTCTCGCGTTCGGGGATCCAGACGTACGGCTTCCTGCCGATGCAGCTGCCGGAGGAGATGGGCTTCATGGAGCTGATCCACGCCGAGGACGAGCGGCTGCCCGCGCCGTCGCTGGAGTTCGGCACACAGGCGATCAGTCGGGTGCTAGAGCGCTTCGTCTGAGCGCCGAGCAGGGCTGCACCCCCCGCGGCCACCATACTGGCCAGCCAGCCAGTATCATCGGGCGGACTCTGGCGGCAAGCACAGGAGGCGCAATGGCGACGGTTGGACAGGGCATCGAGAGCGTTGAAGTAACCGCACGCGAGCTATGGGTCGACGGCCCACCGCTGGAGGCGTTTCGCGAGATGCGAAGCAAGTGCCCGATCCACTGGACGGAGAGCTTCGAAGACTTTCCCGAGGAGGCGGGCTTCTGGTCGGTGACGACGGCCGAGGACGTGCACACGGTCAGTCGCGACTTCCGTACCTACTCCTCAGAACGTGGTGGCGTGATCGCGGCGGCGGGCGGCTTCCCGCTCGAGCTTGCGCAGGCGATGTTCATCGGCATGGACCCGCCGAAGCACGACCGTCTCAAGGCGCTATTTCAGGCCGGCTTCACGCCGCGACGCATCGCCGCGCACGAGGACGCGATCCGCGCGATCACGATCCGGGTCCTCGATCGCCTCGAGGGTCGTGAGGAATGCGATCTCGTCAACGACGTCGCGCAGCCCGTCGTCGCGCGCGTGATCGGCAGCTTCATGGGCATCCCCGAGGAGGACGACGCGATCTGGGCAAAACTGATGACCTCGACGCTCGGCGCGGGCGACCCCGATTGAACCCCAACGGCTTCGACGGCGCGGTCGAGAAAGACGTGCCCGAGATCTTCGAGCGTTGTCGCGTGCTGATCGCTGATCGGCTAGCCAACCCCACGGATGATCTGACGAGTGTGTTGGTGCATGCGGAGGTTGATGGTTCGAAGCTTGAGGAACATGAGATCGTGATGGGTTTCTTCTTGTTGATGGCTGCGGGTAACGACAGTACGAAGGCGACCTATTGCAGCGGCATGCGTGCGTTGATGGAAGACCCCGAGCAGAAACAGATGCTGCTCGATGACCCGTCATTGATCCCGGGTGCCGTTGAGGAGTCTTTGCGGATGTTCCCTGCCTTTGCGCATTTCCGTCGTACGGCTACGTGTGATACGGAGTTGCATGGTCAGAAGATCAGGGAGGGTGAGAAGGTGGTGATGTGGTACGTCTCCTCGAACAGGGATGAGACGCGTTTCAAGGATCCCGAGCGGTTCGATATCACGCGTGAGGAAGATCATCAGGCGTTTGGTGCGGGGGGACGGCATTTCTGTCTTGGTACCGCGCTTGCGCGGCTGGAGTTGAAGATCATGCTCGAGGAGACCCTCGAGCGCTATCCCCACATCCAACTCGCCGGCAAGCCGCTAGCGGCGGAGTCGCTGTTCCTGAACCAGTTGAAGTATTTGCCGGTCAAGCTGGGCGCTTAGCGCAGGGCCAGGGCGAGCGCCTGCTGGGCGTCGCTGAGTATCGGCTCGCCGTGTGAGACGAGCACGCGCTCGATCGGCAGCTCGAGTAGCGCCAGCATCAACTCGCGCAGGCCCGCGCGCGTGAGCCCTGAGGGTAGGTAGCGCAGCCAGGACTCCGGGCATAGCTTCAATGCGCCGCTCTCGTCGGTCACGAGTCGGTCGCCGGCCACGAGCGTGCGGGGCTCGCCCAGCCAGAAGAGGGTCTCGCCGGCTCCGCGCAATTGCCGGCTCTGGACGCCCTGTGGGAGGCTGCGCCGATTGCGCGAGGGGCTTGCGCGGTAGCGCTCGAGCAGCAGGTCGCGGCTACGGCGGTGAAAGGCGATCGTGGTGAGGACGCTTACGGACTTCTCGCGGCAGCGCTGATCGGCCCACCGCCAAAAGGCCTCCGCAGCGTTCAGCGGCACCAACGGGTCGATGAAGACGGCCGCGTGAGGAGTCTCATAGAGGACACATCCGACCTCCCGCGGCCAATCCGCGGAGCTGCCGGGGGCTGCGGCTGGGTTCCACTCGGGGTGCGGAGCGGTCCATCGCCACAGGCCGCTGCAGATCTCCTGGGGCCCCATGCTGGCAGAGACTACGCCCGTAGATCAGATCTGCTCACAGCCGTCGCGGGGCCGCTCCCGGAGTGCCATTGCAGCCAGCCGCGGCGGCACTTCGGAGCTCTTCTCCTCAAACGGCAGCAGGTCGGTGATACCGGCCTGCTCGAAGGCGCGATGGATGACCCGCGAGCCGGGGATCACCGCAAAGTCATAGCCGCGCCGTTTGCACAGGCCGCATCGAAATGCGACCACGGCGACGCCGATTGAGTCGATGTAGGTGAGCTGGCGCAGATCCAGCGTGATGCTCGTGACGCCTTCCTCGCAGAGGTGCTCGATCTCGGCTTCCAGCTTGTGAGCGGAGTGATGGTCAAGCGCGCCGGTGAGGATGAGGGTGTGCTTCCAGGCCTCGACGCTCGCGAGTGCGAGGCTTGGCTCAGTCGCGGGTTGTGGTCGCGTGCTCCTGTCGATGGCAGGACGTGCGTGACCAGTGACGCGCGTCGACACACTGCGTTCACTTCTTGCTCCAATGCTCACAGCTGATGCCGTCAGTTGACGCTCCATCAGATACAGCTCCTTCCAAAAAGATCGCTTCGATTGGATTCCAGGGGGCTCCGGATCGGAGATCCAGAGCGGGTTGAGAGACCGGGGAGGAGCTAGCCCGGGCGCTCAGGAATCAGTACGAAGAAAGCCGTCAGAAACGGCCGACACGCCAGCCGCAGGCGGCAGAGCGCGCGCGGGGCTGCCAACAGCAGCAGGCCCGCAAGGGTCATAAAGGCTGAGAGGGCAAGACCGGAGCCACCGCCAGACGCTGAGCCGCCCGAAGCGCCGCTGGGCGCAGGGCCGGGAGCGGGGTTGGAGGGGTGGCTGCCCTCGGTTGTGGCGCCGTGGCCGCTGTCTGGCGGCGTTCCATCGCTGCCAGCTGTCCACGGCGCTGTGGCCGTGGCGAGCGCAGCCGCGGGCGTGGGAAGCAGGCTCCGCGGTGCCAGCAAGCTGACCGCACAGCTGCTGGTTATCGTCCCTTCAAGCGCGGAGAGCTTGCAGCCCAGCCCCGCCTGTCGTTGTGGCGTTGCGATACGCGCGACCGTGCTGGGAGAGAGTTCGCTTGCGATTGCGGAGGCGGTGACGGTTTCGCCGCTCGGGGGTCCCGGCACACTCGAGCTGGTCAGAGCGCTCGAGAGCCCGCTCGCTTCGACGGGAAGGCCACCTGCTGGCGGGGGCGGCGGGGAAGATGGCTGGCTTACGGTGATGGACCCAGCCGGCGATTCTTCGCCGCCCACCACGTGCGTGGCAAGGACCTCAGGGGTTTCTTCGACCTTGGGAAGGACCTTGGTCGCTTCCGGCACATTGCTCACAGGGGTCACCACGGTCACTTCGGGTGCGGGTTCGTGGACGGGCGGAATGCTGATTTCCACCGGCACTTCAACGGGGGGAGGCGGAGGAGGAGGCGGCGGAGGCGTAGCCAGTGGTTCTTCAATAGGAGGCGTGGTTACCGGCGGGGTTTCGGCTGGGGGAGGCGAGGAGGTTTCGGGCGCGTGTTCTTCGCTTGGCGGCTGCGTGGAGGAGCCCCCCGGCGAGCTTTCTTCCTGGGTCGGCGGAGTTGTGCTCGCGGACGGCGCTTCTACAGGTGGTGGCGAGCTCTGCTGCGGCGATTCTGAGCTCGGCGGCGCGGTGGTGGGTTGGCTTTCTCCGGCGGTGGGCGCGGTGGGCTCTTCGCTTGCGGGCGCATCGGCGTAGGCGCTCGCGGCAAGGAACATGCAGCCAAGCAGCGCCAAGGCCATCATCCTCAGCCAGAGGAGGGCGCGGCAGACAATCCTTGTCGAGGGACTCTTGGCTATCCCGAGCATGTTCCTTGGCACTGACGTTTTCCGGACCCCGATCATAAACCTAGTCTCACAATTGTGCGTCGCTGTTGGCGCGGCGGCTTGATTTGATCGGTAACGCACGACGGAGAAGGCTAGGTGATACGGCGGCATACGCCACGGCGCATGCCCGATCATGCTGGCTTTTGAGTCGGAAGGCTACGTCGTCGCCACGCATGCGCGGCTCGCTCGTCTCTGACTACTCTAGCTCTGTGCTGCGATCGGATCGCTCGCGCCGCGACGGATGGTCATAGCGAAAGACCGAGGAAGACGGCGAGGCCAATGACGTTGGTGAAGAGCTTGTAGTCGAGCTTGATCTGGCCGAAGACCTCGCCGCGCGTGGGGCGGCCATGTGGGATCAGCCCAGCGCCGCTGAACAGCGCGTCGACGATCAGCGCCGCGATCACGATCGTGACGAACATCAGCGCGACGATCCGCAGCGCGTAGGCGCTGCCGTAGTACTTGCGGTAGATCTGCACGATCGGCAGCACGATCAGGTCGGCGAAGATGAAGGCGATCACACCGGCGAAGCTGATGCCGCCAGACCAGAGCACCGCGGCGAGCGGCACGTTGCCGACTGAGCAGACGAAGCTGAGGATCGCGATCAGTGGACCCACGATTGCGTTCTCGATCAGCTTCAGCCCCGCCGGCGCGTGTGTGATGAAGAGGCTGTTGAAGAAGCTGTTGGGGAGCTGGCCGATGAGGCCCGCGAGCAAGAAGCCGAGCAGGATCTCCTTCCACACCATCGTGAGGTCGTTGCGGAAGTTGTGCGCCACATCTGACCAGGCGCGGGCGCTCAGCAGGCGTTGGCGCAGCGCGATCTGCTGCTCGCCGGCGCTGTGGTGCTCGTGGCCGCTCTCTGCCTGTAGTGCGTGAGCGCGCGCACGCTCTTCCTGGCGGCGCGAGACGAACAGGCGCAGCATGACGGTCACGATCGCGATCAGCACCAGCCCGCCGACGAACTCCGCAAGCGTGAACTGCCAGCCGATCAGGATCCACATCACGATGCCGAGCTCGATCACGAGGTTCGTGGAGCTGAACTGAAAGGCGAGCGCGGCCGCGGCGCTCGCACCCTTCTGAAAGAGGCTCTTCGCGATCGCGATCGCCGCGTAGCTACACGAGGAGGAAGCAGCTCCGAGGCCGCTAGCCAAGGCAACGGGTCGAAAGCCCGAGCCGCCGAGTGCGGCCTGGATGCGCTCGCGCGGTAGCCACGCCTGCACGATCGCTGAGATCGCGAAGCCAAGCACGAGCGCCCACCAAACCTGCCAGGCCATCAGGAAGGCGTCCTTGCCTGCGTTGCCGATCGTGTTCAGCACTTCTACCATATCAGCAGTATACCCATCCCCCGTATTGGTATACTCCCGAACATGGCCACGACACAGACAGCACCGACGGGGAAGGGCTATCAAGCGAGCAAGGAGCAACTGCTCGGCCGACTCGCGCGCATCAAGGGCCAGGTAGGCGGCGTGGAGCGGATGGTGCAGGAGGATCGCTACTGCATCGATGTGCTCACGCAGATCGCAGCCGTCCAAGCTGCGCTCGACAAGGTCGCGCTCGGCCTACTCGATGGGCATGCGCGCAGCTGCGTGCTAGGCGCGGAACCCGCGCAGCAAGACGAGCGCACCGCGGAGCTGATGGCGTCGGTGGGGCGGCTCATGCGTCGCGGCTGAGCGCACGCCTCGCTGTCAAGGGGCGTTTGACCTCTGGGTGCGTGGGCTGACATAGTGCCGCGAGGATGAGCATCGTGAGCGGATCGGGGGGGAAGCGACTGGCGCTCGCGGGCGTCCTTGGCGTCGTGCTGATGCCTGCTGGCATCGCGCGTGCGGCGACGATCACGGTCAACACGACGGCGGATGAGCAGAACGCAGGCGACGGTCGCTGCTCGTTGCGCGAGGCGATCAGCGCCGTGGACGGGATCGGCGGCGCCGACTGCGGAGCGGTGAGCGTGAGCTCCAACACGATCATCTTGGGGGCAGCTCACTACACGCTCACGATCCCAGGGGCCGGCGAGGACGCCAACGCGAGCGGGGACTTGGATCTGACCGGCCCCTCGAGTGCCCTGACGATCAGCGGCGCGGGAGCGGAAGCGACCACGATCGAAGCCGTGGGAACGGGCGATCGCGTGTTGGACGTCCATCTTGGCGCCCCCGGCCTCACGCTCGCGGGGCTGTCGATCACGGGCGGTCGCGCACCCGCAGGCAGTCCGGGTTTGCCGGGAGTCAGCGGCGACGGAGGCGCAGGATCGCCGGGCGAAATGGGTGGTGGCATCCGCAGCCAGGGCACGCTGACGCTGATCGACTGCACCGTGGTTGGCAACCGTGCCGGCGACGGCGGCGCGGGTGGCGCCGGCGGCAGCAGCAGTGGCGTCGGCCCGACTGGAGGCAGCGGCGGTCCCGGCGGAGCCGGCGGGGGGATCTATGACATCGGCGCGCTGACGCTCACGAGCAGCACGGTCGCGGGCAACGTGGCCGGGAGCGGAGGCGCTGGCGGCGCGGGTGGCGCGGGTGGGCTCTCAGGTGGCGGGAGCGGCGCCAGCGGTGGCTCGCCGGGCTCGGGCGGAGGCATCTATGACGTCGGCTCTCTCACGGTGACCGCGAGCACGATCCGCTCGAACCAGGCCGGAAGTGGCGGTAGTGGTGGGGATGGCGCCTTCGGAACCGCCGGTGGGGCCGGTGGTGCAGGAACCGACAACGGCGGCGACGGCGGCGGCATCTTCAGCAGCGGCAGCTTGCAGATGCTCGACAGCACGGTCGCAGCCAACTCGGCCGGCAACGGCGGCAACGGAGGCAAGGGTGGCGACGGCGGCTTCGGGGGCGCGCACTTCGGCGGCAACAAAGGCGGCAACGGCGCGGCGGGCGGCTGGGGGGGCGGCATCTCGAGCATCGAAGGTTCGCTCACTGTCATCAACAGCACGATCACGGCGAACCACGCCGGCAATGCTGGGGCCGGCGGCGCGGGTGGCAGCGACACCGAAGGGCCCGGCGGTAACGGTGGCGACGGCGGCAGCGGTGAAGTGGGGGGCGACGGCGGCGCGATCAGGCGCTCGCTGGGCGGAAGCGGCCTGCTGGTCAACGTGACGGTGGCCGAAAACGCTTCGGGTGTGGGCGGCGTGGGTGGCTCCGGTGGAGCGGCGGGGAGCGGAAAGACCGTCGGCGCGAGCGGGCCCAGCGGCACGAGCGGCGTCGGCGGTGGGGTCTTTGAGACGGGCAGCGGGACGACGCTTCAAAACACGCTGCTCGCCTCCAACCCGATCGGCAACTGTGTGGGTCCGATCATCGACGGGGGACACAACCTCAGCTTCGGCGATACGGGCTGTCCGCTGACGTTCTCGAGCGCCGACCCCAAGCTCGGCGCGCTGCAGTTCAACGGTGGTCCTACCCAGACGATGGCTCTGGGGGCCGGCAGCGGCGCGCTCGACCAGGTCCCGGCGTCGGGCGCGAACTGTCCCGGCGAGGATCAACGTGGCGTTACGCGCCCAGCTGGAGGCGCGTGCGATATCGGCGCGTTCGAGTTCGCTGCGCCCACCTGTCGGCCGGTCGCGGCGAGCACCGCCGCCGGACATGCGGTGCGTGTGGCGCTCAAATGCTCCGACCCGGCTGGTGCGACGCTGAGCTACACGATCGACACGCGCGCTGCCCATGGGGCGCTTGGCGCGATCGACGCGACTGGCGGCGTGCTCTACACACCCGCCACGGGCTATGCCGGCGCTGACAGCTTCAGCTACCACGCCACGAGCGTCAATGGCGTGACCGCGACGGCGTCGGCGAGCATCACGGTCAAGCCGGCTGTCAAACCGCCACCGCCACCGCCAAAGAAAACTCAGGCGATCGTGTTGAGCGAGCGGATCTCCCCCAACAGATTCCGCGCGGCGCCGCATGGAGCGAGCGTGCTCGCGGCCAAGCATCGCTACGGCACGAAGGTCAGCTTCGTGCTCAACGAAAAGGCGATGGTGAACTTCGCGGTCGTGCGGCTGAAGCCGGGCCGAAGGGCCAAGGGGGGTCAGTGCGTGCGGCCGAGGAGAGCAAACCGGCACGGGCGCAGATGCACGCGGTTCGTCCCGCTCAGAGGCAGCTTTGCGCTCACGGGTAAGGCTGGTGCAAGCAGCTTCATCTTCAGCGGTCGTTTGGCTGGCGTGAGGCTTGCGCCCGGCCGGTATCTGCTGATCGCCACGCCGCGCGTCGCCAAGAGGGTCGGGCGCTCAGCGCAGGCTTCCTTTCAGGTCCTTCGCTAGCGCTGGCACCCGCTGCGGTGCGCTTTACGCTCTCGCGTTGAGCCGCTACGGCCCGAGTCGAACCGGCAGCGTCTTCAGCTGGTTGGCAAACGGCGACTCGACGAACGTAGGCGTGCCGGCAATCTGCATCTTGGGGAAGCGCGCGAGCGTCTCCTCGATGAGGATCCGCAGCTCCAGGCGCGCGAGCGCGGTGCCGAGACAGAAGTGCCGGCCGCCCGCGCCGAAGGCTTGGTGCTCGGCGTTGCGATGCAGGTCAAAGTGTTCACTCTCGGCGTAGCGCGTCTCGTCGCGATTTGAGGAGGGGTACCAGAGCACGACCTTCTCGCCCTCGCGGATCATCTGACCGTGCAGCTCGGTGTCGCGTGTGGCGGTGCGCGCGAAGTGCGCGAAGGCGGGGAACATGCGCAGCGACTCCTCAACCACAGCGGGCACGAGCGTGGGGTCCTCGAGAACCATGCGCATCTGCTCGGGATCTTCCATCAGTGCGCGCATGCCGCTGCAGTAGGTCGCCTTGGTGCTGTCGTTGCCGGCGGCCATCAGCAACACGAAACCCATCACGATCTCGTGGTCCTCGAGCCGCTCACCGTCGATCTCGGCGTGGACGAGCACGCTGGTGAGGTCGTCGCTCGGTGTGGCACGACGCTCGGCGATCAGCTTGCTGCAGCGCTCGAAGACCTCGGGCACGTCACGCTCGATGATGCTCTGTGTGCCCTCGGGCGTCGCGTCGGGGTCGCCCGCGCCCACGATCGTGGCCATCAGGCGCGCCCACACCACGTCGTCCTCTGGGGGAAGGCCCATGAAGCTCCCGATCACGCGCGCGACGACGGGCTGCGCGAGATCGTTGACCAGATCACAAGTCTGCTCGGTGTTGAGCCGGTCGAGCACCTCGCTCGTGATCGCGCGGATCGCGTCCTCGTGCTCTGCGATCCGCTTCGGCGTGAAGCCGCGCTGGAAGAGCGCCTTGAGACGGTCGTGCTTGGGCGGGTCCATGCCGATGAACATCGCCTGCTGCAACTCGAGTGGCAGGATCGCGTTCTTCAGCGCGGTGAAGCCGCCGAGTTCTGATGAGAAGGTCTGCCAGTCGCGGCTCACCTCGTGTACGTCATCGGCGGTGGTCACAGACCAGAAGCCGTCCTCCTGCGGAAACTCCGAGATGCGCTGTGACCAGTGCACGGGACACTCTGCGCGCATGCGCCGGAACAGCTCGTGCGGAGGCCCCTCCTGGAAGTTTTCGCGATCGGCGACGAGCACCTGATCGAGCGGTGTTTGCTGCTGGCTGGTAACGCTCATGGCGTGATTCCCTCCCCTTGTGCCGTTGCTGCGCCGAGCAACCAGCCTACTCCCCCTGTGAGGATCGCGGGCGAGGCAGCAAACATCGCTAGTCGCGGACGTGCTCGTCTCAGCGCAGGCGCCCGATCCCGGGCAGAAACGACCGACGCGGGCGGCTCATTCGCGATTATTTCAGTCCTGATGCGATGATGCCTAACATCACCTTGTGCGGACAACTTTGAACATCGACGAGGATGTCGTAGTGATTGCGCGACAGCTCGCCATTGGAGAACGCCGCTCGCTCGGCTCCGTTATCTCCGAGCTTGCCCGTCGAGGGCTGACCCCCGCTCGGGTTGAGGCTGACGGTGGACTGCCGGTTATCCGTGTGCCGGCAGGTACGCCGCCAATCACGCCAGCGATGGTGCGGCGAGCACTCGACGAGGATTGAGTTCCCGGTGGCGCTGCTGGACGTCAACGCGCTAGTTGCGCTGGCTTGGGACTCGCACGTGCACCATACGGCGATCGCGCATGGTTCACGGCGAACAGCTCCGCGGGATGGGTGACGTGTCCGATCACAGAGAGCGGCTTCGTGCGAGTGTCGTCCAACCCGATCGTGCTGCCAAGTGCGCTCGGCATTGAGGCGGCACGAGGGGTGCTTTCAACCGTGCGTGCACATCCCCATCACCGCTTCCTCGCCGATGACGTCTCAATGGCCGACAGTGACGTGCCGTCGATCGCTGGCTATCGGCAGGTAACAGACGCGCACCTATTGACACTTGCCCGTCGCGGCGGGGTACGCCTGGTCACGTTCGACTCGAGCATCCTCGCGATGAGCGACGGAAATGACGTCGAGGTATTGAGCGCACTTTGAAGGGGATCCGACGGCCGGTGACCCTCTGTAGGTTCTCGCTGGTCTGGCTCGACACTACGGATTCACAGAGCGGGTTTCGTCCACGGTGTAGCCGTGTCGTGTTAGTTCTCGGTAGTTTTGTTAGTGCTGGGCTGTCGCGTCTCGCCAGTGTCTCATCCCCCGCGACCTCGGACCCCACGGCGTCGCCGTCGGTCAGCCTGCTGCGGGCGCGCTCCACGCGCGTCATTTGGCAGTTATCGGCAGACAGGGCGCTGAGATTGCCTCCGCGGCGACGCTGCGTCAAAGCGGCCTCAACGCCGATACGGATCTACCACAGGCGACCTCTACATGGGCGCGGCGGGTTTCGAACCTGCGACCTCTCGCGTGTGAAGCGTCATCTTATCGCGGCCCATAACAGGCGAATTCCGCATGGCTATTGATGATTCTGCCATTCCGCGATGTCGATGATTCGGTCCAAATAACGGCCGATTGCGGGCGAGCACGGCCAGTTGTGGCAGGCCTGCCGTTTCAGATCGTCAGCGGACTGCCCTCGGTAAGACACCCCGCACGCGCTGAGGGCTCCGCACGAGCATGCGCTGAGGCGGAAGATGAGACCCATAGCTGTCGCCCATCCGCGCCACTACCTCGGCCGAATCGTGCTTTAGTCGGATTCCTCGGCCGCCGCGACTTGCTCCCGCTCGACGATGTCTCCAACGTGGACTGCGTTGCCGGTAGGCAACGGTTCGAGATCTTCTGAATCGACGTTAAGTTCGCCGGGCACGAACTTGGATTCCGTTTTGGGCTTGAGAAACAACGAAGTAAGGCCGACAGGTTCTGAGACAGGAATAGCAATCTGCTGTCTTACCTGAGGAGGCGAGGCGATGCAGAATTTGTCGAAGACCTCGGTAACGTAAACCGTCGCCTTGAGGCGTCTGTATGCGCCCAGCGACTCACCGGTTCCGGGATCGAGGATCTCCGTCTCCGGAGTGTAGATCCGGAGCTTGTCTTTGATCTGAACGTCCTCGTCCGTGCCAAGGTTGACAGCTAGCCGTCTCCGGTCGAAGATGCGTATGACCTGTGCGCTCAAGGCGTAGCCTCTTCCTCTTCGCTGGATGTCTGGTTAAGGGCCGAGGATACACCTCGCATCACTGTCAGCATCGCCTTCTCGATCTCCTCAAGTTCGTCGTCGCCAACCCCATCGTAGGCATCCACCGCTAGGCCGGCAAGTTCGACGGCGTAGCCCTCCGGCTGAAGTCGGCCGTGTCGTTCCAAGCCTATGCAGAGGTCCTCGGGTAGCTCATCTAGCGTGACGTCCATGATGATCTGGCGTCCTTGCAGGGTGGCGCGCCCCGTGGAAAGCGACGTGTTCGAGGACGTCGCCACAAGCATGACCGGCTGTTGGTCAACATACTCGCAGTCGCTCGCCGCGAAGGCGACGATCGTTACGCTCGGCGTGCCTTCGCTCGAGACGCTGACTACCGGCCACCTACCGGTCCTATCTCCACCCGTAAGCGCGCGATGCCGCCTGACGAGCTCCAGCCGAGCTCCCTGGTTCCCCAAGATATCTAGGAATGGCACAAGCTCGCTGTGTTGCGCACGTAGCTGCTCTTCGAGCCAGCTCGCTCGCTCTCGCAGGCCCTTGGCTTCGCGACCCGTCACGGCCATACCTTCAAGGTGCTCGTTCGTGACGTTGACCTTGTTGAGCGCAGCGTGCTCGGCTGCTCGCGCCGTAGTCAGCTGCTGTGACGTGTTCTCAATCTCCTGTGTAAGACTGGACGAATCGCGCCAGAGTTCCGCTACTAGCAAAGCCAAGGACACGATCGCGAACACCGCGACGCCGACAAAACCTTCGGCGAGGACGGAGAAGACCGCGGCGAGTATCGCAATTCCAGCTGAGAGAACCCTTCCGGGTCCGCACAACACTGCCGCGATCGGCCTTGGGGTATGCACGTTTCGTCTCACTGGCACTCAGGGCAAGAGAGAGACTATCCGTCGTCCCGACTGGCGAGCAGGCGCGGCCAACTGTTTCATTGGTCGCCTGCCTAGTTTGAGGGCATTTTGAATGCTTGTCGAGACTGAGGCTCAAGAAACACTTGATGCACGTCTAGGGCGAGGCTGGCTCGGCCGATGCGGAGAACGATGGCGTTGCGCTCGCATCGTCGGTGCGCTCTGAGATGGGTGGCTCGCCTACCCAGGCGGGGACGATGGCTAGCTCGGTGCTCGTTTGCTCTGGGCTGTCCGGCTCTACACGCAGTTTCGGCGCAGGTGCTGTCCAACGTTTGAGGTTCTGTAGGAGGTCGCGGTAGAACTCGAGCGCTTGGGCGCTCGTCTCTCGTACAAACGATCCTTCGGTGCGTCCCCGCTTCTGGCCCATCGGCCGAGTGCGGGCGACCACGAAAGCTCGCGGCTCGCGCTTTGGGTGGGGCGGATATAGCAGGACCGTGGGGTCATCGCGCAGGGTTCCTAGCGATGCCGCGGTCGTGACACGAGCATTGGGGAAGGCCGCTTCGACTCGGAGATCGTCGGGAGCGTTTGCGAGTTGTTTGACGAGCCAGTTGATGCGTGCCCGCTGCTTGCCTTCCCGTGGTGCATCGAGTGAGACGCTGGTGGTTGTTTGGCGTGATCGCAGGTCGGTGTGAATCTCAAGCGGCCCGACGGCATCCGGGATGCGCAGCATGGAGTGCATTACCCCGGACTCGCCTAGAGATTTGATCGTTTCTTCTAGGCGTGCGGCCATGCTCTGCGTTCGGGGTCGATGTGCGATAACAGAGGCACCCAACTCTTGTGAGAGGCTGAGGGCTAGGTAGTTGGTGAACTGCTCCCAGTGCTCGGCTACATCGCGGGCCGCTGGGTTGCCTGCCCGGAGCGTGCCGTCGTGAGCAGCCTTGCGGACCGCTACCCAATTCTCGCCCATGTCCTCGAAGCCGACGGCGCCTGACGCCTCGCTGCTCAGATAGTGGATCAGCTCGCGCAGCACCCACTCTTGGTCGGGATCGGAGATGCCGTGGTAGCGCTGCTGTACGACCGCCTCGGTGAGAACTCTCCACCATGAGAAGTGCCAAAGGCAAGTCGAGCGCAGCTTGCGTCCATCGACCGCAACAGGAGATTCGTCCGATGACGCCATGATCTCAGTGGAGATCGTGAGCACGCCATCGAAGCCGTTTTCTCGGGCTATGTCGAGATAGCTCGCAACCTGCTCGTATCGGAGATGCGCCGAGCCTGTCTTGACCTCAACGAGGCACGTCCAGGTCTTTGTGCCTCGGCGGCATACGATCGCGCCGTCGGGGATCACCGTCTTGCCGTCGGCATCCTTGAAGCGCACCTCTGCAAACGTCTCGATGGACGGCGACTTCGGGGCGCCAAGCTCTTTCAAGAGCGCATGACCAAACTCAGGGACCCCATGCATGACAGCAAGCAGGCAAGACGTGGCCCGCTTCTCCTGCTCCTGCTGAGTGCGCGTCCCGTACGTGGGGATCAGGCGCGCATGCCGCCAGCCCTCGGGCTCGGAGCCGATTGGAACTGATCCCGCCCCCGTCGCCACTCGGCGAGCCTATCGAAGATTCAGACTGATGCGCAAAAGCCGATGATCCGATCCGGGGCACTGCGTTGGTCGGACGGCGAGCGAATGAGATTTGATGTGGTTCTAGGCGCAGCGTCGGTGGGCAGTGGCATCCTTGGGGGATGGCTTATTCCCAGGCTGCGCGGGCGCGTCGGCGCTGTAGTTCGGTGCGTCGTGATGGGCGGGCGTGTAATGCGTGGGCGATGTGGAGTGACCGCTTCAGCGCTGCAATGTTCATGCGGGGCGCCATGCGCGTGGTTCGGTGGTCGAGTCTGCGCGGTGGCAGCGAATGATGGCGTGGGCGCCGGGTGCCTGGCAGGAGAGCGTGCCGGCGCGGTATGCCGTGTCGCTGTTCGGTCTATCCCTTTCCGCATAGGCCGGGCGGGGGTTGGTGCAGTTGGCCCGACGTGCCAGCGAGCGGGGAGCCTGTCGAGGTTGCAGCTGTCGAGGCGATGCCCGTAGTGGTCGAGGCATCGCATGCGAGGTCCGCGACGCCCCGGCTGAGCTACCGCGGCGGCCTGCGCCTTCGCGGTCTTCTTTGCCGAGATGGGTCTCGACGCGATCACGTTCGACACGGTGGAGCGATATATCGCCGCGAAGCTCGCAGCGACACCGCCGCTCTCTGCCCGGTCGATCAACATGACGGTGACGCTGCTCGGCGCGATCTTGGAGAGCGCCGTCGAGCGGGAGCTGATCGGACGGAACCCCGCGAAGGGCGAAGGGACGCCGAGTCCGCGAACGAGCACCCCGACGCAGCTACTTGGAGACTGCCGCACAGATCAGGGCCTTGTTGGACGCGGCCGGTGAGCTGGACCGTGCCGCACAGCCAGCCTGCCAGCACATCGAGCGCCGCGCGATGCTCGCCACGCTCACGTTCGCCGGACTACACATCGGTGAGCTATGCGCGCTGCGCTGGCGAGACGTCGACCTCGCCGCGGGATGGCTGCACGTCGGAGAGTCAAAGACCGACGCCGGTAGACGACGGGTAAAGGTCCGCGGAGCGCTACGCGACGAACTGCTCACGGTGCGCCCAAGACACTCCCAAGCACCCGCAGAAGGGTTTGTGTTCCCGACGCTGACCGGTGGCCGTCAGAGCACCGACAACCTGCGCTCACGCGTCCTGAACGTCGCCGTCAAGCACGCAACGAGAACCTCGCCAAGCAAGAACGCTCGCCGCTGCCGGACGGCATCACCCCGCACTCGCTCAGGCGCACCTTCGCAAGCGTCCTCTACGCGCTCGGTGAGGACCCCGGCATCGTCATGGACGAGATGGGCGACACCCACCCCGCGCTCGCGCTCCGCGTCTACCGCCAGTCAATGCGCCGCAGCGAGGACGAGAAGACGCAGCTCCGCGCCCTGATCGAGGGCAACGAATTGGCAGTTATTGGGAGACGAGCCATCGAAACACCCTCCTCGGAGAGTGAGCATCACGCCGCCTAGTAGTCGAATCTGGCTCTACAGCCGTCGAGGCAAAAGATGGGTGCGGCGGCTGGACGACGGACGTCCTAGCTGATGGCGAGTATCCGGCTCGGATCGGCAGTCACGAGGTTGTAGCCTCCGACGGATGTGTCCAGGCGAATCGTCAGTCGGCCGCTCGTCGGGTCGATGTGAGTGACGGTGCCCGTGGCGACTGCAGCCGGGCCGAGGATGCCATCGGGAACCTGCATGCCGGACAGGTCAACGCGTACGCGTTGACCCACCTGGGGTGTCGGGTTGAGCGGCGCCGCAGGCATCATCAACTCTCTCGCGCGATCCGCTCACGAATCGCCTGGTTCACGGCGCGTCTAACTTCGGCGCGGGCGGCCGGAACCTGCAGGCGCTCGCGAAGCTTGGCACCGTCCGGACCGCTCAGCATGACCTCGTCGAACGCCTCGGACTCCGTCGCCAGCAGGTCGCCTGCTTCCTCGCCGCTCTCGACTTGAGGTGCGACGAACGTGAGGTTCCAGTTCTCCTGGAGCTCGAGCTCCTCAAAGACAGCAGCGGATGCCTCGAGCAGGATGCTGACCGGGATCTCTGCCCGACTCACACTGTGGATGAATCGTTGTTGGAGAAGCAGTACCCCGCGCTGCGAGAGCATTGCGACCCGCCGATCGAGATTCAGGGCGTCGGTTGGCACGGTGCCGAACTCGTCGAACCGGGCGGCGTGGGCCCGATCCGGTTGCGAGGGATCGAGAGCTGGAAGGGGAAAAACTCTGAGATGGCTGGTCGGCCAGCTCTCAAACGGAACCCGCTCGTACGCGATTACCGGGATGACCGTCACCTTGGGCCGGAGCCGCGGGCCGGCCCGCATTACGCACGGGTGGGCGATCACCATCACGCCATGACCGGGATCGAGGCCCGGGATCTCGACATCAACGAAGATGTCCCCTTGGCAGACCGGTCTGTAGGGATCGATATCTCCCCCGCGGTCGAGATAGACCTCCTCCGCATCGACGGGCGAGTCCAGCACTGCTCACCTAGGCGTCGTGCTGTACGACGATCGTCGGCAACCCATCCGGTCCCTTGACGGTGGCGAAGCCGGTGCCAACCCCGTATCTGGACCGCCACTCGGGGTCTACCGCGTACAGAACCTCGTGCGGCGCGCAGCGCAGCGCCGCGAGATCAAATAGGAGTTCGCACCGATCCATTGCGTACAGGTCTGCAGGGGTCAGCGTGGACTCCGCTGAGATGCGCATCTCAAGCCACGAGGCTTGGTCGCAGATCGCTGGGTATTCAGTGCGCAGGAGTTCAAGGAACGCGACAAGCCGGGCGACTCCTCTGCGGTTCTCGGGAGTGATCGGCTCGCCTCGCCGCCACTTTCTGATCGAGGTCTGGCTCACGCCGAGCAGCTGTGCGGTGAGCGTCCACGATAGGCCCCATTCCGTCGACAGGGTGTCCAGAAGCTCTGCCGGCTCGCCTTGAGCAACGGCAGCCGTGCGGCCGTCCAAGACGCGCTCCTGAAGCTCGCCGTGCAGATCGTCGGCGTCCTCCCCTGTGATTTTAACCTGGTCTCGTACTGCCGCGGCCCGCTTGGCCAAGCCATCAAACGCCGTGGCGGGTGCCTGTGGCAGCTCGGTGATCATGCCTGTGCCTGTGGCCGTGCCTTCTGGGGTCATGTTGGCTCCTTCCGAAATCTCTCACGCAGTTGGTCAGTGATCGCCGTCTCGAACAGGTGGTGGATGGGCTCTCGCAGTCGGGTGGTTTTCTCGATGATTGCGTCCGTGGAGAACTCAGGTAGCTCGCACTCGGGGGGGTTTTCCCAATAACTGTCGAGGTCGATGAAGAAGAACGGCCCGGCATCCTGAGTGCGGGTCCGCAGGGGTCCCTGCGCGTTGACTAGGCGGCCTGTCGCTGCGCCGTGGCGCATCTGCACCCTCAATCCGTCGGCGCCTGCATATTCAACCTCCCCGCGTGAACTCTGTGCGGCCAAGCCGGCGGCCGAAATCTTCGAGTCGGCGAGAAGCGCAGAAGCTACAAGTCCGTCCCAGTCGGCGGGAAGCGTGATACCCGGAACACGGATTTCGTTGATGTAGCGAAGCCCGATCCGTCCGAAGCCGGCCACGTCGCCGCTCGGCATCGCGGTCAGGACGTAGCGGAGAAACTCGCAGAACTCCTCGTAGCAGCGGTAGCCGGTGCTCTCGACTACGAGCGCCTCGGCACCTACCACGACGCCCAAGGTGCGCCCACGATCGAGCATGCGCAACGGCCCCTGAGCGTGCACCATGCCAGGCGCGCCCAGCGTGACTTGGAGCGAAGCCTCTGGTTGGGTGATCGGCACTCGCTCCTTGATGCGCTCCCATACCTGTGCCTGAGCATCCCTGTCGGCGAGGCTCAGGGTATGCGGGATACGCAGCTCGAATGCCACCATCTCAAGCGGCGGCTGAGGATAGATCTCTGTCTGAAGCGTCGTCAAAGCTCTCCCAGTATGAACCGAATACCGAAACCTAATGCGAACCTACAGGCGACACTATCGTACAAACCGTAACGGTGACCTAAGTCTTGCAACGTCGTGACGGACGACATTTGGAGCGCTCGCCGGGCCTCGGGTCGTGCTCATCGCGGCCGGTGAGGGGGCGGTCGGGGCGACGCTCGAGGAGGGCGTACGGCTCCGAGAATCTAGCCAAGCAAGGGCTCTCGTCGCTACCGGACGGCATCACCCCGCACTCGCTCAGGCGCACCTTCGCAAGCGTCCTCCACGCGCTCGGCGACGAGATGGGGCACACCCACCCCGCCCTCGCGCTCCGCATCTACCGCCAGTCAATGCGCCGCGGCGAGGACGAGAAGCAGCAGCTCCGCGCCCTGATCGAGGGCAACCAATTGGCAGTTATTGGCAGACGAGCCGCCCGAGACCCTCTCACGGCGGCTAAGCGTCCCGCCGCCGGACGGTCGAATCTGGCTCTACAGCAGGCAAAACAAAGGATGGGCGCGGCGGGTTTCGAACCTGCGACCTCTCGCGTGTGAAGCGAGCGCTCTCCCACTGAGCTACGCGCCCTAGACCACCGAGTCTATTGGGCGATGGCTCTGCGGGCGACCTCGGCCATAGGGTCTCGGTGCGCGGCTGCCCGTTCACGCCCTTCACAGGAGCAGCCGAGCGATCAGATCGCTGTGTGGCCGGGCGGAGTTGCATCCTCGAGTGATGGGTCGACCTCACGGGCTCGATGTCGCAGATCGGAATGGCTCAGAAAAGCGTCAACGAGCGCCCGCGACCCGCCGATGCACGTCCAATCGTCGTCCCACAAAGTCGAGAGGAGCCACGAACAATCGGCCGGAAACATTAGATCCGGCAGGAGACTCTCCGAATGCTCACGCTCGCGCCAGCTACCCGCTTGCTCCGGGCCAGCCTCGATCAGCACGTACCAGGAGTCGCCATTGGCACCCGCCTGCACCTTTCGCACGCTGTCGAAGACGATGTCTGCATCGCCCGTGTCGAGATAACCGAGCCACCATGGCTGCGCCGCGGAATGCTCGCTGAGCAGCGCGAGCACACAAGCGTCGTACCGGTCCGGAGCCTCGAGCGGCGACTCTGAGAGGTGGTCACCGCTGCCGGGAAGCTCCAAGGTGGCGTAGGCCTCGAATAGCGGAGGGATCGCAGAAGTGATCGCAAACGAGACCTCGGTGTTCTCCGGGATCCAGGCGACCTCGGCGTCGCCACCGATGCGCCACGCGTGACCGTCCTTGTTTCCCCAAACCTCCGTCTCACGATCGCCGGTCATCGGGCGGCAGTTCAAGCCAGTCCCTCCCTTCGGGGCCCCTACCGTCGCGCCACCCGAGCGCGTGCCTGGATAGCGTTTGCACGAATGGACCTAGCGACATGGAACGTGAACTCGCTCGCGGTGAGGCTGCCGCGCGTGCTCGAGTTCCTGGCGGAGCAGGCGCCGGATGTGCTGATGCTGCAGGAGACCAAGTGCGAGGCGGCGGCTTTCCCTTCGACCGAGCTGGCAGCGGCGGGATATGACGCGGTGCACCACAGCGCAGGGCGCTGGGCGGGGGTGGCGATCGTTGCGAAGCAGGGCCTTGACCTGAAGGAAGCGCAAGCGGGGCTCACAGGTGAGCAGCGAGCGGATGAGGCGCGCTGGATCGAGGCGAGCGTTGCGGGGATGCGCGTGGCGAGTGCCTACGTGACGAACGGACGCGAGCTCGACAGCGAGTGGTTTGCGGAGAAGCTCGCCTTCCTCGATGCGCTGATCGCGCGGGGCGCAATGGAGCGCGATGTGCCGTTGGTGGTGGCGGGCGACTTCAACGTGACGCGCGATGACCGCGATGTGTATGACCCCGCAGCCTTTGTTGGCGCGACCCACGTGAGCGCGGAGGAGCGCACGCGCCTGGAGCGGATCTTGAGCGAGGGACGCCTTGTGGATGCCTACCGTGAGCTACATCCAGAGGAGCAGCAGTTCACCTGGTGGGACTACCGTCAGGGGCACTTTCATCGCGGGCTGGGCCTGCGCATCGACTACGTGCTGATCGACGCTGCGCTCGCGCCGAGGCTCGAGCAGTGCGATATCCGGCGCGACTATCGCAAGGGCACGAAGCCCTCAGATCACGCGCCGCTGGTGGCGAGCCTGAAGGACGTTTGAGCGGCGCTAAGCAAAGGCGAGCTGCAGCAGGAGCACGCTCGCGATGGTGCTCGCGCAGAAGAGGTGCTCGTTGAGGACCGAGCGCGCGAGCTCGCCCTGGCGCTCGAGGGAGTCGCGACGCGTGCCGAGTCGCACGGCGCTCGGCACGGTGTGCGTGCCCGCGACCCCGGTCGCGGCGACAGTGAGCGCCAGCGAGCTGAGCGCGACCCAGGTGGGTGAGCCGGATTTGATGAGCTCGAGCACGATCGCGGTGAGCGTGGCGAGCATCACGGCCGCGACAAGTCGGTTCATCGGTCGTGCGGCGGTGGTGACGCGCGCGTAGTAGGCGCTGATCGAGGCGAGCACCTCCTCTCCGGGCGCAGCGCGCTGGCCGATGAGCCTGCACGTCGAACATCAAATCGAACCAGAGCACCGCGAGCAGAAAGCCACAACCGGCGCTGACGTAGGCGCTCACGAGCCGAGGCGCACGCCGACGTGCGGGTGCAGGCGGTCGTTGGCTTCGGAGTAGGTCGGCGCTCACGCGGTCGACTTCGGCCTGCGTGAGCGAGGTGCCGAAGTCGGAGGGGCCGCCGAGTTTCCTGTAGCCGTCGGCGAGCTGCTTGCCGATCTGGGCGAGGCCGAAGTGCGCGTCGTAGACGCTCTCGATGTAGAGCGCGACGTTGGCGCGCGCGAAGCGCCGCCGCGGCGGAGGGTCCGGGTTCGATCTGCTCGAGCGCCGCGCCGATCAGCCGCCAGCCGCGTGTGGAGAGGCCGCGGAAGCTGCGAAAAAGCCCGGCGAGATGCCGCTGCGGGGCCGGTGAGCGTGGCGGCGCTAGCGTTCGTCGAAGAGCGCGGGCAGCGGAACTTGCAGCGGCACGCCGCGAGGCAGCGTTGATGCGGCGCGCTCGGCGAGCGTGGGGCTCGGCGGGCAGGCCGTTGGCGATCAGCGGCCAGGCGGCTTTGGTGGCGCTGACCTCGTCGCACGACGTGATCCGCAGTCCGTCGAGCGCGTGCGTGACCGCGGCGAGGTCTTCGCGCTCCAGGCGTGAGGCCGGCTGGCGTGGGTGGCTCGCCGCGAACCGCAGCCGGCGAGCAGCAGGGCGGCGCTCGCCGAGCAGCAGCAGCGCCGCGCCGAGCAGTGCTCTGCGCAGGGACCTC
The DNA here is from genome assembly GCA_963785435.1 of uncultured Solirubrobacterales bacterium. Lineage (GTDB taxonomy): Bacteria > Actinomycetota > Thermoleophilia > Solirubrobacterales > Solirubrobacteraceae > Palsa-744. The sequence goes on from CAWAVE010000008.1 coordinate 471,851, forward strand.
TTGCGGGGAGCCTGCGTTGTGGTGCCTAGGTTCCGAGCAGGTCGATCACGAACACGAGCGGCGCGTTCGGCGGGATCGACGGCGGCGAGCCTTGGGCGCCGTAGGCGAGTGCGGCGGGGATCACGAGCTCGCGCCGTCCGCCGACCTTCATGCCGGGGATGCCCTGGTCCCAGCCCGGGATGACCTCGCCCTTGCCGAGCGTGAAGGTGGACGGTTCGTTGCGTTTCCACGAGGCGTCGAACTCTTTGCCGCCTTTGAAGAGCACGCCGACGTAGTTGACCGTGACGCTTGCGCCGGCTTCGCTTCGGCGCCGGTGCCGGTGATCAGGTCTTTGATCTCGAGCTTCTTAGGCGGCGCTGCCCGAGGGCGGCGTGACCTTCGGTTCTGTGGAGAGCGGTCCGCTGGTGGGGGTTTTGGCCGATGTGGTGGGGGTCGTTTTGGTCGTTTTGGCGGGTCCTTCGGTCTGCTTGACCAGCGCGTTGTCGGACGTTGTTCTCGTTGCCGACGGTGATCGTGCTCGAGTTGCCTGAGCCGCCGCAGCCGGCGATCAGCATGGCTGCGCCGAGCGCCCGCAGCGCGAGCGCTGAGCGCGGCGCGAACGGTGGAGGTAAAGGCGTCGAAGTAGTTCACGGTCGCGCAGCCTATCGGAACTTGCAGCGCTGGTGTGCAGGAACCGTAAGGAGCGTCGTGCGTTAGGATCGCTCGCGGACCGTGCTAGGCGGGGAGGTAGCGGTGCCCTGAATCCGCAATCCGCTCTAGCGGGGCTGAACTCCCTTCCGAGGGGTTCTGGCTCCGGTCGCTCCGTCGCTCGGGGCGTCGATGGTTCGGGTCCCGCGCGGTGTCGGCTTGCGAACCAGGTCAGGTCCGGAAGGAAGCAGCCTTAAGCGATCACCGGCAGGCGCAGCGGGAGCTCCCGGACCGGAGTCGTGGGCGAAGGTAGGCGCCGGGTGCTCGGGATCGCGACGCGGGGTGCACGGTCCATGTCAGCTGCACTTTTGGAAGATCAGCCAGGAGCGGTTGGCGTGCGCCTCGGTGAAGCCGGGCGGCACGCTCACTGCTTCGATGGGATCGCGCTTGTCGAGCACGTAGTCTTTTTCGACCTCCTTGCTGGCGGGGTCGACGTAGACGCCGGAGGCGATCTGGCCGAGCTGCGCGCTGACGATGTTGCGCGGGCTGGTTTCAGATAGAGCGCGAGCAGCGGGATCGGGCGCGTGGTTGGGCACGCCGACGGGGCCGCAGCGAGGTTGATGGCGTGGTCGCGGACGAGCGCGAGCAGGTCGGCCTTCGATGTTCGTGTGGCGCGCGAGTTTGCCGAGTTCGCGCTGCGCGCAGCTGGTACTGAGAGGGGGCGTAGGCGATGAGCGCGAGCGAGCACGACGCGCGCCTGCGGCCACCACGGCGCCGCCGCGGGTCGCCGCGCGCCAGGTGCGATCCAGCCGAAGGCGCCGGCGCCGGCGAAGATGGAGAGGATCGGCGGAGGCGAGGAAGGCATAGCGCGTGTTGATCGGCAGGCCGACGGCGGCGAAGGCGGCGAAGACGACGACGGCGAGCACGCCGGCGAGCGCGCCGAGCAGCGCGCGGCGGCGCAGCCACAGCAGCGAGAGCACGCCGCCGAGCGCTGCGGCTACGAGCACGGGCGGGCGCAGGATCTCGCCGATCCGCCGCGGGATGTACTGGGGGACGTTGGCGATGCCGGTCTTGCGGCCGAGGGTGGCTCGGCGGTGTGCCGGGTGTTGGTGAGCGACCACAGCGGGTCGCCGGTGACGGCGAGGTCGCTGAGCACCCAGACAGCGGCGCGGCGGCGGCGAGCAGCGTCAGAGCGCAGGATCTCGGCGGCGCGGGCGCGCGTCGCGAGCGCGCGGCTCCGGCGCACGGACCAGGAGCGGCGAGGCCCGTATGAGGTAGAGCCAGTAGAGACCCGAGAAGGCCCATGCCTCGGGGCGCAGCAGCCCGGCGAGGGCGAGCAGCACGAGCACGGTCGCGCCCGCGGGCGCGCGTTGGCGCCGGTGGCGCGACTCGACGAGCAGCGCGCAGAGCACGAGCAGAGATAGGGGAGGTCGACGTAGGCGCGCACGCCGTAGGAGAGGACTTCGGGACGCGGGTGAGGAAGATCAGCGCGGCGAGCGCGCCGGCGGCGCGGCCGAACCAGAGCGCGCCGAGCCGGTAGATGACCCAGCCGCAGAGCGACAGCGCGAGGAAGCCGAGCGCGAGGTGACGTCTTCGGCGGCGCGGGGGCCGAGCGGCGCGAGCACGAGGCCGAGCAGCCTCGAGCAGCGGGTGCGGCGTGGGGGCGATCGGCACGCCGTAGGCGGGGGTTGCGCCGCGCGAGAGCTGTCCGCCCCAGGCGAGCGCGTAGAGCGTGTCGTAGTTGAGCGAAGCCGACGCCGTCGATGAGCGCGCAGAGCCAGCGCCCTGCCGGCGATGGCGAGCGGCGCGTCGCGCGCGCGCGCAAGCGCTCGATCGAAGCTGTCATGGGGCGCGGACGCTATCCGCTGGCGCGGCTCGGGGAGGCCGCTAGACGGCCGGCGGAGCGCGTCGAGCCACCCAGCCGCGTGGGTAGACTCAGGCGAACGGTGTCGGTAGAGGAGCAGCCACAGGAGATCAGGCTCGCAGGGTCAGCAGCGCTCGTTGTATCGCGGCATCGGCCGCGTACGTTCGCGGAGGTGGTTGGCCAGGAGCCGGTGGTGCGGACGCTGCGCAACGCGGTGCAGCGCGGCGAGGTTCACCACGCTTATCTGTTCGTGGGCTCGCGCGGCACGGGCAAGACCTCGATGGCGAAGATCCTGGCGGCGTGCTTGAACTGCGAGCGCACGGCGCCGACGATCGAGCCGTGCGGGGAGTGCGACTCGTGCGTGTCGATCGCGCGGGCGACGTCGCTGGACGTGATCGAGATGGACGCGGCGTCGAACAACTCGGTGGACGACATCCGCGATCTGCGCGAGAGCGTGGCCTACGCGCCGGTGAGCGGCAGGCGCAAGGTGTACATCCTCGACGAGGCGCACATGCTCTCGACGGCGGCGTGGAACGCGTTCTTGAAGACGCTCGAGGAGCCGCCGCCGAACACGGTGTTCGTGCTGGCGACGACCGAGGCGAACAAGGTGCCGGCGACGGTGGTGGACCGCTGCCATCGCTTCGACTTCCACCGCCCGACGGTGGAGCAGATCGCGAGCGTGGTGCGGCAGCGCGGCGGCGGCGGAGTCGATCGAGATCCCGCCGGCGGCGGTGGCGGCGCTGGCGCGCTCGGCGACGGGCAGCTTCCGCGACGCGCTGGGGACGCTCGAGCAGATCGTGACGTACAGCGGCCAGCGAGATCGCGCTGGAGGACGTGCTGGCGGTGCTCGGCGTGGCGGACGCGCGGCTGCTGGAGGAGACGGTGGACGCGGTGGCAGGCGGGCGACGCGAGGCAGGCGCGCTGCGCGCGCTGGAGGAGTGCGTGGAGCAGGGCCGCGACGCCGGCTCGTTCGCGGCCGATCTCGAGGTGCGCGCGCGCGAGCTGCTGGTCGTGCAGATGCTCGGCGAGGTGCCCGCGGAGCTCGTCGCTTACGCCCGAGGCCGACGCGGCGCTGAGCGCGCAGGCCGAGCGCGTGGACCACGCGACGGTGGTGCGCGCTGCTGGAGCTGCTGGGCGAGGCGATGGAGGGAGTGCGCGCGGGCGCGGATGCACGCACGCGCCTGGAGCTGGCGCTGGTGAAGGCGGCGCGGCCCGAGACGGACGGCTCGACGCGAGCGCTGCTGGCGCGCATCGAGCGTCTGGAGCGCGGCGCACGGGCTCCACTGCGAGCGGGACCGCTCGCCGAGCGGCCGCCTGCGGCGGCGGCGATGCGACGGCGCCAGCAGACCGAGGCGCCGCCGGCGGCCACGCCGCCCGAGGTCGAGCCCAGCGGCTGCCCCCAGGCCGAGTGGCGACACGTGCCCGATCCGGACGCGGCGCTCGAGCCCCACGCGGCGGCCGTGGCAGCAGCACGCGGCGCCTGGGACGGAGCGGGAGCGGCAGCCGGAGCCGGTCACGGGACCGGTGCTGCGGGACATCGAGTCGATCTGTGCGCTGTGGCCGGCGGTGGTGGACCTGGTGCGCAGCGAGAACGCGCTGATCGGCGGCGGTGATCGGCGAAGCGCGGCCGGTGGCGGTGGACGGCGAGGAGCTGACGCTGGCGTTTCCGTCGACGGCGGAGTTCTTCAAGAAGAAGGCCGAGGATCCGGCGAACCGCGTGGCGGTGGGTGAGGCGCTGCGGGCGCTGGCGGGCGGTCGCTGGCGGTTGCGCTACGAGCTGCGCGAGGAGCCGGCGTCAGCGGAGCGAGCCGGGTGCGCCGGCGCGCTCTGAGGAGGACTGGGTGAGCGCGCTTCATGGAGGAGTTCGATGCGGAGGAGATCACGGATGCGCACGGACGAGCGCGGCGCGCAGGCCGCGACCAGCAACGAGAAAGGCGCCTGATGCCCAAGCAGCCGCGGATGCCGAACATGCAGCAGATGATGCGCAGGTGCAGAAGATGCAGAAGGACATGGAGCTGGCGCAGGAGCAGTTGAAGGAGCGAGGTGGTGGAGGCGTCGGCGGGCGGCGGCATGGTGACGGTGAAGATGAGCGGCGACGCTCGAGGTGCGCGAGATGAAGATCGATCCCGCGGCGGTCGACCCAGAGGACGTGGAGATCCTTGCCGACATGGTGTCGGCGGCGGTGAACGAGGCGCTGCGCAAGGCGCAGGAGCTGGCGGAGAGCAAATGGGCGGCGCGACGGCGGGCCTCGACCTGGGCGATCTCGGCGGTCTGGGCATGCCGGGGCTGTGACTCGGTGAGCACGACCTCCTACGCGCCGCCGGTGCAGCGGCTGGTGACGGAGCTCTCGAAGCTGCCGGGCGTCGGGCAACCGCACGGCGCAGCGCCTGGCCTTTCACATCCTGCGCGCCTCGGGCGAGGATGCGGCGCGCTGGCGGAGGCGATCCGCGAGGTGAAGGAGAAGATCGGGCTGTGCGAGGTGTGCTTCAACCTCACCGACGAGGCGCGCTGTCGCATCTGCCAGGACCCGCGGCGCGAGCAGGAGCTGATCTGCGTGGTGGAGGAGCCGAGCGACGTGATCCCGATGGAGCGCACGCACGAGTACCACGGCGTCTACCACGTGCTCGGCGGCGCGCTCTCGCCGATCGACGGGATGGACCCGGAGGACCTGAAGATCGCCGAGCTGTTCGCCCGCGTGGCTGCGTCGGCGCGCGGTGCGCGAAGTGGTGCTGGCGACGAACCCGACGACGACGGGCGAGGCGACGGCGCTGCACATCGCGGAGGAGCTGCGCGCGCGTGCGCCGCAGATAAGGTGACGCGTCTGGCGAGCGGGCTGCCGGTGGGCTCGGATCTGGAGTACGCGGACGAGGTCGACGCTCGGCAAGGCGTTCGCGGGGCGCCGCGCCGTCTGAAGCGAGGCAAAGTGGGAGACAAGCGGGGCTATCGCTGACTACCCCACGCGACGAGCGGGCTCGGCGGTGCACCGCTCAGCGCCATCGCTCCGGCGCAGGGCAATATCCTGCGGAGCATGTCTGAGTTGATCGTGATGAAGTTCGGCGGGACTTCGGTCGCCGACGCGGAGCGCATCAAGCGCGCGGCGCGGCGCATCGTGGAGAAGCGCGAAGCGGGCTATCAGGTCGTGGCGGTGCTTTCGGCGCGTGGCAAGACGACCGACGAGCTGATCACGATGGCCGAGGAGGTCTCATCGGCGCCGGATCCGCGCGAGATGGACATGCTGCTCTCGACCGGCGAGCGCATCTCCTGTGCGCTCTGTGCGATGGCGATCAACGACCTCGGCCACCGCGCGATCTCGCTGACGGGCTCGCAGGCGGGGATCGTGACGGACGAGTCGCACACCAAGGCGCTGATCCTCGACGTGCGCGCGGAGCGCATCCGCCAGGCGCTCGAGGAGGATCACATCGTGCTCGTGGCGGGCTTCCAGGGTGTGTCCGAGAACGCGAGGAACGTGACGACGCTGGGACGCGGCGGCTCGGACACGAGCGCGGTGGCGGTGGCGGCGGCGCTGGGCGCGGAGGTTTGCGAGATCTACACGGACGTGGCGGGCGTCTACTCGGCGGACCCGCGAATCGGTTGCAAATGCGCGCAAGCTGGAGACGGTGTCCTTCGAGGAGATGCTCGAGATGGCGGCGTCGGGCGCGGGGGTGCTGCAGCTGCGCTCGGTGGAGTACGCGCGCAACCACGGCGTGCGCATCCACTGCCGCTCATCATTCAACGAGGAGCCCGGCACCGTTGTGCTGGCAGAAGGAGAGACGATGGAGCAGGCCTTGATCACCGCGGTGACGCATTCGACAACGGAGGCGCGGGTCACGCTCACGGGCGTGCCCGACGCGCCCGGCGCGGCGGCACGCATCTTCGAGGCGCTGGCGGACGCGAACGTGAACGTCGACATGATCGTCCAGAACGAGCCGGCCTCGGCGGGCGGGCAGGCGGAGATCTCCTTCACGGTGCCGCGCGAGGACCTGCGCGTGGCGCGCGCTGCGCTCGAGCCGCTCGCGGGCGAGGCGTTTCGCGGAGCTGAGCAGCTATGAGGACATGGGCAAGGTCTCGATCGTGGGCGCGGGCATGCGCTCGCACCCGGGCGTGGCGGCGAAGGTCTTCAGGCGTGCTCGCGGAGGAGGGCGTGAACATCGACATGATCTCCACCTCGCCGATCAAGATCTCGTGCGTGATCGACCGCGACCGCGTGAAGCAGGCGGTGCAGGCACTGCACAGCGCGTTCGAGCTCGGCGGCGAGGACACGATCCTCGTCGAGGAGCCGTTTCGCGCCAGCCCTGCTTCTTAGCTGCAGATCTGCAACAATTCCTACGCAACTCGTTACGTCTGGCCACTTTCAAGGATGAATGGACATGCGAATAGTTAGACGCCCGCGTCGGTATGTATCGCCTCGCCTGATGGCGCTGCTCGGACCCGTGCTGCGCTACAGCAGCACCCGCGACGCCTACGTGCTGCGCGCGATCGGCAACCGCGTGGGACCGGTGCTGCGAGAGGATCGTCGCCAGATGCAACGTCGTCGTCTGCAGGGCCCCGAGCGGCGCGCTCGCGCGGTCTAGCGCACGAGCTCCAGCGTGCGCACGCGGTAATGGTGGGCGCCAAAATCCCTCGTTCTGCTAGTGGGACTTTGATGTTGGCGGACAAATTCGCCCCATACAACATTTGTGTCGCGCTGTCAGCTAATATACAGCTTCTTCACAAAAGAGATGAGGAAACACTCATCGCATTAAGTGTCTAGTACTGGAGATGCCGAACGTGAGCGTAACGCAGTCGAGGCTCCGTAGTCGAAGGACTCCTTCGGTACGTCGCAGGCCGACTGACAACGGCCCAGCGACACCCGAGACGGGGGCAGTTGGCCGGGTGCCTGCGGGCTCACGCATGCGACCCAAGCGCGAAGTCGGTCGCGTCCTTCTTGGCGCGGCGGAGATCTGCTTGCTCAGCAAAGACCCGCACTTGGCAGCGCGCGCCGCATGGGTCGCTCTCAGGTCGAACGATCAGGTATCTGACCCGGACGCCATGGGAGCACGCGCTCTTCACGGGTAGGTGTTGGACGCGTGTCCAACGGGTGTGAGCAAATCTGCGACACCGATCGCATGGGAAGTCCGGGAGTCTCGTATAGCTTGTGCTGAGTCCGTTACCAGCTGGCTTGGGTGTAAAGTACACTTCCCAGAGTCATTGTCAAGTATGCGAGGAGTTCACCGTGCGCGGTGCTCAGTCGGCTGCTGAAGGTTCAGCGAACCAACGCTCGTCGTCACTGCCCAAGCGAGAAGTAGCGAGCGTGCTTGTCGGCGCAGCGGAGATCTGTCTGCTCGAGCGCAGCCCGCGGCTGGCGATGCGGGCCGCATGGACCCTTCTCAGATCGGAGCCGTCGGACACGGCGCCGGGCAGTCCGCTGGAGGCGGTACCCGAGGCGGGGCTAACCACGAGATGAAGGGCATCTCGAATAGTCACGGTTTTGTTCGAGCAATTGGTGAAATCACGACGAGAAATTCGGATGTGTACTAAAGCCCCATGTCCAGAGCGTTTTATAGAGACGCGCTCTTGACGCGAGGTCAAAAATACGTTCTTATACGCAGTAAGCGACGAGACACGGAGAACCGGGTCCTCGCATGAGTCTCACTAGGGGGAGGCGCAGCACTAGGTCAACCCCACTGCTGCAAGGGAGCTATGGATAGCAAAGTCGCAGACGCCGTGATGACTGGAGTGACAGCTGGTCGATCGAGCGTCGCGCGTCGCCTCGAGCCGTCGGAAACACTCGGCTCCCCTTCGGTCGCTGCCGATCTCAGAGGTCCCGCTGCGAGCCTGCTGCGCGACTCGATCTTTCGTCGCATGCTTCTGGGCGCAGATGCGCTGGCGATCGCGGGCGCGTTCCTGTTGACCATGGCGCTCTCCTCACGTTCACTGCAGCTGACGTGGGCGAGCATGCGGCTGGCCTGCCGATCCTCCTGATCGGGGCAAAGATCTCCGGCCTGTATGACCGCGACGATGCGCTGCTTCGCAAGACGACGCTCGAGGAGGCGCCGAAGCTGTTCCAGCTGGCGACGCTGTGTGCGCTTGTGGCATGGCTGGCGGGGGGGCTGATCGTCGCGGGCACGCTCGATCGTCACGAGGCGCTGTTCCTGTGGCTGGTTCTCGCTCTTCTGCTGATCCTGATGCGCACGGTCGCGCGCATGGTTGCGCTGCGGATCGCGCCGGCGGAGCGATGCCTGTTCATCGGCGACGAGTCGGCGGCGGCGACGGTCGATGCGAAGCTAAGCGGTCACGCGGGCATCAAGGCGACGCATGGTCGCTCACCTCGATCTCGACAAGATCGCGCCGTGGTCGTCGGACGCGCATTCGCCGTCCAAGCTCGCGGAGGTACGCGAGCTCGCGCAGGCGCTAGATGTTCACCGCGCGATCGTGGCTCCGCGCAGTGCCGATGCGGGGGAGGTGCTAGACCTCGTGCGCACGCTGAAGGCGGTGGGAGTGCGCGTGAGCGTCCTGCCGCGGCTGCTCGAGGTCGTCGGGTCCTCGGTGGAGTTCGACAACCTGCACGGCATAACGGTCATGGGCGTGCGGCGCTTCGAACTCACACGCTCGTCGGCCTCTGGTCAAGCGCGCGCTTTGATCTGCTGTGCGCCTCGCTCGGGCTGCTCGCGGTCTCGCCGCTGATGATCGCGGCTGCGGTGGCGATCAAGCTCGACAGTCGGGGCCCGGTTTTCTTCCGCCAGCTGCGTGTCGGCCGGCACGGCAAGCACTTTCACATCCTCAAGTTCCGCACGATGGTGGCGGACGCGGAGGACGCTGAAGGACTCGCTGCGCGACCGCAACGAGGCGCGCGAGGGGCTGTTCAAGATCGCCGACGACCCACGCGTCACCCGCGTAGGTAGGTTGCTGCGCAAGACGGCCATGGACGAGATGCCCCAGCTGCTGAACATCCTCAAAGGCGAGATGAGCCTCGTCGGTCCGCGGCCGCTGATCGTCGAAGAGGACATGCGCGTGAAGGGCTGGCACCGCCGACGTCTCGAGCTGACGCCCGGGATGACCGGGCACTGGCAGATTCTCGGCCCGGCGCGAGTGCCACTGCGCTGAGATGGTCGCGATCGACTACTTGTACGTGGCGAATTGGTCGCTATGGACGGACATCAAGATCATGCTGCGGACCGTTCCATATGTAATCGGCTGTCGTGGATGGTAAGCATCTGGAAGCTAAGGACCCTCTGCTGGGCGCAGAGGTATGGCGGTGGACCCAGTTGCCGGTGGTGTCTCCGCGGAGAGGTCAAGGATGAACTCGATTGGAGAGGTGGTACTTGATGGGGGTAGCAGCGAGTTGTGCGAAGACTGAGGGATCTCGGCCGCTTCCACCAGCGGACATGGCAAGCGCCGACCAACAGGTTGTGCAATGGCGTATCTCACAAGCAATTCGGCGAGCTCAAGCCGGGGACCGTGAGGCGATTGGGTTCATCTACGCCCGCTATGCCGACAACATCCATGGCTATGTCCGGAGCATCGTCCACGACACACATGAGGCTGAAGACATCACGCAGCAGGTGTTTGCCAAGCTCATCCAAGTGATCGGAAAATATGAGCAGCGCGAGGTGCCGTTCTTCGCGTGGATGTTGCGGGTGGCTCGCAACGTCGCACTCGACCACCTAAGGCGCCAGCGGGCCATACCGGTCGAAGATGTTTGGGCGACAGGGCGGGGCTGCGCAGACCCGGCCGGCAACGAGCAGGTGCGTGACTTCAAGGCGGCTCTGGTGGGGCTCCCAGCGGATCAGCGCGAAGTTCTGGTTCTACGTCACCTCGCTGGCTTCTCGCCGACCGAGATCGCTAAGCAGACCGGCCGCTCGGAGGGCTCCATTCACGGTCTGCACCATCGGGGACGCAGGGCACTCAGGGCAGAGCTGACGAGGCGTGGGGCTGCTCCGGCGACAGCAGGTTCGCGTGACAATTGAGGGGCGTTGCAGTGGCGATCCACGATCGGCGGCGGGAGCGTGATCCAGTCGCTGCCGGGAGCTTCCCCGGGGCGATCTTCCTGCAGGCGCGGATACCTACTTCCGCGATACGTCCACTGTCCAGGTCGGCAAGGTAGTAGAGCACCGAGAACACGACGATTTCCTCTACGGATGAGCCCGCACGTGTCGCCTCATCCTCGATGGCCTCCCACGCGAAGTCGCCTAGGTGCACCGTCAAGCTGCGGCCGTGGGCCTCTGACCCTGAGCGTCGCGCGAGGCGCTCACGCTTGGACCCGATCGATTGCAACACACCCCCTTACAACGGCGCGCAACAGTCCTAGCTTACGCGCGCGGGGTCAGGAATGGGGGATCCGGTACAAATGTCCCTGCCCCCGAGTAGGACAGGCGGCACTCGTGCGACTCGAACCGTTCAGCGTGCCTGCTCGAGCTGCACAGCAATGAACCCGGAGATCCGCTCTATCGAGCCGAAGTTGCTCGGCACGACGTCGGTGTCGCCGATGGAGATCCCGTACTCGGACTCCAACCACGCCACAAGCCGCAGCAGCAACATCGAGTCGATCACATGGGTCTCGATCAGTGCCAACTCGTCGGTGAGCTCCGCTCGAGGCCCATCCCAATGGGCCTCCTCGACCAGGAAGTCTCGAATCCGCTCTGCTGGCTGCGCCATGCCTGAGCCGCTCCTTGGTTGAGGCTACCCTCAAGGGCCCTGCGATCGACCTTCCCGGTCGACGATTTAGGTAGCTCGGATCGAACTCGATCTCGTCGGGGATCATATGGCTCGGCAGCCGGTCTCGGCATAGGCGGGCGAGCTGCGCCTCGGCGATCGGCGCGCCCGTCACGACGAACGCCTTCAGGCGGTTGGTGATCGTCTCGTCGGGCACGGCGATCACCACTGCCTCGAGCACGATCTCGATCGCGTTCAGTGCGGCCTCGATCTCACCGAGCTCCACGCGATACCCACGGGTCTTGATCTGTGTGTCGCGCCGGCCCGCGAACAGCAACTCGCCATCGGATCGCCGGCGCACCAGATCGCCGGTGCGGTAGCGTCGCGTGCCGTCCTCCATGCTCAGTGCTGCGGGCAGTCCGCGCCGGGTCTCCCCAGTAGCCATGCATGACGGTCGGGCCGCCGATCACGAGCTCGCCAAGCTCGCCCTCCGGGTCGGGCGGTCCGTCCTCGCGGAGCGATCTCCGCGCTGACGCTGGGCAAGGGTCGGCCGATCGGTAGGCATCCTCTGTGAGTGAGATGTTGCGTGGGACCTCATACCAGGTGCAGACATTGGTCTCAGTCGGTCCGTAGAAGTTGAGATAGCGCGGCTCCGGCACGAGCTCCATCAAGCTGCGCAGGTACTTGATCGGGAACACCTCGCCGGCGAAGATGACCACCCGCAAGCTCGGCAGCGGGGTGCGGTCGAGCTGGCCGCGCAGCACCAGCGCGGTCAGTGCCGAGGGAACCGAGTACCAGACCGTGATCTCCTGCTCGGCGATGAACTCGGCGAGCGTCACCGGGAAGATCGACAGCTCGCGCGGGACCAGCACGACGGTGGCCGCGCCACTGGCGGCTGCGAACAGGTCGAAGGTCGAGAGGTCGAAATGGAAGGGCGCGTGGCTGGAGAGCCGGTCCCGCGGGTGCGATCCCAACCTCACCGGCGGCCCAGTCGACAAACGCGAGACAGTTGGCGTGCGAGAGCATCACGCCCTTGGGCTCTCCGGTGGAGCCGGAGGTGTAGAGGATGTAGGCGAGCGCGTCGGGGTCGTCTCGCGAGGGCGGGGACCGTCTTTGGCGCTAAGCGATCTACCAAGCTCCACGGCATGCCACTCCGGGCCTGGCTCCTCCCGCCGGTCGCCGGCGGCACCGATGACCGTCTGCAGCGCGACGCCCTCTGCGAGCAGCCCCGACAGACATCGCCTTCGCCTCCGAGCTGACGAGGCATCGGATATCGGCATCGCGGGCGATGTAGGCCAGCCGACGGACGGGCGCCTGGTCGTCCAGTGGCACATATGCGGCGCCGGCCTTCAGCGTTCCGTAGATCGCGATCACCGCCTCCAGCGACTTCTCGAGCAGCAGCCCGACGCGATCTCCGGGCTGGACGCCGCAGTCGATCATCGCCGCTGCGAGCCTGCTCGAGCGGGCCTCCAGCTCGGCGTAGGACAGCTCCCGCTCCCCGTCCACGACCGCGATCTGCTCGCCGCTGCTCTGCGGCGGCCGTGGCGAGAAGGTCATGGATCATGGCGCTCACAGCCCGAGGTGGCGCGCGATCACGTTGCGCTGCATCTCCGAGGTGCCCGAGTAAATCGCGGCTACCGAGCGCGTCGCGGACATCGCGCTCGAGCCCGCTCTCGGTCACATATCCAGAGCCGCCGTGGATCTGGAGGGCGTCGAGGCTCGACTGCACGAGCGCCTCGCTCAGGTGGAGCTTGGTCATCGCCGCGTCGAGGTCCGTTGCGACTGCCCGCGTCGAGCAGCGTCGGCGATTCGATAGAGCATCAGGTGGGAGGTCTGCAGGCGCAGGCGCATCTCGGCCAGGGGGTGCGAGACGGCTTGAAAGGATCCGATCGGCGTGCGGAACTGTACGCGCTCGCGCGCGTAGGCCACGCAGCGCTCGAGCTGGCGGCGCATCGTGCCGACCGCCGCCGCGAGGATCAGGCTGCGCTCCCAGCGCATCGAGGTGTTGAAGATCGCCATCCCGCCGCCCGGCTCGCCGAGCAGCGCGTCGGGGGACGTGGCAGTCGCTGAGGAACAGCTCGCCCAGGTGCGACGTGCGCAGGCCCATCTTCGAGAAGGGCGCGCCCACCTCCAGGCCGGGCGTTCCGCGCTCGACGCACGAACGCGCACAGGCCGGCGAACCCGAGGCTCCTGTCGGTCGTGGCGAACACGATGAACAGGTCGCTGTCCGGCGCGTTGGTGACGAACGTCTTGGAGCCGTTGAGCAGCCAGCCTCCCTCGCATCCGGCGTCGCGGTGGTTCGCAGCGCGAAGGCATCGGAGCCCGATTCCGGCTCTGTCATCCCGTGCGCGGCGATCAGCGAGCCGTCGCACAGTCCGGGCAGCCAGCGGCGCTTCTGCTCCTCGGTGCCGAAGTGGACGATCGGTAGCTCGCAGGCCCACATCTGGGCGTTGATCGAGAAGATCAGCCCGTTGTCCGCACAGCCGTAGCCGAGCCCTTCCAGCGCCGCCGCGATCGTCGTGGCCGGAACGCCGAGGCCGCCGTAGGCAGTGGGCACCGGCATGCCCAAGAGCCCAAGCTGCGCGCACTTTCGCCACTCCTCTCGGGAGAAGATCGCCTTCGTGGTCGCGGCGGTCCAGATCGTGGCCGAGCTCACGCTGGGCGAAGGTGACGATCGACTGCTGCAGCGAGCGCTGCTCCTCGTCCAGCGGGTCGGGAAGCAGCGCGATCTTGGTCTGGGTGGCGGAGGCGCTCATCGCGTGGGAGGGGCGCCGCCCGCCGGGCGGGCGCGGCACCAGGTAGCGCGCGTAGGTCGTGAACGGACGGTAGCCGAGCCCGAGCCATACCGGTGCCCCGAGGCCCGAGGTCTGGCACAGTGACAGTCGGGCACCGAGCTCGCTCTAGCTGAGCTCCAGTGCCGCCCACAGACAGCTCTGGGCCAGGCCGCGGCTGCTCGCCCAGCCGGCCCGAGCGCGGAAGTCGCTGGCCCGGTTTGGGCCGGCGGATCGTGGCGGCCTGGCAGCCGAGCGCCACGCCGTGCGTGACTAGCGTCATCGCCGCCGACAGCGGCATGTCGTCGTAGTAGGCCACGAACGCCGCCACATTTGGCACGTCGAGGCTGTCCGGGTCGAAGAACACCTCTGGCCGCGACCTCGCGCGGCATCGATGCCATCCCCCACGCGTCGGCGACGAGGTCGAGGTAGTCCTCGCGCGTGCGCACGTCCTGCGCGCGCCTGATCTCAACATCCTCCGGTGGCGGTAGGTAGTCGGGCAGTTCCTCCAGCACCAGCTCCGGAAGACGCTCGAGCTCGTGCAACCCTTCCTGCTCCGCGGTGCGCTCCAGATCGCCGTCGCCGTGCTCGCGTGCCCACAGCGCGTACCCGCTCTGACGCGCTCCGAAGAAGTCATCGGCCAGCCGCATCACATCCTGTGGGCCGAGCTCATTCGCTCAGGCGCAGCGCGCCATTGCGATACGGGTTGGGTTGGCGGTGGGCGCCGGCGAACAGCAGCAAGCCCGTCCTCCTCGGCGACCGCGCCGCCGTAGCGCGCGAGGTAGCGGAGGTATTCCGCCAGGGTCAGGTCGGCAAGTTCGAGCAGGTCTTTGCGCCCGCTCAGCGCGTCCGTGGCTGACGTGTGCACTGCGGTTGCCCGGGTGTCCACCGTTGCGTGATCGTAGTCGATACATGGACGAGACGAATCTGCATTACGATATACGTGTGCTAGAAGGAGCTAGCTCCGACTTGTCGGTCGAGGGGGGGCCGTGCGGTGACTCTTCGCGTTCGCTCGGGGCGGGCGCCGTACGGCCGAGCGAGCCGCGTCCCGGAGATCTGGTTTCACCGCAAGAGTCAACTTCTTTGCCGCGCTGCAGGGAGCTGTGGCGCTTTCGCGAGCTGACCGTCACGCTCGCCGAGCGCGATCTGCGTGTCCGCTACAAGCAGGCGGTACTCGGCGTTGCGTGGGCGGTGATAGCGCCGGTGGTGATGATGGTCGCCTTCAGCGTGCTCTTCAATCGCTTCGCGAAAGTCAACACCGGGGGAGCGCCGTATGCGCTCTTCTCCTATCTGGGCTTGCTGCCGTGGACGTTCTTCTCCAATTCGGTCTCAAACGGTGGCCTCAGTCTGGTCACCAACAGCGAGCTGCTCAACAAGCTCTACTGCCCGCGTGAGGTGTTCCCGATCGCCGCGATCGCCGACGCCGCGGTCGACGCGGCTATCGCTACATGCGTGCTGGCGGTGCTGTTCCCGATCACCGGATTCGCTCCCAAGGTCGAGATCTATTACGTGCCGCTGTTCCTGGTCGTGATGGCAATGTTCACGCTTGGCGTGACGCTTGCCGTCTCGGCGATGATCGTCTACGCGCGTGACCTGCGCCTCGTGTTGCCGCTCGCGATCCAGGTCGGGTTGTTCGTCACGCCGGTGGTCTACGGCACGAACTCGATCTCAGGCTCGAAAGCTTTCCTCGCTGGGGTTCTCGGCGATCAACCCACTCGTGCCGGTGATCAGATGGCATGCGCGACACGATGTTGAAGGGAATGGCGCCGAATTGGATCTCGCTGGGAGTCGGCGCCGCGAGCGCGCTGATCTACCTGCTCGGCGGATTCCTGCTCTTCAAGCGCTTGGAGACTGGGATGGCCGACATTGCGTGACGGAACGATCCTCGCCGAGGAGATCTGGAAGCGCTTTCGCCTCGACGAGCGAGCCACCTACCTGCAGGATCGGGTCGCCGGCATGGGCGACCGGCTGCGCGGCCAGCAGGGCGAGAGCTGGCGCTGGGCGCTGAACGACGTCAGCCTGTGCGCCGAGCCGGGTGAGTCCTGGGCGCTCGTCGGCGCCAACGGGGCTGGAAAGTCGACGCTGCTGAAGATCATCTCGCGCGTCATGTACCAGACGGCCGGCAACCTCGAGATCGCCGGACGGGTTGGGGCGCTGATCGAAGTCAGGGCCGGACTCACGCCGCTGCTCACAGGCCGAGAGAACATCTTCCTGACAGGCTCGATCATGGGCTTGAAACGCCGGGAGGTCGCTCGTCGCTTCGATGAGATCGTTGCTTTCGCCGAACTCGAGGGCGCCGTCGATCGCCAGGTGAAGTACTACTCCTCGGGCATGCAGATGCGGCTCGGCTTCTCGGTGGCGGCTCACCTACAGCCGGACATCCTGCTGGTCGATGAGGTACTCGCGGTCGGCGACGCGAGCTTCCAGCAACGCTGCCTGGACCGGATCCGAGCGGTGCTGAGCGAAGGGACCACGCTGCTGTTCGTCTCGCACGACCTGGCTGCCGTGGAGGCCAGTTGTAGCAATGGAATCTGGCTGCACAACGGCGAGGTCCAGACCAGGGGCCCGATCCGTGAGGTGCTCGCGGCCTACCGCGGCGCCGTCGAGGGCGACGCCAAGGCTCGCGCCAATATCGAGGGCTTGATCAAAGTCTCGAACGTCGAGGCGGTCTCACCCGATGGAGGACTGGCCAAGACCGACGGCCAACTGGACGTGACCATGACCCTGCACAGCGACCAGCGCCATCGCGCGTGGATCTACCTCGGCGTGACCGAGGGCGCCGCCACGCCGATCTTCCTGCTGAACCCGGGCCGCGAGGTGATCCTCGAGCCAGGCGAGACGCGAGCGACGTGCTCAATCTCATCGCTGCCGCTGCCGGCCGGTCGCTACTACCTGTGGGGGGGGATTTACAAAAACTGGACGCAGGGCGAGGAGCTGATCGGCTGGCAGCCGCTGACGGAGTTCGACGCCTATGGCCCGGAGTTGGACGCCGCACCGCGCGCGGTCGTACGCCTGTCGCCGATTTACGTCGAGTCGAGCTGGACGATCGACAGGGTCTGAGGCTTGGCTCGAAGACGCTTGTTCGTACGGGAGGCTGGATGCCCGCCGTTGGGGGCCTCGTCGGAGCCGCTCGCCCCAGAGGTTGAGAGCTCCGTCTCCCACCATGCCTGACCGGCCGGCGGGAGCTCGTGAATCGGGTCGTAGTACTCGAATCTCCGCATAAGCGCCTCAGGGTCATCGGCGTCGACGGAGGTCAGGTAGTTCTTGGTCCAATATGAGATTCCGCGCTCGCGGTCGTAATCCACCATCTGGTCGATCCACCGCTTGCCTACGTACGGCACGTCGCACACGAGTCGCGGTGTGGCGAATCCCGGTAGGTAGCCCATGATCGCGTGTTGGACCGTCTGCGCCTCGGCCACCGACAGCCGCCAGTGCTCGGACGCTGGGATCATGTCGCAGAGATAGAAGTAGTACGGCAGAACGCCGGCCGTATCGAGCAGCGCGAAACACAGGTCGAGCAGCGCGTCAGGCGTCGCGTTCACACCACGGAGCAGAACACCCTGGTTGCGAATGTGACGGACCCCGGCTTCCATCATCGCCTTTGCCGCCTCTGCGAACAGCTCCGTGACCTGCGACGCCGCGTTCACATGAGTGTGAATCGCAAGGCTGATCCCGCGGTCAAACGCCTTCGTGGCCACGCGCTCGACACCGCTACGAATCTCGTCAGAGAGCCAGTATTGCGGTAGTGACATCAAGCCCTTGCTGGCCAGCCGTATGTCGCGGATGTGCTCGATCTCCATTAGGCCGTCGAGGAAGGCCTCCAGGCGCGGCCACGGCAGGTTGGTCAGATCGCCGCCCGAGACCACCACATCGCGCACGGTCGGCGTAGTGCGCAGGTACTCGAGCATCTGCTCACGACGATCAGGAGCTCGCGTCGTGAAATGCTGTTTGGCGACCTGTGGTGTTGAGGGTCCGACGAGGTCCATCCGGGTGCAGTGCCCGCAGTACAGAGGACACGTAGTGACCAGCTCAGCCAGTGCCTTGGTGGGATAGCGGTGGATGAGTCCTTCGACCGCCCACATCTCGGCCTCGTGCAATGAATCGCGCGATGCACGGGGATGGGTCGGCCAGCGTGGATGTCGATCGGAGGCGGCAGGGACCACGTACCGGCGGACCGGGTCCGCGTACAGGCCCTCCGTAGAAGGGACTGCTTCCGGCGCCATCGTGTTGAGCACCTGGGGCGTGATCAGTATGGACATCGTCGCGTGGAGTGCTTGATCGCGCCGGATGTCTTCGTAGAAGACGTCGTCGACGAGACCGCCGAGAACGTCGCGCAGGCCGCGGAGCGTCTTGATTGAGTTCATTCGCTGCCAGCGCACGTCGCGCCACTGCGCTCTGGTGACCTCACGCCAGCCGGGAAAGCGGCGCCACTCCGGCTCCACGGCCTCGACACGGCGGTACTGATACGGCTGGTGTGGCGGTGGGGCGGTCATGGGCTCCTCCGATGTGCCGCCTGCCGATCTCCCGCCCCGTTCGTCGCGTCAACCAGATGCGCAGCGCCGTTACCATTCCTCGCCTCGGCGGGATGCGGAGCGTCAGTCACGTTCATCGCCGCGTCAAGCGCTGGCGCGAGGTGCGCGACGAGCGTCGGCGCGCCCTCGCCCTTTGTGATGCTGTCGTGAGTCATGTCCGGACCGATGACCTGGTGCAGCACTACACCTCCCCGGGCGATGCTGTCCCACGGTGTCGCCTCACTCTCAGGCCCGGTCTGCGGCCTGAAGTAGTCGATCCGGACGTCGGAGGGGGGCGGCGTGTACCGCCTCGCGGCCAGGCTGCTGGCGACGTGTACGAGGTTCCAGGGTCGCGTGGGCATCGGCAGGCCGGTCTTGGCGAGGATCCCGAGCGCCCAGTAGCCGCTGCGGAAGTACAGCCTTACCCTGAGCCGGGCCAGACGATCACGGAACCACAGGACACGCTGCTTTGTGTCGCCTTCCCGGAACTCCGCCAGCCTCGTGCTTCGGATCTCGCGTCTGCTGGGTGGGCGTGTCCCACGCGGATAGGCATCGATCAGCGCGACCATCCCCAGCTCCTCTCCCCGCTCGGTCAGCTGCCGCGCCATCTCGTAGGCCACGACGCCGGCGAAGCAGAAGCCCCCGAAGTAGTACGGGCCGTGCGGCTGGAATTGGCGAACCTCCTCGAGGTAGTGCGCCGCGAGTTGCTCGATCGTGGAGATCGGCAGCCGGCTCCCGTCGACGCCGGGCGCCTGAAGCCCGTACAGCGGCACATTGTCCGGGAACCTCTCGACAAGTGCCCGATATCCGATCAGCAGGCCGTCGACCGCGTCGACCAGGAAGAATGGAGGTCGCTGGCCCTGCGGTCGCATCGGGACGATCTGCGACCAAGTCCGCTTGTGCGCTGACCGCTCTCTTCATCGACCATGCTCGCAAGCTCGGCGATCGTTGCGCTCTGGAACAGCGACGCAAGCGGCAGAGGCACACCGAGCTTCTCCTCGATTTGGGCGAACAGACGGACCGCGAGCAGCGAGTGCCCGCCCAGCGCGAAGAAGTTGTCATGTATGCCGATCTCCTCGACGTCGAGTATCTCGCGCCAGATCTCGACCAGCTGTCGCTCGCTCGCCGTTCGAGCCGCCACAAGCTCGCCCGCCTGGGCCGCTCGGTCAAAGTGCGGATCGGGGAGAGCGTTCAGATCGACCTTCCCGTTGGGAGTCCTCGGCAGTGCGTCGAGCAGCACCCACGCAGTCGGGATCATGTACGCCGGCAGCTGTCCTGCGGCGAACGCTCGCAACTCGTCAGGGGCCGGTGGCTCGGATGATCCGCCGCTACCAGGTACGCGACCAGGCGCGGCGCGCCGCTCTCGTCTTCTCTGTCGGTGACCGCCGCGGCGCGCACTCCGGGATGACGCTCGAGCACGGACTCGATCTCGCCGGGCTCGATGCGGAAGCCGCGGATCTTCAGCTGACGGTCGCTGCGGCCGATGAATTCGATCGTGCCGTCGGCCAGCCATCGCGCGCGATCGCCGGTGCGGTAGATACGTGCGCCCGGCTCTTCGCTAAAGGGGTCTGGGGCGAACCGTTCGGCCGTGAGCTCGGGGCGATTCAGGTATCCGCCGCGCACGCCGACGCCGCCGATGCAAAGCTCGCCCGGGATCCCGATCGGCTGTGGCTCGAAGTTGCCGTCAAGGATGTAGACACGCGTGTTCGGAAGCGGCTGACCGATTGGGACGAACCGTCCGGGGGAAGCTCCGCGTCCGAGGAGGGCTCGAAGTACGTGCTGTCCATTGTGGCCTCGGTCAGGCCGTAGGAGTTCACCAACCGTGTCGCCGGGCCGAGCAGTCGCTTGAACTGCACGTACTTGTCGTTGCGCCATGGCTCTCCACCGATGGCGAGGAACTTAAGAATCGAATGGCTTGCCCTCGCGCTCGGCGTAGTCGAACAGCATCGACGCAGTCGCCGGCACGAGCTCGGCGGCGTCCACGCCCTCACGGACCATCAGCGCATACACAGCCGCCGGGTCGATCACCACCTCCATCGGGCATAGGACCAGCTTGGCGCCGGCCAACAGTGACCGGATCATGTCGCCGGTGAACACATCGAAGGAGGGGCTCGCCATCTGCAGATGTGCGTTCAGCTCACGCAGGCGATACTCGCCCTCATAGGCGAAGTAGACGCTCGCGAGGTTGCGGTTGGTGATCATCACGCCCTTCGGCTGGCCGGTGGACCCACTGGTGTAGATCACGTAGGCGAGGTCATCGCCGCCCGAGGAGTTGGGGGGATCCTCCTCCGAGGCGCCATCGAGCGCCGCAGGCGCGTCCAACATGAGGACCACAGCGTCGGTGTGCGGCAGCGGGCTGGTCACCAAGCTGTGGTCACCAGCACATCAGGCATCGAGTCCGAGAGCATGAACTCAAGCCGGTCTGCCGGATACATCGGGTCTAGCGGCACGTAGGCACCGCCGGCCTTCATCACGCCAAGGACCGTCGCGACGAGGTCGGTCGACTTCTGCATCAGGATCCCCACCAGCGTCCCCGGCTCCACTCCCCGGTCGATCAGCAGCGAAGCGATCCGGTTTGCGCGCCGGTTGAGCTCCGAGAAGGTCATCCGTTCGCTCGCCGAACACGACCGCTTCGGCGTCCGGCGTCCGCTTCACCTGCGCCTCGAACAGATCCTTGATCGATCGCTCGCTCGGCGCGCTGGCGCCGGCGAGAGCCCGTTCCACGACACGAGCACTTTGGCCCGCTCGGACTCCGACAGCATCGACAGCTGCGACAGGCGCCGGTCGGCGCCGGTGGCGGCACTCTCGGCCAGCGCGTGGAAGTGCTCCATCATGCGGTTCACAGTCGCTGCCTTGAACAGCTCGGTGCTGTACTCCCACGTCGAGTTCATGCCGATCTTGCGCTCGCTGATCCCGAGCAGCACATCGAACTTCGACCAGCCCTTCTCGTGCGAGATCTCGGTGCAGCGGATGCCCTCAGGCTCGAACTTCGGGCGATCGTCCTGCCACGCCGGGGTTGTGGTAGACGATCATCGCCTGAAAGACGGGTGTCTGGCTCAGGTCGCGCTCGGGGTTCGTCGCGCGCACGACCGTCTCGTATGGCACGTCGGCATGCTGGAATGCGTCCAAGCGTGGTGTCGCGTGCGCGCACGAGAAGCTCGCTGAACGTCGGGTCGCCGGAGAGGTCGACACGCAGCGCGAGCGGGTTGATGAAGTAGCCGACCATCGACTCGAGCTCAGTTCTGTTGCGCCCCGCGAACGGTGTCCCGATCACGACGTCGTCCTGGCCGGAGTAGCGCGAGAGCAGCGTTGAGAACAGCGCGAGCATCGCGACGAACAGCGTCGCGTCGCTGCCGCGCGCCGCGGCGCGCAGGCCCTCGCGCGTGGGCATGTCGAGCATCATGCTCATGTGGTCGCCGAGGTAGGAGCGGACCGGCGGCCGTGGGAAGTCGGTCGGAAGGTCCAGGCGTGAGGGGGCGCCCGCGAGCTTGCGCTTCCAGTAGCCCAGCTGGGCGTCGGCGACGCCGCTGTCGAGCCATGCACGCTGCCACACCGCGTAGTCGGCGTACTGGATCGGGAGCGTTGGTAGCGACGGCTCCTCGCCGCGCGTGAAGGCGTCGTAGAACACGCTCAGGTCGCGGAAAAGCGCGCTGCGTGAATAGCCATCGGTTGCGACGTGATGCAGGTTCAGCATCAGGATGTTCTCGTTGTCTGAGATCTGGATCACCGTTGCGCGCATCACCGGACCGCTGACCAGATCAAACGCAAATCGCGACTCATCCTTGAGAACCCTCTGCGCCTCCGTCTCCCGCTCATCGGAGGAATGACCGCGCAGGTCGACCACGTTCAGCTCGAACGGCGCCGCCGCTCCGATCACCTGCATCGGCCGACCGTCGATCACCGTATAGGTGGTGCGCAGGATCTCATGCCGCTCGACCAGCGCCTGGAAAGACCGCCTGAGCACGTCGAGGTCCAGCACTCCCTCGAGATGGAAGGCGCCCGGGGCGTTGTAGGCGATGCCGTCATCGAACACCTGGCTGAGCAGCCACAGGAGCTCCTGCGAGTTCGACAGCACGGATGGGCTGTGGATCTCGCGGCGCGCGATCGTGTTGCGCCGCGCTACATCCGTTCTGCGCTGCATCAGGCGCTGCTCGAGCAGCGCCCGCTGCGCTGGGGTCAGATTCTCGAGCCGTTGTGCTACGCGGGGATCACTGCCACCGTTACCGCTCATCGCGGCTGCCTCTCTTCGCGACGGGCGAGAGATATTTGGCCATCCGTGCCTCCCCCCGAACTTCGCTCATACGTCCGTTTGAGAGTGGAAATCCTACCATAGGAAATCCACATTTACCGGGAAAATCACTGCTTCTCAGATGACGGAGAACGCCTGCGTTTTTCATGGGCTAATCGGCTCCCTCTACCTCCGCCAACAGCGATGAGAGCTCATCCGCGTCGGCGGTGTCGAACAGCTCCGTCGTGATGGCCGCGGCGAGCTCACGGACCGTTGCGTGTTCGAACACGCTGTGCAGAAACAGGTCGAGATCGAAGCTCTCCTGAACCCGAGCGAGCATCTTGACCGCCAACAACGAATGGCCGCCGAGATCGAAGAAGTCGTCGTCGAGCCCGATCCGCGCAACGCCCAGGATCTCGCTCCAGATCGACGCGAGCGTCTGCTCGACCGGGGTCTCGGCGCCGCGTATATGCGCGCCTGGAGTCGGGTCGCGACCCGTCGGGTGGCGGCAGCGCGCGAGCGGTCGAGCTTGCCGTTGGCGGTCACCGGGAACGCGTCGAGTGAGACGAACGTCGAAGGCACCATAAACGGCGGCAGCTTCGTCTTGCACAGCCGGCGCAACTGCTCCACCTCAATCGTGCTGCTTGCCCACGGGCACCACATAGGCCACGAGCCGCTGGTCACCTAGGGTGTCCTCGCGCACGATCGCCACGGCGCCCGACACGTCGTGATGTCCGTCGAGGACAGCCTCGATCTCTCCCAGCTCGATCCGGAAGCCGCGCAGCTTCACCTGCTGGTCGATCCGGCCGAGGAACTCGAGCGTCCCGTTCTCGCGCCAGCGCACGAGGTCGCCCGTGCGGTAAAGGCGCGCCCGGGCGTCCGCGAGAACGGATCGCCTGACGAACTTCTCCGCAGTCAGCTCCGCGCGATCGCGGTAGCCGAGCGCGAGGCCGTCGCCGCCGATCAGCAGCTCGCCGGGAATCCCGACCGGTACCGGCTGACCGTTGACGTCGAGCACGTAGAAGCGCGTGTTGGCGATCGGGCCGCCGAGCGGTATCGGTCCCTCGCCCGGCTCCAGCTTCAGGATCGAGGACCAGACGGTCGTCTCGGTTGGCCCGTACATATGCCACAGCGAAGCGCATCGGTACTGCAGCTCCTCTGCCAGCGCGCGTGGAAGCGCCTCGCCGCCGCAGACGATCTTCAGCGTCGCGCTGCCCGTCCAGCTTGCGTCGATCAGCATCTGCCAGGTCGTGGGCGTAGCCTGCACGAACGTCGCTCCGCAGCGCGCCAGCCAGTCGGCGAGTTCGACGCCGTCGAGCGTCGCCTCGCGGGGGACGATCACGAGCCGGGCGCCGGTCGTGAGCGGCAGGTACCAGTCCGGCACCGAGAGGTCGAACGCGGGCGTGGTCAGGTTCGCGACGACGTCGCGCTCCGACAGACCCGGGCTGCTCGCGCATGTGGGAGAGGAGGTTCGCGACCGAGCGGTGCGTGATCTCGACTCCCTTCGGCTGGCCCGTCGAGCCCGAGGTGTAGATCACATACGCGCGCTGCTCAGGATCGACCGCGAGCCCGATCGGCTCCCCGGGTCGCTGCTCGAT
Organism: uncultured Solirubrobacterales bacterium; assembly: GCA_963785435.1. Classification (GTDB taxonomy): domain Bacteria; phylum Actinomycetota; class Thermoleophilia; order Solirubrobacterales; family Solirubrobacteraceae; genus Palsa-744. The sequence continues at coordinate 496,081 of CAWAVE010000008.1, forward strand.
CCGCGAGCGGTCGCGGTCGAGGCAGATCACGCTTGCGCCGCGCGGGTCGACCGCGCCGAGGAACCGGCTTCTGGGTGATGAGCACCGGCGCCTGCGCGTCGGCGAGCATGAACTCCTGGCGCTGAGGGGGATATGTCGGGTCGATCGGCACGTAGGCGGCGCCCGTCTTGAGCACGGCGAGCATCGCGACCGGGCAGCTCGACCGAGCGCTCGAGGCAGATGCCGACGAGGCTTCCCGGTGCGACGCCTGCATCGATCAGCTCGTGGGCGAGCTGGTTCGAGCGCGTCTCGAGCTCGCCGTAGCTCAGCCGATGCTGCTCTGCGACGACCGCGATCGCCGTCTGGCGAGCGGCCCGCCTGCTCGGCGAAGAGCTCGTGCAGGCAGCGGCGCTCGTAGGGCTGCCTGGTCGCGTTCCAGTCGGTGAGCATGCGTCTGGCGCTCCTGTGCCGTGAGGATCGGTAGCCGCGACAGTCGCTGGTCGGGGTCGCGCCCGACAGCGTTCAGCAGGGTCACGTAGTGGCCGATCAGGCGCTCGATCGTGGCGGCGTCGAACAGGTCCGTCGCGTACTCGAGCTGCGCGTGCAGGGCGCCGTCAGCCAGCTCGCGCGACGACGATCGAAAGGTCGAACCGCGACCACTGCCAGCCCGGGATCGGGAGCTGATCGAGCTGACTTCCCGCGAGCGTGAGCGGCTGAGCCGGGGCGACGTCGTAGCCGAACAGCACTTGGAACAGCGGGGAGTGACTCTGCGCGCGCTCGCGGGTTCAGCACCTCGACGAGCTTCTCGAACGGGAGCTCCTGGTGGATCCGGGCCTCGAGCGTCGTGACCTTGACGCGCTGCAGCAGCTCGGCGAACGGCGGGTCGCCGGAGAGGTCCGTGCGCATCGCAAGCGTATTGGAGAAGAAGCCCAGGAGGTGAGCGGTCTCCTCGTGGTGGCGACCCGACGCGGGCGCGCCGACGACGAGGTCCTCGGCGCCGCTGTAGCGGTGGAGCAGCGTCTTGAACACGGCGAGCAGCACGGTGAACATCGAGACGTCCGTTGCGACGCGCGAGCTCGCGCAGTGGCTGGGCGAGCTCGCGGCCGATCGTGAACTCGCGCAGCGTGCCGCGATAGCTTTGGACGCTCGGACGCGGCCGGTCGGACGGCAAGTCCAGACGCTCCGGAGCGCCGGCCAGTCGACTCCTCCAGTACTCGAGCAGTTCCTCGAGCTGAGTCCCATTTAGCTGCTCGCGCTGCCAGCGAGCGAAGTCGGCGTACTGGATCGGCAGCTCCGGCGAGCTCTGGCGCGCTCCCCGCTGACATCGCGGGGTAGATCTGCGTCGAGCTCCCTGAACAGGATCGCGCTCGAGACGTGGTCTGAGCCGATGTGGTGCAGGACGATCAGGAGCAGATCTTCATCGGGGGCGAGATGGACAAGCGCGGCGCGAAGCAGCACGTCGCCGGAGAGGTCGAACGGCTCGATCGCCAGCTCGCCGAACAGTACGTCCGCTTCGGCCTCACGTGCCTGTGGTGGCAGTGAGCGCAGGTCCGAGACGGCGAGCTCGACCTCACCGTGCGCGGAGACCTCCTGCACCGGGATCCCGTCGATCGTCCTGATCGTTGTGCGCAGGATCTCGTGGCGCGCGACGATCGTGTCGAGCGCCGTCTGCAGTAGGCGCTCATCCAGCGTCGTGCCGACGCGCACGAGCGTCGGCACGTTGTAGGCCGGCAGTCCCGGCATGATCTGATCCAGCAGGAACAGCCGCTCCTGGGGGAAGGAGAGCGGTTGTGGTGCCTCGCACGCTTGTCTGGGAATCATCGCTCCACGCCCTCGCTGAGCGCCGCGCGCTCCCAGCCGAAATCGATGCCGACCAGGTCGTAAAGCCGTTCGTTGTGCGGTCGGAAGTACTCGCTCAGCAGCGTGCGAGTCCCCGGGTCGATCGAGTCATAGGTGGCGGTGTGCAGCGGGCGCAGCTCCTCGTATCGGTGCGGCGCCAGCCCGAGGAACCGATGGACGCCATCCAACGCCTGCTGCGGATCGTCAGCCATCTCCTCCAGCGTGAGGACGTGAAACTGGTCACGGGGGAGGAGCGCGAACCACCGTTCAAGTTGCTCCGCGTAGCGGCTGCGCATGAGGTAGGACCAGCAGCCGATGGGCCAGCTGTTGTAGTGCGGGCTGCCCTGCGCCCGAGCCCGCTCGGGGTCCAGCCGCCGGTCCACCGCGCCGCGTGCGCGCGACATTGCTTCTGCTCCGCCCATCGGCGCTATGGCCCGCCTGCTGCGGCCTGCGCCGGCGAGCTGGTCGCGTGGTCGCAGAGGTGCTCCCGCAGCCGGTCGCTCACGAGCTCGACCGCTGGCTCCATCATCGCCTGGCGGTTGTTGTCGTGCTCGCCCGGAACCGCGTAGGAGCGGATCCCGCCGGCGGCAAGGCCCTCCCAACCGAGCGTTGGGTCTTCGTAGAGTCCCTCACCGTAGAAGACGACGAGCTCGCCGTCATAGAAGGAAGGCTCGTAGGCGCGCTCGGCCTTGGAGTGGAGCTCGAAGAAGTGGTCCTCGCGGAAGCGCTCCGGCACCGGACGTCCGAGCGCGAGTGCAAGTGAGGTGTACGGGCGCCTGAGGTTGCGCCGCGTCGCGGTCAGGGATCGGTAGGGCTCACGGACGGCGCGGCCGAGACGTTTGGTGATTTCCTGGCGACGCTCCTGCTTGGTCGGCGGCGCGTGCTGGGGGTTATTCGCCTGCCAGGACGGTTGCCTGCCGTACCAGCCCCACTGCTTGACCCAGCCGGGGCTCGGGCCGTTGAAGGACGCGAGGAGCTCCACCTGCTCGCCTTCGGCGGTAAGCATCCTCGCCATCTCGAATGCGGGGATCGCGCCGAAGCAGTAGCCGGCCAGCCGCCACGGCCCCCCCTGGTGTACCTGTCGCATCTCTGAGATGTAGTGAGTCGCCATCTCCTCCACCGTCTTCAACGGCGACACGCCGCCGTACAGGCCTCTCGACTGCAAGCCGTAGAAGGGCTGCTCGCTCCCAAGTCGCCTCGCCAGCGGGGTGAGGTGGAGGATCGTGCCCGCACCACCGTGGACGCAGAAGATCGGCGGTTGGCTGCCCTCGGGCTGGATCGGCACCAGCGAGGTCCAGCGTGGGACACCGTCGGCGTCGCCGATCAGCCGTGCGAGCGCCTCAATCGTCGGCGCACGGAAGATCGCGCCGAGCGGAAGTCGGCTGCCGAGCTCGTGTTCGATCGCGGCGAACAGAGTTGCGGCCGTGATCGAGGTCACCCCGAGGTCAAAGAAGTCATCCTCGACGCCGATCGGGTGAAGTCCCAGCTCGCGCTCCCAGATCGTGGCGAGCTTCTGCTCGAGCTCCGTTCGCGGGGCGACCGGCGCCGCCTGCGCCGAGCGACCGCGGTCCGGCGCGGGGAGCGCCTTGCGGTCGATCTTCCCGTTTGGGGTGAGTGGGAAGCTCGCGAGGACGCTCACCGTCGACGGCACCATGTAGGCGGGCAGCGTCTGCATCAGGAACCGGCGCAGCGCATCCGTCTGTACCGGCACGCCGCTCGGCACCACGTAGGCGGCGAGCTCAGCTTCGGTGCTCTCCTGGCCGCGGGCGACGACCACCGCCTCACGTACCGCGGGATGCCGGGTGAGGGCGGTCTCGATCTCCCCCAGCTCGATCCGGAAACCCCGAACCTTCACCTGGTGGTCGATTCGACCCAGGAACTCGATCTCGGCGTCCGTCGTCGGTAGCGCGCGAGATCGCCCGTGCGATAGATATGCGCGCCCCCGGATCGCTCGAACGGATGAGCGACGAACCGCTCCTCGGTGAGATCCGGGCGACCACGATATCCGTGGGCGAGCCCGTCTCCGCCGATCCACAGCTCGCCCTCCACCCCGACCGGCACCGGCTGCATTCGCTCGTCGAGGATGTAGATCGTCGTGTTGGCAATCGGTCGCCCGATCGTCAGTCGCTCACCTTGCGATTCCACCCGCTTACACGTCGACCAGATCGTCGTCTCGGTTGGCCCGTACATGTTCCACAGCTCGAGGCCTAGCCCCACGAGCCCGTCGGCGAGCGAGAGCGGCAGCGCCTCTCCCCCACAGAGGGCCTTGAGCCCGGCGCGACCTTCCCAACCGGAGTCGAGCAGCATCCTCCACGTCGTCGGTGTCGCCTGCATCGCCGTAGCGCCGGCTCGATCGAGAAGACTCGCGAGCGCGTGCGGATTCGAAGTCGTCCTGCCGGCGCGAGCACGATTCGCGCCCCGACGATCAACGGCAGGTACAACTCGAGCCCAGCGATATCGAAGGACAGCGTGGTCACCGCCACGAGCACGTCCTCATCGTCGAGCCCCGGCCGCTCGCGCATCGTGCCAGAGAAAGTTGACGAGCGCCCTGATGGGGGATCTGCACTCCCTTCGGCTTGCCGGTCGAACCGGACGTATAGATCACGTACGCGAGCTGCGATGTGTCGCTGTGGCTCGGTGGGGCGTCAGTCGGGAGCCGAGAGATTTCCGGCCAGTCGCGGTCGAGGCAGACCACCGCGAGCTCACCGGCCGGCAGCGCATCCAGGAGCCGCTCCTGGGTGAGCACGATCGGCGCCTCGGAGCTCTCGAGCATGAACGTCTGGCGCTCGGCTGGATACGCGGGATCGATCGGAACGTACGCCCCGCCGGCCTTGAGGGTCCCGAGCAGTCCGACGAGCATCTCCAGCGAGCGCTCGACGCAGACCGCTACGAGCACGCCTGCCTGCACACCCAGGGCCACCAGATGGTTTGCCAGCTGGTTGGCCCGAGCGTCCAGCTCTCGATAGGTGAGACTCTCACCCCCGCACTCGATCGCGATGGCGTCTGGCGTAGCGTGGGCCTGGTCCTGGATGAGCTCGTGCAGGCAGCTCTGCGGGTAGCTCTTGGCGGTCCGATTCCAGTCGTGCAGCAGTTGGCCGCGTTCTTGGTCGGTCAGGACCGGCGGCGCGGGCGGTGGATCCTCGCTCGGCGTCGCCTCCGCAGCGGGGCCGCCCGTCTGCATCAGTGCCGCCGCGACCTCGGGCGAGCACCTCCTCCGCGAGCAGGCGTTCTGCCTCCTCGTCGGACATGCCCTCGAGCTCTGCCATCAGCCTGGCGGTCTCGTCGCTCCTCGGAATCGCCCATCATCCGGACGATCTCGGCGGTGAGGCTTGCGACCGTCGGATAGGTGAACAGGCTGTGGAGCGGCAGGTCGATGGCGAAGTCGCTGCGCACCTGCGCGACGACCTGGGTCGCCAGCAGCGAGTGGCCGCCGAGCGCGAAGAAGTCGTCCTCCACGCCCACGCGGTCGACGCCGAGGACCTGCGCCCAGATCGTGGCGACGGCCTCCTCCAGCGGCGTGCGCGGCGCGACGTACTCGTGCTCTGCGTGCCCTGCGAGGTCCGGGTCGGGGAGCAGCCTGCCGGTCGATCTTGCCGCTCGGGGTGCGCGGCAGCTCATCGAGGATGACGATCGCGCAGGGCAGCATGAACTCGGGCAGCCAGTCGGCGAGGTGGGCGCGCAGCTCGGTCCTCGGTCGCGCGCGCCGTCGCCGTGCAGTACGCGACCAGCCGCATGTCGCCCGTAGCGCTCGCCTGCGGGCTACGACGACCGCCTCTCGGACCTCGGAGTGGGCGCGCAGAGCCGACTCGATCTCGGCCGGCTCGACGCGGTAGCCGCGGATCTTGACCTGCTCGTCGACGCGCCCGAGGAACTCGAGCGTCCCGTCGGGCAGCCAGCGTGCGAGGTCGCCGGTGTCGTACATCTGCGCCTCGCCTGACGGTGCGAATGGATCGGCTGACGAATCGCTCGGCAGTCAGCTCCGGCTCCCGGCGTAGCCACGCGCGACGCCTGCGCCGGCGATGAACAGCCTGCCCGGGAACACCGAGGGGAGCGACCGGCGGCGCCGATCATCGAGCACGTAGCAGGCGGTGTTGGCGATCGGGCGCCCGATCGGCACGCTGGCCGGCTCGTACTCGCCGGGTACCTCGCCGACCTCGAGCGTGCACGAGCCGACCGTCGTCTCGGTCGGACCGTAGTGGTTGAGGATCGCGCAGCTCGAGAGAGCGCGGACGCGGTCGATCAGATCCCAGCGCCGCGCGCTCGCCGCCGAGGACCAGCCAACGCCGCGGGAGTACGCGCGGGTCATCCGCCGCGAGCAGCGCGCCTAGGTGCGAGGGGGTGATCTTCAGCACGTCGACCGGCGTCGTCTCGCATCAGGCGGCGAGCGCGCCGGGGTCGGCCGCGGCGGCTGGGCTGACGAGCACGAGCGTGCCGCCCGAGCACAGCGCGCCGAACACGGAGGTGTTGCCGAGATCGGTCGAGATCGACGTCACCAGCCCGAACGACAGCGGCTCGGTCTCTGCGCCCAGGCGGCGGATGATGTCCGCGGCGTAGTTGACAAGGTTGCCGTGGGTCACGGCGACGCCCTTCGGAGCGCCGGTCGAGCCGGACGTGTAGATCACATACGCCAGGGCGTCGTGGGAGACGCCGCTGTTCGGCGTATCGGCCGGCTCGCGCTCGAGCGCGGCGCGGTCCCGGTCGAGGCAGAGGATCTCGCCCTCGAAGCCGGGCAGCCTGCCCAGCAGCGCCTCCTGGGTGACCACTGCACGGGCGCCGGCTTTGGCGAGTTGATGGTGCAGTCGCGCCGGCGGGTGCTCGTAGTGCAGCGGCACGTAGGCTCCGCCCGCCTTGAGGATTCCCAGCAGGCCGACCACCATCGCGATTGAGCGATCGGTGCACAGGCCGACGCAGGCTTCCGGGCCGACTCCGCAGGCCGCGCAGCCGGTGCGCGAGCTGGTTGGCGCGTGCGTCGAGCTCTGCGTAGGTGATCGAGCTCTCACCGTCGATCACGGCCGTCTGCTCAGGCGCTGATCGCGCCCAGCGTGCGAACAGTTCATGCGCGCACTCCTGCGGGACTGTCGCTGCGGTGTCGTTGAACTCGCGCACCAGACGCCGGCGCGCATCGTCGCTTAGTAGCTCGATGTCCGCCAGCGAGACACTCGGATCTGCGGCGACGGCTGCCAGCACCCGCACGACCCCGTCAGCGAGGCCGCTGACCGTCGCGCGCCTGTAGCGGGCCGGGTCGAATACGACGTTCAGCCTGATGCCTTGCCCTTCGGTCCCGCAGATGGCCGATAGCCCGAGCTCCGGCCCGGTGGACACCATCCGTTCGATCCTCAAACGCAGGCCCTCGGGTTGCTCGAGGCGTGCGGCGTACTCGGCGAACCCGATCTCCACGGCTCCCAGCGCGTCGGACGGAGCGTAGTCCTGCCTGACCAGTGCATCGCCGCGTGCCCTGGTGACCTCCGCAAGAACCTCTGCGAAGGAGCGTGTGGCGCCGACGCGCGCCTGAATCGGCACAGGGCGCGCAAACGCGCCCACCGCGCCCTCGAGATCGGGATGGCGCCGCTCGCCGGTGATAAAGGCAACTGCGGCGGTCTCCTCGCCGCTGAGCCCCCCCAGCACCACGTGCCAGGCAGCCTGCGCAAGCGCCGCCGGAGATGTCCCGTAACGCTCGGCCTGGTCGGCGAGCGCCTGCGCGAGGGTGTCGTCGATCGCGATCGTGATCTCCTCAACCATCTCCGTGGAGCCTGCCTCGCCTGTGAACGGGAGCACAGGCGAGCGCACGACGCCGAGCTCGTCCCAGAACGCTCGCGCCGCGCGGGCCTCATCCTCGTCCGAGTCGCTCAGCTCGTGCTGCCAGGCCGCGAAGTCCGCGTACTGCAGGGGGTCCTCCACGAGGTCGGCCGACGCCAGCTGGCTGGCCACCTCACCGAGCAGCAGCGCCGTCGAGCTCGCATCGGCGCACAGCGCAGAGAGCGTGACGATAAGTCTGCTCGAGCCCTTGCCCAAGGTCACGAGCGTCGCCCGCACGAGTGGCCCCTGCTCGAGGTCGAACGGCGCTTGCAGCACCGAGTGGCGCAGGCTCGCGAGTTGCTCAGCCTGCTCGTGCGCATCGACGGCGGCGAGGTCGAGCGTCTCAATCTGCGGCTCCAGCAGCGCGTGGACAGCCTGCAGCGGGAGCGTCAACCCGGCTTGGCGCCTGAACGTCGTGCGCAGGCTCTCATGTCGGCGCACCGCCAGTCGCAGGGCCTTCGTGATCGCGGACCCATCCACGTCGCCATCGATCGCGAGCACGGCCTGCGTACGAGCCACGGGACCGTCTGGTTCCGCCGTCCATAGGCGCGCCTGCTGGGGCGAGGTCTGAAAGCTGTCTTCGCTGCTATTTGACATTCCATTGTCCATAACGCACGCTACCCCCCAGGCACTTCCATGTCACGGAGCCACCGCGTGTTCCTGAATCGCCCTCCGCGGAAGCGTATCGGACTCCACCTCGCTTGATCAGAGCGTTTGGCGGCGTCGGATCAAGTGTCCCGTGGCCCTCTGCGACCCCTCGCCGCGCTCGAGCACGAGCGCGAGAATCGGATCATCGGGGCGCTCCACGATCTGCTCGAGCAGCGCGCGCAGGTTCTTCTCAAAGCCCATGATCGAGGCGGTGTCGAACAGGTCGCGGTCGTACTCGAAGTAGCCTCTGAGTGCCTGTGGTCCGAGCTCGAGCTCCAGCGCGAGATCGAAGCGAGAGAAGCCGATGTCGACGGCGATCGGTTCGACCTCGATACCCGTCAGGGTCAGCGCGGGCCGCTCGGTTGCCTGCGCACGGAAGTTGACCTGAAACAACGGGTTATGGCCCGGATCGCGCTTCGGTGCCAGCGTCTCGACAACCTTCTCAAACGGCAGGTCCTGGTGGGCGTAGGCGCCCAAGGCGGTGGTGCGCGCGCGGCGCACGACCTCTCGGAAGGAGGGGTTTCCGCCCAGACATGTCCGCAGCGCGATCGTGTTGGTGAAGAATCCGATCAAGCCCTGGAGCTCAAGGTTGTTGCGGTTTGCGATCGGGCTGCCGACCACGATGTGCTCCTCTCCGCTCAGCCGATACAGCAGCGTCGTGAAGGCGGCCAGCATCGTGATGAACAGCGTCGCGCCCTCTTCTTGTCCGAGCGCGACGAGGTCGTCCGCGAGTTGCCTGTCGAGCGCGATGTGATGGTGTGAGCCGTCGTGGCGCTGCACCGGCTGGCGCGGACGGTCGGTGGGGAGCCGCAGCAGCTCTGGTGCCCCCTCGAGCGTCTGTGCCCAATAGGAGCGAAGCTCCTCCAGCAGATCTCCGCGCAGTCGCTCCCGCTGCCATACGGCGTAGTCCGCGTACTGGATCGGCAACTCCGCCAACTTTGGCTTGCGACCACGGCACGCGGCCTCGTAGCACTCTGCGAGCTCCGAGAACAGGACGCTGTCGGAGTGGGCATCGGCTGCGATGTGGTGCATCACCAGCAGCAGCACGTGATCCTCGGCTCCGAGCGCCACAAGAGTCGCCCGCAGCATCAGATCAGAGGTGAGATCGAACACCTCGCGCGCGAGCCTGCGCAGGAGATCGCCGAGCTCGTGCGTGGAGGAGGGGTCGGGCCCGGGCAGCACCGGTAGCTCGAAGGACCACTCCTCAAGCACCCTCTGCAATGGCTCCGCGCCAGGGACAATCACGGTCCGCAGGCTCTCGTGCCGCTCGATCACGCTCCGCAGCGAGCGCTCGAGCGCGTCCCCGTCGATGGGGCCTCGCAGCCGCAGCGCGCGTGCGCCGTTGAAGGTGGGGGAGTCGGGTTCCCACTGCTCGAGAAACCACATGCGCTGTTGGGCGAACGACAGCGGGGCTGGACCGCGCATCGTCCGCCTGCGGATCGTCATCTCTGACCCGGACGCTTCGCGGCGACGGAGCAGCGCGCGCTCGAGCAGCGCGCGCTTGGCGGGGGAGAGCGCTTCGCCGCTGGTCACTGACCGCCGTCGCCGGCGGTGCCGTGTGCGCCGCCTGTAGCGCGGATGACCTCGGCCAGGGCGGCGACCGTCGGGGCCGCGAGCAGCGCTCGCAGCGGAATGTCGCCGTAGAGGCGGCGGATCTTCATCGTCGCCTGGGTCGCCAGTAGCGAGTGTCCTCCGAGCGCGAAAAAGTCGTCGAGCGCACCCACCCGCTCCACGTTCAGCAGCTCGCACCAGATCTCGGCGATCCGGCGCTCCACCGTGTCCCGCGGCGCCACGTAGTCGGCCTCGCGCCTGGCCTGCACCTCGGCAAGGCCCGCCAGAGCGCGGCGGTCGACCTTGCCGCTGGCGCTCAGCGGCAGGGCCTCCACGGTCCGGAATATCGCAGGGATCATGTGGTCGGGCAGACGCTCCCGGAGGAACGCGCGCAGCTCCTCGATGGGCGGGGCCTCGGGCGAGACGATGTAAGCCACGAGCCGCAGGCCACCCCGCTCGTCATCCTCCGCGCAGACCGCTGCCTGACGGATCGCGGCGTGGCTCAGCAGCGTCGCCTCGATCTCCCCCGGCTCGATCCTGAACCCGCGGATCTTCACCTGGTCATCGAGCCGGGAGAGGAACTCGATCGCGCCGTCGCGCAGCCGCCTGACCCGATCACCTGTGCGGTACATCCTGCTCGACTCTGGGTCTGGGACAAAAGGATCGGGCGTGAACCCGCTCTCCTCAGCGGCTCCGACATACCCAGCGGCGACGCCTGCGCCGGAAATGCACAGCTCGCCCGGGACGCCGTCAGGTACGGGCTCGAGATGCCGATCGAGCACATACGCGCGATTGCCTGCGAGCGGAAAGCCGATCGGGGCGGTCGAGGAGTCCGGGCGGGGTCGATCCTCGAGGAGATATGTCGCGCATCCGACCGTCGTCTCGGTGGGACCGTAGTGGTTGACGATCCCGCAGCTGGAGGAGAGCGATCTGATCTGCTCGACCAGCTCCCACGACAGTACCTCGCCTCCGACCATGAGCCACTTACGGGGCAGCGTGGCCGGGTTGTTGGCGGCGAGCAGAGCACGCAGGTGAGAGGGTGCGATCTTCAGCACGTCCGGTTGCTCGCCGGCGAGCTCCTCGGCCAGCGAGTCGCCGTCCATCGACGCCTCGACGCTAATCAGCCGGACGCATCCGCCGGACACCAGTGGCGTGAAGATCGAGGTGTTGCCGAGATCGGTGCTGATCGCGGAGATGACGCCGAACACCAACCCATGGGAATCCTCACCCGCGGACAGCAGAGCGTCGATCGCCGCCGCGTAGTTGGCGAGGTTGCCGTGGGTGACGGCCACGCCCTTGGGCGTCCCGGTGGAGCCCGAGGTGTACATCACATACGCGAGGTCCTCCAGGGTCGCGATCCGGCCGGGGCTGTCGGCTGAGCAAGCCGCGATCGCGGCGGCGTCGCGATCGACGCACACGACCGTCTCGGTGAGGCTCGGCAGGCGGTCGAGCAGGTGCTGCTCGGTCACGAGCACACGCGCGTCCGCCCCGCGCAGCTGGCCAGAGATGCGGGCCGCTGGGTGCTCGTAGTTGAGTGGCACATAAGAGCCGCCGGCCTTCAGGATCGCCATCATGGCCACGAGCAGCGACGGTGTGCGCTCCATGCATAGGCCGACTCGTTGCCGGTGCACCGGCCCCAGCTCCGCGAGATGGGCGGCGAGACGGTTGGCGGTCGCGTCGAGCTCGGCGTAGGTCAGCGACTGCGACGCGCCGATCACGGCGAGCCGATCTGGCGTCAGCCGCGCCTGCTCCTCGAACCGCTCGTGGACAGGCGTCTGTGAGCCCGCTGGCGCATCGGTGCCGGACTCTGACAGCAGTCCCTGCCGCTCGGACTCCTCCACGATCGCGAGTTGGTCGACCGGGACGGAGAGGTCCGCGAGCACGCTGCGCAGAAGCGTCGCGAAGCGGGCGGCGAGCTCTCGTGCGTCGTTCTCCGCGACCGTGAGTGGCTCGTATAGAAGCTCACCCGCCAGCTCGGTCTCCTCGCCACGGAGCACGAGGGTCAGTTGCGTGTCGCTGGAGGGCGGGCGAAGCGCGAGGATCCTGCGCGCGGGTGTCGTCACCGGGTCGAGGGCATGAAACGCCCATCCGGCGGCAGCCCGCGCGGCGACGTCGGCGAGATCCTCGGCGGTGGCGCAATCCTGCCAGCGCACCGCGGTCGCGCGCGAGCGCTGAACCTGATCGAGGATCTCGGCGAATGTCGTGCCCTGTTGAAAGCGCGAGCGGATCGGGGCGGGCTGTTCGTAGGCGCCGATCGCCTGGCTCAGGTCCGGCTGCGCCCGACCATCGCACCAGCCCGCGAGCAGCAGCTCCGACTCGCCCGACATGCGCGCCAGCAGCGCGTGCCAGGCGGCCTCGAGGAAGATCGCGACGGTGACGCCGGCGCTGACGGCCGCACGTTGCAACTCGTCTAGCTCAACGCCCTGAAGCTCCAGCGGCGAGGCCCTGCGTGGCGCCCTGTCAGGGGCGCTCTGGAGCGCGAACAAGAGTCGTGGCGGGGCGGGCCGATCGGCGGCGTCCTCGCGCCAGAACGCGAGCCCCTCCTGCGCCTCGGTCTCCTCGTCTGCGATCAGCTCGTGGCGCCACTCGGCGTAGTCGGCGTATTGGATCGGCTCGTCGCGGATCTCCGCGCCCCGGTAGTGCTCGCAAAGCTCGCTCAGCAGCAGCAACAGCGAGTTGGCGTCCGCGCAGGCGGCGCAGGTCGTGAGGAGTAGCAGCACCGACTCCTCACCCGCACCGGCCACGAGCGCCCTCACCAGCGGACCGTGCTCGAGGTCGAACCCGCGCGCCGCCTCTCGATTCATCAGCTCCTCCAGCGTCGCGCCGCCGTTAATCGCGGTTGCAGTGCCAGGCGCCTGCTCCAGCGACCATGCCTGTGCGGGCTCCTCGTCGATCACCTGCTGAGGGTTGCGCATGCCAGCGGGTCGCACGAAGGTGGTGCGCAGGATCTCGTGGCGGGCGACGACGCCGCCCAACGCCTCCCGGAGCCTGGTGAGATCCACTGGGCCGTCAAGCAGAACGGCGCATTGGGCGGCTCCCGAGTCCTCGGCGGATGAGAGCAGGTGCTGCTGCTGCGGCGACAGCCGGAAGCCGACTGTCTCGGTCCTGGTCTCCTGCATGAAACGATGTCCTTAACCCGTGTTTGCCCCGGCCTCGAGCCGTCCATCCTGTCGGCTGCGCTCAGATGCTACCCACGTCGAAGGCTGATGGGAATGCCTGCGACACCGCCAGCTCGCGCGCGGCGAGATCCTCGAGCGTGTCGGCAACGCTGGTCGAAGCAGGGCGCCCCGAGCCGAGCGCAAGCGTGGCCTGCATCAACAGCGGGGCCATGTGGCTCCAGCGCTTGGCCAGCGGCTCACCGTGCTCCTGCACCCACGTCGCCAGCCCCTTGTCGGCCGCTCGCGCGGCGACGGCCGCTGTGTGGCGGGCGAGGAACGCGCGGTGACGGGCGATCGACCAGATGTCGTCCATCTGCGCGTAGGCGCACGGATCCTGGCCGTGCTCGCGAAAGTGGCGGGCGAGTACCAGCACACCCGCCGAGCGCTCGGCCCCCGCCAGCGTATGTGAGTCTGTGACCTCGCCGCGCACGAACCACTGGCAGCTGCCACTCGGGAGCTCGCAGTCGTCCCCCAACGCGAACCGCTCGCGCAGCACCAGCACGGGATCTCCGCCGGGCAGGCCGACGAGCAGCTCCGCGAGATCCGCGCGCGCGATCGGCGTGCGTCCCGCCTGCTGCACGCCGAGCTCGTTGCGGCAGGCGAACGGGTCGATCGCCTCGAGCCGGTCGGGCGCGCCGCCCAGCACGTACCAGTGCGGCACGTGGCGCCTGCCGTAGGCGACATGCCAGGGCAGGCGGAATCCATCGCCGGCGACGATCACCCGCCCGCTGCGCTCGAGCTCGGCGAGCACGCCGTCAAGCACCTCGACTGGCGATGCGTCGACCCCCACGCGCACAAGGCCCAGCTCCGCTCGCAAGCGCGGCGGGAAGTGGACGAACCCGAACAGACCCTCCCCGACGTCGAGCACGGTCAGCGCCAGCCCCGGGTTGACGGCCGACGGCCAGTCCGCACGGTCGTGGGCGACCCAGGTCGCGACCGCCGAGCTATAACAGGTGAAGGTCTCGCTGAAGGCGCTCAAGCTCTCCCATAGGGCATCCGTGCTCATAGCGGCGCTGCCTCGTGTGCTGCTGGCTCGAGTGCCGTCAGTCCCGGCTCAAGCTCGCCACCGGCGAGCTTGTCTGCCGTCCAGTGAGCGATCGTGTCGGCCGAGACGGCGCCGATCCGGCCGCTGGGTGTGCCGGTCATGGCTGTTTGCATCTTCGGGGGGCGCAGCACGACCGTTCGCAGGCGCGGCTTCATCGTGGTGACCCAGCTGGCGAGCCCCTCGATGGCGCTCTTCGCGGTGACGTAGTGAGGCCAATCTCGCGGCGGGGACGCGGTTGCCGCCGACGAGCAGAACAGCACCCAGCCGTGCTGCTCGTCCACGAGCGGGAGCAGCGATGCCAGCGGCACCGCGACGAGGCGAAGGCTTGCGGCGACGTAATCGGCCAGCTCCGTCGCGGACTCTGGCGTCAGGCCCATCGCCAAAGGTGGCGTCGCTGCATTGAGCACGAGGCCGACGAGCGTTACGCCCGCAGCTTCCACGGCGTCCGTCAGCGACCGCACTGCGTCGGGATCGCGCACGTCGATCTGCGTGAGGTGGAGGCGTGGCGCGTGGGCACCCGCGAGCCGCGCCAGCTCCGCCGCGCGCCGCTGCGAGGTCGCGTAGGCGACGTGCACCTCGTAGCCGCACGCGAGCAGCGCGAGCGTGAGCGATGCGCCGAAGCCCCGGCTGCCGCCGATCACGACCACCGCGCCGCGGTCACGCTCCGGCGGGCGGTTGAGCCTGAGGGCGGCTGGATTGGGAGACGCGGCCTTCGGCAACGCGAAGCAGTGGATCGTCGCAAGCGTCCGGCCTGCGCCGGCCTTCGCGGCGAGGGTGCCCGCGACCGTGAGCTGTCCGGTGCGCTCGTCGTGGTCACGGACGATCAGCGTCTGGCCGTCGTTTGCCTCTGCGTCCTCGCTGCCCACAGCGAGGACGAGGCCCGCGAACAGCGAATGCAGACCGGGCAGCTCCATCCCGACGACGTAGCTCGCCCAGGCGAGCCCCTCCAGCAGACGCGGGTCCAGCGCGCTCGCGCCAAAACCTCGCGCGAGGACGTCCAGGTCGGGGCTGGCCGCGTACTCGCCTCGGAGCTCGAACCCGCTGCTCAGCTCGGAGGCGAGCAGATCGGCGGGCGTCGTGCGCATCGGGCTGAGCGGGGCATCGGAGGCGGCGGCGCGCTGCGGCGTACCAGTGGGCGGCTCGGTGGCCGGGCGCACCAGCACTCGCGCGAGCATCGTGCCGCGAGCCGTCAGTCGGATTTCCCAGGCCTCGGGCTGGCGGTCGATCGCGCCGGCGCTGATGCTCGCCACGCTGCCCGGCGCCAGCGCGCCGGAGAACGAGACGCGAAGCGAGCGCATCCGCGAGAGCGGCTCGTCGGGAAGCGCGCCGAGCATCGCGATAGCGATCAGCGCGCCGTGGACGATCGGTGCGCCAAAGGCCGTTCCGGCAGCGAACTCGGGATCGAGGTGCAGGGGGTTGCGGTCGCCGCTCGCGGCGGCGAACAGCTCGAGGTCCGCGGTCGCAAACCGCAGCTCGCGCTCAACCCGCATGCTCTCGCACCAGTGCCTTGAGCGATCCGGAGCTCTGCTCCTCCAGCAGCGCCGCGTCTGGCAGGCGCACGCCGAAGCGGCTCTCGAGCTCGTGCACGAGTCGGATCTGGGCGAGGGAGTCCCACCCCTCGACAGTCGCCGGCCCGTCGTCCTCGCCGATCTCGATCCCCCAGCCGAAGATGTCCTCGAAGACCTCCTGGAAGGTTCGCTCGAACTGCTCGTCCTGGATCATGGCTCTGGCTCGTCGGAGATGTAGCCGCTCTCGATCGGCCCGTTGGCCGCGAGGTCATATTCCCAGCAGTACTCGTCCTCGTCGCAGGCGAGGAACCCGAGCCGCGGATACATGTCCGCGACGAGCGCATTTCTCGGCCCCGGCACGTACACGCCGCGCATGCGCTTGAACCCGCGCTCGAGCGCGGCAGCGCTTAGGTGCGCGAGCATATGGGCCTCGGCTGTGCGGCCGATCACGCGGCAGCTCAGCAGGAGCGTGTCGATCAAGGCCGTCTCACTGTCCTGATCGTCGGGAAGCGCGATCGCAAGCCCGATCGTGCCGTGCCTGGCGAAGCGGTCGTGCAGCTCCAGCGTGCGACAGATCGCCATGCGGTCCTCTGCATAGCGCTCGATCTCCGCGCGAGTGTGCCGGCGCAGGGTGAGGTTGAACTGGTTGGTCTTCTGCGCCAGCTGCGCAGCACGGTCCAACGAGGCGGCATCGAGGGCCCGTACCCGCGCGCGCATCTGCAGCGAGCGCCAGAAAGCCTCGAGCGTCGCGGTGCCGGCCTGAAGCTCAGCCGCTTCGGCGCGTGCGGCGTAGGAACGCTGGCGCTGCTCGTCCTCGTGCGACAACGCTGAGATCTGGAAGCGGACACTCGCGGTCAGGGTGCGCACGCGCTCGGATGGCGGAACGTCGAGACAGACAGTCGACACGTCGGGCAGGGCGGCGGTGACCTCGGCGCACTCGGCTGGGTTGTCGTCGGCGAACACGATCGCATCGAGCCCGAGCCCGAGTGTGTCGGCGATCTCCGCGATCTGCTCCGGCTTGCGCCTCCAGTCGGCCACGAATACCGCGAAGTCGTCGAGCTTCAGGCGCATCCCGGGCTTGTCCAAGAAGGGCTGGCGCGCGGCCTGAGGATCGTTCTTGGACGCGACCGCCAGGATGATGCCTCGCCGGCGCAGCGCGCTCACATAGTCCTGAAAGGCCGCGTAGGCCTCGCCTTCGGGCCCTTCGCCGATCGCGATCCCATCGAGACCATCCTCGCCGATGATGCCGCCCCAGAGCGTGTTGTCGAGGTCGAGGACCAGACAGCGAGCGGCGAGGCCGAGATCGGCGGCGAGCACGGCGGCGGTCTCGCGCACCAGAACCGGCAACGCATCGTGGGCGACCGGCTGGCGGGTGCCGTACCAGAGCCGGGGATCGAACCAGTGGCGCTTGCCGATCCCGGCAGCGAGCCGCTCACAGTCCACCATCAGCACCTCGTTGCCGGCGTCGAGCGCGAGGCGCCGGTTCAGCTCTCGCACCAGCGACACGCGGCTCGCGGGCAGCCGCATGGCGAGGTGGCCGAGCGGCGTCTCATCGGGTACGACGAACGCATGCTGGATCACCCGTGCGCCTTGCGCGCGGCGAATCAGCTCCCACAGCATCCGCCACCGCTGTAGGGCCCCATCGAGCAACTCCTCGGCGTCGTCGGCGAGCTCCGGGAACGCAAGATCGGCGGTCGTGGGAGTGATCAACACATGCGTCGGGCCAAACGCGGAAAGCCCGGAGCTGGCGTCGAGGAGCTCCTGCTCGACCTGGCCGTAGGGTGCGAGGTACAGCTCGGCGTCGATGCCGAGCGCAAGACAGGCCACCCGCAACTGCTCCGACATCTCGCTGGCCTCGTAAGTGCAGAGAACCGCGAGGCGGGCATCCCGTTTGGTCGCAGGGGCCCAGTCGGCGTCGCGCCCGGCGCGCAGCAGGTTGCGCGCCACACTCCACGCGGCTGTGTGCTCGCCAGCGAGCAGTTCGGGACGCAGCAGCCTCCAGGCCTCCTCGAAGCGCCCGTCGGCAACCAGCGTCCGGATCGGATTCCGCCCGGCGTCTTCTCGAACATTTCCCGTCATCTGTCCGCTGATCCTTGGCGGCTCCATCCGGCGCCGATTTACTGAGGATAACGGTGAAGCGCTAGCATCGAAAACGTGGGCGAGCTTCAGGATGAGGTGAGTGGCACGCTCACGGCCATGGATGGCCAGATCGCGACAACAATCGCAGCCATCTGGAGCGAGCTGCTCGGTCTCGATGTCGTCGACGCGGAGGTGGACTTCTTTGAGTTCGGCGGCGACTCGCTGGCGGCGGTGCGGATGCTCGCCGCAGTCGAAGAGGCTACGTCGGTACAGGTCAACTTCACTGACTTCCTCGAAGGACCGACCGTGGCGGCGCTTGCGGACATTGTGGCGCGCGAACGCGGCCGTCCGCAGGAGGCGCCTTTGTCCTCGACATCCTCGACTGCGCCCGACGGCGCGACGGAAGGTCGTGCTCGCCTGGCCTTTGCCCAGGAGCGGCTGTGGTTTCTGGAGCAACTGGAGGGCTCAACCGTCGCATACAACATGCCGATCGGCGCCCGGCTGCGCGGAGCGATCGACGTTGACGCGATGCGACGGGCGCTGCGCAATGTCGTATCCCGTCACGAGGCGCTGAGAACCACGTTTGCCACCGAGGCCGGAGACGCGGTCGCGGTGAGCACGCCGAACGCGGAGGCCGAGCTCGAGCTGATCGACCTGCGCGATGAGCGTGACCCGGAGCTGGAGGCGCAGCGGATCCTCGCCGAGTTCGCAAGCCGCCCGTTCAACCTCGAGCGCGGTCCGCTGGTGCGCGCTGCGCTGGTGCGACTGGCCGATGAGGAGAACGTGTTGGAGCTGGTCTTCCACCACATCGTCTGCGACGGGTGCTCACAGGCGGTGGTGATGCGGGAGCTGGGAGTCGTGTACGACGCCTATCGCAGCGGCGAGTCCGTGGCGATTGGTGAGCCGCGCGTTCGGTACGCGGACTTCGCGCGTCGCCAGCGTGAGGCACTCGAAGCACGCGGCCTGGACGAGATCACCGCGCCATGGCTGGAGCGCCTGGCGGGAGCGCCCGAGGCGCTTGAGCTGCCGACCGACCGCCCGCGCCCCCCGTGGCCAGCTACAGAGGGGCCACATATCGGATGCGGCTCGCACCGGGAACCGCCGCGGCGGTTCGCGAATTCGCCATGGCAGCCAAGGCGACACCATTCATGACCCTGCTGTCCGCCTACTACGTGTTGCTTTACCGCCACAGCGCCCAGCAGGACATCGTCGTGGGGGCTACCACGGCGGGTCGGGAGCGCCCGGAGCTGGAGAACACGGTCGGCCTGTTCGCCAACACGGTGGCGCTGCGCGGCGATCTCTCGGGCGAGCCGAGCTTCGGCGAGCTCGTCGCGCGCGTGCGCGAAACCGTCCTTTGGGCGATCGCGCACGAGCAGGCGCCGCTGCAGGACATCGTGGCGCGACTGCCCCTGGAGCGCGACCTCAGCAGGCACCCGCTGTTCCAGGTGTTCTGCGCGCACGTCCCGCTCGCAAAGCTTGCACTCAACGGCGCCGAGCCCTACGACGCCTATCCGAGGACATCCCGCGTCGACCTGACGCTTTTCGTCGAGGACGAGCCGGGGACGAGCTGGAGTTGGCGTGGGAGTACAGCACAGACCTGTTCGATGCCGCCACGATCGAACGGCTGGCCCGTCGCTACATCCGACTCCTCGAGGGTGCGCTCGCCGACCCGCTGCAATCTATCGATGAGCTACCGCTGATCGACTCCGACGAACGCGAGGAGGCGCTCGCGGCGGGCCACCAGAGCGGCCGCGAGTATCCGGTCCAGTGCATGCACGAGGCGTTCGAGCGCTGCGGCAGCCGCCACGCCTGACGCCGTCGCGGTGAGCTTCGGAGGTGAGTCGCTCACCTATGGGCAGCTCAACGCCCGCTCCAACAAGCTCGCGCACCGGCTGATGGACCTCGGCGCCCGGCCGGAGACGCTCGTCGCGCTGTGCTTCGAACCCTCGCTGGAGCTCGTCATCGCGATCCTCGGAGTGCTCAAGGCCGGCGCGGCGTATCTGCCGCTCGACCCCCAGCACCCGAGCGAGCGGCTCGACTTCGTGCTCGCCGATGCGCACGCCACCCTGATCGTCGCCGACCAGCAGCTGCTCAAGCGTCTCGGCGACATCGACATCACCGCCGTCTGCCTCGGCGCCGAGGACGACCAGCTTGAGACGCTCAGCGTGGCCAATCCAACGACGGCGGTGACGCCCGCGAGCCTCGCCTATGTGATCTACACCTCCGGGTCGACCGGCAAGCCGAAGGGAGTGCAGGTCGAGCATCGACAGATCGCCCGGCTGTTCAGCGCCACCGAGGAGTGGTACGACTTCGGTCCCCGGGACGTGTGGATTCTGGTGCACTCCTACGCGTTCGACGTCAGCGTCTGGGAGCTATGGGGCGCCCTCGCGCACGGCGGACAGCTGGTCGTCTCGCCGGTGTGGACGACACGCTCTCCGGAGGGACTAGCTGAGCTGGTGGCAAGCCACGGCGTGACCGTGCTCAACGCCACCCCAAGCCTGTTCACCTCTGTCCAGGACGAGCTCCTTCGACACGCCTCCGAGCTGGCCGTGCGCGTTGTGGTGTTCGCCGGTGAGGCGCTGCGACCACCAACGCTCCGTCCGTGGTTCGATCGTTATGGTGACGAGGGGCCTACGCTGGTCAACATGTACGGGATCACCGAGACGACCGTGCACGTCACATACCGGCCGCTGCGAGCGTCCGACTGCGAGCGGGAGACGAGCCCGGTCGGCGTGCCGATCCCCGATCTCAGTGTGTACTTGCTGGATGGCAAGGGCACGCCGGTGCCGGGCGGTGTCGCCGGCGAGCTGTACGTGGGCGGAGCCGGTGTAACCAGGGGCTACCTGAACCGGCCTGAGCTGACGGCTGAACGGTTCATCGAGAACCCCTTCGGGTCCGGACGCCTGTATCGAAGCGGTGATATCGCGGCTCGGATTGCCGACGGCCAGCTCGAGTTCCGGGGCAGGATCGACGACCAGGTGAAGGTCCGCGGCTTCCGGATCGAGCTCGGCGAGATCGAGGGTGCCATCCGCGAGTACCCGGGCGTGACCGACTGCGCGGCGGTAGCGATCGACGTGGCGCCTGGGGACAAGCGACTGGCGGCCTACATCGTCCCGGCCAGCGCCAGCGCCGTTACCGCCGACGATCTGCATGGGAGGCTGCTCGCGCATCTGCGACAGCAGCTGCCGGGCTACATGGTCCCCGCGGCGGTGACTGTGCTCGAGCGCATCCCGCTTACGCGCAACGGCAAGATCGACCGGCGGGCGCTTCCATCGCCGAGCTGGGAGAGGCAGGACGCCGTCTTTCTCGCGCCAGAGACGTCGACCGAGGCGACACTCGCAGAGATATGGCAGGACGTTCTCAAAAGCGAGCGGGTGGGTGCCGGGGACAACTTCTTCGATCTGGGCGGACATTCGCTGCTCGCCGCGCGCGTAGTGACGCAGGTGCGCGAGCGCTGCGCGGTGGAGATCTCGGTGCGGGCACTGTTCGAGCATCCGACGCTGAGGGAGCTCGCAGCGACGGTCGACGCGGCGCGCGCGACGGGCGCTGCGAAGGACGCTCCACAGGGCACAGCGCCGAGCCCCCAGAACGGCAGGAGCTCCGAGCAGACCACGACATCTGCTTCAGGCGGACATCCGCTGTCGTTTCCCCAGCAACAGCTTCTGTTCTTCGACCAGCTCACGCCGGGGAGCTTCACCTACAACGCGGCGCTCGCCTGGCGCGTGGAGGGACCACTCGACCTCGGTGCGCTTCGCGACGCGCTGATCGAGGTGTTCAGACGCCAGGAGGCGCTTCGCACGGTGCTCGTGTGGGGCGAGCAGGCGACGCCCAGCCAGACGGTGCTCGAGG
Source organism: uncultured Solirubrobacterales bacterium (assembly GCA_963785435.1). Lineage (GTDB taxonomy): Bacteria > Actinomycetota > Thermoleophilia > Solirubrobacterales > Solirubrobacteraceae > Palsa-744. Next base: position 517,533 of record CAWAVE010000008.1, read on the forward strand.
AGTGGAGCGTGGATCTGCCCGTGGTGGACCTCTCGACCGTGCCGGAGGGGGAACGCGACGGCGATCTCGCGCGCCGGCTGACCGAGCAAGCGCTCAGGCCGTTCGACCTCGCCGCAGAGTTGATGTTGCGCACCACCTTGTTCCGGCTCGGTCCCGAGGAGCACGTGATCCTGTTCGCGCCGCATCACGTCGCGTTCGACGCGTGGGCGGTGGAGGTCCTCTACCGAGAGGTCGGCGAGCTGTACGCGGCAAACCTCGAGCGACGCGAGGCGAAGCTGCCGGAGCTGGCGCTTCAGTATCGTGACTTCGCCGCCTGGCAGCGCGACCATCTGCGGGGTGAGCTGCTGCACGAGCAGCTCGACTTCTGGCGCACGCATCTGGCGGGTGCGCCGACCGTTATGAGTCTGTCGGCTGATCGTCCCCGTGTGGCATCGCCGACATTCGGGGGGGCACACATCGCTTTGTCCTCGACGCTGAGCTCGCCGACGCCGTGCGCGAGATGTGCGCGGCTATGAGGGTCACGCCCTACATGCTGCTGCTCGCGGCGTTCGCGACGCTTCTGTACCGCGAGAGTGGTCAGGACGACATCCTCTTCGGTGGCCCGATGGCCAACCGTGAGCAGCCGGGGCTCGAGCATCTGATCGGGTTCTTCGCGAACACGATCGTCGTCAGGGTGCGGATGAGCGGAAACCCGACCTTCGTGGAGCTGCTGAGCCGTGTGCGTGATTCGGTGCTCGCCTCCTACGAGCACCAGGAGGTGCCGCTCGAGCTTGTCGTCGAAGCCGTCCGCCCAGACCGTGATCCGGGGGTGAATCCGCTCTTCCAGGTCAACTTCCGTGTGCGGGTCGGCGAGGCGCCACGGCTCGGGCTGGAGGGCACACAAACGCAGCCCGTGCCGGTCGACCTCGGTCTCGCCCGATTTGAGCTGGCACTCGAACTGCATGTGCTCGAGGAGAGGATCGAGGCCGAGCTCAACTACGACATTGCCCTCTATGACGCGCCGACGGTGGGGCGTCTGGCGGGCGGCTTCGTGTCGGTGCTGCGCACGCTCGTCACCGACCCTGACACCCGTCTGCTGAGCGTGCAGCTCGCAGCCGAGCAGACGCCGTCGGATGGCCAGGGTGCAGCCACCGGGGGGCGCGCTGCGATTCGCAGCTTCCGTCGCGCCGGCGGCTCACGCAACTAGTGCGCGCGCCGCGACGCCCTGCTACAGCAAAGGCTCCGCCGTTGCGCGGCCCACCCCTCGCGTCGCGCCCGTGATGAAGGCGGTGCTTGCCACGGCTGGATACTATGTCGAGCAGCCGGCGATGTCTTTACGTGGAGGGTTGCATATGCCTTTACTATTCCGGTGTGGTCTTGGCCACCAACAGGGATGAGACGGCCGGACAAGCGCCGATGTTCGAGGATGCGAGCGTCGGATGGGCGCTGCCCGTGGGTGAGGTTCACGTCTGGCGCGCCTCGCTCGAGCGTCCCCCGCGGATCGTTGAGCGGATGCGCCGGCTGCTTGCCGCTGACGAGCAGCGTCGCGCGGACCGGTTCCGGTTCGAGCGCGACCGTACGCGCTATATCGTCGGCCGTGCGTTGCTGCGCGGGCTGCTCGGCCGCTACCTTCGGACCGCGCCCGAGGAGTCTGGAGTTCGAGTACGGGGAGTTCGACAAGCCGGCGCTGGCGCGGGACCGTGGTTCAACCTCTCGCACTCCGGGCCGGTTGGCGCTGTACGCGTTCAGCAGCGCGGGCGAGATCGGGATCGACGTAGAGCTCGACGACGCCGACTTCGCCACGGAGCGCATCGCCGAGCGATTCTTCTCACCGGCCGAGGTGGGCGTGCTGCGCTCCCTGCCGCCCGAGGCGCAGCCACGGGCGTTCCTGACCTGCTGGACGCGCAAGGAGGCGTTCATCAAGGCGCGCGGCGACGGCCTGAGCCTGGCGCTCGACAGCTTCGACGTCAGCTTGCGCCGGACGCTCCCGCCGCGCTTGCTGCGTACCGCATGGTGCGAGGAGGAGCCGGGCAGTGGTGCATGGAGGACTTCAGCGACCGCGCGCCGGATACATCGCGGCCGTTGCGCTGCGCGGCGCCGGCGGCGCGTCGTACAGGACGGATCAGTGGACACACGAGGGCGCCATGCCCGGACAGGAGCAAGATGAGCCACAACAGGAACCGCCGGCGCCATGGCGGGGCCTGCGCGGGATGCGACGCAAGGCGGTCAGACGACAGAGCTCGTGCAGACCGGCTTTCTGCCGGGCAACGAGGAGCAGCCTGCCGCTGGTGATCACGCCGGCGGTCGACAACGTCGACCTGGCGGCGTGGTGCGCAAGCCACCGGACGACGTCGACGACTATCTCGACCGCTACGGGGCGATCCTGTTCCGCGGCTTCCCGCTCGCGGGCGCCCAGGACTTCGAGGCGGTCGCCTCGACGATCGCGCGGCGACCTGTTCGCCGAGTACGGCGACCTGCCGCCCGAGGAGACGGGCGCAGCAGATCTACCACTCGACGCCGTACCCGCCCGACAAGATGATCCTGTTCCACAACGAGAGCTCGCACTTCTCGAGCTGGCCGCTGCGCCAGTTCTTCTTCTGCGTGGTGCCGTCCGGTCGAGCAGGGCGAGACGCCGCTCTCGACTGTCGCGAGGTCTATGAGAAGCTCGACCGCGGAGATCGTCGAGGAGTTCGAGAGCAAAGGCCTGATGTACGTGCGCAACTTCTCCGAGGGCGTCGACGTGCCCTGGCAGGACTTCTTCCACACCGACGACAAGGCCGAGGTCGAGCAGATCTGCGCGAATGCGGGGATGAGCTGCGAGTGGACCGAGCCGGCCTGCGCGTCCGTCAGCTCGCGAAGGGCGTGCGCACGCATCCGCGCACGGGCGAGAAGATCTTCTTCAACCAGGTGCAGCTGCACCACGTGGCGTGCCTGGACGAGGAGACGCGCACGGCGCTTCGTCAGCTGTTCGCCGACGAGGATCTTCCCCGCAACGTGTACTACGGCGACGGCACGCCGATCCCGGACGAGGCGATCGACCGCATCGGCGAGGTCTACGAGGAGCTGTGCGTCGAAGCTCCCGTGGCAGACAGGGCGACCTGATCGCGCTGGACAACATGATCGTCTCGCACGCGCGGCGCCCGTTCGCGGGCGAGCGCAAGATCATCGTCGCGATGGGCAAGATGATGCACGCCGAGGACACAGCACCGGCTGCGGCGTAGCCGAAGTGCACCGGTCGCGTGGGTCCTGTCCTGCGCGACCGGTCGGCGCTACGGAAGCGTTCCGCCGCCGAAGTTTGTCAGCCGGACGGTGCCGTCGCGGGCAGTGAGATTGAGGTATCCGGCGCTCGTGAAGGTGCTGTCCCTCGCGGTCAGGATCCGCGTCCAGGCGCCCGCATCGAATCGCCACAGCTCGAGCGTCGTGCCGATCGCGCGGAACAGGAGTTGATCGCCCGGCTGCAGGGTGGGCCCGTTGGCGGTCGCGAGCGTGGTGCTGGTGGTTCCGTTGGTGCGGGAGATGATCTTGTACTGATCGGCCTGGCTGGAGCGGTAGATGTAGTACGCCTGATAGCCGCTCGCGTTGGCCGCACCGGGGTTCTGGAAGCGGAGCCCGAGCACGACCGGATCCTGGTCCAAGTTCGGCTTGACGGCCACAGTGACCCATACCTCGCTGTTGGGGCCGAACGTCTGCGGGTTCCAGAAGTCGGCGTTGCTTCCGGAGCGGCCGGTGACTTGTTGTTTGGTGATGAAGAGGTCGTTGGTTGAGCTGGTGCTCGAGACGACCATGTGCGTCCAGTTGGGGCCGGGCGGTCCGGTGTTGTTCGCACGGGCGAAGTTATCCAGCAAAGGCGTCTGAGGTTCCGCCGCAGAGGCAACGACAGCGCTGGCAGTCGAGCTGGTGGGCGTGATGCCGGTGCTGTTGCTCGCGGTCACGGTCACGAGTAGGGTGGAGCCGACGTCGGCGGAGAGCGCGGTGTAGCTCGGGGTGGTCGCGCTCGGGATCGCGGCGCAACTCTGCCCCAGGGTGTTGCACCGTGCCCACTGATATGTGAGCAAAGGCGCTGGATAGCCCGTCCATGAGCCGCTCGAGGCCGTCAGCGTGGCACCCTCGGTCGCGCTGCCCGTGATTGATGGCGGGGAGGTGTTCGCCGGCGGTCCGCTTATGACCGGGCTCACGGCTGAGCTTGCCTGTGCGGTGCCGACGCTGTTGGAAGCTTCCACGATCGCTGCGACTGTTGAGCCGACGTCTGGCGCTTCGAGTGTGTAGGTGGGGGCGTTCGCGCCGGCGATGGGGTTGCAGTTAGCTCCGTTCTGGTCGCAGCGCTGCCATTGGTATGCGAACGTCGGCGTCGGGTAGCCGGACCAGGAGCCGGGAGAGGCCGAGAGTGTCTGTCCCTGCGTGGCTGTGCCGGAGATCGATGGCGAGGAGGTGTTCGCCGGCCCTCCGGTGACGGTCGCGCTTGCGCTCGAGCTGGCTTGTGTGGAGCCGGCGCTGTTGGAGGCTTCCACGATTACTGCGACTGTTGAGCCGACGTCTGGCGCTTCGAGTGTGTAGGTGGGGGCGTTCGCTTCGCCGATCGCGTTGCAGTTGGCTCCGTTCTGGTCGCAGCGCTGCCATTGGTATGTGAGCGACGGTTCGGGATAGCCTGACCACGAGCCGGGAGAGGCCGAGAGCGTCTGCCCCTGTGTCGCCGAGCCCGAGATCGTCGGCGGGGAGGTGCTTTCTGGCTTGGCGCTCACGACGGCCGTCGGGCTGGATTCGGCGACGGTCGAGCCTGCGCTCGTGGTGGCGGTCACCTGTGCTTTGAGGGTGAGCCCCACGTCGGCGGCTTCGGGCGTGTAACTCGATGAGCTCGCGCCGGCGATCGGCCAGCAGCTCATGCCGATGACGTCGCAGCGTAGCCACTGGTACGTAAACGTCGGAGACCCCGTCCAGGTCCCGGCGGAGACGCTCAGAGCCTGCCCGACGGTCGCTGACCCGGAGATTGCCGGGAGCGAGGTGTTGGCCGGTGCTGTGACGGTCCAGCTGTAGCTGGCGGTGCTTGTGTTACCGGCCGCGTCCGTGGTCTGCACCGCGAACGTGTGCGACCCCGCCCCGAGCGCGCCATAGATCTGATGGATTGGGGTCGTGCAGGGGAGCCAGGAGGCGCTATCGAGCTGGCACTGCACCGCTGAGACCGCATCGTTGACCGAGAAGATGATGTTCGCGGAGGTCTGTGCTGTCGGATTGGCGGGCCGCGAGGCCGCCGAGATGCTCACTGCGATCGGCGAAGGGTCGAGGGTGATGGCAGATACCGTCCCGGTCAGCGTCGGTCCACCCGTCTGCAACGCGAAGGGCGGATAGAGCGGCTGGCTCTGACTGGAGAGATACGGAGAGCTCGCCACCACATAGCGCCCCGTCGGATCCACGTCCAATCCGGTCGTCTTGTTCAGATGAGTGCCATCCGCAACGGTCGCGGCGACCCGCGGGCGCAGCGGATTGGAGATGTCAACCGCGGCCACATCCGCCGCCGAGGACGCCGACACATACGCAAAATCCCCGTGCGTCCGAACCCGATAAGCCCCGTTCAACGCCGAGCTGACCAGCGACGCCACCACCAGTGGGTTGGTCGGATCGTGCACGTCCACCACCGTCATATGACCGGTCGACACCTGATCGGTGACATACGCGTATTGGCCGCTCACGGCCACATCCACGGGAAAGATCAGAGTCGCGGTGTCCTGGATCGACGCGACGATTGTCGGGCTGAGCGGATTGGCGATGTTCAGCACCGTCAGACGATCCTGATTGGCCGCGGTGACATAGGCGTAGTGGCCGGAGATCGCAACCGAGGTTGCATGCGCGAGCGCTCCCGTCCCGGTCCACGGTGGCGGTAGTGCCGAGTTGCGAATCGCCGCGACGACGGACGGCGAAGCCGGATTGCTGATGTCGATCACCGCAAACGCGTTCCCCACCGATTTCGGGCACGGCTGACCGCTCAAGCATCCCTGCGAGGCGACGAACGCGTAGTTACCAGAGATCGCCACTCCGTAGGCGCCGAACAGCGTGTTGGCGTCTCGCACCGAGCCGACGATCTTCGGCGAGGCGGGATTGGAGGCGATGTCCAGGATCATGAGGCTGTTCCCCGTCCCGTCGTCATTGCTCCCTGACCCGCTAGGACCATTGCGGTTCTTCGAGACGACATATGCATAGCCGCCCGCAATGTTGACCGTGGATGCGTTCAGCAGCCCGTTGCTGGCTTCGCTCGAGCCCGCGATCACCGGCGCCGCCGGATTCGAGATATCGATCGCGGTCAGCTCACCCGCGTAGTAATTGGTCACATACGCGAAATGGCCGGCTATCGCCACCGCCGTGGTACCCGGCAGCGTCACCGAATCACTTACGGAGCCGCTCAACACCGGATTCACGGCCGCCGCAGCACTCGCCGGCCCGAGAGCCATGGTCGCGATGACGGCGACGATCGACGCCAACGCGTACAACAGGTGCCCGATGAGCAGGTTCTTGCTATCGGCCAATCCCTGCCGCTTACGACTTTCCATCGCCGCCTCCGTGCCTTTCTCGATGCTGGCGCAATCGTAGCGCAGGCGATTGTCGATTGATAAGAGGCACTGCAACGCGGGTTCCGAGCTTGCCGCAAGCCCCGTGCAACGACTGCTTCAGGATTAACGTCCAGAGCTGGGCACTGAAGCTCGATGTTCGTGGCAGGTGCTCCGATGAACACTGCATAGCCACCTCAGCAGCTGGTCGCTCGGTACCTCCGAGGCACCGTTGCAGTCCACAGGCAAAAGGAGTCTCATGTCAGTGCCGTGTGTTCGGCGCTCGTCGGCGGCCGAAGGCTGCCCGCTGATCGCTGGCGCAATCTTCTCGTGCATCCTCATCGTCGCGCTCTTCGCAGGCGCCGGCCCCTCTCGTGCGGCCGTCCTCAGCGCTCGCGTATCGGCGCACCCTCGCCCGTGGGTATCGGTCGATCGGCGCGCGAGGTCCGCTTCGCTGCGGCCCGCGTGCGTACTGTCCCGGCGTCATCGTGTGCGGCGGATGGCGATCAAGCAGTGCAAGCCCACGGGATCCAAGCGAGGGCACTCCAACCAAAGTGTCGCCCGGAAGCGTTCGCAGCCGAAGATCCCCGCTGCTAAAGCGCTAGCAGCACAGCCTCCGACCAGCATCTCCGAGCAGCCACAGCTGCCGACAACGCCGCGCGACGTGACCTTCCCGATCGAAGCGTCTCCTCCGTTCGAACAGGCCCCGCCGGTCGCTCCTCCGGTCAAAGCGCCTCCGGTCAAACCGCCTCCGGTCAAACCGCCTCCGGCCGAAACGCCACCCGTTGAAACGCCACCCGTTGAAACCGCTCCGTTTCGTTTCTTCACTTCTACGAGCCTTTGGAACGAACTTCTTCCGGCCGGTGCGCTCTTGGACACGAGTTCCGCCTCGGTGGTGGCCGCCTTGAACGCGGAAGAGCTGGCTGAGGAGGCTGCCAAACATGGCCCGGCGATCAACACGACGAGTTGGTCGGTGCCGATCTACACGGTGTCGGCTGGTCAACCGACGGTTCTCGTGACGCTTGTCCACCATGTCGCGCCTTCGCTGCAGGCGGCGTGGAGCACGGTGCCGCTGCCCGCAAACGCCCAGCCGGCTGTGGGATCGGACAAGCACCTTGTGGTGTGGCAGCCGAGCACGGATCGGATGTGGGAGTTCTGGGGTCTGGAAAAGGTCGGCGAAGCCTGGCAGGCCTCATGGGGCGGTGCGATGCAGGGTGTATCCGGCAACCGGGGTGTATACGGCCCGGAAGCGTGGCAGGGGGCGTCAGGCTCCTGGGGGGCTTCTGCGTCTTCGTTGCCGCTCGTGGGCGGGATGATCACTCTCGAAGACCTCGAAAAGGGGAAGGTCAACCACGCTTTGGCGATCTCGGTTCCGAATGTGCGTGCGGGCGTGTATGCGTTGCCGGCTCAGCGCACGGATGGGACGTCGACAGAACCCTCTTCGTTGCCCGAGGGTGCGCACCTGCGGCTGGATCCGGCGCTCGATCTCGCGGCGCTGCATCTGCCGCCGTTGACTTTGATGATGGCGGAAGCCGCTCAGCGCTACGGGATCTTTGTGAGGGATAAGGCTTCGAACCTGGCCTTTTACGCCCAGGACCCCACTCCGACGGGCACCAATCCCTACCTAGGCTTGCATGGTTATTTCGAAGGGCAGTCACCATCGAAACTGCTGGCTTCGTTCCCCTGGAGCCACCTCCAACTACTCAAGATGGAACTGCAGTGAGCTGCGCGACGGAGGGCGGCGTGCCGGTAGGGTGCGGCGAGGAACCTGATTCTGGGCGCTACCGCCGCAGAGTGCCCGAGAACAGGATGAGAGTCTCTCGTGCTCGATTGTGCTGTGCGCGATTGCGCTTGTGTTTCTCGCGGGCGTGGGCACTCCCGCGTCTTTGGCCGATGCGTCGACTTCCTTTCGGTTCTTCGCTCCTGAAAGCTTCTGGAATAGCGCATTGCCCGCCGCGGCTTCCTTGGATCCGGGGTCAAAAGCGGCGGTGGCAGCCTTGAGAGCAGTCGAGCTCGCCGAGGTGAGCTCTGGGCATGGCCCGGCGATCAACACGACGGGTTGGTCGGTGCCGACTGCAGGCGGCGTGGAACGCGGTTCCGCTGCCGTCAGACGCTCAGCCGGCAGCGGGGACGGATGAGCACCTCCTGGTTTGGCAGCCGAGTACGGATCGGATGTGGGAGTTCTGGGGTCTGGCAAAGGTTGGGAAAGGCTGGCGCGCCTCGTGGGGTGGTGCGATGCAAGATGTGAGCACTAGCCAGGGTGCCTACGGTCCCGAAGCGTGGCAGGGCGCCACTGCCTGTTGGGGAGCTTCGGCGTCTTCGCTGTCGATCGCGGGTGGGTTCATCACCCTTGAAGATCTCGAAAAGGGGACGATCAACCACGCGTTGGCGATATCTGTTTCAAACGTGCGTAGCGGTCTGTTTGCATCGCCGGCGCAGCGAACGGATGGGGGCTCTACGGAACCCACTTCGCTGCCCGAGGGTGCTCATCTGCGGCTCGATCCGACTCTTGATCTTGCGTCACTGCACCTGCCGCGGTTGACTCTGATGATGGCCGAAGCCGCCCAGCGCTACGGCATCTTCGTCAGGGACATCGCCGCGAATGTGGCCTTTTACGCCGAGGACCCGACGCCAACAGGCGTCAACCCGTACGCGGGTCCACACGGCTATTTCGAAGGGCAATCCCCACCTAACCTGCTGGCTTCGTTCCCGTGGAGCCACCTCCAATTGCTCAAGATGGAACCGCACGCAACCTCCTAGATGCTGAGGCGCGGCGCTAGAGTTGGCCCCGGATGGTCAGCTCGCATGCCGAACAGCAACTCATCCTGCTCAGCGCCGGCACGTCTGCCCGCCGGCGGGCCTTGGGCGAGCGAGCCGAGCATCTGGTGGCGGACGTGGACTGGCCACGACTTGCCGATACGCTGCGCCTGCGCAGGCTGCTCCCCACGCTGGGTCCACGTATCGTCGAGCTCGCCAAGGGACAATCGAGTGACGATTTTGGCGAGACGGTGCAGCAGGCGATAGCCGCAGCGCGTCGGCACGGAGCCTTCCTGCAGCTCGTATCTCTGCGTGCCATCGCGATGCTCGCCGATGCCGGGATTCGCTCGGTCGCATTGAAGGGCCCGCTCTTGGGCGAGGCCATCTACGGCGACCCCGGCCGGCGTCCCTCCAACGACATCGATCTGCTGGTCGCGCCAGAGCAACTGCAGGCGGCGGTGGAGGTGATCCGAGGGCTGGACTACGGCGCCCCAGCCGATTATCTGGATGACCGTGGGCTGCCCCTGCTGCACCTGACGCTTGTCCATCAGCGGGAAGAGCTTCCGCCGGTCGAGCTCCACTGGCGCGTGCACTGGTATGAGGAGAGCTTCGCATGCGAGCGGCTGTTGCCGCCCGCCGTGGATCCCATGGGTCACTGGCGCCCGGCGCCTGCCGACGAGTTGGCCGCCCTGCTGCTGTTCTATGCGAGGGACGGCTTCGTTGACCTGCGCCTGGCCAGCGACCTGAGCGCCTGGTGGGACATCCACGGCGCCGACGTGCCCCTCGACGCGCTCCAGGAACTGCTGCGCTCCTATCCTGCGCTTGCGCGTGTAATTCCGGCTGCGGTCAACGTGGCTGAGAAAACGGTGGGCCTGCCATTGGCGCAGATCATGGGAAGCATGTCCAAGCTGGGTCTCCGCCAACGCATTGCCGCGCGGCTCGCGAATCCCAACCCGCACTCGAGCCGATCACAGCTCTTTGCCGACGTCGGCTTGATCGACGGGCTGCTGATGCCGAGGGGTGACCTCGGCGCGTTCGTGCGGCGACAGGTGCTGCCTCCACCTGAGGTCTTGGACCAGCATGCGCGACACGCTGCGAGACGGCGGGCCAGAACGCCCCTGGGTCGTGGCGCGGGCGTGCTGGGGCGGTATGGGCTGACGATGACTCGCCTGCTGCGCGCGCCCGAAACGCTGCGCTGAGGCTCAGAGCGCCGAAGCGCTGATTCTCAATCGACGGCAGCTGCTGAGTACAGTTTTCGCAGGCGAGCGTCGATGACCTCGATGCTGCGCGTCTCCAGGCAGAATCGTCGCCCGCGTTCGCCCACGCTCCGCGCGAGATCAGGGTCGGCCAACAGGTCCACGAGACGATCGGCCAGGCCGATCTCGTCGTCGACCGGCACAAGCATGCCTCCCTGGCTGGCGAGCTCGGGGATGCCTCCCACCGGCGTGCTCACGAACGGTCGGCCCAGGCTCATTGCCTCGGCCAAGACCATCGGCATGCCCTCCGCGCGTGAAGGTAGCGCGACGACCCGAGCGCGTCGCAATATCTCCTTCATCTCCGTCGGATCGGCGGGCGGGCGCACCTCGAGGCGCTCCGTGTTGGAGGGCGCGTAGTCGCCTGTGGGGCCTACCATCAGGCAGCGTGCCTCCGGGCGTCGTTTAGCTACCAGTTGCCATGCGCGATGCAACACGTCAGCGCCCTTTCGCAGGCCGATCTCGCCGGCGAATACGACGAGCTCATCCGTCTGGTCTGCGGGCACGAAGCTGTCCTCGACGAAAACCGGATTGGGCACAATCTCGGAGTGAACGTCAGGTGCGCCATGTCTTACTACGTCGAGCGTTTCCTGGTCCAAGCAGGTCACAAGGTCTGCGCGCCTCAACACCGCAGACACAAGTCGCGGATGCATGCCGGCGAACGGTATGAAGGACGCGCCGTGAATCGTGGCGACTGCGATGAGGCCTCGCCTCCGTGCCAGTGCGAGGAGCGACCCCTCCCGGAGGAAGGACCCTCGCTCAGAGAGATGTATGTGAGCCACGTGGCCGGCCGGCATTTGCAGGAGCGCTCGCGCTGAAGCCGCGACAACCCGGGTGGTGGCCAGTGGCGATTGCGGCCTCCACGTCGCATGAAAGTCCACGACGTCGCCCCCGATCTCATGCTCGGTGAGCACCCGGATCACTGTGGCCATGCCGCCGACGGTGGCGGGATCTGGGCCGAAGTGATGAACCACCAAAGCGCGCCGTCACACAGCTCGCGGGACCGGTGCTCGCTTTGTCGCTACACCCGGCAAGCTCAGAACGGCAATGACGATCAGCGCAGCGGCGTAGCATGTGGGGCTGTTGAGAAGTGTGTTGTCTGCGAGTGAGTTGACCAGACATCCGACGATGACGGCGATCCCAAGCGACGGCGCGTTCAACGTGCCCACATCCGGCGTGCCGGGGATCTTTCGCATGCGGAACAGGCGAAGGACCAGCATAACCAGGGCCGCGATCAGAATCAGCAGGCCGAACGACGCCCGTCTCGACGAGATATCTCAGGTATTCGTTGTGGGGCAGCAGGTAGTTCAACCGATTCGTGGCGGTGCTTTCGGTGGTCGTCGTTGTGCCGATGCCTCGACCGACGACGGGGGATCGTTCCCACTCCGGCAGGAGTGTCTTCCACCTGTAGAGCCGTGTGTTGAACGAGCTGGTTGTTTCCCCCCGATCGGCTGATGCGAGGCTGGTTGCTGACTCGCCGGCGACGCGCTTTGAGCCTAGGGGCGTCGCGAAGAACACTAGAACGACAGCCGCCGCGATCGCACAGGGGATAAGCTTGAGGCGGAAGGAGCCGATGTGCAGCGTGCCGAAAGCGATCAGCATTGCGGCCAGGGTCAGCAGGCCATCGATGCTGAACGTCGCGACCAGAGCGGCTGCGAAAAGTGTCATGAGAACGGCGTCAGATCGCCGTCGCCCGCTGTCGAGGTACAGCCACAGCGAGGCGGTGGCTGCGATCGCAAAGAACATCGCCGCGCTGTTCGGGTGTGCAAACGTTCCATTTGCACGGATGTTGTGCGCGACGTGCATGCCTGTGTGCGTTGCGAGCTGGTAGAGGGCGAGGGCCGCTGGAGTAAAGCCGATGAGCTGAACCAGACGAGCGGCGATGGGAACGGTCACTGCGTCACGCGCGTTGTACACGATAACCGCAAGCGCTAGGACCGACACCTCGCGCACTCCCTCGCGGAGCGTCTCGGTCGATGCGCCGCTGGTGTTCACTGCAATGGCTGTCCATACACACAACCAGAGCGCGATCAGGGCCGTGGGCAGTATGCCTCGGCGGCAACGGAGCAGCAGACCCACGGCCAGGAAGATGAACAGCACCGCGATCACTCCAGACAGGTTGAGGCTGCCCGAGTGGCGACTGCCCGGAGCGGAGAGGTCGTCGTTTAGTACGCGAACGAGCAGCATCGCGCCAAGAAACAACACCAGCAGACGATCGACGCCGCCCGCCAAGCCGAGCCAGCGACGCCGCACGGACAGGCTAACCCGCTGTGATGGCCACGCGCTCATCCGGCCTCTCGCTTCTTGAGCCATCGACAGAATACCTCCCGCGAAATATACACGAGGTCAGACGGACGGTACGGTCCTTCGTGCGCCGCTTGCCAACTGGCGCTCCGAGCGTCGTCGGCTGCATACAATGCTTGTCGATCAGCAGATGCTGGTCTGAAAGGTCGATCTCTCGTGTCCACAGGCCCAGACCCAGACTCTGTATGGCGACCGCGGTGGCTTGCGCTGCCAGCGCTGCCAGCGCTGCTAGTCGCAACTCTTGCGCTGATCCTCCTCCTTGCTGGGTGTGTGGGGCTGGCCAGCTCACAGCGTGGCTACGTAGCTCGAGACGCAGCGCAGGACGCGACTCTGAGCATCGAAGCCAACCGTCCCGGAAGAGAATTTGCGCTGGGTGCCGTGGGTCTATCCATAGAGGCCGGGGAGCTCGCCACCGATGATCTGAGCGCCAGCCACAAATCACTTGTGGCTCTTTTGCGACTGCTAGGACCTGGAGTGCTTCGAGTTGGCGGCAACGCACTCGACAGCTCTTGGTGGACCAGCTCCAATGAACCACCGCCCACATGGGCCACGAGCGTCGTCACTCCCGCGGATCTGATCCGGCTACGCCGACTTTTGGCAGCCACGGGTTGGCGGGTTATCCTAGGCGTTGACCTCGGCCACTTCGATCCCGCTCGCGCCGCGAATGAGGCTCGGGTCGCCGAGAAGATCCTCGGTTCTCGTCTACTCGGCATGGAGATCGGCAATGAGCCGAACGACTTCGGGGGCGCATTGGTCAGTCTCCGTCCCAGCTCCTACAGTCCGAGCGGCTATCTACAAGAGTTGGCTGCCTATACGGCGGCCATGCAGGCTGCCACGTCGACGATTCGTTTGTATGGCCCCGACCTTGGGTGGATACGGTCGCAAGCGTGGCTGACGGCGATTGCCTCGGACAAGTCCACCTCGTTCACAGCGCTCACTCAACACTATTACCCCACCACCTACAGCTTCTCGAAGGGCGTATGCAAGGGCACGCCAGTTCCCACCGCCGTCGAACTCCTCTCTCCAGAAGTTCGTGAACGAGAGGATGCGGCACTTCAGGTCATCCTCAGTGCCGGCGAACTTGCACGCCGCGAAACTCTCATTAGTGAGACGAACAGCACCTCTTCCTGCGACGCTCCCGGCGGGCCTGCGACGAGTCCGGTCTTCGCAAGCGCGCTGTGGTCCCTCGACTGGGTGCTGCGGGCCACCAGCGCCGGTGTCGTCGGACTCAATTTCCATGGATATTTTGGACGCTGCAAGCCTGAAGCCTTTGCCCCCATATGCACGCCTATAAATCGGGCGCCTGCTCGCGGGCAGGTCATCGCTCGCCCCGAGTACTATGGGCTCTTGGCCGCTCGTCAACTCGAGGGTGGCCGGTTCGTGCCGGCCCGCCTAGTCTCCCCGGGTCCACTGCCGAACCTTACAACCTGGGCCACGGTCACCCCCCGAGGCACGATCAGGATCGCGATCGACAACCTTGCGGCGAGTGGCTTGCCGCAGCCGGTCTTCATCCCGATCTCCGGCTATACAGCGAAGGTTGAGAGGTTGAACGCTCCATCTATCGCTGCGACCAGCGGCACCTCTCTTGGTGGGGCTGCAGTGAACGACGCAGGACGGTGGCGACCCGAACCCACGAGACCGCCGCATGCGAGCCACTCTATTCGAGTCGTCGTGCGTCCCGCCAGCGCTGTCATCCTCACTCTGCGTCCAAGGTGATCGCACGGCTGATGGGTTCGCTTATCTGACACCGTCTCGTGGTGATCACAACGAGATCTGTGTGACCCAGGCGCTACGAGCGGCGCCGACGACTCGCCAGATCCACCAACACATCCATATACGTCCGACATACGTCATCCCAGGAGTAACGCTCACGTACGATGGAGCGACCACGCTGGGCCATCTCCTCCTGGAGCGAGGGGGACGTTATGACCGATCGCATTCGATCGGCAAGCACTCCGGAATCCTTTGGGAAGCGGTGTTCAGGGAAGGGCAACACCTCGGCATTGAACGGCGTGTCGAGCGCGAGGGTCGGCGCCCCGGCGCCGAGCGCCTGCAGCAACGCTGGGTTCGTGCCGCCGACGGAGTGTCCATGGACGTATACCCCGCTGTGAGCCCACAGCTGGGTTAGGAGACGCTGATCGTCGACATGCCCGAGCCACGAGACGCTTCCTGCCGCTTCCATCCCTCGCAGTCGCCGCTCGATTGGTGAGTCGAAGTTCGCGCTCCCCACGATGACCGCGTGCGGTGCATCCTCGCGGAGCAGGTCGAGCGCATCTAGCGTTAGCTCGACGTTGTTCTCTGGGGCTAGGCGCGCGACGACGAGCACGTACGGCTCGTCTCCTAGTTCCGCGGTTTCCAGTCGGTCGCGGCCGATCTCCTCAAGTACCGGAGCACCATAGGGGATGAAGACGCACTCACTACCAAAACGCTCATTCCAAATGTTGCCGATAGCTTGCGAGTCACAGATCAGTGTGGTCGCGTTGTGGGCGGTCATCCATGCCCCCACTCGAAAGGTGGCACGCCCGATGCGGCTCCACTTGCCTCGCTCCCACTCGATGCCATCTGTGTTGACGGCAGACGGTATGCGCGCTGCACGGAGTGCCGGTAGCCAGAATCCATTCGCGATGTTGAGTACGAGCATTGAGTCGAAGTGGCGAAAACTCGCATCGAGCGTCGCCGTCATGCCGAAGGTCAGGGTTGAGAGCGACTTCGTATCGCGCCCGGGCGTCGCGATGCAGCGGACGTCTTCGGTGAGCCAAGCCCGCTGGCCTTCATCGCGGTTACGACAGTAAACCGTAACGTTGTGTCCCGCCCGCACCAGGTAGGGGGCGAGATGCCGTACGAGCGTCTCGTAGCCACCGTAGGTGCTGGGGAAGCCACGGCTGCCGAGGATTGCGAATTGCATTGTCGTTTGGTTGAGGCCGGGGGCAGCAGGCTGACAGGCTAGTACGCTTGGCAGAAGCAGACGGGATAGTAACCGATGCGATGCTGCCGCTGATCTTATGGTCTGGACGCGAGTTCTGATCGCTGGCGTACGTTAGGTCTTGGGGCCATCGCCCGGTGTCGCCGGCACGATGGCCTCGACTCGGGACCAGGTCTCGTCGATCGCCCTAATCAACATACCGGGCAGATGAGAAGACGCATGCCTGTCATCCCGGCTCGCCTGAGCGGAGACAATTGCGTTAGCGTAATCCTCTGTACGTGAGCTCGCCGGTAGCTCACAGAAGCGCAGCGTCTCGCGAATCAACTCGCGCGTGTGTTGAACCAGCTCCTCGTAGTGGATGACCCGTGCGAGGGGATCAACGGAAGCGAGCGAGATTGCCTCGCGCATCGTCACGATCCACTCGACCGCTGCGCGGACGTGGTGATCGGTCTCATCGGCAAGGTCCAAGCTTGCGAGATCCGAGTTGCTCGTCCTTTGGATGACGCCTTGCGTCCAGAGGATGTCCCACTTCTGATCTCTTAGCCCCCACCAGTCGGCGCTGTCGGTCCCATGAGAGGCTGACCACCCTGCGGCTGATTGGAGTGTCGACCAAGGTGACCGTACCGCTATAAGGAAGCGGGCATCTGGGAAGATCGCACGAACGAAAGTGTGACGAAAAACAAGCTCGGGGTACTTGTCCACGACCCGCTTGGAGTGACTTGCTCGTAGATACCAGGCGAACAGCGCACTGCCGCGCCGGCTTACTTCATCATTGGCGTCCTCGGCGCCAAGGTACAGTCGCCCCGTGTGAGGCGGTGCATAGGAGCCAATGATGTCCTCGTCATCTCGGATCACGTGCCACATGGCCTTGGGCTCGTTGAGGAAGCCCACGCTTGGATGTGCAGCAAGGATGCGGCCAAGCAGGGTTGTGCCGCTTCTACCCATCCCCACGATGAACACGGGGCGATCGACTCGGCTCCCCACACGGCCCGCAGCAAGACGCAGGTTCCCAAGCACGACCGGGTTCCACCAACGTCCGGAGGTGGTAAGCGGGCGACCCTCAAAGAATGAATAGCCAATCAGTCGTGAAGCGGCTCTGCCTGGCGCGATGCGGAGAAGCGTGGGATCCAGCTGGGCAACCACATACCCGAGTGTACATGGATCAGTGGGAGGTTATCGAGGCCGCTAGAGGTAGTGTGAAGACGTCGCAATTTGTCGTGCTCGGGCACTCTCGTAGACGTCCATGAGTCGTTTGTAGTGGGCGTCGGGGGTGTTGTCACGCAGCAGTCGTTCGTGGCCGCGGCGTCCCATCCTTTGCGCGAGTCGCGTGTCCTGGGAGAGTCGTCGCACGGCATCAGACAGCGCTCGCGGTTCGGCGCTCGCTACCACCAAACCGTCGACGCCATGCTCGACCATCTCCGGCAAGCCGCCCATGTCAGTGCAGATGACCGGCACGCCCACGGCGCGCGCCTCCAGCAGGCTCATGGGGTTGTTCTCGTGCCACCGTGCTGGCAGCAGAAGGGCTCGTGCGCGGCGCAACTGCGCGAGCACCGACGTACGGCTAAGGCGGCCGAGATATTCGATGTAGCGGGAGCTCTTGGCCGCGGCGATCACCTCTCCCTCGAGCTCTCCGCCGGCGCCGGCCAAGACGAGCGTGCCCAACTCGAGGTCGCCGGCGGCGTAAGCGTCGAGTAGGTCGCGAACGCCCTTGATCTCCTCGAGCCGGCCTGCAAAGAAGAACCGCGGCTCTTCCTCGAATGATTCGATGGGATCTGTCAGCTCCTCTGCCGAGAGGAAATTGGGGACCACATGGACCGTGTCCGGGTCGACGCCTGAGGCGAGCGCGACGCGTCTGGCGAAGGCGCTCGGCGCAATATGGGCGTCGATCTTCCGATAGCTGCCTCGCATTCGCGCTGTGCGAGCCTCGATCGCGGCCAGTAGGCTGCCGGCCCGTGAGCCTTTTATGCAGCGGTGCAGGAACACGTTCTCCACGTGCCCTGTAGTGCAGAGTTCGCATGGTGCACCATCCCGGTACAGGACATACGCCGGACATCCGATCTTGTAGTCATGCATGGTCAAAACGCTTGGAATGCCCTGCTTGGTTAGCTCGTCGACGATGGATAGCGTCAGCTGGTGGTAGATGAGGTGCATATGAGCGACATCGGGACGAACATCCGCGAGCAGCCGGCGCAGCTTGAGGCGCGCGTCAAGTGAATAGATAGAAGACAATGCGTCGCGCGCACGTGACGGGAGAGGGCGGGTGGGGTCCGTATAGTCGCGTCGCGCCGGGAAGTAGTCCGCGTACGGTGAAGCGACGTTGTTCGGATGCTGCATCGCGAAGTCGATGACCTCGTGCCCATGTGTGGTCAGGAGCTCGCGGGTGTTGAACAGCGCCGTCTCAGAGCCTGCATGCGGATAGAAGAACTTATGGATTTGCAGGATGCGCATCAGTGTTCGGCAGCGTACGGCAGGCGAGGCGGTGACGCGCCTTAGGTTCGCGATATACCCGGTAGACACACTGAGGGTTGATCGGCCGAGACATCGCGATCTGTCGCGGCGTGCGAAAGGACCTTGATAAGATCCGCGTTGATCTGGCGGCGTCTCTTTTCGAGCCTACCACGGTGCCCTCTTGCACTCTGCGATCCCCATCTTCAGAACATAGCGAAGCCGCAATGGACTCCCACCAGGCAAGTGCCATCGGCCCTAAGCAGGCGGCCCGTGCAGCCTCTATTGGCAGAGCCCACGAAACGGTTGCTGGCTTCGCGGGTTTGATTGTGCATCGTGTTGCGGCTTTCGTACGTCGAGCTATCTTCGCAACCGCACAGGCCGACCCGGCAAATATTGGCGTCCTGTGCGACTCATTTCTGCGCACCGGATCCGAACAGGCCATAGGCCTCCGTCAGACAGGATTGAACGTAACCCTCTATTACGTCGACCGAGTCAACTCATTCGCATACAACGAGGAAGAGCGAACACTGATTCTTGATCGTGCTGAGGCGGCGGGTGTAGAGCTTGTGTCGCTTCCACGTCGGCGTTTGCAGGCGCTGTTCACACAGGCGCTATGGCTGCACCGGGATATGCGCCGCCGCAAGATCGCGACCGCCGTCGTCCACGCACATGTCGACCCCCGCTACGCGACTCTTGGACTCGCGCTGCCGGTGGCGCTAATCGTCCATGACCCGCGTACACACTCGGGCGACACGGCCTCAACGTTTTCGCGTCCGGTTCGGGCAATTGCACGCTTCGCCGAGCTCACATCCGCGTGTCTGATCATTCACTCAACCGTACTGACAGATCAGATCCAGCCCCTCTTGCGACGCGTGCCGCTCGGCGTGATTCCACTGGGCGCGGACATGGCGCCTGCGCCCGTCCCTGTTCCGCGGGAGCGCCAACTGCTCGTGTTCGGTCGGCTCTTTGCTTACAAGGGCGTGGACACAGCGCTCGATGCATTGCGCCTGCTGCCGGAGGAGATGTCCGACGTAAAGCTGATCGTCGCGGGTCGCGGGCCGCTGGCTGAGATGGCACGCGGCCGGCCCGACGTGGAGTTGCGCGACGAATACATCGCCGAGTCCGACATCGACATCCTGCTCGACCGGGTCCGGCTGGTGCTGCTTCCTTATAAGGACGCCACCCAGAGTGCCGTCGGCATGCTGGCGGTCGCCCGCGGAGTGCCGTGTGTGGTGTCGCGCTCGGGCGGTCTACCGGAGCTTGTGCAGGACTCCGCTCCGAGTCTCGTCGTGCCGCCTGACGATCCCGCGCGGCTTGCGGAGGCCATCTCTGCGCACCTAGAGCACGACGAAGATCTGCGGAGAGCGATTTATGACCATGCCGCGACCTGTTTCGCGTTGCCCGTGGCAGCGCAGCGATTGCGCTCCGAGTTGCATCGCCTTGGACTTGACGGGAGCAGGAGCCCGATAGGGGTGGCGCCTTGACCGACGGGCAAACTCCACCCGAGTCCCGCGAAGCGCGGGGGCGCCCGGATGCAACGGACACCTCGGCGAGGACGTCTGGAGTCACAGCGGTTGTCGTTAGCCATAACAGCGCCCGGCACCTTGCGGAGCTTGGGCAAGCGCTCTCGTCCGGCTCGTTGGTGCCTGACCGAATGCTCGTGGTAGACAATGCTTCCGTGGACGACAGCGTGTCCCATGCCCGCTCGGCCGGTTTCGACGTGCACGAGGCAGACACCAACGACGGGTTCGGGGCCGCGTGCAACATCGCGCTACGCATAACGAATAGCGAGTTCATACTGATTTGCAATCCAGACGTACTGCCTTCACCCACAGCGCTCGAGCAGCTTGTGGCTGCGCTCACAGCGACCGAGACGGCCGCTGCCGCTGGAGCTGCGTTTGACCGACGGTTTCAGGCGCGCACGTTTTCTCGGATCACTGCAAATCTCTGGAGCTTTCTCCCAGGCCGGCTGCAGCGGCCATTGAAGCGCTTTGCGGTGGAAGTGCCTGTGGATCCAAGTAAGGAGTACGTCGTCGTCGATTATGTGGTGGGTGCCTTCATGCTGTGCAGGACGGAGGCGATGCGTTCGGTGGGCGGCTTCGACGAGCGCTTTTTCCTGTATAGCGAGGAGGAGGATCTCTGTCGCCGTCTGGGCAACAGCGGGTGGCAGACGCTCCTCGTGCCAGCTGTCACCCTCGCGCATGAGCACAGTACATCGAGCGATGGTGTTGACGGCGCAGGCATGGCTCCATTTCGCTTCCACAGTCTCTACCGGTACTACCGGAAATATCACTCACGCGGATATGCGGAGCTTGCTCGCTGCGCGATATCGATTTGCGTCATGGTTGATCGCACCTATCGGGCGCTTACTCGCCAACGGCAGGTCTACGGGCCGGGGACTGTAATGGCAGCCTTCCGTAGCACAGATGCGCTTCGCTGTGGTCACGAACGTCGTCGCACAGCTAGGCGTCTAGCGTGAGGGGATGTCCCCATCTGTCGCGCCAGTGCTCTCGCAACGAGCTCTTGCCGCTAGCTGACAAGGACGCGGGGTTGCGTTTCTGCCTCAGTAGCGAGATGTGCTAGCTGAGCACCTGGCCGCGTCGCATGAGGAAGCGACTTGGGCCCACCCCGGATAGGCCTCAACGTCAACCCGCTCGCACAACCCCATAGAAGCCAAATCAGCACTTCCTGCTGCGTGAGGAACGCGACGCTCTCGATCGCGACCATCGTCGCGATACACGTGGCGTAGACGATGAGAGTCACGGTATCCCTTCGTTGTCGCCACATCCCCCTAATGAAGGCAAGGAACATCAGGGCAAAGCCAACGAGTGGTAGGTACCCCCACGTCCAGGCGGCGTGTACGTACTCGTTATCGATCGATTTGCTGCCGCCCGGACCGATCTGGCGTTCAGTCGTTCCGTAGGGATCGATGTAGCCGGGTTGCAACGCCTGGCGTATGAGCTTAGAGCGGTAGTTGGTGCTTCCTTCGAGTTTGGCTGATTCCGCGTTGGAGCTACCCAAGATCAGCTCATTCGTCGTTGGAACCGCAAGAATGACTCCAAGCCCAACCACGGCAAGAACGACGAGACGTCTATTTTTGTAGCTGAAAACAGTCTTGAAGTTGAGCGCGATCACGAGCCCGACGACTACCGCGAGCATGAGCCACCCCGTGCGGGCCAGCGTGGTGGCCTGGATCGCGACGATGCCCAATCCAACGTAGAGCCAACGATTGTCGCGGCGGTTCTCTCGAGTCATCCAGAGGGTTATTGCGGCGACCGCAGCGATCGAAAGGAACATCGCGTATGGGATGGGCTGTCCGAGCGCGCCTTCGGCGCGGTAGATGCCGAGGCGTCGAACGGGAACACCTATCCCGTGTTCGGGCTCGGAGCCAAATGGGAAGGCTTTCAGAAAGAGGTTGCCGTAGGTGATCTCGACGATCCCGAAGGGGATAGCTACAGCGCCTGCAATGGCGAACGCCTTCAAGACAGTCTTGCGATAGCCCGATGCGGTGATAGACCGTGCAGCGAAGAACGGGCAGAACCACAGGAAGAGGACGACCTCGAAGTCGGTTTTGGTCTGATGACCGTATGCCACGGAGAGAACGCAGCCGGCGAGCACCACAAGGGCGGCCACGTCGACCATGGTGAGACGCATCTGGCGACGGGGAAGAAGCCCGAGAAGAGTCGTGAGGGCGATCACCGCCAGGCCGATGACTCCGGGGTGGATCAGCCCGTGCTTGCGGAATCCAGCGATCGGAATGAGTGTCAGGATCACGACGGAAGCGATCATGAATCGGTGGCTGTGCTTCGTCGCGGCCCACAGCACGGCGACGAAGAGCAGCGGGGAAATCACCAAGAGCGCGACAAGCGGTCCTCGGCTCAGTGCAAGGCCAAGCGGAATCGTAGGCAGAGGGATCATTTATGTAGTGTTAAAGAAGACGCCTGAGGGTCCGAGCAAGGTCGCATTGCTCTGCCTAGCGCTTGCTGTATCCTGCATTACTCTTTGCGGGCAAATCGTACACGGATGCGGGGCGTACACGGATGCGGGGAGTAGAGAGAGCTTAATGGACTTCGACCCTGAGCCGACAAGCCTGAGTTTTGAGCAGTTCGTCGGTGTTCTGCGCCGCCGCGTGACGTGGGTCTTGTTGTGCTGCGTGATCGTTGCCGGGGTAGCGTACGGCTATTCGAAGCACAAGACCAAGATGTATACGGCGACTGCGGCGCTTGCCTTCAACAGCAGTGAGCTCGACAAGCAGATCGTCGGGCTTCCGGCCGGCAGCAGTCTGACCATCCAGGCCCAGCAGGCGATCAACCTCGAACTCGTCGAGGTTGGCGAAACGGCGGCGAATACCGCGAGGTTGCTCGGTCACGGGCTGACCGCCCGAGCGGTCAGCGCAAGCGTGAGCGCTCGCGGAAAGGGAGAATCGAGCATTATCGACGTCTCGTCGACCTCGACCTCGCCAAGACTTGCGGCCGCGATCGCGAACACCTACACAAGCCAGTTCGTCAAGGAACATCAACACGCCAATCGTCAGTTCTTCAAGGCTGCGCTGGCGCTGGTGACCAAGCAGTTGGCGAGGCTCCCTCCGGCGCAACGGTTTGGCACGGACGGGCTTGACCTCCAGAACCGCGCGCACACACTGGGCCTCCTTGCCGGGCTGGGCTACAACGACGTGCAGGTTGCTCAGGAAGCGGTGGTGCCCGTCAGCCCGTCGTCGCCGAAGACTAAAACGAACACGATGCTGGGGGCGGTCTTGGGGCTGCTGCTTGGCCTTGGCGTCGCCTTTCTGCTCGAGCGTTTCGACCGCCGGATCAGGACGACCGAGGAGCTGGTAGGGCTCTATCACCTGCCGGTGCTTGGTGTTGTCCCCAATAGCGCTGCGCTCTCGCGAGCCGCCCGGCGCGATGGCGGACGCAGGGAGAGACTGGCTCTGCAGCCCGCTGAGGTCGAGGCTTTTAGCCTGATTCGTGCTCGCATGCGCTTCTTCAACGTGGATCACGATGTGAGTACCGTGATGATCGCGTCGCCCTCACCAGGAGACGGTAAGACCACGATCGCTCGTCATCTGTCTGAAGCGGCGGCAAGGCTGGGGTCGCGAGTGCTGCTAATGGAGGCAGATCTGCGGCAACCGACGCTCGCTCAGCAGCTGGACATCCAGTCTGGGCCGGGCCTTACGGGCGTGCTGACCGGCGCGATCGCGATGGGCCAAGCCACTCAGTCGGTCGCCGTGCGGGTGCTGCCGGGTGAGGGGGCTAACGATGAGCGTAGGCTTGACGTACTGGTCGCTGGCGCCGTGCCTCCCAACCCGGGTGAGCTGCTCGAGAGCCGCGGGATGAGCACGGTACTCGAGCAGGCGAAACGCGCATACGACCTCGTCTTGATCGACACGCCGCCGCTTACCGCCGTATCAGATGGCTTGTCTCTGCTCATGAGGGTCGATGGGGTGGTTGTTGTGGGACGTATAGGGCGCAGCCGACGCGATGCCGCCGAACAGCTACTCCAGATGCTCTCAGGCAGTGGCGCGCCGCTGCTCGGTGTGATTGCGAACTGCACGAAGTCCGGTGGTCCCGCCCCCTACCCTGGGACCGGCAGGTCGTCTCCTACCGCCGCGTCCGCCAACGGTGCCGTCGCATCCGAGGAACTCGTTCCGACCGCCAAGACGTAGAGCAAGCTGATCCTCGCGGGCTCCGCCGGTTCAGCAGACCGCGGTGGTCGGGTAAAGCGGAGTCAATCGGTCAATGGCCGTGGCCCTGCAGAGGCAGGGCCGGTTGTGGAACAACCGCGAATCCTGCCAGGTCATCGTAGAGGGCGACAGCCTCATCGTCGTCAACAAGGTTTCGCCAATCCTCGGTCCGCGATCTGACGACCCCCTCTTCAAAGAAGTGTGTCGGAGTCTTGTCGCTGTAGCCGAGGCGCTCTACGCAGCACATGACCTGCTCTACGAAGTTGGGGCGATCGAAAAATACGATCGGGCAGTCGTGATTCTGCACGAAGTCCAACAACGCTCGGTTGTAGACCTTCCACAAGTTGATGCACTGTCGTCGCGTCACCGGCTCGCCGCGCCGCACCAGCGACTCCGCGACATCGACGGGGTTCCGTACGACCGCCATGGGATTGAGCGAGACGCCGTCCCAAAAATCGAGCATCAAGAGCATTCTCGGGTCCTTCAACA
This sequence comes from uncultured Solirubrobacterales bacterium, assembly GCA_963785435.1. Taxonomy (GTDB): domain Bacteria; phylum Actinomycetota; class Thermoleophilia; order Solirubrobacterales; family Solirubrobacteraceae; genus Palsa-744. The sequence continues at coordinate 541,905 of CAWAVE010000008.1, forward strand.
CGCAGCGCTGCTCGGCGCACAGGCCTACGATGCGGTTTCGATCGGCTATATGCTTCTTGATGTATTTGAGGTTCGTGGTCGGTGGTCGATACCAGGAAGACGCGTTGAGTTTCAGTACACGCCGCGAAAGCCAGGTCAGCTCGACCGCCTCGCGTGTGCCGCGCTTGTTGTCACCCGTCCCGTCAGGCGGCACGGTCCCAGGTATCGCGAAACCGAGATCCTCGAAAATCCCGACGGCTGCAGATGTGCCGCTTCGGTGCATGCCGAAAACCACAAGAATAGGCTCGTGTGGGGGAGCATCGAAGCTGGGGGCTCGATACCTCAGCCGCCAAGCTCCTCGCTGGAGGGCATATGCAGAGACTCGCAGCCGTTCCTTGAACACATCTGACCGCTCAGGACGAGGGGAGGAACCTCGTGGAGGTTGCTCTGGCTCTCGCATCAAAGCGAATCCCGAATGACTGCTCCAGTGGTTATCGTCGAGGCGGAGCGGTAATAAGGATTGACTCTCTCCAGTTGTGCGATTGTATCGAAGGCATCGAGGTGGCCGTCGAGGATGACCATGACGCGGTCACATATGTCGAGTGTCGACATGCGATGCGCGATGATGAACAGCGTGACCTTATGCTTGAGCGCGGTGAGCGACTCCTGTATGAGGGCCTCGGAGCGCGGATCAAGCGAACTGGTCGGCTCGTCCAAGATGAGGATGTCCGGTTGGGCGGCGAGTGCGCGCGCGAGACAGATCCTCTGCTGCTGTCCGCCTGAGACTGCGTCTGCGCGAGGTCCGACGATCGTCTCGTAGCCGTTCGGCCAGCTCTCGATGTCCTCGTCGATGCGGGCGAGCTTGGCGGCCTGTGCCACGGCATCGTCGTCCAGGTCGCGAAAGTACCGTATGTTCTCCGCGACCGACGCGTGCACCAGACGTGGTTCTTGCGCGACATATGCGACTCTGGCGTGCCAATCCTCCCGCCGAAACTGCTCCACTGCTATGCCGTTTATGAGATACCGACCTTCGTCCGGCACTCGAAGGTTCAGCAGAATCTGAACTAGCGTCGACTTGCCTGCGCCGGAGGGGCCTACGACACCCACGGCCTCGCTTCCGTGGACCTCGAAGCTGACGTCGGATAGCACTGGCCGATCTGGCTGATATGCAAACGAGACGCTCTCAAACGTCAGTGTGCGCACCTTTGACATCGGTGAATCGCCGCTCGGCGGAGAGCTTTCGGTATAGAGTCGCTCGGCCTCGTCCAGGCGCTCGACGAATGGGAGAGCCTGACGCGCGATGGTGTAGGACCCTTGGATTTGCTGACCGTAGAGACCGGCCCGCACGAGCAGCAGGACCACGGCTCCCAGGGATGCCACATGGCCGCTGCCAACCGCATGCAGAACGGCAAGACCACCGACGAGGACGATGTAGACCAGGCTCTGATACACGTTGGGCACCAGGCGGGCGATGAATTGGGTACGAAAGAACAGATCTTCAGCCGCGGCGATGAGCTCGTTGATGCGGTTGCGCTGAGCCGCGGCCACCCCGAACACCTGCGTCTCTTCAGCCACCCGATTTGCCTCGCTGACTCCGCCGGCGTGAGACATCTGCGCCTGCGAGAACGAACGCGCATGACGAGCGCCAATTGTGTTGATCGGTCGCATGAGAGTGAACAAGAGAATGGCCGCCGCCAGGACGATGACGGCGGCTACGATGTTCAGGATCAGCGCCGAGATGACGAGAACCATGAAGGTAAACAGCGACGCGACCATTGTCGTCGCCTGGGTGGCGCCCTGACTGACCTGCATGATCTGACTGGTCATGATCTCCTGGAGGTGTCCCTCGCGGTCGCGCGACTGGATTCCCCATGAGGCGTCGGTGAATGCTTCAAACATGCGTCTACGCAGCCGCCCCTGCACTCGCGAGGCAATGCGTGCGGGGAGGTACGAGATCAATATCTGGAGGACGATGCGAACAATCCCCAGAACGAAGGCAACGGCAAGCAGGGCGCCGACCGTTGGCTCTACATGCAACGGCCCGATTTCGACATGAACCCGCGTGACCCTGTTGACGAGCGCGGTCGCTGTCTCGGCCACGATTGCCAGGATGCCGGCTTCGGCGATCCCAGAGAATACCGAGCCGATCGCGAGCACCGCAATTGGCTTGCGTCGATCACCGAGCAGCGACCGCAACTGCGCCCACATAGACGGCCGTTGTGGTTCTCGCAAACCCTCCCGGCCGGGGAGGTGACTGCGAGCGTCAGCCATCCCGACGTCCAGAAGCCTCACTGTCTTCACGAGAACTGCGGTGCCGTATGGCTGACATCATCAGTCGCGGAGCAAATGGCAGGCCATTGAGGAGGTAGCGTCGGGCGAGCAGGCGCGTGGGTTCTTGGCACAGGCGATAAGCCCACTCCAGTCCCAGGTGACAGACCCAGCTTGGCGCGCGTGATAGGTCTCCTGTCGCGTAGCTCAGGCTGATGCCCACGCCGAGGAGCGATGCGCCTGGCAGGGACCTGCGCAGAGTCCTGATCAGGAGATCCTGCTTCGGGAACCCCAGCGCCACAAGCACGATCTGGGGAGACGCCTGAGTGACCTGACGATGAATGCGGTCCAGCTCTCGCTCGTCGTTCTCAAAGCCCCTGGGAGGGCACGCCGTACCTGCGATCTGGAGACCGGGGTAGCGGTCCTGGAAGACTCGCGCTGCCCGGTCGGCGATGCTGGGATCGCCGCCGAGGAGGAACACGCTCTGTCGGCGGGCACAGGCAGCCTCGCAGATCGACCAGACCATGCTCGACCCGGACACGCGCTCCGGCAGCGGTTCACCGGCGAGACGACTGGCCCAGATCAGCGGCATCCCATCGGCTACGACCAGGTCGGCCTCGTCGATCAAGCTCCTGGCGACGGGTTCGCGACGGTAGCGACGCAGATGATCGAGGTTCGCGGTGATCGTCCAATGCCCCCGGCCCGCTTCGGCGGCATCGACGATGGTCTGCACCGCGGCTGCTTCAGTCACGACCGCTATTGGCGCTCCCATCAGGCTCACGCACCGCTCTGGGCCGGCTGACACTTCATCGGTAGAGGATCCGGGTGTCAATGTCTGAGCCCTAGAAGGGGGCTGGTTGCTGTCGGCGCGTGTAGCCAGCACGTGGGAGTGATCCCCCCAGGTTTCGAGCATGTTTACGATCGTCGGCATGCTCCGGCGACTCAACCAGTGCGAGGATTCTTCCAGATTCCATGCATGGAACTGTCCCACGGCCGCTTGCGCGCTCATCGCGTCGCGGTCGGTGTCTGCTCCATGGGCTTGCCACGCAGCGCCAGGATGCCCGTTCCCAGTCCACGCTTCGGGTCGAGGATTAGGCCCTCCGCCTTGTTGCGGGAGCGCATCCCGAGCGCGCCAAACGTCTATAAAAGGTGGCTCTTGACCATGCTCCACGCTGCCGAAGGTGGCGATCTCCAACACCAGCCCGCCGAGGCTCTCCGCGATCCGCTCGCCTGGTGCATCGTCGGCGATCAGTGCCCCCCGTCCTCGCGCTACCTCCGTGGCTGGCGCTCTCTGTCTCGCGATGTCGATCCTGGACACAGCCGACTAACGGTGTGCCCGTGGTCAGACTTGCGACGCCTCGAGTCCACAGCTCTCAGCCGATCTCCGGTAGGGACTCCTCCGGAGATATGTGCAGGATGCCGGGGCCCAGACCGCTCTCACGGTCGAGGATCAGCTCGGCAGCCGCGCTGCGGGACTTCACGCCCAGCTTCTGGAACGCTGAGGAAAGGTGGTTCTTGACGTTGCTTTCGCTTACGAACAGCTTGCGTGCGATCTCGGCGTTGGAGAAGTCCAGGACGATCATCGCGAGGATCTGACGCTCGCGTGGCGACAGGGGAGGTCGGTCGACGATCTGTCGGATCGCCTTGGGCATCACGCACTGTCCGACCGCTACGGCCGCGAGCGTTGGCATCAGAGTGTGCTCGATGTCCGCGACCATCACCGCGCCCTCCAGGCGGGCCGCGAGCACGCGTGCGCCACGCGGGCTGGGCGTGTCCCTCAGCACGACCACCAGGGGACCTGGGTGCTCCGCGCGCAGTGTCGAGAGGCTGGCGATCTCCTCTCCCGTCGCGCTCACCCAGCCGAGCAGGCCGATCTCGCCCGCATCGGAGCTGCTGTGCTCGGTATGAGCCAAGCCAGGTATGAGGGCCTGCACTGCGGGCCAGATCGAGGCCCCATCCCCCAAAAGTGAGACGACGTAATCGGCAGAGTCGCTCATCTATGCATCAGCGGACTCTGTCTCCATGAGCGGACACATTAAGCGCATGCGCCGGCGGTCTCGCGCGAGACCGCCGGCGCATGTCAAGACTTATCCGTCCAGCTCACAGCCTACGGCGTGGAGAAGGTCAGATCCTTCTTCGGGGTGTGAATCGGGAAGGCAGCGTCGGTCGATTCGCCTTCGTGACTACCCGCAGTGAGTTCCGCAAGGTCCCCGTGATCCTCGATCCTGGGGACTTCGTACTTGGGTGTGTCCTTCTCCATGAGCTTCCTTCCTTAAGTAAGTAGAGGTGCAATGATAGGGAGGCTCGCACGGAGCGCAAGACCCGAAAAAGTACCGGTCCGAATTTGCTCCTACGTTTGAGGCGCCGCTCTGTCGAGCAGTTCGCGCGGGTACTCGGGGCGCTCGAGCGCCCGCAGCCAAGCGTCGGCTAGGCCGACATGCCACAGTCGGCGAGCACTCCGACTGTCGCGAGGATTCGATCTTTCTCGCAGGAGTTTCTCCAGGGGCTTCGCTTGGACGAACGCGCGCACCGGCGCGTCGCCGCGGGCTGGGCCGTCGGCGAGCAGGGCCCCATCGGCTGCGAGCCCAGCGGGCAGCAGCGCGGTGAAGAAGCTCTTCGCGTGACGGGTGCGCACCGCCTCGGGGATGCGGCCGGCGAGCGCGTCGCGCAGCAGCGCGCGGTCGCGAACCGGGTCGAACTGCATCTGAGGGGGATTGGAGAGCACCGTGCGCAGCAGATCGACGTCGAACTGGAAGGGATGGCGTCCCTCGACTCGCTCGTCGATCGCCTCGCGGCGAAAGTGAGCCGACACGCCGAGCTTCTCGCCCGCCTCGGTCAGGTCCTCCGCTAGCGATTGCCACCACACAGGGCCGTCGAGCCGCCTTTCCCGCGGGCCGTCCCCGAGCTCGAGGAGCTCTGATGCGTCGGCGGGAAGCAGCAGCGATCCCGGCGAGCTGGCGGCTCTCGGGCGCCGTTTCAGCTTGACGGGCACCAGGCGGCGGACTCCGTATACGCGAATCGCTCGTAGGCGCATGCGGAAGTCCGCCTCGGCCCCGACTTCCGGGATGCGCCGGGTGAGCCTCCAGGCCGCGAGCGCCCTCCCGGTACGCAGCATGTCGGCGATCAGGTAGGGCGCAAATCCGAACAGCTCATCGCCCCCCTCACCGTCGAGCATCACGTCCACGCCGAGCCGACGTGCGCTCGCCATCAGCGGCTTCCATACGAACAGGTTTGGTGTGGCCGGCGGAAGCCTCCAGCGCTCGACGTGCTCGAGCGCCGGTGCGAGGATCGAGGCGCGATCGTCGAAGGGAACCAGCTCGACGGACATGCCCGTGTGACGCGCCGTCGCCTCGATCAACTCTCGCTCGTCGGTCTCGGGGTGAGTCGGGAAGACCGCACCGAGCGCGAGCGCTCGACTCGCGGAGCCCTTCTGCGCCGCGAGCCCCGCCGCCACGCAGGCCGAGTCGAGGCCGCCGCTGAGTCGCACCGCGGGCTGCCGCGCTCCCCGGGCTGCTCGCTGCACAGCGGCGAACGCCGCCGTGCGCAGACGTTCGGCGATCTCCTCACGAGATCCGGAGACGACGCCCTCGTAGCGGGGACGCCAGTAGGGCTCGATCCTCACCCCCTCCACGGAGAGCAGGACCCTGTGTGCCGGTGGGATGCGCCCGATGCCCTCGAACATGCTGCGTCCAGCGGGGATACTGCCGCGCTCGATCCACTGCGCCACCGCCAGACGATCGGGTCCCGGGACGCTCGGCAGTAGATCCACGATGGCGCGCTCGTGTTCTGAGAACAGCGCTCCGCTGCCCACGCAAGCCTGCACCAGCGGCCGGCCGCCGAGCTGGTCACGGACGATCGTCGCGATCCCGCGCTCGCCGTCGAAGGCCACCACGATGAACTCTCCGCGAAGGAGCTCGCAGGCGCCCGGGCCGAGCTGCGTGTGTGCCCGTGCGATCAGAGTGGGCAGCTTCGCGGTGGGGGGCAGGGCGAACCGCTCGCGCAGCTCCTCGGCGTTGCTCAGACGTCCGGAGATCCAGCAGCGCCAGCTCCCGTCGGCGGCGCCCTCCTCGCCCACGACCGCCAGCTGGCCGATGCGCTCGGGCCTGCTTCCGGCACGTATCGCGCCAAGCTGGAGCAGTTCGACCGATCGCTCGCCCCACGCCGCCGCGAACATCGATTCAGAGTTCCAGCGTGTGCTCGACGAGATTGTCGGCCAGCTGCGAGGCGTTCACGTCGGGCTGGACGCGCAGGCGATAGATCCGCTCCGTGGCGGCAAGGGCGACCGCCAGGTCGAGATGGCGGATGAGGCGCTCCGGTGTGCGCACAGACAGGTTGAAGGTGCTCGCAAGCAGCGCGAATGGGTCGACCGCCTCGATACGCTCGACGAGAGGACCGTGTGTGGAGCGCTCCAGCAGAAACAGCTCGCCAAACGGCGCAGGGGAGGCGGTCGCGCTTGGGCTGTAGAGCCGCTTGCCGAGGAATCTCGTGGCGGGACCTAGGGCTGTGTGCTCCCGCGTTGATAGGCGATCGTACTCGGCGGCTCGCAGTTGCAGCAGGGCCGCGCCGGGATGGGCGAGCAGCACGGCGCCGTGCTGCTCGAGCGCTACCGTATCGTCGCTGATCAGCGCAGCTCCGTGCTGTAGCAGGGCCGCCGCCAGCGAGGACTTGCCGGCCCCGGGCGGACCCGCGAACAGCGCCGCCCTGCCTCGCAGCACCACGCCCGAGGCGTGCAGCACCTCGAACCCCCGTAGGGTCGCCGCAAGCGGCAGGGCCTGGGCGGGGAGCAAGGCGGTCCACTCCGAGCTCCCAGCCTCCGGGTCGCAGATCAGCTCGGTCCCGTCCGAGGCGATCAGGATCCGCCCGAACCCCGGCGCATGCAGGAGGTAGCCGGCAGCTGGGGCGAAATCGATGCTCAGCAGGACCGTGTCCCCGTCGCGCAGTTCGCGCACGCGCCGAGCTGCGTGCTCGGCGCGGATCCAGCGCCGCGATAGCTCTCGCGGATCGAGCCTCACACGCGTCGATGGCCGCGAGTCGCGAGGAGAGACCGGCCGTCCGGGGGCGGGGACGTCGGGGTCGCAGGCGCCGTGAACATCGAGCTCCGCGATACCGGGGATGTCGATGCTGGGGTCGACTTCGAGTCGAAGGCCAAACGCGGCGCCGTTGAGCGCTTGCTCGCGGACGGGGCTGTCGGGCGCCTCAGGCTCGATCTGCATCCACGATCTCGATCAGCCCGCGCTCGAGCAGCCCACGGGTGAGGGCGAGTAGATCGCTCTGGATCTGCTCTGCTCGAGCCCGTACTCACCGGCGAGCACAGGCACCGCGTCACCGACCGTCGACGCTGCCTCGAGCGCCTCGAGCATCCTGCCCGCGGTCGGATTCAGGCCGTGGTAGCGGCCCGTCCTAAGGTTGAGCACGACCGTCTCGGAGACGAAGCTGCGATGGACGACGTGCTGGGGCAGTCGCGCTCGGGCTTCCAGCAGCTGTTGGTCGGAGAGCTGGGACATGGTCGTGGTATCGACGTTTTTGTCTGTCATCTCAATACTCGGCAATAGTTCCGGTGCGCTGACCGTAGCGAATCGATGCGCGCAGGAGCATGAGGCCGGCGGGGAGCAGCACGGCGCAGAAGCCCACGAGCTTGAGCAGCTCCACGGCGGCGGGGTGAACCAGCGGCGTGTCGATCAGCAGATGCCGCAACAGATCGGTTGCCGGCGTGAACGGCTGCACGTCGGAGGCCCATCGAATCCACCCCGGCAGCACGGTGATGGGGAAGTACAGGCCGCCGACGATCGCCACGCCGGCGACGATGAACTGAGTCGCGCTGGATGCCTGCTTGAACGCCATCACCAGCGCCACGAGGAAGAACGCAAAGGGCATAAAGGCGAGCGTGCCGAGCAACGCCACCGGAATCGCGAGCACCGCCGTGGTCGCTAGCGGGAGCCCGAAGATCACCGGCGGCCAGCATGAGCATCAGGATGCCGCTGAAGAACGCGTTGATCAGAGGAAACAGCATCGTGCCGAGGATGCCGTTGATCGGCCCATGGGCGCTAACGAGGAAACGCTCGATCGTGCCCGAGACGAGTTCCTGTCGTACCGTCACCGGCATCACGCCCATGAGAAATCGTGAGGATCTGTACGATCACCAAACCTACGATCACGAACCCGAAGTAGCCGCCCGGAGAGTGAATGCTCTTGGCGGTGACGAGATGGCTGATGTAGTAGAAGAGGGTGATCGAGAACAGCGGACCGAGGAACTGCGCGACGAGCTGGCTGCGGTAGCTGACGAACAGGATCGCGTCGCGGCGGATGATTCCCCACATAGCTTCGCACCATAGAGTCATTCGACTCATTGGACTCGCTCCAGGCAGCCCTCGATCAGGGTATAGCTCGGCGTCGCACGCGATCACGCGATCCTCACCCCGCGGTGAGCACCACAGCACCGTCGCCCCGCGCTTCGCCGCCTGCTCGATCTGCTCGTTGAGCAGCCGGTAGCCATCGTCGTCGAGAGAGTTGCGCGGCTCGTCGAGCAGCAGGACTCGGGGCTCGTGCAAGAAGGCCATTGCTAGCCGGATGCGCTGACGCTGGCCCATCGACATGCGGTCCACACGAAGTGTGGCGAACTCCACAAGCCCAAATCGTCGCAGGCTGTCAGCCACCAGCTCGGCGCGTCGCTCGCGGGGCACATACGCCAGCCGGCCCCAGTAGTCGAGCTGCTGGGAGACGCGCATGCGCGCCTGCAGGCCGCGGTCGCCCGCCGAGAGGAAGCCGATCTGTCGCCGGTAGCAGGCCCCCCCGTCGACGTCGGCGCGAGCTCACCGATGCGTACCGTCCCTCGCTGTGGCAGCAGGATGCCGGCGGCCAGGCGCAGCAGCGTGGTCTTGCCGACGCCGTTGCGCCCGCCGACCCACGTGACCTCACCCGCGCGTAGGGTCAGGCTGACGTTGTCCAGCACCGGCGGCTTGGGGCCCTTCCACCGGTGGTGCAGACCCTCGAGCTCGAGGATCGGCTCGCCCGGCGCCGACCGCGGGCGGAGGATCGGAAAACGGGGCTGACACCGAGGAAGCAGACATCGAAGAAGAGCTTTTCACAGCTCGCTCGCCAGGAGCGTGTCTGCGAGGATGTTCGGGGGGGTGTTCAGGTTGGCCGACAGTCGCCACAGCCCTGCGTTCGCGGCGATCGTGCTCGCGAGCTCGAAACGCGCTCGCTCGCGCTCGGGGAGGCGAGGGAAGCGCATCAGCGAGCCCAGCAGCGGGCCCAACTGGTTCTCGATCCTCCTCAGCGACGGCGGTGACCCGGCCCCTGGCGATCCGGCCCGACGCGTCGAGCACGACCAGCGCCTTCAGCGGCATCGGCTCTGGGTGCACGGGGACTGCGATCCAGCGCTCATCGCCGATCGAGAGGATCGTTGCTCGGGAGTCAGCGTCGTCACGCGCGGGAAGCCCAGTGGCGGGGACGGTCATCAGCGGTGGCGCCGGATGGGCGAGAGGGACCTGGGCTCCCCGGGGCTCCAGCACGAGCACGTCGTCCGCCATCAGCGCCAGCCCACGCTCGAGGAGCTCTGTGAGCAGGGTGCTCTTGCCGCCGCCGGTCGCCGCGGCGATTGCGATCGCTCCATCGGGTGTGGCGATCGCGCCGGCGTGTAGAGCCTCATAGCCCCGCAGCAGCGCGACCGTGAACAGCGCCGAGTCGAGCACGACCCGCCACCACGAGGGATCGGTGGGATCCGAGGGTGCGCACCGCAGCACGCTCGCGTCGGCCGCGAGGTGATGGAGCGCGCGGGTTTGCTTCGCCGGGACGCCGTTGGCATCGGGCGGCGCGCCGTGCACGAAGCGATGGTCTCCCTTGACGCCTCGCTCCACGACGAAGGGGGCGCCGTCGATCTCGCCCGCCCAGCCGACCACCGCGAAGCCCGACCAGATGTCCTGGATGGCCTGAGGGGTGGCGGACAATATCCGTAGTTCCGGCTCCTCACGCCGGGCTCGAGCCTCCCACGCGCCTGGGGGAAGTGCATCGCTTTGTAGGCTGAGGCCGAACGCGGTCAGGGCCGGTTGGGGCACTTCCTGCGTCAGAGCTCGACCAGTCGGCCGAAGGACTCCGTTCCGGGGTCAAGCACCGCAACTCCGTCGTGCTCGACCCATGCGTGTGCGAGGAACTCAGGATCCGCTTGCGCTCCGATCACGAGCTTCGACTGTATGCCGCGCTTGGCGAGCAGACGTGTCAGCACGAGCGAGCGGGCCAGGCAGCGGGTGTCTCCGGGGAGGTGCGCGAGCAGACGCGTCACCGCATGACCGAGACGGTAGGCTTCTGCAAGCGAGTTCGTGTCGGACGGGGCGCTTGACGGGGATCGTGAGCGCAGCGCGGCCAGGACGTCGGCGATCGGGGAGCGGCGCAGCGTGCGTCGTGCCTGCACGTAGGCCGCGAGTATCTCGATCGCGAGTCGCGCGCGGGCCGGGTGGCTCAGGCGCTTTGGGCGCGCGCTGCGCGCTGCTGCGATCGTCGGGACCGCAGCAGCGTAGCGAGGCTCAGGGCTTGGGACTGCCATCGGTATGACGCATCAGCCGAGTTTCTTGGAGTGCGATTTTTTGGCTTTCTTCGCACACGTGTGGTAGGAGCGGGTGGCCGACAGATGGTGCCCGAGGACCGTTGTCGCCGCGATCTTGATCGTGAACTTGCCGCGTGGAAAGCCCTTGAGATTGATCGTCGCGACGATGTAGTTGCCCCGTCGCGACGTCTTGATCTTTTTGTGTTTGATCGATACGAGCACCTTCTTGAAGGGGTCGTATTTCGGGTCGAGCAGGTGGATACGGAAGATCCTCGCGCTCAGGCATTTCTTGGTGCTCGGCAGCGATAGGGTCTCTTTGAAGGCGCCCGTGCCGGAGCCTCCTGAGACGACTGGCAGGGGAGCGATCGAAGCGGAGTTCGTGCATCCATAGGTGGCGTTGACGCCCGCGCGGCCGGGCGGGATGCTCGGCTGTCCGGTTCCGGGTCGGCTCAAGCAGACACGCAGATAGCGCGAGCCGCTTGGTTCTTGGACCACCCGCCACGCGGTAAGCCCGAGCGTTGGATTTAGTGCGCATTCTTCACCGGACGCCGAGCTTTTGTACCACTGGTGCAAGCCGTCATAGGAGCCATCCGCCTGGGGGGTGAGTTCCTGCCAGATCCTCTGTCCGACGGGGTGGGTGCAGGCCGCGAACTTAGTCGGCGAGACCACGACGCCTTCGAACTTCCCGTTGCCTTCCGATTGGATGGCGATCTGGCCGCCGTTGAAGGACCAGATCCCTTCGATACTCGATGTCGCCGCGGCTGTCGCTACGCCGATGGTGAGCAGGAGGATGGTCGCGGTGATCGCGAGCAGCACCGATGAGCGGCGCCTTGGGCTTGGGGAAGTGTTCGGAGTTCTAGACATTGCCCTATCAACGCCGGACCGCTCGGATTCTTCCACGCAGTCAAGCGGGTGATTCGGATGATCGTTGCTAGGCTTAGGCGCTGGCGAGGCCGTATGGGGCGAGCACAAGGCAAGACGCTCGCGAGACAACCCTGCCGCGGTTCTATCTACGCAGAGCGCGCGTTACGGTGTGGCCCTTGACAACCGTGAACACAGAGCAGCAAGTAGCAGCGACGCTACCGATTTGCGTCGTCATTCCTACGTACAACCGTGCGCATCTCCTCGAGCGCGCTCTCGGGAGCGTCTGGTCTCAGCGGCCCACGCTGCCGGCGGAGGTTCTCGTTGTGGACGACGGATCCGACGACGAGACTTCTGAGGTCGCAAGACGGCTCGGGGCCAAGGTCGTTCGCCATCCCAAGAACCTCGGTCTGGCAGACGCACGCAATACCGGGCTGCGTTCGACGTCCCAGCCGTGGGTGGCGCTTCTCGATTCCGACGATGAGTGGCTGCCCGGCCATCTCGCCCACCTCTGGCGCCTACGCGACGACCATGCGCTGGTTGCCGGCGCGGCTCTGCGCTGCGGCGTCGACCCCCGCAACGACCGATACCACGGTACGAGCGGCAGAATGCCGAGGATCCTTGACTCCGGCGATCAGCTCGTCGTCCCCGAGAACATAATTCCCGTGAGCGCTTCGATGGTCAAGCGCGAGGTGGCCATAGAGGCTGGTGGCTTTCAGGCTCAGCACGGTGTCACCGAGGATCTGGACCTCTGGCTGCGCGTTCTTGCCAATCACACGGCCATCTGTTCCCCGGAAGTCAGCGTGATCTACCACGTGCATGGTGAACAGATGTCCTCTGCGCTAGCGCAAATGCTGCGCGGCCATTTGGCGGCAGGTGAAGCGCACAGGGAACGAACCGGCGGGTCTCGGACGCCGATTCGGCGCTGGGAGGGTGCCTCGGCGTTCTACAACCTGCGCGACGCCCAGCGGGCCGGCGACCTGAGGCGGATGATGCGGTGGGGACTTTATATTCTCACTCGGCCCTATCGCCTGAGAGGCTCGCTCGAACTGGTGGCGCAGCGCTACAACGGCATCCGCCGCGCCGCCGCGCTACGAGCGGCCGGTGTCGGGCCGAATTGTCGTGGGAGCGAGAGGTCGTGAGGCCTGCGCCGACGACCGTGATGCGCCGCTCCTTGTGCGGATCGAGCCCGCAGCTTGCCCAGGTTCAGACGGCGATGACAGCGCTTCAATCGTTTAGCATCCAGGCAATGAAGGGCGCCGGTACGGCCCACACATCGCCGCTGGTCTCCAGCAGGCCCCTGGTGGCCAGCACCCCCGGGCCGAAGGCAGATCGGACCGTCAGCGACTCCCGCTTCCAGCCGGAGTCGACGTACTTGCCTCGAAGCCCAGCTTCTCGATACGGGGACCGCAGAAGTCCACCTCCTTGCCGGAGGTCTTCTGGTACATGACGTCGCTGAAGTGCGCATACGTGCCTGGCTGCTCGCGTTCGATGTTTCGCAGCAGCTCGATGCCCAGTTGCTGCTCGCTGCTCGCCGAAGCGTCGGCTTCGGCGAGCAAGCCCGAACTGCGCAGCGGCGCGAGGCGTGCCATCAATGGATCGATGAAGTAGTACTTCGCCTGGGCCGAGAGCTTTGGTCCGTTGCCGTCACGCTGGTGGCAGGGCCATGCCAAGTAGGCGAAGACCAGGTCTCCCAGCCGTGCTACCTCAGAATCAACCCATGACCAGGTCTCGACGCGCGGTGCATCGCGATGGACGACTAGAAACAGAAATCGACCACGACATGGGTATATAATGACCAGATAGTGGACGGCTGACCATGAAAACCATCGCGCGCGCCATCACTTCCCGTCTCCTCGCGGCCCTCGAGGATACGCCCGCCGTGATGCTGGTTGGCCCCCGGCAGGCTGGGAAGAGCACCCTTGTGCAGAGCCTCGCTGGCGGTCCGCACCCGGCCCGCTACCTAAGCCTCGACGATCTGCGCACTCTCGATGCTGCTCGTCGCGACCCGGTCGGCTTGATCGAGAGCGCCGATGGTCCCCTGATCATCGATGAGATTCAGCGGGCGCCCGAGTTGCTCCTCCCAATCAAGGCCGCGATCGACCGCGATCGTCGCCCCGGGCGCTTCATCCTCACCGGATCCGCGCAGGTGATGCTCCTGCCGAAGGTGTCGGAGTCGCTCGCCGGGCGAGTCGAGGTTCACACGTTGTGGCCGTTCTCGCAGGCGGAGATCGAGGGCGTGGCCGGACGCATCGTCGAGCTGCTGCTCGACGAGTCCTCACGACCTCCCCTAGCACCGGCGAGTACCCGCGAGGATCTGATCGAGCGCATCGTGCGCGGCGGCTTCCCGGAGGCTGTGACCCGCGGGGCCGATCGCCGCGAGGAGTGGTTCGCCGCCTACCTCACCGTGATCGTGCAACGCGATCTGCGCGACCTCGCGAACATCGAGCGCCTCGCACAGGTCCCAGCGGTGCTCGCCTCGCTTGCGTCGCGCGTCCGTGCGCCGCTGAACAAGACGGAGGTAAGCAGCTCAGTGGGGATTCCGCGCACCTCGCTGGATCGGTATCTCACCTTGCTCGAGCACGTCTTCTTCGTTCGCCGTCTTGCCGGCATGGCATCCAATCGCATCAAGCAGATCACTAAGGCACCGAAGCTCCTCATCTCCGACTCCGCCCTGCTGACGCACCTGTTGCAGGCCGGCCGCAGGCGTCTCGCGGACGACGACTCGCTGCTCGGCGCCGTCCTGGAGTGTTTCGTCGGAATGGAGCTGGCCAAGCAGCTTTCCGCCACGAGGGCGCGCGAACGTCGCTGCTTCATATGCGCACGGCGACGGGGGCCGAGGTCGACTTCGTCCTCGAAGGCGCCGATGGCCGCCTGGCCGGCATCGAGGTAAAGGCATCAGCGACCGTGCGCGGCGAGGACTTCAAGCACCTCGCGAGGATGCGCGACCGGGTCGGCGGCGAGCACTTCGTCCGCGGCGTGGTGCTCTACACGGGCGGCGAGCGTCTCGCCTTCGGCGAGCGACTTGGAAGCCTGGCCAGTCGCCACACTGTGGAGCTAACCAGACATCTCCAGGTTTACTGGGCCGCTCGCACTCGATCCGCTTCCACACGACTTCATCTTGGCGACTACGCAGAAATAGCATGGTTTTCTGCAACCCGACGCAGATAACCCACCCTTTATCTGCATGCATTGGTTTCTGGCCGGGTGAGCTGTTGTGCAGCGACTCGCTGCACAACAGCGATTCCGCACTATCTTCCGCATCGATTCGGCGATTCTCAGCCCTCAAGCGAATTCTGTAGTTGCTCTAGCACCCGCACGACGCGCAGCCCGCTGTGCGCCGTCCGAGCGCGGCGTGGTCCCGTGCGGATGCACTCGATGAAGTGCTCGCACTCGATCCGCAGCGGCTCGAGGTTGGGGATCCGCGGGGAGAAGGTGTCGCCTGAGCGGGCGATGTACTCGCCCCACGAGCGCGTGTCCTCGTCGAAGCCCTTGTCGTAGATCGTGAGCTTGCCCTCGATCAGCATGTCGTCGAAGGTCGCCATCTTCTGCGAGCCGACGACCGTGATCCGCCGCTCCTTGTGGGGGTCGAGCCAGGAGAGGTGCAGGTGCGCGACGATGCCGGAGGGGAAGCGCAGGTAGCAGAAGACCACGTCCTGGACGCCCTCGCGCACGTAGGAGGCGCCGTGCGCGAGGCACTCCTCGGGCTCTTCGCCGATCAGGTGCAGCGCCACCGAGACGTCGTGCGCGCCGAGGCTCCACAGCGCGTTCTCGTCTTTGCGCAGCTGGCCCAGGTTCAGGCGGTTGCCGTAGATGTAGAAGAGCTCGCCGAGCTCCTCGCCGTCGATCAGCTCCTTCAGGCGCGCGACCGCTGGGTGGTACTCGAGCAGATGCCCCACCATCAGGATCCTGCCCGCCGCTCTGCGCTGCCGTCAACCGCCCGTTCGGCATCGGCGGCGTTGGTCGCGAGCGGCTTCTCCACGAAGCAGTGCTTGCCCGCTTGCGCCACCGCGATCGCGAGCTCCGCGTGCGTCGGCACGGGTGTGGCGAGCACGATTGCGTCGAGCGTCGCGTCCGTCGAGCAGATCGGCGAGATCGGCGGTCGAGCGCGCGCGGGGAAGGCGGCTCGAGTCCGCTCGCGCGCCGCGGCAGAGGCGTCGCACAGCCAGGCCAGCTCGCAGCCGGGGATCGCCGCGAAGTTGCGCGCGAGGTTCGGGCCCCAGTAGCCGAGACCGGCCACGGCGACGCGCACGGGCTGGGTCGATGGATTGCTCATGACCCGTAGTCTCCCGTCTCGATGGCCTTCACGCAGCGCTCTGCCGCATGGCCGTCACCGTAGAGTCCGGTCGCTCGGTGGGGTGGACGGCATCGAGCGCGGCCAGCGCCGCTCCAGCGTCGAGATCTACAAGCGTGTTCCAGCCGGCCTTCAACGTCTCCATCCACTCGGTGGTGGCCCGCAGCGTCAGGCACGGCACGCCCGCCAGGTAGGCCTCCTTCTGGACGCCCCCGGAGTCGGTGAGTACCGCGCGCGCCTGGCAGAGCAGAGCGCTGAACTCCACATAGCCAAGCGGGCTCGAGCAGCTTCACGCCCTCCATGCTCTCGAGCTCGCTCAGCAGGCCGCCCTCGAGCAGGCGGGCGCGGGTGCGCGGGTGCACGGGAAAGAGGACGGGGTCGCGCAGCGCCTGATCAGCTCCACGAGAGCGCGCAGGCGGGCGGGATCGTCGACGTTGCCGGCACGGTGGGCGGTCAGAAGTATGTAGGAGCCGGGGCTTACGCCGTGGGGCGCGAGGGCCTCGGTGTTCGCGCGCGCAGCCGGCTGCCAGCGCAGCGCCACGTCGACCATCACGTCGCCCACGACCTCCACCCGGCCGGCCACCGACTCGGACTCGAGCTGCTCGGCAGCCGACTGCGAAGAGCACAGCAACAGCGCGGCGATGTGGTCGCTCAGCACCCTGTTCGTCTCCTCTGGCATGCGTCTGTCAAACGAGCGCATGCCCGCCTCGACGTGGATGACGGGCACGCTCGCCTGCGCTGCCGCGAGCGCGCCGGCGAGCGTAGAGTTGGTGTCGCCGAAGACGAGTGCAGCGTCGGGGCGAACCTCGGCGAGCAGCGGCTCGAGCGCCGCGAGCATGCGCGCCGTCTGGGAGGTGTTCGAGCCTCCTCCGATACCCAGCTCACGGTCTGGGCGGGCAAGGCCGAGCTCGTTGAAGAAAACCCTCGAGAGCGAGTCGTCGTAGTGCTGGCCGGTGTGCACGAGGATCTCCTCGTGGCGCTCACGCAGCGGGCCAGAGACGGCTGCCGCCTTGATGAACTGCGGGCGGTTGCCCACGACGGTGAGGATCCGCATTCAGCGCAGCCTAGATCACCGCCGCAAAGTGCCGTCGCTGGTCGGCGTCACAGCCAGTCGTGCCGGCTGTCCGGCGTCGCCCCGCGGCGTTCTCCCAGCAGGCGCTCGAGTGCGGTGACCATGCGCCCGATCGCGCGGCTCTCACCGCGCGGATATCTGGCGGGATCGACGAGCACGAGGCCATGGTGTGCTCGGTTGCTTCGATCTTGCTCGTCCGCGATACGGCAGAAGTCGGCGATGTTCTCCGTAACTACGGCTCGGTGCTCCTTCTGCGCGCGTGCGAAGAGCTCGACATCACCGAGCGCCCGAAGCTCGGGGCGGGCCGTCACCGCGTGCACGTCCAGACCTTTGTTTACAAGCTGCTCAGCGATGCTGTGCGGGTACATCTCGTCCAGCAGGAGCCTCAAGCGATGGCTTCCTGGGCGCGCTCCGAAGCGGCTCGCAGACGTTCGGCCTCGCTGCGATTGAAGGCGATCCAATCATCCAACTCCGCGCGAAACTCGGCGTAATAGCCCACGGCTGTTTGCACCTGGGCGAGCGTCAGAGAACCCCACTCGGCGGTGACTACGATCGCTTGCTCGCCTGAGAGCCCCGTTCCTCGGAGCGTCTCGATTACCTCCCAAACGTCTGGTCCTGCGGCCAGCGCCGCCCGGCGTCCCGCGGGACCATCCCGGAAAATGATGCCCGGATGGTCCTCCATTCGTAGGCCCTCGTCGATCAGACGTTCGGCCGTACGGGCCTTTGGCTCATCACGGCGACGGGCGCCGCTTTCCAAGCGCGCGTGCACGCGCTCGCTCATACGGATCGAGAACGGCTTCTGCGTGGTCTTCTGGCTTATGTAGTGGAGTGTAGTCGAACTAACTACAAACGAGCCTAAAGCCTCAGGTGCTAAAGGTGAGCGCATCGACTTCGCTGAGCTCGTGATCATGTGCACGCGTGCAAAGACTCGCCGATTGCCCGATCAGGGTCGCGAGGCCCCCGAGGCCCGCGAGCAGCTCGCTGACTGGATCCTCAAGGGCTCGGGCCCCAAGATGGACCTTGCTGCGGCGGAAGAGGTCAAGCACCTCGGCCTGATCGCCAACTCAGACAAGTAGCGGGCTGTTGCTAGAAAACTCGGCGTGGGCACGCCTGCTCGGAGGGTTCGTCGCGCGTGATCGGGCAACGTCCGATCTGAGGTTCCAGAGCGAGTGGCTCGCTCCGTCCGGCACGCTTTAGTAAGCGCTACCAGCCGCTCGAGGCGGCAGCAGCGCCTACCACCGAGCTCGACCAGTCGATCACCGAGGTCGGGCGCACCACGTGGCGGTTCAGGCCGAGCTCCTTCGGGTCCAGCCCGAGCGCGAGGCCGACGAGCTGGGGCAGGTGCAGGACCGGCATGTCGAGCTCGCGTCCCACCACTTTCTCGGCCAACGGCTGCTGCAGATCGAGGTTCAGGTGGCACAGCGGGCACGGCGTCACGAGGCAGTCCGCCTCCGCGTCCACCGCGTCGCCGAGGTGGCGTCCGGCCTGCTTCAGCGAGGCTTCCTTGTTCATCGTGATGATCGGGAAGCCGCAGCACTTGCGCATGCCCGCGTACTCGATCACGGTGCCGCCGAGCGCCTCGATCACCTGGTGCGAGGTAGTGATCGCGCGGGTGCTCTGCGTCGATGCCGAGGCGCTCGCGCGGGCGCACGATGTAGCAGCCGTAGAAAGGGCCAACACGGAGGTTGGTTAGGGGGCGCTTGACGCGCGCGTGCAGGTCCTCGAGGCCGATCTCCTCGACGAGCAGCCACAGGAAGTTCTTGTTCGTGAGCCCCTTCTCGTAGCTGAGCCCCTCGCCGGCGATCGTGCTGTTGACGTGCGCGCGGTACTCCGCGTTCGCGTCGAGGCGCTCCTGGCACTCGCTCTGTGCGCCCTGGCAGGTGGAGCAGATGTTCATCATCATCTCCGCGCCCTCGACCTGCTGGGCGAGCGCGAAGGTGCGCGCGTTGAGCGTGTCGGCGAGCTCCTGGTTGTGCTCCGCGATCACGCCCGCGCCGGTGCAGCAAGCACGGTCGAGTTCGACCAGCTCGATGTCCAGCAGCGGCGCCACGCTCGCCATCGAGCCGTGTAGCTCGGGAGTGAAGCCACGGCTCACGCAGCCGGGCCAGTAGGCGACCTTCATGACGCGCTCCCTTCGGTGCTCGCGGCGGCGGGCTCTGCCTCCGGGGAGGATGCCGGCGCCTCGTCCTCGCCGCTGATGTACAGGTTCAGCTCGTAGCGCTCTTCGCGGCTCTCGATCTTGTCGTAGATCGCCTGCACGCTCTTGAGGTCCGCGCTCGGGATTTTGTGCGGTTTCAGCGCGCCCATCGGCGTGACCTTGCCGCGGACCAGCGCCTTGAGGATCGCGGGCAGCGAGCTGAGCAGCTCTTTGCCGGCGGGCGGCGCGAATTTCCCGAACCACGAGTTGCCGCCGTAGGAGCGCGGCAGCAGCTCGGCCTCCCAGAGCAGGCCGTGGTCTTTGATCAGCCCCGTAAACGCCGCCTCGTGGCGCTCGCCGTTGTTCTGATCGACGATGTGGTGATCGTTCGTGGCGATGCGGCGCAGGCGCATGATCTGGCCCATCGGGTTGACGTCCTTGGGGCAGGCCTCCACGCACTTGAAGCAGTGCGTGCAGTCGAAGATGCCCTGCGGGTCCTGCGCGAGGTCGTTGAGTCGCTCGAACTGCTCTGCGTCACGCGGGTCGCCCACGAAGCGATAGGACTTGGCGAGCGCCGCCGGGCCGATGAAGCCAGGATCGACCTCCATCGCCAGGCAATCCGAGACGCAGGCGCCGCACTGGATGCATGCCATCGACTGCGTGACGTCGACCATCGACTCTTTGTCGACGATGTACTCGCGCTCGGGTACCGGCTGCTTGGCCAGCAGCCAGGGCGTGACGCGCTGGATCTTCTTCCAGTGCACCGCGTCCATGTCCACGATCAGGTCCTTGAGCACGGGCATGTTGCCCATCGGCTCGATCTCGATCACGCCGTCCTTCGCGCTCGCCTTCGCGGCGTCGAGGTGCGTGTGGCAGGCAAGCGCGGGTTCGCCGTTGACGCGGATGCCGCAGGAGCCGCAGATCGCCTGGCGGCAGGAGCAGCGGATGCCGATCGAGCCGTCGAAGCGGTCGCGCGCCTGCAGGATGGCCTCGAGCACCGAGCGGTGCGGCTCGAGCTCGATCGTGTGCTCGTCCCAGTAGGGCGCCTCGCCGGACTCCGGGTCGTAGCGGCGCATCTTCAGCGTGAACTGCTCAGGCGGGCGGTCGTGCGCTTCGGCCATCAGTATTTCCTCTCCTCGGGCTGCCACTGCGTGATCGTCACCGGCGAGTAGCTGACCTTCGGGCTTGAGTCCTCGAGGGTGATGTCGATGTGCTTGAGCCACTCCTCGTCGTTGCGCTCGGGGTAGTCGGTGCGGAACTGCGCGCCGCGCGACTCCTTGCGCTCGAGCGCAGCCACCACGGTGGTCTCCGCGCAGTCGACCATGTAGCCGAGCTCGATCGCGCCGAGCACGTCCTGGTTGAAGACCGTGCCGCGATCGTCGATCCAGGCCTTCCCGGCTTCCTCCTTGAGCCGTGCGATCTGCTCGAGCGCGCCCTGCAGACCCTGCTCGTCGCGGAAGACGGCCGCATGTTTGTTCATCAGCTCGCCGAGCTCGTTCTTGATCTCCGAGACGCGCCGGCCGTCGTGGGGACGCGCGATGATCGCGTCGATGTGCGCGGCGTCCTCGCGCAGCTGTGGCTTCGGGTCGATCGCGGGCATGCCCATCGAGGCGGAGCGATCGGCGGCGTGTTCGCCCGCGCGGCGGCCGAAGATCAGCGTGTCGAGCAGCGAGTTCGCGCCGAGGCGGTTGCCGCCGTGGACCGATACGCAGGCGACCTCGCCGGCCGCGTAGAGGCCCTCGATCGGCGTGCGTCCGTCGACGTCGGTCTTCACGCCGCCCATGATGTAGTGCTGGCCGGGGCGGATCATGATCGGTTCGTGGGTGATGTCCACGCCCGCGAAGTCGCGCCCGAGGTTGACGATCTCGCGCAGCGCCTCGAGCGTGCGCTTGCGCGGCACGACGGTCACGTCGAGGAAGATGCCCGAGCCGTTCGGGCCCACGCCGCGTCCCTCGTTGATCTCGATCTGCTCGGCTCGCGAGACGACGTCGCGCGAGGCGAGCTCCATCTTGTTCGGCGCGGATTTCTCCATGAAGCGCTCGCCGTTTGCGTTCAGCAGGTGCGCGCCCTCGCCGCGCGCGCCCTCGGTGATCAGGATGCCGGTCTCGACCAGGCAGGTGGGGTGGTACTGGACCATCTCCATGTCCATCAGCGGCGCGCCCGCGCGATAGGCCATCGCGATGCCGTCGCCGGTCACGATCAGGCCGTTGGTCGTGGGCTTGTAGGCCTGCCCCGCGCCGCCGCAGGCGAGGATCACGTTCTTGGCCGTGAAGGCCTCCATGCGTCCGCTGCGCACGTCGCGCGCGAGCACGCCGCAGCAGCGGCCCGCCTCGTCCTTCAGCAGCGAGGTCGTGAACCACTCCTCGTAGCGCTCGACGGTCTCGTGGTGCTTCATCAGCTGCTCGTAGAGCACGTGCAGGAGCGCCTGGCCGGTGATGTCGGCGACGTAGGCGGTGCGCTTCATCGAGGCGCCGCCGAACGCGCGCAGGTCCATCTCGCCCTTGTCGTTGCGGTGGAAGGTGACGCCGATGTGCTCGAGGTGCATGACCTCGCCGGGCGCCTCCGAGCACATGATCTCGATCGCGTCCTGGTCGCCGAGGAAGTCCGAGCCCTTGACGGTGTCGTAGGCGTGCGAGTGCCAGTCGTCGTCGACGCTGATCGCCGCGTTGATGCCGCCGGCGGCAGCCACCGAGTGCGAGCGCACGGGGTGGACCTTGCTCATGATCGCCACGCTTGCGCCCTTCTGCGCGGCGGCTAGCGCCGCGCGCTGGCCGGCGAGGCCGGCGCCGATGATCAGGACGTCGTGTGCTGGCATGGCTCCCTGAGGTCGAGTTCTGTGCGGACGGGCGTGCTGCGCGCGGGACTCTATAACGCAGCGCCGCACGCAGCGCCCGGACGCTCAGGTCGCCGGGCGCGGCGGGCTGCAGCGCCTGGCGGACCTGCGCGAGCGTGACCACGCCCTGCAGCACGCCGTCGCTGTCGACCGCGACCATCGCGCCGAGCCGCCCGAGGCCCTCGGAGCCGAGCAGCGATTCGAGCGGCGCCTCTTCGCCGATCCGCACGGGCATGTCCTGCTCGAGCACGTCGATCACGCGAGCGCGGGGCGTCCGGCCGCGATCTCGCTCTCGATGCGCTGCTGGCGCACGACGCCGAGGAAGTGGCGCGCGGGGTCGACGACCGCGAACCACGGCCAGCGGTAGCGCCCGAAGAACTGCTCCTGGGCGTCGAGCAGCGTCGCGTCCGGCCGGGATCGTGACGGGCTCGCGGTCCATGATGTCCGCCGACCGTGATGTCCTTGATGCGCCGCCCGAGCGCGCCCTGCACGACCGCGGCGCCGGCGGCCTGGTAGAGGAAGAAGGCGAGCACCATCGTGATCAGGCCCGAGCAGCGAGCCGCCGCGTCGCGAAGCTCCACAGCCCGAGCGCGCCGAGCGACAGGCGCGAACGCCTGGCCGGTGCGCCCGGTCGCGACGCGTCGCGCGGTTGCGGTCGCCGGTGCGCCACCAGATCGCCGCGCGCGCGATCCGCCCGCCGTCGAGCGGGAACGCGGGGACGATGTTGAACACGAACAGCATCGCGTTGATGAAGCCGAGCCAGCCGATCAGCGCGAGCGCCGGGGTCGTCGTGAAGCCCTGGCGCGGCAGCGCCACGTCGGTGAAGCTGCCGCTGCTCGGCGAGCAGCGCTGCCCGCTCCCAGGCAGAGCGCCGAACAGAGCGAGCGTCACGGCCGGCCCGGCGGCCGCGACCTTCAGCTCCTCGCCGGCGGTCTGCGGCTCGCGGCGCATCTGCGAGAGCCCGCCGAAGAACCACAGGTCGATGCCCACGATCGGGATGCCGAGCGCGCCGCGCGGCAGCGCGTGACCGAGCTCGTGCAGGACCAGCGACGCGAAGTAGCCGAGCGCGCCGGCCACCGCGACCGACGTAGTGCGGTCGTCTGCGAGCCGCCGCAGCACTTCGTGGAAGTAGTCTGCGAGAGCCAGTAGATCAGGAAGAACAGGACGAAGAACCAGCTGACGCTGACGCCGATGCGAATGCCGAAGATGCGTGCGAGCTGGAGGTTCGTGCGCGTGGGCATAGCGTCAATGGTAGGCCCGCGCCGGCGCGCGCGGCCGCGGACGCTCAGAGCTGCGGGCGCGCGAGCGCGCGATGATCGCCTCGAAGTCGATGCCCGCGGGCAGCGTGCCGTACTCGAGGCCGCCGTCGCCGCCGAGGCGCGACGCGCAGAAGGCGTCGGCGACGGCCGCGGGGCGCGTGGCGCACGAGCAGCGAGCCCTGCAGGCACAGCGCCATGCTTTCCACGACGCGCCGCGCGCGCGTCTCGAGCGTCTGCGGGATCGGCGAACTGGTCCTTCGAGCTGCTGCACGCCGCGCGTCGAGCCGCGCGTCGGCGCCGTGGGCCTGCTCGACCTCGTGCAGGAACACCTCCAGCGAGCGCGGCGAGCGCGTCAGCGCGCGCAGCACGTCGAGGCTCATCACGTTGCCCGAGCCCTCCCAGATCGAGGCCAGCGGCGCCTCGCGGTACAGGCGCGGCATCCCCGACTCCTCGACGTAGCCGGCGCCGCCGAGGCACTCGAGCGCCTCGAAGGCGTGGTTGGGGGCGCGCTTGCAGCGTCCAGTACTTGCCGACCGCGGTGGCCAGGCGCTTGAACAGCTGCGCGTCGCTTGCGTCCTCGCCGGCCTCGGCGTCGGCGTGCGCCTCGTCGTAGGCGCGCGCGAGGCGCATCGCGAGCGCGGTGCGTGGCCTCGGACTCGAGGCACAGGTCGGCGAGCACGTTGCGCATCAGCGGCTGGTCGATCAGCGTCTTGCCGAAGGCGCTGCGGTGCGCGGTGTGGTGCAGCGCGCTGACGACCGCCGACGCGCATGCCGGCGGCGGCTGCCGATCACGCAGTCCAGGCGCGTGTGTCCGACCATCTCGATGATCGTCGGCACGCCGCGGCCGGGCTCGCCGACCATCCGCGCCCACGCGCCGTGCAGCTCGATCTCCGAGGAGGCGTTGGAGTGGTTGCCGAGCTTGTCCTTCAGGCGCTGGATGTGAAAGGCGTTGCGCGTGCCGTCGGGCAGGATGCGCGGCAGCAGGAAGCAGGACAGGCCCTCGTCGGTCTGCGCGAGCACGAGGAAGATGTCGGACATCGGCGCCGAGCAGAACCACTTGTGGCCCGTCAGCTCGTACTCCGCGCCCGCGCCGCCGCCGTTCAGCGGCGTTGCGACGGTGGTGTTGGCGCGCACGTCTGAGCCGCCCTGCTTCTCGGTCATCGCCATGCCCGCGATCGCCGAGCCCTTCTCGGCCGCGGGGACCGAGCGCGGGTCGTACGTGGTGGCCGTCACCAGCGGCTCCCACTCGGCGGCCAGCTCCGGCTGCGCGCGCAGCGCGGGCACGACCGCGAAGGTCATCGTGATCGGGCAGGCGAAGCCGGCCTCGGCCTGCATCGCGGTCATGTACAGCGCGGCGCGCGCGGTGTGCGCGAACGGCTCCTCGCTCGTCCACGGCAGCGAGTGCAGCTCGTGCTCGACGCCCAGCTGCATCAGCTGGTGCCAGGCGGGGTGGAACTCGACCTCGTCGATGCGGTGGCCGTAGCGGTCGTGCGTGCGCAGCACCGGCTTGTTCTCGTTGGCCAGCCGGCCCCATCGCTGCTGCGGCTCGCCGCCCACGCAGCGCGCCCGAGCGCGGCAGGCGCGCTCGCGCGACCCAGCCGGCGCCCTCGCGCTCGACGCGCCTCGACGAGCGGCAGGTTGCTGGCGAACACGTCGAGTCCCTCGAGCGGCGGCGCCTGGTTGAAGACCGTGTGCGTCTGCCACGGCGCGGCGCTGCCCTCGCGTGCTCCTGCGAGACGGTGGCCATACGTTGACAGTGAAGCAGATGCGACCGCGCTGGCGCGCGGGCGATAGCATCGGCCGCCGGCGCGCACCGGCGTGCTACCCGTCGCACGCGACCGAGACCCAGGACCGCACATGGCCAAGATCAAGGTGAAGAACCCCGTCGTCGAGCTCGACGGCGACGAGATGACGCGGATCATCTGGTCGTTCATCAAGGAGCAGCTGATCCTCCCCTACCTGGACGTGGACCTGAAGTACTACGACCTCGGCATCGAGAACCGCGACGCGACCGGCGATCAGGTCACCGTCGAAGCGGCCGAGGCGATCAAGCGCTACGGCGTGGGCGTCAAGTGCGCGACGATCACCCCCGACGAGGCGCGCGTGGAGGAGTTCGGCCTGAAGGAGATGTACCGCTCGCCCAACGGCACGATCCGCAACATCCTCGGCGGCGTGATCTTCCGCGAGCCGATCGTGATCGCCAACATCCCGCGGCTGGTGCCCGGCTGGACGAAGCCGATCGTGATCGGCCGCCACGCCTTCGGCGATCAGTACCGCGCGACCGACATGGTGGTCCCGGGCGAGGGCAAGCTGACGCTCACGCTTCACACCGGGCGACGGCGGCGAGCCGATCGAGCTCGACGTCTACGACTTCCCCGGCGGCGGCGTCGCGCTGGCGATGTACAACCTCGACGACTCGATCCGCGACTTCGCGCGCGCCTCGCTGCGCTACGGGCTCGAGCGCGGCTATCCCGGTGTACCTGTCGACCAAGAACACGATCCTCAAACGCTACGACGGGCGCTTCAAAGACATCTTCGAGGAGGTCTACGAGGCGGAGTTCAAGAGCGACTTCGAGGCGGCCGGCATCACCTATGAACACCGCCTGATCGACGACATGGTCGCGGCCGGCGCTGAAGTGGGAAGGCGGCTACGTGTGGGCGTGCAAGAACTACGACGGCGACGTGCAGTCGGACACGGTCGCGCAGGGCTTCGGCTCGCTGGGCCTGATGACGAGCGTGCTGATGACCGCCGACGGCAAGACCGTCGAGGCCGAGGCCGCGCACGGCACCGTCACCCGCCACTACCGCGCGCACCAGCAGGGCAAGCCCACCTCGACGAACCCGATCGCCTCGATCTTCGCGTGGACGCGCGGGCTCGTCCGCGCGCGGGCGCATGGACGACACCCCCGAGGTGAGCGCGCTTCGCGGAGACGCTCGAGCGCGTGTGCGTGGAGACGGTCGAAAGCGGGAAGATGACCAAGGACCTCGCGCTGCTCGTCGGCCCCGATCAGCCGTGGCAGACGCACCCAGGAGTTCCTCGCTTCGATCGACGAGAACCTGCAGCGGGCGATCGCCTAGCAGCCCGCCTCAGCGCAACTCAAAGCACTTAATCCGAACAGCAACCGATCCAGGAGATGAATTTGTGAGCAATCCCGTACGAGTGACCGTCACCGGCGCCGCCGGGCAGATCGGCTACAGCCTCGTCTTTCGCATCGCCAGCGGCCAGCTGCTCGGCCCCGAGCAGCCCGTCGACCTGCGCCTGCTGGAGATCCCCCAGGCGATGGGCGCGCTCGAGGGCGTGGCGATGGAGCTCGTCGACTGCGCGTTCCCGCTGCTCGCCGGCCTCGACCTGCACGACGATCCCGAGCGAAGCGTTCGACGGCGCGAACGTCGCGCTGCTCGTCGGCTCGCGTCCGCGCACCAAGGGCATGGAGCGCGCTGAGCTGCTGAGCGAGAACGGCAAGATCTTCACCGTGCAGGGCAAGGCGCTGAACGAGCACGCGGCCGCGGACGTGAAGGTGCTCGTCGTCGGCAACCCCGCCAACACCAACTGCCTGATCGCGATGAACAACGCGCCCGACATCCCGCGCGAGCGCTTCACCTCGATGATGCGCCTCGACCACAACCGCGCGGTCGCGCAGCTTGCCGCCAAGCTCGGCGTGCCCGTCACGCGACGATCACCCAAATGGGCGTATGGGGCAACCACTCGCCGACGATGTACCCCGACCTGTTCCACGCGCAGGTGCGGCGGCGAGCAGGCGGCCGGCGCCGTCGACGACCAGGCATGGATCGAGAACGAGTTCCTGCCGAACGTCGGCAAGCGCGGCGCGGCGATCATCGAGGCGCGCGGCGCCTCCTCCGCCGCCTCCGCCGCGAGCGCCGCGATCGATCACGTCCGCGACTGGGTCAGCGGCACCGACGGCGACTGGGTCTCGATGGGCGTTCCCTCCGACGGCTCCTACGGCATCCCCGAGGGCCTGATCTGCGGCTTCCCCTGCACCTGCGCAGGCGGCGAGTACGACGATCGTCCAGGGCCTCGACATCGACGAGTTCTCACGCGCCAAGATCGACGCCTCCGTGGCAGAGCTGATCAGCGAGCGCGACACGGTCGCCGAGCAGGGCCTGATCTAGCAGCGCGCGGCGGACTGCCGAGGCCAGCCGTGGCGTCAGCCACAGCCCGGGTCTGCAGCCGAGTCGCTTCAAACGAGCGCGACCAGGCGTCAGTCAGCGCCACCTAGAAGGAGGAGTCGACGGATCGCGCCGGCCGCGCCCGTTTCTCTGCCAGCAGCATCCGCCCGAGGACGGAGCCGAGGCGAGGACGAGCTAGGACTTCGGGTGCCAGCCGCGGCCCTGCTTCTCTACCTTGTTTTCCTGCTCGAGGCCGGGCAGCACGCGGTAGAGGTAGTTCTGCTTGATGCCCATCTTCGCGGCGAGCTCGGGGATCGTGATGCCGGGCTGGCCCTGCACGAACGACAGCGCCTCGGCGGCGCGCGTGCCGCTGCCTTTGCGCCGGCCGGCGCGCCGTTTGGCGGGGCGCCCGGCTTTGCGCGCGGCTTTCGGTGCGGCTGCTCGTCGCCGTGGTGCTCGCGCGATGCCACGCGGGACGTCCCGGTCCACGGCGGCGGGTCGCGGCCGTGGTCGTGCCTGGCGGACGGTCGATCCGCCCACGCCGGCGAGCGCCGACGCGGCGGCCTCGAGGCGGTTGTACTCGTCGACGAGCGGCTTCAGCTCTTTCAGTCGGTCGGTGATCTCTCGGCGCTTCTCGTCAAGGAAGTCGGTCACGGTTTGAATCCTCTTCACTAGTGTTGATGTGAGCTTGACACACATCTGTTGTGACGTTCACCTTACACTAGTTCCGTTCTGTGACCTGCCTTCCAGGTGATGCACGCAGGCGCTCGAGCGTGCGCTGCGCCTCGCGCTCGGGCATCCCGCCGACGAGCGCGCGGCTGACGATTGCGCCGACCGGGCCGAGCGGCGGGCGGAATTCGTTGCGGTAGTCAAAGCGCGTGCCCCCGTCCTCGGCGCTGAGCACGTATTCGCTGCGCGCGCGCGAGCGCGCCGGGCCGCGTCCCTCCCACACGGCGAGCTCGCCGGGACGGCACTCCACGAGCTTCCAGTGAACCTCGAGGCTCACGCCGCGCAGGTGGATCTGCTGGTCCATCGTGTATCCGACTCGCGGCGGCCCGTCGTCGGCGTGCAGCAGCTTGCGGTGAATCGTGACCCACTCGCCGAGTGAGTCGGGGTCCATGACCATCTTCCACACCTCCGCGGGCGGCGCGTGCGATGTGGATCGAGGCGGTGACGAGGCTCATGGGCTTGCCGGCGGGCGTCGCGCGCCGCAGAACCGTAGCTGGTGCGCCGGCACCGTGCGCACGCCATCAGCGCGCGGCGAGCGGCTCGCATCGCTCCCATTCGCCCAGCGCGTGTTCGACGGCCGCGTCGAAGGAGTGCAGTCGCACGCCGAGCAGCTCCGCGGCGTCGATCGTCGGCCGGCAGCAGGTCGCCCTGCAGCCCCTCCATCAGCGGCAGCACCAGCTCCGGGTCCTCGCCGGCGATCGCCGCCGCGACGCGCGCGGCGATCGCCGGTCAGATTCACCCGAGCCGAAGCGACGGGCGGCTGACGAGCATCAGCTCGGCGATGCCGCTCGAGCATCTCGCCGTAGCTGAGCACGTCGGGGCCGCCGATCTCCAGAGAGCGCCCGCCGATGTCGGCGCTGTGGCCGCACGCGGCAAGCATCTCGATGACGTCGCGCTGCGTCGATCGGCTGGGTGCGGAACCGCTGCCAGGCGGG
Organism: uncultured Solirubrobacterales bacterium; assembly: GCA_963785435.1. Lineage (GTDB taxonomy): Bacteria > Actinomycetota > Thermoleophilia > Solirubrobacterales > Solirubrobacteraceae > Palsa-744. The sequence goes on from CAWAVE010000008.1 coordinate 570,939, forward strand.
CAGCGTGAGCACGGGCATGCGCTCGACGCAGGCGCACGAGCAGGCGAAACGAGCGCGAGCGCGCGCCGATCACGATCGAGGCGCGCAGCGCGACCGAATCGGGCACCGCCTCGAGCAGGATCCGCTCGACCTCCTCGCGGCTCGCGAGGTGGCGCGAGCCGACGCCGTCGGCGGCGCTGCCGCGCGCTGTCCGACCGTGCGCGACGCTCCAGCGCGGCACGAGGCCGCCGAGGTAGACGATGCGGCGCACGCCGGCGCGCGCGCGCCGCCGCGGCGAAGTTCTCGGCCGCGAGCCGCTCGCGCTCGGCGAACGGCGAGCCGGCGCGCGGGCGAGCGCTCCATCGAGTGGATCAGGTAATAGGCGACCTCGACGCCCGTCGAGCGCCCGCTCGAGACCCGCTGCCGGTGAGCGCGTCGCCCGCGACGACCTCGAGCGCCAGTCGCGTGCCGCTCGGACGTCCGCTGCGAGCCGGCGAGCGCCTCTGCGCACGCGCGCGGGCTCGCGCGCCGAGCGCGCGCACCGTGTGCCGCTCGGCGCACAGTCGGGCGACGAGCAGCGAGCCGGCGAAGCCGCTGGCGCCGGTGACGAGGACGCGCATTGCCGGCAGATGATGACGCGCGCCGCGCTCGCTCCGCCCGAACGCCCGGAAAGTGCGGCGATGATCGAGGCAGATTGTCACAGCCAAAGTGACGCGTTGCCGGCTATTTCCGGGTAGCAAAACGTTTTCTCTGCGATTTGCGGAGTGGGCCTCACGGCGCCTTGAGCGCGCCTCGCGATGGTGCTTTGATCGCCTGCCGGTCAGTCAATCCAACTCGCGACTGGGGGGCAGGTGCAGGTGCAGAGAACGCAGAGCGCGCGAGCGCCCAAGCGCGCCGCGCCAAAGGTGAGCTGTGAGGAGTGCTACTTCAGGGTCAACCTCCTGTGCGCGCTCGAGCTCGCAGAGCCCTGCGCCACCTTCCGTCCCAACGAGGCGCAGCTGCAGACCGCCGCAGCAGCTGCGCTTCGTCTTCCGCCAGGAGCGCCGCACGCGCGCCGCCTGGGCCTTCCCCTCCGCCCAGGAGCAGGCCGCGCTGCACGCCTGAGCGCGCCGCCCGGCGTTCGTCGTACGGTCCTGCGGGGTATATTGAGTCCCAGACCTGCAAGCTTTCGGCAGAGGCGGTGGCGACATGGCAGCGAAAGACAGGATCAGCAAGGCCGGAGAAGCCGCGCGGGCGGCTCAGCGCAACCAGTACCTGCAGCGTCTGGTCGAGGACGAGGAGCTGCGCTCGAGCCTGCTCGCGGCGTACGGCGCGGCGCGCAGCGCCTACGGGCGCATGAGCAACGGCAAGCCGCGCGACGCAAGGCGCTGTTCGAGGACCGCAAGCTCCAGCGCGAGCTGAACGAACGCGGCGAGCGCGCTGCGCGACGCCTCGAGCTCGCTGCGCGAGCCGCCCAAGCGCAGCGCCGCAGACGCGGCGGCATCGGGCGCACGCTGCTGCTGCTCGTCGTCGGCGGCGCGCTCGCGATGGCGCTCAGCGAGGGCCTGCGCTCGAAGGTGCTCGACATGCTGTTCGGCGCCGAGGAGGAGTTCGACTACAGCTCGACCACCACGCCGGCCGACGCCCGCGCCGGCGGGCGTGCCGGCGCAGCTGAGCAGAGCCGCGGCGATGAGCGCGATCGACGCACGGCGGTGCGAGCAGCGCGGTTGACGACCGAGGCGCCGACGCGCGCGGACGCCGAGCCGACGCGGCGCGCGCGCTCGCTGTCGGGCGAGAAGGCGCAGCGCATCATCGACGCGATGCGCCGCAGCGTCGCCCGGCGCGGCACCGCCGGCTCGACCTTCGACCACGTCTCGCGCGAGGCCGGCGTCTCGCGCGGGCCTGCTGCACTACTACTTCGGCACCAAGGAGCAGCTGCTCGTCGAGGCGGTGCGCCGCGACTGCGAGCTGCGCCTCGAGCGGCTCGAGCGCCAGCTCTCGACGGCGCCAGACGGCCGATGACTTCATCGACCTGATGGCCCAGAACCTGCAGGAGACCGTTCGCGAGGACCCGGACTTCGTGACGCTGGTCTTCGAGCTGTTCACGCTCTCGCGCCGCAACGAGGACATCGCCGTCGAGTACGCCGGGTCTGATGCGCCGCACGCGCGAGCAGGTCGCGGGGATGCTCGCGGCGGCGCCAGGCGGAGGGCGTCCTGCGGCTGCACGCCGAGCCCGAGGCGGTCGCCGAGATCCTCTTCTCGCTCGGCGACGGCTTCGCGCTGCGGATGCTCAGCGAGCCCGAACGCGACTTCACGCGCCACGATCCGCGCCGGCATCGCCTGCGCGCGCTGCGCGCTCTGCTCGACCGACTTGACGCGCTCCTATAATCGGCTGCAATGCCGATCTACGAGTACAGGCGCCCGGACGGCACGACGTTCGAGATCCAGCAGTCCTTCAGCGACGAGCCGCTGACGGTCGACCCCGACACCGGCGTGCCCGTCGAGCGCGTGCTGCACGCGCCCGGCCGTTCACTTCAAGGGCAAAGGCTTCTACAACACCGACTACGGCACGCGCAACCGCCAGCGCGAGACGGCCGCGGCGGCCGGAGAAGTCCTCATCGACGACGTCCTCGAGTCCTCCGGCGAGGCCTCGACGCTCGTCCTCCGCCTCGGCGTCCGCCTCCGCCGAGCGGAGCGCAAGGGCGAGAAGGCGGCGAGCAAGCGGCCGAGCTGCGACAAGCCGGCGGCGAGCGAAGAGCTGAAAAGCCCGTCCCCGCCAAGAGCTAAGCGAGCGCTCTGCCGCCTCGCGGCGTGAGGCGCTCGGCGCCTCAGCCGCTCATGAAGCGCGCGACCGCCGCGCGGCGTTCGCCTTCGGAGACGGTCAGCCCTGCCTCGCCGCCGGGCAGCGTCGTCGTGCCGGTCGGCTTGAGCACCTGCGTCGGCGGCGTGCCGGCGATGGCGAGCGCGGCGAACAGCCCAAGCAGCGTCGGCCCGCTCATGTCGGAGATGATCGCCGGCGGCGCGTTCCAGGCGATCCACGGCAGGCGCAGGAAGCTCGAGGGTGAGAGCAGCCGGCTCTTCATCGCGTTGAACAGCGCCTGCTGGTGTTCCTCGCGCTGCAGGTCGTTCTGCGTTGGGCGCGCACAGGTTCTCGCGCGTGCGCGCGAGCGCGAGCGCCTGCTTGCCGTCGAGGTGGTGCGTGCCCGCTTGCAGCCGCAGCGTGTAGCCGCCGCGGCTGAAGCCGCCGTCGAGGCGCGAGATGATGCAGCCGCCGGTGTAGTCGACGCCGCCCATCGCGTCGATCAGCTGCGGGAAGTTTTCGAAGTTGACTTCCACCACGTGGTTGATCGGGATGCCCGAGCCAGCGCTTGATCACCGAGATCGACTCCGCCGGGCCGCCGAAGGCGTGCGCGGCGTTGATCTTCTGCAGCCCGTGGCCGGGGATTTCGACGACCGTGTCGCGCGGGATCGACAGCCGCGCGGCGTGCCCGCCGCCGGTGCGGATCAGCATGATCGTGTCCGAGCGCCCGGAGCCGGTGGTTTCCGCGCCCGGTTCCTTGCTGTTCTTCTGGCGGCGGTCGGAGCCGAGCACGAGGATGTTGTTGGCGGAGGTCAGCGGATAGCCCGCCGAGTCGAGCACGCCGGCGACGTTCGCCGGCGGCGAGCGTGCGTTCGAAGTGCGAGCTGATCAGGAACAGCACGAGCGACAGCACGAGCCAGCCGAGCGACGAGCGCGAGCAGCGCCGAGCAGCGATGCGTTTGCGGCGTCGCCCAGCGCCGCCAGCCCGTCCGCGCGCCGCCGCGCTGCCCCGCGCGCGCCTGCGCCGGCGCCCAGCCTGCCGGCGCGGCGGTGACGCGGCGTGCGCGGGGTGCGCGCCCGAGATCCGCTTCGCGCTCGCCGCAGCAGGCGCGCGGCGGGCGCGGTAGCGCGTGTACTGCGGGGGCTCGTTCGCGGTCGCTCGGCCATCGAGGGCAGCACCCTATATTTGCGAGATGACTCCCGCGGAGGCGCCGGTCGGGCGGCTGGTCGTGTGTCCGACGCCGATCGGCAACCTCGAGGACGTGACGCTGCGCGTGCTCGCGACGCTCTGCGCGAGGCCGACGTGGTCGCCTGCGAGGACACGCGCCACACGCGGGTGCTGCTCGACCGCCACGGCATCGACGCGCGCCTGGTGAGCTTCCACGAGCACAACGAACGCGCGCGCGCCGCGCGAGCTCGCTCGCGCGGATCGCGCGCGGGCGAGCTGGTGGCGCTGGTCTCCGACGCGGGCACGCCGCTGGTCTCCGATCCGGGCTTCGCGCTCGTGCGGGCATGCCTCGCGGCGGGCCTGGCGGTCGAGGTGCTGCCCGGGCCGAGCGCCGTGGTGACCGCGCTCGTCGCCTCGGGCCTGCCCGCCGAGCGCTGGCGCTTCGTCGGCTTCCTGCCGCGCGCGCGCGGCGAGCTCGAGCGCCTGCTCGCGCGAGCGCGACGGAGACGCTCGTCGCCTTCGAGTCCCCGCGGCGCCTGGCGGCGACGCTCGCCGCTGCTCGCCGAGCGCGACGCCGCAGCGCGCCGGTGGCGGTCTGCCGCGAGCTGACGAAGCTCCACGAGGAAGTGCGCCGCGGGCAGCGCCGCCGAGCTCGCCGCGCACTATCGCCGAGCACCCGCCGCGCGGCGAGGTCGTGCTCGTGTGCGGCGCCGGCGCAGGCCGGGCGCGGCTCGAGCGCGAGGAGGCGCTCGCGGCGCCTCGCGCGAGCTCGTCGCGGCCGGCGCCAAGGCGCGCCCCGCCGCCGCGGCCGTCGCGCAGGCTCACCGGCCTCGCCGCCAACGAGCTCTACCGCGAGCTGCAGCGGCGCGACGCAGAACAGTAGCCTGGAGCGGCCATGTCCTTCTACGTCACGACGCCGATCTACTACGTCAACGCCGCGCCGCACCTCGGCCACGCGTACACGACGATCGCCGCCGACGTGATGGCGCGCCACCATCGCCAGCGCGGCGAGGAGGTGTTCTTCCTGACCGGCACCGACGAGCACGGCGAGCCGGTCGCCGACGCGGCGCACGCGCTCGGGCATCGAGCCGCAGGAGCTCGCCGACCGCAACGCCGAGCGCTTCAAGGCGCTCGCGCCGCAGCTCGAGGCGACGGCAACGACTTCTTCATCCGCACCACCGACCCCCAGCACGAAGCGGTGGTGCAGGAGGTGCTCACGCGCGTGCGCGACAACGGCTTCGTCTACAAGGGCACCTATGAGGGCTGGTACTGCCCGCGCTGCGCGGACTTCAAGGCCGACAACGAGATCGACGAGGGCAACCGCTGCCCGATTCACCACATCGAGCTGACGCGCGAGCAGGAGGACAACTACTTCTTCAAGCTCTCCGCCTTCCAGGAGCGACTCGAGCGCGCTGTACGCCGAGCGCGAGGACTTCGTCGCGCCGCGCACGCGCTACAACGAGGCGCTCTCGTTCATCCGCTCGGGCCTGCGCGACGTGCCGCTCACGCGTCACAAGCTGACGTGGGGCGTGCCGCGTGCCGTGGGACCACGAGCACGTCTTCTACGTGTGGTTCGACGCGCTGCTCAACTACTACTCGGCGCTCTCCTACGCCGCGCTGGCGAGGATCTGCACCGCGTGAGCTGTGGCCCGCCAGCTACCACCTGATCGCGCAAGGACATCCTGCGCTTTCACACCGTCTACTGGCCTGCGCTGCTGATGGCCGCCGAGATCGAGCTGCCGGAGCACGTCTTCGTCCACGGCTATCTGCTGATGGAAGGCGAGAAGATGAGCAAGTCGCTGGGCAACGTGCTCGACCCCTTCGCCGTGATCGAGCGCTTCGGCGCGGACGCCCTGCGCTTCTATCTGCTGCGCGAGGTGCCCTTCGGCCAGGACGGCTCGGTCTCCACGGCCTCCTTCGAGCTGCGCTACGAGAGCGAGCTGGCCAACGAGCTCGGCAACCTCGCCAGCCGCACGCATCGGCATGCTCCTGCGCTACCGCGACGGCGCAGTGTCGCCGGCGGGCGAGCTGGACCCGCGCGCTCGCCGCGGACTTCGCGGGGCTGCGCCGAGCGCGTCGCAGCGCACGTCGACCGCGCCGAGCTCACGCTCGCGCTCGAGGAGATCTGGCAGCGCGTGCAGGCGCCTGAACCGCTACGTCGAGGAGCAGGCGCCGTGGGTGCTCGCCAAGGACGAGCGGCGCGCGGCGCGGAGCTCGACCGCGTGCTGCGCAGCCTCGTGGAGGGCGCTGCGCGCGGTCACCGTGCTGCTGTGGCCATACCTGCCCGAGCAGCGCCGAGCGGCTGCTCGGCGGCGCTCGGCGCGAGCGAGCTGTCGCTGGCGGGCGCCGAGCTGGGAGCGGGGCGCATCGAGCGCGTCGAGGCGCTCGACGTCGCTGTTTCCCAAGGACCTGTAGGCGACGGCGCAGTGATCGACTCCCACACCCACCTGCGATCTGTGCGAGCCATCCGACGCGGAGCTCGTCGCGGCCGCCGACGCGGCGGGCGTGACGCGGATCCTGACCGTGGGCATCGACGGCGCCTCCTGCCGCGCCGCGCTGGCCGCCGCGGAGGACTTCCCGCAGGTCTACGCGGCGATCGGGCGCCACCCGAACGCGGCCCGGGGCTTCGACGACGCCGACCTCGCGGAGCTGCGCGCGCTGGCTGCGCACGAGCGCTGCGTGGCGATCGGCGAGACCGGCCTGGACTTCTACCGCGACGACGCGCCCGCCGCCGACCAGGAGCGCGCCTTCGCCGCGCAGATCGCGCTCGCGCGCGAGACGCGCAAGCCGCTGGTGATCCACTCGCGCGCGCGCCGAGCGAGCAGACGCTCGCGCAGCTCGCCGCCGAAGCGGCAGGGCGTGAGCGTGGTGATGCACTGCTTCTCGATGCCCGAGCAGCTGCGAGGAGTGCCTGCGCGCGCGGCTATGCGATCTCGTTCGCCGGCAACGTCACCTACAAGAGCGCCGCCGACGCTCGCCGAGGCCGCCCGGCGGGTGCCCGAGGAGCGCCTGCTGGTGGAGACCGACGCGCCCTACCTCACGCCGCAGGCGCGTGCGCAAGCAGCGCAACCAGCCCGCCTTCGTCGCGCACACGCTCGGCTTTCCTCGCCGAGCTGCGCGGCGTGAGCGCGGCGGAGCTGGGGGCGAGCCGTGAGCGCAACGCGGCGCGCGTCTTCGGCTGGGCATGAGCGCGGTGGCCGACGGCTCCCAGCCAGCCCAGCCTGCGGCGGATGCGCCGCTTCGGCGTGCGTCCCGACCGCGAGCTCGGGACAGAACTTCCTGATCGACTCGAACATCCTCGGCGTGATCGAGCGCGCCGCCGAGCTCGGCGCGAGAGGACGTGGTGCTCGAGATCGGCGGCGGGCTGGGCGTGCTCTCCGAGCACCTCGCCGAGCGGGCCGCGCACGTGCACGTGATCGAGATCGACGAGCGCCTGCGCGAGGCGCTGCGCGACGCGACCGACGCCGCACGCGAACGTGACCGTGCACTGGGGCGGACGCGATGACGCATCGAGCTCGAGCGCGCTCGCGCCCCGCGCCGAGCAAGGTGGTGGCGAACCTGCCCTACGGCATCGCCGCGGGCGTGCTGCTGCGCACGGTCGAGGAGCTCGCAGGCGTGGAGCTGTGGGTGGCGATGGTGCAGCGCGAGGTCGGCGAGCGGCTCGCCGCCGGCGCCGGGCAGCGGCGCCTACGGCACGCCCTCGGTGCTCGCGCAGCTGGAGTGCGAGGTGGAGGTGCTGCGCGCGATCCCGCGCACCGTGTTCCTCCCGGTGCCGAACGTCGACTCGGTGCTCGTCGGGCATGCGCCGCCGTGCGCGCTGCGCGAGCCCGTGACTCGCCGGCGCTGCGCGGCGCTCGTCAGCGGCGGCTTCGCCCACCGCCGCAAGACGCTTGCGGGCTCGCTGGGGCTCTCCGCCGGCGCGCCGGGGCGCTCGCGCGAGCAGGTGCGCGCGGCGCTCGAGCAGCTCGGGCATCCCGCCGACGCGCGCGCCGAGCGCCTCTCGCCCGAGGACTTCAGCGCGCTTGCGGCACTGCTCGAGCTATGAACCGCGCTGCACCGCGCGCTGGCGCCGGCGAAGGTCAACCTCGGGCTGTTCCTCGGTCCGAGCCGCGTGAGCGACGCACGCCACGAGCTGGTCAGCGTGATGCAGTCGATCTCGCTGGCGGACGAGCTCACGCTCGAGCTCGCGCCGCTGCCGGCGCGGCGGAGGACGAGGTGCTCTGCCCGGGGGTGCGGGGCCGGCCGAAGGAGAACCTCGCGGCGGGGGCGCTGCGCGCGTTTCGCGCGAGCACCGGCTGGGACGCGCCGCCGCTGCGCCTGAGCATCGTCAAGCGGATCCCCGTGGCTGCCGGGCTGGGCGGCGGCTCTGCCGATGCGGCCGCGACGCTGCGGCTCGCTGCGCCACGCATCGGGGTTGGGCGACGAGCGACTGCTGCTCGAGCTGGCCGGCGAGCTCGGTGCGGACGTGCCCGCGCAGGTGACGCCCGGGCGCTGGCTCGCGAGCGGAGCCGGTGAGCGCCTGCAGGCGCTGCCCGATCCGAGAGCGCGGCTTCGGCGTGCTGTTGCTCCCCGCCGCGGAGGGTCTCTCGACCGCCGCTGTGTACGGCGAGGCGGACCGGCTCGCGCTGGTGCGCACCGCTGGTGCAGCTCGAAGAGCTGAAGGGGGCGATGCGCGCGGCGCTCGCGCACGGCGCGCCGCTGCCGTCGGCGACGGAGCTGCTGCAGAACGACCTCCAGCGCGCAGCCGTCTCGCTGCGCCCCGAGATCGCCGACACGTTGCGCGAGGTGCGCTGGCGCAGGCGCGGACATCGAGCTCCTCAGCGGCTCGGGGCCGACCGTGATCGGCCTGTTCGCGGGCGCCGGGCGCTCGCCCGAAAGTGGCTTTGCGCTCGCTCGCCTCGCCGCCGAGCAGTTCGCTGAGCGTGTGCCCGCGGCGCTCAGCGCGACTCCGGTCGGCGCTGACTTTGGGCGCCCTTTTGCGCTCGATCCCGCTGCGGTGCAGAGCACCTAGCGGCTCGCCGCCCTTGCGCGCCGGTGCCCGACAGCTGCGTGCGTCACAATCTCGGGCTATCGAGCTATGAGCAGAACGACTATCAACGAGCTGGTCGCAGGCGGCTGCCGGGGTCCTCGGGCTGGCGCTCTACGCCGGGCTGATCCTGCGGCCCGCGTGGAGCTCCTACACGCGCCTGTGGGAGCGGCTCGCCGCGACGGTGCTGTCGCTGTACGTGCTAGCGTGCTCGTCGGCGTCGGGGTGGTCGGCGCGCTGGCAGCCGTCTACTTCTGGGGCTGAGCGCATGTCAGACCTCGCGGCGCTGGACGCGATCACCGAGGCGGTCGAGTCGGGAGCGGGGCTGCCCGAGGTGGTGCGCGCGGCGGCGCGCGCACTGGAGACGAGCCTCGCGGTGACCGACGCCTGGGGAGCGACGCTCGCGGTGGCGGCGCGCTCGCCCGCCGAGGAGCGCGCGCTGCTCGGGCGAGGGAGAGGGTGTGAGCAGCCTCCGCTGCGCGTCGCGGACACGGTCGTGGGCACGCTGCACATGCGCGCCAAGAGCGAGCCGAGCGACGTCGATGCGCAGGCTGCTGTTGACGATGATCGCCTCGGAGGTCGAGCGCGTGCGGGCGCCCGAGCGCGTCTCAGAAACGGCCTCCGCGGACTTCCTGCGCGCGGTGCTGCGCCGCGAGCTGACGGGCCGCGAGGAGCTGCTCGCGCGCGCCAAGGAGCTTTCGTTGGAGATCGAGGAGGGCGCCAGCATGATCGTGGCGCGCGCACACCCGCAGGCGCCGACCGACGAGGGCTGGCGCGGACGCGTGCGCGCCGTGGCCGAGCGAGGCGCACGGGCCGTGGTGAGCCGCTCGATCGCGGCGCTCTCAGAACGCGACGGCATGCCCGGCGCCGAGGTGCTGCTGCTTGATCCCGGGCGGCGAGGACGCGGCGGCGGCGCGCGCTGCGGAGGCGGTGCTGCACGAGATGCAGGCGGGGCTCGGCGGCTACACCTTCGCGCTCGGACGCAGCCGCATCAGCGAGGACCCCGCCGAGCTGCCGCGCGCTGCCAGCGAGGCGATGCTCGCGGCAAACGTCGCGCAGGGCTCGCGCGACGCGGATCCGCTCGCCTTCGAGCAGACCGGCGCCTACCGTCTGCTGCTCTCAGCGATGAGCGAGAACCCGAGTGAGCTCCAGCGCTTCTACGCGGAGACCGTCGAGCCGCTCGTCGCCTACGACGAGCAGTACGAGACAGATCTGGTGCGCACGCTCGAGACCTTCCTCGAGGCGGACGGCAACGTGGCGGGCACCGCACAGCGGCTGTTCACGCACCGCCACACGATCTACTACCGCCTGGAGCGCGTGCGCGAGCTCTCGGGCCTGGACGTGAGCTCCAGCGACGGGCGCGAGAAGCTCAGCCTGGGGCTGAAGTCGATGCGCGTGCTCGGTATCGCCTCGGGCGGTGGTCCCGCCTCTGAGGCCGGCGCCGGCGCCGGGCGCGTGCCGCGGCGCTCGAACCGCCGCAGCTAGCGGCGCGCGCCGAACTCGACCGCGTAGAGCGCGCCGCGGCGCCCAGCGTGAAGGACGCTCGGCAGCGCCGAGCTCACCGCCACGCCCGCATCGCGGTATTCGCCGCTGAGCATGATCTGGCGGTGTGGTGGCGAGGCCATCCATTCCGCGACCACATGTTCCGGCGTCGCATAAGCGCCGTTCGCCCAGGCGATGTTCTGTCCCACTGAGATCGCCGCTGAGTGCGCGCGATAGGGCGTGACGAGCACGAGCGCGAAGGGCGTTTGCCCGGAGGGACGCACATCCGCGAAGTAGTTCCAGCGCAACATGCTCCCCACCTGGCTCTGAGCGACCGTGCCGAGCTGTCGGTTCGAGCGCAGCGCGTGCAGGCCGTATTGCGCGCGCACCTGATCGATCAGGCAAAGCGTCGCCGCATCGATCGCCGCCGCATTGCGGCCGTTGGGACGCAGCTTTGCGTTTGCGCAGCCCGTACGCGCGCGGGCCGCTGACGGCCCGACGACGAGCGCGCCGGCGCAGGTCAAGATGCCTGCAACCAGCATCGCCAAAATGCTGCTCCCTCTCGGCTTACGCGTTGACAGAGTGCAGGAATACTTGCAGGAGCAGGAGCGGGACGCGTAGGTGGCGACGGATCGGCGTCAACTGCGTCTACGTGCCACCATGTGGCTTCCACTTGGGGAGTGGGGTAATTGGCAGCCCGGAAGACTTTGGCTCTTCAAGTTCTGGTTCGATTCCAGGCTCCCCAGTAGCTGCTGGCGTCCGTATTTGATGCGAACATGTGTTCGTGACGGGTCGTGGGCCTCGATACTCCGAGCAAGAAGCCAGGGAGGCGATTCGGGCTTCTTCCTCGTTCGCTGAGGCACTGAGGCGGTTGGGCATGCGTCCAGCCGGTGGTAACCATCTCACGCTGCGCAAATACGCCGAGAACGTTTGGGATATCTCGACCGCTCACTTTGATCCCGATCGCGCACGCAATGAGGCGCTGCGAAAGCAGCCGGTTGCGCTAAGCAGCATTCTCGTCGCAGGTTCGACCTACTCCCGTGCCCACCTCAAGGAGCGCCTGTTCAAAGAGGGGCTGAAGGAGAGACGGTGCGAGCAATGCGGACAGGGTGAGCTCTGGCGCGGGCGGCGAATGGCCTTGATTCTCGACCACGTCAATGGCATTGCTAACGACCACCGTCTCGAGAACCTGCAAGTCGTATGCCCCAACTGTGCGGCCACACTGCCCACCCACTGTGGTCGTCAGAATCGACTCGAGCGGATCCCTCGAGAGTGTCTGTATTGCGGCTCGAGGTTTGGCCGGCCTATTCACGACAGCGTTATTGCTCGCGCGCTTGCGCCGTGCGACGTCCGCGCGCCAACTGCCCGAGGCCCGAGCAGCGCGTCGTCGTGCGGCCGCCCTACGCTCAGCTACTCAGGGAGATCCAAGCGCTGGGCTACTCCGGAACAGGACGACGCTACGGGGTATCAGACAACGCGATTCGTAAGTGGGTGCGGCAATACGAGAAGGAGTTGCACACGCAGGACAGCGAGGACGAACCCTCGCTGGAATAGCATCTACACAGTGAGCGCCCCCATCGTCCTGATCCTCGCGGCGGGCCAGGGCACGCGCATGCGCTCGAAGACGCCGAAGGTGCTGCACGAGCTCTGCGGTCGTCCGATGGTGCTGTGGCCGGTGGCAGCCGCGCGCGCGGCGGGAGCGGGACGGGTGGTGGTCGTGGACTCGCCGGCACGGGCGCTCGAGGGGATGCTGCCCGAGGGCGTGGAGCTCGCGGTGCAGCCGCAGCCCAACGGCACGGGCGGCGCGGTCGTCGCGGCGATGGCTGCGCTCGATGAAGCCGGCGAGCAGGCCGTGGACCCAGCGGCGCCGGTGCTGGTGCTCAGCGGCGACGTGCCGCTGCTCAGCGCGGAGGCGATCAGCGAGTCTGCTCGACGCGCACGCGCGCGGCGGCGCGGCGGCGACGATGGCGAGCACGATCCTCGAGGATCCCGCGGGCTACGGACGCGTGGTGCGCGACGCGAGCGGCGCGGTGGAACGGGTGGTGGAGACGAAGGGCCAGGGCGACTCCACGCAGGCAGAGCGAGAGATCCGCGAGGTGAACACGGGGATCTTCGTGTTCGCCGCGCGCGCGCTGCGGCAGGCGCTGCCGCGGCTGAGCGCGGATAACGCGCAGGGCGAGCTTTATCTGCCGCAGGTGCTCGAGCGTGCTGCGCGCCGATGGAGCAGCGGTGGCGGCGCATCTGGTCGAGGATGAACGGCTCGTGCTCGGCGTCAACGACCGTGCGGGCCTCGCCCGTGTGCGAGCGCTCGCGCAGGCGGCGATCCACGAGCGCCACATGCTCGCGGGCGTGACGATCGTCGATCCGGCGGCGACGGTGATCGACGTCGACGTGGAGATCGGCCCGGACACGGTGATCGAGCCGTTCACGACGCATCCGCGGCTCGACGCGGATCGGCAGCGGCTGCACCGATCCGCCATTCCTACCTCTCGACTGCGTGCTCGAGGACGGCGCGAGCGTCGGCCCGTTCGGCTACCTGCGCCCCGGCACGGTGCTGCGCAGCGGCGCGAAGGTGGGCACGTTCGTCGAGGTCAAGAACTCCGACATCGGCGCCGGCGCGAAGGTGCCGCACCTCTCCTACATCGGCGACGCGGACGTTGGCGAGCGCTCCAACCTCGGCGCGGCGACGATCACGGCCAACTACGACGGCCGCGCCAAGCACCGCACGACGGTCGGGCAGCGGCGTGCGCACGGGCGTCGACACAACGCTCGTCGCGCCGGTGCAAGCTCGGCGACGGCGCCTACACGGGCGCCGGGCTCGGTGATCACCGAGGACGTGCCCGCCGGCGCGCTGGGGATCGCCCGCGAGCGCCAGCGCAACGTCGAGGGCTACGCTCGAGCGCCGCGAAGGAGCGCGATGACGCGATCCAGCCGGGACCATTACACTGCCGCAGCGAGATGAGCGCGATGGACACGCGCGCCGCAGTCCTCGCGGGCCAGCCTGCCGATCGATTACAACAAGCGCCTGATGCTCGTCAGCGGGCGCGCTAACCCGCAGCTGGCGATCGACATCGCGGACAAGCTCGGGCGTGGACCTCGGGCCGGTCACGCTCAAGACGTTCTCCAACGGCGAGGTCTACTGCCGCTACGAGGACTCGATCCGCGGCGCGGACGTGTTCATCGTGCAGTCCACCTGCGGCAACCCGCAGACGGGAGTCACCGCGAACGACTCGCTGATGGAGCTGCTGTTCATGATCGACGCCGCGGTCGGCGCTTCGGCGCACCGCGTGATCGCGGTGACGCCGTGGTTCGGCTACTCGCGCCAGGACAAGAAGTCAGCGCCGCGCGAGCCGATCTCGGCGCGCCTAGTCGCGCGCATGCTCGAGGCGGCCGGCGCAGACCGCGTGCTGACGATGGACCTGCACGCCGGCCAGATCCAGGGCTTCTTCCAGAAGCCCGTCGATCACATGACGGCGCTGTTCATGCTGACGCAGTACTTCAGCGACCTTGGCCTCCCAGACCTGGTGGTCGTGGCGCCCGACGCGGGCCGCGTGAAGCTGAACAAGAAATTCGCCTCCAAGATCGGCGCCGAGCTCGCGATCCTCGACAAGGAGCGCCCCGCTCAGCAGGTCGCGGAGATCGGTTATGTGATCGGTGACGTGAAAGGCAAGACGGCGGTGATCGTGGACGACATGATCGATACCGCGGGCACACTCAAGGCGGCTGCTCAGACGGTCAAGGAAGAAGGCGCCACGCGCGTCTTCGCGGCGGCGACCCACGCGATCTTCTCGGGCAACGCCTTCGAGAACCTGCGCGACATCGGATCTCGAGCAGATCGTCGTGACGGACACGATCCCGATTCGCAGCGATAGTCCCGAGAACGTGCGCGTGCTGCCCTGCGCCGAGCTGCTCACCGACTCGATCCGACGGATCTTCGTCGATGACTCGGTCAGCGAGGTCTTCGGCGGCGAGAACCAGCTGTTCTGAAACGCACCGTCCTGATCGCGCTCGGCGTGCTGCTGTTCCTCGCGATCAGCGGCTTGCTGGCGCGCTTCCTGTCGGTCGAGAACACTCGAACGCGACGACGGACCTCGCGCTGATCGAAGCGCAGGCGCGGGGCGACGTCGACGGGGATGCTCGACCGGCTCGACGGCTGCCGCGCGCAGCCCCGCGTGCGTGGCGTCGGTGCAGGCCAACGCGAGCAACCCGCGCCTGCGGCGTGCGGGCGCGGTGAAGATCCTGCAGCTGACATCCTCGACTGCCTACGCGCTGAACGGCGCGACCGGCAAGACGCGGCTGGCGTGGACGGTGATCGGGAAGCTGCCGGTCGTGCAGTGCGTGGACGTGCGCCGCAGCGGCAACCCGCTCACGGGCATCAACGTCACGCTACTTCGCTCAGCGCGCCGATCCCCAACGAAGCCGATTGCTAGAGTCTCGCGCTCTCCATGGCCACCACGACCACCAAGCTGAACGTCAACAGCCGCAGCCGCGGAGGGCTCGCGCGCGGCGCGACGGCTGCGCCGCAGCGGCCGCGTGCCCGGCGTGCTCTACGGCGGTGGCGCGGAGTCCGTGGGCTTCGACGCCGACGTCGCGCGAGCTGCGCCTGGCGCTGCGGGCAGCGGCGCGGTGCTCGACCTGAGCGTCGACGGCGCGAAAGCCACCCCGGTCGTGCTCAAGGAGGCCCAGCGCGACCCGGTGCGCGGCGAGACGATCGCACGTGGACCTGCTGCGGGTGCGTCTCGACGAGGAGATCCACGCGGTCGTGCCGCTCGAGCTGCACCGGCGTCGAGGACGCGCCCGGCGTCAAGCAGGGCGGCGTGCTCGAGCAGATCACGCGCGAGCTGAACGTCGAAGCGCTGCCGACGGCGATCCCCGAGTCGATCGTGCATGAGATCGGCGAGATGGAGATCGGCGACACGATCCTGCTCACCGCGATCGCAGCGCCCGAGGGCGTGACGCTGCTGGACGACCTCGAGGAGACAGTCGTCGCGACGCTCTCGCCGCCGCGCCTGCAGGCCGAGAGGCGGAGCGAAGGGAGAAATCGAGGCCGAGACCGAGCTCGTCGGCGAGGGCGCGGCGAGGAGAGCGGCGAGGCCGCCGAGGCGAGGGCGCCGCTCGCGGCGCGAGGACTCCTCCGGCGAGGAGTAACGCTCGGCCTCTGCGACGCCCCCGTTCGTCCGGCGGCGTGGCGGAGCCGTCGACTGGCTGATCGTCGGGCTGGGCAACCCCGGCCGCGAGCACGCGGGCACCCGGCACAACGTCGGCTTCATGGTCGCCGAGGCGCTCGTCGAGCGCTGGGGGCTTGGACGCGCGAAGGACCGCTTCCGCGGGCGCATCGCCGAAGGGCCGCGCGCGAACTGCCGGCGCCCCGAGCCCGGCGCGACCGGCGCCAGCCGCGTGTGGCGGTGCTGTGTCCGCAGACCTACATGAACGACGCCGGTCGCTCGGTGGGCCCGGCGCGCGGCTGCGTTCAAGCTGGCGCTCGAGCGGGTGCTCGTGGTTCACGACGAGATCGACCTGCCCTTCGGCGAGGTGCGCACCCGCCTCGGCGGTGGCCTCGCGGGCCACAACGGGCTGAAGTCGCTCAAGCGCGAGCTCGGCGGCGCGGACTTCATGCGCGTGCGCGTCGGCGTCGGGCGCCCGGACACGCACCGACCCGGAGATCGTCTCCGCGCACGTGCTCGGGCGCTTCCGAGAGCAGCGAGCGGATGGTGCGAGCTGATCGAGCGGCGCCTGCGAGCACGTCGAGCGCGCGGTGCTCGGCTGAGGACCGGCAAGCTGGCGGGGAGGCGTTAGGTGGCCGAGCGAAGGCGCTGCGCTGCGCACGCTGCTGGGGCTTGCTGGCCGAGGACGAGCCGGCGCTGCGCGCTCGCGCGCGAGGGCGGGCACGCGTTCGTCTCGAGCTCGCTGCGGCCCTACCTGATCGCGGCGCTGAGCCGAGATCGACGAGGCGCGCGCGCGCGCGCCCGACGCTGGTCGTCGTCGGCGACGACCGCGCCGCGCGCGATCTCGCGGGCGACCTGCGCGCGTGGCTGGCGCCGCGGCGCGTGCGCTACTACCCCTCGCGCGGCGTCGCCTACGAGTCCCACCTCGCGCCGCCCGCCGCACCTCGTGGGCCTGCGCGTGGCCGCGCTGGACGCGCTGCTCGGCGATGGCAGCGCGCGGCAGACGCACGCGCGCACGGCCAGCCGGTGGTGGTGGTCAGCGCGGTGGCGCTGTCGGAGAAGGTGCCCGACCCGGAGCTGCGTCCGCACTCGTTCACGCTGCGCGTCGGCGAGCTGCTCGACCTCGACGAGTGCGCCGCGGAGCTCGTCGCAGCCGGCTACGAGCGCGTCGAGCAGGTCGAGGAGCGCGGTCAGTTCGCGCTGCGCGGCGGCCTGCTGGACGTGTTCCCGGCGACCGAGGAGCGCGCGGTGCGCGTGGACATGTTCGACGTGGAGATCGAATCGCTGCGCTGGTTCTCGACCTTCACCCAGCGCTCGCTCGGCGAGGTCGAGGAGGTCGAGATCGCGCCCGCGGCCGAGCTCGCGGCCGAGCACCGTGAGCTGGCCGAGATCGCCGCCGCGACCGGCGCCTTCAGCGGCGGCGAGGGCAGGAGGGCGAGCGCCCGGACATCGCCGAGCTGCTGCCCGTCGAGCGCTTCGGCGCGCTGCTGGACCTCGTGGGCGAGGAGGCCGAGCTGCTGGTGGCGGCCGAGGAGGAGATCGAGCCCGCGCTGAGCGACCACTGGAGCGACGTGTGCGCCGCCTTCGGCGACGAGGACGCGCACCACCTCTACGTGAGCCCCGAGAGCATCCAGCGCGACGCTCGCACGGCGCGCGCGGATCTGGCTCTCGGCGCTCGCCGGCGGCCAGGAGATCGAGCTGCGCGCGCAGTCGGCCGACACGGCGGCGCGCTCGCTGGCCGAAGCCGAGCCGGAGCTCGAGAAGCTCGTGCGCTCGGGCTACAGCACGGTCGTGGCGTTCCCGCGCCGCGGCGAGGGCGAGCGTGCGGCCTACAACCTCGGTCGCCTGAAAGCCACCTGGCTGGCGGAGGACGTCGACGGCGGGCCATCAGGTGCTCGAGCCCTCGCTGCGCTTCGCCGCCGCGTCGCTGCGCGAGGGCTTCATCGCCCCGCAGCTGAAGCTCGCGTCTTCCCCGAGCACCGGCTGCTGCGCCGCCGCCGCGCCGAGCGCGCGGGCGAGGGTGGCGCGCGTCACGGCGGCCCGGGCGGCGCGCGCCGCGGCGCGCTGCGCTCCTTCACCGAGCTGCGCACGGGCGACATCGTGGTGCACGAGGACCACGGGGTGGCGCGCTTCGCGGGCTTTGAGACGCGCACCGTCGCGGATGTCACGCGCGACTACCTGTATCTCGAATACCAGGGCGATGACCGCGTGTTCGTGCCCACCGACCAGCTGGCGAAGATCTCGCGCTATGTGGGCGCGGGCGGCGAGCACCCGCCGCTGAGCAAGCTCGGGGGCACGCGCTGGGAGACGATGAAGGCGCGCGCGCGGCGCGCCGCGCAGGAGCTGGCGGGCGAGCTGCTCAGCCTCTACGCCGAGCGCCGCCGGCGCAGCGGGCACGCGTTCGAGCGCGGACTCCGACTGGCAGCGCGAGTTCGAGGAGCGCTTCCCCTTCACCGAGACCCCCGACCAGCGCGAGGCGATCGAGCTGGTGAAGGCGGACATGGAAGCGCCGCGGCCGATGGACCGCCTGATCTGCGGCGACGTGGGCTACGGCAAGACCGAGGTGGCGCTGCGCGCGGCCTTCAAGGCGGCGGGCGAGGGCAAGCAGGTGCTGATGCTCGTGCCGACCACGATCCTCGCCCAGCAGCACTACGGCACGTTCGCGGAGCGCCTCGCCGACTACCCCTTCACGCTCGAGCACGTCTCGCGCTTCCGCACGCGCGGCCGAGCAGAAAGCGGCGATCAAGGGCTTCTGCCGAGGGTCGCGTGGACATCCTCATCGGCACCCATCGCGTGCTCTCGCGCGACGTGCGCGCCAAGGACCTGGGCCTGCTGATCGTCGATGAGGAGCAGCGCTTCGGCGTCAAGCAGAAGGAGCTGCTGCGCCAGCTGAAGCTGAAGGTGGACGTGATCTCGATGTCGGCCACGCCGATCCCGCGCACGCTGCAGATGTCGCTGGCGGGGCTGCGCGACATCTCGGTGATCGAGACGCCGCCGGAGGGCCGCCGGCCGGTGAAGACCTACGTGGGCGAGTACGAGGAGGAGCTGGTCAAGCGCGCGATCGATGCGCGAGCACGAGCGCGGCGGGCAGGCGTTCTTCCTGCACAACCGCGTGGAGTCGATCGAGGAGACGGCCGAGCGCCTGCGCGCGCTGTGCCCGGGGGTGCGCTTCGCGGTGGCCCACGGGCAGATGGGCGAGGGGGAGCTGGAGGCGGTGATGATGGACTACCTGCGCGGCGGCGCCGACGTGCTCGTGTGCACGTCGATCATCGAGTCGGGCATCGACATCCCGCAGGCCAACACGCTGATCGTCGAGCACGCCGACGCCTTCGGGCTGGCGCAGCTCTACCAGATACGCGGACGCGTGGGCCGCAGCCGCGAGCGCGCCTACGCCTACCTGCTCTACGACTCCGCGGCAGCGCTCACGCCCGAGGCGGCGCAGCGGCTGGCGGCGCTGTCGGACTACACCGAGCTCGGCGCGGGCTTCAAGATCGCGATGCGCGACCTGGAGATCCGCGGCGCCGGCAACCTGCTCGGCGACGAGCAGTCCGGGCACGTGGCGGCGCTCGGCTTCGAGCTCTACATGCAGATGCTCGACGAGGCCGTGCGGGCGGCGGAGCCCGGCGCAGGAGGGCGAGGAGCTGCCCGAGCCGGTGCGCCTGGACGTGAGCGTCGATGCGTACGTGCCCGCCGACTACGTCCCCTACGAGCAGGCCAAGATCGAGATCCACCGGCGCGTGGCGGGAGCGCTCGAGGTGGCCGACGTGGAGCGTCTGCGCGAGGAGCTCGAGGATCGCTTCGGCCGGCTGCCGGAGCCGGTCGAGAACATGCTCGCGCTGCAGCGCGCGCGGATCAAGTTCGGGCAGGCGGGGGCGCGCACGGTGAGCTTCCAGGGCGATCGTCTCGCGGTGGTGCCGATCGAGCTCGACTCCACGCGCGCGAGGCGTCTGCGTGAGGAGCTGCCCGAGGCGCTGTATGAATCGAGCCGCTCGCAGGTCTCGATGCGCGTTCCAAAGGACGGGATCGGCCGCTTCCCCAGCGTGGTGCGCGCGGCGGACGCGCTGCTCGCGGTCATGCGCGAGGCCGCATAGCCGCTTAGAAACTCGTTAAGCACAGCTCCGCGCGCTTTCCGCTAGAGTGCCCGCGTCGTGTCAAAGACTTTCCGTCTCACCTCGGCGCTAGGCGCCGTTTTGTTTGCCCTCGTGGGTCTTTCCGCGTGCGGTGGCGGCATTCCGGGCAACGCCGTCGTGCAGGTCGGTGGCAACGCCGATCAGCAAAGACGCGTTCAGTCACTGGATGTCCGTGGCGGCGGTCTCGAGCAAAACGAGCGCGACTGCGAAAACGGTCGTGCCCGACCCGCCGAACTACACGGCTTGCATCGCGAACCTCGCCGCGACCGCGCCAAAGCCCGCAAAGGCCAGCCAAGCCCACGCCTGCGCAGCTGAAGACGCAGTGTGCGCAGCAGTACAAATCGCTTCAGACCGAGGTGCTCGGCTTCCTGATCTGCCTTGAATGGGTGCTCGGCGAAGCTCCGCCAAGGGCGTCAAGGTGAGCGATGCGGAAGTCAACAAGCAGTTCATAAAAATCCGCAGCACAGCAGTTCCCAAGCACTGCGGAATTCGAAAAATTCATCACGAACTCGGGGCAGACCGTGTCCGATCTGCTGCTGCGCGTGAAGCAGAACCTGACCTCCCAGAAAATCCAGCAGAAGATCTTGAAATAACACGGCAAAGGTCACTCAGGCGCAGATCCAGAAGTACTACGAAGAAAACAAGTCGCGCTACGGCGTGCCGGAACGGCGTAGCATCGATGTGATCCTCACTAAAACCGAAGCGGCGGCCAAGAGCGCCAAGAAGGAAGTCGAATCGGGCAAGAGCTTTGCAAGCGTGGCCAAGAGCAAGTCGATCGATCCGGACAGCAAGGACAAGGGCGGCCTGCTTGCCGGAAGTGATCAAGGGCCAGGAGGAGAAAGCTTTCGACACGGCGATCTTCGCCGCGCAGAAGGGTGCGCTCAGCGGACCCGTCAAGACCGCCTTCGGCTACTACGTCTTCGAGGTTCTCTCCACCAAGCCAGGTAGCCAGCAAACGCTCGCGCAGGTCCAGGCTTCGGTCAAGCAGCAGCTGACCTCCACAGGGCAGCAGGCGGCTTTCAACAAGTTCGTGAAGGAATTCAAGACGAAGTGGAAGGCCAAGACGGACTGCCGCGCCGGTTTCGTGGTGGAAGACTGCAAGCAGTACAAAGCTCCCAAGACGAGCTCGACCGGCACAGCCGTACCCTGAGCCAGATCGAGCGCATCTACGCCCGCCAGATCCTCGATAGCCGGGGCAACCCGACGGTCGAGGTGGAGATGACGCTGCGCTCCGGAGCCCGTGGGCGCGCAGCTGTGCCGTCGGGTGCCTCGACGGGCGAGTTCGAGGCGACCGAGCTGCGCGACGGCGGCAGCGCGCTGGGGGGGCAAGGGCGTGAGCAGCGCTGTGGCGAACGTCAACGGCGAGATCGCCGACGCGCTGGCCGGGATGCAGGCAGCCGAGCAGGAGGCGCTCGACGAGGCGCTGATCACGCTCGACGGCACGCCCAACAAGTCGCGTCTCGGCGCTAACGCGATCCTCGGCGTCTCGCTGGCGGCGGCTCATGCGCGGGCCGCCGAGCAGGGCTTGCCGTTGTGGCGCTACCTGGGTGGAGAGTCCGCCTGCGTGCTGCCGGTGCCGATGATGAACGTGCTCAACGGCGGCGCGCACGCCGACAACAAAGTCGACTTCCAGGAGTTCATGGTCGTGCCCTGCGGCGCGGCGAGCTTCTCGGAGTGCCTGCGCATGGGCGCCGAGGTGTTCCATGCGCTCAAAGGCCACGCTGCACGAGCGCGGCCTCGGCACGGCCGTGCGGCGACGAGGGCGGCTTCGCGCCCGACCTGGGCTCCAACGAGGAGGCGCTGGAGATGCTGTCGAGGGGATCGAGGCGGCTGGCTATGACGCCCGGCAGAGGACGTGGCGATCGCGCTCGACCCCGCGACGAGCGAGATCTATTGAGCAGGGCGCCTACGTGCTCGAGCACGAGGGCCGCACGCTCAGTCGCGAGCGGAGCTGGCCGACTACTGGAGCCGATCTCGCGGCGCGCTATCCGATCGTCTCGATCGAGGACGGCATGGACGAGGAGGACTGGGACGGCTGGAAGATGCTCACGGAACGTCTCGGCGCGAGCGTGCAGTTGGTTGGCGACGACCTGTTCGTGACGAACACCGAGCGCCTGCGCCGCGGCATCGAAGCGGGCGTGGCCAACTCGATCCTGATCAAGGTCAACCAGATCGGCACGCTCACGGAGACGCTGCAGGCGATCTCGATGGCGCGCGAGGCGGGCTACACGGCGGTGATGAGCCACCGCTCGGGCGAGACCGAGGACGTGACGATCGCCGACCTCGCCGTGGCGACGGGCTGCGGGCAGATCAAGACGGGCGCGCCGTCGCGCTCGGACAGGGTGGCGAAGTACAACCAGCTGCTGCGCATCGAGGAGCAGCTGGGCGACGCGGCGCGGTTCCCCGGTCGCAGCGCCTTCCGCGCGCGCTAGCGCAGGATCTGTGCGACCACGAGCAGGAACTCGGCGTGCGACGAGAATGCTCAGGATGAGCATGGCCGCCGCCTCAACCACACACGCGCCCGGACGCCGCCGTGCAGCGCCGCGCAGGCCGGCTCGTGGCAGCGCTCGCGCGGCACGCCCTAGGTTCACCGGCGCACGGGTCCGCTGGGACCGTGTGGGACGCGCGGCGATGCTGTGCGTGATGGGCGC
This sequence comes from uncultured Solirubrobacterales bacterium, assembly GCA_963785435.1. GTDB lineage: Bacteria > Actinomycetota > Thermoleophilia > Solirubrobacterales > Solirubrobacteraceae > Palsa-744. The sequence continues at coordinate 593,319 of CAWAVE010000008.1, forward strand.
GCTCGTCTACCTGTACATCTCGGCGCGGCATCCACATGTTCTCCACCTGGCGCCAGTCGCACCACGACAGTGCGGCGGTGGCCGTGATGGAACGCGAACACAGGCTGCTGCAGCGCCAGCACGAACGGCTGAGCGGACCCGGGATGCTCGAAGGCGAGGCGCGCCAGCTGGGGCTGATGAAGAAGAACGAGCAGCCCTACGTGGTCAGCGGACTGCCTGGCAACTGAAAGCCAACGCCCGCGCGCTCGCCGCTGCTAGCCTCGGCGCGTGTCGTTCGAGAACGCGATCTATCAGTGGCAGCAAGGTGAGCGCAGGCTCGGACGCGCACCACAGGAGCACAAGCCATTGCTCGAGCGCGTGATCGAAGCGCTGGTAGCGGAGCTGCGCCGACGCCTGGGAGGGCGCTTCGCTGCGCAGGAGCTGGTTGAGCTCTATGAAGCAGGCACGAGCTGGTGTCTGCAGGTGGCCATGAAGCTCGCGCCTGAGGATCCTTGGGCGTGGGAGGCCACGATCGTGGCGGACGCAGCCTTTGCGCGCTATCTGCGCGAGGCCAGCGACTATGCCGGCGGGCGCAGGGAGATCTTGACCTAGTCGTCCTCGCCGACGCGGCGAATGACGATCCGGTCCTCCTCGACGAGCACCTCCACTGAGCGGTGTCCGGCCCAGTGCTCGGCGTAGATCGCGTTCTCCTGCACGGCTGGATCGAGCCACAGCCCGTAGCCCTCCTCGCCGTGATCGAAGGTGCCCTCCAAAGGGGTGCTGCGGCTCGAGCGCCGGCCGCGCCCGCCGCGGCGGCTGCGCGTGCGTGTGCGCGTGCTGGCCGGTGCGTCCTCATCCTCCTCGCCATCGTCGCCGGCGAGCTCCGCCTCGGCTCGTGCGCGCTCGGCCTCCGCTTCGGCGGCTTCGAGCTCGGCGGCGATCAGCGCATCATCCTCAGCGCGCAGGTCGATCTCCTCGGGGTAATCCCCGGCGGTGGCGCCCTCGGCGGGCTCATCGTCGCTGACGAGCTCGTTCTGGCGCTTGAACTGCTCGATGTCGCGCACGGTCACCTCGAGTTGGTGGGCAACCCAGGCGTCGGTTCGACCTTGGCGCACCCAGGCGCGGATCTGATTGAGGTGCGGACGCAGGGATTTACGTGGCATGGACGGTCCGGGAGACTAGCGGAAAGGGAGCGCGAGGCGCCGCAGGTCCCGTGCGGCGGTCTCGATGAGTCCACGATGAGGCGTCGCAGCGCCGGCGCGCGCACATGAGGATCGCGTTCCCCCGGTCCTGGGACTATGCTTGGCTCACAGGCAGATGGGGCCTGGCCGGGCGCCAATCGGCAAAGAGGAAGGTGCACAAACAAATGCTGGTTCTGACACGCAAGTCCAACCAGAGCATCATGATCGGGGACGAAATCGAGGTCTCGGTGCTGTCGGTTATGGGCGAGAAGGTGCGGATCGGCATTCAGGCGCCGCAGAAGGTTCCAGTGTTTCGCAAGGAGATCTATTTGGAGATCCATCGCGAAACGGGCGCGGTGGTGGTGACGCAGGACGGGAGCGCGCCGGAGAGCGCCACGGAGATCGACGACTCGCTACGCGAGCTCGGCGAGGGCGGGGCCCAGATCTAGCCGAGCAGCAGGTAGAGCGTGCGAAACATGACCACGGTGACGATCGCCGCGGTCATGATCAACGTGAGCACGAGCAGCACAAAGCGCATCGAGCCGCGTTTGTGGCGTTTCTGGATGTCGCGCTTGAGCGCGCGTTGCTCGCTGGTGCGGCGCAGCGAGTCGCGTCGATGGCGATCGAGCGTGATCTCCTTGGCGAACGCCTGCTCGAGGTCGGCGAGGCTCTGGCGCATCTTCATCGCGCTCACCCGCGCCCGCTAGGAGCTGACCGCCGCTTTGGCGCGCTCGTAGACGGACACGAAACGGAGGTAGTTCTCCGCGATCCTTTGCGCTCCTGTGGCGCGGTCGATCTTGCCGTCCACGTATGCCTTCAGCGGGTCCCACCAGATCGAGCGCCCGATCGCAAAGCCGATGAAGCCCTCCACGGGAGCGGCCTGCGTGAGCCAGTGGTCGACCTTCGCGTCGTCGGCGCCGCGGCCGAGGACCACACAGGTGACACCGTCGCGCCCGCCGCTGCGCGCCTGCGCGACGAGCATCTCGCAGTCAGAGCGCTCATCCACGCCCTCGATCTTCCAGATGTCCACCACGATGCCCGCGTCCTGGATCTCGGCGATCGCGCGGCGCATCAGCTCGGGGCGCAGCTCTGAGTCGTAGCGGTCCGCGTCACCGTCGACGGCCGCGAGCTGGGCGTCCTCGGCGGGGACGAGCAGCTCGAAGAGGAACTTGCGCTCGTGCTCGCAGAGCCAGTCGCTGAGACGCCCCAGCTTGGTGAGCTGCTCGGCGTTGGCGGCCTGATCGCCGTCGGGGTTATAGCGAACGAGCACCTTGGTGAAGTCCGGGTCATCGCTCTCGATGTGCGCACCGAAATCGTCTCCGTATTGGAAATCGAAGGTGGGCTGCCCCGAGCGCTCTGCGGGCATCGCGAGCTTCAAGCCCTTGGCGTGCGTCTCTGCAGGCACGCTCGAGCCGAACTGCTCATCGACGAGCACGCCTGTCGCCTCGGCATCGGCGCCGCCATCGACGGCTTGCAGCAGACCCTCGAAGATCAGGTGCTTGGCGTCGGCGATGATCGCTGTCTGCTCGCCGTCGGGCTCGCCCTCGATCCCAAAGAACTTCTTCTGGAAGGAGCCGCGATGGTCGAAGGCGAGAATGTAGAGCTTGTGTTCGTATCCAAGGTTCATGCGTCTGAGTATTCCAGAGGCGCGCCGGCCGAGGTCGGTAGGTCCTTAGAATGGGCTGACGATGACCTCGGGTGCGGATCTCTTCGTTGTATGCAAGCAGTGCGGATCCGAGGTGAGCCCCTACATCACCGAGTGTCCCTACTGCGGCAACAGGCTGCGCAGGCGCGCGCCGAAGCTTCCTCGCGCCTCAGAGCCAGGCAGTGCGCCCCGCCGCCGACGCCGCGTGCCAGCGCTGCTGCGCCGCGGTCGCTCCTCACGACCTCGCGCGATGCGCTCGACATACGCGGCCGGCGTCTCGGATGCGCGCCCTTACGCGACGCTCGCGCTCGTGGGGCTGAGCTGCGCGGCATGGATTGCGATCCACGCGGAACCAGTGATCTATGACGACCTCGCGATCGTGGGCCCGCTGCGCGGCGACTGGTGGAGGATCTTCACGAACGAGTTCGTGTACCTCAAAGGGCTCTACGCCTTCATCGTGCTTGTCGCTTTGGCGATCTTCGGCTGGCTGATCGAGCGTCGCCACGGCCCGGTGGTCGTGGGCGCGCTGTTCTTCGGCTCGGGCGCGATCGCCTCGCTGCTTGCGTGCGCGGTCTACAAGTTCCCGTTCGTGGCGGGCGCCAACGGCGCAGCGCTCGCGCTGATCGCGGCCTGGGCCGCACCGGACCTACGCGCGCTGCGAGCGGGCGCCTACTACGAGGGCGATCTGCTCGGTGCGGGTGCGATCGCCGCGCTGCTGCTGCTGGCGCCCTTTGCGTTTCCCGAGGTGTCGGTGCTCGTGGCGGGACGCGGCTCTGAAGTGGCGTTGGTGGTGAGCGGCGCGGAGGCGAGCTGGCTGGTGGGCGTGGTCGGCGCGGCGATCGGGCTGCTCGTGGGGTTCGGGCTGAACAGCTTCGGCGAGCGAGAGTCTTGACAGACCTATGATGGGTCGGCGATGACGATGACCCACGCGGTGGTGTTGATCGAGGCCGAGCGCGGTGCGCTCTCATCGCTCGGTGGCGCGCTCGCGGACATCGAGGGCGTGGCGGAGGCCTACTCGGTAACGGGCGAGTGGGATTTCGTGGCGATCGTGCGCGTGCCAGACCACGAGCAGCTCGCAGACGTGGTCACGAGCGCGATCAGCGGCCTCGACGGCGTGACGCGCACGCAGACGATGGTCGCCTTCGCGGCCTTCTCGAGGCACGATCTAGAGTCGATGTTCTCGATCGGCGAATGACCGCCTGAGCGCGATGGCGGTTCCGATGAAGTCCGAGTACGGGCCCACGCTCGGGCAGTTGCTCGCGCCCCGCTGGCGCGTCGCCTCGCGCGCCACCCGCGCGGCGGTGATAGCCGCGGGACTGGCGCTCGTGGTGCTCGCTGCGGCGATCGCGCTGCGCCTGCAGAGCGCGAGCTACTCGCAAGGCGGCAGCGTGCCGTTCAGCTTCCACTACAAGCAGCTCTACAAAGTGCGCGCGGACGCGGGCGCGTATGTGAAGGTGGAGAGTCGTGCGGGCGACGGCGCGCTGCGCTACTCCTACGAGGTCTACCCCTTGAGCCTGCCTGCGTATGCGGGCTCGGTCTCGGGTGAGCTGCCGCGCTATGCGAGCGAGTACATCGAGGGGTTGCGCGCGAGCTCCACGGGCTTTGAGCTGGTGGGGGAGGGCAAGACGCGCGTCAACTCCGTGCCGGGCTACCAGGTGCTCTACACGCTGCGTCTGGCGGGTCGCGAAATGTTTGGCCGCAACGTGCTCTTGACGCCGCCACAGTCTGGAGTGCGCAAGGGCGTGTTAATCGTGATGCTGACGGCGGCTTCGGCGAGCGCTGAAGTAAAGGCGCCGAGTGAAGTGGCCTCCACGGGTGTGCTGCTGCGCCCGCTAAAGACCTTTACCTTCGAATAGCGCGCCGGCCACCGGAGCCGCCGTCGAGCAGGCGTGCGGGGGCTTCGGTGCCGCCGTTGCCGTGGTGGCGAGGCGAGTGTTTGGGCGGCGCGGGCGCTTCTTCAGCGGCGGCGGGTGCGGGCTCCTGCACGGGCACCGCTACAGGTTCTGCGGTCGGCAGGGGGGTGGGCGGCGCGGTGGGTGTGGTTGTGGGCGTGGTGGCGGCGGGCGTGCTCGGTGGCGTCGCAGGCGGCGCTTCGCTTGTCGCGGTGGTCGGTAGCTGGGTGGTCTCGGTGGTGACCTCGGTCACCTGCACAGGCGCGGGGGTCGCGACGGGCTGTGTCGTGGGGGCGGGTGTGGTCGCAGGCGGCGCGGGTGTGGTGGGCGCGGCGGCGACGGTGGTCGTGGTGGGAGCGGCGGGCTTGACAGGCGTCTTTAGCTTCGTGTGGCGGTGCGCGCGGCGCGCGGCAAGGGCGTCGGCGCGATGCACGATCTCGCTACCGGCGCTCACGGGCTGAGCCTGTTCGTGGAGAACCACTGGCTGGCTGGCTTGGTGCTCGACGGGCACGACGCTCGCGTAGGTGATGCTGTGGCGAGGAGCGTGGTGGTGATGGACGACGACCGCGTGATCGGCGGCGACAGCGCCTGCGGTGACGATCGCGGCGGCGGCGAGCCCGGCTACGGCTTTGGTCGCGAGCGCGCCGGCGCCGGCCGTCATCAGCCCACCGGCAAGACCGCTGCCACCGGCGGCGGCGCTCGCGCCGATCGTGGCACCGGCGCCGACGCTCGCACCGGCGCCGCCGGCCATGTGGGCGCCACCGGCCGAGGCGGAGCCGAGCTTCGCGAAGAGCACTTTCTTGAGCAGCAGCAGCGGGCCCACGGGCATGACAGCGGCGAGCACGCGGTTGTTCTCTTTGAGCTGCTTCTTGAAGGACAGGCAGCGCTCACAGCCGCGCACGTGGCGGCGCACGGGCGTGCTCAGCTTGAGCAGGCCCTCAGCGGCTTCGCCGAGCTCCAAGCGCACCTCCTCGCAGCTGAGCTTGCGCGCCTCGGCGGCCTCGGCCAGCGAGATGCGCGCGCGCACGAGCAAGGACTTCACAGAGGGGACGGTGGTCTCCATAGCTTGCGAGATCTGCTCGTAGGAGAGCGCGTCGATCTCGCGCAAAAGCAGCGCGGTGCGCTGCGTCTCGGGTAGCTCGTGCACGTCTGCGATCAGCTCGTGGAAGCTCTCGCGACGCAGCACCTTGTCGCTCGTGGAAAGGCCATGATCGGCAAAGTGCACGTCCATCGTGTCGACGCCGATCGCGGAGGCACGGCGCAGATGGTTGAGCGAGCGGTTGCGCGCGATTCGATAGAGCCAGGGGCGCACGTTGATCGCGCGCTCATCGGCGAGCACCGCGTTGAAGGCAGCGGCGAAGACCTCCTGCAGAACGTCCTCGGCGTCCTCGCGCGAGCTCAACATGTGGCGACAGAAGGCCAAAAGGCGCGATTGGTAGCGCGCGCAGAGCGTCTCGAAGGCGGCCGGCTGACCGCGACGCGTGAGCGCGATCAGTTTCTCGTCTGACTGTAGGCGCAGCAGAGCACTCGGGCCACGCAGGCCCGGCATCGTGCTCGGATGTGTGAGGGCGGAGACCTCCATCAGTGCGCTTCTATTGCAGCAGCTGCCTCTAAAGACACCGTAACCCGGGCGAAGTTGCGGTTTTCTTGCTACCCACAGCTACCCGCAAATGGGCCCTTCCATACACTCCTGCGCGCCAGCCCGGGTGGCGGAATCGGTTATACGCGATCGACTTAAAATCGGTTGCCCGAAGAGGGTATGTGGGTTCGAATCCCACCCCGGGCATGTTCGTGCAGGCTGCTGAGTCGCTAGAGTCGCGCCCGATGGCGGCGGAGAGCGCTCAGGAGACGACGACCTTTCACGGCGGGCGCCTCGTGGCGCGGCGGCTGAAGGAGCAGGGCGTGAGCAAGCTGTTCACGCTCTCCGGGGGCCATCTCTTCTCGATCTACGACGGCTGTCGCGAGGAGGGCATCGAGATCGTGGACGTGCGCCACGAGTCGACGGCGGCGTTTGCGGCGGAGGGCTGGGCGAAGGTCACGCGCGAGCCGGGCGTGTGCGCGCTGACGGCGGGCCCCGGGGTGACGAACGGCATGAGCGCGATGGCCTCAGCGCAGGCGAATCACTCGCCGATGGTGGTGCTCGGGGGGCGCGCGCCGGCGATGCGCTGGGGGCAGGGCTCGCTGCAGGAGATCGACCACGTGCCGTTCGTGCGCCCGCTGACGAAGCTCGCGGCGACGCCGGGCGCGACGGAGGAGATCCCGGGACTGCTCGATGACGCTTTTGCGGCTGCGCGGGCGCCGTACGGTGGGCCGACGTTCGTGGACTTCCCGATGGACTACGTCTTCCAGGAGGCGGCCGAGCCAAGCGATGACTCGCTTTTCGCGGGTGCCGTGACGCCCGAAGCGGGTGCGCCGGGAGCTGCGATCGAACGTGCCGGTGAGCTTTTGCGCGGCGCAGAGCGTCCGGTGATCATGGCGGGCACGGATCTCTACTGGGGACGCGGCGAGCAGGAGCTGTTGGCGCTCGCGGAGAGCCTGCGGATCCCGGTCTTTCTCAATGGGCTGGCGCGGGGTTGCGTGCCGGCGGATCACGAGCTGTTCTTCTCGCGCGCTCGCTCGCAGGCGCTCAAAGGCGCCGACGTGGCGCTCGTGATCGGCGTGCCGATGGACTTCCGCCTCGCGTTCGGCGCAAGCTTCGGGGAGGACACGGAGATCGTGGTGCTCGACGTGGCCGAGCCGGAGCGCAACCACCCGCGCGCGGTGGCGGTGGAGTGCTACGGCGCGCTGGGAGCGACGCTGTCGGGGCTGCGCAGCGCTGCTGGAGATGCAGCGCTCGCGAGCGAGTCCTGGATCGCGGAGCTGCGCGCGGGTGAGAGCGAGAAGCGGGCGGCAGAGCGTGCGGAGCTCGAGGACGACCGCTCGCCACTTCACCCGATGCGTCTCTATTCGGAGCTCGCGAAGGTGCTCGACCGCGACGCGATCGTGATCGGCGACGGAGGCGATTACGTGTCCTATGCGGGGCGCGTGGTGGACAGCTACCAGCCCGGCTGCTGGCTCGACCCGGGCCCGTTTGGCTGCCTGGGCTCTGGCCCCGGCTACGCGCTCGCGGCGAAGCTCGCGCGACCTGAGAGTCAGGTGGTGCTGCTGCTAGGCGACGGCGCGTTTGGCTTCTCGGGAATGGAGTTCGACACGCTGGCACGCCACGGCGTGAACGTGGTGGGCGTGATGGGCAACAATGGGATCTGGGCGCTCGAGAAGCACCCGATGGAGTTCCTCTACGGCTACTCCGTCGCGGCGGATCTGCGTCCAGAGACGCGCTATGACCAGGTGGTCGAAGCGCTCGGCGGGCACGGCGAGCTGGTTCGCACGCCGGGCGAGTTCGCGCCGGCGATCGAGCGTGCGTTCGCGGCGGGCAAGCCGGCGCTCGTGAACGTGCTGACGGACCCCACGGTGGTGTACCCGCGCCGCTCGAACCTCGCCTGAGTGCGCGGCGGGTCGCGACTCAGCCGACGCCGGCGAGACGCAGGGCGCCACCGTAGAGGATGTCGTGCTCTGAGACCTCGAGGTGCTCGAGCTCGAAAGCGTGCATCGCCTCGGCGAGCAGGATCATGCCCGCGACGATCGTGGGCGCGCGATCTGGGTGCAGGCCAACCACATCGCGGCGTCCCTCATCGGTCATGTCGGCGAGGCGCGCGAGCAGCAGTTCGACGGTGGCGAGCTCGAGCGGGTAGCCGTGCACGCGAACGGGGTCGTAGGGATCGAGCTCCTGCTCGATCGCGGCGGCGGAGGTGGCGGTGCCGGCGACCGCGATGCCGTGCTTGACGGGCGCGCGCTCCTCGGCGGGCAGACCGTCGAGGAAGGTGCGGCGAACGTCGGCGGCGAGCTCCTGCAGCTCCGCGGGTATGGGTGGGTCTGAGTGGATGTGGCGCTCGCTCATGCGCACCACGCCGGCGTGCAGCGAGGTGTGAAAGCCGGCGCTGCGCCCTACGCCTACGACGAACTCGGTGGAGCCGCCGCCGATGTCGATCACGACGGTGGGCTCGGTGGGCGCGGGACGGCCGGCCATCGCGCCGAGGAAGGTGAGCTGGGCCTCTTCCTCGCCTTGCAGCACGCGGGCGTCGAGGCCAGAGTCATCGCGCACGCGCTGAGCGAACTCGGCGCCGTTGGCGGCATCGCGCACGGCGGAGGTGAGCACGGCGAGGTTCGCGGCGCAGTCGTGCGCGTCGATCTCATCGCGGTAGCCGGCGAGCACGGCAAAGACGCGTGCGCTTGCCTCATCGGAGAGGCGCCCACCCCCATCCACACCGTCACCCAGCCGCGTGACCTGGGAGCGCCTGCAGAGCTCCTCGATCGCGCCGCTCGACTGCTCGACGTCGGCGATCAGCAGGCGGGTGGAGTTCGTCCCGATGTCAACGACGGCGACACGCACGGGCGAGATGCTAGAGGTGTGTGCGTACACGAGCGAAATGGGGCGTGCGGTGAGCACAGAGAACGAGCCGGGAGTTGCGTTGGTGACGGGTGCGAATCGCGGGATTGGACGCGAGGTGGCACGCCAGCTGGCGGAGCGCGGTTATGAGGTAGTGCTGAGCGCGCGCAACGCTGAGCAGGCGAGGGCGGCCGCGGAAGAGCTCAGCGCGAGCGGCGGTGGGCGGGTCAGGCCGCTTACGCTCGACGTGTCTGTGCCGGAGAGCATCGCGGCGGCGGCGGAGCAGCTAGGGCGCGAGCGGGGGCGCCTGGACGTGCTTGTCAACAACGCGGGCATCGGCAGCGACTTCGGCGTGTCAGGCCTGGACCCCGACTTCGCGGCGATCCAGCGCGCGCTCGACACGAACTTCTACGGCGCCTACCGCCTCGCGATCGCGCTGCTGGATCTGCTGCGCCAGAGTGCGCATCCGCGCATCGTGAACGTCTCGAGCGGCATGGGTGGCGTGAGCGAGATGGGCGGCTGGTCGCCGGGCTACCGCGTCTCCAAGGCGGCGCTGAACGCGCTCACGCGGATCCTCTCAACGGAGCTCAAAGAGGAGCGCTTCCTGATCAACTCCGCCTGTCCCGGCTTCGTGAACACGGACATGGGCGGCCCGATGGGTGCGACGAAGCCCGTCGAGGACGGCGCCGCGGGGATCGTGTGGCTGGCCACGCTGCCCGATGACGGGCCGACTGGCGGGTTCTTCAGGGATGGCCATCCGATCGCGTTCTGAGGGGCCGGCCGGCTGCTGGTGTCTAGCTGGTCGGTATGGCGCTCTCGGCGCTTTGCTCGGCGCCGGTTCTTTGCTAGAACATAAGAAGCGACGCGGGGTGGAGCAGTCTGGTAGCTCGTCGGGCTCATAACCCGAAGGTCGCGGGTTCGAATCCCGCCCCCGCTATGTCGTTAATCTGCGACCGTCCCTCGGGGCGGTCGCTTTCGTTGGGGCCGAGGACGGGCAGAAGCTCGGGCGTGATCGTCGCCGCGAGGTGTAGTCGTTGCTCGTGCTTGTCGTAGGTGATCGTCAAGTCGAAGGCCCGGAAAATCTCGACAAGCTCCTCGTCGCTGGCGGCGTTGAGCGCGGGGCGAAGGTCAGGCACGGCGTCGAGCATCGCCACAATCTCGTCGGGGTGGTGGCCGGCGGGCCGCTTGGCTCGGAGAGCGTCGAGGGCGTCGGCGACGGCAGACTTGCGCGTGCTCAACTCAACGATCCGCTCGCTCGCCGCGACGACGACGGGGTGCGTCGGGTCGTCGTGCTCCTCTAGGCGGAGCGTCTGAGCCCGGAGCGAGCGTTTGATCTTCTCTAGCTCGGCCTCTAGGCGCTTGGCTTCCGCGTCGTGATCCTCCCAGGAGGAGGCGGTCGAGGCCGCGAGTTCGTCGCGTAGGAGGCGCAGCCGATCGGCGCCGAACACGCGACGGCTCAGGAAGTCGAGGATCGGCTCAAGCAGCCTGTCCTCCTTGACGCCGTGAACCTTCGGGTGGTCGGCCAAGACAGCCGCCGCCGGACCGCGCCGATAGACGTACTGGCAGCGATACCAGTTCGTGCCGCGCTGATGCGAGCCCTCCATGCGGTGCCCGCACATGCCGCAACGAACGCGCCCGCGCAGCGGGTAGAGGCGTTTGGCTTTGGGCCTCTGAGCTTTGTGGGCCTCGCGCGGCATCCCGGCCTTCGAGGCTCGCGCGTTCGTCTGTGCTCGCTCCTCGACCTGATCGAAAAGCTCGCGGCTGACGATCGGCTCGTGCGTCGGCTCGGCGCTCCAAACCCATTGATCGCGCGGGCGAATCTGTTGGTGGCCCTTGCGCTTGTCGTTTCGTCCCCACACGTTGAATCCCGTGTACTTGGGATTGCGCAAGATCGCGTTGATTACGGACTTGCTCCAAGTGTGCGGTAGGCCGTTCTCGTCCTTGCGGTTCGGCACCGGGGGCGGGAAGCGCTCGACGTTGCGGTTCAGTTGTCGCAGATTGCTCCGAGCCCGATCAGTCGGACGCAGTAGTCCTCGAAGATCATCAAGACGATCGGCGCCCGGATCGGGTCGAGGATGAGGCGGTGCTTGTGCTTGCCTTCGCGCGCCTTGCTCGGGTTGGGGTGGTCGTGCTGCTCTAGCAAGTAGCCGTAGGGAGCGCGCCCGCCCGTGTGCCAGCCCTGCCGGACGCTCTCCTCCATGCCTCGGCGGCTCTTTTCCATCAAGTCGCGGACGTACCACTCGGCGATGCCCTGCTTGACGCGCCGCGTCAGGATCGAAGTCGCGTTCGTGTTCAGCGGCTCGTCGGCGGCGAACAAGGTCACGCCAGCCCGTTCAAGCTCTCGCTCGACGTGCGTTGAGTCGGCCGTCATTCGAGACACCCGGTCGATGCTCTCCACGATCACGGCGTCGAAGTGCCCGCTCGTAGCGTCGTGGATTAGGTCGTTGATCCCGCCGTCGCGCGGCACGGTGATGTTGAAGCGCGACGCGTTGGCGCCGCCGCCCCGCACGTCGAGGAACTTTCGGCCGCTCTCTACGTCCCAATAGTGCGCAACGATGGCGTCGCCGAGCGGCTTGACGACCGTCTCGCAACTGACCAACTGACGAGGGATCGAGAGCGAGGGGTCTTGCGCGTCCTCGTCAGACGTGCGCCCGAGGAAAGCGAACCTCATCGGCTCGCGGTCATGCCGAGGAGACGCGCTCGCGTGAGGCCGAAGCCTCGGGCTCCTCCGCGCTTTCCGCTGCGGCGCGTCTGAGGAGATTCACGATCACCGAAAGCTGCCGGTCGCGCAACGGGTTCGCCTCGGCCTCCTCCATCGGGATAAGCGTCACGCTGAGGGGCAGCGAGTCGGACGCGGCAGGATCGGCCCGCCGTCCTCCGCAGTTCTGTGTAGCTGGCTTGGTCAGATTTGTCGGAGTCGGCGGACGATCCTGCGCACGACAGGAAGGTCGTTATCTGCCGCCTAGCGGGACACGGGGAGCCGACTCGGCACAGTTCGGAGCGACGGCTTCTCATTGCGCGGCCCCGAGTTCGTCCACGCGACAAAAGAGCGTGTGCAGGTCCACGTCGAGGGCTTCGGTCAAGCGGCAGAGGTTGTCGAATGCCTCGTTCACGCGCCCGCCTTCAAGCAGCAGAACGTGTCGGATCGAAAGCCCGGCGAGCACCGCAAGCTCCCTGACCTCAAGACCGCGCTCACGCCGCAGTTCTTTCGTTGCTCGGCCGAGTGAGGCGAGCACAACGGGCAGGTCGGGGATCGTGGATTTGGAGGCTGTACGCATCGGCGCTCGCCATCCATCTAGATCAGATGCGACGGCAGATTTCAACTCGGAATCGGCGGCGTTCTCGCTCGTTTACGCAGCCTGATCGCTCGGGCCGTCAGGCGGCGGAGGCTGACGTGCGTCGCACGATTCGCAGAGCAGTCCCGGCGCTTGTCGTGCGTGGGCGTCAGTGGCTCGATTGCCGTCCTTGTCGTAGCCGCCCCATCGGCACCAGCGCAGGCCCGCCGCTTCGGCCTCGGCCTCTAGCGCTTCGATCGAGGCGAAGAAGTCGGGGTAGAGCTTTTGGAGCGTCGCGCGCTCCTCGCCGGCAGCCGCGAACGCGCCGCAGTTGCACTCGCCCGAGTGCATGAGAGCGGCAGCGTCGGATTCGGGCAGCGAGTGCGAGCGGCGATAGCGGAGCATGTCGAGCGTCGTCCAGTTGATGAGCGGACTCACGAACACAGCGGCGCTGCCTCGTAGGCGGTCGATCGGTTCTCGCTGGGCGCGGCGTCGGCTCTCGGCTCGACGGATGCCCGAGAGGAACACAACGCGCGAGCGCTGGGAGTGCCCGACCTTGCTTTCTCGCAGGAGCGTCCGAATCTGGCGCTCCTTGAGAGCTACGTAGGTGCGCCCGTGCATCGCCGGACCGGGGAAGCCGAGCCCTTGCTGAATCGAGCCGTCACGTCGGACGGTGCCGCCGAGTACGAGTCTGCGGTAGGCGTCGCCCGCGTGCAGGACTCGCAGCGGCTTATCCAGCCACCGAGCGAAGGAATGGACGAACTCGATCACGCCGGGAACGGACGTGCCGGTGTCGAGGAAGGCGAGGCCGTCGTAGTGCTCGCGGCAGCGGTGGGCGAGCACGGTGGAGTCGTTGCCGCCGCCTACGCACACACCCGCTCGGTCGCGCAAGCGGCTGCGCAAGACGGCGCTGAGGCCGCATCTTCCGAAGGAACAGGTGCCGGGGTAGCCCGCGCCAATGCGCTGCTCGCCGTAGCCGGGGGAGCGGGCGCGGGACTCCACCCGTCAGGGCGAAGCTCACCGCAGGAAATAACGATCGTCGTTCACGGGTCGGCGCCCCACATATTCCCCGGACTCGACCTGCTCCTCCCGTCCGTAACCGCTCACGCGAGCGAGCCCACCGAGCGCTACCCGCAGGACGAACGCCGACAATGACCGGACGCCTGAAAGCCAAGCTCTGCAACGAGTCCGGCGAGGGCCTGATAACCGGACTGATGCTGCTCGCAGGAGTCCTAATCCCGCTGATGTTCCTCGTGCCGCTCTACGCACGCATCGAGCTAGCGCAGGTGGACGCACAGCAAGCCGCGCGCGACTCGGTTCGCTCAGCCGTCCAGGCCCCCAATGCGACAGCCGCGCACGCGGCGGCGACCAGCGCCTTCGCCCGTGAACAGGCCGGGTCGCGGACACCGATGATTCTGAGCCTCGCCGGCACATACGCGCGCGGGCACGTGATGAGCGCGCGTGTCACCGCGCGAGTGCCGCTCGGCTCCCTGCCGGTGATCGGCCACTTCGGCACCGTCGTCGTTCACGGCGAAGCGAGAGCACCAATCGACCAGTACCGAAGCATCCTCGAGCCGGGAGGCAGATGAGTGCGACAGCGGTCAGGCAGCCATCAGGCGCCGGCCACGGCGCCCCCAAGCCCGGCGCGGTCTACTCGGCGGGACGAACAGGTTCGATCGGGACCGGCACCTCGTCGTCGGGGTGCCGGTCGAGAACGACCGTCGCTTTACCGGGCTCGCTCAGGCCAACGAGACGACCCGGCAGCTCTTCGAGGTCCCATTCAACGATCACGCGGTCGCCGACTTCCATGCTCTGAGCATATAGCTCTCCCGAGTGACGCCGGGCGTATATCCACACGCGGCGTTCTGCACCGATTCCGCGAGGAGCGCGGCTCGGTCCTCATCACGGGACTGCTTCTCTCCGTGGCGCTCGTAATGGTCATCGGCGTTGCTGTGGACATAGGGCACGCCTTCCTCGTCCGTCGCCAACTCGCCTCGATCGCCGACGATGCCGCGCTGTCGGGCAGTCAGGCGATCGACGTGCCCGAACTTCACGCCGGACGGCTCGCGCTGAACCCAGGCGAAGCGCGCTCTGACGCGCTGAGCGCAATCGCCGCGAACCCCTCAACGCACGGTCAGGTCACCGTGACCTCGGCGAACGTCACCGTGACCGTCACTCGCCACGTCCCGACGATCCTGCTCGGGATCGTCGGCCTGAGCACCGTCAGCGTCTCGGCGCACGCGAGCGCAGCGCCACGCGCGCCATGAAGGCGACCGTCGTCATCTGCGGCATGGCCGGCTCGGCGGCGCTCGTGCTCATCGGTCAGGGACTGGGCTTCGACGCGCTCGCACTCGCGCGGCTGGCGGTGCTCGGTGCCGCGATCGGCGCACTCGTCCCTTGGGACCTCGCCGAACACCGCATCCCGAATCGGATCGTGCTCCCGGCGGCTGCCCTGTGCGGCGCACTCTCGATTGCAGACGGCGTGCGCGCCGGTAACCTGATCGTCGGCGCTGCTCTGCTCGCACTGCTTCTCGCCGTAAGCCTCGCGCGGCCTGCATTGCTCGGGATGGGCGACGTGAAGCTCGCCCTGTTGATGCTCTGCGCGCTGCACTCCGCGACACCGCGAGCACTCGGACTCGCCGTCGAGCTTTACGCGCTGATCGCGCTCGTGATCGTCCTTCGACGCGGACGCGCCGCATTCACCGTCGCGCTTCCCTTGGCCCCGTTCATGGCCGCCGGCTCGCTTCTCGCGCTGTTGATATGAGGTCCCCACCCAATAAGCAGAGCCGTCTCGGCGCAGCCGCTCTAGCGCTCGTCGCGGGCGCAGCCGCCGTGGCGCTCGGCGTCAATCGTCCTGCATCGCCTCGCCTGTCAGGGTCGCTCACGAGCCAACTCACGATCGCCGAGGTCGAAAGGTTCGTCCTCTGCGGCGCATGGGCGCTCTCGATCCTTCTCCTGCTCGTCATCCTGCGATCCGCCACACGCAGACTCATGGCGGCGTCGAGGACTCGCGCGCGGAGGCCGCTCGCCGGCAGCGTTCTGCCAGCGACAAGGCCCTCGCCCCAGCGCCAGCACGAGCCGAGCCGAGCGCGGTCGCGCTACGTCCTCACCATCCCTTCCAGGCCACCCGTCGAGGTCACGGCCGACTCGACGCCCAAGACCGCCGGCCCGGTCGAGAGCGCTCAGCCTGCCGACGTGGAGTTGCCGGGCGACGCCCGACCAATCTCAATCTCGGTGCTCGGCCCGCTGGAAATCAACGGGCTCTCGCGGCGGATCAAGCGCGCCGCCACCTACCAGCTGCTCAGCTATCTGACCCTGCACCCGAAAGGCGCAGGACGAGAAGAGCTAGTCGAGGCAATCTGGCCCGCCCAAGACCCCGCGCGGACGCGCCCGCGCTTCTGGCAGAGCGTCAGCGAGGCACGCAAGGCGCTCGGCGACGCGTGGCTTCACGAGGGCGAGCGCTACCAACTCGATCGCGCCAAGGTTCGCATCGAGGTGGAGGAGCTTGACGCGCTTCTGACCGCCGCCAGCGGCGAGGATGCCGGCGACGCTAAGACACTCGAACGGGCGCTCTCACTCTGGCGCGGCGAACCGCTGGAAGGCTCGGACTACCTTTGGACCGAAGGCGAGATCCGCAGCCTTCGAGCGACGTTGCTCGACCTGCTTGAGCGCGTCGGGCGGCTTCGACTCGCAGGCAACGACGCGCGGTGCGCGCTGCAAATCGCCGAGCAAGCGATCGGGCTCGACGGTCTGCATGAGCCAAGCTGGCGGCTCGCGCTTCAAGCCGAACATGCGCTTGGGCTCAGGGAGTCGATCACCCGGCGCTATGACGCGCTTGCACGCGAGCTGGACGAGCAGCTTGGCCTAGAGCCGACCCGCGAGACGCGCGTGATCTACCGGCAACTGCTCGCTCAGACGTAGGGCAAAGCACCGGGCCGCACCCGTCGCCGGGATGCCCGCGCGAGTTGCATCCCGTCTCGGGGTCTGCTACCTCATCCGCGCTAATCGACAAATCAAGCGGCCGGGACGAGCGCGGTAACGCTCGCCCCGACCTGTGACGCCGAAGGAGCAAGCCCTTCGTGCCACGACCGAAACCGTAGCTGGCCTGCGGTGTCGAGTCGCGCTCGATCGCGCCCTTTCTTCGTCGTTGAAAGGAGCCCCAAATGAGCGCGAGACGCGACGAGGACGAGACACACGGCGAGCGCACTGATCCCGGCGAGCGCATGGACAACACCGAGCGCGAGGTGCTGTTCCTGCTCTACCGCGACCCGTTCCCGTGGACGGTCGAGGAGCTTGGACGGGAACTAGGCGACCTGGGCAACGCGAGCGATGCAGTCACGTCGCTGACCGCAGCGGGGCTACTGCATCGCTTCCCCGCTGTCGCTCGCGGAGGCGCGGGTTCGGAGTTCGTGATCCCGACAAGGGCGGCGCGTCGGTCAGACGAGTTGCACGACCACTCGCTCTGATGCGCGCGTATGGCGCAGTCCCAAGAATCGTCCACTCAGCCGACGACCTGGCGATGCACGTCAGGGTGCAACGCCGGGCGTTGAAGCTGAGCCAGCAGGGCATCGCCGACGTTACAGGCATCGAGCCCCGAACCGTTTCGCAAATCGAACGCGGCAAGGCAGCCACACTTGAACTCCGTGTGATCCTCCTCGTCGTCCACGCCCTTGGGATGGACGTTGAGCTTCGCGGGCGCGACGAGGAGTTCGTGCCGGTCCCACCGTCGCGCGTGAGCGAACTTGGCTTGAGCCCCGCCGCGCTTGCCGCCCTCGGCACAGCGGACATTCAGGAGGTCGCTCAACTTCCCTCCGCCAGTGACTTGCTCAAGCGCGGAGTCAGTAGGGAGGAGGTCTACGAGGTCGTCTGTGCGCTGACTCGCCACAGGCGCACCCTCGGGCGCTCCGTCCCCGCAGAGCGTGAGCGAGAAATGCTCTGGCTCCGTGCGGTCGAGGGTCTGACCTTGAAGCAGATCGGCGAACGGTTCGACGTGATTGCCGAGCGAGTGCGGCAACTCCTCGCGGTCTACTTCGGGCTCAATAGCCCGCCGCCGGCCACTAAAGGCCGCTCCTCTAGGGGTCGCCATGACTAGGCCCGAGCCTCGCAAGAAACTCGGCGGGCCTCCGAGAAGGCCAAGCCGCGCAGTCCAGAGCTTGCGGCACTCGCCCAGGCGGTCGAAAGCCTGACGGGAGACGACCCTCTCCGTGCCCTTGCAGAGCGATCGGGCATCGGCGAGAAGCAGATCGGCGAGTTCGTTCGAGGTCAGGCAATCCAACGCACACGACGCTTCTCAAGCTCACCGAGGATCGTTTGCGAGCTAGCTCGACACAGGCGCGTCCTCGAAGCAGATCGGCGACCGTGCTGCGGCGAGGGGAGGCCGGAAAAGGGAGAAGAAAGGCGGGCGGAGCCGAAGCAGCTCTGCTAAGCGATGTCCCATTTGATCATTTCGCCAACTTCTCTGGCACTCCTCTCAATCGCACCCAGCATTTGTGGCACGTCCTCGGCGTACAAGGCCCAGGTTGCGATACGATCACCGGAGAGTCGGGTCTTGTAACGAGAGCCTGAAAAGTCTTCGTTCGCAGCGGCGTTTATGGTCAGATCCTCAACGCCACTTGGAGCCGATGTCGGCAATGCGATGAGCCGCCCGTCTCTCGGGGGCAGCCCGAAGTTGCCGACCAATCCTTCCCGGCGAGCATCCGCCCCTATCGAATTCCATGAAACCGGAAGGCGACACTGCACGCGAACCCATAGCTCTCTCATGTCCATACCTAGTCGCCGACGCATCATGGTAGGAATCGCGCCACCGCCACACCTGCTTGCTACCTCACACAGCACGACCGTGTCGTCAGCCAGGAAGAACTCAGCGTGAATCGCGAGATCCGCACAGCCGGGCATAGCTGCGACCACCTCGTCGGTCGCGGTTACGAGCCGGGAGTGAAGCGGATCTACAATTGGAAGAGTGTAGCTTCCGGTGCCGTCGTCCCACCAGTGCGACAAGCATCCCCTTCCAACGTACGCGCATGGCACCGACAGCATCGGAGTCCCTCCTTGGTACAGCGCCTCGACGTGAAACGTCGGGCCCTCCACAAAGCTCTCTACTAGGTGTCGATCTCCGCCCTCAACACATCCAAAGATTTCAGTCGGCGACCCCCGCGTGATCATTCGGATTCCCCGTGCGCCCACACCTAACCTGGGCTTGACCATTACCGGCAGCCCGTGTCGTTGGATAAAACGCCGTACGTCGTCGCTGGTGTCGGCCTGGGCAAATGCCGGGACGGAGATGCCATGATCAGCCGCCACTTGACGCATCAACAGCTTGTCGCGATACGCTCGGGCGCTCTGTACCTGCTGTCCTGGGATGCCGAGCAATTCGCGAATCTGGGCAGCAGGCAATACGTCTACCTCGCCAAGCCCGATGACCCGATCAAAGGGTTTTATGTCGTGCAGTTGAAGTGCTTGCTCGACTATAATGTCGGGCCGCCAAGAATCGATAGACCGCACGATGTCGAAGCTGGCGCTGTCGAGCATCTCGCCGTGGGCGATCCCGATCAGCGGGCAATCAAGTTCGTTCAGCCACGCGCGATAAGGGTGTCTCCCGTGCCGCGTGCTCAACAGGATCAACACGCCTTGTTGCGGGCTCTCGTCCCTGCTGTCCATGCTTTGCTAGGCAGTCCGTGCGCTGGCCGGACGACCCGTAGCGCCGCTGAGCCTCGACAAGCGCGTCACGGCCGCGATGATTCTGTCCGCTGCCTCCGACAAGAGTCCGTACGAGCGCCCACAATTTAGTCGTGCAAAGTGCTCAATCCCATCGCAGGTCCCAAACGCACGGCCGTCGATGCCATGGACATCCGCCTCATGAAGTAGGAACTCGGCCGCGCTCTCGTGGCCCAGTTGTCTGTATCGCCCCGCGTATGCGGAAAAATCTATAAACGCGAAGTATCCGCCGTCGGGAGGTTCAATATGTAGTTGCTCCAAGACCTGTAGCTGCTCGGTCACGCGTGCGAGCGCTTCGCGGGCGACCTCGCTACGACGTAAGTGGGAATCGTCCAGATCGGGTTGAAAGGCTCTGTTACAGGCGATCTGAGCATAGGTCGACGCAAATGAGTTCAGGTTAACTTGCACACGCGCTGCGACATCTATGAGCGAGGGCCGAGCGCAGACGTAACCGATGCGATCACCGTGCATTCCACACGTCTTCCCTGGACCTGAAATCCAGGTTGTGCACGCTCGCATCGGATAGGCACCCGATGTGGGTGTCACCGTCAGCTCCGGAATCGGCCGTGGCTTTCGGTCAGTGACGTAGACTTCGTAAGGGCAGTCGTATATGATCTCAATCGGCGCCCCGCCAAAGAGTTTGCGGTCTAGGTTGTGGGTTGCCACCACCTCGGATAGCTGTCGCAATTCATCTGTCGAGTAGACGTGGCCGGTTGGGTTTATGCAGTCCCCCAAGATAAGCATGCGGGTCTTTGGGGTGATGTGTTGGTCAAGATCGTCTACCGTGAGACCGTCAAATAGGCCGGTAGATGGCACTATCGGTCGCATAACCGCGCCGTGGAGGCGCAGCATATCCTTGTAGTGCGGCCAGTTGGGGATAGGTATAAGCACCTCGTCCCCTAAGTCCAGCAACGTGTGGAAGAGCACGGTGAGCGCGCCCTTGACGCCCCCCGGGCTAATCAATATCTCGCTATCAGGATCGTAGTGAGCGTGGTGAAGGCGGAGGATACGAGCGGAGACGGCCTCTCGCAGGAAATCGAAGCCACGAACCGGCGCGAAGCCGTGAATGAGATCGGGAGTCTCGGCGAGAACGGCGACGATAGCGGCATCGATTCTCTTGTCCGTCGGCCAGTCGAGTGAGCCGATACCGAGATCGAGGACGGGCCTGGCGCCGCGACGGTGTGAGTTGGTCAGACGCGTGAAGGCCGCGCCACCATGAGTCGGCGATTCGCCCAGCCCGAGAGCAGCGGTCGAGAACTCGTTCGTAGTGCTCGCGAGGATCGGTTTGTCGCCCGTCATTGAACTGGTCTAGCTAAGCCGAGTATTGTGGGCGGCTACTTCTGTGACTTCGGCTGGCAAGGGCTCGTCCCGTTGGAAGCACATGCTTTCTGCCGTGCCCGCCCAGAGCGCGAGCAAGTGCGTATTGACGGCGTTCATCGCCTCAAGAGCCGTCAAGAGGTCGTCTGCGTCTTGAATATGAGCAATTACGGATGAGGCCGCCTGAATCGCATGGTCATCCTCCACGCTATGGCCGTCGTAACCTGCCTGAATCCCGAAGTCTGCGTCAACGTGTGCCTCTGCCCATATCACGCCCTCGCTAAGCCTCTCGGAGCTTCCGGCAAGGTGCGATCCATACCGACGCACGAAAGCTGACAGGGACGCAAACAGGCCATTTGGATCCGCCGCTGCGGCCTCACGCACTGCGAGCATGGCGGTTAGCGTCAGATACGCGCGATGGCTAAGTGGGTCGTCGCGGAGGATGCTCGTACACAGTCGCGCCATAGAGTCGATCCGCCACTCGTAGCACTCAAGAGCTGCCTGTGTGATTAGTGGTGCGTAGGTCAGCGCGTTACGCGTGGCATCGAGCCGTTCAGCATGCAGTCGTGTGCGTCCCAGGTCGTCGGTGCGAAGAATCCAGTCGACCGCCGCTAATGCGTCGCCGCCAGCAGCAGGAAAGGAAGAGTGACGCCTATAGGCGAGGGCGGCACGTCCTATGTTTATAGACAGCGGCGGGACGGAAAAGACATCCGATAGCGCGGCAGCGCTCCGGTTGAACAACATAGGGTGCGTATTGTGAGGCACGCCGCCTCCGGCCTCATCATTGACGTTTAGAGCGATGAGGCCATAACTGCGCAAGTCACCCGTCAAGCCGTGCGCAGCCAGATTGATGGGGATCTCAACGTACGTCGGTAGAACCCGCACAAGAGCATTAACCAAGAACACCATAAACGCCTTCGGAGACAGGTCCACCGCGGCCAGAAGCTGATTTACTGGCGCCATCTCGACAGGCGCCGCCTCGAGCGTGTTAAGCGCGTCGGTAACGGCGACTTTTTGAGTCTCGTTAACGATTGTACGTTTTTCGACGGCATGAAACGTCT
This sequence comes from uncultured Solirubrobacterales bacterium, assembly GCA_963785435.1. GTDB lineage: Bacteria > Actinomycetota > Thermoleophilia > Solirubrobacterales > Solirubrobacteraceae > Palsa-744. The sequence continues at coordinate 614,809 of CAWAVE010000008.1, forward strand.
GGCGCATGCTGTTGATCAGCGCCGACCGGGCGGTCAACGGCCTCTCTGTAATTGACTCGTTATGGCGGATGACCGTCATCTGCCGCCGCCAGCTACAAAGCAAGAGATAGTAGTAGGGGAAATCACAACAGTGCGAATCGCGACTGGTCCGGGCAGGCAGTCGAGCGACGGCAAGTCAAACACTCTAGATGGACGGTGCCAATAGTGAACCTGAGCGCGAGAAGCCACTTCTGGGACGAGATAAGTTGCTGCCGCCCACGGGGAATCCGAGGATAGGCCCGAGAGTCGTAGTGTCGTCGACTCCACGTCGATGTGAAGTGGTGAGCCGTCGGGCACGTCAAGGACGTTGCCACAGCGTCCGCAGTTGACCAGCACTCGTACGTCCTCGCTCGGCAAGGCGCAGTGATATAGGAGCGCAGGCCAGCCACAGGACGGGCACGGATGACAATTGTCCCGCATCTTCACCCGCGACGAGTGCGAGAACCAGCCATCGTAGGTGCGGCCCTTCAGGGTGCCGAGATGCTCGAGGATCGCATTCCAGAGAGCAGTTTGCATCGATGACGAGGAGGGTTGCGCCTCTTCGTATTGGCTCAATGCTCGCGCTGCGCGGGCGGACGTGCGGCGACCCGTGTCACGCGTGTCACTTCTCACGGTGTGGCTGATATGGCGCAGAACTTCGAGGTGGCGCTCGGTGCTCTCACGATACACCGGCTGTGCTGGTGACGCGCGCCTTACAGACTGCTGTCGCGATGCCGTCGGACGCGCCACAAAGGGAGCACTCTTGCGTGGCGCCGCGCGGGTGCGCGGGTCGCCGAATAGTAGGAATCGCTGTCCGAGTTCCAGTGCGGTTGGGCTGGTGTTGTAATCCCGCAACGCGTTGCCGACACCCATGCCGGCGGCAATCGGCGACGTGAGATCATCTGAGATAGCCATGTTGATCACGAGATCGGGAGTTGCTAGCACCGCGCCTATCTTCCAGTTGCCGTTGAGGTGCGGGAAGTAGCTCCACCTTTGCGCCAGTTCTGGGGAGCCCACGTACAGCGCCTGACAGCTGCCGAGAATCAGTATTCGAGTTCGGAGAAGGTATGGATCGACAATGAGCTGTTGCTTAACCGCCTCGGCGACTTGTGCTTGGACCGCGAAGCAGTAACCTGTCGTTACGCACGCCGGTGCCAGGTCGCGCGTTAGCGAGTCGCGAAGGTTCTGGCTCACAGCGCACAGCGGCATCCCGGCTCTTATGTTGATACGTGGGCCTGAGCCGTGTGCATGCAGCGCAAGGACACCAGCCCCGGCAGAAAGCGCATCTCGCGTGGCAGCCGGCGTTGCTTTGGCGCCAAGTGCCTTGACGCCCGCAATCGTGTCGACGCTTCGATCCGCACCCGAAGCGATGTCAATCCGAGGCTGGTTCGTAGGGCCGTTGAGCGCGGACGCGGCTGAGCGTGCGAGCGTGATGCGCCGTAGCTCGTCGTGCGTGCGTCCCCAGATGACTCCGACCGGCGTGCTGGCGGCCGACTGCAGGAACTGGACGAGAGCGGGGTCGAGCGGTGAACCACACGTCACCACAATTTCCGGAAGCTCAGTGTGCGCAAGCGCCGCTACAGTGTCAACGAGCCGATGAGGGCGGCCGGTGAGGTGAGCATAAAGCTGCGTCTCGGATTCGACATCGCCAATTCCGATGACAAAACGACCGACCGGGGCGGCGATGCGAGACCGAGCGGCTTGAAAGACGCTGCGCGTCTCGCTAGCGCTGGTGCCAAACACTTCAGCTACATCTTTGAGGATAGAGGCATCCGCGTCATTGGTGACAGGCCAGACAGGACGGTGCGTGTCGTCAACGACTAGGGGCCCCCATTCGTGTGTGTAACAGTACGGAAGCCGCGGCAACGTCGGCGAGGTATCCGCAATGACTGTGACACTGATGAGCTGTGACGACACAACTGGCCCCCCGGCCGTTTGAGCGACGCGGCTTGATCGGGAGTGTAGATGGCGTTGCGGGCCCGTATGGAATCGACCATGACGGAGCACGACGGTGGCCCCAAACCGCCTGTAAAGCACTAATTTTTGGGCGGCGTGTAATCAAGAGAAACGTCTCTAACCGGGCTGCGATTGCGGCTTAGGTCGAGCACGACGAGGTATTCGACCGCACGGCGCCTCGCGGCGTCGTTGGCGGTCTTGCATGGAGCCGGCAAGGAAGCGCCATCGTGCCATTCGACATGGCGCCAACACCGGAGGCGCCCCCCGCCGGATTAAGCCGGACGGGTGTCCCGTAGGTGCCCGTCAACGCGCCTTTCTAGGGCGATACCGGCTCTCCGAGCAGGCGCGTCTCCTCGACTCTGTGGGCTACGGCCCTTGGTTCCGGGCTTTCTACGGTCGCAGGATTGGGTATCAATCCCGCCCCCGCTATAGCCGCATTAGCGACCTTGCTCAGCGCCTATGGCCGTGAGCAGACGCTCGATAACTTCGTGCAGATCGCGCCACGTATCGTGGGTTGAGTGGCCGGAGTCTGTGGGAATGCCGACGAAGGCTAGGTCGCTGCGCATGATTTCGAGTAGATCATTGGCGCGGCTTGAGCGTAGATAGTCGGACATGGCTGCGAGCTCGGGTTGCTCGGCCCACCGCAGCACTTGCCTGAGGACAGTTAGCAGCTGTGGCCAGTCGCGGTGCGCTGGCAGTTCGTCGGGTTTGGTGCCGAGCAGGGCCGCCCAAGCGGAGCGATCAGCGGTGTAGCGTTGTTCGGCGCCGACGGTGAAAGCCGAGACGACCCCTGCGGCGTTCAATCCCGCGAGTGCATCGTGGACGTTGCGCTTGGAGTATCCCGTTGATCGGGCCAGCGCTTGGGCGTTGACCCATGGGGCCTCTGTGCTTAGCAGCACGCGAACTACCTCAGCTCGAATGCCGACGCCAAGAATCTGGCGGAGCCGAAAGGCTAGGTTGATGGGTCTGGTGGTGTCTGGATGCTGAGACTTATGGGAGGGTGAGAGCACCGGACGCAACCAGCCTGCGGTGGCAAAGTCCTCGTCTGGTTGGCCTATTTGAATCTCGTGTTGAAACAGCGGTTGGAGCTTTGCTGGGGCTTGTGCCTTTGATCCGTTACCGAGCCTGGCTCGCGGACGGCGGCGAGTAAGCCACGTCAGCGTGGCTGTCGTGAGCATGCTGTCGGTCTCGTCGATGCACATTGCTCGCAGGCGCCGGACGCTGAGCAGTGGCTCGTTGAGGAGCATCCAGTCGAGAAGCTCGTCAAACAGGCGTGGCTCGGCTCGAGCGATCTCGAGCGTAAAGACGATCAGAGCCTCGGGGTCCTGTGCCCAGGGACTGCGTCTGTGCGGTGTGGCGAGTAGGCCCATCTGTGCCCACTCGGCCCATGCGAAGGCAACGAGCTGGTCGCTCAGCCGCTGTCTAAGAGCCGAAATGTCCATCGTCAATCCCGAAGTAGTTGAGAACGCGAGCAAGCACGCTGCGATACCCGTCTGAGGGATCGTGAGTCTGACTCCAACTGGCGGCGTCGAGTAGCTCTCGCTCAGTTGGGGCCAGCGCCTGGAGGTCTTTGAGGTGCTTGCCGGCGCCTTGGTCGACTGTCGCGTAAAGCTTGAGGTGGATTTGGTCAACACGCGACGCGAACAGGACCTCCAGCCCGGGTCCATAGTGGCGGTGCTGCGCACGTTCGAAGAAGCCTTCGGGCAGGCCGAGATCAAGTAGCGAGGTGGGTCCTGGATTAAGCCAGTCCTTGGATAGTCCGAAGTCGCGGGCCACCGTCTGCGCAGCGCCAACCAGAGCAGCAGGAAGCGGCTGCGCTGAGGTGAGCTCGTCGCCGTCGAGGATCGCGAGGACGTCTACATCTCTCGTGGTGCGAGAGATGAGTCCGAGCGCAAGCAGTGCAGAGCCGCCGACCACTGCAATGGTGAAGCACTCTCGCTGTGCCGCAAGCTGTTCGCCAAGCGCACCGAGGAGATCGTCGGCTGCCTGGGTGCTGTCAATCGAGATGTCAGTCATCGCAATTCGAGATGTTATACATCTAGCAATGGGCGGTCAACTGTGTGGCGTGTGCTCCAATCTTGCCCGCGAGGGCCACCTTGATACGGCTCGCACAATGGGCACCGCAAGGTCGCTAATAGGAGCGAATCGTTCCCACGCTGTGTCGCTAGTCTGCGACCCGTCCCTCGGGGGCGGTCGCTTTCGTCACCGGACATGTCGGATGGACGTGAGCTGCGTCGGTTGTCGGGCTCCTCCAGCCGGAGTGTCTTAGCCCGAAGGGAGCGCTTGATCTTCTCTAGTTCGGGCTCTAGGCGCTTGACTTCCGCGTCGTGCTCCTCCCCAGGAGCTGCTTACGATCAGGTCGCAGGGACTAGCGACGTAGCTCTGCTTGTAGCCGGGTGGCGAGGCGGACGGAGGCCTCGATCTCGACTTGGCGGATCGAGACACTCTCGACGCTGAGCCCAAATGGAACTCCGACGCGCCGGCAGAATGCGATGAGCTCGACGGCCGTGGCCACGGCTTGATCGTAGGACGCGTCGAGGGTGTTGTCCGCGTGGCGCAGTTCGTTCTCGATCCAATGCGGCACATCGACACCGAGCCACTGAACGAACTCCAGTGTCTTCAGCGAGCCGCAGACCGAGAACGTGAACACGATCGGTGCTGGCTTGACGTCACGAGCGGCACACTCGTAGTGATAATCGGAGATCAAGTTCTTCGCGGCATTGACGTCATGGATGATCTGGGTGACAAAGAACGAGCAACCTGCTGCCTGCTTCGCCAGCAGACGGATATGCTCCCCGCGCCCGCGCGTGTGCCGCTCTGGGATCGCGACACCTCCGAGAAGGAGATCCGGGCGCACCTCGGTCCTGAGTTCGTAGGCTCGCAACAGAGAGGTTGCTACCGCCTTCTCGCGAGAGGACGCACCTACGAACACCGACAGCGCGTGGGTTGGGGCTTGTTCGCTGAGCCACGAGCGAAGACCTTGCTCTGGATACTTGCTGACAGCGCGGTACACGATGGCCGGCACTTCCAAGCCGACGAGATAGCGAGCGAGGTACTCGGCTGGGTCCATCGTGGGTAGGAACGGAAAGGGGCGTTCCTCGGGATTGCGCTCGCTCTCGTCATCAATGTCGTAGAGCACGAGGCCGTCGAGGCCCACAGAGCACAGGCGCTCGAGCGTTTTCGCGGCGATCTGCCTGGCTTGCTCCGGTTCGGTCGTCAGGCGCGGTGGGGTCAGCGCGAACAGCAAGAACTCACCCGTCCCCTCCGCAATGCGCCGCTGCAGCTCCACGCGCTGAAGCGTAACTAAACGCCTATGCATGACGGCTGGGCACTGGCGGTTGTGAGCCTTCCGGTAGCAGCCGCGCCACGCGGCGTCCTTGTGTCCACGAGAGCCGCGTCGCATGCTGCCTGGACGCGCCCACCCGCGCGGGAGTCGACGACCGGGCGCCCCGAAACGATCACCGCCACCGGCCTCACCGCGATTGGCAGTACAGCCACCTGCAGACAGCCCGCTCGGCGCCACCCGCGAAGTGACGTCAGGTCATGCCAACTGCTACGAGCACGAGCGCGCACCCACGGGGCTGCTAATCGACATCCGCACCCCGGTCGTCCAGGTTAACTTTTTCATCGGGATCGCTGTCGGCCTTGCGTTGGCTCGCAATATTTGTGTGCGTGCGTAGCACCAACGAACACGTTCGCAGGTGAGACATGGGCGTGAAGAGTTGGATTGATGACGGGCAAAACAGGGTGGAAATCCTTGCACGCAAGCGCGTAGCTCGGCGGCAGCGTTCATTCCGGCGCACCGCGCGGCCGCTCGACAGCGGGAAGCTGGCGAGGCCGGCATGCGTGCTGTCTCGGGTGCTGGCGCCTGAGGCGGGTAGCAACCGCTCGGGCGCACCATGTCCCTCTCACACGCCGCGCAGTGCTTCCGTGGGAGACAGCCGTGCGGCGCGCAGTGCGGGAACCAGCCCGGCGCCTGCGCCGATCACGAGCGCAGCGCCGATGCCCCCTGCCCAGGCCAGCGTGGGGATCACTAGTTCCCATCCCTTGGTCTCGGCATAGACCGCTGTGGCAAGTACGCCGAGCGCGATACCGACCGTGCCGCCCGAGACCGCCAGCAGGATCGCCTCGCAGAGGAACTGTGTGCGGATTTGTCCGCGTGTGGCGCCGAGTGCCCGGCGTAGCCCGATCTCCGAGCGGCGTTCCAGCACGGAGATCACCATGATGTTCGCCACGCCCACCGCGCCCACCAGCAGCGCCACCGCGCCGAGGGCGAGGAACAGGCCATTGAGCGCGCTCTTGGCGTCGGCGCGCGCGACGAGTGCGGCCGAGGGCTGACTGACGTCGACTTCATTGGGCGCCTGTGGATTGGCGGTCGGCGCGAGTACCGACTGAACGACAGCCACCTGTTGGCTTTCGGCGCGTACGTAGACCGCGTTGGCGTGTCCGTTGCCGGCGAGGTACTTCTCGGCGGCCGGGAAGCCGACGAGCACCGAGCTTTCGATTTCGGGCGTGAGTTCGGTGGGGTCGAGGATGCCGGCGAGGTAGAACCACTGATTGGCGATCCAGATCCGCTCGCCAGGGTAGATGCGGTCGATCGCCAGACGCTGCGCGGCAGCCGAGCCGAGCACCGCGACGGGCTCCGTCGCGGTCGCCGCGTTCAGAAAGGTGCCGTGGGCGAGCTTGACCGAGAGCGATTCCGGCAGGTTGAGGCTCGCCGCCTGCACCGTCAGCGCGTTGGTGTCCTCGGCTGGGATCAACGGGCTGCGATAGACGTTGGCCGTGACCTTGGCGGTCTCCGCGACGCTCGTGACGGGCTCGATGCGGGCGATCATCGCGGGTGCCGCCAGCGGCAGTTGGGCGGTCTTGCCGCTGAAGCTCTGGCCGTTGCTGACGATCAGCAGGTTGGTCCCGAGCCTGTCGATTTGCCTGAGCAGCCCGGCCTGGCTGGAGGAGGACAGACCGAGCACGGCCACGATCGCGGCGATCCCCACCGCGATCCCAAGGGCAGACAGGCTCGCTCGCAACCGTCTGGTGCGTAGCCCGACGCTCGCGACACGTGCCAGATCGGAGGGGTGCAGTTTGTTGGGGGCGAGGCCTTCAAGCGCGCTCACGGCAGCTGTCCAGGCGCTTCGTTGACAAGCGCGAAGGCAGCGGGTTTGGCGCGTCCGGCCGTTGCCTTGACGACGTAGCCGCCCTGTTGGTGATCTGCTTTGAATGGCGGCGCTAGGGCTATCCCGCAGGCGTCCGTCTTGACCTCCACCACACGGACGTGCGAGCGGTGCGGGTGGTGTCGCGAACCGCGAGAGTAGGACGTGAAGCGCCCGCCGGGGCCGCCCGCAGGCGCTGCGAACTTGACCGATGTGCCCGCAACGGGGTTCTGCTCGGCGTCGGTGATCGTGACCGCGAGCGGGATTGCAAAGGTCGTTCCCACGGCTGTTGACTCCCTTGCGGCGACGCCGGTGGTGACCTTGGCGGGGGCGTCCGCGCGGTTCGCAAGTGCGAACCGCGCGTGGATCGAGTTGCCCGCGGCCGACACGGCGGCCGTTGCGGTGAACGAGCCGGCGCTGCTGTTCGCCGCGAATGGCGGCGAGGTGGCGAGACCTGCGGAGCCGGTGGTGGCGCTCGCCTGTGCGGTCCCTCCGATGAAGCTTGCTCCGGCATTCGAGCTGGCCTCGCACGCCCTCGTCCCCGCGTCCAGCGTGAAGGTGACCGTCGCCCCTGCCACCGGGTTGCCGCCGGCGTCGAGAACCTTCACCTCCAGCGGCTGCGGGTAGTCGCTGGCGACCCTCGCTGAACGGCTCGGCGGGGCTATCGCGATAATCCGCTCAGGTACTCCCGCGGCGGAGTTCGTCAGTGAGAATGACACCGAGCCATAGCTGGAGATTGCCGTGACCGTGTAGCTGCCCAAGGCGTCATTGGCTGTGAAAGCCGGCGCAGCGGCGATGCCCGAGGCGTCGCTGCCGAGCGTGACGGCATTCGATCCGCTGCCCAAGAACCATCCGCTCGCGCCACTCGAAGGCGCACTGAACGTGACCGGTACCCCTGCGGCTGGTGTCACCGGGCATCCGTCACTGTTTACGAGCGCCACCTGCAGGCCGGTCGTGAAGGCCTGCCCGGTCGCTGCGGTCTGCGGCGTGCCCGCCACTAGCGTCAGCGCGGTCGGCGGATTGGGTGACGGGCAATTCGCGTTGCCGGAGCCGCCGGCCGTCCCTGGTTCTGCGCCGGCTGTGGGCTGTGCGAAGGCGAGCACGGAGAACACTGCCGCGCATGAGACTGCGAGCAGTCCAGCAAGCGCCGTCCGCGTAGCCCGCGCCGGCAACGCCTCGTCCATCATCGGCGCGCTGCCCGGTGCATGTCGGCGACGATCTGCCCGTCGAGCATCTGCACCTGGCGTGGCAGGCCCTGGGCGAGATCGCGGTCATGGGTGATCAGCAGGATCGTCGCGCCCTGTGCGTTGAGCTCTTTGAGCAACGCCAGGATCGCGTCGCCGGACGCGCTGTCGAGGTTGCCGGTGGGCTCGTCGGCCAGCACCACCGCCGGGCGGCCTATCAGCGCGCGTGCGATCGCGACGCGCTGGCGCTCGCCGCCGGACAGCTTGTTGGGGCGGAATTGCGCGCGATCGGCCAGTCCCACCCGCGCGAGCGTCTCCGCCGCCCGTTCGCGGCGCTCGTCCACCCTCACCCCTGCGTACAGCAGCCCGTCGGCGACGTTCTCCAGCGCGGTGGAGTGTTCGGCGAGGAAGAACTGCTGAAAGACGAAACCGATGCTGCGCGCCCGCAATGTCGCCAGCTCACGGTCTGATATTTCAGCGATGTCCACGCCGGTGACCGCAACCACCCCCGTGCTCGGGCGCTCGAGCGTGCCGATCACGTGCAGCAAGGTCGTCTTGCCTGAGCCCGATGAACCGACGATGGCCACGAGCTCCCCCTCGTTCACGGCGAAGCTCACATCTCGCAGCGCAAAGACGGGTGGATCAGCGCCGTAAGTCTTGCTCACGCCTCGAAGCTCGATCACCGGCGGCGCCTCAGCGAGCGGTGCCACAGTCCCGGCGCTTGCGTGGCGCTCGCTTCGTGCGCTCATGTCGCCGGCACCACTACGCGCTGGCCGGCCGAGACGCCTTGCCCGCTGACCTGCACGAGTCCTTCGGCGTCATCGAAGAGGCCCAGCGAGACGGCCTCCAAGCGGTGCAAGCGGCCTTCGAGGACCTCCAGCGCGTCGCCGCCGCCGGCGAGCGCGAGCAGCGCGTTGACAGGCACGACCAGCGCGTCTGGGACGCTCGCGGTCGTGATCGATACCGTCACGGGCGCCTCGTCGAGGTGGCCGATCGCGCTCGGCTCGCTCGGCGCAACCTGCACTTCGATCGTAGGTTCACCTTCTTCATTACCTCCACCACCGCTACCGCCTTTGTCGCCCTTGCTCGAAGGTGCCTTCGCGACCGCTCCTACGGCGCTCACCGTGCCCGGCGTGGTTTGTTCGTTTGGCAGCGTGATCGTGACCGGGTCTCCTAGCTTCACGCTCGACTGCTGGGCGGCGCTCAGTTCGATCGTGACCTGCGGGACAGTCGAGCTGATGCCGAGCGCTGGCCCGGGCGCGACGTTCTCACCGATCGCGGGCGTCACGCTTGTCACGCGCACCGGTCCCGGCTCGAATACCACGGACCCAAGCGCCAGCTCACCGGTTGCGGTCAATCCGTGCGCGGTCTGCAGGGCGCGTACGGCCGCCGCGCTCGCAGCGCTGAACGTATCGCCGGTGAGCCCACGCACGTAGCCAAGCGCGTCGAGGTTCGCGTTCAACGCTGCTACGTCCCGTCCCGCGGACATCCCGGCGAGGAACGCTCGCGTGGGGACGACCGAGCCGTAAAGCAACAGCACAGGCTGGGCGTCGATCTGGTAGACGCCTTGACCGCGATGGATCACCTGACCGACCGCCGGCAATGTCGTGAAGGTCGAGCCCTGGCTGTACATCACTGCCGAGGATCGCGTGCCATCGAAGCCCGCCTTTGCTCGCGCTAGTGCGGCTTGCGCCGAGGCAACCGACGCGCGGTCGCCGGCGAGCTTCATCGCGTCACTCTTGCAGCCTTGCGCATCACTCGAGACCGCTTGCGTGTCGCTCGCGCACGAACTCGATCCGCCGCCGCTCGGCGAGGAGGAGCCGGGCGTGCCTTCGCCGCTTGATGCGGACGATGCAGCGGGGCTTTCCGCGGCGCCGGCGCCCGCGCAGTCGACCGACTCCTGCGCACGGGCCGCCGAGAAGGCGGACCGTGCCGCAGCGAGCGTCTCGCCGTCGGCAGCCAGTGACGCCTGGGCCGACTGCAGCATGCCTTCGCTCGTCGTGAGCGCCTGTTCGGCCTGCTGTACCGCAGCCGGAGCGGCGCCGAGGGGAACACGGATATTCGATGGGCGTGCGTAGCCGAGCGTGGCATTTACCTGTGTCTGTGATGCCAGCCGGCGCCTGGTAACGGTCGCGAGCGATGTTGCCGTCGCATTGTCGGCCACGCCGCCGCTGGGCTTCTTCGAGCCGGCGAACGGATCGGCTACGACGACGAGGGCCGCGAGGAGTGAAAGGCCGAGCCCCGCGAGCGCTAGCCGCCGCGGGCGCCAAGGCAACCGCCGCCGCAGCGGCTCGCCCGCGACCGAGGTCACACTCAATGTTCACCGCCACGCAGGCTGGGCGGGATCAACGACTGACATGCCTGCTCGGCGGACTTGAACACGGGAGAGTGTGTGTTCACCGATTCCGGGAGGTGCGCGCCGCCGCCGGAGAACGTCGGGTCCGGGAGGTTCGGGACACCGTGAGAGCGCATACACACAATGAGTTTCAGGACTTGCGACTGTTCCTCGGAGCTGAGTTGGGGCGCCGACTGTGAGCTGGGCCCACCGCTCGGTAGAAGCTTGCGACAGGCTTGCTGGGCGGAGTTGAAGTGGGGGCCCGGCTTAGCCGCGACTGCCACGCTCACTTCGTTGCCATGCACCGATACCTTCGGGTCCGGATAGCCCGACACGCCATGTGCGCGCATGCAGTTTGCGTATGCCACGGCCTTGCTCGCAAGCTGCGCTGAGCCCGATCCACCGCCACCGGATTCCGCCGGGCCCGCGCTCGCGCGCATGGCGCTGCTCGAGGAGGTGCTCGACCCCAGGCGCGCGACGCCGCTGCTCGGGGAGGTGCCACCGCACCCGGCGGCGAGCAGCGCGAGCCCCGCCAGGACCGACGCGGAACCGACCACCACTCGTCTCGGCCTAGGCCAGCGTCTGGCTGGGCGATCTGGCATCGGCAGCATCGTTCTCATCTACCTGCGCTCCCCTTCGTTTGCGGATAGGTCTCGCCGCACTTGTAGGGCCTCGCGCATAACACGGCCGTAACGCCGTTACATGGCTGTTACGTCTGGTCAGGCATCCTGCGAGGTGCAGGCGTCGATTTGTCCAAGTCCTGCGAGATCAGGATTGAGCGAGGATCGGTCAATGAGAGTGATGGTTGTGGAGGATCATCCAAGGCTCGCCGCGACCGTGGCGGCGGTGCTTCGTCGGGAGGGTATGGCCGTTGATGTCGTCTTCGATGGACACGAGGCGCTTGCTCGGTCGCATCTGAGCGTCTACGACGTGATCGTGCTGGACCGCGATCTACCGAGGCTTCATGGTGACGAGGTATGCCGCGCGCTCGTCGCGGACGGCTGCCCTAGCGGTGTGCTGATGCTGACGGCGGCCGGGGCTGTTGAGGATCGCGTCGAGGGCCTCGGCCTCGGCGCCGACGACTACCTCGCGAAGCCGTTTGCGATCGCTGAGCTCGTGGCGCGTATCCGAGCGCTTTCACGCCGGTCTCGGCGTGCACTGCCTCCCACGCTCTCACACGGCGACCTCGCGCTGGACACCACCAAGCGGTTGGTCACGCGGGCAGGACTGCGGCTCGCTCTCAGCCCCAAGGAGTTCGCAATCCTGGAGCTCTTGCTCGGCGCCGAAGGAGCGGTCGTGTCGAGCGAGCGGATCCTCGAAAGTGCGTGGGATGACGCGACTGATCCGTTCAGCAATGCTGTGCGGATGACCGTTAGCCGGCTGCGTTCCAAGCTCGGGGATCCGCCGGTCATCGAGACCGTGGCCTCCGTTGGCTATCGAGTCGGAGGGGTCGAGTGATGATGCGCGTCAACGAGATCCTGCACTGGCGGCGCACTGTGCGCGGACGCCTCACCCTTCTTTACGGCCTGTTGTTTCTCGCCTCCGGTGTAGTGCTTCTGGCAATCACCTACGGTCTCGTGCGGCACGGCAGCTCGTCGGTCGCTAAGCCTTTCCCCGCTGGCGGTGGCCTAGAACCGCTGAACTCCGGCCCCGCCGCTCTGATCGGCCCGGAACAGCGCAGCAGCGATCTCCGCCAGCTGCTGGTCGGATCGGCCATAGCCCTTGCTTTCATGGCGGCGCTGTCCATCGTGTTGGGCCGCCTCGTCGCAGGTCGGGTGCTGAGGCCGCTGCGAGCGATGACTACGGCCACGCAAGAGATCTCCGAGGAAAACCTGCATAGTCGTCTCGCGCTCGCCGGACCGGAGGACGAGCTCACAAAGCTGGGCGGCACGATCAACGGGCTGCTTGGGCGCCTTCAGGGCGCGTTCGATGCCCAGCGCCGCTTCGTGGCCAACGCCTCCCACGAGCTGCGCACACCGCTCACCGTGACGCGAGCGGAGCTCGAAATGGCGCTCAGCGACCCCCACGCGGATGTTGGATCGTTGCGCGCCACTTGCTTGCGAGTCCTACAGGAGGGCAAGCAGCAAGAGCAGCTGATTGATGCGCTCCTGCTGCTCGCCCGCGGCCAGCGCGGACTCGAGCGACGCGAGCAGATCGACCTCGCGGACGTCGTCACGAGGATGCTGCCGGCACAGGAGTCAGTGGCGGCGCAGCGCGGAGTGCAACTGCAGCACTCGCTCATGCCTGCATCGTTGTGGGGGGACTCGCTGCTCGTCGAGCGTCTCATAGCGAACCTCGTTGAGAACGCGATCTTCCACAACATCCATCAGGGGCGCGCTCTCCTCAATGTCGAGACGCACGACGGGTGGGCGACGCTGAGAGTCGCCAACACGGGCCCCGTGATTGCCACTGGCGAGGTCGGACGCTTGCTTCAGCCGTTTCAGCGTCTCGCCGTGGAGCGGACAGGTGAGCACCATGGAGCCGGCCTGGGGCTGTCGATCGTTCAGGCGATCGCCGACGCCCATGACGCCGTCCTCTCGATAAGCGCCCAGCCGTTTGGAGGGCTGGCTGTCGAGGTCCGCTTCCCGCCGATCACACAGAGCTGACACCCGAGGCGAGCGTGGCGTGGAAGCCAGTCTCCGCAGCCGCGGGAAATCAGGCTCCCGGGATGCTCCGCCTTCAGGGCCGCCACCTCATCAGCCAGCTCAGGGCCGAGCAGTCGCGCGTTCCAGCACCGCAGGCACCGTAGTTGACAGGCAGCCAACTGGCTGCTTAAAATATGGGTATGGTGACCCCAGATACCGGCCAAGCAGGTGAGGAGCAGCGGACGGACGAAGTGTTCAAAGCGCTCAGCGATCGCAGCCGCCGTCGTCTTTTGGACACGCTGCGTGATCGCAATGGACAAAGCCTCACCGAGCTGTGCAGCGGATTGCGGATGACACGACAGTCGGTGAGCAAGCATCTCTCAATTCTCGAGTCTGCTGCGCTTGTCGCGACCGTCCGGCGTGGCCGCGAAAAGCTTCACTACCTCAATCCAACGCCGATCAACGAGATCGCCGAGCGCTGGGTCAGCCAATACGACCAGGAGCGCGTGAGGGCGCTCGCAGACCTCAAGAGAGCATTGGAGAGCAAGCCTTGAGCAAGCCCGAGTTCGTGTACGTCTCCTACATCAAGACCACACCCGAGGAGCTTTACCGTGCGCTGACGGAGCGAGTCTTCATGGAACGCTATTGGGGCGTCGTCGTCGAGAGTGACTGGAAGGTCGGCTCGTCGATCGCCTGGGAGAGAGGGGGAAAGCGCCAGGAGGACCCGCGCCAGGTCGTCCTCGAGGTGGACCCGCCCCGGCGCCTGGCCTACACCTGGCACGCGATAACGCCAGACTGGGCTACATCGCTAAATGAGGATCGCCTCCGCCGCGCGGCCGCTGAGCCGCTCTCACACGTCACCTTCGAGCTCGAGCAGCAGGGTGAGATGGTGAAGCTCACCGTGCTGCACAACAACTTCGAGCCCGACAGTGTTGTCGCCGAAATGGTCACCAAGGGCTGGCCACAGGTGATCTCGGCGTTGAAGACGTTGCTGGAGACCGGCGACGCTCAGCCTGCGACTCGGTAAGTCGGGGCGCCGCGCCGCGGGCAGGCACAGCCCCGAGGTTTCACACACGCGAGGGGGGCGGACGCGAGCGCCGGCCCCCCTCGCGACATGTGGCGCTACGCCTCTAGTTCCACGTCTTGCTCAGTCCCAAGTCCTGCGGGTGTGGCGTGCCCACGCCGCCCTCGAGCAGCGACTTCAACCCAATCAGGAAATAGCCCCACTTGGTGCTGCAATGCGACATGAACTCGTCTGGCTCTCGCCATGCCTCGTGAGCGAACAGGAGCACCGTCTCCTCGCTCGATGCTTTGATCTCGAAGCTGACCTGAGTCCCTACCCAGTCCTCCGGCCCCTGCACGCAGCGCCACCTAACCCTCTCATCCGGGACTGCGGCGTCGACCGCCATCACGAGCGACGGCTGCGGCCGACCAAAGTAGAAGTTCAGCGTGCCGCCCTCGGAGCTGTCGCCGTCCAAGTCGCGCGCCCACCACTTGGCGATGCCGTCGGTCGTCGCGAGTGCCTCGTAGACCTTCGCCGGCGTTGCGTCGATGCCGACGCGGTGTCTGATTTCAGCCATGTCTTTCGCTCCTCGTTCGAAACATGCAGCCTTTGAGCTGCCTTACGGCTGGGAGTATATGCAGCTATATGGCTGCCTGTCAACGCATGAGTCAGACGACGGGCATCCCGCAGGCACTGAAGCCTTCCTGAGTGCCGGCATGCCGCCGCCACACACGCGGCAGCACCGATGAGCGCGAGCGTGCGGGGCATGGATCGCTATCGGCTCGCTCGCTTGCACTTGAAGTCGATCGGCGGAGATCCACGCGAATGGTGCGAGGATCACGGCGTGAGCGTGCGCCGCACTAGAGGAATCTGCTGGCTGGCCGGTCTCGTGCTGCTCGCGCTCGCGCTGCACCTCGCCGGTGTCAAGCTTGCAGGCCTTACACAATCGGCACGAGCTGCCACCTCTGGGAGGCACACAGCGCGCAGCGCCGCGCATGCTGGGTATGCGCTCGGCACGCTGACTCTCACGTTCGTCGATCGGCATCGCGCAATTCGCCTGCGCGGAGGAAGGAGCGCGCCGCGGACGCTCCTGACCTACATCAGCTACCCCGCGCAAGGCGCGCGAGGGAGTGCAGCAGCGCCCGCACCGGGACCTTTTCCGCTGGTGGTGTTCGCGCACGGGTTCGACGTCACCCCTGCGACCTACACGCGGCTGCTCGAGAGCTGGACGCGCGCCGGCTATGTGGTCGCGGCGCCGCTTTTCCCGCTCACCAACCCGCACGCGCTCGGCGGTCCTGACGAGGCCGACGTGGTCAACCAGCCGGGCGATTTGAGCTTCGTGATCTCGAGCCTCCTGGCAGCAAACAAAGTCCCGGGGGCGCTCGCCGGTCTGATCGACCCCCAGCACATAGCTGTCGCCGGCCACTCCGACGGCGCTGAGACCGCGCTTGCGAGCGCCTACTCTCGTCGCAAACACGATGCGCGTATCAGCGCCGCACTGGTTTTCTCCGGCGCGGAGATGTCGGGAATCGGCGGCTATGACTTCGCGGCGCAAAGGCCCGCGTTGCTCGCCGTGCAGGGCACAAACGACGTGTTCAACGAAGCGCGCTACACCTATGCCTACTTCGCCGCAGCGCCACGGCCGAAGTACCTCCTGCGTCTGCTTGGTGCCGGACACCTGCCGCCCTACACCACAGAGCAACCCCAGCTCGCGATCATCGAGCGCGTCACCCGCGCGTTCCTCGATGGCTACTTGAAGGGCAGCGCGAGCTCGCTCGCGCTGCTCGCGCCGCTTGGGAACCTCGCCGGGACCACGTCACTGCTGTCCGATCGCTAGCGAGCTGAACCCGCCCCAGGCGTCGTGGCGGCTGTCGTCTAGGCCGCCCGCTCAGCCCGCTTCAAGCGCCTCTGATTGCTCGAGCCAGGAGACCTCGAGCTCGCCACGCTCGCAGTGCAGCCGCTCGAGCTCACTCTGTAGCTCCGCCAGCCGCAGATGGTCGCTCGCGCTCGCCGTCATCTCCTCGCCGAGACGGGTCTCGCTCGCGTCGAGCGCCTCGATCGCGCGCTCGATCTGGCGCAGCTCACGTTCACCACGTCGCGTCTCCTTGCGTTGCGCACGGCGTTTGGCCCCGGGGGCGAGCTCATCGTTGTTGCTGCCGCCACCACCGCGGCTGCTGCCTGCGATCGGCTCGCGCTCGTCTGCCTCGGCGCGCTCCTTCAGATACTGCTCGATGCCGCCAGGCAGGTGGCGGATGCCGCCCGTCCGTCGAGCGCGTAGACCTCATCGCACACGCGCTCCACGAAGTAGCGGTCGTGGCTAACCACGACTAGCGTCCCAGGCCAGCCGTCGAGTAGATCCTCAAGCGCTGTGAGCGTGTCGATGTCGAGGTCGTTCGTGGGCTCGTCCAGCAGCAGCACGTTGGGGCTCCGCCATCAGCAGCCGCATCAGCGCCAGGCGGCTGCGCTCGCCGCCGGAGAGATCGCCCACGAACGTGCGCGCCTTCATCGCCTCGGAAGCCGAAGCGCTCGCACAGCAGCGCCGCTGTGATCTCCTGCGCCGTCGCTGAGCATGGCTTGGCCGCGCACCTCCTCCAGCGACTCGAGCACGCGTAGCATGCCCGGCGATCTCGACGGTGTCCTGCGAGAGATGCGCGAGCCGCACCGTCGCGCCCCGCTCGACCTCGCCCGCGCTCGGCGCAAGCTCGCCCGCGAGAAGTCGAAAAAGCGAGGTCTTGCCCGAGCCGTTGACGCCCACGAGCGCCACGCGCTCGCCCGGCCCGAGGCGCCAGGTGAGACCGCTGCAGCACCTCGCCGCTAGCCGAGCTGCAGCGACACATCCGACCGCGTCGAGCACCCGGTCGCCGAGCCGCGAGCTCGCAAAGCGCAGCAGCTCCACGCGGTCGCGAGCCTGCGGCTCATCCGCGATCAGCGCGTTGGCCGCCTCGATGCGGAACTTCGGCTTGGTGGTACGCGCGGGCGGCCCGCGGCGCAGCCACGCGAGCTCCTTGCGCAGCGAGCTGGCGGCGGCGGTCCTCGCGCGAGGCCGCCTGGCGTTCGCGCTCGGCGCGTGCGAGCACATAGGCCGCGTAGCCGCCCTCGTAGTGGTGCACAGCCCTGTCGGTCAGCTCCCACGTCGCGGTGCATACCGCGTCGAGGAACCAGCGGTCGTGGGTAACCACGAGCATCGCTCCGCGCCGCGCCGCCAGATGGCGCGCGAGCCAGTCCACGCCTTCGACGTCGAGGTGGTTCGTGGGCTCGTCCAGCAGCAGCAGCTCGGGTGGCGTCGAGCAGCAGGCGCGCCAGCGCGATGCGCCGGCGCTCGCCACCGGAGAGGCCCGCGATCGGCGTGTCGATCCCCGCGCGAACAGCTCCAGCGAGACGCCGCCGAGCAGCCCGTCGAGCACGCTGCGAAACGCGCTGTCAGCCGCCCATTCGTGTTCGGCGCGCGCGCCCACGAGCACCTCGCGGACGCTTGCTTGCTCGTCGAGCTCGTCGCGCTGGCCGAGCAGCGCGACGTCGACGATCGCCCGTGCGCGTGAACTCACCCGCATCGGGCTGCTCCACGCCCGCGATCAGCCGCAGCAGCGTCGACTTGCCGCCGCCGTTCTGGCCCACCACGCCCGATGCGCTCGCCCGCCGCGACGCCGAGCGTGATGTCGTGCAGCACCGTGCGGCTGCCAAAGCCCTTCGCCACGTCCTTCAGGTTCAGCAGGTTGCGAGCCACGGATTGAATCCTGGCTGATCTTCACTACTACGTCACGAGTCGCTGCGGAGAGCCTTCGACATCAGGTAGTGCGGGCCGATCTCGGCGATCTCGAAGACGTCGCCCTCGACGATAAAGCCGCCGCGCTCGTAGAACGCCCGCGCGGGGGCTCGCGCGTTACACCAGAGCCGGTCGCCTCCGTGCTCGCGCACGTGAGACTCACAGCACGACAGCAGCGCTGCGCCCACCCCGCGGCTTCGCACCTCCGCGCGCGTGGCCATGCCGCGAATGCGCCAGTCGCCGGCGTGGGGGCGGCGCGGATGGGGGTCACTCATCACGCTGGCGACGCCAACGATCTGACCATCCTGGTGGACCGCTAGATGCAATGTCGTCGTAGCATCGTCGCCTGGAAAGACGAGCTTCGCCGCGGACTGCTCTGGCCGCAGGATCTCTTTGCGCAGCGGTCGCACCGCCTCTGCGTCCACAGGAGTCAGGTGCACCTGACCAGTCTAGGAGCGGGCCGCCCCATAATGACCCGATGGCATTCGCACCACCCGCACGACACCTGCTGCGCGCCCGTGACCTCGCCGACGCGCGCTACTTCGAGCCGCTCGGCGTCGATGACATGGCCCGTTGCGCCGGTCTCTCGCGCGCTCATTTCAGTCGTGAGTTCCGTCGCGTATTCGGCGAGTCGCCGCACGCCTATCTGCTGACCCGTCGCCTCGAGCGCGCTGCCGCGCTGCTGCGCAGCACCGACCGCCCGGTTGCTGAGATCTGTTTCTCGGTGGGCCTGCAGAGTGTTGGCTCCTTCACCACGAGCTTCACGCGCACCTTCGGGCGCTCACCCACCGCCTATCGCATCGCCTTTCCGCCCGCCGCGCGGATGGCGCTCGTGCCTTCCTGCGTGCTGCGTGCCTACGGGCGTCCCCAACACAGCACGTTTGGAGAAGACAGCGAGAGCTCTCGGACCTAGCATGGCCCGCATCATTGCTGTCGACCAGGAGGTTCCGATGATTAAAATCGCCAACGCCCAGCTGTGGGTAAACGATCAAGAGGAGGCGCTCGCCTTCTACACGCAGAAGGTCGGCTGGGAGGTGCGCGCCGACGTCACGCTGCCCGAGCTTGGCGACTTCCGCTGGCTGTCCGTAGGTCCCGCCGACCAGCCCGACATCGCGGTTGTGTTGATGGCTATCCCCGGTCCGCCCATGATGGACACGGACACCGCTGAGCAGGTGCGCGAGCTGATGGCCAAGGGCTACGCGGGCACTATCTTCCTGACCACCGAGGACTGCCATGCCGCATTTGAGGAGCTCAAGGCTCGTGGCGTGGAGTTCAGCGAGGAGCCCGAAGATCGCCCCTACGGCATCGACTCCGCATTCCGCGACCCCTCAGGCAACTCGATCCGCATGGCCCAGCTACGCGAGCTGGCCTCCGTCTAGCACCCGCTTCATCGGATCCGGCGCAGCGTCTAGGGCTGCGCCGGATCAACCAAGGGCTTTACCCGTGGGCTCACGCTGAGTTGCGCTGCCTGTTCTGCTTGCACCTCACCGACCCAGTCGTCGAGCTCCTGCCAGCGCTCGTAGAGCCACAGCGATCAGCTCGTCGCGCATCGAGCGGCACCTCGGCCGCGGCAAAGCGCCAGAACTCAGGCGCACCGTGGTGCCAACCAGGCCGCCCGCCCAGATGTCGCTGATGTACTCGAAGCCATCGAGGCCCACGTGGCCGAAGATCACCACGTCGGCGTCGCGCGCCGACTTCGAGCAGCTGAGCGTGCCGCCGAGGCGAGGAGGAAGCAGGTTTTGCAGCCGCTCCGCCAGCGGCGCGATCTGCGGGCTGGCGCTCGGCGATGATCGCCTTCGCGCGCGCGAGCTTTGCGGGCGTCCAGCGCGTGCCCTCGGGGTAGATCAGCAGCCCGTCGCGCTCGGAGAGGTTGAGCGTCAGCAGCCGCGCACGCTCGAGCTCGCTCGCGCTGTCCTTGCCCGAGGCGCGCCGCACGAACAGCGTCGGCACCCAGCGCCCGCCGATGTCGATCGTCGGCAGCATCTGAAGCTCCCGCTTGATGATGAAGCGGAAGCCGAGGCCGTGTGCGCGTGCCCGAGGATCGCGTCGGGCAGCGCGTTGTCGATGATGCTCGCATGGCGGATCATCACGAGCACGGGTCCCGGGCCCGCCAGCTCGAGGCCCTCGATCTCGAACCGCAGCCCGAACAGCGTGCGGATGCCCGCGAGGTGGCTCGCGAGCCAGAGGCGCTTGAGGCGGTAGACGCGCTCGCGCCGCTCCGCGCTGTCGCGGCCGCCTGAGAGCGAGCCACGATCGCCAAGCAGACCGACGCAGCGCCGTAGAGCTCGCCGGCGAGAAACCACCACAGCATCGCGAGCAGCGCACCGCCATCCACGGCTTGCGCCGGCGCAGCCACAGCGCGAGATCGACGGCCGCCGCGCACAGCGCGAGCAGCGGTGAGAGCAGCGTGATCGCCGCGAACGCCAGCAGCTCGAGCGCGATGCCGCGCGTGCGGCGCCACAGGCGCGAGCGCGCGGGCCGTCGTCGGGGATCAGCGGTCCCAGCTCTCCCATTCCGCAGCGCATCGTACTCCCCGGGTTGCACCGGTCCGGATCAGCAGACGAGACCTGCGGGAGGTTCGTCTCGCGTCTGCGGCCTCTGCAGGTAATCTTGAACGTTCTGTCGGGCGCGGTCCTTACGGTCCGCTCCTCAAATTCACGCTTGCGCGGTGGGCTGAGGTCAGCGCGATAACACTGCTCACGGACGTGGATCAGCTCTACGGGCACAAGGCCTCGGCACTCCGACTGGAAGCGTCGCCAGACCCAGCGGAGGCCTGACGATTCTCGAGGCAAAGGTCGGACATATCCAGCAGTCCAGACCAGCGCAGAGGCTCCGCGGAGTTCGCGATCACCTGCCACGAGCTCGACGCGCGCACCAACGTCGTCTCAGTCGAGGGTGAGCTCGACCTACCACCGCGCCGCGCCTGAAGTGGATGCTGCTCGACTCGCTCCAGGAAGGCCGCGACCGCTGGTGCTCGACCTCTCGCTGACCAACTTCATGGACTCCACCGCGCTCGGCGTGCTCGTCGTCGTCAACCGTCGCCTCGCGGCCGGGCGCGCAGATGGCGATCGTCTGCATCGCGCCCGCCGTATTGAGGATCTTCGAGCTCTCCGGGATGGATCGGCGCGTTCGCGATCTGTTCCCACGCTCGAGGAGGCCTCGCGCCCGTCCAAGAGCGTTCCGCGGAGCCGGACTGAACGAGATGACCCCGGATGAGCCACAAAAGCTGAGCACGCGCAAATGGCCTTCGCGCCGGCGCGCGGATCTGCTGGCGCCGTCGCATCTTCTGCTCTGATGCTCTCGCTCGCTGCGATTCCCGGTGGCGACCGCGAGGCCCGGGCACGCGCAGAAGCACTCCAGCCCGAGCCCGTCCGCGGCACACGCAGCCACAACCTGCGCCCGACAACGCGCGCCGCCAGCAGTCCGAGGAAGCGCGCGGGCGAGAGCAAGCGGCTAAGCGCGCCGAAGCTTCCACGCCCGCGAAAGCGCGCCAAGCACGCCGAAGCGCCCGCCAGGCGCCGCCAGGAAGCCACGGGCGATGGCACGGTCACGCGACGCAACGCGGCGCCGGAAGCAACAGCCACAGGGGAACGCGCGACCCAAGAACAGCCAGGGGAGCAGACGCGCAGGCGCCGAGCAAAGCTCAGCACGGCCGGCGCTGAAACGGCGCGAAAGCACAGCGTCGAAGCCGAAAGTCCCGCCGAGTCCGGTCGAACAAGCACGGAAAGTCCGCCAAGCCGGCGGCACGTCAGACCGCGTCGCAAAGCCAACAGATCGAAGCCGCGCGTCCGAGCACCACTCCGGCGCAAGGTGGCGCGACCTCCCGCCGAGGCTCCGCCGCCCGGCGCCACGAGCGCCCGCCAGTGCCGCCGGCTCGCTGCGAGCCGTCGCAGCCGCCGGCTGCTGCCAGCCGGTGCGCAGCCGGCCTGGCGACAGGTCGCGCACTGCGATCGCCGCCGCTCGCGCACAGGCCAAGCACCGGGCAAGACCCGCGACGGCGACGTCGCGCAGGCGCCACCATCGCCCGGCTGCGGCAGTCGCACCGGCGGCCGCGTCGCCACGCTCGGCGCGCCAGGGCGCCGCGCGCCGCCCGGGCAAGAGCCGCTCGAGGCACGAAGCGCACGCCAAGCACAGCGCCACGGGGCGCGCTCCTCGCCGCTCGCGACGACGATCACCCGGATCGTCGGGCGTCGTGCCCACGCCCGTCCGCGATCGCTGATCGGCGCGCTGCTGGCGCTCGCGCTCGCGCTCGGCGCGCGCACGCGGCTGATGCGCGCCGCGCGCGTCGACTGGAGCGCCAACGCGGCGAGCTGCTCGAGGACGTGGGCCTGCTGCAGGCCGCGCTGCTGCCGGTGACGCCGCGCGCGGCTCGGTCCCGTCGGCACCACCGCCGCCTACCGTCCGGCGGCCGGCCCGGCGCGGGCGGGGACTTCTACGACGTGTTCGCGCTCGAGGACGGCAAGCTCGCGGTGATCGTCGGCGACGTCTCCGGGCACGGCCGCAAGGCGCTCCCGCACACCGCGCTCGTGCGCTTCACGCTGCGCGCCTACCTCGAGGCGGGACTCTCTCCGCGGGGTGCCGTGCAGACGGCCGGAACGGTGCTCGAGCGCCAGCTCGGCGAGTCCTTCGCGACGGTCATCGCCGCCACCTACAACCCGCGCGAGCGCCGCCTCGTCTACTCGAGCGCCGGGCATCCCCCGCCGATCGTGCTGGCTGGCGATCCTGACGTGAGAGCCGCTCGAGCCGCTGACGGTCTGCTCCTCGCCGCCGCTCGGCGTGGGCATGCGACGGGGCACCCGCCAGACGTCGTAGACGATCCCAGGCGGCGCGCAGATCTGCTTCTACACCGACGGCGTGACCGAGGCGCGGGTGGGCGGCGAGCTGTTCGGCTCCGAGCGGCTCGCCGAGACTCTCGCCGAGCTCGGGCCGAGGCGAGCGCCGCCGAGCTGCTCGACCGCGTCTCTGCAGCAGGCCGACAGGCGCCCCGACGACATGGCTGCGTGCCTGTTGCACGTCGAGGGCGGCCCGAGCGAGCCCGTCACGCGGTCATCGAGGAGCTCGAGCTCGACCGCGAGAGCGTCGCCAGCGAGCGCACCGAGCAGCTTCCTGCTCGCCTGCGGTGTCGAGGAGCACGAGGCCGAGCCGAGGTGCTGCGCTCCGCGGCCCGCGGCGCGGCCGAGCGCGCGGCAGCGTCGTGCTCGAGCTGCGTCGTGCCGACGGGCGCCACGAGGTGAGCTGCACAGCGACAACCTCGCCTACCTGCAGACCCGCCACGCGGCGCGCCAGGCCGACCTGAGGGTGTCGCTATGAGCGCTGGACCGGCGCTCGCGCCCGACGCAGCGATGGTCCTTGGGCATCGCCTCCACCGCGATGCCGTTCGCGCGCACGCGCGAGGACGAGGCGGAGCGCTGGCTGCGGCTGCTGCGACTGCACGGCGAGGTGGGGATCGCGTTGCAGGCGCTCGGCGTCAGCGAGATGCCGCTGCCGCGCTGGCGGCGAGCATCTTGACCGCCCGATCCGCAGGGGCCCGACCCCGACGCTGTCGCTGCGGTCACCGAGCACACCGTGCGCATCGCCGGCGAACGGGGTGCGCACGGCGTCGGCCACCACCGACGTGCTGATGGCCGTGATGCACGTCTACGGCGAGGACTTCGACCGCGTGCTGCGGGCCCACGGCACCGACCGCGACGAGGTGCTCGAGCGGGTCACAGCGCTTTAGTCGATCGCGATCGCGCGCATCACGTGCTCGTCGGGCAGCTTGGCGAGAATCGCGTGCAGGATCTCACGCTCGTCGGCCTGCTCGCGCTGGAGGTCGTTGAGCAGCAGGCGCACCGCGCTGTGCGTGATCTTCATCTGCTGCGGTGCGAGCGTGACCGTGAGCACGCCGCGTGAATCGGCGCTCTGCTCGAGCGCCGCCAGGACCTCGCGAGCCAGGCCACGGATCTGCGGCTCGTGCGCCTCGTCGGAGATCAGCAGCCGTAGCGCGCTGGCCGCGACGGGCACCTCGTCGAGATCGAGCAGCAGGTGGTAGGGCGGCTCGGACGCGTGCTCTGTGCTCTGCATGGGCTCAGCCTACTGATGCCACCGCCCGTTGCTTGGCGTGCAGCTACTCCGCGGCGGGCGTGCTCGGCTGGCTGCCGCGCTCGTGCATGCCTCGTGCGATGCGTCCGCCGAGAGCGCCGAGCAGCATGCCGATGATCGCCGTGACGACCGCGAGGAAAGGCGGGAAGCTGCCGAGCGAGACCTTTGCGTCGTGCCCACGATCGCATGGCTGATGAGCAGCGAGGTGCCGTAGATCGCGCCTCCCACGAGCCCGCGATCGGCGCCCGCACCAGCCGTCCTCGTGCTCGAAGCCCGCGAGCAGCCCGCCGATCGAGACGACCGCGGCGAGCGCCCAGTAGGCGCCGCTGGAAGCGCCCACGAGGATCCCCGCGCCGACCCCACAAAGCGCAGGAACTACGCCGCCTAGAACGATCTGCACAGCACGCGGACGGTCGCGGAACAGCGTCGGCTCGAGCATCAGGCTCCTCCCCAGGGTGTGTCCAGAAGTCTACCGTCGCGTTTTGCGCAATGCGAGCGATGGGCGCACGCACAACGACGCGATCGCCGGCGAGGCGCCCTAGCATGGCCGCATCGCCGAGAACGCCCCCAACAGTGAGCGCTCCGATTTGTCCAACGGGACGCTGCGGCTCTCCGTGCTCGACCAGTCACCGATCTCTGAGGGCTCAAGCGGCGCACAGGCGCTCGCCAACACGATCGAGCTCGCGCGCACAGCCGACCGGCTCGGCTACCACCGCTACTGGGTTGCCGAGCACCACGGTGGCCCGATGCTCGCCGGACCAAGCCCCGAGGCGCTGATCGGGCCGATCGCAGCGGCGACTGAGCGCATTCGCGTGGGCAGCGGCGGCGTGATGCTGCCCCACTACAGCCCCTTCAAGGTCGCCGAGACCTTCAGCCTGCTCGCGGGGCTCTTTCCGGGACGCATCGACCTCGGTCTCGGTCGTGCCGCTGGCACCGACCCGTTGACGACCTTCGCGCTGCAACGCGACCGCCGCCAGGCAAGCGCGGACGACTTTCCCGAGCAGCTTGCGGAGCTGCTCGGCTATCTCGACGACCAGCTGCCACCGCAGCACCCCTTCGCACGGCTGGCCAAGACGCTGCCCGGCAGCCCGCAGCGTCCCGAGCCGTGGCTGCTGGGCTCCTCCTCGCAAAGCGCGCTGTGGGCCGCAGAGCTCGGTCTGCCCTATGCCTTCGCGGATTTCATCAACCCGCGACGGCGCGGAGATCGCGGCGCTCTACCGCGAGCGCTTCGCCGAACACGAACACGCCGGGCGCAGGCCGCGCACAGCCGTGGCGGTATGGGTGATCTGCGCGGAGGACGACGAGCAGGCGCGCCTGCTCGCAACGAGCGGGCGCATGACCTTCACGCTGCTGCGCCGCGGGCAGCTGATCGCGGTGCCGCCGCCCGAGCGAGCGCAACGCTTCCTGGAAAGCGATGAGCGCAGCGGCGCGCCGCGCGCAGAGCGCCGCGCTGTGCTCGGCTCGCCCGCAGACGGTCAAGGCGCAGCTCGAGCAGGTGCTCAGCGACTACGGCGCCGAGGAGGCGATCGTGGTCAGCATCACCTACTCGCACGAGGCGCGCCTGCGCTCTTATGAGCTGCTCGCGGAGGCCTTCGCGCTGTGAGCCTCGGCGCAGGAGTGATCGCGGAGCGGTTGACCGCGCAGCTTCTCGCCGGAACGCCCGCCAAGAGCCCTCTTGCGGTTGTGCAGCGTCTGCTGGCTGTGCAGGGGCAGGATCCACGCGGAGCACGTCTCGCGATACGCGCGCGCAGCAAGGGGCTCGCCGCGACAGATGTCGACCATGCTCTCAGCGAGGAGCGCTCGCTGCTGATCACCTGGCTGAACCGCGGCACGCTTCACCTGATCGCAAGCGAGGACTACTTCTGGCTACACGCCTTGACCACGCCGCCGCTGTGGAGGACGAATGCGCGCCGACTTGTGCAGGAGGGTCTCAACCAGCCCGCCGTGGAGCGCGGTCTCGCCGCGGTCGTGCGAGCGCTCGAGCGCGAGGGACCGCTCACGCGCAACGAGCTGCGTGCGCGAATCGAGGCGGTCGGCGTGCGCACCGCCGGCCAGGCACTCGTGCACCTGCTGATGCGCGCCACGCTCGAAGGCCTGATCGTGCGCGGCCCGATGCGCGGGCGTGAACACGCCTTCGTGCTCGTGCGCGATTGGCTCGGCGAGCCTGCGGGCGTCGACCGTGACGCCGCGCTGGCCGAGCTCGCACGGCGCTACCTGAAGGGCCATGCGCCTGCCGATGAGCGCGACCTCGCGCGCTGGTCAGGCCTGCCCCTCAGAGACGCACGCGCGGGTCTCGCGGCGATCGCCCACGAGCTGCATGAACGCGACGACGGCCTACTCGAGCTGCGGCGCGCGCAACCAGCGGCTGAGCTTCCTCCACCGCGGCTGCTCGGCGCGTTTGATCCGGTGCTGCTCGGTTGGCGCTCGCGCGAGGAGCTGCTTGCAGGCCATACCGAGCTCGTGACCAACAACGGGCTGTTTCGTCCCTTCGCGCTCGTCGACGGCCGCGCGGTCGCACGCTGGGGCCTGGCCGCCCGCAAGGTCAAGCTGGAGCCTTTTGTGTCTCTCACCGGTGTCGTGAGCGCAGCGCTCGAGCGCGAAGCCGGCGCAGTGCTGCGCTATCTCGCGCTCGACTAGCGCGAGCTTTGCCGATCAGAGATTGCGCGGCACAGCCAGGCGCAGGATCGCTGGGCTCGTGGGCACCGCGCTTCCGCCGCGTGGCTCGTCGGTAACCATCACGGCGCTCACGCCACGCAGGCCGCCGGGCACCTCAACCGTGCCCTTGCCCGTGCTCGTCACCGTGAACAGCGCGTCGGTCGGGCGCGGCGCCGCGCCGGCGCGTTGGGTCCAGAGCTCATAGACCCGACCGGGCGGAGGCTCGCTCATCCCTGAGACGATCAGCTGCGCACGGCTGCCAACACGATGAAGCGCAGCCTCCGGGCCCGCCGCACTGATGCTCCTCCGAACGTCATGGCGTCCAGTTTCCAGTGCAATCAGCATCGCGAGCGCCCCCAGCGCGGCGGCTGCGAGCAGCGCAAGCGCATGGACCGGCCGACGCTGCGGCGAGAAAGCGATCCGATCTGGGCGGTGGGGCTCTGACGCGAAGATCTCCGCTTCTCCGCGGACTGCCGCAAGGATCCGACTACGCATCAAGCCGGAAGCGTGTGACTCTGGCACGGCCCGCGAGGAGCGCCCCCGCGCCCAACGCGCTAGTGGGCGAAACATGGGCTGCATATCGAGTTATTACGCGCGCGAGATGCAAACGGATCACCGCGACCAGGTCCAACCTGGCTTGGCTAGGCGGCTAGTGAGCAAATTTGCTGAATGTTGATCCGTGAACAGCTGGGCAGCGTATTGACAAGAGATACCGGCTTGCGGCGTACTACCCACCGTCGAGTCGACCAACCCCTACCTGGGAGTAACACAATGACCCACATGATTAACCTCGATGAGGTTGACACAGACGGTGCTGTGCGCGAAGCGGCGGATGCCGTCTCCGGCGACACACGCCTGAGCTTCCTCAAGAAGGCCGGCATCGCCGGCGGCGCGGCGATGAGCGGTGGCGCGGTCCTATCGGCGCTCGCACCGAGCGCGTTCGCGGCTGCCCAGCACGGACGTCCGCCGGCGTCATTCGGCAAGGGCGACGTCGGAATCCTCAACTACGCCCTCACGCTCGAGTACCTGGAGGCTGCGTTCTACAACGGCGCGACCGCCGCGAACATGGCGCTCAGCCCGCAGGCGGCGGCTTTTCTGAAGGTCGTGACTGACAGACGAGAACGCGCACGTGGCGTTCCTCAAGAAGCGCCTTGGCAGCAAAGCCGCCAAGTCACCGAAGTTCGACTTCAAAGGCGCCAACACGAACGCCGAAATGTTCATGAAGACCGCACAGGTTCTCGAGAACACGGGCGTTCACGCGTACTCGGGTCAGGCGCTCAACATCAAGACGCCCGCCTACGTCAAGGCGGCCGTGTCGATCCTCACGATCGAGGCGCGTCACGCAAGCGTGATCGGCCTGCTCAACGACCCGACCGGTAAAGAAATCGCCCCCAACGGCCCGTTCGACACGCCGTTCACAGCGGCCAAGGTGCTCGCGGCAGTCAAAGGCACCGGCTTCATCGTATAGGAGCATCGTGTGATCTGTATTCCGGTGTGCTGCGAATAAGGGGGAAATGGTAAATGGCTCATCGCGAGCCATTTTTCCTCAAACTGGCAGGGTCGACTCTGGCGCCTGTGCGATGTCACAAATGGAGGTATCGAAGATGTCAGGTCCGCCCACCGAGGACAGCGCCACAGCCGGCAGGGATCGTCGAGCGCCTCGTACGCGATGACGTCGACCGCAAGCGGTTCCTGAAGATGGCCGGTAGCGCCGGTGCGGCGAGCTTCGGCGCGTTCGTCTGGCGGCCTGCGGAAGCAGCAAAAAAACGGCCTCCACGGCGGCCGCGCCGGCGAGCGCTGCGACGAGCAGCGTCGAGCTCGAGCAGCGGCGACGTGGCGATCCTCAACTACGCGCTCACGCTCGAGTACCTCGAGACGGCGTTCTACGAAAAGGTCATCGCCGCAGGCCTGTTCAACGGCAAGGTCGGCGGCCTGATCGAGGCCTTCGGCGGTCAGGAGGCCGCGCACGTCGCGGCCCTCAAAGCGGCGGTGATGAAGCTGGGCGGCACGCCCGCGGCAAGCCCGCGGCGAAGTTCCCGATCGACAAGCGCCACGCAGGTGGCGGAGCTCGCCTACACGGTCGAGAACCTCGGCGCGGCCGCCTACCTCGGTCAGGCCGGCGACATCCAGAGCCCAGAGGTCCTGGCCTCGGCGCTGGCGATCCACTCGGTCGAGGCTCGCCACGCGGCGACCCTCGGCGACGCTGGTCAAAAAGTCGATCACCCCGGATGGCGCTTTCGCCAAGCCGGCTGACATGTCCACTGTGCTGGCGGCGGTCAAGCCGTTCCTGGCATAGCGCGAGCGAGAAAAGGAGCAATGAGAACAATGTCAAATCACACACATATCAAGGCCACGAACGGCGAGCTCGGCAACCCGGAGCTCGCTGGTTTGAGGTACACGGGATGACACGCTCGAGCTTCATCCTGCGTGGCGCGCTTGCTGCCGGGGCGTTCTACGGCACCTCCTCGGTGACGCCGTTCGTCTCGCAGGCGCTTGCTGAAACCGGGGGAGGGGACGTCGAAATCCTCAACTTCGCGCTGACGCTGGAGTACCTGGAGGCGGACTTCTACACGTCAAGGGCAAGTCGCTGGCGCTCAGCGGCGAGGCCAAGGCTACGCCAAGCTGTTCGGCGAAGAGGAGGCCGAGCACGTCGCGGCGCTCACCGCCGCGATCAAATAGCTCGGCGGCAAACCGGTCGCGAAGCCGACGTTCGTGTTCCCCGGCGACCAGTGAGAGCGACGT
Source organism: uncultured Solirubrobacterales bacterium (assembly GCA_963785435.1). Lineage (GTDB taxonomy): Bacteria > Actinomycetota > Thermoleophilia > Solirubrobacterales > Solirubrobacteraceae > Palsa-744. The sequence continues at coordinate 644,281 of CAWAVE010000008.1, forward strand.
TCCTGGCACTGGCGTCGGTGCTCGAGAACACAGGTGTTGGCGCCTACAACGGCGCGGCGCCTTCGCTGCAGAGCAAGCAGGTGCTCGCGGCGGCCGGCGGCGATCGTGCAGATCGAGGCGCGTCACGCGGCCGCGATCGACCTGCTGATCGGCAAGAGCCCCACGCCGAGCGAAGGCTTCGACACGCCGCTGACCAAGGCGCAGGTGCTCGCCAAGGCCGGGCCGCTGATCAAGGCCTGATAGCGGCAAACGGAGGGGCCGGCGGGTGATCCACCCGCGGCTCCTCCGCGTAGTAGTTCATGAGGGCAATCGCGCCACCCGCCCGGGTGGGCATACGACTTGAAAGGAGGCTTCGCATGGGTCTCGACAATCCAATTCACATCGCATTTCTTTTGATTCTGCTGCTGCTGGTGTTCGGCGCCAAGCGCCTGCCCGAGATGGGCAAATCGCTCGGCAGCGGCATGCGCGGCTTCAAGGATGCGATCAGCGGCGAGAGCCACGAGAGCACGCTGATCGCGCACGCCGATCCCTGTCGCTGCGGTAGCGCCCGCAGGTTCACAGCGCACCCGAGCCCGTGCAGAGCGCGCCTCAGCAGCGCGTCGGGAGCATCTCCGCCTGAAGCGCGCGGCCGAGCCAGCGGCCAGCCAGAGAACGACGAACGAGAGCGAGAGACCATGGCGACGGCCGTTGGCAGTATCGGACACGAAGATCGACTCAGCGTGGTCGACCACCTCCAGGAGCTGCGCGGGCGGCTGATCATCTCGCTGGCGGCGCTGGCGGTGGCGTTCGGGGTTTGCATGTGGCAGAACCACGCGCTGCTGAACATCATCAACAAGCCGCTCGCGCACGAGACCCAAAAACAGGTTAAAGCTGGCAACGGCCCGCTCGGCGCGACCTACACGGTGCAGCAGAGCGCGCGCACGGTGGCCGCGCAGCTGCAGTGCGTCGTGGGGGCGCTGCAGGCGCCCGGCAGCGGCGTCTCGCCGGCCACCAAGAGCGCGCTTGACGCAGGTCACGCCGCAGCTGCACGGCGCGATCAAGCGTCTGTCGGCGGCGCCCGAAGGGCGACAAGCCGGTGACGCTCGGGATCGGCGAGCCGTTCACCACGACGATCGGCGTCTCGCTGATCTTCGCGCTGATCCTGTCGCTGCCGGTGCTGCTCTATGAGCTCTACGGCTTCCTGTTGCCGGCGTTCAGCCCCGACGCAGCGGCGCATCGCCACGCCGCTGATGCTGGCGATCCCGTTCCTGTTCATCGCGGGCGTGCTGTTCGGCTACTTCGTCGTGCTGCCCGGCGGCCGTGCGCTTCTTCCAGAACTTCAACAGCGGCCAGTTCAACGTGCTCGTGCAGGCGAGCCAGTACTACCACTTCGCCGCCGTCATGCTGCTGGCGATGGGGCTGGTCTTCCAGGTCCCCGTGGGGATCCTCGCGGCCACCCGCGCGGGGATCGTCACGCACCAAGCAGCTGCGCCACAACCGCCGCTACGCGATCGTGGCCTGTGCGGCGCGGTCGCCGCGTTTCTGCCGGGTGACGCGGTCACGCTGCTGCTCGAGACGGTGCCGCTGTACCTGCTGTTCGAGCTCAGCGTGCTGCTCGCACGGGTCGTCGATCGAAGAGCTGCGCCGCGCCACTGCCGCGGCCGCCGCTGGGCCACCACCTCCGCCTAGCAGCGATGTCATCTGAGGGCGCGCGCCGGCCTGCGCTGAGACGCTCGCGGATCGCGCGCAGTGATCCAAGGTCCGCGCTCCCCGTAAGAATGACCAGAATGTTCAAACCGTTGCGCCCAGCTGGTGGCGGCGATTCGACCGAGCGCCTGCAGGGTGCTCGCGGACGAGGAGCTCATGCAGCTCGTATACCGGAGCAACGCAGCCGCGTTCGAGGTGATCTATGACCGCCACGCCGACGCGGCCTTCTCGCTCGCCTATCGCATGTGTGCGCAGCGCGCGCTCGCCGAGGACGTGGTCCAGGAGGCGTTCCTGTCGCTGTGGCGCAGCCGCGCGCGCTACGACCGTCAGCGCGGCAGCGTGCGCACGTGGGTGCTGGGGATCGTGCACAACCGTGCGATCGACGCGCTGCGCCGGCGCACCGTGCGCGACCGCGGCATCGTGGCCGAGGAGGGCATCGAGGAGCGCCTCGAGGCGCCCGAGCGCACCGACGCGGAGTACGCGCGCCGCGAGGAGGCGCGCGAGATTCGCGAGGCGCTCGAGCAGCTTCCCGACGAGCAGAGCCGTGTGATCGAGCTGGCCTACTTCGGCGGCATGACACACATGCAGATCGCATCGATGCTCGACACGCCCGTCGGCACGATCAAGGGGCGCATGCGCCTCGGTCTGGCGAAGATGCGCATGGCGCTGGGTGACCCCGCAGAGGTGCTGCCATGAGTGGGCCCGACCCCCGTAAGGCGCACAGCTGTGGCGAGGATGTCGCCCCCTTCGTGCTCGGCGCGCTCGAGCCGCAGGAGTGCGAGGTCTTTGAGGCGCACCTGAAGACCTGCGCTATCTGTCGCGAGGAGGTCGTCGCGCTGAAGCTCGTCGTGGACGCGCTGCCGGCGCTCGCGCCACCGCGCATCGCGCCCGCCGAACTGAAGTCCCAGATCATGAAGACCGTCAGCTCGGAGGCGCATTTCAACCGGTCGGTCGTGCCGCGCAGCGCCCGGCAGCGCTCGTGGCGAGCAACGTTCGCGCCGCGAGCGATCGGTGCGCTTGGCGTGCTCGCTGCGGTGATCGCTGCGCTCGTGATCGCGCTGCAGGGCGGCGGTGGCGGCGGCACGGCCACGCGCACGATCCAGGCGCAGGTCCTTGCGCCTCATGCGAGCGCTTCGCTACGCATAAGTGGCGGCCACGCCGAGCTCGATGTGGTTGGCCTACCACCCTCGGCGCCCGATCGTGTCTATGAGGTTTGGATCAAACGCAACGGAGCGCCGCAGCCAACCGATGCGCTGTTCACGGTTACCTCCGCAGGCAAGGCAACCGTGGCTGTGCCTGGCGACGTGACGGGCGTCAAGCAGGTGCTCGTCACCTCTGAGCCGCTCGGCGGCAGCCTCGCGCCCACGCGTACCCCGGTGATCGTCGCCGGGCTGAGCTAGTCCGACTCGGCGCTTGGGCGCTCAGTCTCCGGTGCGCGCTGCGGGTTCTCGGCGGCGCTGAGCAGCAGCTCGTGATCGCCGACCTGCACCCTGTCACCGGGGTGTAGCTGGCGCCCGCGACGCGACTCGAGCGCGCCGTTGACCGACACGGGCAGCTCCGCGAGCAGCATCTTGACCTCGCTGCCACTGCTGACGATCCCCGCCAGCTTGAGTAGCTGTCCGAGACGGATCGTCTCTCCGCGGATAGCAACCTGTTGAAACATTCTTGCGAATCTAGCCTGCGCGTCGCTCGCGTAGCTTGTGCGCGGCCGCCTCGTGCTCGACGAGCGGCTCTGGATAATGCAGCGCTTTGCGCGCCGCGCCAAGCCGCCACGGCTCATGCACCGCGCCGCCGCTGATGCTGGCGAGCTCGGGAACGTAGCGGCGCACGTACTCGCCCGTCGGGTCGAAGCGCTTGGCCTGGCGGATCGGGTTGAGCACACGGTTAGGTCGCGTGTCGTTGCCGGTGCCCGCCATCCACTGCCAGTTGCCGACGTTGTTCGCGACGTCCGCGTCGAGCAGCAGCGAAGCGAAGTGCGCAGCGCCCAGGCGCCAGTCCAGGTAGAGCGTCTTTGTCAGGAATGAGGCCACGATCAGACGCGCGCGATTGTGCATGAAGCCCTCCGCCGCGAGCTGGCGCATGCCGGCGTCAACGATCGGATAGCCCGTCTGTCCTGAACGCCAGGCCTCCAGCTGGCGGCGATCGCGACGCCAGCGGTCCCCACGCGAGCGGTAGTCGGCGTGCGGCAGATCGGCACGCGCAGCGAGCACTTGATGGTGGAAGTCGCGCCAGCAGAGCTGACGCGCGAAGTCCTCACGATCGGCGCTCCTCGCCGCGCGCTCGAGCACCGTACGCGGCGAGAGACAGCCGAAATGCAGGTAGGCGCTGAGTCGCGAGGTGCCTTCCATCGACAGCGCGTCGTGGCGCTCGGGGTAGCGCTCGATGCCGGCTCGCAGCCAGCGCTCCAGCTGCTCGCGTGCGGCGCGCTCGCCACCGCGCTGGAGCTCGGGCGAGGACATGCCGGAGCCGAGCTCGGCGGCGCTGGGGATCGCTTCGCGTTGTAGGCCGCGCGGTGAGGCGATACGTCGCGGTGCGCGCGTGATACCGCCTCGCGGCAGCGCGTTCCAGGCGCGCCAGTAGGGGGTGAACACGCGGTAGTGATCGCCGCCCACAGGCGTGATCGCGCCGGGCGCCACGAGCGTTATGCCCGCGTGCGTATGCAGCGCCACACGCGCGCCCGCACAGGCCTTCGCCAGGCGCGCGTGACGATGTCGTGCGTAGGGCGTGATGTCGGCGCTCATGTGGATCGCTTCGAGGTCGTGCTCGGCGACGAGGCGCATCGTCTCCTGCACCACATCGCCGCGGCGCACGAGCAACGGTGCGCCGCGCTCGGACAGCGAGCGGGCGAGGTCCTCCAGGCAGTCGATCAGAAAAGCCAGTCGGTTCGGCGCTGCGCAGCTGCCGCTCAGCAGCTCGCGATCGAGCACGAAGGCGGCGATGAGATGCTCGTGCTCGCGCACCGCTGCGGCCAGTGCGGGCTGGTCGTGCACACGCAGGTCGCGTGTGAACAGCACGAGCGCGCCGCGCTGCGCCTCGGCAGCGCTCACCGTGCGCTTGGCGCCGCGCGGTCCTTGCGCGGTCGTCCGCTCGCTTGCTCCCGCAGCGCGCGGCGCAGCGCCTCGTCGAAGGGCAGCGGCGTGATCGCGAAGTGCTCCGCGGCGGATCGGTCGGTCACGATCGTCTCGGTCCTGAGCCCCTCCACGAGCGGGCGTGCGACGTTCGTATCGACCGGCGTGACGAGCCCTAGCCATAGCGCCGAGAGCCACGGGGTGATGAAAGGCACGGGCAGCTTCGGTCGCGGGCGCAGCCCCATCGCGAGCGCCATGCGGTCGAGCATCGCGCCGTAGGAGAGCACGTCGGGGCCGCCGATCTGCACTTCGCGGCCACGCGACTGGGGGACCTCGGGCGCGCGGCTCAGGTACTCGATCACGTCGTCTACCGCGATCGGCTGAGTGGCCGTGCGCAGCCAGCTGGGCGCGATCATCACCGGTAGCCGTTTGACGAGGTGGCGCAGGGTGTCGTAGGACTCGCTGCCCGCGCCAACGACCATCGCGGCGCGGAAGTAGGTCAGCGGCGGTCCCTCCGCGGCGAGCGCCAGCGCAGTTTCGTGGCGGCTTTGAAGGTGCTTGGAGATGCTCGACTCGCCCAGGCCTCCGAGATAGATCACGCGCTCGATCCCCTCGCGCGCAGCCATCTGCGCGAAGTTCTTTGCACCGTCGCGCTCACGCTGCTCAAAGCCCGCGCCGCCCGCCATCGCGTGGACGAGGAAGTAGGCCACCTTGATCCCCTCGCCAAGACCCTCGAGGCTCGCCGCGTCGGTGATGTCACCGCGCACCAGCTTCGCAGCCCGCGTGCTGCTAGGTCTTTCGCCCGCGCCGGGTCGCGTACGAGGCAGCGCACCCGCACTGCCGACCTCGAGCAGAGCCTCGCTGAGGCGGCCGCCGATGAAGCCGGTCGCGCCGGTTACGAGTGCGTGCGTGGCGATCCGCTGAGGTTAGCCGCCTGCGTGCGCGCGGCCGCTCAGACGTGTGGGGTGGCGCCGCTGCCGTTGCGGCTATCGGCCATGTCGGCGTCCGGTCGTGGTCGTGATCACGGCGGCGGCGGCGCCGCCGAGCACGCGACGAACGAGCGCCGGGGTGAGGATGCGCAGCGCGGCGGCAATCGCATAGGGACGCGGCACGTAGCGCTCCGCTCTGCCGCCGAGCCCTGCCTGGTAGATCGCCTCGGCGCCGATCTCGGGCGTTGAGACGAGCCAGCGTGTCCAGGGCTTCTCGGTGAGCTCAGCCTGGGGAAAGCCCTCGGTGGAGATGAAGCCGGGGAGCACCAGGCCGACGTGCACGCCGTGCGGGCGCTCCTCCGCAAACAGCGCATCCGACCAGCCCGCGAGCGCGAACTTCGAGGCGCTGTAAGCACCCGATCCCGCGCGCGCGACACGGCCTGCGGTGGAGGCGACGTTCACGATCGCGCTCGGTGCGCTCGCGCGCAGCAGCGGCAGCAGGGCCTCTGTGAGGCGCAGCTGTGCATCGAAGTTGATCGCCATCGTGCGCCTGACGTTCTCATAGCCACCGTCGGCGAAGTTCGCGCGCCAGGCTGCGCCCGCATTGTTGACGAGTAGCTCGAGGTGGCCGTGGCGCTCGAGCACGTGCGCGCGCACGCGCTCAGGGGCATCGTCATCGAGCAGGTCCACGGCGAGGAAGCTGTGCTGCTCGCCGAGCGAGGCGGCGAGCGCGCGCAGACGATCCTCACGCCGCGCGACGAGCACGAGCGAGACGCCCGGCTCACGGGCGAGGCGGCGGGCGCTCGCTTCGCCGATGCCGCTCGAGGCGCCCGTGACGAGCATCACGCGAGCGCGGGGAGGGGTGGGGGCTGGGTCGGGCATTGGCTACCTCGCTGTCATCGCTAGGGCGCTGGGCGCCGGGCGGTTAGCCTTTCAGATCGCCCCCCGATGAGCTCTCCCACACCAAGCGAGCGTCACGGCGTCGCCTCCTCCCGCAAGCGCGAGGCGCTCGAGCTCTTTCAGGAGCTGCCGCGTCGCTACGACGCGCTGTCGGCTGCGCTCAGCTTCTGGCAGGACCCGCGCTGGCGCCGCGCGCTCGCCGACGCGCTCGCACCACGCGCGGGTGAGCGCGTGCTCGATGTGGCCACGGGCACGGGCATGGTCGCCGCAGAGCTGCTCGCGCGCAGCGAGTGCTCGGTGGTGGGGATCGATCAGAGCGCCGCGATGCTGGCAGCCGCGCACGCGCGATTCGCGAGCTTCGATCCCGCGCGAATCGAGCTGATCGAGGGGCAGGCCGAGTCGCTGCCGTTCGCCGATGAGAGCTTTGATGCGCTGAGCTTCACCTACCTGCTGCGCTACGTCGATGATCCCGCGGCCACCGTCGGCGAGCTCGCGCGCGTGCTGCGCCCCGGTGGGCGTATCGCCTCGCTGGAGTTCGGCGTGCCGCCGCTCGCGCCGGCGCTACTGGGCATGGCGCTTCTACACAGCGATCGGCTTGCCCACGCTCGCGCGCGTGGCCTCGCGCGAGTGGGCTGAGGTAGGGCGCTTCCTCGGGCCGAGCATCCGCGGTTTCTATCGGCGCCATCCCATCGAGCGGATCGTCTCCTACTGGGAGCAGGCGGGTCTCGAGCAGGTGCTCGTGCGGCGCATGAGCCTCGGCGGAGGCGTCGTGATGTGCGCGCGCAAGTCCAGCGCCGGCGGGATCTGAGCCGTCGATGGCAGACAAGCGCGAGCGCCCTGCTTTCTATGCGATCGGGAGCGGGCGCCTGAGGGATCTCGTGACGCTCTTGCATCCCCCGTACACGCTGTGGCACCTCAGCTACTTCGCACTCGGCGCGGCGGCCGCGCCGCAGGTCCACGGCGATCGCTTGCTGTGGGGGCTCGCCGCGTTCGCGCTCGCGGTTGGCGTGGCAGCGCACGCGCTCGATGAGCTACACGGTCACCCGTTGCGCACCGCGCTCAGCGATCGCACGCTGTGGGCGATGGCGTCGGTGAGCCTGCTCGGCGCGCTCGCGATCGGAATCGCGGGCGTGCTCGCCGTCACTCCGTGGCTTGCGCCGCTGGTGCTCGCGGGCACGCTGTTCGTGCCCGCCTACAACCTCGAGCTGGTGCGTGGGCGCCTGCACAGCGACATCTCGTTCGCGATCGGCTGGGGCGCCTTTCCGGCGTTCACGGGCTACTTCATCAACGCCGAGCGCGTCGCGCTGCCGGGTGTGCTGATCGCGCTTGGATGTCTGGCGATGAGCGTCGCGCAGCGCCGCCTGAGCTCACCGGCGCGGGAGCTCCGTCGCCGCACGACGGCCGTGAGGGGCGTTCGCACACGCGCGGACGGGAGCGAGGAAGAGCTCTCGCTGGCGAGTCTGCTGCGCCGCTCGACGGTGCGCTTGCGGCGCTCTCGTTGGCGATCTGCGTGATCGCCTGCGCGCTGCTCGTCAAGCGCCTGTGAGCGGGTAGCGCCCTGCCGTTTAGCTCAGCCGGCGAGTAGGTGTGCGCCGGCGCTGGGGCGCACCTCAAAGGTGCCCTGGGGCGGGCTGGTGGCGGGGGCGAACAGGCCGAGGATGCTGCCGCCGAAGCCGCCGCCGACCATCCGCGCGCCAGCCGCGCCGGCGCGGCGCAGGCGCTCGACGGCGGCCTCTACCGCCGGCGTGGAGATCTGGTAGTGGTCGCGCAGGCTCGCGTGCGAGGCGTCGAGCAGGCGCCGACAGCCGCGCAGATCGGCCTCTCAGCGCGGCGACGCGTGTCGCGCACGCGCTGGTTCTCCTCGAGCACGTGACGGCGCGTGCTGGCAGCGGCTCAGGCAGCCGTCGAGCTGCTCGCGGGCGGCCTCGCGCAGCGAGCTGATGCCGAGCAGCTCGCAGGCCGTGGCGCACTCGGCGCGGCGCTCGTTGTAGCCGGAGCTGGCGTGCGCATGACGCTCGCCGGAGTCGAGGATCACAAGCCGCCAGCCGTCGAGCGCCAGCGGCACCGGGTCGATCTCGAGCGTGCGGAAGTCGATGCAGAGCGCCGTGTCGGGGGCGCCGTAGAGCGACGCGAGCTGATCGAGCAGGCCCGTCTGCGCGCCGACCCAATCGTTCTCCACGCGCGCGCACAGGCGGCGAGCTGCCATGCGGTCGATGCGCGATCCGTGTTGCCGCGGTCGGCGCCGAGCGTCGATCAGCGCCAGGCAGAGCGCGACCTCGAGCGCCGCCGAGGAGGAGAGCCCGGCGCCGCGGGGCACCTCGCCGGCGATCTCGCAGATGCGCGCCGCCGAGCGCGAGCCGGCGCGCGGTGAGCTCGGCGACGACGCCGCGCACGAACGCCCGCCAGCCACTGCGCGGCGGCGGGCTCGCGCGAGCAGCGAACTCGTCGCGCTCGCCGAGATCGCGCGCGTAGGCCTCGATCAGCTGCTCGGCGCGTGAGCTGCTTGCGCTGGCGCGCGGCGTGAACGGTGACGCCCGCGGCGATGGCGAACGGCAGCGCGAGGCCGCCGTTGTAGTCGGTGTGCTCGCCGATCAGGTTGACGCGCCCGGGCGCGAACGCGCCGCGCGCTCAGCCGGCACGGGCGATCGCCTCGCGCAGCTCGCGCGGCGGACTCCTCTGGCAGCACGTCGGAGATGAAGGTGCCGGCGCCCTGCTCGGAGCCGGCGAGGTACTTGAGCTTCTCGGCGCGTGCGCAGCGGCGGGTAGAACTCGACGTGCAGGTGCCCACCGCCCGCGCATCGCCTGCTTGCGGTGCGCGGTCGGGCGCCTGGTGCACGGCCATCACGTAGGGGAAGGGGCGATCCAAGAGCGCGTCAAAGCCGCGGGTTACCGCTGCAGCGCCGCGGCGAGCAGGCGCAGCTCCTGCTGGCTAGCAATCGGCAGGCTGGGGCGGTGCTCGCGCATGCGACGTGCACTTCGTAAGCCCAGCGCGCCGCGTAGGGGACGTAGGCGACAGCCGCGTCGTTCTCGTGCAGCAGCCGCTCGCCGCTGCTCGAGCTCGCGTGGCGAGCAGCGCGCACGGGGCGCAGCCGCCGAGCCGCTCGTCGGCGGCGAGCTCGAGCGCGGGAACCGGCGGCAGGAAGGGATAGCCGTAGATCTGGCCGTGGGGGTGGTGCAGCGTGACGCCGACCTCGACGCCGCGGTTCTCGAAGATGAACACGTAGTCGACGTCCTGCGCGCGCGCCCAGCTCGACGTAGCGATGGCGCCAGACCCACATCAGCGCCTCGGCGCGCCCAGGCGCCAGCGATGCCGAAGGAGCCGTCGTGGTCGTCGGTGTAGACGACCACCTCGGCCGCGCCGCGCGGGCGCGGCGAAGGCCGGGAAGCGGTTGTCGAACACCGCGATCTCGAACGCCGGCCGAGGGGATCTCGGTCTCTGGGGCGCCGGGCTCGCGTGGGGTCGAGCGGACAGTGCTCGCGGGCGGGCAGGAAGGTGCGGTCCTGGCGGTGGATCGCATAGGCGACCTGCTCGCCGCGCAGCTCGTTGAAGCGCTGCTCGCTCACGCGTCGCTGCGGCCGGCGGTCGCGGTGTAGAGGATCAGCGCGCGCCCGTCGTCTTTGCGCAGACGCTCGATCCGCAGCGGGCCCGTGCGCTCGCGGCGCTGCGGCGTCTCCGATGCCGTGCTCGGCTGCGTCCTCGTGCGGCGCCCTGCGGCACGGGCTCGAGGGTTTCCCGGACCATGCGCCCGAGGGTATACCCGACGAGACGTGACTGCTACGCGTGACGCTGCGGCAGTCAGCGCGAGCGTGCTCGCAGACTGGAGTGTGCGCGCTTGCGTTACGATGCGCCCATTGACTATCGTGCAGTGGGAGAGAGAAGCAGTGGCTGACGCTGGCGGTCGGCGCTGGTCTCGAACCGAGTGGAGGAGGAGCAGATGTCAGATACCGATCAGGGCGCTAGTGCCGCGAGGCTCTGTGAGACGCTGAGCGCGGCCGTCTTGGCTGGCCGGAGATCGACCGTCGCTCGTTCCTGCGCCGCACGGCGCTGACGGGTGTGGCGGCGGGCTCGGTCAGCACGATCCTGAGCGCGTGCGGATCGAGCGCGTCGAGCGGCGCGGAGCGGCGGCGCCTCGAGCGTGTTCGGCTCGAACAAGAGCTACAAATTCGTGTTCGTCAACCACGTCACCACGAACCCGTTCTTCACGCCGACGCAGTACGGCGCGGCCGACGCCTGCAAGCTGCTCGGCTGCTCCTACCAGTGGACGGGCTCGGAATCGAGCAACGTGAACCAGATGGTCAACGCGCTCAACAGCGCGGTGACGGGCGGCGCCGACGGCATCGCGGTTGCGTTGATCGACCTGCACGCCTTCAACGCGCCGGTCGAAGCGGCGATCAAGGCGGGCATCCCGGTGGTCGCCTACAACGCCGACGCGGCGGGCAACGCGCGCCTCGGCCTACATCGGCCAGGACCTGAAAAAGGCCGGTGAAAAGATGGGCGAGACGGATCGTCGCGGCGGTCGGCTCAGGCGAAGTGGCGCTGTTCATCGCCACGCCCGGCTCGGCCAACCTGCAGCCGCGCATCGAAGGTGCGGAAAAGGCGATCAAGGCGTCGGGCAAGCCGATCACCGCCCACACGGTCGCGACCGGCGCGGCGGTGCCTGGCGAGCTCTCGACGATCGAAGCCTAGTGGGTGGGTCACAAAAACACCAAGGGCATGTACGCGGTCGACGGCGGCAGCACGGAAAGCCTCGCCAAAGTCATGCAGAAGATCGGTCTCGCGGGCAAAGGCGTGAAGGCGGGCGGCTTCGACCTCACCGAACAGACGCAGAAGCTGCTGCAGGAAGGCAACATCGAATTCACGATCGACCAGCAGCCCTACCTGCAGGGCTTCCTGCCGGTGCTGCAGCTGTTCATGTACAAGGTGTCGGGCACGCTGACGGGCCTCGCGGAATCGGACACGGGGCTGAAGTTCCTGGACAAGGAAACGGTCGCGCCGTACGTCAAGACGAAGACGCGCTACGAGGGAACCTCCTCGGCGGTCGCGGCCGTCGCCTGAGGAAGCGGACAGCGAGGAGAGCGATCATGGCGAGCGTGGCGCAGACTCGACCGCTCCGAGAGCCCGCCGGCGGCGGGGGACGGGCTCGGCGCACGAGCGCCGCTGGGTCGCGCCCTCCGCGCAGCGCCAGATGCTCGAGCGCGCTGATCTCGCTGCGCGAGGGCAGCATCATCGTCGTCACGATCGTCGTGGCGATCTACTTCTCGGCGAACACGAGCAGCTTCTTCACGGGCGCGAACTTCAAGACGCTGCTGCCGTACTTCGCGCCGCTGGCGATCCTCGGCGCGGGCGAGGTGTTCGTGATGATCCTCGGCGAGATCGACCTGTCGATCGGCGCGATGTACCTGTTCGCGCCGATCGTCTTCTACAAGCTCTCGACCGCCGGGATTCCGCTGGTGCCGAGCGATGATCCTGGCGCTGCTCGTGCTGCATGGCGGTGGGCGCGGTCAACGGCGTTCTTCGCGGCGATCGTCGGCATCAGCTCGTTCGTGACGACGCTGGGGATGCTGTTCACCTTCGAGGGGCTCAGCCTGATCATCTCGCACGGCCAGCCCGTGGCGACGCCGGGCGCGCAGGTGACCAGACCGAAGAGAAGGTCGCGCACGTGGTCAACGGCCACAACATCGTGCTGGCCGAAAAAGTCAACCACATCGGCACGTTCGCGAAAATCTTCGGCGGCGGCGTGTACTCGGAGCTGATCTGGGCGGTGGCGATCGTGGTCGTCCTGCAGGTCGTGCTGACGTTCACGCGCTGGGGGCTCTACACGGTGGCGATCGGCTCGAACAAGCTCGGCGCGGCCGAGGCGGGCGTGAAGGTGCAGGCTGGTGACGATCCGCAACTTCGTGCTCTGCGCCTGACCGCGGGGCTCGTGGGGATCTTCGAGGCGGTCCGCTCGCAGACGATCCAGCCCGACCCGGCGGGCGCGAACGAAATCCTGCTGTTCGCGATCGCCGCGGCGGTGATCGGCGGCACGCTGCTGGCGGGCGGCTCGGGCACGGTGGTCGGCGCGTTGATCGGCGCGCTGTTCCTGGGGATCCTCAAGGACGGGCTGATCCTGCAGGGAGTCAACGCCAACTACCTGCTGTTCTACACGGGCCTCGCGATCATCGTCGCGATGACGGCCAACGTGTACGTCGGCGCGCGCGCGCAGGGGGCACGGCGGCAGTGGCTGACGCGCCCGCAGCTCCCGAGACGAAGTCGTTGGCGCCGAGCAGGCGCCGGACGACGTGCTGCGCGTCGAGCACATCTCCAAGCGCTTCGGCCCGGTGACGGCGCTGCGCGACGTCAACCTGCATCTGAAAAAGGGCGAGGTGCTGGGGCTGCTCGGCGACAACGGCGCCGGCAAGTCGACGCTGATCAAGATCATCTGCGGCTTCCAGAAGCCGGACGCCGGCAAGATGTACGCTGCACGGCGAGCCGTATGAGCCGAAAAGCGTCGACGACGCGCGCGCGAAAGGGATCGACACCGTCTACCAGGACCTGGCGCTGATCGACGAACTGTCGGTCTACCACAACCTGTTCCTGCGCCGCGAGCGCGTGCACCGCCCGCTGCCGCTGCTGGCCAACCGGCAGATGAAGCGCGAAGCGCGCGACGGCGCTCGATGAGATCGGGATCAACATCCCGCGCATCGACGTCGCGGTGGCGCGCCTGTCGGGCGGCCAGCGCCAGGCGATCGCGGTGGCGCGCACGGTCAACTCCGACGCCGACATCATCCTGCTCGACGAGCCGCTGGCGGCGATGGGCGCGAAAGAGGGCGCGATGATCCTCGACCTGGTGGCGCGCCTGAAGGAGGAGGGCAGCGTCTCGATCATCATGATCCTGCACAACTACGTCCACGTGCTGCAGGCGTGCGACCGCGTGAGCATGATCCAGGACGGCGTGATCGCGCTCGACAAGCCGACGGCGGAGACCTCGGTGGAGGAGCTGACCGACATCGTCGTCAACGAGTACCGCCGCGCGCGCGAAGCACGAGCAGGCCGAGGCGGGCGCGGCCGGCCGCGGAGCTGCCTGAGCGGCTCGGCTGACTGCGGCTCTGCGCGCGACGAGCCGCTCGACGTAGGGGCCGAGCAGCGTGGCGACCGAGGCGGCGGTCATGCTGCGGGGCCTTTGGGCAGCGCGGCGTAGCTGATCGCCAGGCGCACGAGGCACTCGCTGAGCAGCTCGGCGTCGGCGCGGCTCGACCAGCGGCCAGCCGGCGAGCATGATCGCGGTGAGGCGCTCGGCGGCGCGCTCGACGAGCGGCTTGCCCTGGGTGGTGAACAGCGCGAGCAGCTCCTCGGCGCCCTCGCCGCCGACGATCGTGCGCACGAGCGGGTTCTCGGCGGCGGCGGTGAGGAAGACGTCGAAGGCCGCGGCGAGCGCCGCGGCGGGGTCGTCGAGGTGCGCGTGCACGGCCTGCTCGACGGCATCGAGGAAGCGTGTCGGCCTCGCGCATGCACGAGGACCTGCGCGAACTCCTCGCGCGAGCCGAACTCCTTGTAGAGCGTCTGGCGGCTGACGCCGGCGGCGACGGGCGATGTCGGCCATCGTGATGTCGGCCCAGCGGCGCTCCTGCAGCTCGTGGCAGGCTGCGTCGAGCAGCGTGTTGCGCAGCAGCTCGCGCGCGGCGACGGAGTAGGGGATGCGTTGGCTCGGTGGCTGTCGGCATCTGCGATGCTCGGCGCGTCGAGTCAGCGGATCGACTCAGTCGGCCGGCTCGAAATCGACCTTATCGCGCACGCCGCAGTCCGGGCAGGCCCAGTCGTCGGGCACCTCGCTCCAGCGCGTGCCCGGCGGGAAGCCCTCGCGCGGGTGGCCCGTGCTGCTCGTCGTAGACGTAGCCGCAGGCGGGGCAGCGGAAGCGGCTCATGCGGCGCCTCCGGCTAGCGGCGCGAGCGCGCGCGCGCGCCGAGAGCCGGGCTTGAGGTTGGCGCGCGTCGACGTCGCCGTCGTAGTGAGCGAGCACGCGGTGGTCCATCACGCGCCGCCAGAGCGGCGGGATCACGGCGAGCAGGATCATGCCCGCGTAGCCGGTGGGCAGCTGCGGCGCCTCCTCGACGTGGCGCAGCGCCTGGTAGCGGCGGATCGGGTTGGCGTGGTGGTCGGAGTGGCGCTGCAGGTGGTAGAGCAGCACGTTTGAGGCGGCGCTGTTGCTGTTCCAGCTGTGCTCGGGGCGCGTGCGCTCGTAGCGGCCGTCCTCGCGCTTCTGGCGCAGCAGGCCGTAGTGCTCGAGGTAGTTGACGACCTCCAGCAGCGAGAAGCCGATCACGGCCTGGATCAGCAGGTAGGGGAGCACGACCACGCCGAAGCCGGCGACGAGCGCGGCGAACAGCACGACGGTCATCGCCCAGGCGCTGAGGATGTCGTTGCGCGGGCTCCACGGCGAGCGCTCCAGGCGCGCGAGGCGCATGCGCTCGAGCTCCCAGGCCGAGCGCAGGCTGCCGAGCACGGTGCGCGGCAGGAAGGCGTAGAAGCTCTCGCCGAGGCGCGAGCTGGCGGGGTCCTCGGGCGTCGCGACGCGCACGTGGTGGCCGCGGTTGTGCTCGATGAAGAAGTGTCCGTAGCCGCTCTGGGCGAGCGCGACGCGGCTGAGCCAGCGCTCGAGGCTCGCGCGCTTGTGGCCGAGCTCGTGCGCGGTGTTGATCGCGATGCCGCTGACCATCGCCGACGGTGAGCGCGAGCCCGATGCTCGTCGAGCGTGCGAGAGTTCGCCGCTCGACCACAGCCAGCAGGCGAAGATCAGCCCGGCGTACTGGATCGGCAGGTAGAGGTAGGTGCACCAGCGGTAGTAGCGGTCCTGCTCGAGCCACTTGATGACGCTGTCGGGCGGGTTGCGCGCGTCCATGCCGATCGCGAGGTCGAGCAGCGGGAAGATGCCGAAGACGAGCACCGGGCCGTAGAACCAGAAGACGCCGAGGCCGGTCAGCTTCACGAGGCCCCAGGCGAGGAACGGGAGCGTGGGCACGACCAGCCCGAGCAGCCAGGCGTAGCGCTTGGGGTCGCGCCAGGTGGTCGAGCTGATCGGGCGTCTTCGGCGAGAGCCTGCGCCCGCGTGTGCGATGCGGCTGTGGGTGCGGCTGACATAGATACCTCCTGCTCGGGTACCTGCTTCTGCAAGGCTGCGATCGACTTTACACGAGGACGGAGCAATGTCAAGAACACTTACAAAAGCGCTCTGAATGACAAGGACCGCGCATTGACGGTCGGAAGCGTGCGCAATACGGCTTGCAGCGGTGGGGAGGCCGATACACTGCGGGTGTCCCGTTCGTAGTTGGCGAACTTGTGTGAGGTTCTGATGGCCGCATCTTCGGTGAGTCCTCGCGCTGCAGTGACGCGCCTCGGCGTGCTGCCGATCGCGGCCCTCACGCTCGTGGTGCTCTTGCTCGCGCTCGCGCTCGGCACCTACCTGTACGACCACTCGCGGCGCGATGTGATCGCAAAAGGCGTGAGCGTCGGGGGCGTGCCGGTGGGCGGCTTGCGCGAGGCGGCGGCGCGCCAGAAGCTCGAACGGGATCTGCTCTCGCGCCTGAACGAGCGCGTGACGGTGCGCTCTGGCTCGCAAAAATGGACGCTCGCCGCGCATCAGGCGCAGGTGCGCGTGGACGTCGAGAACATGCTCGACCAGGCCCTCGAGCGCAAGCCGCGAAGGCTCGATCGTGACACGCACCGTGCGCGGCCTGTTCGGCGGTAGCATCAACCGCGACATGCCGCTGGTGGTGAGCTACTCACACCAGGCGGTGCGCAACCTCACTGCGAAGGTCCGCGCGGGCGTCAACCGTGCGCCGCGCGACGCGACGGTGCAGCCCGGCGCGACCGGCCTAGCGACGGTTTCCGGGCAGGTGGGGCTGAGCGTGGACAGCACGCGGCTGGGCGCGCGCATCGACAACGCGCTGAGCGGCGCGAGCTCGAGCCGCATCGTGACGGTGCCCACGCACAAGGTGGAGCCGAAGGTGACGCACCGCGCAACTCGCTGCGAAGTACCCGGCCTACATCGTGGTCGACCGCAACAACTTCCGCTTGCGCTTCTACAACCACCTGAAACTCGAACACACCTACGAAATCGCGGTCGGCATGGAAGGTCTGGAAACACCCGCGGGGCTGCACAAAATCGAATGGGAGCAGGTGAACCCCCCTTGGTACGTGCCCAAAAAAGCCTGGGCAGGAGCGCTCGCGGGCACCGTCGTGCCGCCTGGCCCCGGCGATCCGCTGAAGGCGCGCTTCATGTCCTTCGAAGGCGGCGCAGGCATCCACGGCATCGACCCGAGCGAGTACTCCTCGATCGGCCATGACGCCTCGCACGGCTGCGTGCGCATGCGCATCCCGGACGTGATCGAGCTCTACAGCAAATCGCCTGTGGGCACGCCCGTCTACATCATCTAGCGGGCCGCGCTGAACGGCGGCGGCGCGCGCTAAAGGGCTACGCGCCGGGTGGGCGGCGTGAGGCTAGATATTCCTGGTTCTGGCGACGCTCGCCGCGGATCTGCACGGCGATGAAGACGAGGATCACGTTGACGACCACGCCGATGCCGCCGAAGGTCGCGATCAGACCGACGGTCGTGGAGAAGGCTTTGCTTGCTGCGAGCATGTTGCGGAGCCTAGCAACGCCACGGGCGCCGGTGTCGTAGCCTTGGGCACGCCGCCGTCGATCTCAAATCGACGATGCAAGCGCCTGGAGAGGTGCCGGAGCGGTTGAACGGGCGCGACTGGAAATCGCGTAACGGGGGAAACCTCGTTCGAGGGTTCGAATCCCTCCCTCTCCGCCATTTGCTGGTATTTCGAACCGTGGCCCCGTTTAGCGGGGCTGCGGCCGTTTTGGGGCCGGGGGCGCTGGCTTTGGCCGGGTGGTCTGGCTTCCGGGGCGAGATGGCGGGCCAGTGGGACCAACTGGGCGTATAGGGGTGTTGGTTCAGCCCGGATCGTGTCGGTGCCCGAGACCAGCAGCATGACGTAGATCGCGAGGTTGATGAGCCGCCTCTCGGTTGGGCTGCCGGACAGGTAGGGCGCGATTCGCGTGTCGATCAGGGCGAGGGCGTCATCGAGGGCTTGGTCTAGCTCGGCGGCCTCGTAGTGTGCGGCTGAGGCGAGCCGCTCGACGGTTGCTTGCTCGGTCTCGATGCGCTTCTGCTCGGCTTGGAGCACCTCCTTGGAGACGCCATCGTCGTAGTAGAGGTCGAGGAGCTTCTGTTGTTGGCCGATGAGTTCGCGGACGCGGCGTTCGTGGCGTGTGGCGTCATCGCGTGCGACCTTGCGGCTGGTCTCGGCGTGGGCGTGCAGCACCTCACGGATCGCGGCCTGCTGCTCGGGCGTGATGAGGTAGGTTTTGTATTTGCGCTCGATTGCGCGTTCGACGAGGTTGGCGCGGAAGTACGGTGCCGCACAGCGCCCTTGCATTGAGACGCGGCTGAGGCAGGTGAAGTACTCATAGACCCCGCCGTTGCCTTTGTTGCGGCTGTAGCCGAGCCGAGTGCGACAGAGCTTGCAGCGCAGCAATGAGCCGACGAGATAATGGCTGTGCTTGTGGGAGCGGTCACCGCTGGCGCGATGCGCGCTGAGCACCTGCTGGACCTGCTCGAAGGTCTCCGGGTCGATGATTGCGGTGTGGCGTCCACGGCGCTTGGCTCCATTGAGCGTCACGATCCCGACGTAGTAGTCGTCTCTGAGCATCCGGTGAACCATGCTGCGCGACATCGGTTTGCTTGGCCGCTTACGCGTCGTGCGAGTCCGCAGCCCAGCCTCCTCAAGTACTTCTGTGATGGTCGTAACCGTGTGCGCCCCGCTGGCTGCTAGGCCGAAGCCGAGCCGCACGAGATCGACCCGGTCGTCATCGATGCTGATGGTGGCTACCTTGCGCCCTTCGATCGTTTCGGTGTCGTTGAGGTAGCCAATGCGGGCGGGACCCATGCTCCCGCCGTCGGCGTGCTTGCGCTGCAGGCCACCCTTGACCTTCTCGCCATCACCACGGGAGCGGAAGGCGTTGACGCCCGCCATGATGGCGAAGAGCAGAAGCCCGGTCGGGCTGTCGTCAATGCGCTCCAGCGTGGACTCAAGCTTGGCGCCGTGGCGCTTGATCTCCCCAAGCAGCCAGAAGGCGTC
This sequence comes from uncultured Solirubrobacterales bacterium, assembly GCA_963785435.1. Classification (GTDB taxonomy): domain Bacteria; phylum Actinomycetota; class Thermoleophilia; order Solirubrobacterales; family Solirubrobacteraceae; genus Palsa-744. Next base: position 662,992 of record CAWAVE010000008.1, read on the forward strand.
TTGCTCCTCGCGGGCGACCCGAGAGAGGTCATAGAAAATGACGTAGGTCGGCCTCAAGGTCGGTAGCTTGGTGAGCATCTTTTGGAGTTCGGGCCGTTGGAGATTGGTCCCGGTTCGCCCAAGCTCCGCGAACTCGCCAATCACACGGGCGCCCAGCCTCTCGGCGTGACGCTCGCACGCCTCTCGCTGCGTGGGGATGGAGTACCCCTCGGGATCGTGAGCCTTGCTGACCTGGCTGTCACTCGATACACGGAGGTAGATCACCGCCGTGGCGTCTACCTGCGCGACAGCGGTGTCGTGACCCTCGATTATTGCGGTAGCTGGTGGCAATTACTCCTCCTTTCTCGGCTAAGTTGGCTTAACGATTTTCCCGTTAAGTCGTGACTTAAGCAACGTGTTAATTGGTAGTGCGAGTCGGTCAAGGTGTGAACCTCGACCGACTCGCTGTGGTTCACTTCAGCGCCTCCAAGCGCTCAGTGATGGCCTGCTTTCTCTCGGTGGCGCTACCTTTGAGCGCTTCGTACTCGGCCTTTGCCTCATCGGCCCTGGACTTGGCGGCCCCGACCTCTCGGTCGATGGAGTCAATCGCCCGCTCCAGTGCTGCTCTGGCGTCTGCAAGCGCGTCGTCGGGTGTCGTCTCCCGGCGGCGGGTGCGTGGTTTGCTCTCGCCGCCCTCGAGCTTCTTCTTGTGGGAGTAATAACTTCCTCTCACCGAATCGAACGGTCTCCCGGCCTCCTCGGCGATCTGACGGAAAGCGTCCGCCTTCTCTGTGCCGGCGGCAACCATCGCCTCGACCCGGTCATAGATCTCCTGCGCCTTCGTGACTGCCATGCGTGTTCTCCTTTGGGTTGGATGGCCATGTCGGCCCGCAGAAAGACTCAAAGCCCTTCCGCGGGCCGGGAGACCTCCAGCCCTCACGAGCGCTCCGCTTCGTGTCCCCAATGGGTGAGACGAGCGCAAGCAATATCGATGTACCTGGTCTCTCGTTCGATGCCGAGGAACGGTCGGTTCTCCATGACCGCAGCGATTCCCGTGGTCGCGCTCCCGGCAAAGGGATCGAGCACCACCCCGCCTGGTGGTGTCACGAGTGCCACCAGCCAGCGCATCAGGCTTACCGGCTTCACGGTCGGGTGGATGTTTCGCCGCAGCCGCACCGCTGGGCGGCTGTAGAGCAGATCTGACTGTAACGATAGCTCGTCGCATCCAGTCTCGCGCTCGCCCTTCGCCGCTTTGGCGCAGAAGAACAGGCGGCTGGGGCGGAGCTCGGGACGGGCCGCGTCGAGCTGCCCGGCCGGGCAGTCGCTAGTACAGCGGGTCTCGGTGCAGTCAGGCGCGTGGGAGAGCGCCAGATGCGACGGCCAATAGCCGTTGACCCGCGCGGCCTCGGTGTTCAGCGCGCCCGTGCCCCAGGCTTCGACATTGCGCGGCGTGGTGCCATCCAGGGGTTTGCGGGCGAGCAGGATCGGCTCATACGCCGGTTTGAGCATCGCGGCTCTTCCGCCGGGGAGCTTGCGGGTCTTGGGTGCGCCTTGGGCGTAGACCCACATCAGCACGTCGCGGATCTGGAGCCCTGAGTCCTCGACTCCGCTCGTCAGGCGATGGAAGGTGCGCGGGCTCCCGAACGCGACCAAGTGCCCGCCGGGTTTGAGCACGCGCTGGCACTCGGCCGCCCAACTGCGCGCCCACGCGGCGAAGGCTTCACCGCCCGCGAGCTGTCTTCCAGCCTTCCCCGCTCCGTCCCAGGCTTCGCCGTGGAAGGCGATCCCGTAGGGCGGGTCGGTCACAACGCAATCGACCGAGTTCTCAGGCAGCTTCGCGAGTGCGGCGAGCATGTCCGCTTCGAGTAGCCGCCAGCGGTCGGTCGCGTCGCTGTAGAGCGATGGCTTGCGGGCGCTCATAGCTGCGCCTCAGCGGCCAGGAACTCCACGACCTCGCTCGTCAGGCAGACCGCGAACATGCGTTGCGCCTCCACCGGCAAGCGGTCGAGGGCGCTCTGGATGCGCTCGGCGCGGCGGGCGTCCGGCACCGCCCACAGCACCTTGGGATGCACTCGTTCGCTGCCCGAACGTTGGTGGGCGAGATAGCGCTTAGCTTTGGCAAGGACCGTGCCGGTCGCCTCGGTTGCGAGATCCACCTCCACATACCAACGATCCTCAAAGCTACTGCCGGGTGCGGCTACGCGAATGAACAGGTCGGGCTTGAGCGTGATTCGAGCGCCCATCCCAGCGAGGAAGGTTCGCCAGCATTCCGGCTCGCTCTGAACCTCGATGCATTCCAGCGTGCCGCTCCTGCTGGCATCCCCGAGCGCGACGACCAGCTCGGTGCAGGCGAGCGTGTGCGCGACATACAGCGCGCCCGGAGCTTCGAGACGGTTGGCTGGCTGGCCGCGTCGGGCGAGCAGCTTCGCCCCGGCGACGCCGACGGTGTAGACCATGCCGCTACTTCCAGCGCGCTCGCCACCGACACGGCGCGGTAGCGCGTCGAGCACCCGCCAATCCGCCAAGCGCTTCAGCGCGCGGCGTCCGGCTCGGGCACGCGCGTCGTTGCGCTCGGACGTCAACCAGTACCGGCGGATCAACTGACTACCGCTCGCAAGCCTTGAGCTGCTCACGAAACTGAGCACCAGCCAGTCGGTGGCGGTCATCCGCTGCAACGTGCGGTACAGCCGATCTGGGGTGATGTAGTTGGAGCGGGCGGGGACCGACTGCTTCGGCCGTGAAAAATCCCGAGAAGCTACTCCTGTACGGGGAGTTTGGCGCTCGGCGTTCGACGTCATGGGTGAAGCGATGGGACGGGTCATGCCTGCCTCCCAACTCGCCCATACGAGCCCCGGCTCTCGGTGGATTCGCCGTCCATCCGGCGCGCGAGCTCCGCCTCGATCTCGGCCGGATCACGGCCGTACTCTTGAGCCGACAGCGCCCGGATTCGAGCCGCCTGCCCAGTCGTTGGCGGTGGTCCCTCGGTGCGCCCGGTGACGACCACCGAGCCACTGCCGAGCGTTCCTGTGTTGATCCGGGCGGCGCACTCGTAGCGCCCCAGGCCCATCAGGTCGCTGGCGCTCAGCCCAGGTAGCTCCTTGGCGAGCCTGGTGGCCTCGTCGTGGCCGGTGGCCTTCAGGGCAATGAGACTTCCAACATTTCCCAGCAGCGAGTCGCGAACGCTCTGCGGCAATCTGGCGAGTCCCTGGGTGGCGGCGACCACGCCGCAGCCGAGTCCGCGGCTGCGCTCGAGGAACACCTCAATGCCGACCGGAAGCTTGAGTGACTGCAGCTCGTCGCAGTAGAAGAAGATCGGGTGGCGGGCGTGCTCGGGCAAGCTGACGCGCGCCTCGACAGCCGTCCATACGAGATAGCCGACCAGGGCCGACAGCAGGTCGCTGGCGCTCTCGCCCAGGGCACTCGGGCTGAGCGCCACGACCAACCACTTCCGCTCGGCCAGCAATCGAGGAATCGACAGCTTCGGGTTCGGCTGGTTGATGATGTTGCGCAGCGCCGGCCGTGCCAGCAGGCTGGTGATCCTGGAGAGAGCCGGGGCGATGTGCTGGAACTGCTCAGCGCTCGAAAGGGACTCTTCGTAGGTACGCCACTGAGCCGCCAGGATGGGATCGCGCAACCGCCTGGTGGCGCTGCGTCTCAGATCAGCATCCGTATACAGGCGCATCCAGTCCGAGAGCAGGACCGGGCCAGGTAGCTCCGCAAGTGTGCGAAGCCCCATCCGCAGATAGCTGTCGATCCGCACGCCCCAGGCGTCCCTGTAGATCCCGCGCAGCGCTGACAGGACCACCTCCGTTCTGACATCGGGGTCACCACTGCCGAGCAGATCCAAGCCCGGAACCGGGCCGGAAGCCGACGGGTCCAAAACCGCGATCCGGTCGGCGTGCTCGGGCGGAACGCGATCGAGCAGATCACTCACGAGCTGGTTCTTGGGATCGAGCAAAATCCCGCCGTAACCACCGCTCAGGTCAGCAAGGATGCTACGCAAAAGTAGGGTGGACTTTCCACCACCCGTGGGAGAAATCACCCCTAGATGGACTCGCGAAGCCTCCGGCGACAACGCCACCGGCCGCTCGCCATCCGAGTCCCGTCCGATGAACAGACGACGCCCGTTACGGGGAACATGACGCGGAACCAGCAACTCACGCGAGGCACCGACCTCCACACCCGGCACCGGCTCACCCAGCGGTAGCCCGAGCAACGGCACAATCTCTGCAACGCCCATCCACCCTGACGACCGACTGACCTTGGGGAGCGCGGCCAGCGTCCGATTGCCACGCTCATACGTCACCCGGATACCGCCAGCGAACCCGCTACGGCTGCGCAGCACACTCTCGATGTGCGAGGCCAGCTCTCGCGCTCGACCACGCGAACCAGCCCGGATTGAGACGAGGCCGCTTACACGGAAACCGGGGGTCGCGGTCTTGGCCTGCCAGGCTTTGGCGATCTCCCTCTGGTGAGGTGTTGGCTCTGTCGGTTCCTGTCGCTGGCGAGGGTTTCCCGGCGAGAGCGCCCACCGCAGAGCCACAACCTCGTCCTTGCGCAAATGAGCCAAGCCCGAGAGCAGCGAGCGAGACACGCTCGCTGCGTCGCCCGTGAGTAGGAAACTCGGCGTCTGAACGAACAGCCGCAGCGTCAGCATCGCTGCCTCACTCGGGCTGGCGTGCACATCGGAGATGCGCATCGACGGGACCGCCCCGGTAAGGGCGGCGCGCACCGATTCGCGCATCGACTCCGGGACGAGCAAGCTGTGCGTGATCCTGTCCTCGGTGGCGAGCGTCTCGGCCACCAGCTCGCATGTGAATGGCAAACCCGCCAAGCCGTTCCAGACGGCCGCTACCTGCGCCGCGTCGAGGCCAACCGGATAGCGGGTCGAGAGCCGAACCCTGCTGGCGCGCATACTCGCGGCCTGGCTGGCCTCGAACCCAGCGATTCCGGCAAGCATCGCCAGCCCAGACCCTGCTGCGACGAGAGCGGGGATCTCAGCGTTCACGCTTGCCCTCGATTCTTTTGCGCTTGGCTTTCGCGGCCAGCTCATCCGCCCGACGTTGCTTCAATATGCGTTTGGCTTGAAGCCAGTACACGAGCGCGAGCTGCTCAGTGTCAATTTCCTCCCGTCTGACCCCCGTTACTTTGATACGACGTGAATTCGCCATAGATAATTCCTCCTTTCGTGTGAGTTGGTTCTACATTTGTCACCTCCCGTGTTAGTTTGTTCGCCGTTTGTTCGGTCAACCTCCAGAGCTTACGATGAGTAAATTGTTTGAGTCAAGCACCAGCTTTATGTGACTGGGGTGAATCCAGTTGTGCTTTGAGCACGTCGCCTGAGCGTTATCTCGGTCCCGTAAAAAACCAGACGCAGCGGAGTAGAGCCGCGACAATGGCGAGCGCCACAATCGGCGCTGTCAGGGCACCGGCGAGAGCGATAAGGGCACGGCTGGCAGCCGCCAGAACCACCAGCCCCAGGATCGCCAGGCCAAGCGTGGAGGCGAGCTTGCTCATAGCGGCCTCGCTTGCAGCGCCTCGTCCATCGCAGCGCCCAACAACAAGTCTGCGGCATCCCGCTCGACTCGCAGCTCAGCGTTAGCGGCCCGGAGCCCATCGCCCTCTTGCGCCACGCGACCAAGGTCCTCGCGCAGCCGGCTGTTCTCACGGATGAGTTCCCGGTTCCACTGGCACACACGGTGGAACTGCTCTCGCTCGGTCATCGGTGCTCGATCTCGGTAGCTGTGCCGTCGATGACCTGGCCGCCCGCGTCGTAGGCTGTGCGGAGCATTTCCTCGGCGGCGGCCTGACGTACCTGCTCGATGCGGGCCAGATTCCAGGCGTGCATCCGCGCGGCCTCCTGGTGCTGGTAGGCAGCCATGATGCGCTCGTCGCGACGATCTTTGGCTTGGGCGTGCAGATCCTTGACGATCGCGGCGAGGGCGAGCCAGAGGAGACATACGCCGAGTAGCGCTAGAAGCGTCATGGCCTAGAGCCCCGAGCGCGCGACGATGCCAACGATGTTGATGGTCGCGGCATCGGCCGTCGCTCGCAATCGTCCTTTAGCGTGGGGCGCAGCCTGTACGAGCGCCGCCTCCAAGCCCGAGAGCTGCGCCACTGCTACCAGGCCGTGGGCGGCCGCCTGTTCGGCCCGTGCGATCCGGAGGCGATCGCCGTGCTGAGCGGACAGCGCCTGGGCATCCATGCGCTCGAGTTGCTTTCCGAGCTTGTTGTTGATGCGGGAAGGGAAGAGCCCGTTGCTGGGCTCTAGCGAGTGGTTGGACATCACGGCTCCTTTCTCGGTGTTGAAGCCATGAAACCGCTGGGCTTTGGGTGCCGCTAGAGCGCCACTAAAATCTTTTGTGGCGCCACTTCTCCCGCCCACGGCACTCTATGGTTGAACTCGAGACCCTCATCGCCGAGCTGCATCATCTCGCGGTTACGAGAAGCCAGCCCGCGCCTCTCGCCGCCGAGGATCTGGCTCAATGCGCAACGCTCACCACGCTGCCTCGCTATAGCAATGGCTTACCCGGATTGGTGCGTCTCTTGGCCGACCTGCAAGCTGCGATCGCTACGGTCCTCGATGACGAGGTGGATCGCTCAATCGCCCGCGCACATTTCCGCCTTGAGCATGGTCACCTGCAATACATGGCCAGACACCGTGCCCTCAAAGATGATGGAAGCGATGACACCACGAAGACCCGACGTCAAGCGGTTACGCTCATCGAGCCACGCATAGCCTTTTATCTTTTCCAGCAAGGGATCGAGTGGGAGCAGCCCTACCAGAAGCTTGACTATGGCTTCAGAGGCATTGAGCACGACTGGACGCTGACGGTCGACCCGTCTGACCCACGAATCGAGACTCTGACCCAAAGAGCAAAAGCGCGTGCAGTCCGTCCCGGCCAACGGTTCTATGTCTTCTCGGGAGAGAACGATGGCCCCGAACGAGACGAGATAAGCATGGCTAGCCAAGATCCCAATCACGTACTCGTTGGTGATGATGGGTTCGTGCTTCTAGAGCGAGGCCAGCCCAACGGAGAATTCCTAGTTGTCGTATACCTGGGGCGTGATTACACCACGGGCGAGGAAGTCGAGACCGGAATCAAGCGGCAGGGAAAAATGGAGTCTATGCCCGTGGACTCAGGAATCTTCGCCGGCACACCTAGCAATGTCGACACATTGCGGTTGACGGCCGATGTGCCGCTAGCTCTTGCGCCTGTGATGACTCTCTACGATCGTGTTGCGCATAACTGGGGTGTGCCTGAGCCCATCGAGATCCACCGAACGGATGACTCGCCAGTTGTCTATGAAGTCAAACCAGAGGTTGGTCATCAGTACGAAATAACCTGGATATATAGCGGTTGAGCTTGTGTCCAATTCACATTCAGCCATAATGTAAGCAGTACCTCCAGATGGCTGGCGCGGTCTCCCGACTCCAGTTGTCGGTAGACAGTCCAAGCCAAGTGGAGGTAACAATGCTGCAACGACTGGCAAGGTGCCTAACACGCCCCCGCGACCAGGCGAAAAACACCTGGTGGTCGGTCGCGAACCCCGACGGGGAACGTTGCATAATCCGTGCAACGGAATGGCATATCGGGCGGTTGCGATCCATCTCTCCAATTGAGGTGTACGTCCATCATGAGACGACCGGCTCGAACGTAGCCACACAAGCAAAAACCCTGGAAGACATGAGCGAGAAAGAGTTCGCGGTCTTGATCGCAAACGGTACAGCGAGAAGGCTCGCCTAGTAGGGAGCAAACGCGCTCGTCTCTACCATCCCGGCAGACCCTTGAGGTCTGCCGGGATGACCCGCACTTATTCCCCCGGCAAGCGCCTACGACCTGCCGCTCACATACCGCCCTTCGACGACCACGGCGAACGTCCAGGGTGTATATGCCGCGATAGTAAACGCAGCGAGGCCGTGAGCTTGGAGCGGTAGGCGGTAGTGCCCTCGTTCTCCGATGTCGGAGTTTGTCCAGTCGATGAAGGCTTTGCAGAGAGCTACGCGGGGATCGGTTCGGATATCTATTTCGTAGTACAGAGCAGGTGCAGGCTGCAACTGTGGAATGCGCGGCTGAAAGGGAACCCCAAAGGTCACGGCCGCTGGGGGCCTCCCCTTTTCAAGCGTGATGCGGATGTGCCGTTGGTCGCCGTAGTGTTCGTAGTCCTGGGCCTCAACGCTTTTGATCGGACGCTTGCAGCTTGAGCCCTTGCCCGTATAGGGCGTGTGCGGCGGCAACACAATCGGATGGTGCCCACAGACCACGGCACGAAAGAGCTGTCCGCTGCCGAGCGGGAAGCGGGTCACCAGTTCGCGGCCCTTGGGGTGCATCCACACCAGCCGCAGGAGCTGGAAGCCGAATGGCGGCCGGTCGGACTCCAGCTCGACCACGCCGGAGTACAGCACCAATCCCGCTTGGGTGGGGCGAGCGGAGACTTCCCATTCGCCGCCGCTACTGAGCTGGCGCCTAGAGATCACGATGGCCTGCGGTGACTTCCCGGTGGGTTTGCCTTCGGTGTCGAGACTGCTCCAGAGCGGGCAGCTGGATTCGGCGTTGGTGGCTGAGGCGATACGGGCCGAGCTTTGGGCAAGCGCTGTTTGAACAAGCAGTGAGCCCGAACCTGCGAGGAGCGCAGCGAGCCAGGCTGCCAGCACCATCACTGTCCGAGGCCGTTTGCTGCCCGTCATGCGTAGCTCCTTAGTGTCAGCGAGAGCCATACGGGCATGGCGGCAACCGTGGGGAGCGCCGCCATGCTCGTATGGCCTATCTACTGGAATGTCATAGCGTGGCGACCCTACCGGAATGTCAAGCATAGGTCTACTCGGATGTCATTGCTTGAGGGCAAGCTTCCGGGAAGGCTGGCCCGATGCCTGCCTCCCCGGCCTTCCAGACCGCGCTTGGCCTGGCCGTGAAGGCCCGTCGCCAAGAGCTCGGGATCACCCAGGAGCAGCTCGCGAACGACACCGAACTGCATCAGCGCTGGCTCTCAAACGTCGAGACCGGGAAGCGCAACCCGAGCTACGGAAGCTTGCGCCGCTTGGCCGCAGGGCTCAACCTCTCGGCGTCTGAGTTGCTGGCCCGTGCTGAGAGCATCGAGGGCCAGGCGCTCTCAACCGATGCGCAGTCGGCAGGATCGTCCCGCTCCCGCTAAAGGGGTCAACGACTGGGCCTTCCCCTGCGGGGCTGGTGCTGCGCGCGAAAGCGCCGCAGGGCTTCGGCGAGATCGAGTAGCTTGAGCGCCCACTCGGGGAATCGCCACGCCGCGACCAAGCCGACAAGGGCGAAGAACTGTGGCGAGCTGAGATGCAGCACACCCAGGGTTTCCACTCGGGTGTAGACGAATAGGGGCTGCCCCCACACCTTGACCCCTCGCGAGAGTCACCAATAGCTTCGATGGTCCTATAAAACCAAGTGGCCTCGGCACGTTGCACCGTGCCGAGGCCGGACATAAGGAGCTGTAACTCCCGATGCCCAAGAGCGATCGTACTCCCGACCCGTTCCCGTCGGATGAGCAACTGCTAGCCGCGCTCGGCCGAGCCGAACGCCACCGTCGACACCAAGATCCGGGCGTACTGCTCGGCGCGATCAAGGCACACCTCAACCTTCCACGCCACTCAGGAACCACCCGCAAGCTGCGCCCCCAGCTCACGGCACTCGAAGCTAGCGGGCTCATCAAGTCCACCCGCCGTCACAGCCTCGACCTCTGGATGCTCACGAACACCGGCCAGCAACGGCTCGACTCAATAGGTAGTGAGACCACACTCCCCGAGTCCCCCCAGCATCAAGAGTGGCGCGAAGCACGTGAGGCCGCGGGCGAGCGGATCGAAGGGTTCCACAACGCGCTGAGCTACATAACGGCTGAGGCGATGTTGCTACTCGATGCTGGCAGCCAGCCCTCTGATTCTTGGTTCAGCCTCGGCGAGCGCTTGCAACGCGCCTGTTGGCGGCTCGGCTCAGCAACCTACTGCCTCCACGAGTGGCCGGAGCCCGAGGACTCAACCCCAGACACTGACGAGCCCACCACACCGCTACAGCGCGGGCGGCGCGAGGTACAGCGATGGGACAGGAACTGAGCCGCATCCCATCCGAGGAGTGCATTGGGGGACCAGCGCGACGCCAACTGGTGGTCTGCCTTGGCAAGTAAGGTTGCGCGATCACCGCGTGAGCGGAGTGGCCACTTGACAGCTTGTGGCAGGCAGCACAAGCTGTCATTAGGCATGGATACCCCTACTTCGGAGGCCCGATGACAGATGCCCGTACCTCACCAAATTCACCGCGAGGTGAGCAACAGATTGCGAGCGTAATGAGCGAACTTGACTCAATCTTGGCCGACGCCCAGCACAAGGTCAACGACGCGCTCTTGTCCTGTGACAAGCCGCGCCAACGAAACACCCTCACGACGCTCGATCGCATGCTCAGCGTACCGACCAAGTACGTCCGCGACATTACGCGAGCGACGCACTAAGTCGATACTGTTCCATTCGCTCGATTCTCGGCGCGCCTGTTGAGCGCGCCGAGAATGAATGACTCTGGTACGGTCACGCCGTATGCCGTCGCCATCCGAACGCCTCTTTGCCGTCGCTCTCGATGGTCGCTTTGACTTTGGGGATCCCCTTCGAGCGGCGCAAGAGTTTCGTCGTCGCTGGTTTAGTCACACAAGTCGTGGGAGCTCGCTCTTCTTTCTCTTTACAAAGAACCTTAGCGTCACAAATGTCCAGTTCGCGGAGCTTTTGGCGCTACTTCGGCTGCACACATTTGAGCGGGCAAGTCATGATCGCGCAAAGGCCCTCTATTTCATGACTAGTCATGAATTTGATCGGGTTTTCGTAGAAATGATCGAGCCGTTCGAGAAAGCGGACGCGCTCGCAGATGTCATGTCCTCTCTCTATGCCGACGTGATTGGCCGGATCATCGTGGTCGATCCGTACTTCGGATCATGCAACGTGTTTCTGCCCCCCAATCTCGTTGCCAATCTCGCCGCTATCGCCGGTGAGGCTGGCTACCTGCACTCATGCGGACATTCGGTCTTCGTCAGAAATGTTACGAAGGCCGATCCAAATCTTCTTCGCAATAAGCTAAGCCAGCATCTTAAAGACGTACCTGTGCCCCACGGCAAGTTCCTCCGCTTTCTCGTCTACGCGGACGAGGATTTCACTAACTACGATCGCGCCGATGCTAGCCTACTGCGAGCAGGCCTCGACGACGCTAAGGTTCATATCGAGAAGGCAGCATTTCGCACCGAGCGACTCGTGGACGTAGTAGAGAAGCTCAAGGAGTCAATGTCAGATATCCTCGTCTTCGGCGGTGGCAAGGATTATCGGCTCGACCGTGAGGAGCACAGCGCCAGAGGCGATGTCGACCTCTCGCGAACCATCTGGCTTGTGCAGGACCGTAGCGTAGGGGAGCCCTGCGAGCAGCCAGGTCCAAGCCGTTACTACGCTTGCTACGACCAGCTCTTTCGAGCGCGCAACGCAGTGCATCAATTCGACGAGAACAAGCCAGCTTGGCAGGACCACACGACCCTTCCTCCAAGTCTGGCCGGGGCGCTACTCAACATCGTGCGGCGTCCCGCGCGCGCCGAGAAGCCACTATCGGTCGCCGATCCGTTCGTCGGAACAGGGACGTCCTTGCTCGAGACCCTTCGCTTCCGCAACATGTTGTTCCACGGCTCGGACATCGACCCCGTAAGTGAGCTTCTAGTGGAGGACAATCTGGCGTTCTTCCGAAGTAGCCCCGAGGCTATTGTGTCAATCGCTAATCACCTGTCTCGAGCGAAGGCGCAGCTCGAACTTGCGCTGCGCAACGACACGACTGACCGAGTAGAGGACACAGACATATTCAAGATCGCGATTGCGCTCTTCGACACAGAAGCATTGGCAGACGAGGCTTGCTCCATCGATTCGTTGCCGCCAGCAACAGCTAGTCGGCTCCCCCAATCCCTGCCGGATCGCCTATTGGCATACGTGGCGCTTCGCGCTAGCAAGAGAGGTAGCGCGCGCTTTGTCCGCAAAACGCCCTCCACAAACATTCACTGGGGGGAAGCGTGCCTCAGCGAATTGCAAGTCCTGCTGGCTGAAGTTGGCTCGTTGAGCCAGCTTCACGAGCTAAAGCTTCTGGACGAGAAGGAAACTGACGCGCTGCTACACGGCTATGGGTATGTCAATGGCTGTCCCCACACGGTCGTCCTGCTGCATGACGAGTACTCTATCGGCGCGATGCCGAGGGAGCAGCGCGTCTCCTGTGATTCGCAGAACGGTGCTTTTCAGAATCGCTATACACTCGCTGGCGGCAAGGATAGTGCGGATGAGGCGACTTGGACGGACAACGCTTTTGACATTATTGTCGGGGATCCGCCTTATGGATTCAATTCGCCGGCCGAAGCACTCAAACTCGCCGAACTCTATCGCGCGTTTTCGCGACATGCGCTCAGAGCACTGAAGGATGGTGGAGATCTTGTTCTATGTTTGCCCGAGCTGAGTCATAGCGGTCGCTATTCACCGCCTTTCACCCACCGCGGCTTGGTGATACAGCATCTACACGCTGCGGCTGGCGAGCTGGAGCGGCAGCTCATCTTTCCAGAGGAGAAGGTGCTCGGGGCAGATGCCCTATGTAGGGGACATCACTATTGGGAGTCTGAGCGCGCACTCCGGCGTAGCATCCTTCATGTTCAAGTGAGGCGGGCCGCAACGACTGCGGTCTAGCCATCCTAATTTGGTCGAATCGCCCATTACCGGTTGCGCGACTAACGATATTCACTGAGACCTGCCCCGCCCCCGCAGCAGAGTTGCGATCACCTCGATGCAAGCTTCCTCAACACCTGCCGATACTCGTTGATAAAGCTATCAACGCGGACGCCCTTCGAGTAGAAGGCGTCGCGGGTAATGCCATCCTCCTCACAGAGCTTTAGCGTCTGGCGAATGTGCTTGATCTGATGCATCGGAACAACTCGGCCGTCTCCCGGCCACGAAATCGCCATAAGAGTCTTGCGGTGCTCCCGCGTCTTGAACAGCCGCCGGCGAGTCTCCATAGCGCAGACATCCATCTTCCTATTGTTCATCGGGTGCAGCATGAACTTGAAGTTTGTGAGGATCTGACGTAGCTCGCGATACGTGATTGGCGTCTCGCCTCGAGTAATTGGGGCAACGCGCGGACGCAGCCATGCCGCAACAGCCTCGACCTCTTCGTCCGGCTCGCCGCGTCGCGGTACGAGTTGAGTGTCGCGGCCGATCTTCACAGCATTTTGCACGATCGCGTGATCAGCCACCGCAATCATCAGGTTGAAAAGCTCCTTCTGTTTCGTCGTCTTGAGTAGGAGATGATTTCGGTCAAGATGAGCTAGCGCGGATACCAAGGCGGTGCGCTTGTTTCCGTTATGAAATGGATGGTCGTGGCAAATGCCGTATAGCAGTGTCGCAGCATTGAGGACAGGATCGTGGTACTTCAGCAGGCCACCAAAGCCGCTGTGTTGGCGGTTCACGGCCGACTCAAGTAGGCCGGTGCTACGCAGCCCTGGCGGGTCGATTGGATCCGCCGTCTCGGAGAAGTCCGCGCAGAGCCGCTCGTGGATGAACGCCACGTCGTCGACGGAGAGCATCCCAGCGAGCGCGGAAGATCGGACCTTTGGCTCCAAGGTGTACGACGCCACCAAAGGGGTCTTTGCTCGCACGAGAACGCGACCGCCCTTCATCTCTTTGATGATCGCCCGGGTGGCCTTCCATGTTGCTCCGCCAATGGTCTTGTCGGGATCATCGATCTCCACACCCCGCTCGATGAGTTCAGAACGACGGTTTCAGGGTCGAGCCCAGAACTCTTGGCCAAGCGGTTGACTGATGTCTCACGACGCATATCGGTCTCTGAAACTAGCGCGACGAGCGGCGGGATGGCGGGCGCACGAGGCTCGCCATCGATCCGCTGGGCCGCCCAACGCCGATTGTGCGACCCAAATGACAGGGTCAGGTACCGCCCATCGGAATGAGTCGTCTTTCCCTAGCAGTGCACCAAGACGCGCCCGCTCGTGTACTGAAACTTCACAGCGCTAAAGGGCTCGGAGTGGAGAATCGTGGTGCATGAGGCTTCGAGCGAGTTTTGGATTTCCTTCGCATGCGGAGGGAGCGGGGAGTCTTCGAAGATCGGAGCGAGGTAGAAGATGACCGTTGAGCCTTCGAGAGCGACAGAATTGAACCCTTCTAGTTCCTCAATTGCGTTCACAAAGGCTGGTTCGCTCAGAGTAGACTGCGGTAGTGTCACTTCTGGGTTCGCCTTGTCCGTCGCTCCGCTTGAATCGGAGCCCTGAGTCGTCGTTTCGGCCTGCGCCAGCCGAGCCGAACTGCTTCCGAAGTACTGTTCGATGCGCATGTCTGGCTGCGAGCCACAGGCCGCGTCTAGGCTCAGACCCCACATCGGATTACCGGGCTCGCTGACCCGGCTTTCGCTTGAGATCCGCACAGCGGCATCGTGGCGAACTTCTGCAGACTGTTCAAGGTACTCCTTGCACCGTGTGCTGGCCGTGATCTTGGTGCTCCCGCAGCCAGCGGCTAGTCCACAAACGGTCATAGCGATCGCGGCAGTTGCCATGCGGCTGAGCTTCTGGTCGCGCATCCATCCCCCTATTGCAAAGTCGGCTCGATGTTTCGCAAAGGCATCACATGCCACAAGCACCCTCGGCGATGGCCGATGGTAGCATCCCGCATGCTAGGACGCGCGTTCCTCGCTGAATCTGCAGAACCTCTCCGGTGAGATGCCTTCGTACCCAGGTGCCCCGTCAGCGTTACCTCGGAAAAGTCACTGCTGCGCAGTCGCCTCATGCCGCTTGTGCGACGAGCGTGTGCGGCCCTGCGAGTCAGCGGGTCGTAGAACCAGATTAACCTGATGCTGGACTAGCCTGCGGGGCCGCTGGGGGATCGTCCTCGACGACGTGGTTGGCGAACTCATGGAAGGTGGGTTGCAGAGGACCCTTGACGGCTGCGACCGCGCGCTGAAAGGCGACGATCCGAGTGCTGGGGTCCTCGTAGCGCTGGATCGCGGTGCCCGAGTTGCTGGCGTCTAGACCTCCGGCGAGCGCGCCCAGGGCCGACACGATGGGATTCCAGATTTCAACCGCCGTTGCGGGGCTCACCGTCGGCCCAAACGACAAGCGATACAGCGACGCGATGGCCCGTTCCAAAATCGTGTCGAGTGTTGAACCGATCGCTGATACCAGCAGGAAGGTGGCGCCCCGCTTCCGCAGGAACGAGAGAGCATCGGCGTCGTTACCGGTGAGGTGTCCCTCGCGGGCGACGAGAGATGACTTCAGATCCTGCACTGCACGCAAGAGGGAAAAGCAGAACACTATGTGTGTGGCGGACGTGTGGTCGCCGAAGTAGAGCGCGTACTTATCGTCTCTCTCCCAGATCAAACGTAGGTCGTGATAGGCCGTCACAGCATCGCCGTGGAGCGCCGCGAGCGCTTGCGCTGCGGTGTCGGACGACACATAGTTGGAAGGCTTCTTTACGACGTCGCTCTGCCCACCGCGCCGTGCTCCCAAATACGAAACATCGGGCAAGGCCGCGAACTCCTCGCGCAAGCGATTCTGGTGCGGATCGCGACTGCGAAAATCAGACGGCTTGATTGGGTTTTGGCTGTTGTTGAAACGGATAATGTCATCGATAATCAGCGCGTCTGTGCTCTTTACAAAGCGTGCGAGGACATCAACTTCGGTAAGGTCGCCGGCCGGCACCCGCGCCAGCGCGCCGGTGGTCTGTGCACCGTTGACGATGGCGATGCCAGACACCTTAAAGTGATCGTCACCGTCCCTCGCCTCGAAGTCGTGAACGAGCGCGGTGATGCCGTTGTTGTAGGCCCAAAACCGTTCCGGGTGCTCTTGCGCCGTCTCTCCAATGAGGAAGTTGATATTTCCTTTTGACCTCCTGCTCGGGATAGGACCGCGAACATTCGCCGAGAAGAGCTGGTCGCTGTAACGAGCATGTAGTTCGTGCAGCCACACGGCCGAGACGGACGTGCAAATTGCGCTCCATCCTGCACCGGACTCCGTGAACCAGCCGCTCTTCGCCGGAACTTCAAGATCGTCCGCGACAAGGATTGCCGTCGAGGTGCTCCGATACCAAGCCTCAAGCCGCTCACGACTTACCTGCAACGCTCTAACCTCGAGCTGGTCCGCTTGGTCCGGGAAATACTGCGCGACGAGAGCCGCAGCGGTCTGCTCGACCTGCCGCAACTCCCTATTCACGTTCTGGGACTCGGCTAGGTTATGAACAAACCAGATCTCCAGCACCGAAAGCTCGCCGTCAGCGAGCGACAGTCTCAAATCAGATGCCGCAGAGCGTAGCTTCTCGCCGAGCTGCTCATCGGGCACCTCACCATCGAGTATCCACGAGAGCGCGGTGTTCAAATCGGCCGCCTTATTTGCCGGGGGCTCGGGCTTATTCGGATCGTCGGCGGTGTAGGCCTGGGCAATAACGGCGGTTCCGCTTTCGCGGTCGAGGAAGAGAAGGTCGCACTTGTGGTCCTTCTCGTCATCGGTCAGCGCCTCATCCGCTGCCGTCTGGAGATCGTCTAGCCCGAACCGTAGCTCCAGCGCGAGCAGCGAAACGGCATCCGAACCGTACCCCGCGAGATCTTCACGGCTCGCGAGCGTGTCCAACACTGAGGCCGGTCCAGAGGCCATCCCACGACGATACACAAGAAATGGGGGCCAGACGTAGTGGCTGTCGTTCACGAGCGATCGGCGTGCAGCTCGAGAGACTGTTGGCTGACGAACCCACCCCATCCTGTGCGCGACGCAGAGCCTCAAACGGTTACCAGCGCCTCAATCAGCCGCTGGACTCGCTCCCCGGCCTCCTGAGAGACCGGGGTTTGACCTTCGTCAAAATGGTGGAGGCGGGAGCAGTCGAATCCTCCTAGCGGCCCGCGTCGCGGATGGCCTCAGCTGCTTGCCGTCGAGCCTGTCGCCCATTCGGCTCCAACAGCTCGGCCAGCAGATCATCCAGGGCCTCTGGGTTCGAAACGCGTCCCGAACTCCCCGTTGCCTTTGCTTTTCGGTCACTCTCGGCTTTGCGAAGCCGAGACGCAGCGACCTATGCGACAAGGGCGTTGGGGTCTAGTACGAACCCTGTCAGCTGGGAACGTCCACCGCAATATTGGTGTGACGGGTCAGGCCGACGAGCAGGTTGATGTCATCTGGGTCCCCCGTGATGAGCGTCACCGCACACACATGGCTGCGCTCCTCGGCCATTGCCACGATCTGGGCATCGGTGGTAGATATGTCGTGGCGCGACAGGGATAGCGCCTCGGTGCGCAGCACGCCAGCCCGCATGGCGGCGTCAACGGTCAGCGGAGCGTAGATGTCGTTCTCTGCGCCGATGGCCTTGACCAGACGGTCAACGAGCGTGTCGCGGCCCCGATACGCCGGAGCGTACCTCGGTGAGAACCGGCACGGGGATCAAGAGCGCGCCGTCGAACCGCTGTTCAAGTAGCTCCAGATAGGCGACCAGCAGGTCTTGGCTGGCGGCGAGCGCACTGACGCCGCTGCTGTCGAGCAGAAAGTCGCGGCGATGGCGACGGGTCACTCAGGCCAGGAGTCCACGTGGGCCTGCAGCTGAGGAAGGCTCGTGGTGCCGTCGGCACCCTCAGCGACGAGTTCCTCACGTAGCTGCCGCAGGCGGGCGCGCTGGGCGTCGCGAAGCCTGGCATCGTCTGCCGGCTGCTGCTTGGCATGCATCGCGATAGCGGCCTCCATGGCATCCATTCTACCCACTGTTCTCGGCAGTTGGACGGCGGTCCTTGATCACGTGGAGGACAAAGCGCTATGTGGACGGTTGCGCACAGATCGCCTCCGCCGCCCGTCGCCGAGCTTCCTGGCCGGCTCGATGAGCTCAAGCATGTCTGGAGCATCGGGCGCTGGTGTTACGGTGTGGCCGCTCACTTGCTGAACTCGCCGTCAGTGGAGGCAGTTGCGCGGAGATGGATGGATAGCGCACGATGACCGAGCTGTTGTCAATGACGAGCGTATGCGTGAGCTATGGACGTCACGATCGACGGGTAAGGCTGTCACGAATTGCCGGATTGTGCGACGTCACGAGAAGGCTTCGGGGCGTGGTTTGCGGGTTGTCGGTATCCAAAGGCCGTGGGCTAGGTCGTTCGGGGTAGCCCGAAGGTAGCGCGCGACGATGAGTAGCGTGACGAGACGGGGCTCTATTACGCCGAGCTCTATTCGTCCGATCTCGGTGCGATGTAGGCCAGCGAGATCGGCTAGTCCTTCTTGCGAGATCCCCACCCGGTCTGTGCGCAGCGCGCGAACGTTGGCACCGAAGTGCTTAAGAATCCGACTGACCTCGGTCTTGTAGTCATCGCTCATGCGGTGAGCTTCCTGGCTGACATCCATATGTGCCACCGCTGTCCAGGTGGCACCGCATCAGCCGACAGCTAGAAGGCGTGCGCTTTCCTCCGCCCCGCCGACACGGAGATCCGATTTTGTCCGCCCGTATACGGCTTTGGGTTGGTGGAACAATCGCGTTTGTTCTGAGCATCCGAGAGGCAGTGACCGGCTGATGCGATGGGGGTCGCTCATTCGCGTTCGCTCATGGCAGGTTGGCTACCGCGGTTTGCTCCCCGACTCTTACCTCGACGGGCTGCGGCGTGAGGACCGCGCTACCCGGTACACGTTCGGTCCGTTTGGCCCCGACCAACCGGCGACGATCGTGGCGAAGCCATTCGGGGGTTGGCCACGACGGGCCCCGCCCAAGACGAGGAAAGGCCCGGCGAGGGTGAGCTGCTCGCCCTCTATGTCGATCCGGGCTACTGGGGTCACGGCGAGCAACGCCTCGTGCTCAGTGTTGGGTCAAGCGGACTGAGCAGGTCGGCCAGGCCGCCTAATGCGAGACTTTTCGTGATGGCCGTCTACGTACTGATCCCGGGCGCGGGTGCGGACCCGCGCGTCTATCACGCGACGAGCGAAGCGCTGAGGGCATTGGGCCACGACGCGATCGCTCCGTCGCTGCCACTCCGAGACGCGACCGCTCACCCGAGCGATCACGCGGCGGCCGTAGTCTCTGCGGTTCCGCGTCAGGGTGAGCTGATCGTGGTCGCACAGTCGCTCGGTGCGTTCGCAGGGCCACTGGTGGCAGCGCAGGTACCGGTTTCGCAGCTCGTGCTCTTGGCCCCGATGATCCCGCGGCCCGGTGAGACGGCGGGTGAGTGGTGGGAGAACACGCGCCACGCGGACGCGATCTCGGAGACGCTCGCGCGTTATGGAGCGATGAGAGATTGGGACCGGGATGCCTTCGCCGAGATCTTCCTCCACGACGTAGACCCGGAAGTTGCGTTGGCGAATGAGCGCTACGCCGGCGCTCCGGGTGAGGGCATGTTCACCGAGCGCTGGCCGCTGAGCGAATGGCCGAAGGTCGTGACACATGTGCTCGTGCCGACGGACGACAGGCTGTTCCCGCCGAACTTTCAGCGGCGCATCGCCAGGGAGCGGCTGGGGCTCGAGATCGAGGAGATGCGCGGCGGACATCTGCCGATGCTCTCACGTCCGCGTGAGCTCGCCGAGCGACTTGTGGAGCTGACGGGCGCGGGCTAGGCGCAGGGCCGCTCACGTTAGGCGCCAGCACGTCTCAGGATTGGTTGAAGAAGCCCTTCTCGATGAGTCTGGCGCGCTCCTCGGCGGAGATCTCGACGTTGCGTGGGGTGAGCATGAAGACCTTGTCGGCGATGCGTTGCATGCCACCGTCGAGTGCGTAGGTGAGCCCTGAGGCGAAATCGATCAGACGCTTGGAAAGGTCGGTGTCTGAGCTTTGCAGGTTCAAGATCACGGGGATCGAGTCCTTGAACTTATCCGCGATCTGCTGCGCGTCGTTGAAGGACTTCGGGATAACGAGATGCACCTGCACATCACCGTTGCTGGTGCGCCCCACGGGTTTCAGGACGGTGGTGGGGCGTGCGCGTCCACGGGTGGGCTGCTCGTCATCCTCAGCGAAGATGTCCTCGTACTCGTCGCGGCGGCGGCGTAGGCGCCTTACGTTGGGCCGCTCACGGTAGCGATCCTCGATCTCAGCCTCCGCAGCGGGGTGAGGCTCCTCTTCATGCTCGTGATACTCCTCGGCAAGACCGAAGTAGACAAGCGCGCTGTGCCAAGAATCACGAAAAGCCACAGGTGCGTGTTCGCCCCACGAACGCGTTTCCCTGCGTTTGCACGCCGATAAACCGCGTCGACCGTGCGCTGCTCAGCGGCGGCAGAAGTCCCAGCGGAAGAGCAGATCCAGACCGGAGAGCGCATAGCCGTCGACCCTCGGTTCGCCAGGGCGCGTCATCGGGAAGTAGTCGGTGGCGAGCGGCACGCGGTGGCGATCGAGCCAAGCGATTCGCTGACGTTGAGCGGCAGCGTGCCGGGACCTACCGCGCTCAACGCGAGCCCGTCACTCGAGTGGATGCGGTAGTGGATGTCCTTGTTGCGCACGTCGAACACGCGGATGTGCACGCGTCGCGTGGTCGTCGCGTTGGGGGTGGGACGAAAGGCCGCTCCAACGAAGCGCGCGGTGCAGCAGGTATAGGTACCCGGAAGATCGCGTCCGCTGAAGGTGTCCACGCGGCTTGAGCCCGTGAGCACGGTCACGCGCAAACAGCGCGGGGTTGGGCCCTGACTTGACCTGGATCCGCCGGACCACGCCGCTTGAGGGCGCAAGGAAGGTGGGTGTGGATCCTAGATGGGCGGCGCGCCGGAAGGAAAACCGGCACGCCGCCCGTTGCACGCGACCATCTGTGGGGATGCTTCGTGCGATTCAAAGCATACACGGACTAAAGTCCTAGTACTTGGAACCCTGGACTTTGACCCTAGGACTCCGGCATGTTTCTTAGGTGCGCGAGCAGCCCGATGCGGCCCTAGCGGCGCTCCTCAAACGTTTGCGCGAGGAACGCTCGATCACGCAGGAAGAGCTTGCCTTTGACGCCGGCATCACGGTCTCGGCGCTATCGAGAATCGAGCGCGGCCTCAACAGCCCTGGATGGACAACCGTGCTGCGCCTCGCAGCGGCGCTTGAGCTCAGCCTGGGCGAGCTCGTGGCAGACCTCGAACAGGGCACGCACTAACCGATCCACGCCACGCGATGCGCTCCGAAGCGCAGGGTAATGTCGCGAGGATGAGCATCGGCAAGGCAGAAGCGCATGGGCCCGAGCGCGCCGCAACAAGCGGTTTCAGCTGCGCGGTGCCCTGTTTGGACCGGATAGATGAGCAGACCATCAAGGACCATCTCGCCAATGATGAATTCGTCTGGGTGGACCTCACGGCGCCGAGCGAGGAGGAAGTGCGGCGATTGAAGGATCTGTTTGGCTTTCACCCGCTCGCGCTCGAGGACGCGCTGCACTTCGGCCAGCGTCCCAAGCTCGACGACTACCAGGACTACGTGCTGCTCGTCTTCTACGGCGCGCACAGCGAAGCTGAGCAAGAAGAGGCGCTGCTGCACGAGGTGCTGATGTTCATCTCGGGCACCTATCTCGTGACGCTGCACAAGCGGCCTCTGCCGGCGCTGGAGCAGCAGCGCGAGCGCCTCGATGGCTGGTGCTGCACAGCGAGCAGTTCCTGCTCTATCGCGTCTTCGACGCGCTCACGGACAGCTTCTTCCCACCGTTGGCGCGCATGGACGACGAAATCGATGAGCTCGAGGCGGCGATCCTGCGGGAGCCCACGGACGATCAGCTGCAGCGGCTATTCGCGATGAAGCGCACGCTCGTGGCAATGCGAAAGGTGGTCTCGCCGCAGCGCGATCTATTCGCGCGCTCGATTGACCATCTCGCGGAGATCCCCGGCCTCCAGTTGGACGAGCGCGACTACTTCCGCGACGTCTATGACCACCTGATCCGTATCTCCGATCTGATCGATTCCTATCGCGATCTGCTGAGCAGTAGCACCGACCTGTACCTCTCGACGGTCAGCAATCGTCAGAACGAGGTGATGAAGCAGCTCGCGATCGTAGGCACGATCTTCCTGCCGCTGTCCTTCATCAGCGGGCTTCTTTGGCATGAACTTCAGCTGGCTGATCAACAAAGGGATCGTCTCTACCTGGTCCTTCTTTGTGCTCGGACTCGGCAGCATGCTGCTCACCTGTGTGTTCCTCGTGCGCTTCTTCAAGAGCAGAGGCTGGATGTAGCGGCGAGTCAGCGGCGGCTCATCGAAGCTTTGGCGCGGTTTCCTCTCCATCGGGACGGCGGGCGCGCAATGAGATCAGGGCGCCACCCGTGAGCACGAGCAGCACGGCCAGCAAGCTCGCGAGCGGGCCGACGTGAAGAACGCCGCTGAGGAGCAGCTTTAGACCGATGATCGCAAGGAGCAGCGCGATCGTCTGATCCATGTAGCGCAGTCGCTCACGCGCGATGCTCACGATCTGAAAGAGCGCGCGCAGGCCGAGCAGTGCGAGCAGGTTGCTTGTCAGAAGCAGCACACGGTCGTGGCTGATGCCGAGCGCTGCGGGAATCGAGTCGACTGCGAAGGTCACATCGGCGAACATGATCGCGATCAAGCAGAGCAGCATCGGCGTTAGTTGCCGTCGGCCTTCGCGCACCACGATCAGACGCCGTTCGTGGTGGTCGCTGACCGGCAGGCGTCGCTGGAGGAACCCGATCAGGCGGCTCGGCGTCGGCGTCTGCTCGCTCTTAGCTCGCGCTGTCTGCCACGCGAGCACGAGCAGCAGCGCTCCCAGTGCGTAGCCCACGAGATGCGAGGCATCGAACAGCGCCACGCCGATCAGGATCGCGGGGATGCGCAGCACAAACGCCGCCAATGCGCCCCAGGAGACGAGCTGTTCGCGCTCGGCTGACGGGATCTCAAAGGCGCTTATGAGCACCGCGAAGACGAACACGTTGTCGAGCGAGAGCGCACGCTCGATCAGATAGACAGCTGCATAGGAGCTCGCCGCATGCGAGCCTTCGACGAATCCAAAGATCGTTACGGGGAACAGGCCGAGGCCAAGCCAAACCGCGCTCCAGATCAGCGCATGACGTGTGCTTGCGTCCTGCTCGACACGGCTGCGCGTCTCGAATCGGTACGCGAGCGCGAGGATTGCCGCGAGCCCCGCGAGCCCGAGATAGAGCACCGCCCGGAAGTCTAGAAGGCCCAGTCGCCCGAGCGGGCAGAGAGCCCTCCGCGGCGAGCGGCAACTAGACTACGTGCTCTGCGCCCGTAGCTCAGCTGGATAGAGCGTCGGTCTACGGAACCGAAGGTCAGAGGTTCGAATCCTCTCGGGCGCGTTTGGTTTTGGGCAAGCGGCCGGCGGCCAAGCCAGCAGATTCGCCGTGGGTCAATCTCGGTAGGCGCGACCACGAGGCAACACGCGTAGAACCTGGACGACCCCTGTCTCGGTGTCGCGCTCGAAGCGTACCCGCCAGTCGCCGACCCGCAGGCGCCATTCCGCTGTGCCTGTCAACTTGACCACATCGCCAGCCGGTTGGTTGCCAGTCAGTCGATCAAGGGCATCGACAATACGGCGTTGGACCGGTGGGTCGAGACGCTTGAAGTCGCGGCCAGCGCGTGCTGCGAAGATCCAGCCGCCATCAGCGCTCAAGCGATCTCGCGTCTGATCTCGTCCGCCGAAAGCACCTCTCCGCGTGCAATCTGCGTTTTTGCCTCGCGCACACTCTCATCCTCGTCGGGTGTAGTCGGTTCATCGTCGCGGGGCGCACGCTCAAGCAGTTCCGCAAGCGCATCACGCTCGCCGCGCCGACGGACGATGAAGCCGAGCGCATCCTGCGCTTCGGTCTCTGAAAGCTCTTCGACCGTCCGCAGTAGCTTCTCTTTTGCGGTCATGCACATACGGTAGCGACCGGGCCAGTGGGCGGCATGGTCGTGCATGTGGTCAGTCATCAGCGCTGATATCCGATCGGCGGCGAATCTGCCACCGCTTGCGCGCGGCGCGCCCGACCAATCGAGTCGGGCGCGTCGCAAACGGGCAGCTAATCGAGTCTGATCGTCGTAGTTTGCGTTCTCCCAGGTTTCCTTTATGGGAACCCGCGTGCCTCGGCTTGCTGCTACTTCGCTTGTGTTCCGGCGTGGCAGCCGGTCTGGTTGGTGGATGTGCGGGCAACACGGCGTCCGCGAGCGGCGAAGGTTGAGGTCTATGCGCTTCGCTTCTCCGCGGGTGGTGCGACCGTATCCGGGGTGCGCTTGGCGAGTTGTCTCCCCGCACTCCACGACTGCAACACCCGGCGCGTGAGAGGCTTCAGGGATCGGCTCTTGTTCGCTGCCGGGCGATATGTAGTGATGCTCGGGTTTGTCGCTGGGCCGAGCAACGGCTCGCAGGCGCAACAGTCTCTATTGCCTGTCGAGCGCCGCCTCATCGCTCTGCTCCACAGTCGCGCCGAGGCACACATGCACGTGTAACCGTTTCGGATCGTGGTCAATACGAACCGCTTCTCGACCTTACTACTGCGTTTAGAGCAAAGTTCGAGGACGCGAACCTTCGAAGTCCGATAACTGGTATTTTGTGCGCCTGGCGGCGATCGAAAGGATGCGATTGTGGAGTCTTCTGGCTGGTGGGGTACGACTTGGGCGCACCGCGTGCTGCGCGTGGTTGCGACGATTGGGTTCACGCTAGCGCTCGCATTGCCGGCAAACGCCGCAGGTAGATCCGTCACGGGCGTGGCTGGCTCGTTTGCTCGCGGCCGCGCCTTGCATATGTACGGTGAGGACCGCGCACTCGCGCATCGTTCGCGTCGGTACAGCGGCGACGCACATAGGGCGCGAGCGGCGGTTGTGGGCGGCGTGCAGGACTCGATCGAAAGTGTCCCGTGGCAGGTCGCGCTCTTCGCTGAATTCGAAGTCGAAGGCGAAAATGTCGCGATCCTCTGCGAGAGGGTCGATCGTCAATATGAGCCACATCGTCACAGCGGCACATTGCGCCTACGATCCCGTGACTCGACAGCCTCTCCCAGCCAAGAGCTTTGTGATTCTCGCGGGTGCCTCCAGCATTACGGTCAAAGAAATCGAAACCGGCCCAACCGTGCAGGCACGTCTTGTGAGTGGCGTTCGGATACACCCGAACTTCAGCTACGCGGCGGGTCCTGGCGCAGCGGATGATGTCGCCGTGCTCGAACTGGCACACCCGCTGACGGTGTCCTCCGCGGTTGGCGCGATCGCGCTCCCCTCCTCATCGGCTGCCCTCCCGGAAGGCACCGACGGCGTTCTCGCTGGTTTCGGTGAAGAGAATCCGAGCACCCGAGAACTGAACGGAAATCTCTACTCGCTCGGAATCGCGCTGGAGCCCGGCCGGGAGTGTGGTGGCGATGCTGAAGCGGTGTTTCTTTGCGGACGTAACACCGGAGGATCGGCCTGCAGCGGCGACAGTGGCGGAGGGCTCGTCGGCCAGCCGAACGGGACGTTCACGCTGATAGGTATCATCGACATAGGCCAGGTCGTGGGGGGCGAACGCTGTCGGCACGACGCGCTCGATGGGTTCGTCAACGTTGCAGCTCCCGAGATCCGAGACTTCGTCGAAGGTAGCGAAAGCCCACCTTTGGCCCCTCGCGGCAGGGGCGCCAGCCTATACGGTGAACCAATCGTTGGGCAGACGTTGACTTGCGAACCCGGTAGCTGGAGTAATACCCCAACCTATACATACGGCTTCATTAACAGCGCACACGGGGAAGTGCTTCAGCAGGGGTCATCTTCGGCTTACTTGCTGCAAGAAGGAGACTTGGGGCGCACGATCATGTGCGAGCTTGAAGTCAGCAACGGTGGTGGCAGGGGCACAGCCCGCTCAGCCGTGTTGGCGCCTGTGCAACATGCTCCGGTCATAACTCCTCCGCCGCCTGGAGGCGGCACCACTACAGGTGGTGGAGGCGGTGCTGGCGGTGGCGGCAACTCGCCCGCAGGATCGAACGTAGAATCGAGCGCCGTTATCCCAGCCGGGTCGGGAAGTGCTGGCGTGCTGGGCGACATCAATACAAAAGTAAGCTCCGCCCAGATCGAGGCGCAACTGCAATCTGCGCTCACGCCTTTCGGCAAGGCAGCCAAGCAAGCCACAATCTTCAAGACTGGCGGGTTCACGATCGCCTTCAAGGCGCTAGAGGCGGGGACTGCGACGATCGACTGGTATGAGCTTCCGCCCGGTGCGACACTCGCCAGGAAAACCAAAGCTAAGCCAATCCTCGTCGCATCCGTGCAGGCGACGTTCCCGACGGCAGAGACCACGAACATCAAGATTAGGCTGACCACCGCGGGCAAACATCTGCTCAAGCGCATCAAGAGCCCAAGGCTGACCGCGAAGGGTATCTTCGCTCATAGTGGCGAAGCACCGGTCATCGCCGTCAAGACCTTCGTTCTGAAGAGATAAGGCTCTTGACCGACATGCCGCCGAATCACATCTCGTTGGCGTCAGGGTCGCGGTAGATTCGCTTACGTACGCCGTTGGCGTACCGCTCGTGTTTCGGCGGCCTTGAGCCGGCGGGCGGCGGTTGCGGCCGAGTGGGGACCTCGTGACCTCGGCCTCCACCCCTAAATACGAGCAATCGGAAGCAAGTTCTAGACAGCTGCCGGGCGTCCGCTGAAGATCTCACGCGTCAAGCTTCTGAGCGGGGCCGCTATTGGCGGCTCCGCTCAGGCGGCTCCTATTGCTCACATGCGCCTAAAAGAACCCCTTCGCGCGCCAGCCTGCGTAGGTTTCCGCGGCTTCGTGGCCTGTCTGCCATTGCTCTTGGTGCGGCGCGCTCGCCGGCGCGGCATCGGCCGGCGCGATTTGCCCATCGAGCGCCGAGTACGCCGCGATGCTCTCGCTCACCTCGCGCGCGTCGTAGGCGGACACCACTGGCGCGATCTCGAGCTCGAGCGTGTAGGGCTCGTGCACCGGCTCGTGCACCGCGGGCTCTGCTGCGTGGCGCACATCTGCCTCTTCGTCGGCGCTCCAGCGCGGGCCGGGCGCGTAGCGGAACTGTCCGCTCTCGTCCGTCACCCAGAAAGCCTCGCCGTCCTCGCTGCGCTCATGCAGGATCGAGCGCTCGTAGTGCTCTGCGATCCGCACGAGGGACTCGATGTCCGGCACGTCGATCACTGCAAGTTCAGGCAGGTGCCAAACTCTTTCAACGGGCACGATCATGCGTCCATAGCGCGCGCGGATCGTCTGCGACTCATCGCGCGTGCGTGGTCTCAGCAGCATGCGCAGCGCGAGCAGCGCACAGATCACGAGCGCTGCGCCACCGAGCGCCGTCCAGCGCGCCGTCGTGACCGCCATCCGCACGGGCCCGAGCGTGAGCAACCCCGCCTGCGCGCGCTTGCCCGTAGCCGTACCGAGCGCCGAGAAGCTAAACGGGGTTGTCGTATTCTGCGCCGTGCTGGCGCCGTTCGCCGCGGTCAGCGGCTGCACCTCGAGCTGGTTCACGGTGAACTTGAGTTCAGGCGCGTAGGTCCTGTGAAGCGAGGATCCGCCCACGGTCCCGCTCGTGCTGAGGTGCGGTGTGAGCGTCAACGTGTAGGAGCCACTCACATCTGTCGTGGATTCCACGTGGCGCACGAGCGCGAGCAGCGAAGCCAGATCGAGCGTCGCCGCGAGGTGCGCGCTGTCGCCGTGGAAGCGCCGTGATCCTGCGAGCGCGAACGTCGTTTTCCAGCCGCTCGTCGAGGCCACGCTCGCATACAGCGCCGCCCTGCCCGCGAGCTTGTGCGGCGCTGCGCTGCTGAAGCGGTAGTCCACCTGCAGTCCGACCGAGTGGAGCACGTGCGTAAA
The DNA here is from genome assembly GCA_963785435.1 of uncultured Solirubrobacterales bacterium. Taxonomy (GTDB): domain Bacteria; phylum Actinomycetota; class Thermoleophilia; order Solirubrobacterales; family Solirubrobacteraceae; genus Palsa-744. The sequence goes on from CAWAVE010000008.1 coordinate 690,674, forward strand.
GAGCGGGTCGCCCGTGACCGCGCGGTTGCTCGCGTAGATTGGCCCCGGCGGCGCCTTGGCGCTGTAAGAAAACGTTGCGCTCTGCTTATACGGTGCGCTGAACGGCAGCAGCGCGGTGGCTGAGCGGGTGAACGCGAGCGTTGCTAGCGCCAGGAAAGGCAGCAGCGCGAGCGCAGCCACCGCGAGCACGCCGCCCGCGGGCATCGCGGGTCGCCGGTGAGCGGCGAGCCTATGCCCACCAGCCGTCTCCACGCGGCGCGCGCGACCCCTGCGCCGTCGTTTCTGTGCAAACGCCGCGCCTGCGAAGAGCAGCGTTCCGAAGCCGATCAGCGTCGCGATCAGCAGCGGCGAGCGCAACGAGTGCAGCTCAGCGCCCGCGCCCGGGATGTGCAGCCACAGCGAGCCGATTAGCTGGTTCGCCGTGGGGTGTTCGAAGTCCACGAAGTTGTTGTTGTCGCCCTTGAACAGATACTGCGCGCCGTGACGGCCGATGATGCGGTGCAGCACGATCGTGTGGAACGCATTGCTGTGATAGGCCACGATCTCGCCGACCGAATAGCGGCTCTGGCTGCGTACGAGCGCGAGATCCCCGGAATGGAAGCGGGGCTCCATGCTGATCCCGTCGGTCACCACATAGCTCGTCGAGCCTCCCACTCGCGTGGGCGCGAAGAAGAACCACACGCACGCCAAAGCGAGCAACGCGAGCGCGGCCGAGACGAGCTTCTTGGAGTGACGCTTGCGCATGGGCGGGCTGGGCGCGGGGCGATCACTTGACGATCGCCCCGCTGGCCCCATTCGATCCTGCTATTTGATCGTTACCGTGCCGGTGCTGACGGCTGCCACGGACAGCTTCAGACCCGCTTCGTTTTTCACGGGCGCCGCGAATTTGCAGGTCACTGCAAACGGCGTCGTTTCTGAGGCTCCGCAGTCGCTCCAGTCGGCCAGCACTGGTGCCGCAGCGGAAAGGGCGACCTTCACGTCCGATGCCCCCTTGTTGAGGTTGAACGACACTTCGGTCATCGTTTCCCCATCAGCGCTGAACGTGTAGTTCGTCGGCGATGACACTTCGTAGCCGCTCACGACCGCAGCACCCGCACCTGCGGAGTGGGCCGGAATGGTGTTGCTCGCGGTGAACGCGTATGCGCCAACCGCAATCGCGCCGGCGAGCACGAATGCGAGCACGCCGGCGATGTTACGTGTACGGAAATGAAGCATTGAGGCCTCCTTGGCGTTGTGGACACTCCCTGTGTCCTCTCGCGCCTATCGACGCGCGCCCACCGTCCCTTTATGCCTGCATATCCGAATGCTCAAGCTCAGTGTCCGCGCACTCCACTCCGATACACGAGGCGGCTCATGCGCCGGCGCAGCGTCGCGCGAAGTTCGCTCGCTTCACTTGCGCTGAGCGCCCCCGCGCGGACCGCCGCAGCGATGCGCGCGCTGCGCGCTGTCACGAGCGCGGCGAGCAGGCTCGCCGCCGAGCTGCCCTTGTGCTGCGCTGCGATCTCAGCGAGCGAGCGACCGCTCTTGATCAGGCTCAGCAGCTCGCTGCGGCTCATCTTCAGGTAGTGCGCCGCGGGCGTGAGCGAGCCTCCGAGGCCGGCGATCGGGCGTGCGCGACGGACCTCCGCCTGTGCCGCGCGGTGACCGTGGAGAGCTGAGCCTGTGCGGCCGTCTCGCTCAGTCTCCCTTCCTTTCTGGCTGCTCGCAGTCGCGCTGCTTTATCTGCCGCCAGCGCTGCGGCGAGGCCTCCAACCGAGTGCCCGCCGCTGCGCTGTGCGATCGTCGCGAGCGTCTCGCCCTGGCGTAGCTTGGCCCGCAGCGCGGCCGGCGCAACCCCGAGGTAGCCTGCGGCCGCAGCAATGTCGGTGGCCGCGATGGCGCTCGCGCGCGCCCGCGTGGGCGAGTGACGATGGCCATGTCCGGCCGGGCCGGTGATGATGGCCATGTCCGGCCGGGCCGGTGATCGCCACGATCACGCCCGCGATGACCGCCGCTGCAGCCAGCAAAGCCAGTAGGGTGCGCATCCTCGCACGCCGCATCACGACCTCATTTCCGGCTCTCCAGAGCGATCTCTCGGCCGTTTACAAACTGGAAACATAGTGGTGCCCAAAGAGTCATGCCCCATGGTATGCTGCCCCATCGATCTCGGGGGGCTACCGGAGGGGTAAGCCTATCTGCCCACGGGTCGCTGAGTAGGGCTACGGCAAACAGCTGAATCTAGCGAGCCTTTTTAGGCGAAAGCGAGGACGCAGGAGAATGAGACACCTTAGGATGACGATCGGCTTTGCAGCCGTCGTGTGTGCGTGTGCGGTCCTGACCGCACCGGCGTTCGCCAAGGAATTCACGGCGAGCCGTCTTCCGAACGCCTGTTCAGAAGCGGAACCGTGCAAGACCAAGGGCAAGGGCATCGGCTCGATCGATGAAGCTCGGCCGGAATACACCCAACAGTTCAAATTTGGATCGTTCACGATCGAGTGCAAGACGGCCGCATCCAAGGCCACCACGGTAGGCGAAGGCGCCGTGACCTGGGCGACCTCGAAAACGTTCGCTACCGAGATCAAATTCGGCGGCTGCAAGACGCTCGCCAAGTTCGGTTCCTTCACGGGTGCGATTGGCACGAAATTCAACGGCGGCGCGCCCGTCAAGTTCCTCTACCACATCAACGGCTTCGTTGAAGAGGGCAGCGGCGAAACCGAAGGCGAAGTCGAAGTGGGCAGCGCTGCAAGCTCGTTCAAAATCGGCCAGAAACTCTGCACGATCTCCTGGCCTGCGCAGACCTTCCCGATCGCCGCGATCAAAAAACCGGAAGGCGAATTCACCGCCGCCGTGTACTCCAACAACTCGGTGCCGGTCACCATCAGCAAAAAATTCCCCACCGGCCTGAAGGAAAAGCTCGTGATCGCGAACTCCTTCAAAGGCATGAGCTGGGAATACACCGAAGGTCAGTGCATCGGCGAAGGTGGCTTTGAAGAAGAAGCCCCCAAAACCGAATCCAAAAGCGGTAGCTACAAGGGCAGCTTCGAAGAGGAAGTCGTCGGCGGCAACCTGGGTTTCAAACCATAGAGACGCCACTTAGTAGCTACGGCGCCGCATAGCGCGCCGCGGGCGGGGAGCGAGTCGAGCAATCGGCCCGCTTCCCGCCTTTTTTGCGCCTTTTATCGCCCGACACAATTCTTGAGTTTCTTGATATATTCAGTGAGCAACACCATCTCATCTCTCCTCAAGTCTGGGGGCCGCACGCCCCCAGGACCCTCCAGCCACGACTGGGCCGGCTCCCCTCGCCGGCCCAGTCTGGTTGGCGTGGGCTCCGCCCGCTCAGCCGTCGCCGAACGGCGCGATCGGCACGCCGTGGTCGCGCTCGCGCATGCCCAGCTCGTAGGCCGCCGCCGTGGGCGTGCGCAGCGCTAACGGGCGCTCGGCAGCCGGCGATGCTCACGCGGAGATCGAGCTGCGCGACCGAGCAGTTGACGACGTCGTGCTCACCGCCGTCCGGGTCGGCGTAGCGCCAGCCCGCCGCGCGCTCCGCGCGGCACGCTCACGCTCCCCTCGACGCTCAGGCCGTGCCGCGCCGGGGAGCTCAGCTCGCATCCCGCGCGCGCTCTCGCGCACGCTCAGCCCGCGCGCCCCAGACCGCCGAGGCGGTGGCGCCGCCCGTCGAGGCATGAGCGCGCCGTTGGCCACCCACGGCGTCATCCGTCCCGCCGAGCTTGCAGGCGACCGAGCGCCACGTCGAGCCACGCGTTCGGGCTGCTCCTCGAAGTCGATCCCGTGCAGCCAGATCCAGCGCTCGGCGTGCTCTGCGCCCCAGTTGTGACCGACCATCCCCCGCCAGCCCTCCAGCTCGAGCGTCTGCGCGTCCGCCAGCTCGAGCACGCCGTCGAAGCTCGCCGCGGGCGCCGGGCTCGTCAGCTTCGTGCGTGGCAGCGGCGAGCGGTATAGCCAAGCCGGGCGAGAGGTGCATGAGCTCGGGCTCAGCGCTTGAGAAGCGCAGCGACCAGCTCGCCTCACCGCAGCTGCCCTGCGCCACGCCCGGGCCGATGCGCGCGCTCTCGCCGATCGCGATCCAGCCGCCCGCGGGGACGTCGAGCGCGCTCGCTGCGTGAGCTTGTGCATGAACGGGCGCCCGCGCCGCGCGTCGAAGACCGTGCACCAGACCGAGCCGCGCGGCGCACAGTCCGGGCGCCTTGTGAACCGTGTGGCGGATCCACACGCCGACGGGCTCGCTCGGCGAGACCGCGCGCAGGTAGAAGGACTCGTACATCCCCGCCCGCCTGCGCGCGCTTGGAGAAGACAGCCGCAGTGCTCACGCTGCGATCCTAACCCACGCGCGCGAACCTGAGAGGATCCCGCGATGCAACGCGATCCCCTCGTCGAGCTGCCACGCGCGCTCACGCACCCACCGCAACCGCTCAGGCGCCGCTACTTGCTCGGCGTCGATGGCGGCGCCACCAAGACGCTCGCGGCGGTCCTCGACCTTCACGGCGAAGCAGCTGCACCTCGGCGCACGCCGGCCCGAGCAACGAGGACGCCGTCGGCGCGAAGGCCGCGGGCGAGGCGCTCCTCGGTGCCGCGCGACGAGGCGATCGAGCGTGCCGGCAATCGACGTCGAGCGAGCTCGCCGCGGCGGTGCTCGCTGTCGCTGGCACGAACACCGAGTCGATCGCGCGCACGTCGCGCGCTGTCGCGACCGCGAGTCCTGGATCGTCGTCAACGACGTCGTCGGCGCCTGGGCCACCGCCACCGGCGCCGGGCCCGGCGTGGCGGCGATCTCCGGCACCGGCTCGAACGTCTTCGGCGTTGGGCCTGGACGGGCGCGCCTGGCGCGCCGGCGGCTGGGGCCATCTGCTCGGTGACGAGGGCTCTGGCTACTGGCTCGGCGTGCAGTCGATCAAGGCTGCGCTGCGCGACCGCGAGGCGTCTGGTCCCGCAGACCGCGCTGAGCGATGCTGCGCCCGCCTTCTTCGGTCGTCGCGAGCGTCGAGGCGCTCGCCAGCTACGTCTACTCAAAGCCGCTCACCAAGGGCGAGATCGCGGCCTTCGCGATCGAGACGGCCAAGCTCGCGGAGCAGGGCGATGAGGTCGCGCGAGAGCTCTTTCGTGCGCGGCGCCGCATTGCTCGGCGAGCAGATCGCCGCGGTGATCCGTCGCACCGGCCTCGCCGAGCGGCGAGCAGGACGCGCCCTTCCCCGTGGGCTTGATCGGCAGCGCCTTCAAGGCCGGGCCGATCTTCGTCGCGCCGCTCACGCGACGCGATCCACGCGGTCGCCCCGCTTGCGCAGAGTCGACGCCGTCGAGATGGCCCCGTGGGCGGCAGCCTGCTGCTCGCGCGCGCGCGCGCGCTGGCGCAAAGCTCGATGCCGGCAACGCTCAGCGCGGCGATTGAGGCGCACACAGCGGCGCTGCAGCTTCCTAGTCGCCTTCGCTGCGCCACCGCTCGCAGCCGCGCTTCGATCGCTGCGCGATCGCCGATCGCAGCTCGCGCCGCGCGCAGCCATCCGCACTGCCGCTGCCGCCGTCGCAAAGCGCACCGCCGCGCGCACGGGCGCTCCCTCGTTGAGCGATACGAACAGCGCCGCCGCGAACACGTCGCCCGCGCCGAGATCCTCGACCGTGTGCGCGAGCGCCGGCACCGCACAGCTCGAGGAGCGCTCGCCCTGCAGGATCGTGCTCGCGCGCTCGCCGTCTGTGATGAGCACGAGCGCGCCCGCAGCGCGCGCCGCCGCGATCAGCTCCGCGCAGCCGTCGCGCTCGAGCTCGCTCAACACCACCGCGCTCGCGCGTGTCCGCCAGCAGCGTCGCGGCGGCGCTCCGGCTGCGCAGGGCGAATCTCGCCGTGCGCTTGCCAGCTACGCGCGAGGCCCTGTGGCGTGAGACCCGAGGAACTCACACCGCGCCTGCCAGCTCAGCGGTATCTCGCGCGCAACCGGCGCGAGATGCAGGATCTCCGTGCGCAGCTCCGGCAGCGCCGCGATCGGCACCCGCCCACGCCAGCATGCGCTGGCACTCGCGCGCTACCCGAGCCGCTCGTGATCAACGTCGTGGTTGCAGGCGCGGGCAATGACCTGCAGCTCGATCTCCGCCCGGTAGGGATCGAGCAGCCGCTCGATCTCCGCTGGTCGACCTTGCGTGATGATCTGTGCGCTACACCCCAGCCGTGCTGCCTGCAGCGCGCTGTAGAAGGCCGCTCCTCCGGGTTGACGCGTGCCGTCGGCGAGCACGTCGATGGTCACGTGGCCGACCGTCGTGTAGTCGAACTGCAAGCTCTCCTTCACCCTCTCCGAACGGCCTCTGCGAGGATCGGCGTCTCGCTGGCGGCGCGAGGAGCCGAGTTGGTCGCACACCGTATGCGAAACCAAATCAAACGGTGCGCCCGCCTGTTGTTGCGCGTAGACGCCATGTTCTGTGATCGCTCTCATCCACGCATTTCGGCCGCTTTGAGCGGGCTGCTGTGCTGTTGCGTGCTGGCCTACTGCGCCGTGGCGAGCGCCGAGGGCGCTACCCGCAAGACCGCCGGCAGCGCCTCGCGCTATCCCGCCGGCGCGACCCGCGCGCGCCTGTATCCGCTCCGCTCGCAGTACGCGCGCGCTCAGCTCTCCGCTGCGAAGAAGAAGCGCAGCAAGAAGAAGAGCCACAAGCCTGCGCTACGCGGCAATCCGCTGCGCGCGTTGCTCGCCTTTCAGACGATGCAGAAGATCTACTACATCCAGGGCTCAGGCCTCTACGACGGCGAACCCTTCTCCTATCTCTGGCCCTTCTCGCAAGCGCTCGCGGCCACGGTCAGCATGGCCAACATCCCGCATCTAGGCGTCTCCTTCACGCACGAACTCGGCGCGCAGCTGATCGGGCTGAACTCCTACCTCGACGCCAACAACTCCGGCGCTTCAGATGGCACCTACACGAGCACGCTGCCCGCCTTCGACGGCACGGTCGCGCCACCCGCGGGGCCAGGCGGGGCCAAGTACTACGACGACAACGACTGGATCGGCATCGAGCTCGCGCGGCTCTACAAGCTCAACCACAGCCCCGTCCTGCTCGGTAGCGCCGAGGCGATCATGGCCTTCGAGATGGCCGGCTGGCAGGCCGACCCCGACGCTCGGCTGCCCCGGCGGCCTTCCCTTCACGAACCTGGCCGAAAACACCGATCGCAACACCGTCACCACCGCGCCCGCCGCGGAGCTCGCGCTGCAGCTCTACAAAATCACCGCCAACGCGCAATACCTGCAGTTCGCCGAAATGGCCTACGGCTGGGTGCGTCAGTGCCTGCTCACGCCCGCACAGCTCTACGCCGATCACGTCGACCGCCACGGCGTGGTCGAAGCGACGCTGTGGAGCTACAACCAAGGCGCGATGATCGGCGCGGGCGCGCTGCTCTACCAGGCCACTGGCAACTCCGCCTACCTCTTTCAGGCTCGCCAGACCGCGCAGGCTGCGCGCCAGTACTTCACGCCCGAACGGCTCGGTAGCGAGAACCCGTTCTTCCCGTCGGTCTACTTCCGCAACCTGATGTATCTCGACTCGATCACGCATGACCCGCCCGGGCAAAAGATCGGTCAGGCATACGTCGACTACGCCTGGGCGCACCTACGTCTCACAAACAATCTGTTCGTGGCAGGATCGCCCGCCTCCGCGCAGCTGCTCTACCAGGCGGCGATCGTGCAGATCTACGCGCTGCTCTCATCGCCACCGTCCACCTACTTCTAGTCGCCGAGGAGTAGGCTCTCGGCGATGTCTGACTCAACCAACCTGATCACCGCCGAGGGCCTGCAGGAGCTCGGCGCCGAACTCGCTGCGCTCGAGGGCGAGGGACGGCGCGAGATCGCCGAACGCATCAAGACCGCGCGCGAATGGGGCGATTTGAAGGAGAACAGCGAGTACCACGACGCCAAGAACGACCAGGCGCACCTCGAGACCAAGATCGCGCGGTTGCGCGAGAAGATCGCCGACGCGGTGGTCGTCGAGGAAGAGTCCGGTGCGCCAGGAGGCGTGGTGAGCTTCGGATCGACCGTGGTGGTGCGCGACCAGGACGGCGTCGAGCGCACCTGGCGCATCGTCAGCTCGCGCGACGCGGCGCCAGGCGACGGGCGCCTGTCGGCCGAATCGCCTGTGGCGGTCGCGCTGCTCGGCCGCGGCGCTGGCGATGAGACCTCCGTGTCGCTGCCGCGTGGCAAGCGCACGCTCACGGTCATCAGCGTCAGCTAAAGCTAGCCGCCGTGCGCGGCGCGCTGGGCGCGGCGCACGCGGCGCAGGAACTTCTGCGGGCTGCGCCGATAGAGGCGCTCTCCCTCGCGTAGCGCCGCCTTCCTCAGGGTGCGCCGTCGCACCGCGATCGATCGCTTGAGCGCCTTGCGCGCACGCCTTCCGATCCGCTCGGCGTGCTCGGGAGGCGCGTCGATGCGCTGCTCGAGGACCGCGAGATCGTGCTCCTCGCCAAGCAGCTCGCCCAGCCGATCGGCGCGCTGGGCGAGGCGCCTGAGCCACGCTGCGTCCTTGCGGGCCCGCCGCCACTTAGCCCGCGCGGGTCCCTTCTGTGGTCGCGCAGCGGCTGCTTGGCGCTTGTCGACTTCGAGCATCTGCGCCGCGTAGCGCAAATCCTTGACGCGTTTGCGCCAGCTGTGCAGCACGCGCGTGCGCTCGCCATGGCCATGCGCTGCGCGGCGGTAGCGCGCGCGACCCTGGCGGTATAGGCGGGCGAGGCCCGGCTGCACGAGCGCGATGCCCTCGTGGTCGGCCAGGCTCCAGGCGCTCACCCGCACCCTGCAGGCGCGCAGTTGCGCTAGCACCGCCGCGCGCAGAGCAGGATCGCCGAGCGTGGCGCGCCGCGCGGCTTCGCGCTCGCTGAGGAGCTGTGCGCGCAGCTTCACCACGCCGCCGCGACCTTCGAGCTTGTGCGGATCGCGCGCGAGCAGGGCGTCGAGCGTCTCGAGCAGCACCTCCGCGTCACGCGCGCCCGCAAGCTGTTTGCCGCTCTCTGCGAGCAGCGCATCCTCGCGGGTAAAGACCTCCTCGGCGAGCTGCGCCTCGAGCAGACGCAACAGCGCGCGCAGGCGCTTGAGCGCCTTGCGCGTCTCGTGGATCGCGTGTTCGCCTGCGTCTGAAGCACCGGCGCGCTCGAGCCATTCGATTGCGATGTCGAGTTGGCCCAGCGCCATGCGCTGTAGCGCCTGCCCGAGCGACTCCTCGAGCAGGCGGCTGAAGCGGCGATCCTCGGCGCACCTCTGCGCAGCACGCCGCTCCTGCGCGGCGCGCGCCAGCGAGAGGCCCGCGCGCAGCGCGAGCGTCGCCGCGAGCGTGGCGGCGAGGGGCGGCACAATGGAGCGATGTCCAGCCTTCCTCCCGCCCCGTGGTGGACGGTGCGCAATGCGGCCAATCGCAAGCCTGCGACGTATCGGTGTCCATTCTGCGCTCATCTGCTGCCCTCTCTCAGCGAGCATATGCTGATCGCGCCCGAAGGCGATACCCGTCGCCGTCGCCACGCCCACACCGCCTGTGTGCTGAATGCTCGCGCGCGAGGTGAGTTGGCGCTACGCGAGGAGTGGCTGCGCTCCCAACCTTCGCAGCCCTCACTGTGGCGGCGCCTCACGCGTCGCGCCGGGACGCGGCCGTAGCGCACCGCGTCCTCGACGCTAAACCAGACCGCGTTTCAGCCGCCCCAGACTTTGGCGTGCTCGGGCTCGATGCGGATGATCAGGCGCTGTTCGCCGGGCTGGCGCAGGGGATACTCCTCCACGTCCATGTACTTCTTGGCGAGCTGGTCGATGTGCTCGTTTGCGCCCTCTGTGGTGCGCTCTGCCTCGCGCCCGCGAATCTCCAGGTACTCGTAGGGGTTCTCCATGTTCTGAACCGTCAATGTCACGCGCGGGTCGCGCTCGAGGTTGCGCGGCCAGGCGCGCCCCTCGACCGAGTTGAGCACCGGACGTCCGTCCTGGATGTCAACCCATACGGGCACGCCATGCACTGATCCGTCCTCGCGCAGGGTCGCGACGTGACAGAAGTTCTTTGCCTTCAGGATCTCTTCGCCGCGACCGTCGATCTTCGCGCTCATAGGCCGAGTCCTTTCTCTGGTAGTTGATCGCTTTGCACCTCAACATAGGTGCTACAGAGCGCCGCGCCGGTGATTGCGTGCGCTGAGCGCGAGCTAGTAGCGGCTGAGACCGGCGCTGCGGCTCGCCGGAGGGATGTGCCCGAGCGGCACGAGCTTGCCGTTGTTGAGCTGGAAGTGGACCGTGGCCTGTCCGCCGGAGGGCGTGCTGAGCGGGTCGCTGCTGCGGTAGAGCGGATAGGCGAGCGTGACTTCGGTGTCGCTCTGGGAGAGCACCTTGAGCGTCGCGCTTGGTTCCTTGGTGTCCGTGCCGATGTAGCGCCCGGCGACGAAGAAGAAGGCCTGCTGGCCATAGCCGTCGCCCGAGCCGGTGCGCGTGCCGATCAGCACTCGCAGCGTCTGGGTGTCGTGGTATTCGGAGGTGTTGTTGGGCGTGTAGCCATGCGCACGCACGAGCGATGCGGCGGCGCTCACGCCTTCGGCGTGGGTTTCCTGCTGTGTGAACGCGGGCTCGGGAGCGGTGTGTGTCGGCGCGGACGCGCTGGTTGTGGTGGTCGGCGTGGGCGTGCTTTGGGTTTTGGCGGTGCCCGTTGATTTGGTGGCGCTCGGCGCGGTGCTCGCTGTGGTGCTCTGCGTCGGCACGGGCGCGTTGGCGGCGGAGACGGTCTTGGTCTGTGAGCCGCATCCGAGCAGCGCGCCGCCGGGCAGCGCGCCCGCTAGCAAGGCGAGTGAGATGGTGAGCCTGCGAGAACTCATCGCGTCCATGGTATTCGCCCTCAGGCCGGCTCCTCCTCGGCTTGGGCGTGGGGCGCCCGAAATTCGGGCCGGGGCCTGCTCGCCGCATGCTTGGGGGCGCGCCCCAGCTAGTATCAGCAGCAGGCACCATGGCCGCCAGCCCAGGACAGATCCCCAGTCCCAAACCTCCGTCAAAGGCGCCGCGCCGAAGCTCCGGCGAGCTGGCACGCACGGGCGCGATGGTCGTGCTCGCGGTGCTGATCACGCTGTTCGCCGTCACGAACCTCGACGAAGTCAAGGTCCATTGGATCTTCGGCTCTGGCCGCGCGCCCTTGATCATCGTGATCGTGATCTCGCTGCTGGTCGGCATCGTGCTGACCTACTTCGCCGAACGGCTGCTGCGCAAACGCCGCTAGCGCTGGGGGAGATCTTCGGCGAGCGCTTCAAGTGCCGCCTCTGCGCCCAGGAACGGCGCGAGCACGAGGTAGGAGAGGTGGTCGGAGAGCGCTCCCAACAGCTGCACGCGCCCGCTGACGACCTGGCAGCGCACCGTATGGAGCAGCGCGCCGGCGATCCCCTCGACGACTAGCCCATTTTTCGCGGGGGTCGGTGCGCCCTCGGTGAGCAGCGTGGCGATCGTCTGCATCAGTTCCAGCGTGTACTGCACCGCTTCAGGGCCGGCCGTGAAAGTCTCCTGCGCGACGGTGCGTGCATACAGCGGACGCTCGCCGAGGAAGCTCAGCAGCGCGCCCAGCACGCGCCGCACCGCCAATCGGCCACTGCGAGGAGACGAGCTCCGGGTCGGCGGCGATCACGAGCAGCTCCTCGCTGATCATGTCCAGGGCTGCCAGGAAGCACTCGTCGCGGGTCGCGAACAGCTCGAGAAACACGTCGATCGGGACGCGCGCCTCATCGGCGATCTGTGGCGCGGTGAGCTCGCGGTAGTCGTGCAGCGCGGCGAGGCGGAGCACTTCGGCGAGCAGTCGCTCCCGCGGGTCTGAGCTGTTGCTGACGGTGAGCGCCGGCTCGTGCGAGTGCGCAAGCGAGATCTCGCGCATGCGCATGCTCAGCCCGGCGGCCATCAGCTCGTCCATGCGCGCTGCCGCAGGTGTCTGGAAGAGGAGCGCCCAGCACAGCATCTTTTCGCTCAACTCGGATCGATGCGCTCATCGGTGTTGCTAACCGCCTGCGCCAGCATGCCTTCCAGCCCACCCGTGATGCCGCGTATGACCGGACCCGGCAGCGGGCTTGCCTCGGGCGAGGCGAGGAAGCATTGCGCGAGCATCTGCTCGCAGCTCGTGGTCGCGCGGCGCAGGTGCAGCGCGCCGGGGGCGCCGGCGGTGCGCGCCTGGAGAAGCACGAGCGTGGCTGCCTTGCGGTTCTCTGCGGCTTGCTTTGTGAGTCCTTGGAAGGCCGCTCGCAGTCGCTCTTCCAGACCGCCGTTCGCTGTGATGTAGGCCTTGCCCATGCGCTTGATCTCGCGCCCGGCGATCAGGTCGAAGGTCGCCAGGAAGCACTCTTGCTTGTTCGCGAACTGCTCATAAAAGGAGCGCCGCGAGACGCCCGCGAGCCCGATCACCTGCTTGACGCTCGTGTGCTCGTAGCCGCTTTCGGCGACCGCCTCAACCATCGCCCCGTAGATGCGTGCGCGCTGGTGGCGGATTACCTCGCCGCGCTCGAGACGGTGGGGGCCGTGGGGCAGGCGCTTGTAGATCGGTGCAACGCTGGTCGCCGCGCCCTTTGTGGGCTTGCCGCGTTTGCCCGCTTTCGTCCGCCCGACACCCTCTGACACAGACCCTCGACCTCCTGATCCCATTCTACCTCTCCAAATGAACCTTTCGGACCAGACGATTACTGTCATTCGGTCTGACCCCACTTGATCATTTCATGTCAGCGGTCTTTTGTCTACAGGCCACCGTTGAGGATATGAGCATTGCCGCAAGCTGCGGCCAGTAGCTCAGTGCAGGACGATCTTCAGCGCGAGGATGCCCATGCCCATCGCGAGCCCCACGCTGACCTCGAGCACGAGCTCCGCTGCGGTGGCGCGCGAGCGCAGGCCTGCGACCAGCTCGAGCACCACGAGGCTTGCGATCGCGCTCCACAGCGCGGCCGTGACCGCTGTCTCCTGGCGCGCGCCCACAATCCAGGCGAGCACGAGCGCGAGCAGCGGGATCGCCGCGCCGCGGATCAGCGACCAATCCCTGGCCAGCGCGCCCAGCAGCGCGCGGACGCTGAGGCGCTCACCCTGTGTCAAGCGAGCGCCGAGCATGCTCGCGTAGGCGTGCGCGAGCCAGTAGAGCGCCGCCGCAAGCGCAGCCGAGAGGAGCGTGTCGCTATAGCTCTCGTGACGGCCGCTCTCCGCAGCGAGCAGCGCGCCGATCACGATTACGCCGTAGACGACGCCCGAGGGGTTCGCGCCGGGCACGACCCAGTCCGCCGCACGCGCGAGCGCGCCGCGCGGCGTCGAGGCGAGGTGCTCGTTTTCGGGTGCGCCTGTGATCGCTCGATTATCGCCCGGCGCGCGGCGAGTGCTCGGTGCTCAGCGAATTGCCAGCGGCGAGCTGTATGCAGAAAGGTGCGCGCCGTCGTTGACGCGCACGAGCGCCTTGTAGAGGCCACGGTGCACGCGGATCACGCGGCTGAAGCTCGACACCGTGGCGGTGCCCACCTTGACGATCGTGCCCCCCACGTTGACCGAGCGGTGTCCGGGCTTCAGCAGCTGGAAGCCCACGAGCGCGCCGACCTCTGCGGGCGCCACGGTGCCGTACAGGCGCGCGAAGCCGCGACGATGCGTGGCGTGTACGTGCATCGTGACGCGCACCGCCACGCCCTCGACGATCACGGGGCTCGCCACGAACGGTTTGCCGACGGTCGCCACACGCAGCTGCGTGTTCTGCAGCAGGCCCAAGACCGGGAAGGAGAAGCCGCCGGTAGCGCTCGTGAGCTCGGCGTTACCGAGCGGCTGGAAGCCACCGAGGTAGGGGAAGCCGTTGGCTTCCAAGCGCACCTCATGGTTGGCTGAGCCGGTGCCTGAGAGCGTTCCCTCGACGGTGAAAGGGCTACCGAAGAGCACCGGGTTGGGGACTCCCACGATCGCCACCGAGAGCGGAATCTTGGGCGTCGTGAAGCTCTGATCGCTGCCGAGCGCCACACCGCCTGCGCTGACCGCGACGATGCGGTAGTGGTAGACCGTCAGCGGCGCCAGGCCCGTCACGGCCTGGCTGACCGCTAGCGAGGCGTTCGCGCTACCGGCCGGCGCGAGCGGTGTCTGTGCGCCGTAGCCGCGCGTGTGCCCGTACTGGAAGAAGTAGTTGGTGGCCTGGCCGCGGGGATCGACGCGGCCGTGCAGCGTGACCGCCGAGTAGCTCAGTCCCGTGATGCCACTCGTGCTCACCGCGGGCGGCGGCGGCGTGGCCGCGTTCGCGGAGCTGGCCATCAGCGCGAGGCCGGCGAGCAGCAGGCAGATGGCTGCTGTTAGACGCAGCGCGTTGAGCGGGGGATTACAGGCAGGGGTAAGCGAGGGGGAGTTCATGCTGTGGCTGTACCCATAGACCGTGGCGAGCAAACAGCGTAGCCTGCTCGAGCATGCTCCACAGAGAGCCAAGGGTCCGCCTGCGCCAGGCGGTGCTCGTCGCGAGCGATCTGGAGTCGTTGGCTGCACAGCTGCGCTCCACGCTCGGGCTCGCTGAGCCCTTCCGCGACCCAGGTGTGGGCGAGTTCGGCCTCGCCAACGTCGTCTTCGCGCTCGGCGAGGGTTTCATCGAGATCGTCTCTCCGATCAAGCCCGACACGGCCGCCGGGCGTCATCTCGCACGCCACGGCGACGGTGGCTACATGGCGCTCTTCGACCTCGAGGACCTCGCGGCCGCGCGTGAGCGCACACGCGAGCTGGGTGTGCGCGTGGTCTGGCAGATCGACCTCCCCGACATCGCCGGCACACACCTGCATCCCGCTGACATGCGCGGCGCGATCGTCTCGCTCGATCGCTCGAACCCTTATGGCACCTGGCGCTGGGGCGGTCCGCAGTGGACTGGGCAGATCGGTGCGGGTGCGCCCGGGAACCTCGCCGGGATCACCGTCGCCGTCGCCGACCCTGCTGCTGTGGCCGCCCGTTGGGGTGAGGTGCTCGGCGTGCGGGCGAGCGGTGAGAGCGCGCAACCCACGCTCGCGCTCGAGAACACGCAGGTGCGCTTCGAGCGCGCTGCTGAGGATGCCTCGGAAGGGATCAGCGAGATTGCCGTGCGCACCCCCGCCGAGCTTCCGGGCGGCGCCGAGCTGATCGAGCTCGGCGGCGTGCGCCTGCGCCGTCTGACGCCTACCGCCTAGCCACCGATCGCAGCGAAACGAGGATCGCGGCGCTCGATGAAGCTCTGCACGCCCTCCTGGAAGTCCGGCGCTTGAAACGAGGCGAGCATCAGCTCATCGGCGCTGCCCAACGCCGCGGCGAGGCCCCGCTCGAGGTCGGCGTAGACCTGGCGCTTGATCGTCGCCATGCTCGCCGGCGAGCAGCTCACGGCCAGATCGCGCGCGTACTCGAGCGTCTGCTCGACGAGCAGCTCGGGGCGCAGCACGCGGTTGACGAGCCCCATCGTCGCGGCCTCCTCGGCGAGCACCACGCGGCCGGAGAGCAGCACATCGAGCGCGCGTGCCGGGCCGAGCAGGCGCGGCAGCATCCAGGAGGTGCCGTGCTCGGCGATCAGGCCGCGGCGCGCGAAGGCGCTCGTCAACTTTGCGCCCTCCGCGGCGAAGCGCATGTCGCACATCAATGCCTGCGCGAGCCCGATGCCCGCACAGGCGCCGTTGATCGCCGCGATGATCGGCTTGGGGATCGACAGCGGGAAGCTCTGCGCGCGGCGCTGCATCACGTGCTCGGAAGCTTCGAGCGTGCCATCGCCGAGCGCCTGCAGGTCGTGCATGTCTGCGCCCGCGCAGAAGCCGCGTCCGGCGCCCGTCACCACGATCACGCGCACCTCCGCTGAGGCGCCACACTCCTCGAGCATCGCGAAGTAGTCCTGCTCCATCTCCGTCGTCCAAGCGTTCAGGCGCTCGGGCCGGTTGAGCGTGATCAAGGCCACG
The DNA here is from genome assembly GCA_963785435.1 of uncultured Solirubrobacterales bacterium. GTDB lineage: Bacteria > Actinomycetota > Thermoleophilia > Solirubrobacterales > Solirubrobacteraceae > Palsa-744. Next base: position 706,524 of record CAWAVE010000008.1, read on the forward strand.
CCGTCCTCGATGTGTTTGTAGACAACCTCGCTCATCTTCTGACTCCTCCGCTTGGCCCTGTGAGCTTCGAGCCTATCGGTGCTCGCGCTGCCCGCTGGAGTGCTGCCTTAATCTGCGCTACGTGTCCCAGACGATGCAGCTCCTCGCTGCCTTCGACCCGCTCGCGCGAGGGCGTACCGAGTCGCCCTCGCGCGCGGGCGCTCGCTACGTGCTGCTCGACGTCTTCACCGATCGCCCGCTCGAGGGCAACCAGCTCGCGGTCTTCACCGACGCACGCGCGCTCGCTGTCGAGCAGATGCAGCGCCTCGCCTGCGAGCTGCGTCTCTCCGAGACCGCATTCCTGCTCCCGCCGCAGCACGGCGCAGATGCGCAGCTGCGCATCTTCACGCCATCCGTCGAGCTGCCATTCGCCGGTCATCCCGTGCTCGGTGCGGCGATCCTGCTCGCAGGCGCCCTGCAACAGGAGGTGGTCACGCTCGAGACACAGGTGGGAGCAATTGCCGTAAGCGTGCGCCACGCACAGCAGCAGCGGGCGGCCTCTGGCTGGATGGCCCAGCCGGTCCCGAGCTGGGAGCGCTTCGAGCGCCAGGCCGAGCTGTTCGCCGCACTCGGCGTTGCGGGCGCGGCACTGCCCGTGGAGGTCTATGACAACGGCCCCCGACACGTGCTCGTCGCACTGGAGGACACCGCTGCTGTCGGGAGCCTGCGCGTCGATCTGCAGGCGCTCAGCGGGCTCGGCGAGCTGTGTGTCAGCTGCTTTGCCGGCAAGGGACGTCACTGGCGCACGCGCATGTTCGCGCCCGGTCTAGGAGTCGCGGAGGATCCGGCCACGGGCTCGGCGGCGGGGCCGCTGGCGCTGCATCTCTGCCGCCACGCGCAGATCGCTTTCGGGGATGAGATCGAGATCAGCCAGGGCAGCGAGCTCTCGCGACCCTCGCTGCTCTACGCCGTTGCCTCGGGCTCTGGGGAGGCGGTGCAACGTGTCGAGGTCGGCGGCTCGGTTGTGAGCGTCGCCGCCGGTGAGTTCCTTCTTGACTAGTAGGCTGAGACCGTGCGCGACGCCGTCATATGTGAACCGCTGCGAACGCCCGTGGGAGGTTTTGGCGGTGTCTTTCGCGACGTGCCCGTCGAGGATCTCGCCGCCGGCGTGATCAGAGAGCTGATCGCACGCACCGAGCTTCCCGCCGAGGCCGTCGATGATGTGATCCTCGGCCAGGGCTACCCCAACGGCGAGGCGCCCGCGCTCGGTCGCGTAGCTGCGCTCGACGCGGGCCTACCGATCGAGACTCCGGGCATGCAGCTCGACCGGCGCTGCGGCGCGGGGTTGCAGGCGATCATGCTCGCCTGCATGGAGGTGCAGACCGGCGTCGCCGAGCTCGCGCTCGCGGGCGGCGCGGAGAGCATGAGCCAGGCTGAGTTCTACGTCAGCGGCATGCGCTGGGGCGTCAAGGGCGGCGGGTTGGCACTCGAAGACCGCCTTGCGCGCCCGCGTGTGACTGCCGGCGGGCGCGAGCATCGCCTGCCGGGCGGCATGATCGAAACTGCCGAGAACCTGCGCCGCCAGTACTCGATCCCGCGCACCGAGCAGGACGAGCTCGCGCTGCGCTCACACCGGCTGGCGGTGGCCGCGCAGGAGGACGGCACCTTCGCGGAGGAGATCGTGCCTGTGCTCGTAAAGAGCCGCCGCGAGGAGCGCCTGATCGAGCTCGATGAGCACCCGCGCGCGGACACCTCGCTCGAGCGCCTCGCGGGCCTGCGGCCGCTGATGGGCGCCAAGGACCCCGACGCGACCGTCACCGCGGGCAACGCCAGCGGCCAGAACGACGGCGCGGCGATCTGCATCGTCACCCACCCCGAGCGTGCCGCCGAGCTCGGCCTGAAGCCGCTCGCGCGCCTGGTCTCCTGGGCGGTTGCCGGTGTGGCGCCGGAGACGATGGGCATCGGGCCGGTGCCTGCGAGCGAGCGTGCGCTCACCCGCGCGGGGCTCACGCTCGCGGACATGGATCTGATCGAGCTGAACGAGGCGTTCGCCGCGCAGGCACTCGCCGTGCTGCGCGAGTGGGACTTGCCGGACGGCCTCGAGCGCGTCAACGTGCACGGCTCGGGCATCTCCCTCGGACACCCGATTGGCGCCACCGGTGGGCGCATCATGACCACGCTGCTGCGTGAGCTACGCCGTCGCGGTGCGCGCTACGGCCTCGAGACGATGTGCATCGGCGGCGGGCAGGGGATGAGCGCCGTGTTCGAGAACCTCGCCGCTTAGCCCGCACAGGGCAGCTGCGCGAGCAGCGCGCGGTAGCGGTTCATGTCGGCGTGATTCCAGTCGGAGTGCGTCTGGTGCTGGAAGGCGGGCACGCGGTCGTGGTGGTAGGGCGAGGAGAGGCTCTCGTTGTGGCCGATCACGTTGTGCAGCGCTATGCCATAGCGGCACCGCAGCCAGCGCGTGAGGCGCAGCGACGCACGCAGCTGCGCGCCATTTTCGAGGATCGCCTGGTCTGAGAGGCCCACGTTCTCGATGCCGATCGCCGTCCAGTTCAAGCCCGTCGTGTGCCGGCAGCGCAGCCCCAGTGGCACGAGCTGATCGATGCGCCCGCTCTGCTCCACGAGAAAGTGCGCGCAGGTGTTGGGCAGCTCATGAAACTCGTTGTCCGGCACGTCCGGCGCGAACGTGTTGTAGGCCTGCTGCGCCGTCGCCGTCTCGGTGTAGTGCTCCACGATCACGCGCGGCGCGCTCAGCCGGTAGGTGTCTTCACCGTAGTGGCGTAGCGAGTAGGCAGCCATCTCACGCTTACGTGCTGCGCCGAAGGGGATCGGCCAGCTGTGGATCGGTGGGCGCAGCGCAGCGAGCGGGTCGGGCGCAGGAGCAGGCGTCGCGGGGACGCTCGCGCTGCTCTGCACAGGCGGCGGCACGGTCGCAGCGGTAGTGGCGGTTGCTGCGGAGGCTTGCGTGAGCGGCGTCTTGGCGGCCGTCGCGGAGATCGTGTGGGTGACTTCCGTGCTGTGGCCACACCCCGCCAAGATCGCGGCGCTTGCCAGCGTGGCGATGGTCGTCCTGGGGGCCATCGCGCAGATGCTAGGCGCCGCGACGGCGACGCCGGCGCGCGCGCAGCGTTTCCGATCGTCGCGCTAGGGGAAGATGCGAGTGATGGCCATGAACGAGAACGCCGAGAGCTCGTTCGGCTCAGAGCGACCCTTCTCGGTGGGGGTGGAGGAGGAGCTGTTCCTCGTGGACCCCGTTACGGGCAGTCAGGCGAACGCCTCCGCGGCGGTGCAAGCGCGACTTGGCCCCGTCAAGGGCACCGTCGAGCGCGAGCTGCACGCCTGCCAGGTGGAGCTCATCACGCACGTCTGCCGCACTGTCGGGGAGGCCGTGGAGACGCTCGGCGGACTACGCGCCGCGGTGCTCGCCACGGGTGCAGGGCTGCTCGGCTCGGGCACGCACCCCGCGGCCCGCGAAGGTGATGCGACGATCACCGACAAGGAGCGCTACGAGCGGATTCGCGAGCTGCTCGGCGATGCGGTCGCCACGCCGGTAGGTGGCCTGCACGTACACATCGGCATGCCAGACGCAGAGACCGCGATCCGCGCCTTCAACGGCCTGCGCCGCCACCTGCCTTTGCTGCAGGCGCTCGCTGGGAACTCGCCCTTTCGCCACGGCCGCGACACCGGCCTGGTGTCCGCGCGCGAGGTGACCGTACGCGGCTGGCCGCGCTCGGGCGTGCCGCGCGCGATGCGCGACTACGGCGACTTCGAGGCCGCTACACGTCTCTTGGCGCGCGCTGCGGACGTGCCCGACTACACCTGGTTCTGGTGGAAGCTGCGTCCGCACCCGCGGCTCGGCACGGTCGAGGTGCGCGCGCTGGACGCGCAGACCTCGCTGCGCGAGAACGCCGCGCTGATCGCGCTGATCCACTGCCTCGCGCGCCACGAAGCTGAGGCGCCCGCGCAACCTGATCCTCCCGCTGAGGTGCTCGAGGAGGGAATCTTCCGCGCGGCGCGCTTCGGTGTGGCCGCACGCCTGCCCAACGCAGAAGGGCACCTGCGCCCCGTCGATGCCCTGCTCGAGGACGCGCTCGCGCTCGCGCGTGCACACGCAGATGAGCTCGGCTGTACAGAGGAGCTCGACGAGTTGCCCGCGCTGCTCGCGCTCGGTGGCGGCGCGGGACGCCAGCGGGCGGCCTTTGAGATCGCGGGCATGGATGGCTTGCTGCGCGAGCTCACGATGCTCACCGGCGGCGCTGAGCCCCACACGCGGTAGTCCTCGGTAGCGGCGGGTGTAAGGTCGTCGCCATGCCCGAGCGCGATCTCGACGTGGTTGTCTTCGGTGCCGGTGGTGTGACCGGTAGGCGTGTGGCTGCCTACCTCGCCGAACGTGCGGGCGAGGGGCCGCTGCGCTGGGCCGCCGCCGCGCGCGATGCCTCCAAGGCGGCACGCGTGCTCGCTGAGGTGGGTGTGAGCGCGCCCGAGATGATCGCCGCCGATGTCGGAGATCCCGCCTCGCTGTCTGCGATGGCCGCGCGCACACGCGTGGTGTTGAACCTCGTGGGCCCCTACACGCTCTACGGGCGCCCCGTGATCGAGGCCTGCATCGCGGAGGGCGCGCGCTACGTGGATCTCACGGGCGAGATGCCCTTCGTGCGCAACGTGATCGACGAGCTGCAAGGCGCAGCGTTGGCGGCAGGCGTGAAGGTCGTGCAGGTCTGCGGCTTTGAGGCGCTGCCCCCCGACCTGCTGGTCGCGATTGCGGCTGAGCGCGCGCGAGAGCAATGGAAGGAAGAGCTCGCGGCGGCAGACGTCGAGGTGGCCTTCATGCCGCCGCCCGGTCTACCGCGTCCCTCCGACGGCATGTCGGGTGGAACCTTCCAGAGCCTCGCCACGGTCGCGGCTGCCGAGGACGCTGCGCGGATCACAGACCCGGCGCTCTTGATCACAGACGCCGCGTTCGCGGCGGCTGTGCGGCGGCTGAGCCCGATCGGCCTCGCACCGCGTCGCGGGACCGATGGCGCGGTGCTGGCGCCGATGACGCCCGCGCCGTTCATCAACCCCGCGATCGTTCACCGCACCGCGGCGCTGCTCGCCGCTGCGGAGGGTCGCGCCGGCGAGCCTTTCGTCTACCGCGAGGGCATGGCGCTCGGCGGTGGCGCTGCCTCGGCGCCAGCCCGCTGGGCAATCGCGGGAGCCTTGTCGGCTTCGCAGGTCGGGTTGCGCGCGCTCGCACGAGCGCGCCCGGCGGTGCGCCGGCCACTGGCAGCTGCGCTCGCGCGCGTGGGACCTGCCTCCGGCTTCGGTCCCGCTGCCGAGCGTCTCGAGCGCTGGCGCTGGACGACGGTCGTGCATGCGCGCACGGGTGCCGGCAGGACACTATCCGTGAGCCTGCGCGCCGAGGGCCATCCCGGCTACCTGGCCACCGCGCGGCTGCTGGGCGAGGCGGGAATGCTCCTCGCCGAGGAGGGCGCGACGCCCGAGGGGGCAGGCTGCCTGACCCCGGCCGTCGCGCTCGGCACCGCAAGCGCCCCGCGCTTTGAGCGCGCGAGGCTCCACTTCTCTGCGGCCGGCTGACGTGGGCGGGGTGGCGAGGACCCGCCGTGTCCTGCTCAGGAGTCGCTGGCTGCGGCGGCTCAGCCACGGCGTCCCGCTCGCGCGTATCGCGCTCGCAGCCGAGGTGCTCCTGCTGGCGCGCTCTCACGCGATGCGCCTGGATCGCGCCCAGCGCCGCCGGCTGCTGGCGCTGCTCGCACGCACGCGCGGGCAGCGAAGCGCCCTCTCGCCCGCCGAGCGGCGCGAGCTCGCGCTGCTGTTCGCACGTCTGGAGCCGCGACTGTTCTTCGGCGGCGCGCTGCGGCGGCTCAGCCCCGTACCGCTGCCCAAGCGAATGCTCTACGGGCGGCGCACAAGCGCAGCGCGCAAGGCGCTCGCAGCGCGCCTCTAGCCTTCGCGCTCCTCGCCGCGCTTCTGGATAAAGCTGCCGAGCGCACCGGCGAGCGCGGCGATCACGGTGATCGCCCAGATCTCCATGAACACGTCGAGCAGGCGCCCGCCCGTGGAGATCGGGTTCTTGAGCTGCGAGGAGACCGTCAAGAGCTGCGTGGTGGCCCAGAACGCGGCGCTGCCGATCGTCTTGACTTCGCTCTGTTGGGCGCCGCGCTCGAGCAGGAAGGCGAGCAGCGTGCAGAGCGCGTCAACGCCGAGAGTCGCCATCGCGATCGCAAGAATGTGGTCGCGCAGGCGCCGGTGCGTCGCGGTGGCCGCACGCAGGACGTCGTAGAGCTCGCGCATCGCCGAGCCCATAACTTTCGCGGGCATCCGCGGACTATCGAGTCCGGCCCGGACGGCGCCGATCGTCTCTCAGCTCAATGCACGGCGCCGCCGTAGCTGATGCTGAGCATGCGCGGGTAGTCGCTCGCGGCGACTTCGAAGACGGCGCTGCGTCCGCTGCTGGAGAGCAGGCGTGCGGGCGTGTTGCTCTTCAGCAGCGGGTCGTAGGCGCTGACGCTCGGCGGCGTGGCGGATTCGGGGAGGTTGCCGAGCGTGACGCGGAAGTTCTCGTTCGGCAGATCGAAGCGGTGCACGTCGCTGGGGGAGGCGCCGGGGCGGTAGAGCGTGAGCAGGTTGCGCGTCATCACATAGACGGGGATCACGAAATGGCTCGGCGATGACTGGAAGGGAAAGACGGCGAGCACGTCGCGGTCATACAGCGGCGCGTGCGCGAGCGCGCCACTGCCCGCGAACTGCGCATGGTTGCCGCTCTGCGTGATCGAGTCGAGCGTCAGCTGGCGCGCCGCGCCGTTCGGGCCGGGACCGACGAACTGGGAGAGCATTTCGTGCATCGCGCTCATCGCCTCGCCGCCGCTGGCGTCGCCGGGATAGTGCGTGGGGTTTGCTTCGAGCGTCTTCAGGAAGCCGCCTTCAGAGAGGCCGACGAGCCCGTGGTACTCGCGTGAGATGCCCTTGGCGACGTTCGCTATCACGCTGCGGATTACCACCTTGGCCTGGAAATGCGCGCTGTCGGCGGGTGAGATCGTGGCTGCGGGGCCGCTCTGCGGCGTCGCCTCGTCGGGACCGAGCACGGTGCCGCGTGGGCGCATGTCGAACTCGGTCACCCACTTCTGGAGTGGCACGCCACCCGGCGGCGCCACTTCGCGACCGTGGGGGAAGCGGTAGATGTAGGTGGTCACGGGCGCGATGTCGCGGATCAAGGTCTCGGTGGAGGTGCCCGTCAGCCAGTACTCGGGGAACAGCGACTGGTAGGTGGGGATGAACAGCGGTTCTTTGCTTTTCTTGGTGGCCGTGTCGAGTTCGCCGAAGGCGTCAACGGGGCGTCCGCGATTGGCCTTGAAGGCGAGCGGGAAGAATTTCTGCGTCGTGTACGGGTGCTTGCTGAGCGCCGTGAGACCGATCGGCGCCTTTGCTCCCGAGGCGAAGGGACCCTCGCTCGAGAAGCCGCTGGTGATCGATACCTGCGGCGCGAAGCCGTTTTTCGGGTCGCGGACCTGGCGTACCGTTTCGGCGATCAGCGCTTTGATCACCGCTTTGGTGACTTCGCGTTTGGGCCTGTCGGGACGCGGCGGCTTGACGGGCGCGGCACTGGCGGCGAGCGCGTGGGTCGTCGGGCTCGCTTCGCTTTCTTCACCTTCACTCGGTTCTTCGCCTTCGCCCAGCTCTTCGTTTTCGCTCGATTCTTCGCCGGCGTGCGTTTCGGAGGCTTCGCCTTCGGCTTTGAGCGCTTCTTCGGATTCGGGCTCGACTTCGGCGCCCGGGTCCGTTTGGATTTCTCCGCCCACATAGCCCTTGTAGTAGTGACCCGCGTTGAGGAACTCCGAGCCGAAGCTCAGCTCGTTCCAGATCTCGAGGTCGAAGCCGCCCGGGCCGAGGGCTCCGGAGGCGATCTTGCCGACCGCGTTCACGTAGCTGAGCCAGCCCGAGAGCGTTTCCTGAAAGCCCGGGTTCGGCGCGCCGGAGGCGAGCGTGGGCGCCTGGAAGGGGCCGAAACGCAGCGTGCTCGCGGGGTGCGCCCCGGCGGGCAGTTCGGCGATCAGCGGCTGGGAGAGCGTGGCCACGTTCTGGGCGTCCACCGCCGTGATCAGCACGTCGCCAGCGCCGCCGAAGGAGAGGTGGTTGAAGCCCGTCCTGCCCGGCACCACGAGCGCGGCGCTCGCGGGTGAGAGCTGCACCGTCTGCGCGCCTGCGGGGGTCGCGCTCAACGTTTCCAGCGTGATGACCTTCAGCGGCACGGGGCCACCGCTGTTCGCATCGAGCACGATCAGCGGTCGCAGCCCGTGCGCGTGGAGTGCGTTAAGGCGCGTGGTGATGTTGGCGATGCGGCTCGGCGTGAAGACGTTCGGGTCTTCAAAGGACATGCCATTCCAGCTGATGCCCATGCGCACGAGCTTGTAGCCGCTGTCCTGCAGCAGGTGCGCTGTGCCCCCTGCGACGCTGGGGTTGGTGGGGAAATCCAAGCCGACCGCTTCGAGCAGGCGCGAGGCGGGCCAGGTGTCGAGGTAGGAGCGCCAGGGCTGTACCCAGAAGGAGCGTCGGCCGAAAGGCAGGTCGCTGAGGAAGCGCGGGTCGATCGGGTCGCCGACCGTTTCGCCGATGTCCGCCGGCAGGCGCCCGCTGGGTTCGCTGGCCGCTTCGCTCACCGGCGTAGGCGTGCCGGGCGGCGCGGCTGCGGGCGCTGAGGTAGTGGGGGAGCTGGATGGTGGCTTGATGATTGGGTGCGAGACGCTGTGCGTCACAGCCGGGCGCGGCTTGACCGCAGCGCGGCGCGCTGGCGGCTTGGGTGCGCGGCTGACGATGTGGGTGCTCGCGTGACGGCGGTGCGCTGCGGCGCGCTTGTGTGAGCCGGAGCCGGCAAGGGCAGCGGCGGGAGCGATCAGCACGAGCGTGGCCGCGAGCGTGAGCAGGCAGCTCAGGGTGGAGCGCGCGGCGCGGCGGAGGGGAAAGGGGGGCGTGGTGTTCGGCATACGTCGAGGAGCGCTTGACGTCAATGCACTCGACGGTTTCGAGGGCCAGGCTGAGAGCGTCGAGAGAGGGCGGACGTTCGTTCCAACGCGCGCCTAGACGTTCGTATTAGCGACATGCATCAGGACCGCGATACGCCGCTCTGCGGGAGGCGTAGGATTCAGGCCATGAGCGAGCTTCCTTCGGTCTGCGTCATCGGAGCGGGCGTCTCGGGGCTCACGGCGTGCAAGGCGCTGAGCGACTTCGGCGTCCCCCACAGCTGCTTCGAGGCGTCTGATGAGGTGGGCGGCAACTGGTACTTCCAGAACCCCAACGGCGTCTCCTCGGCGTATCGCTCGCTGCACATCGACATCTCCAAGCCCTCGATCTCCTTCCGCGACTTCCCAATGCCCGAGCGCTATCCCGACTACCCGCACCACTCGCACATCTTCGAGTGGCTGCGCGACTACGCCGATGCCTTCGGCGTGCGTGAGCGGATTTGCTTCAACACGCGCGTCTTGCGCGCAGAGCGCGGTGCGCAGGGGGGCTGGTCGATCACGCTCGATGACGGCACGCAGCAGTCCTTCGACGCGCTCCTGGTCTGTAACGGGCACCACTGGGATCCGCGTTTCCCGGACTTCCCCGGCAGCTTCGACGGCCCGCAGATCCACTCCCACGACTACATCGACCCGAGCACGCCAATCGATCTCTACGCCAAGCGCGTGCTCGTGGTGGGGATTGGCAACAGCGCCGTGGACATCGTCTCCGAGCTCGCGCGCAAGACGGTCTCCGACACGGTCTTCCTGTCCACGCGCTCAGGCGCCTACGTGATCCCCAAGTACATCTTTGGCAAGCCGGTCGATCAGGTCGTCAAGATCAACCCGCGCATCCCAGCTGGGCTGCAGCGCCGGATGGGCGCGATCCTGCCGCGAATCTTCTCGGGGCGGATGGAGGACTTCGGGTTGCCCAAGCCCGACCACCGCTTCCTCGACGCGCACCCCACGGTCTCCAGCGAGCTGTTGGGGCGCCTCGGCGCGGGCGACGCGGTGGCCAAGGGCGATGTGGCAGAGCTGCTCGGCGAGCGCGTGCGCTTCGCGGACGGCAGCGTGGAGAGGATCGACGCGATCATCTACGCCACGGGCTACAACGTGAGCTTTCCCTTCTTCGACCCCGACTTCCTCTCGGCGCCCGAGAACGTGCTGCCGCTCTACAAGCGCATGCTCAAGCCCGGCATCGACGATCTCGCCTTCATCGGGTTCGGACAGCCGATCCCTACGATCTTTCCCTTCTCAGAGCTGCAGTCCAAGCTCGCGGCGCGCTGGCTGAGCGGCGACTGGGCGCCGCCCGGGCCGGCCGAGATGGAGTCGGAGATCAAGCGCGACGAGAAGTTTCACACGGGCCACTTCACGAACAAGCCGCGCCACACGATGCAACTCGAGTGGTATGGCTTCCAGCACGAGTTGCTGACTCGCTCGATCCCGCGCGGCCAGGAACGGGCGCGCCAAGGCGCTCCGACAGGGCTCGCAGCGGCTGGGCGGGCGCAGGCGCTCGCGGACGCCACTGCGTGAGCTGGTTGATCGAGCCCATCAGTAGGGATCTCTGGCCGTGCGATCCGCTGAGAGCGAGGGGCGCGAGCGCAACACGAGCGCCTCGATTGCGTCGGCAAGGTGCACCTCGGCGATGTGATCATCGCCGCGTTCGACGCGAATCAGGTGCGCCTCGAGCAGCACGTCGGAGTGCGTGTAGCCAAAGGGCGGATCGAATCGGTAGGAGGCGAGCTCGATCGTGAGGCCGAGTGGGTCGTTGAAGTAGATCGAGTCCATGAAGCCGCGATCCTTCACGCCCGTGTGCTTGATGGCACGCTCCTCGAGACGCTCGATCGCCTGCAGGAAGGTGGCACGCGAGAGCGAGAAGGCGAGGTGATGCACACAGCCAGGGTCGGTCGGCGTGCGCTGCGGATCGGCCGTCCGCTGCTCGTTGGTGAAGACCGTGATCAGCCGCCCGTCGCCGGGGTCGAAGTAGAGGTGGCTCTCGGCGGCGTTGTCGAGGTTGGGCTGCTCGAACACGAAGGGCATCCCGAGCAGTCCCTCCCAGAAGTCGATCGAGGTATGTCGGTCGGCGCCGGTCAGCGTGATGTGGTGAAGGCCTTGGCTCTGCAGCTTCTGCATACGGCTCTCCCAGGTTCTGGTTGCGCGGAGCGCGCTCCCAACTGGAGCGTAACGAGGCCGCTGCCCCGAGGGAGCTCAGCGCTTGCGGTGCCCCGCAGGACAGGGCACCGTGGCGTGCGCGTGAGCGCGACTGCCGTCCAGGAACGAGAACGCAGCGGCGAACGCGAAGCCGCCGCGCGGGCAGCGTTTCGGCAGGACGATGCCGTTTGGCTGGTAGCCCACGCGGTGGCTCCCCACACGCTGGAAGTAGACAATGCCTTTCGGGCCGATCGTTGCCTGCATCTTCACGATCGCCGCGTCGGGGGCTTCGGGGAAGCTCGGGATCTCGGGGATCTGTGTGGCCAGGCGCCCGCCATAGGGTGCGGAGGCGTCGAGCACGAGGCCCGGGAAGATCAGCTGAGCTGAGACGGGCGCGCGCCCTTCGGCAAAGAACAGAAGGCTTAGGCGGCCGTTCTGTAGTGGCCCCATCCAGGTCGTGATTTCGCCGGTCTCGGTGATCGTGTGTCGGCCCAAAGGGATCTCCACGACGGCGCTGCCACGACCCATCAGCGCGTCCGCGGGGCAGCCTTCAGGTCCGTTCGTTTCGAGCGTGGCGGGTGTGCAGGTGGAGAGGCCGAGGCCGCTCGTGACGAGCCCGATGTTGGCGGGGTAGAGCAGGTCGACGGAGTTCAACGGCGAGGGCGCCTGTCCAGGCGGCACGGCGACCCGAAAGCCGAACTCGATCGTCGTGCCCTGGCCGAGGCGCTCGGGGCTCAGCCCCACGCTCAGCTTGACCGACTGTGCTGCGCTGGCGCTTGCGGCCAAGCAGCTCCCGCTGATCAGCAGGAGCGCGATCAGGAGCGTCCCGCGCGAGGCTCGAATCGGTTTGATCTCAGTTGCCGTTTAGTAGGAGAGCCTGCCGGTTGTCTGCACGGTGAGCGCGTATGTCCTGCGGTTGAGCACTCCGTAAAAGCCGCCACCGCCGTGCGCGTGCGCGTAGCGGCCGGTGCCGCGCGTGATCGTCATCGAGCCACGAAAGCTCGCATAGGTGCCGGATGAATGGAGCGTTCCCGTCCCGCGACCGATCAGCGCGCCGCTGTGGGTGGTGATCGTGAACGTGGCGCTCACGGTGGGCCCGACCGTGAAGCGCACCTTGACCGCGCCGGGCAGCCCACCGGTGGCGTTACCTTCCTCGATCAGTGAAGAGCCGGCGCTTTCGTGATAGCGCAGGTGCGCTTCGTCGGTTACGTTGAGCGAGCGCGCGGCGTGTGCGGCGGGGTCGCTGGAAGTGGCGCCCGCGGCAGCGCATGTGGCTGCGAGCACAGCCGTGATCAACGCGACCATCAGCGGTAGCCGAGCGCCGCTGCGAGCACCCGCGCGAGCGTGTTCAGGTCGGCTGAGATTCACGTTCGCCATGGTCGAAGGCTACGAGCCTGAGCGGATGAGGTCCAACTATGTTTCTGACTAATTACAAGCGTCAACAGGCACCTCCGAGCGCTCAGTTTCCCAATGAACACGGGCAATTGATAAACCGGATCGACTTTATACAGAAGGGTCATCTCTATGGGGCGGCTTAATTGGGCCAGCCGAACTCCAGGCTAGGAGAGTAGAGTGCCCGCGGGACTAGACGAGGCGCGAACGGGGACACGAAAAAGCATGAGCGCGAAGCATGCGGTGCTGGGGCTGGTGATCGAACGGCCAGGGTACGGATACGATCTGGCGCGGCGCCTGGAGGACCGCTGTGGTGCCTGGGGCTGGGAGCGCTCGGGCGTCTATAGCGCGCTCGACCAGCTCACGCGCGATGGGCACGTGCGCAGCGAGAAGGCCAAGGTTCGCGCAGGCAGCGCGCGCTCAGCGCCGCGCGCGATCTATGAATCGACGGCTGAGGGCGTGGACTACTTCCGCGAATGGATCACCCGCTCGACCTCGCCGAGCCCGGTGCGCCAAGAGCTCGACCTGAAGATCCTGTTTTCGGGCCCGGAGTTCCTGCCCAGGCTGATCGAGCAGACTTGGGCGCAGGAGCAGATGTGCATCGATCAGCTGCGTGTGCTCAGCGTGATGAACCAGCCGCTCGGCGCCAACGGCACACGCACCTGGCGTGAGGTTGCGCCGGTGCTGCAGCGCGAAGCTGAGATCAAGCTGCTGCAGGTGCGCGTGGAGTGGCTGCAGAACGCGCGTGGGGTCATGAAAACGCTGCTCCTGCAGACCGTCGGTGCGAACAGCGGCGCGAGGTAGACGTATGGACTCGTTGCTCTCGCTCGAGGCGGTGCGCATGAGCTACTGGCGTGGAGCTCACGAGACGGTCGTGCTCGACGGCGTCTCGCTCACGGTCCACGCCGGCGAGCTCGTCGCGGTGTGGGGTCAGCGCGGCGTCGGCAAGACGACGCTCGCGATGGTCGCGGCCGGTCTCGAGCGACCGCAGCAGGGCGCGGTGTGGTTCGACGCGGAGGATCTCACGCAGACGCCCCGCGGTCAGGCGCCGCAGTTGCACCATGGGATCGGCTGGGTGCAGCGGATGGGCCCGCAGTCCGGCGACTTCGAGAGCGTGCTCGACTACGTGGCGCTGCCGCTGCTCGGCCGGCACTCGCCGCGTGCTGCGCGGCGTCTGGCAAACGCGATGCTCGGGCGTTTGCAGGTCAGCGGCTGTGCCGCTCATCGCTGGTCGAGCCTGACCGACGGCGAGCGCACGCTGGTCGCGTTGGCGCACGCGCTCGTGCGTGAGCCACGGCTGCTCGTGGCCGACGATCCCACAGCGAACCTCGACGTGCTGCAGCGCGAGGAGGTCACGAGCCTGCTGCGTCGCGCGGCCGACGAGCAGGGATTGGGCGTTCTCATTACCGTGCCCGACATGCCCGAAGCCAGCTACGCCGACTGCGTCGCCTCGTTGAGCGATGGACGTCTGACGATCTCGCGTGATCCTGCCAGTGAGGCGCCCAACGTGATCGACTTTCCTGGCGCGCAGCGGTCGGCCTAAGTGCTGGAGCTGCGCGAGCTCGTAAAGCACTACGCGGTCGGCGACACAGACACGGTCAGCGCCGTTGACGGTGTCTCGCTGAGTGTTGCCTGCGGTGAGCTCGTGGCGCTGTATGGCCCGAGCGGCTCAGGCAAGAGCACGCTGCTGATGCTCGCGGCGGCGGTGATGCGCCCCGACAGCGGTGCGGTGTTCGTGGACGGTCGCGAGATATCGGCGCTCGCGGCGCGCGAGGCGGCCGCCTATCGGATGAGCGAGCTTGGCTACGTGCGCCAGTCACTCGATTTGATCCCAGGCGCCACCGCGCTCGACAACGCCGCGTTGAAGCTGCTCGGTCGCCCGGCGCGCGTACGCGAGGCGCGCCGTCGGGTCGAGCCGCTGCTCGTGCGTCTCGGCTTGGAGGAGCGCCTCGAGCACCGCGCTGAGCAGCTTTCGATGGGTGAGCGTCAGCGCGTGATGATCGCGCGAGCACTCTCCACCGAACCGCGGCTAGTGTTGGCCGATGAGCCGACCGGCAGCCTTGACACCGAGCGTGGGCGCGAGGTGCTGGCGCTGCTTGAGGAGCTCTGCCATGAGCGCGGAATCGCCGTGCTGCTCGTCACGCATGACCCCGAGGCAGCGGCATATGCCGACCGCGTGCACACGCTGCGCGACGGGCGCCTCAGCGACGTGAACCCGGTTCTTGGTCTCGAGCACGCGAAACCCTGATCGGTGATCTCCGGCGGCGCCACGATGAAGCCGCTCGGGATCGTTCACCTCTACCGTGTGAGACTGCGCGCGCGGCTCGTACAGGAGCTGCTCGCGGTCGTGGGCATCGCGGTGGGGGTAGCGCTGCTGTTTGCCTCCCAGGTTGCGAACACGAGCCTCAGCGGCTCGGTACGTCAGCTCACCGGTGGGCTCGTGGGGCATTCCACCCTGCAGCTTGCGGCGCGTGGCCCTGAAGGCTTCGATGCGCGCCTGCTCGGTGCGGTGCAGGCATTGCCGGGAGTGCGCTCGGCCGCGCCGATACTCGAGATAGCAGCGGTGATCGTTGGGCCGCGTGGCTCTGAGCCAGTCACGCTGATCGGTGCCGATCCGCACTTCGTGCATCTCGGCGGTACGCTGCTGCAGCACTTCAGCGCCTCCGCTTTGGCACGTCAACACGCGATCGCGCTGCCAGTGCCGACCGCTGCGCAGATCGGCGCGAGCCCGCTGGAAGTGATCAAGCTGCAACTCGGCGCGCGCAGCGAACCGGCGCTGCTCGGCATCACGCTGCAAAGCTCTGATATCGGTGAGCTCGCGCACAGCCCGGTGGCGCTAGCACCGCTCGCCTACGCCCAGCAGCTGGCTGGCATGCGCAGGCGCATCTCGCGCATCTTCATCGTGCCGCGCGCTGGAGGTGAAGCCGCGGTGCGCGCGGCGCTCGCGCGGCTGGTTGGGCCGGGTATCAACGTGCAGGACGCAAACCACGATGCGACCCTGTTCGACAGCGCGGCGAGACCGACGAACCAATCCACCGCGCTGTTTGCCGCGATCAGCGCGCTCGTTGGCTTCATGTTTGCGTTCAACGCGATGCTGCTCACCGTGCCGGGCCGACGCGCGCTGATCAACGATCTGCGCCTCGACGGCTATCGCCCGCGCACGATCGTCGAAGTGCTGCTGTTCGACGCGCTGATCCTCGGCGTGGTCTCCTCGGCGCTGGGGCTTGCGTTGGGCGATGAGCTATCGCTACGACTGTTCCACGCGAGCCCCGGCTACCTGTCTTATGCCTTTCCCGTCGGCTCGCAACGGATCGTGAGCTGGCAGAGCGTCGCGCTCGCGCTCGTCGGTGGTGCGCTCGCGGCATGTGTCGGTGTGCTCGTGCCGCTGCGTGACGTGTTCCTCGGGCGCGAGCGCAAAAGCGACAGGCCGCGTGAACGGCGGAGGCCGCGCGCGCAGCTGGTGCTGATTGGCGGTGTGGGGCTGCTGGCGGTGACCGCCGCGGTGCTCGCCTTCGCGCCGCGTGTGGCGATCGTGGGTGTGGCGAGCCTCACGGCGGCGATGTTGCTGCTGCTGCCGATTCTGCTGCGCGCGCTGCTGTCGCTCGTGGAGAGCCTTACCCAGAGCATCAAGGCGCGCGCGCCGTTTGTGGCGGTAGCGGAGCTGCGCTCGATGTGGGCTCGCACCGTGGGGATTGCCGCGACGGGCGCGATCGCTGTGTTCGGCAGCGTGGCGATCCAGGGAGCGCACGCCGATCTGCAGCGCGGCCTTGACCGCTCAGCGCGGGATGTGAGCGACGCCGCTGACGTTTGGGTGGCGCCGGCGGGCGAAAGCAACCTGCTCGCGACCGCACAGTTTGCGCCCGGTGAGCAGGCGCGGCTCGGCGCGCTTGCGGGCGTGCGCAGCGTGCTGCTTTACCGCGGCGGTTTTCTCGATTACGGCGACAGGCGGGTGTGGGTCAGCGCACAGCCACGCGAGCAGCCACAGATGGTTTACGCGCATCAGTTGCTCGAGGGCATCGGCGCGCTCGCCAACCGACGCGTACGGGCCGGCGGTTGGGCGGTGCTCTCACAGGCGATCGCGCGCGAACATGGCCTGCACATCGGCTCCTCTTTCACGCTGCCCTCGCCGCTTCCAACGCGTCTGCGGGTTGCAGCGTTGAGCACCAACGTCGGTTGGCCTCCGGGCGCGATCATGATCAACGCGCAGGACTATGCACGCGCCTGGCGCAGCCCACAGATCAGCGCATACGAGATCCTCGACATGCCGGGGGCTTCCGCCTCCGTCGTTGCCGCGGAGGTCCGCCGTGCGCTCGGCAGCGGCTCGGGTCTCGTCGCCGAAACTGCAGCCGCACGTGAGGCCAAGCAGCGCGCGGCGAGCCGCCAGGGACTCTCACGCCTCAGCCAGATCTCTACGTTGGTGTTGATCGCGGCGGTGCTTGCGATGGCGGCGGCGATGGGAAACATGATCTGGCAGCGGCGCGCGCGGCTTGCACGTTTGAAGCTCGACGGTTTCAGCGACATGTCGGTGTGGCGCACGCTGCTGCTAGAGAGCGTGCTGCTCGCAGGCTCCGGCTGTGCGATCGGGGCCTTCTTCGGGCTGTTCGGACAGCTGCTTGGAAGCCACGCAATCCTCGACGTGACGGGCTTTCCGGTGGTGTTCTCCTTCGGCCTGCTGCTCGCGCTTGGGAGCCTCGCATTGGTCACCACGGTCGCTGTGGTTATTGCTGCTATTCCTGGCTTTTTGGTAGCACGAGTAAGACCGGCGGTGGGCATTTCTAGCTGACCGGAGCCCACCCTAAGATCCGAACAATTCGGGCCTTGAGGGAGAGCAACCCGGCGCCGCTCAGTTCTGGGCAAATTTGGGCACTCGGTAGAGCGGCTGCCCGGGAGTTGGTCTGGGGACTGCGTGCGGTCTCAGAGGAGATCCAGCGCTGGCGCGAGCGCGCGCAACTGATACCTGATGAGCCGATCCGCGAAGACGCGCTGTATGTGCTCGAGCACAAGCGCACGCACGCGCACGGCGCGGCGCTGTTCTGGACGCTGCCGAGTTGTCGCAACTTCGATCTCCTGCGCTTGCTCGTTGCCTATGAGCTGATCTGGGACTACCTCGACAACCTCAGCGAGCGCGCCGCCGAATATGGCGAGACGGACGGGCGCCATCTGCACATGGCGATCGCCGAGGCGGTCGATCCCGAGGCTTCGATCTCCGACTACTACCTCAAGCATCCCTGGCACGACGACGGCGGCTATCTGCGCGCGCTCGTGGAATCCTGTCAGGAGGGCTGCAGGCGCCTGCCCTCCTACCCGCGGGTGCGCGACTTGGTGATCCGTGAGGCGGAGCGTGCTCAGGTGCTCGCCGTAAACCACAATCCCGACCCGGCGGTGCGCGATGCGACGCTCGAACGCTGGGTGGCGGAGGAGTTTCCGGGCAGGCAGCCGGCGAGTTGGTGGGAGCTCTCCGGCGCCGCGAGCGCGCCGCTGGCGATCCACGCGCTGCTCGCGCTCGCGGCTGAACCGGACTGCAGCGAGAGCGAGATCTGGCAGACCTACTCGGCCTACTTCCCCTGGCTCTCGGCAGCGACCACGATGCTCGACAGTTACGTGGATCAGATCGAAGACGCGGCCAACGGCGATCACAGCTACGTGTCGCACTACCCCGATCCGCAGGTCGCGATCGGCAGCATCGGCGAGCTCGTCTTGCGGTCTTTGACCGAAGCGCGCGCGCTACGCGACGGGCACAGGCATGCGGTGATCGCCTCGTCGATGATCGCGATGTACCTCTCCAAGGACACCGCGCCTGCGCGTGAGCTGCGCGCGGGCACCGAAGCGTTCATCCGCGCCGGAGGTTCGCTCACGCGGCTCTTGCTGCCGATCCTCAAACTGTGGCGGATTGCCTTCGCACAGCGCTCGGCCTGAGCCTCTGCAAAGGCCGCCGCGGCGACAGGTTCGCTCTGCGCCAAGAAGATCGGATGGTTAGAACTAAATAGTGAGAGCAGACCTATTCAGCTGAGCAGGCGCGCGGGAGACTTGCTCGGCAAGGATGACCAGCACACGCAACCAACCGCGCCCGCGCCGCACCCAGAAGGGTCGCAAGATAACGCGCGGCGCCAGCAGCGAAAGCTCGTCTGAGCCCAGCGCGAGATCGTCGCGAGCCGCGAGTGAGCTCGTGCAGGCAAGCGAGGGCCGGTCAAGCGAGGCCCGGGTTGCCTTCGCCGGTGCGAGCCCCAACGGAGAGGCGCTCTCGATCGAGCTCTCGCGCGCGCAGGTCGACCAGGTGGTGCGCGCCGCCTCGGGACGGCGCAGCATGTCGACGCTGTTCTCGGGACTGCTCGCCTCGCCTGAGCGACTCGCCTCCACGCTCACCGAATTCGACGACAAGCGCCTCTCGCGCTCGCTACTCGCAGGGCTTTTGGTGTTGGCTGCGTTCCCCGACGACGGTGGTCATCTCGGGATCGGTGAAGTCGCACGCATGCTGGGCATGAACCCGAGCACGGCGCATCGCTACATCACGACGCTCGTTGAGGTCGGGATGCTCGAGCGCGATCCCGGGACGAGGCGCTACAGGCTGCCGAGATGAGTCCGCGGCTGCGGACTCTTGGCGCCCCGACACCATCAGGGCGCCCGTGAGTGGCGGGCGCGAGGTGACGATCGCCTTGACGGAGTCGCAGGTCGCGCGCGTGGTGCGCGAGTCCTCGGGTCCATTCGGGCTCGCGCCCGCCTTCTCCGCGGCAGTGGGGGACCCCAAGACGCTCGCCGCCTCGGTGCTGCCCTTCCTTTCAGACCACGGCTACTCGCGCTCAGTGCTGCGCGCGCTGCTCGTGCTCGCAGCTTTCCCGGCCGACGGCAGCGAGCGCGAGCTGACGGCGGTCGCCGAGCAGCTCTCGTTGTCGGCGAGCACCACGCATCGCTATCTGCGTACCTGGACCGCCGTAGGGCTGCTCGAACGCGACCCCGAGACGCGCCGCTACCGGCGTGCTCAACTGGAGGGCCCCTCGGATGCGATCTCGTAGGTGGCCCGGCGTCGGTCGTCTCGCCGCCGCGCGCGCGGCGCGGGAATGTTCGTCGGCGCCTCGAGACAGGATCTCGCGCGAGCTGGCGATCGTGGCTCCCCAGACGGTCCGCTCGCCGCCGCACACCATCCGCGTGCCGCGGCGCAGAGCGCACGTCGGCGATGGTCGTGTGTGGTTGCCTGTGCGCTCGGTGCGCTGAAGGCCTGATCCAGCGGCGCTAGTGAGCGTCTCCTGAAGTCAACAAGTTCGTGTTTGTCCATCTATGGGTAGACTTACGCGCCGTTCACGACAAAGGGGGACTGCGGGAATGTTGGACTTTGCTGGCTGCGCTGAATCTTTTGGCCCTGCTTTGCGACACAAGGTTACAGTGGGGGTCGCCGCACTTGCGCTCGGTGCAGCGCTTCTAGCGACCACGCTGCTCTTGCTAACTGCTACGCCGGCGCGGGCCACGGTGTTGGGGCCCTCGGTAACCCTGGAAGGGGGCGAAGCGCGGTGGAATCCTGTGGGAAGTGAGTGGGGCTACAAGATTGGCGTCTCCAACCTCGCCGAAGGCGTCGCCGGCCGTAAGACGATCTACTTTGAACAGAAGAGGAGTTTCGCCGAACCTCAGACATTCTCTCCGATCGCCTACTTCCTGAACTTCATCCCGATCGGCGCTGAAGTCTATGTGGGGGTGGCGGCAATGGCGAAACAGGGTGGCAATCCCAGCACCGCCTACTCGACAGAGATCACAGTCCCCTGGGTGGGTGACCCCAAGATTGATCCTGCACCCGGCACCATTTCCTCATCAGCGGATGGCGTCACCTTGCAGTGGAAATCGCTCGGAGGGCTCAACGAGGTCGGCTACGAAGTGAAGGTCTGGAGCGACCCGCTGCCGCACGCGCCTGGCAGCCAATTCAAGACGTTCTTCGTAGCACGCGACAGGGGGACTGAACTTCAGAGCTTCAAGCCTGATCCGGCGCTCCTAGGCTTTACTCCGGTCGCGAACGAGGTTTATGCGGAAGTCGGAACGATCGTGATCCCAGGAGAAATTCCCTCTGCGTTTACCCACTCGGTGCCGTTGACGATCCCCCCAGAAAAAGTGATAACCCAAACCGTAACCCAGATCGTTGTCGTTCACGAACCGGTGGCTCCGCCCGTCAACACCGCGCCTCCAACGGTTTCTTCCGGCAGCGCGTTTGTCGGCGGGAGCCTAGCGGCAGCGCCTGGCTCATGGCGGGGCGAACCCACGAGCTTCGCCTACCGGTGGCAGCTTTGCAACTCAACCGGAGGTGCCTGCCACGACGTTAGCGGTGCGACGGGCGCAAGCTTTCCGTTGGCGAGCATTGATGTTGGTCAAACGCTTCGCGTGGCCGTGGCGGCAAGCAACCCAGGTGGAAGCACTACGGCTGTTTCGGCACCATCTGCCGTCGTTGGCTCACAAGTCGAGGCGTCGATGGAATGGACGTTCGGCTTGGCAACCTCGAGCACTTGGACAGTGGTGAAGACGTTGAAGGTCGCTGGAATCCCTTCGGAAGGTGTAGTGGAAGTGGTGTGTCGTGGCGGCGGATGTCCGATCTCAAGCATGTATATCAATCCGCGCGCTCAGGGGCCTCACTGTAAAGGGACTCGTTGTCGGCATGAAAAACCGGTGACGCAGCTCGATCTGGCCCACTTGTTCAAAGCGCGACACCTGTCACCCGGCACCACGGTTACCGTACGAATAGTGGAGCATGGATGGATTGGCAGGGTTTACACCTTTACGATGCGAGCCCATGCGAGCCCGTCACACACCAAGGCCTGTCTAGCTCCGGGCTCAACGAAACCCACCGCCTGCTAGTCGCATTAGCAGCACTTTGTGTGCGCTCGGCATGGGCCGGGCGCACACCTTGCCGTAACGCTCGAGGATCACTATGCTGAATAGATGTCTGGGGGCGAATGGCCGGTGTTTGAGATGGCCGCGAAGCAATGGGATCGTGCCGACTCGACCGAGATCGAGTCAATGATCGGAGCGACCGTCGGGAAGTATGAGATTCTCAGCGAGATCGGTCGGGGAGGAACGGGCGTCGTATATCTCGCACGGCAACGCGATCTCGAGCGCAAGGTGGCGCTAAAGGCACTGCACGGTGCCGGCAGCCTCGGTCGCGGCGCGGCGCTGGGACTCGTTGCCGAGTCACGGCTCGCGGGCTCGTTGAACCACCCCAACATAGTCACCGTCGATGACATCTCGGAGAGGCCGGCACGTCCTACATTGCGATGGAGTACATACCGCGCGGTTCCCTGCGCCTGTGGGTCGGCTATCTCTCGCTTGCCCAGCTAGCAGGGGTTCTCGAGGGTCTGCTAGCGGGACTTGCGGCTGTGGAACCGCGAGGCATTGTGCACCGCGATCTCAAGCCTGAGAACGTGATGGTCACAGCCGACGGGCGCGTAAAGATTGCAGACTTCGGCATCGCCAAGGCGACGGAGGCGGTGGATACAGGTGGCCTCGCCTCGAGCTCGGGGGCCGTCACGGTCGGCACGCCCGCGTATATGGCTCCCGAGCAAGCTCTTTGCGAAGAGGTCGGCCCCTGGACTGACCTCTACTCGATCGGCATCATGGCCTACGAGAACTTGGTTGGCCATGTGCCGTTTCACGAGACCTCAACGCCGATGGGAATGTTGCTTCGGCGCATCCGCGATCCAATCCCCGAGCCTGTAGAGGCGAATGACAGTATCGACCCCGCACTTTCGGACTGGGTGGCAGGGTTGCTTGTGCGCGATCCCGTCGAGCGGGCCTCGAGCGCCACGGCGGTATGGGAGGATCTCGAGGAAATCGTCATCGGCCTACTCGGTCCCCGTTGGAGACGCGACGCGCGCCTGGCGGATGAGGTGGACGCTGAGCTTGCAGCCAAGCCCTTGAGCCCCGCGCAGTTCATGAGCCAGCACATCACAATGCAGACGCCGACGCCACAGGTAGCGATCGCACCGAGTTCCCACGACACGCGCCGTGCACCTACCACAGTGCTGCGCGCGCCCAAACCCGCGCAGCGCCGAGTTTTGCCGCTTCGGCTGATAGCTGGGATCGGAGTGTTGTTGGCGGCGACGGTCGGCTTCTCGATTGCGCGCGCGCTCACCAGCACAAGTGCAAGCGGATTTCCTGGAGCGCATGTCAGCTCCGCTGGACTGAGCGTGTCTCTACCTGCGGGCTGGCGAGTCGCTACAGTGGCCGCCGCCACGCCTCACTTTGAGCTCGCGAGGGCATTTACGTTCCTCCCCGGACATGGCGTCGGCTCGTTTACTTTGGGCATGTCAACGGCTGCGAGTGCGGCGTTTCTCCCTGCTGGGCTGCTAAGCAACGGGGCAACGCCGAAGCGCGAATCGATCACCTTGGGCGGCAGGGGGTTCTTCCGGTATCCGACCGCAGTGCTCGGCCGGGCGGGCGACAGCGCCACGATCTATACCCAGCCAACGACAGCGGGGGTCCTCGTAGGGGTTTGTTGGCCTTCGTTGTCTGTCAGTACAGGCTGTGAGCAGATTCTGGGAACCGCAACGCTTGCCGGGGCACATGCTCTCTCGTTGGCGCAGAGCGCACACTATGCAGCTGCACTCAGCGGCGTCATAAGGACCTTTAACGCGGCACGACGTCAACTCGCCGGCGATCTCGCCCGCGCGGGTAGTAGCGCCGCACAGGCGGAGGCGAGCAGAGGGCTTGGTGAAATCGCGCGTCGCGCCGCCAGTGGGCTCGGCAGCCTAGTACCGGCGTCGTCGGAGCGGCCGATCAACAGCGCGCTGATCGCGGCCTTGAGTGGTATTGGGCATGGCTACGCACTCATGAGCGCAGCCGCGCGCCGTGAACGGCAGAGCGACTACAACGCAGGTGTGCGAGATGTAGCAGCTGCCTCGCTTGCGTTGCGCAAGGCGCTCGCAGGGCTCGCAGTCTCCGGCTAATTACCGGTCACAATCGTTTCTCCTGGCTGCTTGGTTTTTTTAGGCGCCGGCGCGGTCGTTGGTCTTTCGGTGACCGTGGCCGACCCTGCGGGCGCTACAGCCGTCGTGGTGGGTTCGACGCGCGCCGTTGTGGGAGCATGGCGCCGATGACGCAGGGCGGGTGGGGTGGGCACGGCTATAAGCCCCGGCGTTACAGCGCTCACGATGGAGCTCGGCGCCGCGATGTGTGGCTCGCGCGCCGATTTTCCTCCATTTGTGGCGGCGCCGACTCCGAACCCCGCTGCTACTGCAACTGATATCGCTAGCAGCGCGCCTGCTACGCGCCGTCTACGTGCCGTCGTTGGGTTAGGGGTGGGCCGAGCACCCGCGGATGGAGGGGCGCTCATACGAGGTCTCGCTGGGTAACCAGACCGAGCTGGAAGGCATGCTCAGCGAGCTTCGCCCGCTTCTGATTCTGAGGGAGCTCAGCGAGCTCGAACTTGGCGAAGAGATTGCGCAAGTGCATCTTTACCGCGTCGACGCTGAGATAGACCTCAGCAGCTATCTGCTGATTGGTGGCAGGTGTCGAGAACGCAGCGCCGTCTCGCATTGGCCTGCACAGTGCCACCAGCACGTTGCGTTGCATGTCGGTCAGTTTGAGGAGGCTGGGGCCGTCCTTCGCTGCCACGGTTGCCAGGGCGGCTGCGCTTGCACCGCTGCGGTAGGCAAGCTGAGTGCGACCGAGGCGGATGCGGTCACGGTCTCGCAGTCGTGCGCGTGCCACGACCCTTTGCCCGTTTAGGTAGGTCCCGTTTGTCGAAAGGCCGTCATCCGCAAGCGTGACCTCGCCGCCGAAACACCGCAGTTCTGCGTGGATGCCCGATACCTCCACATCCCAGGTGATCGCCAGGTCCATTTCCGTACGGCGACCGAGTGTGTGCGGGCGCTCCGCCACGGTCACTGGGAAGATCCTCAACAGACCCAGCTCATCTCGATATGCGAGAAATGGAGCGCCGGTGCGTTCCGCCGCGAGCAGATCTTTGAGCTCCGCAGCTGAAAGCGAGTGCGGCGCCAAAGGGTCGCCGTCGTCTGAAGATGAGAGGGGCATGGCGGATATTGCTCGCCATAAGTTTGCCAGACTGCCCGCAGATTCGAACTTGCGGGATCGTTAGGTGGCCGGAGGGGCGGCCGAGTCACCGGCGCAGCGTCGCTCCTGAATGCCGCAAAGGACTACGCACGCTGGATCTCAGTTGGCGCGTCCGCTGCAGGGTAGGCAGAGGCCGCACTCACGAAGGGCGCGCCCGGAAGGTGCCAGAGCGCGAACTTGCCCGGGGGTGGCGGTTCCAGATGCATCTCCTTTGCCAGCATCTGGAGCTCGCTTCGCTGTGTCTCATCGCTGGGCACGTGATATGTGAGATAGCGCGCTGCTCTTGTAGCAACACTCTGCGCAATTGTTGCGGCGTCGACAGATCGTGGCAGGGACAAATCGAGAAACAGCTCTCGTGGCGCGCCGTCGGGAGCCCTCGCAACAACGCCCAGCCGGAGCTCTCCATCTGAGCGCCTACCGCGCCGCGGTTTGAACCCTACGCAGCGCAACCACGAGTAGCGCACCTGGCCAACGAGCAGTTTGCTTACGCGCTCGGAGTGCTTTGTGCCAAAGCGGTGGGCGAGGTGGGTAAGTGTCGCGTGGATACCAGCCGATGAGTGATGATTGGCGGGCTCGATGCATGAGACGGCGACGCGGGCATCGCTGATGAGCAGATCCACGCTCACGCGCGCACGCAGATGGATTCCTAGGTCTCCGCGGGTGCGCTCGCTAACAACGAGCCCAGTAGCTCGCAGGAGCAGCGGGTCACCGTCGAGCGGCTCTAGGGCGATCTTCTCCGCGCTTGTCAGCGAGGGATGCAGGCGTGCATCTTGCTCGTCGGCGGTGCGAGTGGCGAGAATCGAATAGTCCATGTCAGGCGATTCTCGCGAGCCGCTCAACTGAGCGCCACACCCCCTAGGGGTAGGTTCCCGACACCTTGCCGCGCCAAGCCCGGCCCGCCGGTGCCCCGCGGTGACGGTAGCGCCGCGCTGAGGTGTCTCGATATTCACCCCAGGGTGGCTAGTGCTGAGCCCCGATCGCAGCGAATCTGCTGTTCGACAAAGGAGCCAGCGGCGAGCCAGCCGGAACGCCGAGACAAGCTAACAGGGGGTCAGCAATGCAATACGCCACTACAGCAGTCATGAGAGTCTCACGCAGCAAGCTCGCAGAGGTCTCTGAGGCGAGAGAGTTGCCTGTCTATGAGTTGAATACCTCGATGCGCGATGGCACAAAGGGGCGTCTCGGCGCACTCCAGAGTGGCGTTGTGGGCATCGGAGAGAAGCTCGTGAAGTACTGCGTAGTTGGGATCTTGCTCATTGTCGCCGGTCTCGTGGTCATCCACACGGCGTACGAGCTCGTAGCCGCAAAACAGGCTTTTGGCTCCTCCATCACAGACACTGTGAGTGGCGCGCTGTGTGCCGTCATCATCGTCGATGTGCTGCGTACGGTTGTCGCGGAAGATGAAGGGCTTCAGTTGCAGCCCTTCATTACGATCGGCATCATCAGTGCAGTCCGTGAGATCCTCTCGGCGGGCGCGCATCTTTCGCTGCAGGGACAGGCCGCGAGCGGCATTCACGTCGCCATCACCGAGCTTGAGGTGAACGTGGCCGTCGTGGTCGGCCTCGCGCTTGCCCTGCTGTTGAGCAGGTGTCTATCCGGTGGCTCACGCATCTCGCGGAGCGCCCAGCGATGACAACGCTGGACCCCGACGCTAACGAGGCGCACTGTCGCTTGAACCGTCAGGGGACGCGATCGGCAGACGCACCGCGAAGCTCCCGCCGCGCTCCGACGGACACGCTTCCACATCCCCACCCGCTGCGCGCGCGAGACGGCGTGCGAGCGGCAATCCCAGGCCAGCACCTGCGCTAGAAGTGGCTGACGCTACGCCCTGGTAGCCCGCATCGAAGACGCTTTCGCGCTCGCCACGAGCTACGCCCGGGCCGTCGTCGTGGATCGCAAAGAGCGCCACGCCGCCGCTCGCGCTGATCTCGATGGTGATCTCATGAACCGCATGACGCGTGGCGTTCTCGAGCAACGGTGAGAGGATTCGCTCCACGACGTTGCTCTCGACTGCGACCAGCACCGGCGCTGCACAGCGAATGGCGATCGTCTTCTGCGTCTCCAGCAATCCAGTTAGCGCGTCGGCGCTGCGCTGCACGGCCTCGCGTGCGTCGCTTAGGTGACGGCCGCCCGGGGTTGCGCGTGCGGTCGCGAGCAGCGTCTCGAGCACGCCCTGCATGTGCTCGGCGTGGTGGGTGATCTGCTGTAGCGCGGCGCGGTACTGCTCAGCTGAGCGCTCACGCCCGGCGGCGAGCTCGGCCTCGGTGACGATCTTCGCGAGTGGCGTGCGTAGCTCGTGTGAGATCTCAGCTGTGAGGCGCTGTTCACGTCGGAAGCCCTGCGCGACGCGTGCGAGCAGGCGGTCGAATACCGCGGCTAGCGAGCTGAGCTCATCGCGTGGCTCGCCCGTGAAGAAGCGCCGCGAGAGGTCGCGCTCACTCCACGCGGCCGCCTGCGCTGTCATCCGCGCTACCGGGCGCAGCGCGTGGCTGATCAGCCAGCGCGACAGCGCCGCGATCGCGAGCAGCGTGAGCACGCCGAGGATCACCGAGCCGAGCAGCGCCGAGGAGGCGGTGCTCCGATAGGCGGCGAGCGAGCCGGCCACCACGACCGTGCCGAGCCTGCGTCCGCCCGCACGCGCAGGGATCGCATACAGGCGCGTGTCGGTTGCCTGCACGGTCGCAAAGCTCGCACCGGATCCTGCGAGCCGCATGACCGCGCGTTGGTTACGTCGATCTGCGCCCGCCGGCTGCTCGAGCACGCTCGCGCCGGCAAAGATCCAGGTCTGTGCGTCGATCGCGCCCTGGTCGGGCGCCTCGAGCACCGATAGGCGTCCGTTGACCGTGCCGAGCACGCGCAGCGCGCTCGTCGCACGTTCGCGCAGCACGTTGTCGGCGTCGCTGCGCAGTCGCGCGTCGAGGATCAGGTTGAAGGCGAGGATCAGCACCGTGAGCGCAAGCGCTGAGCTCGCGACCGCGATCAGCGTGAGACGCCTGCTGAGGCTCACGGGGAGGAGGCCGGTTGCAGGCTATAGCCCACGCCGTGCGCCGTCTGGATCAGCGGCGCATCTTGCAGCTCGCGCAGCTTGCGTCGCATGCGCGCTAGATAGACGTCGAGCGTGTTGTCGTGCACGACCGCGCCGTCGGGCCAGGCCGCACGGATCAGCTCGCGCCGGCTCACGACGCGTTCGGGTCGCGCCGCAAGCGCACCGAGCAGCCGGAACTCGGTCGGCGTGAGACGCACCGAGCGCTCGCCGCAGGCGACCTCGAAGGAGGTGGGGTCGAGGCGCAGGCCTGCGCCCGTGAGCACGCCGTGCGCCGGCGCTTCGGCTCAGCACCGCGCGCAACCGCGCGCTCAGCTCAGCGAGCGAGAAGGGCTTGGTGATGTAGTCATCGCCGCCCGCGCTGAACCCCGCGAGACGGTCCGCGAGCGCGTCACGCGCGGTCAGGAACAGCACCGGCGCGGCGATGCCCTGGGCGCGGAGCGCCTGACAGAGATCGCGCCCGTCAGCGTCGGGCAGGCCAACATCGATCACGAACGCGTCTGGTGAGCGCTCGCGCGCCTGCTGCATCGCCTCGGCGCCGGACGCCGCACCGCTGACCTCGAAACCGTCCTCCTGGAGCCCGCGTCTGATCAGCGCGCGCAGCTCGTGATCGTCCTCGACCAGCAGGATCAGTCCAGCGCCCATCGAGGAAGTATCGCCACTCAGCGCCTGGCTAGGACTCGCGCAGGATCTCTCCGAGCGCCAGGCGTCTGATCCCACGCGTCGCCACGGCGGTCGCGAGCAGTGCAGCGACGATCGCGGCGCCCGCGAGCGCGGCGAGGAAGTCCCACGGCACCGCGAGCGTGTCGGGCGGCGGATCGAAGACGTGCTGCAGGATCGCCACGAGCATCGCCGAGAGCAGCCAGCCGAGACCCACCGCCAGCGCGAGCCCGACGCTCAGCACGAGCGCGGCCTCGCTCCACAGGAATGCCGCGATACGCGAGAGCGGCGCGCCGATCGCTGCCATCGTGGCGAACTCCTGGCGGCGCTCGGCGATTCCCAGCGCGACGAACAGCGCCATCGCACCGGCGGCCAGCAGGATCGCGAAAGCCTGCTCGATGTGGCTGATGCCCGTCAGGTCGACCGTCGTGATCGAGCTGCTCGTGCGCGCCGCCTGGTTCGTGATGTTCTCGACCTTCGTGCCCGCCGAGGCGGTCGCGAGCGCGATCCGGTGCGCGACCGCCGCGGGCGTGCCCGAGACCTTCGCGAACACCACGTTCGGGCCGCCCGCGTGGGTCACGGACTCGAGGTAGGCGAGGTTCGCGACCATGAAAGAGTCCTTCGGCGCGGAGGGGAACTCCTGCACGATGCCCGGCCACGTGGAAGGGCACCACATGGAATTTGCCGGTGCTCTGGTCGAGCACGCGCAGGCGCAGCAGATCGCCGTTGTGCAAGGAGAAGTCGACGATCGTCTCTTTGCTGACGACGATCCCGTCGGGGAGGCTGCGCAGGCGCGCGAGCACCTGCTGCGCGCTCGAGTGCAGGAAGTAGGAGTCGCGCAACGTCGTTGCCGCCGTGAAAGAGCGCGCGTCGATGCCGTAGGTGTCCTGCAGGTCCGGTCCGACGTAGGCGTAGGAGTGCTCCACGCCGGTGGCCGCAACGACGCCGGGGACAGCGGCGATCTGGCGCGTGAGGTTGCGTTTGGCGGCGACCCCCGGCGCGGTCGTGGCGGTCACGTCGGCGCCGAGCGTGAGCTGCGCGTCGGCCTTGACCTGCTGGTCGTAGGTCGCGGAGAAGATGCCGAGGTTCACGCCGAAGGCGAGCAGCAGCCCGACCACGATCAGCCCGCGGTTGATCGCGGCGCCGCGGCGCCCCGCGCTGACGAGCAGGAAGCGCGCGCGAGGTGCGCGCACGTCCGCGCACGGCGCGGGCGATCACCCAGGCGAGCGCACGACCGCGCGCTCGCACGAGCAGGAGCGTTGCGCCGAGCCACAGCAGGGCGGGCGCGAAGAACATGTAGACCGACAGCGAGAGCGTGGGGTTGGAGTCGGGGTTGACCACCGCGGAGAAGCCCGTGCTGGCCGTGAGCCAGTAGATCAGCCCGCTGACGATCAAGCAGAGGATGTCGAGGTAGAGGCGCTGCCACAGCGGCTTGCCCTCGCGCCGCGGGCCGCGCCGGCTGCTCGCCACGCTTGTGCGCAGCGAGGAGAGGCTCGCGCCGAAGCGTGCGGCGCCCGCGCCGGCGCCGGCCAACGCGATGCACACCGCGCCGATCGCCACACCGCCCGCAGTGCTCGTATGCGCGCCGCCGCTCACGAGCGAGGAGACCGCTGCGAACGCGGCTGCGGTGCCCAGGAGCCCCGCGATCACACCCAGGATCAGGCTCTCGAAGCCCGCCAGCGCCAGGAGGTCGCGGCGCCGTGCGCCGCGTGCACGCAGCAGCGCGAGATCGCGGCGGTCGCGCTCCACGGTGCCTAGCGCCGCGAGGTAAGCGAGGCCGAGCGCGATCAGCGCGCCGGGGATCGCGAGCATGATGTAGAGCGTCTCCGCGTAGAGCGCATCGCCGGCGGCGGTGTTCAGCGATTCAGAGAGGTTGTCGACGAACTGCGCGCGTCCGGTCAAGCTCCGCTCGATGCGGTTGCGCGTCTGGGTGGCGCGTTCGAGCGCGCTGCTCGGGCTGCCGCCGCTCAGCGCCGCGGGGTCGAGCTGGGCCTGCACCTGCCACTGCACGCCGCTCTGCGCGCCGGGCTGTGAGTTGACGCCCGGTGAGACAGCGGTGATCGTGGACATGCCCGGTGCGAGCGCGGCGGCGAAGGTCTCAAGCGGCATGATCGCGACGTTCGCGGGTGGCTGTGCGGGCGCGGGACCGAGCAGCGGGTTCAGCGGCTGAAAGAGCGTGTCTGCGGCTGTGATCAGCGCAACGCCGGAGACCGGGAAGGCGCGCGGACGCTTCAGCCCCGGAACCCGCAGCAGGATGCGATCGCCGAGGTGTGCCTGCAGCGTGGCGGCCATCTGCTGGTCGAGCACCACTGCGCCAGGCTGCAGCGAGCCCTGCAGGAAGCGGAAAGTGTGGATGTTCGTGGCGTAGTCGCCGGGGATTGCGAGGATCGCGCCGGCGCCCGAGCTCGTGAGGCCGCTCTGGCTTTCGTGTTCGGCGCCTGACAGCGGCGCGGTCGCCACGGGCGAGGCTTGCAGCACGCCGCGTTCGCCCGCTACGGCCGTGGCGAGTGAGCGCGCCTGTGCGTAGGAGGCAACCGGGCCCTGCAGGTCCAGCGGGACGCTGTGTACAGCGCTCGCGGAGACCGTGCGCAGTGAGTTGCCCACGAACAGCAGCATGCCGCCGAGCAGCGCCACCGAGGCGGACAGCACGAGCACGCGGATCAGCGTGCGCCCGGGCGCACGCACGAGCCAGGAGACGGCGAGACGCGCGACGCTCGTCATGGCCGGCTCTCCGCGACGACGCGGCCGTCGATCAGCTCGACGATGCGCTCGGCGCGCGCTGCGACGTTGGCGTCGTGCGTGGCGGTCACGAGCGCGAAGCCGAACTCGCGCTGCAGCGCTTCGATCAGATCGAGCACGCGCTCCGCGGTGTCGGAGTCGAGGTGGCCGGTGGGCTCGTCACAGAGCAGCAGCTCAGGTCGCTGCGCGAGCGCACGCGCGATCGCAACGCGCTGTGCCTCGCCGCCGGAGAGCTCGCCCGGCAGCGAGTCGAGCTTGCCGGCGAGACCCACGAGTGCGAGCAGCTCCTCGGGGTCGCTCGCGGCATGGTTCGCATCGCGCGCGCCTGACTGCAGGCTCGCCTCGAGCGCGAACGCGACGTTCTCATAGGCGGTGAAGTGGCTCAGCAGGTTCGAGCCTTGGAACACGTAGGCGATGCCGCGTGCGCGGGCACGTCCTCGTGCTGCGTCGTCCAGCGAGGAGAGATCGGAGCCCTTCCACAGCACGCGCCCCGTGCTCGGCAGCACGAGGCCGCCGAAGGCGTGCAGCAGCGTCGTCTTGCCGGAGCCTGAGCGGCCCCACAGCGCGAGCCGCTCGCCGGGTGCGACGGCGAGCCCGACAGCGTCGAGCGCGTTCACGCGCGCGCTCCCAGAGCCATAGCTGATCGACACGCCCTCACATGCGATCAGCGCGCTCGGTGCGATCACCATTGTTGCGGGCGCGCTCACGCGATGACCCGCCCGTCGCGGATCTCGATCACACGCTGCGCGCGAGCGGCAACGCGCTCGGAGTGGGTGACGAGCACGACGGCGCTGTCGTAGTCGCGGCTGAGCCGCTCGAGCGCCTGCAGGACGATCTCCTCGTTCTCCTGGTCGAGCTCGCCGGTGGGCTCGTCTGCGAGCACGAGCCGCGCCTGGCGCGCCGCAGCCGCGGCGATTGCCACGCGCTGCTGCTCGCCGCCGGATAGCGCAGCGGCGCGGTGTGAGCGGCGCTCGCCGAGGCCGAAGGCGGCGAGGCTCTGCGCGGCGGCCTCCTCGGGGTCGGCGTGGCCGGCGAGGCGCAGCGAGATCGCTACGTTCTCCTGTGCAGAGAGCGCCGGCCAGAGGTTCTCGCTTTGGAAGATGATCGCGAGATCGCGCGCCCGGTAGGTGGCCAGCTCGGCCTCCTCGAGGCGCCCGAGCGAGCGTCCCCACACGCGCACCTCACCTGCGGAGGGCTCATCGAGACCGGCGGCGAGGCTTAGCAGCGTGCTCTTGCCGCAGCCCGATGGGCCGAGGATCGCGACGAGCTCGCCCGGTTCGACCTTCAGGTCAAGGCCGCGCAGAGCGACCGTCTCGACGGTGCCGGTGCGGTAGATCTTGAACACGTCGCGACACTCGAGCGCGCCCCACTGGAGCTGCTGAGCGCCCTCGGCGGGCTCGACGTAGAGGCTCTTCACAGCCATTTGAAGCTTTCGATCATGCGTCGGTATGCGTCGACGTTGTCGACTCCCACAGGCGTGCCGAGGTCGACGGTCGCGACGTGTCCGGCGTGCGCGAGCACGTAGCGATCGACGGTCAGCGTGACCTGCTTGCCCGTTACCGGGTTGGGCGCGCTCTGGGTGCGGTAGGTGAGCTTGATCGCCGCTCCGCTCTTCAACTTCACGGTTTGCTCTGCGCCGGCGGTGAGCGTCGGCGTCGAGCTTTTCAGCGCCGTGAGCGCAGCGCCCACGCTTGCGAGCGTGGGCGGGGCGCCGGCGGCCAGGTCGATGCGCACGAGGTTGTTCTTGTCGCTGATCGAGACCTGGCGCGAGCTCTGCTTGACGGTCCAGCCCTCGGGGTAGAGCATCGCGACGCGCAGCTGCGGGTCGCTCATCGTGAGGAAGTTCTGCGTGTCGGGGATGTCGCCCGTCGCGGCTGATTTGGCGTCGGCCGCGAGCGCGGCGCCGCCTTCTGAGCTCGTTGAGCTCGTTGCGCCTGTGATCGGTGTGCTGGCGGATTTGCTGGGTGAGCTACTGCCACAGCCGCCGAGCAGCAGCGCGAGTCCGGCCAGGCAGAGGAGAGGTCTTTTTCTGAGCATGCGTGCAGGCTGGCAGTTGCGACCTGAACAGCTCCTGAACGGTTGCGCAGCTAAGGCGGGCTGGGGGCGGTTCAGCTTCCGTTTAGCCGCGGGCCTTAGCGTCCCGCCGCTCGCGGGCTCCATGGAGGCCGGCGCCGGAAACCAGCATGGACCTGCAAGTCACCGAACCGACGCCCATCCGGGCAGATGACAGCGCTGCGCGCTGGCGCCTGCCCTCAAGCCTCGGTGAGGTCTCTGCCTCGAAGGTCCCGGAAGTCACAGCCTATTTCTGGATCGCCAAGGGCCTGACCACCGGGATGGGAGAGTCGGCCTCGGACTTCCTCGTGCACAAGCTCGTGCCCGAGATCGCCGTGCTGCTCGGTGCGATCGCGCTCGTGATCGCGCTGGTGCTGCAGTTCGGGGCGAACAGGTACGTGGCCTGGCGGTACTGGCTCGCGGTCGCGATGGTCGGTGTCTTCGGCACGATGGCCGCAGACGTTCTGCACGTCGGCCTGGGCGTGCCATACATCGCCTCGACGATCTTCTACGCGGTGGTGCTCGCGGTGGTGTTTTTCGTGTGGCAGCGCAGCGAGCACACGCTCTCGATCCACAGCATCACGACGCCTCGGCGGGAGCTCTTCTACTGGGCGGCGGTGCTCGCGACGTTCGCGCTTGGCACGGCGGCGGGCGATCTGACCGCGGTGACGCTCGGTATCGGCTACTTCGCCTCCGGGCTGCTGTTCGCCGCCGTGATCGCGATCCCGGCGTTCGGCTATTGGCGGGGCGCCATGAACTCGATCCTCGCCTTCTGGTTCGCCTATGTGGTCACCCGTCCGCTGGGCGCCTCATTTGCGGACTGGTTTGCCGTCAGCCACCACAGGGGCGGGCTCGCACTCGGCGCGGGCTGGGTGAGCCTCGTGCTCGCGGCGATGATCGCTGGCATCGTCGCCTACCTCTCGGCGGTGCGTCTGGACATCCCCGAGCCGCAGGTCTGACGCCGCGCGCACAAACGGCGATTCGTGCTCCTCGAGATGTAGAGGAGGTGCGTCCGCTGGGCCGATGGCAGGGGTGTGCAGGCGCGGTAGAGTCCTCGGACCGGCCTCAGACAGACGCGCGTTTCGAGGAGGGAAGATCGGTTGTCCGCTCTACAAGCACGCTCTGAGCACCGCGCGCTGCCCTTGCACGAGGGCCGGGCCCCAAGCGTGAGCTGGCGCGCGCACGCGCTGGCGCTCGTTCGGCACATACGTGAAGCGCCTGAAGTCGACGTCGTGCTGGCCTTCGCGGCATTCGCGGGGCTGCTGCTCGATCCGACGCTGAGCAAGCACGGTTCGCGGCTGAGCGTCGCCGCTTTCCTGCTCGCCGCGCTCACCTCGCTTGCGCTGCTGCTACGCCGTCGCTACCCGCTCGGCGTGCTGATCGCGGTGGTGGGTGGGCTGCTCGGATGTTTGGCGACGTTTCACCCGAACGTGGCCGCGGTCGTGATCGTGATGCTCGCGATCTACACCGTTGGTCTGCAGGGACGGCGGTTGCGCTCGCTGCTCGTGGGAGCGGCGATGGCGCCGGTGCTCACTGGTGCGGTCGCGCTCACCAGCGACGGCGCGTTCGAGATCGGTCCCGTGTTTGCGCGCCTGGCCCTGCTGCTGGCGGCGCTCGCGGCGGGCGATGCGCTGCGAGGCCGACGCGCGCTGCAGCAGGCGGTCGTCGAGGAGGAGGAGCGCGAGCGCGAGTCGGCGGCGCTACACCGCTTCGATGAGGAGCGCCTGCGCTTGGCGCACGAGCTGCACGACACCGTGGCGCATTCGCTCGTCGGGATCAACGTGCGCGCGGCAGCGGCCGTGCACTTGCAGCGGCGCGAACCGGGCGAGAGCTTCAGCGCGCTCGAGGAGATCATGCGCAGCTCTGCCGATGCGCTGGGCGAGCTGCGCTCGACGTTGAAGCTTTTGCGCCCCGTCACGGGTGAGGCGCCGCTTCGCCCCGCGCAGAACCTCGGCGACCTGCAGGAGCTCCTCGCGGGGGTTCGCGGCGCGGGGCTGGAGGTGGAGTTGGCGCTCGCGGCCGACCCGCAGGAGATCCCTGCTGCGCTTGCACACGGCGCCTATCGGATCGTGCAAGAGAGCTTGACGAACGTGCTGCGGCACGCGGGCGCCAGACACGTGACGGTTCGTCTAGCTCTCCAGGAGGGCGTGCTCAGCGTCGAAGTTCGCGACGACGGCCGTCCACACTCGGCGTCGAGCGCGACGAGCCCGGGTCAGGGTCTACAGGGAATGGCCGAGCGCGCCGCGGCGCTCGGCGGACGCTGCGAGGCGGGAGCGCTGCCCGGCGGCGGCTGGCGCGTGCTCGCGAGCCTGCCGAGCGGGGAGTCGATTAGTTGAGCACGTTGCGCGTGCTGGTGGCCGACGATCACGCGCTGGTTCGCCATGGGTTTCGCTCGATCCTCGCGGGAGAGAGCGACATCGAGGTGATCGAGGAAGCGAGCAACGGCCGCGACGCCGTAGCGATCACGCGCCGCGAGCGCCCCGATGTGGTGCTGATGGACATCCGCATGCCTGCTATGGACGGCATCGAGGCGACGCGCGAAATCACCTCTGATCCTGGGCTGTCCGCGACGCGGGTGATCGTGCTGACGACGTTCGACCTCGACGAGTACGTCTTCGGCGCGCTGCACGCCGGCGCGAGCGGCTTTCTGCTGAAGGGCGTCGAGCCGACCGCGCTCGTGGGCGCGGTGCGCACGGTCGCCGCCGGGGAGGCGCTGCTCGATCCTGGTGCGACGCGCAAGCTGATCGAGGCCTACACGAGTGGCTCCAGCGCGCCGGGCGAGGCCGCGCTCGCACTGCCCGAGGAGCTCACGGGCCGCGAGCTCGAGCTGCTCACGCTGATCGCCGCGGGCTCGACGAACGCGGAGATCGCTGAGCATCTCGTGATCAGCCCGCTGACCGTCAAGTCACACGTCTCGCGCATCCTCACGAAGATGTCTGCGCGCGATCGCACCCAACTCGTGGTGATGGCCTATGAGAGCGGCCTCGTGAGGCCCGGCGTGGCTAGCCGTCCAGCGACGCGCTAGCCGCGGCCGTGGGCGCTGCGGAGATGCGGAGCAGGCGCGCGAGCCCGCTGGGCATCCACCAGTTCCAGACGCCCATCAGCGCGACGAGCGCGGGCACGAGCAGCGTGCGCACCACGATCACGTCGAGCAGGATGCCAGCTGCGAGGCTAGTGGCGATCAGCCTCACGATGATGTCGGGGCTGACGCTGAGCGAGAGCAGCGAGAGCGCGATGATCAACGCCGCACAGGTGACGAGACGTCCCGTGCGTGCGAGCGCGCCGATCACGGCCTTGCTGGTCGAGCCCGCGCGGTCGTACTCCTCACGGATGCGCGCGAGCACGAAGACCTCGTAGTCCATCGAGAGGCCAAACAGGAAGGCAAAGACGATGATCGGCACGAAGTTGCGGATCGCGCCGATCGCGGGCACGCCGTAGATGAGGTTCGAGCCGTGGCCTTCCTGCCAGAAGATCACGAGGAAGCCGTAGGAGGCGCCGAGCGAGATGAGGTTGAGCAGCACGGCCTTCAGCGCGAGCACCACCGAGCGAAACGCGCGGGCGAGCAGTCCGAAGGTGAGCAGCGCGAGCACGCTGAGCATCAGCGCGAAGTTGCCGTAGACGGCATGGTTGAAGTCGACGAGCTCGGCGGTGTTCCCGCCGACCTCGACGCCGCCGGGGACGTTCGCGAGACGAGCGCGCAGTTGCGCGACGAGCGCGTGCCCCGCGGAGGTGTTGCCTTCGGCTGTGCCGATCACGCTCAAGAGCGTGTCTGAGCCGCGCTGGAAGGAGGCGGTGGGGGGCGAGAGCACGGTGTAGACGCCTGGCGTTGCGCTCGCGATCTGCGCTGCGCGCGCGGCGCCCGCGCTACCGCCGTGGGCGAGCAGCTGCACGGGAAAGACGACCGCGCTCGGCACCCCTTCGCGTTCGAGGCCGCGGATCGTTCGCGCTGCGGGGCCTCCGCCTGCGGCGAGCGCGCCCACGCTCGGCTGGCCGCTGTTCATCGAGAGGGCCGAAACGGCGAGGCCGACCATGATCGCAAGCCCCACGAAGCCGGCGATCCAACGGCGACGCACGACCAAGCTGGCCCAGCGCTCCCATGCGGCGCTTGAGGTGGTGGAGCCACGTCGAAGACGCTTTGCGTCGAGCGCCGGCCCCCAGGCGGCGAGCGTGACCGGAAGCAGCGTCACGCCGGCGGCGATCGCGACGAGAGGAATCAGCATCGAGCCGAGGCCGATGCTGCGCAGGAAGGGCACGGGCAGCACGAGCAGCGAAAGCAGCCCCACGGCCACCGTCACGCCGCTGAGCACGACCGCATGGCCCGCGGTCTCGCTCGCGGCAAGGATCGCCGCGTCGTTGTCGAGTCCCGCTTCGCGCTCCTCACGCCAGCGGGTGACGATCAGCAGCGAGTAGTCGATCGAGACGCCAAGGCCGATGAAGGCGACGAGGTACTCGACGAGGCTGTGGACCGTGATCAGCTGCTCGAGGCCGAGCACGAGCAGGAAGGTCACGAGAATCGAGGGCAGCGCCATCAGCAGCGGCAGTACAGCGATCGCGGAGCCGTAGACGAAGGCCAGGATGATGAGCGCGCCGAGCGCGCCGATCAGCGTCTCGACGAGCACGCTGGGACCGCCGCCGGCGGTGCTGCCACCCGCGGACTGCAGGGGCTCAAAGCCGGTCACCTCGACCGTGGCCGCGGCGGGGGCGGCGGCGCGCAGCGCCGGCTGGATCGCTTCGAGCACGCCGGTTCCGAGCGGCACGTCCGGGTTGGGCATGTCGATCAGCGCCCAAGTGGTGCGTCCGTCGGATGAAATGAGTTTCGGGTTGTGGGTCATGGCGAAGTCCGCCACGGCGAGATGCCCGGCGCGCGGCGCCGCAGCAAAGATGTGTGCCGCAAGTGCTTGACCGGCCGCCGTGCGCATGCTCTGCCCGGCGGGCAGATGCAGCACGGCGATAGCGGGCTGCTCGTTGCCATCCAGCCCGAAGCGGCGCAAGATGTGCGTGTTCGCTTCTGAGCCGGCTGTGCCCGGCGTGGCGACGGCGTGCGAAAGGCCGCTGGTCGCAGAGGAGGCGGTGAAGCCGCCGAGCAGCGTGAGCAGCACCCAGCCGAGGACGACGAGACGGCGGTGAGCGAGAGCGAAGCGCGTGCTTGTTTTCATGCCCGGCACGCTAAGCGTCGAGGTTGCTCGTGTCGTCGGCCTGAAGGACGCACTTTGCCTACGTCGTGAGAACTATCTTCTGGTCTCCAACAGAATGCGGACTGGCGGAATGACGGCTTGTCGAGCTGTGTAAGGCGTTTCTAAAGAGGGTTGTACTTCTAACCGATGGGGCTGGGATGTCCGCGTCACAGCCCACCGCGATGCTCCCGAGCACGGTCGCTGCGCGCCGTCCCGGCAACCGCTGGATCGACCACTGGCTCGACACGGTCGCCGACCTCGAGGCGCTGCGCGCGGGGCACCCGATGATGGACGCGGTGATCGAGGAGATCGACGGCCGCATGATCCGCGTCGGCGATCAATGGCTCGCGGACTTCGCCTCCTGCAACTACCTCGGCTTCGACCTCGACGAGGAGATCATCCAGTCGGTG
This sequence comes from uncultured Solirubrobacterales bacterium, assembly GCA_963785435.1. GTDB lineage: Bacteria > Actinomycetota > Thermoleophilia > Solirubrobacterales > Solirubrobacteraceae > Palsa-744. The sequence goes on from CAWAVE010000008.1 coordinate 745,162, forward strand.
CCCGCCTTCCTCGAGCGCTGGGGCACGCACCCGAGCTGGTCGCGCCTGCTGGGCAGCCCGCGGCCTTATGAGGAAATCGAGGAGCGCCTGACCGAGCTGCTCGGCTGCGAGGACTCGCTGGTGCTGCCGACGATCACGCACATCCACGCATCGGTGATCCCGATCCTCGCGGCCTCGGGGACGATCTTCCTGGACTCGCGCGCGCACAAGACGATCTACGACGGCTGCCAGGTGGCGCGCTCGCGCGGCTCGGCGGTGCGCCGCTTCCGCTTCGAGGACCCCGAGCACCTCGACGAGCTGCTGGCGGCCGACCACGATCGCGTGCGCCTCGTGTGCATGGACGGCGTCAACAGCATGACCGGCAACGCCGCGGACCTGTCTGCGTTCGCCGAGGTCACGCGTCGCCACGGCGCGCTGCTCTACGTCGATGACGCGCACGGCTTCGGCGTGATCGGCGAGCGCTCAGCGGATGAGCTCTGCCCATACGGCAGCGGCGGCAACAGCATCGTGCGCCATTTCGGCGAGAGCTACGAGGACATCGTGCTCGTGGGCGGATTCTCGAAGTCCTACTCGTCGCTGCTCGCCTTCATCGCCTGCCCCACGGACGTGAAGAACCTGCTGAAGGTCGCGGCGCCTCCATATCTGTACTCGGGCCCTTCGCCGGTCGCCTCGCTTGCGACCGTGCTGAGCGGCCTCGACGTGAACGCGAGCCGTGGAGATCAGTTGCGCCACACGCTCTACCGCCACAGCGCACGCGTGCTCGACACGCTGCGCGCGCTCGACGTGTACACGCCCAATCGCAGCGGCCTGCCGATCGTGGAGATCCCGCTGTGTGACCACGAACGCATCGATGAGGTCGGGACGCGTGCTCTTCAACCGCGGCGTCTACGTGACGCTCGCCGCCTACCCGCTGGTGCCCAAGCACGAGGTCGGCTTCCGCGCGCAGCTCACGGCGGCGAACACCGACGCCGAGGTCGACGCGCTGATCGCGGCGATAACTGAGCTGGCCGAACGTGGCGAGCTGCAATCCGCGGCGCAGTGGGAGAGCCAAGGGGTGTAGTGATGCGCGGACTGCTTCACCTGCGGACCGCAATGCCGCCACACACCGGCGGTGAGCTACCGCGCCCGTGGCTGAAGGCGCGCATGCAGAGCTGGCAAAGCTTCCTCATAGTCGGCGCCGCGGGCACGGCGCTGTACATGCTCGTGCCGCCCTTCAAGGGCAATGCGCTCGTGATCAACGCGCTGGGGCTGCTCAGCCCCGTCGCCGTGATCGTGGGCATTCGCCGCAACAAACCCAGCTACGCGCTGCCTTGGTATCTGTTTGCGACGGGCCTCACGCTGTACTGGCTGGGCGACCTATACACCTACAGCTACCCGCGCTACATCCTCCACCACGAAGTGCCGTTCCCCTCGATCGGCGACGCGGTCTACCTGTCGGTCTACCCCGCGCTGATGGTGGGCGTGCTGCTGCTGGTGCGCCGGCGCAACCCGCATCGCAGCCGCAACAGCCTGATCGACGCGGCGATCCTCACGCTCGGGCTCTCGCTGCTCTCCTGGATCCTGCTGATCACGCCCTACCTGCACGACCCTTCGCTCGGGCTCTTGCCCAAGCTCGTCTCGGTCTCCTACCCGCTCGGGGACATCGTGCTGCTCGCGGCCTCGATTCGGCTGCTGCTCGACAGCGGCCCGCGTCGTCCCGCCTTCTACATGCTGAGCGTGAGCGTGGTCGCGTTGTTGGTGACGGACTTCATCTACGGGATCATGACGCTCGACAACTCCTTTCATCACCAGCTGCTGCTCGATCTCGGCTGGATCTCCTTCCTGCTGCTGTGGGGCGCGGCGGCGCTGCACCCTTCGATGGTCGAACTGCAGGAGCCGGTGCGTGACGGCGAGGCGAAGCTCACACATCTGCGGCTCGGCTTGCTGACGGGCGCCTCGCTGATCGCGCCGGTCTGCATCCTGATCAAGGAGGTCGGTCGGGGCGACTTCGACGTGTCGGTGATCGTCTGTTCCTCGATCGTGCTGTTCGGGCTCGTGGTGGCGCGGATGGTCGACCTGGTACGCCAGCAGGAGCGCTCGGTGGCGCGCGAGCGACTGCTGAACTCCTTCGGCGCGAAGCTCGTCTCCTGCGCTACGGGCGAGGAGATGCAAGACGCGGCGCTCGAGGCCGTGATGCGCCTGCTCGACGGCCCCGGCGCGGCAATCCTCTGCAGCGCAGAGACCGACGGACAGCTATCGGCGAAAGGCATGCGCAGGGGCGGGGAGTGGCTGGAGCGCACGCTGAGCGAGGATGTCGGTCGGCGTCTCGCGACGCTCGCCTCAAGCGATGCCGAGCGTCGCACGCGGCTCGAGCCCGAGCTGCTGAGCGCGCTGGGGCTCTCGCGCCGCTACACGAACGCGATCGTCTTGACGCTGACGGTCGGCAAGCGCGTGACGCACACGCTGCTGCTCGCGAGCGCCGAGCCGCCGTCGCGCCAGCTGCGCGCAGCGATCGGCGCGCTGGCCACACAGCTCACGCTCGCGCTCGAGGGCGCGCGCCTGACCGAGCAGGTGCACACGCAGCGCAGCGAGGCGCGCTTCGCCTCGCTCGTGCAACGTGCGAGTGACCTGATCACGGTGGTGGGTCCGGACGCCACGATCGTCTACCAGAGCCCCTCTTGCGAGCGCGTGCTCGGCTATAGCGCCGAGGAGCTGCTCGGTACGCGCTTCGATCGTCTCGTGGCCGAGGATGACGCCGGGCATCTCTTGCGCGTGTTGGCCGACGGCTCGGCATACGCGCGCCGTGACGGCGAGCTCGTGGAGTGCGTGCTGCGTCACCGCGACGGCAGCCTGCGCCAGTTCGAGATCCTGCACACGAACATGCTCGACGACGAGCACGTCGGCGGCATCGTGTTGAACGCACGCGACATCAGCGAGCGCAAGGCATTCGAGGAGCAGCTCGCGCATCAGGCTTTCCACGACCCCGTCACGAACCTGCCAAACCGTGCGCTGTTCGTCGAGCGCGTGCGCCATGCGATTGGACGCTCGCGGCGCGAGGGCCGCAAGCTCGGCGTGATGTTCCTCGACCTCGACGACTTCAAGACGATCAACGACAGCCTCGGTCACGACGCCGGCGATGAGGCGCTGATCGACGTGGCCAAGCGGCTGTCCGCGAGCATCCGTCTAAGCGACACCGCAGCTCGCTTCGGCGGCGATGAGTTTGTGGTGCTGCTCGAGGATCTGCAGGACACCGACACCGCGGTGGAGGTTGCTGAGCGTATCCTCGAGGACCTTCGCCAGCCGCTTGTGATCGCCGGCAAGGAGCTCTCGCTGCGCGGCAGCATCGGCATCTCGATCATGGAGGAGGACTCCGCCGCGGGTGCCGATGAGCTGATCCGCGATGCGGACGCGGCGATGTACATCGCCAAGCGTGACGGCAAAGGCGGCTACCGGCTGTTCGAGTCAGAGATGCACACCGGTGTGCTCGCGCGCCTGGAGCTACGCGCGGACTTGCAGCGCGCGCTCACCGAGGGGCAGCTCGAGGTGCACTATCAGCCGATCGTGCGTCTCGCCGACGATCGCGTGGCGGGCCTCGAGGCGCTGCTTCGCTGGCAGCACCCCGAGCGTGGTCTCGTGGGCCCCGAAGAGTTCATTCCCTTCGCCGAGGAGACGGGGCTGATCGTGCCGATCGGACGCTGGGTGCTGCAGGAGGCTTGCCGCCAGGCGGCCGAACTCGCGCGGCTCTCGCCGGATGCGCCCGTGCTCTACATGTGCGTGAACCTCTCGGCCAAGCAGCTGCAGCAGAGTGACATCGTCGCGGACGTGCGCGACGCGCTCGCGGAATCGAATGTGCCACCTGAGCTGCTCACGTTGGAGATCACCGAGACGATGCTGATCGAGGAGCCCGAGGCGGCGGTGGCGAAGCTCAACCAGCTGCGCGCGCTAGGCGTTCGCATCGCGATGGACGACTTCGGCACGGGCTACTCCTCACTCAGCTACCTGAGCCGCTTCCCCGTGGACGTGATCAAGATGGATCGCTCGTTCCTGAAAGGCGGCGCCTCGCCCGAGGCCGCCGACCTCTCCAGTGCGATCGTGGCGCTGGGCAGCTCGCTTGCGCTCGATGTGGTCGCGGAGGGCATTGAACTGGACGAGCAGATGCAGCGACTGCGGGACCTCGGCTGTGAGTTTGGGCAGGGCTTCCACTTCGCTCGTCCGATGGAGGCGCATCGTCTGGGGGCGTTCCTGGCAGACAGGACTCCGGACGGCGGAAGTCGCACGCGGGGCCCGTGCCCTCTCCGCGCGATGTCGCATAACTACGAGAGCGAATTTCGCTCCTCCGCTACCGCCGCAACGCCGCACGCTCGCGCTCGGCGTGAGATCGCGCATCCGCTGAAGAGTCGCGACTTCAGGCTGCTGTTCGTGGGCCGCAGCGTCTCGCTGCTCGGTGATGGTGCGTTCTTGGTGGCGATGGGCTGGCAGGCCATACACGCTGTCCAACAGCCCCACGGCGCTTTCGCTGCTCGGCATCGCGATGACGCTGCCGCTGATCGCACTGCTGCTGTTCGGCGGCGTGATCAGCGACCGCCACGACCGCCGCCGTGTGATGCTGACCGCGGATGCGCTGCGCGCGCTGGGGGCTCTTGCTGCTCGGCGGCGCTCGCGCTGGGCGGGCAGTTTGCGGCTGTGGCAGATGGCCGGTGATCGTGGCGATCTACGGTGGTGCGCAGGGCATTTTTCGACCCGGCCAGCGATGCGATCCTGCCGGAGATCTTGGCGTCTGAGCAGCTCGGGCAGCGCGAACGCGCTGGAGCAGATGTGCGCCCGCTGATGCTGCGACTCGGCGGTCCGGCGCTCGGCGGCGTGCTCGTTGCGGCGCTCGGCGCAGGTGGTGCGTTCGTGTTCGACGGCGTGAGCTTTGTGCTCTCGGCGGCCACGCTGTGGGCGATCGCGCCGCGCAAAGCGGTGGCGGCCGGCGAACACAAGCGTGGCTCAGCCACGGCGGAGCTGCGCGAGGGCTGGAACTACGTACGTCGTCGTGTCTGGCTGTGGGGGACGTTCGCGAGCGCAGCGGTTGCCTACCTGCTGTTCATGGGCCCTGCGGAGGTGCTGTTGCCGTTTATGGTCAAGCACGAACTGGGCGGCGGCGCGACACAGCTCGGCCTCGTCTTCGGAGCGGGCGGGCTCGGCTCAGTGGCATGCGCCGCTGGTGATGATGCGCAGCGGGTTGCCCAAGAAAGGAATTGTTTTCATCTACGCGTCCTGGACGTTCGCGACGCTGGCGGTGGCCTTCTATGGCGTGGCCACTGCGGTATGGCAGTTGATGGTCGCCTCGCTCGCCTTCAACCTGCTCGAGACCGCCGGCACGATCGTGTGGGCGACGATGAAGCAGCGGCTCGTGCCGGGCGCGCTGCTCGGGCGCGTCTCGAGCCTCGACTGGCTGATCTCGATCGCCTCTTGCCCGTGTCCTTCGCGCTGACCGCGCCCGTAAGCCTGCTCGTGGGCGCGCGCAGCACGCTCGTCGTGGCGGGTGTGGCGGGCGCGGCAGTCACGCTCGGTGGGCTGCTGCTGCCAGGGATGCGAAGCGGCAAGGAGGAGGCCGAGAGGGGTAACGCTCGCCTGGTAGACCTGGCTAAGGGCGTGTCCGCGCGCACGGATTGGGCGCTTCTGATCAGCCGCAGCAAAGCCTGCGGAAGGCCGCCACAGGCGCCAGCTCGACCGGCGCGCGCAGCAGAATTGAGCACGACCGCGAGGCCCTACGCGCGGGCAGCGTGGGAGCCGCGCGTGGCACGCCAGACGCGGCTGCACGCCTAGCCTCTGGCATTAACGCCCGAAGCCCGGGCTGAGATGCCGGGCTTCCTAGAGGCCTCTTGGAGGTCGGCCTACCCTGGCCGGTCGGGCGGCAGCGTGCTTGGGGAAGAGGACCCTCCGCTGCAATGCGAAGCTAACCGCGGCAGCCCGATCCGTTGTTACGGCGCTGAGACGATTCTGTCATCGCGCTGTGACGATCGCAGAGTCCATCGGCCGATCCCGGGAGATCAGCGCGATGCGTGGCTCCGGTGATGGCGAAATGAGCACTGAGGAGATCCTCGCCCTCACCCGAGGTCTCTTGGTTTGGGGTGTCCCTAGTTTGCTGGGTTTGTCGCGCCTGGGGTGACTCGGTTCGACCGGCGAGCGGGTCCTATTGCCCCCATAATGCCCCAAAAAATACGCCCATAGCTTCAGGACGCTTCTGGTCATTTCGAGCGGCGGATCCGATCGCGATCGCCGACGATGAACTAAGATCCTTCGTTCGTGCCGACGTAGCTCAGCTGGTAGAGCGCGTCCATGGTAAGGACGAGGTCAAGGGTTCGAGCCCCTTCGTCGGCTCTCGAATGTTGTACCCGGTACGTACCGCAGTTCGATACCACTTTTGTCCACGTTTGTCCTCGTTTGTCCATCGGGCGAGGATGGCAAAACCCCAGTACAGGAGCCAAAAATGACGCCCTACCTAGCAATAGGGCGTCCCGGCGGGCCTCTCATGGTAAGGCGGGGGTCAAGGGTTCAAATCCCTTCGTCGGCCTTGCCCAGCGGTGGGCCGGGATGCAGCCAGCGGCACGCCTTGGGGCACAGCGAGGTGGGGCCCGCGCGGCGTTCAATAGGCGCTGACGGGCGGGACACCAAATCCCGATTGCCTGCTGTGTATCGGTGCGGAGGTACCGCTGCCACGGCGCGATTTCCCGGACGCGCTTGCGAGCGGCGGTGCGAGAGTGGCTGTCATGCCCACAGGCCGCTGACGGGTACAGCCCATAGACGGTCGCCGAATGGCAGCGTCTGCTCGCCCGCGTGGATCACGACGCCCGCGACGAATCGCTTCCCGGCGGCGTCTCGCAGTTTTGCGAGCCCGCGAGTGTCGGCCTGACTGAGCGACGCCTTGGCCTTCACCTCGATCGCGACCAGGTTTCCGGCACGGTCCTCGAGCACGAGATCAACCTCTACGTCCCGGCTGTTCCGGAAGTGGTAGACCCGAGGGTGGGTCTCGCTGAAGTCCGCGTGGTTAATGATCTCCATTGCCACGAACGTCTCCAACGCGACTCCTGTGACGCGATCGTCGTTGGCGAGCCTGTCTTCGTCGGCGCCAAGCAGATGCGCAAGCAGGCCGCTGTCGGTGATGTAGACCTTCGGTGTGTGCACGACCCGCTGCAGGAACCCCGGCCGCCAGGCGGGCACCGTGCGGACGAGGAAGATTGCCTCCAGCAGTCCTATGTAGCTCTTGACGGTCTTCTCGTCCAGGTCCAACGAGTCGGCGACGTTCTTGTAGCGCAGGAGGTTCGCCGAACGGCTCGCGAGCAGGGTAAGCAGGCGACCCATTTCATGCTGCTTATGCAGGTCGGCGATGGCGTCGAGATCACGCTCCAACGTCGTTCTCAGGTAGCTCTCGAACCAGCGGTCGCGGCGGCGAGCGTCGCGCGAGCGGGCCTCCGGGTAGCCTCCGGTCGAGACCCGTGCCGCGAATGCCTCCCGTCCGATCGTCGCGCCGTCCACGCGGGGCGGGGAAGCGGCAAACAGCGCATCTACGAAGTTGCCCTTGGCTCCAGCGATCTCCGACTGAGCCAACGGCCAGAGATTGATTAGCTCGATGCGCCCGGTCAATGCCTCGCTGATCTTGCGGGAGCTCAGCAGGTTCGCCGAGCCGCTGAGGAGAAACTGCCCGGCGCGCTGCTGGCGGTCGACTACTCGCTTGATCGCGAGTATCAGTCCGGGGGCGCGCTGAACCTCGTCAATGAAGGCGTCGCCTTTCAGTGCGGCGACAAAGCCGGCCGGGTCGGACTGTGCGGCCTCGCGCGGCAGGTCGTCATCGAGGCTGACGATCCGTGCCCGATGCTCGTGGGTGGCGATCGACTCGCAGAGCGTGCTCTTTCCTACTTGGCGGGCACCCATCACCATCACCACCCGCGTATCGGCGAGCGCATCGAGAACCTGCGGCCTAATGCTTCGCTCGATCACGATCACCGATCTATCGTACCCTCAGGGGTGGCAGAAGCGGAATTTGATACGGGCAGACACGGAATTTACGCCCGGCAAACGCGGAATTCGAGGCTGGCGAACGCGGACTACATCTCGCCGAGCATGTGCCTGGCCTCCGAGCCCCTTCCTTCGAGATCCGCCAACCGGTGGTATGTCTAGACTCGCACGGCGCTTTTGAGTTCCGGCGGACCTACTGGTTGCGCCGTCTACGCGGGTCTAGTAGGGGTCTGAGTTGCGGTAGCGGTTGAGTGCGATGAACGTCCAGATTGCCTCGACTACGCCGAAGGGCCACGTTCCGGCGAGGAATCCGTAGGTACTCGATAGCGCGCAGCCGCAGGCGAAGGCGAAGATGTAGCGGCGGTGGCGTTGCTCTAAGGCGTACATGCACACCATGAAGGTCACGGCCGCTGCGCCAAAGGCGGTAAGCACGGTTGCTTAGTGTGACGCGTTAGAGGTCAAGCGCGAATGCGATCGCGTCCATTGCCGGCTCGTGCTCGGCCTGGGACACAGAGATAGTGAGCCGCCGCCGGTCCGGCTCCCAGGTCAAGGCGAAGAACGGACAGCACTCCCGCTCGACCGCGATTGCCTGTGTGACCAGTTCGATGTCCACGTTCTCATCGAGGTCTGCGACGAGGCGGCGGGGCGTTCGTTCGATCACGCGAGCGTTCCTGCCCGCCTGTCGGTAGCGCTCGACCTGGGCGCGCAGACCGGACTCGTCAAGCGTGCAACTCGGAGCCATCGGAAGGTCCATGAGGGCCAGCCAGCTCAGCGCCGGAGGGGTCGGCTTGCGCGCAACGCGACGAGCGAATAGATCACGAGTCCCGCGCCCGCAAAAGGTGCGGTGCAGGCGAGCGCGTCGAGCCAAGTTGCAGACACCAGTCCGCTTCCCGTCGCGCGGTAGACAGCCGCCGCTCCACCCAAGCAGGCCACCGACACGACGAACAAGACGGCGAGGCACGCAGTAGCGCCAAGCGAGAGGACGACGCTCCTAGCGTCGAGCACATCGGGCTTTGGCTCAGACCCGGTTTCAAGCTGGATGAGGCGCACGTCGAGCAAGTCCGGGCTGGCGATTGCGGCGGCGCCTGCTTGCTCGCTCCAATCTGGTCCGCTCACGACCTTGAGCAGCGCTCCGGCCAGGGGGCGGCGTCCGCAGAGCGCGACCGCGCGTCGATCGGCTGCAAGCTCACGACCGGCTACATAGCGAGCGCGGAGCGAGTCCAACGCCGGCAAGAAGAACAGCGCCTCGGCGAGCACTTTCACAAGCGCGGCCTTCAACGGGTCGACGTTGCGAACGTGGTAGCCCTCGTGCTCAAGCACCGCGCGCAGCTCCTCGCCGGTTGCGCGTTCAAGCAGCCCCTGGCTGACCGCCACGCGAGGCGTCAACAAGCCGTAGACGAACGAGAACGAGTCGGTGGCCTCAACGAGAACCACGCGACCGGCGAGACCGGTTTGCTGTGCCGCCTGAGTAAGCGGCTCGGGGGCCACGCTCGCCAGTGCACGCACACGGCGCGAAAGCGCTCGTGAAGCGACTGCCTGTCGCATAATTGCGCGACCGCCGAGTCCTGCTCCGAGCGCGATCAATACCAACAGCGTGAGCGGTGCCAGCAGCGATGTCCGATCGTCCCACAGCCCCAGGAGCCCACCCTGAGATATGCGCGCCAAGCTCATCGGCACGAGCACGCCCCCGAGCGCTCCGCAGAGAACTGTCGCCCCTACCAACAACGCGACGGTGACGAGCGCAAGAAAGCTGCGATTAGCTCGATCCAGCCTCATCGGTCCTCCGCGAGTAGCGCTCGCAGGCGCCGCAGCACTGCAGGATCAGCGCGCGCTTCGGCTAGGAAATGCGCGACCGCGGCATCGCCATGCGTGCGCAGCACATCACGGACAGCAAGCCCGGCCTCGTCTGTCGAGGTTGCCTCGTAGACGTAGCGTCGGCGCTCTCCCTGACGGGCGAGCACGTTCTTTGCGGCCAGGCGGTTCATCACCGTCATGACGGTCGTATAGGCCAGCTGTGCGTCTCGGCGCTCGTTGAGCGTCTCGAGCACGAGCCGCACCGAGACGGGCGAGTCGGCCTGCCAAACCACGTCCATCACCTCCGACTCAAGTGGCGCGAGTCCGCTGCTCGTCTTTCTCGGTCGGCCTGCCATCTCCACAACGCTACTACATTTTTGTCGTGTATGGTCGATCCTATGACCAACACGACTGAACACGACCATGCAGCACAAGCACGACAAGCAATCGAAATCGTCTGCGCCGGCGACGTCTCGCGTATGGAGGAGTTCTATAGCCCGGGCTTCGTGGATCACGTCAACGACATGACCTTCCACGGATACGAGGGCGGCCGCGAGTCGCTTGCCTTCTACGGGACGCTGTTCAAGAGCTACCGGATGGGCGTCGAGGAGCAGGTCACCGAGGGCAATCGCGTTGCCTCTCGATGGGTTCTAAATGGCAGCTACCACGGTCGGGCCGTTGTTCTCCGAGGCATCACGATCAGCCATCTGGACGAGGACGGCAGGACCGTCGAAGATCGCGGGCACTCTGACTCGATCGCCCTACTCAGGCAAATCGGCGTGACCCGCACGCTCCTCCTGGGGCTAGAAATCCTCACCCGCCGCGTGAAGCTCCCCAAGGGCATCCTCAAGGAGCGCTAAGCGCTGCGTGCGACTAGTGGGAGTGCCCGCGCACGGTCACCCATGACTGCCATGTGATGCACAGGATCACAAGCGCAATTCCCAAGCCGATCGGACCGACGCACGGCCGTGCCGTCACGGTTCCGCGTAGCCTTCGCAGAACTGCGCCGCGTCGATCGCTTTTGCTCGCAGGTCTTCGGTGTAGACGGTCGAGCCGTTAGCTCGGAGTACGCTCAATTCTGATGGCAGCGCACTGAACACGCCGTACGCGAGCGGCCCCTTTGCGTGCACGCGCGGTGCGACCGGGACGATGTTCAGTGCGACGGCACCCTGAGGGGTCTGCGCGACCACTGAGGTTCCTGGTGGCCCGAGGATTCCGTAGAGGATCGCGTAGGGGTGCGGGGCGCAGCCGATCGATAGCGACCATGAGAACGCTTTGCTCGCGTCGGGTCCGATCGCCGGTTCGTTGAGTTGCGGGTCGACACCCGTGTCTACGTTGAGGAAAGGCTCATCGTTGAAGGTGTCGAAAGTACTGATCGTGAAGGTTTCCCCTTCGGGGGTGCGCCCGCCGGTGAGCTCTGTGTCTGTCGGGAGTCCTTCCGGTTCTTTGCGTGCCTTCACACAGCGGTAGCGCGGCAGTCTCACTTTGAGCACGACAGCACCGCCGCCATCCAGCTCGACGAGGGAAACGGCGTGGCTCGTCCTATCACGGATCTCCTGGGCATAGATGCCAGCAGGCCCACCAGCTCGTCGCGGCACGCGAACCGTGCGCGATTCGATCGTTCGTCCGTCGGCGAGCACAAGCCGGATCGAGCGCACCGAGGGCGGCACCGCGGCCTGAATCGTCTCGATGCCGAATTCGCAGAACAGCGCAGGGTGCCGGTACTGGGGTGAGGAGAGGCAGATCGGGTTGTTCGGACCGCCCACGATCAGCACTTCGGGAGCGCCTGGCCGGCTATACGCCACGGTCGCTGACCGGTGACAAGAGCTCAGACCGCTTAGCGGGCTGGAACTGGAGCTCACCTGGAAGCGAGTGCCGGCGGCGGTACGCCCGTGGCCCAACGCGACTTGCTTGGGTTCTTCGATCCCGACTCGCGGGAACCCGACGAGTCGGTCCAACTTGAAAACCGTACCTATGGTGCCAAGAACGCGGGCAAGGAGCTTGTTCTGAACTTCGTTGGTCTTGCCGATCAGCGCTCGATCCGATGCGTTCTCGTAAGGTCTCAGCAGCGCGGCCACGGAATTTTCCTGCTGGTAATCGGAGTTCCTACGCGCTGCTCGGGAAGCCTCGAATTCCCGGCTCGCCGTCGACAGGACGCGATAGCCGCTCTGGGCCCATGCCCTCGCGTCGACACAGAACGTTGGAGCGGGAGGGGAGACGGCTTCGAGCCTGACCGTGGTTGTTGCCTGGACCGCCGAGGCGATAGCCGGGTTGCTCCACACCAGCATGTGTACTTCGGTGGCGTAGGTTTCCACGGCCGGACGATGCGAGCGATCGCTGGGCCACGCGACCGCCGCAGTGAGCTCCCCCTCGATCGTTTGCTTCTGCTTGGACAGGCGCGCGTTTTCTCCTCTGAGACGGGGCGAGGGTTCCTGAAACGACCGCAAGGACGGTTCCTTCGGCATCCCCGACACAACCCCAGGGCATTCTCGAGCGATCCGTCTCGCCGCGTCGCTTTCTGCGACTCGCGTCGCCCTGTCGTCGTGCAGCAGCGTCGTGAGGAGCCTGTACCGCGCGATCAGGTAGGCGTGGGTGGCCTGAACGTCGGAGCTCGATGCGGCCGCGGCCGGCACGCTGCCGCACAAAGCCGCCAAGGCGAGGACGAGTGTGGCGCCGACCCGGCCCCTGCGTCCTGGCCACTGCTGCCGCCATCGGCACAGCGGCATCTCGTGACGCCGACTGCCTTCGCTCGCATCCACAGACAGCGAGCATATAGCGCGCCAACGGACCTCCCCGTTTGACAGAGCCGGAGGCTCAGCCAGCACCTGGCTCTTCAACGGTCGCTTCCCTCTGTGCCGGCAGGGTCATCGGGTGGGCAGCGCGTCTCGGTCGAGCTCATCCAGGCACGGCGCCAGGTATTTCGCGGCGATCTTGTGCCCTGAAGACCAGGACGGGAGTGTCTGAGATCACCGAGCTGAACCCATGTCCACCTGCGATCTTTGCCGTCAGATACATCGGCTCGCCGTCGGTCAAGAGCATCCCGTTGATCACCGGGTCAAACGGCTCAGGCACCGCGTTTGCGCCGGCCAGCGAAGCGATCGACAGGGCTGCCACGTCGGCCTGCTGTGAGCCGACGCCGCCGTGCTTGATCGGGAAGTCGATCGCGTCCCCAGCGGCATATATGCGCTCGACATGCTGGACACGGCCGTACTGGTCGACGCGGATGAACCCGTGCTCGCTGAGCGGTATCCCCCGGACCGGGGGGCCGTAGAGCTCAGGTAGCGCGATCACTCGCTTGGCGTGCAGGCGCCGATCGCCGGGGTTGATCACGATTTCGCCTTCGTTTGGGATCTCCACGTACGCGGAGTTGATCGTCTTGATCTGCGCCCGTGCGAGCCGCGCGGCGATCGCGTTTGTGGCTGTAGCTCCGAAGATCGCGAGTGGGCTGTCCTCCGGCGTGATGAGCGTGATCGACAGCTCGATGTTCATGTCATACGTGCGGCCGGCGGTCATCAGCGCCAGCTCATAGAGCGGCAGCGGCCATGCCATCCTGCCTGGGGAGACGAACGCGAGGCTGTCGAGGTAGCCACCCTCGATGTCTTGGATCAGGCCGTGCAGCGTCTCATCCATGTTGCGGTCATCGATCGTGATCGCGTGCTTGTAGCGAGGCACAGCGTGCGCGCCGAGCGCCAGCACGAGTGCGTCGTACTCGATCGCCTCGCCGGCTTTCGTGCGAATGGTCCGCGCCTCGGGTTCGATGAAATCCAGCTCGCCGACAAGCAGCTCAGCGCCTGCGTCGTGCACGATCTGCGCGAGCGGGTAGCGTCGGGCGGCGGGGTAGGCGAACGGCTCACGGACCGTCATCGGCCGGTAGACGAACTCCTCGTTAGGGGCGAGCACCGTCACCGCCGTCTGCTCTGGCGCGAGCTGGTGAAGCGCCAGCGCTGTCTCCAAAGCGGCTACTCCTCCGCCCACGATCACTACGCGAAGCTTGGGGTGGGAGCCTTTGTTTGTCATGCCCAGAAGCTAGATCCCGCGGCGTCTGCCGTCAGCCGCAGAAGCCCGCTGTGCTGAGGGGGAAAACTACGGACCGCAGCTCACTCACAAGCAGGCTGCGCATCCTCGCGGAGATCGAAGCACGCGCGATGGTAGTACTCGGCATCCTCATCGCAGAGGTGCGGGTCCAGCGCGCGCGAGCTCTCCACCGCACAGCCGTCTCTGAGCACGATCAGCGGCTCATACACGCCGATCACCTCCCCGCAATGCCGGCAGTGCAGCGGCCCGCTCATCCGGCGAACGGGGAAGCGTGTGTGTGGATGTCGGGATCAGAGTTGCCCATCATGCGCCACGCCCAACCTAGGCGCCGCGCGCAAAGCAAGCTCAGCGATTCTCCGCAGAAATTTGGCGGAGAAACTACGGATGCAACCATCTTGGGCCCGGCGTCTAAGCTGCATAGGGGCCATGGGCGCTCATTCCGAGGAACCATTCATCCGCCGGCTCCTCGATGTCGGCCGTGAGCTCGTTACCGAGCTCGAACCTGCTGCTGTACTTGACCGTGTTCTGCAAACCGCGCGGGAAATAACCGGCGCCCGGTATGCCGCGCTGGGGATCTTGAACGACCAGCGCAGCGAGCTCGAACGGTTCTTGACCTCCGGCGTCGACGCGCAGACCGAACGGGCGATCGGTGCGCTTCCGCGTGGACGCGGCGTGCTCGGCGCGCTGATCGAGCACCCCGAGCCGCTGCGGCTCACGGATGTCGGTCAGCACCCCTCGAGCTACGGGTTTCCCGCCGGGCACCCCGTGATGCGCAGCTTCCTCGGCGTGCCGATCCGAATCCGCGGACAGGCGTGGGGGAACCTGTATCTGACCGAGAAGGCCGAAGGCGACTTCACCGAGCAAGACGAGGAGGCAGCGGTGATCCTCGCCGACTGGGCAGCCGTCGCGATCGACAACGCTCGCCTCCACGAGACGAGCGAGCGGCGCCGCGAGGAGGCCGAGCGCGCGATCCGCGGTCTTGAGGCGACGCGCGACGTCACGGTCGCGATCGGCGGCGAGATAGCGCTCGAGCACGTCCTCGAGCTGATCGTCAAGCGCGGGCGCGCACTCGTCGGCGCTCGCAGCCTCGTGATCATGCTGCGTGAGGGCCATGAGCTCGTCGTACAAGCCAGCGCAGGCCACGTCGTCGCGAACCCAGGCACCCGCCTACCGATCGCCGAGTCCACCGCGGGGCAGGTCCTCGAACGCGGTCAGCCCGAGCGAGTGATCGACGTCCAGACACGCCTGCGCATCGCGCCTGAGCAGTTTGGTGTTCTGGATTCCCAGACCGCGCTATTGGTGCCGATGCTTTACCGCGGCAAAGCTGTTGGTGTGCTCTCGGCGTTTGACCGCGGCGAGGGAGGCAGCGCCTTCAGCGAGGAGGACGAGCAGCTGATGCGGACGTTCGCCGCCAGCGCCGCGACCGCCGTCGCGTTGGCGCAGAGCGTGCAGAGCGACCGGCTCCGTAGCTCCCTCGCCGCCGCCGACGGCGAGCGGCGCCGCTGGGCACGCGAGCTACACGACGAGACCCTCCAGGGTCTCGGCGGGCTGCGCCTGCTGCTCTCCTCTGCCCGCCGCAGCGATGACCCCGCCCGCGCCATCGCTGCGATGGGGGAGGCCGTCGAGCACATCGAGCGTGAGATCGCCAACCTGCGAGCGATCATCACCGAGCTGAGGCCCGCCGCCCTCGATGAGCTTGGCCTGCGCACCGCGATCGAAGCGCTCCTGGATCGCCATCGCGAACAGCACGCGGTCGAGATCGAAGGCGAGCTCGAGCTGCCGGGCCCGTCCAAGGGCGAAACGCGCTTCAGCGACGAGCTGGAGACCACCGTCTACCGGCTCGTCCAAGAGGCCCTGACCAACATCGCAAAGCACGCGCATGCCACCCAAATACGCGTCGCCGTCTCGGACTCAGGCGGGGATCTGCGCGTCGAAGTCAAAGACGACGGCGCTGGGTTTGACCCCGCGGACTCGAGCGATGGGTTCGGCCTCGCCGGGATGCGCGAGCGCGTCGCGCTTACCGGCGGCACGCTCACCGTCGAGAGCGGTGAGCACGGCACCCTTGTCAAGGCGTGTCTTCCCACGCTGCCCGGCCTGCACCTGACGTCAGGGGCCGAGCAGGCCGCGTCGTAGCGCATAGCGGACAAGTTCCGCTCGCGTTGAAATGCCCAGCGTGCGGTGCAGGTTCGCGCGGTGGCTCTCCACCGTCCGCGGCGAGAGATGCAGCTTCCGGGCGATCTCCACATTCGTGTGCCCGAGCGCGATCAACCTCAGGACTTCCACCTCTCGCGCCGAGAGCGCGTCGTCGCTCAGCGCACGGTGAAGCGCGTCAAGTCGTGCGCCGATACGCGGGCTGACGAACTCCTCGCCTCGCGCGGCCGCTCGAACCGCTGCCGGCAGCTCCTCGTCGGCCATCTCCTTCGCAACGAACCCCAGTGCGCCGGCGCCGAACGCTCGTTGGGCAAACACCGGGTCCTCTTGCATCGTCATCACCACCACCTTCGTGTTCGGTGCCCGCTCACACAGCCGGCTGATCGCCTCGACGCTTGATCCGCCCGGCATGTTGAGGTCAAGGACCAGCACAAGCGGCTCGTGCCCCAGCACCTGCTGTACCACGCCTGCCATGTCATCTGCCTCGGCGATCACGCTCACGCCGTCCTCATGGTCGAGCAGCGTTCTCAGCGAACGGCGCATCAACGCGTGATCGTCGGCCAGCACAACCCGGATTGGAGCCTCAGCCATAACCGAGGAGCTCTCGCCCTGCCTGCTCGCCAGCTTTAGATGTGCGGCCATGACAGAATCTTGCCCACTCTGGAGGCTCTAACCACCGGGGAAACACGCCGGCCGGCAGCGGCAAAGCACTGATCTTCGTGTAGTCCACCATCTGCGCGAAGGTAACCCCGTGACGCCCACTGATGGAGGTCGCTTTCCGGGAGTGCATCAAAGAAGCGACCGAGCACGGGCAGACTGTGTTTCTCTCCTCGCACATCCTCAGCGAGGTCGAGGCGCTATGCGACCGCGTCACCTCGACGGGATCGACCTGCGGGAACTCACGGCACCCAGATTCGCTCCAACGTGCTGCTCTGCTCCCAAGACAGCCACGTGTTCAACACGACGATCCGCGAGACTCCGCTGATGGCCAGACGTGGCGCCAGCGACCGTCAGCTGCTCGACGTGATCAAGCGGCTGCTCCAAGAACGCGCGGGGCGCGCAGCGATCGTCATCAGACATGACCTCACTACCCTCCAGCACTTCGATCGCGTGCTTGACCTGCGCGCAGCCAAACTAACGGCACCCGTCGACCAACAGGCACTGCTCGCCGCGTGAGCCAGAGCTCCGCGAGCGCCGCTGGGCGAGCCGACGGGCAGCTCGGCACCGCAGACGTCATCGCCTCGACCGTCGCCAACATCGGCCCGGGGATCGACTTCTACTTCGCCTTCGGCGTCATCGCCCTCACCGCTGGGGTAGCCGCGCCGCTCACGATTCTGGCCGCCGGCGTCGCCGTCACCTTCCTCGCCTACACAGTCGCCCAGTTCACCAAGGCCGAGCCCTCCGCCGGCAGCTTCATCACATACGTCGAGACATCGCTCGGTGCGCGCGCCGGCGTGCTCACCGCACTTCTGGTCGCCGTCGGCTACACCGTCGCAATCGCCGGGGTCTTCACCATGTCCGGCGGGATGCTCGCGCTCACGATCGCGCACTACACCTCCCTCACCCCGCCGTGGGAGCCGATCAGCCTCCTGTTGACCGTCGCAGCGGTCTGGCTCACGATCCGCGGCGTGAAGCTCTCGACCTCCGCCGTGGGTGTAGCGGTGCTCGTGCAGGTCGCGATCATGCTCATCACCTGTGTCACGGTGCTGATCGATCGGCGCACTCACCTCTCGGCGATACCGTTCTCCTGGTCGCATCTCACCGGCGGTATTGGCGGCCTGTCCGCCGGTTTTCCGCTCGCGCTCTACATGTTCATCGGCTGGGAGAACGGGCCCGCACTGGCCGAGGAGTGCCGAAACCCCAGACGCAGCATCCCCAGGGCGCTCTACGCTTCGATCGCGATCGCCACCTTCCTGTTCGTCCTGTTCGCCTACGCGACCGTCACCGGCTTTCACTACAACGTCAGCTCGATCGGACGCTCATCAGTCCCATTCCTCACCGTGGCCGACCACTACCTCGGCGGTGCGGCACCGCTCGCTTGGGCAGCAGGTGTCATCTCCGTCCTTGCGACGCTGATCGCCGCCGCCAATTCCCAGGCGCGGATGCTCTACGACGGCGGGCGCTCACGGCTGCTCCCATCGGCCCTCGGGCGGGCTCGCACAGGCGAGAACACCCCCGTCACCGCGCTGCTGACGATGGGCGGCGCGGGCCTCGCGATCATCGCCGTCTGGTGGGTAGCGCACGCCACCGGCCTCGTCCACGGGTCGACCGACCCAAGTCGCCCTCTACGCCGAGTGCTCGACGATGGGCACGATCGTGATCCTGTTCGTCTACCTGCTCACCTGCTTCGCGCTACCCGTGTTCATCTGGCGCCGCCAGCGCCCCCGGTTCTCAGTGCTGCGGCACCTAGCAGCACCGGCTCTGGGAGCGGCAGCGCTGATCATCCCCTTCATCGAGCTGTGCAAGCCAGGACAGCCGGCGCCCTACAACTACTTTCCCTATCTCGCGCTCCTGCTCACAGCGATCGCGGCCGTCGCCGCGCACATCGTGGTTCGACGTCACCCGGACACCGGAGCCGGGGAGGGAGCTGCCTTCAATGCGCCCTGAGCAGGTGCTAACTCGTTGCACGATTTTGTCAGTTCATCCACATCGGTCAAAGGCGATACCGTCATAGTCGTGAGCGACGCTGGGCAATCCCAGTCAGACAGCGAGTCAGGGCCGATACGCCTCGTGCTCGCCGACGACCACGCAGTCGTCCGCAGCGGGCTGCGGATGCTGCTTGACAACGAGGCCGACTTCGAGGTGGTCGCGGAGGCCAGCGACGTCGACAGCGCCCGCCGCTACGTGCGCGGACATCACCCCGCGGTGCTCGTGCTCGACCTGAACATGCCCGGCGGGTCAAGCCTCGAGGCGATACCGCTGATCCGGGAGGAGTCGCCGGACACCCAAATCGTGGTTCTGACGATGCAGCAGGAGCCCGCATTCGCCCGCGAGGCGCTCGGCGCCGGCGCGCTCGGCTACGTGCTCAAGGAGGCCGCCGACGAGGAGCTCGTCGAAGCCGTCCGCCGCGCAGCCACGGGGGAGCGCTACCTGAACCCCGCGCTTGGAGCTCGCATAGCCTCCGAGCCGCCGCCCGGGCCGCCCGATGATCTCTCAGAGCGCGAGGTAGACGTGCTGCGGCTCATCGCGCTCGGGAAGACCAACGCAGAAATCGCAGAGGAGCTCTACCTGTCCGTGCGCACCGTCGAGACGCACCGCTCCCACATCCAGCAGAAGCTCAGGCTCTCCACTCGCGCCGAGCTCGTCGGCTACGCGATCGAGCGTGGCCTCATCAACACCGGCAGCTAAACGCGCCTAGCGACGACCAGCTCCGGCTCAACCACCGGCCCGGCATTGAGCATCAAGTTCGGTGTAGGGAGTTTTGCGAAAGCAACGCCAGCCATGCCTCCGAGCCTCGCCCATAAGAGCCAGGTGCGCATCCGCGGTTACCTCTATGCCTGGCGCGGGAAACTACGCGCCGAGGGCGCAGCGGTGTTACTCAGGATCCTGCGCGCACGGCCTGGCCTGAGCCCACGCGAGTTGCTGCGGGATTTCCACATCAGTGACGAGGTTCACTGCGGAGGCGCCCGCTCGCTTGATCGCCTTGACTAGATAGCGAAAAGCGAGCCACGACAACACCACGGAGGTGGCGCCATATGCATGCGAACGAGCCGACCCATGACCAGGAACTCCACGATCAGGCCGAGTTTGACAAGGACGTCTCCCGGGATGGCAAGATCGTGCTCGCATGGCTTGGCGGGTTTGGCGTGATAGCCGCGCTGCTGATGTCCATCGTGGCGGTCGTACAGAGCAGCCAGCGCAACACCGTGACCGTCACCAACGGCGTCCCGGCGCCAGCCTCATCGGCCGCCACAGCCTCGAGCTCTGTCGCAAGCTTGCCCACGAAGATGATCAGCCTGAAGATCATTCCCGAGAGCAAGCCGGGGTCCGACGGCGCCAAGCACGACTACCTCACCCAGACCGAATTCGCAGTGAAAGTCGGCCAGAAGCTTGAGATCAAGATCGACAACACCGACGAAGGCGAACACAGCATCACCTCGCCGCAGATCGGTGTGAACATCGTCATCAAGCCAGGCGTCCACACCTACCAACTGGTCGTCAAAGAAAAGGGGCGCTTCTCCTGGTTCTGCGTGATCCCATGCGACAGCAAGGCAAACGGCTGGGCAATGCAGCAAGCAGGCTTCATGAGCGGCTACATCACAGCCACCTGAACCCTGCTGTGGCGAGTCTGCGGGCGATACGGCAGCCTGAGCGATGACGCTCGCCCGCGTCAATTCCCGGCGCGTCGCTCGCGACTTGGGCGCCCGTCGCGCACGCGCTCGAGCTTAAGCGCGAACGTTGGGCAGCTCATCGCCGCGCGCCGTGATCTAGCAGCGTCGGTGGTCTCATCCAAGCTGAGATCGACCGTGATCGACGACCTATTGCTGCTGGCAAGAAGCGAGCAGCCTCAGTTTCTCTGCGTCGAGACGATCGACCTGCCCGCCTTCATCTCAGAAATCTGGGAGCCAATCGGAATGCTTGCGCAGCGGCGCTTCGAGCTGGCAGGTGTCCCGCGCGGCGCGCTGGAGGCGGACCCAGGTCGCCTCGCGCGCGTATGGGCCGAGCAGGCTCGCACCGGCGGCGCCCGGATCGTGATCGAGCTTCCGGGTTTCTCCCCAGCCGAGACGACTGGTCATCCCCCGACCCGGCACAGCCCGCCCACAGGTAGCACTATTGCTACTATACTGGGATGACGACCATCCCCCAGAAGGAGCTGCGCAACCAAGTCGGCGAAGTGCTGCGCCGCGCCGAGGCCGGAGAGCAGTTCACGATTACTGTCTCGGGGCGTCCCGTCGCCGAGCTGGGTCCTGTGCGCACTCGACAATGGGTGTCCAGCACCGCGCTTGCGGACCTGTGGGTGACGCCCCCGGACCCCACACTCGAGGATGATCTCGGAGCGTTCGCTGGCAAGCTCACAGATCCCTGGACCGCCACCTAACGGTGGCCGTGCTGCTCGATACCTCGGTCCTGATCGCAGCCGAGCAGGGGCCTGATGAGGACACGGCGATCAGCGTCGTCTCGCTGACCGAGCTCCATTTTGGAGTGCTCGTCGCACGGGATGAGGAAACACGTGCTCTGCGGACGCGCCGACTCGGCTCGATTGAGGCTCACTTCGACGCGCTGCCCTTCGACGCTGCTGCCGCGCGCGAGTGCGGACGGCTCCACGCTCTCGTCGCGCAACGTGGTGGAGCGCCTCGCCGACGAGCAATGGACCTTGCGATTGCAGCCACCGCCAACGTCCATGGTGTCCCATTGCTGACCTACAACATCAAGGACTTCCAGATCATCGCCGAGGAGATCGACCTCCGCGTAGCCTGAAGCGCCCCTCGGTCGACACGACGCGGTCGAGTGCGCGAGCAGCTCTCTAGATGATGCCCTCGAGCAGCGCTGAGGGCGAAGGCAGCTTGAGGCCACGAGAGAGAATCACGATCGTCTCCAGCCGTGGCGAGCGCTTGCAGCGCTCCAGCAGGCTGATCTCGGTGCGGTGCAGATCGCAGAGGTCCGCGAGCGCCTCCTGGGAGAGACCGGCCGCCACGCGGTGCTGGCGCAGGTTGGCAGCGAACTGGGTACGTACGGTCTCCATAGTTCAAACTCTCGCGCGATGCAGACGAAAGATCCACAGACCTTTGTCTGTGAAAAGAGCAACTGACGCAGCGACGCGTAGGGAGTTAGAAACAGCACGCTACTTAGGCTGCCGGCGTACAAGCCGGATGCGCCGCGAGAACTACTCGTCGGCGGGCGTCACCGTGATGACGGGCAGGCCCATGCCGGAGATCTTGCTCGGCAGATCGAGCTTCAGCCAGCGTGAGACTCGCGGCGAGAGCGTCGAGATGATGATCTCGTCAAAGCCGCGTAGGTTCACCGCGTCCTGAACTGCGGCGGATGGATCGGGGTCGCCCACGATGCCCTCGACCTGCGAGCCGGCGGCCGCGCTCAGCTTCGGGAGCGCGCTGTCGAGCACACCCTGCGCCTCGCCGGCTCCCAGGTCCTCTGCATCGACGACCTTGTGCAGCCCGTGCGCGGGGTTGGGCACGAGCAGCGTAAAAGTTGCAGGGCCGCGCTGAGCGCGCTCGTGCACCGCGTCGAGCAGCGGCTGCGTGGCCGCGGTCTTGTGGGCCACTACGAGGACCCTGCTTGGTTGCGAGGACTCCATGATTGCCACTCCCTCCGGCTAGTGCTGGGCAGCTCGCACGCGCGCTGAGCTCGGCCTTGCGCGTGCTCGTCCTCAGTTCTACCCCAAACAGCGCCGCTCATGTGATGTGTTCGCCAACTAGGCTCTGTCGCGTGCGCATCGAGCTGAGCGATGAGACCCTCGTAGTGCGCCTCGCCTGGTGGGAGAAGTTCTTCGGACTGATGCGTGACCTCAGCATCGCGCGCACCGACATCAGCGATGCGCGCGTGGTGGAGAACCCCGTCCGCGAGGCGATGGGCGGCGGCATCAAAGCCGGTCTTCGCATCCCCGGCGTGATCTACATCGCGCGCACGCTGCGTCTCGACCAGGTCTTCGTGGTGCGCCGGCGCCTGCCTGGCCTGGCCTTCAGCGTCGCGAACCATGCGCCGCTCGAGCGCGTGCTGCTCAGCACCGCTGATGCGGAGCGGCTGGCGCGGGAGCTCGGCCGCTAGCCCGAGGTTTCCGCGCCCCGCAGCCCCGTCAGCATCCAAATCGACAGCAGCGCGAGCAGCGCGATCGCACAGATGAAGGCGAGCGAGGTGTGGTCATGCACGCCCGAGATCAGCCCGCGGCCGGCCTCGAGGAAGGCCGTCGCCGGGTTGAGCTGCGCGACCGAGTGGATCCAACCCTGCAGGAGGTTCAGCGGCACGTAGACGGGCGCCAGGAAGATGATCAAAAAGACTGGCGTCTGCATCAGCGGTCCCGCCTGGATCGAGCGAAAACGGAAGGCCACGCCCGCAGCCCACAGATAGCCCACGAGCACGAGCAGCGCGGCGAGACCGTAGAGGCCGAACACGTCCACACCCGAGCCCGTGATCTGCATCCCCGTCAAGAGCGCCACACCCGTCACGAGGCTGAGCGTGATCACGGCGCGCGAGAGCGCCACGAGCGCGTAGCCGAGCGCAATGCCGCGGCGGTCCTCCGCGGCGAGCATCAGCCGCCGTGCGAAGCCGCTCTCGAAGTCAAAAGCAAGGCTGAAGCCCGTGAACAGTCCCGCGAACATCGAGGACTGGCAGAGCACGAACACGAACTGGAAGGCCGTGTAGCCGGCCGGGAAGTGAAAGCCCGGGACCGAGCCGAGCGCGGTCAGCCCGCCCGCGAAGCTCGCCAGGAAGACGAGCGGGAAAACGAGCGACGGCACGAACAGGTCGGGCCTGCGCACGTATGTGTGAAGGCTGCGCCAAGCGATCGTGCGCGCCACGCGCCAGATGCTGCCATGCGTGCTCACCGCGCTCGCGTTGCTCATGTGCGTTGCATCCTCGTTTTCATCGCGCCCGCCACCGCAAGCAATGCGAGCGCCATCAAGCCGATCGCCACCGCGAAGCCCCGCCACAGCGCCGTGCCATCCCAGCCCACGATGAAGAGGCTGCGAAAGCCCTCGATCAAATAGGAGATCGGGTTCCAGGTCGCGACCGTGTGAAACCAGCCAGTTCGCAGCAGGTTGCGCGGCAGGTTGCTCGAGGACAAGAAGATGAACACGAAGAACAGCGGGAACAGTCCCTGCACCGCCTCGCCCGAGCCTGTCTGCAGCGCCGCTGCGCAGCCGAGCGCGCCGAAGCCCATCGCGGTCAACGCGCCCAGCGCAAGGATCACGAGCGCGCCACCGAAACCCGCGTCGAGGTGTGCGCCCGCGACGAGCGCCATCACGATGTAGACCGCCGACTGCAGCACGCCGAGCACGCCCACGCCGACGAGCAGCCCCGCGATCAGCGACACGCGTCGCAGCGGCGTCAGCGCGAGGCGCTCGAAGAAGCCGCTCTCGATGTCCTCCGCAAGGTTCGTGCCGGTGTTGATCAGCGAGAACATCCCACCCTGGATGAACGCCACCGCGATCGCGAAGGACACATAGGAGTGCGTGGGAAAGCCTGGCAGCCGCGTCGCCGCCTTCAACCCGCTGGCGTTGACCGCGAGCAAGATCAGCGGGAAGAACACGATCGGGAACATCTGAAAGGGCTGGCGCAGCGTCTTCAGCATCGAGCGTCGCGCCAGCACCGCGACCTGCGTGGCGAGCACGCTGTTCACCGGCTCGCCGGCGCTTGTGTGCTCGCGGCGTTCTGCGCAGCGCTGTCCGTCTGATCGCTCGCGCCATCCTCATCTCCCGCGCCCTCCAGCGAGCGGCCGGTCTTCGCGAGGAACACGTCATCGAGCGTGGGTGAGTGCAGCCGCAGATCCGCGATCGCCAGGCCCTCAGAGTCGAGCGTGCGAACGATCTCCGCGAGGTCGCTCACGCCCTCCGGTAGACGCGCCGCCACACCGTTGGGTGACGCTGCGGCCGTCTCGCCGAATCGATGCAGCACCGAGGCGAGCCGCTCGCGATCGCCGGGATCGGCCGGGATCGCCTCGACGCTCGGGCGTCCGATCGCCGCCTTCAGCGCGCTCGGCGTGCCCTCCGCGACGATCTGGCCGCGGTCGATGATCCCCACTCGATCGGCCAGCACGTCAGCCTCCTCGAGGTACTGCGTGGTCAAGAACACCGTCACACCGTCATCCGCAAGGCGTCGCACCTCATCCCACAGCGCCGCGCGGCTTTGCGGGTCAAGGCCCGTGGTGGGCTCATCGAGGAACAACAGCCGTGGGCGGTGCACGAGCGCGAGACCGAGGTCGAGGCGACGCTTCATCCCGCCCGAGTAGCCGCCGACCTTACGGTCCGCTGCGTCGGTAAGCCCGACGCGCTCTAGTAGCTCGTTCCCGCGCTGCTCGCGCTCAGCCTTGCCAAGCCCGTGCAGTGCGCTCTGCAGGCGCATGTGCTCACGCCCTGTCAGGAACGGATCGAGCGCTGACTCCTGAAGCGAAGCTCCGATCGCGCGGCGCACCTCAGCGCCCTGGCCGACCACGTCGAGCCCGGCTACGCGCGCGCGGCCGGAGGTGGGGGGTAGCAGCGTGGTGAGCACGAGCACCGTCGTGGACTTGCCCGCGCCGTTTGGTCCGAGAAAGCCATAGATCTCCCCAGGTGCCACCTGCAGGTCGATCCCGTCCACGGCGCGCACGCCGCCCTTGAAGTCGCGCACGAGCTGCTCGACCTCAATGCCGTTCTCGCCCATCTTGTCGCTCTCGATCACGTTCTAGCCCTCCGTCTCGCTCGCAAGGCGTGGCGGTAGCGACGGCTCCACACGCAGCAGTTTCGCGGGCACATGCGGTAGCCACCAATTCCAGCGCCCGAACAGCGAGATCACCGCCGGCACGAGCAGCGCACGAATCACGGTCGCATCGAGCAGGATGCCCGCCGCAAGGCCCGTGGCGAGCACTTTGATTTCGGTCTCCGGCCCTGACGCGAGTGAGACGAACGCGAGGAACAGGATCAGCGCCGCGCTCGTCACCAGGCGTCCCGTGCGCCCGATGCCGCGCACCACCGCAGTGTCCGTCGAGCCCGTCGCGTCGTACTCCTCGCGCATGCGCGCCAGGATGAAGACCTCGTAGTCCATCGAGAGACCGAACAGAAAGGCAAAGACCATCAGCGGGATCCACGCTGTGATCGAGCCCGTCGCGGCGATGCCCCAGATCAGGTTCGAGCCGTGCCCGTTTTGCCACACGAGCTCGAGCACGCCCCAGGCGGCGCCCACGCTGATCACGTTCAGGATCACCGCCTTCAACGGCAACAGCAACGAACGGAAGGCGCGCGCGAGCAGCACGAAGGTGATCGCCGCGATCAGCGCGATCATCAGCGGGAAGTTGCCGTAGACAGCTTCGATGAAGTCGTGGTTCTGCGCACCGAGGCCGCCCACGTGGACTTCCGAGCCCGCTTCGCGCGCCCTCGCGCGGACCGCGTCGAGCGTCGCGCGCCCGGCTGCGGTCGACGCGTCCGGCGTGGGAAAGACCTCCAGCACCGATGCGCCTGGGTGCTGCCACGCCGCTGAGCTCGGCGCCACGGCGCCATGCACGTTTGGTATCGCCGCGAGCCTCTGGGCGACGCTCGCCGGCGAGCTCGAGCCACCCACGAGCACCTCGTTGGGCACGATCGCGCCGGAGCCGATCCCGGAGCGCTCGAGTGCGAGCAGGCCTGTCTTCGCATCGCCCTGTTTGGCGATCGTGTTCACGTTTGGCGTTCCAAGCTGCAACTGCGTGGCTGCCAGCACGAGCGCGGCTAGCACGAGCGCGGCGCCCAGCGCCGCAACCCAGCGCCCGCGCACCACGAGCTCGGCCCAGCCCGTCCACGAGCGGCTCGCGCGATCGTCGTTGCGCACATGTGGCCAATCCAGACGCGGACCGAGCTTGGCGAGCACCACCGGCAGCAGCGTCAGTGCTACGAGCACGCTGATCAGCGGGATCAGCATGCCGCCGTAGCCCACCGAGCGAAGGAACGGCAGCGGCAGCGCCACGAGCGCGAGCAGCCCGATCGCAACCGTGGTGCCGCTGAAGACGACCGCGCGCCCTGCTGTCTGCATCGCGCGTTCGATCGCAGCCTCGCCCGAGAGGCCATGCGCGCGCTCCTCGCGCCAGCGCACCACCACAAGCAGCGCATAGTCGATCGAAACGCCGAGACCGATCAGTGCGATCAGGAACTGCACGATCGGTGAGACTTCGGTGATCGTCGTGAGACCCCACACGACCAAGAAGGTGGTCATGATCGAGGCGATCGCCATCATGATCGGCACGATCGCGAGGAACGAGCCGAAGACGAAGGCGAGCACCAACAGCGCGCCCAGACCTCCCAGCATCGCCTCGACGAGCACGCCAGGTCCGTTGCCGCCGCCGCTTTGCGTGGAGAGCGCATCGAAGCCCGTCAGGTGCACGGCCGCGCCCGCGACGGTCGTGCCGGCAAGCGCCGCACTGGCTCTTTTGGCCGCTTCGGGATTATCGCCAAACGGCTGGTTGGGGTCCGGTGGGGGATAGGCGATCACGAACGTGGTGAGGCGGTCGCGCGAGAGGAAGGCTGCGTTACCCGTGCTGGCGTAGCCAGCGATGCGCGCGCCAGGCTCGACCTTTGCGAGGCGCGCTTCGAGCGCCTGCAGTTCGTGCTTGACCGATGGAGATCCGATGTTCTGAGCAGCTGGCAGCGTGACGACCGCCAACTGCGGCGCGCTATTGCCGCCCGTGCCGCGGAAGTCGCGCGCGATCTGCTGGTTGGTCACCCAGCCCTCCTTGCCGGGCACCGAGAATTTCTGTTTGAGCGCTTTTGTGGCGGAGCCTGCCGAGGCGATGCCCACCAGCGTCACGATCACCCAGAAGCCCACAACGAGACGCTTGTGCGCGAGTACGAGGTGAGTCAGGCGCGTCATCGCGCCGGTTGCGTTAGGAACAGGGTCCTGGGAAGGGCTGTCCGGGGCGTCGCTCATCGCAGAGACCTCCGCTATCGCTTATGTCCACAATTACTACGTATGGAATGATCTATATCATAAATTGTTCTTCCACGATATGATCATTGTGTGAAGCAAAAGCACATCGCAGCGGGCCCCGCAGCGACGGGTCTAAACGCTGCCACGCTTGCGTCGGCAACTGCCTTTCATTCTGTCGGCTTCACCGTATCCACGATCGGCTACGCGGTTGCGCGCGACTTCCACAAGATCCTCGCTCCGCTCGATCTAGAGCCGCGCGAGTTTGCGCTGCTGCGTGCTGTGGCGAGCTCCGAAGGCCAGTCCCAGCAAGCGATCGGCGAGCGCCTGCAGATCCCCTCGAGTCGCATGGTCGCGTTCGTCGACGCGCTCGAAGCTCGCAGCTTGATCGAACGGCGCCACAATCCCGAGGACCGTCGCACCCGCGCGCTGCACCTCACGCCCGCCGGAAGCGAGGTGCTGGGCAGCGCCTTTGCCCTAGCCCTCGCGCACGAGCAGCGCGTTTGCGCGGGACTCTCAACAGACGAGCGTGAGCAGCTGCTCACGTTGCTGCAGCGTGTGGCCGCCGAGCTCGGGTTGCCGCCCGGCGTGCACTCCGCGATGGCGCGCTCGGAGCCCGGCGGATCGGAGATACATAACTGTGCGAACCATCAAGCGAAGGGCTGAAATACACGCATAAACGCTCAAGGCGCCCTGCGAAAAAGCCGAATCCAAGCGCAATGGGCCTAAGCGACGAGCCGGTGCCGATCGAGAGTGACGCGCACCTGATGCGCGCGCGGCGAACGGCAGCGCTAACGCGCGTCGCGGTGGGTCTCGCGGGCGTCGCGCTCGTGCTCGCACACCCGCACCTGATCACGCAGCGCACCTTCGGGCTGATCGGCTTCGCGATCATCACGCTGACCGCCGTCGTGCACCTCACGCCGCCGAGCCTGACTTGGCTGAGCGTCGAGGAGTCGCTTGCGGCGTGCGCCGGTTTGCTGATCATCGGCGGCGGATCGGAGCGTGTGAGTGTGCTGAGCCTTCTCTGGCTGGTCGCCGTCGCCAGTGGCGTGCTTGCCCGCGGTGGGCGCGTGCACTGGCTCGGACGAAACCTGCTGCTCGTAGCGCTCGCCCTGCCGGTGATCCGCTACGGCTCACTCAGCGCCGAGTGTGCGGCCTTCGCAATCGCCGCGATCGGGCTGCTGCTCACGCGGAAGGCTCACGAGCGAGCTCAACCTGCTGCTCCGTCAGGCACGGCTGCAGGCCGAAAGCGCCGAGACGCTGCTGTTCGCAGGAGATATCGCCTCGCGCATGGCCGAGCGCAAGGAGCGCGGCATCGCCGGCGCAGCGCGTGCCACGGGCGCATGATCGATGGAGACGGCCTCTCGATGGTCGTGCAGCCGATCGTTGACCTGCGCGACGGCACGATCCACGCCTACGAGGCACTCGCACGCTTCGATCGTCCCCTCGGCGACGGCAGTCCACTGGCCTGGTTCGCGCTCGCCGAAGAGCTCGGTGAACGTGACGCGCTCGAGCGCGCATGTCTCGCGGGGGCGCTCGAGCTCTACACGCGCCGCCCCGCCGGTACGAACCTGTCGCTCAACCTCTCCGTATCCGTGCTGCTCGACGAGCTGACCATGGCGATGCTGCACGGCGCAGGCAGCGCTCGCGAGCCGAGCCTAGAGGGCCTGATCGTGGAGATCACCGAGGAGACGCTCGTCGAAGGCGACATGCAGCTCCACAGCGCGACCGAGCCGCTGCGTGCCCGTGGCGCACAGCTCGCGGTCGACGACATGGGCGCGGGCTACTCCGGGCTGCGCCAGATCACGAATGTGCATCCCAGCTATCTCAAGCTCGACCGCTCGCTTGTGAGCGGTATCGACGGTGACGGCGAGCGTGCCGCGCTCGTAGGTGCGCTGGCGGGCTACTCGCGCCAGGTCGGCTGCCTACTACTCGCCGAGGGTGTTGAGACGGAGGCCGAACTGCGCGAGGTGCGTCGCCTTGGCGTGCCGCTTGTGCAGGGCTTCTTCTTGCTCGTCCTGCTCCCGCGTGGCCGGCTCTCGATCCCAATGCGCACTCGGCGCTGCACGTGCAGCCGATCCATGAGCTGCTCGCCGCCGAAGCCGCCGCGCTTGAGGCTCTGCAGACCGCCTGAGGCTCAATCAGGCTTTCGCGAGCGCGTCGTAGGAAGGCTTGTGCGAGCGGTCGGAGCGCTCGATGCCGTACCAGGTGTTGGTGCCGTAGTCCACGTAGTTGAAGATCAGGACCATCGCCACGTATTCGGTGGAGCGCGCCCAGGCCACGAAGTTCGTGATGTTTTCGGCCTGCTGCGCCTCGGTCCACTGCTGCGAGTCGCCAGTGCCCGGCTGACCCACCGCGGTCGGCCAGCCAACCTCGGTCACGTAGACGGGCTTGCCCGTCACACGGCGCGCATTTTCGACGTCTTCATGACCTCCCAGCGCGCCACCGTCGCCGCCGTTGGCGCCGCCGTAGGGGTGCACGGTTACGCCGTCGCAATAGGCCAAGCCGCCGAGCGCTGCCCAGCCGGGTCCAAAGGCGCTTGATGGCCCCTCGCCGCCGTCCCAGCTGGCGAGCACGAGCGGGCGGATCGCTTCGGGGAAGTTCATCGCAAGCGCCTCGTGCACCACCTGCAGCAGCGTCACGTAGGCGGCGTAGTTGGTTGGATCACTCCAGAATGCGGGGTTGCCAGGCTCGTTCAGGATCTCCACTGTGCGGCTCCCCAAATCGCGCTTACGGCCGTGCCAGAAGGTCCCGCCGCGACCGTAGCGCTTGAACAGCGCGACCACTTCGGCGGCGTAGCTCGCGGGGTCGATCGCAGCGATCGAGCCACCCGCACCGAACAGCCAGGAG
Source organism: uncultured Solirubrobacterales bacterium (assembly GCA_963785435.1). Classification (GTDB taxonomy): domain Bacteria; phylum Actinomycetota; class Thermoleophilia; order Solirubrobacterales; family Solirubrobacteraceae; genus Palsa-744. The sequence goes on from CAWAVE010000008.1 coordinate 775,513, forward strand.
GCAACGCTCACGCCAGCCGCAGCCGCTCCGCCAACTTCAGAGTCGCTGGCCATGCGCGCGTCCATGCGCACGTATTTCACGGCCCCTGCGATGTCCGCAAAGGCGCTCGGTCCCCAGCCACCGGCGCTGACGCCGACGAACATGTTGCCGGGTAGCGGTTCCGGGTAGGGCGCTTCAGAGCTTGCTTCGACCAGTCCGCCCGTGCCTGACAGAGCGCTAGGCGTGGACACGGCGGGTGCGCCGGCGCCGAGTGCGGCGCTCCGCCCACTAGCTTTGGGATAGTGGATCAGCACAGGGTTTGACCAGCTACTTTCGTTGTAGGCCGCCTTGACGCGATAGACGGCCGTGGCGCCCGGAAAAGGATGCGGCCTGATGCTGCGCCGTCCCGCCACCGTGATCACGCGTTTACGCTTGGCCACATTGATCATCAGCTTGTACACGCGGCTTTTGCCCACGGGGTTCCACTTGAGCGTTTCGCCATGCGCCCCGAGCACTGGACGCACGCCCGCGGCGAACGCCGGCGTGACGCCGCAGAGCACGGTGAGCGCGAGCAGCGCAAACATTGCCGGCCAGCACAAGTAGCGGTTCTTGATCCCAACACGGACGTCACTGACGGCCGTGTGGCTCAGCTCGGCGAGCCCACGATTCATGCTTCGGTCCCCTTCGATGGCTGTGCTCTGCCGAGTCGCTCCGAGACGAGGCGGTCCCCGCAGATCAAGGCCGGCACTCTAACGGCCCAGGCGAACGACGCTGGTTACATTCCCGTTTCCGGCGCGCCGGCTAATCGCTTTTCGGCGGTCTTTGCGGGCATGGATTGTCGGGCGCCACGGCAGGGTATGAAGACCGCGAACAGGCGCCCGAAGCACGCGCCTGCAGACGAGGATGAGAGACCAGGCAGACGAACGGAGGTAGCGAAAATGCCGCCCCGCGGTGTGAAAAAAGGCAGCAAGCGCGAGCGCCAGTACGAGCACATCAAGGACAGCGAGCGCCAGCAGGGCGCATCACTCAAACGCGCCGAGGAGATCGCGGCGCGCACCGTCAACAAGCAGCGTGCCCGCAGCGGCGAATCGAAAACCAGCTCACGCACGTCCACCAGCGACATCTCCTCTGGGCGGCGCGGCGGCCTTCGCTCCGGCAAACCAGGGCGGCGCGGACGCACGCGCGAGCAGCTCTACCAGGAGGCGCGCAGTCTCGGCGTCGAAGGTCGCTCGCGCATGAACAAGGCTCAGCTGCGAGCAGCCGTCGACAACAAGAAGCGCTGAACAGCGGCTCACGAGCGCGGCGCGTCCTCGAGCAGTTCCGGGCAGATCCACACATCCCGCCACGCCGGCGCGATCACCAGCTCCGCGAGCCGCCCGAAATGATGGAGAACCGTCCCGTCACCGTCGAGGAACGCCCGCCGCTCTCACAGCTCCACAGGCAAGGCGACACAGGTGTCCTAGCGTCGCGATGCGGGTAGGTCAGGTTTACGGGGCACTCCTAAGCAGCCCACGATCAACACGAAGGAGAGGCAGTCATCAGATGTCATCCACACAGCTAGAAGGAACGACGGTCGCCTTTCTCACCGCGCAGGAGGGCGTCGAGGAGGTCGAGCTGACAGAGCCTTGGAAAGCCGTCGAAGAGGCAGGCGCTACCCCGAAGCTGATCGCGCCTGAAGGTGGCGAGGTCCGGACGTTCAATCACCTCGAGCAGAGCTCGGGATACCCCGTCGATGCGACCCTCGAGGAGGCCGACCCCGACAACTACGACGCGCTCGTGCTGCCCGGCGGCGTAGCCAATCCCGACCAGCTGCGCACCGACGAGCGCGCTATCCAGTTCGTGCAAAAGATCTTCGCCGCCGGCAAGCCGGTGGGCGTGATCTGCCACGGCCCCTGGACTCTCGTCGAGGCAGACCTCCTACGCGACCGCAAGCTCACCTCTTGGCCCTCGCTAAAAACCGACATCCGCAACGCCGGTGGCGAATGGGTCGACGAGGAAGTCGTCGTCGACCAGGGCCTCGTCTCGAGCCGCAAGCCCGAAGATCTGGCGGCGTTCTGCGCCAAGATCGTCGAGGAGTTCGCAGAGGCACGACACGATGTCCCACACGCCCGCGCGACTGCTCAAGCCGGCTAGTTGGTTCACCCGGTCGGCCGGCGGGTAGAGACCACCAGACACTTTCAAAACAGGAGGACACAATGGGCGACCGTATGCAGCGAGCGGAGGGTAAGGCCAAAGAGCTGACGGGCCGCGTCAAGCGGGAAGCCGGCACTGCAGCAGGCAAGCCCGGAACGGAGGCTAGTGGCGCCGGCGAGGAGCTGAAGGGCAAGGCAAAGAACGCCGTCGGCAAAGCACGCAGCTCAATCAAGAAGGCGACTCGCTGAGCGAGTCGCAGTTAGATGGCGGGGGCAGGATTCGAACCTGCGAAGGCAGAGCCAACGCGTTTACAGCGCGTCCCCTTTGACCGCTCGGGAACCCCGCCGGGGGTCGACCAGTTTAGGGCCTACCCGCCATCGGGGTAGGCCCGTGCCGCGCGAGGCGGGGCTTGCGGCTAGGAAGCCTCGCGCAGCTGCTGCGCTTCGGGCAGCGTCTGCAGCTTTTTGAGCGTGCGGTTCTCGATCTGGCGCACGCGCTCGCGTGTGATGTTGAAGGCGCGCCCGACCTCCTCGAGCGTGCGCGAGCGCCCGCCCACGATGCCGTAGCGCATCTCGATCACCTCGCGCTCACGGCGCGGCAGGCAGGCGAGCACGCGCGTCACGTTCTCGCGGCGCAGCGCCTCGGAGGCGATCTCGAAAGGCGAGGCCGCGGAGACGTCCTCCACGAAGTCCGCCAGCGCCGAGTCGTCCTCCTCGCCCACAGGTTTCTCGAGCGAGATCGGCTGCTGGGTGATGCGCATGATGTCGCGCACTTCGCGCACCGTGCAGTCGAGCTCTGAGGCGAGCTGATCGACGCTTGGCTCGCGGCCGAGCTCCTGAATCAGGCGCCGTTCGGCGTGGATCAGCTTGTTGAGGCGCTCGACCATGTGCACGGGGATGCGGATCGTGCGTCCCTTGTCTGCGAGCGAGCGTGTGACGGCCTGGCGGATCCACCAGGTGGCGTAGGTCGAGAACTTGTAGCCGCGGCGGTAGTCGAACTTCTCCACCGCGCGGATCAGCCCGAGCGAGCCCTCCTGGATCAGGTCGAGCAGCGTCAGGCCACGGCCAACGTAGCCCTTAGCGATCGAGACCACGAGGCGTAGGTTCGCCTCGACCATGTGCTGCTTTGCAGCCACGTCGCCACGCTCGATGCGCTTGGCCAGCGAGACCTCCTCTTCGGCGCTCAACAGCGGCACGCGGCCGATCGAGCGCAGATACAGGCGCAGCGAGTCGAGGCTCGGCTCGACCGTGAGATCCACGTCAGGACGCTTGAGCTCGTCGAGGCGCACCTGTAGCCCCTGGATCTGCTCGTCGCGCTCATCCACCGCAGTGGCCTCGCCCGGTACGCCCGTCGGCTCCACGAGCGGGTCGATGTGCTGCGCGCCCGCCGTCTCGCGGCTCTCCGCGCCATGCAGGCGCAGCTCGGGAGCGCCCTCTGCGCCGAGCACATCGATTGCGTGCTCCTCTAGATAGCTGAAGAGATCCTGCGTCTGCTGGCGCGTAAGGTCGGCCTCCTCGAGCACGCTCTCCAGCGTCTCGGCCGCGAGGAAACCTTTCTCCTGACCCTCCGCGATGATGCCCTGCAACTCCTCGATCTCCACGACGGCTGTCGGCGTGGCGGTCATCAGAACCTCAAGCTTGTCGCTCAATTGGACTCCCCAGGAACGTACAACTCCTCGAGACGACGGACGCCGCCTCGACCTCCCCTGACCTACGCTAAGCCTCCTGTGCGTTGCGTTTGCATGGCAGTTCTAGTTGCGTCACGTGCGGCCTGCAAGCCGGATCCCCTACTTGTTCCATCAGGCGGGCTCGACGGGCCAAGTGCGGAGTGATACCAGAATCCGCGACTGGGGATGTCACATGTCCTAGACGCGGAGATTGTCCGCCTGCGCGCTAGGCTTGGCCACGGTGCAGGCCAGCCGCGTAATCCCTTCTCTGTCTCCGACCTGGGAGGACGGCGATGACGTCCAGGCGCGTGCGCCGCGCATCGCGCTCGGGCTCTCGCGTGTGGGTGTGGTGGGCGTCGAGAAGGTCGTGCGGATCCGCGAGGAGCTGTTTTTCGCGCGGTTCGATTGCTTCGTAGATCTGGGAGGCGACCAGAAGGGCGCGCACATGTCGCGCTTTGACGAGGTGGTCAACGAGGCGATCGGCGAGGTGGTGCTCCGCGAGGCGCCATTTCGCGCGGAGACGCTCGCGCAGCACATCGCCGAGATCGTGCGTGAGCGCCAGGACGCAGAGCGCGCGGAGGTCACGATCGCGGCGCGCTACCCCGAGCACAAGCCCGCGCCCGTCTCGGGCATCGAGACACAGGAGATCTACACGCTGCACGGTCGCGCGGTGGCCTTTGCGCATGGCACGCGCCGCACGGTGGGCGTCTCGGCGACGGGCATGACGGCCTGCCCATGCGCGCAGGAGCTCGTCGCAGCGCGCGCGCGCGAGCGACTCGCGAGCAAGGGCTATGACGCCGAGCAGATCGAGGAGATCCTCGCGAGCGTGCCCGTCGCAACGCACAATCAGCGCGGCCTCGCCACGCTCGAGATAGGCCTCAGAGAGAACTGCGATGCGGAGATCGAGGCGCGCACGCTCCTGGCGATCGCAGAGGCGAGCATGTCCTCGGAGATCTATGAGCTGATGAAGCGCTCCGATGAGGTCGAGGTGGTCGAAAAGGCGCACCGCCGGCCGCGCTTCGTGGAGGACTGCGTGCGCGAGATGCTTGGCGCTGTGGTGCGCGAGTTCGCAGAGCTCGAGGGTGAGAGCTTCATCTCAGCGCGCCAGGAGAACCTCGAGACGATCCACCAGCACAACGTGGTGGCCGAGCGCCACGGCTTGCTCGCGGAGCTGCGCGAGGAGATCGCGACGGGCTCAGCGCCCGCGCGTCAGACGAGCCTCAGCGAGTGGCTCGACGCGGGCTTGCCGCGCGAGGGAGCTCAGCCGCCGAGCTGAGCGCGCCGCTCGCTCTGGTGCATGCGCCGGCGCAGCCCAAAGAAGAAGTCAAGGCCCGAGAGCACCGTCACGGCGACCGCCGCGTAGAGCAGCGCGGCGACCCACAGCGGCCTGCCGTGCACGGCGATCACCGCGAGGATCGCGGCGATCTGCAGGCAGGTCTTGACCTTCCCGAACATGCTCGCGCTCATCACCACGCCCGCCTGCGTGGCGCCGAGGCGCAGCACGGTCACGGCGAGCTCGCGCGTGATGATCACCATCGCAACCCACGCCGCGAGGCGGTGCAGCGAGACGAGCGAGATCAGCGCAGCAACGATCAAGAGCTTGTCGGCGAGCGGGTCCATCAGCTTGCCGAAGGTCGTGATCTCTGCGCGGCTGCGCGCGAGGTAGCCGTCGACGAAGTCCGTGAGCGAGGCGAGCGCGAAGACGACCGCCGCGAGCACGTCACCGGCGGGGGTGTTGCCGAGCAGCGCCACCACGAGCACGGGCACGAGCATGATCCGCAGCACTGTGAGGAGGTTGGGAAGGTTTACCGGGAACACGCGCTGCTGAGAATATCCTGCTGGGCGACTCCGATTTGTGAAAGGAAGCGCCATGCAGAAACGCACGCTCGGCAGCGACGGCCCGGAGGTCTCAGCGATTGGGCTGGGCTGCATGGGGATGTCGGCCTTCTACGGCGCGACCGATGAGCCGGAAGCGCGGCGCACGATCGAGCGCGCGCTCGATCTCGGCTGCAACTTCCTGGACACCTCCGACATGTATGGGCCGCACACGAACGAGCGGCTCGTCGGCAGCACGATCGCGGAGCGCCGCGAGGAGGTCTTTCTGGCGACGAAGTTCGGCATCAGGCTCGAGCCGGGCGAGGCGGGTGGGCCGCCCAAACGCTCGATCGACGGCAGCGCCGCCTATGTGCAAAGCGCCTGTGAGGCCTCGCTCGAGCGCCTCGGTGTGGATCACATCGACCTCTACTACCAGCACCGCGTCGATCCGAACACGCCGATCGAGGAGACGGTGGGCGCGATGGCGGAGCTCGTGAAGGAGGGCAAGGTGCGCTACCTCGGCCTTTCGGAGGCGAGCGCGGAGACGATCCGCCGTGCGCACGCGGTGCACCCGATCACGGCAGTGCAGAGCGAGTACTCGCTGTGGACGCGTGAGCTCGAGGAGGAGATCCTGCCAACGCTCGAGGCGTTGGGGATCGCGCTCGTCGCCTACTCGCCGCTCGGGCGCGGCTTTCTCTCGGGGCGCTTCAGCTCGCCGGAGGAGCTCGACGAGGGCGACTTCCGCCGCCACGGACCGCGCTTCACGGGCGAGAACCTCGCACAGAACCTAAAGCTCGCGGAGCGCGTCAAAGAGCTCGCGGCCGAGAAGGGCGTTACTACGGGGCAGCTCGCGCTCGCCTGGGTGCTGCATCGTGGCGAGCAGATCGTGCCGATCCCCGGCAGCAAGCGCGTGAGCTACCTGGAGGAGAACCTCGCCGCGGCGGAGCTGGAGTTGAGCGATGAGGAGGTTCAGCGGATCGCCGAGAGCGTGCCCATGGCGAGTGGCGATCGCTACGACGCCTACGGGATGCGCACGGTCAACATTTAATTTGATCGGGATCGCGCCGCGGCGTCCCCGGCGCGGTGGGCTGGATCCGCGCGGGTCAGTAGCCGACTGAGTAGAAGCTGATGTGGCGGCAGCCGTGCAGCTTGTAGTGCGGTAGCGCGTGGTGGCTCGTGAACACGACGATGCCGGGGCTTTCGCAGTGGATCACGCCGGAGCCCTCGTGCGCGTGCACGACCGTGGCGGGGTTCGTGCCCGTCCACACGTAGTTGACGGTGTCGTTGGAGTAGATGAAGTTCTTGCCGTTGCCCGCGTGGATGATCGCGGTCTGGTACGAGGGCCAGCCCGAGGGGTGGTAGTCGCCCCAGATCACGTCGCCCGCGGAGCCGCCGTTGATCGTGTCGTCGCCGTAGCCGCCGAGCAGGTAGTTGTGCACGTTCGGCTTGCCCGCGAGCGTGTTGGTGCGGCCCGCGGCACCCTTGTCCATCACGAGGTGCTGATCGGCGGGCCAGCCTGCGTGGCTTGTCATCGCGCTGGCGCTTGCGGCGCAAACGAGCGCCGCGGCGAGCGCGAGCAGGAAGACACGTCGGCGGGGGGAATCAGGACGCATGCGAGTCATCTTTTGTTGAGGGCATCGGGTTTTCATCGTCGTCCTGTGCTCTACCCCGACCCCCGGCGTGTGCAACTCGCACATCCGGCCACCACGCAGCCCGCGCCGTGCGCTTGAGGCTCACGAGCTAGGGTGGACGCATGCCCCTGATCCCGATGGTCATCGAGCGCACCGCGCGCGGCGAGCGCGAGTTCGACATCTACTCCAGGCTGCTCAACGAGCGCATCATCTTCCTCGGAACGCCGATCGACGACCAGGTCGCCAACCTCGTGGTCGCGCAGCTCTTGCACCTCGAGAGCGAGGATCCCGACAAGGACATCTCGATCTACATCAACTCGCCCGGCGGCTCGATCTACTCGGGCCTCGCGATCTACGACACGATGAAATTCGTCAAGCCGGACATCGCGACGATGTGCGTGGGCGTGGCGATGTCGATGGGCTCGCTGCTGCTCGCCGCGGGCACAAAAGGCAAGCGCGCGGTGCTGCCCAACTCGCGCGTGCTGATCCATCAGCCTTCCGCTGGCTTCGAGGGCCAGTCGACCGACATCGAGATCCACGCGCGCGAGATCCTAAAACTGCGCGCGAGCATCGACGAGATCTACGCGCTGCACACCGGCAAACCGACCGAGGAGGTGCGCCGCGACATGGAGCGCGACCGCTTCTTCACGGCCGAGCAGGCGCTCGAGTACGGCCTCGTCGACAAGGTCCTGCAGAGCCACTAGAGAAGCTAGCTGCCGCCGGGCATGTCCGCGCTGACCCGCACCCAACGGCTGCTGCTCGCGCTGATCGCGCTGCTCACCGCGCTTGCGGGCGTGGCCGACTATGGCGGCTGGCCCGCGGTCCCGCGCTTTCTGATCGCCACGCTCGCGCTTGCGGGCCTCGCCTGGGTGGTGTCCTTCGCCACCGAGCAGCTCGGCGAGCGCTTCGGGCCAGGCGTCACGGGGATGATGCAGTCCACGCTCGGCAACCTGCCCGAGCTGTTCGTCGTGATCTTCGCGCTGCAGAAGGGCGAGCTGATCGTTGCGCAGACCGCGATCGTGGGCTCGATCTTCGCCAACGCGCTGCTCGTGCTCGGCCTCGTGATCGTCGTCGGCGCGCGCCGCTCGGGCGAGAACCTGATGTGCTTCTCAAAGCGCCTGCCGCGCGACACCGCCACGCTCTTGCAGGTCACCGTCTTCATCATCGTGCTGCTCGGCCTCTCGCTCGCCGCGCACGACCCCGCCAGCCACCACGTCAAGACGATCTCCGCCGTGGGCGCTGTCTGCCTGCTGGTCGTCTACCTGACCTGGGTCGTGCCCTACCTGCGCTCCGACAGCGCGCTGGGGGGTGGGGAGGGCGAGGTGGCCGAGTCCAGCCGCGGGGAGAGCGAGGGCAAGGCGGCCAGCGCGCTATCCGACGCCGCTTATGGCAGCCGCGGGGAGAGCGTCGCGGCGGGGGACGCGCACGCCGGGGCCGGCGCGGAGCCGACGGCGAGCGGCCCGACCGAGGCCCCGGCACGCCCCCTCCTACCGCTGAGCCTGACCATCGCGCTGCTGCTCGCCGGAGGCGTCGCCTCGGCGTTCGTCTCAGACTGGTTCATCAACGGGCTCTCGCCGGCGATCGTGCAGCTGCACATCTCCCAAGCCTTCGCCGGTCTCGTGATCGTCGCGATCGCGGGCAACGCCGTGGAGAACACGGCCGGGCTTGTGCTCGCCTGGAAGGGCCAGTCCGACCTCGCGATCTCGGTCGTCAAAAACTCCGTGGCGCAGATCGCGGCCTTCCTGTTCCCGCTGCTCGTGCTGATCTCCTTCGCGCTTGCGACCACGCTGACGTTCGCTTTGGCGCCCGTCTACATTGGCGCGCTCGCGCTCACCGCGCTCGTGCTCTGGCAGGTCACCGGCGACGGCGAGGCCGCCGAGTTCGAGGGCTGGGCGCTCGTCGCCGTCTACGTGATCCTCGGCACGCTCACGCTCTATGAGTGAGCGTGCCATCGCTCCGCGGCACGAAGCGGAGTGGCCACTACGAACGCCGCGCCGCCCCCATGAGGGGGCGCTCTAAACCTATCCTCGCGCGAGGCCGCCGATCAGCGCGCCCGCGATGCCACCCGCTCCGGCCGCCTCCGCGGAGCTGCCGACGCCCTCAAGCGGCGCGATGAACAGCGTTTGGATCGCCAGGCGACCGGGACCGGTGAAGCGGTTCCAGGTGAGCTTGCCGCCGCCGCCGAAGATGCCGGTCTTCAGGCCCATCGTGACCGCTTCGAGCTTGACCGTCGGGTCCTTGTAGAGCCACGCACCCGCCTCCACGTCTAGCTGCTCGCCCTCCATCAGGTTCACGAGGAACACGTTGCCGTGGCCGTGCAGCCAGACGAGCGCATCGCCGTTGGTGGCGCGGAACTTGTCCATGAAGAAGCCCGAGCCGCCGAGCAGCATGTTCTGCACGCCCTTGATCCGTTCGAAGCTGTAGTCGAGGTTGTCCGTCGCCGCGATGAACTGGTGCTCGCGCACGTCCAGGCCCTCGCCCTGCTTGAGGTGCAGCGGCACACACTGCCCCGGTGAGTCGCGCGAGAACGCCACGCGGCCCGAGCCCGAGGTGCGCGTCACGAAGAACTCCAGGCCCGCGATCTTGCGCTTGATCGCGCCCGGCAGTTTCTTCAGCTCGATGTTCAGCTGCGTCTCCTTCCAGAGCAGCACGTGGTGCTCGAACATCACCGCTTGTGAGCCGATCTCGATCTGCAGCTCTGGCACCAGTTCGCCGCGGATGTGGTAGGTCACGCCGGCGAAGGTCTCGTCGTGGACTGCGCTGGGGATCGGCTCGGGCAGGTGCATGAGGGCGATGTCTCTTTCTCTGGAGTGGGCGAATCGGCGGCACGAGCTTGGCGCTTTGCGGCGCTCGCGTCAAGCTCTCCGCGGCCTCAGCGCATGGCCAGGTTCCATTGAGGCCAAAGCGCGCTAGACTGCTTGGACCTCGCGCTTGGGCGGGGTTTTTCTTCGCCCAAGGCCGCTTATCAACACCGAGCAGGGATTTCCGACCATGGCCCGCGGAGACGTTCGAATCGCTATCACCCTCGCCTGCGAGGAGTGCAAGCATCGCAACTACCAGACCAACAAGAGCAAGCGCAACAACCCCGACCGCGTGAGCTTTCGCAAGTACTGTCGCTGGTGTCGTAAGCACACCAGCCATCGGGAGACCCGTTAGCGCGGGAGCGCTGCTGTGGCTCGTGACCGTAAACGTGCAAAGCAACGCCGCTCGCGTGGCCGCTCCGCAGCGCCTGCAGCCGGCAGCGCGCAGGCGACCTCGCAGCCAGCCCGTCCGTGAGGATCTGCCCGGAGCGCTCGACCACGCCTCGAGCGACGTCGATGAGTTCGACGCCGCGCTCATCCGCGGCGCCGGCGGCGTGCCCGCGCCGCTCGAGAGCGACAGCGAAGACGCGCTACAGGAGCTCGAGGCTCCTGGTGGCCCGCCCGCGCAGCGCGGCGGCGGTGGCGGCAGTGGCGATAACGGAGACAGCGGCGGCGAAGCTCGCTCCTCCGGCGCGCCACTGCGCGGCGGCAATCGCGCGGTCGGCTTCCTCGGCGCCAGCTGGGCCGAGCTACAGCGTGTGCAATGGCCCGATCGCCGTCAGGTCACGCAGGCCACAGCGGTCGTCGTCGGCTTCGTCGCGCTCGCCGGCGCCTACCTTGGTCTCGCGGACTTCGTCGCGAAAGAAATCGTTGAAGTCATCCTCGGGTAACGCACCCAGCCGCAACCGTCGTCCCATCTATCGGTCGGCCTCTCATCCGCCCCTGAATCTGTCGAGGAACCTCTGAATGTTTCGCTGGTATGTAGTCAACACTTACTCCGGTCACGAGAACAAGGTCAAGCACAACCTCGAGCACCGTTTGATCTCGCTCGGTCAGCAGCGCGCCGTGCGTAGCGTGGTCGTGCCCACCGAAGCCGTCTCGGAGATGAAGGACAACCAGAAGGTCACCGTCGAGAAGCGCACCATGCCCGGCTACGTGCTCGTGAACATGGAGCTCAACGAGGACTCCTGGGGCGTCGTCAAGGGCACGCCTGGGGTCACCGGCTTCGTCGGTGCCTCCCAGGAGCCCGTGCCGCTCACGCAGGTCGAGGTCGACCGGCTACTGCACAAGGAGGTCGCCACCGCCACGCGCACGCGCGCGCAGTTCACGATTGGCGAGTCCGTCAAGGTCGTCTCCGGACCGCTCTCGGACTTCTCCGGTGAGATCTCCGAGATCAACGAGGACGCAGCCCGGCTCAAGGTGCTGGTATCAATCTTCGGCCGGGAGACACCCGTCGAGGTCCAATTCGACCAAGTGAAGAAGCTCTGACGGGCCGATGGCCGGCGCGAGGCGGCGTCCTCGATCGCTCATGTGCGGAGCACATTTCGCTCACTGCGTCCTTGCCTCGCTTGACCCTCGACCCGCTCAGTAGGTCAGCTCCCAATAAGCTTCAGAACGACTAGAAGAACAGAAAGAACGAAATGGCTAAGAAGGTTCTGACGACAATCAAGCTGCAGGCGAACGCCGGGCAGGCGAGCCCCGCGCCGCCGGTCGGTCCCGCGCTGGGTCAGCACGGCATCAACATCATGGAGTTCTGCAAGGCTTTCAACGCCCAGACGCAGAGCGAAACGGGCACCGTGATCCCGGTCGTGATCACCGTCTATGAGGACCGCTCCTTCACCTTCATCACCAAGACGCCGCCCGCCGCCGTGCTGATCCGCCAGGCGATCAAGATCAACAAAGGCTCCGGCGAGCCCAACCGCGTGAAGGTCGGCACGATCACACAGGATCAGCTACGCGAGATCGCCACGCGCAAGCTCGATGACCTCAACGCGCACGACGTCGATCAGGCCGCCAAGATCATCGCCGGCACAGCGCGCTCGATGGGAGTCGATGTCGCATGAGCAAGCACGGCAAGCGCTACACAGAGCTGCTCGCGAGGGTCAACCGCGAGCAGGAGTACCAGCCCGCCGAGGCGATCGCGCTCGTGCGCAGCCTGACCGGCTCGAAGTTCGACGAGTCGATCGAGGTCCATGTGCGCACCGGCCTGAACGTGCGTCACGCGGATGAGCAACTGCGCGGCACGATCGCGCTGCCCAACGGTCTCGGCAAGGACGTCAAGGTCGCCGTCTTCGCCCAGGGCGAGAAGGTGCGCGAGGCCGAAGAGGCCGGCGCCGATCATGTCGGCGGCGACGATCTCGCCAAACGCATCGAGGAGGGCTTCGACGACTTCGACGTCACGATCGCAACGCCCGACATGATGTCCGTCGTCGGTCGTCTCGGTCGCGTGCTCGGGCCCTCGGGCAAGATGCCCAACCCCAAAGTCGGCACCGTCACGATGGACGTTGCCAAAGCCGTCGAAGAGTCCAAGTCGGGCAAGGTCGAATACCGCACCGATCGCACCGCGATCGTGCATCTCGTGATCGGCAAGGCCAGCTTCGAGGAGCGCAAGCTGCTCGAGAACTACGCCGCCGTGATCGAAGAGCTCTCCCGCGCCAAGCCCTCAGCTGCCAAAGGCCGTTACCTGCGCTCGATCACGCTCGCCTCCACGATGGGACCGGGCGTGAAGGTCGACGCAAGCCGCACACGTGAAATCATCGAGGAGGCGCCCGCGGCGAGCGTCGCCGCCTAGCGCCACACACCACAGGCCACCTCAGACCCCCGGCGGCGGCCACATGGTCCGCGGAAGCCCGGGATAGGAGCCCCAATGAACCGAGACGAGAAGGCCGTGGCGATCGCTGAGATCGCCACCCACATAGATGAGTCCGAGGCGATCTTCGCCGTTGACTACCGCGGCATCACCGTCGCGCAGGTAGCCGAGCTGCGCACCAAGCTGCGCGAGGCCGACGCCACCTTCAAGGTCGTCAAGAACTCGCTCACCGAGCGCGCCGCCGACCAAGCGGGCGCCGAGGGGCTCAAGGAGTACCTCGCCGGGCCGACCGCGCTGACCTTCGTGCGCGGCGACATCGCCGTCGCCGCCAAGGCCGTCGCAGATTACGCGCGCGTCACGCAGCTGCTCCCGTTCAAGGGCGGCATGATGGGCAGCGAGGCGATCGACTCCGAGCAGATCCGCTCGCTCTCGCGCCTGCCCTCCCGCGAAGTGCTCTACGGCCAGCTCGTCGGCGTCGTCGCCTCGCCGATCGGCGGCCTCGTGCGCAGCCTCGGTGCGCTCGTCGGTGGCCTTGCCGTCGCGCTCGGCCAGGTGCGCGAGAAGAAGGAGTCCGGTGAGATCCCCGCCGGCGAGGCGCCCGCGGCCGCTGAGCCCGCCGTTGAGGAGCCGGCAGCCGAGGAGACCACGGCCGAGGAGCCCGCAGCCGCTGAGCCGGTGGCCGAGGAGCCCGAGGCGAGCACTGCAGAGCAAGCTGAGCCGGCGCAGGATGAGCCGGCGCAAGAAGACGACAAACAGGCGGACGTCTCGGCTCAGTCCGAGGACGCCGAGACGAATCCCACCAAGGAGGACTGAAAGATGGCAACCAGCACACAGGATTGGATCGAGGAGCTCAAGGGCATCTCCGTGCTCGAGCTCGCCGAGCGCATCAAGGCGCTCGAGGAGGAGTTCGGCGTCTCAGCCGCAGCGATGGCAGCTCCGGCCGCGGCTCCCGCGGGCGGTGGCGGCGACGCGGGCGGCGAGGAAGAAGCATCCAGCACGGTTGACGTGATGCTGACCGGCGCCGGCGACAAGAAGATCCAGGTGATCAAGGTCGTGCGCGCCGCGACCGGCCTCGGGCTCAAAGAGGCCAAGGCGCTCGTCGACGAGGCCCCCAAGCCGGTCAAGGAGGGCATCGACCGCGAGGAGGCCGACAAGCTCAAGCAGGAACTCGAGGAGGCAGGAGCTTCCGTCGAGGTTAAGTAGGCGCTGCGCGGCGCTGCGCTGATCCCTCTGGCGGCCGCGGCTTGCGCGGCGGCCGCCAGAGGGACAGCTTCGCTTGGCTGGGGGCTTGCTCTTGCTCCGCGGTTAGTTGCAGTGTTACGGGCTGAGTGGGCTGCGATGATTCGCGCGGATGCCCGCCTCGACTCGTACGATGCCCGCCTGTTCGATCTTGCCCGAACTGGTCTATGAGGATGTCGATCAGGCGATCGACTGGCTCTGCGCGGCCTTCGGCTTCAGTGAGCGCTGGCGCGCCCCTGGGCATCGCGCGCAGCTACGCCTTGGAGACGGCGTGATCGTCGTGCGCGAGGCTCGCGCCGGTCGGGCCTTGGATGGCGCACCGCAAGCACGCGATACGCACTCGATGCTGGTCCGTATCGAGAATCTCCAAATGCACCACGAGCGCGCGAGCCGTCACGGTGCACGGGTCCTCAAGGAGCCGTCCGAGCATCCCTACGGCGAGCGACAGTACACCGCGGCCGATCTCGCCGGCCACGAATGGACCTTCTCGGAATCGATCGCAGACCTCGCTCCCGAGGAGTGGGGCGGTGTCAGTGCGTCGGGCGCATAGCTGCCGCCGCGCTACAGAGGGCAGCGGCCATCTTTATGCATTGCTAACAAATCCCGGCTTTTTCCGGTAAAGTCCGCTGCGCTAGCCGATAGTCGCAGCCGCCCTGGTAGCCGAGGTCGCGCCACATACGCGAATTCTCGAAGGGTCGGGGTCCGTGAGCGCTGGCGGCCCTTCGGGGTGCGGATAGCCTGTGCTATCTTTCTTAGTCGCGCTTCGGCGCCCTCCTCTGCCCGTGTATCGCCCTCCGAAGGAGTCGTTTCTTGGCTGCTGCAGATGCTCTCCGGACGCGTAGGACCTTTGCGCGCCTGAATAAGACAGTTGACGTCCCGAACCTGATTGACATTCAGCGCCGCTCGTTCGCGTGGCTGACCGACCCCGCGACGGGCGGTCTGCGCGAGACGATCGACGACATCTCCCCGATCGAGGACTACACCGGCAACCTCGCCGTGCAGTTCGGCGAGTTCACCTTCGATGAGCCCGTCGCCTCGCTCGAGCAGTGCCGCGAGAAGGACCTGACCTACGCGCGGCCGCTGACCGTGACGGTGGCCTTCATCAACCGTGAGACAGGCGAGATCCGTGAGCAGTCCGTGTTCATGGGCGACTTCCCCTGGATGACCGAGCGCGGCACCTTCGTCATCAACGGCACCGAGCGCGTCGTCGTGACGCAGCTCGTGCGCTCTCCCGGCGCCTACCTGATGGAGCCCAAGGATCGCGAGAAGCAGGTCTTCATCGCCAACCTGATGCCCGCGCGTGGCTCCTGGCTCGAGCTCGAGATCGACAAGAAGGGCAAGGTCTTTGTGCGCATCGACCGCAAGCGCAAGCTGCCCGTCACCGTGCTGCTGCGCGCGATGGGCTACGCCAGCGACGAGGAGATCCTGCGGCTGTTTGAGAACTCGCTCTACATCCGCAACACGATCGAGGCGGACACGGAGATCACGCGCACCGAAGAGGGCGCGTTGATCGAGCTCTTCAAGAAGCAGCGTCCCGGTGAGCCGCCGAGCGTAGACAACGCCAAGGCGCTGCTCAACCAGCTCTTCTTCGACCCCAAGCGTTATGACCTCACGCGCGTCGGGCGCTACAAGCTCAACTCGCGTCTCGGTCTCGACGTGGACATCGATACGCGCACGCTCACCCACGACGACATCCTCGCGCTCGTGCGTGAGCTCGTCTCGCTGCCCAAGCGCCTCGGTATCCCCGAGGATGGCGAGGTCGAGATCAAGGATTACGCGGCCGAGGCGATGAGCATGCCGCGCGAGCCCGTGGCCGAGCACCTCGACGAGTACGAGCACTTCGGCAACCGCCGTCTGCGCACCGTCGGCGAGCTGATCCAGGAGGCCTTCCGGATCGGCCTCTACCGCATGGAGCGCGTCGTGCGCGAGCGCCTCACCACCGAGGATGCCGACACGATCACGCCGCAGACGATCATCAACATCCGCCCCGTGGTGGCCGCGCTGAAGGAGTTCTTTGGCTCCTCGCAGCTCTCGCAGTTCATGGACCAGACCAACTCACTGGCCGGGCTCAGGCACCGCCGCCGCCTGTCGGCGCTCGGCGCCGGCGGCCTCACGCGCGAGCGTGCTCCGATCGAGGTACGCGACGTGCACCCCACGCACTACGGGCGCATGTGCCCGATCGAGACGCCCGAGGGTCCGAACATCGGGCTGATCGGCTCGCTCTCCTCCTTTGCGGAGGTCTCCGAGTACGGGTTCGTGACCACGCCCTACCGCGTCGTCAAGGACGGCGTCGTGACCGACGAGGTGCGCCACCTCGACGCCACGCAGGAAGAGGAGCTGCTGATCGCGCAGGCCAACACGCCTGTCGATGAGAAGAGCGGCAAGCTCAAGGGCACCGAGATCCTCTGCCGCACACAGGCCGGGCAGTACGTCACGGTCGGCCCGAAAGACGTCGATCTCGTCGACGTCTCGCCCGAGCAGATCTGGTCGATCACCACGGCGATGATCCCGTTCCTGGAGCACGACGACGCCAACCGTGCGCTGATGGGCTCGAACATGCAGGCCCAGGCAGTGCCGCTGCTGAAGTCCGACGCGCCGCTCGTCGGCACCGGCATGGAGCGTCGCGCCGCGCTCGACACGGGCGATGTGCTGCTCGCCAAGAGCGCCGGCACCGTCGAGTACATCGACGCCAACCAGATCCTCGTGCAGGCTGACGAGGGCAAGGACGAGTACGAGCTGCAGAAGTACATGCGCTCAAACCAGGGCACGCTGATCCACCAGAAGCCGCTGGTGTCCACCGGCCAGAAGGTCAAGGCCGGCGACGTGCTCGCCGACGGCTCCTCGACCGACAAGGGCGAAATGGCGCTCGGCAAGAACCTGATGGTCGCCTTCATGTCCTGGGAGGGCTACAACTTCGAGGACGCGATCATTCTCTCCAAGCGCCTCGTGCAGGACGACGAGCTCACCTCGATCCACATCGAGGAGTACGAGATCGACGCCCGCACCACGAAGCTCGGTGAGGAGGAGATCACGCGCGACATCCCCAACCGCTCTGAGGAGTCGCTGCGCAACCTCGACGACCGCGGCATCGTGCGCATCGGCGCCGAGGTGGCCTCGGGGGATCTGCTCGTCGGCAAGGTCACGCCCAAGGGCGAGACCGAGCTCACCGCCGAGGAGAAGCTGATCCGCGCGATCTTCAAGGAGAAGGCGCGCGAGGTGCGCGACACCTCGCTGAAGGTGCCGCACGGCGAGGGTGGCGTCGTGATCGACGTCAAGACCTTCCGCCGCGACGACGGCGACGATTTGCCGCCCGGGGTCAACGACCTCGTGCGCGTGTTCGTGGCCAAGAAGCGCAAGATCTCCGAGGGCGACAAGCTCGCGGGCCGTCACGGCAACAAGGGTGTGATCTCGAAGATCGTCGACCAGCAGGACATGCCGTTCCTGGAGGACGGCACGCCCGTCGATGTGATCCTCAACCCGCTGGGCGTGCCCTCGCGCATGAACGTCGGGCAGATCCTCGAGACGCATCTCGGCTGGGCCGCCGCGCAGGGCTGGTACGACGATGGCACCGAGGCCTACAAGGACGCCCACTCGAGCTCGGGCACGGGCAAGGTCTACGTGTCCACTCCCGTGTTCGACGGCGCCACCGTCGAGGACGTCGACAACGCGCTGGTCAAGTGGCAGGACGCCCACGAAGGTCGCATCCGCATGGACATCGACAAGTCTCGCCGTGCAGGCGAGCAGGCGTCCGGAAAGATGACGCTGTTCAACGGTCGCACCGGCGAGCCGTTCGAGGAACAGGTGACGGTGGGCTACATGTACATCCTCAAGCTCCTGCACCTCGTCGACGACAAGATCCACGCCCGTTCCACTGGGCCCTACTCGCTCGTCACCCAGCAGCCGTTGGGCGGCAAGGCGCAGTTCGGCGGACAGCGCTTCGGGGAGATGGAGGTCTGGGCGTTGGAGGCCTACGGCGCCGCCTACACGCTGCAGGAGATGCTCACGATCAAGTCCGACGACACCGTGGGTCGCGTCAAGGCATATGAGGCGATCGTCAAGGGCGAGAACATCGCCGAGCCCTCGATCCCAGAGTCCTTCAAGGTGCTGCTCAAGGAGATGCAGTCGCTGGCGCTCGACGTCAACGTCGTCTCCGAGGAGGGCCAGCGCGCTGAAATGCGCGACGAGGACGATGACCTGCTGCGCGCAGCCGAGGAGCTCGGCATCGACCTCTCCGGTGTGCGTGCGCTCGCCACTGATGCGACCGACGAGACGCTGGACAGCGAGGACGCGACCGACGCCGAGCAGGGCGAGGCTGAGGCGAGCAGCGACGACGCCGAGGATGCGGTCGAGGTCGAGGAGTTGATCGATGTCGACGCCACCGAGGACGTAGACCTGGAGAGCCTCGTAGTCGACGAGACCGCAGAGTAAAAGCCGGGCCAGCGCCGCAAGGCGCAGCCCCGGCGAAGTCAATGACCGGGCCACGCCGCAAGGCGCAGCCCCGGCGAAGTCAAATTCTGATTCACCCGCGAGCGAAAGCACTAGATGATTGACATAAATAATTTCGATGCAATCGAGATCAGCCTTGCCTCCTCCAAGCAGATTCGTAGCTGGAGCTCCGGCGAGGTAACAAAGCCCGAGACGATCAACTACCGCACGCTCAAGCCGGAGAAGGATGGGCTGTTCTGCGAGCGCATCTTCGGTCCGACAAAGGACTGGGAGTGCTACTGCGGCAAGTACAAGCGCGTGCGCTACAAGGGCATCGTCTGCGAGCGCTGCGGCGTGGAGGTCACGCGCTCGAAGGTTCGCCGCGAGCGCATGGGCCACGTCGACCTGGCCGCGCCCGTCAGCCACATCTGGTTCTTCAAGGGCGTACCCAGCCGCATCGGCTACCTGCTCGACATGGCCCCCAAGGAACTCGAGAAGGTCCTCTACTTCGCCGCCTCGATCGTCACCTGGGTGGATGACGAGGCGCGCAGCAAGGACCTGGACTCGCTCGAGAAGGAGGTCAACAAGGTCCTCGATGCCTATGCCGCCGAGCGTGAGGAGCGCGTGCTTGAACTGCGCGAGTCGCTCAAGCGCCGTGAGAAGTATCTGCAGAACGGCAAACAGACGAACTTCAACGACGAAGACCACCTGTGGGCGGACTCGCTCGACATCAACCTCGCCAAACTGTCTGACGAGGAGCGCGAGAAACAGACCAAGGAGCTGACGAAGGCCTTCGAGGCCGACATCGCCGACACCGAAGCCTACATCGAGGATGCGGCTGAGCGGATGCGCAGCGTCTGGGAGCTCTTCAAGACGATGGAGCCAAAGCAGATCGAGCACGACGAGACGACTTTCCGCGAGCTCAAGGAGCGCTTTGGCTCGCCCTACGGCTTCGGTGAGTACTTCCGTGGCGGCATGGGCGCCGAAGCGATCCGCGACCTGCTCCAGCAGGTCGACCTCGAGGCCGAAAGGGTCGAACTCGAGGATCAGGTCAAGACCGGCAAAGGCCAGAAGCAGGCCCGCGCGGTCAAGCGCCTGAAGGTCGTCTCCGCCTTCATCCAGTCCGGCAACAAACCGGAGATGATGGTGCTCGACGCCGTCCCCGTGATCCCGCCGGAGCTACGCCCGATGGTGCAGCTCGATGGCGGGCGCTTTGCGACCTCAGACCTCAACGACCTCTACCGCCGCGTGATCAACCGCAACAACCGCCTCAAGCGGCTGCTCGACCTCGGCGCGCCGGAGATCATCGTCAACAACGAGAAGCGCATGCTGCAGGAGGCCGTCGACGCGCTGTTCGACAACGGCCGCCGTGGCCGTCCCGTCACCGGCCCTGGCAACCGACCGCTGAAGAGCCTCTCGGACATGCTCAAGGGCAAGCAGGGACGCTTCCGCCAGAACCTGCTCGGCAAGCGCGTGGACTACTCGGGACGCTCGGTGATCGTCTCCGGTCCCTACCTGAAGCTGCACCAGTGCGGCCTGCCGAAGATCATGGCGCTCGAGCTCTTCAAGCCGTTCATCATGGCGCGCCTCGTGGAGCGCAAGTCCGCGCAGAACATCAAGGCAGCCAAGAAGATGGTCGACTCGATGATCGGCGAGGTCTGGGACGTGCTCGAGGAGGTCATCCACGAGCACCCCGTGCTGCTCAACCGCGCACCGACGCTTCACCGTCTCGGCATCCAGGCCTTCGAGCCGCTGCTCGTCGAGGGCAAGGCGATCCAGGTTCACCCGCTCGTCTGTCACGCCTTCAACGCGGACTTCGACGGTGACCAGATGGCAGTGCACCTGCCGCTCTCAGCCGAGGCTCAGGCGGAGGCGCGCATCCTGATGCTCTCCTCCAACAACATCCTCAGCCCGGCGCACGGCGCGCCGCTTGCGACGCCCACCCAGGACATGATCCTGGGCGCCTACTACCTCACCTACGGACCCGAAGCGGACGAGCTCGCGAAGATCGACCGCGCTACGCACGAGCCGCGTCCGCACGTGTTCCGCACCGCGCAGGAGGCAGAACTCTCCTACGAGGGCAACGTGGTCAAGCTGCACGACATCGCCGAGTTCCGGCCCTCCGGTCGCGAGGGCGGTCACGTGCTCACCACGATCGGGCGGATCATCTACAACGACCGCATCGAGCGTGCGATCTCGGAGGCGCTGGGCGACGAGTTCGACGCGTCCAAATACACGTTCGTTAACCAGTCGATGAAGAAGCGTGACACCACGCGGCTGATCGACATGCTCGTGCAGACCTACGGCGCCACCACGATCTCGCTGGTGCTCGACGCGTTCAAGGACCTCGGCTTCAAGTACGCCACCCAGGCGGGGATCACGATCTCCAAGAACGACGTCGTGGTGCCGCCGGAGAAGCAGGAAATCCTCGACAAGTTCGACAAGATCGTGGGCGACATCACCGGTCAGTACGACGACGGTCTGATCACCCAGGAGGAGCGTCACGAGGCGGTCGTGGAGCAGTGGAACGCCGCCACCGACGAGGTCGCCGAGGCGATGGTCCAGAATCTCGACGTGCTGAACCCCATCTTCATGATGGCCAACTCCGGTGCGCGTGGCTCCTTCAAGCAGATCCGCCAGCTGGCGGGGATGCGTGGCCTGATGGCCAACCCGAAGGGTGAAATCATCGAGCGCCCGATCAAGGCCAACTTCATGGAGGGCCTGTCGGTGCTCGAGTACTTCATCTCCACGCACGGCGCCCGAAAGGGTCTCGCCGACACGGCGCTGCGCACAGCCGACTCCGGCTATCTGACGCGGCGTCTCGTCGACGTCGCCCAGGATGTGATCATCCGCGAGGCCGACTGCGGCACCGAGGACTACATCGAAATGGTGGTCTTCAAGGCCGACGGCGAACCGAACGACGGCCTCGTCGGGCGGATCGCGGCGCAGCCGATCACCACCAAGCGCGGGCGCATGCTCGCCGAGCAGGGTGTGGAAATCGGACGCGCGGAGCTGGCCGAGATCGTGGAGGCCTTCGGCGACGAGCACGAGAAGGGCACCGAGGTACGCGTACCCGTGCGCTCCACGCTGAAGTGCGAGGCGCCGAGCGGCGTTTGCCAGGCCTGTTACGGGCGCGCGATGGCCACGGGTGCGCTCGCGCAGATCGGTGACGCGGTCGGCATCGTCGCCGCGCAGTCGATCGGCGAGCCCGGCACGCAGCTGACGATGCGTACGTTCCACACCGGCGGCGTTGCCGGCGCGGACATCACGCACGGTCTACCGCGTGTCGTCGAGCTCTTCGAGGCACGCCGTCCCAAGGGACTCGCGAAAATCGCCGAGGAGGATGGCGTGGTCGCGATCGAGGAGACCGACAAAGCGCTCACGGTGGTCATCACCGACGAGGCCGGCGAGGAGCACCGCCACGCCTTCCCGAGGCGCACACGGCTGTTCGTCAGCTCGGGCGAGAAGATCGCCGCGGGACGCCAGCTCAACGAGGGCTCGGTCTACCCGCACGAGCTGCTCGCGATCCGTGGACGCACCGAGACCGAGCAGTACCTCGTCAAGGAGGTGCAGGAGGTCTACAAGTCACAGGGCGTGGACATCGACGACAAGCACATCGAGCTGATCGTCCGGCAGATGCTCAAAAAGGTGCGCGTCGACCAGAAGGGCGACACCGACTACCTGCCCGGGCAGTTCGTGGACCGCTTCGAGTTCGCCAAAATCAACGACGCGGTGGCTGAGAAAGGTGGCGAGAGCGCGCAGTACGAGGACATCATCCTCGGCATCACCAAGGCCTCGCTGAACACCGACTCGTTCCTCTCGGCGGCCTCCTTCCAGGAGACCACCAAGGTGCTCACCGACGCTGCGCTGGAAGGCAAGATCGACCGCCTCAACGGGCTCAAGGAGAACGTGATCATCGGCAAGCTGATCCCGGCCGCAACCGGTCTCAAGCGCTACCGGCGCATCGAGATCGAACCGTCCGAGCCGCTGCCCCGCGCGATCGACGATGTCGGCCTGCTCGACCAGGACGAGATCGCCGCTGAGCTCGGCCTCTCCGGCGGAGACGCCTTCAACGGCGGCTACGGCCACGAGTTCGACGCGGACCTCGCCTCGCTCGAGAAGATCGGCGCCGGCGGCACCGACCCCGGCTTCGCCGAGGAGCTCGCGGAGCTTGAGATCCCCGACGAGGGGCCAGCCGAGTAGCGCGAGACCTAAGTACTAGGTAGGGACCCGGGGCGGCCAAGGTGGTCGCCCCGGCCTGCTGTTAAGCAGATTCTCATCGCCGTGCGGCGCGACGCCAGCGGCAATCGCGTGTACTGAAGGGGAGTGAGTGTGAGGCGCCTGACACGCCGGTCCCTGCTCGCCGCGGGCGCAGGCGCGGCACTCAGCCCGCTAGTGCGCCCCGTGGGCGCACTCGGCGCGCTCCTCGGCGCCGCGCCTACGCAACTACACGAACGCTGGATCGGCGAGCTCGGCCAGCGCGCCGTCACGATTGAGCTTGCGCGTGGCGCTGACATGCTCGGCTTGCAGTGGCGCACACCGCAGAGCGCGCACCCGCAGCTCCGGATGCGCACACGCGACGGCGCCTGGGGTCCCTGGGTGGCGGCCGGAGCGCACGGACATGGCCCCGACGCGCCCGCGCGAGCCGGCGAGCAGATCGGGGAGCCGATCTGGACTGGTGGTACGAGCGCGGTGCAACTGCGCAGCGTCGAGCGGCTCAGCGGTGTGCGCCTGCACCTAGTTGACGTGAGCGGCGGCCTCGGCGCGACGCTCGCGGCTCGCTCGTTCGCAGCGTCCGCCGGTGCGCTCCCGCTGGCCACGCCGGTGCTCGCGGCCGGATCCGGTCAGCCACCGATCATCGCCCGTCGCGCGTGGGCGCTCGGCGTATCGCACCCCCGCGTCACGCCCGGCTACGGCGCCGTGCGCCTCGCCTTCGTGCACCACACCGAGAACCCCAACGGCTACTCAGCCGCAGAGGTGCCCGCGATGCTGCGCGCGATCTACGCCTTTCACCGCAATGTCAACGGCTGGAACGACATCGGCTACAACTTCGTGATCGACCGTTTCGGGCGGATCTTCGAGGCGCGCGCAGGAGGGATCGATGAGCCGGTTGTGGGCGCTCATGCAGGTGGCTACAACCTAGTTTCAAGCGGCGTTGCGGTACTCGGCTCCTTCATGAGCAGCCCGATCTCAACGCCCGCGCGACACGCGCTGCAAACGCTGCTTGCCTGGAAGCTCTCGCTGCATGGCGTGCCAAGTGGCGGGCGCGTGACCGTCAGAGTCAACCCGCAGGGTGCCGGCTACAGCAAATACCGCGCCAACGCGCGCGTCTCGCTGCCACGGATCGCTGGGCACCGCGACGGCGACAGCACAGACTGTCCCGGCAACGTTCTCTACGGCCAGCTCGGCACGATTCGTAGCGCAGTTGCCGCACTCGCGGTCAAGCCCGCGAAGCTCACGCTCATGCTTGTGCCCGGTAGCGAAGCAGGACTGCCCGCAACGCTCAGCGGTGTGCTCAGCTCGCTGAGCGGCGCTCCAATCGCCGCAGCGCCCATCCAGATTCAAGCGCGCACCACCTCGCGTCGCGGCGAAATCGTGCGGGAGAGCACGCTCGCGCAGCTACTCACCGACGTCCAGGGCGCCTTCTCCACACCCGCCAGCTTTCCCGGCGTGCCCGCGGGCACGGCCTCGTTGCGTGCGCTGAGCGCCGGCACAGGTGGTTACGGCGCCACGATCTCAGAGCCGCTGCACGCCATGCTCAGCGCGAGTGTGCCAACGCCTGTGCCCAGCCCCGCAACACCGTCGCCTCCTGGTCAGTGAGCCCCTGCATGGGGTCGGTCTGCACGAGCAGCGTGGGTGCAGAGCGCTGCTCGGCCCACTCGCGACACGCGTCGTTGAGCGCGTCGTCGATCCATGCGAGCGGTCTTGCAGGCGCGTAGCTTTCGATCGCGTCGAGCTTCCAGTGCGCGTTGCTGCGCCCCACGCTGCGGGCAAAACGCAGGAACGGCAACGCTTTGGGTAGGCCGAGCAGGTGGGGGAGGTGTTCCCCGGCGCGCTCTTCCCAGCCGCTCGCCCAAACCAGCTCGAAGAGCGCTTCGAGCGCGAGCAGGTGTGTGGCGGCGGTGGCCGAAAGGAAGTGGGGCATGCCCTCGATCGAATGGAAGGAGCCCTCGACCGACTTCTCGCGCGCGTTGTCGAAGGCACCGAACAGCGAGATGACGCCGTCGATGTCGACCATCAGCAACGGCTTTCGGTGGCCTTCCACGGGGCCTAGGTCCTCTTTAGCTTGCATACAGGTCGAGACGGGTACTCTGCCGAGGACGGTTGATTCGCTTAGACCGCTATCGCGGAGTAAAGCACCTGATAGTCACGGTCGATGGATCAACGCGTCAGCCCCCTCTCCACTATGAACCTAGACCTCGGAATCCTGCTCGCCCTCGCCTGTGCCTTCGTGGCCAACCTGGGCTTCTTCTACAAGTACAAGGGCGCCAACTCGGTGCCCAAGGTGCAGGTCATGCACCCGTTTCGCTCCGCCAGGAGCCTCTACTCCTCGAAGTGGTTCTGCATCGGCATGCTGATCGCGACGGGCAGCTGGGGGCTTCACGTCGCCGCGCTCGCGCTCGCGCCGATGTCCGTCGTGCAGGTCTCGCTCGCTGCGGGCGTCGTGTTCATCGCGGTGATGGCAGAGCGGATATTCGGCTTCGAGGTAGGACGCCGGCAGTGGGTCGGTCTCGTGCTGACGGCCGTTGGGCTCGTGTTGCTCGGCGTCACGCTGCCGTCGCTGCACGGCTCGCACTCCCACTTCTCAGACGTCGCGATGATCTCCTTTGAGGCCGGCCTCTTCGGCCTCGGCGGCCTGTTGATCATGGGCCCGCGAATGGGCGGCCCGGTCGAGCACCACGGCATGATGCTCGGTGCCGCCTCGGGGATCCTCTTCGGTGTCTCCGACACCGCGATCAAGGCGCTGACCGGCATCACCGGCGCGCACGGAGTGCTCGGCCTCGTGCTGAGCCCCTGGCTGATGGTCGCGGTGCTCGCCTCGATCGTCGCCTTCTACGCCTCAGCGCGCGGTCTACAGGACGGCGACGCCGTGCCGGTGATCGCGGTTACGGGCACCGCGGCGAACATCGCAGGCATCGCCGGCGGGATCATCGTGTTCGGTGATCCGATGGCCGGCAGCCCCCTCGGCGTGGCCCTACAGGCACTCGCCTTCGTGCTCGTGGTCGTCGCCTCTGCGCTGATGCCCGCGCCTGTGCGCGCGGCCGGCGTGGCTCAGAGCGCCTAGCACTGCTAGCATCTGCGCCCGAATGCCGACGACCTCACAACTTGTACGCAAGGGCCGCGTGGCTCCGAAGAAGAAGCTCGCCACGCCTGGCCTGAAGTCGGGCAAAGGACGCAAGAAGAAGGTCGCCGCTCCGCAGCGTCGCGGAGTCTGTACGCGCGTCTACACCACAACCCCGAAGAAGCCTAACTCCGCGCTGCGCAAGGTCGCACGCGTGCGTATCTCGGGCTCGATCGAGGTCACCGCCTACATCCCCGGCGAGGGACACAACCTGCAGGAGCACTCCGTCGTGCTCGTGCGTGGCGGCCGCGTGAAGGACCTGCCCGGTGTTCGCTACAAGGTCGTACGCGGAACGCTCGACGCCGCCGGCGTGAGCGACCGCAAGAAGGCGCGCTCGCAGTACGGCGTGAAGAAAAAGTAGCTCATGCCCCGTCGCGCAGCCGCCCAGATCCGGCAGGTCGAGCCGGACCCCGTTCATCGCTCAAAGCTCGTTCAGCAGGTCATCAACAAGGTGATGCTCGACGGCAAGAAGTCAACGGCCGAGAAGATCGTCTACGACGCGCTCGCGATCATCGCGGAGCGTAGCGACAAGGACCCCGTGGAGACCCTCGAGGCGTCGATCAGGACGCTCACGCCTTCGCTCGAGGTTCGCTCACGCCGTGTCGGTGGCGCCACCTACCAGGTGCCCGTCGAGGTGCCCAGCGCACGCGCCCGCACGCTCGCCGTGCGCTGGCTCGTCGAGTTCGCACGCCAGCGACGTGAGAAGACGATGGCCCAGCGCCTCGCCAACGAGCTGATGGACGCCGGCTCCCAGCAGGGCGGCGCCTACAAGCGCAAGGACGACATTTACCGCATGGCGCAGGCCAACAAGGCCTTCGCCCACTACCGCTGGTAGAAACCGGCCCGAGGATACGGCGCGATACTGCGTCCTCGGTCGCTCGCGTGCTGGCCGATCGGCGATCCCGTCGATCGACGATCGGTACGCCACGCTCCCTGCGTCCTTGTCTCGCTTGATCCTCGAACCGCTTTTGCGCGGAACGGCAACATCTCTTTTTATGAGAGGCCCCTCCGGGGCCGGGACGGTTTGCGTGCCTCGGTGCCGGGCGGGGTGGGCGGCTTCCGGAAGGGTGCGGGCGGATGGCTTCCGAAGGGTGCGGGGCGGGCGGCTGCCGCGGTTGATGTGTGCGATCGCGCACAGAGGGGTTGAAGAACAAAAGTTCGGTACCTAAACTTTCGGTACCAAATGTCTTCTTCGAGTTCAGCAGCTGCGCCGATGCACTCGCCGGCGGCCTCAGATCGGATCGAGCCATACGTGTGGAAGATCGCGGGCGTGGTGATCCTCGGCATGATCATGTCGATCCTCGACACCACGATCGTGAACGTCGCGCTGCGCACGCTCGGGCACGACCTGCACAGCTCGATCTCGCAGATCCAGTGGGTTGTGACCGGCTACCTGCTTTCGCTCGCCGCGGTCATCCCCGTCACCGGCTGGGCCGCGCGGCGCTACGGCGCGCGACGCGTATACATGGTCTCGCTCGTGCTCTTCACGGTCGGCTCGGGCCTCTGTGCGGTCGCGAGCACCACGACCACGCTCGTCATCTTCCGCGTGCTGCAGGGCGCGGGGGGAGGAATGATCATGCCCGTGGGGCAGCTGATCATGGCCCAGGTCGCAGGTCCGCAGCGGATGGGCCGCGTGATGGGCATCGTCTCGATGCCCGCGATGCTCGCGCCGATCCTCGGCCCAGTGGTCGGCGGCGCGATTCTCCAGAACCTGCATTGGTCCTGGATCTTCCTAGTCAACCTGCCCGTCGGCGCGGTCGCCCTGTTCGCCGCCTGGCGGATCATCCCGCATACCGAATCAGGCAGCGCAGGTCGCCTCGACGTGGTTGGCCTCGCGCTGCTCTCGACCGCTTCGAGCTCGCTCGTCTACGGCCTCTCTCAGCTCGGCACCAACAGCAACCTCACGGCCGCAATCGTGGTCGTGCCGATCCTCGCCGGGCTTGTGCTCGCCGCGATCTTCTGCTGGCACGCATTGCGCGTGGAGCGCCCGCTGCTGGACATTCGCCTCTACGCCAATCGTGTATTCGGCGCGGCTTCGCTGACAACATTCGGGCTTGGGGCGGCGCTGTTCGGAGCGATGATCCTCGTGCCGCTCTACTACCAGGAGGTACGTCACGAGAGCGTGATCGTCACGGGCCTGTTGACCGGGCCGCAGGGTCTCGGCATGCTCTTGATCATGCCGCTCACCGGGCGGCTCAGCCAGCGCTTCGGCGGGGGGCGCGTGGCGATCTTCGGCGTCTCGATCCTCGCGCTCAGCACGCTGCCGCTGGCGTTCGTGGGTCCTAACACCTCGATCCTCGGGATCTCCGCGATCTTGCTCGTGCGCGGCATCGGCATCGGCTTCTCCTTCATGCCCGCGATGACCGCCGCCTTCGCCTCGCTGCGCCCCGAGCAGCTCTCAGATGCGACGCCGCAACTGAACGTGCTGCAGCGCATCGGCGGTGCGATCGGCACCGCGGTGCTCGCCGTTGTGCTGCAGCGTGCTAGTGGCAGCACCCATTCGCTGGTCAAGCTCTCAGACGCCTTCGACGCCGCCTACTGGGGCTCGCTGGGGATCGCGGTGCTGTCGCTGATCCCCTGCATCGTGCTGTTGCGTGCGGAGAATCCGCGGGCGCGCCCGAACGCCGCGGCAGCCAACGCAGAGGCGGCGATCGAGCCGCTCGGAGCTTAGGCTGCGCTGATGGCTGCCACTACCGCAAGCGCAGGCGCGCAGGTCGATGAGCGTGAGGCGCAGCTAGCTGAGCTGGGCGCTGCCTTCCGCCGTGTATTTCGTAGCCTCAGTCGCCTGCGTGGACGCGACACCCACCTCGGTGCGGGTGAGCTCAGCCATGCGCAGTTCGAGCTGCTGATCGAGCTGCACGAGCGCGGCGAGCTGGCGGCCGGCGAGCTCGCGAGCGCCGCGCGGATGGCGCCCGGCACGGTCACGCAAATGCTCGACCACCTCGCCGAGTGCGGGCACGTCGAGCGCGTTCGCTCTGCCACCGACAGGCGCGTGGTCGTATCGCGCCTGAGCGACCAAGGCCGCGCCAAGATCGAGGCCAAGCGCGCCGCCTGGCGAAGCCGCTGGGAGGAGGCGCTGTCGGGGCTCAACGTCGAGGAGCTGCGCGCCGCGACCGAGGTGCTCGCGCGGCTCGGCACGATGGTCGAGCAGACCCCCCTGGCAGACGCCGCAAACGGCAGAGCAAGCGTCACAAAAGTCGTCTCGCGACCCCCTCAAAGCTGAGAATCCCTCTGCTATAGTCGGCCTCGCGCCGCGGGTGGGCGCGGTGTATGTGTATGCCACTTCCCGCGGGTTCGCAAAGCAAAGATGGAGACCTCGAGCTAATAACGACGCGGACCGGTCCTACAGACCAGCAGCGTGCGTGGGCCCGAGGGGCCTATTTTTTTGCTCGTAACCCGCCCAAGCCACAAGACCGGATGCCGATAGATGCCACGTAAGTTCACACTCGAAAAGACCCGCAACATCGGGATCATGGCCCACATCGACGCCGGCAAGACGACGACGACCGAGCGCATCCTCTACTACACGGGGCGCACCTACAAGATCGGCGAGGTGCACGAGGGCGCAGCGGTGATGGACTGGATGGAGCAGGAGCAGGAGCGCGGCATCACGATCACCTCTGCGGCCACCACCGCGCAGTGGAAAGACCACCGCATCAACATCATCGACACGCCCGGGCACGTCGACTTCACGGTCGAGGTCGAGCGCTCGCTGCGCGTGCTCGACGGCGCGATTGCGCTGTTTGACTCCGTCGCCGGGGTCGAGCCCCAGTCTGAGACGGTCTGGCGCCAGGCGGACAAGTACCACGTGCCGCGCATCGCATACATCAACAAGATGGACCGCGTCGGCGCGGACTTCGACAAAGGCGTGCAGACGATGATCGACCGCCTCGCCGCGCACCCTGTGCCGATCCAGCTACCGATCGGCGCCGAGGGCGACTTCCTCGGCGTGGTTGACCTTGTCGCGATGAAAGCGATCGTCTACAAGGACGAGATGGGCAAGGAAGTCGACGAAGTCGAGATCCCCGAGCACCTCACCGAAGCGGCTGGCGCTGCGCGCGAACACCTGCTCGAGGAGGTCTCCCACTACGACGACGCGCTCCTCGAGCTGCTGCTCGAGGAAGGCGAGATTCCCGAGGCCGCGCTCAAGAGCGCGATCCGCAAAGCCACGCTCTCGACCAAGCTCACGCCCGTGCTGTGTGGCTCCTCCTTTAAGAACAAGGGCGTGCAGCCGCTGCTCGACGCGGTCATCGACTACCTGCCCTCACCGCTGGACGTGCCGGCCGTGCAGGGCACCGAACTGATCAAAGGCGAGGAGGAGGAGCGCAAGGTCGAGCGCCACGCCGATGACTCTGAGCCGTTCGCAGCGCTCGCCTTCAAGATCGCCGCCGACCCCTACGTGGGCAAGCTCACCTACTTCCGCGTCTACTCCGGCGAGCTCGAGGCGGGCTCGAAGGTGCTGAACGTGGGCAGTGGCCGCACCGAGCGCATCGGGCGCATCCTGATGATGCACGCCAACGAGCGCGAGGAGGTCGAGCGCGTCTACGCCGGCGACATCGCCGCCGCGGTAGGCATCAAGCAGGTGATCACCGGCGACACCCTGGCCGACCCCGCGCACCCGATCCACCTCGAGAACATCACCTTCCCCGAGCCCGTCATCAAGGTGGCGGTTGAGCCCAAGACGAAGGTCGACCAGGAGAAGATGTCGGTCGCGCTCGGGCGCCTCGCCGAAGAGGACCCCACTTTTCAGGTGCGCACCAACGAGGAGACCGGTCAGACGGAGATCTCCGGGATGGGCGAGCTGCACCTCGAGGTGCTCGTCGACCGCATGAAGCGCGAGTTCGGCGTCGAGGCCAACGTCGGGCGCCCGCAGGTCTCCTACCGCGAGACGGTGCGCGGCACGGTCGAGAAGGTCGAAGGCAAGTTCGTGCGCCAGACCGGAGGCTCGGGCCAGTTCGGCGTGGTCTTCATCGACCTCGAACCGGCGCCGGGCGTGGGCTTTGAGTTCATCAACAAGATCAAGGGTGGAAACATTCCCTCCGAATACATCCCCGCCGTCAAGAAGGGGATCGAAGAGGCACTCGACAACGGCGTCAAGGCCGGCTACCCGATGGTCGACATGCGTGTGACGCTCGTGGACGGCAAGTACCACGACGTGGACTCCTCTGAAATTGCCTTCAAAGTGGCTGGCTCGCTTGCCTTCAAAGAGGCGGCAAAGCGCGCCAAGCCCGTGCTGCTCGAGCCGATCTTCGCGGTTGAGGTCGTCACGCCTGAGGACTTCCTTGGCGATGTGATCGGCGATCTTTCACGCAGGCGTGGGCGCGTCGAGGGCCAGGAGCGTCGCGGCAACGCGCTTGCCGTGACGGCGCGTGTGCCGCTATCGGAGATGTTCGGCTACGCGACCGATCTGCGTTCCAACACGCAGGGTCGCGCCAACTACACGATGCAGTTCGAGGCCTACGAGGAGGTCCCGCCGAACATCGCCGAGAAGATCGTCGAAGCGCGGACGGGCGAGCCGGTTCCGGCCTAGAGAGACCCCGAGCGGCGCCTAGCAGCGAGTCAGTGAAGCACCGGCAGTCAATGAACAACGCATTTAGATAGATTTCTGAGGTTCGCCTCCACAGAGGCGGGCATAAAGTCGATACAGGAGCGAGCATAAAGTGGCGAAGGAGAAGTTCGAGCGCGACAAGCCGCACGTCAACGTCGGGACCATCGGTCACATCGACCATGGCAAGACGACGCTGACCGCTGCCATCACGACGGTGCTGGCCGAGCACGGGGGAGCGGAAGCGCGCACCTTCGCGGAGATCGACAACGCGCCCGAGGAGAAGGAACGCGGGATCACGATCGCCACCTCGCACGTCGAGTACCAGACGGAGAACCGTCATTACGCACACGTCGACTGCCCTGGGCACGCCGATTACGTGAAGAACATGATCACGGGCGCAGCGCAGATGGACGGCGCGATCCTGGTCGTCTCAGCAGCCGATGGTCCGATGCCCCAGACGCGTGAGCACATCCTGCTCGCCCGCCAGGTCGGCGTTCCCTACATCGTCGTGTTCCTCAACAAGGCCGACATGGTCGACGACGAGGAGCTGCTCGAGCTCGTCGAGGTCGAGGTGCGCGAGCTCCTCTCCGAGTACGACTTCCCCGGCGATGACATCCCCTTCATCACGGGCTCGGCGCTGAAGGCGCTCGAAGGCGATGAGGCCTACAAGCAGAAGATCCTCGACCTCGCCTCGGCGCTGGACACCTACATCCCAGAACCGGTCCGCGAGCTCGAAAAGCCTTTCCTGATGCCCGTCGAGGATGTCTTCTCGATCACCGGCCGTGGCACCGTCGCGACGGGTCGCATCGAGCAGGGCATCGTCAACACTGGCGACACGGTGGAAATCGTCGGCGTCCACGACTCGACCTCCACGGTCGTGACCGGCGTCGAGATGTTCCGCAAGATCCTCGACCAGGGCCAGGCGGGCGACAACGTCGGCTGCCTGTTGCGTGGCACCAAGCGCGAGGAGATCGAGCGCGGCCAGGTGCTTTGCAAGCCCGGTTCGATTACGCCGCACACCAAGTACAAGGCGGAGGTCTACGTGCTCAAGAAGGAGGAGGGTGGACGTCACACCCCGTTCTTCACGGGCTACAGGCCCCAGTTCTACTTCCGTACCACCGACGTCACCGGCGTGGCCAAGCTGCCAGACGGTGTCGAGATGGTCATGCCGGGCGACAACGTCCAGATGGAGATCGAGCTGATTCAGCCGATCGCCATGGACCAGGGACTGCGTTTCGCCATCCGCGAGGGTGGTCGCACAGTCGGCTCAGGCGTGGTCACGGAGATCGTTCAGTAGCACCCGCGCGCGTCTACCCGGGCGCGCGCACATTTGTAGTCCGATACGACTAATAGAGCCCCACCGTTAGCGGTGTGGCGGCAACGGGGCGGGTCCCGCAAGGGATGATCCGCCCTCTTGTTGCCGTCCGGGAGGGGCCCGGCGGGAGTCCTCCCGCCGGCGCGATGAGCAGCGAGAACAACAACACATCAAGCAACACAGAGAGCACTGAGAGAAACCCATGGCAGCCGCCAACCAAAACAAGATCCGCATCCGCCTGAAGGCGTACGACACCTCGGCCATCGAGTCCGCGGCCAAGGAGATCGTCGAGACCGCCACCCGCACGGGCGCGAGCGTGTCAGGTCCCGTGCCGCTGCCGACCGAGAAGAACGTCTACTGCGTGATTCGCTCGCCCTTCAAGGACAAGGACTCACGCGAGCACTTCGAGATACGCACGCACAAGCGTCTGATCGACATCCACCAGCCGACCCCCAAGACCGTCGACTCACTCCAGCGCCTCGATCATCTCCCGGCCGGCGTCGACATCGAGATCCGCCTCGCCACCTGATGCCCGCGATTCTCGCCAAGAAGATCGGCATGACGCAGGTGTTCCAGCAGGACGGCAGCCTCGCGCGCGTGACCGTGCTCGAGGCAGGGCCCTGTCCGGTGACGGCGATCCGCACCGCTGAGCGCGACGGTTATGAGGCCGTGCAGTTGGCGTTCGGGCTGACGAAGGAGAAGCACCTCAGCAAAGCCGAGCTTGGTCATCTGAAGAAGGCCGACGCGCCGCCGATGAAGAC
Organism: uncultured Solirubrobacterales bacterium; assembly: GCA_963785435.1. Classification (GTDB taxonomy): domain Bacteria; phylum Actinomycetota; class Thermoleophilia; order Solirubrobacterales; family Solirubrobacteraceae; genus Palsa-744. Next base: position 808,977 of record CAWAVE010000008.1, read on the forward strand.
CGTCGTCGAGTTCCGCGACGAGGCCGGCGAGCTTCAGGTCGGCGAGACGGTCACCGTCGAGGCTTTCGAGGTTGGCAGCCACGTGAAGATCGCAGGCACCTCCAAGGGCAAGGGCTTTCAGGGCACGATCAAGCGTCACAACTTCGCCAGCGGCCCCAAGTCGCACGGCTCGCACAACGTGCGCGCACCGGGCTCGATCGGCGCCTCGGCGTGGCCCGCGCGCGTGATGAAGGGCATCCGCGGCCCGGGGCAGATGGGCAACAAGCGCGTGACCCAGCCGGGCCTGGAGATCGTCTCGATCGATGCCAGGGAGAACCTGCTGCTCGTGCGTGGCTCCGTCCCCGGTCCCCGCGGTGGCGTGGTGGAGGTGCGCAGCGATGCCTGACGCGCCCGTGCTCGGAGCGAGCAAGAAAGTGAAGCTCGACGAGAAGGCCTTTGGTGGGAAGTTCGTGGGCCCGCTCGTGCACCAGAGCGTGCGCGCCGAGCAGGCCGCGCGCCGGCGTGGCACAGCAGCCACGAAGACCCGCGCGATGGTCTCCGGCGGTGGCGCAAAGCCCTGGCGCCAGAAGGGCACCGGCCGCGCACGCGCCGGCTCGAACCGCTCACCGGTCTGGACCGGAGGAGGCGTGGCATTCGGCCCGCAGCCACGCTCCTACACCTTCAAGGTCAACCGCAAGGAGCAGCGTGCTGCGCTGCGCAGCGGCCTCTCGCTGCACGCCCAGCGCGGTTCGCTCGCGCTACTAGACGCCGCCGCTTTCTCGGCGCCCAAGACGCGTCAGGCGCTCGATCTGCTCGAAGACTGGAACCAGCAGGGCTCCACGCTCGTGGTGCTCGCACCCGAAGAGTCCGCCGCCGCGCTGTCCTTCCGCAACCTCGCGCGCGTCGCGGTGCTCACGCCGGAGAACGTCGGCGTCACAGACCTACTCGGCGCGGCCAGTCTGCTGATCTCCGAAGGCGCGCTCGACGCGCTCACGGCCCGCACCGGCAACCCCCGCGAGGAGGCCGCGTCCTGATGGACCACACGCACGTGATCATCCGCCCTGTCGTCTCAGAGAAGAGCTACGTGCTCTCCGCTGCCGACCGCTACACCTTCCGCGTCCACCCCGACGCTCACAAGACGCAGATCCGCCAAGCCGTGGAGGCGCTGTTCGACGTGCACGTCGTCGAGGTGCGCACGCTCAGCGTGAAGTCCAAGCCCAAGCGCCGCGGCAACACCAAGGGGCGCACGCGCAACTGGAAGAAGGCGATCGTGCAGGTGCGCGCCGGCGAGTCAATCCCGATCTTCCAGGGCCTACAAGCCCTCGAGGGTTAAACGATGCCGATTCGCAAGCCAAAGCCCACGAGCCCCGGGATGCGCTTCGTGTCCTACCCGGACTTCGCGGAGATCACCAAGGACAAGCCCGAGAAGAGCCTCGTCGAAGGCCTCAAGAAGAGCGGCGGGCGCAACGCGCTCGGACGCAAGACAGCGCGCCACCGTGGCGGCGGCGCCAAGCGCGCCTACCGGCGCGTCGACTTCAAGCGCCGCAAGGACGGAATCGACGCGCGCGTCGCGGCGATCGAGTACGACCCCAACCGCTCCGCCTACATCGCGCTGCTGCACTACACCGACGGCGAGAAGCGCTACATCCTCGCGCCGCAGCGCCTGACGGTCGGCATGACCGTCGCCTCCGGCGACACGGCCGATATCGCGGTCGGCAACTGCATGGAGCTCACGCGTATGCCCGTCGGCACGGTCGTGCACAACATCGAGTTGCAGCCCGGTCGCGGCGGGCAGATGGCACGCTCAGCGGGCGCCTCCGCGCAGCTGATGGCCAAGGACGGCGAGATGGCCACGCTGCGCCTGCCCTCCGGCGAGATGCGCATGGTGCGCGCCGAGTGCCGCGCCACCGTCGGCACGATCGGCAACGCCGAGCACCAGAACGTCAAGGTCGGAAAGGCCGGGCGCAAGCGCCACATGGGCGTGCGCCCGCAGACGCGTGGCGTCGCGATGAACCCCGTCGATCACCCGCACGGCGGTGGCGAGGGCTCGACCACCGCCGGCCGTCACCCGGTGACGCCGTGGGGCGTGCCCACGCTCGGCTACCGCACGCGCAAAAAGAACAAGACCTCCAGTCGATACATCGTGCGCGGACGCAGGCGCGGGAAGGGCAAGCAAAGATGACCCGCATGGCCGTGGAAGGTGGTAGACGATGAGCCGCTCCAGCAAGAAGGGCCCCTGGGTAGAAGAGCGGCTGATGACGCGCATCGAAGCGCTGAACGCTGCGAACAACAAAAAAATGCTGCGCACCTGGTCGCGTGCCTCCACGATCTTCCCGGAGATGGTCGGTCACACGATCGCTGTGCACGACGGCAAGAAACACGTGCCTGTCTTCATCAGCGAGTCGATGGTCGGCCACAAGCTCGGCGAGTTCGCGCCCACGCGCGTCTTCCGCGGGCACGCCGGGTCGGGGAAGGTTCGCTGATGAGCGCCGAGGAGGAGAAGGACGTGACGGGCGAGGCCTCCGAGGAGCCGACTGCGGTCGAGAAACCGGCCGCCAAAAAAGCGCCCGCTGCCAAAAAAGCCCCTGCGGCGAAAAAAGCTGCGGCCGAGAAAAAACCGGCTGCCAAGAGCAAAGCCGCTGCTGAGAAAAAAGCGTCTGACGATGAGCCCTCCGAGCCCGATGCGCAGCAGGACGCGCTGAAAGCTCCCGCCAAAAAACAGGCGGCGAAAAAAGCCGCGAGCGCGAAGGCGGCAGCACCCGGAGACAGCGGCGAGGCGCAGGCGGCCGCGAAGGCACAGGACGCGGCGAAGCCCACCAAAAAAGTGGCTCGCCGCGCTGCTGCGAGCGTCAAAGCGAAACCGACGCGCAGGGTCGTCGCCGCGCACGCCCGCTACGTGCGCACCTCCGCTCGCAAGGCGCGCATGGTCTGCGGACACATCCGCGGCAAGTCCGTGCAGGAGGCACGCGCTATCCTCGCCTTCACTCCTCGTGAGGTGGCGCGCGATTGGAGCAAGCTGCTCGAGTCAGCCGTGGCCAACGCCGAGAGCAACCACGAGCTGCTCGAGGACGACCTGATCGTGCGTGAGGCCTACGCCGACGAAGGGCCGACGATCAAGCGCTTCCGCCCGCGCGCGATGGGACGCGCCACGCCGATCCGCAAGCGCACGAGCCACCTGACGATCACTTTGACCCCGCGCCCCGAGCCGACCAACACCAAACGAAACGCTTAGAGAGACTGAGAAATGGGACAGAAGGTTCATCCAGAGGCCATGCGCGTGGGTTACATCCACGACTGGAAGTCCAACTGGTACAACGAGAAGAACTTCGCCGAGTACCTCGCCGAGGACGTGCAGGTGCGCGAGCACATCGTCAAGAAGCTCGCCCACGCGGGTCTCTCCGACATCACGATCCGCAAGGACTCCAACGAGCTCGAGGTGAACATCCACACCGCGCGCCCAGGCATCGTGATCGGCAAGTCCGGCACCGAAGTCGACGCATTGCGCCGCGATCTGCACCGTATGACCAAAAAGCAGATCAAGGTCAACATCCTCGAGATCAAGCGCCCCGAGCTCGACGCGAAGCTCGTCGCACAGTCAATCGCCGAGCAGCTGCAGAACCGCGTCGCCTTCCGCCGCGCGATGAAGCGCGCGCTCACGAGCGCGATGCGCTCGGGCGCCAAGGGCGTCAAGGTGCAGGTCGCCGGCCGCCTCGGTGGCGCTGAGATGGCGCGTACCGAAAGCTACTCCGACGGACGCGTGCCGCTGCACACGATGCGCGCCGACATCGACTACGGCTTCTACGAGGCGCGCACCACCTTCGGGCGCATCGGCGTGAAGTGCTGGGTAAACAAGGGCGAAATCATGCCTGAGGGCTACACGGGCGCGGACCTCACAGACATGACCGCGCCTGCGCCCCCGAGCAACGACCGTGACGGTCGCGGCGGGCGCGAGGGTCGTGACGGACGCGGACGTGGGCGTGGCGCCGGCGGTCCCGGCGGCGGTCGCGGTCCCGGCGGTGGCGGACGTGGTGGTCCAGGAGGCGGTCGTGGACCAGGTGGTCCCGGCGGTGGACGTGGACCGGGCGGCAGTGGACGTGGCCCTGGCGGTCCCGGTGGCGGTGGACGTGGACCGGGCGGCGGCGGTCGCGGTCCAGGTGGAGGCGCACGCTGATGCTCTCGCCCAAGCGTGTAAAGCACCGCAAGCAGCACCGCGGCCATCGCCGCGGCACCTCGCGTGGGCAGCTGCACGTCCAGTTCGGCGAGTATGGCCTGAAGGCGCTCGAGGGCGGCTGGCTGACCAACCGCCAGATCGAGGCTGCCCGTATAGCGATGACGCGCAAGATCAAGCGTGGCGGCAAGGTCTGGATCAACGTCTTCCCCGACAAGCCCGTCACCAAGAAGCCCGCCGAGACGCGTATGGGCTCCGGCAAGGGCTCGCCCGAAGGCTGGGTCGCGGTCGTCAAGCCCGGCCGCGTGATGTTCGAGCTCGCCGGCGTGTCCGAGCCGCTTGCGCGCGAAGCGATCCGTCTTGCTGCGCACAAGCTCCCCGTAAAGACCAAGTTCGTGCTGCGCGAGGACTAAACGATGAAGGCAAGCGAACTACGTGATCTTGATGACAAAGAGCTGAGCAAGCGCGTCGCTGAGCTCGGCAAAGAGGTCTTCGGGCTGCGCTTTGCCAACGCGACCGGCGAACTCGACAACACGGCGGGCCTCGGCCGCGCCAAGCGCGACCTCGCCCGTGCGCTGACCGTGAGCCGTGAGCGCGAGCGCGCAGAGCAACTGAGACAAAGACCGCAAGCGAACTGAGAAGACATGGCTGACGAACCCGAGAACGAGACAACCGAGACGCCCGACGCCGAGGCCCCTGAGGCCGCGGTCGAGGCTGCACCCGCCGAGGCCGAGAGCGAGACGCCACAGGCCGACACGCCCGCCGCCGAGAGCGACGCGCCAACGGAGGCTCCCGAGGCCAAGGCGCCAGCCGAGCCGGCTGAGCCGGTCGTGCAGCTGCCCCCCAAGGAGCGCCGCCGCCAGGCGCGCTCCAGCACGCGGGAGAGGCTCGCGCCGCGCGCACGCCCGAGCAGCGCCACGCCGATCGCGTCGCCGAGCGCCGCACGAAGGCGGTGCGCCGTCGTGCACGCCGCCTGCAGGAACGCGCCAAGGCAGCCGAGCGCCGCGTCAACGCTCCCGCGCCCGAGCCGCTGCCGCCCGTGCACGCTCCCGTCGAGGGTCGCCGCCGCGTGCGCCAAGGGATCGTCGTCTCCGACAAGGCAGCCAAGACGATCACCGTGCGGATCGACATCGCGCGCCGTCACCGCCGCTACGAGAAGATCGTGCGCAGCTCGAGCACCGTGCACGCGCACGACGAGAACAACGACGCCCACGAGGGCGACGTGGTGCGCGTGATCGAGAGCCGGCCGCTGTCACGCACCAAGCGCTGGGCGCTCGTCGATGTGCTGGAGCGTGCGCGATGATCCAGAACGAGACACGTCTGCGCGTAGCCGACAACTCCGGCGCACGCGAAATCCTCTGCATCCGCGTCAAGGGCGGCTCGCAGCGTCGCTACGCCTTCGTCGGCGACGTGATCACGGCGACCGTCAAGCAGGCCAACCCCCAGGGCACGGTCAAAAAGGGTGAGGTCGTGACCGCCGTGGTGGTCCGGACCAAGAAGCCGATCGGACGCGACGACGGCACCTACATCGCCTTCGACGAGAACGCCGCCGTGATCATCGACGACCAGAACAACCCGCGTGGCACGCGCGTCTTCGGCCCCGTTGCGCGCGAACTGCGCGAGCGCAACTTCATGAAGATCGTCTCGCTCGCTCCCGAGGTGCTGTGATGGCCCTTCGTAAATCTGCAAAAGGCCCCGGCAAGCGCCCCACCTTGAAGATTCGCTCCGGCGACAGCGTCGAGGTGATCTCCGGCAAGGACCGCGGCAAGAGCGGGCGGGTATTGCGCGTGGACCCGCGCCGCGAACGCGTCGTGGTGGAGGGCCTGAACATGGTCAAGCGCCACACCCGCCCATCGCAGGTGGCGGGTGCGCAGAGCCAGGCCCAGATGGGCGGCGTGATCGAACGCGAGAACGCCATCCACGTATCCAACGTGATGCTGCTCGACGCCAAGGGCAAGCGCACCCGCGTGCGCATCGAGCGCGAGGGCGCAAAGCGCTACCGCGTCGCCAAGAGCACAGGAGCGAGGCTCGACTGAAGATGGCCACCACAACAGAGATCCCGCCCGCCCGCCTGAAGCTCCGCTATCTCGAGGAGATTCGTCCTGCGCTCGTTGAGCGCTTCGGCTACACCTCCGTGATGCAGGCGCCGAAGCTGCAGAAGATCACGCTCAACATGGGTGTGGGGCTGGCCAAGCAAGACTCCAAAATGCTCAAGGCCGCCACCGAGCAGCTCGCCGCGATAGCCGGCCAGCAGCCGAGCATTCGGCGCGCGCGCAAGTCGATCGCGGCCTTCAAACTTCGCGAGGGCATGCCTGTGGGCGTCGCGGTCACGCTGCGCGCCGAGCGCAGCTATGAGTTCCTCGACCGCCTCGTCTCGATTGCGATCCCGCGCATCCGTGACTTCCGCGGTCTCAGCGCGCGCTCCTTCGACGGCCGCGGCAACTACTCGATGGGCGTCAAAGAGCAGATCATCTTCCCGGAGATCGACTACGACGCGATCGACATGATCCGCGGCCTCGACATCACGATCACCACATCCGCCGCCTCCGACATCGAGGCCTATGCGCTGCTGGCCGCCTTCGGTCTGCCGTTCTCGCCCGATCGCCGGCCCAAGGGCTACGACCCCGAGGCCGACGCTGCCGCTGAGCGCGCGCACGCAGAAGCTGAGGCCGCGAGCGCCGCCGCCGCACAGGCCGCAGCCGAAGCGCCGCCGCCACCGCCCACCGCCAAAGAGAAGAAGGCCGCAGCCGCTGAGAAGGCCGCCGCAGCCGAGGCCGCCAAGGAGCCTGAGGTCGAGGAGACCGCGGAGCAGCCTGAGGCGTCAAGCGATGAGCAGCAGGCCGTGGAGGAGCCACAGGCCGTGGAGGAGGCTCCAGCCGAGGAGGAGGCTCCAGCCGAGGAGGCTCAGGGCGAGGAGCCCGGCGCGCCTGAGGCCGAAGCTGAGACAAGCAGCGAGCCCGCGGGCGAGCAGCCCGCGGCTGAGGAGACGCAGACCACCGAGCAGGAGGGCAGCGACTGATGGCCAAGACTTCCCAACGCGTCAAGCAGGCGCGCACTCCCAAGTTCAAGACACGTGCCTATACTCGCTGCACACGCTGCGGCAGGCCGCGCGCGGTGTACAAGAAGTTCGGGGTGTGTCGCATCTGCCTACGCGAGCTCGCCCACAACGGTCAGATCCCCGGGATGACGAAGTCCTCCTGGTAGGGGTCTGAGGAGAGCCACAAGCATGTCAATGACCGATCCGATAGCCGACTTCCTGACGCGCGTGCGCAACGCGATCCACGCCGCGCACGAGACCGTCGAGCTGCCCGCCTCCAAACTCAAGGCTGAGCTCGCGCGCATCCTCGACGAGCAGGGCTACATCGACTCCTGGTCGGTTATCGACGCGCCCGCCGGCGACGCGGGCCAGCTGATCCAGATCCGCCTGAAGTACACCGAGGACCGCCGCTCGGCGATCTCCGGGCTCAAGCGCGTCTCGCGCCCAGGCCGGCGCACCTACGTCGATGCCAAACACATCCCCAAGGTGCTCGGCGGCATGGGCACCTCGATCATCTCCACCTCCCACGGCGTCATGACCGGACACGACGCTCGCGCTGCCGGTGTCGGCGGCGAGGTCCTCGCGCAGGTCTGGTGAGCTGAGCATGTCCCGCATCGGCAGACAGCCCATCCCCGTGCCCAGCGGCGTAACCGTCTCGATCGAGCCGGAGGAGGTCCGCGTGAACGGACCCAAAGGTGAACTCGCAGAGCGCGTGCACCGCGACATCGAGGTCACCCAGGACGGCGATCAGCTGATCGTCACGCGCCCCACCGACCGCGGCGAACATCGCGCGCTACACGGCCTCACCCGCTCGCTCGTGGCGAACATGGTCGAGGGTGTGACCAACGGCTATGAGAAGCGCCTGGAGATCCAGGGCGTCGGCTACCGCGCACAGCTGAAGGGCAAGAACCTCGAGCTCGCCGTCGGCTACTCGCACCCCGTGCCGATCCCCGCGCCCGACGGCATCGAATTCGAGGTGCCACAGCCCACGCGCGTCGTCGTCAAAGGCATCTCCAAGCAACTCGTCGGCGAGACCGCCGCAATCATCCGCAAGCAGCGCCCGCCGGAGCCCTACAAGGGCAAGGGCATCCGCTACGAGGGTGAGTACGTCCAGCGCAAGGTAGGCAAGCGCGCATGAGTACGTATAGCTGCGCTGGATCTGCGTCCTCACTCGCTCGCGTGCAAAGTACGCCACGCTCGCTGCGTCCTTGCCCAGCTTGCTCTACGTACTCATGCGAGCGTGTGGCATCTAGGAGGCCGGTGTCATGAGCGTGATCACCAAGGAGAACCGCCGCCTCAAGCGCCGTCGCCGTGTGCGCGCGAAGATCTCGGGCACCGCCGCGCGGCCGCGCATCTCGGTCTTTCGATCGAACCGCGGCATCTCCGCGCAGCTGATCGACGACGTAAACGGCCACACGCTCGCCGCGGTGCAGTGGTTCGAGGCCGATCTGCAAAAGGCAAGCAAAGCCGAGCGCGCCACCCGCGCGGGCACGTTGCTCGCCGAACGCGCCAAGGCCGCGGGCATCTCCGAGGCTGTCTTTGACCGCGGCGGCTACCGCTACCACGGCCACGTTCGTGCCTTCGCAGAGGCGATCCGCGAAGCCGACATCACCGTCTAGGCGCCCCGCGCACCCACCTTTCAACCAGCTACCGCTACCCTCTCCCTCCTCATGTCCATATCCATAGACCGTTCAGTCAGCCAAGCCGGCCTGGATCTCCAGGAGCGCGTCGTTGAGATCAACCGCGTTGCCAAGGTCGTCAAGGGCGGTCGTCGCTTCTCCTTCACGGCGCTCGTCGTCGTCGGTGACGAACGCGACGTGGTGGGCGTGGGCTACGGCAAGGCCAACGAGGTCCCGCTCGCGATCCAGAAGGGCGTGGAGCGCGCCAAGAAGGACCTCTTCCGGGTACCCAAGCACGGCTCCACGATCACCCACCAGACGACGGGTGTCTTCGGTGCGGGGCGCGTCTTCTTGAAGCCCGCCGCGCCTGGTACCGGCGTGATCGCCGGCGGTGGCGTGCGCGCGGTGCTCGAGCTCGCGGGCATCCACGACATCCTTTCCAAGAGCCTCGGCACGCAGAACCCGATCAACCTGGTCAAGGCCACGGTCGCCGGTCTGCGCGGCCTGAGCACGCCCGATGAGGTCGCCACGCTGCGCGGGCTGAGCATCAACAAGGTGCTTGGCCTCAGCGCCGGCGAGGAAGCAGCCAACGGCACGATCCACGCTGAGGGCGGCGAGACGGAGACAGCGCCGCCCGCCGCCGAGCCTGCCGTAGCGGCCGAGGGAGCCGGCTCCTGATGGCCGAGCTGAGCGTCACGCAGCTGCGCTCCAAGAACGGCGCCAACGTCAAACAGCTCGACACGCTGCGCTCGCTCGGCCTGCGCCGCATCGGACACACCGTCTCCGTCAACGACACCGCACAGGCGCGCGGCATGCTGCACGCGGTGCGCCACCTCGTTGAGGTCAAGGAGGGCGAGTGAGCCCCGCGCGCAAAGAGGACGAGGAGCGCATCGGGCTGCACTCGCTCGCGCCCGCCAGGGGCAGCCGCCGCCCGCGCAAGCGCATCGGCCGCGGTGAAGGCTCAGGTACCGGCAAGACCTCCGGCCGCGGCCAGAAGGGCGCGGGCTCGCGCTCTGGCTCCAAGCGCCGCGCAGCTTTCGAAGGTGGGCAGATGCCGATCCACATGCGCATGCGAAAGCTGCGCGGTCCGCACATGAAGAAGTCGATGCCCTTCGAGATGTTCCGCACGCACACCCAGCCCGTCAACATCGACGCGCTGGAGTCTCGCTTCGAGGCGGGCACCGAGGTCACGATCGAGTTGATGAAGGCCAACGGTCTAGCGACGCGCAAAGACATCCCCGTCAAGGTGCTCGCCAAGGGCGAGCTCAGCAAGGCGCTCACCGTCCACGCGCATGGTTTCAGCGCCGGTGCGCGCGAGCGCATCGAGGCTGCCGGCGGCACCTGCACCATCGTCGAGGCCTAGCCGCGCCGGCCGTGCAAACGGCCTCACGCGCGAGCGCATCCACTAGAATCGGCCGCTGCGCCCCCGCCCGGGCCCTGTGTCCGCGCGCGCCGCGCTGAACGCTCATGCTCTCCACAATCCTCAACGCCTTCCAGGTCGCGGAGATCCGCAAGAAGATCGCCATCACGGCGGGGCTCCTGCTGATCTACCGCCTCGGCTCACACGTGCCCGTGCCGGGCGTGAACCTGACGGCCGTCAACAACATCCAGAAGCAGTTCGGCGGGTCGAACATCCTCGGCCTGCTCAACCTCTTCTCCGGCGGTGGCCTCTCGCGCATCGCGATCTTCGCGCTCGGGATCATGCCCTACATCACCGCCTCGATCATCCTGCAACTTCTGCAGGTCGCGGTGCCCTCGCTCGAGAAGCTCGCCAAGGAAGGTGAGGTCGGTCAGGCGCGCATCACCCAGTACACGCGCTACCTCACCGTCGGACTGGCCTTCGCACAGTCGATCGGCTACGTCTTCCTGTTTCACACGCTGCAGGCCAAAGCCGGCGAATCGGTCGTCACGCACTTCGATGCGCCGCACATCTTCCTGATCGTGATCTGCCTCACCACGGGCTGTGTGCTCTTGATGTGGGTCGGCGAGCTGATCACCCAACGTGGCATCGGCAACGGCATCTCGCTGTTGATCTTCTCCTCGATCGTCGCGCGCCTGCCCAACGGCATTCAGGCCTGGTGGACCACGCAGGACCAGGTCTTCAAGGTGATGATGCCCTTCCTCGTGCTCGCCGTCGTCGCGGGCATCGTGTTCGTGCAGGAAGGCCAGCGCCGCATCCCCGTGCAGTACGCCAAGCGCGTGATCGGCAGGCGCATGACCGAGGGTGGGCAGACATACCTGCCGCTGCGCGTGAACATGGCCGGGGTGATTCCCGTGATCTTCGCCGCCTCGATCATGGCCTTCCCGCCGACCGTCGGGCAGCTCGTGAAAACCCACTGGGGTCAGCAGATCTCAGACTTCTTCACGCCCAACGGCTGGCACTACATCGTCGGCGAGTCCGTCTTCATCATCCTCTTCACCTACTTCTACACCGCCGTGACCTTCAACCCCGTTGACCAGGCGGACAACCTCAAGAAGTACGGCGGCTTCATTCCGGGCGTGCGCCCCGGCCGTCCCACCGCCGAATTCCTCGATCGCATCCTCGCGCGCCTGACTTTCCCGGGCGCGCTCTTCCTCGCCGCTGTCGCTGCGCTACCGACGATCCTGATCGCGCGCACGCATCAGAACTTCTTCTTCGGTGGCACCTCCGTGCTGATCGCGATCGGTGTGGCGCTCGAAACGATGAAGCAGCTCGAGGCACAGCTGATGATGCGAAGTTACGAGGGCTTCCTCAAGTAGCGCACCAGCGACCTCGAGCGTTGCTCTGATAGTGGAGGAAAGCACCCACCGCCCGCACAATCTGCACGCGAGCGGATAGGCTGCCTCGGATCTTGTCTGAGCTCAACCTGATCCTGTTTGGCCCGCCCGGTGCCGGCAAGGGCACGCAGGCCGACCGCCTGCGCGACGACTTCCAGCTGCCGCACATCTCCACCGGCGACATCCTGCGCGCGCAGGTCAGCGAGGGCACCGCGCTCGGCAAGGAGGCAAAGCGCTTCATGGACGCCGGCAAGCTCGTGCCCGATGAGGTGATCGTGGGCATGATCACCGACCGCGTAGCCGGCGGTGACGCACGTGACGGCTTCCTGCTCGACGGCTTCCCGCGCAACGAGAAGCAGGCCGATGCGCTCGCCGAGGCGCTCTCGGGACTTGAGCGCCATCTCACGGCGGCGCTGTTGATCGAGGTCCCCGACGATGAGATCGTGCGTCGCCTGGCCGGCAGGCGCGTATGCGTGAAGAACCCCAGCCACATCTACCACGTCGACTTCGACCCGCCCAAGCACGAGGGCGTCTGCGATCAGGACGGTTCACGCCTGCTGCAGCGCGACGACGACAAGGAGGAGACGATCCGCACGCGTCTGGAGGTCTACCACTCCCAGACCGAGCCGCTGATCGGCTACTACGACGCGACGGGCCTGCTGCGACGCTTCGACGGGACGCGCAGCGCGGATGAGGTTCACGCGCACGTTCGCGCCACCGTCGCGACGCTGCGCCTCGAGGAGAACCTCTAGCTAAGCTCCGGGGATGATCATCAAGAAGTCCCCCGAGGAGATCGAGAAGATGGCCCGCGCGGGGCTGATCCTCGCCGCGACGCTCGATCTGATCGAGCGCTCGATCCGAACTGGCGTCACCACCAAGGAGCTCGACCGGCTCGCCGAGCGCTTCATCCGCTCACAGGGCGCCAAGCCGACCTTCAAGGGCTACCGGGGCTTCCCCGGCTCGATCTGTGCCTCGCCGAACTCGATGATCGTGCATGGCATCCCCGGCTCCTACGCGCTGCAGAGCACCGACATCATCTCCGTCGACGTCGGTGTCACGCTCGACGGATGGGTCGCTGACGCCGCGCGTACCTTCTCCGTTGAGCATCTCGACAGCCAGGTTGCGAACCTGCTCGAGGCCACCGAGCGCTCGCTGCACGCGGGCGTCGCCGCGGCCCGTGTGGGCAACCGCATGGGCGATCTCTCGAGCGCCATCCAGCAGGTCGCCGAGGGCGCAGGCCTCGCGGTCGTGCGCTCGCTCGTCGGCCACGGGGTGGGACGCTCAATGCACGAGGACCCGCAGGTGCCCAACTACGGCCGCGCCGGCAAGGGGCCGCTCTTGGAAGAGGGCATGGTGCTCGCGATCGAGCCGATGACAACCGCAGGTGGACCAGCAGTGCGCGTAGGCGCCGACAACTGGGCGATCTACTCGAAGGACGGCACACCGGCCGCGCACTTCGAGTTCACCGTCGCGATCACCGGCGAGGGGCCGCGCGTGCTGACGCCATGGCATCTCGTGCCCTCCGAGCGCGCCGAACTTGCTACCATCACGAGTCCTGCCTGAGGGCGAGGCGTTTCGCCTGCCCGATCGCATATCCACGACACGGTAGCGGCGGCCGCAACGGCAGCCAGAGCCGAGTCGCCGGAACCCCAGCCGCTGAAAGGGATCATGAAGGTAAGACCGTCGGTGAAGCCGATGTGCGAGAAGTGCAAGATCATCCGCCGCCACGGAGTGGTGCTGGTGATCTGTCAGAACAAGCGTCACAAGCAGCGCCAGGGGTGATCCGCTAGGTGGCACGAATCGCTGGCGTCAACCTGCCTCTGAACAAGCGTTCAGAGATCGGTCTCACCTACATCTACGGCATCGGGCGCTCCACCTCCAACAAGGTGCTCACCCAGGTCGGGGTCAGCCCCGACACCTACATTCGTGACCTCACCGAGGACGAGGTGGCAAAGCTGCGCGACGCGATCGACGACGGGCTCACCGTCGAGGGCGATCTGCGGCGCGAGCGCTCCCAGGACATCAAGCGCCTGCAGGAGATCGGCTGCTACCGTGGCCTGCGTCATCGTCGCGGCCTGCCCGTACGTGGGCAGAAGACCAAGACCAACGCCCGCACCCGCAAGGGCCCCAAGCGCATGCAGGTCGCCGGCAAGAAGAAAGCGGGTAAGAAGTAGTGCCCCCAGCTCCCAAACGCGCCCGTGGCCGGCGCAAGCCGAAAAAGAACATTCCCGTCGGACAGGCGCACATCAAGACATCGTTCAACAACACGATCGTCTCGCTAACGGACACTACCGGCAACGTGATCGCCTGGGAGTCCGCCGGCGGCGCGGGCTTCAAGGGCTCGCGCAAGTCGACGCCCTTCGCTGCGCAGGTCACCGCTGATGCGGCCGCGCGCAAGGGTCTCGAACAGGGTCTGCAGAAGGTCGAGGTTTACGTCAAGGGCCCCGGCTCTGGACGCGAGACAGCGATCCGCTCGCTGCAGGCCGCAGGCCTTGAGGTGACGGGCGTCAAGGACGTCACGCCGCAGGCCCACAATGGTTGCCGTCCCCGTAAGCGGCGGAGGGTCTGAGCGATGGCAAGGGACACGAGCCCCCAGTGCAAGCAGTGCCGCCGCGAGGGACAGAAGCTGTTCCTCAAGGGTGAGCGCTGCCTGACCGACAAGTGCGGCGTCGAGCGCCGCGCCTACCCCCGGGCGAGCACGGCCGCGGGCGCATGAAACAGAGCGAGTACCGCGTGCAGCTGCGTGAGAAGCAGAAGGCGCGCCGCTACTACGGCGTGCTCGAGAAGCAGTTCCACGGCTACTACGTCAAGGCCTCACGCCAGGACGGGATCACCGGCGAGAACCTGCTCGCGCTTTTGGAGTGCCGCCTCGACAACGTGCTCGTGCGCCTCGGCTTCGCAGCCTCGCGCCGCCAGGCACGCCAGCTGATCCGCCACGGCCACTGGACGGTCAACGGCCGGCGCGTGGACATCCCCAGCTACCAGGTGCGCCCGGGCGACGTGATCACGATCAAGTCGGAGACGCCCGCGACCCAGGTTGTGAGGGACGCCACCGAGCTCACAGGACAGATTCCCGCGTGGCTACAGGCCGACCACGAGTCGCTGTCGGCCAAGGTGCTGCGCAAGCCGGAGCGACGCGAGGTCGCCGCGCCGGTGCAGGAGCAGCTCATCGTCGAGCTGTACTCGAAGTAATAGGCAACTTGCCCGCGCCGGCGCCCCGACGGGTGCGGCGCTTCAGAGCCGGCGTCTTGATCGACGCAGGTGCGACACCAAAACGACGTTAGGACTCCCATGCTCGACTTCCAAATCCCCCGGATCACAAGCGAGTCGGTGGAGCAGAACCGCGGCACCTTCATGATCGAGCCCCTCGATCGCGGTTTCGGCTACACCTTCGGTAACTCGCTGCGGCGCGTACTGCTCTCATCCCTCGCCGGCGCCGCCGTGACGAGCGTGCGCATCGAGGGCGTTGCGCACGAGTTCTCGACCATCCAGGGCGTCAAGGAGGACGTGACGGACATCGTGCTCAACCTCAAGGGCGTGGTCTGCCGCATGCACTCCGACGCGAGCGAGGTCGAGGCGCCGCTGGTCGTCACCGGACCGGGAGAGATCACCGCCAAGGACATCGATCTGCCCGCCGGCGTGGAGATCCTCAACCCTGAGCTGCACATCGCAACGCTCGAGAAGAAAACGAAGCTCGAGCTCTACATGACGATCGGCCGCGGCCGTGGCTACCGCCCGGCGGAGGAGAACAAGTCCTCCGATCAGCCAATCGGCGTGATCCCGATCGACTCGATCTTCTCGCCCGTCAGGCGCGTCGCCTACGCGGTCGAGCAGGCGCGCGTGGGGCAGAAGACGGACTTCGACAAGCTCACGCTCGACATCGAGACTGACGGCTCGATCGACCCGCAGGCAGCGTTGCGCGAGGCCGCCGAGCTGTTGATCTCACAGCTAGCGATCTTCACCGACGCGGACCGCATCCAGGAGCTGCGTGCGGCTCCCGGCGGCCAGCTCGACGGCCACGGCCTCGCCGTCGGCGGCGCGCCCCAGGCGGCGCTACAGGGTGAGGAGTACGGCATCCTGATCGAGGAGCTCGAGCTCGGCGTGCGCTCCTACAACTGCCTCAAGCGCGCAGGCATCCAGACGGTCGGCGATCTGATCTCGAAGTCCGAGGCGGAGCTCAACGCGATCCCGAACTTCGGCAAAAAGTCGATCGACGAGGTCATCGAAACGCTGCACGCACGCGGCCTGAACCTACGCGCAGACTGAGGACGGCCGCTGAACTGCGCGATACTGCGTCCTCGGTCGCTCGCGTGCACAGCACGCCACGCGGGGCGGGCGGGTGTCAGATGATTGTCTCGCTTGTCCATCGACCGTCCTAGAGGAATAGAATCCGATCCCATGCGCCACAAGAAGACAAAACACAAGCTCAGCCGCGACTCGGCGCATCGCAAGTCGCTGCTCATGAACCTCAGCAAGGAGCTGATCGAGCATGAGCGCATCAAGACCACCGAGGCCAAGGCCAAGGCGGTCAAGCCCGAGATCGAGAAACTGATCACGCTCGCCAAGCGCGGCGATCTGCACGCGCGCCGTCAGGCGCTCTCGACGCTCTCACAGGACAAGTTCGCGGTCCACAAGCTGTTCGCCGAGGTCGCTCCCCGCTATGCGGAGCGGCCCGGCGGCTACACGCGCATCCTCAAGCTGGGACCGCGCCGTAGCGACGCGACCGAGATGGTCTTCATCGAGCTCGTCTGAGCGTCGGGCCTCGCGGCGTCCCCGCGCAGGATGAAGACCAAGCTCACGATCGAGTACGACGGCAGCCACTTCGCCGGCTGGGCGCGCCAGCCGGGTGAGCGCAGCATCCAAGAGGAGCTCGAGCGCGCGCTGCGCACGATCCTCGGCGAGCAGGGCCACGACGGACAGCCGCTCAAGCTGACCGTTGCCGGACGCACCGACCGCGGCGTCCACGCGCACGCGCAGATCGCAAGCTACGCGCACGAGGCCGTCGATCCGCTGCGCATCAACGGGCTGTTGCCCGAGGACATCTCCGTGCTCGCCGCAGAGCCGATGCCCGAGCACTTCGACGCGCGCCGCGACGCGATCAGCCGTACATATTGCTATCGCGTGCTAGCCAGGCGCACGCGCTCCGTGTTCGAGCGCCGCCGTGCCTTCTGGTGGACCGGCAGGCTCGACCGCGACGCCCTGCACGCATGCGCCGCCGCGCTGCACGGACGCCATGACTTCACGGCCTTCACGCCCACCGAGACCGAGCATTCACGCTTCCTGCGCGACATCGTGCGCGCCGAGTGGATCGGCGAAGGCGAGCTGCTCGAGTTCTGGATCGAGGCCCACACCTTCCTGCGCCACATGAACCGTGTGCTCGTCGGCACCATGCTCGATGTGAGCGCCGGGCTGCTCAGCGTGGAGCATTTCATCGGGCTGCTAGAGGGGCGCCCGCGCTCTGAGGCAGGACGTACAGCGCCGGCGCATGGGTTGGCGCTAGTGGCGGTTACCTACGATCGCTCCTGAGCCGACTTCGAGTCCTTCGCTTGTGCCCGGGCGGGGCTTTTCGCAGCGCCGCGCACGTGGTGCGCCGCGCGGGGAGGAGAGCGATGCGCTGCCGATCCTCCGGCCTGACGCGTCGCGCAGCACAATCGCCGCGGGCGCGGTCGCGAAGGCGCCGTAAACGAGTGCGCCGGCTGTGTGCAGGCTCGCCGGCAGCGTCACCGCGGGGAGCGCGATGAGCTGAGAGCCGAGCCTCACATAGGCGTGGTGGCCGATGTCATGCACGACACCCTCAAGGATCCAGTAGCGGTGCGTTCCTGCACAGCCCGACGCGAGATCCCATGAGAGCGCCTGCGTCCGCTTCGACAGTTCGGCGCTCGAGGTTCCAGCCCTAGCAACGATGAAACCGAGCACCACGTGGATCTGGCCGAGTTCCCTATAGCGCTCGCCGAAAATTGAGTAAGCCTGACCGTCGGGTGTGTGGGCGTGTACAAGCGTGCGCCGGCCGGAGAGCGTTTTGTGCGGGTAGCGTGTGCATTCGACGACGGGCGCGAGGTGCACGACCGCGAGCGTCGCGCCCGCTTCGCTTAGCTCCGTGAGCGACACGGGAACCGGTGACGGGCCGCGTACGGCCTGGTAATAGAAGCCAGCCGGCCCGCCCGCTGCGGCCGGAACTTCGAACACTGGCGAGCTGATTTGCCGGCCGTTGCTCAGCATCAGCGTCGCGTGGCGCACCGCGGCCGGGAGCACCGCTTGGATGCGGAGCTGTCCTTCCTCGCAGGCAACGATCGGTTCGCGGCCGGCATCCGGGCCGCAGGCGCCGGCGCCGTGGCTCGCCTCGCCACCTCCCGGGAGCGGTTCTTCGATCGAGACGTTGGGCGTGCACGAAGAGCGTTCACCGGCACTCGGCAGCTGGGCATGGGCGGTGAAGCTTGTGCCGGCGTCTGTTCGACCGGTGCCGATCAGGACGGCATTCCCCGACGGCTGCTGTGGCAGGTCAGGCAACGCAAGCGCTGTGCGCAGGCGCCTGAACAGATCGGCGTGCCTGATCGCCCTAGTGAGCTTGGCAGTGAGCCTGCGATAGCGGGCGAGCAGACGCCGATCGGGTGCACCCTCGAAGGGTGTGATCAGTTCGTCCAGCGAGTGGTTCGGGCCTGCCCTTTCTTCGCGCGCCACGAAGGCGCGCGTCGCGGGTGAGAGCGTGCGGTAACCACTCTGCGTCCAAAAGCGCACATCGGCGCAGAGGTCCGGCGGCTGGCCTACGAGCGGTTCCTGTCCACTCTGTGTCGCTGCGCGTTCGAGGTAGCGCTCGCCGAAGCGCAGATTGCTGATCTTGGCTTGTAGCGAGCGCAGCGCGGGCAGGTCGGGTTTGAGCCATGCCTCCAAGGCGGTTATCGCAACCTCGCCGACGATGGCGCCGAGGTGCTGTTGCTCGAGCGTGCCACGGGCCGCTTCAGCCGCGGTCTTCGGTTCGGTAGTGGCGAGCCGATTAGCGGCGAGCGCCTGAGGACATTCGCGCGAAACATTCGCAAGCAACGCGCTGAAGGCGGCTTCAGAGGCGTAGATGTTTTGAACAGCGGTCTGCTCGAATTGGTTGCGGGCGAGCAGGTAGCTGTGCGTTGCGCGACGCTCACGCGCGGAGCCGTGCGTGGCCGCCACGGCACCGGCGACCATGAGCAGCGCGATTGCTGCCACCGCGCACAGCATGCGCACGCCGCCGATCGCCAGCTCGCCTCGCCTCCGCATCAGCGCAGCATATTCCTGGCGACGGCCTCAGCGCGTGGCCCCTGGTAGCACTGGCGTAGCCGCGCGATCGGGGCTTGCCCCTATGCTGGTCGAGCCGACATGCTGAACGTGCTGCTCACCAACGACGACGGGATCGAAGCAGAGGGTCTGCAGGCGATGCGCCGCGCGCTCGCGGCGCTCGAGGGCGTGCGCCTTGCGGTGATCGCCCCCGATGGCAACCGCTCCGCGATGGCGCGCTCGATCACCACGCGGCGGCCGCTGTGGGTCGAGGAGGTGCCCTTCGCCGACGGCAGCGTCGGCTATGCGACCGACGGCACGCCCGTCGACTGCGTGCGCCTGGCGAGCCTTGGCATCATCGAGGACTTCGACACCGAGCTCGTCGTGTCCGGCATCAACCACGGCGCGAATCTAGGCGATGACATCACCTACTCGGGCACCGTTGCTGCCGCGCTCGAGGGCGTCGTGCTGGGGCTGGCGGCGATCGCCGTCTCTCAGCAGTCGGGCGCGGGCCAGCTCGACTACCGCTTCGACGGTGGCTTCGGATTCGAGGTCGCAGCCGCGTTCGTCGCGCGTCTGGTCGAACGCATCGAGGACGTGCCCCTGCCCGAGCGCACGCTGCTGAACATCAACGTGCCTGCCGGTGAGCCGAGCGGTGTCGAGGTGACAAGCCTCGGCAAGCGCATCTATCGCGATGAGCTCAAGCTCGAGCGCGAGGAGGAGAAGCGCCGCCGCTACTGGATCTACGGCTCGGACCCAGGCTTCCACGACGAGCCCGGCACCGACCTCGCTGCGGTGGCTGCCAGGCGCGTGGCCGTCACGCCGATCCACTTCGACCTGACGGACCGTCCGAGCCTCGAGGCGCTGAGGCGATTTGACCTGGAGGAGCTGCTCGCGCCACCGATCGCAGATCGGCCAGCACACGACGCACTGCCGTGAGCGCAGCGCCCAGACAGGCCAGCAAGCGCGCGGCCGAGCTGCGCACGCAGCTCGAACACCACGCGCACCGCTACTACGTGCTCGACGACCCCGAGATCGGTGACGGCGAGTACGACGCACTGCTCGATGAGCTGCGCGCGCTCGAGGCAAAGCATCCAGAGCTACTCAGCGCCGACTCGCCCACGCGGCGTGTCGGCGGCGAGCCCGTGGGGCGCCTGGAGAAGGTCGAGCACCTCGAGCCGATGCTCTCGCTCGGCAACGTGCGCTCAGAGGAGGAGCTGCGCGCGTGGGTCGAGCGCATGCGCAATCACCTCGCCCGCGAGGGCATCGCCGAGCCCGACTTCAGCTACGTGGTCGAGCCCAAGATCGACGGGCTGGCGATCAGCCTCCTCTACCGTGACGGTGCGCTCGAGCGCGGCGCCACGCGCGGCAACGGACTGATCGGCGAGGACGTCACGCACAACCTGCGCACGATCGGCGCGATCCCGCTGCACGTCGATGATGCTCCCTCGCTCGTGGAGGTGCGCGGCGAGGTCTACATGTCGCTCGCGGACTTCACCGCGCTGAACGAGCGCCGCGCCGAAGCGGGCGAGTCGACGTTCATGAACCCGCGCAACTCCGCCGCCGGCACGATCCGCCAGCTCGACCCCGCCGACGCCGCGAAGCGGCCGCTGTTGATCTGGGCCTACCAGGTGGGCGTCGCGGAGGGGCTGTCTTTCAAAGCGCACTCCGAGGCGCTCGAGTGGCTGCGCGAGCACGGCTTTCGCGTCAACAGCGGCATCCGCGTGCTCGGCAGCGCCGAGGAGGTCATCGCGCAGTGTCTCGACTGGGAGCGCCGTCGCGGCGAGCTCGACTTCGAGATCGACGGCGTGGTGATCAAGCTCGACGACCTAGCGCTACAGCGCCGCCTCGGCGCGGTTGGGCGCGACCCGCGCTGGGCGGTCGCCTGGAAGTTCCCGCCGACCACAGCGATGACGAAGCTCGAGCAGGTGATGTGGAACGTCGGCAAGTTCGGCGATCTGCGCCCTTACGCGGTGCTCGAGCCGGTGACCGTGGGTGGCGTCACGATCAAGCTCGCCACGCTTCACAACGAGCAGGACATCCTGCGCAAGGACATCCGCGCGGGCGAGGACGTGATCGTGGTGCGTGCAGGCGATGTGATCCCGCAGGTCGTCTCTCCAGCGCCACACGTCGCCGAGCACAAGAATCGACCCGAGCCGCCGCGACCGCCCGAGCGCTGTCCCTACTGCGACACGCCGACCGTGAAGCCAGACGAGGGTGTCTTCACGACCTGCCCCAACCGCGACTGCCCTGCGCGTGCCTGGCAGCTGATGAAGCACTTCGTCTCGCGCGGCGCGATGGACATCGATGGGCTCGGCGAGAAGCAGGTCGCGCTGCTGCAGGAGCGCGGGCTCGTGCGCAGCGCCGCCGACTTCTATGCGCTGCGCGAGGAGCAGCTGCTGGAGCTCGAGGGCTTTGGTGAGATCTCCGCGCGCAACCTGCTCGCCGCGATCGAGCAGTCCAAGGAGCGACCCTTCGCGCGCGTGCTCTTCGCGCTCGGCATCGAGGAGGTGGGCGAGGTCACGGGGCGAAACCTCGCGCAAGGGTTCCGTGACATCGACACCCTGCAGAACGCCACCGTCGAGCAGATCGCCGAGATACCTGGGATTGGCGAGAAGATGGCGCTCTCAATCCACGCACAGCTCGCCGATGAGCGCATGCAGCAGCTGATCGGCGCCTTGCGTGGGGTGGGCTTGCGCTTCCAGGAAGAGGGCGCACCGCCATCAGAAGGACCGCTCGCGGGACAGACGCTCGTGCTCACGGGCAGCATGCCCGAGTGGTCACGCGAGCAGGCCACAGAGCGGATCGTGGCCGCAGGCGGGCGCGTCACGGGCTCGGTCTCGAAGAAGACCGACTACGTGGTCGCGGGTGAGAGTCCCGGCACGAAGCTCGAGAAGGCCGAGCGGCTCGGCGTGCGTGTGCTCGACGAAGCGGCGCTGCGTGCGTTGCTTGACGCTGTCTGACCACCGCCGCTGAGGCGCCTGGGCGCAGGGCGACACGCGCACAGCCTGAGGCCCTCGCGAGCGGTGGCTCAGTAGCCCGCCAGGCTGATCGTCATGTGATCCTGGAAGGTGTGCGCGGCGGTCGTGGAGATGCCGTCGTTGAAGAACGCGAAGGCGAGCAGGTGTCCGCTGAGCGACTGGCAGTAGCCCACGAGGTTTGAGACGCCGGTGAGCGTGCCCGTCTTGCCCTGACAGCGTCCCGCCGCGCTCGTGTGGCGCATACGTCGTTCGAGCGTGCCGCTGCGCCCCGCGATCGCCATGTGTTCGCGCAGCACGGTGCCCGTCGGCGTGGCGGCGAGCGCCACGAGCAGGTTGACGATCTGGTAGGGCGAGGTGCGATCGGCGGGGGAGAGGCCCGATCCGTCGATCACGCGTGGGCGGAAGCCGAACAGCGAGCTGATCGTGTTCCCAACCACCGCTGCGCCCGCCACGGTGCTGCCGGCGCCGCCATAGCGTGCGCCGAGGTCCTTCAGCAGCGTCTCAGCAAAGAAGTTGTCCGACGGCGGGAGCATCAGGCCGAGTAGCTGGGCGATGGTTGGAGACGGTGTTGAGGCGAGTGCAAGCGCGCCCGCAGGCGTGCTCGCAGCGCTGCTCGAGCCGCGGATGCTCACGCCGTCTGTGTTCAGCGCCTGGCGCAGCTTGCGCGCCGCGTAGGCGGCGGGCGCGTGGCTGCCACGTTCGCTGCCGCTGACGCCGCGGTCAAAGGAAAGGGCGCTGAGTGTGCCTTCGAGGAAGGGATCAAAGGCGTAGCCGCTGTCGGGCTCCCCGCGCAGAGGGTCCAGGTAGGACTCATCGCCGTAGATCGAGCCGAGCACGTGGTGGATGCCCTGCACGCGCACGAGCTGGCTGACCAGCGTCGAGATGCTCGTGCCGACGCCGCCGTAGTGGGCGCGGATGAAAGCGCTCGAGCCAAACGTCGGATCGCCGCCGCCGCGGAGGTAGAGGTTACCTTCCCAGATGCCTCCCGCCGCGAGGTGGCCGACGCCGTAGACCGTTGTCTGTAGGCGCGCTGTGGGTCCAAGGAGCTCGAGCGCGGCGGTCGCGGTGTAGAGCTTCTCGACCGATGCTGGCGGCCGTGTGGTGCTGGCGCGTTCTGAGAAGAGCAGCTGTTTGTTGCTCAGGTCATAGACGTAGCCGCCGTCGCTGGGTCCCGCGAGCGCGAGCTGCTGGCGCAGGTCGCCCTGTAGCGCAGTGAGGTTGCCGCTTGCAGCGGCGCTGCTCGTTAGAAGCAGCGAAAGTCCGCAGAGGAGAATTAGGAACAGTTTGTTTGGAGTCGGTTGCACGCGTCCGTAGAATGGTCTTGCATGGGCAAGGTTGTCAAGCTCGAACCTACCGGCAAGCGCAAAGCGGCTGCACGCCGCCTGGCTGCGCGGGGCGTGGGTCGCGAGGCGGCCGCCGAGCGCCGGCGTCGACCACGGCGCGACAAGACCGCCCTCGTGCTCGGTGGCGGCGGCTTCACGGGCGGGGTCTATGAGATCGGCGCGCTGAGGGCGCTCGATCTACTGGCGGTCAACAGCACGGTCAACAACTTCGACGTCTATGTGGGCACCTCCGCAGGCTCCTTCATCGCAGCGCTCTGCGCTAACGGGGTGACGCCGGAGGAGATGATGAAAGTCGTCACCGGCCAGGGCAACCTGCCCTTCAAGGACGTAGACATCGGCGATCTGCTGAAACCGAACCTGGTGGAGTTCGCGCGCAAGGGCGCCACGATGCCGCTGCGTGCTGTGTCGCTCGCGCGCCAGCTACTCGCGCAGCCGGGCGGCCTCTCGCTGATGGACGTAGTGATGGGGCTCGCGGACAACCTGCCCTCGGGCCTCTACACGGGTGCGGGTATCGAGAAGTACCTGCAGGGCGTGCTGAGCGAACCGGGACGAACAGACAACTTCGGCGAGCTGGACTGCGAGCTCTACCTGACCGCGACCGACCTCGACACCTGCGAGCGCGTGGTGCTCGGCGTGGACGGCGCGAGCGACGTGCCGATCTCAACCGCGGTGCGTGCCTCCGGTGCGCTGCCGATGGTCTACGCGCCAGTCGAAGTGAACGACCGCGAGCTGATCGACGGCGGAATCGTCTCCACCACGAACCTGGACATCGCGATTCAGGCGGGCGCGAAGCTGGTTGTGGTGATCAACCCGATCGTGCCCTTCATCAACGACTTCTCGACCACCGTGCAGACGCTGCGCGGCAAGCGTCCGCGACGCGTCTCAGACATGGGTTTCGCGCAGATCGGCTACCAGGTCTTCAAGCTCGTGGCGCACCAGCGCCTGCACGAACTGGCCAAAAGCTGGGAGGAGCGCTATCCCGGCGTGGACATCGTGCTGATCGAGCCAGAGTCCACCGATGAGCTGATGTTCCAGACCTCGATGATGAGCTTCACCTCGCGCGTGGAGATCGCACGTCACGGCTTCGAGTCCGTAACGAAGCAGCTGGCCGGCGAATATGACCGCTACCAGGCGGTGGCCGAACGCCACGGTTTCGATATCTCAGCCAAGCGCGTGCGACAGGTGGTCGAGCACTTCGATGAGCGCAATGAGAGCGTGAGCGCCTGGAGGAAAATCCTCGAGGGTACGACCGGCGCGCTGCTGCGTCAGTCCGGCTCAGCCGGCTGAGGGCGCGGGCGGGCTCATCTCGAGCGCTTTGTCGAGCGCATCGAGCAGCCGGTCGCCGGCGCCCGCGGAGTGCAGCGCGATGCGCAGATGGCCGGGCTCACCGAGCGCGTCGCCGGCTGCCACGAGCACACCGGCGCGCGCCAGTCGCGTGGCCAGCTCCGCACCCTCGATCGAGGGGTGTGCGGCCCACAGGAAGTTGGCCTGCGAGTCGCTGAGCTCGAAGCCGCGCTCTCGCAGCGCCGCCGTCAGCCGCGGTCGCTGCTCGCAGATTGTGGCCACGCGGCGCGCGATCAGATCTGAGCAGCTGCGAAGCGCCTCGAGCGCGCCCGCCTGAGAGACCTCCGAGACGCCGAGGTCGGGCGCGAGCTCGGCGAGCAGCTCCTCTGAGCCTGGTCCGCCGAGCGCATAGCCGATGCGCAAGCCGGCGAGGCCCCATGCCTTGGAGAAGCTGCGGAACACGAGCAGGCGCGGATAGCGCTCGAGCAGCGCGAGCGAGGAGTCGGTCGGCTGCGCGTCGGCGAACTCCACGAGCGACTCGTCGAGCAGCACCGCTACGCCCTCGGGAACACCGTTGAGCAGTCGCTCGAGCTCGGCTGAGGGGAGTAGCTCGCCCGTTGGGTCGTTGGGGCTCGCAAGCGCGATCACGCGCACCTGCGGGTCGCCGGCGGCCTGCAGCAGCGCATCGACGGTGCCCTCCACCCGCACCGCCTGACCGTGCGCGCGGCGTGCCATCAAGGGATAGAGCGGGTAGGAGGGCCAGGGCGTGAGCAGCTGCTGGCCGGGCTCGATCAGCGCGCGTGTGGCTGCGCTCAGGAGCTCGGCGGTGCCGTTGCCGAGGATCAGCCGCTGTGGGCTCACGTGATGGCGCTTGGCGAGCGCGTCGCGCAGGTCTGCGCCCATCAGGTGCGGGTAGCGAAAGAGGCCGCGACGTGCCACGTAGGTGATCGCGTTGACGATCCGCTGGTGGGGCAGCTCGGGCCAGGTCGTTTGCGAGAGGTCGAGCGTCTCCACGCGCGTTAGCGCTTTACGCCGGCGCTCCGCGGCCTGCTCGCGCAGGTCCGCGTTGACTTCCTCCTCGGACATCCCTTCGAACTGGCGGTAATAGTCGAGCAGACCCATACCTATGCCGTTCTAGCAGCGATAGTCGGGCGCGCCAGCAGGCCCGAGCGAAGCCGAGGAGGTCAGGCTCACAGCCCTCCGCCGCTGCCCGAGACGACGCTTGAGCCAGGGCCGTGGATGACGACGAACCAGAGGATGAAGACGATGCCGCAGACGGCGGCTGTGATCGCGAACACGCGCCCGACGGCGCCGGTGCGCTGGTCGTGCCCGGCTGCGCGGCGCACGAGTATCCAGCTGTTGTCGAGGCGGCGCAGCAGCATCAGGGCTCCAAAGAGCATCGCGAACAGGCCGAGGAACGCCACGAGGATGCCCATGCCTACGCTACCCGTGAGGTAGTTGGCCTCCGAGCCCAGCCACAGGCAGGCAATCGGAATCGGTCCCCAACAGAGCAGGCTGAGCAGCACGATGCCGCCGAGCAGCACACCGGCGATCGAGCCGTCGACGCGCTGGCGCAGCTCGCTGCCTTTCTCGGGCAGCGCGCGGAAGCGCACGGGCGCGGTCCCGGGGCGCCGGCCGACGAACAGGCCGCCGGTGTCAGATGGATCGCTGCGCATCTACCTATGTTGGCAGCTGTTGGCGCGAATGCGGGTCAGCCCGCATAAAGCGCGTCGAAGATATCGGCGTATTTCTCGTTCACCACGCCCCGCTTGACCTTCAACGTGGGCGTCAGCTCGCCGGTCGGCTGGGAGAGATCATGGTCGAGGATCGCGAACTTCTTGACCTGCTCGACCTGCGCATATTTGGAGTTGACACGGTCGAGCTCCTGCTGGATCAGCGCGTTGATCGCGGGGTCCTTGGCGAGCGAAGCGACGTCCTCGGGCAGACCGTGCTCGCGCGCGTAGATCGGGATCTCTTCCTCGTCGAGCGTGATCAGCACGACTGGGTAGGGGCGCTGGTCGCCGTGCATCACCGCCTGGGAGATCCAGCGGCATTGCTTCAGGTCGTTCTCGATGTTGGCTGGCGTGAGGTTCTTGCCACCGGCTGTGATGATGATGTCCTTCTTGCGTCCCGTGATCGAGAGGTAGCCGTCCTCGTCGATCGAGCCGAGGTCGCCGGTGTGCAGCCAGCCGTTCGCGACCGCGCCGAAGCTCGTGGAGGCCTGGTTGTGGTAGCCGTGGAAGATGTTGGCGCCTTTGATCAGGATCTCGCCGTCGTCGGCGATCTTCAGCTCGACACCGGGCAGCGCGCGACCGACGGTGCCGAAGCGATGGTGCTCGACCGTCGAGAAGGTCGCCGCGGTGGCGGTCTCGGTCATGCCGTAGCCCTCGAGCACGGGCACGCCGCAGGCGAGGAAGAATTCAAGGATCTCACGCGCGATGGGCGCCGCTCCGCTGGTCGCCTGGCGCACGTCGCCGCCGAAGATTGCACGGACGTTTTTGAAGAGCTCCTCGTCGGCCTTCTCAAACGGCGCCTTGAGCTCCGGCGGGATCTCCTCGCCGCGGGCCAGCATGCCCCGCACCTTCACGCCGAGCTTGATCGCCTGCTCGGCCTGTTCGCGCTCCGCGGCAGGCTTGGCCTCGATCGCGCCGTGGGCGAGCGTGTAGATCTTCTCGAACACGCGCGGCACGGAGGGCAGGTAGGTCGGTTTGACCTCCATCAGCTCGGGCACGATCTGCTTGGTGTCGCCGCCGAAGTAGGCGAGCGTGGAGCCGAGATCGAAGACGGCGAGCTGGATCAGCAGCGCGTAGGAGTGGGCGAGCGGGAGGTAGAGGTAGACGATCTCGTCTTCGTGGATGCCGCCGGCCGTTTTGAGCATCTCCATCATCGCGCTGTAGTTGCCGTGCGTGAGCACGCAGCCCTTCGGTGGCCCGGTCGTGCCGGAGGTGTAGATGAACGTGAAGGGATCCTCCAGGCGCACGCCCGCGCGACGTGCGTCGAGCTCATCCGCGGAGCGAGCACGGCCGCGCTCGCGCACCTCATCGAGCGTGATCGCCCCGAGCGCGCGCGCAGCGGGGCCATCGGAGGGGTCCATCACGATCACGCTGCGCACGTTCGGGATCTGCTCGCGGATCTCGAGGATCTTCGCGAGCTGCTCCTCGTTCTCGCAGACGATCGCGCAGGCGCCCGAGTCGGAGATCACCCAGAGGCACTCCTCGGGCGAGTTGGTCTGATAGATCGGCACCACCACGGCGCCCGCGGAGGTGGCGGCCATGTCCACGTAGGACCAGTCGGGGCGCGTGTTCGCGAGGATGCAGATGCGCTCTCCGGCCTGCAGACCGAGGTCGATCAGCCCGAGGCCCACCTCCTGGACGATCTCGGCGAGCTGCGTGTATGAGACGTCCTGCCATGCGCCGTCGCGCTTGTAGCGCACGGCCACGTGCTCGGCGTGCTCAGCGGCAGCGCGCGGGATCAGGGCGGCGATCGTCTGTGACCCCGTAATCGATGCCGTAGCAGCCTCCATCAGAACTCCCTCCTCAAGGAATCAGGCGAAATAGGGCTCTGATGTTAGAGATTGCGGCGTGCTTTGGGTGTGGGGCGCTCAGACGGGGTTTGGCACGTCGAGAAAGACGTGTCGCAAGCCGAAGCGCTCAGCCAGATGCTCGCCCACACGCTTCACGCCGAAGGTCTCCGTCGCGTAGTGCCCGGCGGCGATCAGATGCACGCCGAGCTCGCGCGCGCTGGCCATCGCACGCTCGGGCACTTCACCCGTGAGCATCGCCTCCGCGCCCGCGCGCACGGCGTCCTCGAGGTAGTCAGCGCCGCCCCCAGAGACGATTCCCACGCGTCGCACCCGCTCGGGCCCCGCGTCGTAGACGAGCGGCTCGCGTGCGGTGATGCGCTCGACGCTCGCGAACAGCTCGCTTGCTGCGAGGCCCTCTCCGGGGAGGTGAGCGATAAAGCCGATCGTCTGACCCTCGTGCAGCGCGAAGGGCTCAAGACGCTCCGCGCCGAGCGCCTGCGCGATCAGCGCATTGTTCCCGACCACCGGATGCGCGTCGAGCGGGAGGTGGTAGGCGGCGAGCGCGATGCCGCCGTCGAAGAGCAGGCGCAGGCGACGCGCGAGCGCCGTATCGATCGCGCGCACTCCGACCCCCCAGAAGATGCCGTGGTGCACGAGTAGCAGCTCCGCGCGCTCGGCGGCGGCCAGCTCGAACAGCTCGGCGTGCGCGGAGACGCCCGTGGCGAGGGTCGCGATCTGCTCGGGGCCCGGCACCTGCAGGCCGTTTACGCAGTAGTCCTTAAAGCGCTCAGGCTCGAGTAGACGATCGAGCTCGCCCAGCACCTCGCTCGTGGAAGCGGCCATGCGGCGAAGATAGCGCCCAGGCGGGTGTGTGATACTTCCGCTTCACATCGGGGCGTGGCGCAGCCTGGTAGCGCGCACCGTTCGGGTCGGTGAGGTCCCGAGTTCGAATCTCGGCGCCCCGATCAAAAAGCCCCGCAAATGCGGGGTTTTTTGTTGGTCTGAAGGGTCTGGCGATTTGGCAGTGAATTGCCAGTCAGCTCGAAGTCTCCTGAGCGTACGTGGCGAACCCTCCGTATTTACAGGGCTTGGTAGCGGTCACCACCCCAGAACGTGCGGTGAGGTCACAATTCGCCGAACGCCCGCGATTCAGCGCTAGCTCGTCGCGCTTCGCCTCACGTCACGTCGCGCCGAGTGCAGAAGCTCGAGGTCCGCAAGCTAGCGCGACGATTGTGGCACGACTCTCGTGTTGAGGCCATCGCAGCGCTGCCAGATCATCTTGCAACCTCATAGACGACGAGCAGATGAGCCTCCTCACTGGCGTAGTCGCCCAGGCACTGGTCACCCCTCCCGACGGTGCCGTTGACGAGCCGTTGCACCAGGTCGGTACGCGGCACTGAAGCGAGGCTATACGAGGCCAAGAGCTAGTTGGTCAAGCCCAGACTTGATCGTCGAGACTCTTGACGGATAGCTGGCGTTCCAAGCTCGACAAAGCCAAGACGCAGACCGAGGCGGATCGCCGCCGGGTTAATAGCGACAGGAAAGTGCCTCAGAGCCAGTCCGTTTCAGATCAAGCGCTCGTGGGCAATCTGCCGCCCGCTCGCTGGGAGCCAGCCGGGGCTCGCCTCGAGGATCAGCACGGTCGCGCACAACAGGGCCCAGGTGTGGGCGACGAGCGCCCACAGGCGCTCTTCGAGTCCATGGTATCCGGCGAACGACCCGTACAGAAAAAACGTGACGATCCCCGCAGCCAGGAGCACGAGCGCGCCGCTCAACACCAGGCGCCCCAGCCGACTCGGCCACACCGAGCCGGCGAAAGCGAAGCCCGTCGACAAAAGCGACACCATGATGCCGAGGCTCACCCACTCGTGCGCGTAGTGATGCCAGGAGAGCGCGCCCGCGGCTTCGCGTGACCTACACGCCGCGCTCACCGTCGGTGAGCAGTCCATTTGCAGCCATCCGACTGCAATCGCGCACACGCCGGCGAGCACGAAAAACAACGGCATCACCAGCG